>NZ_SMCS01000001.1 GCF_004342265.1 Luteibacter rhizovicinus
GGGCATGGCACACGGCACCTCGGCGGGAAAAAGCCCGGCCAAGGTGTAACCCATGTCCTGGCACACCTGTTACCTATGTCCTGGGTCCATACACGTACGCCGGAATGACGGTGAGGGGGGATTTGAAGGTGCGGTAATTACCTCGCCTTCAACCGCGCCACCAACGCCTTCAACGTCGTCTGCGTTTCCTCGGCGAAGAAGTCGTTGACGAAATCGTCAATGGGCAGGCTGGCCGGGTCCGCATAAGCCGCGGCCAGATCCGCACGCGCCAGCGCACGCGTACGCAGCATGGCATGGCGCGGCAGCGCCAACAGCTCGCGCAGCCAGACCATCGAGCGCGTGACGACCTGCTCCAGTCCGACCAGTTCGTCGACCAGGCCGAGGGCCAGCGCCTGCTCGGCATCGACCATGGTGCCCGACGTCAGGAGGCGTTCCGCGCGATACGCGCCGACGGTGCGGCGCATGATCAGCTGGATCGGCTCCGGTACCGAAAGACCGACCTGTACCTCGTTCAGACCGATCTTGTACGGCCCGTGCGCCATGACGCGATAGTCCGCGAACAGCGCGATAACCGCACCGCCCGCCGGACTATGGCCCGTTACCGCCGCCACGATGGGAACCGGCGAATTCGCCAGTGCGCCGCACATCAGGAAGAACTCGCGCCAGTATTCGCGTACGCCCTCGCGGTCCTTTGCGATCAGCGAGGGTACGTCGACGCCAGCGGAGAACATGCCCTGCGCGCCGGAGATCACGATCCCCTGCGCACCGTTGGCCGGTGCGTTGGCGACGGCTTCGCGCAGCGCGCGGACCAGGGTGACATCCAGTGCATTGACCGGCGCGCGCGCCAGGCGGATTTCGTGGATGCCGTCGTCTTGCGGAAGTATGTCGAGCATGAGGGTTCCGGTCGTGTCGGGTTAGCGTGCGCCGCGCGGCATGTCGTCGGCGGCCCACTGGTAGCGCACAGCGTAATCGAGCGTGGCGCTGCCGTTGGCGGGTACGTCGACCTTGAACTCTAGCGTATCGGGCGTCTGCTTCGACGCCTTGGTCGTCGAGGAAACGAGTTTCCAGCCACGCCAGCGATTCGGATGCTCGCGTACCGTGACCACGCGCGCCGTATCGCTGGCGTTGGTGAGCTTGATGCGGAACGCTTCGTCGAGGCGATGGCCGGGATTGTCCAGCGTGAACGCCGTCTGTTCGCGCGTGGCTTTCAGATCGAACGCGGTGCCGAGCACGATCGTGGCATCGCTGCCTTTCGCGGTGTCCTCGATGCGACCCTCGCCGAGCAGTTCAGCGTTCCCGTCGCGATCGGCGGTCAGTACGCGCGCGTAACCGCCGGGCAGGCTGTCGAATGCCTTCAGGCGCACGGTCGTGACGATCGGCGACTCCTGCTGGCCGTTGCCATTGCGCGAGGTGTTTGGCGACTGCGGAAACCACACACCGCCGTTCTCGTAGAGCGCCGTCCGTTCGCAGTCGATCTCGCGAGTCGTATACAGCGGCGTCTGCGTAACGCTGCCGTCGGGCAGGTCGATCGGTGTGGGGAGCGTGAAGGTGCGCAGGTCGGCGAGCGTCGCCTGCTCGGGCATGCCGGCGCTGTCGGCCATGGGAGCCGCCGCCATCGCAACCTTGTTGTAACGGGCCTGAACCGGCGGAGCCTTCGCGCGGTTCGCGTCGCCGGCCACGAGCTTCAGCGTCGTGTCGTTCCAGTCGCGACCGCTGCGGTTGGCGATGCTTGCCCAGGAATCGAACGTCATGCGGCAGGTAGCGCCCGGAGCAAGCATGGCTGTATACGCCGCGCGCCAGCCGAGACCGGACGTGGGATAGCTCAGCGTGGCGGTGGACGAGCCGCCGCTGGCAGCATCGACGCGAACCTGCAGCGTGGAGCCGCGGGAGAAGTTGCTGTTGTCCGCGGCACGTAAGGCGGCGTATTCGCGGATGAGCGTCGACTGCCCGTTCGCTTCCTTCACCACCAGCGTATCGCCGCCACGCAGCAAGGTGCCGCTGGCGATCGGCTGTCCCGAGGTTCCGATGACGACGATGTTCTTTCCGACAAGACCGGCGACCGCGCCGCCGAAGCCCTGCCCGAGCAGCAGGCGCTGCGAGACCACGCTGGTGCCCTTGCCGGGGAAGCGAAGCGAAAGCGCTTCGCTGTCGAGTGCGGCGGGCAGGCCGCCGATGGAGATGTCCTGCGTGCCGCTGCGCAGATCGAACGTGCGACGCTCGTGCACGACCGCGTAACCGTCGCTGGAGAACGTTTCCCCATTCGTCTGGAACAGGGAGTCGCCGTCCGCCCGGTAAAGTGTGAGGCTCGCGGGCGATTCCGTGGCAACGGCGGGCAGGGCGATGGCGCAGGCAACGCCAAGGGCGATCAGACGACGGGACATGGCACTCTCCATGGGGATGTGCCCGGGATCATACGCAAGTTCGTACGGGTGAAATGTGCGATCTCACCCGAGATAACGCTGCCCGTTCAGGATCGCCGCGCCCCTGTGGGAGCGCGCCTGCGCGCGATGTGTACTGGTGCTAGCCGGTTCGCCGGGCGCTCAGGCGGGCTGGGTTATCGCCTCGCGCACCGTATCCGGCAACGGCACGGGGCGTCCCGTTTTCGGATTGACCCATACCACCGTGACGTTGCCGTCGCAGTGAATGCGTGTCGCGTCGTCGTGGGCGACCATGCGGTGGCCGATCGTCATGGAGCTGGTGCCCACGCGTTCGCAGAAAAGCTCCACGTCGATCTCGGCCGGCCATTCGATCGGCAGGCGGTAATTGAGCTGGCTGGCTGCCATGACCGGCGCGCTTTCGGGTGTGTACCACTTGCCCGGAATCGTCAGCAGCCATTGCAACCGGGCTTCTTCGAGATACGTGAGGTAGTTCGAATTGTTGACGTGGTTGTACGTGTCCAGGTCGCGCCAGCGCACGGTGATCGGTGCGATGAGCAGCGGTGTCGGCGAGGGCGTCTTGCTTGCTTCGGTCGTCATGCAGTTTTCTTTTTCTTTGCGGCCACCGGCTTCGCGGCGGCCTTGGATTTTGTCTGGGGTGCTTTTGTCGTCACCGCTTTCGCGGCGGACTTCGTCGCCACGGTTTTCGTGACGGCCTTGGCCGGTGCTTTCACGGACTTCAGATGGGGGGCGAGGAACCGGCCGGTATGCGAGTCTTTCGTCGCGGCGATCTTCTCCGGCGTGCCGCTGACCAGGATGCGACCGCCGCCTGCGCCGCCTTCGGGGCCCAGGTCGACGAGCCAGTCGGCCGTCTTGATCACATCGAGGTTGTGCTCGATGACGACGACCGTATTGCCGTGCTCGACCAGTCGATGCAGCACGTCCAGCAATTGCTCGATATCGTGGAAGTGCAGGCCGGTGGTCGGCTCGTCCAGAATGTAGAGCGTGCTGCCGGTGTCGCGCTTGGAGAGTTCCTTCGACAGCTTCACGCGCTGCGCTTCGCCGCCCGAAAGCGTCGTGGCGCTCTGGCCGAGCTTGACGTAGTCGAGGCCGACCGCGCGCAACGTTTCCAGTTTGCGGGCGATGACCGGCACCGGCTCGAACAACCGGTACGCATCTTCCACCGTCATGTTGAGAACGTCGGCAATGGTGTGGCCCTTGTACAGGACTTCCAGCGTCTCGCGGTTGTAGCGCTTGCCGTGGCAGACGTCGCAGGGCACATACACGTCGGGGAGGAAGTGCATCTCCACCTTGATCATGCCGTCGCCTTCGCAGGCTTCGCAGCGGCCACCGCGTACGTTGAAACTGAAACGGCCCGGCGTATAGCCGCGCTGCCGCGCTTCTGGCACCTGCGAGAACAACTCGCGCAGCGGCGTGAACAGGCCCGTATACGTGGCCGGGTTCGAGCGCGGCGTGCGACCGATCGGCGACTGGTCGATGTCCACGACCTTGTCGAACAGCTCCAGGCCTTCGACCGATTCATAGGCCGCCGGCTGCTCGCTGGAACCATTGAGTTCGGCGGCGGCCAGACGATAAAGCGTGTCGTTGATCAGCGTCGACTTGCCCGAGCCGGACACGCCCGTGACACACGTGAACACGCCGACCGGAACCGACAGGTCGACGTCTTTCAGGTTATTGCCCGACGCGCCCTTCAGTTCGATCCACTGGCCGTCCTTCGCTTCGCGCCGCTTCGTCGGCACGGCGATGCCACGTTCGCCGGTAAGGTATTTCGCGGTGATCGAGCGCGGCGATTTCAGCACCTGTTCCAGCGTGCCCGCGCCGACGATCTCGCCGCCATGCACGCCCGCACCCGGACCGATGTCCAGCACGTAGTCGGCGGCACGAATCGCGTCTTCGTCGTGTTCGACGACGATCACGGTGTTGCCCAGATCGCGCAGGCGCGTGAGCGTGCCGAGCAGTCGTTCGTTGTCGCGCTGATGCAGGCCGATCGACGGTTCGTCGAGCACGTACATCACGCCCACGAGGCCGGCACCGATCTGGCTGGCCAGACGGATGCGCTGGGCTTCGCCGCCGGAAAGCGAATCGGCCTGGCGATCCAGTGTCAGATAGTTGAGGCCGACGTCGTTGAGGAAGGTCAGGCGCTCGCGGATTTCCTTCACGATCTTCACGGCGATCTCGCCGCGCCAGCCGGGCAGGCTGAGCGAGTCGAAGAAGCCGAGTGCGTCGTCGATCGCCAGCGATGTCAGCGACGGGATCGCGCGATCCGCCACGAACACGTTGCGGGCGGACGGGTTCAGGCGCTGGCCGTTGCAGTCGGGGCAGGGATGGTCGGCGATGTACTTCGACAGTTCCTCGCGCACGGCCGCCGATTCGGTTTCGCGATAACGACGTTCCAGATTCGGCAGGATGCCTTCGAAACGATGTTCGCGGGTGACCTTGCCACCGCGCTCGGTGATATAGCGGAACGGAATGACGTCCTTGCCGGAGCCGCGCAATACCGCGTTCTGCACCGACTTCGGCAGTTCGCGCCAGGCCGTGTCGGCGTCGAAGCCGTAATGCTTCGCCAGCGACATGATCATCTGGAAGTAATAGGCGTTGCGGCGATCCCAGCCACGGATGGCGCCACCGGCGAGGCTGAGCTCGGGATGGCCGACCACGCGCGCGGGATCGAACACCTGGGTCACGCCCAGGCCGTCGCAGGTCGGGCATGCGCCGACGGGCGAGTTGAACGAGAACAGACGCGGTTCCAGTTCCGGCAGCGAGTAGTCGCACATCGGGCAGGAATAGCGCGAGGAGAACAGTTGCTCGGGTGCCTTCGCGTTGTCCATGTCGACCAGCACGACGATACCTTCGCCCAGCCGCAGTGCGGTCTCGAACGATTCGGCGAGGCGCTGCTTGATGTCGTCGCGCGGACGGAAACGGTCGATGACCGCTTCGATGGTGTGCTTCTGGCGCAGCGTCAGCGGCGGCACGGCATCGAGGTCGTAGACGACGCCGTCGACGCGCGCACGCACGAAGCCCTGTGCGCGCAGCTGGTCGAAAATCTGCACGTGCTCGCCCTTGCGCTCGCGCACGACCGGCGCCAGCAGCATCCAGCGCTTTTCGGCATCCAGCGCCAGCGCGTGATCCACCATCTGGCTGATCGTCTGCGCTTCGAGCGGAATGGCGTGGGTCGGGCAGCGCGGCGTACCGACGCGTGCGTAAAGCAGGCGCAGGTAGTCGTACACCTCGGTAATCGTGCCCACGGTGGAGCGCGGATTGTGCGAGGTCGATTTCTGCTCGATCGAGATGGCCGGCGACAGACCCTCGATGTGATCGACGTCGGGTTTTTCCATGATCGACAGGAACTGTCGCGCATACGCCGAGAGCGACTCGACATAGCGACGCTGGCCTTCGGCGTAGATCGTGTCGAAAGCCAGCGAGGATTTACCCGAGCCGGACAGTCCCGTAATCACGATCAGACGATCGCGGGGCAGGTCCAGGTCGATATTCTTGAGGTTGTGCGTGCGAGCGCCGCGGATGCGAATAGTGTCCATGTACGCAGCGAAATGGGGGAAGTCACCGACTATAGCAAGAGGTCGTGGATGGCTTGTGGATGCCTCGAATCTCTGCTGTCACTTCATGTCAGGAGCGATGCCTTTCAGCGGCGAACTCAGCGTTACCTGTGCCGTTGCCCAGTCCGGGTTCCACGGCACGATGGCAATGCCCTGATGGTCCGCGGCGAAGGTTTTCGGGCCGCCCGGGGTATCGACGGTCGCCGTTTGTCCGGCGGCGGGGAAAATCAGGCGGATGCCGCGGACCTTCGGCGCGAAGAACCGGAAGACCCCCGCCTGGAGGCGGATGGCCTCCTGCATCACGGGCACCGATTCGGCCAGCTTGGCGTAGGACATCTGCGTCCCCGGCGGTACGCGGGCGGGGAACACCATGCCGAAGTTCACCCGGGCCTTTGGGTAATTTATCCGCACGACGGACTCGGGCCGGCCGGGTACGTCGCAGCGGGGGTCGAAGCTGTGATTGGTGTCCAGGGCGACCGGTTCGGTGCGACCGGATGGTTCGCGCAGCTCGAGCTTCAGGTCGGCGGGCAGGGTCCCCGCCCTGGGTTTGGCCACCAGCATCACCTGAATGATGCCCTCCGGGTCGGCGGGCCTGGACTTGGCGATGCCGGCGCAGATGGGGGCCATGGCCATATCGCGGGATTCGGCGGCTATGGCCGGGGCGACGGCCAGGGAGCACGCAAGGGGCAGGAAGCGGACGGGCGTCATAAGCGGTTTCCGTGGAGTCCTGCGAGGGATGGAGCCTGATGGCCTCTGCCGATGCCCGGACGGGCCGGGTTTCCTGAGGCTGCGCATTCGTGGCTAATATGCAGCGCCACCCCGTCAGGGGTGCGTCAATCATCGAAGAGGAGCTATGCGATGCGTAAGTGGACAGGGATTGCCGCCGGCCTGGTGCTGGCGGGATGTACGGGCCAGGCGCTGGCGGCGCAGCCCAGCGAGCAGCAGGTGCGGCAGTTGATGGAAGCCGTGGGCATGGGTCGCATGCTGAGCACCATGAACAGCCAGATGGCTGGCGTGATGCAGAGCGCGCTCCCTTGCGTACCGGCCAGTTATTGGCAGGGCTTCGTCGATGCCAATGCCACCAGCCAGTTGATCGGCCGTATGGTCCCGGTATACCAGAAGCATTTCACGGCCGAGGATATCGACGGCCTGCTCAAGTTCTACAAATCGCCGCTGGGCCAGAAGGTCATCACCCAGATGCCCGCTACCATGGCCGAAGGCATGCAGGTCGGCAAGCAGTGGGGTAACGAGCGCGGCCAGCAGATGATCGCCCAGTTGCAGACCCAGGGCACGCTGAACGCCCAGGGCCAGTGCCCGGCAACGGCGGCAGGCACCCAGCCCGCCAAGCCCGCTCCGGCCGCCCAACCCGCGCCTGCGAAGAAAAAATAGTCGGAGTGCCCGGCGCACTCCCACGCAGCGAACCTGTGGGAGTGCGCCAGTACGCGAAAAGCCTACGAGGCGGCGTGGTCTAACTTATTGACGAGTCAGCTTTTTGACCCGCTGCGGCCCCCATTGCGGCTACGGCCAGCCCATCCGCCCCGCCGAGACCTCTTTCGCGCCCCAACCCCCTGTTTGACCTGGGCTTTCCCGGGTCGCTATAATTCGCGATTCGCAGTACCCCCAAGAAGAACTACAGAAGGGATAATCCCATGAGTTACGCAGTCATCAAGACTGGCGGTAAGCAGTACCGCGTCATGCAGGGCGAAGTCCTGCGCGTCGAACTGCTGAACGCCGAAGTCGATTCCACTTTCCAGTTCGACCAGGTCCTCCTGGTTGGCTCCGGCGAGTCGATCACCGTCGGCGCCCCGCTGGTCGAAGGTGCTACCGTCAGTGCGAAGATTCGCGCCCACGGTCGCGCGGATAAGATCCGCATCATCAAGTTCCGCCGCCGCAAGCACCACAAGAAGCAGCAGGGACATCGTCAGCACTACACCGAAATCGAGATCACGGGCATCACTGCCTGATCTGCTGGAGAATGAGTCATGGCACATAAAAAAGGCGTAGGTTCCAGCCGCAACGGTCGCGATTCGAACCCGAAGTATCTCGGTGTGAAGATCTACGGTGGCCAGGCTGTCGAAGCCGGTAACATCATCGTGCGTCAGCGCGGTACCAAGTTCCATGCGGGCGTTGGCGTCGGTCTCGGCCGCGACCACACCCTGTTCGCGCTCGTTGACGGCACGGTTGCCTTCAAGGTCCGCGGCGAAAAGGGTCGCAAGTTCGTCGACGTCGTTACGGCCTAAGGGTCTTTCGCGACGCGACAACAAAGGCCCCGCTCAGGCGGGGCTTTTTGTTTATATGCGGCAATGGTTTTGGGCATCGGCTTACAATGTAGGCCGGGCCCCTTCAAGGTCAGGCAATACCAATGAAATTCGTTGACGAAGCTACCATCAGAGTCATGGCCGGAGACGGCGGCAGCGGCTGTGTCAGTTTCCGTCGCGAGAAATTCATCCCGTTCGGTGGCCCCGATGGCGGCGACGGCGGCAATGGCGGCTCGGTCTGGCTCGTCGCCGACGAGGGCCTGAATACGCTGATCGACTTCCGTCACCAGCGCGCCTTCAAGGCGCCGCGGGGGCAGGGCGGCATGGGTAGCCAGATGTACGGCAAGGGCGGCGACGATATCGAAGTGCGCGTCCCGGTCGGCACCATGGTGACCAACGTCGACACCGATGAGGTTATCGGCGATCTCACGGCCAACGGCATGCGCATGAAGGTCGCGCAGGGTGGCCGTGGCGGCCTGGGCAATATCCATTTCAAGAGCTCGGTCAATCGCGCTCCGCGCAAGATGACGCCGGGTACGCCGGGCGAAGTGCGCGAGCTGAAGCTCGAGCTACGCTTGCTGGCCGATGTCGGTCTGTTGGGTTTCCCGAACGCGGGCAAGTCCACCTTTATCCGTGCGGTGTCGGCGGCTACGCCGCGCGTGGCGGATTATCCGTTCACGACGCTGCATCCAAATCTGGGCGTCGTGCGCATCGGTATCGACCAGAGCTTCGTGATTGCCGACATTCCGGGAATCATCGAAGGCGCCGCCGAGGGCGCGGGTCTGGGTATCCAGTTCCTGCGTCATGTCTCGCGCACCAGCCTGTTGCTGCACATGGTGGATATCGCGCCGATGGACGGGTCCGATCCGGTCGAGCAGGTGCGTGCCATCGAGCAGGAGCTTGAGAAGTTCGACGAAGAATTGATGTCGCGTCCTCGTTGGCTCGTCATCAACAAGTCCGACGTTTACTCGGATCAGGATGAGCTGCACGAAGTCGCCAACAGTATCGTCGCGCGACTGGGCTGGACGCAGCCATGGTTCCTGGTATCCGCCGCGGGCGGCGAGGGTACGCGCGAAGTTTGCATACAGATCCAGCAGTTCTTCGATGTCGAAAAGGCTGAAGCGCGCGAGCGTGCGGAAGCGATGGACGACGTGCGGATGCGCGGCGAGTAAGTCTTTTTGGTTGCTCTTTGCGCCATGGTTTAACCGGTTTTCGCCGGAAGAACGTCGCGGTGTGTTGTGGTGTTGGGGGAACCAGCCGGCCCCCTCCGGACGGTGGGGAATCGTGGTGGCGAGCGAAGCGCAACGCCTGTATTCCCTTGCATCATCTCCCCCTCATCGTCATTCCTGCGCAGGCAGGAATCTAGTGCGGTGCGCGGAATTATCGCGACCGCGCCAGTTCAGCTCTTCCTGCGTCCGGGTGTCTATTGCGCCTTGTCGGCCAGCCCCAGTTCGCTGGCAAAGAACGTCATGCTCAAGACCGTGTCTCCGACGCGCTGACTGAATGGCGCACCCGCACCGTGCCCGGCGTTCATGCGCGTCAACAGCAGAGTCGGTCGACGCGACGCGGGCGGCAGGGTCAGGGCCGCGGCTTGTAGCGCGGCGGCAAATTTGCGCGATTGCCATGGTCCGACATGACTGTCATTGGCTCCGGTGCTGAGCAGCACCGCGGGATACGCGACGTTGGGTTTTACGTGTTGTAGCGGCGAATAGGCCAGTGTGGCCCGGGCCTGGGCAGGGTCGCTCATGCTGCCGTATTCGTTGCGGTTGTAGCGGCCGTTGGCCGTCAATACTTCATGCCGCGGTATGTCGTAAAGGCCCACTCGCGCCACCACGGCACGATAGTCCTGCGGGTGTTGCACCAGGGATGCTCCCATCAGCAATCCGCCGTCGCTGATACCGAAAATGCCCAGATGCGCACGATCGGTCCACCCGCTGTCGAGCAGGGCGAGCGATGCGGCGTGAAAGTCGTCTATCACGTTCTGCTTGTGCAGCTTCTGTCCTTGCGCGTGCCACGTCTCGCCGAATTCATTGCCGCCACGTGTGTTCGCATAGGCCAGTACGCCGCCACGTTCCAGCCACGCCAGTTCGGCGCCGACAAACCCGGGTCGCACCGGTGAGCCGAAGCCGCCGTAGCCTTCCAGAATCGTCGGGTTGGAACCAGTGGGCCGCACGCCTTTCATGGCCAGGATGGTCACCGGAATTTTGGTGCCGTCCTTCGATACGCCGTCGATACGATGCACCTCGATGGCCGAGTAATCGGCCGTCGGCTTCACTTCGAATACGGTCTTGATGTCGCCCGTTGCGCCGTCGTATTCCACCCATCGGCGTGGCGTTACCCATCCCCGGTAGCTGATCAGTGCCTTGTCCTGGCCGGACCCGGCGGCGATGGCATCGATCGCGATGCCCTGCTCGGGCAGTGGCAGGCGGCGCACCAGGGATGCTTTGGCATCGTAGTGTTCCATCCACCAGTCGGGACCCCAGCTGCGTACCACCAGGAATCCCTTGCCTAGCGGAGCGACCTGCTGGATCGCACCTTCGCGCTGTTCGAGTACGGTGGTCGCGCGCCCCTTTCCGTCGATCGCCACGACTTTTCCGCGTGGAGCGTCCTTGAATGCAGTGACATAGAGGCGGTCGGACACCCATACGGCTTTGCGTACGTCGGCGTCTCGACCGAGTACTCGACGGAATGTCCCGCCCTGGCGCACGAATACCTCCGCCGGTCCGCCGTCCCCCTCGTAGGCAAGGATCGCGGTCTGCGGCTGGACGTCGTTCGAGCTGATCAGCTCGTACTCGGCAACCGGCGAGTAGTGCTCGCCAAACACGATGCGATCCGCTGTGGCGGGTGCCCCCAGTGCGTGGTGGACTACCGAGGCATTGAAGAGCTGGACGCTCGCGCCGGGCTGCGGCGGCACGTAGCGCACGTAAAGAAAGCCTTTGCCGTCGGCATCCCAGGCCAGTCCCGGCGGAGTGGGGCCGCCGCCTGCCCACGGCAGGGTGTCGGTCAGGGCTTTTCCGCTCTTTACATCGAGCACGTGGAGGGTGGTGAGCTCGTCGCCCCCTTCCTCGGTTCCGTAGGCGAGGTAGCGGCCATCCGGCGAAGGCCAGTAGCCGGCCATGGATGCGTTGTCGTTGGCATTCGGATCGAGCACGGGCTGGGCGGCTCCCGCCGGCCATGTCTGGCCGATCAGTACCGGCTGCGATTGCGGTGGTACTTGTTGCAGGTAAAACAGCGTGCCACCCACCAGCATGGGCGTGGATCGGGTGGTCGCACTGATGGCCAGCTGTTTGATACGCGCGGTAAGCGCGTCGCCGGCGGAGATCGCGCCCAATACCGCTTCGGTGTGCGCATTCTGTTCGACGATCCATCGCTGGACCGCTGGATCGTCGGCGCGCTCCAGCCATTGATGGGGATCGGCGGCATCGCCTCCCTGTGGGTTGCCTTGCGTGCCGGGTGGCGGTACGGAGGGGTGACCGGCATCGTGGGCGTGGGCGCTAACGGCAATAGTCAGCGCAAGGGCGAGGAGGCGGCGGGCGTGCGGATGCATAAGAACTCCCGGTAGAGGGGGCATACGATCTGTCGCGCGAAACTAGCCTGCCCGGCTGCGGGGTCGCAATAGGCCTTTCAGCTATCAATGAGGCCGTGGGGCGGTATGAAGCAAAAAGATCTTCACACCTTTTCGAGGGGCGGCTCGGCTTTGCCATCGCTTTCGCGCTGTGACGTTTCGGGAGAGCCGTCGGCCACCACCCTCGACGCTCCGGCTTCACCGTCGCTCGGGGAAGGAGAGCCGCTGCGCGGCTTTTGTTCTATGGCTGGCGCCCCGTCGCGCCCGCGCTGCGGGCGGGGGTTTTTGATTCGGCATCCCTGCCTCAGCAAAAACGGCGGACCATCCAGGTCCGCCCCCTGCGGGCCTTTTCCGCCCGCAGCGCTCGGTTGCGCAAGTCGCGTCGAGGGTGGTGGCCGACGGCTCTTCCGGATGTTGCGGTCACGTGGGGGAAAGCATGGCGTCGACGCATGGGTATAGCTGACCCCATGCCTGCGCACGCCTGCCCATGTGCTCGGCTCGTGCTCTGCCCACAGCCAACCGCAGTCGACGGTGCCGTGGCCGGGTTGGCCCTTGGGGCCGCCTTAGCCGAGGGCCGCGATGCCTAGTGACGGAGCGAAGCGGCGCTACGGCCCGCTCCCGAAGGGACGGCGCCGAAGGCCCCAAGGGCCAACCCGGTCGCGGCTTCCCCGAGGCACGAGCGTGAGCCGACGAAGCCGCTGCCAACACGAGCCGCCCAGCGGCTGTCCTAACCCAAACAGCAACCAGAAGCGCGAGATCGCCTCCGTAGTGCGTGAAGAGCCAAAAAAAAGCCGGCTTTCGCCGGCTTCTTCGTGAACGCAGTCGCGCAGGCTTATGCCAGGTCGCGGATCTTGGCGTTCAGGCGGCTCTTGTGACGGGCAGCCTTGTTCTTGTGGATCAGGCCGCGAGCGGCGTAACGATCCATGACAGGCACGGCAACGGCGTAAGCGGACGTTGCGCCAGCCTTATCCTTGGCGTCGATCGCCTTGACGACCTTCTTAAGTGCGGAACGCACCATGGAACGCGCGCTGACGTTGCGCAGACGGCGCTGCTCCGACTGACGCGCACGCTTCTTCGCGGACTTGATGTTGGCCAAGGGAAAACTCCAGAGTTCGGTTGGACTTGAAAAAGACGCCCAGTATGCGGTCAATGCGCCGCTACGTCAACAGCTTAGGCCGTTCACGGGCGTGTCGTGGGGGTGTCGGGGCACGGTGCCCGTAAAAGCGCCGAATAGCTACTGTCTTCCTGCCGGCCGCCGCTGTCAAACTACCGCGCTTCCCTATCGCGGCCAAGGCACCTGTTCCAAGGATGAAAACCCCCAGTCTTCTGCGCGGCATGCTGTCTTTCAGCGGCATGACCATGGTGTCCCGTGTGCTCGGTCTGGTGCGCGACATGGCGATCAACGCCTCGTTCGGCGCGAACGCCGCTACCGACGCCTTCTGGGTCGCGTTCCGCATTCCCAACTTCATGCGTCGGCTGTTCGCGGAGGGTTCGTTCTCCACTGCCTTCGTTCCGGTGTTCACCGAGGTCAAGGAGACCCGGCCGCATGCGGAGCTGAAGTCCCTGATGGCGCGTACGTCGGGCACGCTCGGCGGGGTATTGCTGGTCGTGACGGCGGTGGGAATTATTTTCGCGCCGCAGGTGACCGCGCTGTTTTCGCCCGGTGCCGTGGACACGCCGGAGAAATTCGAACTGACCGTCAACCTGCTGCGTCTGACGTTTCCGTTCCTGCTTTTTGTTTCGTTGACGGCTCTGTCGGGCGGGGCGCTCAACAGCTTCCATCGCTTCGGACTGCCGGCGCTGACACCGGTGATCCTCAATCTGTGCATGATCGCCGGTGCCCTGTGGCTGGCGCCCCGGCTGCATACGCCGATCATGGCGATGGGTTGGGCGATCCTTGTCGCGGGCATTCTGCAACTGGCTTTCCAGCTACCCGCCCTGAAGGGCCTCGACCTGCTGGCGCTGCCGCGCTGGGGTTGGAGTTCGCCGGATGTGCGCCGGATCATGAAGCTGATGGTGCCGACGTTGTTTGGCTCGTCGGTGGCGCAGATCAATTTGCTGCTCGATACCGTGATTGCTTCGTTGCTGATTGCCGGTTCGCAGAGCTGGCTTTCGCAGGCGGATCGTTTTCTCGAATTGCCGCTGGGTGTCTTCGGCGTGGCGCTGGGTACCGTGATCCTGCCGTCGCTGTCGCGCCATCATGTGGCGACCGATCGCGAGGGCTTTTCGCGTGCCCTGGACTGGGGTCTGCGCACGACGCTGCTGATTGCCGTGCCGGCGATGTTCGCGCTGATGCTGCTCTCCGAGCCGCTGGTGGCGACGATTTTCCAGCATGGACGCTTCACGCCGTTCGACACGCACATGGCGTCGCTGTCGATCTCCGCGCTCAGCTTCGGCCTGCCGGCGTTCGCGCTCGTGAAGGTGCTGCTGCCGGCTTTTTATGCTCGCAAGGACACTCGCACGCCCGTGCGCGCCGGCGTCGCGTCGCTGGTCGCGAACATGGTTTTCAACGTGCTGTTCCTGACGCTGCTGTTCTCGCTGTGGGCGTCCCCGGCGCAGAAGGCGGGCTCGTGGATGGAGTCCCTGTCGCAGATCCCCGGGCTGCATATGGCCCTGGGAATGGCCAGTGCCCTGGCCAGCTATCTCAACCTCGCGCTGCTGTGGCACTGGCTGAAGAAGTCGGGTGTCTATCAGCTCCAGCCGGGCTGGGGTCGCCATCTCGCACGACTGGCCCTGGCCTGCGGCGCCATGATCGTTGTGCTGCTCGGCGGCCTGTGGCTGTGGCCGGACTGGACGGACGCGGAGAAATGGACCCGCGTCATCCGGCTTGCCGTGCTGGTATGCGCGGGTGGCGGCGCCTATCTGGTGGCCCTGTTCGGCGCCGGTTTCCGCCTGAGCGAGCTTCGCGGCCGATGACCCCGGCGGCGTCGCATTGTGCAGCGCAATGCTGCGGCTATACTGGCCCGATGGCTTTTATTCCGCTTCGCCCACGCTGCCTCGCTTGCGCCCCGATGGGGAGCGTTCGTCCATGACGCTCAACCTTCATCGCGACGTCGACGGGCCGTGCCTCGTCCCCGAGGGAAGCGTGCTGGCTATCGGCGCGTTCGATGGCCTGCATCGCGGCCACCAGGCGCTGCTGGCCGAAGTGCGCCAGCGTGCCGCCGCGCGTGGGCTGGTGCCCGCCGTGGTGACATTCGAGCCGCTGCCGCGTGCTTTCTTTTCCCCGACGCCGGTGCCGCGCCTGACGAGTCTTCGCGAGAAGGTCGAGGGCATGACGGCGGCCGGTATCCGCGATCTGCTTTCCCTGCGCTTCGACACCGCGCTGACCCAGATGTCCGCCGAGGACTTCGTTCGTCGCGTGCTGGTCGAGCGCATGTCGGCACGGGAAGTCTGGGTCGGGTCGGATTTCCGCTTCGGTCACCGGCGTACCGGCGATTTCGCGTTGCTGGAATCGATGGGCGCGGAACTCGGTTTCACGGCGCATGCCGTCGAGCCGGTGCTGATCGACGGCGAGCGTGTTTCGGCGTCGCGCGTGCGCACGTTGCTGGCCGAAGGCCGTTTCGCCGAAGCCACGCCGTTGCTGGGGCGGCCGTTCGTCATCGACGGTCACGTCGAGTACGGCAATCAGTTGGGCCGCACACTTGGTTATCCCACCGCCAACATCCATCTTGGAGATCGCATCAGTCCGATCCAGGGCATTTTCGCGGTGCGGATCGGCGTGGGCGAGGGACCGTGCAGCTGGCCGGGCGTGGCGAGCCTCGGCACGCGACCCACGGTGAACGAAGTGCGCGAGCCTTTGCTCGAGGCGCACCTGTTCGATTTCAGCGGCGATCTCTACGGCCGCCGCATCGCCGTGGAATTCGTCGCGAAGTTGCGCGACGAAGAAAAATTCGATGACCTCGACGCCCTGACCGTACAGATGCGCCAGGACGAAAAGGCCGCCCGGCAAGCCCTTGGAATGAACCCCATACTTGTCGATGCATGAACGACGGACGCCATGAGGCGCCCCGAACAGATAACCAGCGGTTGCGAGCAATGACCCAGGATTACAAGAGCACGATCAATCTGCCGCAGACGGATTTCCCGATGCGCGGCGACCTTCCCAAGCGCGAGCCGACCTGGCTCGAGACGTGGGAGCGTGTCGGCCGCTATGCGCAGATTCAGGAAAAAGCCGCGAATCGCGACAAGGTTTTCGTGCTGCACGATGGCCCGCCTTACGCCAATGGCGTCATTCACCTGGGCCACTCGGTCAATAAGGTGCTGAAGGACGTCACGGTCAAGTCGAAGCTGCTGGCCGGTTACCGCGCGCCGTACGTACCTGGCTGGGACTGCCACGGACTGCCGATCGAAATCGCCATCGAGAAGAAATTCGGCAAGGCGGGCGACAAGCTCACCGCCGCCGAATTCCGCCAGAAGTGCCGCGAATACGCGATGGCGCAGATCGATCTGCAGCGCGTCGACTTCAAGCGCCTGGGCATCCTCGGCGACTGGGAACGTCCGTACCGCACGCTCGATTTCACCTACGAAGCCGACATGATCCGCGCGCTTGCGCGTATCGTCGAGAACGGCCACGTCGTGCGCGGCGCCAAGCCGGTCTACTGGTGCTTCGACTGCGGTTCGGCGCTTGCCGAAGCCGAGATCGAATACGCCGACAAGGTTTCGCCGGCCGTCGACGTGGCCTACGACGCGGTCGATCCGGTGTCGTTCGGCGCGCTGTTCGGCGTCGCCTCGGGTGACGCGATCATTGCCGTGCCCATCTGGACGACGACGCCCTGGACCCTCCCGTCCAGCCAGGCGGTATCGCTGGGTGGCGAACTCGAATACGTGCTGGTCGAAGGTCCCGCGCGCGACGGCCGTCGCCTGCTGCTGGTGATCGCCGAACCGCTGGCGGAAAAGGCCCTCGCGCGCTACGGCGTGGATACCGTGACCATCCTCGGTCGCGTGCAGGGCGCGGTGCTGGAAAACCAGTCGCTGCACCATCCGTTCTACAGCCGTCACGTTCCGCTCGTCCTCGGCGACCACGTGTCGTCCGAAGACGGTACCGGTGCGGTGCATACCGCGCCCGACCATGGCGCGGACGACTTCGTCGTCGGCCGGAACTACGGCATCGGCACGCTGAACCTCGTCGACGGTCGCGGCGTTTATCGCAGCGACACGCCGCTGGCGGGCGATGTGGAACTGGGCGGCCAGCACATCTGGAAGGCCAACGACATCATCGTCGAGCTGCTGCGTTCGCGTGGCGTGCTGCTTGCCGCGTCGAAGCTTTCGCACAGCTATCCGCATTGCTGGCGCCACAAGACGCCGGTCATCTTCCGCGCCACGCCGCAGTGGTTCATCAGCATGGAGCAGGCCGACCTGCGCCGCACCGCGCTGTCGTCGGTCAAGAACGTGCGCTGGGTGCCGGGCTGGGGCGAGGAGCGCATCGCGGGCATGGTTGAAGGCCGTCCCGACTGGTGTATCTCGCGTCAGCGCACCTGGGGCGTGCCTATCGCCCTGTTCGTGGACAAGGCGACGCACGAGCCGCACCCGGATAGCGTCCAGCTGCTGGAAAAAGTGGCGGACCGCGTGGCCAAAGAAGGCATCGATACCTGGTTCACGCTCGACGCGCGCGATTTCCTGGGAGACGACGCCGACCAGTACGAAAAAGTCACCGACGTCCTCGACGTCTGGTTCGATTCCGGCGTCAGCCATTACGCGGTCATCGGCGCGCGTCCCGAGCTGCAGGCGGGCGATGCCACCGAATACAAAGTCATGTATCTCGAAGGCTCCGACCAGCATCGCGGCTGGTTCCAGTCGTCGCTGCTGACTTCCGCGGCCATCAATGGCCGTGCACCTTACGACCACGTGCTGACCCACGGCTTCACCGTGGACGCGCAGGGACGCAAGATGTCGAAGTCGCTGGGCAACGGTATCGAGCCGCAGGACATCATGAAGGCCCTTGGTGCGGACATCCTGCGCCTGTGGATATGCTCCACCGACTACCGCAACGAGATGTCGCTGTCGGACGAGATCCTGAAGCGCGTGGCGGATACATATCGCCGCGTGCGCAACACCGCGCGCTTCCTGCTCGGCAACCTCGACGGCTTCGATCCGGACAAGCACCTGCTGAGCGTGGATGCATGCGTCGATCTCGATCGCTGGGCCGTGCAGCAGGCGCACGAAACGCAGACGGCGATCATTGCGGCGTACGAGCGTTACGACTTTCCCGAAATCGTCCAGCGCGTGCAGAATTTCTGCACGAACGAACTGGGTGCGCTCTACCTCGACATCACGAAGGATCGCCTCTACACGATGCCGACCGACAGTCGCGGCCGTCGCAGTGCGCAGAGTGCGATGTACCGCATCCTCGAGGCGTTGGTGCGCTGGCTGGCGCCGATGACGACGTTCACGGCCGAGGAAGTCTGGGCGCACATGCCCGGTTCGCGCGGTGAATCGGTGTTGTTCGAAACCTGGTACGACGGTCTGGATGGCAAGCGTTTCGATGCGGATGCCCGCGCGTCGTGGTCTCAGCTTCTCGCGATCCGCGACACTGCCTCGCGCGTGCTGGAAGGCATGCGCAGGGACGGGTTGATCGGCGCATCGCTGGACGCGACGCTGACCGTTTATGCGGATGGCGCGCTGCGCAATCGCCTTGCGGAATCGGGCGATGAGCTGCGCTTCTTCTTCATCACGTCCGACGTGTCGCTGGCGGCGCCGGAAGACCGCCCGGCGGATGCCGTGCGCGTCGATATCGAAGGTGTCGAGGCATGGGTTTCGGCCGGCGTCAGCGACGCGGCGAAGTGCATCCGCTGCTGGCACCATCGCAAGGACGTCGGCGTCGACCCCGCGCATCCGGAAATCTGCGGACGTTGCGTCGAGAACATCACGGGGCAGGGCGAAGACCGTCGCTGGTTCTGATCGTCCACTGTTCCGACGCCGCGCCGCACGTTAAGTGCGGCGCGGTCGCCCTCCACGTAAAACGGCGCCTTCCATGACGACTCGCATCAAACCGAACGCCCTGACCTGGCTCTGGCTCGCCGCCGCCGTGATCGTGCTCGACCAGCTGACCAAGTGGTGGGCTCTCACCGCGTTGCAGCCGGCCGAAACGCCGCATCCGGTGATTCCCGGCGTCCTCAATTGGATGCTGACCTTCAATACCGGCGCCGCGTTCAGTTTTCTCGCGGACAGCGCCGGCTGGCAGCGCTGGTTCTTCGTCCTGCTGGCGCTGGGCATCAGCGGGACGTTGAGCGTCTGGCTGAGTCGCACACCCCGGCGCGACTGGCGCACGGCTTTGCCGCTGGCCCTGATCGTCGGCGGTGCGGTGGGTAATGTCATAGATCGCTTCCACGCGGCCAAAGTCACCGATTTCATCCAGGTTTTCATTGGCGACTACCCGTTTCCGGTCTTCAACGTCGCCGATTCGGCAATCAGCGTGGGGGCCGTCGCCCTGATCGTATTCGGCCTGTTTTCAGCGAAGCCCGCAGCCGACGTGCGATAATTCCGGGGTCGGCGCTACCCTTTCGGGCATCGCCATTCCCCTCGTCGAGGTTCGCTTGGATATCCTTCTCGCCAATCCCCGTGGTTTCTGCGCCGGCGTGGACCGCGCCATCGCCATCGTCGAGCGCGCGCTGGAATCCTACGGCGCGCCCATCTACGTGCGCCACGAAGTCGTCCACAACCGCTTCGTCGTCGAGCGTCTGCGCGCCGATGGCGCGGTGTTCGTGGAAGAGCTGGACGACGTGCCGGACGGCGCCACGGTGATCTTCAGCGCTCATGGCGTACCGAAGGCCGTGCGCGAAGAAGCCGACCGTCGCCGCCTGAACGTCTTCGACGCCACGTGCCCGCTGGTCACCAAGGTCCATATGGAGGTCGCGCGCCTCGGCCGCGCGGGCCACGACGTCGTGCTGATCGGCCATGCCGGTCATCCGGAGGTCGAGGGCACCATGGGGCAGTGGAATCCGAACAACGCGGGCAGCATCTACCTCATCGAATCCGTCGACGACGTGCAGATGCTGGTACCCGCCCAGCCCGACACGCTGGCCTTCGTCACGCAGACCACGCTCTCGGTGGACGACACCATCGCGATCATCGCCGCGCTGCGCGCCCGTTTCCCGGGCATCGAAGGTCCGCGCAAGGATGACATCTGCTACGCCACACAGAACCGCCAGGACGCCGTGCGCCGCCTCGCCGACGCCGTCGACCTCGTGCTGGTGGTGGGCTCGGTCAACAGCTCCAACTCCAACCGCCTGAAGGAACTGGCCGAAAAGCAGGGCGTCCCGTCGTATCTCATCGACGGCGCCGAGCACATCGACCGCGCCTGGCTGGACGGGAAAACTCGCATCGGCGTGACCGCAGGCGCTTCGGCCCCGGAAAAGCTGGTCCGGGAAGTCATCGCCCGCCTGCAATCCTGGGGCGCCGGTACGGTCCGTGAACTCGACGGCGAGGCCGAGAACATCACGTTCGCGCTGCCCAAGGAGCTTCGTCTCGCAAGCTGACGCTTGCGCACGAAGGCAAGGATCTTTAGAATTCCGCGTCTCGCCGGAATAGCTCAGTTGGTAGAGCGCGTCATTCGTAATGATGAGGTCGTAGGTTCGATTCCTATTTCCGGCACCAGCAAAATGAGAAGCCCGCGAAAGCGGGCTTTTTTGTGTGCGGCGATCTGGCTACTCCTCCCGGACAATCTGCGTACACTTTCCCTATGTCCGCGAAGCATCCCATGGTTACCGATCGGTATATCGCCCCGAAGCGTCGCACGCGCTGGCCGGGCAGTATCCTTGCGCGGAAATTCTTCCATCGCGATCCGCGCGAAGTCGCTCCCGAACTTCTGAACAAAGTGCTCGCCTGCGCGGACGGCCGCGCGGGTCGCATCGTCGAAGTGGAAGCGTATTGCGGTGCCATCGATCCGGCGGCGCATAGTTATCGCGGCAAGACCGCGCGCAACGCCGTCATGTTCGGTCCGCCCGGTCACATGTATGTCTACTTCACCTATGGCATGCACTGGTGCTGCAATACCGTTTGCGGCGACGAGGGGGAGGGCGCCGGTGTGCTTATCCGTGCGCTGGAACCGATCGCCGGCATCGAGTCGATGCGTGCCGTGCGACCGCATGCCGCGCGCGATCGCGACCTCTGCAGCGGTCCGGCCAGACTGACCCAGGCCATGGGCATTACCGGCGAGCAGAATGGTATCGACCTGGTAAAGGCGCGTCAGGGTTACACGGTGCTGGACGATGGCATGCCCGCGCCGGAGAACGTGCCGGGTTCCGCCCGTATCGGTATTCGCGAGGGCACGGATCTTCTATGGCGCTGGTATGTGGCGGGCAATCCGAATGTCTCGAAACCCTGATGCCGATCCGCTTCCCGATACCGGACCGTGCTCTGTCTGCGGAGGCTCCGGCGAGGTGACCTGTATCGACGAAGATGTGGGTTGCCACATCGTCGTTCCGTGCTGGCGTTGCCAGCCCTTGCCCCCACCCGTAGTCGACGAGACCGGCTGATCCGCGACCTGCCGCACACGGCCGCTTAATGCGACAGGTGCAGAATAGGCGCCGGGGGAATACGGGATGCGCCGTCGACGGAGGTTCGATTGAGCACACCGATGCCTGTACATCTGCGGATCTACGTCATGCATCCACCCGAGCCGGGTGCGGAGTGGGCTGTCCGCGTGGCCGACCACCGGCCTGTTCGTTTTCGTCACGAGCGCGATGCGCTTACTTATGCGCTGAGCCAGGCACGCATCAACGATGCTGCCGGGATGGAAGTGGAGTTGCGTGTCGAAGACGACCACGGCCACTGGCGCGCGGTCGCTTTGTAGAGGCGCCGGTTCGCTCAGGCGGCGGCGAGTCTTGCCATTGCGGCCGAGGTCGGAGGGCCCAGATGCCCGAGCGGTGCATCCGGCAGGAATCGCCAGCGATCGATACGCGCGGGTACGCGCGCTTCGGAATACATATCGCGTATGGCGCCGGCCGCGTGCACCGGTTCGTCGAACCGGCCAACCTCGACTTCGTCGAGCAGGGCGCGCCAGCGATGGCCATGGCGGATGATGCGGAACAGTCCTGATGTCGACTGGTAAACGTATTGTGCCAGCACGGTCGAACTCCTTCTGATTACCCGTGCAACTGTAACGGTCCGCCCGTGACCATCCTGTTATCGAAATGCGGCAATTCGAGGGCATACCGCCCGCTGCGTTCAGTCGGCGATGCCCTGGTCCGGCGTTTTCGCAGAAATAAACGGCGATATCGAGTCGTTTGCGGGATGGGGCGCGGGGAACAAGCAGGGCCGTTCGTCGGATATTGCTGACCGCCGGTCGGCATATGCGCTTCCTCTTCGTTTGTTTAGCCTACAGTTAGGTTGTCGGTATTGGTTTAGGGGAGCCAACGTGGCCCAGGGTCTGTCGCTTCGCGTCCAGCGGGGCGTATCGCTTATCGAAGTCTTGATGGCCGTGCTGATTTTCTGCATCGGTCTCATTGGTCTTGCCGGTCTTCTGGTCATGGCGACCAAGTCGAACCATTCGGCGTATATCCGCACGCAGGTCACGTTCCTTGCGAACAGCATGGCCGATCGCATGCGGGCCAACCCGGTGGGACTGTGGACACTTGCCTACAACGACACCGCTTATCCGGTCAGCGGCACGCCGGACGCCTGCGATGCCACGACGGGCTGCAATCCTGCAAAGGTAGCGCTGCGCGACAAGATCATCTGGAGCCAGCAGCTCACCCAGTCCCTTCCCGGCGTGGGTCCCACGTCCATTAAATGCGTGAGTCCCACCACAGGTTCCGTTCCGGCCGCCCCCTATGCGACGCGGCCTCCTTACGGTGGCAGCTGCACCATGACGATCCAATGGGCCGAACGTGGCATCACCGGCGCCGACGACAAGATCGCCACGGGCAGCCTGCAGTCCTTCACCTGGGTGTTCCAGCCATGAGCCTTACCCACGTATTTTCGCGCGGCCAGCGCGGTGTAACGCTCGTCGAACTGATGATCGCGATGGTCCTCGGTCTTCTCGTCGCTGGCGGCATCGTCAGCGTCTTCCTTTCGACGTCGTCCAGCAACCGCGTCCAGACCCAGATGGCGCGCTTGCAGGAAGAAGGTAGATTCGCCGTGGACCGTATCAGCGGCGATCTGAAGATGGCCGGCTCGCAGTACTGCAGCAGCACGGGCGGCATCGCCAATACGATGGGTGCCGGCGTGGCCCTCGACGCTTTGCGCACACCGAAGATACTGTCGTCGACGATTACGTTTCCGCAGAACACCACGGCATGGGGCACTCCTTATCCGGTGAAACCGACCGTGGCCTATCCCATGCCGTCGTTCCTTTTCATGCGCGGCTACGACTGCACGAAAACCAAGTGCGGTCCGGCCGATCCTTCCGCACCGACGGACGGCGTGCCAAAGATGGGAACGGCGCTCGACCAGCGGGTCGTCGGAGCGTCCGTACTGACCTTGCGTTACGTCGATTCGTCGCGTGGCTGGGCCATTGGTGGTTCCAGCGTGGTGGTCGCCAAGAACAACGGCGACCTCGATCACGTCACCATCGTGCCGAAGACCGGCGAACCGTCCCTAGCCGGCTTCGCGGACGGCGAACAGGCCATGCTCGCGGATTGCTCGACGGCGCAGATTTTCTCCGTCAACGGCAGTCCCGATTTCAAGCCGGATACCACCAATTTTTCTCAGCCACGTGCGCTGCAACCTCAGTCCGCTCCGCGCTTTTTCCGGTTGAAGACCGATCTGCGCACGGTGACTTATTACCTGCAGGTCAAAACGGACGACGGTACGGCGACCGGTAACAAAACCGGTGCGCTGATGCGCTGCGATAGCGGGACCACGGGACCCTGTGCCGAGCTCGTGCGCGGCGTCGAACGTCTGGACTTCCGTTACGGCGTCGAAGATTCCGACGGACTCACGCATTTCCTGAGCGCGGCGGAAGTCGATTCGAACAACACGGGTAAGATCGCCTGTCCGCCGAATGCCCCCGATGCGCTCACGCCGGACACGGGTTGCCTGTGGCGTGCGGTCAAGAGCATCGAGATGCACCTGTTGATGGACGGACAAGTTCCGCTGTTCTCGCTGACGGCACCTGAAATCGCCTTTACCTATCAGCCCGATGCCATCACGACGCCCGCGGCCCCGAACGCGCGTGGCACCAATGGCATCGCTCCCTCCGACCAGGGTTTCGACGATCACATGATCCGTCGCGAATTCTCCACCCTGGTGATGATGCGCAACTACAACCCATGAACACCGCTTCCAAGGATCGCGCCATGAACGTCGACGCCCGCATGCGTCAGCCAGCCGCTCCGCGCAGGGAGCGCGGCGTCGTGCTGGTGGTCGCACTGATCTTCCTTCTGCTGATCACGCTATTGGCGATCAGCTCGTCCGGTTCGTCGCTTTTGCAGGAAAAACTGGTCGGCGGCCTGCGTAACTCGCAACTGGCGGAGTGGAGTGCGGAGACCGCCCTGCGCGGCGCCGAATGGCGTCTGTGGACAGCCAGCGGCGACCCTTCCACGCGCATGAAATGCGGTGCGTTTGCGCTGACCGACTGTTACGAATACAGCCCGGATCCCGTCACCAACGTAACGACGTTCCGTACATCGGATGGCTGGGTGACGACCGGCGCTACGAAGTACGACGCGGTGGATTTCACGGCAGCCAGCAAGGACGCGACGTTCCATCTCTACAGCGATCCGTACTACATCATCGAAGATCTTGGCATGGAGCTCCCGCCCAACGCGGGCTTGCAGCACGAATCAGGTTCCACGGGCACGGGCGGCACGGGCTATACGAGTACGAATCGCCATATCTATCGGATCACGGCGCGCGGCGTCGGCAACAACCAGAACGCGATCCGCGTCCTGGAAACCACGTTCGCAGCGAAGAGCGACTGACGCCATGACCTCCCTGTCCAGCAAATTCCATCTGTTGCGCAACGTGGCCCTGGGTCTGGGCCTGTGCGTATTCGGCGGTTATTCGGGTGTGTCGGTCTCGCAGACCACGACCACCTACTACACCACCGACCTCAGCACGACGCCGCCCGATCTGACGGTGGGTGTCGCGCCGAATATCGCGGTGACCTTCGACGATTCGGGCTCGATGGGTTCGACGAATTTGCCCGATACGTTGGATGGTACCCAGAGCAAGAAGTACTACTACTCATCGAAGACGAATTCGCAGTACTACAACCCCGCCATTACCTATTCGGCGCCGCTCACGGCGGATGGCGTGACGCCATTTGCTTTAGCCGTCTACGGGGACAAAAAAGGAGGCGGGGCATGGCGCGACGGCATCTGTGCGAATACGACGAAATTTGCTGTAACAAGCAATGGCACCATAGATACCAATACACCTTGCACGGCGACGGTCAATCTGAGCAACAACTTCAGGAGTGGTTTCGGTAACAACACCACTTCGGGCAGACAGGCCTACCAGAGTGGCGTCAGCGACATCGACAGGACGTTGGCCGGTGGGCAGGATGGCGGCTTTTATTACACCTGCCCTACGGTATTGTCGGAGGCGGGCTGCGTCATCACTACGCTGAGCAGTGGAACGGATGCGGACAGGCAGAATTTTGCCAATTGGTATTCCTACTACCGCACTCGTAATTTGATGACGCGCAGCGCGATATCGGACGTTTTCGCGGGTCTTGGTAGCACCATTCGCGTTGTTTTCCAGAATCTCAACAACAGCAACTACGTTCTTACCGGAGGCACGACTACGTTCGATGCTTTCGCGGACACGTCGACAGGCGTCGGTCCACGCACCACCTTTTTCAAGTGGTTGTATGCCGTAAACGCCAGCGGCGGCACACCGACCCGCATAGCGATCAAGAAAGCCGGCGACATTTTCATGACCGGCAACAACAATACGATCAGAAAAACGAACAAGAATCCTTACTTCGAACCGAATATCGGCACGGACGGCACGGGTCTGGAGCTGTCCTGCCGCCTCAACTACAGCCTGCTGGTAACCGATGGTTACTGGAACGGCGGCGATCCTGGCATTCCCGCGAATACGGTGCAGGCCAGCACGATCACCCTGCCGGACGGAAACGTTTACCAGGGGGGCAGTTCGGGTAACGCCGAGGCGAAGATATTCTGGAACGTGCCTGCTACTACAACTTATTCGACACTTTCGGATATCGCGTTCAATTATTGGGTGACCAATCTGCGGCCGGACTTCAAGAACGCCGATGGCACGCCGAAGCTGGGTGTTCCGCCATCTTTTACGGATTACTCCGATGCGAGCGGCAACGCCGTCGCATGGAACGGTACGGGTACCGTGCCTGCTGCGATCTACTTCAACCCGAAGAACGATCCGGCGACCTGGCCGCATCTCGTTCAGTTCATGATTACGCTGGGTATCGACGGCACGCTGGCATACGACGGCGACTATGCGGCACTTCGTAAAGGCACGAAGAGCTGGCCGACCCCGACGGGTACGGGCAACGGCGACGCTACCGACATCGACGACACATGGCATGCAGCGGTCAACAGTCGAGGTCAGTACTTTAGCGCGCGCGATCCGGCTGCGTTGACAAAGGCACTGTCTCAATTGCTCGCCCGCATTATTGCCCGCACATCGTCGTCGGTTGCCGGTGTACTCAATACCGCCGTGCTGAGCACGTCGAGCGTCACGTATACGACCGGCTACGACAGCGCGAGCTGGGTCGGATCGCTTCTTGCCAAGTCGGTCGACTCGACTGGCGCGATAGGGTCGACGTTATGGGACGGCTCTGCTCTGCTTACCACGCGTAACAAGGCGGGCGATTCGCGCGTCATCCTGACGAGTACGGCTTCGGGAAGCGGCAATGGTGCCGCGTTCCAGTGGGCGTCGGTCCAGGCGGCCCTGACCGCCGTCGATTCTACGTTCAATACGGGTAGCACGGGTTCGGACAGGCTCAAGTACCTGCGTGGCGACACGACGAAGGAAGGCACCAGCTTCCGCACCCGCGTATCGGCACTCGGGGCGATCATCAACTCCCAGCCTGTCTATGTGGCCTATCCTGCCAGCGGGTATCGCGACAGCTTCCCCAATGTCGGCAAAAATACGGCGCCCGAAATGGCCGTCGACACCTCGGGTGCGTTGAAATACAGCTACGAGCAGTTCGTCGCCGATCATCAGAAGCGGGCGCCCACGCTGTACGTCGGCGCCAACGACGGCATGCTTCATGCGTTCGACGCGACGACGAGCAGCACCAAAGCAGCCGATGTCGACGTCACGCCGGACCCCGGCAAGGAGCGCTGGGCATATGTTCCGTTTACGGTGTATGGCAGTCTGAACAGCCTTACGCCCAAGTCGGGCTTCAACTTCGTGCCTACCGTCGATGCGACGCCTGTCGCACGGGATGTTTTCTTCAGCGGTACCGGAAAGGTGGGCTGGCATACCATCCTCATCGGCGGTCTGCGCCTCGGTGGTCGCGGCATCTACGCGCTGGATATCACGAATGCCAGTGCTTCGGAGTCCTCGCCGAACAGCACGGTACTCTGGGAATTCAATAGCGACAGCGTCGATTCCACCGGAACCAACGTTGGCGCGAATCTCGGCTATACGTTCGGTAAACCGAACGTAGGTCGCCTGGCCAATGGCAAGTGGGTCGTCCTTGTTCCGAGCGGCTATTTCCCAACCGGTAGCAAGGTTGCCGCAGCTTCCAATACAACCAGTTCGCTCTTTGTCCTCGATGCAGAGACCGGCGCGGTGATCAAGGAACTGAAGACACCGACCTCGATAGGCGGCATCAGCAACATCGTGAGCTACGGTCTTTCGTCGGCCGTCCTCGGGGATTACAACAACGATCAGGTCGACGACGTGGCATTTGCCGGCGACCTGCAGGGCAACCTGTGGCGCTTCGATCTCGCCGATCCGTCGCCAGACAAGTGGGCCGTCACGCTGGCTTTCCGGCCGAAGACTCCGGGCGATAGACCGATCACGGTCATGCCGCGTCTGTTCTCCGATCCCACGTCTTCTTATTTTATGGTGGTCTTTGGTACGGGCAAATACCTCGGCGCCACCGACAACACGGTGTCCGACGCGAACAGCAAGGTCCAGGGCATATACGGCATCCGCGATCGCGGTCCGTCCAACACGGCTCCCGTCGTCGAGGGTACGAGTACGCTCGTCGAACAGAAGATGGCCGAGGTAAGCAATGTTCGCGGTCTCACGACCAATGCCGTTCCCGCGACCCTGTCCGATGGCACGGTAGTCTACGGCTGGTTCATCAACCTCACCGTGGGCACTCCCCAGACGAACAAGGGCGAGCGCGTGGTCGTCGATGCCACGGCGCTGTTCGACAGCGGTCGCGCGATTATCACCACGCTCATTCCGGGCAGTACCGATCCCTGCGACCCGGTTCGCCTGGGTGCTGTCCTGGTGATCGACGCGGCAACCGGCGGTGCATCCAGCGGCGTGAGCGCGGGTAGCGTGTCGATGACCACCGGCTATACAGTCGCCGGTGCTCGCGTGAAGAACGTCCCGGCGGGCGGCGGATTACCCGCAGCGACGGTTATCGGCGGCGGTAAGATCGTCCTGCCAGGTATTTCGCTGCTGTCCGATGGCACACCGCTCGGCATTGGCGATGCGATCTGGCGTCGTCGCTCGTGGCGGGCGTTGAACAATGGCAACTGAGTCCGGGGGAAGGTCGATGAAGCGTATGCAGGAACCGCTGCGAGTGGGTGGTTTTACTTTGATGGAGCTGATGATCGTCGTCATCATCATCAGCATCCTGGCGGTGATCGCGGTGCCCTCGTATAACCGGTACGCCTACCGGGCACGGCGCGCGGAAGGGCAGGGCATGCTGATGAAGGTCGCGGTGGCGCAGGAGCGTTACTACGCGACCTACAATAACTACGCTGGATCCGTGACGACGGACCTGAAGTTCGCAACGGACACGACGGATAACGGGTACTACAAGATAAGCATCGGGAAAGTCGGCACCTCCGACTACACGACGGCCTATATAGCAACGGCAACGGTGCAGTTGGGGCAGACGAAAGATGCCTGCGGAAATCTGACAATCGATTCGCGCGGCACGAAGTCGCAGACCGGGCAGACCAACGTCAACGGCACGTGCTGGTAAGCCGGCAGGGGACAGGGGAATGATCGTGGTGAACATCCGTACGAAGAACGCCGGCTTCTCGATCGTCGAACTGATGATCACCATCATGGTGCTGGCGATTCTCCTTGCCATCGCCGTCCCCAGCTTCCGCAGCACCATGCGGCGCTCCAATGTCAGCAACGTCGCCAACAACCTGATGGGCGACCTGCAATACGCGCGCGGCGAAGCCGCCACGCGACACAAGTTCGTTTCGATCTGTCGCAGTCTCGATGGCGCCACGTGCACGACGGACAACAAGGATTACGACCTTGGCTGGCTGGTATACACGTATGACGCAGGTACCAAGGGTGCGAACCAGACCTATGATTCGTCCAATGCCAGTCATCAGCTCCTGCGCGTCGGCACACCGCAGACGCGCGTCTCGATTCAGGCAACCGATGGCGCTGTCCTGACCTTCGGTCTGAGCGGTCCCGTCGTCGCGAATAGCACGCGGACCACGGACACGTTTCTACTGTGCTCGCGAAAGAATGGCGTGGACACGGGCGTGGGTGAGAACAACAGCGAAGTGGCCGGCTCGCAGATCGTGGTTTCGATCTCAGGTTCCGTGGCATCGAGCAAGCTGGCAGCCGGGGCCGCCTGTACGCCGTGATCGTTCACGTCACGCATGGCACATCGGCAGCCGGGAGGTTGGGCTTCGGACACAAAGTGTGCAGCTTTGCCGCTCCGTAGGCTTTCGCGCGCAGGCGCGCTCCCACAGAAAGCGACGTTCGCCGGAATCGAGATGGTGGGCGGTACAAGGATCGAACTTGTGACACCTGCCGTGTGACGGTTCGTTGCTACACGCACGCTCGCAGAAGCGCCTGGCTAAACGAAGAAATCCCGGCGCAAGGCCGGGATTTCGGTATTCGGATGGTGGGCGGTACAAGGATCGAACTTGTGACACCTGCCGTGTGAAGGCAGTGCTCTACCGCTGAGCTAACCGCCCATCGCGAGGGCGGAATTCTACGGGGCGGCGGGTCCGGGGTCAATCGCCTGAACGAAAGCACCTGCTTCGACGGGTTCTCAGCATCGCGTAAGACCGGTGGCGACGCCTGAACGGTACAATGCGCTCGATTTTCGACCGCCCCGGACACGACATCATGCATGAAGCCCTCGCCGACCTCCACCTCCTGACCCTGACGCCATGGAAGATCATCGGCCTGCTGGGCACGCTGCTGTTCACGGCCCGCTGGTTCGTGCAGTTCTACGCGACCAAGAAGCAGAAGAAGGTCGTGGTACCGATGTCCTTCTGGTACCTGTCCGTCGTCGGCAGCGTGCTGACGCTGGCTTACTTCATCTGGGGCAAGAACGACTCCGTGGGCATCATCCAGACGGCCTTCCCGATGCTGGTGTCGTTCTACAACGTGTTCGCCCACCTGCGCTCCCGCAACCACGAGGAAACGGTGCGCCCGGGCGGCCCCGAAGAGACTTAATCGGGGTCGTAGTCGAGATAGGGGGCCAGCCAGCGCTCGGCTTCCGTCCGGTCCCAGCCCTTGCGCTTCGCATAGTCGTCGACCTGCTCGCGGGTCAGGCGACCCACGACGAAGTACTGGCTCTCGGGATGGGAGAAGTACCACCCGGAAACCGCCGCGGTGGGATACATCGCGTAGCCTTCGGTCAGTTCGATCGTCGTGTTCGCGGGAGCATCCAGCAGTTCGAACAGCGTGCCTTTCTCGGTATGCTCGGGGCAGGCGGGATAGCCGGGGGCGGGGCGGATGCCGCGGTATTTCTCGGCGATAAGGCTGTCGTTATCCAGCGACTCTTCCGGCTCGTAGCCCCAGAATTCCTTGCGCACCCGTTCGTGCAGGCGTTCGGCGAACGCCTCGGCGAGGCGATCGGCCAGGGCCTTGAGCATGATGGACGAGTAGTCGTCGTGTTCCGCTTCGAAACGCGCGACATGCTCGTCGATGCCGATACCGGCGGTGACCGCGAAGCCGCCAACCCAGTCCTGCACGCCACTGTCCTTCGGCGCCACGAAATCGGCGAGGCAGAAGTCGGGGCGTTCTACCGGCTTGTCGACCTGCTGCCGGAGATGACGCAACGTGGCGATGGGCTTGCGCTTGCCCGTGCCCGTGCCCGTGCCCGGCTCGGCATAAACCTCGATATCGTCGCCGTGATGCGCAGCGGGCCAGAAGCCGATGACGCCCTTCGCGGTCAGCCACTTTTCGGCAATCAACTTGTCGAGCATGCGCTGGGCGTCGTTGTATAGCTCGGTCGCCTGTACGCCGACGACTTCGTCGGTGAGGATGGCCGGAAACTTGCCCGCCAGTTCCCATGCGTTGAAGAACGGCAGCCAGTCGATATACCGGCGAAGTTCCGCCAGATCGTAGTCGGCGAAAACCGTGATTCCCGGCGCTTTTGGCGTGGGTGGTTCATACGCTGCCCAATCGCACGTCCAACGCTGGGCGCGGGCCTTGGACAGCGGAACGAGGCTCTTGCCCGGCCCACGATTGCGGTGACGCTCGCGTACCTCGGCGTAGTCGGCGCGGACCTTGGCAATGAAGTCTTCCACCAGGTCCTTGCTGACCAGCGACTGCGCCACGCCCACGGCGCGAGAGGCGTCTTTCACCCAGACCGTCGGCGCCTTGTAATGCGGCTCGATGCGCAGCGCGGTATGCGCGCGCGAGGTCGTTGCGCCACCGATCATCAGTGGCACGTGGAAGTCCTGGCGCTGCATTTCCCGCGCGACCTGGCTCATTTCTTCCAGCGACGGCGTAATCAGGCCGGAGAGGCCGATGATGTCCGCATTCTCGGCACGCGCGATATCGAGAATCTTCTGCGTGGGCACCATTACACCGAGATCGATCACTTCGAAGTTATTGCATCGAAGCACCACGCCGACGATGTTCTTGCCGATGTCGTGCACGTCGCCCTTGACGGTGGCGAGCACGATCTTGCCGTTGTTCTTGCCGGCATCGCCCGTGCGCAGCTTCTCTTCCTCGATGAAGGGAATGAGATGGGCCACGGCCTTCTTCATGACGCGCGCGGACTTGACCACCTGCGGCAGGAACATCTTGCCGGCGCCGAACAGGTCGCCGACATGGTTCATGCCCGTCATCAGCGGACCTTCGATCACGTCGAGCGGGCGCGACGAAAGCTGGCGCGCTTCTTCGGTGTCTTCCACGACGTACTGATCGATGCCGTGCACCAGCGCGTGACTGAGTCGCTCGCGCACCGGCTTCTCTCGCCATGCCTGGGTTTCGACAACGACCGTTTCCTTGCCGCCGCGATATTTGTCGGCGATTTCGAGAAGTCGCTCGGTGCCATCGGGACGACGATTGAGGACGACGTCCTCGACGCGTTCGCGAAGTTCTTCGGGCAGGTCGTCGTAGATGGCCAGCGCGCCGGCGTTGACGATGCCCATATCCATACCGGCGCCGATGGCGTGATACAGGAAAACCGAATGGATCGCTTCGCGAACGGGATTGTTACCGCGGAACGAAAAGGACACATTGGAAACGCCGCCGGAAATATGCGATGCGGGAAAACGCTTCTTCAGTTCGCGCGTGGCTTCGATGAAGTCGACAGCGTAGTTATTGTGTTCCTCGATGCCCGTCGCCACGGCGAAGATGTTCGGGTCGAAGATGATGTCTTCGGGCGGGAAATCGAGTTCGCCGGTCAGCAGCTCGTACGCACGCGAGCAGATTTCCACCTTGCGTTCGCAGGTGTCGGCCTGGCCGGCCTCGTCGAAGGCCATCACGACCACGGCCGCGCCGTACTGACGAACCTTGCGGGCGTATTCGAGGAACAGCGCTTCGCCTTCCTTCATCGAAATGGAATTGACGATGCCCTTGCCCTGCATACAGCGCAGGCCGGCCTCGATCACGCTCCATTTCGACGAGTCGACCATGATCGGCACGCGCGCGATGTCGGGCTCGGAGGAGATCAGGTTCACGTAGCGCGTCATCGCCGCTTCGGAATCGATCAAGCCTTCGTCCATGTTGACGTCGATGATTTGCGCGCCGCTTTCGACCTGCTGGCGTGCGACGTCGACCGCTTCTTCGTAGCGGCCTTCCTTGATGAGTTTGCGGAACTGCGCCGAGCCGGTGACGTTCGTGCGTTCGCCGACGTTGATGAAGTTCAGGTCCGGCGTAAGGATCAGGGGTTCCAGACCGGAAAGGCGCGTATAGCGGATCGTGTTCATGCGGCTGATGCGGTGTCCTTCGACCATGCACGCGGTGCATATGGCTGCACGGCGTTGGCGATGGCTTCGATATGGGCGGGCGTGGTGCCACAACAACCGCCGACGATATTCAGCAGGCCGTCGCGTGCGAACCCGGCGATGACGTCGGCCATCTGTTCGGGTGTCTCGTCGTATTCGCCGAAGGCGTTCGGCAGGCCGGCGTTCGGGTGCGTGCTGACGAAACTGTCGGCGACGTTTGCCAGGGTCTGCACGTGGGGGCGCAGGTCTGCAGCGCCGAGGGCGCAATTCAGTCCTACGGACAGCGGGCGGATATGCGAAACCGAGTAATAGAACGCCTCGGCCGTCTGTCCCGAAAGCGTGCGGCCCGAGCGGTCGGTAATCGTGCCGGAGATCATCACCGGCACGCGCCCGCCCAGCACGAAGAAGAGCTGGTCCAGCGCGAAGAGTGCGGCCTTGGCGTTCAGTGTGTCGAAGATCGTTTCCACCATGATCGTGTCGGCGCCGCCTTCGATCAGCGCACGTGCCGCCTCGGTGTAATTGGCGGCGAGTTCTTCGAAGCTGACATTGCGGAAGCCCGGGTCGTTCACGTCGGGCGAGATGGACGCCGTGCGACTGGTCGGGCCGAGTACGCCGATCACGAAGCGCGGGCGGTCCGGCGTCAGCGCCGTCATGGCGTCACAGGCTTCGCGCGCGATACGTGCGCCTTCGCGATTCAGTTCGGGTACCAGGTGTTCCAGGTGGTAATCCGCCTGGCTGACGCGCGTGGCGTTGAACGTATTCGTTTCGATGAAGTCGGCGCCCGCGCGCAGATAGGCTTCGTGCACGCCGCGAATAATCTCCGGCTGCGACAGCAGCAGCAGGTCGTTATTGCCTTTCAGGTCGCACTCGCCCGGATGGTCGTGCTCGTGATGGCTGTCGTGACCGGCGGAGAAACGATCGCCGCGGTAGCCGGACTCGTCCAGCTGGTGGCCCTGCAGCATCGTGCCCATGCCGCCGTCCAGAATCATGATGCGCTCGCGCAGGCCCTTTTCGAGCAGGGCGACACGATCGGGGTGGAGCCAGGGCAGGGTACTCATGCGTTCGACCTCGCGGGGCGGCGGGCAAGCAGGCTGATGACTTCGAAATGCGGTGCGCGACGCTCGCGGCTGAGGCGCTCGCAACTGATGACCTCCAGGCCGGCATCGACCGCCATCGCCCGGAGGCCCGTACAGCTGAAGCCGAGATTGCGATGGTCGAAGGGCTCGACGACCGCGCGGTGATCGTGTTCGCCAAGGGTCGCGGCAAGGACGCGGCCACCGGGTTTCAGCACGTGCGCGACCTGCTCGAAGACCTTCGCCGGCTGTTCGGAATAAGTGAGGGCGTGCAGCAGCAGGACAAGGTCGAAGCGGTCGGCGCCCAGGTCCAGCGCATGCATATCGCCCTGGCGAACTTCGACGTTCTTGTACGACGAGAGGCGGGTGCGCGCGGCTTCCACCACGCGGTCGCTGCTGTCGATGCAGACGATCGAGCGCGCGTGCGGCGCCAGCAGTTCGGCGGTCACGCCGTCGCCGGAAGCGATGTCCAGCACGTCGCCGGTCTCCAGCAACTGGAGCAGCGAGCGGGCGACGGTCTCCCAGGTACGTCCCGGGGAATAGTGACGTTCCATATCGCCGGCGACCGTATCGGCCCAGCCTTCGGCGCGCGCGCGCTGGGCCAGGACGGAGGGCAGGCGTTCGGCGTCCTCGCGGATCAGGGCGTCGTTGATCGTGTCGCGCAGCGAAGTGACCAGCGTGTGCAGGGTCGGATCGGCCTCGCCGTTGAAACGGTAATAGGCGGACACGCCGGCCCGGCGATCGCGGACCAGCTCGGCTTCCTTGAGTTTTGCCAGGTGCGTGGACACCCGGGGTTGGGCCAGGTGCAGTACCGCGGCCAGTTCGGCCACGGTCAGTTCCTCGCGCTCAAGCAGCGCCAGCAGGCGCACGCGGGTCGGATCGGCCAGCAGGCGCAGCACCGTGGACGCTGTCGACAAGTCCATGCCGCATCCTTTTATCGCGATAAAGAGATGCATAAGGCTAGGCCCCGTCGACCGGCCCGTCAAGCGCTCGTGTTGCAGCGCACAGGGGATCGGGCTCGAACGCCCGTTAGAATAGCGGGCTTTCCAGTCCCATTACTTAGCCGCCCGCGTGTACGGCACGGAGTTGTTCCATGGATTTCCGCTTTACCGACGACCAGCTGTCGATTCAATCCATCGCGCGCGATTTCGCGCAGAAACGCATTGTGCCGGTCGCCGCCGAATTCGATGCCAGGGGCGAATTCCCGCTCGATAACATCCGCGAGATGGGCCAGCTCGGCCTGATGGGCATCGAAGTGCCCGAAGAATACGGCGGCGCGGGCATGGACCCGGTGGCCTACGTGCTGGCCATGGTCGAGATCGCCGCGGCCGACGCCGCGACGTCCACCATCATGTCGGTGAACAATTCGCTGTTCTGCAACGGCATCCTGAAGAACGGCAACGAAGAACAGAAGCAGACCTACGTCCGCGCGATCGCCTCGGGCGAAGCCATCGGCGCCTACGCGCTGACCGAGCCGCAGTCGGGCTCCGACGCCTCGAACATGCACACTCGCGCCGTGAAGAACGAGAACGGCGACTGGGTCATCAACGGCAAGAAGAGCTGGATCACCTCCGGCCCCGTCGCCGGTTACATCGTGCTGTTCGCCGTCACCACGCCGGGCATCGGCGCGCGTGGCGTCTCGGCCTTCATCATCGACACCAAGCTGCCGGGCTTCCATGCAGGCAAGACCGAGCCGAAGCTCGGCATCCGCGCCTCCGCCACGTGCGAAATCGAATTCAACGAATACGTCTGCCCGAAAGCAAACCTGCTGGGCGAAGAGGGCAAGGGCTTCTCCATCGCCATGGGCGTGTTGGACGCCGGCCGCATCGGTATCGCATCGCAGGCCGTCGGCATTGCACGCGCGGCGTACGAAGCGACGCTGACCTGGTCGCGCGATCGCAAAGCCTTCGGTCATCCCATCGGCACGTTCCAGATGACCCAGTCCAAAATCGCCGACATGAAGTGCAAGCTCGACTCGGCTCTGCTGCTGACCCTGCGCGCCGCGTGGACGAAGGCCCAGACGGACAAGAACGGCGGTCGCTTCGGCACCGAGGCATCGATGGCCAAGCTCGTCGCTTCCGAAGCGGCCATGTGGATCACCCACCAGGCCGTGCAGATCCACGGCGGCATGGGCTATTCGAAGGAAATGCCGCTGGAGCGTTACTTCCGCGATGCGAAGATCACGGAAATCTACGAAGGCACCAGCGAGATCCAGCGTCTGGTCATTGCGCGTGCGGAGACGGGGCTGCGCTAAGCAGGGCCGTTCCGAAAAAAAGCCCGGCGAAAGCCGGGCTTTTTTATGCGCACGACACGCGAAGGGATACCGGCAGAAGATGCCTGCCTCCCAGCGAATCGCCTAAGCACTAGTCCGTGTTGCGAGAAGCGCATTGCCAACAATGGCTCGCACGATGGCTTCGTATAACGCGGGCGGCAGATCGTGCCCCATCCCTTCGAAAACCAGCAATGTCGCATCGCCGATATTGGCCGCGGTGTCCTCGCCTGCTTCCACGGGCATCAACGGATCGCTCGCTCCGTGTATGACAAGGGTGGGGATAGCGATGCTGTTAAGCCGTGATCGACGGTCGCCAGCCACAGCGATGGCGGCGATCTGCCGGCCGAATCCGGCGGGGTTGTACGCTCGTTTTACTTCAGCCAGGGACTGAGCGCGCTGGGCGGCTTCGTCGAACGGATAGCCAGGACCAGCGATCACTCGGGAGAACGCGACGCTGTGTGCCAGGAAACCTTCTTCATCTTCCGATGGATCCGGCGCGCGCCGGGTCAGCACCGCCATCGCTTCGGGCGTAGCTGGCGGCAAGCCAGGATTACCGGTGCCGGACATGATGGAGGTCAGTGACAGCGCGCGATGAGGATGCTCACTGGCAATCACTTGGGCAATCATTCCACCCATCGATCTACCAACGATGTGCGCCCGCTCGATCTCGAGCGCGTCGAGGAGCCCGATCGCATCATCGGCCATGTCATAGAGGGTATAGGGCACATCCGGTTGCTCGCCACGCCCCAGGGCGAGCGCCACGGTCGTGAAGTCGGGCACCGGGGAGTCGTTGAAGTGAGTCGAAAGACCGACATCGCGATTGTCGAAACGAATCACCCGGTAACCATGCGATGCCAGGAGTTCGCAGAATGCGACAGTCCATCGAATCATCTGCACGCCAAGGCCCGAGACCAGCAGAATGGGCTCGGCATCGCTCGCGCCGAAGCTTTCGTATTCGATAGCGATACCGTTGGCTTCGAGCTTGGGCATGGTGCGTTTTTCCTTTTGGGAAGGCGTTCGATCGCGGCGGGAATGCAGAATGACGAGGGGCTATTTATATCCGGGTAAAAGTTAGCTTGTCAATATTACCCGTATAATATTTTAAGCGGGTAAGTGCCCCGGCCGTCAGGTTTCAGGCAATCCCAGGGTTCGGCGAGCGACTTGATGCGAGGAATCGAAGCGTGGGCTTCCCCTCACGGCGTCATCTCCCTCGCCGTCACCCCGGCGTCTGCAGCGACCACACCGGGCAAGACCGAACGCTGAGGTTTCAGCTTGAAAACGACCATTGCCGTCGCGACAACCGGTCGCCTCGCCGCGGGTTCCGGCGTGCGCCGGAACGACGGTGAGGGCGCGTGGATGCTTTCGACCTACTCCGAAAAACGCGTGCAATTTATTGAGAGCACGAAACTGCGGCTCTTCGCCACAACACGCCCCACTATCCGGCAGGCTCTGTGCCGTGCGTACCGATGTACGACGCTGCGGCGAAGAGCTGATCGAGCGTGATCGCGACAACCGCATGCACCGCACTGGGTCCCTGCCTGCGCAGGGACGACGGTGAGGGGTATGTGTGGTGGTTGAGGGTGGCGGCTGGCTTCGGGTTTTGCCAGCGCCCACAAAAAAAAGCCCGGCTTTCGCCGGGCTCTTTCATTACGTCCGATTCTGTCCCCGTCTAGGGTCGGAATCGAAGGCGGTCATGTCGCCTACGTTGGTGGCGTGCGGCTGGTTCGGGCCGCCGGGGCCGTTACCGTTCGGACCGCTACCTTGCGGGCCATGGCCGGTCGGGCCGCCGTCGTGGTCGTCGCCGCCGTGATGCGGCATCTTCTTCGACACCTCATCCAGCTTGTCGCCAAGCAGGCGACGTACACTGACGTAGAACACCGGAATCAGCAGCAGGCCAAGGAACGTGGCGAACAGCATGCCGCCGATGACGCCGGTACCGATGGCGTGACGCGAATTCGCGCCGGCGCCGGTCGAGATGGCGAGTGGGAACACGCCGAGGATAAAGGCCAGCGACGTCATCAGGATGGGACGAAGACGCAGACGAGCCGCCTCGATCACACCTTCGCGCAGCGTCTTGCCTCCTGCCTGCTGCTCCACCGCGAACTCCACGATCAGAATCGCGTTCTTCGCCGCCAGACCGATAACGGTGATCATGCCGATCTTGAAGTAGATATCGTTCGGCAGGCCACGCAGCATCGAGAATACGACCGTACCCAGAATGCCCAGCGGCACGACCAGCAGCACGGACACCGGAATCGACCAGCTCTCGTAAAGCGCCGCCAGACAGAGGAAGACGATCACGATCGACAAGGCCATCAGCATCGTCGACGAATTGCCCGACAGGATTTCCTGGTAGGACTGACCCGTCCAGTCATAACCGAAACCCTTCGGCAGACCGTTGTTGACGATGCCTTCCACGACCGCCATCGCCTGACCGGTGGAATAACCCGGTGCTTCGTTACCGACGATTTCCACGGCCGAGTAACCGTTGTAGCGGTTCAGCGTCGGCGCGGCCATCGTCCACTGCGAATTGACCACGGTCGACAGCGGAATCATGTTGCTGTTGGTCGACGACGTCGTGGTGGACGACGCGATCGTGCTTGGCGTGAAGATGTGCTGGAACGCATCGTTGCCCATGCGGTACGGCGCATCCGCCTGCAGCATGACGCGCTTCACGCGGCCTTCGTACGAGAAGTCGTTGATGTATACCGGCGCCAGCGTCAGCTGGATGGCGGTATAGATATCGCTGACCGAAAGGCCCATCGTCTGCGCCTGCGTGCGATCCACATGCAACTGCAGCAACGGCGCGTCTTCCAGCGTGTTGGGACGAACGCCCATCAGCGCCTTGTTCTGTGCCGCCTGACCGAGAAGCATGTTGCGCGCCTGGGTCAGCTCGTCACGCGTCTGGCCGGCACGGGCCTGCAGATACATGTCGATACCGCCGAACTGGCTCAGGCCGCGGATGGTCGGCAGGTTGACCACGAAGATCGTGGCATCCCTGACCGCCTGCATCTTGCCGTTCGCCTGCTGGATGAACTGGGTAGCCGTCAGGTCGCGCTCGCCCCAGTCCTTCAGGCGGATGAACGCCATGCCCACGTTTTCGCCCTGGCCCACGAAGCTGAAGCCGGAGATCTGGAACACACCGTCGACCGCCGGATCCTTCTTCAGGATACCCAGGATGTCACCCATGGCCTTTTCGGTACGGGTGATGCTGGAACCCGGCGGCAACTGCACGATCGCCAGTGCGTAGCCCTGGTCCTCGTCGGGCACGAAGCTCGTCGGCAGGCGGGTGAACAGGAAGCCGCAAAGCACGGCCACCAGCACGAACACGATCATCCAGCGCGGAGCGTGACGCACGGCGCCGCCGATGTGGCCGGCATACATGTGCGTGACGCGGTCGAACACCTTATTGAAGCCGCGATAGATGAAGTTCTTCTTCTCGTTGTGTTCGGCGCGAAGAATGGTCGCGCAGAGTGCGGGCGTGAAGGACAGGGCGAGGAAGGCCGAGAAGCCCATCGACACGGCGATGGTCAGCGCGAACTGCTTGTAGATGATGCCCGAGGCGCCCGGCTGCAGCGCGGACGGAATGAACACCGCCGCCAGCACCACGGTGATCGCCACGACGGCGCCGGTGATCTGACCCATCGCCTTGCGCGTCGCTTCCTTCGGAGACAGACCCTCCTCGGACATGATGCGTTCGACGTTCTCGATCACGACGATCGCGTCATCGACCACGATACCGATGGCCAGCACCATGCCGAACAGGGTGAGCTGGTTGACGGTGAAGCCGAGCGGCGAAAGACCGAGGAACGTACCGAGCAGCGCGACCGGGATAACCAGGGTCGGGATGATCGTGGCGCGGAAGTTCTGCAGGAACAGCAGCATCACCAGGAAGACGAGGATGATCGCTTCGATGAGGGTGTGAACCACTTCCTCGATGGAGATCGTCACGAACTTCGTGGTGTCGTACGGGGCGAACCAGGTCACGCCGTCCGGAAAGCTCCTGGACAGTTCGTCCATCTTCGCGCGCACGGCGTTCGCAACGTCCAGCGCGTTCGCGCCGGGCAGCAGCTGCACACCGAACGAGCCGGTCGAAATGCCGTTCCACGTCGCGTTGAAGCCGTAGTTCTGCGGCCCCAGTTCGACGCGTGCGACGTCCTTCAGATGAACGATCGTACCGTCGTTGTTCGCGCGCAGGATGATGTCGCCGAACTGCTCGGGGTTGGTGAAGCGACCCTCGGCGGACACGGTGGCGCTGAAGCCCTGACCGTCGACGGCCGGATCGGTGCCGAGCGAGCCGGCGGCGAACTGGACGTTCTGCGTGCTGAGCGCGGTACGCAGGTCGGTGGCCGAGAGGCCGTAACCCTGCAGCTTGTCCGGGTTGAGCCAGACGCGCATCGCGTATTCGGCACCGAGCTGACGCGTGCTGCCCACGCCCGGGATACGGGCGATCTGGTCCAGCACCTGCGACGACACGATGTCGGTGAGGCGGTTGCCGTCGATCGCGGGGTTGTTGGAGGTCAGCGCGACGAACATCAGGAAGTCGGGATTGGCCTTCGCCACCACGACGCCCTGCTGGGTCACTTCACTCGGCAGTCGCGGTGTCGCCAGCGATACCTTGTTCTGCACCTGCACCTGGGCGATGTCCGGATCGGTACCCGTTTCGAACGTCAGGGTAACCGTCGCCGTACCGCTGGAGCTGGAAGCGGAGCTGAAGTACAGCAGGTGATCGATACCGGTCAGCTGCTGCTCGATGACCTGGGTGACGGTCTTTTCGGTCGTGTCCGCGCTCGCACCCGGATAGGTCGCCGAAACGGTGACCTGCGGAGGCGCGATATTCGGATACGACTCGATACCCATGTTCAGCAGTGCGATGGTTCCGCACAGGCTGATCAGGATCGCCACCACCCAGGCAAAGATGGGGCGGTCGATAAAGAAACTCGGCATGGTGGTGCTCCCTTACTGCTTGCCGGCAGCGGCAGCCGAGGACGAAGCCTTGGCCGGTTCGTTGCCGTTATGCGGTTCGCCACCGGCGGCCGGCGCGTTCTGCGCAGGCGCTACCGACATGGGCGAAGGCTTCACCGGAGCGTTTTCCCTGGCCTTGGGCAGACCCTGCACGATGATCTGATCGCCGGCCTTGAGGCCACCGGTAATCAGCCAGTTCGTGCCGCTGATCCGGTTGGCATCGACGTCGCGGCGTACCGCGGCGGTCGGGATCGTCGTTTCCTGGCCCGTCTTCGGGTCTTTCATCTTGCCCTGGCCCACGACCATGACATACGCATGCTTCGGATCGCGCAGCACGGCGGCCTGCGGTACGAGGAACACGTTATGCAGTTCGCCCAGCGTGGCCTTGACGGTCACGAACTGACCGGGCAGCAGGCGGAGCTGTTCGTTGGGCAGCTTGGCGCGCAGGTTCACCGTGCCGGTCGTCGGATTGACGGTGGCGGACGAGAAGTCGAGCAGGCCCTGATCGGTGTAATCCGAGCCATCCGGCAGCGTAATGCGCACGGCGGACTGGTCCGTGGCGGACAGCGTGGCGCTGCCCGAGGCCGCGGCGCGGCGCATCTGGTCGAGATCGGTGACCGACATGCTGAAGTTGACGTACAGCTTGTCGATCTCGTCGACCGTGGTCAGCAGGGTTGTATCGCTCTGACCCACCAGGGCACCTTCGGTGACCTGCTGCTGGCCGGCGCGACCGGCGATCGGCGCGGTGACGTCGGTGAAACCGAGGTTGATGCGTGCGGTCTGCACGGTCGCCTCGGCCTGTTTCACGGCTGCGGCGGACGTGCGTTCGGCGGCTTCGGCACTGTCGAGGTCGGCGCGCGACACGTAGTTCTTGCCGATCAGGCCGCGGGCGCGGTCAGCGGCCACTTTGTTGTTGGCTGCCGTTGCGCGGGCCGAGGCCAGCAGCGCCAGCTGCGCGTCGAGTTCGGCCTTCAGCGGAGCAGGGTCGATCTTGAAGAGGGTCTGGCCGGCTTTGACGTCGGTGCCTTCGTCGTAGACGCGCTTGAGCAGGATGCCGGGAACGCGGGCGCGTACGTCGGCGCTGCGAAGCGCGGACAGGCGGCCGACCTGGTCCTGGACCAGCGGTACCGTCTGCGGCTGGACGGTCAATACGCCCACTTCCGGCGGCGGTGGTTGCTGTTGTTGTTGATCTTTGCCCTTGCCGCAGCCGGATACGGCAGCAACGAGGCCAAGGCACAGCAGGGATGTGCGCAGGGGAAGGGGCTTCATGAGAACTCCGTTCTTTTTCCAGGTTTCGTGTTCTTTCGCGGCCGCTCATCGGGTTCGATGTCGTACGCGTGCATAAATACAGTTACCGCATGCCGGGCCCAGTCATTCTGTGCCTTCAGGCCTCTGCCACGCATGCCAAAGAGACGACGGTCTCCTTCCAGCCCGTGCAGCATCGACATGAACAACTCCGCGGCCACGTCGGGATCGTCCTGCCGCATCTGATCGCGTTCCATCGCTTCTTTCATTCGCAGAGCGAGCCGTTCTGTCAGGCTATCGACGGCTGTACGGAAAAAAGTCTTTGCAGCAGCCGGGAAACGCGGCGCTTCTGAAATCAGCATCCTGGCCAGCGCAACGGTCGTGCGGTCCATGACATGCTGCTGATGAGCCACCGCAAGGGCTTCGAGCGTGGCTGCCAGGGTACGGCGCTCGGGCTCGAGACTCGCATGCAGGGGCAAAACCAGCTGTTCGATGGCAGCGTAGAACAAACTGTCCTTATTTTCGTAGTGCGCGTAGACCGTTTGCTTCGATACCCCCGCCTCGCGAGCCACCGCGCCCATACTGACCCGGTAACCGTCGCGCAAGAATAGTGAACAGGCCGCCTGGAGTACCCGCTGCTGATGATCGGACGCGGGTCTTGGATCCGGGCGTGACATGAGGATACCAGCTGGACTATACCGTCCAGTTTAGAATCTCCGGATAAGGAACGTCAACGTCTTTCGAAACCATGCGCACGCGAATTGTTGCGATGCGGCGGCATGCTTTATGCATCGGGAGGCGATCCGTTCGCAGTTACGCATATAAGCATCGCGGGAAATGCCGCGATGCGGTGTACGGCACATTACCGAAACGCATTTCACGGGTGGATACGCGCATGAGGGGGAGCTATGCTTTTGCGGATTTCTTACCTTCCCCACATCGATATCCGCCATGAATGCTATTCGTGCTGCCGAAGACGGCCAGTTCACCGCTGTCGTGTTCGAAGAAATGAAGAAAAGCAACTTTCCCGCGGAGCGTCTCAATGAGGCGCGCTTTTTTATCGGCGCATTCTTCGAGCGCATGGCGCCCGGCGATTACGCCCTGCATGCCCCCGACCGCTGGGCTGCCCTGATCGCCGATCTGCTCGACTTCGCGCGTGAGCGCACGCCGGGCAACGCAAAGGTTCGCGTCTTCAATCCGGGTGTGTCCGGGACGCGCGCCGTCATTGAAATCGTCACCGACGACATGCCCTTCCTCGTCGACACCGTTTCGATGGTCGCCGCCGCGCATGCCGAAATCCACGCCATCATCCATCCGGTCATGCACGTGCGCCGTTCGGCCGTGGGCGTCCTCGAGGCACTCGGCGAGGGCGACGGTTCCGAGTCGATGATGCGTTTCGAGATCGACCGCATCGACGATACGGAACTCGAGGTTCTGAAGGCGAATGTCGAACTCGCGCTGGTCGACGTGCGCGAAACGGTCGCCGACTGGCCGCAGATGCGCGACAAAATGCTCGCGATCGCCGATTCGCTGGGGCAGCGTGCCATGCCGCTGTCCGCCGACGAAGTGCGCGAAGCTTCCGAGTTCCTGCGCTGGACGACGCAGGATCATTTCACCTTCATGGGTTATCGCGAGTACGAAGTCGCGCCGGTCGACGGCGACGAAGTACTGCGCGCCGTGGACCATTCCGGCCTCGGCATCCTGCGCGGCGGCGAACGCTCCGTGGCACCGCGCTCCCTGCGCAGCCTCGTCGCCAGCGAACTGCCGCAGTCCGGTTCCACCGACGCGATCATCCTCACCAAGACCAACGCGCGTTCGCCCATTCACCGGGCGGGCTACATGGATTACATCGGCGTGCTGAAGTTCGACGCCAGTGGCCGTCCGGTCGCGGAAGAGCGCTTCCTCGGCCTGTTCTCGTCGAACGCGTACATGGCCCGTCCGCAGCACGTTCCGCTGGTGCGCGAAAAGTGCGATGCCGTCATGGATCGTTCGGGCCTGAAGCGCGATTCGTATTCGGGCAAGTCGCTTCGCCACATCCTCGATACGTTGCCGCGCGAAGAACTGTTCCAGTGCAATGCCGACGAACTGTACGCGCTGTCCTCGGGCATCCTCGAACTGCAGCAGCGTACTCGTACGCGCCTGTTCATCCGCCGCGACAGCTACGGCCGCTTCTTCTCGTGCCTGGTATTCGTGCCGCGCGACCGCTTCAATACGACGGTGCGCGAGCGCATCGAGAACCTGCTGCGCGATGCTTTCCACGGCGAACATGTGGATTCGTCGGTGCTGATGGGCGAATCGGCGCTGGTGCGCCTGCACGTCGTCGTTCGTCCGCGTATCGGCGACCGTCCCGCCTATGACGCCGCATCGCTCGAATCGTCCATCGCGTCCATCGCGCGCAACTGGTACGACGACCTGCGCGAAGGCCTGATCGCCGCCAAGGGCGAACAGCAGGGCATCATCCTCGCCAACCGTTACGGCAAGGCATTGCCGGCCGGTTACGTCGACGAAGTGTCGCCGAAGATCGCCGCCGCCGACGTCGCCGCGCTGGCGGGCCTCGCCGGTCCCGACGCCATCAGCATGTCGTTCTACCACCCGCCGCACCGGCCGGAAGAACTGCGCTTCAAGGTTTACCGCAGCGGCTCGGACATCGCGCTTTCCGAAGTGCTGCCGCAGCTGGAAAACCTCGGTCTGCGCGTGCTTACCGAGCACATGTACGAGGTGAAGCTGGGTGACGGCGCGCTCTTCATCCAGGACTTCGAAGTGCAGCCCGTCGGCCGTCTGGCGTTCGACGTCGAGCAAGTCGGCAACATCTTCGAAGACGCGTTCGAGCAGATCTGGCGCGGCAACGCCGAGAACGACGGCTTCAACCGTCTCGTGCTCGGCGCCAAGCTGGGCTGGCGTCAGGTCGCCGTGCTGCGCAGCTACTGCAAGTACCTGCTGCAGACCGGCGTCGCGTTCTCCCAGGCCTATATGGAAGACGCGCTCAACCGTTACCCGGCCATCGCCGGCCTGCTGGTCGAGCTGTTCAACGCCCGGTTCGATCCACGTCGCGAAAATCTCGACGCCGCCGAACGTCAGCGCGCCGAGCAACTGCTGGCGAGTGAAATGCGTGCGCTGATGGACCCCGAGGTTCTTTCCGCGCAGCCGACGCTGGTCGGCAATCTGATCGCGTCGCTGGCGCTGCCGCGTGCGGAACAGACGAAGGCGATCGAGGAAGCGATCAACGCGTTGCTGGAAAATGTCACCAGCCTCGACGAAGACCGCATCCTGCGCAGCTTCATCTCGCTGGTGCATGCCACGCTGCGCACGAGCTTCTTCCAGGAATGGGATGGTGCGGCGCGTCCGTACATCAGCTTCAAGTTCGATTCGCACAGCGTGCCGGACCTGGCCAAGCCAGTACCGTTCCGCGAAATCTTCGTCTACGCGCCGCGTGTGGAAGGCATCCACCTGCGCTTCGGTTCGGTCGCGCGTGGCGGTCTGCGCTGGTCCGATCGCCGCGAAGACTTCCGCACGGAAGTGCTGGGTCTGGTGAAGGCGCAGATGGTGAAGAACACCGTCATCGTGCCGGTCGGTTCGAAGGGAGGCTTCTTCGTGAAGCGTCCGCCCGCCGGTGCCGATCGCGATGCGCAGCTGGCCGAGGGCATTGCGTGCTACCGCATGTTCATCAACGGTCTGCTCGATATCACCGACAACCTTGTCGAAGGCAAGATCGTCGCGCCGCATTCGGTGGTCCGCCACGATAACGACGATCCGTATCTGGTCGTCGCCGCCGACAAGGGCACCGCGACGTTCTCCGATATCGCCAATGCGATCTCGGCCGAGCACGGTTTCTGGCTCGACGATGCGTTCGCTTCGGGCGGCTCGAACGGTTACGACCACAAGGGCATGGGCATCACGGCCAAGGGTGCGTGGGAGTCGGTACGCCGGCATTTCCGTGCGCTGGGGCGCGACTGCCAGACGGAAGATTTCACCGTAACGGGCGTGGGCGACATGTCCGGCGACGTCTTCGGCAACGGCATGCTGTTGTCCGAACACATCTGCCTGCTGGCCGCGTTCGACCATCGTCACATCTTCCTCGATCCGAACCCGGACGCGGCACGCTCCTTCAAGGAACGCGAGCGCTTGTTCGCGCTGCCGCGTTCGTCGTGGGACGACTACGACAAATCGCTCATCTCGGCCGGTGGCGGCGTGTATCCGCGTACCGCGAAGTCGGTGCCCGTCTCTCCCGAAGTGCGCGCCGCGCTCGGCATCCGTGCCGAAGTGACGCACATGGCGCCATCCGACCTGCTCAGCGCCATTCTTAAGGCGCCGGTCGACCTGCTGTGGAACGGCGGCATCGGTACCTACGTGAAAGCCACGTCCGAGACGCATGCCGAAGTCGGCGATCGCGCCAACAACGCGTTGCGCGTCAACGGCAACGAACTGCGCTGCAAGGTGGTGGGCGAGGGTGGCAACCTGGGCATGACCCAGAAGGGCCGCATCGAAGCCGCGACCGCCGGCGTGCTGCTCAATACCGACTTCATCGACAACTCGGCCGGCGTGGACACCTCCGATCACGAGGTGAACATCAAGATCCTGTTGAACGATGCCGTGCAGCGCGGCGAACTGACGTTTGAGGCGCGCAACCGCCAGCTGGCGGAGATGACCGACGAAGTCGGCCGTCTGGTGCTGTGGGACAACTATCGCCAGAACCAGGCCATTACGGTCATGGAGCACCAGTCGGTGCGTCGCCTGGGTTCGATGGCTCACTTCATCCGCATCCTTGAAAGCGAGGGTTTGCTGGATCGCCAGGTCGAATCGCTGCCCAGCGAAACCGAACTTGCCGAGCGCAAGGCGCGTGGCCTTGGCCTGACGCGTCCGGAACTGTCGGTGCTGCTGTCCTACGACAAGATCCGCCTGTTCCAGCAGTTGCTGGAATCGGACGTGCCGGAAGATCCGTACCTGTCGCGCGAGCTGGTTCGCTATTTCCCGGTACCGCTCCACGAGAAGTATGCCGAGCACATGCAGCGTCACCGTCTGAAGCGCGAAATCATTGCCACGGCCGTGACCAATTCGACGATCAACCGCATGGGCGCCACCTTCATGATGCGCATGCAGGAGGATACGGGGCAGGGTCCGGCCGCGATCGCCAAGGCGTATACGGCGGCTCGCGAGATTCTCGGCGCTCGCGAACTCTGGGCGGAAATCGAAGAGCTGGACGGCAAGGCGGCGGAGAACACGCAGATCGATGCGATCCTCCAGATATGGTCGTTGCTGCGTCATCTCACCCGCTGGTTGCTCAACCGTCCGGGCGGCACGCTCGATATCGCCGCCAACGTCGAGCGCTACAGTGCGGAAGTCACCGCACTGCGCAAGGCGCTTCCGGATGCACTGACCAACACGGGCCGCGGCGATTTCTCGTCCAGCCAGGAAAAGTGGGAAGGTCTCGGCTGCCCCGAAACGCTGGCGGTCCGTCTTGCACGCGTGCCGGTACTGCGCGCGGCGCTGGACATGGTCGAAGTGTCCAAGCAAAGCGGTTACGCCATCGAGAAGGTCGCGGCCGTGTTCTACGAACTGGGTGAAGCCCTCGACCTCGAGTGGCTGCGCGACCAGATCGAGGCGTTGCCTGTCGAAGGCGCATGGCATGCGCAGGCACGCGGTTCGCTGCTGGACGAACTCAACGCCCAGCAGCGTGCGCTGGCCTTGCAGGTGCTGAGCGTGGCGGGCGACCGCACCGACATCAGCCCCGTGCAGGCATGGTTGGAACGCGACGACCCGACGCTGAAGTACACGCGCGCCATGCTTGCGGAGATCCTCACGCAGAACGCGGACTACCCGATCGCTTCGGTCGCGGTTCGCCGACTGGCCCAGCTGGCGCAGATTCCGCTCGGTTGATCGGTATGACGTGCCTCCGTCCGATGGCGGGCGGAGGCATGGTGTTCCTTCACGCTATGAAACGCACCCATTAAGGCTCTAAGCTCGGCCCTGGTTCCTCCTTCGGCGTCCATCCATGCGTCTAGCTTTCGTCGCCAGCGAAACCGATGTCGCCCAGCAGGCTCGCGACGCGCTCGTGAAGCACTACGGGAACGTCGATCCATCCGAGGCGGAAATCGTCGTCTCGCTGGGTGGCGACGGTTTCATGCTACGTACGCTGCATACCTATCGATCGCTCGGCTTGCCGTTCTATGGCATGAAGCTTGGACGCCTTGGCTTCCTGATGAACCAGCATGCGGTCGAGGGTCTCGTCGAACGTATCGAGCGGGCGCATCCGGCGGTGCTGCATCCGCTGGAAATGCATGTCACCTGCCACGACGGCAGCGAGCAGCGCGCGCTGGCCTTCAACGAAGTCGCGCTACTTCGACAGAGCAACCAGGCAGCTCATCTTCGGGTACGCCTGAACGATGCCGTGAAGCTGGAGGAGCTGGTTTGCGATGGCATCCTCGTGTCCACGCCCGCCGGTTCGACCGCGTATAACCTTTCCGCGCACGGCCCTATCCTGCCACTGGACGCCAACGTGCTGGCGCTGACACCGATCAGCCCCTTTCGTCCGCGACGCTGGCGTGGCGCCATCCTGCCGCACGCGACCCGTGTCGGTTTCGAGACGAAAGACCCCAACAAGCGCCCGATCAGCGCCACGGCGGACTTTCATGAAGTGCGCGACGTCCGGTCGGTGGAAATCCGCCAGGCGAGGCGCCATGCCGTTCGTCTGCTGTTCGATCCGGAACATAACCTGCAGCAACGCATCCTGGACGAGCAGTTCGCGCTCTCCTGACGGGCTTGCATTACGATGGCGCTATCGAATGCAAGGTCGGATGCCAGCATGAACGCTCCCATTGAAACCAATGCGCACGACGATCGGTCGGCTGGCGACAACCGTCTGGTCGTCGCCATTTCCTCGCGCGCCCTGTTCGATATGGGCGACAGCCACGATCTGTTCGAGCGCGACGGGCTCGACGCCTATCGGCAGTTCCAGATCGAACACGAGAACGATCTGCTGCAACCGGGCGTGGCGTTTCCGCTGGTGCAGAAGCTGCTGGGGCTCAATTCGCTTTCGGCCGATCTTCCGCCTGTCGAAGTGATCCTGCTGTCGCGCAATTCGGGCGATACGGGCCTGCGGATTTTCAACGCCATCCAGCATTACGGACTCAATATCTCGCGTGCCGCGTTCACCAGCGGTGCGCCCACGTCCGATTACATCGCACCGTTCCGCGCCGATCTGTTCCTGTCGGCGAACGCGGAAGATGTGGGTCGCGCGCTGCGTGCAGGCGTCGCTGCGGCGACCATCCTGCCATCGACGGCGCCGCATCGTTCCAGCGAACAGCTGCGCATCGCGTTCGACGGAGACGCCGTGATCTTCGGCGACGAAGGCGAGCGGGTGTCGAAAGAGCAGGGCCTCGACGCGTTCCATCGGAGCGAAAGCGAGCTATGGGCCGAACCGTTGTCGGGTGGACCGTTCCGCGGTTTTCTGGCGGCGTTGCATCGCCTTCAGGCGGCGTTCCCCGCGGAAACCTCGCCTATCCGCACGGCACTGGTCACGGCGCGTTCGGCGCCGGCGCACAAACGCGTCATCCTGACGCTGCGCCGCTGGGGAGTGCGTATCGACGAAGCGCTGTTCCTGGGTGGTCGCGACAAGGGGCCTTTCCTCGATGCCTTCGGCGCGGACATTTTCTTCGACGATTCCCCGGCCAATGTGGAATCGGCCCGCCGCCACGTGGCAACGGGCCATGTTCCGCACGGCGTAAGCAACCCCTGAATCGCATCGCTTAACTTTCTTCGACAGGTGGCTCGTCGTCGACAAACGTTTCGATGTATAGCCGCATGATGGGTGTGGGACTCAGGAACAGGTTGTTGCTTCCGGACAGATTGGGATCGAAGGCAAGCGAAGCCGAGTTGGTGCGGCCTTGTGCCCGGTACATATGGCCGCCGACGATCGTCCATGTCTGCTCCGCTTTACCGCTGGCGCAGACTTCGAAACGAACATTCTGATAAGTGTCGTTGGACGTCAGGCACCGCCCGAGAGTGTCGACGACGGGGCCGGTTTCCCGGTCGCCGGGAATGGTGACGAAAATGGTGTTGCGCAGGTTGCCAGCTGCCGGAAAGCGGCCGCCGTCGAACGGCCAGTCGTATTCTTCCGCCCCCGTTTTGTCCGGATTGCGCATCGGGGCGATCCAGCGCACGGAGCTCCTTTCGAAGGCGTAGTAGATGCTCTTGCCCGCTCTCTGGTCGACCAGAAGCAACGGACCGTACATGCGGTTGGCTGCCGTGGCAGTGGAAGCCGCCATGCAAAGGCCGGCGAGGGTGGCTAGCGCGTACGCGCCGCGACGGGTGTAGTTCATCGTTGACTCCTGTCGTCCGGCCGGGATGGCCGGTGAGACATGTTGAGTCGGGGGCCTGCGTCGCGAAGTCGGGCATGTACTGCCGTTGGGGCATGATCGTTGCCCCTCGCTTCGTCGGTATCGCGCTCAGGCCCGCTCCTGCGGGAGACGGCTCTTTGTAGGAGCGCGCTTGAGCGCGATGTCCTAAGGGTCAGGCCGACCCGGCGCCGCCGACCACCTTCGTCCGCCGCCACCAGTTCGTCTTTTTCTCTTCGCGAACGAAGGTGAAAAGACCCGCGCCAAGAATCAACGCGATGCCTATCAACATCGGCCAGTCCAGCGTGTCGTTGAAAAGGAAATACCCGAACACGATCGCCCACAGCATCTGGCTGTATTGCGTGGGCGCGATGCGGTTCGCCGGTGCATTCTGCGTGGCGAGCATCAACAACACGGCGCCCGCGGCGGCCAGCAGGCCGTAACCCAGCAGCAGGAACCACTGGTGAGCGTCCGGCCAGACGAATGCGGGAAGCATCAGGACGGCGCCCGCGATCATCGGGCCGATGACGCCGGCACCGTAGAGGGTGATGCGCTTCTCGTGCGGCCCGGCCATGCGCAGGGCGATGATGGAAAGCGCTCCGGCGATGCCGCAGACGATCGCCGCCGCATGCCCCGGACCCAGCTGACGGAAGCCGGGCCGAAGCACGACCAGCACGCCGAGGAATCCGACGATAACGGCCGACCAGCGACGCCACCCCACGTGTTCCTTGAGGAAAATGACCGAGAGAATCGTGACGAAGATCGGCAGCAGGAAGATCAGCGCGAAGGCTTCGGCCATGGGCAGTGCCGTGAACGCCATCACGGCGGATACGTTGCCGATGGCCCCGGCGAGTGCACGCAGCAGCCAGAGACCCGGTCGTTTCGATACGACGACTTCGCGCCAGCGATCGCCGGACTTCTTGAGGAACGGCAGGGCGGCCAGGGCCAGCACGGCGCCGAAGAAGACCGCCTCGTACGCAGGCAGCGAGCCTTCCAGGAGCTTCACGAAGGCGTCGCTGCACGCGTAGGCCGCATAGCAGGCGAAGCCCAGCAGGACACCTTTGATCACGTGCGCATTCCCGGGGGTCAAGGCAGCCCGATTATGGCAGCTTGCCGCGTACGAAGCGCCGTAACGCGGCTGACCGGTTCGTTTTGTAGGAGCCCACCTGTGGGCGAAAGCCAACGGAGCGGCGATGCCATGCGTGACATCCGCAGCCCGTAGATCGAGCTCGCGGATGCGAGCATCCGTCTTTCTCGCCCTGTTGGCTTTCGCCCGCAAGCGGGCTCCTGCCAAGGGCGGGCACTACGGCTGCAGCAGCTCGACAGCTATCCGCACGATCGGCGAGTGAAAGACCGAAGCCCCGGGCTCGTCCGTTGTTTCGGGTGCATAGCCGAGTGTGGCGGGCAAACCCGCGGTACTCAGCAGGTAGCCGTCCTTCAGCATCGTCCAGGCCTGGGTCGCCCTGCCGTTGCAAGCCGTCCATTTCACCTGCATGCCTCCGCGTTCGAGGCAATAGCCCGCGCCATCGGAAACCGTGCCGGAATGGCCTTCGGCCGGGGTTTCGACGTATTGCACGCCGGGCTGCTCCAGCAGGCGGGCGATGTCCTGCCTGCGCCAGGCGAAGGCTTCCGCGCCGGTTCTGTCGGGGTCCGCGACGGGCAGGACGGCCGAACCTCCGTCGGTACGGAAGGCGTAAATGGTGTCGACCCTGTCGCTACGCTCGTCGACGAGAACGAGTGGCCCGGTCAGGCGATCGGCGAATGCGGGGGATGCCGCGGGACAAAACCCGGCGAAAATGGCAGCGACGCCGCTGGCATGGCGGAGGTATTTCATTTGCATTCCTTGCATGGGGGACCCGGCGCTGCCGGGCCGCACATGCTCGTGGAATCGCCCGGGCGGGGCTATCGCCCGATTCCCGAAGAATGCGTACGGTCCGGGAGGGGCGGCGCGTAGCGAATCATGTTGCGCTCCGGCATGACCGCCGCCCGGACGCTGGCTACAATCGGATGTTTCTTCCTTAAGCTTTCCGGGAATGCGCATGGCTCACCGTCTCGACCCGCTCGACCTCTACGACGTCCGCTCGCTCCTCACCGACGAAGAGCGCATGGTGCAGGACACCGTCGGCCGGTTCGTCGACGAAAAGGTGCTGCCGATCATTGGCGACTGCTTCGACCAGGCCCGTTTTCCCGCCGAGCTGATTCCCGAGATCGCGTCGCTGGGCCTGTTGGGCGCGACGATCCCCGAAGAGTACGGCGGCGCCGGCATGAATGCCGTCAGCTACGGTCTGATCTGCCAGGAGCTGGAGCGAGGCGACTCGGGCCTGCGCAGCTTCGCTTCCGTGCAGAGTTCGCTGTGCATGTATCCCATTTACGCGTACGGCAACGAAGAACAGAAGCACGCCTACCTTCCGCGCATGGCCGCGGGCGAAGTCATCGGCTGCTTTGGCCTGACCGAACCGCACGGCGGTTCCGACCCGGCCAATATGAAGACCGTCGCGCGCCGCGATGGCGGCGACTGGGTCATCAACGGCGCGAAGATGTGGATCACCAACGGCAACCTCGCGCACATCGCCATCGTATGGGCGCAGACCGACGACGGCATCCAGGGCTTTATCGTTCCCACCGAAACGACGGGTTTCGCGGCGCAGGTCGTGCACAAGAAGATGAGCCTGCGCGCGTCGGTTACCTCGGCGCTGTTTTTCGACGGCGTGCGCGTGCCCGATAGCGCGCGGTTGCCGAACGTGGTGGGCCTGAAGGGACCGCTGGGTTGTCTCAACCAGGCCCGTTACGGCATAACGTGGGGACCGATCGGCGCGGCGCAGGCCTGTCTGCGCGAAGTACTCGATTACACGGCCGAGCGCGTGCTGTTCGGACGCCCGCTGGCGGCCAATCAGACGGTGCAGGTAAAAATGGCCGACATGGCCCGCCGCATCACGAGTGCGCAACTGCTTTCGTTGCAGTTGGGGCGTCTGAAGGATGCGGGCAAACTGCATCCGACGCAGGTGTCGCTCGCCAAATGGAACAACGTGCGTATGGCGATCGATATCGCGCGCGAATGCCGCGACATCCTCGGCGGCGCGGGCATCACCACCGAACACGGTGCGATCCGCCATGCGCTGAACCTCGAATCGGTGATTACCTACGAGGGTACCGAGACCGTGCATCAGTTGGTCGTCGGTCGCGAACTGACTGGCATCAACGCATTCTGAAGGACGGATCATGAGCACGGTACGCATCGAAACAGACCGGCTCATCCTTCGTCCCACGGCGGCGGAGGATTTCGACGCGTGGGCCGCCTTCATGGCGGACGATGTCGCGGCGCGCTTCCTTGGGGGCGCGCAACCGCGGTCGATCGCGTGGCGATACTTCCTGATGATGGCGGGCGCCTGGCAGATCCAGGGATACGGCATGTTCTCCGTGATCGAACGATCCAGCGGTCGCTGGGTCGGACGGCTTGGCCCCTGGTTCCCCGATGGCTGGCCTGGCCCGGAAGTGGGTTGGGGTATTGCACGCGAGGCCTGGGGCCGGGGCTATGCGACCGAAGGCGCGGCCGCGGCCATCGACTGGGCATTCGATCAACTCGGCTGGACCGACGTGATCCATTCCATTGCGCCCGAGAACGAAGCGTCGCGCGCGGTGGCCGTCAAGCTGGGCGCGACCGATCGCGGTCCGGGGCAGCTGCCTCCGCCTCTCGACAATGAACCCGTGAATCTCTGGGGTCAGACGCGCGAGCAGTGGTTCGCCCGCCGTGGCAGGTAGCCGGTCGTGATCGACGATACGCGACAGCGTGTGTTGGCTTCGCTGCGTCTCGTGGATGAGGCGCTGGCGTCGACGGACGTCGTCGCGGTGATCGTCATCGGAAGCGCGGCCGCCTGCGTTGCCGGTGCCGATGTCGATGTGGCGGATATCGACCTGCTGACGTCGTCCGATGTCGCCGGCGAGCTGGAACATCGGTGGACCGATCGGCGCGTCGCGTCCTATGCACCGGCCGACGGGCACCTGTTTCGCTCGCGTTTCGCGCGCTATGCGTTTTCAGACATGCCGGTCGAAGTGATGGGTGGCCTTGAAGTCGCTATCGACGGGCAATGGCGCGCCGTCGATGTGCGCGACACGCTGCCCGTGAGCGGATTGCGGCGCGTGCGCGTGGCATCCGTCGACGACCAGCAGCGACTGCTCGCGTTGTTCGGCCGGCCCAAGGACGTGCTTCGCGCGCAAGCATTACGTATGACCGGAGCCGGTCGTTTGGCCGGCCATTCCTGATTCTCATTGTTAGGTCTTTCGAGTCCATCATGTCCATTCCGCACGTCATCGCAGCCCGTCATAAGGGCTTTAACCGCGCCGAGATCGTCGATCAGAACTTCCTGGAGTTCGTGCAGTTGTGGGAAGGCGACGTGCGCACCGCGCCGCGCGACGGCGAGCCTGTCCTTCCCGGCAGCGCGCTCGATGCGCGCGGCTTTCGCGAACTGCTCGAATCGCAGCTGATCAGTCGCCATCTCGATCTGATGGCGCGCGTCCTGCGCGTACAGAACAAGGTGTTCTACACCATCGGTTCGTCGGGCCACGAAGGCAATGCCATGGTGGCGCGTATCGCTCGGCATACCGACCCCGCTTTCCTGCATTACCGCAGTGGTGCGTTCATGGCCGAGCGTTTCCGCAAGCTGCCGGATATGGATCCGATCATGGACTCCGCATTGTCCTTCGCGGCCAGCAAGGACGATCCCGCGTCGGGTGGCCGGCATAAGGTGTGGGGTAGCAAGCCGTTGTGGGTGCTGCCGCAGACCTCGACGATCGCCTCGCACCTGCCCAAGGCGCTGGGTACCGCCATCGCTATCGAACAGGCGGCACGCATCGGCCATACGCTGCCCATTCCGCAGGACTCCATCGCGATCTGTTCGTTCGGCGATGCGTCGTCGAACCATGCCACGGCGCAGACGGCGTTCAATACCGCGGCATGGACGGCATACCAGAAGCTGCCGGCACCGGTGCTTTTTGTCTGCGAAGACAATGGCATCGGCATCTCGGTCAAGACGCCGAGCGGCTGGGTCGCGAGCAATTTCCAGCAGCGCGCCAATCTCGATTATTTCTATGCCGACGGTCTCGACCTCGCCGGCGGCTACGGCGCGGTGGAACGCGCGGTAGCGCATTGCCGGAACACCCGGCGTCCGACGTTCCTGCATCTGAATACCGCGCGGATGATGGGGCACGCGGGTACCGATTTCGAAATCGAGTGGCGGTCGGTGGAGGAACTGGTCGCGCTTGAAGCGACCGATCCGTTGTTGCGTTCGGCGACGATCGCGCTGGCCTCCGGTTTGTACGACAAGCAGACATTGCTTGGGTTGTACGAAAGCACCCGTCGCCGCTGTTTCGAAGCCGCCGAAGAGGCGGATCGTCGTCCTCGCCTGTCTTCGCTGGCCGACGTGATGGCGCCACTCGCGCCATACACGCCCGATGCCGTGCGCACGGAAGCAGAGCGTTGCGACTATGCCGACGCGCGCATACGCGCATTCGGCGGTGCGGAGAAGCTGCCCGAATCGCAACCGCCGCGTCATCTGGCGATCCAGATCAATCAGGCGCTGCACGACCTGATGGCGAAGTATCCGGAAACGCTGCTGTTCGGCGAGGACGTCGCGCAGAAGGGCGGCGTCTATACCGTGACGAAGGGGCTGCACAAGGCGTTCCGCAATGCACGCGTCTTCAATACGTTGCTCGACGAGACCATGATTCTCGGTCTGGCGCAGGGCTACGCGAACATGGGTATGCTGCCCATTCCCGAAATTCAATACCTCGCGTACTTCCATAACGCCTGCGACCAGATTCGCGGCGAAGCGGCGTCGTTGCAGTTCTTCTCCAACGATCAGTATCGCAATCCCATGCTCGTGCGCATTGCGTCGCTGGGATATCAGCGTGGATTCGGCGGCCATTTCCATAACGACAACTCGATTACCGCGCTTCGCGATATTCCCGGGCTGGTCGTAGGCTGTCCCAGCCGTGGCGACGACGCCGCGGCGATGTTGCGTACGCTGGCCGCACTGGCGAAGATCGATGGACGGGTCTGTGCGTTTCTCGAACCTATCGCGCTGTACATGACGAAGGATCTGTACGAACCTGGCGATGGTGCGTGGCAGTTCGGCTATCCGGCACCGGGTGAAGCGCTGACGCTTGGCGAAGGCCGTGTTTATGGCGACGACGCCGACGATCTCGTCGTATTCACCTTTGGCAATGGCGTACCGATGAGCTTGCGTGCGGCACGGCGTATCGAAGCCGCGCACGGCTGGAAAGTGCGCGTGATCGATCTGCGCTGGCTGGTACCGTTGAACGACGCTTTCATTGCTGCGCAGGCAAAGTCCGCGAAACGTATCCTCGTGGTGGACGAGGGACGCAAGAGCGCGGGTGTGGGCGAGGGCGTCATCACCGCGATCGTCGAAGCTGGATTGGGCGCGACGCCGCTGCGTCGCGTAGTCGGCGCCGATACGTTCACGCCACTTGCGGGGGCTGCGTTCCTCGTATTGCCCGGCGACGACGATATCGTGGCGGCGGCGGGGGAGTTGGCCTGAGTCGCGAAAGAGTGCTTGCGGTAGGGCGTCATGCCCCCTCACGCCGTCCCTGCGCAGGCAGGGGCCCAGAGCGATAGCGTCCGGACGTGCCCAGGCGCGCACGACTCCGCTTTCAGAGCATGAGTGTGCGTTGTCGCAAAAACCGTTCGCATCGCACTGGGTTCCTGCCTGCGCAGAAACGACGGACATGGCGGGGGCTTCACACCGACGGATTCGCCTTCGCCTCATTCTTTCGCACTAACACCGGCGTCGGCGGTGCCGCGCTCATCACGCGATTGCGTCCGGCGAGCTTGGCGGCGTACATCGCCGTATCGGCGCGTTCGACAAGCGAATCCACCGTGTCGTTCGCATGGCGCATCGCCATGCCGATAGACACGGTAAGCAGTGCGCCGTTCGGGCCAACCTCCAGATCGAGCCGATGCACTCGCCGGCACAGGCGCGTCGCGACCTGCATCGCGTTCTCGCGATCGACGCCTTGCAACAGGGCGACGAATTCCTCTCCGCCGTAACGAGCCAGCAGATCGCTGGGGCGCAGTTCCATCCGCAAGGCGGCGGCTACGGCTACCAACGCGCGGTCGCCCGCGGCATGTCCCTGGCAGTCGTTCAGTTCCTTGAAACGATCCAGGTCGAAGAACAGCAGCGCCGCCGGGCGAGACGTGCCCGAGCCAAGTATCTCCGTCGCCACTTCGGTGAAAGCGCGGCGATTGAGTACACCGGTCAGCGCGTCGCTATCGGCCAGTACCCGCGCCCGATCGCGGTCGCGACGAATCGTCAGTGCGCGATCGGCCAGACCGATGGACAACACAATCGCCTCGAAGGCGCCGGCTGCCAGCGCCGCATCGGGCAGCCACGATACATCGGTCAGCACGCCATTCATCTGCGCGCTGCACAGGGCGGTCAGGATCAACAACGGTGTCCAGCCGGCGAGGAAGAACCATGCGTGGCGCGAACCGCGTACGGCCGCGATCGCCGATGCCACCAGGAGCAATAGCGCGCCGAGTATGAGCAGAGGATTGATCAGCGTCTGCGCCACCTGCACGAGCGCGTCGATACCGCTTACGCGCAACAGCACGACCACCGGCATGCCGATGGCAAAACCCAGGACGGGCATGCGCAAGAGCGGTGCGAACTCGGACAGCACGGCGAAGCGGGTCATGAACAGCGCCGCAAAAGATACCGACATCGCGACGGCCGCTACGCCCAGCGTGGCGCTGGTTCCCGCCAGCGCCTTCAGTTCCAGCGGATGAAAAAGAAAGCCGGTCTGGTAACCCTGGATCAGCGAGTAGCAAAGCAGATAGCCCGCGTACCACGCGAACGTCATGTCGCGCAGCATCAGCGCGAAACACAGCGCCATGGCAGCCATCGCCAACATCACGGCGAAGCACGCCGCCGCGAATGCCAGCCATTGCGCGTCCGAGCGCAGATAGTCGGGCCACGTGTCGATGCGGAACGTCACGGGCGCGGAAAGCGTCGACGAAGGTTCGAATTTCACCAATAGCGGAGAGGATGCGGGTAGGGAGGCGGGAATATCGAATACCAGCCGGCCATGCCCGTGAACCGCGGGACCGAAATCGTCGAGCGCCATACCGATGGTGCCGCCACGCCCGTCGTACAACGTGACGCGCCCCATGCCGGGAGACCGGATGCTGAGCACGCGCTCACCCGAGACCCACGGCGGCAGCGGACGAAGGACGACCCAGGCACCTTCGCCGTGCGTGGGAAACACCTGCATCCGCCCGGGATCGAATACCGGAAGACGTCCGTTGCGCGCTTCGTCCAGCACCTGCTCGGGCCGGTCGCCTTTGCGCGCTTCGCGCCATTGTCCCGTCATGTCGTCGGCATGCACGTGCATCGCGGCGATAAGGCACAAGGATGCCGTCGCCTGCAGGAGGCGTCGAATGAAGCGTCGCTGCGCGTTCTGCCAAACCATTTCGTCGGCCTTGCCGCTGATCGACGACTGGATACGGATGCCCCTTGGCACGCCACCCGTCTCCCCCGGAACTGCGCTGGCATTGTGACGCAGAACCAGCGGTCCGAATGTAGGCCTGGTTTGCCCCGGGTAAAATGAAGGGGGTTGTGCGATCCAGGGAATCACCCGCGCGGAAACCTTCCCGTAGGAGCGCGCTCCTACACAAAAGCCGCTGTCAGACTGGAATCAAGCGACGACGCCAAGCAAGCTCTTCGGTTCGAGATATGCCTCCAGGCCAAACACGCCGAACTCGCGACCGATACCCGATTGCTTGAATCCGCCGAACGGCGCATTCGGTTCGTGCAGGATGCCGTTGACCAGAACGCGGCCGGCATCGAGGCGTTCGGCGACGGCACGCGCGCGTTTCTTATCCTTCCCGATGACGATGGCTTGCAGGCCGTACACCGTGTCGTTCGCGATGGCGATCGCGTCTTCCTCGTTGTCGTACCCGATCAGGCACAGCACCGGCCCGAAGATTTCTTCCTGCGCGATGCGCATGTCGTTACGGACGTTCGCAAAGACGGTGGGACGAACGAAGAAGCCCGCATCCAGGTGCGCGGGAAGACCTTCGCCGCCGACGATGACACTGGCGCCTTCTTCCCGGCCGAGGCGGATATAGTCCTGCACGCGCTGCCATTGCTTGCGGCTGACCATCGGGCCGATCTGCGTCGCGACATCGTTCGGGTTGCCGACTTTCACGCCGGCGACAATCGACTTCGCCAGTTCGATCGCTTCGTCCATGCGCTGTTTCGGGATGAGGATGCGCGTGCCCGCAAGACAGGCCTGTCCGCTGTTGACGAAGCCCGCGTTCACGGCAATCGCCATGGCTGAGGGAAGATCCGCATCGTCGAGAATGACGGTCGGGGATTTTCCGCCGAGTTCGAGCGTCACGCGTTTCAGCGTATCGGTGCCGGTGCGCAGGATCGATTTGCCGACCGCCGTCGATCCGGTGAAGGATATTTTCGAGACATCGCGATGGGCGCTGAACTCGGCGCCTACGGTATCGCCACGGCCGTTCACCAGGTTGAACACGCCGGGCGGGATGCCGGCTTCATGCAATGCTTCCAGCACGACCTGCGTCTGGAGCGCACTCATTTCACTGGGCTTGATCACCGCCGTGCAGCCCGCTGCGATGGCGGTGGCGAGCTTGCCGCAGATAAAGCCGACGTTGCTGTTCCACGGCGTAATCATCGCGGCGACGCCAACGGGCGTCATGACGACTTCCGCCGTGCCGATACGGCGGCTGAAATCGTAGCCTTCCAGCGTGTCGGCCATGCGCCCGAACGATTCGGCGGAATACCGCATCGCCCAGCCGGCCCACGTCACGGGCGCACCGTATTCTTCGACCATGGCCGCTTCGAGCTCGTCGACGCGCGCGGCGACGGCGACCTCGATGCGGCGGAGCAGGGCGATACGCTCCGCCTTGCTGGTTCGCGAGAAAGCGGGGAAGGCGGCCTTGGCGGCGGCAACGGCGCGTCGTGCGTCCTCCGCATCGCCCAGGGTGACCTGGCCGATGACGGCTTCTGTCGCGGGGTTGATCAGGTCGAATCGTTCCTGACCGTGCGACGCGACGAAGGCGCCGCCGATGTAGTGCTGTTCGATGCTACGCATGGTGATCGCTCCGAATGGGCCGGATTGTCCCGGTTCAAAGATCAGTGTGGGCGCCGTCTATTGTTTTGATAAGCTGGCCCAACCTGCATGGGTCATTTCGGAAATCGGGACAATGCATCGCTCTGGACTGATCGAACTGGAAGCCGTCCTGGCCGTCGCCCGCCGGGGCAGCTTTCGCGCCGCGGCGGCGGAACTGGGTATGTCGACCTCGGCGATAAGCAATGCCATCGCCGCGCTCGAAACGCGGCTGCGCACGCGCCTGTTCAATCGGACGACGCGCAGCGTTGCGCTGACGGAGGCCGGTCAGCAATTCGTTGTGCGGATATCGCCGGCGCTGGGTGAAATCAACGGCGCGATGGACGAAGTCAACAGCCAGCGACAAACGCCGACGGGAACACTGCGGATCAATTCCTCGGTGGGCGCGGCGCGGATGATCTTCGCGCCCCTCGTGCTCGAGTTCCTGCGGCGTCATTCCGATATGAAAGTCGACATCGTCACCGAAGCCCGGCTGGTCGATATCGTGGCGGACGGTTTCGATGCCGGCATCCGCCTCGAGGAATCGGTGCCGCGCGACATGATCGCGGTGCCCATCGGCCCCGACCTGCGCATGGTGGCGGTGGCCTCACCCGGCTATTTCGCGCAACATGCGAAGCCGCTCGTTCCCGGCGACCTGATGGCGCACGACTGCATCCGCATGCGGCTTTCGCATGGCGGCATTTATCGCTGGGAACTGGAGCGTCACGGCGAAGCGCTGGAACTGGACGTCCAGGGGCCGCTGATTCTCGACGAAGCCACGATGATGGTGGACGCCGCACGGGAAGGATTCGGTATCGCCTTTGTATCGGAGTGGAACGCGGCGGACGACCTCGCCACGGGACGTCTCATCCGCGTGCTGGAAGACTGGTCGCCTTATTTCCCGGGACTGCGGCTGTACTACCCGGGGCATCGTCACGTGCCACCCGGCTTGCGCGCCTTCGTCGACCTGATTCGCGAGGTCAACGAAGCGCGCGTGTCGAAAGGTCAGGACGGAAGCGCTATCGGCCCGCAGAACTTTTCGAGCAACTGAGCCTGTACGTCGCGCGAAGGCTGACCGGACGACGGTTGGGTGAGCACATAGCTTCCGTCCGAATGCATGTTCCAGGCTGACACGTTGTCGGTGAGATACAGATCCAGCTCTTTCTTCACACGCTGCTGGAGCTTCTTGCCCTCGATCGGGAAGCAGGTTTCCACGCGGCGTTCCAGGTTGCGCTCCATCAGGTCCGCGCTGGCCAGGAACAGTTTTGGCTCATCGTCGTTCTGGAACCAATAAGCGCGGCTATGTTCCAGGAAGCGACCGACGATGGAGCGTACGCGGATATTGTGCGACACCCCCGGCACGCCGGGCCGCAGGCAGCACATGCCGCGCACGATCAGATCGATTTTCACGCCGGCCTGGCTGGCGCGGTAAAGCGCGCGGATGATTTTCGGATCGGTGATCGCATTGACCTTGCAGATGATCTGCGCGGGTTTTCCCGCCGCCGCGTTGGTCGCTTCGCGCGCGATGAATTCGAGGAAGGTTTTTTTCAGCGTGAAGGGCGCATGCAACATGCGCTTCATCTTCAGCACCTTACCCATGCCGGTCAGCAGACGGAAGAGGCGATGCACGTCGTCGCACAGCGCTTCGTCCGAGGTGAGCAGGCTGTAATCGGTATAAAGACGCGCATTGCCGGAATGGTAATTGCCCGTGCCCAGATGCGCGTAGCTTACGAGCTTGCCGTTCTCGCGACGCTGCACGAGCATCAGCTTGGCGTGTGTTTTGACGCCGACCACGCCGTAGATCACTACCGCACCGGCCTGTTGCAGGCGCGAGGCAAGGGTCAGGTTCGACTCTTCGTCGAAACGCGCGCGCAGTTCGACCACCGCGGTCACTTCCTTGCCCGCGCGCGCGGCTTCCACCAGCGCGTCGACGATTTCGGAATTGGCGCCGCTACGGTAAAGCGTCTGTTTGATCGTCAGGACCTGCGGATCTTTCGCCGCCTGGCGAAGCAGGTCGACGACCGGCGAGAACGACTCGTAGGGATGCAGCAGAAGGATGTCCTGCTTGCCGATGACCTGGAACATATCGTCGGCATCGCCGAGCGCCTTGGGCAACGATGGCACGAACGGCGGGTATTGCAGGTGTGCGTAGTCGGGCTTCAGCGTGATCGCGAACAGACGCGCCAGATTGACCGGTCCATTCACTTCGTACAGCGAATCCACTTCCAGCGAGTACTGCTTCAGCAGGTAATCGACCAGCGGTTTGGGGCAGTTGTCCGCGACCTCCAGACGCACGGCATCGCCGTAACGTCGCGAGAACAGTTCGCCGCGCAACGTGCGCGCCAGGTCTTCGACGTCTTCCGGATCGATCGTCAGATCGGCGTTGCGGGTAAGGCGGAACTGATACGAACCAAGCACGCGCATGCCCGGAAAGAGATCGTCGGCGTGCGCGTGAATAATGGAAGAGAGCAGCACATAGTTATCGCCGCCATCGCACACTTCGTCCGGAATACGCATGATGCGCGGCAGGACGCGCGGCGCGGGCACGATTGCCAGGCCGGAGTCGCGGCCGAACGCATCGGTGCCTTCCAGTTGCACGATGAAGTTCAGGCTCTTGTTCACCAGACGCGGGAAGGGATGCGTGGGATCGAGTCCGATCGGCGTCATCAGGGGCGCGACTTCCTGGCGGAAGTAGCGACGCACCCAGAGCTTCTGTTTGTGCGTCCACTGGTTGCGGCGCACGATACGGATGCCGTGGGTTTCGAGCTCGGGCAGGATCTTTTCGTTGAGGATCGCGTACTGGCGTTCGATCTGCCGGTGCGCGATCTCGCCGATCTCGGCCAGTGCGCGCTTCGGCGACACGCCATCGGCGCCAATGACTTCGTGGTCGAACGCGATCTGCTGTTTCAGGCCCGCGACGCGGATCTCGAAGAACTCGTCGAGGTTGTTCGAGAAGATCAGCAGGAACTTCAGCCGCTCGATCAGCGGCTTGGATTCGTCGAGCGCCTGGTCCAGTACGCGGATGTTGAACTGCAACTGCGACAGTTCGCGATTGACGTAGAGGCTGGCGTCCGAAAGATCGATCGGAGAGGCGTCGACGCCAGCGGCGCTTGCCTTGGCGGCAACCGAATGACGTGTGGCGCTCGGGGCGTCGGTAGAAGTGGTCATCGTGTCCAGGATCGGCGCTCCGGTAGGTGGCATGCGGCGCGTGCCAGGTACAGGTGCTTGGACCATGGTACGCCGGTACGGCGTCGACATGCCGTTAGCGTTCGTAAGGTATGACGAGGTTCTTGCAATGCTGTGACACACGCCGTGGCATCTGTCCTGTAGGAGCCCGCTTGCGGGCGAAAGCCAACAGGGCGAGGAAGACGGATGCTCACCTTCGCGAGCCCGGTCTATGGGCTGCGGATGTAACGCACATCGTCTCCGCTACGTTGTCTTTCGCCCGCAAGCGGGCTCCTACAGAAAATAGCGGCTTGGGGGTGCGCCCAGGATTTTCTTGAATGCCGCGGTGAACGCGCTCGAGCTGGCGTAGCCCAGATCGGCCGCGACGCGAGTGACCGACTCGCCCTGGCCCAGCCGCGTCAGCGCGGTCATCAGGCTGGCCTGCTGGCGCCATGCGGTGAAGCTCATGCCGGTTTCGCTGCGGAACAGGCGGGTGAAATGTCGCCGGCTCATGCCGATGCGCGAGGCCATCGTATCCAGGTCGTCTTCGCGCTGCGGATGTTCGAGCAGGGTGCGACACAGGCGCGCAAGTCGCGCATCCACGGGCAGCGGTGCATTGAGTGGAAGCGCAGGCATGGTCGCGACTTCCGAAAGCAGCAGGCGCATGATCTGGCCGCCACGTCCGTCGAGGTCGTAGCAGGCTGGCAGGTCCACCGCTTCCGTCAGCAAGGCATGCAGCAGGGGCGAGACGGCGATGACCCGGCAATGTGCCGGCAGACCCGCCGCGGTCGCCGCGTCGTCGCGCACATAGGCGCTACGGGTCGAGACATCGCCGTTCATCCGCACTTCGTGCTGTACGCCCGCGGGAATCCACAGGGCGCGGCGAGGAGGCACCAGCCAGCTACCCTGCTGCGTGAAGACCGCGACCACGCCGTTCGATGCGTACAGTAACTGGCCGCGCCGATGGCTGTGCGGGGGAAGGGAGCCACCGTCGGGATACTCGTTTCCAGTCGCCACCACGTCGCGCGGGGTGTCTTCGTATAAATCGACCCGCGTATTGCGCATGGGATGGCCCGAATTCGACAAAAATTGACCCGAAAGCGAATGCGGGCCGTCTCAGGCCACTTTATGGTGTCGATACCCGGCGTACAACCCCCTCGCTGCGCCGGTATCCCTTGTCGAGGAAGCCCATGTCCGCGCGTATCGAAGCCATCCCTGTCGATGTCGATTCCAGCAGTCCGGCGATAGTTTCCGCTGTCGAAAGTCCGGCGTTCGGCATCATCGGGGCGATCAGCCTTTCGCATTTCCTCAACGACATGATCCAGTCGTTGATCCTTGCGATCTATCCGATTCTGAAGAGCGGGTTCCATCTGAGCTTCGGGCAGGTCGGCCTGATTACGTTGACCTATCAGGTCACGGCATCGCTGCTGCAACCCGTGGTCGGCATGTTTGCCGATCGCCGTCCGATGCCTTACTCGTTACCCGTGGGTATGGGTTTTACCTTGTTCGGTCTGTTGCTGCTGTCCCGGGCGCAGACCTTCGACATGTTGCTGGTGGCCGCCGCGCTGGTCGGCACCGGATCGTCGATATTCCATCCCGAATCGTCGCGCGTCGCGCGCATGGCGTCGGGTGGACGTCACGGCCTGGCGCAGTCGTTGTTCCAGTTGGGCGGTAACGCGGGATCGTCCCTGGGGCCGCTGCTCGCAGCGTGGGTGATCGTGCCCCACGGGCAGGGAAGCATCGCGTGGTTCTCGCTGGCGGCGCTGCTGGCGATCGCGGTATTACTGCAAGTCAGCCGCTGGTATGCGCTGAATCATGCGGCGCATAGCGTGTCGCGTCGGCAGCATGTGCCGGGTGTACGGCTGTCGAAGTCCACGGTCGGCTTTTCGCTTGCCGTACTCGGCGTGCTGGTTTTTTCGAAGTATTTCTATCTCGCCAGCCTGAGCAGCTATTACACGTTCTATCTGATCCACCGTTTCGGCGTATCCGTGCAGAACGCGCAGACCCATCTTTTCGTTTTTCTTTTCGCGGTCGCGGCGGGCTCGGTCATCGGCGGTCCGGTCGGCGACCGGATCGGACGCAAGTACGTCATCTGGGCGTCCATTCTCGGCGTCGCGCCGTTCACCCTGCTGCTGCCCTACGCGAATCTTTTCTGGACCGGCGCGTTGAGCGTGATCATCGGCGTGGTGCTGGCCTCCGCGTTCTCGGCCATCCTGGTTTATGCGCAGGAACTGGTACCGGGTCGCGTCGGTATGGTGTCGGGCATGTTCTTCGGCTTCGCGTTCGGCATGGGCGGTATCGGTGCGGCGGTGCTCGGTCGTCTGGCGGATAGCCATGGCATCGAATACGTCTACCACCTGTGCGCGTATCTGCCGTTGATCGGCGCGCTGGCGCTGTTCCTTCCTAATGTCGAGCGTGTGCGGTCGCGCTAGCGTGGCATTTCGAAATTAATATGCGCGCTTCGATTGACGATCTGGGGGGGGGGCGGCTCGGCTTCGCCATCGCTTTCGCGCTCGGACGTTTCGGGGAGAGCCGTCGGCCACCACCCTCGACGCTCCGGCTTCACCGTCGCTCGGGAAGGGAGAGCCGCTTTGCGGCTTTTGTCTGATGGCTGCGCCCCGTCGCGCCCGCGCTGCGGGCGGGGGTTTTCGATTCGGCATCCCTGCCTCAGCGAAAACGGCGGACCGTCCAGGTCCGCCCCCTGCGGGCCTTTTCCGCCCGCCGCGCTCGGTTGCGCAAGTCGCGTCGAGGGTGGTGGCCGACGGCTCTTCCGGATGTTGCGGTCACGTAGGGGAAGGCATTGCGTCGACGCACGAGCGTGAGGCGGCTGTCCTTAAAGATCAGACGACCAGCGGCTCCGGTTCCAGACGCACACCAAAGCGGGCTTCCACGCCCGCCATGACCTTGCGAGCGAACGCCAGCAATTCCGGTCCGGTGGCCTTGCCGTAATTGACCAGCACCAGCGCGTGACGGTTCGAGATGCCGGCGTCGCCGTCGCGCTGGCCTTTGAAGCCCGCGCTTTCGATGAGCCATGCGGCCGACAGCTTCGCCGTACCGCCGACGTGCGGCCAGACGGGCAGGCCGGGGTGTGCCAGCGCGAGGGCGTCGGCTTGTGTGGCGCCGACGATCGGGTTCTTGAAGAAACTGCCCGCGTTGCCGATGACGGCGGGGTCGGGCAGTTTGCGGCTGCGCAGACGTACCACGGCTTCGGCGACATGGAACGGCGCGGCTTTCGTCACGCCCATTTTTTCGAGTTCGTCGCCGATGCCCGCATAGTCGAGACTGAGCGGACGTTCGCGCGGCAGGGCGAAGGTGACGGCGGTGATGATCCAGCGGCCGGCCTGTTGCTTGAAGCTCGAATGGCGGTACGAGAACGCGCAGGCGGCGCGATCCAGTATGACGAATGCATTCGCATGCGTGTCCCACGCCTCGACGCTGTCGACGAATTCGGCGACTTCCACGCCGTAGGCACCGATGTTCTGGATGGGAGCGGCGCCCACGGTGCCGGGAATCAGGATGAGGTTTTCGAGTCCCGCGAAACCCTGGCCGAGCGACCAGCGGACGAAGTCGTCCCACCGCTCGCCGGCGGCGACGCGCAGCAAGACGCGATCCTCGCGTTCGATGGTTTCCACGCCGCGCGTGGCCATGACGATGACCGTGCCGTCGAAGTCGCCGGCCATCAGCACGTTGCTGCCTTCGCCGAGAACGAGGACCTTGCCGCCCTGTACCGCCGGATAGGCGAGCAGTTCGGGCAGCTTGGTCGGATCGTTTACTTCGGCGAGCAGTTTCGCGCGCGCATTGACGCGCAAGGTGTTGCGCGCGCCGAGGGGCGCGTCGCTGGAGAGCGAAAAGCCGCCCATGTCGACCGTCTGGTTCATGCGTCCGCCTGCTGCTGGCGACGGATTTCCTCGACCGCTTCGGCGATCAGTTTCGGTCCGCGATACACCAGTCCGGAATACAGCTGGACGAGCGAAGCGCCCGCCGCGATCTTCGTGGCGGCGCCATCGCCATCGAGAATGCCGCCCACGCCGACGATGCCGATCTTGCCGGCGAGACGACGCGACATGCCGCGCAGGACGTCCGTCGATCGTTCGAACAGCGGACGTCCGGACAGGCCACCGGTTTCGCCCGCATACGGATCGCCGGCGACGGCGTCGCGCGCGATGGTCGTATTGGTGCAGATGACGCCATCCACGCCAGCCGAAAGAAGCACTTCGGCGATGGCATCGAGTTCGGTTTCGGAGAGATCGGGCGCGATCTTCAGCAGCATGGGCTTGCGCGCGCCGTGCTGGCTGGCGAGCCGTTCCTGCGCATCGCGCAGCGTACCGATGAAGCGGCGCAGCGTTTCCTCTTCCTGCAGATCGCGCAGGCCCTGCGTGTTCGGCGAGGAAATATTCACCGTGACGTAGCTGGCCAGCGGATACACGCGTTCCAGGCAATGCAGATAATCGTCGACGGCACGTTCGTTGGGCGTGTCTTTGTTCTTGCCGATATTGATGCCGAGTACACCGCCGAACGACGCGCGCTGCACGTTGCGCACCAGTGCGTCGACACCGGCGTTGTTGAAGCCGAGGCGATTGATGACGGCTTCGTGCGCGGGCAGGCGGAACATGCGTGGCTTGTCGTTGCCGGTCTGTGGACGCGGCGTGACGGTGCCTACCTCCACGAAACCGAAACCGAGCGCGGCCAGTCCATCGAGATGATCGGCGTTCTTGTCCAGACCGGCGGCCAGTCCGACCGGATTCGGGAAGTCGATGCCGAAGACGTGCACGGGCAGCGCGGCGGGCGGTTTCGCGATCAGGCCGGACAGGCCGCTGCGTTGCGCGACATCGCTGGCATAGAGCGTGAGGCCATGCGCCGTTTCGGCGTCCAGCGCGAACAGCAGCGGTCGGATCAGTTCATACATCGTGGAGGCAATCCGTCAGGACGTGGCAGGGTGCACGGAGCCCGCGAAGATGCGGGTGTCGTAGTCGAAGTCGACACGGCCATCGCTGGCGCAGGCGTCGTACAGGGCGCGCAGTTCGTACAGCATCGGTTCGTAATTGATGTGCCCGGGCTTCGGCGCGTAGGAGGACGATAACAGACGTCCCTTCAGTGCATCGAAGTCGAGCTTCTGTGTATGCGGGAACGAGGCCATGCCGCGATATCCGTCGCCGAAATAGCGGGCCATGTCGTCGTCCGTGGCATAGCGTTCGGCGACACCCACATAATCGTTGCCGTACTCGTGCAGCAGACGCTCGTAGCCTTCCAGGAACGGTGTGCCGACGAGGCGCCGCGAATTCCAGAACACCGCGACCAGACCGCCCGGCCGGAGAATGCGCGCGAACTCGCGACGCGTCGCTTCCTCGTCGAACCAGTGGAAAGCCTGGCCCGCGGCAACGAGGTCGACGCTGTCCTCCGAGAGTCCCGTGGCTTCCGCCGTGCCGTCGATCGTACGAAAGCGCCGGTCGCCGCCCAGCCAGTGGTCGGACGCTTCGCGCATCGCGGCATTTGGCTCCACGCCGATCACGTCATGGCCGACATCCAGAAACATCCGGCTGGAAATGCCCGTGCCCGAACCGATGTCGGCGACGACCCAGTCCTCGCCGACTCCCAGATCGCGCAGCCACTCGATCAGCGCGGGAGGATAGTCCGGGCGATAGCGGACATAGTCCTCGACGCGGTCGGAGAATCGTTCGGTGGAGCGCAGGTCGTTCATGGCACAACCCTCTCAGGTAAGGATCTGACCGCCGTCGACCGACAATGTCTGCCCGGTTACCCAGGCGGCCAGGGGAGAGCACAGGAACAGCGCGGCGTTGGCGATGTCTTCCGGCCGGCCGAAACGACCGAAGGGAATCGTTGCCAGCGTCCGCTGGTAGAGCTCCGGGTCTTCCGTCCGGCGACGGTCCCACAGACCGTCCTCGAAGTCGACCGAACCCGGCGCGATGGCGTTGACGCGAATACCTTCGGGCGCCAGTTCCAGCGCCTGCGACATCGCGTAATGCGATACGGCCGCCTTGATCGCGGCATAGGGTGCACTGCGCGGACTGGCATAGAACGCGGAAATCGACACCGTATGCAGGATGCACGCGCCCGTACCCTTGCGCAGCCATGGCAAGGCGGCACGCGATGTGCGCACCGCACCCATCAGATCGACGCCGATGCTTTTCGCCCAGCCGTCCTCGTCGTTGGTCATGCCGTAGCCGGTGGCGTTGTTCACCAGCACGTCGATACCGCCGAGCGCTTCCGCGGCCGATGCGACATAGGCATCGATGGCCGTGGCATCGCCGAGGTCGCAGCTGCCCGAGTGCGCGCGGACGCCGAGCGCGGCGATCCGTTCGCGAACGTCGGCCAGCGCCGCTTCGCCACGCGCGCAAATCGACACGTCCGCGCCGGCCGCCGCGAAGGCGAGGGCCATGGCACGCCCGATGCCCTTGCTGCCGCCGGCGACGACGACGCGCTTGCCTGCGAGGCCGAGCGTCGGTGTGTCGACGCCCGGCGTTGCCGTTACGGTCATGCTCAGAACTCGAACTTGATGCCCTGCGCCAGCGGCAGTGCGTCGGAGTAGTTGATGGTGTTGGTCTGGCGGCGCATGTAGACCTTCCATGCGTCCGATCCGGACTCGCGACCGCCGCCGGTTTCCTTCTCCCCACCGAACGCGCCGCCGATCTCGGCGCCCGACGTGCCGATGTTGACGTTGGCGATGCCGCAATCCGAACCGGCTGCCGACAGATAGGCTTCGGCGGCTTTCAGGTCCTGCGTGAAGATCGACGACGAGAGGCCCTGCGGTACCGCGTTCTGCATGTCGATGGCATCGTCGAGCGTCTTGAACGGCATGACGTAGAGGATCGGTGCGAAGGTTTCCGTCTGCACGACGTCGCTGGCGTTATCCAGACCCGTGACGATCGTCGGCAGGACGAAGTTGCCCTTGCGATCGTCGAGTGCCTTGCCGCCGGTGCGTACCGTGCCGCCCGCGGCTTTCGCCTTTTCGATGGCGGTCAGGAATGCCTGCACGGCTTCGGGACTGTTGAGCGGACCCATCAGCGTGCTCGCCTGCGTGGGATCGCCGATCTTCTTCTCTACCTGGCCGTAAGCCTTCACCAGCGTATCGACGACGTTGTCGTAGATCGATTCGTGGACGAGCAGACGGCGCGTGGACGTGCAGCGCTGGCCGCAGGTGCCGACGGCGCCGAAGACGATCGCGGGAATGGCCAGCTTCATATCGGCCGTGCGGTCGAGGACGATGGCGTTGTTGCCGCCCAGTTCCAGCAGGCTGCGACCCATGCGCTTCGCGACGCGCTCGCCGACCATGCGGCCGACCTTGGTGGAACCGGTGAAGCTGATGAGCGGAATGCGTTTGTCGTCGACGAACGTCTGGGCCAGTTCGGTACCGGCATCGTTGAACAGGAAGAACAGGTCCGGGAAGCCGGCTTCGGCCAGCGCCGCGTTGCAGATTTTCATCGTCGCGATGGCGGACAGCGGCGTCTTCGGCGACGGCTTCCAGATGCAGATGTCGCCACAGATGGCGGCAAGGAACGCATTCCAGGCCCATACGGCCACCGGGAAGTTGAAGGCGCTGACGATGCCGACCAGACCGACCGGATGCCACTGCTCGTACATGCGATGGCCGGGACGCTCCGAATGCATGGTGTAGCCGTAGAGCATGCGGCTCTGACCGACCGCGAAGTCCGCGATGTCGATCATCTCCTGCACTTCGCCGTCGCCTTCGGGCTTGATCTTGCCCATTTCCAGGGCGACCAGGGAGCCGAGGGCGTCTTTGTGCTTGCGTAGCGCATCGCCGCACAGACGCACGGCCTCGCCACGGCGGGGCGCCGGGGTGGTGCGCCATACCGCGAAGGCTTCCTGCGCGCGCCGGACGATGGTCTCGTAATCGGCCGGGCTGGTGGCATGCACGGTCGCAATCGTCTCGCCCGTGGCCGGGTTGACCGGGCCGATCGTGCCGGCATCGCGGGTGGACGACCATTCGCCCCGGCCGAGGTACGTACCGGATTCGGTAGCGGAAAGGCCGAGCGACTCGAGAATCTTTGCGGACATGACGGCTCCTGTAGGGGCACGGAAGGAGGCCTCCGCGCCTTGGTAAAACGCCGATTCTAGCAAACGGGCGGTAAGAGGCCGTTGTGCGCCGCGGTGTGCACGAATGTCGTCGTGACGTCGTAACCCGCCCGCCGTGGCGTTACCGGCCCATGACAGTCGCAGGTTCATGCTGGACCCTGACTCTGTGAACAGGGATAACCATGCAGACGGTCGTTTTCGAAGTTCCTTACCGCCCCAATGAGAACCTGGCCTGGGATGTCCGGCGGGACGATCGCCTCGTGGGCCAGTTTCCTTCGCGCGTGGATGCGCTGCGATACGCCGTGCACGAGGCTGTCCACGCCGGGAACGAGGCGCTTACGGCGTTGGTGACGGTCGAAGGCGCGGACGGTGTGCGGCGCTTGTTTGGCGGCGACGTGAAGCGGCCGCTCGAGGAGCTGCCGTTCGGTGCAAGGCCTCACTGATAGCGGTGGTGCGCCCGTTCCACGAATAAGGGCGCCGAAGCGCCCTTATCCTTATCGGTCGGCGGTTTCGCGGGGCATCAACTGCCTGAAGCCACCTTCGCCATCTTCGCGAGTGCGTCGTCTAGTGTGAACGTGGCCTCTTTCTGCCACCGCGAAACTATGGATGACGCCACGCGGGCCGAACGTTTTCTTGAAGTTCGGCGAATCCGGATAGTCGATGTCTTCGGGATCTTTCTCGGCGTTCAGGTGATAAAGGTTGCCGAAGAACTCGTCGAATCCGTGCGCGGTAGGCAGGTATTTATTAAGGTCGCCAAGATGGTTCTTGCCGAACTGTCCGGTCGCGTAACCCAATGGTTTGAGCAGTTCCGCGATCGTCGGATCTTCTGCCTGCAAACCGACCTCCGAGCCGGGAATGCCCACCTTGGTCAAGCCGGTGCGGTAGCCCTTTGCCTGGTAATGAACGAAGCGCGTCCGGTGGTGCACGACTGCTCGACGCCAGAACTATTGCGCGCGGGCATAGTTCTTCGGTAGCGCATATTTACTTGGGCGATACGCGTGAATTTGCTAGGTACATCCCGGTCGGGCAGGGAGCGTGTCGCGGCTTATTCCGGGCAAACCGGCATGCCCGCGATGTTTCGGCTGGCGGAAGCGGCGGCCGATCCTGCGTAAGTAAATTCCCGGAACCCGGCCCCGTGGTTTCGTCCCGGGCCCGTCCCCGCTATCCTTCGCACCTTGGCCCCGTAGCTCAGCTGGATAGAGCGACGCCCTCCTAAGGCGTAGGTCGCCCGTTCGAATCGGGCCGGGGTCACCATTCGTCGGGCTTTATGGCCTTCTGGCTCCTGGCTTTTTGTGGGAGCGCGCCTGCGCGCGAAAGCCAACGGAGCGAGGAAGCTGGGTGCTCACATTCGCGAGCCCGATCTCCTGGCTGCGGATGTCGCGTACGGCATCTACGCTCCGTTGGCTTTCGCGCGCAGGCGCGCTCCCACAGGTCCACAGGTCCACAGGTCCACAGGTTATATGTCGGCGCCGTCGACTGGGTTCTGGAAACTTTCCGGCGTCAGGTTCGACGTGAAGCGGAACACGCCTTCCTTCACGCGGCGCGCCAGTACGACATCGACTACCGTCGTTTCGTGCGGACCGATCGCATCGAACAGATCGGTCGTTGTAGCCGTTGCGGCCACCAGATGATGAACCAGTCCGTCGATATCCTTCGGCTCCGCGCGTGCGCCATAGGGGCGATGGGCCCCTATCGCCTTCCGCAGAACCTTTCGCTGATCGCGCGGATCCATCACCGGACCGTCGCCAGCAAGAACGCCGTGATTGAGAAACAACGTCACCACGCCCGTACTGCGCGAATTGGCCTGCCGGTCGATCATGAAACCCTGTGGCAGTTCGTTGCTGCTGCCATCCGACCCGGCGGTCAGCTGGAATTGCGTATCGGATAACGACTCGCCGCGATCGTCGGCCAGACGCACGATGAGCATGCTGCGCGGATCGTGGATATGGACGCGCGGAGAAAAGAGGCCGGCCGGTTCGAGTTCGACCTTGTCGGCGTCGCGCTGCGCGTTCTCGATGGAGAACGCGGCGCAAAGGGCGGCATAGGAGGCCGGCGAGGAGACGGCGAGGCAGCGCATCACTGTGTCGACGGTAAGCGGTGGGGTCGGATCGCCGGCCATGATGCCGCGATCGCCCGTATGCGCCAGGCCGGCCAGCAGTTTGAACGCCGTGCGCGGTGCGCGCGTGATAGTTGCGATAAGACGGTTCGTCAGCGGGTCCTGCGAAAGCACCGCATGGGTCGCGTTGAGATTGGCGGCGGCCAGTCGCACGACGCCGTCCGATCCATCCTCGCCGGTATAGGAGTTGATGTAATCGTAGAGTTTGCGGTCGGGCCGGTCGCCGATCAGCACGAACAGATACGTGCCCGACGCGGCGAAGTCCGCGCTGTGGATGAGGTCGACATTCTGCGCAAGCGATTCGGGACTGCCCAGTTCCAGCCAGTCCAGTATCCGTTGCCCCGGCTCCACGCCGCCGAACCATGCTTTCAGACGTCCGAGGGTACCTTTGCCCAGCTGGGCAAGGGCGGACCCGAAGTTCGCCGGCGCAAGCATCACCAGATGACGCAGCGCCAGCGGCGCGTAGCCGGCCGGGCGGTCGCGTTGCGCACGCAGCCAGGCATGGACGATCGGGCCGCCGGTCGAATGCGCGATGCAGTCGAACTGGCCGTCCGGTAGTGCCAGTCCGCGCAGGGCGCGATCGAACGCACGGACGATATCGTCCAGCGTGACCGTGTCGACGAAGGTGACGTATTCGGACAGATGGATGTCGACGACGGTCAGCGAACCGCCGGCCTGCGCTACGCGATCGCGTAGCGCGGCCGGCAACTGGCCGTAACTCGATGTGTCGGTGACGCTCCAGCCGTGCAGGAAAACGAGCGTAGCCATGATCGGTTCCGAATGCTTTTACGGACCCAAGCGTAACGTCCGTCGGTCTCAGGTTCTGCGTCAGACGTCCCGAATCACCATCAGCCGGATGTCGCTCATGTCGTCGATCGCGTAACGCACGCCTTCGCGCCCGAGTCCCGAGGATTTCGACCCGCCGTAAGGCATGTTGTCCACGCGGAAGCTCGGTACGTCGTTGACGATGACGCCACCCTGATCCAGTTCGTCCCAGGCGCGCATCGCATGCCGCAGGTCGTTGGTGAATACGCCCGCCTGCAGGCCGAAGTCCGAGTCGTTGGCAACGGCCAGTGCTTCGTCGAAGCTGCGCACGCGCTGGAGGAGGGCGACGGGACCGAATACTTCCTGTCGCTGCACCTTCGCATCGTGCGGCACGTTCTCGAGTACGGTGGCTTCCAGCATCGCGCCCTTGCGACCGCCGCCGCAAAGAATGGTCGCACCGCTGTCACGCGCTTCCGCGACCCACGCTTCCAGCCGCATCGCGGCTTTCTCGTCGATCATCGGGCCGAGGAAGGTGTCCTTGTCTTTCGGGTCGCCGGCTTTCAATGTCTTGACCGCTGCGACGAAGCGTTGTTTCAGTTCGTCGTAGATATCGTCGTGGGCAAGGATGCGCTGCACGCTGATGCAGCTCTGGCCGGATTGATAGAACGCACCGAAGACCAGTCGCTCCACGACTTTGTCGAGGCGGTCGCGCTGGTCGGCGTCCACGATGCATGCCGCGTTGCCGCCCAGCTCCAGCGTCACTTTCTTGTGTCCTGCCTGCGCCCTCAGGTCCCAGCCGATCAGTCCGCCCGTGAACGAAAGCATTTTCAGGCGAGGATCGGTGACCAGCGGCGAAGCCGATTTGCCTTCCAGTGGCAGAATAGAAAACGCGCCTTCGGGAAGGTCGGTCTCGGCGAGAATCTGTCCGATGATCAGCGCGCCAAGCGGCGTGCGTTCGGCAGGTTTCAGCACGAAGGGGCAGCCCGCGGCGATGGCTGGCGCGACCTTGTGCGCGACGAGGTTCAACGGAAAATTGAAAGGTGTGATGAAGGCGACGGGGCCGAGCGGGACGCGTCGCGTATAGCCGTGATAGCCGGCCGTACGCGCGGAAATTTCCAGGTTCAGCGTCTCGCCGTTGATACGGACGGCTTCTTCCGCAGCGATCTTGAACGTCTCGATCAGGCGGGTGACTTCGCCGATGGAATCGTTGATCGGCTTGCCCGCTTCGACGCATAGCGCATAGGCCAGTTCGTCCTTGCGTTCGCGGAAGCGCTGCACGCAGTGTTCGAGTACGGCCTGTCGCTGGTAGGGTTTGAACGCCTTCATCGGAGCCGCGGCAGCCTGCGCCGCGGCGATAGCTTTTTCGATGGCCGCGGCGTCGGGCATGGCTACGTACGTCGCGATGTCGCCCGAATACTTGTCGGTGACCGCGAGATCGGTATTGGGAGCGTATGGCTTGTTAGCCACGTAATAGGGATAGCTTTTGTCGAGCATGTCTGCCTCGCGGGAACGGGACTCGGGATGCGCGAATGATCGGGGAGCGATCGTTCAGCCAGTGTGACAGGCTAATCCTTGCGGACCACCTTGATCTGCCCTTCGCCCAGCATGACCCGCAGCGATTCGCCCGGGGCGACATCCGCCTCGCGGCGAACCACGCGTTCGTTTTCGTCGAGCACGATGGCGTAACCGCGCTCCAGCGTAGCCAGCGGGCTCACCGCATGGAGCGTGCGTGCCTGCTGCGCCAGACGCAGCCGATCGCGTTCGAGCCGGCGCTCGATGGCGGATTGCATGCGCTGGCGCAGTTCGACGATGCGGCGTTGCCAGGGCGTGAGTTTCTGCCGGGGATGCTGTGCGATCAGGCGACCGTGCAGCCGGTCCAGTCGCGCGGAGCGCAGCGCGTTGGCCTGGCGCAAGGATATGAGCAGACGCTGCCGCAATGCTTCCAGTCGCTGACCGTCGCGAGCCAGACGCGCCTGCGGACGTTGTGCGTTCAGTCGTGCCCGCAGGTGATCGGCGCGTTGCGCCTGCGCCTGCAACCGGCGCGATATGAGTGTGGCCATGCGCTGGCGCAGCCGATCCAGTCGACGGAACAGATCGTCCGCGTCGGGCACCAGGAGTTCGGCGGCGGCGGACGGCGTGGCGGCGCGCAGGTCGGCGACGAAGTCGGCGATGGTGAAGTCGACTTCGTGTCCTACGGCGGATACGACAGGCACGGCGCTGGCATGGATGGCGCGCGCCACCGCTTCGTCGTTGAACGCCCAGAGATCTTCCAGCGAGCCGCCGCCACGGGTGAGCAGCAATACGTCGTAGCGGCCGCTGGCCGATGCGCGTCGCAGCATCGTGGCAATAGCGGGCGGCGCTTCGCGACCCTGTACCGGCACGGGCAGCACATCGACTTCGGCGATGGGAAGACGACGTCCGAGAACACTGAGGACATCGCGAACGGCGGCACCGGAGGCCGAGGTGATCACGCCGATACGTCGGGGAAAGGCGGGCAGGGGGCGTTTGCGTTCGGGATCGAACAGGCCTTCGGCACCAAGGCGCGCTTTGAGCTGTTCGAATTCGCGTTGCAGGGCACCTTCGCCGGCCGGCTCCATATGCTCCGCGACCAGCTGGAATTCGCCGCGAGCTTCGTACAGTCCGACCTTCGCGCGGATCAGTACGTGCATGCCATCCGTCGGCCGAAAACGCAGACGAGATGCGGCCGTGCGGAACATCGCGCAACGGACCTGCGCACTGGCATCTTTCAGTGTGAAGTAGACATGTCCGGAGGCGGGACGCGCCACGTTGGACAGCTCGCCTTCGATCCACACCATCGGCAGCGCGTCTTCCAGCAGATCGCGCACCAGCCGGTTCAGACCGGACGGTGTGAGGATGGGCGGGGCCGTGCGGTCGTCGTACTCGGACATGGGTCGCCGAGGTTAGCACGGCGACAAGGAATGTCGATGGGGCAGTGACTTAGCGGTCGCACCTAATGCGATGTCTCGCCTGTTTTCGTGCGCCTACATACGAAACACGCCGAACCTGCCCTGTTCGATCGGGGCATTCAGGGACGCCGAAATCGCCAGGCCCAGTACGCGGCGGGTGTCGGCCGGGTCGATGATGCCGTCGTCCCACAGGCGTGCGCTGGCGTAGTACGGGTGGCCCTGGTGTTCGTACTGTTCGCGGATGGGGGCCTTGAACGCTTCTTCGTCTTCGGCGCTCCACTGGCCGCCGCCGGCTTCGATGCCGTCGCGGCGGACGGTGGCCAGCACGGAAGCGGCCTGTTCGCCGCCCATGACGCTGATGCGGGCGTTGGGCCACATCCACAGGAACCGAGCGCCATACGCGCGACCGCACATGGCATAGTTGCCCGCGCCGAAGCTGCCGCCGATGACGACGGTGAACTTGGGCACGTGCGAACAGGCGACGGCGGTGACCATCTTCGCGCCGTCCTTCGCGATGCCGCCGTTCTCGTACTTGCGGCCCACCATGAAACCCGTGATGTTCTGCAGGAAAACGAGGGGCACATTGCGCTGGTTGCACAGTTCGATGAAGTGCGCGCCTTTCTGTGCGGACTCGCCGAACAGAATGCCGTTGTTGGCGACGATACCCACCGGATAGCCGTGGATGTGCGCGAATCCGGTCACCAGCGTCTTGCCGTAGCGGGCCTTGAATTCGTGGAATTCGGAGTCGTCGACGATGCGGGCGATGATCTCGCGGATATCGAACGGACGGCGGGTGTCTTCGGGAATCACGCCGTAAAGCTCGTCGGCCGCGTAACGCGGCGCGATGACCGGACGGACGGCAAGCGGTACATGTTTGACGCGATTCAGACTGCCGACGATGTCGCGCGCGATGGACAGCGCGTGCGTGTCGTTCTCGGCGAAATGATCGGCCACACCCGATATGGAGGTATGCACATCCGCGCCACCCAGTGCTTCGGCATCGACGATTTCGCCGGTAGCGGCTTTCACCAGCGGCGGACCGCCCAGGAAGATCGTGCCCTGCTCGCGGACGATGATGGTTTCGTCGCTCATGGCGGGCACATAGGCGCCGCCGGCGGTGCAGGAACCCATGACGACGGCGATCTGCGCGATGCCCTGCGCACTCATGCGCGCCTGGTTATAGAAGATGCGGCCGAAGTGCTCGCGGTCGGGGAATACTTCGTCCTGCAGCGGCAGGAACGCGCCGCCCGAATCGACCAGATACACGCAGGGCAGACGGTTTTCCATCGCCACTTCCTGCGCGCGCAGGTGTTTTTTCACCGTCATCGGGAAGTACGTGCCGCCCTTGACCGTGGCGTCGTTCGCAAGCACCACCACTTCCTGTCCCATGACCCGGCCGATCCCCGCGATGAGACCGGCGGCCGGCGCGGCACCGTCGTACATGCCGTGCGCGGCGAGCGGTGCGATTTCAAGGAACGGCGAGCCCGGGTCGAGCAGGGCTCGGATACGTTCGCGCGGAAGCAATTTCCCGCGGGCCTCGTGCTTTTCGCGAGCTTTTGCTCCACCTCCCTCCGCGGTCTTTCGCAGCGTTTCGCGAAGATCGTCGGTCAGCGAGCGCAGGCGCAGGCTGGCGGACTGGAAATCGGGCGAACGGGGATCGAGCGCTGACGTAAGGATAGGCATGGTCGGTCGCGATGGGGCTAAACGGCCATGATAGCGGGGTGGGGGAACGGACTAACGCTGCGGTTGCACAACCCGATGCGGCGATGGCTCTCTGTGGGAGCGAGCCTGCTCGCGAAAGCAATCTTGCGTGGAGCATCGGCTGTGCGATGTCGCGATCGGGTTTTCGCGAGCAGGCTCGCTCCTACAGAAAGCAGACGGCACAAAAAAACCGGCCGCCCAAGGGCGGCCGGTTTCAATACAGCAAGAACGGAGGCGGAAGCCTTAGTTCTTCTTGGCGTCGTCCGCAGCCTTCTTGGCGGCGTCGGCAGCGTTCGAAGCAGCGTCCTTCGCCTGATCCGCAGCCTTACCGGCGGCGTCTGCAGCGTTGGAAGCGGCGTCCTTCGCCTGGTCGACGGCAGCGCCGGCCGTGGAAGCGGCACCGGCAGCAGCGGCCTGAGCCTGGCCAGCAGCGTCCTTGGCCTGGTCGGCAGCGCCCTGGGCCTGCGAAGCAGCCTGGGTCGTTGCCTGGTTCGTTGCCGAGTCAGCCGCCTGCTGAGCCTTGTCAGCCTGCTGCTGAGCATCAGCAGCCTGCTTCTGGGCGTCCTGCGCGGAATCCTGCGCGCCGTTGCTGCAAGCTGCCAGAAGCGCGACGAGCGCAGAGGCGAGAAGGGTACGCGTCAAATTCATTTTTATTTCTCCTTAGCCGTGGAATGCCATTAGGCGGGCGTATTAATAGCGCAGTCGTTCATACTTCGCCACTTATTTACCGTGGTCGCTTCAGGGGGCATTAAAGCCCGCTACCCAACGCGCTTTGTTTAAACTCTGGCGTGCACTATTTATCGCAAAGCCGAACTTAATCGGCCCCCTGTTTACAGACGCTCGATAGCGATGGCTGTCGCCTCGCCACCGCCTATGCAAAGGGCTGCGACGCCCCTTTTTGCCCCACGGGCTGTCAACGCATTGAGAAGGGTCACCACGATACGGGCGCCACTGGCACCGATCGGATGGCCAAGCGCGCATGCACCGCCGTTGACGTTGATCTTCTCGTGGGGGATGCCGATTTCGCGCATAACCGCCATCGGAACCACGGCAAAAGCCTCGTTGATCTCGAAAAGATCCACGTCGTCGGCGGTCCAGCCTGCCTTGGCCAGCAGCTTCTGGATCGCACCGACAGGCGCCGTGGTGAACCATTCCGGTTCCTGCGAATGGGTGGCATGGGCGACGATGCGGGCCAGCGGTTCGATACCGCGTGCCTTCGCATCGCCGGCTTCGAGCAGCACCAGCGCGGCCGCGCCATCGGAAATGCTGGAGGAGCTGGCAGCGGTGATCGTGCCGTTTTCCTTGCGGAAGGCAGCTTTCAGCGTGGAGATTTTTGCGATATCGGAACGGCTGGGCTGTTCGTCTTCCACGAAATCCTGGCTACCTTTGCGACCCTGCACGGTGACCGGGACGATTTCGGAAGCGAACGCGCCCGACTGCTGAGCGGCCTGTGCGCGCCTTACGGATTCGATGGCGTAGGCATCCTGCTCTTCGCGGGTGAAGTGGTACTTGTCCGCGCAACCTTCGCCGAACACGCCCATGGCTTTGCCATCGTACGGATTGGTGAGGCCGTCCCATGCCATGTGGTCCACGAGCTGACCGTCGCCGTAGCGGATGCCGGTGCGTGCATTGACCATGTGCGGGGCGTTGGTCATCGACTCCATGCCGCCCGCGACCACCACCGTGGCGGAGCCCGCCTTGATCAGATCGTGACCGAGCATCAGGGCCTTCATGCCCGAACCGCATACCTTATTAATGGTGGTGCAGCCGGCGGCGGTCGGCAGGCCTGCTTCCAGGGACGCCTGACGGGCAGGCGCCTGGCCAAGGTTGGCGGGCAGCACGCAGCCCATGATGACTTCGCTGACGTCCTTGCCGTCGATACCGGACTGTTCCAGCGCGGCGCGAATGGCAATGGCGCCGAGCTTCGGCGTGGGAACGCCGGTGAACTGGCCGAGGAAGGAACCGATGGCGGTGCGCTTGGCACCCGCGATGACAACGCTGGCGTCGGACATGGGGACTCCGTGGGACTCGGGTGGCCGCGCTTTTTCACGCGGGTAACTTTGCGAGTATCGCAGCGGGGGAAGGGTCCGGGCAAACGGTGGAAGGAAGTCCGGACGTCAGGCTGCCGATTCTTCGACATTTCTCCCCCTCGCCCTGTGGCAACATCCGAGCAGGGGCGCGGGCGCGGAGGTGATGCCAGCGCAGGACATTGATGTCGAACTGGGGAAACACTAGTGAACGTAGTGATTGCACCGCGCCGCCGCGAATTGACGCTGGCGATCTGTGTCGCTTTCGGTGTAACGGCGTGCGGCGGAGGTGGTAGCGGCGCTACCAGGCCGGTCGGGCTGCCTTCGACACCCTCCACGCCCGCGCCGCCGACCAACCCGACGCCGCCTCCCGTCCAGCCGCCCCTGGATGCGCAACTCCGGCTGACCAACACCACCGCGGCTCACGCCGCTGGCTTTACGGGTCAGGGCGTGACCATCGGTATCGTGGACAGCGGCGTGACGCGGACGCATCCCTCGCTGGTGGGACGGGTTATTTCCAACCTCAACTACGTCGACCCGTCGACCAATAACCTCGGTGTCGACGATGTGGTCGGTCATGGTACCGCCGTCGCGCAGATCGCGGCAGGCCGGCCGTTCGGTCAGTTTCCCGGCGGCATCGCCCCGGACGCGCAGATCATTTCCGCGCGCATCGTCAGCGACAAAGCGCCGACGGACGACGGTTCGGGTCAGGGCACCAAGGTGACGTCCGCCGACCCGTTGCAGACGGTGAACGTCAATCTGTACAACGCCGGCGTGCGGGCCATGAATAACTCGTGGGGTGGGCTCTACTGGGATGCCACGGATGCGGCGACGACGAAAAGTTTCCACGACGCGTATGCGCTCTTCGTAAGCAAGGGGCTTGTCGTGTTCGCCGCCGGAAACGACGGCAAGCCCAATCCTTCGGATGTCGCCGCGCTTCCTTCGCGCGCGCCGGACCTGGCGACCGGCTGGCTTACCGTCGTCGCCCTCGACAGCAACAATCCGACCCAACTGGCGTCGTACTCGAATCGCTGCGGGATCGCGATGAGTTATTGCCTCGCCGCTCCCGGCTCGGTCATCACGACAGGCACCAAAGACACCTCCGCTAACCCGTCGTATGCGATCTGGACAGGGACCTCCCTGGCCGCGCCGCAGGTGACGGGCGCCGTCGCCGTGGTCTGGAGCGCGTTCCCGTCCTTTTCCAATGACGCGGTCAGGCAGATCATCCTCGGTACGGCCGACGATCTGGGTGCCGCGGGTCCCGATGCCGTGTTCGGCTATGGCTCGTTGGATGTGGGACGCGCCGTCCGCGGCCCCGCGAAACTGGACTGGGGCACGTTCAACGCCGACATGGGTGGCCGCAATGCCGAGTTTGCCAACGATATTTCCGGTGCAGGCAAGCTCAGCGTCAATGGTCCCGGCACGCTGACGCTCTCGGGGCAGAACACCTATCTGGGCGGCACGGCAGTCACGGGCGGTGCCATCCTCGATGCCCGCAAGGCGCTGCCCGGCGTCCTCGGCATTCTGGGATCGACGGCGATCGCCCGTGGCGATATCGGTGGCAGCGTGACGAATTCGGGCACGCTGCAAACCGACAATGTCGCCGTGCATGTCGGTGGCGATTACACGCAGGGTGCCGCCGGTCGGTTATCGCAGAAACTGGGTGCGCCGCTTCTGGTCGGCGGTGCCGCGACGCTCAACGGCGACTTTCAGGTGGCCGGTGCGGTACCCGGATACGTCGTGACGTCGCACCAGTCCGTGCTTACCGCAGGCAAGGGCGTGCAGGGGAAATTCGCTTCGACGAGCCTTGCGCAAGGCGTTTTCCTGAGCAGTACGCTCAATTATCTGCCGACCGAAGTCTGGGTCGACACGACGTCGCTCAGCGTGACGCAAGTGGCGACGCAGAGCATGTCCGCCTCGCCGGTCGCGCTCGCATCCGCGCAGCGTCTGGACGGCGCGTTCCAGCAGATCAACCAGAACCTCGCCGGTTCGTCCGCCAGCACGGCGTCGCTGGACCAGAAACTGTTGCTCGCCGCTGGCAGCATCCAGCAGTCGCCGACGACGCGGGTAGCGCAGGCCTCGCTGGAATCGTTGTCCGGGCAGCTCCATGCCGCGAGTACCGCGGTGACGTTCGCGGGCATCGACGCCAGCAACGATGCGTTGATGGCGCATTTCGACCAGATGTCCGGTGGCGGCGCGTGGATGCAGTCGCTCGGTCATCAGGGCAGCCTGAGCCGCGGCGGTTTCGGAAACGTGGGTTTTGCCCTCGACGGCGGACTCGTAGGCAGCGACATCCGCCTTGGCAATTCCGGTTTCGCGGGCATGGCCATCGGGCAGAGCAGCAGCATCGGTCAGCTTGCCGATAGTGCCGATCGCAGCCGCAGCCGCGGTACCGAAGGCATGTTCTACGCGGGTACGCGTGGCAGTCATTGGTATGGCGTTGGCCGCGTCGGTTTCGGCAGCTACCGGGAAAACATGCAACGCATGCTGCAACTCGGCGAGCAGGCCGCGTTCGTGGGCAGCGATGCGACCGGTCGCTACAACGTCGCCTATGGCGAATTCGGTTATCGCGCCGACACGAATGCATTCGCGTTCATGCCGTTCATGAATCTGCAGTACGCCAGCATCCGTCGCTCGGCGTTTCAGGAATCGGGCGGCGACGGCTTCGGTCTGAGCGCCAACGCGCAGACGACGTCGCGCTGGCAAGCCGGCATCGGCGTTCGCGGTGGGCGTTCGTGGCTGACGTCGTGGGGCACGATTCGTCTGGATGCGCGACTGGGGTGGCAGAACGCATTCGCGACGCGCGGGGAAGTGTTCTCGGCGCGTTATACGGGTATCGCCCAATGGGCACCCGTCGAAGGCATCGGCCTGTCGCGCCGCGCGGGAACGGCGGGCGTCACGTTGGGTTGGCAGATGAGCCCGCGCACGCAATTCGGTTTCAACGTCGATCAGCGACTGGCCGATCGGGATAATTCGCGTTCGGCCAGTGCTACGTTCCGGATGGTTTGGTAGCGACATTGGCGTTGCGCTCCGCACGGAGCGCAACGCCAACGATCACGATTTCCCGTGAAACAACTCGCGCCCGATCAGCATGCGGCGAATCTCGTTCGTACCGGCGCCGATTTCATAGAGCTTGGCATCGCGCAAGATGCGTCCCGCCGGAAACTCATTGATGTACCCATTCCCACCCAGCGCCTGAATGGCTTCGAGAGCCACCTTGACCGCATTGGTCGAGGCATTGAGCAGACATGCCGCAGGATCGATACGCGACTTGATGCCCGTGTCGAACTGCTGCGCGACCATATAAGCGAAACCGCGCGAGGACTGCAGCGCCGTATACATATCGGCGACCTTCGCCTGCATCATGCCGAACGTTCCGATCGGCGCGTTGAACTGCTTGCGCTCGCGTATATACGGAAGCGTGAGATCCAGGGCCGCCTGCATCAGTCCGATGGGACCGCCGGAAAGCACCAGCCGCTCGGTGTCCAGACCGCCCATGAGAACGCGCACGCCTTCGTTGACCTCGCCGACGATGTTCTCCGCCGGAATCTCGCAGTTTTCGAACACCAGTTCGCAGGTGTTGGAACCGCGCATGCCGAGTTTGTCGAGTTTCTGCGCCGTCGAGAAACCCTTCATGCCCTTTTCGACGATGAAGGCCGTCATGCAGCGGCTGCCCGCGGCGCGCGGCGCGGTGCGCATATAGACGAGGAGTACGTTCGCATCGGGACCATTCGTGATCCACATCTTGGAACCGTTGGCCACCCATACGTCGCCGACGAGTTCCGCACGGCAGCTCATGGAACCGACTACGTCGGAACCGGCGCCCGGCTCGCTCATCGCCAGCGCGCCGATCCATTCGCCGCTGGACAGTTTCGGCAGGTACTTCCGGCGCTGGGCGTCGTTGCCATTGTGATAAATGTTCTGCACACACAGATTCGAATGCGCGCCATAGGAAAGACCTACCGAGCCCGAGGCGCGCGAGATCTCTTCCATCGCGACCATGTGTGCGAGAAAACCGAGGTCGCTGCCGCCGTATTCGCCGGGAATGGTGATGCCAAGGAGGCCCATGTCGCCGAACTTGGCCCAGAGGTCTTCGGGGAAGAGGTTGTCGCGGTCGATCCGGTCCGCGCGCGGCGCGATTTCTTTTTCGGCGAAGGCATGGACGCTTTCACGCAGGGTGTCGAGGTCGTCGCCGAGGGGGAACGGACGCATGGAAGAACTCCGGAAGGAAGAAAAAAGCTACCCATCGTAACGCGGCGGCGGTGGCAATCCTTGGCGCAACGCACAACGCATTCAGGCTACATCTCGGCCAGAAGGGCCGCGAAACGGTCGCCGTCCCGCGCCAGCAGCAGGCATTGCTGGGTAATCAGGCGTTCCGTCCCCGACCGGCGTTCCGCGCGCAATTCGAGTTCCGCCATCCATGCCGACTGGGTCAGTGGCTGTGGCGGCGTGCGCGTCCGTGCCGACATGGCCAGCGTACCGAACGCGGCCGCGAGCCGTTCCGCGTCGGCGAGCGTCGACTCTGCCTCAGCCCCCGGGGTCAACGCCTCGCGATGCGCGCCCAGCGTCGACAGATGCGCGAGCGTGGTTTGCGACTCCGTTACCAGCCGCAGGACGACCTCGCTCCGCTCGCGCGAATGCACCGGCTCGGCGAGCATTTCGGTCACCGACCCCGCAAGCGCGGCATGGGCGTTATGGGCATCGCGACGGGCGACACGGTAGGGCAGGTCGTCGACCTTGCCGCCGACGTACTGGTTGGCGATATGGCGCAGGTAGGCCCCGTCCGCATCGATCACATCGGCCAGCAGGTCTTCGAGCTGGCGTGCGCGCCAGTCGGGCAGCACGAAATGAAGCGCCGCCGCGGCAATGACCGAGCCGAGCACGGTGTCGAGGAGGCGTGGGCCGATGGCGTCGTATCCCGCGCCGATCTGGTCGAAACACAGCACGACGAAAAGAGTGATCGTGGCGGTGGCGACGGTATAGCGCTTGTGACGGAAGGCAAAAAACGCAGCGCCGGAAACGATCGTGACGGGAAGCCGCCAGTCGCCTCCCGGTAACAGGCGAAGAAATGCCCAGCCGGCGATCAGCCCGAGCATCGTTCCGCCAATGCGCTGGCCCAGCCGGCGCCGCGTGGCGCCGTAGCCAGGCTGGCATACGAAAAGCGTCGTCAGCAGGATCCAGTAGCCGTGCCTGGGATGCACGGCCAGCAGCAGCGCATAGCCTGCAAGCATGCCTGCGGCGAGGCGCACCGCATGCCGGAAACGCATCGACCGGCGCGTGGTCTGTACGCGGATGCGCGCGACCGCCTCGCGCCATGTCGGCGGGTCGTAATTGCGCAGGCCGAAATCGGTATCCCGCAGACCTTCGCTCTCGGTTTCGAGCGACGACTGAAGCCGTTCGACATTGCGTAGCAGACCGGCAAGGGCTTCGTCGATGCGCGGTTCGCGAGGCTGGCCGTGAGCGAGCGCGGCACGGACATCGTCCAGCGCGCCATGCGGCAGTGCCAGCGAGCCGGGCGGCAAGGTGCGGCGTACTTCGTCCGCGCGGGTATGGCAGGCCTGCGCCTGCAACCTCAATAGCCGGCCGAAGCGGAACATGATGTCGCTGTGAAAAAGCGCATCCACCAGCGCTTCGTAGGGATAGTGGGTGGAGCTGATGCGCTCGTGTATATCCTGCGCGGTGAAGTAAAGACGCAACCGCTGCGCCGTCCGGCCGCGCGGCTGGCGTCGGCCCATGCGATCGAGCAGGGCGCCGTGCGCTTCGTTCATGGCGTCGACCGTGCGGCCGTTGCGATGGGCGAGCTCGATTTCCAGCGCGTGACGGTCCAGGTCGTGAACAGGCTCGAACAGAGCGGCCTTCGTTTCCATCTGCGCGGCCAGCGCCTCGAATACGCGGGCGAGGGCCAGCCGTACGGCGCGTTGCGGCGCGAATACGCTCCACAGGAGCGACAGCGCGCCATACCACGCGGCGCCGGCGAGAATATGGACCGTGCCGACCCAGTTGCCACCCGTGGGGCCGGCGGCGTCCGCATCGATCATCGTATAAACCGAGAGGATGAGCGTCGCGGCCACGATGGTGGCGTAACGGCCGCTGGCGGCTCCGAGCATGACCAGCGCGAACGTTCCGACCGGCAACGCCAGCGCGAAAAGCCACGGCCATGCGATCAGCCAGCGCACGGTGGCCGCGGCGATCGCGAAACAACAGAGTGTCACGACGAGTCCGCGAAGGCGCCCGCGCCAGGCATCGTCCGTTTCGGCCAGCGCGCAGGCGATGACGCCGAGCAGCGCGGGAATCGCGGCCGAGCGGGGACCATGCAGCACGCACCACGCCAGCACGCCGGACAGCGCCAGCAATACGCGCACGACATCCGCGAGCCGATCGGATTCGGCGATCGAAGAAATCCGCTGTCGCAACTTGAATGGCATGCCCCAGCTTACCGTGTAGGAGCGCTCTGGAGCGCTCCTGCAAACGAAGCGAAAGTTTCAGCACAGTCCGCCGTTGACCGCCAGGACCTGCCGGGTGACGTACCCCGCATCCGGACCGACGAGAAACTGCACCGCCGCGGCGACTTCTTCCGGCGTACCCATGCGTTGCATCGGGATCATCGCCAGGATTTCCTCCAGCGGAAGTTCGCCGTCGACCATGTCGGTGTCGATCAGTCCCGGGGCGACGCAGTTCACGGTGATCTTCCGCTTGGCGAGTTCGACGGCGAGTGCTTTCGCCGCGCCGATGACACCGGCTTTCGACGCGCTGTAATTCACCTGGCCGCGATTGCCGATGATGCCGGACACCGATGTGATGCATACGATGCGACCCGGTGCGCGGCGACGGATCATCGGCATGATCAGCGGGTGCAGCACATTGTAGAAACCGTCCAGGTTGGTCCGCAGTACCTGGTCCCAGTCGTCGCCGGTCAGCGCGGGGAACGCGCCGTCACGGGTCAGGCCGGCGTTGCAGACCACGCCGTAATAAGCGCCATGCTCCGCGACATCGGCCTCCAGCGCGGCCGCGCATGCCGCGCGGTCGGAAATGTCGAACTGGAGGATGCGAGCCTGGCGACCCAGCGCGACGATGTCCGCCAGTACGGTTTCGGCTTCGTCGCGACGCGAGCGGCAGTGCAGGACGATGTCGTATCCGGCGGTGGCCAGTCGCAAAGCGATAGCGCGTCCGATACCGCGGCTCGAACCGGTGACGAGGATGGTATCTGCCATGGCGGGATTCCTGTGTGGCGGGAAGTGTAAAGCAGAAGGGCCGCCGGATCGCTCCGACGGCCCTTCGTCAGCTACTTTACTTTCCGCTTACTGACCGCGCATGCGGCCCTGGAAGCGCGGCGCACCGTTGCCCATGTGCGGCAGACGGATCTTGCCGATGGCGGAGATACGTTCTTCGGCCATGCGGTCCGCGGCCTTGTAGGTCGGGATGTTGTCGCGGGCCGAGATTTCGAAGATGCGACCGACGTTGTAGTAGATCGTGCGCATCATGCGCATCGCGCGCTCGCGGTTGTAGCCGTCGATTTCCAGCGAGACGTTCATCACGCCGCCGGCGTTGACGGCGTAGTCCGGAGCGTAAATCACGCCACGGCGGGCCAGTTCGTCGCCGATGGCGTCCGTGGCCAGCTGGTTGTTCGCCGCGCCGCAGACGATCTTCGCCTTGATGCGGTCGATGGTCTGCTCGTTGAGCGTGCCGCCCAGTGCACACGGGCTGTAGACGTCGGCGTCGACGTCGTAGATTTCGTCCAGGCCCACGGCTTCGCAGCCCAGTTCGTCGACGCAACGCTGCACGGCATCCTTGTTGATGTCCGTGACGAATACCTTCGCGCCCTGTTCGCGCAGCAGCTTGATGAACTCGCTGCCGACGTGGCCGCAACCCTGCACGGCGTAGCTGTACTTGCCGACGTCTTCGTTGCCGTGCTTGAACTGCAGCGCGGCCATCAGGCCCTGCAGCGTGCCGAACGCGGTGAACGGCGACGGATCGCCCGAGCCGCCGTGGACCTGGTGCACGCCAGTGACGTACTCGGTTTCACGGAACACGTATTCCATGTCGTTGACGTCGATGCCGACGTCTTCGGCCGTGATGTAGCGACCGTTGAGCGAGTTGACGAAGCGGCCGAACGCGCGGAACAGCGCTTCGGACTTGTCCTTCGAGGGATCGCCGATGATGACGGCCTTGCCACCGCCGAGATTCAGGCCGGCCACGGCGTTCTTGTAGGTCATGCCGCGGGACAGACGCAGCACGTCGTTGACCGCGTCCTGCTCGGTCTTGTACGGCCACATGCGCAGACCGCCCAGCGAGGGGCCGAGCACCGTATTGTGGATCGCGATGATGGCCTTCAGGCCCGCGTCTTTGTTATGGCAAAAGACGACTTCTTCGTGACCCGTATTGGCGATGGTTTCGAAAATCATCGAACGCAGACTCCAGTAAACATTCGGCGGCGTTGCATAAGGCCGCTGGCAGGTGAAAACCGGTGGTGGGGACCGCCGGCAAAGATGGACCGCTCAAAAAAACTCGCCCCAGCAAGGGCCGGGGCGAGGTGTTCAGCTGCGTAGTTTAGTACCTGAAGGCGCGTCGTGTAGGTGCGCCGCAACAACCCGGGGTTAGCGGCGCCCGCGCCACTGCGGATCGCGGTCCCAGCGCTCGCGCTCGTAACGCCATGCGTGGCCGTACGGACGATACACGGGCGGGCGATAGATATAGCCCGGACGCGAGCCGTACCACCGTCCGCCGATCCAGATATAGCGCCCGCCCGCCCAGTTCCAGTATCCGGGTGCCCAGACATAACCCGAACGCGGGGGCGGCCTGCGTTCATAACGCGGCGGCGGTGGACGGGTGCCGACAGTCACCGACACATAACCTTGCGCCGCGGCGGGCGGCACATAGGCGGTCGCGCCGACCGCGAGGCCAAGGCCCGCCAGAAGGGCCAGTTTCCGGGTCAACGTGGTCATTGCGAATCGCTCCTCGTTACGTCCGCGAATGCGGAGTCAGGATCGAAAACGGCGGCGGCCGCTACCCGTTGACGATACGCCCGGCGCTTCGTTCATGTTTGTGACGGTCGTGCGGCACCGCTGTATCGCACCACGTCCTGCCCCCACAATGCTTGGCATATGACTCCGATCCCGTCCCCGAAAACGAAACCCGCACCGCGCTTCCGGCTTCGCGACATCGCGACCCTGCTCGGGCTGCGAGCCGCCTACCGTATCGGCAGTGTTGTCGCGCCCGAACGCACGGTCGCGCATGCGGCACGGTTGTTCCAGACGCCGTTGCCCAGCAGCAGGGCCCGCGCCGCCGCCGCGCCCGACGTGCCCGATATGCGTCGCGAGACGATCGCGGTGAACGGCGAATCGATCGCGACCTACGTCTGGGGCGATCCCGCGACACAGCCCTATGCCTTGCTGGTGCACGGCTGGTCCAGTTTCGGACTTCGCTTCGAAAAATGGGCCGCGCTGCTGTCCGCCATGGGCTGGGCCGTCGTGGCGTTCGACCAGCCCGCCCATGGACACAGCGGCGGTTCGCTGTGCACGTTGCCGGACTTTGCCCGCACCGTGCGCGAGGTGGGACGCCACTATGGCGATGCCGCGGCCGTGATCGGCCATTCCCTGGGCGGAGCGGCCGTCACGCTGGCGCTGGACGATGGCTGGACCGCGGAAAAGGTCGTGTTGATCGCTCCCGCCGCCGATCCCCAGGCCGCGACGCGCCGGTTCTCGCGTTTCGTGCGCCTTGCCGAACGGCTGCGACCCGCGCTGCACAAGGCTTTGTCGGACCGGACACAGGTTCCCATCGAAGCGCTGCATATCGAACGCCACGCGCCGCATCGCCGGCAGAAAGTGCTGATATTCCACGATGCGAAGGATCGCGACGTCCCGGTGGCCGAAGGCGAGCTGTACGCGAAGCTGTGGCCGGGCGCGCGGCTGATCCGGACCGATGGTCTGGGGCATCGAAAAATTGTCGACGATGTCGATGTCGTCAACGTCGCGATGCCGTTCCTGTTCGGGACCGCGTAACGATTACGCTGCACTGCGCAAAAGCGCGGGGAAACCCGCGCGGTACAATCAGCCGGTTCCCCGCATCGGTAGTCCCGGAGTCGCCATGAGTTCGCAGCCCAAGCACGTCCCCGCCAGCAGCACGCAGACGGAGGCGACACCATTGCGCTTCGTAACCGCGGCGAGTCTGTTCGACGGCCACGACGCCGCCATCAACATCATGCGACGCATCATCCAGAGCCAGGGTGCCGAGGTGATCCACCTCGGGCATAACCGCTCGGTGGAAGACGTCGTGCGCGCGGCGTTGCAGGAAGACGCCGATGCGATCGCGCTGTCGTCGTATCAGGGCGGCCACGTCGAGTACTTCAAGTACATGGTCGACATGCTGAAAGAGCGCGGAGCGGGTCATGTCCGCGTGTTCGGCGGCGGTGGCGGCACGATTACGCCGGAAGAAATCCGCGAACTGCAGGCCTATGGCGTCGAGCGCATCTATCATCCGAACGACGGCATGAAGCTCGGCCTCGTCGAAATGATCGAAGACGTGATGTCGCGCACCCGCGCCGCCGTGGATCGCCGCGCGCAGAACGCGCCGCCCGCGCCCGTCACGGCGAACATCGACGACGAGATTTCCGTGGGCGCGATGCTTTCGGCTATCGAAGAAGACGCGTTGCCGGAAGCCGAGCTTGCGCGCTTGCGCAAGGAATGGGCGCTTGCCGGCGGCAAAACGCCGGTGCTCGGCCTGACCGGTACGGGCGGCGCGGGCAAGTCCAGCGTTGTCGACGAACTGCTGCTGCGCTTCCTGCACGCTTTCCCGAACATCCGTATCGCCGTACTCGCCGTCGATCCGACGCGCCGCCGCAGCGGCGGCGCATTGCTCGGCGACCGCATCCGCATGAACTCGCTGCGCAGCCCGCGCGTCTACATGCGTTCTATGGCGACGCGTCGCCAGCACGCCGCGACCAGCATCGTGCTGCACGACTGCATCGATTTCCTGAAGAGCCAGGCCTATGACCTGGTTATCGTCGAGACGGCCGGCATCGGCCAGAGCGATTCCGAAATCGTCGACCTCGTCGATTTCCCGGTCTATGTCATGACCAGCGAATACGGCGCTGCGAGTCAGCTCGAGAAGATCGACATGCTCGACTTCGCCGAACTCGTGGTGCTCAACAAATTCGACAAGCGCGGCGCGGAAGATGCGCTGCGCGACGTGCGCAAGCAGTGGAAGCGCAACCGCACCGCCTTCCAGATGGCCGACGAAAACGTGCCGGTCTATCCCACGATCGCCAGTCAGTTCAACGACCCGGGCGTGACCTGGATGTTCGCCAACCTCTGCCGCCTGATGCGCGACAAGCTGCACCTGCCGGTCGAAAACTGGTCGCCCGATGTCGACACAACGCTGCGCGAGCCCCGCGCGACCGTGCTTATTCCGGGTAACCGCGTGCGCTACCTCGCGGAAATCGCCGAGCAGGGTAGGGGCGTCAACGGCGGTATCGCGAAGCAGGCCGAAGCGGCCAGCAAGGCGCAGCATTATTACGAATCGCTGAAGGACATCGGGGACGAAGGCGTTCCGCGCGCACTGGATCTTTACGACCACGCATCGCTGAACGTCGAAGGCGACCGTTCGTTGTCGACGCTGCGCCAGCGCTACAACGAAGCGGTTCGCGAACTTACCAGCGAAGCGATTTCGCTGCTGCGCGAATGGCCGGCTCGCTTCGAGGCCGTCACCGCCGAGTTCAACGAATACCAGGTGCGCGACAAGGTCATCCGCGTCGAAAACTATCGCACGTCGCTCAGCCACCAGAAAATCGCGAAGGTCTCGCCGCCGAAGACGAAGGACTGGGGCGAACTGCTCTCGTTCCTGATGCGCGAGAACCTGCCGGGCCACTACCCATATACGGGCGGCGTATTCCCGTATCGCCGCGCCGGTGAAGATCCGACCCGCATGTTCGCGGGCGAAGGCACGCCGGAACGTACGAACCGCCGGTTCCATTACCTGTCGCTGGGCGGCGCCGCGGCGCGTCTGTCCACGGCATTCGATTCGGTCACGCTGTACGGCGAAGACCCGGCGCCGCGTCCTGACATTTACGGCAAGATCGGCAACTCCGGTGTTTCCATCGCTACGCTGGACGACATGAAGAAGCTGTACTCCGGCTTCGACCTGTCCGCGCCGTCGACCTCGGTGTCCATGACCATCAATGGTCCCGCGCCGATCATCCTCGCGATGTTCATGAACACCGCGATCGACCAGAACGTCGAGAAATACCTCAACGAAGAGCCCGCGCGCTGGGAAGCCGCGAACGCGCACATCGCTGCACTTTATCCGGATGGCGACCGCCCGCGTTATCACGGCGGTCTGCCGGAAGGTAACAACGGTCTGGGCCTCGGCCTGCTGGGTGTTTCCGGCGAAGAAGTCGTCGACGCCGAAACCTATGCCCGCATCAAGACCTATACACTGGCCACGGTACGCGGCACGGTGCAGGCGGACATCCTGAAAGAAGACCAGGCGCAGAACACGTGCATCTTCAGCACCGAGTTCGCGCTGCGCATGATGGGCGACATCCAGCAGTACTTCGTCGACCACAAAGTACGCAACTTCTATTCGGTATCGATCTCCGGTTACCACATCGCCGAAGCCGGTGCGAACCCGATCAGCCAGCTGGCCTTCACGCTGTCGAACGGTTTCACCATCGTCGAGTACTACCTCGCACGCGGTATGAAGATCGACGACTTCGCGCCCAACCTGTCGTTCTTCTTCTCCAATGGCATGGACCCGGAATACACGGTCATCGGTCGCGTCGCGCGACGCATCTGGGCCCGCGCCATGCGCGAACGCTATGGTGCCAGCGCGCGCAGCCAGATGCTGAAGTACCACATCCAGACATCCGGCCGTTCGCTGCACGCGCAGGAAATCCAGTTCAACGACATTCGTACGACGTTGCAGGCGCTATATGCGTTGTTCGACAACTGCAACAGTCTGCATACGAATGCCTATGACGAAGCCATCACCACGCCGACGGAAGAGAGCGTGCGCCGCGCGGTCGCAATTCAGCTGATTATCAATCGTGAACTGGGCCTCAACTTCAACGAGAACCCGTGGCAGGGCAGCTACGTTGTCGACGAGCTGACCGATCTGGTCGAAGAAGCTGTCTATAAGGAATTCGAAGCCATCAGTGAGCGCGGCGGTGTGCTGGGCGCCATGGATACGATGTATCAGCGCGGAAAGATTCAGGAAGAATCGATGTATTACGAGCATAAGAAACACGATGGCTCGTTGCCGCTTATTGGTGTGAACACCTTCCTGCCGAAGGATCATGGTGGCGAAATTTCCACGGAGATCGAGTTGATTCGTTCTACCGAGGAAGAGAAGGGACAGCAGATCGATAACGTGTTGCTTTATGGTCGTGCCCGTAACTCGCTTGCCCCGGAGAGCCTGAAGCGGTTGCAGAGTACTGCGCGCGATCGGCGGAATGTGTTCGAGCAGTTGATGGATGCCGTTAAGAACAACTCGCTTGGGCAGATTAGTCATGCTTTGTATGACGTGGGTGGGGAGTATCGGCGCAACATGTAAGCCGCGTGCGCTTTTGCGCCGTGTTTGACCAGTTATTCGCTTGAAGAGCGTCGTCATTCTGGGCGTCGTCGCATGGAACCAGCCGTCCCCCTCGCCGGGCCCACGTCGGGCGGTCGCTGCGCGACGCGGGTGGACTGGCGGGGCTTCGTGAGCGGGCTTCCTGCCCGCACACGAAGGAAGGGGCGTCCTGCCCCTTCCCCCCTTCGGGGCCTACCCGCCCGACCAGCCTCGCCCTCCTACCGGGCCCGGCGAGGGGGCGGCTGGTTCCGCCGGGCGCTGAGGCGATGGGCATGCAGAGCTAACGAGCAAAGCGAACCGCTGACAATGCCTCGCGCCACCTCACCCCTCACCGTCATTCCGGCGCACGCCGGAATCCGCGGCGAGGTGGTCGGTGGTCGCGAGGGCGATGGCCGCTTTTAAGCGAAAACCTCAGCGTTGGATCTTGCCCCACGTGGTCGCTGCGGACCTCGGCGTACGCCGGGGTGACGGTGAGGAAGACGACGTCGTGAGGTGGTCGTCGGCATCACGCGCGCAAACGGCTCATAACCCCAGGATTTTCCCACCGATCGGAAGGAAGCCGGGGCCGCGACATGGGTGGCCACGGCTTCCTTTGCCTCATCGCCGCACGTTGCGATGCTTTCCCTCACGACAGAAGCGCCGAAATCCACGCCCCGTAGAGACCGCGCCCGAGAGCGCTCCTACAAGGACAGTGAGGCGCGGGACTAATCGCACAGTGAAGCGCGTGGCTAATCGCGGCCTATAAAGTCGATCTTCCCCATACCGTGCGCCTTCGCATCGGTAAGTACGCGGGCAACGGTCTCGTACGCGACGCTGTCGGTGGCGTCGATCTGCAATGCAGGTTGTTCCGCTTGTGCCGCGGCGATGGTGAGCTGCGTGTCCAGTTGGGCCTCGCTGATAGGCGTGTCGTTCCAGTAGAGAACGCCGTCGCCTTCGATTGCCAGATGGATGGGTTCGACGGTCGGTAGCTTCGCCTGCTGCGATGCTTGCGGCAGGTCGACCGTCGCCTTGTGGGCGATGACCGGTGCGGAAATCATGAAGATGATCAGCAGCACGAGCAGCACGTCGACGAGCGGCGTGACGTTGATGCCTGAGATAGGAGCGTTGTCGACACGAGCAGAGAAAGCCATGGTTCTTCCTCCTGGACGAGCTTGCGATGTGGGATTGCCGGACCGGTGGGGACGGTCGGCGAGTTCAGACTAATACGATTTCAGGACGGAATGCGAGGGGGCATGAGGGTGGTGTTACATGCCCTTGGCCGCTATGGTTGGCGTTCTTGTGCGTTTGACGTTGCGGAACCATTGGCGTTACGCCCAGTCAGAGCAAGGTTGCTAGTCGCAAAGCAGGTTAAGTGGAATGAATAAGCAGTCGTCAGGTGTTGCGCGTGTTCTTTGGGTTGTCGTCGTGCTGGCCGCCATCGGCGCCGGGTTCGTGGTCTGGCAGAAAGAGAAAGCGGCTAAGCCTCAGGAAGCCGCCGTTGCATTGCCTTCCGCCGCTTCGACGTCGATACCTTCTTCCGCATCCGCGGTCCAGCATCCGCTGGGCGCGGCTCCCGCAGGCGCATCGACCGCGGCGCTGCCTGCGCTCGGCGACAGCGATAGCGCCGTGATTCAGTCGCTGATGGCGCTGGGCGGCGATGGTGCGTTGAAGGCGCTGCTTGTTCCCGAGCACGTCATTCCCCGGATCGTTGCCACGATCGATGCCTTACCGAAACAGAGCGTGGGTCTGAACGTGTTGCCGTTGCGCACGCCGACCGGCTCGTTTGTCGTAGGGCACGACGGAAACGGACAGATGGTGACATCGGGCAAGAATGCCGATCGTTACGCGACGTATATGTATGTCGCGGAGAAGATCGATACCGGTGCGCTGGTCGGGTGGTACAAGCGGTATTACCCGCTGTTTCAGCAGTCGTATCGCGATCTCGGTTATCCGGATGGCTATTTCAACGACCGGCTCGTTGCGGTGATCGATCATCTGCTGGCGGCGCCCGAGCCGAAGGGGCCCGTCGTCCTGGTGCAGCCGAAGCTGCGCTACGAGTTCGCCGATCCGTCGTTGCAGGCGTTGTCGGCCGGGCAGAAGTTCATGCTTCGCCTGGGGCCGGATGACGAGGCACGGTTGAAGGCCAAGCTACGCGCGATCCGGGCAGGTGTGGTGGAATCCGGAAAGTAACGGATACGACGGTTCCTGCCGCCGCCGGTTGAAGCGCGGCATGCAAAGTCGCGCCCGTACACATTCCTGAAGTAAGCTCGCCCGGAACAGGGGAGGGGCAGGGATGATTGACGTCGTCGAGGCTTCGGCGCGAGACGGATGGTGGCGGTTGCCGGTCTGGATCGATAGATCCGGCCGTGTATTTCGTTGGCTGCTGGTGGTCGCGACGCTCGTCGGCGGTGGCACGCTCTGCTTCTTTGCGCTCGGCATACCGGCCCTGGGGCCATTCGGTGCCACCGTTCTGCTGGCGATCGTGTGGCAGCTGTCGCGCGTCATCTATCTTGCCGGTACTTATATGGCGGCGCGCCGCGCAGGCATGGTCGTAACGTTCGTGCGCGCGGGATCGGTCGATCTGCTGCCGCAGAAAGGTTTCTGGAAGATCCGCTGGAAGCGCTATGCAAAGCGCATACCCGCCGTCGTGAACGCGGTGTACGACCCGGCCAGGCCGGTCGCGCCGCAAATGATCCGGCAGATACTCGGTGGGCCGCTGACGCTCCTCACCGCGGCACTCGTATGCGCGGTTCTTGCATCGATATTTCTCCCAGGCCGCGCGGGCTTCCTCTTTTGCGCGATGGCGGTGGTCAATGGCGGCATCGGAGTCATCAGCCTGCTTCCTGTTGCGGGGGCCGTGGAAAGCGCCGGCACCGCTGCGTACCGATGGCGCTGGAAAACGCCGGATATTTCGGCGCCGCGATTTGTTTATGCGCGCTTCCTGGCCCATTCCGTTTTTGGCCGGGCGACTGACGAATGGTCCCTCGCCGATCTGGACCTATTGTCCCGGCAGCCGATGCCGATGCCGTTCATCGCCCTGTGGTGTCGACTGAAGTCTTTACAGCATGCGGGACAGTGGGCCGATGCGGCTCATCGTGTCGATGAACTGAGTGCGCTGCTGGACACGGAAGATGCGAAGAACGCGTGGTGGAGCGATCTCGTAGCACAGCTTGTGGCGGAAATTGCCTTCTCGACTGCGATGGCGACCGGAGATGCATCGGGCCTGACAGATGATTTGCTTACACGCGGTGCGGGATGGTCTTTCCCGGCGTTGTGGCCGCGTTGCCTGGCGTTGCGGGCGGCGCTGATCGGCGATGTCGAGCAGTGTCGCCATTGGCTGGATGTTGCACGACGACGCGCTGAGGTTTCCGTGAGCAGGTCGATGCCGGAAAGCGAAGCTATCCTTGCCCGTAGTGTGCTGAGTGTTCTGAAACTGAAGTCGACAGAGGAAAGTTGATGTCCGAAGAAGCTGCAATCTGGTACTACGCGGATCGCAATGGCAGTCAGGCCGGGCCGGTGACGGTCGAGCAGATGTTCTCGCTGCATGATTCGGGCGAGATCGGCGACGAGACGCTCGTATGGTCCGCTGGCATGGCCGACTGGTCGCCTTACCGCACGATGCTGAACGCATCGCGGACCGGAGTTTCCCTGGTCGATACGCCGGATGAGGAATCCGTCTTCTCGCGTCCGTTGCCTACTGGGGCACTTTCGCATCCATGGCGCCGGTACTTTGCCAAGAGCCTCGACATTTCCACGTCCGGGTTCCTTGGCGTTTTTGTAATTTTCATCGTGATCGCCATCGTGGCGCCCGATTCGGTCGATATGGCGGTCAAGGCGACAAGCACGCCCCTGGTCGGCTCGATTCTGGTGCTGCTGGTGTGGTTTCCGATCGAGGCGTTTTGCCTGGCGGCCTTCGGCTCGACGCCCGCTCGCTGGCTATTCAAGATCAGGGTGCGAACCGTCGATGGCCGCCGACTCGATTTCCGGCAAGCATTCGGGCGAACCATCCGGATGAGCCTGCAAGGTCTTGGCGCCGGCATTCCGCTGATTTCGCTCGTCTGCTCGATCGTGTCGTACCAGCGGCTGACGAGAACAGGTACGACGGCATGGGACGAATCCCAGGGCCTTGTGGTCACGCACGGCGAGTGGAGCGGCGCACGCGCGGCCGTGGCGACGATCGTGACGATCGTCGCGTTAATCGTGATGTCCGTGCTTGCTTTGGTGGGCGAGTAACGAAGCCTCGTGTCGAGTCGTCGCCCGGTTCTCGCCGGGCGACGACTCCACGATTAGGGCGCTTTTTTCGTCGGGTCGCGCACCGGGATCGAGATATTGCAGATATCGATCTTTCCGGCCGGTAGCGTGTAGAAGTCGTCCTTGCGATTGCGCTTGGCGTCGATCACAGCGGTGAACGTCTTGCTGTCGGTGCGCAGGACCTGGATCGGCGTGCGTTCGGCTTCCGGAACATCGGCCGCGAGACGGACGGTTTTGATCGTGACGCGCTGTTCGGGTTTGTCGTAGAAGCCCATCGGCTCGCCGCCGCGCGGATAGGCGGACAGGATGGGCATACCCTGAATCACGCGGCCGGCGACGGCCAGATTGCGATCCAGGTTGCGCGGCGCCTGGCCGATGATGGCGTACAGCGAACTGCCGTTGCCGGTTTCCGCGCCTACGTCGCGTGCGACGCCAACCGCTCCGTAGCAATGCGTCAGCCACGCCTGCCCGTGCGCGGTGTCGCGCGCGGCGGGGAAGCCATCGGAGAACCCGACTTCGGGCGCGTATACGTCGCCGTCCGGCAGCTTCGCGAACGGAATGGACTTGTCGAGCTTGCGTGTGAATTCCGGCGGAAGCGTCTGCTTTGCCGTACCCAGGCTTTTCGCCTTGGCCTTGTCGTCGCCATCGGGATCGCCCCACTGCGTGACGAAATTGTCCTGCACGCGGATGACGGCCGTGCCGTCGAAATAATGCTCGCGGATCAGCGTGCGTATATTCGCCGCGTGTTCGGGCGACCAGTCCTGTGCCAGTTCGATGATGACCCGGCCCTGCGGCAGGTCCATGTAGACCAGGTTCTGCGGATCGGGCGTGCGCCATTCGACGGGGCTGGCCTTCGCGAGCAGTTCTTTCGCGGTCGGCGTATGGGCTTTCTTTGCCTCGTCGGCGAGCGTGGGCAGGGCGAGCGTGGCGAGTGCGATGGCGAGGCAGGTGCGGTGCAGCATGGTATCCCCTGAGCGATTGGCGGCTGCAAGAAAGTAGCAGAGTCGAGGGCATTCGCGCGGTATAGGCCACCAGTCATGCGTAACCTTTTACGGATGCGCCGCATCCTTCTACGGATTCCATCGACGGCGCATCCATGTTTCGCTTCGCTTTTGCCCTTGCACTCTGTTTTCTCGCTACTGTCGCGAACGCCGTCGAAATCGATGGAAAGATCGACCCCGGCGAATGGGCGGGGGCGCGGCACATCACGGATTTCCGCGATACGCAGCCGCTGACCGGCAAACCCGGGAGCATGCCGACCGAGGCGTGGGTGATGTCCACGCCCAAGGGGCTGGCCATCGCCATTCGCGTCACCCAGCCGGCCTCGATGCCCCGCACGCGGCAGAAGACCCGGCGTGACGAATCCGCACTGGTGGACCGGATCAACGTCATGGTCGATTTCGATGCGGACGGACGCACAGGCTACGACTTCGAAGTGACGTCGATGGGCGGTGTCGCGGACGAGGTGATCACCAGCGAATCGAATTTCAGTTACGACTGGGACGGCCACTGGGAGCATGCGGTTTCCGAGGACGCCGACGGATGGTCGGTGGAAGTGCTGATCCCGTGGTACATCGCGCCCATGCGCGCCGCTACGGGCGATACGCGCACCATTGGCCTGTACATCGACCGCGTCGTCGGCACCACGGGCGAGCGCATGTCCTGGCCTGCGGCGAGCTTCAATCGTCCGCGCTTCCTGTCCGATTTCGAACATGTGGAATTGCCGGCCTATTCGCAAGCTTTGCTGGCCGTGACGCCGTACGTGGTGGCGCGAGCCGACCGGGCCCATGGCGGCACGAGCTTTCAGGAGGGCGCGGACATTGTCTGGAAGCCGAATGGACAAACCCAGCTGACGGCGACCATCAATCCCGACTTCGGTCAGGTGGAAAGCGACGACCTGGTAATCAACTTCACTCCCGAGGAAACCTTCTTCACCGACAAGCGGCCGTTCTTCACGGAAAACCAGGGCATCTTCGATTTCAGCCTGCTCGAAGACTATACGCAGCTGGTCTATACACGGCGCGTGGGCGGCGCGGCGGACGACAGCAACGATGCGGCGGATATCGCGGGCGCCATGAAGCTCAACGGCAGCGTGGGCGACATGAGCTACGGCGTGCTCGCGGCGCAGGAGAAAGGCGACGCCGGTCGCACGTTCGGGGCGTTGCGCCTGAGCGAGAATTTCGGAACGCAGAGCCTGGGTATGCTTGCCACGCATGTCAGTCACCCGTATCTCGATCGCGATGCGAACGTGCTGGGCATCGATCATCGCTGGAAGCCGAATGCGAAGTTCACCATTACCAGCAACATCGTCGGTAGCAAGATCGACCAGCCGAACAATCGCTCGACCGGTTTCGGCGCGACGACGATAGCCGAATACGAAATGACGCCGGTATGGAGCCAGCAATGGCTGGGCATGCATTTCGGCGACACACTGCAGGTCAACGATTTTGGCTATCTGCCGCGCAACGATTTCGACTACGCCCATTGGGAAGTCCGCCAGCGTCTGACCGCGCTTCCCGATGATTCCGCGTATTCGTCGCATCTGTGGCGATATCGGATCATTGGCGTCAACAATACCGAAGGGCTGCGGCTGGAGCGGCAGTTCCGCATCATCCGCGACAGTCAGCGTCGCGACGGCGGCGAGGAATTCTGGAAGATCAATGTCGATAGCGCGGCATACGACGACTTGCTGACCCGCGGAGGCAATCCGCTGCACACGCCACCGAACCTGACATTGATCTACGAGCGCGTGCGGCCGCGCATCGGGCATTGGTCGTGGAAGGCGGATGCCGAGATCAAGGGCAATCAGCTGACGGGTCTTCATCGCGTCGGTTATATGGTCAAGTTCGTTCCCACGTATTTCTTCAGCGACGAGTTGAGTATTTTCACCGGAGCCAGTTACGAGACAACGCCGAACTGGATGATCTGGCAGCACGATAACCTGGTGGGAGCGTTCGACGGTCGTACGATCGGTATCGACATGGGCATGAACTGGAACATTGGCAACCGGCAGGAAGTGCGCGTGAAAGTGCAGGCGCTGGGTGTCGGCGCGCGGCTGCGTCAGGCCTATGTGATCGATCGCGACGGGCGTGCAGTGGAAAGCAATGAACCTGTCAAGGATTTCGGTGTAGCGAATCTGGGCTTCCAGATTCGCTATCGCTATGAGATCGCGCCGTTGTCCAATCTGTATATCGTTTATAACCGTGGCGGGTATGAGACCGAGGACGGTGTAAGTGACGCTAACGAGCAGTTTCGGCACAGCCTTGGTTTGCGTGACACCAATGAGGCGCTGGTAAAGGTGGCTTACCGGTTGGAGTTTTGAGGTGGGGTTGTCGGCGGTGGGGTAAGTCTCACTGCATCGCTGCGGATTCCGGCGTGCGCCGGAATGACGGTGAGGGGGTAGCGTGTCTGCAAGTCACATCGTGGCCCCATGGAGCGCATCAGGATGATGGACGCGTATCTGCAACCCTCTTCGTCATCCCGGCGCACGCCGGGATCCGCAGCGACCACGTATGGCCAGCGACATCCCGTCTTTCAGCCTTCCCACGTACGCGCAGCTTCGATCGCAAAATCGCGATACGAACGCGGCGCATGACCCAGCAAGGCAGTCATCTTTGCCACCGCCTCCTTCGTCGCCACCATGCCGTCCAACTGAAAGCGGCTGGTCATGAGTCGTATGTCGCGTGCCGTCCAGGACGGAAAGCCGAATGAGACCAGCTTCGCTTCAAATGCATCCGCATCGGGCTTCGGCGCGACGATGGGCTTACCCAGGATGTCGGACCATATCTTCGCCACACCGGTAGCGGTAACCGGTTCGGGCCCGACGAGTTCGATGACCTGTCGCGGCAAGCGTGCCGGGGCGTTCTCGCGGCGAAGCAGCTCGGCGATGGCGACCTCCGCGATGTCCCTGACGTCCACCATCGAAAGACCGATTTCGCCGATGGGCATCGGATACAGCGCGTTGCCGAGCAGCATGTCTTTCTGGCTCAGGTCGTTCTGCATGAAATAGTTCGGCCGGAGAATCGTTGCCGGCAAGTCGAGCTGTTCGATCATGCGTTCGGCTGTGTACTTGCCAGTGAAATGCGGCACATCGACGTAGGTGTCCGCATGGAAGACAGAGAAGTACACGATGCGTTCGATGCCAGCGTCGCGCGCGAGGCTGAGGGCGATGATGGCCTGGGTGACTTCGTCGGCCGTGACGGCGTTCAGCAGGAAGAGTGTGTCGACGCCTTCCATGGCGGCACGTAACGAGGAAACGTCGGTCATATCGCCTTTCACGGTCGAGACGCCGGCGGGGAAGGTGGCCTTCGCCGGATCGCGTGCAAGAGCGCGAACGCGGGCTCCCTTCGCGGCCAGGCCGTTGACGACGAGAGAGCCGATGGTTCCGGTGCTGCCTGTGACGAGGATGGTCATGTCGTGTCTCCATGGATTAGGTGTATCCATGGTGCGCGTTCCAATATCGGTACGATAGACGTAGTATTGAGACAACTCGTCCCGTATATGGAACACATGTCATGGACCTTCACGCGCTGGCCGACTTCAACGCAGTGGTCGCCCATGGCGGCTTCGGGAAGGCCAGCCGCGCGACGGGGCGTCCCAAGGCGAGTCTCTCCCGGCGGATCATGCAACTGGAGCAGGAGCTCGGCGTTCGCCTGTTCGAGCGCGGTTCGCGAATACTGGTGCTTACCGAAGAAGGCATGGCGCTGCGCGAGACCACCATGCGGCAGCTCGATGAACTCGAAGCCGCGACGCATGCGATCAGTACACGGTCGCAGCGGCCGACCGGCAGGCTGCGGGTCAGTGCTCCCTCTGCGGTGGCCTATGAAGCATTGGGCGAACTGGCCGCGACATACATCGCGCGATATCCCGAAGTCCGCCTTGAGGTGATTGCCGAAGATCGCTTCGTCGATCTGATCGCCGAGGACTTCGACATCGTTATCCGCGCCAACCCGGCACCCGATACCGATCTGGCAGGGCGCTGCTTCTTTCGCGATACATTCGTGGTGGTGGCCGCGCCGGCTGTGGGGATGCTTTATCCCGAACCTGCGCGTCGGGAAGGGCATCCCGTTCCCGCCGTCATGCTGCCCGGTGGCGGGAACAGCGCGTGGCGTCTTGCGAACGATCGCATCGTGAACGTCACGCCGGTCGTTCGCCTGTCGTCCATCTCGATGATCCACGACGCGGCGCTGGCGGGCGCGGGCGCCGCGGTGTTGCCTTACTCGCGCGCCCAGGCGGACATTGCCGCCGGGCGCCTCGAAAACTGGGGCGCGCTGGAGGGCCGGGGTGTCGAAGCCTGGGCGTTATACGCCACGCGCCGCTTGCTGAGTCGCAAGATCAGCGCGTTTATCGATCTTCTGGTCGAATCGTACGAAGGGAAAACGAGCGATTACCAATCCGTCGGACGGTAGTCCTTGAGGAACTGGCCCCAGACGTGTTCGCCGGAATTGATGCCATGGATGATGGGATCGACGATGCGCGCCGCGCCGTCGACGATATCCAGCGGTGGATGGAAACGTTCCTCCAGCACCTTCTTCGCCGCGAGTTCCGCCGGATCTTCATCGGTTACCCAGCCGGTGTCCACGCTGTTCATGTGGATACCGTCGTTCTGGTAATCGGTGGCGGACGTGCGCGTCATCATGTTGAGCGCGGCTTTCGCCATATTGGTATGCGGATGACGCGTGGTCTTGAAGCTGCGGTAGAACTGGCCTTCCATCGCCGATACGTTGACGATGTGCTTGTCGCGTTCCGGCGTACGCAGCATCAACGGTTTGAGGCGGGCATTGATGAGGAACGGCGCGATGGCATTGACCAGCTGCACTTCCAGCAGCTCCACGGACGGCACCTCGGCCATCAGCAGGCGCCACGAATTGCGCTCGCGCAGATCGATCTGCTGCAGGTCCTGATCCAGCCGGCCCTCGGGGAACAGGTGTTGTTGCGCGAGAAGCTCCTCGGGAAGCAGGGGCACCTGCGACAGTTCGGCGGCGCGTGTCAGACCGGGTACGGCCGAACCGTGACCGGCAAGCGCAACCGGCGAAGCTTTCGTGTCGGACAGGATGTTGGAACCACGCATGCCTTCGTAGTCGCCGACCAGCGCACGCACATGCTCCGGCAGGTCATGCAATGCGGCGGTCTCGCCTTCCATCATGTGCGCGTAGAAATCGGGCGGACGGCGTACCGTCTGGCACGCGTTGTTGATGATGAAATCCAGTCGCGGACGGGTTGCGATGAGTTCCTGACAGAACGCTTCCACGCTCGGCGTATGACGCAGGTCCAGACCGTAGATCTGCAGACGGTCTTTCCAGTCGGCGAAGTCGGGTTCTTCCGCGTAGCGTGCCGCCGAGTCGCGCGGGAAGCGCGTGGTAACGATCAGCTCCGCACCGGCGCGCAATAACTTCAGGCCCGCCTGATAGCCGATCTTCACGCGGCCGCCGGTCAGCAGCGCTACGCGTCCGCGCAGATCGGTAGTCTCCGTGCGCTTCGTATAGTTGAAGGCCGCGCACGTGGGGCACAGCTGGTCGTAGAAGAAGTGAATGGTCGTGTATCGCGTCTTGCACACGTAGCAGTGCTGCGGCAGCGTGGATTCGCGCGGCTTGCTGGCATCCACATCGGGATGCACGTCAAGCGGCTCGAAACCTTCCGGTGCGAAGACGTTCGGCGTACTGAATACCGGTTTGCGGCGCAATGCACGAATACCCGTGTTATCCAGAACCGCATCGTCGGCCTGAATTTTCGACGCGTAGTGCGCTTTCTCCGCCGCCTTCAACTTCACCCGGCGTGCGACGGGATCGGGATGGTAAACGCTGGCTACCGCCTGATGCAGGCGTCCACGTTCCTGGCCGGATACCGCTTCCAGCAACTGCGGATCGACAGCGATCGACTCGAGCAGCTCGGTCGCGGCGCGCAGGCGAGCAAGGAGGGAAAGGTCCCCGTCATCCTGCACGGGCAGGGCGGTGGTGTCGGTATTCACTGGGTTCGATCCGTATCGGCGTGTAGGGAGAGCGGGGCCAGTAGGGGGTCATGGCCGCTGCAAGCCCGCTATTTTGCCTGAATTTTACAAGGGGTGAGGCCGGGCGCGCTGACCCGTATGACGTTCGCACTAGATTACCGCCGGGATTATGGGGTTCCGAAAGGCTGCAACAAGTGATAGTTAGGCACCGTAGTCATCCAGGAGACTTATGACCACAACCCCTATAACTAAAATGAAAAGACCAGAAGATGCGCCAGGTGCATTCCAGGCCGCCTGGAACGCTCACGACATGACTGCTCTCGGCGGCCTGTTCGATGAAGACGCGACGTTCGTAAATCGCTTTGGGCACTATGTCCAGGGCATCGATGAGATCGTGGCGCTCCACGCTCCCATTCACGAAACAATCTATCGCGACTCTACGCTGGAAAATGAGCTGATCGATGTCGTTCACATTGCCGACGGAGCGGTGGTCATCCATTTCTGGAGCCGCCTGGCGGCCGGTGCCGCTCACCCGGCCGGGCCACATGAGGTGGATACGCTGATCCTCGCGGTACTGACGAGGCAGAACGATATCTGGCGCATTCGGGCGCTCGAGAATGTAACCCTTGCAAACCCGCGGACCGGGGAGCCAATCTTGCGCGGTTAGTGCAGCGTTGCGACGTAGATACATGCATGCGAGAGGAAAATCATGAGCAAAGTATTCGTCAACATTGGACTTAGCCTCGATGGCTACATGGCACCGGAAGGAATGACCATGGGCAAGCCCGAGTACAAGAACTGGGGCGCCAAGTGGGGTGCGATGATGGCCTGGATCCTCAATCAACAGTACTTCCGCGAGAACATGCTCAAGCTCGGACCGGGGGGAGAGACCGGCCCGGTCAATGACCTGCTTCGCAGCACTACCGAACGCATCGGCGCCAACATTATGGGCAAGCGAATGTTCGACCAGGGCGAGAGCACGTGGCCAGATGAGGCTCCGTTTCACACACCGGTATACGTTCTTACCCATGAGAAGCGCGAACCCTGGGTGCGCCCCGGTGGGACGACGTTTTACTTCGTCAATGAGGGGCCCGAGCGTGCCCTTGAGCTGGCCCGGGAATCCGCGGGCAGTCGCGATATTCGTATCTCGGGCGGAGCGGATGCGATCCAGCAGTACCTGAACCTGGGTGTCGTCGACGAGCTGGAAATCGCCTTGGCACCCGTGTTGTTCGGCGGCGGGCGGCGTCTCTTCGAGAACCTACGCGAGCCCGGACCGCAGTTTCGCATTGACAGGGTTCTCGATGGTCCAACTGCCACACACTTGCGCTATGTGCGTCAGTGAGGGCGGACTGACCACCGGTCAGCCAGCCGAGGGCGCCGTTACCGCAACAGGGGCGTGGCTGGCGGCGAGCGTCGTCGCCACGGTTGCGTGCGACGTGAGCATGGCACCCAGGGTCAGGAAGCAGACCAGCAGGCCGGCGGCGAAAAAGCTCTGCAGCATCAGGGTTTCGAATTTCATGGTGGTTCTCCGCGAGTGATTGGATGAGGTCTTCGAGAGGTATATGGCAAGGGCCGTGCCAACGGTCCAAATCTTCGCCAGGCCGCATTCCTTCGCCATTTCGCTGGAAGCCTCGCAGCGAGGGAGACTGTCCGCGGACGATGTCGGGGCTGTCCGGACAGCCCATGACTTCAAGCACACGCAGTAGTGTTAACTTCGTACTAGATTGATCTCCAACCTAGCGGTCCGGGGAGGGGATATGGACGACATCGCTGCCTATCTGAAGAAATTCCAGAAGGAGCTTTCGGCCGGCACCGTTTCCCTGGTGCTGCTGGCGGTGCTGGGGCAGGCCTCCGAGCCGATGTACGGCTATCAGATCGCCAAGCGGCTGGAAGGGGCCGGCGAAAGCGTGCTGGCCGGAAAGCAGAGTGCGCTCTATCCCGTGCTGCGCAATCTCGAAGGCAACGGATTGCTCGCCAGCGAGATGGAGCCGTCCATCAGCGGACCGCCCCGTCGTTATTACCAGATCACCTCTCTGGGCCGCGCCGTTCTCGCCGAATGGACTTCGGCCTGGCACGCCACGCGCGCTTCCGTCGACACCGTTTTGCAAGGAGGTATCTCATGAACACGCCGCGCACCATCGCCGAATATCTCGAACAGCTGCGCGACGCATTGCGTGGCCAGGACCGGGCGCTGATCCAGGACGCGTTGTACGACGCCGAGGAGCATCTGCGCGCCGAACTTGCAGAGCAACCGGATCGCAGCGAAGCGGACATGCTGGCGCATGTGGTCAACAGCTATGGCAATCCGGAAGAGGTCGCCGAGATCTACCGTGGCCGGGAGATTACGGTGCAACGCGCGCTACGCCCGCCGCCGCCACCCGCCAAAAAGTCGGTCCTCGGTGGCTTCTTCGGCGTGGCGCTCGACTCGCGTACGTACGGCAGCCTTTTCTACATGCTGCTGGCGCAAGCGACGGGCACCCTCTACTTCACCTGGGTGGTGGTGGGCATCAGCCTGTCGCTGGGCCTTTCGATTCTGATTATCGGCATTCCGTTCGCCATTCTGTTCATCGGCACCGTACGCGCCTTGTCGTTGTTCGAAGGGCGGATCGTCGAGTCGATGCTCGGTGTGCGCATGCCGCGCCGTCCGCCGTATCCGGAGCGCGAAGGCGGCATGATGGCGCGCATCGGCGCGATGTTCACGGATGCGCGGACCTGGGGCACGCTGTTTTACATGCTGGCGATGTTGCCGTTGGGTATCGTGTATTTCACCGTGACGGTGACGTTGCTGGCGGTGTCGCTGGCGTTTGCGCTTGCGCCCTTCGCACGTGCCATCGTCGGTGCGGGCTGGTTCGGCCTGGACATAAACGATATCCACGTGGGCGCGAACTGGTGGGAATGCATCCTGCTCGGCATCCTCGGGGTCATCCTACTGTTCGCCACGCTGCATCTGGTCCGCGGCATAGGCTACGTCCACGGCCAGATCGCGAAGCACTTCCTGGTGAAAATCTGAACGAGGCCGGGTACGAAACAGGTCGTCATTCATAGCTTCTCGTAAGCCCCGGCCCTGTTGCGAGAATAGCGAGTGCCGCATGGGTCACCATACGAGTTCCGACAATCCTTCGGAATGCTGATCGACGAAGGTTTCGCGTTCTCCCATGCGTCGCCCAGGGTTTCAATGGACCCACTGCGTGCTATACGAACAAGGACATAGAGGATTTTTGTCTGACGATCCCGGAGTTCATGTATTCGGTATTTATTCGTATATTGATAGCGTGCGGCGGGCTGCTTTTCACCCTTGACCACGGGGAGGTCAACCGTCGAATTGTCGAGGATCGTACTACCCAAAGTGCTATAGGCAGGGTCGGCCTCGTTGATGCAATGGGTAAAGGCGGCGGAGAATTTCGCATCACCTACATTGAACACGGTGTAGCCGGTAGGCGATGGCGGCGGCATATGGTTCATGCCGAGAGCTCTTGCCGCGTCGCTTGTTGCTGGCGACTCAGGGTAGGATTTCCCTACGGGTTCTTCGCGAAGAATCTGAATGCACGATTCGATAGCGGCGGTAACCGCATCCTGTGCCGAAGGAACACAGCTTTGCTGCGCATGGGTCTGCGCGCCGAGGCACACCGCGACGATGGCTGCCGAGGCGAATGTCGTTAGTGGGAGGCGCGATATTTTTCCGACGCTGACCATTGCCATATCTCCTGTGCGCACATGACCGATGAAGACGCTGCTGGCGAGTCGCCGTGAGTGACGCCAACAGAGTGTTCTCGCGGTGGATTGTGTGCTTCGGATACGGAGTGCGAAATATGGCGTTGGTTGTAGTCCTGCTCTTGTCTTCGGAGCCGATGGGAAGACCTAGACGAGGCCGAGGTCGCGTGGCGAGGAACCCGGAAATACCTTCTGCAGATCGCCGCTGGATAGTCCCCAGCCACGCTTCAGCATGCCGCCGATCACGTCGCGGTAATTGTTGAGCACGGGATAGTCGCGATTCTGCAGGAGGTTGGCGGCGTTGATAGCCACTTGCTGGCCGGCGATGCGACCGCCGTTGACCTTGCCGCCAAGCACCCAGTACGTCGTGCCGTGACCGTGGTCGGTGCCTTTGTTTCCGTTTTCGCGGAACGTGCGGCCGAACTCCGATACCACGACCACGACGGTGTTGTTCCATTCGTCGCCGAGCGCATCGGCGTATGCCGCCAGGCCCTGGCTCAGGTTGTCGAGATTGTTTGCCAGCTGGCCGGTTGCGCCGCCCTGGTTGACGTGGGTGTCCCAGCCGCCGACATCGACGAAGCCGAGGCGGAAACGATCGCGCATCAGTGTGGCGATGCGCTGTGTCTGCAAGGCGAAGTTTTTCGCGCTGACCGCGCCGCGGCTGGCGGCCGCCATTTCGGTCTCGAGGTCCTTGGCCACCTGCTGGCGAAGTTCCAGTCCGTCGCTGGCGGCCGCATGCAGCGACGTGCCTGCATACATGCCGCTGAGGATGGCCGATTGCCGGTCGTCGAATACGGCTTTGCCGACACCCTTCAGAGAGATATTCGGCACATCGCCCGCGCCACGGAAACTGAGCGGAAGCGCGTCGGTGAATGCGATGGGAGGCGCGCCGCGCAATACGGTGGAAAGGCGCGCCATGAAGCCCGAGCTGTAATCGCTGCGTGCCGCGGCGGACTGACCGGACTCGATGCTGTCCTGCGTTTCGAAGTGGCTGCGCGACATATCGTCGGTGCCGGCGAAAGGTACGAAGGCCAGCTGGCGCTTGTCCCATAACGGCCCCATGGACGTCGCAACGACGGGCGCCATGCCCCAGTGGGCATCGAGCATGCGCGCGCTATTGGGATTGCCGGCGTCGGGTTTCGCCAGCGCGATGGTCGGCCGCGATTCGTAATAGAAGTCGCTGGAGTAGGGCACGAGAAGATTATTGGCGTCGTAGCCACCGCGCAGGAAAACCAGCAGGAAACGCGGCGTGGAAGCGGGCGCGGCGAACACCTGGCCGGCGAACGTCAGAGCAGGCACCGTGGCTGCGGCGGCGAGAAGGAACTGGCGACGATTCATCATGATGCGCCCCGGGGTCAGTGGTAGTTGAAGTCGGGCGAGGACAGCAGGAACGTATTCCATTCCTGTTGCGACGTGGCTTGCGCCAGCGCGTCTCTCGTCTTCTGGGAAAGGAACGGATCGATCGTGTCGTAGTACGTACGCGTCGTCAGTTGCGGAAAGCCGCCCGTGTGGCGCTTGCCTTCGTCGTCCAGGTCGAACAGCCGGTTGGTGCCGCTGCCGATGGATCGCGCGATTTCGAAACGACGGGCGAGCTGGCCCGAGCTTGACCACTCCGAATCCGCCGAAGGCCAGCCGTCGGGCGTGATGCGGCCGAACGGGGCCTGTCCAAGCGCGTTGATCCAGTTCACCAGCGGCTTCGGATTGGGCACCGCGATGCCGTCGTAAGCCAGGCGCATGGTCGATGCAAGGAATTGCGTCGGGTCTTTGTAACGTTTTCCGAGCGACGCGGTGAATTCCTTCGAGGTCAGCATGGTCCGGACCACTTCGGCGATGTCGCCGTCGGTATGCCGGAACGTTTTCGCCATGCGTTCGATCAGCGCGGGCGGCGGTGTATCCGACACGAAATACTTCGCGAGCTTCGTCGATACGAAGGTGGCGCACGCCGGTTGCTTCACGATGAGATCGACGGCTTTCTGCACTTCGTCGAAGCCGCCGCCGTGGATGGTCTGACCAAGAAAGGTTTTGTCGCCGAAGTCGTGCCGGGCCGGATTGAATTCGAACACGCCCTCGTGCACGTACAGCCGCTGCCATTCAGGGCGGAACTTGCGCGGCGTGCTGTCGAAATTGACTCCTACGCCGGTAAGAATGCGCGCGAGCTGCTGCACGTCTTCCTGCGTGTAGCCGCTGCCGACACCCAGCGTATGCAGTTCCATCAGTTCGCGTGCGTAGTTCTCGTTGATCTTGTCGTGGGCATTCTGCGCGTTGTCGAGGTATTCGAGCATGGCGGGACTTTTCAGCGTGGCCATGACCAGGTCGCGGAACTTGCCGAGGGCATGCGGCCGTATGGTGTTCTGTGCGTAGTCGGCGACCAGCCAGCGCACGCGGCCCTTCTGCTGGAAGACGCTGAAATGATTCAGCCAGAACCACACCAGCTGTTCGCGTAGCTGGTGTTCGTCGTAAACGACTTGCAGCATTTCGGCGGACTGGGCTTGCTGGGCATAATCGTTGCCCTGCTTTTGCAGGGCTTTCTTCGCCTGCTCCTGCGCGTCGCCTTCGGGCAGGTCCTTGATCTGCTTGTACTGGCCGCGCACGCTGTCCATCAAGGTGGTAACGGGCTGGCGAACCGCATCGAAGCCGTCGATCTGCGCGCGCACGTCTTTCGGCAGGCCATCGCCGCGAGGGTCCAGCTGTTCGTCCAGGAAGCGTCGTCTGCCGATGTCGCGATAGCGCGCCACCGTGGCCGTGTCGGCTCCGAAGGTGACCCGGTTGAGCCAGGCGACGTCTTCCCGGGTCAGGGCCTCGTCGCGAGCCATGACCGGGGTGGTCGCCAGCAGGAGCAGTGCAGAGACGACGACGGCGTTACGCATGCGGACTCCGTGTAGGGCGTCCCATGCGGACGCGGCTCAAACCCTAAACGATTCCGCGATGCGAACGTTTACGTTATACGTTAAGGCCAGTAACCGCGTTTATCCTGCAGCCATGCGCAGATTCTTGCGGTTCATGCGTCCTCGTCTTCCCGGCCGAACATTTCGTCGTCGTCGGGTCCGAGGAATTCGAGAGCGGCTTCCATGTTCATCGCGGTGGCTTCCGCGGTAATGCGTACCTGTTCGAGCCTGTTTTTCGGCGCCTGTATTTCAGCGACGTAAGTCGTCGATCCGGCGGTGTCGTCGGACATCTCGCTGGAGCTGGAATCGTCCCTCATTTCGTTCATCAGGTCGTCGATCTCCTCGACCCGATCGACCTGGTCGACTCCCTCGATGGCGCTCAGGACGGTGTCGAATGCGTCGCGGGTTCCGGTGACGCGCAGGTGGATGGTGGGCATGGGGGCTCCTTAGGCCTCGAAAGGATGATCCGATGCTGCGATGTGCCATGTATGCCCGAGGTGTATGGCGTTTACCGTTAACATCGCGTCATGGCAAAGACATATGACCAGGCTTATTTCGACAAGTGGTACCGGCATCCGGATCACTCCGTTCGTTCCCCGGCCGAACTCAGGCGCAAGGTCTCCATGGTATTGGGACAGGCCGAGTTCTATCTGGGACGATCCGTGCGCAACGTCCTCGATATCGGTTGCGGCGAGGCGCCATGGCGCAGCGTGCTCCGGGCGCTGCGTCCGGGTATCGACTACCGCGGCCTGGATGCCAGCGAGTACGTGGTGTCGCGTTACGGACGTTCGCGCCATATCGGCCTGGCAAGCTTCGGCCAGCTGGCGGAATTGCGCTTCGACACCCGCTTCGACCTGATCGTCTGCACCGACGTCCTGCATTACCTTAAGCCGGCGGAGATTCGCGCCGGGCTGACCGGCGTCGGCGAGATGCTGGAAGGACTAGCCTTCCTGGAGGCCTATACCCGCGACGACGACGTGGGCGGCGATCGCGACGGTTTTATTTCCCGCGCCCCCGATTGGTACCTGCGGGAATTCTCCGCGGCCGGTTTGTTGCCCTGCGGTTCGCAGTGCTATCTCGGGCCCCGTCTGGAGCGTCACGTCGCAGCGCTGGAGCGGGCTCGCCTGCCGGTCAGTTAGCCGCAACGAACCAGGCGACCGACGCGAGCGCGTTGTTCATGGCGTGCGCGGCGAAGGACGGCCAGATCGATCCGGTGCGCACGCGCAGCCATGCGCACGCCACGCCGATCAGCGTGAGGTTGGGTACGGCATACCATGCCCAGTCCAGGTCGGGCAGGTGGACGGCACCGAAGACCAGCGCACTGGCGGCGATCGACGTCGCCACGCTGAAGCGCCCACGCAGCGAGGAAAGCAGGGCGCCCCGGAACAGCGCCTCTTCGACCAGTGGCCCCACCATGACCACGATGGGCAGCAGCAAGACGCGCATGCCGACGGATGCGCCGTCTGCCAGCTCGCTGACCGCCTGCGTGACCTCGTGCTTGCCCGCGAGGAACTGGGTGAGTGCGCCGCCGACGAAGGGGAGCACGATGCCGGCGAGCAGACCCATCGCGAGAAAACGCAATTCGGGCCGGTTGAAGCCGAGGCCCGCGGATGCTCCCGACGTCAGCCATGGACGCCACCGCCACACGATCAGCCCCAGGGTGACGGCGCTGGCCGCCAGCAACGTGCAGACGACCATGCCGAGAAGGATGTCCGGCGCCCGGACGGCCTGCCCGACGGCATGGGCGTCGTCCAGGTTCAGGCCAAGGAGCATCCGGGCGACCGCCGCGAATATCTGGCCGAACACCAGTTGCATCAGGAAATAGAAGACGATGACCGCCGCGGCACCGAGCAGGCCGGTCGCGGGACGCAGGGGTGGCGGGGCCAGGGGCGACGAAGCGGTTGCGGGAAGAATCAGGGGCGTGGAATCGTGAGTCATGGACCACCCTAGCCGACGGCCGGACACCCCCGCAATGGTGTCTTCCGGCACAGCCCATCGACACGACACCTGTATAGTGTCGCGTCTTATCTGGAGGAACCCTGGCGCTTAAGGCGTCGACCCATGTTCGCTTTCGACTGGCTTGCCGATCCTTCCGCCTGGGCGGGTCTCCTTACGTTGATCGTGCTGGAGATCGTGCTCGGTATCGACAACCTCGTGTTTGTCGCGATCCTCGCCGACAAGCTGCCCGCCCGTCAGCGCGATCACGCGCGGTTGCTGGGCCTGGGGCTGGCACTCGTCATGCGGCTGTGCCTGCTGGCGGCGATGACCTGGCTGGTCACGCTGACCACGCCGTTGTTCAACTGGAACGGTTTCGGGCTCTCATGGCGCGACCTGATCCTCGTCATCGGCGGCGCATTCCTCCTGTTCAAGGCCACGCTCGAACTGCACGAGCGGCTGGAAGCCCCCGACGACCACGACGGCAAGGGCGCGCGTCGCGCGAGCTTCTGGCTGGTGGTCGCGCAGATCGTCATCCTGGATGCGGTGTTCTCGCTGGACTCGGTCATCACAGCCGTGGGCATGGTCGATCATCTCAGCATCATGATGATCGGCGTGGTCGTCGCGATGGCGTTGATGATCGGCGCCAGCAAGCCGCTGACGACCTTCGTGAATGCGCGGCCGACGATCGTCATCCTGTGCCTGAGCTTCCTGTTGATGATCGGTTTCAGCCTGATCGCGGAAGGCTTCGGCTTCCATATTCCGAAGGGCTACCTGTACGCCGCGATCGGCTTCTCGATCATGATCGAAGCCTTCAACCAGACCATGCGCCGGAATCGCCGGCGTTCGTTGCTGGTCGGCGGCCGCATCATGCGCGACCGGACCGCGAAAGCCGTATTGCGCCTGCTTGGCGGTACCGCCGAGGACGAACCGGAAAACGGCAAGCACACAGCAACGACGGAAACGGCGGAGATGGCCGTCTTCGGCAAGGACGAACTGGAAATGGTGCAGGGCGTTCTCGATCTGTCGCAGCGTCCGGTGCGTTCGATCATGACGCCGCGTACGGAAATCTTCTGGATCGATCCGGACGACTCGCCCGAAACGCTGTTGCGCGAATCGCGCGAATCGACCCACCACTGGATGCCGCTGGCCCGTGGGGATCTCGACCAGTTGATCGGCGTGGCGTCCTCGCGCGATCTTCTCGCCAGCCTCAACGATCACGGCCGCATCGACGTCAAGGCGATCGTCCGCAAGCCGATCACCGTGCTCGAATCCTTAAGCGTGCTTCGTCTGATCGACGAGTTCCGCCGGGCCTCGTTGCAGATGGCGCTGGTGGTCGACGAATACGGCAGCATCCTGGGTCTGGTCACCCCGGCCGACGTGCTGGAAGTCATCGCCGGCGAGTTCCCGGACGACGACCGCGAGGGCGACCCCTCGGCCGTCAGCGAGGGGGACGGCGCCTGGCTGCTGGACGCCAGCCTCGACGTGCGCCGTGTCGAACACCTGCTGGGCCATCGCCTGCCGGGCGACGGCAATTTCTCGACGCTGGCGGGCTTCGTCCTGCAGCGCCTCGGGCGGCTTCCGGTTCCGGGCGATCGCTTCGAAAGCGACGGTATGGAGTTCGAGGTCACCGCCATGGACGGAGCGCGCATCCAGCGGGTGCGCGTGCTCGCGACGGCGAGCGACGAGGACTGACGCGCCGCTCAGGGTGCGTTGTTTTCCATGATGGCCAGGCCGATACCGCCGGCCGCCATCAGCATCAGCGCCGCCCAGGCCGCCAGCGAAAGCAGGAAGGCCGGACCGCGACGCGCGGCGTCGCGCGAATAGGCCAGGGCGTACCAGATGCGGGCCGCAAGCCAGATCAGGCCAGCGATGCCGGCCCAGAGCGGATCGGCGTATTGTGCAGCGAGCCAGAGCGCCGGAATGAACATGACGGCGCTTTCCAGCGTATTCATCTGCACGCGCCAGACGCGTTCGAAGGCGGGATCGCCGCTGATGGCGGGAGCCTTGATACCGTAACGCGAGCGGGCGCGGCCTACCATCGTCAGGGTGGCGAAAAGCAGGAGCAGCGTCAGCACGGTGACGAGCGCGGGTAACTGACTGGTCATGGAACGTCCTGTACGGGGAAGGGGACAGCCGCGTACTTTAACGGGAAAGGTCCCGTACCATCAGCCGGCCCGGCCCAGAACGGTGCCCCGGATCACCAAAGGAGAGGCCCATGCTTTGGCAGAAAGGTCGTAGAAGCGACAACGTGGTCGATGGCGGAACCGGTTCCGATTCCGGCGGCGGCGGTGGAGGCGGTGGCTTCGGCGGGCGGGGGCTGGGTCTGGGTGGCATGGTGATCCTGGCCATCCTCGGACTGGTGTTCTTCAAGGACCCCACGGCATTGCTGGGGCAGGGCGAGCCGGGTGCGCCATCGGCGCAGGTGCAGCAGCAACAGCAGCCGAGCAAGCCGCTCGATACCAGTGATCCGCAGGTGGATTTCGTGCGTGCGATCCTCGGCGAGACCGAGGACACGTGGACCGCCATCTTCGCCGAGCGCGGCCAGACGTACGAAAAGCCGAAGTTGAGCCTTTTCCGTAACGGCGTACGCACGGCGTGCGGGTCCGCATCGTCAGCCGTCGGACCGTTCTATTGCCCTGCCGACCACAAGGTCTATCTCGACCTCGGCTTCTTCCAGCAAATGCAGTCGCAATTCCATGAATCGGGCGATTTCGCGCGCGCCTATGTCATCGCGCACGAAGTGGGTCATCACGTACAGAACCTGATCGGCGTCTTCGACAAGGTGGGCGAGGCGCGCAAACGCGGTGCGTCGCTGGAAGGTGCGACGGGCCTGTCCGTGCGTCAGGAGCTGCAAGCCGACTGCTTCGCCGGCGTATGGGCCAATAAATCGCAGCAACGCAAGCAGTGGATGCAGCCGGGCGACGTGGAGTCGGCGATCAACGCCGCCACGGCCATCGGCGACGATTCGCTGCAGGAGCAGTCGCGCGGGCGCGTGGTGCCAGACTCGTTCACTCATGGCACGTCGGCGCAGCGTGTCAAATGGTTCAAGGCGGGCCTGGAAAGCGGCGACATGGGCAAGTGCAACACTTTCGCAGGTAACCTCTGACGTTTAGCAGGAGCGCGTTCAAGCGCGCTCCTGTGTTGCCGCAAACGCCGTAATATCCGCGCATGACCCATCCCTGCCTGTCCTGCGGTGCCTGCTGCGCGCATTTTCGTGTCGCCTTCCACTGGATGGAGTCCGATACCGATGCGGGCGGCATCGTGCCGCCCGAGTTCACCGTGAAGCTCGATAAACATCGGGTCGCCATGCACGGCACGGATCAGGCGAAACCGCGTTGCCTGTCGCTGGTGGGCGAGGTCGGTCGTGCCGCGCACTGCGGCATCTACGCGCAACGCCCGTCGCCATGCCACGACCTGCAACCGGCGTGGGAAAACGGCGAGGCCAGCCCGCAATGCGATCGCGCGCGCATCGCGCATGGCATGGAGCCGCTCACACCCGCAAGCTTTGGCTTGTTGTAAGAGAGCATAAAAAAGGGTCTTCACGCATTGTCGGGGAGGGCTCGGCTTTGCCATCGCGTTCGCGCTCGGGCGCTTCGGGGAGAGCCGTCGGCCACCACCCTCGACGCTCCGGCTTCACCGTCGCTCGGGGAAGGAGAGCCGCTGCGCGGCTTGTGTCTGATGGCTGCGCCCCGTCGCGCCCGCGCTGCGGGCGGGGGTTTTTGATTCGGCATCCTTGCCTCAGCAAAAACGGCGGACCGTCCAGGTCCGCCCCCTGCGGGCCTGATCCGCCCGCCGCGCTCGGTTGCGCAAGTCGCGTCGAGGGTGGTGGCCGACGGCTCTGCCGAACGCTGCGGTCACGTGGGGGGAAAGCATGGCGTCGACGCATGGGTATAGCTGATCCCATTACGTGCGCAGGCTCGTGCTCTCCCCACAGCCAACCGCAACCGACGGTGCCGTGGCCGGGTTGGCCCTTGGGGCCGCCTTAGCCGAGGGCCGCGATACCCAGTTGGAGCGAAAGCGGGACTACGGCCCGCTCCCGAAGGGACGGCGCCGAAGGCTCCAAGGGCCAACCCGGTCGCGGCTTCCACGACGCACGAGCGTGAGCGGCCAGGCCGCTGATAACACGAGGCGCGCCAGTGCGCAAAGAACCAAAAAAAGCCCCGGCGTTAAGCCGGGGCTGCGGTCCACTCCGGACCCACGGGATTTTACGGCGCTGTAAAGCTGGCCGAGATCGTGAGCTTGGTGAAGTCCTTCACGCCGAACACGCGTATGTACCAGATGCCGGCAGCGGGTGACGTCTGCACGACCGACTCGCTATTGCCCGGCTTGACCGAACGGAACTGCGCATCCGAACCGTCGGCTGCCGGGACCGTGTCGCGCTTCACGTATAGCGAGACGTCTCCGGTGCCGCCGTACGTGCGCAGGTTCAATCCCTTCGCGCCCGCCGGTACCTCGATGGCGAACAGAAGCGAGTCGCCCACGTAGCCCGAAATACCGCTGACAGCGACCCCGTTGGACAGCTGGGTGGCGGTGGGGTCGGGTGAGCCGGTATTCGGGTCGATGGCTTTCGTTACGGCCGCATAGGCGTCCAGAATGCCGCCGCCGATGCTCTGATCGGGCTTGGACGGGAAGACACGGGCCGAGCCGATAAGCACGCTGCGCATCTGCGCCGGCGTCAGCGCGGGAAGCCCGGCTGTGCGGCGTGCCTGCACGATCAGCGCGACGGTGCCTGCCACATGCGGCGTCGCCTGCGAGGTGCCGGCCATGCCGATGTAGTTCTCGGTGGTGGGTTCGTGTTCGCCTGCGTTACCGGTCGACCAGATGAAACCGGCATCCACCACGCTGCCACTGCTCGCATCGTTCGGGTAAACGCCGCCGCCCGGCGCGGAAAGGCTGACGTTCGGCCCGAAGTTGGAATAGAACGCACGCTTGCCGGCGATGCCGTTGGCCGCCACCGTGATGGCGCCCGGGCAACTGGCGGGCGAGAAGTTCGCCGCGTTCGAATTGCTGTTGCCCGCAGCGACCACGACGGTCACGCCACGCGAAATCGCACCCGCGATGGCCGCACCGGTGACGTCGTCGGCCGTGCATGCGCCGCTGCCCCCGAGACTCATGCTGACGACATCGACGGGCGTCGTGTTGTCGGGCACGCCGTCGACATGGCCGCCCGATGCCCAGACGATGCCGTCGGCGATGTCGGAGGTGTAACCGCCGCAATGGCCGAGTACACGAACGGGAAGCACGCGGGCTTTGTTGGCGACGCCGGCCATGCCGACGCCATTGTTGGTCAGCTCCGCGATCGTGCCGGACACATGCGTGCCGTGCCAGCTGCTTGCTTCGGCCTGCGAGGGGTCGACGCATCCGGTAACGGGATCGGTATAGGTCGGGTCGTTCGTCCAGTCGCCGGTGTCCCAGCCACCGGAAATGCGGCCTGCGGTCGCGCGACCGGAGACGAGCGGGTCGCTGGTGAAATCGTAGCCCGCGTCGGCGAGGCTGAGGTCGATATCCGAATGATGGGTAATGCCGGTGTCGAGTACCGCGACGGTCACGCCGGCGCCGTCCGCGATGTTCCATGCGCGTGCGACATTGGCGCCGCCGAGGTTCGCGAACGAGGTTGTGTCGCGGCCGATCGTTTCATAGGTGCCGTCGCCGCCACGCATGTGCCACTGGTATTTGACGTAGTTCGGATCGTTGGGCACGAACGGTGCGTCCGCGACGGGATGCATCAGCACATCGGGCTGTACGTGCAGCACGGCGGGGTCCGCCGCGATCTGGGTCATCAGTGCATTGGCTTCGGTTTGCGAGAGACGGCGGCTGGTGCGAACCAGCGTGGCACCCGTGCCGAGCTTTCGCTGGTAGCTGACGGCCGGTGCGATCGAGCGGCCGTTCGTTGCGGTCGTGACGCCACTGCGCGTCATGGCGGCGGACACGCTTTGCACGGCGGCGGACGGATTCGCGCGCTGCGTGCTTCCGTCGCGGTATGTGACGATAAAACGGTCGGTGCGCGCGTTCGCGGAAAGCGCGGTGAGATTCGCCCGTGTAGCGGCCGAAACGACCGCATCGGCGGCGTGAGCCGCCGGCAGCGCCAGGATCAGCGCGGCGGCCAGCGAGAGGCGCCGGGTAAGGCAAGCGTGAGACATGGTCGATCCCCGTAGTAAGAAAGTTTGAAGAAAAACTCTGAAGAACAGGAAGCGGCGAATGCGCATCTGGCGCATCCGCCGCGATGGGTCGCTACCAGCCGAAGCTGACGCCGACCGTGCCGCTGGACTCACCGCCCCCCGCGATGCTTCCACCGACCAACACACTGCCGGTCTCCGACACGCGGCTCGAATAGCCCACGGCAAGAGCACCCTGTCCGCGATAGCCGCCGACCGCCGCGCTGACGCGGTGATCGGTACCCGGCGCGCTGGCTATCGCGCCCGCCATGCCTGCCATGGCCGTGCCCATCGCACCCACGCGATCGAGGCGGGTATTCACGGTATGGAACTGATCGCTGACCTGGTTTCGGTACGAGTTGAAGTCCGTGCTGGAAACGCTGCTGGAGATCTTCGTATCGGTGTAAGCCTTCGCGTCGCTGAGCGTCTTCTGGTCGCCGGCATCCGCATAGGATTTGGCGGTGGTCAACGCCTGGTCGACCTGGGCGACATTGGCGGCATCGGTGGGCGCCGTGCCGGCCGCGACATTGACGATCTGCCGTTCGCCGCCCACCTTGCCGACCGAGACGGTGTTGGCTCGATCCGCGACGGAATTCGCGCCCAGTGCGACGCTGTTGGCGGCGGATGCCTGCGCGCCCTGACCGATGGCCGACGCGGAGGCCGCCGTGACCGTCGTGTCGGCACCGATAGCGACGGCGTTGGTTGCCGCCGCGCTGATGTTGGCGTTGTTGCCATAGGCCGTGCTGCCATCCGCGCCGACAAAAGCGTTGTGGCCCACGGCGGTATCGCGACCGTCGGTGGCTACGCTGCCCGTTCCGAGGGCCAACCCGTTACCGGTGCCCGGGCCCGCTTGCGCACTTCCCTGGCTGACGTTGTTTCCGACCTGGGTCTTCAGGCTCGACAGGTCGGTCAGCGCGCCGGTGAGGGCTCCGTCCAGTGCGCCGAAGGCATCGCTCATGTTCGTGTAATGCGTGCCCTGCACCGCGAACGTGGGCCCGACCAGACCGCCGCTGCCGAGCGACATGCCACCGCCCAGTGCCTGCGACACGGCATGGCCCATGTCGTAAAGCTGGCTCCCGTTCACCACTTCGCTGCTGTCCGCCGCAATGCGGCCGGCGGCTACGCCGGCGAGCGTGGTTCCGCCCTGACCCGAGAACGTGACGCGTCCCTGATCCAGGTTGTCGTAGCCGACCGCGTTGACCGCCTGTCCTGTGCTGACGAGATTGTGCACCGTGGCGTCGAGCTGCCCCTTGTTCACCGCGTCGGTGCTTTCGGTGCCTGCGCCGACGTTCGTGATCTGGCGCGTCTGCGCGGCATGGACGTTGCCGGCGGCGTCGGTCCATTCGGCGGAGGCGCCGACGGAGACGCTGTTCGCACGGTCCGCGAGCGATTCCGCGCCGAGGGCGACGCTGTTGGTTGCACTCTTCGTAGTCCACGCGTTGGAGCCGAGCACGCTGGAGTTGGTCGCCTGTGCATAGCTGTTGTAGCCAACGACGGTCGCGCCGTCTTCGGTCGCCCAGGCTTCGCTACCGAGGGCGGTCGTGTTGTCCGCGTGGGTGAGGCTCGACGTGTCGGCACCGGCCAGTGCGTTCGTGCCGAGCGACGTGGCGGACATGCCCGTGGCTGCCGAGCCGGCACCGATCGCCGTGCTGTAGTCGCCCGATGCATTCGCGCCGCCACCGAAGAATCCGCCCACACTACCGATCGCGGTGCTCGCTGCGCCGGACGCGCTGGATTCGGCGCCTAGTGCGGTCGAATAGCCTCCTCCTGCGTAGGCCGCCGTACCGATGGCGGTGCTCTCCCATGCGGCGGCATAAGAGCCCATACCGAACGCGCTGGACTGCCAGGCGTCGGCAAGCGAGAAACTGCCTACCGCCGTGGAGAACGGCCCGTTCGTCTGCGCGCCCGCACCGATCGCCACACTGAGTGCGCCGTTGGCCTGTGCGCTGTTGCCCATGGCGACACCGCTCGCGGCATTGCTTACGGCGCCGTAGCCGACCGCCGTGCTGTTGCCTCCGAGCGCCTGACTGTTCGAGCCCACGGCAGTCGTGCCGTCCTGATCGGCCACGCTGTTGCTACCCACGGATGTACTTTCATTGCCGATGGCCTGCGCGTTTTCGCCATAGGCCGATGTGTGATCGCCTTGCGCCAGCGCGGCATAACCGCTGGCCGTGGCGAACTGGCCGACCGAGACCGCGCCCGTGCCGATGGCGGTGCCGCCCGTGCCATAACTCGCCGCACCCGATCCGACGGCCATCGCGAGTTTTCCTTCGGCGATCGCATCGTCGCCGCTGTCGCCCGTGCCGTTGACCTTGAGGTAATGGCTGGATGCGCCCGCCATCTGGTTCAGTTGCGACACGTTCACCGCATCGTTGGCTTCCGTGCCGGCGGCGACGTTGGCGATCTGTCGTGTCTGTGCCGGATGGACGGTGCCAGCGGCATCGGTCCAGTCGGCGCCCGCACCGACCGATACCGTGTTCGCGCGATCGGCAAGGGAACCCGCTCCGAGCGATACGCTATTCGTGGCGTCTTTCGTGGTCCACGCGTTCGAGCCAAGCACGGTGGCATTCGTGGCCTGCGCGTAGCTGTTGTAACCGAGCACGCTGGCGCCATCCTCGGTCGCCCAGGCTTCGCTGCCGATGGCGGTCGTGTTGTCGGCGTGGCTGAGGCTGCCCGCGTCGGCACCGGCCAGCGCGTTCGTGCCGAGCGATGTGCCCGACGTGCCCGAAGCGCCGGCACCCGCACCGACGGCAACACCATAGTCGCCCGATGCGTTCGCGCCGCCGCCGAAGAAACCGCCGATGCCGCCGACGGCCGTACTGGAATTTCCCGTCGCCGATGCTTCGGTACCGATCGCGGTAGCGTATCCGCCGCCCGCATGAGCCGATGCGCCCAAGGCCGTACTGCCCCAGGCTTCGGCATAGGAACCGGTACCGTAGGCGGTCGCCTGCCACGCGCTCGCTGTCGAGAACGCGCCCACGGCGGTGGAGAAGGGACCGTCCGTGATGGCTTGCGCGCCAATCGCGGTACTCATGGCGCCGTTGGCCTGCGAGGCGAAGCCGATGGCCACGCCGCTCGCCGCATTGCTCACGCTGCCATAGCCGATCGCCGTGCTGGCGCCACCGAGCGCCTGGCTGCCCGAGCCGACGGCAGTCGTCCCGTCCAGATCGGCCACGCTGTTGCTGCCGAGCGCCGTGCTTTCGATGCCGTTGGCCTGTGCGTTTTCGCCATAGGCTGCGCTGTGGTCGCCCTGGGCCAGGGCCCCGTAACCGTTCGCCGTGGCGAACTGACCGACCGACACCGCGCCCGTACCGATGGCGGTGCCACCCGTGCCGTAACTGGCGGCGCCCGAACCGGCCGCCATCGAAAGATCGCCCTCGGCGATGGCGTCGTCTCCGCCGTCGCCCGTGCCGTTGACCTTGAGGTAGTGGCTGGACGTGCCGGCGGCCTGATTCAGCTGCGCGACGTTCACCGCGTCGGTGCCTTCCGTTCCGGCGGCGACATTGGTGATCTGTCGCGTTACCGGATCGTGCGTATTGCCGAGTCCATCGGTCCACGACTGATTGCTGCCGACCGACACCGTGCCGGCACGATCCGCGAGCGAGCCGTGGCCGATCGCTACCGCGTTGTCGGCACCTTTGAGTACGCGGCTGTACGAGCCGAGCGCCGTACCGTTATCGGCCAGCGACCATGCGTTCGAACCGAACGATGCCGTGGATGCGTTCTGTGCGTATGCGTTGTAACCCACGGCGGTGCCGTCGTTTCCCGCGCCGGATTCGCCACCGACCGCGACGCCGCTCACGGCCAGTCCGCCGTTTTCGCCGGTCCAGTCCAGCACCTTCGCATTGAGACCGACGGCGACCGACACCGGCGCGGCAATCGTGCCGACACCGGCGGCGACGCCACCGAAAGCTGCCTGGGCGCCAGCGCCATATGCGGTTCCCCAGAACTCGCTTGCATAGGCGCCTGCGCCGATGGCGGTGGTTTGCCATCCCGTTGCGGTAGCGCCCATGCCCATGGCGATAGCGAAACCGCCGCTGGCCAGCGATAGCGAACCTACCGAGACGCTGAAGGCCGATTGGGCTACCGCGCCGTTGCCCGCGGCAATCGAAGACGAACCCTGCGCGAGACTGCCGCTACCCAGCGCCACGGCGCCGCCGCCGTGAGCTTCTGCATTTGCGCCAAGGGCGAGGCCGCGACTATCGGTGGCGAGCGCGTTTTCGCCAAAGGCCGTAGCGCCCGCTTTAAGCGCCTGGGCGTTATGCCCGTTAGCGGTCGACCCGTCGCCTTGCGCGAGCGCGCCATATCCGGTGGCCGTAGCGAAGCTGCCGACGGCACCCGCCGCGTTGCCCAGCGCTGTCGCGCCTTCGGCCGTGGCGAAGCTGCCGCCGCCGACCGCCGTGGCGAAGTCGCCTTGCGCGGCACTCTGGCCGCCGACTGCCGTGGCCTGTGTTCCGGTCGCCAGTCCGTTCTGGCCGATGGCGACGCTCTGATCGCCTTCGGCGTCGCTGCTGCCGCCCAGCGCCACCGTACCGGCACCCTTTGCGATGGCGTACTGACCGAGCGCTTGCGCCTGGTCGCCGTTTGCTTGCGCCAGGGAGCCCAGCGCGACCGCTCCGTCGCCATTGGCGTAGGTGGCTTCGCCGGGGTCCGGCTGCCCGTTGCCGTTCAGATCGGTCCAGTTGCTCCCGCCGATGGCGATCGAGGTATTGCCTAAGGCGGCGGCATAGCTTCCGACCGCGATGCTGTGATCGCCGAGCGCCGCGCTATACGGTCCGAGACTGCTGCTGCGCGAGCCGATAGCCGCCGCATACGCTCCTGCGGCAAGCGACTCGCTGCCCAACGCATAGGCATAGCTGCCAAGGGCCGTGCCGAAGGCGACCGCGCCACTGCGCGCACCCAGCGCCACGCTGGCCTCGCCGACCGAGGTCGCCTGCCGGCCGATGGACGTGCCGCCCGGTCCGGAAGCGGAGGCTTCGGCGCCCACGGCCGTCGTGCCGTCGCCGTTGGCGGAGCTCAAGGTTCCCACGGCGGTCGATGCGCCACCGTCGCTGACCGCATTGGCGATGCTGCCGATGGCGATGTTGCCCAGTCCCGCGGCGACCGCGTCGGCACCGATCGACGTCGTGGAGTCGCCGGCGGCAATGGCCCGCGCGCCCACCGCGGTCGCGGACAGGCCGTCGGCCTGGCTTCCGTCGCCAAGGGCGGTCGCATATCTCGTCCATGCATGGCTGTCGGCACCCACAGCGGTGCCGCCGAGTTTGTCCGCTGCGCTACGGGCGCCTATGGCGACGCTGTCCTTGCCGGCGGCGAGGCTGTCCGCCCCCGCTGCCGTGGCGAAACGGCCCGTCGCCCGCGCGCGATCCCTGCCGTTGGCCTTGCCCGTGGCCGAGAAGTAGACGTTGTTGAAGATCGACATCGGTGCCTGGGATGTCTCCAGCACGCGTACGTCTTCCACCCAGGGAACGGGCGCGAACATCCAGGGCGCGGCCTGGGCCGCGGTAAGACCCTCGTCGAATCGCGTTTCGGCATCGGTGGCCAGGGCGGCGGCCAGTGGCGTAGCGGCGATGGCGATGGCCACGACGGCCGCACGCATGCGGCGGTTCGCGCCGCCCTTGCCGCAGGCTTTTGCCAGTTCGGAGGCAACAATCAGCCGCTGGAGCGACTTGCTCCAGATCTTGCTGTGAATCTTGTTCACGTCTTGGCTCCCCAGTGATGATGGCGCCCTCACCGCACATCCCCCAACGGGCGGAGAGAGTTTTATGGACGTCTAGACGTCTTGCGTCATGCGATCGTCTTTACCGAGCATCGGCCAGGCTGGGACCCAGGTCACGCACAGGTTCTTGCGGTTCTTCGCCGAACTTGCGTAACCTAACGGAACATCACACCCGTCGATGGTTGCCGGCGGGGGTGTCCCAGGGGTCGACCGCACGTCGGGGGATGGGGAGACAGGTGATAAATAAGCTGTGGGGAGCCATGCGCGCGTGGCTGGAACGCGTGCCCGTGACGGACCCGGTGGAAAGGCGCAATGCGCCTTTCGTTCAGGTGCTGCTGATCGCCATGGGCGTTCTGATGCCCCTGAACAAGGTCATCCACCTGTATTTCGTGTCGTTTCGCGACAGCATGACCACGCCCGGACTGGCGATGGACATGGTGACGGATGTCCTGATGATGGTTGCCGCATGGGGCTGTCTTTATCTCGTACGGCGCGGTCATTTTCGTCGCGCGGTGACCACCTACCTCGGCGTGATGCTGTTTTCGGCCACGCTGGCTTACGCAGCCATCGGTCTGGACCGGCTTTCGAACGATCCCTTTCCATTACTGCTGCTGGGCCTGGGTGGCCTGGTGCTTGGCCGGCGCACGCTCTGGACGGTTTACGTCGTGCTGATGTTCGTGTTCTGCGTCGGCACGCTGTCTGATGTGTTCCAACAGTTGCCGCACGGGTCCATCGACTGGCAGCCGGGCAGGAAAGTGTCGATGGCGCTGAGCTATCTCGTCGTCGCGATCGTGCTCGATCGTACGATTGCCGCGTTACGCGACAGCCTTGCCGAATCCAACGCGCGTGGCCGCGATCTTGAGCGCGAAATGGCGGAGAGGGAGCGTGCGCAGGGACAACTTGTCCATGCGCAGAAGATGGAGGCGACCGGTCGCATCGCGAGCGGCGTGGCGCACGATTTCGACAACGTTCTGAATGTGGTCCTTGGCTATGCGCGACGTCGCGAGCGACTGGCCGATGAGGGGACCGGCGCGCTTGTCGCGTCGCTCGAAGGTGTCGAGCTGGCGGCGCGGCGCGCACTTTCCATAAGCCGGAAACTGCTTAATTTCAGCGGTCAGCAGCGTCTTTCGCCGGAGGTCTTCGACATCTCGCGTGCGATCCGCGACATCCATCCGATGCTCCGGCAAATGTTCGACGGCGACATCAGCGTCAAGATGGATGTGGAGGATACCTATGCTCCCGTTCTGCTCGATCGCGGTCAGCTCGAACTGATGCTGCTGAACATCGCGGCCAACGCGCGCGATGCGATGCCCGAAGGCGGACGCTTCGTCGTCACGCTGCGAATCGTCCCCGGTGCGGTGGCGCTCATGCTCGCGGACAACGGCTGCGGGATGCCCGACGATGTCGCCAGACGCGTCTTCGAACCGTTTTATACGACGAAGCCCGTGGGCTGTGGGACGGGTCTCGGACTTGCCGCGGTCTACGACACGGTCACTTCGGCAGGAGGCGAGATCGAAGTGGAAAGCACGCCGGGCAAAGGCACGACATTCCGCATCCGTCTACCGCTGGCTGGTGCGGGTCTGGCCCCGGTTGTCGCGGAGCGCGTTGCGTGAAGTGATGCAACGTCGCGCTCCTACACAGAGCGCAGTGCCTATCCTGCGACGAACAGATAGCCCGAGCCGCGCGATGTCAGCAAGGGAAGCGTGCCGGCACCCGCTTCGGTCGCTTTGCGCCGGAGCCGGTAGACAAGCATTTCCAGCCGATGCGGATCGAAGGCGTACACGTCGTTGCAGAGCGTCGCGATCAATGTTTCGCGCGCGACGGGCTGCCCGTTGGCGGTCATGAGTGCCTGCAATAAACCTCGTTCGGGAGCCGTCAGGGCAAGAACGCCTCCCGTGGGTCCGATGAGGCACCAGCCATCCGAATCCAGACGCCAGGGTGTCGTGCCGGGAGTGGAGGAGGCCGCGCCATCGCTGCGCGCGGTCGCCATGCGTCGCGACAGGCTGTGCAAGGTCGCCGCAAGGACCTCGACGTCCACGGGTTTGGGCAGGTAGCTGTCCGCGCCGATCTGCAGCGCGCGCACGTGGTTGTTCTTTCCGCGACTCCCCGTAAGCATCACGATGCCCATATCGGACAGCTGGCGAAGATGACGGGCGACGGTGAGTCCGTCTTCATCGGGCAGTCCGATGTCGAGCACGACCATATCGAAGCTATGGCTGATCATCTGCCGGTACAGATCCGCGGCCGTCCCCGCGCCGCTTACCGTAAAGCCGAAATCGCGCAACCCCGGGAGCAGGATGCCTTCTCGCAGGTCGGGATCGTCCTCGAGCACCGCGACGCGTCGCGAGCGAGGTGTGTCGCAAACCTGATCCCCCCGGATCGTCTGCATGGGGCGCCCCTTTCGATAGAACCGCATCGACTATAACAAGCTGGCAAGCGCATAAAAGTGCAGGCGCCACGAAAAGAAGAAACCCGTACGGCACTTGCGCGCCGCACGGGTTTCGGTTTTCGCTTCCGGGACTTCAGTTTCCGCTTAGAAGTCTTTCTTGCGGCGCGGCGGCTTGCCGCCACTGGGGCGCGAACCGCCGGGCGGATGCGGAGCGCCGCCGGGACGGAAGTTGCCACGCGGCGGACGCGGAGCCGACGACGGCGCGGACGACGAAGAGGGCGATTCGGTGCCGTCCCATTCGCTGATGCGCAGTTGCTGGCCGGATACCCACACCTTTTTCAGGTGCGTGAACACGTCGGTCGGCATGCCATCGGGAAGATCGATCAGGCTGTGCTCGTCGCGGATGCTCAGACGGCCGATGAACTGGGCTTCGATGCCGCCTTCGTTGGCGATGGCACCGATGATGTTGCCCGGCTTCACGCCGTGCTCGTGACCGACTTCCACGCGGTAGGTTTTTTTACCGTGCTCGGTGACGTGCGCGCGCGGCTGGCGCATGCCTTCACGCGGCGGACGACGGTCGTCGTTGTCGCGCTGCGGGCGTTGCGGGCGCTCGCCACGCGTGTCGCGCGTATCGTTGTCGCGGGTCGGCCGCTCGGTGTACTCGCGGCGCGCCGGCGTCGGATCGAGCAGCAGCGGCGAATCGCCCTGTGCGATACGCGCGAGCGCGGCGGCGATCTCGATCGCGGGAATGTTGTGTTCCTGCTCGTACTTCTCGACCAGCTGCTGGAAGATGTTCAGGTCGCCCTTTGCCAGCGTGTCGGTGATCTTCTGCGTGAACTTGTTCATGCGGTGATCGTTGACGGCTTCGACGGTCGGCAGCTGCATCTGTTCGATGGGCTGGCGCGTCGCGCGCTCGATGGCGCGCAGCAGGTTACGCTCGCGCGGCGTGACGAACAGGATGGCCTCGCCACTGCGACCCGCGCGGCCGGTGCGACCGATGCGGTGCACGTACGACTCGGTGTCGTGCGGGATATCGTAGTTCAGCACGTGGCTGATGCGTTCGACGTCGAGACCGCGCGCCGCCACGTCCGTGGCGATGAGGATGTCGAGCTTGCCTTCCTTCAGCTGCTGGATGACGCGTTCGCGCTGGGCCTGGGCGATGTCGCCATTGATGGCCGCTGCCGCGAAGCCGCGCGCCTGCAACTTGCCGGCGAGCTCTTCGGTGGCCTGCTTGGTGCGTGCGAACACGATCATCGCGTCGAAGCTTTCGGCTTCGAGGATGCGGGTGAGCGCGTCCAGCTTGTGGATGCCGCTGACCAGCCAGTAGCGCTGGCGGATGTTCGCCGCGGTGGTGGTCTTGTTCTTGATCGTGACTTCGATCGGGTCTTTCAGGTAGGTCTGCGCGATGCGGCGGATAGGCGCCGGCATGGTCGCGGAGAACAGGGCTACCTGACGGCCTGCCGGCGTCGCCTGCAGCAGCTTCTCGACGTCGTCGATGAAGCCCATGCGGAGCATTTCGTCGGCTTCGTCGAGCACGACGAAACGCAGCGCCGAAAGATCGAGCGTGCCCTTGTCGAGATGGTCGATGACGCGGCCGGGGGTGCCGACGATGACCTGCGCGCCACGCTTGAGACCCTGCAACTGCGGGCCGTAGCTCTGGCCGCCGTAGATCGGCAGGACCTGGAAGCCGGGCATGAACGCCGCGTATTTCTGGAATGCTTCGGCCACCTGGATGGCCAGTTCGCGCGTCGGCGCGAGTACCAGCGCCTGCGGCTTGCCCGGGCGTACGTCGATGCGCGACAGCACCGGCAGGGCGAAAGCGGCGGTTTTGCCGGTACCGGTCTGCGCCTGACCGATAACGTCGCGGCCCTCGAGCAGCGGCGGGATGGTGGCGGCCTGGATCGGCGAAGGAACTTCATAGCCGACGGCGATCAACGCGCGCATGACTTTTTCGTCGAGCGCGAGCGCGCTGAAACCGGGCTGTGCCGGAGCGTTATCTGAATCAGGGGATGACATGGCGACCTCGAAGCGGGGCACACCGGCGTCTTGTACGCCAGGCGGTGAGAATATTCTACCAGCGATAGCTGTCGAACGCTTTGTTTTTGTGACGGAATGTGGTGTGTTCAGGGTTAAACTCAGATGTTGGGTTCGGATAAGAAGGGAAGTCGGGATGCCTATGATCCAAACGACGTCGGAACAGCGCTGCTTCGGCGGTACGCAAGGCTTCTACAGCCATGAGTCGCGCGAATGCGGCGGCACGATGCGCTTTGCCGTTTTCGTGCCTCCGGCCGCCGCGCAGGGCCGGGTTCCCGTGGTGTATTGCCTCGCTGGCCTGACCTGTACCCACGAAACCTTCACCATCAAGGCGGGCGCCCAGCGCGTGGCCGCCGAGCTTGGTATCGCGTTGGTGATGCCCGATACGAGCCCGCGCGACACGGGTTACGAAGGCGCGACAGGCGACTGGGAAGTCGGTGAGGGCGCCGGTTTTTACGTGGATGCGACCGAAGTGCCCTGGGCCGACCGTTTCCGCATGTACAGCTACGTTGCGAACGAGTTGCCCGCGCTTATCGCCGGGAACTTCCCGGTGGACCCGCTGCGTCAGGGCATCCTCGGCCATTCGATGGGCGGCCATGGCGCACTGGGCATCGCGTTGAAAAATCCGGATCGATACCGTTCCGTGTCCGCGTTCTCGCCCATCGTCGCACCCGCGCAGGTGCCCTGGGGCGAGAAGGCCTTCGGCCGCTATCTTGGGAAGGATCGCGCGCACTGGGCCGGATACGACGCGACGGAACTGCTCGCGCGGGGCACCTTTCCCGGCACGATCCTGATCGATCAGGGCGGAGCCGATGCCTTCATCGACAACCAGCTGAAACCCGAGCTGTTCGAAACCGCATGCCTGCGCACTGGCCAGGCGCTCGACCTGCGTATGCATCGTGGCTACGACCACTCGTACTACTTCATCCAGACTTTTGTCGAAGACCACCTGCGTCATCATGCCGCGGCGCTTGCCTGACATGACCGAGCCAGTACGGATGCGCACCGCGCGCACCATCATTCGTCTGCTCGAACCGGACGAGGCGCCACTGTTGCTTCGCTATCGCACGGAAAACTGCCAGCACCTCGAACCGTGGGAACCGCTGCGCACGACGGCGCATTACACGCTGGAAGGATGCCGTCAGACGATCGAAGCCGGTCTTGAAGCCGCCCGCGCCGACCGCGCCTATCCGTTCGTCGTGTTGACGCCCGACAGCGACGAGATGATCGCGGGTTTTACGATGGCCAATGTCGTGCGTGGCGTGTTCCAGGCCTGCCATCTTGGCTATGGCGTGGCGGCGCGTCACGAAGGAAAAGGGCTGATGTTCGAAGCTCTGGATGCTGCCATCCGCTATGCGTTCGGTCCGCTCGATTTCCATCGCGTCATGGCCAATTACATGCCTCGAAACGAACGTAGCGGGCGACTGCTTGAGCGGCTTGGCTTCGAGCGCGAAGGCTATGCGAAGCGTTACCTGAAAATCGACGGACTGTGGGAAGACCACGTCCTTACCGCGAAAGTCAGGGCGGAAGGTTAGATATGAAAAACCGCATGGCGACATGATCGCCATGCGGTTTCCGTGCCGGCGGGCGCCTGCGTGGGCAGGCGCGCTGGATCAGGCCTTGCTGCTGGCCGAACCACCCGGACGACGCTGACGGCGACGCTTGTGGTTGCCGTTGCCTTCGCCGGTGCTGGCGCCGGAATGGCCGTGCGGACGATGCGATGCCGGACGCGGAGCGCCACTGTTCGCACGAGCCTGACCAGCCGGACGTGCCTGACGCTGCTGCTGCTGTTTCGGGCGGGGCGCACCGGCGTCGAGACGCAGCGGATGGCTCGGCTCGAAACCGGCAACGTTGGTGATGGCGATATCGGTATTCAGCAGGCGACGGATGTCGCGCAGCAGACCGGACTCGTCATGGCTGACCAGCGAGATAGCCTGGCCTTCGGAACCGGCACGACCGGTGCGGCCGATGCGGTGCACATAGTCTTCCGCGACCATGGGCAGGTCGAAGTTGATGACGATCGGCAACTGGTCGATGTCGATACCGCGCGCGGCGATATCCGTCGCGACAAGGACGGTCACGCGACCGGTCTTGAAGTCGGACAGCGCTTTCGTGCGCGCGTTCTGGCTCTTGTTGCCGTGGATGGCGGCGGAGCGCAGACCGGCGCCTTCGAGGAAGCGGACGAGCTTGTCGGCGCCGTGCTTCGTGCGGCTGAAGACCAGCGTCTGGCGACGGCTGTCGGCCGAGAGCAGGTGCAGCAGCAGGTCGCGCTTGGCGGTGGCGTCGACCGGATGCACATGATGCGTGACGGTGTTGGCGACCGTGTTGGCCGGCGAGACCGAGATTTCCTTCGGCTCGCGCATGAACTGCTGGGCAAGCGCCTTGATCTCCGGCGCGAACGTGGCCGAGAACAGCAGCGTCTGGCGCTGGCGCGGCACGGCGGCGAGGATGCGCTTCAACGCGGGCAGGAAGCCCATGTCGAGCATGCGGTCGGCTTCGTCCAGGATAAGCACTTCGACCTTCGACAGGTCGATCGAACGCTGCTGCATATGGTCGATGAGGCGACCCGGCGTGGCGACGACGACGTCGACGCCGCGACGCAGGGCGTTCAGCTGGTTACCCATGCCGACGCCACCGAAGATCACGGTGCTGGAAAGGCGTACGTACTTACCGTAGTCACGCAGGTTTTCCTGCACCTGGGCGGCGAGTTCGCGCGTCGGGGTGAGGACGAGCGCACGGATCGGACGACGGCCTTCGCCGCGATCGTCGCCGGCGAGCTTCTGCAACAACGGCAGGGCGAAAGCGGCGGTTTTGCCGGTACCCGTCTGGGCAGCGGCCATGATGTCCTGACCGGCCAGCACCACGGGGATGGCGGCGGCCTGGATGGGAGTGGGCGTTTCGTATCCGGCTTCGGACAAGGCACGCAGCAACGCGGGCGCAAGGCCCAGCGATTCGAAAGACATGGAGAAGCTCCTGCTTGTACCCGGAGCGTTCCCTGAAACCGCGCTGCGAGTTATGAATTGGCGACCGCGCACCGGAGGGGTGGCTGGTCGGTGTCTTGCGCGCTGCCGAGGGCGGGGGAACGGGCGGGGAAGAATCCACGCCGGAGGTTCGCAAGGGAGTCGGAGCGACGGCAAGACGGAGGCGAGTATACCTTGTCGCAGTGCACAAGTCATTCCCTGCCTGAACGGCGCCTCGTAAGTTATTGATGACTAACGGTGGGCGACCATCAGGTAGCTGTTATAGGGGGTGCGGCCGAACAAGGGCGTGAAGTTCACGCGGATCGATCGTTCCTCCAGAACCCCGCGGATATCGTCCTCGGTAGGGAAATACTGGGCGCCCTCCGGAATCCAGCGCACCGTCTTGATGAACCATTCCTCCCAGACTGTCGCGCGATAGCGCCAGGACCCGTCCCGGATGACATTGCGCAGGATCAGCACGCCATCGTCGGCGAGATGGTCGATGGCGAAACGCAGCAGGTCGCCCTGCCTTTCCGCCGGGAGGTAGTGCAGGACGTCGAGCATGGCGACGTGGCCGCGTACGGGCTGGGGCGTCGTGGCGTCGGCGTTGTGAAAGGCGAACGAGTTTCCGAGGCCCGCGCGCTTGGCGGCTTCTATACCGTTAGCAATCTTGCGGGCGTCATGATCGAGCCCGACGTAACCGTCGAGTACGTTGCAGGCATGCAGGTAATGCCCTAACAGCCCGAGTCCGCATCCGATGTCCAGCATGGGGTGCCGCCGCCCGGCGATAGCGGCGGCGGCAGCGGCATATACCGGGTCGGTGGCAAGCTTGCCGTGGATATAAAACCGATCGCCCCGGTTGCTGAAGCGTGAGGCTATGCGTCGCCTCGTGGGGCTATCGAGAACCATGTAGGAGATGTTTCCCTTCGGCGATAATTGCCGTCATTACGAGCTGGTTCACGGACGTTGACTAGCGACGGGGGCGCTTCTGCGGTGTTCGCGGCGGGCCAGATACCGGTAGTAATCTTTCGCGGTGATCTTGTCCAACACCGGCCATGCTTCGTCGAAATGCGCGCGCAACTCCGCGAGACGAGGCTCGTCCTTCGGGATATCCGCTCTGCGTATATAGCCATCGTGATCCTTATCGAGCGACTCGAAAGACGGCACGATTTTCGGATGAGCGGGCACGGGACCGTCGGTGGCTGCCGATAAGTCGACGTCGTGGGTGCCCGGTGTCGCAGCTTGTGCCTGGGCCGCGAAGGCAAGCGTGGTGGCGAGTAGCGCAATCATGAACGAGTACTGGCGTTTCATCGTGAATCACCTCTCGATTGACGGCGAAAGCCGACGGGCGCTCGCCTTGCTGGATCACTGTGTTCGGCAGGCCGTTTCGCGCGATGGAAACGGCCTGCCTCGTACGACGGTACAACTTGTGTGGCTTTATGGCTTGTGTTGTGTCGACGACTTGTTGATGTATGCGTTGTATTCCGCGCTCGTCACCTTGCCGTCGTGGTCCGCGTCGGCCTCGTTGAAGTGCGCGCGCAGTTCCTTGAGGGCAGAGACATCCTTGGGAACGTCCTTGCGGACGATATAACCCTTGTTGTCTTTGTCGAGCTCGGAGAAAGAGGGCGCGCCGCTATCGGAACTTCCGGTCGGGGCGGGCGCGTTCTGCGCCATGGCCACATTGGCACACAGTGCGGCTGCGAGAGTGAGCGAGACGAGCGAGAGCGAATTCTTCATGAGTCCTCCGTTCTGTCGTAAATGGCGTGAATCAGTTTAGTGTCGCGGTGTTATATCGCCGTGAGAGATGCGTCGCATCTCTTGGCCTCGGGAGCCGTCCGCGCATGTGCTAGCCTCGGCGCGGCCCGCCGCCGAGGAGTATGTCAGATGCTGTTGCCCGCCGCCCTGCGTGACCTCGACAGCACGCAGAGACATACGGTTCTCGCCAGTTTCCTCGGCTGGACCCTGGATGCCTTCGATTATTTTCTGCTGACCTTCGTCATCGTCGCGGTCGCGCACGAATTCAACGTGCCGAAGAGCGAGGTGACCTACGGGTTGTTCCTGACGCTGGCGGCACGGCCGCTGGGCGCGCTGATTTTCGGGCGGCTCGCGGATCGTTACGGGCGCCGGCCTGTCCTGATGTTCGACATCGTGCTGTTCTCCATCCTGGAGGTGGCCTGCGCTTTTGCGCCCACGCTGGGCGTCCTGCTTGGATTGCGCTTCCTGTTCGGCATCGCGATGGGCGGCGAGTGGGGCCTTGGCGCGGCGCTCGCCATGGAGTCGATTCCCGCCAAATCGCGCGGGCTCGTCTCCGGCCTGCTGCAAAGTGGCTACCCCTGCGGGTTCTTCCTCGCGGCCCTGGCGAATTGGCTGCTCGTGGACCACATCGGCTGGCGAGGGCTCTTCATTGTCGGCGCATTGCCTGCCTTGCTGGTCGTCTACATTCGCCGGAAAGTGCCGGAGTCCCCCGTCTGGGAAGGGCGTCGCCATGAAGCGCGTCAGAGCGTGATGGTATCGATGCGCGGACACTGGATGCGCTTCGTCTACCTGATGCTGCTGATGGCGGCGTTCAATATGTTCAGCCACGGCTCGCAGGACATGTATCCGACCTTCGTGCAGGAAAACCTGCATGTCGAGGCAGGATCGGGGACGGCGTTCATGCTCACCGCGCTGCTCAATATCGGTGCGCTGGTCGGCGGGCTGTCGTTTGGCGCCTGGTCGGAACGCATCGGCCGCCGCCGCGCCATGATGATCGCCGCGCTGCTCGCTATACCCGTTATCCCTTTGTGGATGTACGGCGGCTCGCTGCTTCTGCTGGGTCTTGGCGCGTTCCTTATCCAGGTGATGGTGCAGGGTGCCTGGGGCGTGGTGCCTACCCACCTGAACGAGCTTTCCCCCGACTCGGTTCGCGGCACGTTGCCGGGTTTTGCCTACCAGATGGGCAACCTGCTCGCGGCCATCACGGCGACCGCGCAAACCTGGATGGCGGAGCGCCGTGGCGGGGATTTCGCCTTCTCGATGTCGATATGGATCGCGGGCGTGGCGATCCTGCTGACGCTGCTGCTGTGGTTGGGGCCCGAGGCCCGGGGTGTCCGTTTCGGCAGGCGGGGGAGCGATCCGGCGTGACGCCGGGGCGCCTGCCCGCTAACATCCGCGGTTTGAATATGGTCGGGAAACACCCATGCAGGCTGGCAAGGACAAGGTCATCACGTTCCATTACACGCTGGGCGTGAATGGCGAGCAGGTCGAAAGCTCCAAAGAGACGGGCGAGCCGTTGTGGATCCTTCTGGGGCACGGCCAGCTGATTCCGGGGCTGGAAGCGGGTCTGGAAGGCAAGTCGGCGGGCGACACGCTCGACATCGAAATCGCGCCCGAGGACGGCTACGGTCCGCGCCAGGACGGCATGACCCAGCGTGTGCCGAAGAAGTTCTTCCAGAATGGCGCGAAGCTGAAGGTGGGCGATTCCACCATTCTGTCGCTGAAGGAAGGCGGCCAGCGCGTCGTTGTGGTGAAGAAGGTCGGCATGTCGGTCATCGACGTCGATCTCAACCATCCGATGGCTGGCAAGACGCTGAACTTCCATGTCGATGTGGTCGGCGTGCGCGACGCTTCGGAAGAAGAAATCAAGCACGGTCACGCCCACCCGGGCGAGGACGGCAAGGCGGCTCATTGACGCGATAGCGTTTGGGGTTGAAGCGAAAACGGCGCCTCAAGGGCGCCGTTTTCGTTTCAGTCGAACCTCGATCAGACCAGCTTGATCGTCACGTCCACATTGCCGCGCGTGGCGTGCGAATACGGGCAGATGTCGTTATGCGCGGTGTCGACGATTTCCTGTGCGACAGCAGGATCGACGCCCGGCAGGCTGACGTCCAGCTCGACCTTGATGCCGAAGCCGGTCGGCTCGCGCGGGCCGATGCCCACTTTGGCGTGGACCGACGGGTCCTTAAGGGCGACCTTGCGCTGGCCGGCCACGAAGCGGACGGCGCCTTCGAAGCAAGCGGCATAGCCCGCGGCAAACAGCTGTTCCGGGTTGCTGCCGCCACCGTTGCCGCCCATTTCCTTCGGCAGGCGCAGGTCGAGTTTGATCAGGCCGTCGTTGCTTTCGACGTGACCTTCGCGACCACCGTGGACCGTGGCTTCGGCGGTGTAGATGACATTAACTTTGGCAATCGTCATGGCGTGTTTCCTTCGTTTGAAGTGTCGGTAACGAGACGCGCGGTGAGCGTTTTCAGTTCCTCGCGCAACTGGATGACGTCCTCCGGTGCCATGCCGGTCTGGCATAGCAACTGATCGGGGATGGGATTGGCCTTGTCGCGCAGGGCGCGGCCGGCATCGGTAAGGGTGATAAGCACACTGCGCTCGTCTTCTGGGCGGCGAACCCGGGAAACGAGCCCGGCGGATTCCAGGCGCTTGAGCAGCGGTGTGAGCGTGCCCGAATCGAGCAACAGCTGTTCGCCGAGTTCACCCACGGTAAGGCTGTCGCGCTCCCACAGCACCAGCATGGCCAGGTATTGCGGGTAGGTGAGGCCAAGCTCCTCCAGCAAGCGTCGATACGTCGCGGTCATGGCGCGCGAGGCGGCATAGAGCGCGAAGCAGAGCTGGTCGTCGAGGCGGAGGGTGGCTTTCATGGGGTGGCATGAAAGCACGCAATTAAATTGTGCACAATATATATTTTGTGAAGATGCCTGTTTCGTTGCCCGCCATTCAGTTCAGGACACGCTTCCCATAGACGAAGTTGTCGCGCCAGTAGCTGCCGTCCAGATTGTCCAGCCTTACCGTACCGCCGGAGTTGGGCGCGTGGACGAAGCGGCCTTTGCCAACATAGACGCCTACATGCGTCACGCCGCGCTTGCCGAAGAAGACGAGGTCGCCGCTGGCGAGTTCGCCTTCGTCCAGCCGTGGCCGGTCGAGTGCGGCCATCTGCTGTGAGGTCCGGGGCAGCTTGAGGCCGGTCGACGTCATGTAGATGTAGTTGACCAGCCCACTGCAGTCGAAACCGCCCGAGGGCGTATTGCCGCCCCAGCGGTAAGGCGTGCCCACGAGGCCGATAGCGCGGAACAGGACATCGTTGGCCGCATCCGGCGGTATCGCATCGGCGGGCTTCGTCGACCACCCGAGGTTCATGGGGCGGGACGGTTTCGAGGTTTTATGCGGGGCGCTGCCGCAGGCGGCAAGCAGGGCGCAGAGGGCCAGCGCCGCGGACAGGCGCAGCCATCGGGTGGCCTGACGGAGGCTGTCGTGGGTGGCGAGTTCGGACATCGGACGTTCCCTGCATCGAGCGCGACGAGGGAAGGTTAGCAAATCAATTAGTTGCGTGGAATAGTTCAGAGAAGACGCGAGTTAGGGCTCTCTGCGTCTTCACGCGGACGTACGAGCGTTTAAACTGGCGTAATGGATGCATCCCGAAGCGACGTATTGATCCTGGGCGGGGGCGTGATCGGCCTCGCCTGCGCCCTGTATCTGCTCCGGTCGGGCGTCTCGGTTCGCGTATTGGAACAGGGTTTTCCCGGATCGGGCAGTTCCCATGGCAACTGCGGCACGATCACGCCAAGTCACGCCGCGCCGCTGACGATGCCCGGTATGGTCGGCACCGCTTTGCGTTCGCTGCTGCACCGCGACGCGCCCCTTTATGTGAATCCGCGGCCGGATCTCGATCGGCTGCGCTGGCTGTTTTCCTTCGCCAGGCACTGCACCTGGCGCGATTTCAATCGGGCGGGGGAGGCGCGCGGTGCGATTCTCGCCCGCTCCCGTGCGCTGATGGGCGAGCTGATCGCGCAGGAAGGACTCGACTGCGAGTTCGACGAGGTCGGCGAGCTTTACGTCTACCGAAGCGCGCGTGTACTGGATCAGGATCGTCACCACGTCGAACTGCTCGATCGTCTTGGCATGGCCGTGCAATCCATGACCGGCGACGAGGTGCTGGCCATGGAGCCCGCACTTCGCGAGGGTGTCGTTGGCGGCTTATATCACGCGGGAGACGCGCGTCTTCGCCCCGATCGCTACGTCGCGGAGCTGGCGCGACGGGTGCGGGAGCTTGGCGGCAAGATCGAAACCGGCGCGCGTGTCGATCACTTTGGCGTAACGGATAACCGCATTACTTACGTACGCACGACGGGTGGCATCTTTACCGGCGACCGTGTCGTCATGGCCCTGGGCGCTTGGTCGCCGCCGATCGGCCGCATGCTTGGCCTGCGCCTGCCAATGCAGCCCGGCAAGGGTTATTCGCTGACTTACGACGCGGCACCCGTACGCGCGCCGCGACACTCGCTGGTTCTGCGCGAAGCGGCCGTATGCGTGACCACATGGGCATCGGGCTACCGGCTTGGCAGCACGATGGAGTTCTCCGGTTACGAGGAGGGCCTCAACGACGTGCGCCTGGATGCGTTGCGCCGTGGCGCGGCGACCTTCCTGCACGAACCGGAGGGGCGCGGCGAAGTGGTGCCCTGGTGGGGCTGGCGTCCCATGAGCGTCGACGAGGTGCCGATCATCGGGCCGAGTTCGCGCTGGTCGAACCTGGTATTCGCGACGGGGCACGGGATGCTGGGTATCAGCATGTCGGCGGCGACCGGGGAGCTGGTGGCGGGGCTGCTCGCCGGGCCTGCGCCGGTGCTCGATCCGGCGCCGTTTTCGCCGGCGCGGTTTGGGTTGTGATTTTCAGAGCGCGATCACCCCACATCCAACAGTGTTTGCTACCGTGAGGCTCGCCGCCACCGGAGCCCCCACCCATGCAGGAAACCTTCGACCTCATCGTCCTCGGCGGTGGCTCCGGCGGACTCGCCGCCGCCATACGGGCGGCAAAGCACGGCGCGCATGTCGCGCTGCTGGAACCGAAGAAACTGGGCGGCACCTGCGTCAACGTCGGCTGCATACCCAAGAAAGCGATGTGGTACGCGGCGCAGATGGCCGAAGCGCAGCAGATCGCCGTCGACTATGGCTTTCATGAAAAACCCGGCTCGCTCGACTGGCCGCGTTTCATCGCCTATCGCGAAAAATACATCGAGAACATCCGCGCCGCCTATGCCCGCACGCTCGATCAGTCGAAGATCACGGTCGTACGGGAAACCGGACGTTTTGTCTCGCCGACTCGCATCCTTGCCGGCGAGCGCGAACTGACCGCGTCACATATCGTCATCGCGACGGGCTCGACGCCGAACCGTCTCGATACGCCAGGCTTCGACATCGGTACGGTATCCGATGGTTTTTTCGCACTGCGCTCCTGTCCGCGACGGACGGCGATCGTCGGTGGCGGATACATCGCGGTGGAGCTGGCCGGTGTGCTCCGCGCGCTGGGTAGCGACGTCGACATGTACGTACGCGACCGTCTGATGGGCGGTTTCGACGAGGAGATGGCTTACCTGCTCGGCGACGAAATGCGCCAGCACGGTATTCGCGTCCATTACGGGTGCCAGATCACGGCCGCGCACGAGAAGGACGGCGCGATCCTGCTGGACTGCGACAAAGGCAACCAACCGGGGCCATACGAAGCCCTGATCTGGGCAATCGGCCGGCACCCGAACACGCGCACGCTGGATATCGAGGTCATCGACCTGGCCGTCGACCGACACGGTCATGTGCTGGTCGACGCATGGCAGGAAACGAATGTCCCCGGCGTATACGCCGTGGGCGACGTTACGCCGAACAAAGCGCTGACGCCGGTTGCGGTGGCCGCGGGCCGGAAGCTCGCCGACCGCCTGTTCGGCGGCATGCCGGATGCCCGGCTCGACTACGACAACATTCCCAGTGTCGTCTTTTCGCATCCGCCGCTGGCCACGGTGGGCTTGTCCGAACAGGAAGCGCGCGACAAGTACGGTGCGGACGTGCACGTATACAAGCAGTCCTTCGTGCCAATGCAACTAGCGCTGGCGGGCCGCCTCATGAAAAGTGTCTACAAACTGGTCTGCACCGGCGAGGATTCCCGCATCGTGGGCATCCAGATGCTGGGGCCGGCCTCCGACGAGTTGCTCCAGGGTTTCGCCGTGGCCCTGAAGATGGGCGCGCGCAAGTCGGATTTCGACGCCACCGTGGCCATCCACCCCACATCCGCCGAGGAAATGGTGCTGATGGGAGCACGCGTGCCGGGCTGAACGCGCGGGCGTACACTCCACCCATGATTCCCTATACCCTGCATCGCGGCACCGCGCCGCTCCTGGTCAGCCTGCCGCACAATGGCAGCGTTATTCCCGACGACATCGCGGCACGCATGACGCCGCGTGCGACGCGCTCGGTCGATACCGACTGGCACGTGGCCGAGCTTTACGACTTTGCCCGCGAGATGGGGGCAAGCGTGCTCCGGCCCTTCGCGTCGCGATACGTCGTCGACGTCAATCGTCCCGCCGACGGACATGCGTTGTATCCGGGCAGGAAAGAAACCGGCCTCGTGCCGACGATGATGTTCAACGGGGACGATATTTACCTCGAAGGCAAAGAGCCCGATGCCGCCGAAATCGCCGCACGCGTGGATCGCTGGTGGCGTCCCTATCACGACGCGATCGGTGTCGAGCTGGATCGGCTGAAGGCGTTGCACGGCCATGTCGTTCTGTGGGAAGGGCATTCCATTCGCAGTCATGTGCCGATGCTGTTCGATGGGAAGTTGCCCGACTTCAATCTCGGCACGGCCGACAGCACCAGTTGCGTGCCGGAACTTCAGTCGCGTCTCGAGCAGGTGTTGGCGAGGCAGAGCGATTACTCGTACGCCGTCAACGGACGCTTCAAGGGTGGCTACATCACTCGCGAATATGGACGTCCAGACGATGGCGTAAGCACCGTGCAGCTGGAGCTGGCGCAGGTGAATTACATGGACGAAGACAGCTTCGCTTACCTACCGGAAAAGGCTGCCGGCGTGCAGATGCTGATCGGCGATATGCTCAAGCTATGCCTGGAACATTCGCAAGTTATCGCGTCCTGATTCCGCATGAACTTACGTGATTTCCGTTCAGTTTGCATATGCCTGCGATGGCGCAATTTAAGGCCGTCGCGCCGCCCGGAGCGGAAGAGTTCCCTACGGGTCCGCGGCCTCACATCGAGGTGTATTCCCATGCGTAAACTTGCTATCGCTTCGCTTCTTGCCGCCAGCATCGCCCTCTCCGGTGCCGCGTTCGCACAGGACGCCGCACCGGCCGCGAGCCCGGCTGCGAAGTCGGCGAGTGCTGCTCCCAAGCATCACAAGGCCGCCAAGCATCACAAGGCCCCCAAGGCGACCGGTACGAAGGCCAGCGCGAAGACCGCTACGCCCGCCGCCGGCAGCGAGACCACTGGCGAGTGAGTGACGAGCGGCGGGTCCTACGGGGCCCGCCGCTTGCTTATACCTTTCCCGTCGCATATTCCTTTCGCCACATCGAAGGAACAATAGGTTCGCGCCGCAGGAATCGCGCTCCTACAACAGCGGTGCTGTCAGCGACGCGACACACTTGAGTTCTATCGCGATGGGTGTCGGCAGGGCAGTGATGCCGACGGTCGTGCGACAGGCGTCCACGCCTGCGAAATATTCCGCGTAGAGTTTGTTGTATGCGGCGAAGTCCGCCTGCATGTCCGTGAGGTATACCGTCACGTCGACAAGATCCTCCCAGCGCGCATCGCTGGCTTCCAGTACGGCACGTACGTTGGCGAATACCTGCCGGCATTGCGCTTCTATGTCGTAACCGACGAGCCGGCCCTGCGCATCGACGCGGTTGCCGGGGACGTCGTTGCTGCCGGGAACACGCGGCCCGACGCCCGAAAGAAACAGCAGATTGCCGACGCGTCGTGCGTGCGGATAGGCACCCACGGGCTGCGGGGCGCGATCGGTATGGATGATCGTCACGGCGCGGTCTCCGCGCGGTTCGTCATGCGCGCGACCGCCGCTTCGTAGACCGATTGCACCGACCCGCGATCGCTGACTTCCATTTTCATGTCGCGGATGCGTCCGTCGAAAAGGCTGTAGCACCAGGCGTGAACGGACAGCGGTTGACCGCGATCCCATGCGTCCTGCACCGCGGTCGTCTGACACACGTTCAGTGCCTGTTCGATGGCGTTCAGCTCGCAGAGGTATTCGCTGCGCACTTCGGGCCGGACGAGCGTCGAGATCACCGGCGCATGCTTCACCGCGACATCGTTGACGTGCCGTAGCCAGTTGTCCACCAGGCCTAGGCGGCGCTGATCGAGAACGGCCTGGACGCCGCCGCATCCGTAATGGCCAACGACCAGGATATGTTCGACCTTGAGTACGTCCACCGCGAACTGGATGGTGCTGAGGCAGTTGAGATCGGTATGCGAGACGACGTTCGCCACATTGCGCTGGACGAAAATTTCGCCGGGCGGCAGGTCGACGATCTGCGTGGCGGGCACGCGCGAATCGGAGCAGCCGATCCACAGATATTTCGGGGCCTGCTGTTGCGACAGTCGCTGGAAGAATCCGGGATCGTTGTTGCGAACGGATTCGGACCAGATGCGGTTGCTTTCCAGCAGTTGTTCGAGGGGCATGTCGTCAGATCCGGTAGTCGATGCAGATGTTCTTGGCTTCGCTGAAAAAGCGCAGGGCTTCGGTGCCGCCTTCGCGTCCCACACCGGACTGTTTCACGCCGCCGAACGGCGTGCGCAGGTCGCGCAGCATCCAGCAGTTGATCCAGACGATGCCGAACTGGAGGCGCGCGGCGAAGCGGTGGGCGCGGCCAAGATCGCGTGTCCACACGGAGGCGGCGAGTCCATACGGCGTTCCGTTGGCGATACGCAAGGCGTCTTCCTCGTCGTCGAACGGAATCAGCGTAACGACGGGGCCGAAAATTTCTTCCTGATTGGTGACGCTTTCCGGCGCGAGGCCGTCGATGACGGTCGGTTCGACGAACCAGCCATCGGCGCAGCGTCCTTCCAGGGTTATCCGGTTGCCACCGCAGAGCACGTTGCCGCCTTCGGCGCGCGCGCGTTCGATGGCGCCCGTGACTTTGTCGAAGTGCGGATGCGACACGAGGGCACCGATATCCGTTGCGGCATCTTTTGGATCGCCTACGCGCAGCGCGCGGACGCGCTCCAGATACAGGTCGCGGAAGCGCGCATAGATCGATCGCTGCACGAGCAACCGCGAGCCGCACAGGCAGATTTCGCCCTGATTGGCGAAGCCCGAACGCACGATAGTCGCCATGGCTTCATCGGAAAAATCGAAGTCGTCGAAGACGACGGCGGGATTTTTTCCGCCGAGTTCGAGCGACACTTTCTTGAACTCCGGCGCCGCGGCGCTTGCGATAGCCGCACCCGTGCGCGTGCTACCGGTGAACGAGACGGCTTTGACCGACGGATGCCCGACGATCGCGGCACCCACATCGGGTCCCGTGCCATGCACGATATTCAGCACGCCGGGCGGCAGGCCGGCTTCGTCGGCGAGCGTGCCGAGCAACCACGCGGTAAATGGCGTGACTTCCGAAGGCTTCGCGACGACAGCGTTGCCGGCCGCGAGCGCGGGTGCGATTTTCCAGGTGAAGAGATAAAGCGGCAGGTTCCACGGACTGATGCAGCCGACGACACCGATGGGCTGGCGCAGGGTGTAGTTGATCGCGCCTTGTTCCATGGCGTGCGCTTCGGTTTGCCATTGCGTGATTGCGGAGGCGAAGAAACGCAGGTTGGCGACGGCGCGGGGAATATCGAGTCGGCGGGCGAGGGCGACGGGTTTGCCGCTGTCCTGCGATTCCGCTTCGGCGAAGATATCGAGTCGTGCTTCGACGAGATCGGCCAGGCGCATCAGGATGCGGGCGCGCTCGTCGGCGGGGGTTTGTCCCCAGGCGGGGGCGGCGCGCACGGCAGCTTCGACGGCGGCGGCGACATCGGTGGCGCCGGACGCGGGGCAGCGGGCAAAAACGCCGCCGCTGGCCGGTTCGACGACGTCGAGGTAGCGGCCCGAGCGGGAAGCCGCTGCGTGGCCGTTAATCAGATTCGCGAGGATGATCATCGGGTCAGTCTAATCCGTCGACCGACCGGCGGCATCAGCTGAGCGAGCGCGTCCGTCCACCGTCGACGGGAATGCTCACGCCGTTGACGTAAGCGGCGGCCGGGGTGCACAGGAAGGCCGCCACCGCCGCTACTTCGGCCGCATCGGCGAAGCGCCCCGCGGGAACGTGCGCGAGCATGCCCCGCTCGACGTCGGCCTGGCTGTTGCCGGACGAGCGCATGCCGTTGGCCACGATGGCATCGAGGCGCGCCGTACGCGTATAGCCGGGCAGGACGTTGTTGACCGTAATGCCGTCCGCGGCGAGTTCGACGGACAGCGTCTTGGCCCAGCTGGCCACGGCGGCGCGTACGGTGTTGGATACGCCGAGGTTGGGGAGAGGTTCCTTCACCGACGTACTGATGATGTTGACGATCCGCCCGTAGCCCGCCTCGCGCATGCCGGGAAGAACGGCCTGGACGAGCGTCTGTCCGGCGATGAGGTGCTGCCGGAACGCCGTGAGATATGCGTCGGGTTCGGCGGTGTGAGCGGGACCTGCCGGCGGTCCGCCGCTGTTGTTCACCAGGATGTGTACCGGCGAACGTTTGGCTACGTCGATGGCGACGCTTGCCAGTCGGGCGGTATCGAGAGTGTCCGCTACTACGTAGCGATGGACCTGGCCTGCGCTGGTCGGCAGGGTCGCCGCGACGGCGGCTAGTGCGTCGGCCGAGCGCGCCAGCAGCGTGATGCTGGCGCCTAGTTCGGCCAGTTCCAGTGCGATAGCGCGACCGATGCCCTGCGAGGCACCGCAAACGAGCGCGTGGCGCCCCGTCAGATCCAACTGCATGGCGTGTTCCTCAGTGGGCGGCAAACCAGCGGATGGCGATGGCCGCGAACCAGCAGATCCAGCCAATCCGCGGTGCGATGCGCCAGCGGCGCTGCCACGCGGACAACTGGGCGTCTTCGAAAAGGTGCGGCGCTTCGGAGCGCAATACGTGCTGCAGGCGCATCCATGTGCGGACACCGCTGGGTTTTCCCTCATCGGGCACCGCGATGATCTTCCACTGGTCCGGGTAGCGCTGCCGCAGGATGGACGCGAAGCGGTACTGCGCGACGAAGCTCAGCAGGAAGGCGCCGATGCCGGCGAACAGAAGCAGGATGTAGAGAATGAGCACTTAGTGTCCCGGGCCTCAGGTGCCCTTGTCCTTCGGGTTGTCCATTTTGCGGCGGAGCAGGTCGTTGTCCACGACCGAACGAATGGTCGAGATGACGCCCTTGCCGCCTGGCGACTTGCCGCATACCGCGTTCTGGACGGCTTTGCGGTAAGTGTCGTTTTCGATGCCGACGTACACCACGCCATCGGGGCCGTGCGGAATCTTGAAGCTGCCCGCCGAATTCATCTTGACCGGCGCTTCGGCCGAGAACGTGGTGGGCGATTGCTCCCAATACGTCTGTGCTGCCTGTTGCTTGGCGGACGAATAGATCACCAGATAGCGGGCTTTGTCGTCCATGACCTTGATGTTGCCGAACGCGCCGGTCGTCTCGCTGGTCCAGCCCATGTACTCGCAGAGCTGCACGTCTTCGGAGTGGATCGGCTGGAAGGCATCGTCCAGCAGCACCGCGGTCGGGGCGAACAGGTAGCTGGAACTCAGCCAGCGACCGTTGAGTTCGGACTTCATCGAGATCGTATACGGCAGCTTCGCCGCACCGGGCAGACGGAACGCAAGGAAATAGCTGCGATCGCCGTTGAGGTTGGCGACCGGGCTATTGGCGCCCAGTTCGAAGCGTTTCGGCTGCCAGGGCAGCATGTCCTGATACGACAGGTCGGCAAAACTGCCGCAGCAGGGCGCGGCGCCCTGGAGCTGCTTGCGCGCCAGGTCGATCGTGCCCGTGGGATTTTCCGGTCGACGGAAGTTCGGCGGCACGATGCTGCTGCACGCAGCGAGTGCGAGCAGCATCAGGGCAGTGATGGCGATACGAAGTGGGGTCGGGGACATGATCGGTCTTTAGAACTCGGCACTCCCTGCCGCACGGGGATACGGGATGGCATCGCGGATGTTCGCGAGGCCGCAGACGTAAACGAGCAGACGTTCGAAGCCCAGGCCGAAACCGGCGTGCGGCACCGTGCCGTAACGGCGCAGGTCGCGATACCAGCTGTAGATGTCCTTATCGAGACCGAACTGGTCCATGCGCCGGTCGAGATAATCCAGGCGTTCCTCGCGCTGGGCGCCGCCGATGATTTCGCCGATGCCCGGCGCGAGTACGTCCATCGCCGCCACGGTCTTTCCATCGTCGTTGAGGCGCATATAGAAAGCCTTGATGGCTTCCGGGTAGTTCATAACGACCACGGGGCGGCCGATATGTTCCTCGGCGAGGAAGCGCTCGTGCTCCGTCTGCAGGTCGATGCCCCACGCGACGGGGTGCTCGAACTTCTTGCCGGACTTCTGCAGGATCGTCACGGCGTCCGTGTAATCGATGCGCTCGAACGGCTTCGCGATGAAGGCTTCGAGACGGCTGATCGCGTCCGGCTGCACGCGTTCGGCGAAGAAGGTCATGTCGTCCGCGCGTTCTTCCAGCACCGCCTTGAAGATGCCCTTGAGGAAGGTTTCCGCCAGGTCGGCGATGTCGGACAGGTCGGCGAACGCGACTTCGGGCTCCACCATCCAGAACTCGGCAAGGTGGCGCGTGGTGTTGGAGTTCTCGGCGCGGAAGGTCGGGCCGAACGTGTACACCTTGCTCATCGCCATGGCATAGCCTTCGACGTTGAGCTGGCCGGACACGGTTAGGAACGCCTCGCGGCCGAAGAAATCCTTGCGGAAATCGATGGCACCCTTGTCGTCGCGCGGCAGGTTGGCCAGGTCGAGCGTCGACAGGCGGAACATATCGCCCGCGCCCTCGGCGTCCGAGGTTGTGATGATCGGCGTATTGATCCAGAAGAAACCCTGTTCGGTCAGGATGCGATGGATGGCCATCATCATCGTGTGGCGCACGCGGGTCACGGCACCGAACATATTGGTGCGCGGGCGCAGGTGGGCGACTTCGCGCAGGAACTCCATGGAGTGCTGCTTGGGCTGGATCGGATAGGTTTCCGGGTCGTCGACGAAACCCGTGACCTCGATGCGCGTGGCCTGGATCTCGTACGCCTGGCCCTTGCCCTGCGAGGGCACAAGCTTGCCGGTCGCGATCAGGCCGGCGCCGGCGGTGAGGTGCTTCACCTCGGTTTCGTAATTGGGCAGGTCGGCGGTAGCGACCACCTGGATCGGGTCGAAGCAGGAGCCGTCGCTCACGTTCACAAAGGACAGTCCGGCCTTGGAATCGCGCCGGGTACGAACCCAGCCGCGAACCGTGACTTCCTGCTCGGCCGGGGAGGTGCCTCCGGCCAGGGCCTGCTTGACGCTTACCACCGTCATCGATTGAAACTCCGTCAGGAGCGCCGCATATCGGCGCATGTAGATCGACCCATGATGATAATGTAGGCGTCAGGTGAACGGCGACCCGTTCGCACGTTAAATGAGATAACTGGCCTTTTTATGACGATTCAGATCACTCCCGCGGCCAACGACCGTATGCGCGGCTTCCTCGCCGCGGCTCCCGGCGCCGCCGGCGTGCGTTTCGGCGTGAAGCGCACGGGGTGTTCCGGGTTCGGTTATGTGGTCGATCTGGCCAGCGCGGTGGCCGAGGGCGATTCGGTCCTCGATATCGACGGCATCAAGGTCATCGTCGATCCGAAGAGCCTCCCCCTCGTGGACGGCACCCTGATCGACTTCCAGAAGCAGGGTCTCAACGCGTCGTTCGTTTTCCACAACCCCAATGCGACTGGGGAATGTGGCTGCGGCGAGAGTTTCACGACCGGCTGAGACACGACCGGCTGAGGTCTGCCGGCACCCTGGTTTTTCACGGGATTGCCCCGTATCCCCATTCGCCGCTACAATGCGCGGCTGGCTGTCCGTCCGGACGGCCTTCTTGCCTCACCGCCATGCGGGAGGCTGCCATCCCCGGAAGGGGTGCATCCACAAGGAGACACCATGCGTCATTATGAAGTCGTTTTCCTGGTCCACCCGGATCAGAGCGAGCAGGTGCCCGCGATGATCGAGCGCTACAAGGCGCTGATCGAGGGCGATAGCGGCAAAATCCACCGTCTTGAAGACTGGGGCCGCCGCCAGCTTGCGTACCCGATCGAGAACCTCGCCAAGGCTCACTACGTGATGCTGAACATCGAGGTCAGCCAGAACGCGCTGAACGAACTCGAGACGGGCTTCCGTTTCAACGACGCCGTCCTGCGCCACCTCGTGGTTCGCCGCGACGAAGCCGACCTCGAGCCGTCCTTCATCCTTAAGAGCAAGGAAAAGGACGAGCAGAAGGGTTCGCGTCGCCGTGACGACGACGACAGCGGCGACGACCGCCGTGGCAGCCGCGATAACGATCGCGACAACGATCGCGACAGCGACGACTAATCGGGGAGCACGACATGTCCAAGTTTTTCCGCCGCCGCAAGTTCTGCCGTTTCACCGCCGAAGGCGTCAAAGAGATCGATTACAAGGATCTCAACACCCTTCGTCAGTACGTGACCGAGAACGGCAAGATCGTTCCGAGCCGCATCACCGGCACCAAGGCTCGTTACCAGCGTCAGCTGGCCACGGCCATCAAGCGCGCCCGTTTCCTGGCGCTGCTGCCGTACACCGACAACCACGACGTCTGATCGACTGCCCCCTCGGTAACGAGGGGGCATTCCTCAAGACATCTTTCGGACAACCGTCCTGGCTGCATGGGGCCCAATCCGTGCTAACGAAAAGAAAGGAATACCCATGGAACTCATCCTTCTCGAGAAAGTGAAGAACCTCGGCAACCTCGGCGACAAGGTCAACGTCAAGCCGGGTTACGGTCGTAACTTCCTCCTCCCGACCGGTAAGGCCGCTCGTGCCAACGCCGAAAACATCGCTGCGTTCGAAGCGCGTCGCGCCGAATACGAAGCGAAGGCACAGGGTCAGCTGACCGGCGCCGAAGCCCGCAAGGCCAAGCTGGAAGGCGCCGAAGTCACGATTGCCGTCCACGCCAGCCCGGAAGGCAAACTCTACGGTTCGGTCAGCCCGCGCGATATCGCCGAGGCTTTCACGGCCAAGGGCTTCGAAATCGACAAGAGCGAAGTGATCCAGAGCGAAGGTCCGTTCCGCAACACTGGCGAATTCGAAGTCGCCGTGACGCTGCACGCGGACATCCAGACCACCGTCAAGGTGATCGTGGTTGCCGACAAGTAAGTCGGTAGCTTCGCCAGCTTCAAAGTGAGCGGGCGCCTCAGGGCGCCCGTTTTCTTTTTGGGGATGGCGAGACTGTTTTCTGTGGGAGCGCGCCTGCGCGCGAAAGCCCGGTTGCGATATCGCCTGGCCTGGCCGTGACGAGAGCTGGTTTTCGCGCGCAGGCGCGCTCCCACAGAATGCTCGGATGCCTGGGTTATCCACAGCCATCCACAAGTTATCCACAGAGTTATGCTCTCAACGCGTGCGACGCGCCCGCGTATGATGGCTTCCCAGGCACGCCGCCGTCGTCGGCGGCCCGACCGCGAGGTAGTCCATGTCCTTTGTTCCTGAGCGTAAGAGCGGTAATCCCGCCATCGACGCGCTTCGCATCCCGCCGCATTCCATCGAAGCCGAGCAGGCTGTGCTGGGCGGTCTGATGCTCGCTCCCGATGCCCTGGATAAAGTTGCCGACAAACTCTCGGACGACGACTTCTATCGCAAGGACCACCGGATGATCTGGCGGGCGATCAACGAGCTCGCCAACAAAGGCATGCCGTGCGACGCCATTACGCTCGGCGACTGGTTCATCGCCAACGACATGGGCGAGATGATCGGTGGAGCAAGCTACCTCATGGAGCTGGCCAACTCCACGCCCAGCGCCGCCAACATCGCCGCCTACGGCGACATCGTTCGCGAAAAGTCGGTGCTGCGGCAGCTGATCGATGCGGGCACCTCCATTACCGAGGACGGCTATCGCCCCGAGGGCAAGAGCGTCCAGGAAGTGATGGAGCTTGCCGAGCAGCGCGTGTTCCACATCGCCGAGTCGGGCGCGCGCGGCAAGAAAGACATCGTGTCCATGCGCACGGCCGTCAGCGAAGCGTTCCGCATGTTGACCGAGCGCTATGAAAAGCGCGGTCAGCTGACCGGTCTGTCCACGGGCTTCACCGATCTCGACGAACTCACTTCGGGCTTACAGCCGTCCGATCTGATCATCGTCGCGGCGCGTCCCTCGATGGGTAAGACCGCCTTCGCGCTGAACATCGCCGAAGCCGCCGCTATGCGCGGCAAGAAGTCCGTTGCCGTGTTCTCCATGGAAATGTCGGCCTCGCAGCTGGCGTTCCGTCTGATTTCGTCGCTCGGCCGCATCCATCAGCAGCATCTGCGCAATGGCGATCTGGCCGAGGAAGACTGGCCGCGCGTCACGTCGGCGATCACGATGCTGTCCGATGCAAAGATCTTCATCGACGACACGCCCGCGATGTCGCCCGTCGAAATGCGCTCGCGTGCCCGACGCCTGCAGCGCGAGCACGGACTCGGTCTTATCGTGATCGACTACCTGCAGCTGATGCAGGTGCCGGGTAACAAAGAAAACCGTGCTACGGAAATTTCAGAAATTTCCCGCGGACTGAAGGCTCTGGCAAAAGAGCTGAATGTGCCGGTGGTCGCATTGTCGCAGCTGAACCGCTCACTGGAGCAGCGCGCCGACAAACGTCCGATGATGTCCGATCTTCGAGAGTCGGGCGCTATCGAGCAGGACGCGGACGTCATCATGTTCATCTACCGCGACGAGTACTACAACAAAGAGTCGCCCGACAAAGGGCTTGCCGAAATCATCATCGGCAAGCAGCGAAACGGTCCGACCGACACGGTGAAGCTGGCCTTCCTCGGCCACTACACCAAGTTCGAGAATTTCGCGCCCGATTCGTACGTTGGCAGCTTCGATTAATGGTGTGTTGTAGCTTCCGCCCGCAGTGTCTGTAGGCGGAGAACTTCACTAGCTATCGTTCCGTGCCTGCTGGTACTGAAAGATTCCGCTGGGTATCATCATGAAATGCGCGTCATGTCCGTCATGGAGATGCGCGCCGATTCACACCGATTTTCTTTGAGTAATACCGCACTCATCGTCAGCGATAAGCGCACCGCCGGGCAGGAGCCCGGGGCTCTCCACAGGGACGTTCTTCGATGCAATCGTTTATCGATTTATCGGCTGGTGCAACGCCAGCCGGAAGCATAACCAGCCTCCCTGCGTTCTTCCCCGCGCGCATGTCCGTTTCTGCTAGCGCATCGTTTGGCGGGCCGAGGTTGCGTGTCCGCAGGTACGGCCTCCCTATCGTCTTGTTGCTTCGCACCTCGTTTAACAGGCGTGCGCAGTGCCGTGCGCCGCGATCGTGTGGAAGAGCATTTCCGTTGGGTCCGGTGTTTGTCCGGGCGGGCCCGATGCGCGGAAATACCCGGACTTATATTGGACAGGAACTCAAAAATGGATAGCAGCAGGAAGCGCATTTTCATGGGCGCAGTGCTCCTGACCTCAGTCGTGGGCCTGGCGGGATGCCAGGTGAATGCTCAGGTCAGGAATGCGCAGAAAGAGCACGAAAAGAAGGTGGCCGAGATTCCCCGTTGTACGAAGAAGCTTGGCACGATTTCAGTGGAGGAGCCCGATGCCGCAAGGAACTGGTGGACAGGGCAGCAACTGCCTTCGCCCTCGAAATTGATCAAGGTGTTCGTGAGCAAGTCCGGATGTTTCACGTTGCTCGATCGAGGTGCGGGCATGAATGCCGCTATGCGCGAACGCGCACTTGCTTCCGGTGGCGAGCTCCTCGGCAGCTCGAACATGGGCAAAGGGCAGGTCAAGGCGGCGGACTACGTACTTCTGCCTGACCTCATCTCCAGCAATCAGGATGCTGGCGGAAGTGCGGTTACCGGCTTGCTTGGCGGACTGATCGGCGGCACGGCAGGCAACTTGGTGGGCGGGGTGAGCATGCAGTCGAAAACGGCCGACGTCGTACTGACCGTAACCGACGTGCGTTCGTCCGAGCAGGTTGCCATGGTCGAGGGGCACGCCGAAAAAACCGACTTCGGCTTCGGCGCGAATGGGCGATTGTGGGGCGCCACCGGTTTGGGCGGTGCTGGCGTCGGCGGATACGCGAATACCAAGGCGGGTCAGGTCATCACCATGGCCTATCTCGAGGCGTATACCAAGCTGGTGACGGAGCTGGGCGGCCTGCCTTCCAGCGCTTCCGCCGATAACGCGCGGCAAGCGGCCACGGTAGCGAAGCCCGCCCGTCTGCTGTCCACACCCTCCGGAGCGGGCAAGCCCGTGCGCTCCCTAGATCCGGGGATGATGCTTTATCCGACCGGAAACAAGCAGGGTGCCATGTGGGAAGTCGAGGACGAGATGGGCAACCGGGGTTGGGTATCGTCGACCTTGTTGCAGCTATCCAGGTAGGTAAGGGCGGCAACGAGCCAGTTGCCCCGCAAATGCCCCGGGTCTGACACGCCCGGGGCTTTCTCCCGGTGCACGCTTCGGTGGTGCGAAAGGCGGTCCCATCAGTGTGGGCTGCTAACATTCCTGCGACGCGTTCAGCGGAGCGCGCCGTTCTCCGTTCACCCCACTTCGTAGCGCTGCCGTTCCGCGCTGGAGACGCATGAGTCGTACAACTGTCGCCACTATTCACCTGGGTGCGCTGCGCCACAATCTCGCCCGCGTGAAAGCGCTGGCCGGAACCGCGCGCGTCATGGCCGTCGTCAAGGCCGATGCCTACGGACACGGTCTCGAGCGAGTCGCCCGTGCCCTTGCTGGCGATGCGGAAGCCTTTGCGGTCGCGGCCATCGGCGATGGCCTTCGGCTGCGTGCGGCAGGGCATCGGCAGCGGATCGTTGTGTTGTCCGGACCAGATAGTCCCAGCGATATTCTCGAAATGCAGCGCCTTCGCCTGGAGGCGCTGATCCATAGCGATGCCCAGTTGCCGTGGCTCGCCCGGGCCGATCCCGCGCGTGGGCTTTTGCGGGTCTGGGTAAAGGCCGACACCGGCATGCATCGCCTGGGTTTTGCCGCCGAGCGCGTTCGCGAAGTGCATGGCCTGCTATCCGCCATGCCCGCAGTCGACAACGACGTCGGCCTGATGACGCACTTCGCGTCATCGGAGGAATTCGAAGGACCGGAAACCGCCGTGCAGATAGCGCGCTTTGTCGAGGCGACCGAGGGACTTCAGGGTTCGCGTGCCCTGTCCAACTCGGCGGCGGTCCTCGGCTGGCCCGATGCCCGCGGCGACTGGGTGCGCACCGGTGGCCTGCTTTATGGCCTTTCGGTCGTCGACGGTCAGTCCGGCGGCGATTTTGGGTTCCGTCCGGCCATGACGTTGTCGACACGCCTTATCGCCGTCAACCGGCTCGCCAGCGGCGAGCGTGTCGGCTACAACGGAACCTATGTCTGTCCGGAAGATATGGCGATTGGCGTCGCCGCCATCGGGTACGGCGACGGCTATCCGCGCAGTGCCGTCACGGGTACGCCCGTGCTGGTCAATGGTCGCCGCGCCGCGTTGGTGGGGCGCGTGTCCATGGACCTCATCACCATCGATCTTCGCGATGCGCCCGATGCGCGCGTCGGCGATCGTGTGGAGCTTTGGGGCGCGGGTCTGCCGGTGGAGACGGTGGCAGGATGCGCGGGAACGATCTCTTACGACCTGACCTGCGGCATGACGAAGCGCGTACTGTTCGTCGAGGACGAGGTCTGATCCTCGCGCGTATCGGTCCGTGCGACGCTCGTACGTTATAAGTCATCCCTTGCATCGGACACGGCAGATATCATGGCGAAGGCCAAAACCGCATATGTATGCACCGAATGCGGTGCCGAACACAGCAAGTGGCAGGGACAATGCGCCGAATGCGGCGTATGGAACGTGCTCAGTGCGATCGTTCTTCAGCCTTCGAGTCCGGCCGCCGTGTCGGTCGGTGCGCGTCGCGGGGGCTACGCGGGCGATGCCGCCGGTGCTCCGCGCATCACGCCTCTGACGGAAGTCCTGCTGACCGCCGAAGCGCGAACGCATACGGGTATCGGCGAACTCGACCGCGTACTGGGTGGCGGTCTCGTCGAGGGCTCGGTGGTACTGATCGGCGGCGATCCCGGCATCGGCAAGTCGACGTTGCTATTGCAGATGCTCGGTACGCTGGGTGCGGTGTTGCCGAGTCTGTACGTCACGGGTGAGGAATCGCTGGCGCAGGTAGCCGGGCGCGCACAGCGCCTCGACCTTCCGCTGGCGCCGCTGCATGCGTTGGCGGAAACCTGCATCGAACGCATTCTCGAACAGGCCGTGACGGCGCGGCCGAGAGTGCTGGTCATCGACTCCATCCAGACGATCTGGACCGAGCAGCTCACCGCCGCACCTGGCTCGGTGAGTCAGGTGCGGGAATCGGCGGCAAAACTCACGCGTTTTGCGAAGGAAACCGGCACGTCGGTTTTCCTCGTCGGACATGTCACGAAAGAGGGCGGCATCGCGGGGCCTCGCGTCCTCGAGCACATGGTCGATGCCGTGCTTTATTTCGAGGGCGAATCCGGCAGTCGTTTCCGCATATTGCGCGCTTTTAAGAATCGCTTCGGTGCGGTGAACGAGCTTGGCGTGTTCGCCATGTCCGAAAAGGGATTGCGCGAAGTGCCCAATCCTTCGGCGATCTTCCTTTCCGCGCATTCCGGTCCGACGTCGGGCAGTGCGGTGATGGTCACGCGCGAAGGCACCCGTCCGCTGCTGGTGGAAGTGCAGGCGCTGGTCGATCAGTCGTCGCTGGGAAATCCGCGCCGGGTGGTGCTCGGTCTCGAGCAGAATCGCCTCGCGATGCTGCTGGCGGTTTTGCATCGTCACGGCGGTATTGCAGCTTACGATCAGGACGTTTTCGTCAATGTGGTCGGCGGCATTCGCGTGCAGGAAACGGCGGCCGATTTGCCGGTGTTGATGGCCGTGCTTTCGAGCCTGCGCGACCGGCCGTTGCCGGAGAAAACCATCGCATTCGGCGAAGTCGGTCTTTCGGGTGAAATTCGTCCGGTACCGAATGGCGAGGAGCGTTTGAAGGAAGCCGCGACGCATGGCTTCCGTCGTGCCGTCGTGCCGCAGGCGAACGCGCCGAAACGCGGCAAGGTCGGCGATATGGAAGTCATCGGGGTAGAGCGCCTGTCGCAGGCGATCGATGCTTGCCGGGAATAAATGGCAACGCTGTGCGCTCCCACAGAAAGCTGAGGCACCGCTGTGTCGGGTCAGGCCGTGCGATGAAGAATCAATTCCAGCACCGCTTTAGTGCCAAAGAACGCCAGCAGCAGCACGCCCATGCCGATCAGCGTGAGGTTTACGGCGCGACTGCCACGCCAGCCGTAACGCCAGCGGCCCCAAACCAGGGTGCCGAAGACGATCCACGCGACGATGGACAGCACGGTCTTGTGGATCAGGTGCTGGCTGAAGAGATCGCCGACGAAGAGCGCCCCCGTCAGTAGCGTCAGCGTCAGCAGCACGAAGCCGGCGGCGATCAGCCGGAACAGCAGCACTTCCGTGAGGGTGAGCGGCGGGAGCGCGCGCAACCAGTGACCGAATTTGCTGCGGCGTAGTGCGCGCTCCTGGATCGCGAGCAGGATCGCCAGCACGGCGGCGATGGAGAGCACGCCGAAGGCGAGCAGGGCCACGGTGACATGCAGTTTGATATGCCAGTCCATCGGCTGCGGCGCGGTGCGGGGCGCCATGAAGACGTCCACTGCCAGCAGCAGCGCGGCCAGCGGAAAGATGAAGATGCCCAGGCCGGCGACGGGGCGGTTCAGATTGACGAGCAGGGTCAGGGCCGACACGACCCAGGCAACGAGGGACAGCGCGGCAAAGAAATGCAGGTCGAGTGCGCCGCGATGGGCGCTGAGCAGTACCACCGCGTGTGCGATCGCGGCGATCGCGGCCATGCTCATCGCCACCCGGCTCAGCGGCGTACCCCCGTTGAACAGCGGCCGCGCGAGCGCCGTGGCGGCAGCCAGATATAAGACGATGGCGACGAAGGCGAGCGCGAAGATGGTCATGACGGGGAAGTGTGGCATAGCGGCCGGTTATCGTGAATGCGACACAGTGGCATTGGCGAGGACGGGGTGTTTCGATGTTGCGCACCGACGATTGCGCGGGCGGGCATGGTCGTGACGCCCGCATGACCGAGTTCAGGGCGCTCCCGGACGCGCGGGGTCGGGTAAGGCTATAATCCGCCGTTTACACAAGACTACCGACTCGCCATGTTCGAATCGCTGAGCCAACGCCTATCCGAGACCGTCAAACGCCTGAGCGGACGCGGCCGGCTGACCGAGGAAAATATCCGCGAGAGCCTGCGCGAAGTCCGCATCGCGCTGCTCGAGGCCGACGTTGCGTTGCCGGTGGTCAAAGCCCTGATCGAGCGCGTGAAGGTCCGCGCCGTGGGTCAGGAAGTGTTGCGTAGCCTTTCCCCGGGCCAGGCCCTGGTCAAGGTCGTCAGCGACGAGCTGACCGCCGTCATGGGTACGGCCAATACCGAACTGAACCTCGCCGCCCAGCCCCCGGCCGTCGTGCTGATGGCCGGCCTGCAGGGTGCGGGTAAGACGACGACGGTCGGCAAGCTCGCCCGCTTCCTCAAAGAGCGCAAGAAGAAAAAGGTCATGGTGGTCAGCTGCGACGTCTATCGTCCGGCCGCCATCGAGCAGTTGCGCACGCTGGCCGAGCAGGTCGAGGTGTCGTTCTTCCCGTCCGAAGCGGGGCAGGACCCAGTCGCCATCGCCCGTGCCGCCGTTGCCGCCGCGCGTCGCGAAGTGATCGACGTGCTTATCGTCGATACCGCGGGCCGTCTGCATATCGATGAAGCGATGATGGACGAGATCAAGGCGCTGCACGGCGCGCTCGATCCGATCGAAACGCTGTTCGTCGTCGACTCCATGACGGGTCAGGACGCCGCCAATACGGCCAAGGCCTTCGCTGATGCGCTGCCGCTCACGGGCGTGGTGCTGACGAAAACCGACGGCGATGCCCGTGGCGGTGCCGCTCTCTCGGTCCGTTATGTGACCGGTCGTCCCATCAAGTTCCTGGGTGCCGGCGAGAAGACCGACGCCCTCGAGCCGTTCCATCCGGATCGTGTGGCCCAGCGCATCCTCGGCATGGGCGACGTGCTGTCGCTGGTCGAGGAAGTCGAGCGCAAGGTCGACCAGGAAAAAGCCCACAAGCTGGCCGAAAAGGTCATGAAGGGTAAGCGCTTCGATCTCAACGACATGCGCGACCAGCTCGAGCAGATGAACAACATGGGCGGCCTTGCCGGTCTCATGGACAAGCTGCCGGGCATGTCGAACATTCCCGATAGCGTGAAATCGAAGGTCAACGACGGCGAACTGAAGCGCATGGTGGCCATTATCGGCTCCATGACGAAGAAGGAGCGTCGCCACCCGGATCTGCTGAATGGCTCCCGCAAGGCCCGTGTGGCCCGCGGTTCGGGCACGCAGCCGGCCGACGTCAACCGTCTGCTGAAGCAGTTCATGCAGATGGAAAAGATGATGTCCAAGCTCTCCAAGGGCGGCAGCAAGGGTCTGCTCCGGCAGATGCGTGGCGCCATGAAGGGCATGGGAGGCATGGGCGGCATGCCCCCCATGCGCTGATTCGACCCGAAAACAGGGGGTGATTGCCATGCAATCGCTCCCAACTGGCCGAAAGGCCTTCCATTTTTCCCAACATCCGCTAAAATGCCGCGTTTACCGCGCCCGCTTCGCGTGCGCCTGCCGGTACCCGGCAACTCTGGAGCTCGTAACTATGGTTAAGATTCGTCTTTCGCGCGGTGGCGCCAAGGGCCGTCCGTTTTATCACGTCGTCGTGACCGACCAGCGCAACAAGCGCGACGGTCGCAACATCGAACGTGTCGGCTATTACAACCCGGTCGCATCGGGCGCTGATAAGCGTCTCGAGCTCGACGTGACCAAGGTCCAGGCCTGGATCGCGAAGGGTGCGCAGATGACCGATAAGGTCCGCGCCCTCGTGAAAGAAGCCGGCAAGCTGGCTGCTTAATGACGACGGAGTCCGGTAAGCGCGTCCGTCTGGGACGCATTGTCGGACTCTATGGCGTGCAGGGCTGGGTCAAGCTTGAATCCTGGACCGAGCCCCGCATCCAGATTTTCCGATACCAACCCTGGCTGCTCAGCGCGCCGGGTGTGGAGAAGGAAATCGGCGGGATCAACGGACGTGCGCAGGGTAAGGGTCTCGTGGCCTACCTGCCGGGTATCGAAGATCGCGAGCAGGCCGCTGCATTGATCGGGTGCGAAATTACCGTCGCCCGTGATCAGCTGCCGGCACCCGCCGGCGACGAGTTTTACTGGACCGATCTCGAAGGTCTCGAGGTCGTCACCCTGGAAAACGAAGTACTCGGTCGCATCAGTCATCTGTTCGCGACCGGTGCCAACGACGTCATGGTGGTCCGGAACGACGAGCGTGAGCGGCTGATCCCTTATGTCAGGGGGCCGTACGTGCATTCGATCGACCTGTCCGCCGGCCGTGTGGTGGTGGACTGGGATCCTGAATTCTGAAGCGGTTCGTGCCGCAGGTGGGTTGAGGATCATGCGCTTCGACGTCGTTACGCTTTTTCCCGATTTCGTCCGCCAGTCGGCCGATGTCGGGGTGGTTGGCCGGGCGCAGCAGCGCGGGCTTCTTCAGGTGGAAACCTGGAATCCTCGCGATTATGCAACCGACAACTACCGCACCGTGGACGGTCGCCCCTTCGGCGGCGGGCCGGGCATGGTGATGCTGATCGATCCTTTGCGCGCGACCCTCGCGGCCGTGCGGGAGGCGGCACCGGAACCGGTGCATGTGATTTATCTCAGTCCGCAAGGTGCGAGGCTGACGCAGGCTAGGGTAGAGGCGCTGGCGAAAACGCCGCGAGTCGCCCTGATCTGTGGACGTTACGAGGGCGTGGACGAACGCCTGCTGCAGCATGAGGTCGACGAGGAGCTCTCTATCGGCGATTATGTGCTGTCTGGCGGGGAGCTTGGCGCAGCGGTGATCATCGATGCGGTAGGTCGTCTTCAGGACGGTGCGTTGAACGACGCGCAGTCCGCCCAGCAGGATTCGTTCTCGGACGGTCTTCTGGATTGCCCGCATTACACCCGGCCCGTACATCACGATGTATGGGGCGGCGTGCCGGAGGTGCTGCTTTCCGGCGACCACGCGGCCATTCGCCGCTGGCGTCACAAGCAGTCGCTAGGTAGAACCTGGCTGCGCCGGCCGGACTTGCTCACGCAGCGTGCGCTCGATGATGAATCGCGTGCATTGCTGGATGAATTTCGCCGTGAATATACGCGGCTAAACGGTGCGGCCGACAACGGCCGCCGTAACAAAAATTGACAGGTGTGCCATGAACAAACTTCTCCAACAGTTCGAAGCCGAGCAGATCATCCGCCAGCTGCCGGATTTCGGTCCTGGCGACACAGTGATCGTCAATGTGAAGGTTAAGGAAGGTACCCGCGAGCGCGTTCAGGCGTTCGAGGGTGTCGTCATCGCCAAGCGCAGCCGTGGCCTGCACTCCGCTTTCACCGTGCGCAAGATCTCGCACGGCACGGGCGTCGAGCGCGTGTTCCAGTCGCACAGCCACGCTATCGACTCGGTCGAAGTGAAGCGTAAGGGTAAGGTTCGCGGCGCGAAGCTGTACTACCTGCGCGGTCTGGAAGGCAAGGCTGCCCGCATCAAGGAAGACATCGCTGCCGCCGCTGCCGCCAAGGTTGCGAAGCAGGCCGCTGCCGCCGCCGCGAAGCAGTAATAGCGCGCGGTACGCAGTACGAAGGGCCCGCGAACTTCGGTTCGCGGGCTTTTTCATGCCTGCGATTTGCGGCGACAGCCTTCGTGTAGGAGCCCGCTCGCGGGCGAAAGCCAACGGAGCGGCGATGCCATACGTGACATCCGCAGCCGGAATACCGGGCTTGCGGATGTGAGCACCCGTCTTCCTCGCCCCGTTGGCTTTCGCCCGCGAGCGGGCTCCTACAGGAGTTGCATAGCGAGGGGAGGCATTCCGGTCAGACCGTCGAATATTCCTCGGCCAGCACTTTCGCGGGCTCCTGCAGGAAGTTGCCTTGCACGAAGTCGACGCCGCAGGCGAAAAGCAGCGATGTACTCGCCGCGTCTTCGACCCATTCGGCCACCGTCTGTTTGCCGGAGGCGTGACCTTCCTTGCAGATCTCGGCGATCTTTTTCTGATTCTCAGGGTGCTGCGGCAGTTCGGTCATGAAGCTGCGATCGATTTTGAGGAAGTCCGCCTCGACGTGATTCAGCAACTGGAACGAGTTGAGGCCCGAGCCGAACTGTTCCAGGGCGAACTTGCCACCTACCTTGCGCCAGCCGGAAACGAATTCCTGCACGGGACGAAGGCTGGTGAGCACCTTTGTTTCCGGCATTTCGATAACCAGCGTGCTCCGGCGGAGTTTTGCGGTTTCCAGGCGGCGCTGCAGCCAGGCCAGGAGATCCGGTTCCTGCATCGACTGCAGGGTGATCTTCACGAAGTACGTGGTCGTCAGGCCGTCTTTCTCGCGATGGGCGAGCGCGTCGATCGCGTGACCGAGTACCCAACGATCGATGGCCGGGAGCAGGCCGTTGCGTTCGGCGACGGGCAGGAAGTACGAAGGCAATACGTCGCCCTTCGGACCGCGCATGCGCACCAGGATTTCGTAGAACTCGCCGGATGCGTCCTGCAGACTGATGATCTGCTGGTGGTAGAGGCGCAAGCCGTCGCTGTCCAGTGCTTCGCGGACGAGATCGAGCCAGTACTGCTCGCGTTCGGCATCCGCCTTCTCGCGCGCGCTGGGATCGTGGATTTCGACGCGGTTGCCGCCCTGGTTCTGCGCGTTGCGTAGCGCCGTGCCCGCCTGTCCGAGTACCGTTTCGGTATTCGCGTTCTTCTCGGCCAGCAGCGTGCCGCCGACGGTGAGCGTGATCGTAAGGGAGAGCACTCCGGCATCGAAGATGCTTTCGGCCACCGCGGCGCGCAGGCGCTCGGTCAGTGCCGCGTGCTCGAGATCGTTACGGTGGGCCAGGATCAGACCCAAGGTGTGGTCGCCGAGCACACCGGCGATGTCTTCCTCGCCGATGGCATCGCTGACCTTCCTCGCAATGGCGGCAAACAGACTGTCGGCCTGACCGATGCCGATGTTGCCGACGATGTCCTTCCAGTTGTCCGGCTCGACGAGCAGCACGGCCTGGCCGTCCTGACCGCCGGCCGCGGCGGCGATGGCCTCGTCGATGTGCGCGAGCGTGCGTGCGCGATTGAACAGGCCCGTGACGGGATCGCGCTGCAACTGGGCCACCAGCGCAGGGTCGACCGTCTGCTGGCGGAATACGATCTGCAGGCAGGGTTCGTTTTCGAATGTGGCATGCGCGAATTCGACGCTGGCCTTGAATGTGCCGCCTTCGGCGCGGCGGGCCTGGAGGTCGATGGGCGAGGGTGGCTTGTCGCCGCGCGACAGGCCACGTAGCAGCGCCTTGAATTCGTCGGCCTGCGCGACGGAGATGAGATCGAGAATGGGCAGGCCGAGAATGTCGTCGAAATCGTCGAACCCGAAGGTTTCGAGATAGGCCTGATTGACCCTGACGTGCATGCCTTCGTGTACGTATGCGATAGCGTCGCGCGACGAATCGAGCAGCGCGTCGCAACGGCGCTCGGATTCGCGCAGCGAGGTTTCCAGCTTGCGCACTTGCCGGCGGGTGGTCAGCGCTTCGAATTCGCGCTGGACGACGGCCAGCACCTGAGCGGGGCGAGTACGTAGCGCCACGCCGCGCGTACCGCTGGCGAACAGGTCGCTGACGAGCTGGTCGGTCAGGCTGGGGATGACGCCAAGCAGCGCAAGGTCGCGGCCGCTCGCATCGAGCTGGCGGGCGACATCGGCCGCGTTTATGCCGGCGACATCCGGATTGAGCATGACCAGGTCGGGTGCGAACTCGTCGAGACTGGATTGCAGTTCGGCGAGCGTGGTAACACGGGCGGGTCTTACCGCGATACCGCCGTTGCGGAGAATGTTGATCAGTTGCTCGGCATCTTCCACCGAGTCTTCGATGAAAAGGATCTTGATCACGTTGTCGTGTTTCATGTGTTCACTTGCCAGAGCCTTGCCCCCACGACCCTTGTCGGGCCGCCCCCCTGCGGTCGATCTGATCCAGATCCATCCACCGAATTTACATACTAGCGCGCCCGGGCGACGACAGGGCGCTTCGATGGCTCGCCGGGAAGTTCCCGTACGAGACGCGGGACCAGATAGCCGGGCAGGATGCTGCGCATCCCGTCCATCAGCGCCAGGGCATCCTCGTCGGAGACTTCGAAATGCGCCGCGCCCGCCACACGGTCCAGCTGGTGCAGGTAATACGGAAGCACGCCCGCCGCGAACGAGCGCTCGGCAAGCGCGGCCTGGGTTGTCACGTCGTCGTTGATGCCGCGCAGAAGTACTGCCTGGTTAAGGAGGGTAACGCCGGCCGCGCGCAGGCGGGCGCAGGCGTCGTCGACACTGGCGTCGAATTCCCGTGCGTGATTGGCGTGCAGGACCACCACTTTCTGCAGTGGGAGGCCGCTCAGCCAGTCGATGAATGCGTCGTCGATCCGTTCGGGCAGCACCATGGGCAGGCGTGTGTGAATGCGCAGTCGTGCGACGTGGGGAATGCCGGCCAGTCCGTCGGTCAGCTCCGTGAGCTTATGCGTCGCCAGGGCCAGCGGGTCGCCACCGGAGAGAATCAGCTCGCGGATCGAGCTGTCGTCCCGGACGTGCGCCAGGGCGTCCCGCCACTGGCCGGCAGCGGCGATCTCGTCGCCGTACGGGAAATGCCGGCGGAAGCAGTACCTGCAATTGATGGCGCAGCTGCCGCTGGCGATGAGCAGGGCGCGGCCCTCGTATTTGTGAAGCATGCCGTGGGCCGCTTTCGCATCCAGGTCGCCCACCGCATCGCGCACGAAGCCTTCCACGACGTCCAGCTCGGCCAGCTGCGGCAGTACCTGAAGCAGCAGCGGATCGCGGGCGTCGCCCTGGCGCATGCGGGCCACGAAACCGCGGGGGACGCGCAGGGCGAATCCGGCGTTGTCCTCCGGCAGGCGGGCAGCCAGTTCCGGCAGGCCGACCAGGGCCAGCAGTTCGGCCGGATCGGTAACGGAGGCGCGCCAGGCCTCGCGCCAGTCGGTGCAAGCCGGGCGAGATAGGCGAGGGCTGGGGCTTACGGTTATCATGAGCGGCCTTGAGCGGGCGATCGGACCCGCGACAGCCCCCATTTTAACCGCCGAACGCGGCGGATTTACCTCTGGAGCAGATAGCGCATGGCGACCCTTGGCCTCAATGATGTCAAAACGGGCAAGAAGATCCTTCACAACGGCGATCCTTGGCTCATCACCGAAGCCGAATTCGTCAAGCCGGGCAAGGGCCAGGCGTTCACCCGCATCCGCATCCGCAATCTTAAGGATGGCCGCACCACCGAGCAGACGCTGAAGTCCAGCGACTCCTACGAGGAAGCCGATGCCGTCGATACCGATGCGTCGTTCTCGTACATCGAAGGTATCGGTAACGAGCGCGAATGGATCTTCATGCACACCGAGACGTTCGAGCAGTACCGGGCAGCCCTCGGCGCCATGGGCGACGCTTGGAAGTGGCTCAAGGGCGACGAGGAATGCGTGATCACGCTGTTCAACGGCACCCAGATCATCGCCGTGCAGCCGCCTAAGTTCGTCGAGCTGAAGATCACCGAGACCGATCCGGGCGTCCGTGGCGACACCTCGGGCGGTGGCGGCAAGCCGGCTACCCTCGAAACCGGTGCCGTGGTCCGCGTCCCGCTGTTCGTGAACCAGGACGAGATCATCAAGGTCGATACCCGCACCGGCGAGTACGACAGCCGCGTCAAGTAAGTAAGGCGCAGGCGTTCGATACATCGATCGGCACGGTTGCCCCCTGGGCACCGTGCCGATTCTTTATAGGGGTTTTCCGGGCCCCGGTACTTTTCTCCACTTTTCCGAGGCGCCCATGAATTCGAGTCCCACCGTTATCGACCTGCTTATCGAAGCACGCTGGGTCGTCCCGGTCGAACCGCATGCCGTCGTACTCGACGATCACGCCGTTGCCATCGATGGCGGCGAAATCAAGGCGATCCTGCCCATCGCCGATGCGCGCGCCACGTATGCGCCGCGCGAACGCGTAGAGCTTTCCGAGCATGCGCTGATCCCCGGTCTCATCAATGCGCATACGCATAACCCGATGACGCTGATGCGCGGTCTGGCGGACGATCTGCCGCTGATGACCTGGCTTACCAAGCACATCTGGCCGGCCGAAGGCCGCGTCATGGGTCCGGACTTCATTCGCGACGGCGTGGAACTGGCGGTCGCCGAAATGATTCGTGGCGGCACGACCTGTGCCAACGAAAACTACTTCTTTCCCGACGTGATCGCGGCGACGTACCGGCGCATGGGTTTCCGCGCCGTGGTCGGTCTGCCGGTCATCGAATTTCCCAGCCCTTGGGCGAAGACGCGCGACGAATACTTCGCACGCGCCGAGCAGGTGCACGATGATCTGATCGGCGAAGCACTGCTGACGACGTCGTTCGTGCCGCATGCGCCATATACCGTTGCCGATGAAAGTTTCGAGCGCATCCGCATGCTCTCCGACCAGCTCGATATCCCGGTGCACCTGCATACGCACGAGACCGCGCAGGAAGTCGAAGAGAGCATCCGCGATCACGGCATCCGTCCGTTCCAGCGCCTGCAGCAGTTGGGCATCGTCAACGAACGGCTGATCGCCGTACACATGACGCAGCTGACCGACGGCGAGATCGCCGCTTGCGCAGCCGCGGGTGTCTCGGTCGTGCATTGCCCCGAGTCGAACCTCAAGCTGGCATCGGGTTTCTGCCCGGCCGAAAAGCTGCGTGTCGCGGGCGTCAACGTCGCCATCGGCACCGATGGCTGCGCATCGAATAACGATCTGGACATGTTCGGCGAGATGCGCACCGCGGCTCTGCTCGCGAAAGCCGTCGCCGGCGACGCCGCGGCATTCGACGCCGCGTATGCGCTGCGCGCCGCCACGCTCAATGGTGCGAAGGCCATGGGCCTGGGCGACCGCGTCGGTTCCATCGAAGTGGGTAAACGTGCCGACCTTGCGGCCATCCGTCTGGACGATCTCGAAACCCAGCCGCTGTATCACGTGGCTTCGCAGCTGGTATATGCCGCGGGCCGCCATCAGGTCAGCGACGTATGGATCGACGGCACGCGCAAGCTCGCCGACCGGAAGCTCGTCGGTATCGATACGGACGCCATCCGCGCGAAAGCGCGGGGCTGGCGCGAGATCATCGCCGCGGGAGATGTCGCATGAGCGATACCGGCCTGAAGCGTTTTTTGGTGCTCGCCATGCGCAAGCCGACCTTCGATCCGGCGGCGGCGGAAGCCCATCTGGTTTTCCTGGCCGATCTGAAAGAACAGCGGCTGATCGAAATGACTGGCCCTTTCGCGGACCGTTCGGGTGGCGCATACCTGTTGCTCGCCCCGGATATGGCCACGGCTACCCGGGTGGTCGAATCCGATCCGCTGCACATCACCGGTTCGTCGGTGATGACGATTCACGAATGGCAGGCGCGCTGAAAGCGCCCCTTCCTTGCCGCACGAGGTGGTTCCCATGCAAGCCAACGCCAATGTCAGCGCCGAAGAAATCGCGCGCTTCGAGAAACTCGCCGCACGCTGGTGGGATCCCGACGGCGAGTCGCGCCCGTTACACGATCTGAATCCGGTGCGTTCGGCCTATGTCGCCGGTCGCGCCTCGCTGCGCGGCGCACGTGTCGTCGACGTCGGTTGCGGCGGCGGCCTGCTTAGCGAGGCGCTGGCACGCGCCGGCGCGAACGTCACGGCCATCGATCTCGGCGACAAGCTGATCGAGATCGCGAAGCTGCACCTGTTCGAGTCGGAGCTTTCCGTCGACTACCGCGTGCAGTCCTCGTCGGACCTGGCCGAAGCCGAACCCGCATCGTTCGATGTCGTCTGCTGCATGGAACTGATCGAGCACGTGCCCGATCCGGCCGCGCTGGTGCACGATCTGTCGGCGATGCTGAAGCCCGGTGGCCAGCTGTTCCTGTCGACGCTGAATCGCACGCCCGCGGCATTCGGCGCGGCCATCGTCGGCGCGGAGTATCTGATGCGCCTGCTGCCCCGCGGTACGCACCATTACGCCCAGTTCCTCAAGCCGTCCGAAGTGGCCGGCATGCTGCGCCGGTTCGATCTGGAACTCGAAGACATCCAGGGGCTGGCTTATAACCCGCTCACACGCAATGCGCGACTGACTGGCAATACCTCGGTCAACTACGTGCTCAGCGCACGGAAGGTCGCATGAACCGGCCCGCGTTCGCGCCGGCCGGCGTCTTCTTCGACTTGGACGGCACGCTGCTGGACAGTGCGCCGGATCTCTACGCCTCGCTGGTGATCCAGTGCGCGGAAGAAGGCGTTGCGCCGCCGCCGTACGAGCCGGTGCGCGCGGTGGTGTCGCGCGGTTCGCGTGCCGTGTTGTCGTGCGCTTTCCCCGAGGCCGACGACGCGGCGCTGCTCGCCCGCGTTCCGCGTTACCTGGAAATCTACGAAGCGTCGATGGCCTCGCATACCGTCGCGTTCGATGGCATCGAGCCGATGCTGGAAGCGCTCGACGCGCGCGGTATCGTCTGGGGCGTCGTCACGAACAAGCCGGGCTTCCTTACCGACGCGCTGCTGCCGCGACTCGTTCCGCACTGGAACACCGCGGCGGTCGTTTCCGGCGATACGTTGCCGGTAAAGAAACCCGATCCCGCTCCTGTGCTTTACGCCTGCGAACAGGCTGGCGTCGATCCGGCGCGTTGCGTGTTCGTCGGCGACGACCGGCGTGACATCCTCGCCGGTCGCGCCGCTGGCCTGTACACCGTGGCGGTTCGCTGGGGCTATCTCGACGGCGGCGATCCGGATGGCTGGGGCGCCGATGCCGTGGTCGATACACCAGCCGAACTGGCCGCCTTGCTCGGTCTGGGAGAAGTGGTCGCGTGAGCGAGGGTCCGATCTCGAGCTACGTGGACAAATGGCTGGCCGTCCAGCCGCAGCAGCGCATCGCGCTGCCGTTCGTCGACGCGTCCGAGCGCGACGTCCACGTGGCGCTCGCGGCGTTGGAACAGGAAATGATCGCCTCCGCATATGGCATTCGCGAGCCGCAGGTCGCGGCTGCCAAACTCAACTGGTGGGCCGAGGAGCTTTCCGGCGCGCCCGCCAGCGGCGGGCGACATCCGTTGACCAAGCTGCTGTGGTCCAGCGACCGCGCGCGACGTGTGCCGGCGGAACGCTGGGTCGCGCCCGTGCTGGCTGCGATGGGGCAGATCGATCAGGGAACGGCCTCGGACTTCGCTGCCCAGATCGCAGCGGCCCGCGGCATGCACGGCGCGCTGGCGGAGCTGGAAACGGCCTGGTGGTACGGTTCCGATGCGTCCGCCGAAAAAGCCGCCCGGGTGGCCACGTTGTCGCATCTGCTGTTTTCGCTGTCGCGTCTGGAGCTGGATGCCGACCACGAGCGCCTGCCGTTGCCGATGTCGCGCCTGGCCCGGCATGGTCTCAGCCGGCAGCAGATGAAGTCGGACACGCCTGAGCGGCGCGAGGCGATGCGTGCGCAGTTGGCGGATATCGCCGCAGCCCTACGCGAGGCGATGGCGCTGGATGGCCCTCTGAGCGTGTTTCGCGGCCTCGAGGGCCGTACGGCGCTGACCATTGCTTGCGGGGCCGCTCGTGCCGCGGAGCCCATGGGGGCGCTACACCGCGGCCAGTCGCGGACGGGGCCGGCCACGGCGTTCCGCGCGTGGCGCGCCGCCCGCGACAGTCGCCGTCGCGAATGAAACGAAACGCAGCGTTTCCCGCACTCAACCATTGACCCGTCGGGGGCTGGCCCCATAACGGTGACGCAGGCCGGCCCGAAGGCCCGGCAGGACTCATCAGGAACAAGCATGTACATCCACGACTCCATTCCCCGTCTCATGCCCGATGTCGCCTCGCAGGAACATGCGCTGGCCATCGGCACGCTCGACTGGGTCGGTATGGACGGCATGGAAATGCCCGTCGCTTTCGACGCCGGAGACGGCGACGTGCGCGGCACCAGCGCCCGCGTCGGCGCATGGGTCAATCTGATCCGTCCCGAAGCGCGCGGCATCCATATGTCGCGGCTGTACCTTCTTGTCGAGCAGTATCTGTCCGCGGAAACCGTCACCTCGGCCGGTCTCAAGACCCTTCTTCAGGCTTTCCTTACGTCGCACGCGGATCTGTCCGACCATGCGCGCATCACCCTCCGCTTCGAGCACCTGGTACGTCGCCGCGCCCTGCGCAGCGACAACAGCGGTTGGCGCGCATATCCGATCACCCTGGACGCCACGCTTTCCGGCGACCGTTTCGCGCTGGAAATCACGACCGACGTTGTGTATTCCTCGACTTGTCCCGCTTCGGCGGCGCTGTCGCGCCAGTTGATCCAGGAGCGCTTCGCTCAGAATTTCCCCGCGGACCGCGAGCTGGATCGCGACACGATCCTCAAGTGGCTTGGCAGCGAGCAAGGCATCGTCGCTACACCGCACGCCCAGCGCAGCACCGCAACGCTGCGTGTGCGGCCGGTTTCGGACGAGGGCTTCCCGCTGATCGACATGATCGATCGCGTGGAATCCGCGCTGGGTACGCCAGTGCAAACGGCGGTGAAGCGTGAGGACGAGCAGGCGTTCGCGCTGGCGAATGGCGGCAATCTGATGTTCTGCGAGGATGCGGCGCGCCGGATTCAGAAGACGCTGGAAGCCGATGCGCGTATCGCGGATTTCCATGTGCGCATTGCGCACCATGAGAGTCTGCATCCGCACGATGCAGTGGCATTTGCGAGCAAGGCGCGCTAAACGCGCTTTTGCCGTCGAGGGAACGTGTTCGACCCTTCGACGCATCTGTCCCTCACCGTCGCCCCTGCGCAGGCAGGGGCCCAGGGCGATAACGCTATAGGTAGGCGATATCGCTGACGGCTGCGCTCTTAAGGGCGTGAATGAGCGTTGTCGCGATGTCCCCGCACACCTGTGCGCTATGTCCCCGGTCCATACACCCGCGCAGGAGCGACGATGCGGGTTGAGGGGGACATTGGGTGGCCTAACGCCCGATTCCCGGCAACAGCAGCGGATCCAGCCGCGTCCCGAACCAGTTGAACCCCCAGTGCACATGCGGCCCCGTCGCGCGGCCGGTCATGCCCGCCGCCCCGATGATCTGCCCCTGCGTCACACGCTGTCCTACCTTCACGTCCAGGCGCGACAGGTGCAGGAAGTTCGAGGTCAGGCCAAACCCGTGGTCGAGCAGGATGGTGCCGCCGGTCAGATACAGGTCGGGCGCCGCGAACGTCACGATGCCCGGGGCCGGTGCCTTCACCGGCGTGCCCTGCGGCACGGCGATATCCATGCCCGAGTGCGGCGCCTTGGGATCGCCGTTATAGATGCGCTGATTGCCGAAGCGGCCGCTGATGCGCCCCTGCACCGGCCAGACGAACCCTTTCGCGAAATCTTCCCGATCGTCGTCGCGGTTGCGCGCGGCGGTGACGAGAGCCTGTTCGCGCTGGATGCGCGCGGCGATTTCGGGTGGCGGGTTCACGGTCTTCGGCGGCACGCCTTCGACGCGCTCGATAGGCCAGTCGCGGGGCGTGACCGTTAGCCGCTGACGCTGTGTCGACCCGCCGGGCGCCGTTATGGCGACGTCGATGGGACCGCCCTCATCGCGGCCGGCGCCAAAGACGAATGTGCCGTCCTCGCCCACGCGCACCGCTTTGCCAGCCACGCTGACGCGCGAGCCCGGTGCGGCGTGTCCCATGACAAGACCGCCCTGGGACACGGACGAGGGCAGGTCCGCGGCCACGACCGTCGCGCTGAACGCCAGTGCGAGCAGCGCAATCAGATGTCGATGCATCAACGATCGAACGCCAGACGCTGGCCACGCACGCTATCGTCGACTTTCTTGCCGTCCCAGACCCGCTGTCCGTTGACGAAGGTCGACGCGATGCTGGTACGGAACGTCGTGCCTTCGAACGGCGACCAGCCGCACTTGGACAGCACCTCCGCGCGGGTAACCGTGTGCGGGGTTGCCGGATCGACCAGCACCAGGTCGGCCGCGTAGCCTTCACGGAGAAAGCCGCGCTTGTCGACATCGAACAGCTTGGCCGGCGCGTGGCAGACCGCTTCCACGATGCGCTCCAGCGTCAGCTTGCCCTCGAAAACGCGCTCCAGCGCCGCCTGCAGGGCGAACTGCACCAGCGGCAGGCCGGACGGCGCCTTGTCGTACTTCTGCTCCTTTTCCTCGAGCAGGTGCGGCGCGTGATCCGTCGCCAGCACGTCGATGCGGCCTTCGGCCAGCGCTTTGGTGATGGCTTCGCGGTCGTTCGCCGTCTTGATCGCAGGATTGCACTTGATCAGGAAGCCGAGCTTCTCGTAGTCGGCATCGCTGAAATGCAGGAAGTGCACGCAGGTTTCGGCCGTGATCTTCTTCCCTTCGATCGGGCCCGGTTCGAACAGGGCGAGTTCGTCGGCGGTCGAGATGTGCAGCACGTGCAGACGCGTGCCGTGCTTCTTCGCCAGCGCGATCGCCAGGCGCGTGGACTTGATGCAGGCCTCGCGTGAGCGGATCAACGGATGCTCGCGGGCGGGGATATCCTCGCCGTATACCTCGTGCGCCTTCGCGAGATTCGCGTCGATCATCGGGGTGTCTTCGCAATGCGTGATGATCGGCGTGGGCACGTCGCGGAAGATGGCGTCCAGCGTTTCGGGGTTGTCGACCAGCATGTTGCCGGTCGACGCGCCCATGAATACCTTCACGCCCGGCGCGGATTTCGGGTCGAGCGTGCGGATGGCTTCGAGGTTGTCGTTGCTGGCGCCGAGGTAGAAAGCGTAGTTTACGGCCGAGGTTTCGGCGGCGCGCGTGTACTTCGCTTCGAGCGAGTCGCGGTCAAGCGCCGGCGGCTTCGTATTCGGCATTTCCATGTAGCTGGTGATACCGCCGGCGGCACAGGCGCGAGATTCGCTGTAGATGTCCGCCTTGGCCGTAAGGCCGGGTTCGCGGAAATGCACCTGGTCGTCGATCATCCCCGGCAGCAGCCACAGGCCGTTGGCGTCGATCACCTGTTCGTCACCGATCCTTGTCAGTCCCTCGCCGATAGTCTCGATTTTTCCGTTCCGGACGCGGAGATCGCCTATCCATCGGCGGCCTTCGTTAATCATCTCGGCGTTCTTGAACAGCCAGGCATCAGTCATGCGAATGTGCTCCTTGGGCGCCACAGCGGCGCAGGACAAATTGTTCGGGTACGGGATCGTCTCCGCCCTCGCACAGCGGTTGGCATCGGAGGATGCGCCAGATGGCGAGGACCATGCCACGCATCGGACCGAAGCGTGCAATGGCAACACGTGCATAATCGGAACAGGATGGATGGAACCGGCAACGTTGTCCAAGCAGCGGACTCAGCCAGCGTTTATAGAGGGAGAGCAGGGAGATGAGGAGGCGGGCCACGGTATCCGGCATCGGCCGGGCAGGGTGCCGGCAACCTTTAAGGTTTATAAGTATTCCAGAAGATGGGTTGCTGGGGTAACACATCTGGGCTATAACACCCCGCCGCCACGGCCACTAAGGTGAAGGATATGGCGAAAACCGCTCGTAGTTCCGTAGTAGCCAAAGCAACCGCCGGGAAAGGTGGTGCCAAGGCCGGTGACGCGAAAAAGGGCCATGCGGCCGCTTCCGGGGGGAAGAGCGTCAAACCCGCGTCGAAGACGTCGGCTCGACCCGTAGCGAAGGCTGCGAAAAAGGCGGTCAAGACCGTCAAGCCCGTAGCCGGCAAAGCGCCTGCGAAGCCCGTCAAGGCAGCGAAGGCTGTGGTAAAGAAAGTCGTGGCCAAGCAGGCCCCGGCGAAGAAGGCCGTTCCGGTGGCCCGTCCCAAGCCTGCGGCGAAACCCGTGGCGAAGGTCGCAAAGCCAGCCGCACCGGCAAAGAAGGCCGCCACGAAGGCGGTGGTAAAGAAAGTCGCCACAAAGGCACCGGCCAAGGCCGTCAAGCCGGCACCCAAGAAAGCCGCAGCACCCGTCACCAGGACGGCCGCTCCAAAGCAGGCATCCGCCTCGCCCAAAGCGGCCCCCGCACCGGCAGTGAAAAAAACCGCTGTCGCGCAAGATGTCGTCAGACCCACACCGGGCCGTATGGCGTCCGCCGTTGCCGTTGCGCCACCCCGGACAGCGTCCGCGGTGTCCAGCCGCTCTTCTTCCAAGAACGAAAAGTCCACGCAATCACGAATGAATAGTCTTGCCTCAAAATCCGCCGACAACGGCGTGACCCGCGAAGACGGGCGTTACGCACTGCCCGCCACGACGCAGATCGAGTTGCCCAAGGGCTATCGCCCGAAGGCGGACGAGGAATACATGAATCCTCGTCACCTCGCCTATTTCCGCAACAAGCTGCGCGACTGGCGCGATCAGCTGGTCGAAGAGTCGCGTCAGACGATGGACAACCTCCGTGAGGAAGTCCGTGACGTTGGCGATGAAGCCGAACGTGCTACGCGCGAAACCGAAAACTCGCTCGAACTGCGTACGCGCGACCGTTACCGTAAGCTGATTTCCAAGATCGACAAGGCCTTGCGCCGGATCGAGGAAGGACGCTACGGTTTCTGCGAAGAGACAGACGAAGAGATCGGTGTAGACCGCCTCGACGCCCGTCCCATCGCTACGCTGTCGCTCGATGCGCAGGAACGTCGCGAACATCTGCAGAAGCAGATGGGCGACTGATTCGCTGAGTCGATACGTACGAAGAAAAGCCCCGCTCTGGCGGGGCTTTTTTTGTGGTTCTTCACGCCTTTTCGGGGGACGGCTCGGCTTTGCCATCGCTTTCGCGCTGTGACGTTTCGGGGGAGCCGTCGGCCACCACCCTCGACGCTCCGGCTTCACCGTCGCTCGGGGAAGGAGAGCCGCTGCGCGGCTTTTGTTCTATGGCTGCGCCCCGTCGCGCCCGCGCTGCGGGCGGGGGTTTTTGATTCGGCCTCCCTGCCTCAGCAAAAACGGCGGACCGTCCAGGTCCGCCCCCTGCGGGCCTGATCCGCCCTTCGCGCTCGGTTGCGCAAGTCGCGTCGAGGGTGGTGGCCGACGGCTCTCCCGAACGCTGCGGTCACGTGGAGGAGAGCGTCGCATCGACGCATGGATAGGCGACCGCATGCCGGTCCGCGCCATCCACGTGCTCCGCTCACGCTCTCCCACAACAAACCGCAGTCGACGGTGCCGTGGCCGGGTTGGCCCTTGGGGCCGCCTTAGCCGAGGGCCGCGATGCCTAGTGACGGAGCGAAGCGGCGCTACGGCCCGCTCCCGCAGGGACGGCGCCGAAGGCCCCAAGGGCCAACCCGGTCGCGGCTTCCCCGAGGCACGAGCGTGAGCCGACGAAACCGCTGAGATAACACGAGCCGCTTTTGTTGCGACGACGTGCCCGCTCCCGAGCAATCGGGCGAAACGATCGGTAAGATGCCCGAAACCCGAAGGATGGACTCATGAGCACAAATACCCCTGCCGACGTGAATCACACCAACGGCGGCACCGCGGAGGTCACGGATTCGACAACGGGCATGCATCGCCCGGGGCATAGCGTATTGGACACCGAAGAGACGGCGGGCCTGGACGAGGTTCTGCGCGAGTCCGCCCTGCGCGATTCCGCGGTACGCATGCCTCGATAGTTCGCGGGACGCGGACCGGTTCGGGTCCGCGGATCGAATGAGCCCGATCAGACCAGCGCCGAGGCCGCCTGCGCCTTCAGTTTGGCCAGCATTGCCGCCAGGCCGTTCGAGCGCGTCGGCGACAGATGCTTTGCGAGGCCGATGGTCTCGATGAAGGTCGGTTCGGTGTCCACGATCTCGCGGGCGGAACGATTCGAGTAGACCCGCAGTACGAGGGCGATCAGGCCCGACACGATGGCCGAATCGCTGGCCGCGTCGAAATGCATGTGCCCCGGATCGCCGCTGGGAATCAGCCACACCATCGACTGGCAGCCGTGGACGCGGTTGTCCTCGTTCTTCCATTCCTGGGGGAAGGGCGGCAGCTGGCGGCCCAGATCGATCAGGTACTGGTAGCGCTCGGTCCAGTCGCTGAAGAACGCGAATTCCTCGGCGATGGCCGCCTGCGCTTCGGCTGCGGTTTTTTCGACGGGCTGGTTCATGCCTTCACCACGCTCCAGCGCGTGCCCTGAGCGCCGTCCTCGATAGCGATGCCCAACGCTTTCAGCTCGTCGCGGATAGCGTCGGAGCGGGCGAAATCGCGGGCGGCTCGTGCAGCCTGGCGTTCCTCCAGCAGCGCGTCGATCGCGGTGGCGTCCACGGCTTCGCCATCGTTGCCTTGCTTGAACCACGTCTCGGGCTCCTGCTGCAGCAAGCCGAGCAGTGCCGCGCCGCCAAGCAGGGCGGCTTTCGCGGCGCGGCGCGCGGCCGGTTCGCTGGCCTGGCGCGCGGTGTCCGCAAGTTGGGAGATTTCGGCCAGCGCCTGCGGCGTATTCAGGTCGTCGCACAACGCGGCTTCCACGGCGGCGGGAATCTGCCCGTCCGCTTCGACGTCGGCCATGTCCCGCAGGACGCCGTACCAGCCGTCCAGCGTACGTACGGCCTGGGTCATGGCGTTGTCCGACCAGTCGAGCGGCTGGCGGTAATGTCCGCGCAGCAACATCAGGCGCAGGGCCTCGGCCGGGTGCTGGCGCAGCAGTTCATGCAGCTGGAGCACGTTGCCCAGTGACTTGGACATCTTGCGGCCTTCGAAGGTCAGCATGCCGTTGTGCAGCCAGTAACGCGCGAATACCTTGCCGCCATGCGCGCAGGTGCTCTGCGCGATTTCGTTTTCGTGGTGCGGGAAGGTGAGGTCGACGCCACCGGCGTGGATGTCGATGGTTTCGCCCAGGTGCGCCTCGGTCATGGCCGAGCACTCGATGTGCCACCCCGGACGGCCACGGCCCCACGGGCTGTCCCAGCCGGGCAGGTCGGCGCTGGAGGGTTTCCACAGCACGAAGTCGCCGGGATTCTTCTTGTACGGCGCCACTTCGACGCGTGCGCCGGCCAGAAGCTCGTCCGGGTCGCGGCCCGACAGCTCGCCGTAGCGAGCGTACGAGGCGACGTCGAACAGGACGTGTCCCTCCGCTGCGTAGGCGTGGCCGCCTTCGAGCAGGCGTTCGATCATGGCGATGATCTGGGGGATGTGGTCGGTGGCGTGCGGCTCGATATCCGGCGGGGCGACGCCCAGTCCGGCCATGTCGTCGCGATACGCCTGCGCGTAGCGGTCGGTGATGACCGAGATGTCGACGTCCAGCTCGCGTGCGGCCGCATTGATCTTGTCGTCGACGTCCGTGATGTTCCGGGCGTAGACCACATGGGGGTAGTGCCGGCGCAGCAGGCGCGCCAGTACGTCGAAAACGACCGGTGGGCGGGCGTTTCCGATATGGATGTAGTTGTAGACCGTGGGGCCACAGACATACATCGTCACCCGGTCCGGATCCTGGGGAACGAACGCCTCGGTACGGCGTGTCAGGGTGTTGTAGAGCGAAATCGCCATCGGAAATCCGTCGTCGGCCAGTCCCCGATATTACCAAGCCAGTCAAGCGGCGCGCGCCCGCGGGAACTGAACTTACGCACATCCGGGTGATTGGTTGACAGGACTGTCAGGCCGGCTGCCGCGTTCTCTAAGCGTGGATTCAGCGTGAATTTGCCTAAATAGCAGTTATAGCGCTGCAAGAAATGCGCCTTCGGAGGTCGTACTTACATGTCCCGCCTGCTCATCCCCGTGTTCCTGCTCGCATTTATCGCCACCGGCGTCAGTGCGCAGGACGCCCGTTATCCGTCGTCCCCTCAGGACGACAACACCCATTACGGCTGGGCGGACGTCCTGCGCGTCGATCCGGTCTACGGCGTCGCCCGCGTGGAAACTCCCCGTCAGGAATGCTACGACCAGCCCGTGGTCCATCGCGAGCAGAGCAGCGGCAGCACGGCGGGCACCATCCTTGGCGCCGTGGTCGGTGGCGTGCTCGGTAACACCGTCGGCAAGGGCAACGGCCGCACGGCGGCCACCGTCGTGGGTGCCGTGGCCGGTGGCGCCGTCGGCAATAACGTCAGCCGTGGCGACGACCGCGTCTATCAGGGCACGGAAACCCGTTGCCGCGACGTCAGCTCGGTCTCCGAGCAGCGCCGGATCGCCGGTTACGACGTCGAATACCGTTATCGGGGCGAGGTCTACGTGTCCCGGCTGAATTACGATCCGGGCGAGCGCCTCCGGGTCCGGGTCAGCGTCGCTCCCGCCGACTGACCGTTCCATAACACCGCCGCCCCATGGGCGGCGGTTTCATGTTGCGCGACGCAACAAATATCGGCATGATGCCGGTTCTCGATTCCAAGGCCCATCCTTGTGACCACCGCCGTCTACACCGCGAATGTTCTGACCAGCGCCCGCATGGCCGCAGGAATGACGTCGCGTGCTCGTCGACCGTACATGGGATACATGGCCGGGTAGGCTGTCGCGCGCGTTTCATCCGTATCGACTAAAAACCCGGCCTAGTGCCGGGTTTTTTCGTTTCTGGCTCCTTAACTCTTTTCTCTCACCGACCCGAACTGGATTGCCATGACCGTTCGCCACTTCCTTTCCACCCAGGATTACAGCCGCGCCGAGATCGACGCCCTGCTTGAGCAGGCCGCCGAGTTCAAGCGCTCGCCCGCAGGTCAGCAACTGGCCGGCAAATCCATCGCGCTGATGTTCTTCAATCCCTCGATGCGCACCCGTACCAGTTTCGAGCTGGGCGCGTTCCAACTGGGCGGTCATGCCGTGGTGCTTTCGCCGGGCAAGGATGCGTGGCCGATCGAGTTCGAAGTGGGCAGCGTCATGGACGGGGACACCGAGGAACACATCGCGGAAGTGGCGCGGGTGCTGTCGCGCTATGTGGATCTGATCGCCGTGCGTGCTTTCCCGAAGTTCGTCGACTGGTCGGTCGATCGCGAGGACAAGGTGCTGAAGTCCTTCGCCCGGTACGCCACGGTGCCGGTCATCAATCTCGAAACCATCACCCATCCCTGCCAGGAGCTGGCGCACGCGCTGGCCCTGAAGGAGCATCTGGGCAACCTGCAGAACCGCAAGTACGTGCTGACCTGGACCTACCATCCGAAGCCGCTGAACACGGCCGTGGCGAACTCGGCGCTGCTGATCGCGACGAAGATGGGCATGGACGTCACGCTGCTGTGTCCGACGCCCGAATACATCCTCGACGAACGCTATATGGAGTTCGCGAAGGCCAACGCCCGGGAGAACGGCGGTTCGTTGCAGGTCTCGCACGACATCGAAGCGTCCTACCGCGACGCCGACGTGATCTATGCGAAGAGCTGGGGTGCGATTCCGTACTTCGGCCGCTGGGACGAAGAAAAGGCCATTCGCGAGGCCAATCGTCACTTCATCGTGGACGAAGCCAAGATGGCGCTCACGAACAATGGGCTCTTCAGTCATTGCCTGCCGCTTCGCCGCAACATCAAAGCGACCGATGCGGTCATGGATTCCCCTGCATGCATCGCCATCGACGAAGCAGAGAACCGCCTGCACGTGCAGAAGGCGGTGATGGCTTCGCTTATTTCGCAGTCGTCGGGCGGGAAGTCCGGCCTCGGCTTCTGATCGTCGCGCAGATTTTTCTTTTCGACTTACTTTTTTTCCGGAGCATCCATGTCCAGCAAAGATATCGTCCTCGCGTTTTCCGGCGGCCTCGACACCAGCTTCTGCGTGCCTTACCTCATGGAGCAGGGTTATAGCGTCCATACCGTTTTCGTCGACACCGGTGGCGTGTCGGCCGAGGAGCGCGAGTACATCGAGCAGCGCGCCATCGAACTGGGCGCCGCCTCGCATCGCACGGCCGATGCCGCGCAGGCGATCTGGGACACCTTCGTTACGCCGCTGATCTGGGCTGGCGAGTTCTATCAGGGCCAGTACCCGCTGCTGGTGTCGGATCGTTACCTCATCGTGCAGGAGTCGCTGAAGCGCTGCGACGAACTCGGCACGAAGTACTTCGCGCACGGCTGCACGGGCATGGGCAACGACCAGGTCCGTTTCGACCTGACCGTGAAGGCCCTGGGCGACTACACCATCGTTGCGCCGATCCGCGAAATCCAGCGCGAACACACCCAGGTCCGCGCGTACGAACAGAAGTACCTCGAAGACAAGGGCTTCGAAGTCCGCGCCAAGACCAAGCACTACACGATCAACGAGAACGTGCTCGGGGTGACCATATCCGGCGGCGAAATCGACGCATGGGAAATTCCGGGCGAGGGCGCCATCGGCTGGTGTGCGCCGCGTAGCGAATGGCCGCTGGAACCGCTGCAGATTACGCTCGGCTTCGAGAAGGGCAACGCGGTATCGCTGAACGGCAAGGCGGCCAGCGGCCCGGAGATCCTGCAGTTCCTGAATCGCGAGCTGGCCCGCTACGGCGTGGGCCGCAGCATGTATACCGGCGATACGAACATCGGCCTCAAGGGTCGCATCGTGTTCGAGGCGCCCGCGCTGACGGGCCTGCTCACGGCGCATCGTGCGCTTGAGGAAACCGTGCTCAGCAAGCAGCAGAATCGTTTCAAGCCGGAAATCGGCCGCAAGTGGACCGAAGTCGCCTACGAAGGATTCTTCAACGATCCGATCAAGACCGATCTGGAAGCCTATCTCGTGTCGACGCAGCGCAAGGTCGACGGCACGGTGATCATCGAAACGCGCGGCGGTTCGGTGTACGCGGTGAAGGTCGAGTCGAAGAACATCCTGCAGACGTCGAAGGCGACGTACGCGCAGGCGGCCGACTGGGGCGTGGCCGAGGCCGAGGGCTTCATCAAGCTCTACGGCATGAGCTCCACGGTTTGGGCCGAAGTCGATCGTCAGGCCCGCAAATGAGCGAACTTCGCATCAGCGCGGATAAACACGAGCTCGACGTCGGGCTCGTGCATGCATTCCTGTCGACCCAGTCCACCTGGGCCAAAGGCATCCCGCGCGAAACCGTGGAACGTTCCATCGAGCATTCGATCTGTTTCGGCGGCTATGTCGGTGCGGAACAGGTCGCGTTCGCGCGGGTCATCACCGATCAAGCGACATTCGCCTATCTGGTCGACGTATTCGTGTTGCCCGAGCATCGCGGAAGCGGCTATGCAAAAGCGCTGATGGCCGAGGTGATGGCATGGCCTTCGTTGCAGGGGCTGCGCCGTTTCATGCTGGCGACCTGGAATGCCCATGCGCTGTATGCGCCGCTCGGTTTTGCGGCGCCAGGCCGACCCGAAACGCTGATGGAACGCTATCATCCGGACGTCTATACGGACGCGGCCAGGCTGGCCGCCCAAAACGGAACCTCATGAACAAGCTACTGGAAGACACGCTGACCCACCTGCGCGCGCTGGTCGGGTTCGATACGCGCAACCCGCCCCGAACCATCGGTACCGGCGGGATCTTCGATTACCTGCGTTCGGCCCTGCCGGGGTTCGATGTGCAGGTGACGGATTTCGGCGCCGGTGCCGTGAATCTGTACGCCGTGCGCGGCAAACCGAAGTATCTGTTCAACGTACACATGGACACCGTGCCCGACTCCCCGCACTGGACGGCCAGCCCGTTCGAGCTGCGCGTGGACGGCGAGCGCGCAGTGGGCCTCGGTGCCTGCGATATCAAGGGCGCGGCGGCCGCGTTGGTCGCCGTGGCCCATGCCACCAGCGGCGACATGGCGCTGCTGCTTTCCACGGATGAAGAAGCCAACGACGCGCGTTGCATCGACGGCTTCCTGAAGACGCCGCGTGACTACGCCGCCATCATCGTCGCCGAACCGACGAAGGGCGAAGCGGTGCTGGCACATCGCGGCATCCATTCGGTGCAGATGAGCTTCAGCGGCCGCGCGGGTCACGCGTCGGGCGAACAGAAGCCTTCGGACAGCGCGCTTCACCAGGCCATTCGCTGGGGTGCCGCGGCGCTGGACTTCGTGCAGGATCAGTCGCACGAACGCTTTGGCGGCCTCACCGGTCTGCGCTTCAACATCGGCAAGGTCGAAGGCGGGATCAAGGCGAACGTCATCGCGCCTACCGCCGACGTGCGCTTCGGTTTCCGTCCGCTGCCGTCGATGGACGCGGATCGCATGCTGGAAACCTTCCGCACGCTGGTCGAGCCGTATCCGGTCACGTTCGGCGAAACCTTCCGCGGCGATTCGCTGCCCGCGGGCGACACGGCCACGGCCGAATCCCGTCGTCTGGCCGCGCGCGATATCGCGGACGAACTCGAGATTCCCGTCGGCAACGCGGTCGACTTCTGGACCGAATCGGCGCTGTTCTCGGCAGCGGGCTTCACGTCCTTCGTTTATGGCCCCGGGGACATTGCCCAGGCCCATAGTGCCGACGAATGGGTCGCCCTCGACCAGCTTCAGCAATACGCGCAAACCATCTACCGGATCGTCGAAAGTGGAAACGCATAAGCACACGCGCAAGACCATCGTCCGCCTGCTGTCCAGCATGGGCAGCGCGCGGGAGATCCAGCAGTATCTGAAGCGCTTCTCGCAGCTGGATGCGAAGCGGTTCGCCGTGGTCAAGGTCGGCGGCGCCGTGCTGCGCGACGACCTGCCGGCGCTGACGTCGTCGCTCGCATTCCTGCAGCAGGTCGGCCTGACGCCGATCGTGCTGCATGGCGCGGGTCCGCAGCTGGACGAAGAACTGTCGGCGGCCGGCATCGAGAAGCATACGGTCAATGGCCTGCGCGTCACGACGCCTGAAGCGCTGGCCATCGTTCGCCGCGTATTCCAGTCGCAGAACCTGCGGCTGGTCGAAGCGCTGCAGCAGGCCGATACGCGCGCGACATCGGTACCGTCGGGTGTATTCACGGCCGACTATCTCGATCCGGAAACCTACGGACTGGTCGGCAAGGTGCGGGAAATCAATCTCGCCCCGATCGAAGCGAGCCTACGCGCCGGGTCGATTCCGGTCATCGCCAGCCTTGGCGAAACGGATGCGGGCCAGATACTTAACATCAATGCGGACTTTGCCGCGAACGAACTGGTACGTGTATTGCAGCCGTACAAGATCGTTTTTCTCACCGGCACGGGCGGATTGCTGGACGGCGATGGCGAGATCATCGACTCGATCAACCTGTCCACCGAATACGACCAGTTGCTCGCGCAGCCCTGGTTGCATTCGGGCATGCGCCTGAAAATCGAACAGATCAAGGACCTGCTGGACGATCTGCCGCTGACCTCGTCGGTGTCGATCACGCGCCCGTCGGAACTGGCCAAGGAGCTCTTCACGCACAAGGGTTCCGGTACGCTGGTTCGCCGCGGCGAGCGCGTGCTGCGCTTCGAATCGTGGGATGGTGTCGACCTGGAGCGCATGCGCGGCCTGATCGAGTCCAGCTTCGGCCGTACGCTGGTTTCCGATTACTTCGATCGCACGGATATCTACCGTCTTTACGTCAGCGAAAACTATCGCGCCGCGATGATCCTGACGAAGGAGGATGGGTTCGCTTATCTGGATAAGTTCGCCGTACTCGACGATGCGCAGGGCGAAGGCCTGGGACGTGCCGTGTGGCAGGTGATGCGCGACGAAAATCCGAAACTGTTCTGGCGTTCGCGCCATGGCAATACCATCAATCACTTCTACTACGCCGAATCCGACGGCTGCTTCAAGCAGGATCGCTGGAAGGTGTTCTGGTACGGTCTCGATAACTTCGCCGATATCGAACGCTGCGTGGCTCATTGCGCCACGCGCGAGCCGACCCTTACGGACTGAATCATCATGTCGAAGAAGACTATCGGTATCGTCGGCGCGCGCGGTCATACGGGCGCCGAACTCATTCGCCTCATCGCGAACCACCCGGCACTCGAACTCGCCTTCGTCTCGTCGCGCGAGCTCGATGGCCAGCGCCTTGCCGACCATAACGACACCTACAAGGGCGAGCTTCGTTTCACGAATCTCGATGCCGAAGCCGTCGCCGCGCAGGGGATGGATGTCGTCATTCTCGCGTTACCGAACGGCAAGGCGGCACCGTACGTCGAGGCCATCGACAAAGCGGACAAAGGCACGGTAGTGGTCGACCTATCGGCCGACTATCGTTTCGACGAGCGCTGGTTTTACGGCCTTCCGGAGCTTTATCGCGAGCGCTGGCGCGGCGAAAAGCGGATCAGCAATCCCGGCTGCTATGCCACGGCGGTGCAGCTGTCGATCGCGCCAGTGAAAGATCTGCTGGCCGCGCCGCCGGTATCGTTCGGTGTCTCGGGCTATTCGGGTGCGGGCACCACGCCTTCGGATCGTAACGATCCGGAGAAGTTGCGCGACAACCTGATGCCGTACTCGCTCACCGGTCATATGCACGAGCGCGAAGCCAGCCGGCACCTGGGTGTGCCCGTGGAATTCATGCCGCATGTCGCGCCGCATTTCCGCGGTCTTACCGTCACCACCAATCTCTATCTGGCGCGGCCCATGAAGCGCGACGAGGTCGTGGCGCGTTTCCGTGGCGCTTACGAGAACGAGAAGCTGGTGCGGGTGCTGGACGACGCACCGTGGGTCAGCCGTATCGCGAACAAACACCATGCGGAAGTCGGTGCGTTCGAGATGTCGGCGGACGGTCGCCGCGTCGTCGTGGTAGCCACGCTGGATAATCTCCTGAAGGGCGCCGCGACGCAGGCGATGCAGAACGTGAATCGCGCGCTCGGCTTCGACGAATACACCTCCATTCCGGTTTAAAAAGGCAACGCTAAGATGACCCAGCCGCTCTGGCAGAAATCCGATAGCAAGGTCGATGCGCGCATCATGCGTTTCCTTGCCGGAAACGACGTGATCCTCGATCGCGAGTTCTTCCTGCACGACATCGAAGCGAGCAAGGCGCATGTCGAGGGGCTGGCCAATATCGGCGTGGTTTCGGGCGACGAATGTGCCGGCTTGCTGCGCGAGCTCGATGCGCTGGCGGTCGACTTTTCGTCCGGAAGCTTTGTGCTGGACGATCGTTTCGAGGATGGGCACTCCGCTATCGAGGCACGGTTGACGGAGCGCCTTGGCGATGCCGGACGACGCGTGCACACCGGTCGTAGCCGCAACGACCAGATCCTGGTCGCCACGCGTCTCTGGCTGAAGGAAAAGCTCGGCACGCTCGAAACCCTGTGCCGCGAGATCGCCGGGGTCTGCATCGAACGCGCTGCCGGCGATTCGGTACCCATGCCGGGCTATACGCATATCCAGCGCGCGGTGGTGTCGTCGACCGGGATGTGGTTCGCGGCATTCGCGGAAGCCTTTGTGGACAACGCGCTGCGCGCGCGTCAGGCGTTCGACTGGATCGATGCCAATCCGCTCGGCACGGCCGCCGGTTACGGCGTCAACGTCGCGCTGGACCGCGAGCACACCACGTCGCGGCTCGGCTTCGCCCGTATGCAGGTGTCGCCGATCTATGCGCAGCTTTCGCGCGGTAAGTTCGAAATGGCAGCGCTGGATGCCGTAGGCACCGCGCTGCTCGATACGCGTCGTCTGGCGTGGGATCTGTCGCTGTTCACCACGGCCGAGTTCGATTTCGTCAGCCTGCCGGGCGAGTACACCACCGGCTCGTCGATCATGCCGAACAAGCGCAATCCGGACGTCGTCGAACTGCTGCGCGCCAGCTATGCGGCCGTCGCCGCCGCGCGGACGGAAATCGAACAGCTGCTGTCGCTGCCGTCGGGTTATCAGCGCGACCTGCAGTTTTCGAAGGGTTCGCTGTATCACGGCTTCACGAATGGGCTCGCCGCGCTGGAACTCCTGCCCGATCTGCTGGCGCGGATGGAATGGAAGGCCGAGCGCATGCGGGCGGCCATCGAGCCGGCGATGTACGCCACCGACGTCGCCATCGAGCAGGCCGTCGCGGGCGTTCCGTTCCGCGATGCTTATCGTGCCGCCGCGGAAACGGCGGCTTCGGCGGGCGACGGGCGTACGCCCGAGTCCAGCCTCGCGGCACGCGTGTCGCCGGGTGCCGGATACGATCTTCGGCTGGATGCGCTGCGCGCGCGTCTGACGCGGAGTTGACGATTACCTGAAGGGGAGCGGGATGGGGAGCGGGTTCGTGGAACAGGCGCTGCCATCCTGGCGGCGTGCGGTACTCAAAGTCGGCAGCAGCCTGCTCGCCGCCGACGAGGGTGGGCTGAGTCCGCGGTACGCCGCCGCACTGGCGGCCTTCGTCGAGCGCAGCCGCGCGAACGGGCGCGATGTCGTGATCGTTTCCTCGGGCGCCGTGGCGGCGGGCCGCGCGCTGGCGACGCCAGGGCAGGCGATGGGATTGCCGGCGCGGCAGGCACTCGCCGCGCTGGGTCAGACGCGGCTGATCGCTCTTTGGCAGGGATTCTTCGACGCACCGGTCGCCCAGGTCCTGCTTACCCACGACGACCTTCGTCACCGCCGTCGCTACCTCAACGCTCGTTCCACGCTACGTGAACTGCTCGCGCTACGGGCCATTCCCGTCATCAACGAGAACGATACCGTCGCGGTCGACGAGCTGAAACTCGGCGACAACGACAATCTCGCCGCGATCGTCGCGGCGCTGGTCGACGCGGATATTCTGCTTATCGCGACGGATATCGGCGGCCTGTACAGCGCCAATCCCCGCATAGCGCCGGATGCGGCCCCGATCGACGATGTGGCGGCCGTGACGCCGGAGCTTTACGCGATAGCCGGTGGCAGCGGATCGAGGTCCGGTACGGGCGGCATGCGCACCAAACTGGAAGCCGCCGAAAAAGCCGCGGCGGCCGGAATAGAAACGATTCTGTTCGACGGCACCGATGCGACAGTCGTGGGACGGCTGGCCGACGGCATGCTCTCGGGTACCCGTATCCGCGCGCCGCGTACACGGCTGGCGGCACGCAAGTACTGGCTGCGTCACGCGCCTTCGGCGGGAAGCATCACGATCGATCCGGGTGCGGCGCGCGCCGTGCGCGAACGCGGCGCGTCGTTGCTGCCGGGCGGCGTACTCGGTGCGACCGGCGACTTCGCACGCGGCGATGTCGTGGAAATCGCCTGCGAGGAAGACGGTTTGCCGGTCGGTCGCGGCATCAGTCAGTACGCGGCGGTGGATATCCGCCGCATCGCGCGGAAACACACACGCGACATCGATGCCGTGCTGGGTTATAGCTATGGCGAGAATGTCATCCATCGCGACGATCTGGTCGCGCTGTGAATCGGGAGGCAAGCATGAGTACGTCGATACGCGAACAGGCACTGGCCTGCCGGGAGGCGTCGATCCATGTCGCGGGGCTGTCGACGGAGCGCAAGCGCGCGTTGCTGCACGACATGGCGGTGGCACTGGCGGCGGACGCTGCAACCGTCCTTGCCGCGAACGCGCGCGATATGGAAGCCGCACGCGCGAACGGTATCGGCGCGGCGATGCTCGACCGGCTGCGTCTGGACGAGGGCCGTCTCGATGGCATCGTCCGCGCGATCGGGGCGGTCGCGGCGTTACCCGATCCGGTCGGGCGGGTTACGCGTTCCGAAGTGCGGCCGAACGGGCTTGTCGTGGAGCGCGTTCGCGTTCCGCTTGGTGTCATTGCGATGATTTACGAAGCGCGCCCGAACGTTACCGCCGATGCCGCCGCGCTGTGTCTTATGGCAGGGAATGGCGTGATTCTCCGCGGCGGTTCGGATGCGATGCATTCGAATCTTGCCATCGCCACCGCCATGCGTAGCGCATTGCCCGCGCATGGCGTACCGGTCGATGCGCTTACGCTGGTCGGCGATCCGTCGCGCGAAACGATGGTCGAACTGCTGCAGCTGGTCGATATCGTCGACCTCGCGATTCCTCGTGGCGGGGAAGGGCTGATCGGCTTCGTCACCGAGCATGCGCGCGTGCCGGTCATCAAACACTACAAGGGCGTATGCCACCTTTACGTCGACAGCGCGGCCGATCCGGCGCTGGCGTTGCGACTGCTGGTGAACGGCAAAACGAGCCGGCCCGGCGTATGCAATGCGCTGGAGACGCTGCTGGTCCATGCGGACATCGCGGATACGTTCGTTCCCGCCGCCGTCGCCGCGTTGCGCGAGCGAGGCGTCGAGGTCCGGGCGTGCGAACGATCGCGAGCCATTGTCGCGGATCTGGCCGCCGCCGATAACACCGACTACGGCGCGGAGTTCCTGGACCTGGTGATCGCCATGCGCGTCGTCGACGATCTCGATGCCGCTATCGCGCATATCCGCCGCTTCGGTTCCGATCACACGGAAGTCATCGCCACGCGCGACGAGATCGCTGCGGAGCGTTTCGTGCGCGAGCTGCGTTCGGCGGTGGTGATGGTGAATGCGTCGTCGCGATTCAGCGATGGCGGGGAGTTGGGACTGGGGACGGAAATCGGCATTTCCACGACGCGGCTGCATGCGTATGGGCCGATGGGGGCGGAGTCGCTGACGGTAGAGCGTTTTGTGGTGCGTGGTAACGGGCAGGTTCGGGAGTAGTGTGGTTACCCACGGCCGAAGCAGTTTCTCTGTGGGAGCGCGCCTGCGCGCGAAAGCCAACGGAGCGATGATGCCGAACGTTCATTCGCGACTCATAAGCCCGGGCTTGCGATGCCACCCATTCGTTTCATCGCTTCGTTGGCTTTCGCGCGCAGGCGCGCTCCCACAGAGAGCCTCCCACAGAGAGCCTCCCACAGAGAGCCTCCCACAGAGAGCCTCCCACAGAGAGCCTCCCACAGAGAGCCTCCCACAGAGAGCCTTGTCAGAGAACCGCAGCCAGCGCCGCGCGAAGACGATCGGCTTCGTCCTGCATCGTGTTGAACGCACGCTCCATGGCATCGGCGAACCTGTCCCGGTCCAGCGCCACGGTTTCGGGGCGGCCTGTTTCGTCCGATGCGTATTCGATCAGCACGCGCTGTCCGTCGATCCACGATTGCGTGCCGAAAATGAAGTCCGGCTCGTCATATCGGGACGAACCCTCTTCCGGCGCGCTGGCGAGTGCGGTGCGTCCGTCGCGTGGTGCATCGCGCAGCAGGTCGATCGCTCCGCGGAATTCCTCCGGTTCGCCGAGGAAGGCATCGATGCGATCCATCCGCGGACCGACGAAGATTTCCACGTCGCCCGATGTCGCGAGATGACGCGCATAGCCATCAAGGCGCGCGAGACGATTCGTCAATACCGGTTTCACCGCCGCGACATAACTATCCGTGGCGCGTGGATTCTCGCGCAGCCATGCACTGCTGACATCGTCGCTGGCGACGACGTAACCGTTCGTCGATGCTTCGATGCCGCGATGGGAAAGACCGGCAGGCCGTGTGGGCAGCTCGACGGGAAGTCCACCGGCAAGCAGGCCCAGCGCGCGCCGCCCCGGTACCTTGCGCAACCAGTGCGTCACCGCCTGTATGGCGAAACCGTCACCGCGCTCGCTATAGGGAAGCGGATAGACATCCGTTGTCGCCATCAGCGCGAACGCCAGGCGACGACGGCTTCGGCGAAACCGAGGCAGTCGCTGAAACGGTTGTACAGCGGCGTCGGCGAGATGCGGATGACGTCCGGTTCGCGCCAGTCGCCAATGATGCCGTTGGCCATCAGATAATCGAAAAGCGAGCGGCCGGCGTCGCGACCCGCGCGTACGCGAATCGACAGCTGGGCACCGCGCTGCGAGGGATCGGCGGGCGTCACCACTTCGAGCGTTTCGGCCAGACGTTCGCGCACCAGCCACTCAAGATATCCGGTGAGCTGTCGCGACTTGGCGACCAGCCGGTCCATGCCCGCGCGATGGAAGACGTCCAGCGAGACGCGCAACGGCGCGAGCGCGAGGATCGGGGGGTTGGAAAGCTGCCAGCCGTCCGCACCGGGGATGGGAACGAACTCGGGTCCCATCCTGAAGCGGGTCGACTTGTCGTGCCCCCACCAGCCCGCGAAGCGCGGCAGGTCGGCCTTGCCGTGACGCTCGTGGACGAAGGCGCCACCCACGGCGCCCGGGCCGCCGTTGAGGTATTTGTAGCTGCACCAGATCGCGAAATCGGCGCCGGAGTCATGCAGTTTCAGCGGCAGGTTGCCGACCGCATGGGCAAGGTCGAAACCGACCAGGCAACCACGCGCATGCGCGGCGCGCACGATGGCGGCGAGGTCGAACGACTGGCCGGTGCGGTACTGGATGCCCGGCAGCAGGACCAGTGCGATGCGCGAGCCATGCTCGGCCAGTACGCGCTCGATGGCTGCCTGCGACAGCGTGCCGTTCGGACCGTCGGCTTCCACTTCGATCAGCGCGGTGGCCGGGTCGAAACCATGGAAGCGGACCTGCGATTCGACGGCGTAGCGATCGGTCGGAAACGAGCCGGCTTCGATGAGAACGGCGGGACGTTGCGCGGTGGGCCGGTAGAAACTGACCATCATCAGGTGCAGATTCACGCCGAGCGTGTTCATGGCGACCACTTCGTCGGGTCGCGCGCCGACGATTTCGGCCAGGTTGTCGCGCACGTACTCGTGATAATCCAGCCACGGCAGGCGACCGCGGAAGTGACCTTCGACGGCCAGCTCGCCCCAGTAGTCCAGTTCGTCGTTCAGCGCGGCGCGCACGGCGCGAGGTTGCAGTCCGAGCGAATTGCCGCAGAAGTACAGGCTGTCGTGGCCTTCATGCGGAGGGATATGAAATTCGTCGCGGAAGGTGCGCAGCGGATCGGCGGCATCCTGGGCATCGGCCCAGGCGCGTGTGGCTTCGTAGGACGTCATGGGGACTCGGGAATATTAGGTGGACATGTGCGAGGCGATATCGTCGCACCCACGATCGAAGGCGGCGTTCCACGCGGCGGCGCCGGTCGGGCGCACGCAACGCAACTGGATGGCCCGGTCGCCGACGAACCAGTAACGCTCGCGGTAGTTGAGTTTCACGCCGCTTTCCTGCGCCGTGTAAATGTATTCGTTCGCTGCCGTCGAGGGAGTGGCCGCATAGCCGGTCATGCCCTTCGCGCGGATCGTGAAACCGTCGATGTATTGTTTGAACGCCGCTACGCTGGCTACCTGCTTCACTGTCACGGTGACGCGCGCCAGCGCATTCGTTGCCGTCGACGGATCGGGCACCTGGAACACCTGGACTTCCGGATCGCCATCGGTCTGCATGATGCTGAGCCACGTGTCGGGCGTGCTGAAGCGGACCGAGCCGTTGGCCATCAGGACGTCGGCGGAGAAAGCTGCCGGGCTGGCGAGCAGCAGGGCGGCTATGAGCGGCTTGAACGTGCGGGTCATGCGCGTTTCCTGTCAGGACGTCGTTGTCTGGAATCGGGACGCGGGGAGGCCCAGCCATTCCAGCGCGGTGCCGTGAAACAGGCGCGCGCGGGACGTATCGTCGAGCCCCAGTGCCTCGATCCCGCTCCCGGGCACCTGTTCCCCCAACGGGAAAGGATAGTCGGTTCCGAGCATCACGCGCTCGACTCCCGTCACATCCAGCAGATACCGCAGGGCGAGGGGATCGTGCACACAGGAGTCGAAGAAAAGACGCGACAGATATTCGCGTGGATTGCGGGCGTTGTCCGTGGCGACGATGTCGGGGCGCATGCGGAATCCGTGTTCGATGCGGCCGATCGTGTACGGGAAACTGCCGCCCCCGTGGGCGAGCATGATTTTCAGGCCGGGCAGGCGTTCCAGCACACCGCCGAAGACCAGCGAACACGCCGCGCGCGACTGCTCCGCCGGCATGCCTACCAGCCAGGGCAGCCAGTACTTCGGCATGTCGGCACCGCCCATCATGTCCCAGGGGTGCACGAGGATGGCGGCGCCCATGTCCGCAGCGGCTTCGAAGAACGGAAACAGCTCGGGCGCGTCGAGATTCCAGTCGTTGCAGTGCGACCCGATCTGTACGCCTTGCAGGCCCAGTTCGTCGAGGCAGCGTTCCATTTCCTGGATCGCCAGCGTCGGCGACTGCAGCGGGACGGTACCGATGCCCGCGTAGTGACGCGGATGGGTTTCGCATACCGCGGCCATCGAGTCGTTCAGATGGCGATGCAGTTCCAGCGCCTGATGGCCTTTGGCCCAGTACGAGAACATCACCGGTACGGTGGAAATTACCTGCACGTCGACGCCGTAACGGGCGTAATCGGCGATCCGGTGTTCGGCGTCGAACGCCGATTCCCACACTTCGCGGAAGAACTTGCCGTCCTTGTAAATCCGGTGATGGCCGCCGGTGCGCGTCATGACCGGAAAACGCTCGTCGGCGTACTTGCCGGCCAGGTCGGGCCAGTCGCGCGGGAGGATATGGGCGTGCGTGTCGATTTTCAGCATGTGATCGAGTGTAGCCGCATCCCCGTTAGCCTACGTTTCGCGTTGCAGCAAGGGCTCAGGTTTCGGCGTTGCGCCTGGCGATGACGTGCTGGGTCGTGTCGACGTTATCGGTCAGCCGGTCGGTCACGCGGACGATGGAGTCAGCCAGTTCCCGGTCCCGCATCCGTGTCAGTTGCTCGGTCAGCTGGCGCTGCATCGCGCGCAGGTCGGCGGGAGGGGCGGGGTCGCGGCTTTCGCTCAATGCCGCCGCCTGCTCGTGCAGGACGTCGGCCGAAGCGGTGACGAAGGGGCCGACCAGTTCCCATTCCGGGGGTACCGCTTCGCCGTCGATAAGGGCTTCCAGCGTCATCGCGGTCCGGGCCAGGCGGTTGCCGTTCGCATACAGCGTTTCGGCCAGTTCCTGCAGGTGCCTTGGGGTTCCGGGTTCGGCACGCATACGATCGACCGAGGCCAGCGCATTGGTGCGCGCCGTACGTGCGGCGGTTCGGGCGTCGTGACGTTTCGCGCGGCTTTCCGGAGACGCCAGCACGCGGACATACGTGGCGTATGCGTCGAGCATGTCCGCCAGCGCCACGCGTGCGCGGTTGCGCTCCCAGGTAGGCCACAGAACGTAAGCAAGCAGCGCCATGCCGCTGCCCAGGGCCGTATTGAGCACGCGGTCGGACATCGCGGCGGACGAATCCACGCCCTCGAACGAGAGCAGCACGACGACCGTCCCCGTGAGTGCCGCGACCGCGACGCCGTAATGCGCCGTGGCCAGATAGCGGAAGGCGACGCAGAGCACGCCCATGACCGCGATATGCGCCCAGATCACGTTTGGCGTGATGCCGAGCAGGAACGAGGTAAGGACCAGCCCGAGAATCGTGCCCACGACACGCAGCAGCCCGAAATTGAGCGTGGCGGCGAAGTCGGGGCGCAGCACGATGGCGGCCGTCATTGGCATCCAGTAGCCATGCGGCAGATTGGCGTAGCGCGACACGGCAAACGCCAGCGTGAGGACCACCGCGCAGCGGACCGCGTGCCGGAACGCGACGGAGTGGGGGGTGATGTTGGCGCGTAGCGTGGCCAGTACGGAAGCGCTGCGCAGCGTTTCGGGCAGGGCGACTTCGGCCTCCTGTGCGCGCAATTCGCCGCGGCTGCCGGCCCAGTTGGTATTGCGGACCGCAGCCGCAAGCTGGCCGGATAGCGCGCGGATATGCGCCGTCATGCCGGCTCCCGCCGAACCGCCGAGCAGGGCACGTTCGCTGGCTTGCAGGGTCTTCAGCGCGCGGTCCGCGCGTTCGGGCGGTTCGGCCGCTTCCAGTGCGTCGGCCGTGGCGGAAAGCACGCGCGCGGCGTCGGCCCGGAACATGTCCTGCATGCCGTCGCGGCGGCGATCGAGTTCGCCCATGGCGACCAGTTCGAGACGGATGCGCTCGGCCAGTTCCAGCAATACGCGAAAGGCTTCCATGGCACGACCGCGCGCGCGATGGCGGCCCAGCAGCGTGTTCTGCAACACCGTCATGCTGTCGGTGAGGCCTGGCGCGTCGCTATCGTCCTGGCGTTGGCGGGCAAGTTCGGCGAGGCCGCGATAGACATCCGCCAGTGCCTGACGCTCGGGGCGATAGCGCTGCAAGGGCCACGCGGCGATGGAAAACAGCGCCAGCAGCATGCCGCCGGAAAAGATGAGCGCCCCGCCGATCAGTGCGTCGCCCAGAGGTTTGGGCGTGGCCGCGGTAATCACGAGCAGCAGCATGCTGGTCATGCCAACGCGCGCGATGTCCGGCCCGAACACGACGAGCAGGCCGCCGAAAAAACCGCATAGCGCTGTCGCGATCGACATGGGCAGCACCCACGCACCGAGCAGGAATCCGGCCAGCGATGCGACGCCGGCGGCCAGTGCGGCGAGGAAGAGTCTGCTCAGTCGTTGCTGGTAAGGGCCCGGCTGGTCCGAGAACATCGTATCGAGCGCGCCGGCCGCGATACCGATACCGACCTGCGGATAATCGAAATAGATACCCAGCGCCAGCGGAAGGACAACCGCCGCCGTATTGCGCAACGCGACGCGCATGGGCACGTCGGGCCGCTTGGTCTTGATCAGGCTGTCCAGCACGCTTGCGCGGAGCGAATACCCGCCCGTGGTCATGGCTTCTCGATGCTCGTCCTTTGAGGCGTCGATTGTGCCGGATTGTTGCTGACTGGGGGTGTTACGCCCGACCCGCGAACTCGCCCGTTACCGTATTCACCGTGACCTTCTCGCCCGTCGTGATGTATTCGGGGACCTGGATCTCGACGCCGGTTTGCAGGGTGGCCGGCTTGGTGCGCTTCGTCGCGCTGGCGCCCTTCATTTCCGGAGCCGTGTCGGTCACGGTCAGCACGACGCTGGTCGGTACCTGCAAGGCGACCGGCGCGTCGTCGATGATCTGGACGTAATAGCCCTCGACGCCTTCGACGACGTAGCCCTCGTTGTCGCCGACGATCTCGGGACCAAGCAGGTACTGCGTAAAGTCTTCCTTGTCCATGAAGACGAACGCTTCGCCGTCCATGTACGAAAAGTCCGCTTCGCGGCGCGTGAGTTCCATTTCCTTCAGTTCGTCGTCCGCGCGCAGGCTGAGGTCGAATTTTCGGTTGGCCGGAATCGAGTAGAGCGTGAAGCGGTAGGTGACGTTGCCGCCGCGCGCGCTGGGCGAGCTGCGCTCGATGTCGCGGACCTGATAGACGGTACCCTCGTTCTCGACGACGTTACCTTTCTTGACTTCGGATGCTTTCATGGAATGAGCCGATGGGTTGGTTCGGGATAGGAAGATGGATTACTTGGCGGCCAGACGCACGGCGCCATCGAGACGGATCGTCTCGCCGTTGATGTAGATATTGGTCAGGATGAACGCGACGGTATCGGCGAATTCTTCCGGCTTGCCCAGACGCGAAGGGAAGGGGATAGACGCGCTCAGCGATTCCTGCACCAACGGCGGCATGTTGTCGACCATGGGCGTCCAGAAGATGCCCGGAGCGATAGTGGCGACACGGATGCCGAAGCGCGCGAGTTCGCGCGCCATCGGAAGCGTCATGCCGACGATGCCGCCTTTCGATGCGGAGTAGGCGGCCTGGCCGATCTGGCCTTCGTAAGCCGCGACCGAGGCGGTGTTCACGATGACGCCGCGCTCGCCGTCCTCGCCCGTGGCATTGCCCTGCATCAGGGACGCGGCGGCCTTGGCGACGTTGAAGCTGCCGACGAGGTTGACCATCACCGTGCTGGCGAACGTCGACAGCGGCATCGGGCCTTCCTTGCCCAGCACGCGACCGGCGCCAAGGATGCCCGCGCAATTGACGACGACATTCAGGCCACCCATGGCGTCGCGGGCGGCCGCGACGTTGGCGGCGACGCCTTCCTCGGACGTGACGTCGGTCCGCTGGAAGCTGGCCTTCGTTCCGAGCGCTGCCGCGGCGGCATGGCCTTTTTCTTCGTTGACATCGAAGAGGGCGACCTGCGCGCCGCTGGCGATCAGCTTCTGGGCGACGGCGTGGCCGAGACCTGAGGCACCGCCGGTGATGATCGCTTTGACCTGGTCGAGCTGCATAAAAGTCTCACGTGCATGGGCTAGAGGCGGAATGGTAGCCGAGGCGCCGCTACGGCGCGCGGGTGGCTGCCGAGCCTATCGCCAGCAAATCCGCCAGTTCCGGACTGCCGGCCAGCTCGGGGAAGCGGATCAGCGGGGCGGGGACGGCAGGCGGCGTATGCAGGGTTTTCTGCCATACGCCCACGTCCCACCAGCGATCGAGCTTGTAGCCCGCGTCCCGCCAGATGCCGGCGGGCGTGAAGCCCATGGATTCGTGCAATGCCACGCTGGTCTCGCCGGGTAGCGTGATGACGCCTACGGCCTGGTTGATCCGCTGCATGTTCATGACGTCGAGCAAGGTCGCGTACAGGCGCCGCGCGATGCCACGGCGACGCGCGTTGCCGTGGACGTAAATCGAGGTTTCGGCGATCCAGTCGTAGGCCGCGCGCTCACGGAATCTGCCGCAGTACGCATAGGCGAGCACGGTGCCGTTTTCTTCCCAGACCAGCCACGGATAACTCTGCATGCGCGCGACGATGCGTTCGCGCATGGCGTCGTCGCCCGGCAGTCCCGTTTCGAAGGTGATCGCGCTGTCTTCGACGATGGGCGCGTAAATCGCGTGACAGGCGGCGGCGTCATGCGGCGTGGCAATGCGGATCACAGGTTCTTTTCCATGAAGATGCTGGCGGGGTTCGCATAGTGATTGCCAAATGGCGGGCAACGGCGATAACCGGCCCGTTCGTAGAGTTCCAGCGATTCGGTCTGCGCGGTGCCCGTTTCCAGGCGCACGATACGACCGCCCGCTTTGCGCACCTGGCCTTCCAGCGCTTCGAGCATCTGCTTGCCCAGGCCCATGCCCCGGCAGGCGGGCAGTACGTACATGTGTTTCAGTTCGACGTAGTCGTCGTGGTCCACGCAGGCACCGCACGCGAGCGGCGTGCCGTCCACGCGCGCTGTCATGAAGCTGACGTTCGGCTGGCGCAATGCTTCCAGGCCGATCGACTCGCGACTGGTCGTCGTGTACAGGTCGGACAGGTAGCCATCGAACTGTTCGATCAGCGGGAGTATGTCGGCCTTGCCCGGATCGTCGGTGGCGAAGATGAGTTGCGGCGGCTGGGGCATTGCGCGTTATTCCTGGAGATCGCGAATGAAGAACTTATCGCAACTGAAGTGGCCCGTGCCGCCCATGGGCGCGTCGAGCGTGCGAAAGCCGTGGCGCCGGTAGAGCGTTTGTGCGGCATCCATGCCGGACAGGGTCTCCAGATAACACTGGCGGAATCCCAGGTCCCGGGCGGTCGCGAGACAGCGCTCCATCATCGCGCCGCCCGCGCCGATGCCGCGGGCTTCGGGCAGGAAGTACATTTTGCGAAGTTCGCAGACGCTGGAGTCGCCGCCTTCCAGCGGAGCGACGCCAGCGCCGCCGATGACAACGCCTTCGCGCTCCACGACGAAATACGCGCGGCGCCCGCCCGCATAGGCATGGCTCATCCCGCCGACTTCCGCATCGTGGATGGCGAAGCCGGGACCGTCGGCGCCGAATTCCGGCATGACGGTACGGATGATGGCGGCGATAACGCCATCGTCGCGGGATTCGATGGAGCGGATGGCGAAAGGCGTGGTCATGGGAGGATTCGTGGCCTGGCGTGGCAATTCGTTCCGATTCTAGCCAAATCCGTCGCCGCCGATTTCTGAGTTGCGTCACGGCCGGGGTGGACCCTCGTACGGGGATGTATTCGTGTCCGATCAGCTTGCCGGGCGTGGCGGCCAATGGCCTGTGGGGCCGACGGTGGGTTTGAGCCTGAGCTTCAGTGCGCTGAACACGGCGAACGCGGGGTTCGGTCGCGGCTGGTCGCTGTCGACGACGCGCTACGACGGCCGGCGGCACGTGTTGCAGTTATCGACCGGCGAGTCGTTCAGGGCGGATGGCCGGTCGTCGGGACGATGACCTTCAAGGACCGCAAGCTGCGCTCGATCGCATAGGTGCGATAAGCGGCGCAGACGGCATACGTTATCGGTACTACGAGGCCGGAAAGCTTGCGCACGAGGCGGGTGAGGACGAATCGTCGTCGTTCCATGCCTTCGCCGGTCAGACATTGGCCGACCATGGGCGAATGGTGAGTGGCGCTATGACGAAGAAGTCGTACGCGCCCGTGTCACCCGGCTGGCGGTTTCCTTGCCAAGTTGCGCGGCAAGCCATGCACCCGTAGCCACGAGTGCGTCCAGATCGACACCCGTGTGCATGCCCATGCCGCTCAGCATGTACACCACGTCCTCGCTCGCGACATTTCCGGTAGCGCCTTTCGCATACGGGCAGCCGCCCGTGCCCGACACGGCGCTGTCTACGACGCGGACGCCTTCTTCAAGGCAGGACAGGATGTTCGCCAATGCCTGGCCGTAAGTGTCGTGGAAATGTACCGCGAGGGCGTGCATCGGCACGTCGACGGCAACGGCATGCAGCATCGCGCGCGCCTTCGCTGGCGTGCCGATGCCGATGGTGTCGCCAAGCGAAATTTCGTAGCAACCCAGCTCGTGCAGGCGGCGAGCGACGCGTACCACGTCGGCGACGGGTACCTCGCCTTGATAGGGGCAGCCGAGTACCGTGGAAACATAGCCGCGAACTTTCACGCCATCGGCCTTGGCGCGCTCCAGTACGGGGAGGAAGCGTTCGATGGATTCGTCGATCGTGGCGTTGATATTCGCTCGGTTGAACGCTTCGGACGCGGCGGTGAACACGGCCACTTCCGTCGCGCCGACGTCGCGTGCGCGCTCGTAGCCGGTCAGGTTGGGGACGAGTACGGGATAGGAAACGCCGGGCAATTTGCGAATGCCGTGAAATACGTCGGTGGCATCGGCAAGTTGCGGCACCCATTTCGGACTGACGAAGCTGGTGGCTTCGATCGTCGTCAGACCGGTGGCCGACAGGCGATCGATCAGTTCGATCTTGGTCGACGTGGGCAGCAGGGTCTTTTCGTTCTGCAGGCCATCGCGCGCGCCGACTTCGACGATGCGTACGTGATTGGAACCGGTCATGGGTCTGTCCTTCAGGTCGCGTCGACGAAGCGTACGAGCACGCTGTCCGCGTCCACGAAATCGCCTTGCGCCGCCATGATGGACTGGATGGTGCCGGCACGCGGCGCCTTCAAGGCCAGTTCCATTTTCATCGCTTCCATGACCATCAGTTCCTGGCCTTCCTCGACGGCATCGCCGACGGCCGTTTTCACTAGCACGATACGGCCGGGCATCGGCGCGGTGACGTGTTTCGCGCCTTGTGCTTCCGTGCTGATCCAGGCGAAAGCGGGCGCCTGCTCGAAGATCCAGCGCTGCGCGTTCGTGTCGTGCACGCGGATGCGGCCGTGGCCGATCGACAGCGGCACGCGACGGGCATGCTCGTCGAAACGTGCGCTGAGCGTGTCACCCGAGAGGCGGGCACCCGAGACAGTGCACGCCGCGTCGGCATGGCGCAGTACGTAGTGGCCATCGTGTCCGTGCGCGTCGATTTCATGGCGAACGTTGCCTTCCATCAGCGCCACGACGCGCTTGCCAGGATGACCCAGCCGCCATGCGTCGGCGACGGCCCAGGGCGAGCCGGGATCGCCGTCCGGTGCTTTCTGGCGGGCCTCTTCGGTGAGGAGCGCCGCCGTTGCCGCAGCGAAGACCGTATCGGAACATGCTGTCGTGGTGCCGGTCAGGAATTGGTCGAGATGCCGGTCGAGGTAACCGGTGTCGATGCTGCCTCCGACGATGGCCGGATGGCGCACCAGTCGTTCGAGGAAGGCGATATTGGATTTCGGTCCGACGATGTCGCTGGCGGCCAGCGCTTCGCTCAGGCGTTCGAGCGCGGCTTCGCGCGTGGCGTCGTGAACGATGAGTTTGGCGATCATCGGGTCGTAGAAAATCGTGACCGTGTCGCCTTCGACAACGCCGCCATCCAGACGCACGTGCGCCGAAGGCTGGGGCAGGGTCAGGCGGCGCAACTTGCCGGAGCCTGGCAGGAAGTTCTGTTCCGGATCTTCGGCGTAAAGCCGCACTTCGATGGCGTGGCCGTGCGCACGAACGTCGTCCTGCGCGAGCGGCAGCGGCTCGCCCGAAGCGATGCGCAGCTGCCATTCGACCAGATCCAGTCCGAGCGTTTCCTCGGTCACCGGATGTTCGACCTGAAGACGGGTATTCATCTCCATGAAGAAGAACTCGCCATCCTGCGCGACGATGAATTCGACGGTGCCCGCGCCCACGTAGTTCACGGCTTTCGCGGCAGCGACCGCCGCGGCGCCCATGCGCGTGCGGCGTTCGGCATCGAGGAAGGGGGAGGGCGTTTCTTCCAGCACTTTCTGATAGCGCCGCTGCGCCGAGCATTCGCGCTCGTTCAGATGGATGACGTTGCCCTGCGTGTCGCCGAACACCTGGAATTCGATGTGACGCGGATGCTCGACATAGCGTTCGAGAATGACGCGTGTGTCGCCGAACGCATTGGCGGCTTCGCGCTGCGCGGAGGCCAGCGCCTCCGCGAAGTCGCCGGCCGTGCGCACGATACGCATGCCTTTGCCGCCGCCGCCCGACGCGGCCTTGATCATCAGCGGGAAACCCGTGCGGGCAGCCTCGTCGGCCAGCCGGACCGGGTCCTGATCGGCGCCGTGGTAGCCCGGCACTAGCGGGACATCGTGGGTTTCCATCAACGCCTTGGCGGCGGCCTTGGAACCCATTGCGTCGATGCTTTCCGGGCGCGGGCCGATGAACACGATGCCGGCTTCGGCGCAGGCGCGTGCGAACGCGGTGTTTTCCGACAGGAAACCGTAGCCTGGGTGGATGGCCTGGGCACCGGCGCGTTTTGCTACCTCGATGATGGCGTCGGCACGCAGATAGGACTCGGCCGGGCGCGGGCCACCGATAGGCCAGGCCTCGTCGGCAAGACGGACGTGCTGGGCATCGGCGTCGGCGGTGGAATAGACCGCGACGGTGCGGATGCCGAGCCGCCGGCAGGTCCGGATCACACGGCAGGCGATTTCGCCTCGGTTGGCGATCAAAATACAGTCGAACATGCTGGCCCGCAGTGTCGGTAACAAACGGCGAACGCTAACAGATTCGCCGTTTTCGGCGGGTTGCGGCGCAGCAATTCCGGGTGCGTGAAGTCGTTGCGATTTGCAGTGAATCGGCCTCTCCCCTAGCCTTATACCCCAGGCTGGGGCTTCCGGCCGTTGTCATCCCCCCCTCTAGCGAGATGTCCATGCAGATTGCAAACCGCCACGCCGTTTCCTTCCATTACACGCTGACCGACGATCAGGGCAACGTCATCGACAGCTCCGACGGTCGTGAGCCGCTGGCATACATCCATGGCGAAGGCCATATCGTTCCGGGTCTGGAAAAGGCGCTGGAAGGCCGTTCGGAAGGCGACCAGTTCAAGGTCGATGTGATTCCCGAAGAGGGTTACGGCGTTCGCCATCCCGAACTGGTGCAAATCGTGCCGCGCGAGGCCTTCCAGGGTGTGGAAGACCTGCAGCCGGGCATGCAGTTCCAGGGTCGCAACGACCAGGGCAGCATCAACGTAACCATCGCCTCCATCGACGGCGACAACGTCACGGTCGACGGCAATCACCCGCTCGCTGGACAGACGCTGCATTTCGCAGTGGAAATCGCGAATGTGCGCGAAGCGTCCGCAGAAGAACTCCAGCACGGTCACGTGCATGGCGAAGGTGGTCATCACCACTAAGTAGAAGGGCGGCCTCAGGGTCGCCTTTTTTCTTCACGCCTTTTCGGGGACGGCTCGGCTTTGCCATCGCTTTCGCGCTGTGACGTTTCGGGGAGAGCCGTCGGCCACCACCCTCGACGCTCCGGCTTCACCGTCGCTCGGGGAAGGAGAGCCGCTTTGCGGCTTTTGTCTGATGGCTGCGCCCCGTCGCGCCCGCGCTGCGGGCGGGGGTTTTTGATTCGGCCTCCCTGCCTCAGCAAAAACGGCGGACCGTCCAGGTCCGCCCCCTGCGGGCCTTGTCCGCCCGCCGCGCTCGGTTGCGCAAGTCGCGTCGAGGGTGGTGGCCGACGGCTCTTCCGAACGTTGCGGTTACGTGGAGGAGAGCATTGCGTCGATGCATTGGTATAGCTGACCCCATCCGATGCACGCCTCCCCAAGGCACGAGCGTGAGGCGGCGAAGAACGCTCAGTACCAATCGAGCAACGACACGCCCAAGCCCAGATAGGTCGCCTTGTGGTTGTAGTCGATCATGCTCTCGCCATATCCGTTGAATACTTCCAGATAGCCGCGGAAGTTGTTCACTATCGGGAAGCTCCAGGTAAAGCGCAGCGAGCCGTGCGATTCGTCGCCGCCGCGGAAGGAGTGACGCGCGGCGAGGGCGAATTCGTTCGAGCGCCATTCGCGCACGACCTGGATTTCTCCGCGGCCCATGTAGTTCGAGATGTCCGGGTTGTCGTCGGTTTTCCGGTCTTCCGGAATGCGCCACCACGGGCGCAGCATGACGGTCCAGCCTTCACGTTCCAGGCCAATGTTGGCGATGACGCGGTTCCAGCTCCGGGAGAGCGGGTCGCCCCGTCCGTTGGACTGGTGGGCTACGCCGATGCCCGCGAGCTTGCCGGTCCAGCCGAGAATTTCGTAGTTCGTATTGAATACGAGCATCGCCTCGGGCTCATAGTTCGTTTCGCGGAACGGGCGCGAGAGATCCTTGTTGTAGACCTGCCAGCGGGACGACTGGGTATAGCCGACCCACAGGTCGCCGGCATCGCCGAAGACGCCTTGCCAGACCTTGGTCTTCAGGCTCAGCTGGAACTTCATTTCGGCGTTCTGAAGGCCCTGTGGCGTGTCGACCGTATGATTCGGCGAAGGACTGTGCGGCGTCTGGTTCTGGTCACTGCTGATGAAATACGGCAGCACGTAAGTGGGCCTGTAGCCGCGCAGATTCATCGTGCCGAGCTTGCTTTCCGGCGACAGTTCCCAGCGACTGTCCAGCAACGAAAGCGGCTTCGCGACATTGCCGCTGTCCCGCGTGGCCGCGTCGACCACGGGCGAATTGCGCGCGGCGGTATCGTCTTTCCTGGCGGAGGTTTCCATCCGCGGCCGCCCGACCGCCTTGTCGTAACAGGCGAGGCGCTGTGCATCGGTTTCGATGGCGGAGCAGGCGCGTATGTCCATCGGACTGGGATTCTGTGCCCACGCGCTTCCCATGTTCAGGCACGCCAAAGCGCCTACGGCCGTTGCCGTCGTCAATCGTTTCATCCGCTAAAGCTCCCTTGATGCCCGCTGGCAACAGGGAGTGTATCCGGCGCGAACGTGTGAATTCCGTGCAGTACGCCAATGCGGGAAATGCGGGAGGCCGGCTGGCCTCCCGCGTGCGATCGCTTATTTATGTTTCAGCCATGCCTCGTACTCGCTCTTCGATATTTTTCCATCGCGGTTCTTGTCCGCGTACTGGAAGTCGTTGGCGAGTAGCGGATAGGCCGACGCCTGACTTTCGGAAATGGACTGCCCGCCATTGGCGAGCGTGGCGAAGTCCGGCGCCGGGCCCGCTTTGGGCATCGGGTTTGGCGCGGTGTCGACCGTCACCTGGCCCTGCGGCGTCGACATGGTGGTGCCACCACGGGCGCCGGCTTCCGGCGATGACGGCATAGCCGTCGCGGAGTCGCCAGGCGGCGGTGGCGGTGGGGGCAGGGGAGGATTGGGCGGAGGTACGTGGCCCGGCGGCGGGGGAGGCGGCATGGGCGGCGCAGGCGGAACATTCTGGGCGAACAGCGCGCCGGCGACGAGCAGCGACGTACCCGCAAGCATCACTCGAATCTGTTTGTTCATCTGGTTTAGCCTCCGTATGAAGACCTGGTGCGTGAACCTCCACCGCGTCCCATGCAATGGAATCATTGCCGACGCTAGCAAGCGACGATTTAATGGGGGCCCAATCCGAATAGCGCCTGCACTGGCGCGTCACGGGTTTCAGACGGCGTCTCCACAGTGAATGTGATCCGGCTTTCGCAACGTTCGGCCCAGCTCGTCCACCTGGCGGCACAAGGCATGCTCAGGGACCCCTCGCGGAAGGCGCGGCCATCCGATATACCCGCCGCCATCGCGCGTATGGGCATGTTGCAGATCGACACGATCAATGTCGTCGCGCGCAGTCCTTATTTCGTGCTGTTTTCCCGCCTCGGCGCTTATCGCCTGGAATGGCTGGAGGACGCGCTTGCGACAGGTCTTCTTGCCGAATGCTGGGCGCACGAGGCATGTTTCGTCGCCGCTGCGGATTACCGGTATCACCGCGACTTTCGCCAGAGTCGCGCCGGACACTGGGCCCATCGCAGCGCGTCGAAAACGTATGCCCAGGCCCGGGGCGACATGGACGCGCTACTGCTACGCGTCCGCGAGAACGGACCCATGCGCGCCAGCGACTTCGAACGCGATATGCCTGCAACGAAGGGCTGGTGGGGCTGGAAGCCCGAGAAGCGTTGGCTGGAAGCCTGGTTCGCCATGGGCGGTCTGATGGTGTCCCGGCGCGACCGGTTCCAGCGTGTCTACGATCTGGCCGAACGGGTGCTGGCGGGCTGGCCCGTGCCGCCGCCCACGAGCGTGCTGAGCGATGAAGCGATCCGCAGCCACTTCATCGGAGACAGCGTTCGTGCGCTGGGTGTGACCCGCGCTCGCTGGATAGCCGATTATTGCCGGCTGACGCCGCGTGTCACCGACGATGAGCTTGCACCGATGGTCGCGCGCGGCGAGCTGCTCCAGGTTGCGGTCGACGGATGGGACGGTCCGGGCTACGCGCATCCGTCGCAGGTGGACTTGCTGGCCGATGGTGCCCGCTCCGCCTTGCGGGCCACGAAGACGGCCCTGCTGTCGCCTTTCGATCCTATCGTGTGGGATCGCGCCCGCGCGCTGGACCTGTTCGACTTCGAGTACACGCTGGAGTGTTACACCCCGGAGCCGAAGCGGCGATTCGGCTATTTCGTCCTGCCGATCCTGCATCGAGGCCGCCTGGTCGGCCGGCTGGATGCCAAGGCCCATCGCCAGGAAGGGCGATTTCAGGTGAAGGGGATATGGCTGGAAGACGGCGTCGAGGCGGACGATGCCCTGATGGTCGGCCTTGTCAGGACGCTGCGTGCGTGCGCGGCATGGCATGGCGCGCCGCGCGTCGTCGTGGATCGCAGCGAGCCCCGCGGCCTGGCCACGGGGCTCAATCGGATGCTGGCCAGAGAGACCTAGCGGGTCGAGGCCGGAGCGGGGGCGTCGGTGCAGGACTTTCCGTGCAGTGCTTGCTTCAGCTGGGAGGCCAGCGAGGTGCAACGGGCACTCAGCTGATCGCGCATGTCCGGGTCCTGCGACTGGCGAAGCAGGCTGGTGCGCATATCTTCGTAGCGGGTCTCGATATCCCCCGATTTATAGATGCCGGCGGCCAGGTGGCAGCTCTTGTAGCTGGCCAGATACTCGTCGCAGGCCGCGATGCCGGTGTTTTCCGGCAGGGGCGCGTTGTTGGCGGAGGCTTGCCTGGACGTGCGGGGAGTGGTGGAGGTCGTCTTCGTGCCGCCGGACGTCGTGTGGGTGGACGTCGCCGGTGCGGCGGGGACGACCGTTGTCGACGTCGTGGTGACCGTCTTCGTGGCTGGCTTGGCCTTGTGGTCGGCGCAGGCCGCCAGGGCAAGGGCACAGAAGGCCAGCGGAACGAGGCGTGCGATCGGGTTGTTCATGGGGCTCCCCCTTCGTGGGTGGTGGATGGATACCGTGGCGCGGGCCACTCGAGGATACGGCGGCGCCAAGCATGCGACCTTTCGGGGTGAACGCAATGTCAGGGTGCGACGAGACAGTCTTTATACCCGTTCAGGCACGAAAAGGTCGGTGCCATCGCTATTTACACATTCTGCGCGTATGATCCTTCCACTGTGTTTGCCGGGGTCACAGAGTTCCGTTGACCCGATGCCGCTGATTTTGTGTCCGCAACATCGCTTCGCTCCTCGCGTTTCCTAGCACACCAGTTCAGTCCGCCCGCGAATTCCGGGGGTTGGTCTTGAAGTAACAGGCCGTCATAGGGCGGCGTATCTAAAGCAAAGTTAAGTATTGGAGTGTTTCTATGTCGGATCGTGAGATCGGCACCGTAAAGTGGTTCAACGACGCCAAGGGCTTCGGCTTCATCAGCCGCGATAGCGGTCCTGACGTCTTCGTGCACTTCCGCGCCATCACCGGCAACGGCTTCAAGTCGCTGCAGGAAGGCCAGAAGGTCAGCTTCAAGGTCGTCAATGGCCAGAAGGGTCTTCAGGCCGAGGAAGTCCAGGCCGCTTGATCGGTTCCGGCATCTGGCAGTAAGTAAAGACGAAGTCGGGCGATGACGTCCGGCTTCTTTGTGTTTTTTTGGTTTCGACTTGCCGAATTCACTAAGAATTCACGAAAAATAATGAGAAAAGGGCACATTTGTAGGCATTCACCTACATAAGTTCGCTCAAAACTCGTTATGATCGACATGCTGTGTTTGCGCGGTCACGCGAGCGGCCCGATGTAAGCGAGAGTACCCGCTGCATCGCCTCACCCGTTCCTGCATGCTCAGTAAGTCGTCGGCTGGCAAGCCGATTTTTAAATGTGTGGATCGAGGTGTGTGTAATGGCTGACAACAAGACGGGTACGGTTAAGTGGTTTAACGATGCGAAGGGCTTCGGCTTCATTTCGCCGGACGACGGCAGCGCCGACGTGTTCGTGCACTTCCGTGCCATCACGGGCAATGGCTTCAAGTCGCTGGCGGAAGGCCAGAAGGTTAGCTTCAACGTCGTGAACGGCCAGAAGGGCCTTCAGGCTGAGGAAGTCAAGGCGAACTAATCGCTTAGACCTCTGGTACGTAAAAAAGCCGGGCGGCGACGCCCGGCTTTTTTTATGGCTGCTCAGGGCCTTAGGCTCGTGCCTGGCCGGTATTACCGCCCGAAATCGCGACGCAGGTGTCAAAAACACGACGTTTGTAGGCATTTTCCTACAGCACTTTGGGTGAATCTGAGTATTATCGAAGCCGCTGTGTTTGCGCGGTCACGCGAGTGGCCCGATGTAAGCGAGAGTACCCGCTCCATCGCCTCACCCGGTCCTGCATGCTCAGTAAGTCGTCGGCTGGCAAGCCGATTTTCCAGTGTCTGGATTGAGGTGTGTGTTATGGCGGAACAAGTAACAGGTACGGTTAAGTGGTTCAACGACGCGAAGGGCTTTGGCTTCATCACGCCCGACGCGGGCGGCGCGGACTTGTTTGTTCACTTTAAGTCCATCAAGGGCAACGGCTTCAAGTCGTTGGCGGAAGGTCAGAAGGTCAAGTACGTTCCTGCTCAGGGACAGAAAGGTCCTCAGGCCGAAGACGTCGAGCCGATCTGACATTTCCGGATCATGTTTCGATGGGCCGGGCGGCGACGCCCGGCCTTTTTTTTACGCGGGGGAGCATCCGGGGTATGACCGAAGAAGGTGCATTCGGCAGCATCGCGCAAAACGTACGGATCGCGCGCAGTTCCAACGGCGCTCAGGCAGGACTGCTGGTCTACGAGCCGAAATTGCCGCGAACCGCCCTGATGTGGGTGCCCGCCATGGGAGTTCCCGCCCGCCACTATGAAGCGTTGGCCATGGCGCTTGCATGCCGTGGTGTCGCGGTGGGGGTGCACGAATGGCGAGGCATCGGTTCCAGCAACCGACGAGCAGGCAGAGGTTCGGACTGGGGTTATCGCGAACTGCTGAAAGACGATCTTCCGGCGAGTCACGAGGCTCTTCAGGCGGCACTGCCGGATGTCCCGTTATGGCTGGGTGGTCACAGCCTCGGCGGCCAGCTGGCCAGTTTGTTCGCGGCTATCTCGACGGAGGCTCCGAAGGGCATCGCGCTGGTTGCCAGTGGGTCGCCGTACTGGCGCAACTTCGGCCTTGCCGTGGGCATGGCCTACGTGGGCGCCCCGTTGCTCGCCGCTCTGGTCGGCTATCTGCCCGGTCGGCGTATCGGGTTCGGCGGCAACGAGGCTCGGGGCGTCATTGCCGACTGGTCGCGTAGCGGTCGCACGGGGCGCTACAGTGCCCGTGGCCTGGATGTCGATCTCGACGCTGTGCTGCGAAAGCAGCCGTCGCCGATCCTTGGTCTGCGCCTGCGGGACGACTGGCTGGGTCCGGCGGCGTCCCTTCAGTACCTCATGGACAAGATGCCCGCGGCAGCGCGCACGCTGGACGTTGTCGGGCCGGACCAGTTCGATGGCCAGCCCGCCGATCATTTTGCGTGGATGAAACGGCCGGATGCCATCGCCCGCCGGATCGCCGACTGGATGGGCCAGACCGCTTGAATCGACGCGGGCTCGCCGGAAGGTAAGGTTTCTTCTTCTTTCCTCGCGGGACGGATATGACTCTCTTCGAATCCTTGCAGCAGCGCGATGTGATTTTCCGCAACCGTATCGTTGTCGCGCCGATGTGCCAGTACTCGGCTATCGATGGCATGCCCGACGAATGGCATCTCGTCCACCTCGGTAGCCGGGCGGTGGGAGGCGCGGGCGCCGTCGTTTCCGAAGCGACGGCGGTGTCTCCGGAAGGCAGGATTTCCGCAGGCGATGTCGGTATCTGGAACGACGCGCAGGTAGCTTCCTGGCGGCGTATCGCGGACTTCGTGCGCCGACAGGGCGCCGTTCCCGGTGTGCAGTTGGCTCATGCGGGGCGCAAGGCCAGCGTCCATGCGCCCTGGCTTGGCGGCGGCCCCTTGTCTGAAGCCGAAGGCGCGTGGGCAACGGTCGCGCCGTCCGCCGTGCCGTTCGATGGCGACTGGCACGTCCCCGTAGCGATGGACGACGCGGCTATCGCCAAAGTGGTCGCGGATTTTCGCGCGGCGGCGGTGCGTGCGCGCGACGCCGGGTTCGATCTGGTGGAATTGCATGCGGCGCACGGTTATCTGCTGCACCAGTTCCTTTCGCCGCTCAGCAATCGCCGCGACGACGCATTCGGTGGCGATTTTGCAGGACGCACGCGCCTGTTGCTCGACGTCGTTCGCGCAGTGCGCGAAGTCTGGCCTTCGCATTTACCTCTGTGGGTGCGTATCTCCGCCACGGATTGGGCGGACGGTGGCTGGACACCCGACGAAAGCGTCGAGCTGGCGCGCCGCCTGAAGCCGCTGGGTGTCGATCTTGTCGACACGTCGTCCGGTGGACTGGTGCCTCGCGTGAAGATCCCGCTCGCTCCCGGGTATCAGGTGCCGTTCGCTACCCGCATTCGAACCGAGGCGGATATCGCCGTGGGCGCGGTGGGACTTATCACGAGTCCGGAGCACGCCGAAGCGATCGTTCGCGAAGGCCATGCGGACATGGTGCTGATCGCGCGGGAAAACCTTCGCGATCCGTATTTCCCGCGCACCGCGGCGGCTGCACTGGGTGTGTCGGTCGACGCGCCAAAGCAGTACGCTCGTGCCTGGTAACGCAGAGGTAGTCCACACATGTCCGTGACGGCAATTTCGGTGGAAGGACGCGAACGCGACCTAGGCGATGGCTTTGTCGTTCGCCGTCTGCTGCCCCATCTACAGGCACGGCACGTCGGTCCGTTCGTATTCTTCGATCAGATGGGGCCGGCCGATTTTGCCGAGGATTCCGGCATGGATGTACGGCCGCATCCGCATATCGGTCTGGCCACCGTTACCTGGCTTTTCCAGGGTGCGATCCGTCATCGGGACAGTCTGGGCAGCAACGTCGATATCCATCCGGGCGATGTGAACTGGATGACGGCAGGGCGCGGCATCGTCCATTCGGAACGCACGCCGCCGGACGAACGTCACCATGGACAGAACCTGCATGGCATCCAGGTGTGGGTCGCCCTGCCCAAAGCGTTCGAGGAAATCGAGCCCGAGTTTCATCATCACTCCGCCTCGGAACTGCCAAGGGTCGAACTCGACGGCGCACGTCTCACGGTCATTGCCGGCGAAGCCTTTGGCCGGGAGTCGCCGGTGAAGGTGTTCGCGCCGATGTTCTTCGTCGAGGCGCGCCTCGAGGCTGGCGCATCGATCGTCCTTCCGGACATCCATTCGGAGTGGGGCGCGTATGTCGTGGAAGGTCATGCGACGTTTGGCGGGCTCGATCTGCCCGCGCTCGGCATGGGAGTGCAATACGGTGGCGAACCGCCGGTACTCAAGGCGACGGAATCGTCGTTGATCATGCTTTTCGGCGGCGCGCCGCTCGATGGAGAACGTCACCTCTGGTGGAACTTCGTATCCAGTTCGAAGGAGCGGATCGAACAGGCGAAAGACGACTGGCAGGCACAACGGTTCGGAACAGTGCCGGGTGACGACGGCGAATTCATTCCACTGCCGACGTACTGACGAGACGAGATCCGCCATGAGCGAGTTCGCATCCTTCAAGGATTTTTATCCTTACTACCTCGGCGAACACCGCGACGTGCGCTGCCGCCGCATGCATTTCGCCGGCAGCTGGGTCGTTATTCTTGCGTTGGTGTTGTTGGTATCGACGGGCCAGCTGCGTTGGCTGCTGCTGGCCCTGGTCGGTGGTTATGGATTCGCATGGATCGGGCACTTCGTATTCGAAAAGAACCGGCCGGCGACGTTCCGGCATCCGCTCTGGAGCCTGATGGGCGACTGGGTGATGTTCTGGCAAATACTGCGCGGGCGCGTGTCGCTCTGACGAGCGGCACGCCCCGCGTTTGTTCGTCAGGCCACGTATTCCAGCGATCGTTGCGCACCGCGCTTCGCGCGGCGACTGGCGCTCCATGCGGGAAGATCGAGTTCGTCGCGTGCCTTCGTGCACACGTCGACGAGGCGTTCCACGTCGCTATCGCTCATGCCCGCATTCAGCGTGAGTCGAAGTAGCGAACGATTGACCGTTGTAGCGGGCGCACTGAAAACCGAACCGAAGATGCCGTAGCGTTCGAGCACGTCGCGTACCTTGCCAGTCAGAATCTCGACGCCTGCCTCGAATGCAACGATTTGCTCGGTGCCGTCGGCGATGGGATAGCCTAGCCGGGTCAGTTCGCAGCGCACGTGCCGGGTAACCTGACGCAGTCGCGTACGTCGCCAGCCCTCTGTCTGGATAACCCGGTGCGACGCCGACATGCCTGCCAGTTCGGAGGGCAGTAGCGACGAGCTGAAGATCGCGGGCAAAGCCTCGCAGCCGAAATAATCCTTGAAACGATCGGTGCAGGCGATGAATCCGGCGCGCGAGCAATAGGCCTTCGCCAGACTGGCGGTGATGAAATGGACCCGGTCCTGAAGCCCAAGACTGGCCACCAGACCTTCGCCACGCGTGCCGTGCGTGCCGAGAGAATGGGATTCGTCCACGATCAGGACGCAGCCCGATGCCTGGGCGACCGCGGCGATCTCGACGAGCGGCGCCAGACTGCCATTCGTGCTGTAGACCGCGTCGACGACGATGACTCCCGGTCCGTTGCGCAAGACCTGTCGTTCCAGGTGGGCTGTGTCGTTGTGCAGCACCGACACCGCTCGCGCTCCGGCGCTGCGAATGCCCTCCCAGAGAGACGCGTGCGCCAGCATGTCGATGTAGACCGGCGTGCGATCGTCCGCGATCGACTGGATAAGGCCCACGTTCGCTGCGTAACCCGATTGCGCCAATATGCCGTTCTCCGTGCCGACAGCACGGGCGAGTTCGTACTCCACGCGATGCAATGGATCGTCCGCATCCTGCATGAACAGCGCGGACATCATCATCCCAAGGCCACCCTTTGCGAGCGACGAGCGCTGCGCCTCGACAATGTCGGGGTGGCCGGCAATCGACAGATAGTCGTTGCTTTGTAGCAAGAGATCGTTCGTCGTAGGCTTACGGCCGCGCAAAATGTGACGGCCACCCCAGTCGATGGCCACCCGTTCGTTGTGAAATTTATCCACGCGGCGATTGACGAACTCCGGAAGGGCGGGAGCTTTCAGGACGCGGTGCAGGACGGATACGTTCTCCATGGTGATTTCCTCTCTCTCTTAGTGGTTATGTCTGGGCGACATCACACACGCCGCGGATCGCAGCGCGCGCACGCCGACCTCGCCCTGGTCGGCGCATATAAGAGAGACAGAGGCGGCACGTTTTGAGACGCCCCTAGCCGTTAGGTGTAGGTAACGAGAGAAGGCGTGCGCGGGCCTACGCTTAGGCAACGCGCACACGAACCCCGGCTCGCACCGGAGCGACACCTGTGGGAAATACCTTACTGGATAGGCGTTGGGGGGCTAGAGGAACCGGCCGCGGCTGTCCGCGGCAAGGCTGAGATCCTGTTCACGCAGCCAGCTGCGGTAGGACTTGACGTGCTGGAGCCGGAACCGCTCCACATCGTCGATCAGCGCGTAGTAGTACCACTGCTCGCCGGATATCGCCGTGGCCGGGTACATATGGGCTTCGGGCTGGGAAATGCTCTTGTGGTAGAAGCCGTCGCGCGAGGCGAACCAGGGCAGGGCTTCGCAAGAACGCATCGATTCGAGCACCGAATCGGGTGCGCCCAGATCGGATGCGATCTCGAAGTGCGTACGCAGGTCCTCGTCCGTCTGCACCAGCAGGAACCGGCCGATGCCCCACGCATCGAGCAGCAGCAAACCGGTCGGATTGCAGTGCACGTAGCACTCCACCGGCTGGAACGTGGCCGTTACGCCTTGCAGTACCTCGCGGAAAGCGGGGTCTCGAAGGAACCGGAAATTGCCAAGGGCCAGGGTTTCGGCGACGAAAGCGCTGGCGCGTTCGAAATAGCGACGCTGGAGCTCGACGATCGCCGTTTGCAGCTTTTCGATCGCCAGCGGGTCGTTTTTGCGGATGAAACGGTCGATGACGCCTGAATTGAAGGCGTCGATGGCCGTGGCGTCGTCGGCCCGGCCGGTCAGCAGGATCTTGCCGATATGAGGGTTCGGCAAGCGTTTGCAGAAGGTAATGCCATCCATGTCCGGCATCGCCTGATCGACGACGACGACCGAGATTTCGGCGAAACGCTCGGGGTCGTACACCACGCGATGGATCGAATCGATATCCAGCGCGACCAGTTCCTGGGTTTCCGACGGCCGGTCTTTCCAGCGATATAGCCAGCCGCCGCCCGGAACGGGCCGGCTGCCGGTATTGCCCAGCGTGGACAGCGCGGCGCGCGGCGAACTGAACGTGCGCACGCGCATCATCGGATCGAGCAGCAACGGGACGACGTCGAGGTATTCCTCGTGGTCGTCCACCAGCACGGTGGTGGTGGGAAAGTGGAAGGGCTGGATATCGCCCTGCGCATTCAACGTCATCACTGCGTGTCGCCGGTATCCGGAAGAGGAAAGTCGAGGGTGAACTCGGTGAACTCACCCCAGTTGGAATGGCAGACGATGCCTCCGCCCATATGCTCCATCGCCGCGAGGGAAAAAGCGAGCCCTATTCCGAGGCCGGTGACGCCGCCTTCGTGGCCTTCGCTGGAATAAGAGTAGAAACGGTTAAATATCCGTGGCAGGACATCGGGTGGAATGCCGGGACCCGAATCGTAAACCCGGATGCGGTTGGAGGTCTCGCCGGGCTCGATATAAATGCCGATTTCGCCCTTACCGGCACGTCCCGTATGGAACAAGGCGTTGCGAAGAAGATTGAACAGAACATGCACGAACAGGCTTTCCGCCCCCATCAGCGTGAAATCGCCCGTCGGGGACAGCATGATCCGGTCGCGCTCGGCACGCGAGCCATACGGATACCGGCGTAGCGCCTGCTCGACGCACTCCCTTGCCGACAGCGGGTGGAGAGGTACCTCTCCGATGGGGCGGGCCGCAAGCAACAGCATGTCGATGATCGTGTTGGCGTAGGTGACCTCGCGCTCCATGACGCCGACGCTGCGTTCCAGCGCATGCAGATTCTGCTCTCGCAGTTCCGGCACGGGCAGACCTTCGCTTTCGGCCAGCCGGTGACTGCGGATGAGGTCAGGCATGAACCGGCCGACGGCCTTCGCGGCGATCCGCAACGATCCGAGCGGTGTACGCAACTCATGGGCGATGTTGTTCGACGCGGCGGTCAGGGCGTCGAGGCGCGATTGTTCGGCCATCGACGACGACACGCTACACACCGCGCCGCCGACCATCGCGAACAGGAGCAGGGGAATGTATTCGAGCATCGGCGCCACGTGCAGATGCGCGGCCGGCGACAGAAGGAACGCGATGGTCGCGAAGATGCTGCCCACCGTGAACACCAGCAGGAAGCTGGCGACATCGAAGAGCATCATGAGCAGCATGACGGCCGCCATGTGCGTCATCAGCCATGCGGGGGTGGCATTGCGCAGCGTCATGTAGCCCACGAAGAAGGGCAGCGCGATCGTCATCGCCAGATACCAGTACGACGGTAGCCAGGCCCTGAACCGTCGCGGCCACCAGGGAAGCAGCGCCAGGGGCAGGAAGGTCGCGCTGCATGCCAGCCGCAGCGGCAGGTTCTCGTAGGGCTGGGGAAACAGGAAGGCCCATACCGGGTAATAGATGGCGAGCGAGAAGCAGCCGACCACGCCGATCGCCACCATCTTGGGCTGCGAATAGCGCGTGCGCGCGAACATCGTCGACTCGAAGCGCCCCATTGCCCGCAGGAACAGCCAGGCCTGCATCCGCACGAAGCGAACTGGGTTGGCGAACTTATGCCCGGCTGGAGACATGGCGTGGACGCTGGGAAGCGCCCCCTCCGGATGCGTGCATGGCTAGGGCGAGGGAGGGCGGCATGTTCAGCGGAAATTCTGGTGACAGGACTGGCACGCGTCGCTCACTGGCTTCAGCGCGACGGTCAGTGCCGCGCACGTCGCGGGCGCGGCCTTTGTTGCCCCGGCCAACGCGGTGTCGAGTTGGCGGGCGGCGTCGTAGAAGCCCTTGTCCATGCTGGGGAAGGCTTCTTCGATGTCGGCGGCGGCACTGGTCAGACGCGCCAGCCGTGCCGCAGTCGCGGGGCCATCGCATTGCTGGCTGCGCAGGCTGTTCCTGAGGACCCCGACATGATGCTGCATGACCGCCATCACCCCCCGATGATAGGGCGTGCCCTGGCGCAGGGCACTAAAGGCGAAGGTAGCACCCATGGCACCCACGGCGAGGCCCAGGACGATCAGGAGCAGGGCGCGCATGGGCAGTCCATTGATTCGGGCCGTCAGCATAGCGAACGGGTCGATTCTTTCAATATGGGATAATCCGCGCAGAGTCGGCGACGACGCCCGTTCCCGTTAGCGGCCGACACTCGCATTCCCAGAGCTTCCCTCGCATGAATCCTAACCAGGCCGAGCGTTTCGCCGGCATCGAACGTCTGTACGGTACGGGTACCCTCGACCGCCTTGCCCAGGCTCACGTGTGCGTTATCGGCGTGGGTGGCGTGGGGTCCTGGGCCGCCGAGGCCCTGGCACGCAGCGGGGTCGGGCGGCTGACCCTGATCGATGGCGACGATGTCTGTCTGTCGAACACCAACCGCCAGATGCATGCCCTCGAGGGCCAGTACGGCAAGCCCAAGGTCGGGGTCGTCGCCGAGCGCGCCCACGCCATCAATCCGGCCATCCGCCTGGAGGCCATGGAGCGTTTCCTTACCTCGTCGTCCCTCGACGAACTGCTGGACCGGAAGTACGACGTCGTCCTCGACGCGTGCGACGCGCTGAAGGTCAAGCTGGAAACCATCGTCTGGTGTCGCCGGCGGAAGCTGCCGCTGGTGACGGTCGGGGCGGCTGGCGGACGTACCGACCCGACCCTGGTCCGGGTGCGCGATCTTTCGCGTACCGAGCACGACGCGATGCTCAGCATGATCCGCAAGAAGCTCCGTCAGGAGCACGGCTTTCCGCGCAATCCCGATCGCTTCTTCGGCGTATCGGCGGTGTACTCGCTGGAGAATGTCCGCTACCCGCAGCCGGATGGCTCGGTGTGCGGCGTGCGCCCACCGGGTGGGGACGCGCTGAAACTGGACTGCGGCGGCGGTCTGGGTGCCGCCGCCCACGTCACCGGTGCGTTCGCGTTCGCGGCGGTGGGCAAGGTGATGAGCCTTCTGACGAAGGCCTGAAGCAACCGCCGGTCGCGATTACCAACCCATGTAATGCCCGCCGTTGATCGCCAGGTTCGACCCGGTGATCCAGCTCGATTCTTCCGCGGTAAGGAAGGCCACCGCGTGCGCGATTTCCTCGGGACGGCCAAGGCGGCCGACCGGGATCTGGGCGATGATTTTCTCGCGGATATCGTCGGGTACGGCCATGACCAGGTCCGTACCCACGTAGCCCGGGGACACCGTATTGACGGTAATGCCGAAGCGGGCGTTTTCCTGGGCCAGCGAGATCGTGAATCCGTGCACGCCGGCCTTGGCGGCGGCGTAGTTCGCCTGACCGTACTGACCCTTCTGGCCGTTGATCGAACTGATCTGCACGATGCGGCCCCAGCGCCGGGCGCGCATGCCCTCGATGACGGGGCGGGTCACGTTGAAGCAGGCGTTGAGGTTGGTGTTCACCACCTCGGTCCACTGCTGGTAGTCCATCTTGTGGAAGGTGGTATCGCGAGTGATGCCCGCATTGTTTATCAGGACTTCGACCGGGCCGGCCAGATCCTCGACTCCGCGGATCATGGCCTCGGCCGAGACCGGATCGGAGACGTCGCCCGCCACCATCACGACCTCGATGCCGTCACGGATCATGTCCTCGCGCCAGGCGGCGGCGCGGGCCTCGTCGCGATAGTTGGTGGCGACGCGATGACCCTGTCGCGCCAGATAGCGCACGATCGCGGTACCGATTCCTCCGGTGCCACCCGTGACCAATGCCGTGCGCTGCGTCATGCCTACCTCGTCGGGAAAGAAGATGTCCGGGCGGCGGGACGTGCCGGGGACAAGCGAGTCTTATAGCGTCTCAGCCGTATGGATGGCTACTGCGACGTAGCGTCGCAGGGTCGAAATCCCGCAATGCGTGACGCAGGAGGTCTTCCGGCGAGCCGGCCATGCCGGAAACGGGCATGCCCAGCTGTGCGATGGCGAGACGAAGGGCGGGAAGGGGATCCCGCGCGTCGACCGGCAGATCGGCCGCGGATTTGGACAGCTTTCTGCCTTGCGCATCCGTCACCAGCGGCAAATGCATATAGCGCGGCGTGGCGACGCCCAGCAGGGTCTGGAGCCATATCTGCCGGGGAGTGGAGTCGAGCAGGTCGGCACCTCGTACGACTTCGGTGATGCCCTGCGCGGCATCGTCCACGACGCAGGCCAACTGGTAGGCCCAATAGCCTTCGACACGCCGGAGGACAAAATCGCCGACGTCGTCGCGAAGGCTCTGCGACTGTCGACCCTGCAATGCATCGTCGAAGGTCACCACGGTATCGGGCACCCGAATGCGCCACGCGGGTGGGCGGGCCGGATCGGGCGCGGCTACGCAGTGGCCGTCCCGGTGCAGTCCGCCGGCAGGCACGAGGTCCATCCGGCTGCACCAGCAGGGAAAGACATGGTCTTGCGCCCGGAGCCGGTCGAGGGTTTCTTCGTAAGCGGCATGCCGCGTCGACTGGAAGACGGGCGGGGCGTCCGGATGCAGGCCGAAGGCCGTTAGCGTGCGCAGTATCGTGCGGGCGGACCCGGGCACCTCCCGGGGAGGATCGACGTCCTCGACCCGAACCAGCCACTCGCCTCCCGCATGCCGGGCGCAAAGCCAGCTGCCGACGGCAGCGACGAGCGAGCCGAAATGCAGCGAACCGGTGGGCGAGGGGGCGAATCGACCGCGATATGTCATGGAAGAGGGAAATGGGTGGAACGACCGGATATGAGAAACTTCTCATGCAGGGTCGGGGAGGTCGGGTTTGAGTGTAGGCGATGCGGATGGCGCAAGTGCGCGTCGCGCCTCGGGTTAGCTGTCGTGGCCCTTGAATCGTTCAGGTCGGACCCCGAAAACTACGTGACAGGGCAGCGCGCGGTCCCCTTCATGACTGCCCCCAAGAGACAGCCATGCTACGAATTCTGCTTTTCCTCGGTACCAATATCGCCGTCCTCATCCTGCTCAGCATCGTCTGCCGGCTTTTCGGCATCGACGCATGGGCCGCCCAGCGTGGCGTAGGGATGGGCGGATTGCTGGTGTACGCCGCCGTCTTCGGCATGGGCGGCGCCTTTATTTCGCTGGCCATCTCCAAGTGGATGGCAAAAATGTCGACGGGCGCGAAGGTCATTAAGGAGCCCGCCAACGAGAACGAGCGCTGGCTGCTCGACACGGTTCGCCGTCACGCCGAGAAGGCGGGTATCGGCATGCCCGAGGTCGCGATCTACGACGGCCCGGAAATGAACGCCTTCGCCACGGGCATGAGCAGGAACAATGCGCTCGTTGCCGTCAGCTCCGGTCTGCTCCAGCAAATGGATCGCGAGCAGGTGTCGGCCGTACTCGGCCACGAAATCGGCCACGTCGCCAACGGCGACATGGTGACGCTGACGCTGATCCAGGGCGTACTCAATACCCTGGTGATCGTGGCGGCGCGTATCGTGGGCCGACTCGTCGACAGCTGGTTGAACGGCGGTCGCGAACGCGATGGCGGCGGCATGGGCTACTTCGTGGTCGTGCTGGTATTGCAGATCGTGTTCGGCCTGTTCGCTTCGATGATCGCGATGGCGTTCTCGCGCTGGCGCGAATTCCGGGCGGATGCCGCGGGTGCGAATCTGGCCGGTCGCGGCGCGATGATTTCGGCCCTGCAACGCCTGTCGGCCAATCACGGCGAAAGCACGCTGCCGCAGACGATTCAGGCTTTCGGCATTTCGGGTCATCTGGCCACGGGCCTCAAGCGCCTGTTCATGAGCCATCCGCCGCTGGAAGAGCGCATTGCCGCCCTGCAGTCGGCCCGTTAAGTACGACACTTACGTCGAACGGCCGGTGCTCGTGGGCACCGGCCGTTTTCTTGTGCAGGGCCGGTCGGTCCATCGCATAATTGCTCCTATGTTCCACTATCCGGCGAACCATCCGTGACCCAGGAAACCCGCAAGTTCGAAGCCGAAGTCTCCCAGGTACTGCACCTGGTGACCCATTCGCTGTACTCGCACAAGGAAATCTTCCTTCGCGAGCTTATTTCCAACGCCTCCGACGCCTGCGACAAGCTGCGTTTCGAATCGCAATCCCATCCCGAACTGCTGGACGGCGATGCCGAGCTGCGCATCCAGGTCAGCTGGGATCCGGAGGCCCGCACCATCAGCGTCCGCGACAACGGCGTCGGCATGAGCCGCGACGAAGTCGTGGCGAACATCGGCACGGTTGCCAGTTCGGGCACGCGCCGCTACCTCGAGGCGCTGTCGGGCGAGCAGAAGGCCGATGCGCGACTTATCGGTCAGTTCGGCGTGGGCTTCTATTCCGCGTTCGTCGTGGCCGACCGCGTGACGGTGCTGACGCGGCGCGCCGGTAGCGCGGCCAGCGAAGGCGTGCGCTGGGAAAGCGACGGCAAGGGCGAATACAGCCTCGACGACGTCGAATTGCCCGCTCGCGGCACGACGGTCATCCTGCACCTGAAGGCGGACGAGGACGAGTTCCTGCAGCCGTGGACGTTACGCTCGACGATTGCGAAATATTCCGACCACGTTGCCTTTCCCATCCGCATGCCGAAGGATAGCGACGGCAAGCCGGATACGGACGAGTGGGAAACGATCAACTCCGCTTCGGCGTTGTGGGCGCGTCCCAAGTCGGATATTTCCGACGAGGACTACCAGAGCTTCTACAAGGCACTGGGTCACGACTTCAACGACGCGCTGGCGTGGACGCATAACCGCGTCGAAGGCAGCCAGAGCTTCACGACGCTGCTCTATATTCCGTCGCAACCGCCGTTCGATCTGATGATGGGCGGCAGCGACGAGCGCAAGGGTCTGAAGCTGTATATCAAGCGCGTCTTCATCATGGATGCCGCCGAAGAACTGCTGCCGAAATATCTGCGATTCGTCCGTGGCGTGGTCGATGCAGACGATCTGCCGCTGAACGTCAGTCGCGAAATTCTGCAGAAGAACCGCCAGCTCGATCGCATTCGCGGCGCCTGCGTAAAGCGCGTACTGGATCTTCTCGAAAAACTGTCGCGCGACGAACCGGCGAAGTTCACGACCTTCCTGGATGCCTTCGGCAACACGCTCAAGGAAGGTATCGTCGAAGATGCCGGCAATCGCGAACGCATCGCGAAGCTGCTGCGCTTTGCATCCACGAAGGGCGAGGGCGCCGGCAAGACGGTGTCGCTCGACGATTACATCGGGCGCATGCAGATTGGCCAGGACATCATCTGGTACGTCACGGCCGATAGCTACGCCGCGGCCGCAGGCAGCCCGCAACTGGAAGCCCTGAAGGCCAAGGGCGTCGAAGTGCTGCTGATGTTCGATCGCATCGACGAATGGATGCTCGGTTATCTGAACGAGTACGAGGGCAAGCGCCTGCAGAACGTGGCAAAGGGCGAGTTGCCGCTGGACGAAGCCGACAAGCGGAAGCAGGAAGCCGCCACGCAGGCTGCCGAGCCGCTGCTGGCACGCATCAAGACGTTGCTTAGCGATCGTGTGAGCGACGTCCGCGTATCGGCTCGCCTGACCGATTCGCCGTCTTGCCTTGCACTGGCTGATTACGACATGGCGCCGCATCTCGCCCGTCTTCTTCGCGAGGCCGGTCAGGACGTGCCCGATGCGAAACCCGCGCTGGAAGTGAATCCGGAACATCAACTGCTGAAGCGCCTGGCCACCGAAACCGACGACGCGAAGGCCGCCGATCTGGCGGGTCTTCTGCTGGAGCAGGCGGAGATCACGGCCGGCGCGCAGCTGGCCGATCCGGCGGCGTTCGTGCAGCGGATGAATCGGGTGTTGCTGGGGTAAAGCCCTCGAAAGCGAAAGGGATGGCGCTTGCCATCCCTTTCGCGGGTGAGCTCCCATCGTCTCTCAGGCGCACGCCCCCAGATGTCCCGAACAATCGAACACGCAGGTCGGAAGTAAGAACGTGAGGTTCGGTGCCCTCATCGTCGTTCCGGCGCACGCCGGAACCCGCAGCGAGACGATGAGTTGTCGCGGTCGCCTTCAGGCCGGATCGTCGGCGTTGGGGCTCGCCCCACGTGGTCGCTGCGGACCCCGGCGTACGCCGGGGTGACGGTGAGGGAACACCGTGAGGCGAAGGTTCGCGTGTTGCTTACAATGGCCCCATGTCCGCACTCCTCATCCTCTTCGTCTGCCTGGCCCTCGGCATCCTCTGTCGCCGCTACGCGAAGCTTCCCGACGGCATCGTCCCCGGTATCAACTGGTTCGTACTCAACATCGCGCTACCCGCGCTGGTGCTGGCGCTGGTGCCGCGGGTCCGCATCGACGCGCACCTGTGGTTTCCGGTGTTCGCGATGTTCCTTACGTTCTTCGGTGCCTGGGCATTGTTCACGACGCTCGGGCGGACCCTCGGCTGGTCGCGGGCGCGCATCGGCTGCCTGACCCTGGTCTGCGGTCTCGGCAATACCTCGTTCATGGGCTATCCGATGATGGAAGCCCTGCACGGAAAGGAAGGACTCGCGATTGCCGTCATCGCCGACCAGCTCGGCTGTTTTCCGTTGCTGGCGGCTGGCGGCATTGTCGTGGCGTCGTTGTACTCGGGGCGTTCCGCCAGCCCGGCGCTCGTGGCGCGCAGGCTACTGACCTTTCCCGCCTTCCTTTCCCTGATCGCGGGTGTCGTTGTCGGGGCAGCGGGTGGCTGGCCGGAATCCGTCGATCGCGTTCTGATGCAACTGGGCTCGACACTGACGCCGCTGGCGCTGTTTTCCGTGGGCCTGCAGTTCAAGTTACATCTGCATCGCGATCAGCTCGGCGCGCTGGTCGCCGGTCTTGGGTGGAAATTGCTGCTCGCGCCGGTCATTGGCCTCGCCGTCGGTATGGCGGCGGGCGTCACGGGTCTCACGTTGATCGTCGGCGTGCTGCAAGCAGCCATGGCGCCGATGATCTCGGCGGCGATTCTGGCCGACCAGTACGATCTGGAACCCCGGCTCGCCAACACCGTGCTCGGTGCGGGGATATTGCTGTCGCTGGCGACCATTCCCCTTGGGAATCTGCTGTTGACCCACATCCTCTGATTCGTGATGACCGATCCGTCGAAAACTTCCGAAGTACGCGCCGATGTGTGGCTATGGGCCGCCCGTTTCTTCAAGACGCGCAGTCTGGCCAAACAGGCAATCGACGGTGGGAAGGTCGAACTAAATGGCGCGGCCTGCAAACCCGCCAGACCGATAACCGTCGGCGACCGGCTGCGTGTATCGCGCGGCGAGGAAAAGCTGGAATGCGAGGTGATCGCGCTATCGGTAAAACGTGGTCCGGCATCCGAGGCGCAGAAGCTCTATAGCGAAACGGAAGAGAGCGCGGCCGGGCGCGAACGCCAGCGCGAAGATCGACGGATGACCGGCGGGGCGCTGCTGCGTCCTGCCTCGCGTCCGGACAAAAAAGCGCGACGCCTGATCCAGGCCGTCAAGGATTCGCTGTAGACACCCGCTAGCCCCGACTTAGCCCTCCCTTCGACATCTGCTCCGGAGTGAATCGTGGCAAGCTCGCCACACCATGGACGCAAGGGGCGGGACGATGGCGAGCAGTGGGCAGGATCTGGAACTATTCGTACGGGATGCGCTGATCGGTGGACACTCCCGTAGCGAGATCGACAAGGCATTGACGGATGCCGGCTGGGCGCCGGAGCAGGCACACGCCGCATTGGCGGCTTACGCCGATACGACGTTCGCTGTTCCGGTGCCGCGACCCCGTCCCTACCTTTCCGCACGCGAGGCGTTTCTCTACCTCGTTCTGTTCACCACGCTCTATATCAGTGCATACCATCTCGGCGCACTGTGCTTCGAACTGATCGATCGAGCATTCCCTGACCCGGTAACGAATTACTTCACGCTTTTCGGCAATCGCATCCGCTGGTCGGCTGCGTCGATCATCATCGCTTTTCCGGTGTACCTCTTTCTTTCGCGGAAAATCGGGCGCGAACTTGCGGAGCAACCGGTGAAGCGGCAATCGTCGGTGCGTCGATGGCTGACTTACCTGACGCTTTTCGTGGCGGCGGTCATTCTGATCTGCGATCTGATCACGCTGGTGGATAACGTGCTTGGCGGTGAGCTGACGCTTCGCTTCATTCTCAAGGTCGTTGTCGCGGCCGCGATCGCGACGACGGTATTCGCCTATTACCTGTGGGATCTTCGACGCGACGAGCACATGCCATGATGCGCGGCAATGGCGTTCGCCTTTTGGCCGTCGTGGTATCGATCGTGATGGTTGTCGCCGTTGTTGCCGCGATCTGTGTCGAAGGAACCCCGCAGCATCAGCGAGAGCTTCGTACGGACAAAATTCGCATCGCAGATCTGGATCGTCTGTCCGTCGCCATCCGGGCTTACGAAGGAACGAAGGGAGTGCTACCCGAAACGCTTGCCGCCTCGGGTGCTGTCATGGCGATAGTCGACCCCGTGACGGGGGCACCCTACGAATACGGGATCACCGGCAAGAGCACCTGGCGACTGTGCGCGACATTCGCCGAGCCATCGGAACCGGAGGCGCGCGATACATTCGTCGTCGAGGGGGCGTTTCACTTGCCGAGGCAACACGTCGCGGGAAGGCAATGTTTCGATCAGAAGATCGGTGTGCGCCGCTGAGCGATGGGTATCTTGCGAAAAAGCGCCCCACACGTGCCACAAAGCTGCTGGCGTCGTGACACGTGTGGGCAACGCCCACGGGAGTTTCGAGGAGAGTCGGTCGTCCCGTGAAACTTGCCGGGATGGCCATGGCGGCCATCCCGGGAATCAATCAGACCACTTCGATCAAACTACTTCCTCGACCGTACGGCCTTCCGGTGCCGATGGGGGTGTCGAGGCAAGGGCCTTGCGCACGCCTTCGGCGTAGGCGGGATCGGCCTTGGTGAAGTGACCCATCTGACGTTCGACGATGGCGGCCGGCACGCCCTGCATCGCGGCGGCGATGTTGTTGAACAGCGCCTGCTTCTGCGAGGCATTCATCAGGCGGAAGAGGTTACCGGCCTGCGTGTAGTCGTCGTTGCCCGCGCGGTGATCGTAACGATCGGCGTCGCCGGAAATCTTCAGCGGCGGCTCCTTCACCGAAGGCTTCTCGACCGGACCACCGAATGAATTCGGCTCGTAGTTCACGCTACCGCCGCCGTTCGTGTCGAAGCGCATCTGGCCATCGCGATAATAGTTGTGCACCGGGCACTTCGGCGCGTTGACCGGCAGCGACTCGTGATTCACGCCCAGGCGATAGCGCGCGGCGTCGGCGTAAGAGAACAGCCGGAACTGCAGCATCTTGTCCGGGCTGTAGCCGATACCGGGCACCACATTGGCCGGCGAGAAACTCGATTGCTCGACCTGCGCGTGATAGTTGTCCGGATTGCGGTTCAGTTCGAATTCGCCGACTTCGATCAGCGGATAGTCGGCATGCGGCCAGATCTTCGTCAGGTCGAACGGGTTGTACGACGTGGTTTCGGCTTCGGCCTCCGGCATGATCTGCACGAACATCTTCCAGCGCGGGAACTCGCCACGCTCGATAGCTTCGAACAGGTCGCGCTGATGCGATTCGCGGTCGTTGCCGACCAGCGCCGCAGCGTCGGCGTTCGTGATGTTGGCAATGCCCTGCTGGGTCTTGAAGTGGAACTTCACCCAGAAGCGTTCGTTGGCGGCGTTGATGAAGCTATAGGTGTGGCTGCCGAATCCGTCGACGTGACGGTAAGACTTCGGCAGGCCGCGATCGCTCATCAGGATCGTTACCTGATGCAGCGATTCGGGCGACAACGACCAGAAATCCCACGCGGCGGTGTTGCTGCGCATGTTCGTGCGCGGATCGCGCTTCTGCGTGTGGATGAAATCGGGGAATTTGTAGGGATCGCGCACGAAGAAGACCGGGGTGTTGTTACCCACCAGGTCCCAGTTGCCTTCGCCCGTGTAGAACTTCAGCGCGAAGCCGCGCACATCGCGTTCGGCATCCGCCGCGCCGCGCTCGCCGGCCACGGTGGAGAAGCGCAGCAGCATGTCGGTCTTCTTGCCGACCGCCGAGAACACATCGGCCTTGCTGTATGCCGTGATGTCCTTCGTGATCGTCAGCGTGCCGAAGGCGGCCGAACCCTTGGCGTGGACGACACGCTCAGGAATGCGTTCGCGGTTGAAGTGTGCATGCTTTTCGAACAGCTCCCGATCCTGGATCAGGACCGGACCGCGCGGGCCGGCGGTCAGGCTGTTCTGGTTGTCGGCTACGGGCGAACCACCGGCTGTCGTGAGCGTTTTGCGGTCGGTCGTCATGGCTGTATTTCTCCTGCTCGGGTCGTTGATGCCCGAGTATCCCCCGAGCCGTATGACCGACTATAGGCAGATTCAGCCATTATAAGAATTCGATTGTTCTCATCGATCCGATAGGCAGGATCAATCGTCGCTCAGAGCATGCGGCGAAGGCGATAGAGCGCATCCAGCGCGTCGCGGGGGCTCAGCGCATCGGGGTCCAGGGCACGCACTGCTTCTTCCACGGGCGAGGGAAGCGGTGGAGCGAACAGGCCCATCTGCGGAGTGGCGGAGGACATGGGGGCCGCTACAGCCGCCGTGACCTCGTGCCCCTGTTCCAGCGCCGACAGATAACGCCGGGCGTCGGCGATCACCGCCTTGGGCAGACCCGCCAGCGCGGCCACCTGCAGGCCGAAGCTGCGATTGGCCGGACCTTCCTTCACGGTATGCATGAAGACCAGTTGCTCGCCGTATTCCACGGCATCCAGATGTACGTTGGCGATGGCCGGAAACTCGCCCGCCAGTTCGGTCAGCTCGAAGTAGTGCGTCGCGAACAGCGTGAACGCGCGGCTGGTCGCCGCCAGATGAACCGCGGCGGCCCTGGCCAGCGAAAGGCCGTCGTACGTGCTGGTACCGCGCCCCACCTCGTCCATCAGCACGAGGCTGCATTCGGTGGCGTTGTGGAGGATGTTCGCCGTCTCGCTCATTTCCACCATGAAGGTGGACTGGCCTCGCGACAGGTCGTCGCCCGCTCCGATGCGGGTGAATATCCGGTCGATCGGTCCGATCGTCGCGGCAGCGGCCGGTACATAGCTGCCCACGTGCGCCAGCAGGACGATCAGTGCGTTCTGCCGCATGTAAGTCGACTTACCGCCCATGTTCGGGCCGGTGATGACCAGCATGCGCCGCGCGTCGTCCAGGTTCAGGTCGTTCGGTTCGAACGGCTCGTCGCGGACTTTTTCGACGACCGGATGACGACCGCGCGAAATGTGGATGCCCGCTTCGTCGGTGAGCGAAGGCGCGGCCCAGTCGAGCGCTTCGGCGCGTTCGGCCAGATTGGCCAGTACGTCCAGCTCCGCCATGGCCGCCGCCGCGATCTTGAGTTCGGGCAGGTGCTCCGTGAGCTTGTCCAGCAACAGTTCGTACAGTGCGCGTTCGCGCATCAGCGAACGTTCCTTGGCGGACAGCACCTTGTCCTCGAAGATTTTCAGTTCTTCGGTGATGTAGCGCTCGGCGTTCTTGGTCGTCTGCCGGCGCGTGTAGTGCGTCGGAGCCTTTTCGGCGTTGGCCTTGGTGATTTCGATGTAATAACCGTGGACGCGGTTGTAACCGACCTTCAGCGTGGAGATGCCGCTGGCGGCTTTTTCGCGTTCTTCCATGTCGACCAGGAACTGATCGGCGTTGGTGGACAGCTGGCGCAGTTCGTCCAGTTCCTCGTCATAGCCCTCGGCCAGCACGCCGCCGTCGCGAAGCAGTACGGGCGGTTGCTCGATGACGGCGCGCGCCAGAAGCTCGGCGGTGTCGCGGTGATCGCCGATGCGTTCGACAAGGCTGTGCAGCAACGGGCTGTCCAGTCCCTCGATGTCCTCGCGCAGGCGCGGCGCCGCGGCGAGGCCATCGCGCAGCGTCGACAGGTCGCGCGGGCGGGCGGAACGGAGCGCCACGCGCGCGAGAATGCGCTCCAGGTCGCCGATGCCGCGTAGACGTTCGCGCAGGGCTTGCTGGCGGCGTGAGTCGAGCAGGCTGCCGATGGCCTGATGGCGCTGACGCAGCACGTCGCGACTGCGCAACGGGCGGTTCAGCCAGCGGCGCAGCAGACGCGCGCCCATTGGGGTGACCGTCTCGTCCAGTACACCGAGCAGCGTGTTCTCGACACGGCCGCTCTGGTGCGTGTCGATTTCGAGATTGCGTCGCGTGGCGGCATCCATCGCGATCGTTTCGCGCGCGCTTTCCACGGCCATGCCGGTCAGATGGGGCAGGGCGCTCTTCTGGGTTTCTTCCACGTAACCGAGCAGGCAACCGGCCGCGGCCACGCCGAGCGGCATGCCGTCCACGCCAAAGCCCAGCAGGTCGCGCGTGCGGAAGAAGCGACACAGCTCGCGCCGCGCGCTGTCGAATTCGAAATGCCACGGCTGACGTTTGCGCAGACCCGGCAGGGCCGATACCAGCTTGGGCCACGCGACGTCGTCGCTGACCAGCGTCTCGGCCGGCTGAAGCCGTGCGAGCTCGGCGGCGAGCCCCTCGGCGTTGGGTACTTCGTTGACGAGGAAACGGCCGGTGGACAGGTCGACCCAGGCCAGGCCATAGCCGCTCGGGCCGGCCGCGATCGACAACAGCAGGTTGTCGCGCCGCTCTTCCATCAACGCGGCATCGGTCACCGTGCCCGGCGTAACGATACGCACGACTTCGCGCTTGACCGGCCCCTTCGACGTGGCCGGATCGCCGATCTGCTCGCATAGCGCGACGGATTCGCCGAGCCTGACCAGACGCGCGAGGTAATTCTCTACCGCGTGATACGGCACGCCCGCCATCGGAATGGGCGCGCCCGCCGACTGGCCGCGCTGCGTGAGGGTGATATCGAGCAGTCGCGCCGCCTTGCGGGCGTCGTCGTAGAACAGCTCGTAGAAATCGCCCATGCGGAAGAACAGGAGGATGTCCGGGTATTCCGCTTTCGTGCCCAGGTACTGGCGCATGAAGGGCGTGTGTCCGCCGGTCGAACGATCTTCTTCTGTGGTTGCCATGATTCCACTGCATGCGATGGTGATGGCGCAGCACCCATTGCCGGCCAGCCCTACATGATAAGCGACGGGGGACGCCGGAACGCGGTCTGACGCAATCCCCGACCATGCTCACGTTTTCCTTGGAAGTCCCGATGATATGCTCCACGCACGGGGGTTCCAGGATATTGGTTTCCAAGGAGTTGTCATGTTCGACATTCGAAGTCGTACGCGGCTGCGTCTGCCTCGGGGAGTTTTCGTCCTCGGCGTTCTGGCGACAGCACAGGTTTTTTGTATCGCAAGCGCAACCGATGCCGGCGCCACGAAGCCATTCGGCGGCAACTGGGGCTATAAGCAGACCTGCGGGCAGGGCCATTCGGCTACCGTAACGCTGACCCAGACCGGCAATGACGTGGCCGGAGACTGGACCGACGGCACCCGCGTCAGCGGGACGGACGGTTCCCTCAAGGGCAGTATCCGCGACGGCAAGCTCTTCGTGCGCTATTGCGGCGGGGACGAGCAGGCCGGCTACGCGGTATGCCCCAAATACGAGGCTAACGAGAGCGATTACTTCGTCCGCCAGGGTTCCGATCTGGTCTGGTATCAGATGATCGGCAAGAAGGGCGAAAACGCGTTCCGCAAGTACGTCGTGATGCATCCCGTCGTGAAGGGCAAGCCTCTTCCTGTCGACACGCACTGCGCCGCGGATGCGAACTGACCACCGACCCCTGAGTACGAAGGAAGAATCCCATGCCAGGTTTAACGGATAACGAAGCAAAGGCCGTCGCGTATTTCGCCATCGGCGTGAGTTCCGAAGGTGCGGATCAGGCGTATCGCCTGAGCTTCGCCGGAAACACGACGCGCGACGCGCACGGAAATGTCCAGCTTCACCCGGTCGCCGCCAGCGGCTATTCGATCGGCACATTGCAGAGCGATCTCGGCCAGAGCGGCGGTGCGGTCGCCACCCAGCTCGTCGACTCGTACCAGACCTGGGCGCATACCGCGCATCCGGACTGGGCGCTGAGCGCCGCGCAGCGGACGCAGACCATCGCCGACTTCAGCCGCAACGGTCATCAGATCAATGCCGATCACGGCCGCGACATCGACCCGTCGGTCAAGTCGCATATGAACGAATTCCTCGCCAGCAACGACGGTGTGACGTTCGTGCATAACCGCGACGTCCAGCAGGTGGACAAGCTGATGACCGATGTCGTCACGCCCTTGCGTGGCAGCCAGCTCTATCAGAACGCTTCCGCGGACGACCAGGCGCGTCTGATCGCCATCAGCGCGAAGGCATACAACCAGAGCGAGCGCTGGGGACAGCGGATCGTCAATAACGTCGGTAACGGGACTTACCACAGTGTCGCCGACGTGAGCGGCGCCATCGACCAGTTCCCGGGCTATATGCAGAGCGGCCGCGATGCCGCGCTGCGTGGTGCCGACCTGTTCAACACGATGCAGCACTCCACCGCGAACAGCTCGATGCACGCACCGTGGCAGAACGTGGTGGCCAACCCGCTGGTCAACCCGACCCAGTTGAGTGCCGATACCGCGCATCCGCATCTGGGGCAGGAATATCACGTGGTGAAAGATGCCTTCGTCGATCCGGCACATGGCAAGCAGATGGTGAACGCTCTCGAAGCCGGCGGTTCCTATGCGAAGACGGCCAACGGGCGAGGCTTCTATGCCGAAGGCCGCGATTTCGTCGAGTGGGACAAGGCCGGGCACGGCCGCGCCTTCGTCGGCGGACAGTGGAGCGACGTTTCCCGCAGCGATATTTCGACCGTCGCCAATCGCGACCATACGCTCGACCTGAACATCCGGCGCAACGGTGCCGATGAGCGTTTGCTGCATGTCACTCATCCGGGTGCGGTCACGCGTAACCCTCCTGCCGCGGCGAGTCATAGTCATGCCTCGACGGATCACGTGCAGCGTCCGGGTTCCCTGCGCGAACACGATCACGGGCCCGAGGTACACGCTTTGCAGACTCAAATGGCTCAGCTCGGCTTACAGGGTGCCAATGGTCGCCCCATTACGCCGGACAGCGATTTCGGCGGGAATACGAAGTCGGCGGTGGAAGCATTCCAGCGCAGCCAGAATCTGCACGTCGACGGTATTGCCGGAGCGCAGACGCTCGAAGCCCTGAATCGCGCCACGCAACAGCAGGCCGCCGCGCAAACGCCGGCTACCCTCACCGATGCGGCGCATCCCGGCAACGCGATGTATCAACAGGCGCTGGGCGCAGTGCATCGCGTGGACGCGGAGCAGGGGCGTACGCCGGATCAGCGCAGCCATAACCTCGCCGCGGCGTTGGCTGTCGCCGGTCACGGTCAGGGTCTGAACCGGATCGATCATGTCGTGCTCAGCGACGATGCGACCCGCGCATTCGCCGTGCAGGGCGATATGAACTCGCCGTTCAAGCGATACACAGAGGTCAACGTGGGACAGGCTGTGGGCACGCCCATCGCGCAAAGCAGTGCCGAATGGCAACGCAATCCGCAGCAGCCGCAACCGGTCCAGACCGTGCAGCAACCGCAACAAGCCCCGCAGGCCGATCAGCCCTCGATGCACCGCTGACGCGGCAGCCGGACCTTCGGACAATCGTCCGAAGGTCCGGCCCGTTCCCTCAAACGGCCAAACGCGGAATATCCACCTTAGGCATAAGACGCGAAGTGAAATACCGATCCTGGTAATAACGAATCTTGTCGCACTTCACCGGGTGCGGAATACCTTCGTACAGGAACACTTCCTTGTCGGTCCCCATGGCCTTCAGCTCCTGCGGCAACATCAGGGCGCGTTTCTCTTCCGATTCACTACGGGAAACATCGCCACGGTTGCGTCCGCGCGTGACGTTTTCCTTGCGCACGGTGGTGTAGCCGAGCATGTCCGAATAATCGTTCGCATCCTGCTGCTCGCGCGGCGCGAAGACAATCTGCAAAGCATGGTTGGTAATCACCGTGCGCGAGACATCCTTGCCATAGGTCGCATCGAGCTGGGCCATGCTCTGGATGATCGGCAGCAGACGGATGTTGTAGCCGGCCATGTACGACACCGCGGAAGCGATGATCTCCACCTTGCCGATCGACGTGAACTCGTCCATCAGCAGCAGGCATTGATGCTTAAGCGCCGGGTTGTTCTGCGGCAGCTCCTTGGTATTCAGATTGATCAGCTGACTGAAGAACAGATTGACGATCAGGCGGCTCTCGGCCAGCTTGTTTGGCTGGATACCGATATAGATGGTCATCCGCTTGCGCCGCACGTCGGTGAGCAGGAAGTCGTCGTCGCTGGTCGCCGCATCCAGCACCGGATTGATCCACGCGTTCAGCGGTTCCTTGAACGTGCCGAGAATCGACGCGAAGGTTTCGTTCGCCTGCGACAGCAGGTTGGCGAAAGCCGATTGCGCGTTGCTGCTGAGGAAGGTCTGCTGGGCTAGCCACTGATAAAGCTGACGAAGGTCGGTACCGTCGCCGGAGGACAGGCGATAGATCGTGCCGAGCGTCGGTTTGTTCCGAAGCTGCAGCGGCACGCCGCGTTTCTCGTCGTCGTCCCACTTTTCGAACAGATACAGCGCAAACGCCATGAATGCATTACGTGCCTGGCTGACCCAGAATTTCTGGTCGTCGGCGCCATCCGGATAAAGCATCGACGCGATGCTCATCAGATCCGATACGCGGAAAGCGGGATCGCTGGACACGTAGCTCAACGGATTCCAGCGATGACTGCGGCGATCCTCGGCGAACGGGTTGAACAGGTAAATCTCCTGTCCCTGACTGGCTCGCCAGCCGCTGGTCAGCTCGAAGTTCTCCTGCTTGATATCCAGCACCACGATCGATTCCTGGTAATCGAGAAGGTTCGGAATCACCACGCCAACACCCTTGCCCGAGCGAGTCGGCGCGGCAAGGATCACGAACTGCTGCCCACTCAGCCGCACCAGGTCGCCTTTGAACTTGCCGACCAGAATGCCGTTCTTCGACGACTTGAGCATGCCTAGCTTTCTCAGGTCGCCCGCCCGCGCGAAGCGGGCATCGCCATGCATGGACTGTTTCTTCGTCCGGTACATGAAGTACAGCACGACTACCCATGCCAGCAGCGGCACGGTAAAGCCGACGATACCGGCAACGTGAATGCGCATCGCATACCGCTGCACCTGCGGCAGGTCCAGCGAGCGCACGTACTGCCAGTAGGTTTCCCACGTCAGCGGCACGTTGCTGAGTTTGAGGAACAGCTGTATCAGATAGCCGGACAGGTACTCGCCCGCTACCAGGGCGACCAACGCGAGTCCGGCCGCCCAATATCCCCTGGTCTTGCTCATGCAATCTATCCTGGTACTTGTGTTGTTACAGGGCCTGCACCCTGAGTGGCTCTGGAGGTCATATAAGCAACGTTATCGCGCCGGGCGCGGCAACGTGATTCCATTGGTGCTGCTCAGTGTTCGTGCGGAGATGCTTCCGGGCGTCCACCGCCCTTCCAGCCGCCGCTGGTTATGGCCTGGGGACAAATCGATACATATTCTCTGAGCGCCTTTCTGTCGTCGCCCGTCCAAGGTCTTCCATATTTATTAGGCTCGTTACATGCCCCTGTATACATCCACTGTCCTGTGTGGGGAGGAATAGGTATCCAGCACGGAGCGAATATCTTCTGACCTTTCGTGCAGAACAAAAAAGGATCGTCATCGCGAAAGCTAAAGTGTTGTTGGGCGCTGACCGCTCCGGTAACGAACAAGGCAGCCAATATGATCCAGCCTTTCATATGAATTCCTTCGCATTTCAGTCAAAGGGGAAACGGTTGTCTGGAAGCAGGATGTCGGCCATAACCACCTGCCAGATTTTCGGGCTACATCCCGGGAGATGGACCTGCTTTCTGCACTGACTGTTGTTGCAATTCTTGCTGCTGCGCCTGGGCTAGTTGTTTCTGCGCCGCAAGTTGCTCCCAGTTAACACTGCTGCGTTCGATCGATGTCGCCATCGCCTCTTGCGTCGGCACATCCACGATGCGCTTCAGCGGCGAGTTCAGTTCGCCCTGCACGGCATAGGTACGAGCGGCATCGTCGCTAAGCTCGGCATGGTCGATCCGGGTCAGGCCGTCGCGTCGCGCGGCAACCGTTAGCGAAGCAGCCAGATTGTCGCTGCGCTGATCGGGAGTGCGTTGGTGCGCCGCGTCCAGTTCATGCACTGCCCCGCGAGCCTGCTGGTAAAGCGGGTGATCGGGGTGTCCGGTCTGATCCAGACGAACGGGAGCTGGCGTGGCAGGCTTGTCGTCGAACCACGAGCCCGGATGACTCAGCGTATCCCACGCTTGCGAGGCTTTCTCGCTGATCGCGTGCCCGGCGGAATGAAGACCCTCCGAGATATCCTTGCCCACGTGGCTGATGGTGTCTCCGATCTCATGAGCAACATGCAGCGCCGCATTTCCGACGGCTTGCGCGTCCTCGACGACTTCCTTGCGAACGTGATCGATCGTCTGTCCGACCTCCTGGGCGACATGTTGGGCTGCGTGGCCCACGGCATGAACGCCTTCTTCCAGCTTTTCGACCGCGGCATGACCCACGCCATAAGCGGTCTCGCCGATAGCCTTCGGTATTTCCCAGCCTGCGGAAAGACCCTTGCGGATGTCCTGCACGTCGTTCCGGTAACGGTCGACCATACCTTCATGTGCGAGGTATCGAGCCTGACTTTCCGGATTGATGATGCTTTGACCGAGCAATTTGCTCTCGGGCACGAAGTTGTCGATGGCATGCGCGCCGAAGTCGATCGCCTTGACCGGGTTACGCAGGCTCAGCACGCCGCTGTCGTCGCGATAGCCGGCCTTGGATAAGGTGTCGATATCCTGCTGCGCCGCGTAGATGCGTACTTCGCCGAAATGCGGGCTGGCCGCGCTGACTACGTCGCCCGCACGAACATGATCGATCACCTGATGACCACCCTCCGGTACGCCGTGCAGCAAACCTGCCGCGCCGTAGGCGTTGAAGGTCTCGCCCTTCAGTCCGAATTTGGCGGCGCTGATTTCGGCCAGCGTGCCGCCGAGAGAATGGCCGGTGACGGTGATATTCGGCGAACGATCGTTGAGCTCGGCTTCCTGCTTTGCCTTGTCGATCACGCGCTGTGTGAAGGCGACGGCATCAGGCGCCTGGGCATTTATTCCAGTGAGTACCATGCCTGCGTCGACGCCACCGTCGTGCACCGGTTCGCGGTCGAACTCCGTGCCGCGATAGGCAATGATTACTTCATTGGTGTCGAGCCGGAGATAGGCGGTGGCCTGAAATCCCGTGTGCGGATTGTTCGCGTTGTCTATGGCTTTATAGGCCACGCCACCAAGCTCGATGCGCTTGTCGAGCACCGGGTCGTGGTACGAGTCCTGTGCAAGCAACGCGTAGTCAGTTGAGCTGAGAGTCATTTAAGTTTCTCCTCAGCCTTCATCGAGATCGAAAACGTATCGTCCGGATTCTTGAAGTCGGTGCGTTTCGCGTTCCCGGAATTGATCAGGTCCATATCGGTGGCGAAATAGGAACGCTTCGAGAAGTAGCGGGTATCTGTCTTCCCGGCCAACAGGTTGTCATGGAACAGAGAGCCGCTGAAACCCATCTTCTGGACGTAGACATCCACGCCGGCGGCTACGACGGACCAATGGCATACGCCCATGCCGAAATAGTCCTCGTCCTGCAGCAGGTCCACAAAGACGGTGCCTTTGTAGACATGGTCGCTCGTGCGGGTCAGTTCGAGGGGGACGCGTTTTTCCGGCGCGACGGTAGCACCGGTGATCGGTGTCAGCGGTACGCAGCGATCGTTGCTCACCTTGTAGTCGACGGATCCTTCGATGCGGTCGAATGGACCCGGTGCGTCATCGATCGTCACAGTGATCTCGTAACGCATCTTCGGGTTCGGGTTCTGCTTGATGTCGGGCTTTTTCATGGTTGCGCCATATGCGGAAGGGGTCAGGGCCAAAAGCACGGCCAGCAAGGACGTCAAGCGTCGGGGCGTGACGGCTGGCCCCGTGCTGACTTCTCGTGCGCGCACTGAATAGTGATTGGTCATTGCTTCTCCTACATGCCCGGCGTGGGAGTGGCGGGCCGTTGGAGCGGCGGCTGCAATTCCTGACCTTGCGCGGCCTGGCCTTGCTTGGACATCATCTGTTGCCAGGCTTCGCTGCTCTTTTCGATAGGGGTGGCGACCGCTTGCTGGGTTTCGACTTCGGCAACCCGCTTGAGCGGGGAGTTGAAGTCGCCCTGCACGGCGAACGTCCGGCTGGCGTCCGGATTGAGCACGGCGTGGTCGACCCGGTTCATGCCTTCGCGGCGAGCCGCTACAGTAAGTGCCGCAGCGAGATTGTCGCTGTGTTGATCCGGGGCGCGCTGGTGTTCCGAATCCAGCCGATGCACGGCATGGCGGGCTTGCTGATATAGCGCGTGATCGGGATGGGTATCGGTGTCCAGGCGAGGGGGCGCGGCCGTCTGGCGATGCATCGCTTCCAGCGTTTTCGGGCCGGCGATGCCGTCTACTGGCAGCCCGCGATCGTGCTGGAACTTTTCCACCGCCGCCATGGTGTGTTGGCCATAGCTGCCATCGGTCTTCAGCGCGTGGCCTTTTTCATCGCCATAGCCGAGCCGATTGAGCGAATGCTGCAGATCGCTGACATCCCGTCCATGTGCGCCCTTGCGGAGCGTGCCATCGGTGTGAGCAGAGGGCGCTGTTTCCGGGTGGGCATGCGCTGCGGGCGCTGGCTTCGGCTGCCGATGCTCGGGTTTGACGATGACCGGCTGCTCGGCGACCTTCGTGCTGTCCTGTCCATGCACGGGCGCGTTGACGCGAAACTCGGGCTTCGCGCGCAAGGCACCGACAATTTCGAAGCGCTTACCGTCCCAGTAGCCGTCGGGAGAAACAGTTACCTCGGCAGGGCCGGTGCTGACCTGCGAACCGATGAACTGGAGGTGGCCGTCTTTGTCATAGCCTTTGACGATGCCGACGTGCTGGCCTGAGCCATGCTTGTCCCGGAATAGCAGTACATCCCCGGGCTGCAGGGAGCCGTGTTGCTTATGCGCCTCGGCGGCTGGCACCACGTCGAAATGTTGCTTCGCGTACGGTTTGACGGTGCTGCCTTCGAAGAGGTCGTGCGTTCCGAAGGGCGCGTTGCCGACGTTGTAGCCGGCGTTCTTCAGGCCGCGCCAGACGAACGACGAGCAATCCACGCCATAGCGTCCGTCGTGGTCGTTGTCCTGCTCGGTCCGGCTGCTGTCCGTGTGTAGATTTCCGCCCTTGTTGCTGAGCGTCATGTCGGGGCGACCGTATTCATACTTACGGTTGCTGTTGAGGAAGTGTTCGTAAGCTTCGGTGTAGATATCGCGACTCATCAATTAGTCCTCCGATCCGGCCAGACCCATCGAAAATTCTTCGAGCGTGTCCTTGTCGACCCAGCCGGCCGCGCAGTCGCCGGTATAGGCGACTGCGTTGCCATTGCGTCGGCACGCGGAGCCCGTGGCGGGACGTATCCATTGCACCGGCTGGTTGCCCTGCGTGCACAGGTCATTGCCCTTGCAACGGGCAACGCTTTCGACAGGGACCGCTTTGACGAAGTAACGCTCCTGCTTATCTTTGGTAGCGGTCGCTTCGATGCAGACGAACTGTTTGTTGGCGAGCCGGGCGACCGGATGGCCGCTGTTGACCGCGTCGGTAAGTGTCACGCCGTTCTTGGCGACTACGGCGCCATAGAGCATGTCGTCGCCGCACTCGCTGAGGTCGACCTGGTAGCCATCGACCGTACAGGCCGGATTGCCATAGGCATCCTGCTTGCACTGGACCGGTACTCCCGGAGCCATGGCGGACAATCGGGCACGCTGTGCGTCGACGACGGCGTCTTTGTTGTGAGGCGCCTGTGCTGCTGCACTGTGGTCAAGACCCACGGCGTGACCTGACGAGGCCAACGAACACAGCACGAGCAGGCAAGCAATCTGAACACTTTTCATGTGAACTCCCATCGCGGCGCTGACTGGAGCGAACCGCGTTTCATGCGATACATGGATTTCTCCATGGCTTGATCGACCAGAAGTGATTCGGTGACGACCGGCGGGGAGGGCCTCGCCGGTCGTCGTCCGAACTACATACTGTGCGCGGGGTTTGTCGGCTGCTGCACCTGTCGCTGCTGCTCCCGTTCGTGAGAAGGCTGCGCGGCGGGTTCCGTCTGGGCCAGCGCGGCGCTGCTCTTCTCGACCGGTGTGGTGACCGCCTGTTGAGTCTGCACATCCGCTACGCGCTTCAACGGCGAGTTCAGGTCTCCCTGCACCGCATAGGCGCGACTCGCGTCGTCGCTGAGCGACACATGGTCGATCTTGCTCATTCCCTCGCGGCGCGCGGCTACGGTAAGCGCCGCGGCCAGATTGTCGCTTTGCTGATCGGGTGCGCGATGGTGCTGGGCATCGAGACGATGCACGGCGTTGCGGGCCTGCTCGTAGAGCGTGTGATCCGGGTGGGCGACGTTGTCCAGGCGCAAGGGGGCGTGAGCTTGCGGGGCAGGGGTGTGTTCGCGGTTGGCAGTGGCGAGCTGCTGCTGGTGCGCGACCGCTTCCAGTGTCTTCGGCCCGGCCACGCCATCGACCTTCAGATGGTGGTCGCGCTGGAACGCCTCCAGGGCGGATTTGGTCGCGGGACCGAAATCGCCATCGGCGTGCAAGGTTTTCTTGCTGGCGTCGGTATAACCGAGCTGACCGAGGTCCGACTGCAGCTTGCGCACGGCTTCGCCATCCGCGCCCTGCTTGAGCGACGTGCCCGGCGACGCATGCTGCGGGGCATCGTGGGAGCGCTGCGGATGCGTCTGCGCGGGAAGTTCGGCGACGCCCTTGGACAGGCGCTCCATCACTTCGGGCGTGAGCTTCTTCTCCCAGTCGGCGAAGCGCTCGCGACGATCTTCCAGACCGTTGTACTTGCCGTTGACGGCCTTGGTCGCCGCCTTCACGTCTTCGCGCGCGGCTTCCGGGACGCGGTTCTCCCAGTACCACACGGCGATCTTCGACGCGGTTTTCGGCTCGGCGGCGAGTTCCGGGTGCTTGACCAGATCGACACCGAGCGCTTCGCCCGCGGCGCGGTAATTGTCTTTGCCCGTCAGCTGGATATAGCCGCGGCCGTGATACTTGTAACCATCGCCGGGCTGATCGTTGCCATTGCGGCCGCCGTACATCAGTTCGGCCAAATGCTCGGGCTTGCCCTGTAAGGCATCCTTGCGCGCGGCTTCCAGCTTTTCCGGACCCTGGCGCCATGCGGATTCGACCGGGATCTGCGAGATCCCCTTGGTATAACGGAAACCCTCTTCGAGACGGTTCAGTCCATTCGATTCGTGGGTGACCTGGGCCATGAAATTGGCCAGTTCCCTGGGTGATTTGATGCCGGCTGCCGCAGCTTCCGACAACACTTGCGCTTCACGATCAATCGCCATGTGTAACTCCTGTTTGACTTTCCACTACATGTCGGCGTCGCTCCGTGCTCGCCATGTTGCCCCGCCAGTCCTGGCGGGAATCGGATATCAGGGGAGTTCGACTTCAGGCAGGTGAGAAGGGTCGAAGTCCTTGAAGGTCACCGTACCCAGTTCCTTTGCCGTCAGCTCCAACTGCTTCTTCTTGCCCGTCTCGCGGTCTTCCACCCGGCGCACGACTTTCGCGACGAGCCAATCTTTCTTCTCGGCGGAATATTTGAAGGTGTATTCGTCCGCCCAGTGCTCGCGCCCGCCACCGCCATTGACGACGGTGAACTGGCCCGGCTCCAGCCGCGTATAGCCGAACGGATCGCCCGCGACGCCGCCACAGCTGGCGCAGGGAACGATGCGGTTGTTGTGCGCGAACTTCTGCAACTGGCCGGATGCGTCGCGTACGAGCAGGACCACATCGCGCGCGGGACCTTCGCCCAGCTTTTCGTTGCCGTTGTCCGGCGGGTCCAGCACCAGCACGGCGTCGGCTCGTCCGTCGCCATTGAGATCGCCCGTCTGGGAATCGAGAATCTTTGCACCGCCTGTCGCGAACGCTTTCAGGTCATCCATCTTGCTTCCTTTTTCCTGTGCGGCGACTGGCGATACGGCGGCGCCAGTCGCTCCCGCAGCGGCTGGCTGACGGGCATATGGATTGTTCGATGCGGAAGCCGAGCCAGACAGCATCGCTTCAAGTTCATCGGCCCTGGCCGCAGTCTTCGTTAACGTACATACATTCGTGTTGGCGTTCTGCGGCGTGCTTCCCACCGCGGCCTGAGCGCCACAGGCTTTTTCCTTGGCCACCACCCATGCTCTTTCCTCGTCGCGCAGAGCCGTTCTCTTCGCCGGTGCGAGCTGCGACTGCAACTTGCGGTAGGCGGCATTCAGGCGCCCGTCCTGATAGGTGAATTCGGTACTCGCACAGGCCTGCGTATCGGCGGAACTATGTGCCGCGGCGGTGCACTGGAGATACGAGTCGCGCAAATGGGGCGCTTGAGCGGATGTCGTTCCCGCGATCGCAGGCACGATGGATGCCATGCTGCAAAGGGACAACGCAATGATGTATGGGGAGTACTTCATGGGAGGACTATTTCCTTATGAGCAGCTTGTTCGTGCCAGTGACTTCGGGGACAACGGCGTGGTCGCGCATCACCTCTGCATTCCGGATGCTTGCTGCTCTGGCATGAGGCCTGGCGACTGCGCATGGAACTGATGTTGTTGTTGCGTCTGTGCCGGAGCCTGCGTCTGTTGGTTCCAGATCGCGCTGCTCTGCACAAGAGGCGTATCCATGCCCTGGACGGTACCCACATCGGCGTATTGCTTGAATGGGGACTGCATGTCGCCCTGCACGGCAAATGTCTTGCTGGCGTCGTCGCTCAGCAGGACATGGTCGACGCGATGCATGCCCGCGCCCCGCGCGGCGACCGTCAGTGCGCCAGCGAGATTGTCGCTGTGCTGATTCGGGGCGCGGCAATGTTCCGCGTCCAGCCGATGAACGCCGTCCCGCGCTTGCTGGAATAAGGGGTAGTCGGGGTGCGTCGGATGGTCGAGACGGGGCGCGGCGACGGTCGCGTCACGCTGCTGCTGCATCTCGTGAAGCGCGTTGAGTGTCGTCGGGCCGGCGATGCCATCGGCCGCCAGGTGATGGCCGTTGGCATCCTTATGACCCAGTTCGCTCAGTCGGTTCTGCAATTCGTGGACAGCGGCGCCATGGGCGCCTTGCTTGAGCACGTTGTCGGCGATCGTGACGTGGACTGACTGCTGATCGGTTTGCTGGTGCGTCGCATCTTGAGCGGCATGCTGTTCTGCTAATTGGGAGGAAATCGGAGCAATGTCTCCTTTCTTCCAACCTTCGGCCTGGCTGACGCCGTCGGCGAGGGCCGACTTCTCTTCGTCGGACATGTTCTTGATTACGATGTCACGAAGGTTTACGCCCTGCCGGTCACCCTCGGCATAAATGGTCCTCAGCTGGGCGTCATGATGAGCGCTGCCGCTGTAATCAGCCGTCGAATACGATTTGACCATTTCGGCAACTGTTTTGCCTCCCATGCCATCGACCAATAGCTTCAATTGGGCATTGCGTCCGGCCTCGTGGCTTTCGAATACGGCATTACCCCATTGGTCGAGGTCTACTATCCCTTGATATCTTGATTGCGCCTCTTCCAAGGCGCGTTCTCTTGATCGGGAGCTGTGGATCGTTGTGTCTGCACTATTTGCATGTTCAAACTTCAGGTTCCCAGGGTTGTTGTTTCGCCATGCCACCGTGCCGTTGGTTGCCTGCAAGTGAGAGCCATCGTCCATTTCGTAAATACGCGTCTTGCCTTCGGCTTTGACCAGTCGAGTGATTTTCTTGTCGGATAGAACGTCATCCATCGTCATTCTCCTTTTCCATGTCTGAATAGTCCTGATTTACCAGCCCCAGCTACAATCGTGCCGTATCACTTTGCAAGAACCTTTGCCGCCTTCGTTGCACTCATTCAAGGCTTCTGAGGCGACTTCCTTCAGAGCTTTCTTCTTTTGTGACGAGGCTGCGTAGAACACCCCCGAGCTATCTTTCGCCAGCGCAAGACATCCATTTGCCTGTTTAAAAAGGACGCGACAGTTGCCACTGGATTGACAACTTTCCTGCATGCTCTTTTCAAGACTGACCGGGTCTCGTTCGCCAATAATCATCGAGAACGTTTGGGCTTGATCGTTCACCACGAGAGCATTCCAAAATACCGGTGCTCGCCACCGAGGGTCGAAATCCGCGAGTAGACCAGATGTTGGTAGTGGAACCTTGTCAACGTGTTTAGCACCTTCGCCCAGGTTGTCGAACCAGGTACTTACGGCATCCGTAACACGCCATTGCTTCGTCGCCGCGTTGTACGAAAAGTTGTAGATGAAGGACGATACCTGCCGCCCACCATAATTGTGTTCGATGTGTATGTGGCCAGGCGTTAACGTTGTCAGTTCACGGTCGAAAGGGTCCTCGAACGTCGCCCCGCATACCGAACATGCAATGACGCGATCGTTACGAGCCACTTCCTTGAAAACTCCGTCTATCTTGCGCAGCACCAGCAAGGGCCGCTGCCCTGATGTGATATCCGGATCGGATGCGTTCTTCTTCTGCCGCTCCATGACTGCCACGGCGTCCGAGCCATCGGTACTACCAGTCGCTTTGTAAAAGATCAGCTTGCTGTCGGCGGGCACGAGTTCCCGTACTTCGGCAGGGGCGTCCTGCGGTACAGCCGACTTCGAGGCATGAGACTCATCTCCATGCGTTGTCGTCGCTTCTTGCGCGTGGGCTGGAGCCAAAGCGAAGAGCGCCAAGGACAGGGCGCACAGAGAGGGGATTGCGATCCGTTGCATATTCACCATTACGTACTTCGATCCATTCGTTTTAGTTCGGGAGTCATTGAACTCGTTCTGCAAAGCTGCATTGGCTGTAGACGATTTGGCAAGCCTTGCTTCCTGTGCATCTGTTGAGCGCGCGCTCCTCTGCTTCTTTCTGAGTCGCAGCACCTGCTGCATGTACAGGCCCACCGTCTGTGCTTTGCGAAACGGCAGCACACTGGTTGTAGAAAGAAAGCAATATTGCGCAGTTCCTGCCACCGTTCTTTGAGCAGAGGTCGAGCGCAACCCGATTAGCGTCTGATTTGCTTTCTTGTCCCTCAACCGTACCAGCTCGACCTGTATCCGAATCCATGGCGATGGCTCCCCACCGGTCTGCCCATACGGCCTGTGGCTGCGCAGGCTGCTGCTGAGCCGGATTTTCTTGGTAGTAAGGCGAGTTCTGTTGGTCGGGTGGAATACAGCCGGGATTGCCTGCCGATGGCACACCTGGAGCGCACTGCGACCAAGCCGCAGGTACGCAGAGACAAAATCCTAGTGCTGCTAAGAGCTTCGTCATTTCGTGCCTTATTCCATGGCTTTGAGCTATTGAACTCGTTCTGGGTAACTGCATTGGCTATATACAACCTTGCATTCCTTGCGTCCGCCGCAATCATCAAGGGCGCTTCGTTCAGCCTCATCTTTGCCCGCAGCGCTAGCAGCAAAGATCGTGCCTCCCCCTAGATTTTGCGTGGCGGCCGCACATTGGTTGTGGAAGGCAAGCAGTATTTTGCAGTCTTGACCGCCGTCTCTTTCACATAAATCCAGTGCAACCTGGTTGGCCTCTGATTTGCTCGTTCGGCCAGTGATTGTGCCGGCTCGTCCCGAGTTTGCATCCAATGCAATGGCACCCCAACGATCCGCCCACACAGCTCGGGGCTGTGGGGCTTGTTGTTGCGTAGAGTTTCCATTGTTATACGGAGAGTTTGGCTGATCGGGTGGGATGCATCCGGGATTGCCTGCCGACGGAATACCCGGTGCGCATTGCGACCATGCGATAGGAGCGTAGAGAAGGCCTATGACGACAATCGAGTAGATGATTTTCATTGTTATCCTTCGCCGGGCCTGCCGTATTCTTTCGATCTCATAGTGTCAGAAGCGACGGCTGTGTTACCGCCCATGCCAAGCGAGCCAACCATCGGCGTTCGGGTGGCTCCTGTATTCGCATGAGCAATTGAAGAGCTGATGGGTGGCGCTTCGCCCTGCGGTGCCCTACCTTGCGCCAACGCCTGCTGATCGCGAGCACCAGCGCCACGTGACCCGATGCTACCGAATGACGAATACGAAGCGAATTGCCCCAACGTACCCTGGAAGAACGCGGCGGCCATTGGCGGCGCCATGACGATCAGGGTCGATAGCAGGAGGCCGAGGCCGCCTTGCTGCAATGCCATGCTGTTGATGCCGTCGGTCGATCCGATCCCGATGTTTGGCAACGTAAGAAGGTACTTCACGGCGAATGCCGCGGTTACAGCAGCCATCATCTTCATGGCGATGCTTACCATCACGCTCAGTACGGCCAGCGAGAACACTGTGCCTATACCGTAGTAAAGCCATTTGCTGAATAGTTGTTTGGTCTGGTCGAACAGCAGGCACATGATGAAGATCGGGCCGAAGCCGACAAACAGGGCCAGCGCGATTTTGTTGAGCAGAAGCATCGAGCCGGCGATGACGCTGGGGCCCGCGATGCCGATGCCGGTGAACCAACGGTCGCGATCCTTGGCATCCTGGGCCACCGAGTTGCCACCGACGTCGATGGAGTCGATAGTAGCCATGGCCGCTTCCATGCCGGCCAGGTTGGTGTCGATGGATTGAAAGGGGCTGGCATCCCCGCCGGTGACGTAGCTGGCGATGGCACTCGACATCCCGTCGCTTAATGTCCAGTAGACCGACGACGACGAGTAGGCGGCTGTGGTCGCGACGAAGACAATCAGCGTGGCACGGAGCGAATCGCCTACCAGCACCATCATGGGCTGACGAGATTGCCCGGTGACGATACGAAAACCCTGGAACATGATCCAGACGGTAAGCACCACCACGGCTACTATGCCGATGATCGTCGCCGACCCCGAGAGCAGCTTCCACTGAAGGATGTCGATCTCGTTGCGCAGGAAGTTGTTGATCGTCTGGAAGAAGATGAACTGGGTCGCGCCGTCGAGCGGACCGCTGGCCATCGCCAGTACCGACTTGCCCAAGAGACTTCCCATCAGGTCGACCATGACACTGTTTTCCTTATCGAATGAAACGACGCGCTATTGCCATGAGTAATAGGCGGAAAGGATATCGCTGGTGTATTCACGCGCACGATTGCGACGTCACCAGCCATTGGAATCCCCGATGCCGAGCGTCTTCATGCCTGAGGGCGTTGAGCTCTGAACACCTTTAAGCGCAGTCGCAAGTGCAGCGCCCGTAGTCAGTCCACTGATCGCCGAGCCAATATCCACGCCACCTATGCCCGGAATATTAATGCTGCCCAGGGAACTGGTGGTCTTGCCCGTCGCGGCGGCGTTGGCGGCGAGGGTCTGGGTGGCTCGCAGATAGCGCAGATTGGCCTCGTACGCATAGTTCACCGCCTGCATCTGCTGCTGGTCGAGGGCGATGAGGTTGTACAGGGCGGTGAGCTTGTTGGTGTTGTTCTCCAGCTTGCCGTACTGGTTGGGGTCGCCGCTGTTGATCTGCTCGCGCTCTTTCAGCAACGCACGCAGCATGTCGTCGCGGGTCTTGCTGGTGGCGTACACGGTCAGCATGTACTGGTACTGGGCATTTTCGATGTCGACGATTTTCTGGCAGGTTGCTTGTTGAGGCTGGGCGACGCTCTGGCAATGCACGCCGTCATCGAGTTTTGCGGTGCTGGTCGGGGTAGGGAGAGCCTGGGTTGGATCGCCCATTCGTACGCCCGGCTGATCCGCGCTGTAGTTATCGCCGATGATCAGCTTCTTGTTGATGCTGTCCAGATTGGCGTTCATCGTCTGGTTGCCGCCATTCGCAGTCGTGCCGAGGACATTGTTCAGGTCGTCGGTGCGGGTGCTGATGTGCGACGTATCGCTTTTGATCTCTCCAAGCGTGTCGTGGGTCGTTTGGTCCGTTACCTCCCATTGCGCATGTGCAGCCGGTGTGGCGGCGCAAAGCAGCAATAGCGTGGCGATGGCTCCGAACAGACGGCGCATGGGAGTGTGTGTGGCGGTGCGGGTGTTCGATAACTTTGTCATAGGGTTCTCCATCCTTCAGGGCTGATGGGTCAGACCGCTGCCGAGCGGTTTGGCAGCGTGGAGTGGGTCGGTTTGGTGGGTTTGGTCTTGCCACTGCCCTTGCGGTTTTCGTAGAACGTGTTCAACCACTGGTCCGGGCGCAGGTCGTCGGCGGAAACGCCTTCGGCTGCTGCGCGTTCGCGCAGTATGTCGTGCATGATTTCGATGTTGTCCGTCGAGGCGGAAATGACCGCCAGCGCATCGTCCATCCCGCGCAGATTCAACTGGCAGACCGACGAGGCATGACCCTGCTTGACTAGGAAGCAGCGCGAGCGCTCGTCCAGACTGACAACGACCTGGTATTCCGCGTCTGTCAGCTTCAGGCCGTCGATATAGTCTTCGCGGCTCGCATTCGGATTGGGCAGCAGGATCATGGTTGCGGTCTGTTCGATCAGTGCGGCCGAAATGTCGCTGGCCAGCGCGTCCTCGGGACTCTGCGTGGCGAAGATGCCCATGCCGTTCTGTTTACGAATGGTCTTCTGCTTGTTCTTCGCGAACTCCTTGAGCCCGCCCTTGCCGTCGAGGATCTTCCAGAATTCGTCCATCACATAGATCAATGGCCGGCCATCGATCAGGGCTTCAAGACGGTGCAGCAGGTAGTTGATGACCGGCGCGCGCACTTCGGCATTGTCGATGATGTCGGTGTAGTCGAAGCCGATGATATTGGCGCGGGTCAGGTCGACGGTATCTTTGGGATTGTCGAAGACCCAGCCCAGCGAATTGCCGGCCGTCCATTTGCGCATGCGGATGAAGAGACCGTCGTCGCCGACGTTGGGCAGGCTCTTCTGGAAGTTGGTCATGTTGCGCAGGTGTATCGGCGTATCGAGGATATTCTCCACGGCGCGGAAGATATCCTCTTCTTCGCGCGAGCTGTACACCGTCTTGCCCACCAGGACCTTGATCAGGTCGGCCAGGAACTGAACGTTGGCTTCGCTACGCTCGCACTGGAACGGATTGAAACCGGTCGGCTGGCCGTTCTCGAGCGCGAGATAATTTCCGCCACAGGCACGCACGAAGATCTCGGCGCCGCGATCCTTGTCGAAGAAGAAAATCGTCGGCGACGGGTTCAGCTTCTGCACCTGGCTGAGCAGGAAGTTGATCAGCGCGGTCTTACCCGTACCGGACTTACCGATCACCATGGTGTTGGCGATGGCCTTTTCGCCCAGCGAATTTTCGGCGGGGTGGGTGGCGTGGAAGTTGAAGTAGTACGGCTGGCCGTTGGTCGTCTGCAACGTGGTGACGCAGTCGCCCCAGGGATTGTTTTCTTTCTTGCCGGTAGCGAAATTGTGCAGCGGCGACAGGCCCAGGAAGTTGAGCGAGCTGACGTTCGCCATGCGGGTGCGGTACTTCCAGTTCGCCGGGAACTGCGAATAGAACGCCGAGGTGACCGCCAGATCTTCCTTGACCGAAATGAAGCCAGCGTTGGAGAGTTCCGCGCGCGTCGCGGCGATATGCTGGGGAAGAAGTTCCTGGCTGGACGAGTAAATCGCTATGCAGAAGTGATATTCGCCCAGCACGAAGTTGCCCGAAGCGAGCTGATCCATGGCCAGATCCATCTCGACGATCTGGCTCACCGCCTTGTCGCCGGAGGAGATCATCATGCCCTTGGTGCGCTCAAGCGCCTTGAGCGCGTCCTGGCGTCCCATGGGACTAAAAGAGTGGGTTATGACGTACTCGAAGTCGAGATATTTCAGACCATTGAGGATGCCCGGGTAGGTGCCATCCGTGTATTCCTTGATGTTCAGGATCGCGCCGAAGTGGTTCACACCAGTAGGCGTCGTCAACACGAAATCGCCGGTTTTGGAGGAAAAACGCTGACGGCTGACGGGCAGATAGGCATGGACCGCCGCCGGCAGCACCGGCACGGGCTCATCGATGCGATTGAGCAGGTAGCCGAAGAATTCCAGGGCTTCGGAAAAGACGACGCCGTTGGATGCTTCGTACATGCCCAGCCGATACGGCGCATAGTCCTTGAGCACCGCTTCGACGTTGCCGGCCAGTTCCAGAATCGTGGCGATGGCCTGAGTCTGCTCCGCTTCCAGCTGGCTGACGTCGGACGATTTTTCGGCGAAACGCTTACCGCTGACGACCGGGCGGTAGATCATCGTCAGATAAAGTTCGTTCTGCATCAGCTTCTGAGTCGACAACGCCTCGTAGTACGCGTCGGACATGGTCTGATTGAACGCCTGCTTGAAGTGACTTTTGTTCTTGATGCGTCGGCGGCGGCGCACGTCATGGACCCAGAACGCGACGTTGACGAAATCCGGTGCGCGCAGGGTCTGCAGCATACGGTTGAAGGTATTGTGCCGGTGCTCGATGTCCCATTCTTCGCGGCCCACGAAGGGCAATCCCGCCAGTCGCCACACCAGCAGAAAATCGCCGCCGGTCGTTTTCAGGACGGTCGGCGAGACATGGGTGGATAGCGGGACGAACTCGGCAATGGACGCGTCTGGTGTGAACATGATTCTCGATACCGTATGAAACTCAAGAAAGGCCCTGGCAGGTACTGCCAGGGCATCTAGCGAATTTACTGTTTCTTCTTCTTCGGATCGCGATAACTGTTGGGCGTGAATACCCACATGCCGTCGTGCTCCTGCACGTTCCGCACACGAGTGCGGAACTGCAGGCGCAGGCCAAGCAGACGGAAGATCATCTCGTCGCGACGCGCCATCTGGCGCATCACGAAGATCACCGTCGGGATCAGCAACAGAAACCACATGTTGAAGTACATCGCCATCAGCAAGCCGCCGCCGGCACCCATGAAGAAGGGTATGTAAGGCACCCCCATGAACATGGGTGGACGGGTGCAGCCGCGGAACAGCGCGTTCTTATGCATAGTTCTGCAGAACGTGGAGCACGCTGTGCATCGAATCCATCAGCATGGCGGTGGTGTTGCCGCTGCTGGACGTGCATGCCTGGGCGCCGCCGCCGGTGCCGTTGCCGCCGACGACCATGTTCGCCACCTGGGCTGCGGCACCGATCAGTACGCCACCGATCATGACCGGTGCCACGTCGGCAATGCGCTTGTGCGCGAAAGCTATCTGATAGCCGGAGAAAATGACCGCGACGGTCACGACGACGATGGATGCGGCGTTCAGCAGGCTGTTGATGTTCTGGAAAAAGCCGCAGACCTTGGTGCCGGTCTGTTCGATCTGGGCAAACGCGATCTCGGGAATGAGCAGCGAAGCGATCACGGCGAAAACCACCAGCGCGCTAAGCGACGGAGACTTGGACTGAGCGACAGTGTTCGAGAGAGAGGGCAGGGCCATCGCAATACTTCCTTATGGACAAATGCAAACGTTGTGCGGCTGTCGGCTGACGTCCGCGCGGAGAATGGCTGCGCGAAACGCAGCCAGGTTCACTACGGCACGTCCCGGTACAGGCCGGGACGGTGTTGCGGCCCGAGGGCCATCTCGACAGGCGTCGGAGCGCGCTGCCAAAGAGAGTGAGCGGGACAGGCGCGGCAACCGGACTTCGTCCGGCCGCCATGCAGGTACACCGCAAGAAAAATCAGAAAACGAAAGCGTCATCGCGCACTCCCGTACGAAGGTCGGCCTGATCGCCCATCGGCACAGACGGTGCGGGCACCGCAGCGGACTGTGCCGTGGGTGAGGGGGGCGTGGCGTCGGCTCCGGTGGGAGGCGATTCCGGTTCGCCCGGACCCCGGACCTGGGGTACGAAAATGTCGGCGCCCGGCGCGCCAGCCACGATGGGCTGGTTGGCCGCGAGTTTGGGCGCGGCGGCGATGGCCTGGGCGATCTGCGTCACGGCCTGTCCCGCTACCGCGGTGACGGCTGCGGCATTCATCGGGACCACGGGTTGTTGCGCCACGGGAATACCGGTTTGCTGCGTGGGTATCAGGCTTTGTGCGCCGTGCATGCCATCGACTGGCATTCCCGTAGCGGGATTGATCTGGTTCGGAACGTTCGACCCGATGGCGGTGGCCAGCGCCGGCGCGATCGCTGCCGACGCGGCGGCGTCGAGCACGCTGCGTATGGCAACGCGATACGCGGGACCGTCGGTCGTTACCGTAGTGACGCCCTTGACGCGGCCGCCGGGGTTGGCCGTCGCATTGACCACTTGCAGTGGAATAGCCGAAGTGGAGTCCGGGGCCTGTTGTCCGATCGAGGCGTAAACCTTCTGGACATAGCCGTCCTGGAAACCGGTCGTGAAGTTGCCCGAGTAGTAGCAGCTGAACGACTTGCCCCAGTCGCCACCCGCACTGGCATAGCAGGCGGCGAGGATCTGAGATCCCGCGACGAGATTCGGGCACACCTGGAAAGCTTTCTCGTAGGAGTCGAGACCGAACTTGCCGAGGTTGGCGCGGTTTACCTGTGCTATGCCCAGCGAATAGTTGTAGCCCTTCTCGTCGAGCATGCGCACCGTCGCCATCGCCTCGCCGAGGTTCTGCGGCTGACGTACCAGCTGCGCGCCAACGACGCCGATCGCAAACGGGTTGCGGCCGGATTCGACTTCGACGATGTGCTGCATCACCTCAGCCGGGACGGCAAGGTTCTGGCACGCTAGCATTTCCAATCCTGGTATCACCTTTACAACTCCTGCTTCCTGACCGACTCAGTCGATCGTTACCCTGCACTCGCCGCAAACGCTCGATTCGGGTTGAAATCAATGCCGGTGATGTAGCGGCGCCCGGCATGCGCCTTGATATGCACGACGATGTCGATGGTCATCATCAGCAATCGTTTGATCGTGGAAAACTCCAGCCCGGAGCCTTCCGTGGAAGCCTTTACCATCAGCGCGAGCTGATCCCAGGTCTGTTCGGTGCTGCCGGCGTGGCAGCTGGTGATCGAACCGGGATGACCCGACGCGCAGTTACGGATGAAGTAGAACGATTCGTCGCCGCGCAGCTCGGCCAGAATGATCCGGTCGGGCTTCATGCGCAGGCATGCCTCCATGCAGCTCTTCGCGGTGACGTTGCTGGTGCTCTGGCCACCTTTCGAATAGAGCAGGTGCACCACGTTCGGCTGATCGATGAATAGTTCGCGTGCGTCTTCGATGGTGACCAGCCGTTCCTCGTCGGGAATGTGGTGCACCAGCGATTTCATGAACGTGGTTTTGCCGCTGCCGGTGGCACCGGCGACGACGATGTTTTTCTTGCTCAGTACGGCTTTGCGGAAAAAGTCGGCGTAGCGTCGCTCCGCACGCAGTTCGAGCAGCTCGCGATCGTGATCGCTGATGGCGTTCACGTCCTCCAGGATCTGATCGAAAAAGCCATCGTCCTGATACTGGGCGAGGGTCTTGGTGTGTTTCGACGGCAGGCGGATGGTGATCGAGACATGACCCGCCTCGCATGCGGGCGGTACCACGAACTGCGCGCGCTGGCCGGTGGGGAAGGTCAGCGACACCACCGGATCCATATCCGTGATGCGCTGGCCGGTATTGCTCTCGTTGACCACGGCCGTGCAGAACTGGCGTGCACGTTCGAAGGTCAGCGAAGGCACTTCCACCCGGCGCCAGCACCCCTGGCTTTCCAGATATAGCTCGCCCGGCTTGTTGATGCATATTTCGGTAACGTCGGGCGACGCCATGAAGTCCCGGACACCCAGTACTTCGTACTGGTAGTCCAGGAATTCATTCGGGACCGCGGCTACGGTGGCGTCGCTCATCGTCTATGGCGTCCGCATCAGTAGCGCGCGACCACGGCGCTGAAATCCACGTCTTTGGCGACATAGACAGCCAGCACGGTGCCCTGGTTGATCGTTACCGTTGCCGGCCGGTTCGCGGCGCGCTGCACGGCCTGGTTTGCGAGCATCTGCATGGTCTGGGCCGTGTTGCTCTCGAACGGGCTCTGCGTGACCACGCCGTTGCTGATAGTTGTGCTCTTCGGTCCGTGTTCGGCGGCCTCGTACTTGAAGGCGTCGCTGAGCATGCTGATCAGCAGGGCGGCGCCGATACGGCTACCCCAGTGCGCGTTGTAGTAGCCCGGATGACCGGCACCGCCGAGCGTGTCCACGCCGGGACTGGACATGTTCACGTCGATGCCGGTGGGCGTGACGATACGGTCCCAGATCACCGCTACGCGGGGGCCGTTCGGTTCCGATTCGTACTTGCCCAGTATTTCCGAGCCCTTGGGCAGCAGCAGCCGCTTGCCGGTGAACGAGTACACGGGTTCGGTGACGACGCAGGACGTGAAACCCGGGATGTCGGTGATGATGCGGGTTTTCAGTACGCAGCGGATGAACGTGCCGCGCAGCATCAGGGTGTCCGGATGCGTGAGTGGTTCGGCGCTGGATACGTCGGGCAATGGTTTTTGCGAATAGGCGCTATTGGGCGGCAGGCCGCCCATCGCACCAGGCATGCCGTTCATGCCCGGCATACCTGCGAGCATCTGCCCATAACCCTGCGGTGCGCCTGTGGTGGCGTACTGGCCACCACCGACGGCCTGCGCCGCGGCCTCGCCGGTCATCATGCGACGCTCGACCAGGGACGGGCCGCGTGGTTCCTGCGGGACGTACTGTCTTGTCTGCGCGGCAGTGGGCAACGGCGGGGGAGGCGCAAGCGGAATCGCCTGAGGCAACTGTGGCATCTGACGGGCCGTTGGCGGCGGGAGGGCGGTGGGAGCGTCTGGAATCGTCACCGTCTCCTCGCGCGGCTTCTGCGGTGCTTCCGTTCGCGCGCCGGTACCTTTCAGCATCCAGAAGGCGGCCAGAAGGAGCAGCACGACAATGCCGGCCAGGAAACCGAGCGCCCGCCGGTTCATGCGACGCAGGTCGTTCGACGAGGCCAGTTGCGGCGCCCCAGCGTCGAGGTCTGGCGCGGGGGCCTGACGCTGCTGCGCGGAATAGGGATTGCCGGCCAGCGGATCGTGATGATCGGCTTGACCTTCGTTTGGCGGGATCTGGCCGTTTACGGCGTCGTCGTCCGGATGATGAGGCGTGTTCGGGCTCACTTTTTTGTATTCCTTCGCAGACCCACGACGTTCTTGTCGTGCCGGATGACGAGGTAGGGATACGTGCCGTGGACAACGATCGTGTTGCCCTCGACCGTCGTATTCACTACCGAATCCTCTCCATGCTCGCGCTCGCGCATGTACACCGTCGGGAAGTTTCCGGTCGGGAACTGCTTGAGGTCACTCATCTTGATATAGGTGAACTGCCCGTCGTCGTACACATTGACCGGCACGAGCCATGGCGCGGTCTTGCGGCGCATGGCGTAGTCGTAATTGAAGTTGTAGTCGCGGCCTTTCACCAGAGAGGTGTTGAGCTCCGGCACCTGCGACACCTTCTTGGATTCGCTGACGAAGCTGGTGTCGGCGGGGTAGGTGAAGGCGATCTTGTATTGCACGCCCGCACGCCGCGCCTGCTCCAGTGTCTTCCAGTCGGTGGCGACCACCTTCAGTTCGAAGATGTAGGAGTGGGTCGCCGTGCGAATCATCATGTTCGTATCGACGTCGACGTTCTTGGGCTTCACGTAGAACACGTTGTCGCGTCGCGTGAGGTCCCAGCCGCTGCTGAAGCCGGTGCTGTAGTCGAGGATTTTCTCGTTAGGGCTGAGTTCGATCTGCGTGGTGATGCCCAGGCCGGCGCGCACCTGATAGATGCGGTCGGGCTGGTATTCGTAAGGCTGCACGGCTTGTGCGCTGGCGGTGTGCGCTACGCCTGTCGCGGCAAGGCACAGGGCGCAGAGCAGGGTGAGTTTGCTCGAGCGGTTCATCAACGGCGCCCTCCATTGGCGGTGCTTCTCGGAGCGGGAGCGGGTGCTGCGGCAGGGAGTTGAGCGGCAGCATTTGCCGGGACGGCAACTGCCGGGTAGGAGCCTTCGGCGGGAACCGGCGACGGCGGAATGCCGATCGCCTGCGGTGCTTCGGGCGCGACGGGATTCGCTGCGGGAGCGTTGGCGGACGGCGCGGTACCATCGGCCGAATCCGCGGCGGCGGCAGGAACTTCTTCCGGCGGCGACTCGCCGTAGTCGCTGTCTACGCGATAATCGGTCACCTGGAAGCCGAGCGGATTCTCGATGCGGTACTGGTCGTCCATTTTCAGATTCGGCTTGTACGCGAATTCCATCGTCGCGATCTTGCTGTCCAGCGGCGTACTCAGGCCGGTCACCTTGTTGTACACCGTGCGCTGGAAGCGCACCGTCGCGCCCTTCGGCGTGACGCCCTGACCGCCGCCGATCAGCACGATGCTCAGAATCTTCACGCGGATAGCCCTGTCCCTGCCGTAGGTCTTGAAAGGACTGGCTGGATTGGCCGGGGCATGCAGGCTGGTGTAGCCGGAGGCGACGTTGGGCGAAGCCATGGTCAGCACGGTTGCCCAGTCGCGCAGATTGATCATCGCAACGTCGTACGACTCGCGAGCCAGCACGAAGTGGGCGATATTGCTGCGGTTGATGGCATCGCTGGCGGTGATTCGACGGTTCATTACGTCGTCGGTCAGGCGCGCAACCGAACTGACGCCGTTATAGGCATCGGCCATGACGATATACGGCACCTTTTCCTTCAGCGGCAACATATAGAAGTAGCCACCGGCAAGGATCAGCGACATCACGATCGCGCCAAACGCGACCATCCATGCGCGGCGTTCGCTGCGCCTGGCAAGATCGGCAACGGTCAATTCGAAATTGACCGATTTGTTGACCGCACCGTCGATATTCGGGGTCGATTTCTTCTTGAGCATCAGCGAATGCCCGCCTCGATCGTCACAGCGCTATTCCTTGTACTGTTCATTTGGTGTCCGGAGTGGCGGCGGTTTTCACGTCGTCGGACGCCCGCTTGCTGGTGGTCGCGACGGGTACGATCGCGCTTGCCTGTTCCACGCGGATTTCGCGGCCGACGGCCGTGACGGAAACGCCCTGGGTCGCATAAATCGAACTCAGTTCGGTCGCTGCATCCTGGATATCCGTTGTGTGAATTTCCGACGCGCGCTTATAAAGCGTGAAGTCCGACTGGAGTCGATATGACAACGTCATTCCCGAGTCGCTAGCCCAGCGCGTCAGCATGGTTTTCAGGGTGCCGTCCATGGGTGACGCATAGAACGAATAAGCCACGGACAACGGGATTTCGGACGGTGTGTCCTGGAAGCGGTTGACCGGCTTCCACGAGCCGCCGTAATCCTTGGCCGGCGGCGTACCGCAGCCGGTCAATGCGAGTGTCGTCAACAGCGAAGTGCCCATCAGGGCCCGGTTTATGAAGGATCTTTTCACGTCATACTCATAAGTCGATGAATGCGATGAAGAAGCTTGATTATTCTGGACAGCCGGACTTATCGGGCAGGCACGTTGAAACGGTCTGCCGGTGTACTCGGTTTAGTCAATGCGCACGGAAATACGCCGCTGTCCTGGAGGGCAGCGATTTGGCGGTGGCGTAACACAAGGGAATCGGCGTATTGCCGTTTGTAGCGCCCTTTCTCGCCGCGCATGCAGTGGACCGACACGGCCACGCAAAGTGCAAGCTTTCCATTCCATTCAGACTTCCTGTCCGGGCAAGTGCGTTGCCCGTAAGATCTACACGTCATAAAGACAGCCCCATGGAAACTGAAAGCCGGTGTCATCGACACCGTTCTTTCGGATAGTTCTCAATAGGTCGCCCTTATCCCCTGTTCCCCCGGCCCAATTCGCTGATCTTCAGCTTAGGCCCTCGTCTTACGTAGTCTTGCGTGCGAAAAGTAACGCATCAATTTCGAATTGCCTAGTGCACAGGGCAAATCACTTTGTGAGTCGCGTCACAGAATAAAGATGTGAAGTGTGTAACTCGGCTGTCTCATTAATGTGTGTTAGCGATTACGTTAATTCCTAGGAATTATTTTCACGAAATAGGTACGTGAATTATGTAAGCGGTTTCTATTAAAGCATTAAGGCGGTGACCTGTTCGATCGATGACTTCGGTCGCAAACAACATCTATATATATATGTATATGTATAGCGTCCTTCAGCGGCCTGTTTCACGAGGAGCGTCGCGACCGGACTTGAAGGGAACGTTGCTGGGCAAAAGCTTCTCGGATCATCCGGTCAAGTCTTGGCGTACCGGGTGCGAGGGAGTAGAACGTGACGCTTTCGTCCGTTCCTTTCCCCTCAATGAAACGCGGAGATCCGCATGGAGCATGCATCCATTCCCACCGATGCCGAACTTGTCGCCCTGGCGGCGGAGGTTGCGGCCGCGGCGCAGCGGCAGCGCGTGATGGTGGCAACGGCAGAATCCTGTACCGGGGGCTGGATCGCCAAGACGCTTACCGACCTTGCCGGTAGTTCCGCATGGTTCGAGGCGGGCGTCGTCACCTATAGCTATAGTGCGAAAGAGGCGCTGCTGGGCGTCAATCCGCGCACGCTGGAAAGTACGGGTGCGGTCAGCGAGCAGACGGTGCTCGAAATGGTTTCCGGTGCGCTGGCCCGTTACGGTGCCGGTATCGCGGTGGCCGTCACTGGCATCGCCGGGCCGTCCGGCGGTACGCCGGACAAACCGGTGGGTACCGTGTGGATTGGCTGGAAGCGGCGCGGGGGCTACGCTCACGCCCGCCTTTATCACTTCGACGGTGATCGCGAAGCGGTGCGCCGACAGACCGTGGCCGCGGCTCTGGCTGGAATGAGCAGGGAACTCGGCGACTGATCCGGTTGGCCTTGACGCCTGTGGCAAACTGATCGCCTGGCGGATCGCAGTCCCTGAGACGGTGGCCGGGCAAGATACCTACCTACACTACGAAATCGGAAGAACCACGATGGACGACAATAAGCGCAAGGCGCTCGCAAGTGCTCTCGGCCAGATCGAAAAGCAGTTCGGCAAGGGCGCCGTCATGCGTCTTGGCGACCGCGTCGACGATACGATCGATACCGTCTCCACGGGCTCGCTCGGTCTCGACATCGCTCTCGGCATCGGTGGTCTTCCGCGCGGTCGCGTGGTCGAAATCTACGGTCCGGAGTCCTCGGGTAAGACGACCCTCACCCTGCAGGTCATCGCTTCGTGCCAGCGCGCCGGTGGCACCGCCGCGTTCGTCGACGCCGAGCACGCGCTCGATCCTTCCTATGCCGAAAAGCTGGGCGTCAATGTGGCCGATCTCCTCGTCAGCCAGCCGGACACCGGCGAGCAGGCGCTCGAAATCGCCGACATGCTCGTGCGTTCGGGTGCCGTCGACGTCGTGGTGGTCGACTCGGTGGCCGCGCTGACGCCGAAGGCTGAAATCGAGGGCGAGATGGGCGACTCCCACGTCGGCCTGCATGCCCGCCTGATGAGCCAGGCCCTGCGCAAGCTCACGGCCAACATCAAGAAGTCGAACTGTCTGGTGATCTTCATCAACCAGATCCGCATGAAGATCGGCGTGATGTTCGGCAGCCCCGAAACCACCACGGGCGGTAACGCGCTGAAGTTCTACGCCTCGGTGCGTCTGGATATCCGCCGCATCGGCGCGGTGAAGAGGGGGGACGAGGTCATTGGTTCGGAAACCCGCGTCAAAGTGGTCAAGAACAAGGTGGCGCCGCCGTTCCGTCAGGCCGAGTTCGAAATCCTCTACGGCGAAGGCACCTCCCGCGAGGGCGAGATCATCGAGCTTGGCGTGCGCGAGAACCTGATCGACAAGTCGGGTGCCTGGTATAGCTACAAGGGCGATCGCATTGGCCAGGGCAAGGAAAACGTCCGTCAGTTCCTGCGCGAAAATCCGCACATCACCAACGAAGTCGATGCCGAGCTGCGCGCGCGTCTGCTGGTCAAGGCCGGCCCCAAGACGGCCGAGACCGAGGCGGACGAACTGGAAGAAGTCTGAGTCATATGCGCGGCGCTGAACGCGACATCGTCATGGCCGCCTCGCAACGAGGCGGCGCATGAGGCGCCGTAGCGATTCGGGCAAGGAAGGCGAGGTTCCGAAGGCCGATAAGAAGCCCAAGGCACCTCGCAGTGCTTTCGACAAGGCCCTGGGCCTTCTCGCACGACGCGAACACTCGCAGCGCGAGCTTCGCCAGAAGCTCAATCGCGGTGGCTTTGCCCGCGACGAATCGACGGCCGCCGTCGAGCGGCTGGGCGATCTGGGATATCAGGACGACAGCCGTTTCGCCGAGGTGCTGGTTCGCAGCCGGATCGGGCAGGGTTATGGCCCGGCACGCATTCGGGCCGAGCTGAAAAGCCAGGGCATCTCGGATGCCGCTATCCGGGAGCTGCTGGAAGCGGCGGACGTCGACTGGCGCGTGCTGGCCTCCTCGCAACTGCGCCGTCGTTACGGTGGAACGTCGGCCGACCCGGCCGAGCGCGCCCGCAGGGCGCAATTCCTCTTGCGCCGAGGCTTCGCCGCCGCCACAGTACGAGGTCTTACCCACGCCGATGTGGACGATACCGACGACGATTGAAGGCCTTGTGCCCTCGTCAAGGGCTGTGGTGTCGTTCCAGGGGTGGCTGACTTTCGCAGCTTTGACGCCACGATCCCATGAAAACCGCCGAAATCCGTTCGACCTTCCTCGATTACTTCCGCTCCAAGGACCACACCATCGTGCCGTCGGCATCGCTGGTGCCCTCGAACGATCCGACGCTGCTGTTCACGAACTCGGGCATGGTCCCGTTCAAGAACGTATTCCTCGGTAGCGAAAAGCCGGGCTACGTCCGTGCGGCCGACGTGCAGCGTTGCCTGCGTGCCGGCGGCAAGCACAACGACCTGGACGCCGTCGGTTACACCGCGCGTCACCACACGTTTTTCGAAATGCTGGGCAACTGGTCGTTCGGCGACTACTTCAAGCGCGACGCCATCCGTTATGCGTGGCAGTTGCTCACCGAGGTTTACAAACTCCCGGCCGAGCGTCTGTGGGTCACCGTGTACCACACTGACGACGAGGCGTACGACATCTGGAACAAGGAAGTCGGCGTGAGCGCCGATCGCATCGTGCGCATCGGCGACAACAAGGGTGCGCCTTTCGCGTCGGACAACTTCTGGCAGATGGCCGATACCGGTCCCTGCGGTCCCTGTACCGAGATTTTCTACGACCATGGCGCGGACGTCGCGGGTGGTCCTCCGGGTTCGCCCGACGAGGACGGTGACCGCTACATCGAAATCTGGAACCTCGTGTTCATGCAGTTCGACCGTGCTCCGGACGGCACGCTGACGCCGCTGCCGGCGCCGTGCGTCGACACGGGCATGGGTCTGGAGCGTCTGGCGGCCGTGCTTCAGCACGTGCATTCCAATTACGAAATCGACCTGTTCGCGCATCTGATCGCGGAGGCCTCGAAGCTCACGGGCACGACGGATATCGCGAACAAGTCGCTGCGCGTCATCGCCGACCATGTGCGTGCTTGCTCGTTCCTGATCGTCGATGGCGTGTTGCCGTCCAACGAAGGTCGCGGCTATGTACTTCGCCGCATCATCCGTCGCGCGCTTCGCCACGGCTGGATGCTTGGCGTCCGTGGCGATTTCTTCTGGAAAATGGTCGCTCCGCTGGTCGAGGAAATGGGCGACGCCTATCCCGATCTGGCGAAGAAGCAGAGCTTCGTCGAGCAGGCGCTGAAGGCCGAGGAAGAGCGCTTTGGCGAGACGCTGGAAAATGGCATGCGCGTGTTCGACGACGTGGCCGCCAAGGCGGGGCAGATCATTCCGGGCGCTGACGCTTTCCGCCTGTACGACACTTATGGCTTCCCGGTCGATCTCACCGCCGACATCGCACGCGAACGCGGCATGACGGTCGATATGGAAGGCTTCGAGCGCGCCATGGGCGAGCAGCGCGCCCGTGCGCGCGCCGCGAGCAACTTCGAGACAAAGGGGCAGTTGCCCGCCGAAGTCGCCAGCGCCCTTGCGCCGACGAAGTTCACCGGCTACGACGCACTGGATCTGGCGGATGCCGAAGTCGTCGCGATCGTTCGCGCCGGCAAGCAGATCGATACGCTGGCCGATGGCGAGGATGCCATCGTCCTGCTGGACCGTACGCCGTTCTACGCCGAGTCCGGCGGCCAGGTGGGCGACACCGGCCTGTTGCGCAATACGAATGGCGCCTTTGCGGTGGAAGACACGCATAAGCTGGGTGGCGTGTTCTTCGGCCACTTTGGCCGCTGGCAGGGTTCGGCTCCATTGCGCAAAGGCGACCGGATCGCCGCGTCCGTCGATGCGTTGCAGCGTCAGGCAACCGTGCTCAACCATTCCGCGACTCATCTGCTGCACGCCGCGTTGCGCAAACTGCTGGGCGAGCATGTCTCGCAGAAAGGTTCGCTGGTCGCTCCCGAGCGCCTGCGTTTCGACTTCTCGCACTTCAAGGCAGTGACGCACGAAGAACTGCGTCAGGTCGAGCGCATGGTGAACGACGAGGTCCGTCGCAACGCCGCTGCCGAAGTGCACAACATGGGCTACGACGAGGCGATCGACTTTGGTGCCATCGCACTCTTCGGCGAGAAGTACGGTGCCGAGGTGCGCGTACTTCGCATGGGCGATTTTTCCACGGAGCTATGTGGTGGCACGCACGTTTCGCGCACGGGCGACATCGGTCTGTTCAAGATCGTCGGCGAATCGGGCGTAGCGGCCGGTGTGCGCCGTATCGAGGCCGTCACGGGCTCTGGCGCCATGGACTATGTCGCGGACGAAGAGCGCCGCCTTGGCGAGCTGTCGGGGCTGCTCTCGTCGTCTGGCGACGATGCGGTCGAGAAGCTGCGCCAGGTTTTCGATCGTCAGAAAAAGCTGGAGCGCGAACTGGAGTCGTTCAAGGCCCGGGCCGCCAGTTCCGCATCGGCCGATCTTGCCGCGGGTGCGGCCGACGTCGGCGGCGTCCGGGTGGTCGCCGCACGTCTGGAGGGTATGGATGCGAAGTCGCTGCGCGACAGCGTGGACGTCCTCAAGCAGCAGTTGGGCGACTGCGTCGTGATCCTGGCCGGTGCTGCCGAAGGGCGCGTGTCGCTCGTGGCCGGTGTCAACGGATCGGCCCTCGGTCGCGTTAAGGCGGGCGACCTGGTCGCCCACGTCGCCGCGCAGATCGACGGCAAGGGCGGCGGTCGTCCGGACATGGCCCAGGGTGGCGGCAACGATACCCCGGTTCTGGCCTCGATCCTCGCCTCGATCCCCGACTGGGTGAAGGCGCGTCTTTCGTAACCGAATCGGGCGATAGCAAGGCGTAGCGCTCGTCGGTCGTGCCGGGAACCTTTCCTTTTGCGTACTGACGCGTTGCGCCATCTGCTTTCGCTCGGCTAGTATCAGCCGAATGTCGGACGTTTCCTTAAGATCGATTAGATCGGCAGGTCGCTGGTAAGTAGTTCAAAAATGAGCCGGGGAAGGCACTCGGCCTTCGATGGACGAGATGTCGATCCACCAACGTCCGCACTCGGGGTGACGTCCGTTGGGTGGGAAGCCAATACCTGATTTATGGAGTATCAATCATGCTGATTCTGACCCGCCGGGTCGGTGAAACCCTGATGATCGGCGACGAGGTGACCGTCACGGTGCTGGGCGTCAAGGGTAATCAGGTGCGCATCGGTATCAACGCGCCTAAGAACGTTGCCGTGCATCGCGAAGAAATCTACCAGCGCATCAAGAACGAGAACGATCCGTCCGAGCCGCCGGGCGACCATCACGAAGATCAATAAGGCTTTACGATCGGAGCCTGTGCAAGTATCCTTGCCGGCTCATCGCGGTTGATTGCGAAAAAAAATACGGAGAGATGCCCGAGAGGCCGAAGGGGCTCCCCTGCTAAGGGAGTATAGGGTCAAAAGCCTTATCGAGGGTTCGAATCCCTCTCTCTCCGCCAGTTTACGAAGACGCCCCTTTATGGGGCGTTTTCGTTTGTGCGCGAAGCACGTTTCGAGTCGCGAATTTTCGACATGGATTTTATGGATGGGACAGCCAGCGTCGCGGCCCATCGCCTTCCGTTGCGAGCACGTCGCCCGGATTCGCCAGTCGGCAACGTTGCAGCGACAGGCACCCGCAGCCGATGCATTCGGTCAGTTGATGGCGCAGCAGGTTCAGCTGTTCGATGCGAAGGTCTAGTTCCTCGCGCCATGCGGCGGACATGCGTGCCCATTCGGCGCGCGTCGGAGTGCGCTCGTCCGGCAGTGTCGCGAAAGCGCGTTTTACGGCTTCCAATGGAATGCCGACGCGCTGTGCGACGCGGATAACCGCCAGTCGGCGCAGAACGTCGCGCGCATACCGCCGTTGATTGCCGGCGGTGCGCAGGCTGCGGATCAATCCTTTCTTTTCGTAGAAATGCAGTGCCGACACCGCGACACCGCTGCGGCTCGCCGCTTCGCCCACGCTCAGTTCCTGCATGGCTTGACCTGAAGTTTGGTTGAGGTTGCATCCTGCATGCCTCGACCCGTCGCTGCAACCCGCCGTGGCGCTGTCGCCGATTCCAAGGGACAATGCATGAACGTGAGTACTTCAGATTCCATACTTTCCCCGCTGCAGGATGCCGCGCCGACCGATTCCGTGCTTTCGCCGCGCTATCGCGCCGCCACGCTGGGCATGGTCGCGCTGATCTCGCTGATCGCGTTCGAGGCATTGGCCGTCACCACCGCGATGCCGACCGTGGCGCGCGAGCTGGACGGCCTGAAACTGTACGCGCTGGCCTTCGGCGGCACGCTGGCGACGAGCGTCATCGGTATGACGCTGGCCGGGCGCTGGGCGGACACGCATGGTCCGTCGCTTCCGTTATGGAGCGGACTTTCCTGCTTCGTCGCCGGCCTGTTGCTGGCGGGGCTGGCACAGAACATGTCGACCCTTCTTCTCGGCCGCCTGGTGCAGGGCCTGGGGGCTGGCGGTATGTCGGTGGCGTTGTACGTCATCGTCGGGCGGCTTTACCCCGAATCGCTGCGCCCCCGGATTTTTGCCGCCTTCTCGGCGGGCTGGGTGGTGCCGTCGATGATCGGGCCGGCCCTCAGCGGTTTGATTGTCGAGCACGTGGGCTGGCGCTGGGTATTCCTCGCCGTGCCGCTGCTGGCTGTGCCAGCCGCCGCCATCTTGCGCCCCGCCATGCGGGCCATGCCGGCGGTACAGGCGGCGCGCCAGTCGTCCCTTCGCCCCGTTCTGCTGGCGTTCGGCGCGGCGGTGGGGGTTTGCCTTGTCTTCGTTGCCGGACAGCAGCACGGACTGGTGGCGGCGGCCGTCCTCGTGCCGGCCGTGGCGCTGCTCGGTTTCTGTGCGAAGGGGATGCTCCCCGCCGGTACGCTGCGTGCCGCGCGCGGGCTGCCCAGCGTCATTGTGCTGCGCGGGCTGGCCGCGTCGGCGTTCTTTGGCTGCGAGGCCTTCCTGCCGCTGCTGCTCTCCCGCGAGCATGGCCTGTCGCCGCTCTGGTCGGGTATGGCCCTGAGTGCCGGTGCGCTGGGTTGGTTCTCCGGGTCGTGGTACCAGGGGCATTACGCGAAGATGTCGCGCCAGAGTCTGTTGAACCTCGGCACCGCGGCGCTCGCCATCGGTATCGCCACGACAGCGACGGCGGCCTGGCCGTCGGCTCCCGTCTTCGTTTCGGTCGCCGGCTGGGGTTTGACGGGGCTCGGCATGGGGCTGCTATATGCCAGTCTTTCGGTCCTGATGCTGTCGCTGTCGCCGCCGGAAGAGCAGGGCGTGAACAGTTCCGCGCTGCAGCTTTGCGAATCCCTGACCGTAGCCACGACGCTGGCCGTCGGCGGTTCGCTGTTTGCCGCGTTCCTCGCGTGGTCGCCGACGGTGGCCTTCCTGTCGAACTTCATGCTGGCCGGTGCACTGGCATTGCTGGGTAACGTGGTGGCGCGGCGCACGCACGCGCCGTGAGATCGATCGGGCGGGGTGGCGTTTTCAGGTAACGCACAAACAAGAACGCCGGCTCAAGGCCGGCGTTTTCGTAACGAATTGAAGCATTCGTTGGTCGGGGAGACAGGATTCGAACCTGCGACTTCTACGTCCCGAACGTAGCGCTCTACCAGGCTGAGCTACACCCCGACAGCGAGCCGTGTATATTAGTGACCCGGCGCCGGATTGGCAACAGGTCGGGCGCCTCTTTTTACATCGGTGGGCGCAAGGCCATGGGGCGCCTATCTGTTAGGCTATACGGCTGCCGCGTTCGCGGCATTCCGACGCCAGTCCAGAGGATTCCATGGCACTCACCCCGGCCCGCACCATGCCCGGTGTACTCGAGCTTCTTCCGCTCGATCAGATCGCTTTCCAGCGCATGCTCGACACCATCCGTCGCAACTACGAGCGTTTCGGCTTCCTGCCGATCGAAACGCCGGTGATCGAATACAGCGACGTCCTGCTGACCAAGACCGGCGGCGAAACCGAGCGTCAGGTGTATTTCGTCCAGTCGACGGGCGCGCTTGGCGCCGCGGACAAGGGCGACAAGCCGGAGCTGGCACTGCGTTTCGATCTGACGGTACCGCTGGCGCGTTATGTCGCCGAGCACGAACACGATCTCAGCTTCCCGTTCCGCCGCTACCAGATGCAGCGCGTGTATCGCGGCGAGCGCGCACAGCGCGGCCGCTTCCGCGAGTTCTATCAGTGCGACATCGACGTTATCGGCAAGGATTCGCTCTCGGTACGCTACGACGCCGAAATTCCGGCGGTGATCTACAGCGTCTTCCGCGAACTCGACGTCGGCGCGTTCACCATCCAGCTCAATAACCGCAAGCTGATGCGCGGCTATTTCGAAAGCCTGGGCGTGGCCGATTCGGAGCAGCAAACGCTGGTACTGCGCGAAGTCGACAAGCTCGACAAGCGTGGTCCTGGCTACGTACGCGAAACGCTGACCGGCGAAAACTTCGGTCTCTCCGGCGACGTTGCCGATCGTATTCTCGCTTTCGTGCAGGTGCGTTCGGCCACGGTCGCCGACGCGTTCGAAAAGCTCGATGCCCTCGGCGCCGGTTCGGAACAGTTCGAGCAGGGGCGTGCGGAACTGAAGGAAGTGCTTGGCCTGATCCGCGATTTCGGCGTACCCGAAACGCATTTCGCGCTGAACCTTTCGATCGCGCGCGGCCTCGATTACTACACGGGCACCGTGTACGAAACCACGCTGAACGATCACCAGGGCATTGGCTCGGTGTGTTCGGGCGGCCGCTACGAAAACCTTGCCGGTCAGTACACCAAGTCGCATCTCCCGGGCGTGGGCATCTCGATTGGCCTGACGCGTCTTTACTGGCAGCTGCGCGACGCCGGCCTCATCGATACCGCGCAAAGCACGGTCGACGTGCTGGTGACGCAGATGGATGCCGCGCAGATCCCGACGTATCTCGCTGTCGCTACCGAACTGCGTAACGCGGGCATCGCCACGGAAGTGGTGATGGACGGCGGCAAGCTCGGCAAGCAGTTCAAATATGCCGATCGTGCGGGTATCCGTTTCGCCATCGTCATTGGCGAAGACGAAATCGCGAAGGGTGTCGTGACGGTCAAGGATCTTCGTCGCGAGGATCAGTTCGAAGTCGCCCGCGACGCGCTGGTGAAAACCCTGCGCGTGGAACTGGCGCAGGCCGAAGTGGGGCGCTGACGCGCCCCGGCTTCACCGTCTTCCATCCCTCCACCGTCTTCCCCGGCATCCCCATGACCCAAGAAAGCATTCTTCTCGATGGCCGCAGCCTGACCCGCGCGCAAGTCGTTACCATCGCGCGCCACGGTGCATCCATCCGCCTGGACGAAACGCAGCTCCTGAAAGTGAAGCGCGCCGCCGACTTCCTGGCCGAGAAGGTCAGCTGCGGCGAGCCGATCTATGGCGTCACCACCGGTTTCGGCAGCAACGCCGACAAGCTTCTCGGCGCGCATCGCGTGCGCGACGAGCTGCCGGGCGGCAATCCGGAGAAGCGCGAGGGTACGTTGCTGGAAGAACTCCAGCACAACCTGATCATCACGCATGCCGTTTGCGTCGGTAAGCCGTTCTCCGTCGATGTCGTGCGTGCCATGCTGGCCATTCGCGTCAACACGCTGATGCGCGGACATTCGGGCATCCGTGTCGAAACGCTGCGTTCGCTCGCCGAACTGCTCAATCGCGACGTCATTCCGGTCATTCCCGAAAAGGGTTCCGTCGGTGCCAGCGGCGATCTCGCGCCGCTGTCGCATCTGGCCATCGTGCTGCTGGGCGGCGGCGAAGCCTTCTATGCCGGCGAACGCATCTCCGGCGCCGAAGCGCTGCGCAGGGCGGGGCTCGAGCCCGTGCGTCTGTCCTTCAAGGAAGGCCTTGCGCTCAACAACGGCACCACGCAGATGCTTGCCACCGGCGTGCTCGCGCTCGCCACGCTGGAAACGCTGATCAAGACCGCCGACCTGGCCGCCGCCATGACGCTGGATGCATTCGCGGGACGCACGCGCGCTTACGCGCCGGAAGTCCACGCGCTGCGTCCGCATCCGGGGCAGGTCGACACGGCCGCGCGTCTGCTCGCTCTTCTGAACGGTTCGACGCTCGCGGATATCGCCTACCATCTGGTGCCGCGTTTCCGTCCGTGGCTGGCCGATTCGTGGGCCGATCCCGCCGATCAGGCCAATCGCTTCGACATCGGCTGGGACTACGTGCCCGCTACCCAGCGCCACGGCAAGGAGGCGTTCTATGCGCGTTTCCTTCCGTTCAAGGGTGGCAAGAAACACCAGCCGCAGGATGCTTATTGCCTTCGCTGCGCGCCGCAGGTGCATGGTGCCGTGCGCGATGCGTGGATGCAGGCCTGTCGCGTGTTCGACATCGAACTGAATGCCGTCACGGACAATCCGCTCGTATTCCCCGATGCGGAGAACGCACAGGTCATCGAGGACCAGGTGATTTCCGCCGGCCACTTCCACGGTATGCCGCTGGCGCTGGCCATGAGCTACGTGAAGGCAGCCATTCCGGTACTGGCGTCGATCTCCGAGCGGCGTACGGCCAAGCTCGTCGATCCGGCGAATAACGACGGTCTGCCGGCGTTCCTCATCGGTAACGAAGACGCTACCGACTCCGGTTTCATGATCGTGCAGTACACGGCCGCCGCGCTCGTCAACGACCTCGCCACGCGTGCGCATCCGGCATCGGTGTATTCGGTGCCGACCAGCGCCAACGCGGAAGATCACGTGTCGATGGGCGCGAACGAGGCGCGTCACGTGCTGGAAATGACCGAAGACCTCGGCCATGTGCTGGCGATGGAAATCTATACGGCCGCGCAGGCGCTCGAATACCGTCAGGACATGCTCAACGCGGCACGTTCGCTCGCCGCACGTGGCGACTGGCAGGCGATCGCCGGCAAAATCTCCGGCGCACCACGGCAGGATTCGCCGCATTACCCTCAGTTCGAAACGGAAGTGAAGGCGCTGATGGCCGCGCTTGCCGAGGCCGGCGATTTCCACGCCGGTCAGCCGGTTCGCGAGGCACTCGCCGCGCTGCGTGCCCATATCTCGTTCATGCAGCGCGATCGTGCGATGGACGGCGATGTGCGGCTTGTCTGCGAGCTGGTGGCATCGGGGCAGCTGGTGGCCGGTCAGTCGCTCTGACTGGCGGCCTTCGTTCCCTTCTCGCCCAGGGGCGAGTAGGGATCCTCGAGTGCCAGCGCACTCATATTGCCAAGGTAGTGATATAGCTGGGCGTCGTTGACGAGGCCCAGTTTCACCATGGCCATGCGCTTCTGCCGGCTGATGGTCTTGAAGCTGCGCCGCATCGTGGCGGCAATCTCATTGAGCGACATGCCCGTGGCAAAGACGCGCATGACCTCGACCTCCCGGCGCGATAGCCGGTCGAACAGGTTTCCGCTGGCATCCGCGCAATCCGCTTCCTGAAACAGGCGGCGCACGCTCGGGCTGAGATAGGTTCGTCCCACGCTGGCCGAATGAATGGCCACGGGCAGGTCGCGCATGCTGGCGCGCTTGTCGAAGACCGCGCCCACGCCCAGATCCAGCAGGGTTCTCAGTACCGCGGGGTTGGTCAGCATCGTCAGCACGACGACACCCATGGCCGGCCAGTCCCTGCGTAGCCGCCGGATCATGGCCAGGCCGTCGTTTTCGACACCGCCGGGCATCGACAGGTCGGTCACCACAACCGAGCAGGGTGTCGTCGCCAGCAAGGCGAACAGCGAATCCGGATCGTGGGCGTTGCCCAGGACCTCGAACGCATGCGCGGCAAGGGCGGCTTCTATGCCAGCGACCACGATCGGGTGGTCGTCGGCGACGATGACGGTGGTCGACATGAGACGTATCTCAGGAAACGGGAGGACGCCATGCTGGCGTGCCGTCTCGCCCCGAACCATCGAATAAATCGTAAACGCCGGAACGGCCGGACTTGCCGGGGCAGGAGCGTCGGGGTTATGATTGTCTTACTGTGTTAATGCGTTAGTACATTATGAAGCGTCGATCCCTGGATCCCGAAACCTCGCCCGACTCCACCGAACTCAGCCTGTGCGAGGCCCTGCTGGGCCTCAAGACGGTGGGGGAGATGCGAGCCTTCCTGCATGACCTGTGCACCCCGGCGGAGATCGAAGTCATGGTCGACCGCTGGAGCGTGGTGCCCTATCTGCTGGAGGGGCGCTCCTACCGGGAAATCCACGAGCGCACCGCGGTCAGCATCACCACGATCGGGCGGGTGGCCCGTTACCTCAACCAGGGCAATGGCGGCTACATGGCCGCCGCCGCGCGCCGGGCAAGCGAACTGCCGGACCCGGCCGCCAGGAGTACCGACGTATGAAATCACGCGACCGCCTGCGTATCGCGATGCAGAAGTCAGGCCGTCTCACCGAGCCTGCGCAGGACCTTCTCGCCCGTTGCGGCCTGAAGTTTCGCCAGAGCCGCGACAAGCTCTTCTGCTTCGGCGAAGGCGAGCCCGTCGACCTGCTGCTGGTGCGCGACGACGATATTCCCGGTCTGATCGCCGAAGGTGTCTGCGACCTGGGCATTGTTGGCCGCAACGTGCTGCGCGAATTCCAGCTGACCAACGGAACGGGGAGCGAACTCAGCGAACTGCGCCCGCTCGGATTCGGCCACTGCCGCCTGTCGATCGCGTTGCCGCAGGAAGATGCCTATTCGGAACCGTCGCAGTTGCACGGTCAACGGATCGCCACGTCGTATCCGGGGCTGCTCGGCGAGTGGTTGCGCGCGCACGGCGTGGACGCGCGTGTCGTCATGCTTGCCGGTTCGGTGGAAATTGCGCCGCGCCTGGGTACGGCGGACGCGATCTGCGATCTGGTTTCCAGCGGTGCGACGCTGGTAGCGAATCAGCTGCGCGAAGCGGCGGTTGTCGTGGAAAGCGAAGCGGTGCTGGCGGGACGCGCCGAATTGCCGCTGGACGAGCGTGGCGAAATCGCCGAATTGCTGCTGCGCCGGCTGGATGGCGTGATCCAGGTGCGCGACTCGCGGCTCATCCTGATGCAGGCGCCGCGCGCCGCGCTGGACGCGATTACGCGACTCCTCCCCGGCGCACCCGTGCCGACGCTGACGCAGGTCGACGGCGCGCCCGACCAGGTCGTGCTGCAGGCGCTGTGCGCCGGTTCGGTCAGCTGGCGCCAGCTGGAAGACATGAAGCGGGCGGGCGCGCGCGACATGCTCGTACTGCCCGTGGAGAAAATGCTGGCATGAAGCGTTACGCCTGGAACGAACTGAACGAAGCGGCGCGTGGCGACGCGCTGGCCCGGCCAGCGCAGTCGCGCTCGGCGACGTTGCGCGAGGGTGTCGAAACCATCGTCGCCGACGTGCGTACGCGTGGCGACGATGCGCTGCGCGAACTCACCGCGCGCTACGACGGCGCTGAGATCGATGCGCTGGAAGTCGGCGACGCCGAATTCGTTGCCGCCGAAGGCCGGTTGAGCGCGGAACTCAAAGCCGCCATCGTCGAGGCGGCCGGACGCATCGAACTTTTTCATCGCGCGGCGGCCCCGACGCCGGTCGCTGTCGACACCGCGCCCGGCGTGCGTGTCGAGCGCGTGCTGCGCGCCATCGAGCGCGTCGGCCTGTACGTGCCTGCCGGTGGCGCACCGTTGCCGTCCACGGCGCTGATGCTCGGCGTGCCGGCGGCCATCGCCGGATGCCGCGAAGTCGTTCTGTGTACGCCCGTGCAGGCCGACGGTCGCTGCGACGACGCCGTGCTGTTTGCCGCGCGTGCGACCGGCGTGCACCGCGTATTCAAGCTCGGCGGCGCGCAGGCCGTCGCCGCGCTGGCCTATGGCACCGACACGGTGCCACGCTGCGACAAAATTTTCGGACCGGGCAACGCCTGGGTGACCGAAGCCAAACTACAGGTAGCGGCGGACCCGCAAGGCGCGGCGATCGACATGCCCGCCGGTCCTTCCGAAGTACTGGTCATTGCGGACGCCGACGCCAACCCGATCTTCGTCGCCGCCGATCTGCTGTCGCAGGCGGAACACGGCCCCGATTCGCAGGTGCTGCTGGTCAGTCCATCGGCATCGATGCTCGATCGCGTGGCGACCGAGGTCGAGCGTCAGCGCCGCGAACTGCCGCGTGCCGACATCGCCGCCGCCGCGCTTGGCGAGAGCCGCCTGATCGAAGTCGCCGACCTCGCCGAAGCGATGGAAGTCAGCAACAGATATGCGCCGGAGCACCTGATTCTGCAGGTCGCGCAACCGCGTGCCCTGCTGGACGCCGTGATGTCGGCGGGCTCGGTGTTTCTCGGGGCCTGGACGCCGGAATCCGTGGGCGACTATTGCAGCGGCAGCAACCATGTACTGCCGACCTACGGTTACGCGCGCAGCTTCAGCGGCGTGTCCGTCGCCAGCTATCAGAAGCAGATCACCGTGCAGGAACTGACCGAGGATGGTCTTCGCGCGATCGGGCCATGCGCGGCGACGCTTGCCGCCGCCGAACGGCTGGAAGCGCATCGCCGTGCGGTGACATTGCGCCTCGCCGTACTGGAGGCAAGCACATGAGCGTCCTCGACCTGGCCCGGCCCGATATCCTTGCCATTACGCCTTATGCCAGCGCGCGCATGGAGGCGAGCGGCGGTTCGGTATTCCTCAATGCCAACGAAAGCGCGTGGGCGCCGCCCGGCGGCGACGGACTGAATCGTTATCCCGATCCTCAGCCTCCCGCACTCGTGGCGCGATTGGCGGAGTTGTACGGAGTCGACGCCGATCGCGTACTGGTCGGGCGTGGCAGCGACGAGGCGATCGACCTGCTGGTGAGGGCGTTCTGTCGTGCCGGCACCGATGCCGTACTTATTTCGCCGCCGACATTCGGCATGTATGCCGTATGCGCCCGCATTCAGGGCGCGCAGGTGATCGAGTCGCCGCTGGAGGCCGATTTCAGCCTCGACGCCGACCGCTTGCTCGCCGTCGTCACACCGAACACGAAGCTCGTCTTCGTCTGTTCGCCGAACAATCCGACGGGCAACCTCGTCGATGCCGCGACCATCGAACGGATCGCTGCCGCACTCGAAGGACGGGCGGTACTCGTCGTCGATGAAGCCTATGCCGAGTTCACGCATGCATCGAGCGCCGTGTCCCTTATCGACCGGTTCGACCATGTCGCCGTACTGCGCACGCTGTCGAAGGCCTGGGCCCTCGCCGGCGCGCGCGTGGGCGCACTGGTCGCCCGGCCCGGGGTGGTTGCTTTGCTAAGGCACATCATGGCGCCGTACCCGCTGCCGCGGCCCTGTGTCGACGCAGCACTGTTCGCGCTTTCCGACGAGGGTGCCGTGAAGTCCGATTCCCATGTAGTGGTCGTGCGTCAGGAGCGCGAGCGTATGCAGCGCGAACTCGGGGCTCTGGCGTGCGTTCGCACCGTGCTGCCGTCGCAGGCGAATTTCCTCGCCGTGCGTTTCGCCGATGCGTCGCAAACATACGCGCGGCTTCTGGCCGCGGGCGTGCTGGTGCGCGATCTCACGCGCTATCCGGGGTTGGGCGACGCACTGCGCATCACCATCGGCACGGCGGGCGAGAACGACCGCGTACTGGCGATACTCAACCCGGAGGCGACCGACGCATGAGCCGGAAAATTCTATTCGTCGATCGCGACGGTTGTCTGATCGAAGAGCCCGCGGACGAGCAGATCGACAGTTACGACAAGCTCGCCCTGCTGCCCGGTGTCGTGGCGGCGTTGCAGCGTTGCGTCGCGGCGGGCTACGAACTGGTACTGGTGACCAACCAGGACGGTCTGGGGACGCCGGCTTTTCCGCAGGCGTCGTTCGATGGTCCGCACGCGTTGCTGCTGCGCATCCTCGCGTCGCAAGGCATCGCGTTTCGCGAACAGCTGGTCGATCGTAGTTTCCCCCATGAAGGTCTGGATACGCGCAAACCCGGCGTCGGTCTTGCCCGGCACTATCTTGCCGACGACAGCTGGAGCCGTGCGCAATCCGCGATGGTCGGCGACCGCGAAAGCGATCTGGTTTTCGCGGCGAACCTCGGCGTGCGCGGTCTGCGCGTGGGGCCGCTGGGTACGAGTTGGACGGATGTCGCGCACGCGTTGCTCGATGCGCCGCGTATCGCCGAAGTCGTGCGCCGCACGCGCGAGACGTCGATTCGCGTGACGGTCGATCTGGATCGCGTCGCCGATCCGGTCGCCCACACGGAGCTGGGCTTCTTCGATCACATGCTGGAACAGATCGGCAAGCATGGCGGGTTCGCGCTCGACATCTCCTGCGATGGCGACACCGGCGTCGACGAACACCACACCATCGAAGACTGCGCGCTCGCGCTCGGTCAGGCGCTTTGTCTCGCCCTTGGGGATAAGCGTGGCATCGGTCGCTACGGCTTTTCGTTACCGATGGACGAGTCGGCGGCAAGCGCGCTGCTCGATCTTTCCGGGCGTCCTTACTTCGTATTCGAAGGCCGCTTTCCGCGCGAACGCGTCGGCGATATTCCCACCGAACTGGTGCCGCATTTCTTTCGCTCGCTTTGCGAAACGCTAGGGGCGAACCTGCACCTGACGGTACATGGCGATAACGCGCACCACATGGTGGAAGCCTGTTTCAAGGTCGTCGCCCGCACCTTGCGCCAGGCCATCAGGCGCGAGGGGGAAGAGTTACCCAGCACGAAGGGGACGCTCTGATGACGGTCGTGCTCGTCGATGCGGGCGGCACGAATATCGGTTCGGTGCGTTATGCGCTCCAGCGCCTTGGCGTGGATGCGCAACTGACGTCCGATCCCGCGCGTATCCGTGCCGCGTCGCATGTCATTCTTCCCGGGGTGGGAGCCGCCGCGCCGGGCATGCGTCGTCTCGACGAGGCCGGCCTTGGCGACGTTCTGCGCGGTCTGACGCAGCCGGTACTCGGCGTATGCCTGGGCATGCAATTGCTTTGCGAGCGTTCCGAGGAAAGCGATACGGTTTGCCTCGGCCTCATCCCGGCTACGGTACGGCACTTTGTGTCGAAGCCGGGACTGCGCGTGCCGCACATGGGCTGGAATACGCTGGAACGAACCAGGGGTCATCCGTTGACCGCCTCGCTGGTCGATGGCGACTGTGCTTACTTCGTCCATAGCTATGCCGTTCCGACCGGCGATTACACGCTGGTTTCGTGCGATTACGGCGACCCGTTCTCCGCCGTGGTCGCACGCGATAACTTCATGGGCATGCAATTCCATCCGGAGCGTTCGTCCTCGGTCGGCGCCCGGCTTCTCGCTGGATTCCTTGCCCTATGACGACGCTTCCGATTCCCGCCATCGATCTTCGCGACGGTCGCGTCGTGCGACTTCGCCAGGGCGATTACGCCCAGCAAACCACGTACGCATTCGATGCGGTCGAGCTGGCGGCGCGCTACGCGGACGAAGGCGCGTCGTGGCTGCATGTCGTCGATCTGGACGGCGCGCGTTCCGGCAAGTTCGAGAACCTTCCCGTGATTGCCGCCATCGCCGAAGCGGGGCGACTTCAGGTGCAGGCCGGTGGCGGCGTACGCGACGAAGAGGGTGTCCGTCGGCTTCGGGACGCAGGCGTGAGCCGCGTCGTGGTCGGCAGCGTCGCCATTCGCGATCCGGACAGCGTGGCCGGTTGGATAGCGCGGTATGGCGCCGAACACATTACGCTCGCGCTCGATGCGCGCTGGCGGCGGGATGGTTGGCGTTTGCCCAGCGCGGGCTGGACGGAAGACGAGGCGCGCACGCTGGACGAACTGGCGCCGTGGTACGCCGAGGCAGGCGCGCGGCATCTGCTGTGCACCGACATCGATCGCGACGGCATGCTCGCGGGGCCGAACGTGGCGTTGTACGACCATCTGCGGACCATCGTGCCGGCACTGGCTATCCAGGCATCGGGCGGCGTGCGATTGATCGCCGACATCGTCGAGCTGGCGGCGCACGGTATCCCGGGAGTGATTCTCGGCCGGGCCTTGCTGCAAGGCGACTTCACGTTGCCCGATGCATTCGCCGCCGTAAGCGCACAGCCGGAGGTGCGCGCATGTTGAGCCGGCGCATCATTCCCTGTCTGGACGTACGCGATGGGCAGGTCGTCAAAGGCGTGCGCTTTCGCGATCATCTCGTCGTTGGCGAAATCGTCGATCTTGCGCTGCGTTATCGCGACGAGGGCGCGGACGAGCTCGTTTTCTACGACATCACGGCCAGTCCGGAAGGCCGGCGCGTGGATCGCGACTGGGTCGAGCGCGTGGCCCGCGCGATCGACATACCGTTCTGCGTTGCCGGTGGTATTCGCAGCGTCGACGACGCACGCGAGGTATTGCACGCGGGCGCGGACAAGATTTCCATCAACTCTCCGGCACTCGAACGTCCGGACCTGATCGGCGAAATCGCCGAGGCATTCGGCGTGCAGTGCGTTGTCGTGGGTATCGACAGCCTTCGCGACGAAGACGGTCAGTGGCGCGTGCGCCAGTACACCGGCGATCCATCGCGTACACGTGCATTGTCGCGTCGCACGCTGGACTGGATGATCGAGGCACAGGAGCGTGGCGCCGGCGAGATCGTACTCAACTGCATGGGAACGGACGGCGTTCGTGCCGGTTACGACCTCGAACAGCTGATGGTCGCGCGCGAGCTGTGTACCGTACCGCTTGTCGCCTCCGGTGGCGCCGGCAAGCCGGAGCATTTCGTGGATGTTTTCCGCGATGCCGATGTGGACGCGGCACTGGCCGCAAGCGTCTTCCACAGCGGCGACATCGCCATTCCCGTATTGAAACGCGCGCTACGCGCCGAAGGCATCGAGGTCAGGTTATGACTCCCAGCACACCGGATTTCGCCAAGGGCGACGGATTGCTTCCGGCGATCGTGCAGCATGCGGGTACGGGCGAAGTGCTCATGCTTGGCTATATGAATGAGGCGGCGCTTGCGACAACCCGCGAGACGGGGCTGGTGACTTTTTTCAGCCGCAGCAAGGCGCGCCTGTGGACGAAGGGCGAAAGTTCGGGCGACGTGCTGAAGCTGGTGGATCTTCGTCTCGACTGCGATGCCGATACGTTTCTCGTGACGGCATGGCCGGCGGGTCCGACGTGTCATATGGGCACGACGAGTTGCTTCGGCAATGACGTGACGCCGCCGCTGGGGTTTCTCGCGGAACTCGATGCGCTGGTCGAACGACGTCACGTCGAACGTCCCGAAGGCAGCTATACGACGTCGCTGTTCGAGGGTGGTATCCGGCGCATGGCGCAGAAGGTAGGCGAAGAGGGCGTGGAGACCGCGCTTGCAGCCGTTACGGAGGATGACGACGCGCTGGTGGGCGAAGCCGCCGACCTCGTGTTTCATTTGATGGTGGTGTTGCGGGCGCGGGGTTTGGGGATGGCTGATGTTGCGCGGCGGCTGATGGAACGCCACGCTGCCAGACCGGTTCGCTGAGATCGCTCCGTAGGTTTTCGCGCGCAGGCGCGCTCCCACAGAGATCAAGAGCCGCTCCATGCTTTCTGTGGGAGCGCGCCTGCGCGCGAAAACCTACGGAGCAGTGAAGCGGCGAGCTACAAAATCGCCAACACAGCCTCAGGCGGCCGACCGACAGCAGCACGATCGCCATTGACGACGATCGGCCGCTGAATCAGCTTCGGATGCGCGACCATGGCCGCGATCAGTTCGGCGCGACCATGTTTCGGCTCGTCGAGCCCAAGCGCCGCATACTCCGTTTCGTCGCGACGCATAAGTTCGCGCGGTTCGATCCCGAGCATTCGCAGTAAGCCGTCGAGCTCATCCACGCCCGGTGGCGTTTTCAGATACTCGACGACATCCGGCGCAAGGCCCCGCTCGGTGAGCAGGGCCAGCGTCTCGCGCGACTTGGAGCAGCGCGGGTTGTGGTAAATCCGCAGCATCGCGACTTAGCGATTGCCGCTGCGGTTGCCGCCACCGCCACGGTTTCCACCGCCACCGCCGGTACGATTGCCACCACCACCGCCGCCAGGACGCGGACCACGGTTGCCGCCCGCCGGACGCGGACCGCCGCCCGTGCGATTGCCGCCACCACCCGGACCGCCGGTGCGGTTACCGCCACCGCCGCCCGGTCCGGCCGTGCGATTGCCGCCACCGCCACCCGGGCCACGCGAACGATTGCCGCCGCCGGGATTGCCTTCGTAACGGTTGCCGCCACCGGTACCCGGACCCGCGGCGCGATTGCCACCGCCGCCCGGACCCGCGGCACGGTTGCCATCGGTACGACCCGGACCACCCGCCGAGCGATTGCCCGGACCGGCATTCGGCCCACGCGCACCGCCGGGACGGGGACCGCCACGACCTGCCGGACGGCCCGCGCCGCCTGCATTGCCGCCAGCCGCGCCGGCGGCGTTACCGCCCTTGCGCGTGTCGCCGGCGAACCAGGTACGGATCGAGGGCAGTTCCTGGCCGGGGGCAACGCGGCGACCGCGCTGTCCACCGCCACCGCCCGCGCCACGTTCCGGACGGGCCACGTTGCCGTTGACCTCGCGACCGGGCGCGCCACCGGGGCGACGACCGCCGCGCGGACCGCGCGACGGTTCGTCGCGAAGACGATCGAACGCCGTCAGTTCGCGCGCTTCGTCGCGGTTGCCCGAGCTCCACGCATTGGTCGCGCCGCTGCGGTTGTCGGGCTTGTATTCGGTGACATGGCGCGGTGCGCGGCGCTGATGCACCACGGCACTGAGCGTCAGCACGGGAGCCGGAGCGCCCAGGTTGGCGCTGCGGCGCAGTTCCTTGATGGCTTCTTCGTCCAGCGACTCGCAGTCGCCGCGACGCAGTGCGCGCGGAAGCTCGGTGGTGCCGTAACGGATGCGCTTCAGGCGGCTGACCAGGAAGCCCTGCGAATCCCACAGGCGGCGGACTTCGCGATTGCGGCCTTCGCGGATGACGACGCGGAACCAGCTATGGCTGCCGCCGCGGCTGATGACGGCGATTTCGTCGAAACGGGCGGGGCCGTCCTCGAGTTCGACACCGGCCTTCAGGCGCTCGATCATTTCATCGGGCACTTCGCCGTGGACGCGGCAGAGGTATTCGCGCTCGAGACCGCTCTTCGGGTGCATGAGTGCGTTGGCCAGCTCGCCGTCGGTGGTGAGCAGCAGCAGGCCGGTGGTGTTGATGTCGAGGCGACCGACCGCGACCCAGCGCGCGCCCTTCAGGCGTGGCAGCTGTTCGAACACGGTGGGGCGGCCTTCGGGATCTTCGCGCGTGGTAACCACGCCTTCGGGCTTGTGGTAGACGAGCACTTCGGCATCGTCGCGCGAGTCGGTCGCGACGACGAACTGTTTGCCGTCGAGTACGACGCGGTCGCCGGCATGGACGCTGGCGCCAATGGTGGCGACGGTGCCGTTGACTTCGACTTCACCGGCCTGGATGCGCTGTTCGAGCATGCGGCGCGAGCCGAGACCGGCGTTGGCGAGGACCTTGTGCAGGCGTTCTTCGAGCTGTGCGCCGTCTTCGGCACGCGGCTCGCGTTTCAGGGTAAGCAGGGATCGTTGGGGCGCATTCATGCGCGGAACTCCTCGGTGTCTTGCGTGGCGGCGCCGTCATCGGCGTCCGCGGGATTCTCTGCCTCGTCGGCAGTGTGGGAAGCCGCGACGTCATTGGCGTCGGCAGGCAGGTCGTGTGTAGCGTCGGTCTCGTCCGTCGATGCTTCGACGTGAGCCGGTGTTTCTTCCGATGCCTCGTTCGCGGGTGCGTCGGGCATCGTCGGTTCGATGTCGTCCATGGAGACCTGAACGTGGGCGGGCATGGGAGCTTCGCCCTCGAAGCGCATCTGCGGATTCAGTTCCTCGAGATCGCGGATTTCCGAAAGTGGCGGCAGCGCGTCGAGCGATTTCAGGTTGAAGTAATCCAGGAAGCCGCGGGTGGTACCGAAAAGCGCGGGCTTACCCGGCACGTCCCGATAGCCCACGATGCGGATCCATTCGCGTTCCTCGAGCGTCTTGACGATGTTCGAGGACACCACCACGCCACGGATCTGTTCGATCTCCGGACGGGTGATCGGCTGGCGGTAGGCAATCAGTGCCAGCGTTTCGAGCAGGGCGCGCGAGTAGCGGCTGGGTTTTTCCGTCCACAGGCGCGCTACCCAGGAATGGACCTGCCGACGCACCTGGTAGCGAAAGCCGGAGGCGACTTCGATCAGCTCGACGCCACGGCCTTCGCAATCCTCGGCCAGCGCTTTCAGCGCCGTTTCGAGGTCGTCGGTGCCTACCTCGTCTTCATCGACGAAGATGGCTTTCAGCTGCGTGATCGTCATCGGCTGGGTTGACGCAAGCAGCGTCGCCTCGACGATGGGTTTCAGTTGCTCGGGTTGCATAGGCCTCGTCAATACCGCGCGGTCGCGCGGACCGGTTCTTTCGGCAAACCGCCGGATGGCCGGCGGACTGTCCTCGTCGCAATGGAAGCGGGAGCTTTCAGGCGACGTCCTGTTGGGATTCGACGTCGGCGTCGGTCAATACCTTCGCCTTGACGTAAATGGGTCCAAGTATTTCTTCCTGGACGATCTCCACCAGCATTTCCTTGGCCAGTTCCAGCATGGCCAGGAAGGTGACCACGACACCCAGACGTCCTTCCGTCGCGTCGAACAGCGTCTCGAAGCGATGGAACGAACCCGTGCCCAGCGCCTGGAGCAGGTCGCCCATTCTCTGACGGACGCTGAGCGGTTCGCGCTGGATCGCGTGATGCGTAAACAGATCGGCGCGGTTGAGCACGTCCTTCAGCGCCAGCAGCAGTTCCTTCAGGTCGAGCGGCGGTGGCACGCGCACCACGTTGTGCTCGCCGATAAACGCATGGACCGGCACCGTATCGCGTTCCAGCCGGGGCAGTTCGTCGATATCCGCCGCGGCTTTCTTGAAACGTTCGTATTCCTGCAGCCGACGGACCAGCTCGGCGCGGGGATCTTCCTCGATACCTTCTTCCGAAGGTGGCCGGGGCAGGAGCAGCCTCGACTTGATCTCGGCGAGGATGGCTGCCATCAGCAGGTATTCCGCCGCCAGCTCCAGCCGCATGACCTCGCGCATCATGTCGATATAGTCCATGTACTGCCGGGTGATCTCGGCCACGGGGATATCGAGGATGTCCAGGTTCTGCCGGCGGATCAGATAGAGCAGCAGGTCCAGCGGCCCTTCGAACGATTCGAGAATGACCTCGAGCGCGTCCGGCGGGATGTACAGGTCCTGGGGCATTTGCAGCACGGGTTGCCCGCGCACAAGCGCGAGAGGCATTTCCTGCTGCTGCGGAATGCCCGCGAAGGCTCCCTGCGTTTTTTCGACCACCTGTGCTTCGGCTGGTTCGTTGCTCATCGGCACACGTCAGATTGGCCGCTTGCCGCGACCGGGGAGTGCAAAGCCAACACCGCGCGCGCATCGGAGTGCGCGCCGGTTTCCGAATACAACGCCGGCTATGCCGGCCATCCCTGGTTTGTCGTGCCACGCCACGTCGCCGACGGGGCAACGGACACGAATCAAGGGGTGCCCAAGAGGGCAGCTCGTTTCCAAAGGTTTGTCGGGAGGGGCTGGTACGCACGACGTCGGTGTCGGACCGACAGGAGCGCGCGGCCTTACTGAAATCCACCCGATGTTGCACAGGGTATCGCCTGAGGGGCGCCAAGTCCAGCGGCAGCGAATGCGCGTTAGAGAGGACTTCAGGGCGGCCCCGGCGCACAATATCGGCCATGCCCACGGCCCCGCGAGCCATTATCCATGTCGATATGGACGCTTTTTATGCGTCCGTCGAGCAATTAGACGACCCGTCGTTGCGGGGGCGTCCGGTTATCGTGGCCGGACTGGGGCGCCGAGGCGTGGTATCCACGGCGAGCTACGAAGCCCGGCGCTACGGCGTCCGTTCGGCCATGCCGACAGCCGAAGCCCGGCGCCTGTGTCCGGACGGCGCATACGTCGTTCCCCGTCACACCCGCTACCAGGAAGTGTCGGCGGTGGTCTTCGATGTGTTCGGGGAGGTCACGCCGCAGATCGAGGGCCTGTCGCTGGACGAGGCCTTTCTGGATGTCACCGCCAGTCTGAAACTGTTCGCTTCCGTCGAAGCGATCGGGCGGCGGGTGAAGGAGGCGATCCGCGAGCGCACCGGCCTGAATGCATCGGTGGGCATGGCCACCAATAAGCTGTTGGCCAAACTGGCCAGCGAGCTGTCCAAGCCCGACGGCTTCCTGCGCATCGATCGCCACGAGATCCGCGGCTATCTGGACCCGCTTCCGGTCGGAAAGATGTGGACGATCGGCAAAGTGGCCGAAGAGGCCCTGCATCGCGTTGGCATACGCACGATCGGCGAGCTTGTGCGGGCGGACAACTGGCGGCTGGAAAAAGCGCTGGGAGAACGGCACGCACGACAGATTCTTGCGCTGGCGCGCGGCGACGACGAGCGTCCGGTCGTGACGGACGCGGCGGAAATGTCCATCGGCTCCGAATGGACATTCGATATCGACTTGCTCGAACTGCCTATCGCCGAAGCGTGGATGCTGCGGCAGTGCGAACGCGTCGGTGCCCGCGCCCGCGCTCGCGGACTCGATGCGCGCACCGTATCGGTGAAGCTGCGCGAGCCGCCTTTCGTTACCCATAGCCGGCAGGCGAAGCTTCCCGTGGCGGGTAACGGCACGCCGGAAATCTACGCCGTGGCACGTCGCTTGCTTCGTACCTGGTGGGAGCAGCATCCCAGGCCGCGACTTCGCCTGCTGGGTGTCAGTCTGTCGGGCTTCGATACCGTCGAGATGCCCCAGCAGGATATGTTCGCCGCCCCCGTGGAGAAGAAAAAGACGGATGGTGTGCAGGACAGGATCAACGAAAAGTTCGGCGCCGGTGCCCTGACCCGGGCGGGTGTGCTGAAAACCCGCAGTTCGGAATGAGAACATGTTGCGCTAATGTGTCGCTTTATGACGCGAACGGATGACAGGACGCCCGCGCGCGGCAACCCAAGCCCATCAAAGCCGTAGACGAGGAGAGAGGCGAAGAACATGACGACCGACGACAAGGATGGTCTGAGACAGCGCATGCGATTCCGCCATGCGCGCATGAAAGTGGAGACCGCGGTTCTGATGAGCCGGGGAGGGGAGGCGCACCCCACGGAACTGGTCGACATCTCCGCCACGGGCGCACTGATGCGCCGTCCGCTGGGCTGGCGCGGTGCGCCGGGCGAGACCTGGGTACTGGATATGATTTTCGGTCACGATCTGCACATCCACATGGAAGCGTGCGTCGCACGCGTGTCCGCGCGGCAGATCGGCATGGAATACACGCATATTCCCGACGACAAGCAGGCGCCGCTCTGGGAGCTGTTGGGTGGTTATGCCGATACGCTGGAGGCCTGGAACGAGGAGTGACTCCTCGTTCGCAGGCTCCGCATGAAGGCCGCCGTCAGGCGGCCTTTGCTTTTTCTTCGTTGCGCAGTTCGCGGCGAAGGATCTTGCCGACGTTGGTCTTCGGCAGGCTGTCGCGGAACTCGATGTACTTCGGACGCTTGTAACCGGTGAAGTTCTCGCGGCAGAAGGCTTTCAGCACTTCTTCGGTCAGCGCCGGGTCCTTGCGGACGACGAAGATCTTCACTACTTCGCCCGAATGTTCGTCGGCGACGCCCACGGCTGCCACTTCGGCGACGCCCGGGTGCTGCATGACGACATCTTCGATTTCATTCGGATAGACGTTGAAGCCGGACACGAGAATCATGTCCTTCTTGCGGTCGACGATATAGACGTAACCGTTTTCGTCCATGCGGGCGATATCGCCCGTGCGCAGCCAGCCGTTCTCGTCGAGCACCTTGGCCGTCTCGTCCGGACGGTTCCAGTAACCTTTCATGACCTGCGGACCGTGGACGCACAGTTCGCCCACTTCGCCGATGGGAAGCGGCGTGCCCTCCTCGGACCAGATGGCGACATCGGTCGACGGGATCGGCAGGCCGATCGAGCCGTTGTATTCGATGAGGGTCAGCGGGTTGATGCATACGGCGGGCGAAGTTTCGGTAAGACCGTAAGCTTCGGACAGCGTGACGCCGGTGACTTTCTTCCAGCGTTCCGCCACGGCGCGCTGCACGGCCATGCCGCCGCCCAGGCTGAGATGCAGTTTCGAGAAGTCGAGCTTGTCGAAGCCGGGCGTGTTGAGCAGGCCGTTGAACAGCGTATTGACGCCGGTCAGCGCGGTGAACTTCACCTTGCTGAGTTCCTTCACGAATCCGGGCATGTCGCGCGGATTGGTGATGAGGTAGTTCAGTCCGCCAAGACGGGTGAACACCAGTCCGTTCGCCGTCAGCGAGAAGATGTGATACAGCGGCAGGGCGGTGATGATGATCTCTTCGCCAACCGTCGTCGATGCACCGATCCAGGCGTCGGCCTGGAGCATGTTGGCGACCATGTTGCGATGGGTGAGCATCGCGCCCTTCGCCACGCCCGTCGTGCCGCCCGTGTACTGCAGGAAGGCGACATCGTCGTGGGTGACGTCGACTGTCGGCAGCGGGTGCGATTTGCCTCGCGACAGCGCATCGCCGAAGCGCACCGCTTTCGGAAGGGAGAATGCGGGGACGACCTTCTTAACGTGCTTGAGCACGAAGTTGATGATCGCGCCTTTCGGGAAACCGATCAGGTCGCCGATGCCCGTGGTGATCACGTGTTCGACGTGCGTACCGGACAGGCTCTGCTGCAGCGTGGCGGCGAAGTTGTCCAGGACCACGATGGCTTTCGCGCCGGAATCCTCGAGCTGATGCTTCAACTCGCGCACCGTATACATCGGGTTCGTGTTGACGATGGTCAGACCGAGACGAAGCGCGCCGAACAAGGCGATGGGGTACTGCAGCACGTTGGGCAGCATGATCGCTATGCGATCGCCCTTGACGAGCTTCAGTTCGCCGCTGAGATAACCGGCGAACGCGGCCGACATCTCGTCGATCTGTCCATAGGTCAGTGTGCGGCCGAAGTTGGAAAATGCGGGACGATCACGGAATCGCTTGAAGGCTTCGTCGAGCACCGCCGCAACCGATCGGTAACTGTTGACGTCGATCTCGGCGGGGATGCCGTCCGGATAGTGGTCTAGCCACGGACGCTCTTTGCTCATGAATCGGTCAAGCTCCTGAAAGAGGGTAGGCGGACGGCGTTGCGTCGTACCATCGAGGCATTGGAGCATACGCTCGCGTATAGCGGCAAGCCGCATTGCAGCGAGAAACTTCCGGGGAGCGATATGAGAAAAATCTTGGTGCTCGCGGCATTCATGCTGATGGCCGTCGCCGGTTGCCGGCACAAACCGGACGAGGACCGTGTGCGCGAGGCAGTAGCTGCCTCGGCCAGGGCGGCGGAAGCCGGGAGCCCGGGCGGCACCGTCGCCGCGCTTACCGGCGATTTCGACGGCAACCAGGGTGTACTGGACAAGCGTGGACTGGAAAACCTTCTGCGCGTCATTCGTCTGCGCGGACAGTCGGTGCATGCGCTCGTCGGCCCGATCGACACCGAGCGGCGTGGCGACCGGATGGTCGCGACGTTTACCGTGACGCTGACGGCAGGCACGGGCGTGTTGCCGGAGCAGGCGGGCGCCTGGCGGGTAGAGACAGGCTGGCGGCAGGAAGGCGGGGAATGGCGTTGTTATACGGCGAGCTGGACGAAGGCGATTTAGCCGAACCGTCCACGCTGCTTTTTGTAGGAGCCCGCTTGCGGGCGAAAGCCAACGGGGCGGTGACGATGTGGATTGCATCCGCAGCCAGGAGATCGGGCTCGCGGAGGGGAGCATCCGTCTTCCTCGCCCTGTTGGCTTTCGCCCGCAAGCGGGCTCCTACAAAAATACGGGCACAAAAAAGCCGCCCCGGTTTCCCGGGGCGGCTCTCATCTTGCGCTAACGATCCTGGCTTACGCCGCTTTCGCCAGCTGACGCAGCACATACTGCAGGATGCCGCCGTGGCGGAAGAACTCGCGTTCCTTCGGCGTCAGCAGCAGGGCCTTCACGGTGAAGGTCTTGACGCTGCCATCGGCGCGCTTCGCGGTGACGGTTGCGGTCTTCGACTCGCCGCCGTTCAGGCCGGTGATGTCGAACACTTCGTCGCCGGTCAGGCCGAGCGTCTGTGCGTTCTCGCCGTCCTGGAACTGACAGGGCAATACGCCCATGCCGACCAGGTTCGAGCGGTGGATGCGCTCGAAGCTTTCGGTGATGACGGCCTTGACGCCCAGCAGCAGCGTGCCCTTGGCCGCCCAGTCGCGCGACGAACCGGTGCCGTATTCCTTACCGGCCAGAACGACCAGCGGCGTGCCTTCGGCCTTGTACTTCATGGCCGCGTCGTAGATCGCCATCTGTTCGCCGGTCGGCACGTACTTCGTGTAGCCGCCTTCGACACCGTCCAGCATCAGGTTCTTGATGCGGATGTTGGCGAACGTACCGCGCACCATCACGTCGTCGTTGCCGCGACGCGAACCGTAGGAGTTGAAGTCCTTCGGCTCGACGCCCTTCGAGATCAGGAAGCGGCCCGCGGGCGAGTCCTTCTTGATCGAGCCGGCCGGCGAGATGTGGTCGGTGGTGATCGAGTCGCCGAAGATGCCCATGGCGCGCGCACCGTGGATGTCTTCGATGGTGCCTGGTTCGGCGGTCATGCCGTCGAAGTACGGCGGGTTCTTGATGTAGGTCGAATCGTCCCAGACGTAGAGATCGCCATCGGGCGACGCGATCTGGTTCCAGCGGCTGTCGCCCTTGAACACGTCGGCGTAGCTGTCCTTGAACATCTGCGGATTGATCGCACCGGCGATCGTGTCCGAGATTTCCTGGTTCGACGGCCAGATGTCCTTGAGGAACACCGGCTTGCCATCGCTGCCTTCGCCGATCGGTTCCTTCGTCAGGTCGATATCGAGCGTACCGGCCAGCGCGTAGGCGACGACCAGCGGCGGCGAGGCCAGGTAATTCATCTTCACTTCCGGATGCACGCGACCTTCGAAGTTGCGGTTACCCGAGAGGACGGAGGCAACGGCCAGGTCGCCATCGGCGATGCCCTTGCTGATTTCGACCGGCAGCGGACCGGAGTTGCCGATGCAGGTGGTGCAGCCGTAGCCGACGACGTAGAAGCCGACCTTCTCGAGTTCCGTGAGCAGCCCGGTCTTCTTCAGGTATTCGGTGACGACCAGCGAGCCCGGTCCGAGCGAGGGCTTCACCCAGGGCTTGGAGGTCAGGCCGCGGGCGGCGGCTTTCTTCGCGACGAGACCGGCCGCGAGCATGACCGCCGGGTTCGACGTATTCGTGCACGAGGTGATGGCCGCGATCACGACGGAACCGTCGTTGATATGGAAGCTCTTGCCGTCCTTCTCGATGCGTACGCCATCGGCGCTGCTGACCGCGTTCGCTTCGTTGCCGACAGCGGTACCGCCGCCTTCGTTATTGAAGTTGGCGACGTCGCCGTTCTTCGGCTTGCGGCTTGCGGTGAGCGGACCCACGGCGTCGAGGAAGCTCTGCTGGACGCCTTCGAGCAGCACGCGATCCTGCGGACGCTTCGGGCCGGCGAGCGACGGGCGCACATCGGCCAGGTTCAGTTCGAGCGTGGTGGTGAACTCGGCGTGCGGCGTGTTCGCGTCGTGCCACAGGCCCTGGGCTTTGGCATAGGTTTCGACCAGATCGATCTGGTCTTCCGTGCGGCCGGAAAGACGCATGTAGTTCAGCGCTTCCTGATCGATCGGGAAGATGCCGCAGGTGGCACCGTATTCCGGCGCCATGTTGGCGATCGTCGCGCGGTCGGCCAGCGGCAGGGCGGCGAGGCCTTCGCCGAAGAACTCGACGAACTTGCCCACGACGCCGAGCTTGCGCAGCATCTGGGTGACGGTAAGCACGAGGTCGGTGGCGGTGACGCCTTCGCCGAGCTTGCCTGTCAGCTTGAAGCCGACGACCTGGGGAATCAGCATGGACGACGGCTGGCCGAGCATCGCGGCCTCGGCCTCGATACCGCCCACACCCCAGCCCAGCACGCCGATGCCGTTGATCATCGTGGTGTGCGAGTCGGTACCGAAGACGGTGTCGGGATAGGCCCAGGACTGGCCGTCCTTGTCCGCCGTGAACACGACGCGGGCGAGATGCTCCAGGTTCACCTGGTGCACAATGCCGGTGCGCGGCGGCACGACCTTGAAGTTGTTGAACGCCTTCTGGCCCCAGCGCAGGAACGAGTAACGCTCCTGGTTACGCTGGAACTCGATCTCGACGTTGGTTTCCAGCGCGCTCTGCGAGCCGAATGCGTCGACCTGGACCGAGTGGTCGATGACCAGTTCGGCAGGCGCCAGCGGGTTGATCTTGTCGGGGTTGCCACCGAGCTTGGTGACGGCGTCGCGCATGGCGGCGAGGTCGACGATGCAGGGAACGCCCGTGAAATCCTGCAGCACGACGCGCGCCGGCATGAAGGAGATTTCGGTATCCGGCTCGGCCTTGGCGTTCCAGTTGGCGACCGCCTCGATTTCCTTCGCCGTGACGTTCACACCGTCTTCGTGGCGCAGGAGGTTCTCCAGCAGGATCTTCATGGAATAGGGAAGGCGCTTCAGGTCGAAACGCTCGCCGAACTTGGCCAGGCTGGCGATGGTGTGGCGTTTGCCGTTGACTTCGATACTGTCTCGGACCGAGAACGAGTCTTTCATGCTGTACTCCTGGCGTGAACGATCTTTGCTGGGGAGGCATCCGGCGCTTCGTGTGGCGCGCCGTCAAAGCCGGGATTATCGCGCAAAACGGCGGCCCACGGCGAACGCGGGGGCCGGATCGACGGGGTAGAATGGGGGATTGACGTATCGTCGCCCGATTCTTCGGCGCCGAAAGGATGGAATGGCGAGGCGATGGGTGCAAACGCTTTTGACGGCATGCAGCGTTCGATGATTTCGATGGCCCTCTCGGCCGTGTCGCTGCGCGATCTGGCGCTGGTGCAGGCGGTGGCCCGTCAGGGCAGTTTCAACAGTGCCGCGCGCGCCATGCACATCAGCCCGTCGGGCCTGTCGCATCAGGTACAGAAGGTCGAACAGGCGCTCGGCGTACCCCTCTTCGAGCGCGGTGGCCGGCGCGTGGTGCCGACCGCCAGCGGTCAGCGCTTGCTTGCGCATATCGACGAGGTGCTGGCCGCCGCCGGACAACTGGAGCAGGGCGCCCGTGCCGGCGCGCTGGCCTTCGGCGGCGAATTGCGCTTGGGCGTGCCTTCGACCCTGGGCCCGTATCTGCTGCCGCATTTCATCGAGCCCTTTCCGCAGCGCTTCCCCGGCGCCCGTCTGACCATTTCCGAGGGCAAGCCGCGCGGCCTGCTTCGCCGGTTGCACGAGGGCGAGCTGGATGCCGTGCTCGCGCCGCCCACGACATCGGTCAACGGTATCGAGTCGACGGCACTGTTTTTCGAGCCGTACGAGCTGATGCTGCACGTGGATCATCCGCTGGCGTCGCGCGCCAGCGTTTCCATGGACGAACTCGATCCCGCCGATGCCACGCTGATGGCGGAGAGCCACGGTCAGGGGGCCGCCGATCTCGGCGCCGAGGGCATGGCGAATCCGGCCCGCATTCAGGATCTCAGTCTGGAAAGCCTCGCCACGCTGGTGGCCTTGCGCGGCGGTTATACGCTCGTGCCGATTCTCGCGCGCGAACGCCTCGCGTCGATTCCGAACGTGGTGCTTGCCGCTGTCGAGGGTGCACGGCCGGGGCGGCACATCGCGCTTTACTGGCGTAGCGCGTCGCCGTGGCAGGACGATATGCAGGCGTTCGCTGCGTTGTTGAGGGATCTGGCGAGTCGGATTCCGGGGTTGTCGGCGTAAAGCGCCGGCGGGATGTTTGAGTGCGCGTCGCTATCCGCGCGAACATTATCTGGCTGTCGACGCAGGAGTTCCTCGTCGCAACCTATCCCTTACCGTCATTCCGGCGCACGCCGGAATCCGCAGCAGCCACGTATGGCTGGCGATGCGCTGACAAGGTCGTTGCTTCTACAGCTTCCAGCGAAGAGCGAAAACGTTCGCGGCGGGGCGATAACCCGTCGCCCCGCCGCGGATTCCGGCGTGCGCCGGAATGACGGTGAAGGGATGTGAAGGGCGGGGATGGACCGACCCCTCAGCCCCCATCGTCCAGCGACGCCCCGGTCAACAACCCGCGCGCCAGCATGCTGCACTGCTTGCGATAGATCAGCAGATGCCACTGGCGGCCGCCGAGCTGGTGCCACAGCACCGCGGAGCGCACCGATGCGAGCAGCGCCGCGCGTACCCGGTCGACCACCGGCTTCTGCTGCAACTGCGCGGGCGTACCCGTGACCATGATCCGCGGCTTCAGGGTGGAGAGGGTCGACGAATAGAGTTCCGCCAGTCGCGCGCTGACATTCGGATGGGTCAGGCCAAAGTGTTCGACCTGGCGTTGCGCGCCGACGATGCCTTCCTGCAGTTTGTCGAGTAGCCCGCGGTGACGCGACAGATTGCGCTCCAGCCGGAGTACCGTGATCGCCATGCGCATCACGGCGACGTCGCGGGTCTGGTCTTCGAACTGGGCCACGAGGGTTCGCAGACCCCGGCGCACGCCGGTCACATTGCCGTAAACGCCCGCTACCGAGTCGGCATCGATGCGAAAGACGCTCGCAAGGCTCGCCTCCATGGCCACTTCGTCGCAGCGACCGTCGGTAGCCAGCTGTTGGGCAAGTGCGGCGCCCTGAAAGACCCCCGCGAGTGCGAGGACGCGTTCTTCGTTCATCGATACAGCCCGTAAAGCGAAAGGGGAAGGGGAATCACGGTGTGGTCAGGCCGCCGTAGGGTGCATCGGTGGCGGCGATAACGCCACCGCCCAGGCATTCCTCGCCGTCATAAAGCACGACCGACTGCCCCGGAGTGACGGCTCGCTGCGTTTCGTCGAACACGATATCGAGCATGTCGCCGCGCACGGTGACCGTGCAGGTCTGGTCGGCCTGCCGGTAACGGGTCTTCGCCGTGCAGCGGAACGTGATGCCGGGTGCCTGCCCCGATATCCAGTGGGCGTCCGTGGCGTGCAGGCGCGTGGAATGCAGCCAGGCATTCTCTCCGCCCTGCGCCACGTACAGGACATTCGCGGCGACGTCCTTGCCCACGACATACCACGGCTCGCTGCCCATGTCGCGACGCCCGCCGATACCGAGACCGTTGCGCTGACCCAGGGTGTAATACATCGCGCCCTGGTGCTCGCCGATGAGGTCGCCATCGGGAGACAGCATGCGTCCGGGTTTCGCGGGCAGGTATTGCGCGAGAAAGCTGCGGAAGTCGCGTTCGCCGATAAAGCAGATGCCGGTGGAGTCTTTCTTCGCATGCGTCGGCAGATCGGCCTGCCGGGCCATTTCGCGGACCAGCGGCTTTTCGATCTCGCCGATCGGGAACAGTGTGGCGGCAAGCTGGGTCTGTCCCAGCGCATGCAGGAAATAGCTCTGGTCCTTGGCGGCGTCGACCGCGCGAAGCAACCGATAGCGGTTGTCCTTCATGTCCACGCGTGCGTAATGGCCCGTCGCGATTTTTTCCGCGCCGAGTGCCTGGGCGTGTTCCAGGAAGGTCTTGAACTTGATTTCGCGATTGCAGAGCACGTCGGGGTTGGGCGTCCGCCCGGCTGCGTATTCGGCAAGGAAGTACTCGAACACCCCGTCCCAGTACTCGCTGGCGAAGTTGCGTGCATGGAAGGGGATGCCCAGCCGGCCGCAGACGGCGACGGCGTCCTTGCGGTCGGCGTCGGCCGTGCAGGGTCCGTTGCGATCGTCTTCCTCCCAGTTCTGCATGAACATGCCTTCCACGTCGTGGCCGGCCTGCTGGAGCAGGATGGCCGCGACGGAGGAGTCCACGCCGCCGGAGATGCCGAGGATGACCTTCACCCGTGGACTCCGGGCAGCAGGCTATCGACGGTATCCAGTGGCAGGCGCCGGCCTTCGAGCCAGCTATCGATGGTGCCGAGGATCAACGGGCTGCGCAGACGGTCGCCGAGTGCGGCGATCTCGTCGCGGCGCAGCCATACGGCGCGGCGGATACCTTCGTCCAGGGGGCGGGAAGCATCGTGGTGCAGGGCGCGGGCGGAGAAGCCGAAGCGCAGCACCTGCTCGCCATGTTCGGGGCTAAGCCATTGCCAGACGCCGAGAAAATGCTCCAGTCGGACGGTCCAGCCGGTTTCTTCCAGCGTCTCGCGAACGGCGGCCGCCTGCAGCGTTTCGCCCGGATCGAGATGACCCGCCGGCTGGTTATAGGCCACACGGCCGAGGACCTCCTCCTCGACTATCAGATAGCGGTCGCCCTGCGTTACGACGCAAGCTACGGTCACGCGCGGACACCAGACACTTGTGTCCTCGTTGTTTGCGATGGGCATGGGGCGAAGACCGGGCCAAGACTGGAAAAGCGGTTATTGTGCCATCACCTAGGCGATTCAACGCTCCAAGCCCCGTGGAAGCGGGTGTATATAATCGAATCGCGTATCCAGGTTGCCTATTGATGTCCCACGAACACGAAAACGAGCACGAGCACAGCCACGAACACGGACTCGCCGTGGAAACCGCCCGTCCCGAGGTGGCCCGGCCCCCGTTGTTCCAGGTTGTACTGTTGAACGACGATTTCACGCCCATGGACTTTGTGATCGAGGTTCTGCGCGGTTTTTTCGGCATGGACCAGGAGCGGGCGGTCCAGGTCATGTTGCATGTCCATACCCGGGGTAAGGGGGTTTGTGGCGTTTTTACCCGCGAAGTAGCCGAAACTAAGGTGACTCAGGTAAACGAATACTCACGTTCTCATCAGCACCCGTTGTTGTGCACTATGGAAAAGATGTAGGTGGCGCCCCATCTGAACGTCATGCGGCACTAGAAGGGGTTACTCCCCGCCGCCCAACGCTAAACGGAGACGGTCCGTATGTTCAGCAAGGATCTCGAAGTCACCATCGGGCACTGCTACAAGCAGGCCCGCGAACAGCGCCACGAATTCATGACCGTGGAGCATCTTCTGCTTGCCTTGACCGAGAACAGCTCGGCCCTGGCGGCTCTGCGCGCCTGCGGCGTCGACCTTCCGCGATTGTCGGCCGACCTCCAGCGAATCATCGCCGAAACCGTGCCGGTCCTTCCGGTGGGTGACGAGCGCGATACGCAGCCCACGCTTGGATTCCAGCGAGTCCTGCAGCGTGCGGTCTACCACGTCCAGTCCTCGGGTCGTAAGGAAGTCACCGGCGCCAACGTGCTCGTGGCCATTTTCGGCGAGAAGGACTCCCACGCCGTGTATTTCCTGCACCAGCAGGAAATTACGCGTCTGGACGTCGTCAACTACATTTCCCACGGTATCGCCAAGATCGGCGACGAGAGTGCCGCCGCCGCGCCCAGTGCCGAGCGCGACAGCGAGGAAGGTGGCGAAGGCAAGGGCGGTAACCCGCTCAGCGAGTACGCCAGCAACCTCAACGAACTGGCTCTTCAGGGCAAGATCGACCCGCTTATCGGTCGTGAGGACGAGGTGGAGCGCACGATCCAGGTGCTCTGCCGTCGCCGGAAGAACAATCCGCTCTATGTCGGCGAAGCCGGCGTGGGCAAGACGGCGCTGGCCGAGGGTCTGGCCAAGCGTATTGTCGAAGGGCAGGTGCCCGAGGTGCTGGAAGACTGCACGATCTGGTCGCTGGATCTTGGCGCGCTGGTCGCGGGCACCAAGTACCGCGGCGATTTCGAGAAGCGCCTCAAGGCCGTGATCGGCCAGTTGAAGAAGCAGCCCAACTCGATCCTGTTCATCGATGAAATCCACACGATCATCGGCGCCGGTTCGGCGTCCGGCGGCACGATGGACGCGTCCAACCTGATCAAGCCGATGCTGGCATCGGGCGAACTGCGCTGCATCGGTTCGACCACGTTCCAGGAATTCCGCGGCGTGTTCGAAAAGGACCGTGCCCTGGCCCGTCGTTTCCAGAAGATCGACGTCGTCGAGCCCACCGTGGCCGACAGCATCGAGATCCTGCGTGGCCTGAAGTCCCGCTTCGAAGACCATCACTCGGTGGAATACACCGCCGAGGCGTTGCGCGCGGCCGTGGATCTGTCGGTCAAGCACATTCCCGACCGTCTGCTGCCGGACAAGGCCATCGACGTTATCGACGAGGCCGGTGCCCGCCAGCGCCTGCTGCCGGAAGAAGAGCGTACCGGCAAGGTCGACGTTCCCGAGATCGAATACATCGTCGCCAAGATGGCCCGTATCCCGGCCAAGCAGGTGTCGGCATCCGATCGCGACGTGCTGCGCAACCTGGAACGCAACCTCAAGATGGTCGTGTTCGGTCAGGACGCGGCGATCGAGGCCCTGGCCTCGTCGATCAAGATGGCCCGTTCGGGTCTTGGCGATCCGGCCAAGCCGATCGGTAGCTTCCTGTTGGCCGGTCCCACCGGCGTCGGCAAGACGGAAGTCACCCGTCAGCTGGCGATGCAGTTGGGTATCGAGATGGTCCGCTTCGACATGTCCGAGTACATGGAGGCGCATTCGGTCTCGCGTCTGGTCGGCGCGCCTCCGGGTTACGTCGGCTTCGACCAGGGCGGCCTGCTCACCGAGCAGGTGACCAAGCACCCGCACTGCGTGTTGTTGCTGGACGAAATCGAGAAGGCGCATCCGGATGTGTTCAACATCCTGCTTCAGGTCATGGATCGCGGCGTGCTCACGGATACGAACGGTCGCGAGGCCAATTTCAAGAACGTGATCGTCGTGATGACCACGAACGCGGGTGCGCAGCTTGCGTCGCGTCGCGGTATCGGCTTCATCAAGCAGAACCATGCGCCGGATGCCATGGAAACCATCCGCCGGATGTTCACGCCGGAGTTCCGCAACAGGCTGGATGCGATCATCCAGTTCAATGCGCTCGACTTCGACCACATCCTGCGCGTGGTGGACAAGTTCCTGATCGAACTGGAAGCCCAGTTGACCGAGAAGAAGGTCAGCGTGGACGTGACCGCCGAAGCCCGCCGCTGGCTGGCCGAACATGGTTTCGATCCGCAGATGGGTGCCCGCCCGATGGCTCGCGTGATCCAGGACAAGGTGAAGCGCGCGCTGGCCGACGAGCTCCTGTTCGGCAAGCTGTCCGAAGGCGGCAAGGTCACGCTCAGCGTGGTCGAAGGCGAGCTCCATGTGGAAACGGAGTCCGCCGAAAAGCAGCCTGCGGTGGTTTGATCCGGAGGTAAGTCAAGAAAAAGGGCCGCGCGAAAGCGCGGCCCTTTTTTCGTGCCGGTTGTTACCTCGATCGACGCCCACGCAAAAAGGCCGCGCACTGCGCGGCCTTTTCATCAGGCCGGAAGACCGGCCGTCGGACTTCGGGGTCGCGCGCAGCGAACTGCGCAGGCGGGGACCCGTGCCGGTATTACTTCATGCGGTAGGTGATCCGGCCCTTCGTCAGGTCGTAAGGAGTCATTTCGACCTTGACCTTGTCGCCCGTAAGGATGCGGATGTAATGCTTGCGCATGCGGCCGGAGATATGGGCGGTGATGACGTGCCCGTTCTCGAGCTGCACGCGGAACATGGTGTTGGGCAAGGTCTCCTGGACCGTGCCTTCCATTTCGATGACGTCGTCTTTTGCCATGTGTTCCGGGTCGGATGCACGGCCGGAATGGCCGTATAAGCCGGCTATTGTGCCACGGAACGCTTCCGGGTTAAACCCACGCCGGATCAGGCGAAATGTTCGTCCAGCTTGCGGCCGATCTCGTCCTCGATAGTGCCCTTCAGGGGCGAGAGCAGCATGCCGAGTTCGGCCGTCACATGGACCTCGCCGGGAACGACCGCGATAGCGCCTTTGACGCCCGAGCGCTGGAACGTAAGCGTGTCGCCCGACCACTGGCTGTCCGTGCCGAACTTCTCGCGCATGCGCTCCGCCACACGATCCACGATGGAACGCGCATCGGCAACGCTCAGGGAATGCGGGCGGCGGATGTCGATCTTTGCCATGGTGTCTTCCTTCGGCTGGCGGGTGGACCGGACAGTCTAACGTGGGCCCACTTAATCCCCAACCTGACCACACCCTTGTAGGAGCCCGCTTGCGGGCTTGTGCCAAGCAAAAGATCAATGACGGTGCGAAAGCCAACAGGGCGAGCAAGACGGATGCTCACATCCGCGAGCTCGTTATCCGGCCTTGCCGATGTCACGCACAGCATCTCCGCTCCGTTGGCTTTCACCCGCAAGCGGGCTCCTGCAAAAGCAACTGGCGACGTGTGCCCCAACTGGTCGCGACGCTCTGCTAGAGTCCAACCGTTATCGTAACGGTCCACCCATGCGTATTGAATTCGTCAGCTCGGCCCGCGGTGATTTCCACTGGTCGCAGCCCGTGCTCCGGGTCGGCCGCGCGGAAAGCAACGACCTCGTGGTCGCCGAGCCGCAGGTCGCCGCCCATCACGTCAGCATTCACCAGGATCGCCGCGGCATCGTGCTCGAAGTGGCGCCTGCGGTCGGCCGCGTCTATGTGAACGCACGTCCCGTTCGCGAACGCGCCTTACTACGTTCCGGCGACAGTCTCAGTGTCGGTGATTGCCGCATGCTGCTTCGGGACGACGCGGACCTCGAACAGCGCGATCCCATCGTTGCCACGGATCATCGCTGCACGGTCGCCTTGCGTCCGGTCGCCGGGCCGCTGTCGGGCCGCACGATCCCCATTGGCGAACGGCTCGAACTCGGTGCGCCTCACAGCGCATGGCCGCTGGAACTGCCGCAGGGCGACGCGGCCATTCTGTCCATTCACTGGCAAGACGGCGCGCTGCTACTCGATGGCTCGCGCGTGCCCGCCCGCCACACGCTTCGCGTCAATGGCGTGCGCGCCGTGCACGCGATCCTGCAGCCAGGCGACCAGATCGGCGTGGGCGCCCATCGTTTCGTGCTGGACGCGCCGGGCTGGTCCGCCGAACCGGCCATCGTCACTCCGCCGCCGCCCGCGCCCGAACCGTTGCCCGAGGATGCGGCCGGTCCGCGCGGCGAGGTCTGGTGGCTGATCCTGACGGCGGCGCTGCTGGCGCTGGGTATCGCGATCGTGCTGTTCGTACATTTTTGACACGCCACGCGCCGCTATGATGCTGCGCTGCGGCACAATGGTTGACCATCTGGAGACCGAACCTTTGAGCAGGGCCTGGAATTTCAGCGCCGGACCGGCGGCAATCCCCGAAGCGGTGCTGAAGCGCGCGCAGAGCGAGCTTCTGGACTGGAACGGCAGCGGCGCCTCGGTCATGGAACTCTCCCATCGCGGCAAGCCGTTCATGGAACTGGCGGCACGCGCGGAAGCCGATCTTCGCGACCTGATGAGCATCCCCGACGGCTATCGCGTGCTGTTCCTGCAAGGTGGCGCCACCCAGCATTTCGCGCAGATTCCCATGAATCTGACGCCGGAAGGCGGTAGCGCCGACTACATCGTCACGGGTCACTGGGGCGAGAAAGCCGTCCGCGAAGCGGCACCCTATGTGACGGCGCGCGTGGCGGGCAGCTCGGTCGATGCGAATTACCTGCAACTGCCGGCACGCGAAAGCTGGGATCTCGATCCGGGTGCCTCGTACGTCCACATCACCACCAACGAAACGATTCACGGCGTCGAGATGCGCGATATCCCCGACGTCGGCGATGTGCCGCTGGTGGCCGATATGTCGTCGGATATCCTCTCCGCACCTGTCGACGTCTCGCGTTTCGGGCTGATATACGCCGGCGCGCAGAAAAATATCGGACCTTCGGGTCTGGTTGTCATGATCGTGCGCGACGATCTGCTGAAGCGTCCGGGTCGGCCGATGGCGAAGATTTTCCGCTATGCCGAACATGCCGCGAACGATTCGATGCTCAACACGCCCAATACCTGGGGCTGGTATCTCGCCGGCCTGACGTTCCAGTGGCTGAAGGAGCAGGGCGGTCTTGCGGCGATGGGCGAGCGCAACCGCATCAAGGCCGACACGCTCTACGCGGCCATCGACGGTTCGGACGGCTATTACCGGGCGCCGATCGCCCACGCAGCACGCTCGCGGATGAATGTACCTTTCACCATCCACGAGCCCGCGCTCGATGCCGTTTTCGTCAAGGAATCCGGCGACGCGGGCCTGCTCGCGCTGAAAGGACACAAGGCGCTCGGCGGATTGCGCGCATCGCTTTACAACGCGGTACCGCTCGAAGCCGTCGAGGCACTGACGGCTTTCATGCGAGATTTCGCGAATCGTCACTGCTGAAACTATTCATTCCTGTCACCCTATCGGGCCACGTTCACCCTCCACGACTTCAAAGACGTCCATGAGCAAACCCACCACGGATAAGCAAGCCACGCTGGCCGAAGCGCGTACGCGTATCGACAGCATCGACCAGCAACTGCAGCAGCTCATCAGCGAGCGCGCCCAATGGGCACAGCAGGTCGGCCGGGCCAAGGGCCCGTTGAAGGCGGCGGTGGAGTATTACCGACCCGAACGGGAAGCTCAGGTACTGCGCGGAGTGATCGACCGCAATGATGGTCCGCTGCCCGACGGCGAACTCGTCCGTCTGTTCCGCGAAATCATGTCCTCGTGTCTTTCGCAGCAGCAGCCGCTGAAAATCGGCTTCCTCGGACCCGAAGGCACGTTCAGCGAACAGGCCGTGCGCAAGCATTTCGGTCATGCCGCCTACGGTCTGCCGTTGGGCAGCATCGAGGAAGTATTCCAGGAAGTGGCCGCCGGCAACGCCGATTTCGGTGTGGTTCCCGTGGAAAATTCGGGGCAGGGCATGATCCAGATGACGCTGGATATGTTCCTGGTATCCAAAGCGACAATCTGCGGCGAAGTCGAACTGCGCGTCCACCAGAACCTGCTGTCGCTGTCCGGCAAGCTGGAAGACGTGAAGCGCATTTACTCGCATCCGCAGTCGTTGCAGCAGTGCCAGGCGTGGCTGCGCATGCATGCGCCGAATGCGGAACGTATTCCGGTGTCCAGTAACGCGGAAGCCGCGCGCATGGCGCGGACAGCGGACGATTCGGCGGCGATCGCCGGCGAAACGGCGGGGCGCGTCTATGGCCTGAAGACCGTGGCCGGTCCCATCGAGGATCGCGCGGACAACACCACGCGCTTCCTCGTTATCGGCCGCTCGCTGTTTCCGCGTTCGGGTAACGACCGCACGTCGCTGCTGGTCACGGTGCGCGACAAGCCCGGTGCGCTGTACGACGTACTGAGCCCGCTGGCACGCCACGACGTCAGCATGAATCGCATCGAATCCCGCCCCGCGCATACGGGCAAATGGCAGTACGCGTTCTTCATCGACATATCCGGCCATGTGGAAGACGAGGCGGTGCAGGCCGCGCTCGAGGAAATGAAACCCGCCGCCGCCGACGTGCGCGTGCTGGGTTCCTACCCCGTCGCCCTGCCATGACCGCGGCTTTCGATGCGGCCGCGCTCGCCAATCGCGCGACGTCGGCCCTGCGTGCCTACGATCCGGGCCACGATCTGCCGGCGCTGCGCCAGCGTTTCGGTGGCGTGCTCTCCGAGCTGGGTTCGAATGAGAATCCGCTGGGACCCAGCCCCCTTGCGATGGAAGCGGCCACGGCCGTTCTCAACGATGTCTGGCGTTATCCCGATCCGCTGGGTGCGTCGCTCAAGCATGCGTTGTCGGCGGAACTGGGTATATCGGTCGATCGCATAACGCTTGGCAACGGCTCGCACGAACTGCTGATGTTGCTGGCGCAGTGCTTTGCCGATGCCGACCATCCCGTGGTCCATTCGCAATACGGTTTCGCGGTGTTTCCCATCGCGGCCGCCGCCGCCGGCGCGCCTGCCGTGCGCGTGCCTGCGTTGCCGGCCGATCATCCCGATGCGCCGTATGGGCACGATCTCGATGCCATCGCCGATGCCGTGGATGCCTCGACGCGTCTGGTCTATCTGGCCAATCCGAACAATCCCACCGGCACGTGGTTTACGGATGCCGCACTGGAAGACTTCCTCGCGCGCGTGCCGACCGACACGCTGGTCGTCGTCGACGAGGCGTATCACGAATACGTCGACGCGGCGGGCCTCAGTACCGGGCTGCACCTGCTCGATCGTTATCCCAATCTGATCGTGACGCGTACGTTCTCCAAGGCATACGCCCTGGCCGGATTGCGCATCGGTTACATGCTCAGTCATCCGTCGGTCGCCGCCGTGTGCGAGCGGCTGCGCGAATCGTTCAACGTCAACGCGGTAGCGCTGGCCGCCGCGGAAGCGGCGCTTGGCGATCACGAACACCGGGCGCGCGTGCGCGAGGTCAACCAGCGCGATCGTGCGTGGCTGGCGGAGGCGCTCACCGGGCGCGGCCTGCGCGTTCTGCCTTCGCAGACAAACTTCCTGCTGGTCGATCTCGGTCGCGACGCCGCGGATTTCGAGCGGCATCTGTTCGAACATGCCGTGATCGTGCGGCCCATGGGCGGTTATGGATTGCCGCATACCGTGCGTATCAGTATCGGCAGCCGCGACGAGCTGCAACGTCTTCTGGAGAATCTGTCATGAGCCGCGTGGACTGGCTGAGCAAACAAGGCACGCCGCTGCAGGGCAACGTGACCGTGCCGGGCGACAAGTCCGTTTCCCATCGCGCACTGATGTTCGGCGCACTGGCGGATGGCGTCACGCACATCCGCGGATTCCTCGAAGGCGAGGACACGCGCGCCACGGCGACGATCCTCGGTCAACTCGGCGTTCGCTTCGAGACGCCGGCTCCCGGCGAACGCGTGGTGCATGGCGTGGGCTTGCATGGTCTGCGTGCTTCCACGACACCTCTGGACTGCGGCAACGCGGGTACGGGCATGCGTCTGCTGGCTGGCTTGCTGGCGGGGCAGGCGTTCGATTCGACCCTGATCGGCGACGAGTCGTTGTCGAAGCGCCCGATGCGTCGCGTCACCGACCCGCTGGCCAGCATGGGAGCGACCATCGACACGAACGACGGTCTGCCACCGCTGCGTATTCGCGGCGGTGCACCGTTGCGTGGCATCAGCTATACGTTGCCGGTTGCCAGCGCGCAGGTGAAGTCGGCGCTGCTGCTGGCGGGGTTGTATGCCGAAGGCACGACCGATGTGGTCGAGCCTCATCCCACACGCGACTACACCGAACGCATGCTGTCCGCGTTCGGCTGGCCGATCGAATTTTCCCCGGGCAAGGCGCGTCTCGAGGGCGGCCATTCGCTGCGCGCGACCGACGTGGACGTGCCGGCGGATTTTTCGTCGGCGGCGTTCTTCATCGTTGCCGCATGCATTGTGCCCGGGTCGGCGCTTCGCCTTCGTTCGGTCGGACTCAATCCGCGACGGACGGGTCTGCTTGCCGCGCTGGAGCTGATGGGTGCCGACATCGGCGTCGAGAACGAGCGGGAAAGCGGCGGAGAGCCCGTGGGCGACCTGATCGTGCGGTACGCGCCGCTGCATGGCGTCGCGCTTCCGCTGGACATCGTTCCGGACATGATCGACGAGTTCCCGGTGCTGTTCGTTGCCGCTGCCGCGGCAACGGGCATGACCACGATTCGCGGCGCGGCGGAACTGCGCGTCAAGGAATCCGATCGTATCGCGAGCATGGCGAACGGACTGAAAGCCTGTGGCGTCAATATCCAGGAGCTGCCTGATGGCGCGATGATCGTCGGTGGCCGTATCGGGGGCGGCAGCATCGATAGTCACGGCGATCATCGTATCGCGATGGCTTTCGCGGTAGCCGGCCTCGTGGCCGACGCACCGATCGCCATTGGCGATTGCGCGAATGTGGCGACATCGTTCCCGGGATTCATGGAGCTGGCGAACGGGGTGGGTTTCGCGCTGTCGCAGGCAGATTGACGACGCCCACTTGTAGGAGCCCGCTTGCGGGCGAAAGCCAACAGGGCGAGGAAGACGGATGCTCACCTCCGCGAGCCCGATCTGTGGGCTGCGGTTGTGACGCATGGCATCTCCGCTACGTTGGCTTTCGCCCGCAAGCGGGCTCCTACAGAAAGCCGTTGACTCCGGATATCCCCGCAACCCCGATAGCGCTACGCTTCACCTCCCCGCAGCGAGGTGCGCATGTCCGAGAAAATCCCTCCCTTCGTCGTCGTGATTCCGGCACGCTACGCTTCCACGCGTCTGCCGGGTAAGCCGCTCGCATCGATCGCCGGCGAGTCGATGATTCGCCGCGTTGCGCGCCGTGCGGCGCAAGCGGGCGCGGCGCAGGTCGTCGTTGCCGTCGACGACATCCGCGTAGCGGACGAACTCCGGGGTTGCGGGGGCGACGTTCTGGTCTGCATGACCGGCGAACATCACGCGTCGGGTAGCGACCGGATCGCCGAATCGGCCGATCATTTCGGCTGGCCCGACGATACGATCGTCGTCAACCTGCAAGGCGACGAACCATTCGCGCCGGTGGCAGGCATCCGTGCCGTCGTCAGTGCACTGGCCGCCTCCGATGCGCCCATGGCGACGCTCGCGACATCCATCGATTCGGTCGAGGAACTGTTCGATCCCAACGTCGTCAAGGTCGTGCAGGCGGAAGACGGTCGCGCCCTCTACTTCAGCCGTGCCCCCGTGCCCTGGCCTCGCGATGCCTTCGCGGCGACGCGCGATCGCCTGCCCGAGGATGTCGGTTTTCTTCGCCATATCGGCATCTATGCGTATCGCGCGGGTTTCCTGCGCCGCTTCGCGGCTCTTCCGCGCACGCCGCTGGAGCGGATCGAGGCTCTCGAGCAGCTGCGAGCGCTGGAACACGGCTACGCCATCGCCGTGCGGGTATCGCCCGAGCCGTTCCCGCCGGGGATCGACACGGCCGCCGACCTTGCCCGCGCCGAAGCCTGGGTCGCTGCCAACCCCTCTGCCTGACGTCGGCCGCGAGATCAGCCGGCGCCTGGCCGAATGTCGGAAAAGCCCGACATACGCCGCGGGTAGTGCACCGTAACCTTGTTTCCGTCGCCGTTGCTTCAAGGGACGGGCGGCTCTCCAGGGATGGTGACCGGTGTGGATGTATCCACACCGGTCTTTGGCCGTTCACGGATCGCGGCATTCATCCCGCACGCGCTAAAATGGCGGCATGGAGCCCACCCAGCCGCAGCCGTCCGACTCGCACCTGTTCGACGGTAAATCCTTCGTTCGCAACCTCACCACGTCGCCGGGCGTGTATCGCTATTTCGACGCCGAGGGCGAGCTGCTCTACGTCGGCAAGGCGGCGAATCTCAAGAAGCGGGTAGGCAGCTACTTCCTCAAGCCGCGTATGGAACCGCGCATCGCAGCCATGGTGTCGCAGATCGCGCAGGCGGAGGTCACGCTGACGCGTACGGCGGGCGAGGCGCTGCTGCTCGAATCGCAGCTCATCAAGACGCTGAAGCCGCGATACAACATCGTTCTGCGCGACGACAAGAGTTATCCGTATATCTATCTGTCGGGTAACGAGGACTATCCGCGGCTTGCCTTCCATCGTGGCGCGAAATCGGGCCCGGGACGTTACTTCGGTCCGTACCCGAGCACGTTCGCCGTGCGTGAGAGCCTTGGACTGATGCAGAAATTGTTCAAGGTGCGTCAGTGCGAGGACAGCTACTTCCGCAACCGGTCGCGTCCGTGTCTTCAGCATCAGATCGGTCGTTGCAGCGCGCCCTGCGTCAAGCTGATCGACGTCGACGATTATCGCAACGACGTGCGACACGCGGAGATGTTCCTGGAAGGGCGCAGCAGTGCGGTCATCGACGAACTGGCCACGTCAATGGAGAAGGCCAGCGCCGCGCTCAACTTCGAGCGCGCCGCCACGCTGCGCGATCAGGTGGCGGCATTGCGCAGGCTGCAGGCCCAGCACTTCGTGCAGGGTGCCAGCGCGGATATGGACGTCATCGCCTGCTGTATGGAAGCGGGTATAGCCTGTGTCAGCGTTCTGTTTTTTCGCAACGGCGTCAGCCTCGGGTCGCGCGATTTTTTCCCGCGCCTGCCGATGGACTCGACGATCGGCGACGTGCTCGCGCAATTCATCGCCCAGTACTACCTCGACCGTCAGGTGCCGCGCGAACTTATCCTCAGCGATCCGGTGGAGGACGCCGACATACTGGCCGGTGTGTTGTCCGAGCACGCGGGCTATGGGGTAACGCTGAAGCCCAGCGTTCGCGGCGAACGGGCACGTTTCCTGGAAATGGCTCAGCGCAATGCCTCCGCCGCGCTGACGTCGCGACTGGCCAGCCGGCACACGTTGCTCGCGCGCTTCGACGATCTGAAGCGAGTGCTCGATATGCCGGAGTCGCCACGGCGCCTCGAATGTTTCGACATCAGTCATACGCGCGGCGAAGCCACCGTGGCGTCCTGTGTGGTATTCGGTCCGGAAGGCCCCGAGAAGTCGCATTACCGTCGCTTCAATATCGCAGGCATTACTCCGGGCGACGATTACGCCGCCATGCATCAGGCGCTGACGCGACGCTTCCGTAAAGTAGTAGAGGGCGGTGCGCGTCCGGATGTCCTGCTGATCGACGGCGGCACCGGGCAAGTCGCGCAGGCACTGGACGTGCTACGGGAGCTGGGGGTCGAAGGTATCCGCGTCGTCGGTGTGGCCAAAGGCCCCGGGCGTCGTGCGGGCGAAGAGACGCTGGTCCTGGCGGACAGTGGCGAAACCCTGCATCCGGGCTCGTCGTCCCCGGCGCTGCATCTTGTCGCCGCGGTACGCGACGAAGCCCACCGTTTCGCTATCAGCGGACATCGCCGCCGGCGCGAAGCCGCACGCGAACGAAGTACGCTCGAGGATGTTGCGGGCATCGGCGCGCGTCGACGCGTCGCGCTGCTCAAGGCGTTCGGTGGCTTGCCCGGTGTCGAAGCGGCGGGCGTCGAGGAATTGATGACGGTCAAGGGTATTGATCGCGGCCTCGCCGAACGCATCTATGCAATGCTGCACCCCTAATCCGGAATCACCCGACCATGCGTATCAACCTGCCGACCTGGCTAACCATCTTCCGCGTACTGCTGTTACCGGTCATGGTCGTTGTGTTCTACCTGCCGTTCAAAGGCCATAACCTCACCGCCGCCCTGGTATTCGTCCTTGCGGGCGTGACCGACTGGCTCGACGGATTTCTCGCGCGGCGTCTCAATCAGACGTCTCCCTTCGGTGCATTCCTCGATCCGGTGGCGGACAAGCTCATGGTCGCGGTCACGCTGTTCCTGCTGGTGCAGTCGCATCCGGGCGGCTGGCAGAGCGTGCTGATGGCGGTCACCGCGTCGATTATCGTGGGTCGCGAGATCAGCGTGTCCGCACTGCGCGAGTGGATGGCGCAGATCGGCGCGCGGTCCACGGTCCAGGTCGCATTCGTCGGCAAGCTGAAAACGGTGATGCAAATGGTCGCGCTCGTCGTACTGCTGTTACAGCACGACGCGGAGACGTTGCGCCTGTACCACATCGGCGAAGCCCTGCTGGTCGTCGCGGGTATTCTGACCATCTGGTCGGGCCTGGGCTATCTGCGCGCTGCGTGGCCGAGCCTGAGCGCCGATTCAGTTATGTTGGACGAAAGTGAAAAAAAATCGCAGTAAGGTGCTTGACACAATCTCGTCCTGATCTAAAATAGCTGGACAACGACGCGGGAATAGCTCAGTTGGTAGAGCACGACCTTGCCAAGGTCGGGGTCGCGAGTTCGAGTCTCGTTTCCCGCTCCAAGTAATTCCACAAAACCTCGGACAACCGAGGTTTTGTTTTTTAAGCGTAGCGAGGTACTCTCGCGCTGCGCGCGATGGCCTGGTGGCAGAGTGGTCATGCAGCGGCCTGCAAAGCCGCGTACGCCGGTTCGATTCCGACCCAGGCCTCCATCGCATCCAAGGCGCGCCTGCGGCAAGCGGGGGCGCCTTTTCTTTATGCCCGGATGGCGAAATCGGTAGACGCAAGGGACTTAAAATCCCTCATCCGCAAGGGTATGTCGGTTCGAGTCCGACTCCGGGCACCAGGGTGGATAGTCTTTCGGACGTCCAAATCAATGGCGCCGACGCTGTCGTGCGCACACCGCATCTCATGGCTGGCGCATACCGTCGAGGCGGCGCATTGCTGCCTTCGCTCGTTTCAAAGACGCACCATGATTGCCGCGCGCCCTATGGAGCCGTGCGCGCGATGCGACCGTGATGTCTTCAGTGCGGAGAGCGGGATCGGGGCGAGGGGCGGCGAACGGGCAGGGGGCGCTCGGGTGGATCGAGATAGCTGTCGCGCAGTGCCTGATCCGTCAATAGCGGGGTAACGATGGCCATCCAGCCCTCGGCGAACGAGCGGATATCGACTGGGTCACTGTCTGGTGTGTAGGCCGTCATTGCCAGTGAAACCGCTTCGATGAGGGCTTCGGGCTCGGGGTGGGTCGCCATGGCTGCTTTGAGCGCCGCTTCGAGCGCAGCGACTTTACCGAGCAGGTAGGTCCGATCTTCCATGGATAAAACATTCCTTGTAGTGAGTCCAGGACCCGCATGGCAGCTGCGAGACCTCTGGTGTCGCCGTCCTGAAACGAGCGGGCCAGATGATGGGATGGCGCATTCCCGCGCATGTCTGTGGGCGAGAAGATGACACGATCCTCAGGCCATGTCACGTTGTCGGCATGGGCGTCGGCCGCTAGATAGTTACGGCTGCAACGTCCATTATATGTCCACGCTGGCTGTAGGGCCTAAACATCTGTCATTGTATGTCATATCAGATTTTTTCCGGTCAACCGGGCGTAACCGAGATACCGTCGGCCCAGGGAGGGCACTCACATGATTAACGTGGTACTTGTCGATGACCACGAGCTGGTACGCACCGGCTTCAGGATGATTTTGCAGCAACACGCCGACGTTCGAATCCGCGGGGAGGCGGGAACGGCCGAAGAGGGGCTTCGCCTCATCCGTTCTCTGGCACCGGATATCGCTCTGGTCGACGTCCATATGCCAGGTATGAGTGGCGTGGAACTGACCGAGCGCGTCGTGCGCGCCAAGTTACGCACCAATATCGTCATTCTTACGGTGGTCGACGATGCCCGGTTTCCCAAGCGCCTTCTCGATGCCGGCGCGTTGGGCTATCTCACGAAGGGTTGTACCGCGGACGAGTTGAGCAGTGCCGTTCGCCAGGTCGCCTCGGGGCGTCGTTATCTTGCACCCGCGGTTGCCCAGCAGCTGGCGCTCGCGACACTCGACGGATCCGATTCGCCGTTCGATACGTTGTCCAGCCGTGAGATGGAAGTCGCCATGATGCTTGTGCGCGGCATGCCTCTCACTTCGATCGGAGAGCGCCTCAACCTCAGTCCCAAGACGGTTTCGACGTATAAGCAGCGACTGATGGAGAAGCTGCACGTGGATCACATCGTCGGACTTGCGCACCTGATGACGGTGCACGGGCTGCTCGATACGCACAATCATCAGGTTGGGGCCTGAGCATTTAGCTCACGCCCGATGACTGAAAAACGCCGGACTTGTCCGGCGTTTTTTTTGCCTGCAGGACAGTCGCATCCGCGACGTTGCAGGTACGTCGTGGTGAGGTCGTGCGGGGTGCGTTGTAGGAGCGTGCTTGCGCGCGATCCCTGCGCAGCCAAGCGCCAACGATAGCCCCAGTCCAATGGGCAGACCGCCCGCGTTATCGAAGGAGCAAGCTTTCCGTTCCGCTTCGGATCGCCTTCAAGCGCGCTCCTGCAAGAGACCGTCAGAGTCGAAGGGGCGTCAGGATCGAAGGAGTGCCGAGCGAGGCCATCCAAAACGACGGCCCATCGGCAGGCCGAAAACGAAGAGGCCGGGCAATGCCCGGCCTCTTCGTCATTCCGGTACTGACTGGACGCGTTACTCGTCCCGTGCCGCGTTGCTGGAAGCCTCGGACGGAGCCGGTGCAGCGGGCTCCTGGCGCGGACGCGTCAGGAGATCGCCCTGCGCGGGCGGTGCCCAGGCGGGAGTGACGGGAGCAGCGGGAGGAGCTTTCGGCTCATTCGCGGCGTTCTCGCGTGGTGCGGCCGTGTCGTGACTCGCGGGCGGCACGCTGGATGCTTCGGGAGCTTTCGGCGTGACGGGGACAGGCTTCGGCGTCGACTCTTCGGCAGGAGCTGCCGGCGCCGAAACAGCCTTCGGTGCGTTCTCGATGGCGGAGGTCTTCTCCGCGACCTCGTCGGCGTCGGGCAGGATGCCGCGCGCAGGCGCATCCAGAACCGAAACCGTAGCGGCAGGCGTCGACGAGATGGGAGCCGTCGCGGCAGCCGGGATAGCGGGTTCCGGTGTCGGAGCCGGCGTGGCCGGAACCTTGTCTTCTTCAGTCGAAGTCGACGCAACAACCGGGGTCTTGGCTTCGGATGAAACGATCGTCGCCGACGGTGCCTCGGTTACCGGGGCAGGGGTTGCCATGGTCGTGGGCGCGACGGGCGCCGTCGGAGTCGTTGCCGGCTCGACATGCGTCGCCACGGGCGTCGGCTTCGCCGGTTCGGCGAGCGGTGCTGTGGATTCGGTCTGATCGCGTTCGGTCGTGCGAGCGTCCGCCGAATCGGCGGGCGTGGTCGTGGCCACGACGGCGGCGACAGCAGCCGGCTTATCGAACGTCGTCTGCGCGGGTTTCGTCGCGGCGCCGGGGATCGGCGGCAGCGGCGGCAGTGCGGGCAGGCTCAGTGCCGGAACGGGCGCGGCCGGCTTCGTTTCCGCGTCATGGCGGGAGGAGGGCGTTGTGGTGTCGTCGACCGCGGTCTCGACAGCAAATGCATTCCTCGAAGCCTCGGCGGTGTCGAGTACGGGCGGTACGCTGGCGCTGGGACGTTCGGTGGTGCGCGGTGCGGCGTCGTTGTCGTCGCCGTCCTCGTCGTCGAAATCGTTACCGTCCGCCTGATCGTTTGCGTTCAGCTGACCCGGCTCGTCCTGGCGGCGACGGCGACGGCCACCACGACGGCCGCGACGGCGGCGCTGACCGCCCTCGGCATCCTTCGTGGCGTCGGCCTGCGTCGGCGCATCGGCTGCGACAGCGCCCCGCACTTCGTCGGTCGCCGGTGCATCGTCGACCGTGGTCAACGCTGCGATCTTTTCTTTCTCGATAGTCGCGTCGGTAACGGCGGCTGGCGTCTTTTCGCCGGACTGGCGCTGCTGTGCCGGACGCTCGCCCTTGGTCTGCTGCTTGCGCGGCTCACCGGCCTGCGTCTGCTGCTGAGCCTGCTCCGGACGACCGCCCTGGCGGCCACCGGCCTGTGCCTGCGCGTTGCGTGGCTGGTTGTCGCGTTCCTGACGTTCCGGACGCTCGCCACGTTCGCCGCGCTCGCTACGCTCTCCGCGCGGCTGCTTCGATTTCGGGGACTGACCCTGGCCACGCGGAGCTTGGTCCTTGCCGCCACGCTGCGACTGACGCTGCTGCGTGTTCTGTCGACCGGAACCTTGCGCGTTGCCGCGCTCCTCGCGTCTCGGACCGCGCTGACCCTGCTGTCCATCCTTGCGCTTCGGTGCGTTTTCTTCGGCAGGCTGCGCGGCGGCGCTGCGGAACCAGCTGACGATGCGGGCCAGTACGCCGCCACCCTGGGCCGGCGCTTTCGCGGAGCGTGCGGCGACAGCCGGCGCCGCGTCGGATTCGTCGGTTTCTTCGCGAACGGGCGCGGGCGTGGACGGCACCACGCCGGTGACCAGCGGCTGCTCGCCGCTGCCCAGGGCCTGGCCCATCTTCGGCAGGGCGGTGGCCGTCACGGGAGTGACGCGCTCATAACTCGGCTTGCTGTGCTCGCCCATGTCCGCTTCGCGGATGCGGGTGATTTCGAGATGCGGCGTATCCAGCTTGTCGTCCGCGACCACGACGACGTGGACGCTGTGACGCAGTTCGATTTCGACGACGCTGGCGCGCTTCTCGTTGAGCAGGAAGTTGGCGACGGTGGGCGGTGCCTGAACCAGGACCTGCCCGGTGTTTTCCTTCATCGCGTGTTCTTCGATGAGGCGCAGGGTCGACAGGGCCAGCGACTCGACGCTGCGGATGTGGCCGTGGCCTTCGCAGCGCGGACACACGATCTGCGTGGCTTCGCCCAGGCTCGGGCGCAGGCGCTGACGCGACATCTCGAGCAGGCCGAAGCGCGAAATGCGGCCGATCTGGACACGGGCGCGGTCCGCCTTGAGGGCTTCCTTGAGCTTCTCTTCGACTTCGCGCTGATGGCGCGGGCTATCCATGTCGATGAAGTCGATGACGATCAGGCCACCGGCATCGCGGATGCGCAGCTGACGGGCGATTTCGACCGCCGCTTCGCAGTTGGTGTTGAACGCCGTTTCTTCGATGTCGCTGCCCTTGGTGGCTTTCGACGAGTTGATGTCGATAGCGGTCAGGGCTTCGGTCTGGTCGATGACGATCGAGCCGCCCGACGGCAGGCGCACGCTGCGCTCGAAGATGCTCTCGATCTGAGTTTCGATCTGATAGCGCGAGAAGAGCGGGGTCGGGTCCTGGTACAGCTTGAGCTTACGCAGGTTGTTGGGCATGACCTGCTGAACGAAATCGCGTGCGTCGTTGAACAGCGACTCCTCGTCCACGAGGATTTCGCCGATATCGTTACGCAGGTAGTCGCGCAGGGCGCGGATGAACAGTTTCGATTCCTGATAGATCAGGAACGGTGCTTTCTGCGAGCTGGCGGCGGACGAAACCGACTTCCACAGCTGCAGCAGGTAATCGAGATCCCACTGGAGTTCCTCGGCGTCGCGGCCCATGCCGGCGGTACGCACGATGAGACCCATTTCGTCGGGGACGTTCAGGTGCTCCATGGCTTCCTTGAGCGCCTGACGATCCTCGCCTTCGATGCGGCGCGAGACGCCGCCGGCGCGGGGATTGTTGGGCATCAGCACCATGTAACGGCCGGCGAGGCTGATGAACGTGGTCAGGGCGGCGCCCTTGTTGCCCCGTTCTTCCTTCTCGACCTGAACGATGATTTCCTGACCTTCCTTGAGGAGGTCGCGGATGTTGTTGCCCTTACTTCCTTCGAGGAAGTAGTCGCGGGAGATTTCCTTGAGCGGCAGGAAACCGTGGCGCTCGGCGCCGTAGTCGACGAAGCAGGCTTCGAGCGAGGGCTCGACGCGGGTGATGCGGCCTTTGTAAATATTGGCCTTTTTCTGTTCGCGGGACGGTATTTCGATGTCGAGATCGTAAAGATTCTGGCCATCGACGATGGCCACGCGCAACTCTTCGCGCTGAGTCGCGTTGATCAACATGCGTTTCATTGTAATTCCTCGGCCTTGCCGCGCGGCCGCGGGCCGCGGTGGCGCCTTATGGCGGCCTGCCGGGGATCGCGCCGCAGCGGTGAAGCGTGAAGCGGCATAAGGTCCCGGGACCGATGCCTGGTCCCGGCGTGATTCTTGGCATTGCGCTTCGCAACCGGGCCCGCATCCCTGTGGAAGAACCGGACAACAGCGACCCGAACCGTTACGATGAAAGGGAGCTGCGACCGGCCGCCTTCAGGGCGGGTACGGCGCAATCCTCGCCGACGCGACGGACGGGCGCCCCACGAGGGATGTACTCCGCAGGCGAGGCTTGGCGCTCGCCGAGTATCCTATCAATTTCGAGTTTTATCAATGCAGACGGCAACTTCCCTCGACGGCGCCCAAGGTGTGCGGCAGCTGGAAATCGGTCCCGAGCGCGACGGGCAGAGGGTAGACAATGCCCTGCTCACGTTGCTGAAGGGCGTTCCCCGCAGCCTGATTTACCGGATTCTCCGGACCGGCCAGGTGCGTATCAACGGCAAACGGGCCAAGCCCGACACACGGCTGGCGCTGGGCGACATCCTGCGAATTCCACCCGTACGAATTGCCGAAAAGGAATCCACGGGAGCGGCTCCCTCGGGCATGGTCCGTGCGGTGACCGACTCGATTATCTTCGAGGACAAGCACTTCCTCGTGATCGACAAGCCGGTCGGCATTGCCGCCCACGGCGGTAGCGGCGTGAGCCATGGCGCGATCGAGCTCCTGCGCGCCGCGCGCCCGAACGAACACCTGGAATTGGTCCATCGCCTCGATCGCGATACCAGCGGGGTACTCGTGTTCGCCCGGACGCGCGCCGGCCTGACCGGGCTCCAGGCACTGATCCGTGCGAACGAGGTGACCAAGCAGTACATGTGCCTGATGGTCGGTCACCCGCGCAAGGCCAAATTCGATGTGAACCAGCCCCTGCTCAAGTCGGTCCTCCACGGCGGCGAGCGGATCGTGCGGGTGGACGACGCCGGTAAGCCGTCGCTGACCTTCTTCCGGGAGCTGGAACAGTACTCGGGCGCCCGCCTGATGGAGGCGATCCTGGGTACCGGCCGTACCCACCAGATCCGTGTGCACGCCCAGTCGATCGGTCATCCCCTCGCGGGCGACCCGAAATATGGCGATGAAGAAGCCAACAAGAAATTTCGCGCCAAGGGGCTGAAACGCATGTTCCTGCACGCGTCGCGGATGAGCTTCGAGCTGGATGGCCGGTCGTACGATTTTTCCTCGCCGTTGCCCGACGAACTGAAAGCGTTCCTCGACAAGCTTTAATTGTTCCTCGACAAGCTTTAATTGAGGAATCGTGCGCTCACTTCCAGTGAGCGCAACACGCCACCCGCCAGCCCGGCCTGCAACAGCACCGCGCTGGCCGCGTGGGCCAGGGCGACAGGCAGAAGTGCGCGATATCTCAGGAAGCACCAGGCCCAGCCGAGTTCGGCGATAAAACAGAGCTGCATCAGCGAGCCGTTCGGCGTGTGCAGCAGCGCGAATGTCAACGCCGTGACCAGGAGGGTCAGCGGGCGTGGCAGCAGGCGATCCAACAGGGCGGCGGTCACGGCAAGCATCAGCCACTGCTGAAGCAGGGCCCACCCGACATAAAGAAATATGCGTCCCGCCGGCGGCCACACGGGGGCGTGCCCGAGCAATGCCACCAGCAAGGTAGCAGCGGGTATGGCCAATAAGGGAAGGGCTATGGCGATCGGCGAGCCCAGCCATGTCCATGGGGGAAGCCGTCGCCGCCCGGCCAGAGCGCCCGCGAACACGATTCCCGCGGCAAAGCAGACCGCCGCAGGCACGGACGGATGGGCATCGAGCCGCATGCCCGCGATCAGCCACAAGGGCCCGAGTACGCCAGCGACGGCTTCGAGCGTCTTGCCGGGCCTGGACACCGGTGGCCGCCAGGACAGCCAGAGGAGTCCGGCGAGGTACAAAGCCAGCGCGATCCAGTCCCGATAGCCGGCGTTGACCGCTGTTACCGGCAGACGAGTCGTCGCCGGGCCGAACATCGTTGTCGGTTGTCCCTCCCATAGCGTGTCGCGCCAGCGCAGCAACGTTTCGGCGTCGCTTGCCGGCGGCAGCGCGACGGTTCGGGTCAGTTCGGGGGCGGGAGGCGAGCCGGGCTGGAACGTGGCGGTTCGCAGGGTGATCGCGGCCCCTGGCGCCATCGGCAGCACCAGCCGGAACATGGCGGCTCGTGTTGGCGCGGCGGTGTCGTGGCCTTGCTCGTCTTTCCACGATAGTCCGGAGAGCGGTACGACGAGCGGCGCCGTGTCCGGGCCGAAGGTCGCGGCGTCGGTCGTGACCTTCGGGCCATCCAGTCGTTCGCGCACAGCGAACCTTAGCGACGTGCCCGGCGGCGCCGACATGTCGAGACGAAGCCGGGGAAGTTGCGTCAGGTCGACAGCGCGGATCAGGGGCAGGCCCAGCTCGACCGGCGAGCCGTCGCCGCCGGTGAGGGCGAGTCCCTCCGTCCCGCCGGCGACGCTCGCATGCCCGAATACGCGTCCGGCGACGAGATCGTCCGCGGATCGGAAGGTCCACTCCCAGGGAGAGCGGCCGTGCTCGTACGCGGATCGCTCGCGTTCGCTTTGGGCGACCACGTCGCGACCGACGACCCACGCCGCCAGCCGGGGCAGGAGGGCAAGTGTCCCCGCCGCGAACAGCAGGGCGACGATCAGCGCGGTCGCGCGGCCGATGCGCATGTCAGCGGGCGAGCAGGGCCTCGACGCGGGCGGCGCAGATGAAATCGTTCAGCGACAGGCCGCCGACGTCGTGGGTGGACCACAGCAGGTGGCAATGGCCATAGCCCGCTTCGATGTCGGGATGATGGTCTTCGCGATTGGCCATGAAGCCCACGGCGTTGATGAAACCGAGCGTGCGATGAAAATCGTCGAAACGGAAATCCTTCACGATCGCCTTGCCGTCCGGCGAGACGGTCCAGCCGGGGAGGCTGGCCAGAAGTTCGTCGATACGGGCGCGGTCCAGCGCGTGTTCGGCGCCCTTGCGCGGCTGGCAGTGCTGGGAAGCGAGGTCGTGGGCGCTCATGGTCGGTCCGTGGCATCGAAGGGGATGCGAAGCGTCGAAGGTTGCCGTTGAAATGTCAAAGCGGCGCATCCAGATTGAATCCGTACTAAACTGGTGCTGTTTCTCCGGCTGCGTGCCGGAGCGTTGTTCTGGAGCAACCATGATCGATATTTCCGAACGGGCACAAGCTCATTTCCTGCGTCTGCTATCGCAGCAGGGCAGCGATGGACTGGGTATCCGCCTGCGCGTCGTGTCGGCCGGCACGCCTGCCGCGCAATGCGAACTGGAGTTCTGCGAGCCGGGCGAACTGACCGGCGACGAATGGACCGTCGAATGCAACGGTTTCAATCTTTATGTCGACGGTGACAGCGTGCGCTGGCTCGATCCGGCCAACATCGATTACGAAACCAATGCCACGGGCGGTCAGCTCAATATCCGCGCTCCGCGCATCAAGGGCGAGGAACCCGGTGAGGGCGCCAGCCTCGTCGAGCGCGTGCGTTATGTGCTGGAAGCCGAGATCGCGCCGCGCGTCGCATCGCATGGCGGGCGTATCTCGTTGCTGGAAGTCGACGCCGATGGCGTCGTGGTCCTGCAGTTCGGCGGCGGTTGCCACGGCTGCGGCATGGTCGACGTCACGCTGAAGCAGGGTGTCGAGAAGACGCTGCGCGAACGCATTCCGGAGATTACCGAGGTTCGGGACGCCACGGATCACAAGACCGGCAAGACGCCATTCTACGAGAAAGCCGAAGGCGTCTCGGCAGTCCGGTAGCACTCCTACAACAGCTGGGAGCGTTACGGCACAGGTTCTGGTGGCGGCGTCGGATATGAAAAAAGCCCGCTTGCGCGGGCTTTTTTATTCGGCGGCACGATGAATCAATTGCCCTGAATATGATGCTCCAACCCGTCCAGCTTGGTCGGCAGGCTCGAGAAGTAGGCGGACACGTCATCGATGTCCTGGTCGGACAGCGCGGCGGCGAAGCCCTTCATGATGGCGTTGTCGCGGCCGCCATCCCTGTATTCGTGCAGCGCACGGGACAGGTAGCTGGCGTACTGCCCGGCAAGGCGCGGGTACTGCGGGTCGATAGCGTTACCGTCCTGACCGTGGCACGCCACGCAGGTGGCGACCTTCGTCTTGCCGCGCTCGACGTCGCCGGCAGCGAAAACCTGAGAAGTGGACAGCGCCAGGAAGGCGCCGAACGTGAACAACGTGATCGCACGTTTCATGCGTAATCCTCGGCGACTTACTTGGCGAGACTGGAAAGATAGGCGGCGATGTCTTCGATTTCCTTATCGGACATGCTCTGGGCCTGTGCACCCATGGTCGGGTGCTTGCGCTCCCCGGTCTTGTATTCGTGCAGGGCATTGATGATGTACTGCTCGTTCTGACCCGCGATGTGCGGCACGTTGTACGACGGGTAGACGTTCTGGTAGCCGTCGACGCCATGGCAGCCGGCGCACGTATAGACCAGCTCACGGCCGTGGGCTTTGTCGCCTTCGGCATGGGCGCCAGCCGCGACGCACAGGGCGACGGTAGCCAGGCCAAGCAGTTGCAATCGCTTCATTGGTGATCCCTGCGGTTCCGGTCGCGACCGGGTTAAAAACCCGCGAAGTATAGAGGTCGCGGTGGACCAGCGACAACTCAGATGAGACTCCGCAGGATATGGATGCCGGCAATGTACTCGCCGGCGATGGTCCCGATGCTGACCAGGAAGAAGTTGAGCAGCGTCCGCGCCACGCGGTTTTTCCACCAGCCGCTCCAGTGGGTGATCTGGTCGCGCAGGTTCTCGAAGTCCACCACGCGCGGTTTGCGCACCCATGCCTCGGCCATGGCGCTGATGCCGCCCGCGGGGATGCCCGGGCGGAACGGCTTCAGCGGTGCCGCTATAAAGGCGGCGACGATGCTCAGTGGGTGCCCGCCCGCGGCGAGCGCGCCGAGCGCGGCGAGACCGCCGGTGAACAACACCCAGTTCTTCAGCGCGTCGGCGCCCAGGCTTGCGTCGCGATGGAAGGCGAAGCCGATGGCGACGAAAATGGCGAGAACCAGCCCGAATGCGATCCATTTCGGCCAGGGCGAGGCCGCCGGCGTCTGCGCGAGGACGTCGGCGGTGGATGCCGGATCGGCCTGCTGCGTGCGCAACTGTTCGGTCATGCCTTTCAGGTGGCCGGCGCCGATCACCACGAGTACGCGCTTGCCTTCGCCCACATCCATCCGTGCGGCATGCTCGCGCAGCCGCGCGGCCATGTATTCGTCGCGCTCGGCGATCAGGGCGCGGTAAAGCGGTGCGGACCCGGTGGCGAATTCGCTGAAAGCGCTTTCGAGCAGATCGCTCTGTTTCAGTTTCTCGATGTCCGCTTCGGCGATGTCCTCACGCTCGAATACGCTGCCGAGCATGCCGGCCAGCAAGCCGAAGCGCTGGAAAAAACCGACGCTGCGCCAGGCGCGCTTAAGAGTGGTGCCTACTTCGCGATCGACCAGCCAGATAGGCGTACCGCGTTGGTCCGCGCCGTCCATCGCCGCTTTCATCTCGGCGCCTGGCTCGATGCCGTACTGGGCGGCGAGACGCTTCTGGAACGACGACAGCACCAGGCTGGCGGCAACCATGCCGGCCTTGCCCTGGCGAATGACCTCGAACAGATCCATTTGCTTGAACGCTTCGGGATCGCGGATGCCGTGGGCGCGGCTGGCGCAAAGTTCCACAGCAACTGCGTCGAAGTGCTCGCGTTCGAGCAATGCCTGGACGGCTTCGACGCTGGCGCGCGATACGTGGGCCGTGCCGAGCACCACGTACTCGATGCCGTCACGCGTCATGCGTTCGATGGGTTGGCCTTCCAGGGCAGGGGGCAGGGCTACGTCGGTCTCGTGGGCATTCATGCGCGCGGGTCGTCCTGTTTATATGTAGGTGTCAGTCGCGAAAACGTTTGACTAGGTCGCCATAAGCATCGATGCGGCGATCGCGCAGGAACGGCCAGATGCGCCGTACATGTTCGCTGCGTTCCATGTCCACGTCGACGATGAGCAGTTCGCGTCCGTCCGTTCCCGCCTGCGCAATGAACTCGCCCTGTGGCCCCGCCACAAAGCTGGAGCCCCAGAACTGGATGCCGTTGCCCACGCCGGAGGGATCGGCTTCGAAACCCGTGCGATTGCAGGCCAGCAGCGGCAGGCCATTGGCGACCGCGTGGCCGCGCTGCACGGTAATCCATGCGTCGCGCTGACGTGCTTTTTCCGCGTCGTCGTCGGTCGGGTCCCAACCGATCGCGGTGGGATAGAACAGCAGATCGGCGCCGGCCAGCGCCATCAGGCGCGCGGCTTCCGGATACCACTGGTCCCAGCACACCAGCACGCCGAGCTTGCCGACGGAGGTCTGGATCGGATCGAAGCCCAGGTCGCCAGGGGTGAAATAGAACTTTTCGTAGAACGCCGGATCGTCGGGAATGTGCATCTTGCGATAGCGGCCCGCGATCTCGCGCGAACGATCGAAGACCACCGCGGTGTTGTGATACAGGCCCGTGGCGCGCTTCTCGAACAGCGATGCGACGACGACGAGCTTCAGTTCTTCGGCCAGCTTGCCCAGACGTTCGGTGCTGGGGCCGGGAATGGTTTCGGCCAGATCGAAGGTATCGACGGTTTCGCGCTGGCAGAAATACGGGCAGTTGTGCAGTTCCTGTAGCAATACCAGTTCCACGCCGGCTTTCGCGGCGTCGCGCAGGCCGGCTTCGATGGCATCCAGATTGGCATCCCGGCTGCCGCGGTCGGTTTCCTGCAGCAGTGCGACCTTCAGTGTCTTGCGGGTCATTCTCTTGGTCTCCTAGCGTCGCGGCTTACGCGGTCGGGGAAAGGGCGGCGGGCAACTGCATGGTGATGCAGTGCAGGCTACCGTTCTGCCAGATCAGCGGGCGGCAGGGTACCTGTACGACTTCGCGACCCGGATGCGCCGTGCCGATGATGCGCGCGGCCTCGTCGTCGACCGCATCGCCGTACGCGGGCACCAGTACCGCGCCGTTGACGATCAGATAGTTGGCGTAGGACGCGGCCAGACGACGACCTTCGTCGACGATCGGCTGGGCCCAGGGCAGGGGATACAGCGTATACGGCTTGCCATCGACGGTGCGCAGTGCTGCCAGTTCTCCGGCCATGCGCGTCAGTTCGTCGCTATGCGGATCGGACGCATCGTCGCATGCCTGGAAAACAATGCCGTTGCCGGGTGCGAAGCGCGCCAGGGTATCGATATGCGCGTCGGTATCGTCGCCTTCGAGATAGCCGTAATCCAGCCACAGAACGCGGCGCGCATGCAGGCCATCGACGAGCGTGCCGGTCATCGACTCGCGCGATTCGTCCGGGTGACGCTGGACCAGGCAGCGCCAGGTGGTCAGCACGGTGCCTTCGCCGTCGCTCTCGATACCGCCGCCTTCCAGCGCCCAGTCGATGCGCTTATGGCCCGCGTTACCGAAGACGCCGGCATCGACGAGCCCGGCGATCAGCGCATCGTCCTGCTCGGCGCCGAACTTGCCGCCCCAGCCGGTGAAACGGAAATCGTTGAGCCGCACCTTGCCGTCGTTGTCGACCAGCGTGATGGGGCCCGAATCGCGCAGCCAGGTATCGTCGTAAGGAAGCCGCACGAAGCGGATGCGCGACAGATCGGCCCCCGCCGCCCGCATCGCGGTTTCGGCATGCACGCCGAGCGTCTCATCCGCCACGACGACAATCAGGTCCTCGAAACGCGTCACCGCCGTCGCCAGCGCCACATAAGTGGTTTCGACCTCGGCGAGGCGCTCGGCCCAGTCGGTATCCGCGTGCGGCCATGCGATCAGCACGGCGGACTGGCGTTCCCATTCTGCGGGCAATCGAAAGGTGTCTTGGCTCATGGGCGATGTCATTCGTCGTGATATGGGGACGGCACGGCACGCGGCAATGCCCGGGGCCGGGCATTGTAAAGCCTTGGAGTGGGCGATGCCCGGAGCGGCGGGTGCACCGAATTTCTGTAGGAGCCCGCTTGCGGGCGAAAGCCAACGGAGAGAAGAAGACGGATGCTCACCTCCGCGAGCCCGGTCTACGGGCTGCGGATGTCACGCATGGCATCTCCGCTCCGTTGGCTTTCGCCCGGAAGCGGGCTCCTGCAAGGGCGCTTTAGCGCGTCTGGCCCGGATTCGTATTGTTCCCCGCCGGCGTATTCAGCACCGTGTGAACCACGTGGCTACGCTCGAAATACACGATATAGCCGGGATATTCCCAGCGATTGATGACTGGCTGCTGCTTGCTGCCGCCGCCGCGCGGGTCGAGCTTGCTGACCGGCGCGCCGTAACGGCGTTCGACGTCGGCCATGCTCATGCCCTTCTTCGGAAGGTCCATGCCCTGTTCCTGCTGGACACGCTTCATCAGCAGGCTATCCGCATGCGCGGTCTGGAACGCGGCCGCGCTGGCCAGAGCCGCCGCGATGGCGATCGTCGAAACAAAAGGCTTGAACTTCAACATGTCCGCTCTCCGCGCTCCCCACGCAGCGCTGCCGCAGCGTTGTATCAGATGTAGGGTGCATGCGCCATGGGCGCCGCGTAGCGGTTCTCGCGGTTGTGGCGCCCGTCGCGTTTTCTGCCGCAAACCGGGAAAAATCCGGCCGGTGGCACGGGCGGGGTATCATGGGCGTTGTTCTCGCCCATTCCGACCCCTGATGATCTCCTTCCGCCAATTCGCCTTGCGGCGTGGCAGCCGCACGCTGCTTTCCAACGTCGACGTCACCCTGCAGAGCGGGTGGAGCCTCGGCGTCGTCGGCCGTAACGGCTGCGGCAAATCGAGCCTTTTCGCCGCGCTGAAGGGCGAACTCGAGCCGGAGCTTGGCGATCTGGACATGCCGTCGCGTATCCGCCTGGCCGCCGTCGATCAGGAAACGCCCGCGCTGCCGGACCCGGCGATCGAGTATGTCCTGGGTGGCGACGTCGAAGTGGCGACGGTGCTGCGCGCGGAAGCGGCAGCCGAAGCGGCCGGCGATCACGAAGCCGTGGCCGCGGCCCATATCCGTATAGAAGAGCTCAACGGTTACGACGCGCGCGCCCGCGCCGGCCGTCTGCTGCATGGCCTGGGCTTCCCCGCCGAGACCCACGAACGGCCTGTCGCCTCGTTCTCGGGCGGCTGGCGCGTGCGTCTGAACCTGGCGCGCGCTCTGATGGCGCCGTCCGACCTGCTGCTGCTCGACGAGCCGACGAACCATCTCGATCTCGATGCCGTGCTCTGGCTGGAGGAATGGCTGCGTCGCTATCCGGGGACGCTGCTGGTCATTTCGCATGACCGCGAATTCATGGATGGCGTGATTTCGCACACGCTGCACCTGCACGACGGCACGGCGAAGCTATACACCGGCGACTACACCGCATTCGAACGCCAGCGCGCCGAACATCTGCGCCAGCAGCAGGTCGCGCACGAGCGCGAACAGGCCGAACGTGCCCATCTGCAGTCGTTCATCGACCGCTTCAAGGCGAAAGCCAGCAAGGCCAAGCAGGCGCAGTCGCGCGTGAAGCGGCTCGAAAAACTCGCCGGCACCGAAGCCGTGCGTGCGGAGCGCGGTTTCAGCTTCTCGTTCGCCAAGCCCGAAAAGCTGCCGACCTCGATGCTTCGCCTCGATCATGTCGATGCCGGCTATGGCGATCACCTCGTACTGCGGGATGTCGGTTTCGGACTGGAAGCGGGCGACCGCATCGGTCTGCTCGGTCCGAATGGCGCGGGTAAGTCGACGCTGGTGAAGTCGCTGGTCGGCGATCTCGATCCGCTGTCGGGCGAGCGCGCCATCCATCGCGATCTGCGGATCGGCTACTTTGCCCAGCACACCGTCGAAAGCCTGCGCGAAGGCGCGAGTCCTTTCGATCACCTGCAGGAAAAGGCCCCCGGCGTCGGCGCCCAGGCGCTGCGCGATTTCCTCGGTACCTGGAATTTCCCGGCCGACCGTGCCTTCGAGCCGGTGGACGATTTCTCCGGCGGCGAACGCGCGCGACTGGCGCTGGCACTCATCGCCTGGGACAAGCCGAACCTGCTGCTGCTCGACGAACCGACCAACCATCTCGATCTCGACATGCGCGAAGCGCTGGCCGATGCGCTGGCCGAATTCGATGGTGCACTCGTGCTGGTCTCGCACGATCGTCATTTGTTGGGCATGGTCTGCGACGAATTCTGGCGTGTGGCCGACGGTACGGTCGAGCCGTTCGACGGCGATCTGGACGACTACGCAAAATGGCTGCGCAGCCGCGCCACCACGCGCACGACGGCGGCCACGTCGTCCACGCCGCCCGGTGCGTCGTATCGCGATCGGCGCAAGGCCAGTGCGGGACAACGCGAGAAAGAAAAGCCGCTGCGTGCGCGCATAAAGAAAATCGAAGCGCTCGTCGAAACGCTCGACAAGGAACTGAATACCATTCAGACCAAGCTCGCCGACCCGGCCGTTTATGAAGGACCGACCGGCGAACTGATGAAGCTCGGACAGCGGCAGGGCGACCTGCGTCGCGAAAAGGAAGAACTGGAAGCCGAGTGGATGGGTCTCCTCGAGCAGATCGAGGCATGACGCCGTGAGTGCGTTGCACGTCCTGCTGCCGCCGCGCGATCGTTACGCGTCGGCGACGGACTTGCGCGAATGGCTGGCTCGCGGCACCCGTCTGCGCGACGCCGAGCCCGGCTATGTCGCGGCATTGCGCGAGCATTTCAGCTGGCCGGATGGCCCGCTACCCGTCGCAGCCCTGATCCGGCAACTGGTGGCGGGCGACGCGGGCGATGCGCTCTGGCTGTGCGCCGATCCGGCATGGGTGCAACCCGAACTCAACGGCGCGCGCCTGCTTGCCTGCGGCAATCTCGGATTGCGCCCGGACGACGCAGCGACGCTGGTCGCCGCACTTGCCGAGACCTTCAGTGCGGAAGGAATGGAACTGCGTGTCGGCGATGCGGAGCACTGGCAGCTGAAAGTGCCGCGCTACGTCGACCTGCCGCATTTTCCCGAACCGGAAGAAGCGCTCGGCGCGGATCTCTTCGAACAGTTGCCGCAAGGCACCGATGGCCGTCGCTGGCGCGCCCTGATCAACGAAGCCCAGGTCGTCCTGCACAACGAGCCGTGGAATGCGACGCGTCGTGCGCAAGGCGTCGCGCCGGTCAACAGCGTGTGGCTATGGGGTGGCGGAACATTGCCCGACTGGGTGGAAAGCGGACTCGGTCGCGTCGTGAGCGACGATCTTCTCGTCTGGGCGCTTGCGGCTCGTGCGGGCGTCGATGTCGTCGGGCGCGATCCCAGGTCGGCTGCAACGGACGATGCCGCTTTTACGCTGCTCGATCTTCAGGACACCCAGCTATCGTCCTTCGAACGCGACTGGTGGCCGGTGATTGCCACGCGCCTTCAGGCTGGCGGTAGCGAAGTACGTCTGTCGTTCGCCAGCGGCGAACGCTACATCCTGCGCGCCGCGCATCGTCTGCGCTTCTGGCGCAGGACGCCGAAGGCATGACCGCGAAGCAGTGGCGCCAGCGTCCGCTGGCGGCCGAGCCCCGCGACTGGCCGCTCCATGTGCATCCGGTGATCCAGCGCGTATATGCCGCGCGGGGTGTCGTAACTCCCGACGGTGCCGAGCATCGTCTCGCGCGTCTGCTCGCGCCGTCGCTGCTGGGCGGCATGGACAAAGCGGTATCGTTGCTGATCGAAGCGATCCGTGCCGACCGCCACATCGTTATCGCGGGCGACTACGACTGCGACGGTGCGACCGGGACGGCCGTCGCCGTGCGCGGCCTGCGCATGCTGGGCGCACGTCATGTGGCGCACGTCGTACCCAATCGTTTTGTGCACGGATATGGGCTGAGCGAAGCGCTGGTCGCATCGCTGGACCCCACGCCCGACGTCATCGTGACCGTCGATAACGGCATTGCCAGCGTCGCCGGCGTCGCCGCGGCAAAGGCGCGCGGCATCGCCGTCGTGATTACGGATCATCATCTTCCGGGCGATACGTTGCCCGATGCCGATGCGATCGTGAATCCCAATCTCGCCGGCGACGGTTTTCCGAGCAAGGCGCTCGCGGGCGTCGGCGTCATGTTCTATCTGCTGCTGGCGCTGCGTGCCGCCTTGCGCGACGCGGGCGCATTCGGTGAAAGCGAACCCGATCTGCAATCGCTGCTGGATCTGGTAGCGCTGGGTACGGTGGCCGATCTGGTCACGCTGGATTTCAACAATCGCGTGCTGGTCGATGCGGGCCTGAAGCGCATGCGCGCGGGGCGCGCGTGCGCCGGCATCGTCGCGCTGATCGAGTCCAGCGGACGTTCGTTGTCCACGATCGGCGCGACGGATCTCGCTTTCGCGGTCGGTCCCCGGTTGAATGCCGCGGGCAGGCTCGAGGACATGTCGCTTGGCGTCGCTTGCCTGCTGACGGACGATGCGGCGATAGCCCGTCGTTACGGCGAGCAGCTGTCCGCGATCAATCAGGAACGTCGCGAACTGCAGGCTGGCATGGTGGACGAGGCCGAGACGATGGTCGCCCGCGCCGCGCACATCGATGCGATAGGCGTCGCTCTGTTCGATCCGGGCTGGCACGCCGGTATCGTGGGTCTGGTGGCATCGAAGCTGAAGGAAAAACTGCATCGTCCGGTGCTTGCTTTCGCTCCCGCGGGCGACGACACCGACGAACTGCGCGGGTCCGCACGATCGATCCCCGGTTTCCATATCCGCGATGCGCTGGCCGAGATCGACGCACGTCATCCCGGACTGATCCTGCGTTTCGGCGGCCATGCGATGGCCGCCGGGCTGAGTCTGCGCATGGCGGATTTCGACACGTTCGCACAGGCGTTCGACACGCTGGCCCGCGCGCAGCTCGACGACGAGCGGCTTCAGGCCATCGTCTATACCGATGGCGAGCTGGACGTGGACGACCATACGCTGGACCTGGCCCGCCAGCTGCGCCAGGCGGGGCCCTGGGGGCAGGGCTTTCCGCAACCGGTATTCGAGAACAGCTTCGACTGCGCATCGTGGAAAGTGATGGGGCAGCGCCATTTGCGCCTGCAACTGCGCGATCCGCGTTCGGGATTCGTGCACGACGCCGTGATGTTCAACGCCTATCACGGCACGCCGCCGCCGATGCGGATGCGTGCGGCCTACGAACTGTCGATCAACGACTGGCAGGGTAGGGAGTCAGTGCGGCTGTTGCTGCAACATATGGAACCGCAAGCCTGATAGAGCCGTGAGCTTTCCGTAGGAGCGCGGCCGCTTCGATTTAATTCCCTCGAGTTTTTCAGACTGGTCTGAGAGTCCGCTTCCGGCTGTCCCGTTAGATTCTTCCGAACGTCGTTTCATGCGACGACTTTCAGCGGAATACTCGAATGGAAGACAGCTTCGATACGGAGTTGCCGGACGCGCTCCCCGGTGCACCGGATGCCAGATCGCTCATCGAGCGAATGAGAACGCGCGACGATGGATGCGACCTCGAATCGGATGCCGACTTCGTGCGTCTGTCCATTCGCATCGAGGGTGGTGTCGAAGTGCAATACGGCGATCGTGTGTTCGCCGCGCCCACCGTGGACTGGTTCCTGGTCGAAACCTCCTGCCTGGAACTGCTGGAACGCTCCAACGACTTGCGCGTCGCGGTCTGGCTGGCGCGGGCATGGCTGGAACGCCACGGTCTCGGCGGATTCGCGGCGGGTGTTCAGATCGTTGCCTTCCTGCTCAGGGAGCGCTGGCCGGGCATGTATCCGCGTCTGTGCGAAGAAGACGGCGACGACCCCATCGCCCGCCTCAACGCACTTGCCGCGCTGGCGACGACCGACGTACTGGCTTCGCTGGGGCGTCAGCGGCTACCGGCACATCCCCTGTCCACGCCACTGCGTTTAAGAGACGCGCTGTCCGGGCGTACAACCCCGGAGATGCATGCCACGCTAAAACTGTGGGGCGCATCGATCGATGTCGGACAATTCCATGCATTCGCCATGCTGCTCGATGGCCTGATCGACGATGTCGTTGTCGCTGCCCACGTTCTGGAACATCGGGCAGGCGGCAGCGCCTTGCTCGAACCATTGCACCATTTTCTGCGTGCCGTCTCCCATAGCACGGCCTCCGTGGCCGGCGCATCGGGCCCGGCGAAAGAAGATCCCGATGCTCGCGACATTCCCGATGCGGCTCCCGGGACCAAGGCGATGCCCCGTGGCGTGATGTGCGCGTCGCGCGTGGATGTCCGGCAGGCCATGGATGCCATTACCGGGTACTACGAGCGATGCGAGCCATCCAGCCCGGTTCCCCTGTTGATCGAGCGTGCACGTCGTCTGGCCAGTCAGGATTTTCTTGGCATCGTCGCGGAACTCGCTCCCGGCAACTCCGCCGAATTTCGCCACGCGCTTGGCGTTGCGGAAACCCCCTGACGATCGCGTCGTCGACCGAACCACGGAAGCCCAGCTATGTCCCGTACGGAAAGCAGTCAGAAATTCATCGCCCGCAATCGCCCGCCTCGCGTCCAGATCGAATACGACGTCGAACTGAATGGTGCGGAAGCCGTCGTAGAGCTTCCCTTCGTGACCGGCGTGATCGGCGATCTTGCCGGCGCACCGCGCGGCGACGCACTGCCGTTGGCCGAACGCAAATTTCTCGACATCGACATGGACAACTTCGATGAGCGGCTGCGTTCCATCCATCCTGCGGTGAACCTGCGAGTGCCCAACGAACTGGCGGGCGAGGGCGAGCTGGCGGTGTCGTTCGATATCCAGTGCATGGACGATTTTTCGCCCGGTGCCATCGCCCGGCACGTAGAGCCGCTTCGGCAGCTCCTGGAAGCGCGGGAGCAACTGGCGAACCTGCTCGCCTACATGGACGGCAAAGCCGGAGCGGAAGAGCTCGTCGCGACGTTGCTCGGACGTCCCGAACTCATGAAGTCGCTGCTGCCGTGACGTCCGCTCCCGATTCCCATGCTTCCGAAGGAGCGGCGCCCCGCATGACCGACACTGTAGAAACGTCCCACGATATGGCCGCTCTGGACGCGGCGACCTTTACGTCGTTGTTGCATCGCGAGTTGCGCCCCCGTTCGGCGGAAGCGCTCGCGGCCATGGAGCTCGCGGTGAGAACGCTGGCCGAGCAGGCGCTGGCGGCGGCACCGGTGTTGCACGACGACGCGGTCGACACCATCCAGAGTCTTATCGCCGCGATCGACCGGAGACTATCCGCCCAGGTCAACCGCATCCTTCATCACCCGACTTTTCAGGCACTCGAATCGGCGTGGCGCGGTCTGCACTATCTCGTTTCCAACACGGAGACCGGCGAGCGGCAGAAGATTCGTTTTCTGGACATCGGCAAAGCCGAACTTGCACGGGAGCTCAGGAAGTACAGCGGCATTACCTGGGACCAGAGTCCGCTCTTCAAGAAGATCTACGAACACGAGTACGGCCAGTTTGGCGGCGAGCCCTATGGCGCGCTGATTGTCGATATGGCATTCGGCCACGGACCGCAGGACATCGAACTGTTGCGTTCGATGGCTCGCATTGCCGCCGCGGCGCATGTCCCGCTGATCGCCGCAGCCGATCCTTCCGTGATGCTGATGGATTCGTGGCAGGAGCTGGCGAATCCGCGCGATATCGCCAAGCTGTTCCAGACGCCGGAACACGCAGCATGGCGCGATTTCCGGAACTCGGACGATGCACGTTATGTCGGACTGACGATGCCGCGTTTTCTCGCGCGAATCCCTTACGGTGCACGTACCCAGCCGGTGGAGGACTTCGACTTCGAGGAAGAGACCGAAGGCGATGCACGCAACTACGCCTGGGCAAACGCGGCCTATGCGATGGCGGTGAATATCAATCGGTCCTTCAGCCTTTACGGTTGGTGTTCGCAGATACGGGGCATCGAATCGGGCGGTTCCGTCGACGGTTTGCCCGTGCATACGTTCCCCACCGGCGACGGCGGCATCGACATGACGTGTCCCACGGAAATCGCCATCAGCGACCGGCGGGAGATCGAGCTTGCGAAGAACGGCTTCATGCCGCTGGTCCATCGCAAGCATTCGGCATCCGCTGCGTTCATCGGTGCGCAATCGCTGCATTGCCCTCAGGTATACGACGATCCGGTCGCGACCGCGAATGCGAATCTGGCTGCCCGCCTGCCTTACCTCTTCGCGACGTGCCGTTTCGCGCATTACCTGAAATGCATCGTGCGGGACAAGATCGGTACGTTCAGGGAACGCGCCGATATGGAAACGTGGCTGAACAACTGGATCGGCCGTTACGTCGAGCACAACCCCGCCACGGCGACCGACCGGGACAAGGCACGCAAGCCGCTTGCGGGCGCGGATGTCCATGTCGAAGAAGACGAAAGCAACCCCGGCGTCTATCGCGCGAAATTCTTCCTGCGACCGCACTACCAACTGGAAGGTCTGACCGTTTCACTTCGACTCGTGTCCAGGCTTCCGTCCATACGGTCGTGAGGCGACCGTTTATCTGAAATACCCTACAGAAAGGTCATGTCATGAGTTCCGATACGCACAACATCGTTCTGAAGTTCGGTAAGGAAATCAAAGGATCTTCCAGCATCAAAGGTTACGAGGACTGGATTCTCGTCGACAGTTATTCGATGTCGAGCGGCCGGGCGCTGACGATGGTGAAAGGCACCCAGAATCGCACAATCGGTACGGGACAGATGTCGGAGCTCTTGCTCAGCAAAGGGTCGGACAAGGCATCGGCGGACATCTTCATGCAGTCGCTATGTGGAGATTCGCTGGGCGAAGCCACGCTGCGTGTTCTCGATGGCAGCATCAAGGATAAGCAGCGGGTCGTGATGGAGTTGAAGATGCATGACGTGATGGTCAGTCATTTCAGTTCCACGGCAAGCCTGGGCAGGCCCGTCGAATCGTTCCAGCTTAGTTTCATGCTTTTTTCGATCCAGACCAACCAGAGCAATGGCGAAAAGGAAATCGTCGGTACGCCGAAGGTGTGGGATCTTCGCAATAGTGTCCAGGGCTGATGGATGTCAGGCGGATGCCGCCCGATGACGATCCGGTCGTACTCGCGCGCACTCCTTACGGTCGCGGCGAGTTGTTGTTCGACCGTCTCAGGGGTGGTGTCGCCGGAGACGAAAGGGATGCCGGATGGCGATCCCAGCTGATCGTACTGCAACGCGATCTGTCGGCACTTTTCAATGCATCCGGGCTAGGCGCCGGTTTCGATGGCATGCATCTGCCGCGCGTGACCCACTCGGTGCTCAACTACGGACTGGGAAGCATGGCTGGCGTTGTTGTTTCCAGCATCAGTCTGGAGGCGATCGCGCGACGCATACGACGTGCGATTCATGACTTCGAGCCGCGCATCCTGCGGGATGGCCTGCGGGTCTATCCCCTGGCGCCGCAGGATGCGGCGACGGGAAGGTTGGTATTTGTTATCGAGGGGCTTTGTCGATGCCTCGCCGGAACTGTGCCGTTCCGTGTTCGTTCCATATGGGATACCGAGAGCGGTGCCGTCAGTGTCGCGGTCACGCGCGGGGCCGCGACGGATGGATGATGGTCTGCTTCGTCACTACGAGGAGGAACTTCGTTTTCTGCGCGATAGTGGTGTCGAATTTGCTCGTGCCTACCCGGCCGTGGCCAGCCGGCTTGGCCTGGACGACGAACGGACAGCGGATCCGGGTGTGGAGCGGCTCCTTGAGGGTCTCGCCTTCCTTACCGCTCGCATCCAGCGACAGATGGATGCGGGATTCCCCCAGTTCACCGAAAATCTGTTGTCGCTGATCGATCCCTCGGCACTGGCGATGGTGCCGTCGATGGCGGTGCTGCGTTTCGAGCCCGATATCGCCGAGCGCTCGCTTGCCGCGGGCTATCGGGTTCCCATGGGCACGCCGGTGCGGGCGACAGCGGAAGCGATGCGCGATTGCGAGTTCCGGACGAGTCGGGATGTGACGCTCTGGCCGCTGGCCATCGACGGTATCGATTTGCTGCATGGGTCGGTATTGCGACTTCGGCTGCGCTGTGCTGCCGGATGTCGGTTCTCGGATCTTTCGCTCGATGAATTGCCCCTGTTCATTCCCGGAAACGGTGCGGTGGCAAACTTCTTATATGAAGCGTTGATCTGTCCTGCCGGCGTCTTCTACGCGATGGCTGCCGACGAACCGATGTCCGGTGAGAACAGGCACGCCGCGATTCACACGTTTTCCATATCGCCGCCCGCCGACGAGGACGACATTTATCCCGATCGGGGCAATACGGCGTTACGGACGCTCAGACATTTTCTTGCTTTCCCGCAGGGTGGGCGATTCGTCCGTCTTGCCGGTCTGGCACCCGCGGTGCGGTCCTGTCATGGCGACAGGCTCGATCTTCATATACCTGTCGGCAGTCGCGCGAGTACGTTGCTGAAAACTCTGGACGATCAATGTCTCGCGTTGTTCTGCACGCCCGTTCTCAATCTGTTTCGCAAGCGCACCGAGCGTATTCTGGTCGACGGAAAAACCGACGATATTCGCGTGGTTGTCGATCGCTCGCGACCGCGCGACTACGATGTGTACGGCATCGAATCGGTGCATATGCGGCACAACGGCAGGTCCGGCGCGCATCCACTGCATCCCGCGTATTCGGCAACGGATACTCATAACGACGCGGGTTATTACCGTATACGTCGTTCGCCACGCATGGCGGCAGGCGGCGATATGGATCAGGCGGGGTATCGTCACAGCGACACATTCATAAGCATCGTCGAATCCGGTGTTCAGGCAGAGCCTGCGGGCATGGGCGAACTGAGTATCGTTGCGTGGTGTACCAACGGTGCATTGCCCTATGCCATGGCGCACCGTGGCGGCGCGACGTTCGTCCTCGATGCGGGCGGACCGGTACGCGGTGTCCGGTGCATGGCGGGCCCATCGCGCGCGATGGGCCCCCCGCCGCCCGACCGCCAGTTGTGGCATGCGCTCGCCTACGTATCGCGAAGCTATCTGCAACTGGCGTGCGACGATGCGGAAGCCGGCGCGGCGGCATTGCGCGATCTGCTGCGTTCGCAGGTCGATGGGGCGAACGCGCCAGCCGGCCGCCTGATCGACGGTATCCGCGGTCTGCGTTCCGAGCCGGCGTTCAGACGGGCGCCCGGGCCCGGGCCGGTCAGTTTTGCCAGAGGGCTGCGACTGCTCCTGACGCTGGATGACGATGCCTGTGAAAGCGTGGGCGCTTGCCTCGCCGCAGCGGCACTCGAAGTATTTTTCGCGCGCTATGCCGCATTGAATACGTTCACCGAGACGGTTCTGGAAACCACGCGTCGCGGACGCGTGGCAGAGTGGCCAGCAAGGGCAGGGCGATGCGTCCTGTTGTAAAGCCCACCATGGCGGGCGTGCTCGATGCGCTTGAGCGTACGCCGTGGCGTTACGACTTCTTCGCTGCGCTCCGATGGCTGGAAGCGGCGCATCCATCGGCCCCCTCCATTGGAACGTCGCGTCGCCTCGACGACGACCCCGTGCGTTTCACGCAGGCTGTCTCCGTCGCATTCGAAGCGAACGCCATACGCGGACTTCGCCGTCGCGCCCATGCAGCACCTCGACTTGAAGTCGTTTTCTTCGGTCTCACGGGCGCGAACGGGCCGATGCCACTGCATCTCAGCGAGGAAGTTCTCCTTCGCGGCATCGCCCACGACGACGCCATGGCGGCGTTTCTGGACATCTTTCACCATCGCCTGCTGTCGCTGCTCTATCGCGCATGGTCCGAGGTGCGGCCCTATCCCGGGGCGCGCGGAAGGGTGTCGCGGGACAGGTTCGCGGGCTATGTCGCCGCCCTTGCCGGCGATCCGTCGAATGTCGCGCGCGCCGACCCGCTGCAATGCTGCGACCAGCGGCGGAGTGGCGACGACCTCGAACGTCGGTTGCGCGACCGGTTGCAAGTCGACGCGTCCATCGAGCCCTTGTCCGGATGCTGGACGCTGCTTGCGACCGGCGACCGTGTGTTCGCAGGAGGCAGCAGACCGGCATCCCTCGGTGTGACGTCGATACTTGGACGACGCGGCTGGAATACCCAGCACGGATTCCGGGTGCGTCTGGGGCCGATGGCTTGGTCGGCATATCGCGATCTTCTGCCGGGTGGCGACGATGGACGGATGTTGTTCCGTACCGTGAACCGCTATGTCGATGGCGGCATGCAATGGCAAGCCGTCCTGTTGATCGACGACGCATCGTGTCCGCGCATCCGCCTGGGCGATCCGGTTCCCCTCGGGCGCGCGTCGTGGCTGTGGTCGCGGCGCGAAGGCAGTCGCCGTGGCGTCTTCGTCGTCGACTCCGTCCGGCACGCCGCCGCGATGCGCGGCACTGACGCCGCCAACGATGCCGCTGTCGAATCGATCGACGAAGAACCCGTCGGTCTGTCCCCTTATCGATCTTCTTCTTTTGTCACGTACGCAGGAAAATCATGGTTGCCCAAGTCGTCTCCGGTGCCACGTTGAGCTGCTCGTTCGGGATGTCGCCCGGCGTGCTGACCGTGTCGCCCATCAGTCGCGTACAGGTGGAAGGCCAACCCGCCGCCAACATCCGCGACCATATTCCACTCGCCAACATTTCCTCATTCGGTCTGTGTCGCTGTCCCGCCAATCCAGTCGTCGTCGCAGCGACGGTGGCGGCCATGGGCGTTCCGACGCCCGGAGGGTGCGTGCCGTCGACGTCCACACCGTGGATGCCGGGTGCGCTGGGCGCGACGACAGCGGGGAGTCCTTCGCTCGACGCCACATCGACCTGTCTGTGCACCTGGGGCGGCAGCATCCGTATTGTTTCACCCGGCACGGTGCGATCGCATGTCGCGTGACCGCCGGATACGGAAGACTCTGGCCGGGGCGGGGTGACCGATGGAATGCTGGTTGGCGCTGGACGGCATGCCGTCGCCGCTACGCGTATGCGAACTCGAGGCCACCGAGGGCCTGAGCGAACCGTCGGAATGTCACGCGGTCGTGCTGGGCAACGGCGGCGATGTCGTATTCGGACAGATGCTGGGAACGTCCGCCAGGGTGGAGCTGCGCGGAGACGAACGACCGCATCGCGACTTTCAAGGCGTCGTCGCGGCGATCGTGCATATGGGGTGGCAGGGCGAGCATGCGCTTTACCGGTTCACGCTGCGCTCGTGGCTCTGGCTGCTGGGCCTTTCCAGCGACTGCCGGATATTCCAGCGGAAGACGCTGGTGCAGATCGTCGACGAGGTTTTTTCGGCCTATCCCGCGACATTCGCATGGGAGTGCGTTCCCGACGACACCCCCATGGACTACTGCGTGCAGTACGGCGAGAGCGACTTCGATTTCGTAAGCCGCCTCCTCGCCGCCGCCGGTATCTACTATTTCTTCAGGCAAACACCGTCTCGCGACCAATTGGTTCTCGTCGATTCGCCCGTGGCGCATCCCGCGCTCGCGGGAGGCGAGTCGCGTCGCTGGGCGGCGGACGGGGGCCCGGCCGACGACACGATCCACGCATGGCGGTCGCATGGCGAGGTGACGACCACCTCGATGGCGCTGGTCGATTTCTCCTTCGATCATGCGACGAGTCGCGAAACCGCCGTCGTTGTTACCGGTGCGGATGCGCTGCCGGAGGAAGCCCACGGCACGTACGAGCGCTACGAGCATCCCGGCGATTTTCGGACCAGGACGGACGGCGAAGCGCAGGCACGTCGGCGTCTGGATGCCTTGAACGTCGCGGCTCGGCGGGCCGTCGGTGTGACGCAGGCGACGGACTTTGTCGCCGGTGGACTTTTCGCGTTGACGGGCCATCCCTTCGACGAGGAGAACGGACGCTACGTACTGACACGCACGCGTTACCGGATCGAATGCCCGCCTCCGGCCAGTGGGTCGGTAGCGATGGCGCGCATCGTTTGTTCCTTCGACGCACTTCGCGCGACACGGCCATTTCGCGCGCCTGCCGGCAGAAAGTCCGTCATTGCCGGCGCGCAGACCGCCATGGTGGTGGGAGGGCCGGAGGGAAGCCTGGTGGTCGACAGCAAGGGGCGGGTCAAGGTCCGGTTCCATTGGGACCGTGCCGGCGAGGCCTCGGGCGATTGTTCGTGCTGGATTCGCGTCGCGCAGCCCATGGCGGGTGCGCGCTGGGGCGCCATGTTCCTGCCCCGCGTGGGGCAGGAGGTTGTCGTAACGTTCCTCGATGGCGATCCGGACCGCCCCCTGATTTCGGGTGGCGTATACAACGCGGGGCAACAGCCGCCGTACACATTGCCCGACGAGGCATCCCGCAGTGGCTTTCGATCCCGCTCGCTCAGTGGCGACGAGGTCTATAACGAACTGCGTTTCGACGATCGCGCGAAAGCCGAGCGGCTGCTGATCCATGCGGGCCGCGACAAAGCGACCATTGTTCGCAACGACACATTGTCTTACGTCGGCAACGAACGGCATTGCACCGTGGAAGGCCATCGCTTCACGCGCACGTGTGGCGATGCGCATCGCGAAACGCTGGGAGCCCGTCTGGACAAGGTCGACGGCGATGCGCACATCGATATCGGCGGTCAGCAGGTCGGCCGCGTCGGAAAGGGCATGGCGCTGGATGTATCGGGCGAGGGCCAGATCAGCTTCGGCGCCAGTCTCGCGGTTGCCAGCGGCGCGGATATCGATGGCAAGTCGGGTGGATCGATCACGCTGGATGCCGGAACGAAGCTGACCCTTCGCGTGGGTACGAGTTCGCTGGTTCTGGACGCCTCGGGTGTGGCGATCAACGGCACGAAGGTAAGTATCGACGGATCGGCCGGCGTCGCCATCAACGGCGGAGGTGCGTCCACAGCCGCCAGCGCGCGTTCTCCCAAGACGGTGGCGCCACGCGCTCCGGTATCGCCGAGGCGGCCCGACGACGAAAGCGATGGCAACGCCTCGCATCCCTCCTGATTAATGAGCAAAGGTATGACGATGATCGATCGCGCCGACAAGGTCGTCTGGTCGGAAGGTATGTTTCTCCAGCCGCACCACCTGCAGCAGCAGGACCGCCATGTGGCGGGACAACTGGCCGCCGCGCTGCGTGCCGTGCGCACTCACGCGTGGGGATTCACGGAACTGGAAATCGACAATGGCGAACTCGCCGCGGGACACGTGCGTCTGGCTCGCTGCGCTGGCATCTTGCGTGACGGCACGCCCTTTGTCGTCAAGGGCGATGCGGATGCGATGCCCTCTTGCGTGCTGCCCGAAGGCGCGCGCGATATCGACATCGTGCTCGCGATGCCGCTGGCGCGACCCGATGCGGTCGAAAGCGAGGTGCGGCCGGGCCTGTCCAGTCTGGCGCGCTTTCACATCGTGGAGTTGCAGGTCGCCGACAGTCATCAGCACGGCGGCGATATCGCCACCCTGCAACTGGCCCGGCCTCATCTGCGCCTGATGACCGAGAGCGACGCGCAGGCGGCGCATACCTATCTGGGTGTCGCGCGTGTCGTCGAGCGCGGGGATTCCGGCGTCGTCACGCTGGATGCGCACTACATTCCACCCGTACTCGGCTGGCGTGTGTCGGCCCGGCTCGCCACGCTGCTGCATTCGTTCCTGACGCAGCTGCGTCAGCGCGTCCACGATCTGATGTCCGCGCTACGCGCACCGGGCTTTGGCGGTGTCGTCGAAGTACAGCAGTTCCTGCTGGCGCAAACACTAGGGCGTGCGGAGGCGACGCTTGGACACATCGCGGGACAGGCGGATATGCACCCGGAACGTCTGTACGTCGTCCTGCTGGCGTTGCGGGGCGAGCTAGCCGTCTTCGAATCCCCATACGGAAGCGCGCCGCTGCGTCCGCCGTACCGCCACGACCGGCTCGCTTCGTGCTTCGCTCCGCTGGTTGCGGAACTCCGTCGGGCGATTGCGGTAGCGGTCGCCGAGAACGTCGTCGCGTTGCCGGTCGAAGAGCACGCGTTCGGCATGCATCATGCACGCGTCGGCGATGCGTCGCTTTATGCCGATGCGCGTTTCATCCTGGGAGTAAGCACGCGCTTGCCCGTAGAGCGTCTGCTGCAAACGCTTCCCGAGTCACTAAAAATCGGACCGGCCGAAAACATGCGGGATCTCGTCGATCTTCAATTGCCCGGCCTGCCGTTGCGTGCGATACCGGGCGCGCCGCGCGAGCTTCCCGCATACCCTGGCTTCAGCTACTTCGAACTCGATCGCCAGCATCCGCAATGGATCGGCTTCGCGGGCTCCAGCGGGATAGGTCTACATGTTGCCGGCGATTTCCCCGAGCTTCGCTTCGCGTTGTGGGCCATACGGAAAGAGCGATGAAACGATTGTCGATACGCGCTCCCGTCGAACGGGTCGAATGGCGCAGTTTGTGCGATCTGGCGGCGGACGCTCTGCATTTCGCAACGCACCTGCGCGAGACCGAACACGAACCCGACCCGGGAATATTGCGCAAAGGAATGATTGCCGCATTGAACCGTTTTCGTTCCGAAGCCGCACGTCGCGGTGTGCCCTGCAACGCCGTGGAGCAAGCCAGTTATGCGCTCTGCACGTTGCTCGACGAGACGGTTGCCGGTACATCCTGGGGTGCCGGCCGCTGGGCGGCAACCAGTCTCCTTATGCATTTCCATGGCGAGCGTTCCGGCGGCGAGCGCGTATTCGCGATGCTCGATGCCATCCAGCGCACGCCGCTTCGCGACGCCGAACTCGCCGAACTGTTCTACGTGTGTCTTGCGCTGGGTCTGCAGGGACGCTATCGCATTCACCCGGAAGGTGCCGGCAAACTCGACCGTCGAAGGGACCATCTGTATCGCCTGCTCGGCGATATCGCACCGTCGTCCGCGCAGGCCTCCGGGTCGGCGAAGGCATGGCGCCGGATCGCGTCAGCCGTCGTGGTTATCGGTGTCACGGCGTTTCTCGCGACGCTGTATGTCGTGCTGAGTCTTCGTCTTGGCGCGCGGCTGGATGCCCTGAAGATGAGAGTCGCCGCGATAGGGGCACCCAGGGCGTCCGAGGCATCGGCATTCGTGCACGACATCGGCATTCGAACGCGAAGCATTGAGCACGCGCTGGCCGATGACGTAGCGGCGGGCATGCTCACGCTGGATCGTCTGGAGAACGGATGGCGCATCCGCATCGCCGTTCGCGATCTTTTCGCACCGGGTTCCGCAAGCGTGGCGCTACGGCACGAGGTCATGCTGCGACGCACGGGCCGTGCGCTGGCGGACTGGCCCGGCACCGTCCGTATCGTCGGTCACAGCGATACGTCGCCCCTTGCCGGGGGAGCCGCTGCGAACCGGCGACTTTCACTGCGCCGGGCCGAGTCCGTCCGCGCCTTGCTTGCCGCGGCACCGCTGGTCCCTGCCAGCATGCGAGCGGAGGGGCGAGGAGCGGACGACCCGCTGTATCCGAATGACAGCGCCGATCGCCGTGCGGCCAACCGGCGTGTGGACATCTTCCTCACCGCCGATCCTGTGCCGGATAGCGCACCATGAAGCGACACAAAGACGACGATCCGCGTCGAAGGGCAATGCGCGAGAACGTAAAAGCCTGGCGCCGGCAGTGTCGCGAACGGCCGGGTATCGTCCATCTGGGCGATCCTGCGCACATCATGTTTCGCAACGACATCGCGAACGACGCCGACACGCGTATCGTGCGTACGGGTGGCCATACCGTTCTGATCGTTGCGCCCCATCTTTCGAGTCCCCGCGATGCCAAAGACGCGGCGTGCTGGCATGCGCTCGTGGATGCGTTGCGTCGCGGACGACGGCCGCGCGCGGTTGTCTTTGCCACGCACGCCAGGTCGCTGCGCGGCGGCGGTACCGGCGAACGCGTGGCGATGGCGCAGCGAGTGCGCTGCGCCGTCGGCGATCTGGTCGCGGTGATGGGAGGTGGCGTGCCTTTGCATATCGTCGTTGCCGGATGCGACATGCTTCCCGGCTACGTGGAATGGCGGAGCAGCGGCGACGCCGACAGCATGACGGCGTTACCCATCGCGTGGAGCAACGGCGGCACGAGGGCCGATCTGGCTATTCGCCTTGCTCATATCGTCGACAACGGCCGCCGGCCGTCGATCGGCCGTCTGCACCGGATGACGGATGTCGCCAGCCGTGCGCGGCTCTATGCCTTTCCGCGGACATGGATGGCGTTCGCGTCGATCGTGGCGGCATTCGCGGTCGACGGTTTCGAAGGCGACGACGGTTATCGCTTCATGCGCCGGGAAACCATCCATTTCACGGAGTCGCCGGGTCGGTCGGGCAGCGATTCGCTCGTCCGCGTCCTGCGCGTGGCACGCGACGAGCGTCGCCACCGCATAGGGCTGTGGTGGCGACGCATCGCGATATCCGCTGCGGCGCTGACCGCCGTTGCCGTGTGCATGTTCGGACTGTCCGCCTATCGAGACGAACAGGCCCGGCTGGATCGTTTTACCGCGGTCATCCAGCAAGTGGAGGGCGACGGCGCGCGGTCTTCCCACCCGGACGTGATCGACACGCGCTACCTCGATGTCTTGCGCGACGCATCGATTGCGATGACCGGAAACGAGTCGTATGTCTTCGCTTCCGGTCATACGGCTGCCCTGATCGAGACCATCGATGCAACTTACCGACAGACGCTCCGCGACACGCTGCTGCCGCGAATCGTCGGGCGCCTCGACGCCGTGCTTCGGGCGCCGGCGACAAGCGATCCATCCCTGCTATTCGCCGCGTTACGCAGTTATCTCGCGATGGCCGGTTCCGGCGTGCCCGATGCGAAGGACATGGAATCATGGCTGCGCCCCGGCCTTCATCGTCATGTGAAGCATCTGCTGAAAGGGTGGGGCGCGGCCGATCGCATTGCGCCCGATACACAACTCGTACGACGCACCAGGGACGTATTGCAACGAACGCCGCCCGTGATGCGGATCTATGCGGATCTGTCGCAGCAGGTAGACCGGCACCGCCTGCCTCCGGTGTCGGTCGCGCGTATGACGAACGGCGCCGCGGCCGGATGGTTGAGCATGCGGAGCAATGCATCCATCAACGACACGATGCCCGGTCGATTCACACGGGAAGGCCATCGTCTGCTGTTGGCGCGAATCGACAGCGTTGTCGCAACCGGTGTCGCCAACGATGCGCTGGTCATGGGCTCGAATCTGTCGCGCGACCAGACCAGGGAAGACGTACTCGACCTCTACGGGCGCGACTACATCGCTGCATGGGAGCATCTGCTTCGCGACGTTCGTGTCGTCGCCGCGGATTCGGCCGACGATCTGGCCCGAAGGCTTCACGCGCTCGCTCGCGACGACTCCGCGCTGTTCGCGTTGATGCGCGCCGCCTCCGTCGAAACGACGGTCGATGACGAAGCGGGCGCGATATCGCGCCAGTTCGCCGGGCTTCGCCATGCCATGGGATCCGTAAACGACGCGTGGTCGAACGCATTACGTACCGCGCTGATCGATGCGGCGCTGGAGATCGACGCGGGGCGACAGGCGACACGGGCGGGACTCGCAATGCCGGCGTCGGACGCACTGACGCGATTGCCGCACGTGCTGGCGCAGGGGCCGCCCGTGCTGTCCTCCCTGCTGGACGATGTGTTGCCGGTCGCGCGCCGCGCCGCGCGACGACAGGCGGCCGATGCACTGGCGAAGGCGTGGCCGGCGTCGCTCCGTTCGTTCTGCACCCTCGTCGTCGCCGGCCGCTATCCCGTCGATACGACAAGCACTTCCGAGTCGACCCTGGTGGACTTCGAGCGACTGTTCGCTCCGGGGGGACTATTGGACACGTGGTTCCGCCAGCATCTTGAAGCCCATGTCGACACGCTGGCCGTGCCGTGGACCCCGCGTGACGATGACGACGGTACGCTCATCGCGCCGGACGATCTGGCTGCATTCCAACACGCGGAGCAGATCCGCCGGCACTACTTCGCGGACGGTACGAAACGCGCAGGCGCCGACTTCGAATTGCGCGCCGTTTCGATGGATACCAGGATCAGTGAATTTTCGTTGGTAGCGGACGACGGTGAACTGCATTTCTTCGGCGAACCCATACGCCCCGTTACATTCCACTGGCCGGCCCGGCGTCTGGGCGGCCGGCTGATGGCGTCCCTGTTGCTGGCGGATGGGCGACGTATCGAGCGCAGCATACGGGGCGACTGGGCATGGCTACGCTGGCTGGACGAGGCGGAAAGCGCGCCTTCCGCGGAGCCGAACGAGCGCAGCCTGGTTTTCGATTTCGAAGGCTACGAAGTCGTTCTGGCTTTACGCACGGCAAGCGCCGATCACCCTTTCGGAGCACGGGATGGCGAACGCTTCCATTGCCCCGAATTTGCCGCGACGCGATCGTGATGTCGTCGCGATGAATGTTGCCGGCCCAGCGAGGCCATCCAGGGACATGATTGGGATCGCGTCGTTCCGGTGGGAAACATAATGTGACGACGACGTGTATGGCATGCGTTTGCATTCCGGATGTGTCCGAAGGCCCGCGAAGGTGCAGAATGGCGAGGCCAAGGCCACCATCAGGAGAACGACCATGATCGAACAAATCACGGGTCTGCCCGCGGGTACGCTGGGCTTTCGCGCGCATGGACGCGTTACCGCGTCGGATTACGAAACGATCATCGTGCCGGATATCGAGGCGGCGTTCGCCCTCAACCGCAAGCTTCGTATCCTGTATCACCTGGGCGAGGATTTCGCCGGCTTCGAGGCAGGCGCCGTCTGGGACGACGCCAAACTGGGCTTCAGGCACTTCAGCGGATGGGACCGCGTCGCGCTGGTCACCGATGTGGCGTGGATACGGACCATGGCGCGCACGCTGGGTTTCGCCGTGCCAGCGCAGGTGCGCCTGTTCCACAACGGGGAACTCGAAGAAGCGAAAACCTGGATCAGTGAACCTTTCGCCGATGGTTAGACGATTCCCTGCGCTATCGGGACATGCCCGCGTTGTCGGTTGCGCTGCGCGCCATGTCTGACCCAGCTATCGCCGGGAAAATCCCATCCCCTCACCGTCATTCCTGCGCAGGCAGGAGCCCAGTGCGGTGCAGTGGGCTATCGCGATAACGGTGATTCTGCACTTCGTGCGGCCCTGAGGACATCGCGCTCAAGAGCGCTCCTACACAAGACCTGCTGTGTCTCGAGTGAGAACCGCTGCCGCCCCGCTCACCGTCACGCCGGGGTCCGCAGCGGCCACATGGGGCAGGCCCTGTGCCGTGCGCTAACGAGTACGCCGCTACGGCGAAGAGCTGATCGAGCGTGATCGCGACAACCCATGCACCGCACTGGGCTCCTGCCTGCGCAGGAGCGACGGTGAGGGGGGAGGGGAGGCGCCGCGTGTTCGAAAATCGCTTGCACTGGTCTTTGAGTCGTGGTGTAGTCGGGATGTGATGACTCTCTTCCGCCCCTTCGCAGCCGCCAACGCTTCGCTTCCCGCGAACGCGTCCGCATGCGCGAATAACAATAACGCCAATAATAATGCCCGGAACATCGGGAGGGCCGGCGTTTAGGCGGATAGACATCCACCATCCATACGCGAAAGGCCCGCCCACGAAGCGGGCCTTTTTCGTTTCTGATCTTCATGAACGAGGAGCTGTGCCATGTGTTCGATTTTCGGGATGTTCGGATTGCAGCCGGGCGACGATACCGCCGCACTGCGGATGCAGGCGATGGAACTGTCGCAGCGGCAGCGCCACCGCGGTCCGGACTGGAGTGGCGTCTACGTCGACGACGGGGCGATCCTCGTGCATGAACGACTGGCCATCGTCGATCCGGCCAGTGGCGCGCAACCGCTGCGTTCGCCGGACGGCGAGCTTGCGCTGGCCGTCAACGGCGAAATCTACAACCATCGCGACCTTCGCCGCGACAGCGACTACCCGTTCACCACGGCGTCCGATTGCGAAGTCATCAACGCGCTTTATCGCGAACACGACGTGGACTTCCTCGACCGGCTCAACGGCATCTTCGCCTTCGCGCTTTGGGACAAGGCTCGCCAGCGCTTTCTCATTGCCCGCGACCCGGTCGGCGTCATACCGCTCTACTGGGGACACGACCGGGCCGGTCGGCTGTGCGTGGCGTCCGAGCTGAAGTCGCTGGTAGGCGTATGTGCCGACGCCACGGCGTTCCCGCCTGGCCACTACTACGACAGCCAGCGTGGCGAACTGGTGCGCTACTGGCATCGCGAATGGCGCGACTACGATGCGACCGCCGGGCGTGAAATCGATCCCCAGACGCTACGTGTCGCCTTCGAAGAAGCAGTACACCGCCAGATGATGACCGACGTTCCCTATGGCGTGCTGCTGTCCGGTGGACTGGACTCGTCGCTGGTCGCGGCTATCGCGGCGCGATTCGCACGCCGGCGCATCGAGGAAGACGACCGGGGCGAGGCGTGGTGGCCGCGGCTGCATTCCTTCGCCATCGGCCTGGAAGGCTCGCCCGACCTGGCGGCGGCCGCCATTGCCGCCGAGGCACTGGGCACCGTGCACCACGGTTTCCGCTATACGTTCGACGAAGGTCTGGATGCCCTGCCCGAGGTCATCCGGCATATCGAGACCTACGACGTCACGACCATCCGCGCGTCGACGCCGATGTTCCTGCTGGCCCGGCGCATCAAGGCCATGGGCGTGAAAATGGTGCTGTCGGGCGAGGGTTCGGACGAAATCTTCGGCGGCTATCTTTATTTCCACAAGGCGCCGTCGGCCCGCGCCTTCCATGAAGAGACGGTGCGCAAGCTCGACGCTCTGCACAGCTACGACTGCCTGCGCGCGAACAAGTCGATGGCGGCCTGGGGCGTCGAGGCGCGCGTCCCCTTCCTGGATACGCAGTTCCTCGATGTGGCGATGTCCTTCGACGCGCAGGCCAAGATGGTCGGGCGGCGGGGTATCGAGAAAGGCATCCTGCGTGAGGCCTTCGAGGGCATGCTTCCGGAGGAAATCCTCTGGCGTCAGAAGGAGCAGTTCAGCGATGGCGTCGGCTACGGCTGGATCGACGGTCTGAAAGCCCACGCCGAACGTGTGGTGGGGGACCGCGAGTTCGCGGCCGCGGCCAGTCGCTTCCCGCACAACACGCCGGCCAGCAAGGAGGCGTATCTGTACCGGACGCTGTTCGAAAAGCATTTCCCGGGCGAGGCCTGCGCCGCCACGGTGCCGGGCGGCAAGTCGATTGCATGCTCGTCCCCGGCCGCGCTGGCCTGGGACCCGGCTTTCGCGGCCGCGGCCGACCCCTCCGGCCGGGCCGTGCGCGGGGTTCATCAGGAGGCCCTGGCCGATTAAGAGATGCGGCGGTGCGGCAAGGGAGGCCTTTTGCTAAGCTTTCGGTCTTTGCCGGCGCCTTCCGCGCCGCTCCATCGGGTAGCACTACATGATCGAGATCAATCCGATCCTGGCGCAGATCACGGACCTTCGGGGCCGGGTCGAGTCGCTTAGGGGGTATCTTTGACCACGCCGTCAAGAAAGAGCGGCTGGAAGAAGTAAGTCGCGAGCTGGAAAGTCCCACCGTCTGGGACAATCCGGCGCGCGCGCAGGAACTGGGCCGCGAACGCGCCCGCCTTGAGCAGATCGTGGTCGGCATCGACACGATGACCGCCGGACTGGACGACGCCGGCGAATTACTGGACATGGCCGCCGCCGACGGCGACGAGGACACCATCGCGTCGATCGTCACGGACCTTGGCCGCATCGAAGCCCAGGTAAGCAAGCTGGAATTCCAGCGCATGTTCTCCGGCGAACTCGACTCGGCCTCGGCCTTCGTCGACGTGCAGGCCGGCGCTGGCGGTACGGAAGCCCAGGACTGGGCCGAAATGCTGCTGCGCATGTATCTGCGCTGGGCGGAATCGCGCGGCTGGAAGGTCGAGATGATGGAAGTCAGCGCCGGCGAAGTGGCGGGCATCAAGTCCGCGACGTTCCGCGTCGAGGGCGACTACGCCTATGGCTGGCTGAAAACGGAAATCGGCGTCCACCGCCTGGTCCGCAAGAGCCCGTTCGACTCGGACAACCGCCGCCATACGAGCTTTACCTCGGTCTTCGTTTCGCCCGAAGTCGACGACGACATCGAAATCGACATCAATCCCGCCGACCTCCGGACCGACGTTTACCGGTCGTCCGGCGCGGGCGGTCAGCACGTGAACAAAACCGAATCGGCCGTGCGTATCACGCATATTCCGACCAATACGGTCGTGGCCTGCCAGACCGAACGCAGCCAGCATGCCAACCGCGACCGCGCGATGAAGATGCTGAAGGCGAAACTGTACGAGCTGGAAGTCCAGAAGCGCAACGCTGAAAAAGACGCGCTGGAAGCCACCAAGTCCGATATCGGCTGGGGCAGCCAGATCCGCAACTACGTCCTCGACCAGTCGCGCATCAAAGACCTGCGCACGGGCATCGAGCGCACGGACACGCAGAAGGTCCTCGACGGCGATCTCGACGAATTCGTCGAAGCCAGCCTGAAGTCGGGCCTCGAAGCGGGTTCGAAACGTCTCGACGCGTAACCGCCCGAAAGCCGCCCCGTCCACACGGGGCGGCGTCTCCCCCCCCATTCCCAGACGCCTCCCATGACCGACAACGCCGAACCCATCTCCGCAACGCCTCCCGTCGACGAAAACAAGCTCATCGCCGAACGTCGCGAGAAACTCAAGGCGCTGAGGGCGCAGGGCATCGCGTTCCCGAACGACTTCCGGGTCGACAGCTTCGCGGGCGACCTGCAGAAAGAGTTCGAGGATAAGGAAGCCTTCACCGCCGAAGTCATCGAGGGCACGCCGCGTCGCGTGGCCGTCGCCGGCCGCATCATCCTTATGCGCGGGCAGGGCAAGGTCAGCTTCGTGCAGATGCAGGACGGCACCGGCCGCATCCAGCTGTTCGTCCATCAGGGCACGCTGGGCGAAGAGGCGTACGACACGTTCAAACGCTGGGACCTCGGCGACATCGTTGGCGCCACCGGCGTGCTGATGCGCACGAAGACCGGCGAACTGTCGATCAAGGTCGACAGCCTGCGCCTGCTGACGAAGTCGCTGCGTCCGCTGCCGGACAAGCACCATGGTCTTGCCGACGTCGAGCAGCGTTATCGCCAGCGCTACGTCGACCTGATCGTGACCGAGGAAGCGCGCCGTACGTTCATGCTGCGCTCGCGCATCATCGGATACATGCGCAAGTGGCTGGAAGAAGAGCCGCGTCGTTTCATGGAAGTCGAAACGCCGATGATGCACGTCATTCCCGGCGGTGCGACAGCGCGTCCGTTCGTCACGCATCACAACGCGCTGGATATGAAGCTTTTCCTGCGCGTGGCGCCGGAGCTTTATCTGAAGCGTCTGGTCGTCGGCGGCTTCGACCGCGTCTACGAAATCAATCGCAATTTCCGTAACGAGGGCGTGTCCACCCGGCACAACCCCGAGTTCACGATGCTCGAGCTTTACCAGGCGTACGGCACGTACCACGACATCATGAACATCACGGAAGAGATGATTCGCGCCGTCGCGGCCAACGTCATCGGCAGCACGGAAATCGAGTGGGATGGCGCCGCCATCGACGTAGGCCCGGCCTTCCGCCGCTGGCGCATGGAAGATGCCGTGCTGGAACTCAATCCCGAAATCCATGCCGACGACATTCGCAGCCGCGAGAAAATGGCCGCGCACGCCGCGCGCCTGGGCATCCACGTCAAGGCGGGTTACGGTTGGGGCAAACTGCTTCTGGAGATATTCGAAGCCACGGTCGAGCACACGCTGATCCAGCCGACCTTCATTACGCAGCATCCCGTGGAAGTTTCGCCGCTGGCCCGCGAGAACGACACCGATCCGGGTATCACCGACCGCTTCGAGCTTTTCATCAACGGCAAGGAGCTCGCCAACGGCTTCTCCGAGCTGAACGATTCCGAAGACCAGGCCGCGCGCTTCCAGGCGCAGGTCGATGCGAAGGATGCCGGTGACGACGAAGCCATGCATTTCGATGCCGACTACATCCGTGCGCTGGAAGTGGGCCTGCCGCCCACCGGCGGTCTGGGCGTCGGTATCGATCGCCTGGTGATGTTGCTGACCGGCTCGTCGTCGATTCGCGACGTGCTGCTCTTCCCGTACATGCGTCCCGAGGCATGAGTCCGATGTCGAGTTCTTTCGTAAAGTTGTTCGCGCTCGCGTTGCTGGTGGCGAGCGGCGTTGCCTGTTCGCGCGACGAAAGCGGCAAGGATGCGGATGCCGCCGCGAACGTGCCACCGTCCGGCAGCAGCGTCGGTCAGCCGCCGAAGCCCGTGGTGCCGGACGAAAACGCGGCGGTTCAGCGCGTGGAAGCTTCCATCGCGAAGAACAAGCTGTCGGCGCTGAAACCCGAGTGCCTGAGCTACATCCCGTACGCCAGCGACGCGCAGGGCTTCATCGTGGATGTGCATGAACTGCATAACGAGGCCTGCGGCGGCGATCCCTCCGTGGCGCCGCGCCTGTTTTCGTTCAACGTCGACAAGGTCAGCGGCCGTATGACGACCGACGCCAGCGATCCGGCCGAAGGTCTGTTCCACGCCATCGATTGATTCGAGGCGACGCTTCCCAAGTGGCGCCGCCCAACAGGAGAACTTTCATGTTGTACGTCATCAATGCGCTCGATCACCCGAATTCGCTGGAAGGCCGCAAGGCCCACCGGCCGGCCCATCTCGCGCGCCTCACGGCACTGCAGGACGCCGGGCGTCTGGTCCTCGCCGGTCCGTTCCCCGCCATCGATTCGGAAGATCCGGGCGAAGCCGGTTTCTCGGGTAGCCTGATCGTCGCCGAATTCGTCGATCTGGCCGCCGCGCAGGCCTGGGCCGAGGCCGATCCGTTCAGGATCAACGGCATCTATAAGGAAGTGTCGGTCCGCCCGTTCCGTCAGACCCTGCCATGAGCGTGGAAAAAGTCGAGCGCATCCGCGCCCTGCTGACCGGGGCGCTGGCCCCGGAATCGCTGGAAGTCATCGACGAAGGCCATAAGCACGTCGGCCATGGCGGGGAGGGGAAAGGACATTTCCTCGTGAAGATCGTCAGTGCGGCCTTCGCCGGCCAGTCGCCCATCGGCCGCCATCGGCTGGTCTATGGCGCGCTGGCGTCGATGATGCCGGACGAAATCCACGCCCTGGCCATCGAGGCCAAAGTGCCGGGCGAGTAAAAAGATTGAAAATCCAATGGGATGCGTCGGATTGCTCGCCTCCTGTCGCGTATACTCGCCGCATTGCGCCCCGTCGGTCCCTTTGGCAGAGTGACCGATCAGCCGGCCCCAAGGGGATGCCGGTCGCGTCCCAACGGAATATTTCATGCGTCTGACCACGATCAAGCTGGCGGGTTTCAAGTCGTTCGTCGATCCCACTACGCTGCATCTGCCTACCAATATGACCGGCGTCGTCGGTCCGAACGGCTGCGGCAAGTCGAACATCATCGATGCCATTCGCTGGGTGATGGGCGAAAGCGCCGCCAGCCGTCTGCGCGGCGATTCGCTTACCGACGTCATCTTCTCCGGGTCCAGCGCGCGCAAGCCGGTGGGTCAGGCGACGGTCGAGCTCATCTTCGACAACAGCGACGGGACCATCCAGGGCGAGTACGCGACGTACGCCGAGATTTCGGTCAAACGCCTGGTCAGTCGCGACGGTCAGTCGTCGTACTACCTCAATGGCGCGCGCTGCCGTCGTCGCGACATTACCGATCTGTTCCTGGGCACGGGTCTTGGCCCGCGCAGCTACTCGATCATCGAGCAGGGCATGATCAGCCAGATCATCGAGGCGGCGCCCGAAGAGCTGCGCATGCATCTGGAAGAAGCGGCTGGCATCTCGAAGTACAAAGAGCGCCGCAAGGAAACCGAAAGCCGGATCAAGGCCACGCGCGAAAACCTCGACCGCGTGCGCGACGTGCGCGACGAAGTCGACAAGCAACTGGATCATCTGAATCGTCAGGCCCGTGCGGCCGAGCGCTGGAAAGCGCTGAAAGAAGAGCAGACCCGCCGCGAAGCCGAACTGCGCGCGCTGGAATACCGCACGCTGCACCGCAAGCACGAAGGCGAGGGCGACGGTCTCCGCCAGGCGGAACTCGAGATCGAAAAGCGTATCGCCGAGCAGCGTCAGGTCGAGGCGCAACTGGAAAGCGTGCGCGATCGACACCAGGGCGCCAGCGAACATCTGAACGTCGTGCAAGCCGACGTATACAAGGTTGGCTCGGAAATCGCGCGCGTCGAACAGCAGGTACGGCATAACCGCGACCTGTCCGAACGCCTCACCCGCGCACGCGGCGAAGCCGAGCGCGAGCACGACGAATTGCATGGCCACATCAGCGCGGATCGCGAGCAGATCGAAGCGCTGCGCCTGGCGCTGGCCGAAGGCGAGCCGCGCCTCGAAGCGCTGCAGCAGATTCAGGACGAAACCGGCGATACGCAGCGGGTAACGGAAACGCGTCTCGCCGACTGGCAGTCGCGCTGGGACACGCATACCCGCTCGGCGGGCGAAGCCGCCCGCGCGGCGGAAGTCGAACGTACCAAGCTGGCTTATCTCGATCGTCAGGCCATCGATCTTTCGAAGCGCCGCGAAGGGCTCGAAGCCGAGCAGAAAGCGACCGACATCACGGCGCTGGAAGCCGGTGCCGAAAGCCTGGACATCGAACACGACACCCAGCGCGAGCGCGTCGAATCGCTCGGCTCGCTGCTGGACCAGCACAAAGTCGCTCACGAGCGCGTGCTGGACGAGGAACGCCAGGTGCAGTCCTCGTTGAACGAAGCGCGTCAGCAGTTGCAGACGGCGCGTGGCCGGCAGGCCTCGCTCGAAGCCTTGCAGCATGCCGCGCTCGGCCAGGAAGAAACCGCAGCCAGCGGCTGGCTCGCCCGGCTCGGGCTGGATAAGTCGCGTCGTCTCGGCGAAGCGTTGCAGGTCGATGGCGGTTACGAATCGGCCGTCGAAACCGTGCTTGCCGGTGTACTCGATGGCGTACTCGTCGATTCGCCGATGGCGCTTTCCGGCGAATTCGCCGAACTGGGTCAGGCCGACGTCGCGCTGTTCGCGCGCGAACAGGGCGGTCCCGGTCCCGCCGGTACGCTGGCCGCCCATGTGCGCGGTCCGGTCGCCGCGGTGGCACTGCTCTCGCAGGTTTATGTCGCCGACTCCGTCGAAGACGCGCGTGCGCGCATCGACACGCTGGCGCCGCACCAGTCCGTCATCACCCGCGATGGCGCATGGATGGGCCCGAACTGGGCACGCATCCTGCGCGCGCAGGGCAACCAGGTCGGCGTGCTCGCCCGCGAACGCGATATCCGTCAGCTGGCGGACCAGATCGAATCGCTCGAAGGCAGTACGGAAGAGTGGACCGAGCAGTTGGAAACGCTGCGCACGCGCAAGTTCGAAACCGAACGGCAGCGCGACGACGCCCAGCGCGAGCTGTATGCCGCGCATCGGCGCCTGTCGGAACTGGCCGGTCAGCTGCAAAGCCATCGCGGCAAAATGGAAACGGCGCGTGCGCGTTCCGAGAAGGTCGCGGGCGAAATCTCCGTACTCGTGGAACAGCTCGACGAACTCGAAGGCACGACGCGCGAATCGCGCGCGCGCCTCGACGAATCGGTCGGCAACATGGGCGACATGGAAGACGAGCGCCGCGCGCTGGAGAACGAACGCCGCGAATTGCTGGAAGCCCGCGAGGAAGCGCGTATCAATGCGCGCGAAGCCGCCGAGCAATCGCATCAGCTGGCGTTGGGCATGGAGTCGAAGCGCTCCGCGTTGTCGTCGCTGGAACAGGCGCTGGCGCGCATGGACACCCAGTTGCGCCAGATCGTCGCTCGCCGTACCGAAATCGAGGAACAGCTTGCCGCGGGCAGCGATCCGATCGCCGAGCTCGAAGCCGAGCGGCAGACGTATCTCGACCAGCGCCTGCTGGTCGACAAGCAACTGGTCGAAGCACGCCGTGCGCTGGAAGACTGCGACGCCGAGTTCCGCCGTCTGGAACAGGAACGCCAGCGCATCGAGCATGTGTTGAACCAGGTGCGCGAAAGCGTGGGCGAGAAGCGCCTCGCCGCGCAGGCCCTGCATTTGCGCGCGCAGCAGCTTGCCGATGCGATCGTGGCCTCCGGTCTCGAACTCGACGCGCTGCTCACGGAACTTGCCGAGGACGCCGAACCCGATCGCTGGCAGCAGCAGCTGGTCGATCTGGCGCAGAAGATCCAGCGCCTGGAGCCGGTCAACCTCGCGGCGATCCAGGAGCACGCGGAACAGTCTCAGCGAAAGGAATACCTCGACGCGCAGCTGGCCGATCTCGGCAGCGCGCTCGAAACGCTGGAAGGCGCCATCAAGAAGATCGACCGCGAGACGCGTCAGCGTTTCAAGGAAACCTTCGACCGCGTCAACGCTGGCGTGCAGGAACTCTTCCCACGCCTGTTCGGCGGCGGTCACGCTTATCTGGAACTGACCGGCGAAGACCTGCTGGACACCGGCGTCGCCATCATGGCGCGGCCGCCGGGCAAGCGCGTCAGCAACATCACGCTGCTCTCCGGCGGCGAGAAGGCGCTGACCGCGGTGTCCCTGGTATTCGCGATCTTCGGCCTGAATCCGGCGCCGTTCTGCCTGCTCGACGAGGTCGACGCACCGCTGGACGAGGCCAACGTGGGCCGTTTCTCGGCCATGGTGCGCGAGATGAGCGAAAAGGTGCAGTTCATCTTTGTCAGCCATAACAAGGCGACGATGGAAGCCGCACAGCAGCTGTGTGGCGTTACGATGCGCGAACCGGGCGTCTCCCGTCTCGTCCAGGTCGATCTGGCCGAGGCGTCCAAGCTCGTTGGCGCGGCGTAGGCTAATAAAGGAATGACTATGAATCCCATACTGGCGCTTGCCTGGAACCCTGCGGTCGGCATCCCCTTGCTGGTCGTCGGCATCATCGCGCTCGTGCTGCTCTGGCTGTTCGGTCAGCCGCGCAAGGAGCAGGGGCGGCGCAAGATCCTGCCGCAGCAGCCCACCGAGCGCCGCGAGCCGGTCATGGGCGACGAAGGGGCCGACGATTTCATCGACGATTCCCGCGACCCGCTGTTCACCGCATCCCCGACGCAGGGCGAACTCGACGTCGACCTGCGTGCCGAGCTGGAACGGCTTGGCGCCTCGCTGGCGGGTGAACGTGCCGGCCGCGGCGAGCGTGCGGAACGCATCGAGCCGGGTTTCTCGCCCGATTACTCCGCCGACGCCGTGGAGCCGCATGCCACGCGGCATGACATCGACGACCTGACCATTCATGCACCGAGCACGGCCCCCGCGCCGGCACCTGCGCCCGCCCCGGTTGCGCCGCCGCCCCGGGTCCCGCCGCGCTCGGATCTCGGGCGCCGTCCGCCGACCGCACCGGTCGAACGGATCGTCAGCCTGTACGTCGTGGCGCGCGAAGGCACCCGCTTCAATGGGTCCGATCTCGTGGTCGCCGCCGAAAAAGCCGGTCTCGAATTCGGCGATATGGGTATTTATCACCGTCTGGTCGATGGCCGTCCCGAGCTGGGGCCGATTTTCAGCGTCGCCAATATGGTTAAGCCGGGCAATTTCGACATGACGCGCGTCACGACCATGCTGACCCCCGGCCTGAGCTTCTTCATGGCGTTGCCGGGTCCGGCTCCGGCGCTGGACGCGTGGGACGCCATGCTGCCCACCGCGCAGCGACTGGCCGAACTGCTGGACGGCCTGGTCCTGGACGAAGAGCGCAACGCGCTCGGTCGCCAGCGCATTGCGCACATCCGCGACGAACTGCGCGGCTGGGATCGCGGTCACGAAGGCGAAGAGATCAAGTTCGGACAGTAACCCGGCCTTGTCCACGCGGCAACACATGCTCGTGTAGGAGCCCGCTTGCGGGCGAAAGCCAACAGGGCGAGGGAGACGGATGCTCACCTTCGCGAGCCCGATCTGCGGGCTGCGGATGTCACGCAGGGCATCTCCGCTACGTTGGCTTTCGCCCGCAAGCGGGCTCCTACACACACGCGGTCCGTACGCCTCGAGAACGCTACAATCGGCGTCATGTATACCCCCACCGCCTTCGCCGAAACCCGCCTGTCCGTCCTCCACGACACCATGGAGTCGATCGGCTTCGCGGCCTTTGTCACCCACGGTCCCGAAGGCATCGTGGCGACCCACCTGCCGCTGATCCTTGCCCGCGACGAAGGTCCGTTCGGCACGCTCTATGGTCACGTGGCCCGGCCGAATACCCATGCGACGCCCCCGGACGGCGAAGCGCTGGCGATGTTCGCCGGTCCACACGCCTATATCTCGCCCAATGGTTACCCGGGCAAGGCGACGCACGGCCGCGAAGTTCCGACCTGGAACTACATCGCCGTCCACGCGTACGGCGTGCCGGAACGCTTCGACGATCCCACGCGACTGCGCGATCTGCTGGTTCGTCTGACGACGCGTCACGAAGCGGCCACCCAGTCCCGCCCCTGGAGCGTGGACGACGCGCCGTCCGACTACGTCGAACGCCTGCTCGGCGCCATCGTCGGGCTGCGCATTCCCATCGCCCGCATCGAAGGGAAATGGAAGCTCAGCCAGAACCGCACGGCGGACGATCGCCTCGGTGCGGCGAGTCTGCTCGCGAATCGCGATGGCGACGACGAGCAGTCCATTGCACGGCAAATGCGCGATATCTAGCGATTCGCGCATAAGACCAGCACACGTTCACACTACGGCAACACGGGCCTGCGTCACTGTGGGGGCCGTAAGCGTGCGTGACCTTCGTGCCTCCTTTGGCGCGATGCATACATCCGACTCGGCATGCTTGCTTCCTACTCTTGGGAGATCCCATGTCGGCCAGTACCGAACGTCCGCCGTTTCGCATTTATTACCTCCACCCGCTGCTGGTGGGTGGACTGGCGAACTGGACGGCATGGCTGGATCACGCGGCAGCGCTCGGCTTTCGCCAACTGCTGATCGCGCCGCCTTTCGATGCGTCGACCAGCGGCGATGTCTTCGTCACCCGCGATTTCGACCGCCTGCATCCGACGCTCACCGTCGAAGGGCATGCCGCACAGCGACTCGACCAGTTGGCCAAAGCGTGCCGGGCCCGCGATATGGCGCTGTGGCTGGACCTGCCGCTGGACGAACTGGCCTCCGACTCGCCCGTGCGGAACGAACACCCCGAATGGTTCCGCGCGGTGGCCGCCGAACACGGCACGCCCGATCCACGCTGGACGCCCGCGGAAAGCGACAGCGCGCGCTGGCGCCTCAATGATCCCGCCGTCGCCGATGCCGCCATCGCGTGGTGGGTCGAGCGGTTGAAGGCCTGGAGCGATGTGGGCATTCGCGGTTACCGGGTCATACATCCGCACCGGCTTTCCGCCACACGGTGGAAAACGCTTTTCGACGCGGTTCGGACGGACGCGCCGGATACCGTATTCGTCGCCTGGACGCCCGGAAGCACGCCGGACGAACTTGCCGCGTTGGCCGGTGCGGGATTCGATGCCACGGTTTCGTCGTCCAGTTGGTGGGATTTCCGTGCGCCGTGGTTCGCTCAGGAGGCGGCGCGTCTGGATGTCGTCGCTCCCGCGTTGGCGTGTCCCGAAGTGCCGTTCGCCACGCGGCTTGGCGATGCCATCGGCGAAGAAAATCAACGCGAGAGGGCGTATCACCGCGCTATCGATTTTTCCGTCGCGTCGCCGGCGGGCTGGATGATGCCCATGGGGTTCGAGTACGCGGTTCACGACGCACTGGACCCGCGTCGCGGCGAACCGACCACGCCCGCGTCGATGGCCGCGAATGGCTCGGTCGACCTATCCGGCGTCGTGCGCAAGGCGAACGCCGTTCTGGATGCGAACGCGATGCGCATGCCGTACCGGAATATAGGTTCGGAGGGCCATGTTGCCGTTCTGCTGTCGACCAGCGAACTGGATCCCCGGCGCGCGGAGCAGGCGAGGCTGGTTCTGGTGAACGCGTCGCTGGATCGCGATGCGATCGTCCGTGCCGCGCACGCGCTGACGGGTGCGGCTTCGCACTTCGGACCGTATGCGACCGCCGATGGCCGCAAAGTATTCGATGGGGGTGAAGACATCGTTCTGGCGCCCGGCGAGGTGGTCGCGCTGTCCGCCGGTCGCGCCACGCCCATCCAGCGCAAACTCAGTGCAGCTCAGGCTAAAGAGTCGATCAAGGCGGCGACCGGCGCGTCGCGTCTGTGCATCGAAGCCGTCAGTCCCAGTGTGGACGATGGCCGCTTTCCCGCGAAACGCATTGCCGGTCAGCGCATCGACGTAAGCGCGGACGTTTTCATGGACGGACACGACGTGCTGGCCGTGCGCCTGCAGTGGCGAGCGCAGGACGATAAGAGCTGGCACGAAGAAGTCATGACGGCGCAGGGAAACGACGTCTACACCGCCAGTTTCACGCCGACGCGTACCGGGCGTTTCGAATATCGCATCGAAGCCTGGCGCGACGCTTTCGCGAGTTATCGCTACGAACTGGATACGAAACAGCGTGCCGGTGTGCCGGTGAGTCTCGAACTGGAGGAAGGTCGGCTGCTGGTGGAGGCGCGCGCGGCCAGCACGAACGGCGCGCGTGCCAGGGCCGTACGTTCGTTGCTCGCCAGTCTGAACAAGGCTGGGGAAAGCGAGCGTCTCGAGCTGTTGTTGTCCGAAGAAACGCTAGCCGATATGTCGGCATCCGATCCGCGCCCATTTGCCATTGCCTCCGCTCCGACATTGATCGTGGACGTGGATCGCCGCGAAGCGGAGTTCGCGAGCTGGTACGAACTGTTTCCGCGGTCGCAGACGAGCGACGCGTCGCGCCACGGCACGTTCAACGACGTCATCGGCCGTTTGCCCGCGATCCGCGACATGGGTTTCGACGTGCTGTACTTCCCGCCGATCCATCCGATCGGCATGGCTTTCCGCAAGGGAAAGAACAATACGCTCACGCCGGGGCCGGACGATCCCGGCAGTCCGTACGCGATCGGCTCGCCGGAAGGCGGGCATACGGCGATCCATGCGCAGCTGGGCAGTATCGAGGACTTCCGCCGTCTTCGCGACGCGGCATACGAGCACGGGCTGGAACTCGCGCTCGACTTCGCCATCCAGTGTTCGCCGGATCATCCCTGGCTGAAGGAACACCCGGAATGGTTCGACTGGCGTCCCGACGGAAGCATCCGTTATGCGGAGAATCCGCCGAAGAAATACCAGGACATCGTCAATGTCGATTTCTACGCGGACGGTGCGGTGCCGTCGCTGTGGAACGCGCTGTGCGACGTGGTGCTGTACTGGGCGGGCGAGGGCGTGCGGACATTCCGCGTCGACAATCCGCATACCAAGCCGTTTCCGTTCTGGGAATGGATGATCGCGCGTGTGCGCTCGAAGTATCCCGACACGCTGTTCCTGTCCGAGGCCTTTACGCGTCCGAAGCCGATGTACCGTCTGGCCAAGGTCGGTTTCAGCCAGTCGTATACCTATTTCACCTGGCGCAATACGAAGCAGGAATTCATCGACTACCTGACGGAACTCACGCAGACGGCACCGAAGGATTTCTTCCGGCCGAATTTCTTCGTCAATACGCCGGACATCGATCCGTACTTCCTGCAGACCTCCGGCCGCCCGGGGTTCCTGATACGCGCCGCGCTGGCCACGACGCTCTCGGGTCTGTGGGGCGTCTACTCCGGTTTCGAACTGTGCGAAGGCACGCCGATACCCGGAAAAGAAGAGTATCTGGACTCGGAAAAGTATGAGATCAAGCCGCGCGACTGGACGATGCCCGGCAATATCATCGCCGAGATCACCCAGCTCAATCTCATCCGTCGCGCGCATCCGGCGTTGCAGAGTCATCTCGGCATCCGTTTTCTCACGGCGCATAACGACCGGGTGCTGTTCTTCGAGAAGCGCGCACGCGACAGCGACGATATCGTGCTGGTCGCGATCAGCCTCGATCCGCATAACGCGCAGGGCGCCGACATCGAACTTCCGCTGGCCGACTGGGGTCTCGGAAGCGACGCTGTCGTCACCGTTCAGGACCTTCTGCACGACCATCCCATTACCTGGCGCGGCGCGTATCAAAACGTATGGCTCGGCCTCGGCCAGCCATACGCCCTTTGGCATGTCCGGCTACCCGGAGTCTGATCCATGGCACGACGAGTCAAAGCGCATAACGAAGCGGCCGCACCCGGATTCTCCGTCGATCCGCTCTGGTACAAGGATGCGATCATCTATCAGGTGCACCTGAAGTCGTTCTTCGACGCCAACGACGATGGCGTGGGCGATTTCCAGGGTCTGATCGACAAGCTCGACTACATCGCGGACCTTGGCGTGAATACGCTGTGGCTGCTGCCGTTCTATCCCAGTCCCCGGCGCGACGACGGCTACGACATCGCCGAATACAAGGCGGTGCATCCCGACTACGGCAAGCTGTCGGATGCGCGGCGCTTCATCGCCGAAGCGCACGATCGCGGACTGCGTGTCATTACCGAGCTGGTCATCAATCATACGTCCGACCAGCATTCGTGGTTCCAGCGCGCACGTCACGCGAAGAAAGGTTCCGCCGCGCGCAACTTCTATGTCTGGTCGGACACCGATCAGGCTTACGACGGGACGCGCATCATTTTTCTGGACACCGAAAAATCGAACTGGACCTGGGACCCGGTCGCGGGCCAGTACTTCTGGCATCGCTTCTTCTCGCACCAGCCCGATCTGAATTTCGACAATCCCGCCGTACTGAAGGCCGTGCTGGACGTGATGCGTTTCTGGCTCGACATGGGTGTGGATGGCCTGCGCCTGGACGCCGTGCCGTATCTGATCGAGCGCGAAGGCACCAATAACGAGAACCTCCCCGAAACGCACGCCATCCTGAAGGTGATGCGCAAGGAGATCGACGAGCACTATCCCGACCGCATGCTGCTGGCGGAAGCCAACCAGTGGCCGGAAGACACGCAGGACTATTTCGGACAGGGCGACGAATGCCATATGGCGTTCCACTTCCCACTGATGCCGCGCATGTACATGGCGATCGCTCGAGAGGACCGCTTTCCCATCACAGACATCATGCGGCAGACGCCCGCGATTCCCGACGCCTGCCAATGGGCGATTTTCCTGCGCAACCACGACGAACTCACGCTGGAAATGGTGACGGATTCGGAACGCGACTATTTGTGGGAAACCTATGCCGCCGATCGTCGTGCGCGCATCAACCTGGGTATTCGTCGTCGCCTTGCTCCCTTGCTGGAGCGCGACCGTCGACGCATCGAACTGATGAATGCGCTGCTGCTGACGATGCCGGGCACGCCGGTGCTCTATTACGGCGACGAGATCGGCATGGGCGACAACATCCATCTCGGCGACCGCGACGGCGTACGCACGCCGATGCAATGGTCCATCGACCGCAATGGCGGATTCTCCCGCGCCGATCCGGCCAGTCTGGTGCTGCCGCCGATCATGGACCCGCTGTACGGCTATCAGGCGATCAACGTCGAAGCGCAGGCGCGCGATCCCCATTCGATGCTGAACTGGACGCGACGCATGCTGGCGGTGCGTAAGCGTTATAAGGCGTTCGGCCGTGGCACGCTGAAATTCCTTTATCCCGGCAATCGCAAAGTGCTGGCTTACCTTCGCGAGTTCGACGGCGATCAGGTGCTTTGCGTCGCGAACATGTCGCGCTCGCTGCAGGCCGTCGAGCTGGACCTGGCCGCTTTCGACGGCCAGGTTCCCATCGAAATCATGGGTGGATCGTCCTTCCCGCCGATCGGCCGTTTGCCTTATCTGCTTACGCTGCCGCCGTACGGTTTCTATGCGTTCCAGATATGCGCCAACGCGCAGATGCCCGACTGGCATGTGGAGCCAGCCGAGCCGATGCCCGATTACGAAACGCTGGTCGTGCGCGGTCCGCTGATCGAAGGCCCGGTCATGGCCCATCACCGGGGGGTGATCGAGCGCGAAGTGCTGCCGAAATATCTGGCGGTGCGGCGCTGGTTCAATGCCAAGGATCGCGGTATCGAAAGCGTCCATATCGTCTATGCGGCGGCATGGCCCGATCGTGGCGACGACCTCATCATCTGCGAGATTGAGGCCACGTTGAGCGATGGCGGCAAGCAGCGTTACAGCTTACCGGTGGGCATCGTGTGGGAGGACGAGAATCCGTCGTCCCGCGCGCAGCAGCTGGCATTGGCGCGCGTGCGTCGCGGCCGTCGCATCGGTTTGCTTACCGACGGTTTCTCGCTGGAAGCGTTCGCATCGGGCCTGCTCATCGGGCTGCGCGACAATCTCCAGTTGCAGGTGCATGCCGGCGGCTCCATTCATTTCGAAACGACCGACGCGTTCGCGAAGCTGACCTTCCCACCGGAGATCGAGAATCGCTGGATGCTCACCGAGCAGTCGAACAGCTCGATGATCCTGCACGACACCGGCGTGCTGAAGCTGTTCCGTCTGACCTCCGGCGGCATCAATCCCGAAGTGGAAATGTCCCGCTATCTCACCGAACACGGCTATGCGAATACGGCGCCACTGCTGGGCGAAGTGGTGCGAATCGACGATGCGGGCGAGCGTACGACGCTGGCGGTATTGCAGGGGTTCCTGCGCAATCAGGGCGATGCGTGGCGTTGGACGCTGGACTATCTGAGCCGCAGTTACGACGAATACAGCCATTCGGACGATCCGGACCGGCGCGAGGAAATCGCCCGGGGTTACGACAGCTTCGCGCGCGCGGTGGGTACGCGTCTGGGCGAGCTGCATGCCGTACTCGCTGCGCCGAGCGATGTCGATGCTTTCGCGCCACGCAAGGCAACGACGGCGGACGTGACAGCGTTGCGCGACTCGGTTCGCAAGCAGGTCGCTCGTGCGCTGGAGGCCACCGATGTGGCGGGAGCATCGCGAACGGATATGGATGAGGACGTCGCCGCCTTGCACGGTTTGGCCGATACGCTCGATCGTCGCATCGACGCGCTGGCCCGGGCGGGCGAGGGCGCGCTGCTGACGCGCGCGCACGGCGATTTCCATCTGGGCCAGATCCTTGTGGTGCAGGACGATGCATACATCATCGACTTCGAAGGCGAGCCCGCGCGCACGCTGGCGGAGCGGCGTGCGAAGGTGATGTCGCTGCGCGATGTCGCCGGGTTCCTGCGCTCGCTGGACTATGCGGCCGCCATGGCGATGCGCGGCGAGGACGGCCTTGCCCCGGTCGAGGATGCGGGCTTCGGAGAATATCTCGCGCAGTTCCGCGAGCGGGCGGTCTCCGTCTTCCTGGCCGCTTATCGCACCGTGCTGGATACGGCCGCGGTGCGTTGGGTGGAAGCCGATGCGTTCGCACCGTTGCTCGAACTGTTCGTAATCGAGAAGGCGGCTTACGAAGTGAACTATGAAGCGGCGAACCGGCCGGGCTGGCTGGACGTTCCCGTGCGCGGGCTGCTGCACGCCGCCCGTGGCGATACCGCCAACGAGCTGGAGAACGACGCGTGATCGACAGGAACGCCCTCGGTCTTACCGATGCCGTCGCGATTGCCGCGTTGGTGGAAGGGCGGCATGGAGATCCGTTCGCGATGCTCGGTCCTCACCGGATCGATGGACGACGCACGATTCGCACGTTGCAGCCGGGTGCTCTGGCGGTGGATGTTATCGATGCCGCCGGCACATCGCTCGGCGCGCTCGCCCGTGTGGACCCGGTGGGATTCTTCGCCGGAGTCGTCGATGGCGATGGCGCCTATCGCCTGCGGGTTCGCTGGCCGGCGGGCGTGCAGGAAACCCACGATCCCTACGAGTTCGGAATGTTGCTCGGCGACGACGATCTGCGCCGCCTTTCCGACGGCACGCATATCGAGCTGTTTCGTTGTCTGGGTGCGCATCCGGTAACCGTCGACGGCGTGCACGGCGTACGTTTCGCCGTGTGGGCACCCAATGCCCGGCGCGTGAGCGTGGTCGGCGATTTCGACAGCTGGGATGGGAGGCGTCATCCGATGCGTCTGCGCATGCCAGCCGGTGTATGGGAGCTGTTCGTGCCGGGACTGCTTCCCGGGGCCCGCTATAAATACGAGATATGGGGCGCCGACGGGTCCCTGACCCAGCGTGCGGACCCGGTCGCCCTTGCCGCCGAACTTCCGCCCGCGACGGCCTCGGTCGTAGCCGATCCCGAAGCGTTTCGCTGGACGGATCAGGCATGGATGAAGCGGCGTGGCGAACTTCATCACGCCGGCTCGCCGCTTTCGATCTACGAACTGCACGCCGGTTCATGGTTGCGGGCACCCGACGGCGGCACGCTGGACTGGGACACGCTGGGCGAGCGGCTGATTCCCTACGTCTCGGGTATGGGCTTTTCGCATATCGAACTGTTGCCGATATCCGAATACCCGTTCGGCGGTTCCTGGGGCTACCAGCCGCTGGGGCAGTTCGCGCCGACGTCGCGTTTTGGCACGCCCGAGGCATTCGCGCGCTTCGTCGATCGCTGCCATGAGGCGGGTGTCGGCGTTATCGTCGATTGGGTGCCCGCGCATTTTCCGACGGATATCCATGGTCTGGCGCATTTCGACGGCACGCCGCTATACGAGCATGCGGACCCGCGCGAAGGATTCCATCAGGACTGGAACACGATGATCTTCAACCTCGGCCGCAACGAGGTTTCCGCATTTCTCATCGCCAGCGCGCTGGCGTGGCTGGAACGCTTTCATGTCGACGGTCTGCGCGTGGATGCGGTGGCCTCCATGCTCTATCGCGACTACAGCCGCAAGCATGGCGAGTGGGTACCGAATATTTATGGCGGCCGCGAGAATCTGGAATCGATCGCCTTCCTGCGCCGGGTTAACCAGCTGATCGCCGAGGGGCATCCGGATGCGATGACCATTGCCGAGGAATCCACGGCATGGCCGGGTGTAACGCAACCGGTCGCCGATGGTGGTCTCGGTTTCACGTTCAAGTGGAACATGGGCTGGATGCACGACACGCTGGAATACATGTCGCGCGATCCGATCCATCGGCGCTGGCATTATCACGAGATGACGTTCGGCATGGTCTACGCCTGGTCGGAGCGTTTCGTGCTGCCGTTGTCGCACGACGAGGTCGTCCACGGAAAACGTTCGCTGCTCGGACGGATGCCGGGCGACGACTGGCAGCGTTTCGCGAATCTGCGCGCGTACTTCGGTTTCATGTGGGCGCATCCGGGCAAGAAGCTGCTGTTCAACGGTGGCGAGATCGCGCAGCCGCACGAGTGGAATCACGATGCGCAGATCGCGTGGGATCTGCTCGACGATCCGAAACATCTCGGTGTGCAGACGCTGGTCCGCGACCTGAATCGCCTGTATGCCGCCGAGCCGGCCCTGCACGCGTGGGATACCGACCCGCGCGGCTTCCGCTGGGTCATCGGTGACGATGCGGTACAGAGCGTCTTTGCGTGGCTCCGGTTCGCGGCCGACGGAAAACCCGCGCTGGTGGTCTGCAACATGACACCGAGCCCGCGTCGCGATTTCCGTATCGGCGTGCCCCTGCGTGGTCGCTGGCGCGAAGCGATCAATACCGACGCGTCCGTCTACGGTGGCTCGGGCCTGGGTAACGACGGGGGCCGCCATGCGGACGACGTCGGCAGCCATGGATTCGAGGCCTCGCTGTCCCTCACGTTGCCGCCGCTGGCTACCGTCATCCTTATCGCCGACTGACGAGACTATCGATGCCCGCACTTCCCGAACGCATGCAATCCGGCTCACCCTATCCACTGGGCGCGTCGTGCGATGGTATGGGCACGAATTTCGCGGTGTTCTCTGCGCATGCCGAACGCATCGAGCTATGCCTTTTCGATCCGTCCGGTCGCCGGGAGATCGCCCGTTACGATCTGCCCGAATGTACCGACGAGATCTGGCATGGCTACCTTCCGCGCGTTCGTGGCGGCACGCTCTACGGTTTCCGTGCTCACGGACCGTACGAGCCGGAGGAAGGGCACCGCTTCAATCCGAACAAGTTGTTGCTCGATCCGTATGCGCGGCTACTGCACGGTCAGGTTCGATGGTCCGATGCGCTGCATGGCTACCGTGTTTCGTCGTCCCGCGCCGATCTTTCTTTCGACCGTCGCGATAGCGCGATGGCGATGCCCAAGGCGGTCGTCGTCGACGAGCCCATGCACTGGACGGTCAATAACCGTCCGCACACGCCGTGGAACGAAACGGTCGTTTACGAGACCCACGTACGCGGACTGACGCGTACGCTCAAACGCATCCGCCCGCATGAACGCGGAACGTTTCTCGCGCTGGCCGATCCCTACGTCATCGACTATCTGGTGAAGCTGGGCATTACCGCTGTCGAGCTGCTGCCCGTGCACGCGTTCGTGCAGGACCGCCGCCTGACCGAGATGAAGCTGCGCAACTACTGGGGCTACAACACGCTGGCCTTCTTCGCGCCCGAGCCGAGTTATCTGTCCGAAGGCACACTCAACGAGATACGGGCGGCCGTGCAGGCGCTGCATGCGGCGGGGATCGAGGTGATCCTCGATGTGGTTTACAACCATACCTGCGAGGGCAGCGAACTCGGGACGACGATGTCTTTCCGTGGTCTGGACAACAAGAGCTACTACCGGCTTCTGGCCGACAATCCCCGTTATTGCATCAACGACACCGGCACGGGAAACACGGTCAATACGGCGCATCCCCGCGTGATCCAGCTGGTCATGGACTCGCTCCGCTACTGGGTGACGACGTTCCATATCGATGGCTTCCGCTTCGACCTCGGCGTGAGCCTGGGCCGGGAGGAACACGGCTTCGATCCTTGCTGCGGCCTGTTCGACGCGATGCGTCAGGATCCGGTCCTTGCGGGGGTGAAGCTGATTTCCGAGCCCTGGGACATCGGCCCGGGGGGATACCAGTTAGGCAATCATCCGCCGGGATTCGCCGAGTGGAACGGCAAGTTCCGCGACGACGTGCGCCGCTTCTGGAAGGGCGATGCGGGCATGCGCGGGGTGCTGGCCGGCCGGTTGCAGGCGTCGGGAGACCTGTTCGATCACCAGCGCCGCAAGCCCTGGGCCTCCGTGAACTTCGTCACTGCGCACGATGGCTTCACGCTGGAAGATCTGGTCAGCTACAACGACAAGCACAACGAAGCCAACGGCGAGGACAACCGCGACGGCGGTAACGATAACGAGAGTTACAACCAGGGCGTCGAGGGACCGACCGACGATCCGGCCATCCAGACGGCGCGCGACCGTACGAAGCGCTCGATGCTGGCCACGATGTTCTTCTCGCATGGCACGCCCATGCTGCTGGGCGGCGACGAGTTCGGTCGCACGCAGAACGGCAATAACAATGCGTACTGCCAGGATAACGAGATTTCCTGGTACGACTGGAAGACGGCGACCTCCGACCGTGGACGCGAACTTACCGACTTCGTCGCGCGGCTTATCCGCCTGCGCGAACAGCATCCCACGCTGCGCGCTGCGCACTTCCTCCGAGGCGATAAGGAAGTCGCGCCCGGTATCAAGGAGGTGGCCTGGTTCGACGAAAGCGGCGCGGAGATGACGCAGGCCACCTGGGACTATACGGAAGGGCGTCTGCTGGGATTGCGCCGGGCACAGGCGTATGGCGAACGCCGCGTCGACGTCACGCTGGTATTGATCAACGCGACGCCCGAAGCGCATGCGTTCAATCTTCCGCAGCCTTCGTTGCCGTGGAGGCTGCGCTGCAACAGTGCCGAACCCACCGCTTCGGAAACCGCATATACCGAGCCGTCGATCGAGGTGCAGGGGCGCAGCGTGGTTCTGCTCGCAGCGGCGGTGCGCACGGAAAACACATGACGACACGGTTCGCCCATGCGATGCCTTATGGAGTGCGCCCGCTCGGACGCGGACGCGCACGATTCAGGCTGTGGGCGCCGGATGTGGATACCGTCTTCGTGGAAACCGATGCGGGTGCGGCTTCGGCCATGCATGCGCTGACCGATGGATGGTTCGAAGGCGTGCTGGATGCGCCGGTGGGCACGGGCTACCGCTTTCGTGTGAAAGACGGTTTGACGGTTCCCGATCCTGCCTCGCGTCTGCAGAAAGACGGCGACGTGCACGGCTATAGCGTGATTACCGAGCCGACCGAGTACGCGTGGCGGCATGGCGACTGGAAGGGCAGGCCATGGCGCGAAGCGGTGATCTACGAAGTCCACGCCGGACTGATGGGCGGTTTCGACGGCGTACGCGCGGCTTTGCCGCGCCTGGCCGAACTCGGGTTTACCGCCATCGAACTGATGCCCATCGCGGAGTTCCCGGGAGAGCGCAACTGGGGGTACGACGGCGTCCTTCCCTTCGCACCGGCGACGGCTTACGGTAGCCCGGACGATCTGAAACGGCTTGTCGACGATGCGCACGGCTTCGGACTGATGGTGTTTCTCGACGTCGTCTACAACCATTTCGGGCCGGAAGGAAATTACCTCGGCGCGTATGCATCGCCATTCTTCCAGGACAAGCCGCATACGCCGTGGGGCCCCGCGATTGCCGTGTCGGTGCCGCAAGTGGGCGACTATTTCGTTCATAACGCGCTGTACTGGGTACAGGAGTTTCGTATCGACGGCCTGCGTCTGGATGCTGTGCACGCCATCGGCAATCCCGGCTGGCTGGCGTCGCTGGCCAGCCGCGTACGTGCGGTGACCGGGCCCGGCCGCCATATCCATCTGGTGCTGGAGAACGAGTCCAATCAGGCTCACCTGCTTGGACGCGAGCGTTTCGATGCGCAGTGGAACGACGATTTCCACAATGCGCTGCATGTGTTGATCACCGGCGAATCGGAAGGCTACTACGCGCACTATCAGGACCCCTTGCCAAAGCTCGAACGCGTGCTTACCGAAGGCTTCGCCTGGCAGGGCGAAATCATGGGCGGCAAGCATCGGGGCGAATACAGCGCGGACAAGATGCCGGCGCGTTTCGTGAGTTTCCTGCAGAACCACGATCAGATCGGCAATCGCGCATTGGGCGACCGGCTGACGACGCTGGTCGACGAGGCGGTACTTGTCGCTGCCACAGCGCTCCTGTTGCTTGCGCCCTTTGTCCCGCTGATGTTCATGGGCGAGGAATGGGGCAGTCGCACGCCGTTCCTGTTCTTCGCCGACTTTGGCGATCCGGCGCTTCGCGACGCGGTGCGCGAGGGACGTCGCAAGGAATTCGCGGCATTCGCGAGTTTTTCCGGTGCGGGGATGCCCGATCCGGCTGCCCCATCGACATTCGATGCGTCACGTCCCGACATGGTCGAGGCCAGCGATCCGGTCTGTCAGCGGCGACTCGCGCTGGTGCGCGAACTGCTTGCTCTGCGGGCGCGACATATTGCGCCATGGATAGACGATGCGCGTTCGACGGGTGCGCGCACGCTTGGAGACCACGCATTCCGCGCAAGCTGGAAACTGGGAACGAAGGTGTTGACGATCTTCGCGAACCTCGGCGACGTGGACGTCACTCTGAAAGCGCCACCATCGGCATCGGCTGCGTGGATTCATGGCGACGCGGCCTCTATCGCGGCGGTATCGCGCGGTCTTCTGCCTTCCCGTCACACTCTTGCCTGTGTGGAGTCTTAAGTTGTGAATGCGTCTATCGATGATCGTCTCGCCCGGCTCGCGGAACTCGCGGGCGTCGACGTACGCTGGCGGGACGCGCACGACCAGGCGCAGGTTGTTCGCCCCGACACGTTGCGCGCCGTGCTGCGGGCACTGGATCTCCCTGCCGATTCCAGCGGCGACATCGACGCGAGCCTCGATCGCGTCGAGCGTGAACGCGAAGGCAAGCAGATGCCCGCGTTGATTACGGCAGAGGCGGGTAAACCGCTGAATGTGCCTGCCGCCGGACGCGGTCGCCGTTATCGTGTGACTACCGACATCGGCACGACCCTGATCGAGGGGGAACTGCCGACAGGCGCGACATCGATCGACGCGCTCCTGGTACCGGGTTATTACCGGCTGCAACTGGGCGACGAGGACGTTGCGCTTGCCGTTGCGCCGAGCCGTGCATTCGGTGTCGAGGACGTTCGCGGTGCGGATCGTCCCTGGGGCGTGGCCGTGCAGATGGCGGCGCTGCGTCGTCCGGGCGACGGCGGCATCGGCGACTTTTCGGCACTGGAACAATGCGCGCGGGCGGCGGCGGAGAAGGGAGCGGATGCGCTGGCGATCAGTCCGCTGCACGCGATGTTCGCCGCCGCTCCCGAACGCTATAGCCCATATTCGCCATCGAGCCGTCTGTTCCTCAACGCGTTGTATGTCGATGCGTCGACGGTCAACGGCGAACAGATGATGCGTGCCGTGATCGATACGCATAACCTCAGGCAGGAACTGGCCGAACTGGAATGGCTGGAACTGATCGACTGGCCGCGTGCGGCCAGGGCGCGCATGACGATCCTGCGCTCGCTGTTCGAAGGGGTGTCGGTGGATTTCGCGCATGCGGAGCGTTTCATGGCGTTTCGCCGCGAGAAAGGCGAATCGCTGGAACGTCACGCTCGCTTCGAAGCGTTGCATTCGCACTTCAGCGCGCATGGCCGTCCGGGCGGCTGGCAGGGATGGCCCAGCGAATTCCACGATCCGACATCGCCGGACGTCGCGGCGTTTGCGCGCGAACATTCCCGCGAGGTCGCGTTTCACGCCTATCTGCAGTGGCTCGCCGCGCAGGGGCTCGACTCCGTGCAACAAGCAGCGCGCGATGCGGGCATGGCCATCGGCCTGGTCGCGGACCTGGCCGTCGGTGCGGACAGTGGTGGCAGTCACGCCTGGAGTCATCAGCGCGAAGTACTCAAAGGTCTTTCGGTCGGCGCTCCTCCCGACGCGCTCAATCGCCTGGGACAGGACTGGGGACTGACGACGTTCTCGCCGCGCGGCTTGCTCGCGACAGGCTTCGCTGGCTTCATCGGCATGTTGCGTGCGGCGCTGGCCCATGCGGGCGGTGTGCGTATCGATCACGTGCTGGGACTGAAGCGCCTGTGGATGGTGCCGCATGGCGCCGGTGCGACCGAAGGTGCGTATGTGCGCTATCCGCTGACCGACATGCTGCGGCTGATTGCGCTGGAATCGCATCTGCATCGGGCCATCGTCATCGGCGAGGATCTCGGTACGGTGCCTTCGGATTTTCGTCAGACCATCGGCGACGCGGGTGTGCTTGGCATTCGCGTGCTCTGGTTCGAGCGCGCGGCGGACGGCGGATTCATCGCTCCGTCGGAATGGTCGCCAAAGGCCATGGCGACCACCAGTACGCACGACGTTCCCACCGTCGCGGGCTGGTGGAGTGGCAAGGACGTGGCGTGGCGCAAGCTGACGGGGCTGGACAATCCCGCCATCGACGAGATGGCGGAACGCGCGCGCGATCGCGATCTGTTGTGGCGAGCGCTATGTGCGTCGGGCGCCGCATGGGATGAAAATGCGCCGCCGGCGCCCGACGATATCTCTCCCGTAGTGGTGGCCGCGGCGAAGCATGTCGCGGGTACGCCGTCGCCCCTGACGATCTTTCCGATCGAGGATGTGCTGGGTCTGCACGAGCAACCGAACCTGCCGGGTCCGACCGACGCCGTCCATCCGAACTGGCGCAGGCGTATGCCCGATTCGTCGTCGCGCCTCTTCGATGGACCGATCGCGCACGCCACGTGCGTTGCCATCGCGGCGGCGCGGACGCGTTCGTGAGTCCGCCGCGCGCGTTGGCGCGCTTACAGTTCCATTCCGGATTCACGTTCGAGGATGCGCTGGGTACGGTCGATTACTACGCCGATCTCGGCATCAGTCATCTCTACGCATCGCCGATCCTGCGTGCGCGCGCCGGATCGACGCATGGCTACGATGTCGTCGATTGCCACCAGATCAATCCCGAACTGGGCGGTGAATCCGGGCTGCGCGCGCTGGTCGCGAAACTGCGTGGGCGTGGTATGGGACTCATCGTCGACATCGTGCCGAACCACATGGGTATCGGTGCCGGGAACGCATGGTGGATGGACGTGCTGGCCCATGGCCGGGAGAGCCGCTACGCCAGCTACTTCGACATCGACTGGCAGGCTGCCGATCCCCTTGTGCGCGGACGTGTACTGCTACCCATCCTCGGCGCGCCCTACCACGAGGCGCTTGCGGCCGCCGACCTGGCGCTGGTGCGCGAGGATACGCAGTTCATGCTGCGCGTTTACGATCAACGGCTGCCGTTGTCGCCCGAGTCGTGCACAGGGCTCGAAGGTCATGCGCTCGGCGATTACGACGCGGCGACGTCCGGGGGCAGGGCGCGCTTGCATCGGTTGATCGAGAGCCAGCACTACCGGCTCGCCTTCTGGAAGCTCGCCAGCGACATCGTCAACTACCGGCGTTTTTTCGATATCAATGAACTGGCGGGTCTGCGCGTCGAGCGAACGGCTGTGTTCGAAGACACGCATTCGCTGATTTTTCGTCTTTACGCGCAAGGACTGATCGATGGCGTGCGCTGCGATCATGTCGACGGCCTCGCCGATCCCAGAAGGTATTGCAGGCAGCTACGGCACCGGCTGGAACGTTTGCGCGACCAGCGTCCCGAAGGCGCACCGCGCGATGCGGCGTATCTCGTCGTCGAAAAAATTCTTGCGGACGACGAACCGCTGCGGGTGGATTGGCGCACGGATGGCACGACCGGCTACGAATTCATGGATCAGGTGTCGGCCGTGCTGCACGACGAATCGGGCGAAGCACCGCTGACGGAACTCTGGCGAAACACGACCGGGGATCGCGCCGACTTCGCGACGCAGGCCGTGAGTGCGCGTCGACAGATTCTGGTGGACAGTTTCGAATCCGAACTGGATCGGACGGCACGCGCGCTGTTCGCATCGGCGCGCGCGGACGTTGCCACGCGGGACGTGTCATTGCCGGCCATTCGCCGGGTGCTTATCGAATTGCTGGTTCATTTCCCCGTCTATCGCACGTATGCGGGCGGCGCGGGCAGGGACGATTTCGACGAAGCCGTTTTCGGTCGTGCCATCGAGGGCGCCGCGCGGACGCTTCGTCTGGAGGATGCGGAACTGCTCCATCAGGTGGGTGTGTGGCTGGGCGGACAGGCGCCGCGTTCGATGCCACCCGGTGCGGCCAGGCGTGCGCGCGAGCGGGCCATCGCGGTCTTTCAGCAAGCGACGTCACCGGTCGCCGCGAAGGCGGTAGAGGACACGGCCGGGTATCGCTATGGACGGTTGCTGTCGCGCAACGAAGTCGGCGCGGACGCGGCACGTCTGGCGATCTCCGTGGACGACTTCCATGCGCATGCCCGTGCGCGGGCACGCCACCACCCGGACAATCTACTCGCCACGGCAACGCACGACCACAAGCGTGGCGAGGACCTGCGGGCCCGGCTGGCCGTGCTGTCCGAAATTCCCGACCTGTGGATCGCTACGGTCGAGCGATGGCGCACGCACCACTCGGAGCTGCGCCGCAAGGCCGAGGGGCGCATGGCGCCAGCCGCACCCGACGAACTGATGCTCTATCAGATGCTGGTCGGCGCATGGCCGCTCGATCTGCGTCCTGACGATGCCGCCGGGATGGCGGCGTTTGCCGACCGGATCGCCGGCTGGCAGCGCAAGGCACTGCGGGAGGCGAAACGCTGGACGCGCTGGACGTCGCCGAACGAACCCTACGAGGACGCCTGCGAGGCGTTCATGCGCGATCTGCTGACCGGAGGCGACGGCTTTGGCCGGGACATCGCCGCGTTCGTGGACTTCGTCGCATGCGCCGGCGCGGCCAATGGCCTTTCGCAGATGGTGCTGAGACTGACTACACCAGGCGTGCCCGACCTGTATCAGGGCACCGACTACTGGGATTTCAGTCTGGTCGACCCCGATAACCGGCGCCCGGTGGATTTTGCCGCCCGGCGCGCCTCGCTGGTCGCCGCCCGGCCCGTGAACGAGGAATTGGCGTCCTGGCGTGCCGGCCCGCTGAAACAATCGATCCTGCACCGGCTGCTGCAATTGCGTGCCGGGCATCCGGTCCTGTTCGCCCGAGGGGGCTACCGGCCGCTGGCGGTGGACGGAGCGGCCGCCGACCGGCTGGTGGCCTTCGAGCGGCACCACGGCAGCCATCGCATCGTGGTGCTGGTGGCGCGGCATACGGCTGTCTGGCTCGGCGGAGCGGCTACGCCCGCGATTCCGGCGGAGCGCTGGAGCGGGACGCGCCTCGGACTGGCCGATGGCGAGTACAGGAGCCTGCTCGGAGGCGGTTCGACCACGATACGGGAAGGGGTCGCCAGCGTGGCGGACCTCCTCGATGGGCTGCCCGTAGCGGTCTGGGAAGCGGGTAAACCGGGAAAACGCCGTCAGTCGAGCAGCGAACGGACCAGTGCGACATAGCGGTTCATGGCGTCGTCGCGAGGTGTGCCCTTGAGCTTGCCCCAGGCTTCGTACTTGGCGGTGCCGACGAAATCGAAGAATCCCGGCTGTTTACCTTTGAGGTCGCCCTCCGAGCCCTGTTTGAAGAGGGCGTAGAGCTGGAGCATGGTGTCGTTGTCCGGCCGCTTCCGCAGCCCGGATGCATCCCGGGCGGCCTGTTCGAACTGGCTCTGGAGATCGGCCATGTGAGGAGGGCGCTCGGATGGGTCTACGGGATGGGGCTTGTAGCATGCGCCCGACATCGACGTCCAATGGGCAGGGCCGTGCTGCAACGCGATATCATGGCGGTTTCAGGCGCGAGGAAATCCCATGGCCCATCCGGCAATCGTTCCGGTCTTAACTATCGACGGACCGTCGGGCTCGGGCAAGGGAACCATCAGCCGCCTCGTCGCCGACAAGCTGGGGTGGCGCCTGCTCGATTCGGGTGCGCTTTACCGGGCCGTGGGCTATGCCGCCGGCGCCGAGGGCATCGATCTCTCGGACGTCGACGCCGTCACCCGCTGCGCCCAGACGACGAAAATTCGCTTCGTCGCCAGCCCGGACGGGGGCGAAACCCACGTTCTGGTCAACGGTCACGACGCCACGGACGAGCTGCGTACCGAGACGGCCGGCGCCGCGGCTTCGGCCATCGCCGCGATCCCGTCGGTGCGCCAGGCCCTGGTGGACCTGCAGCACGGGTTCCGGAAGGCCCCGGGTCTGGTGGCGGACGGGCGGGACATGGGGACGGTGATTTTCCCCGATGCCGCCCATAAGGTATTCCTGACGGCCAGCGCGTCCGAACGTGCGAAAAGGCGCTATAAGCAGTTGAAGGATAAGGGTCTGAGCGTTACACTTGCAGGCCTGCTGCGAGAGATCGAGGCACGCGACGAGCGAGACGCGTCGCGCCCGGTCGCCCCGCTGAAGCCTGCCGAGGGGGCTGTCCTGATCGATACGACGGGCATGCCGATCGAGGCTGTAGTAGAGAAAGTATTCGCCGTGCTGCACCCGTAAGGGGGCATCCGGCATTCCCGTCCGCGCTGAAGCGCGGGCATTTAGGCAACGGTGCCGAGGAAGATCCTTTCCGAGACACCCACAACCGGTGGGTCGCTTCGTACGTGCGCACAGCAATGATGTCTGGCGCCGACGGGTCCGACCTTTCATAACCCTGGAATCAACATGACTGAAAGTTTTGCCGAACTGTTTGAACAGAGCCAGCAGGCTATTTCCAAGCTGAAGCCCGGCTCCATCGTCACCGGTATCGTTGTGGAAATCCGCAACGACGTGGTGGTGATCAACGCCGGCCTGAAGAGCGAAGGCATCGTCCCCATTGAGCAGTTCAAGGACGAGTCGGGCGCCCTGGAAGTAGAAGTGGGCGATGAGGTCAAGGTTGCTCTTGACGCCCTGGAAGACGGCTTCGGCGAGACCAAGCTCTCCCGCGAGAAGGCCAAGCGTTCGATGGTGTGGGACGACCTCGAGCAGGCGTTCGACAAGGAAGAGACCATCACCGGCAAGATCTCCGGCAAGGTCAAGGGCGGTTTCACTGTCGACATCAAGGACGTCCGCGCATTCCTGCCGGGCTCGCTGGTCGACGTCCGTCCGGTCCGCGATCCGGTTTATCTGGAAGGCAAGGACCTCGAGTTCAAGATCATCAAGCTCGACCGCAAGCGTAACAACGTGGTCGTCAGCCGTCGCGCCGTTGTCGAGACCGAGTTCTCGGAAGAGCGCGAGAAGCTGCTCGAGCGTCTGACCGAAGGCGCGGTCGTCAAGGGTGTCGTCAAGAACCTGACCGATTACGGCGCGTTCGTGGACCTCGGCGGTATCGATGGTCTGCTGCACATCACCGACATGGCGTGGAAGCGCGTGCGTCACCCGTCCGAAGTCGTCAACGTCGGCGACGAGCTGGACGTCCGCGTGCTGAAGTACGACCGCGAGCGCAACCGCGTTTCGCTCGGCCTCAAGCAGCTCGGCGACGACCCGTGGGTCGCCATCGCGCGCCGCTACCCGGTCGGCAGCCGTCTGTTCGGCAAGGTCTCCAACGTCACCGATTACGGTTGCTTCGTTGAGATCGAGCCGGGCGTCGAAGGTCTGGTGCACGTTTCCGAAATGGACTGGACCAACAAGAACGTCAACCCGGCCAAGGTGGTTCAGGTCGGTGACGAGACCGAGGTCATGGTTCTGGACGTGGACGAGGAGCGTCGCCGCATCTCGCTGGGTATCAAGCAGACCCGTTCGAACCCGTGGGAAGCTTTCGCCGCCATGCACAAGAAGGGCGACAAGGTTTCCGGCCAGATCAAGTCGATCACCGATTTCGGTATCTTCATCGGTCTGGAAGGCGGCATCGACGGTCTCGTCCACCTGTCCGACATCTCGTGGCAGGTTTCGGGTGAAGACCTCGTTCGCAACTTCAAGAAGGGCGACGAAGTCGAAGCCGTGGTCCTGGCGGTCGATCCGGAGCGCGAGCGCATCTCCCTCGGCATCAAGCAGATGGAGCAGGATCCGTTCGGTCAGTTCATGGCCACGAATCCGCGCGGCACCGTTCTGAACGGCACCGTGAAGGAAGTCGACGCGAAGGGTGCGATCATCGACCTGGGCGAAGGCGTCGAAGGCTATATCCGCGCCAACGACATCGCCAAGGAACGCGTGGAAGATGCCACGCAGCACCTGAAGGTTGGCGATGCGGTCGAAGCCAAGTTCACCGGCATGGATCGCAAGGGCCGTCAGCTCCAGCTGTCGATCCGCGCGAAGGACGAGGAAGAGCTTACGGACACCATGGCCGACTACCAGTCTGCCGCCGGTGGTACCACGAAGCTCGGTGCTCTCCTGAAAGAGCAGATGAACAAGGCCGACTAAGGCAGTCGGACGAGGGGCGGCTATCCGCCCCTCGTTTCCTTTAGCGTCAGGAAGTCAGGGGACCCATGACCAAATCGGAACTGATCGAGGCGCTGGCGCGGCGCCAGACCCACCTTGCGTTCAGTGATGTGGAACTTGCGGTCAAGAGCGTGCTCGAGCAAATGAGCCACGCCCTGTCCACAGGTGAGCGCATCGAGATTCGCGGATTCGGCAGCTTCGCGCTGCACTTCCGTCCGCCACGCATGGGCCGAAACCCCAAGACCGGCGAAGCGGTTGCCTTGCCGGGCAAGCACGTGCCTCATTTCAAACCGGGCAAGGAATTACGCGAACGCGTAAACCTGGCCGAGACGAACGCTGCGGAATAACGCAGCGTTTTTTTTTGCCCGCAATCCGGAGCGCTCCTGCACCGTTTCCCGGGGCTGAACCTGTACGAATCGCTAACCAGGTCCTACAGCCTCCCGTTTGAATCGGTTAAAGTCGGCCGATGCGTCTTCTTGCCCTCATCGTCCTTCTGGTATTCATCGCCGCCGGCATCGTGTTCGGGGCGTTGAACGCCGACCTCGTGTCCTACGACCTCGGTTTTGCCCATGCTTCCGTGCCCAAGGGCGCCGCGGTACTGGCGGCCGTGCTGGTCGGCTGGCTGCTCGGCGGTCTGACCGCCTGGCTGGGGACTTCGTTCGCCCATCGGCGCCGTCGCCGTCGCGAACGCATCGAAAGCAAGGCTGCGATCGCGCCTACCGCATGAATTCCCTCTGGCTGTGGCTGCTCGCCCTGATCCCGCCCCTGGCATTCGCCAGTGGCTGGTGGGCGGCAAAACGTACCCATGTCAAACGCTCGGGTGATCGGGTCAACGAACTGTCGTCGGACTATTTCCGCGGCCTGAACTATCTGCTCAACGAAGAGCAGGACAAGGCGCTGGAAGTTTTCGTGCGTCTGGCGGAGTACAACCGCGACACGGTCGAAACCCATCTCGCGCTGGGCAACCTGTTTCGTAAGCGAGGCGAAGTCGATCGCGCGATCCGTTTGCACCAGCACCTGGTCTCCCGGCCGGGGCTTTCCGACGAGATGAAAACCGTCGCGTTGCTCGAGCTCGGCGAAGACTATATGCGCGCCGGTTTGCTCGATCGCGCCGAAACGCTCTTTTCCGACCTGGTGGCGATGGACGCGCTCGCGCCGTCGGCGCTGCGGCACCTGATCGCGATTTACCAGCACGAACGGGAATGGCACAAAGCCATCGACCACGCGCGCCGCATGGAAGCGATGACCGGCGAAGACGAGTCGGCGATGATCGCGCAGTTCTATTGCGAGCTGGCCGAGCAGTCCCGTCAGCACGGTGCACGTACCGAAGCGCGCGAGTATCTGCGCGAAGCTTTCATCTGCCAGCGCGACTGCGTACGCGCGCACATGCTCATGGGGCGGTTGTACGCGGAGGAAGGCGAAGTCGGGTTGGGCGTCGATGCATACGAAGCAGCTATCGCCGCCGACATCGCCTTCGTTCCCGAAATCCTTCCGCCGCTGCTGAATTGCTATGCACGCTCGCAGCAAATGGAACGCGCCGAGCGCTTCCTGCGCGAAATCATGGAGCGTTACCACGGCATATCGCCAGTGCTTGCGCTCACCCGTCTTTATGAAGGGCGCGATGGCGAACGGACGGCCATCGACTTCCTTACCGGTCAGTTGCGCAAACGGCCTTCCGTACGCGGCCTGATGGCATTGATCGACGCGACGATGGACAAGGTGTCCGGCGAAGCGCGCGAGAACTACCTGATCCTTCGCGACCTGACCCGCAAGCTGCTGGAAGGGCAGGCGATGTACCGGTGCAGCCGCTGCGGCTTCGGCGCCAAGGCCCATCACTGGCAGTGCCCAAGCTGCAAAGGCTGGGGAACCGTTCGTCCCATTCACGGCGTCGCGAACGAATGACGCCGGGCATCGGGGGAATGTCGCCGGGGAGTGTCATTGCCACCTGCGCCATCGTGGCGTTCGTTCTGTCGTTCGCGACCGTGCGGATGGCTATCGGCTATGCGCATCGCAAGGGCATGCTCGATGCGCCCGGTCGCCGCCGTTCGCACACGATGCCGACGCCTCGCGGCGGCGGCATCGGTATCGTGGTGGGCTCGCTGGTAGGTATGTCGGCGGCCTTGCTGTTGCTGCCTCCATTCCAGGAGGGAATGACCGTGGCGACCTTCGCCGTCGCGACGATCGCGGTCGCCGCCATTGGCTGGCTGGACGATCATGGCTCCCTACCGATCCGGCCGCGCCTCGCCATTCAGTTGGCCGCCACGCTGGCGTTTGCCCTGGTGTTGGCCGTAGGGACGTCCAGCCTGCTATGGGCGCTGCCGCTCCTGCTCGCCGGGGTCTGGTCGATCAATCTGCATAACTTCATGGACGGCATCGACGGGCTCGCCGCGCAGCAGTCCATGTTCGCCAGTGCGGGAATGGCCGTTCTGGGCTGGTTTGCCGGCGCGCCGGGTATCGCTGGCGCGGGCATCGCGCTGGCCGCCGCCGCGACGGGGTTCTGGTGGTTCAATCGTTCGCCCGCCCGGATATTCATGGGCGACGTGGGTAGCGGCACGCTGGGTTTCTTCGTATTCGTCCTGACAGGCTTGCTCTGGGCGTGGAGAACGGAACTTCTCTGGCCCGCGCTGATCCTTAGTTCAGCCTTTGTTATCGACGCAACCTTGACGCTTCTCGTGCGCATGCTTCGAGGTAGCCGCTGGTACACTCCCCATAGGGAGCATCTATACCAGTGGTTAGTCAGACAGGGCGCCTCGCATGCGAGGGTCGCCAGGGTCTATTTCGCGTGGAATGTTCTCGTTTGTGTACCTGTCGCATGGATAGCGTCCCGCTGGCCTGGGGCGGCGCCCGCACTCTGCGTGGCGACGTACCTGCTGGCAACGGTCGTCTGGCGTGGCGGCAAGCAATGGTGCTTGCATCGAAGGATTCGTCATGTTTCTCCGTAAAATCATAGGCATCATCCATCCCCGGACAGCGGTCGTAGCGCACGATCTTGCGATGGCGGCACTGGCATGGTGGATCGCCAAGGCCATGCGCTACGCGCTGATGCCGGATATCGCGCCGGTCTCCTACCTGCCCATGGAATTCCCGATCGTGCTGCTCGTGCAGGGCGCGGTGTTCAACTGGACCGGTCTGTACAAGGGGGTGTGGCGCTTCGCGAGCCTGCCCGACCTCTGGAATATTCTACGGGCCACCATCATCGGTGCCCTGATCATCGGACTGGCGATGGTCATGTACGCACGCCTCGATGGCGTGCCGCGCTCCGTGTTGCTGGTGTATCCGGTGGTGCTCGCGATATTGCTGGGCGCCCCGCGCCTCAGTTACCGGTTCTGGAAAGACAGCCGCGTCGATCTGTTCCAGTCGGCGCCGACCAAGCGAGTGTTGGTCGTCGGTGCCGACAGGGCCGGCGAAGCCCTGTCGCGCGACCTGCGGCGCGACAGCCGTTACAGCGTCATCGGTTTCGTCGACGACAATCCCGCCTTGCGCGGTGCGCAGATCAACGGTATTCCCGTACTTGGCAACATCGAGCAACTCCCCGAGCTTGCCCGCGCGGTTGCCGTGCAGATGCTGCTGATCGCCGTACCCGGCGCCACGACGGCACAGATGCGTCGGATCGTTTCGATCTGCGAAAGCACGGCCTTGCCGTTCCGCACCGTTCCCCGCCTGGAGGATGTCGTTGCCGGGCGCGCGCAGTTCAACGAGATCAAGGAAGTCGCCATCGAGGACCTCCTCGGTCGCGATGCGGTGGAACTCGACTGGACGGCCATTCGCGAAAATCTCAGCGGCCGTCGCGTCCTCGTCACGGGCGGCGGCGGCTCCATCGGTTCCGAGCTATGCCGTCAGGTGGCGCGCCTTGGCGCGCAATCGCTGACTGTCGTGGAACTGTCCGAATACAACCTCTACCGTATCGGCCAGGAACTGACCTCCGCCTATCCGGAAATGGTATTCAACGGCGTGCTTGCCGATGCGCGTGATCCCGTCGCGGTCCAGCGCGTGTTCGAGGAAGTGCAGCCTCAGATCGTGTTCCATGCATCCGCGTACAAACACGTGCCGATGCTCCAGGGCCAGTTGCGCGAAGCGTTCCGCAATAACGTGATCGGCACCCGCGTGGTGGCCGGCGCGGCGGTGCGTTATGGCGTGGAATCGTTCGTCCTCATTTCGACCGACAAGGCCGTGAATCCGACGAGCGTGATGGGCGCCTGCAAGCGCATGGCCGAAATCTGGTGCCAGAACCTCGCCGCACACACGTCCACGCGATTCATCACCGTCCGGTTCGGTAACGTGCTCGACTCGGCGGGCTCCGTCGTGCCGCTGTTCCGCGAACAGATCCGCGCCGGTGGGCCGGTCACCATTACGCATCCCGAAATTTCGCGTTACTTCATGACCATCCCGGAAGCCTGCCAGCTCATCCTGCAGGCAGCCAGTCTCGGTCGGGGCGGCGAGATATTCGCGTTGGACATGGGCGATCCGGTGAAAATCCGCGACCTCGCCGAGCAGATGATCCGTCTCGCGGGCAAGCGTCCCGGTTCGGATATCCAGATTGTCTACACGGGACTGCGTTCGGGCGAGAAGCTGTTCGAGGAACTGTTTCACCCGCTGGAAAATTACACCAGCACGACGCACGCGAAGATTTTCCAGGCCCAGCACCGTCAGGTGTCGTGGGACCTGTTGCAGGTCCAGCTGGCCCGTGCCGAAGAGGCCGCGGCCGTATTCGACGAAGACGCCCTGCGTCGCTGCGTATCCCAACTGCTGCCATCGTTCCGCTGGACGGAGGCGCAGACGGACAACGTGGTGCCGCTCCGACGAAACGAAAATGGAGATAAAGCATGACCCAACCGCTGCGCAAGGTGGTATTCCCCGTTGCCGGCCTCGGTACGCGTTTTCTTCCCGCGACTAAGGTTGTGGCCAAGGAAATGCTACCGGTGCTGGATCGCCCGCTGATTCAGTATGCGGTCGACGAAGCGGTGGATGCCGGCGCCGATACGCTGGTGTTCGTCACGAATCGTTACAAGCATGCGATCGCCGATTACTTCGACAAGGCTTACGAGCTGGAAGCGAAGTTGGCGGAGAAAAACAAGGAAGAACTCCTCGGCATTCTGAGAGGCATTCTTCCGCGTCACGTGCGCTGCGTTTTCGTCACCCAGCCGGAAGCGTTCGGCCTGGGCCATGCGGTACTTTGCGCTGCGCCGGTGGTTGGCGACGAACCGTTTGGCGTGATTCTTCCGGACGATCTGATCTGGAATAAGGGTAAGGGCGCACTGCGCCAGATGGCCGAGCTTGCCCAGGCAGAGGACGCCGGCGTGATCGCCGTAGAGGAAGTGCCACACGAAGATACCGACAAGTACGGCATCGTCGATGCGTCTCCGATTTCCGATCGCGCCGCGCGCATCAAACATATGGTGGAGAAGCCGAAGCCCGCCGATGCGCCGTCGAATCTTGCCGTGGTCGGACGGTATGTTTTACCGGGTAACATTTTTCGTTACCTGAGCGAGACGAAGGCAGGTGCCGGTGGCGAGATTCAGTTGACCGACGCTATCGAGAATTTGTTGAAGGATCAGGGCAAGGTGCTGGCGTATCGTTTCGAGGGTGAGCGGTTCGATTGCGGTAATAAGGTCGGGCTGGTTCGCGCCACGATGCATATGGCTATGCAGGATCCGAAGCTGGCTTCTGTTGTTCGGGAGTTTGCTTCTAAGCACGTTTGATTGGTTGCGCTTTTGCGCCGTGTTTGACCAGCTTTCGCTGGAAGAGCGTCGTAATTCGGGGCGTCGTTGGGTGGAACCAGCCGGCCCCCTCGCCGTGCCCACGTCGGGCGGTCGCTGCGCGACGCGGGTGGACTGGCGGGGCTCGGTGAGCGGGCTTCCTGCCCGCGCACCGAGGAAGGGGCGTCCTGCCCCTTCCCCCCCCCTGCGGGGCCTTTTCCGCCAGTCCACCCTCGCCCTCCTACCGGGCCCGGCGAGGGGGCCGGCTGGTTCCGCCGAGCGGTGAGGCAATGGGTGTGACGAGCAAAGCGAACCGCTGACGGCCCCTCAGTTCCCCTCACCCCTCACCGTCATTCCGGCGCACGCCGGAATCCGCGGCGAGGTGGTCGGTTGTCGCGAGGGCGCTGACTGCATTCAAGCGAAAACCTCAGCGAACGGGTCTTGCCCCCACGTGGTCGCTGCGGACCCCGGCGTACGCCGGGGTGACGGTGAGGAAGAGGGCGTCGTGAGGCGATCGTCGGCATCACGCACGCAGACGGCTCGTACCCCCAGGATTTTCCCACCAACCGGAAGGAAGCCGGGGCCTCACCGTCACACGTTGCGATGACTACCTCACCACGGAAACGACAAGCTCTGCTCTCCGTAGGGACCGCGCTCGAAAGCGTCCCTACAAAAGAGTAAAAAAGCTCAGACCTCGAGTGTCGCGAGGTCGCCCTTTTCTTCGAGCCACTGCTTGCGATCGCTTGCGCGCTTTTTCGCGAGCAACATATCCATGAGCTTCGTCGTGCCATCGTCGGCTTCGACGGTGAGCTGCACGAGGCGGCGCGTGTCGGGATGGATGGTGGATTCGCGTAGCTGGGCGGGATTCATTTCGCCCAGACCCTTGAAGCGGGTGACGCTGACCGCGCCCTTCATTTTTTCGCGCTCCACTTTGTCGAGCATCAGGCGCTTTTCTTCGTCGTCGAGGCAGTAGAACACCTGCTTGCCCACGTCGACGCGGAACAGCGGCGGCATGGCGACGAAGACATGGCCTTCGCGAACCAGCGACGGGAAATGACGCAGGAACAGCGCGGAGAGCAGAGTGGCGATGTGCAGGCCGTCGGAGTCGGCGTCGGCGAGGATGACGACTTTGCCGTAACGCAATCCGCTGAGATCGTCCTTGCCGGGATCGCAGCCGATGGCGACGGCGAGGTCGTGGACTTCCTGCGAGGCGAGGACCGCGCCGGACTCTACTTCCCATGTGTTGAGGATCTTGCCGCGCAGCGGAAGGATGGCCTGGAAGTCTTTGTCGCGTGCCTGTTTGGCGGAGCCGCCGGCGGAGTCGCCCTCGACGAGGAAGAGTTCGGTGCGCGCGAGGTCGGTCGATGCGCAGTCGGCCAGCTTGCCGGGCAGGGCGGGGCCTTGCGTGATTTTTTTGCGGATGACCTGCTTGGCGGCTTTCAGGCGTGCGGATGCGCGTTCGATGGCGAGCTGCGCGATGCGCTCGCCGAGTTCGACGTGGTGATTGAGCCACAGGCTGAAGGCGTCGTGCACGATGTTCTCGACCACGCCGGCGGCGTTGCGCGAGGACAGTCGTTCTTTCGTCTGGCCGGCGAACTGCGCGTCCTGCAGCTTTACGCTGAGCACGAATGCCAGCCGTTCCCACACGTCTTCCGGCGCCAGTTTCACGCCGCGGGGCAGCAGGCTGCGCAGATCGCAGAATTCGCGGATGGCATTGGTCAGGCCGGAGCGCAGGCCGTTCACGTGCGTGCCGCCCTGTGCGGTGGGAATGAGGTTGACGTAGCTTTCCTGGACGAGTTCGCCTTCGGGCAACCATGCGAGCGCGACGCTGACCGCGTCGGTTTCGCGCGCGAAGTGTTTCACGAACAAATCGGGCGGCAAGGACTCGGCACCTTCCAGCGCGCCGCGCAGGTAATCGGACAGGCCGTCTTCGTAGAGCCATTCGGTGGTCTCGCCGGTTGCTTCGTCGAGCAGGCGCACGGTGAGTCCGGCGCACAGCACGGCTTTCGCGCGCAGCAGGTGCTTGAGCTTGGAGACCAGGATCTTCGGCGTGTCGAAGTATTTCGGGTCGGGCCAGAAGCGCAGCGTCGTGCCGGTGCGGCGCTTTGGTACCGTGCCGATGACGTCCAGGTCGCTGATGCGGTCGCCGTTGGCGAACGACATGCGGTATTCCTGCGCGTCGCGACGAATGGTGACGTCGACGCGCGTCGAAAGCGCATTGACCACCGACACACCCACGCCGTGCAGGCCGCCGGAGAATGCGTAGTTGCTGTTATTGAATTTGCCGCCGGCATGCAGGCGCGTGAGGATCAGCTCGACGCCCGGCACGCCTTCTTCGGGATGGATGTCGACCGGCATGCCGCGGCCGTCGTCGATGACTTCGACCGAGCCGTCCACGAATACCGTGACTTCGATGATTTTTGCATGCCCCGCCAGGGCTTCGTCGACCGAGTTGTCGATGACTTCCTGCGCGAGATGGTTTGGCCGCGAGGTGTCGGTGTACATGCCCGGCCGGCGCTTGACGGGGTCAAGGCCCGAGAGGACTTCGATGTCGGAAGCGTTGTAACGAGTATTCATGAGGTTCGCGGTCGTTCGGAGCCGTGCAGGATGGGCGGCACGGCGGGGGAGGTCAAGTTAGCGGAGGCGGGTGTCATGCCCTGAGACTGACAGGTCTGAAGCGCGCGTCTATAGCGGCGCGCAGTGCCACTCCAGCCATTCGCGGTCGGCGCCTTCCAGAAGAGGCGACAGGGCGGCCCGCACGGTGGCGTGGTAATCGTCCATCCATGCGCGTTCCGACGGTTCCAGCAGGCGCGGTTCCAGCCCGCGACGGTCGAACGGGCAGAGGGTCAGCGTTTCGAACGCCATGAAGTCGCCGAACTCGGTACTGTCGGCTTCGGTGACCACCGCGAGATTCTCGTGACGGATGCCGTAACGCCCGGGCTTGTACAGGCCCGGTTCGATCGAGGTGATCATGCCTGGCTCCAGCGGAACCAGCGCACCGCCCGCTACGGGCGGTCGAATGCCGTGCGGACCCTCGTGCACATTAAGGAAGTAGCCGACGCCGTGGCCGGTGCCGTGGCCGAAGTCCATGCCGGCCGCCCAGAGCGGTGCGCGGGCCAGCGCATCGAGCTGCGGACCGCTGGCCCCCTTGGGGAAGCGTGTGCGGCTGAGGTGGATCATGCCTTTGAGGACCAGCGTCGAGTCGCGGCGCTGGTCGTCGGTGGTCGGCCCCAGGGCCAGCACACGGGTGATATCCGTCGTGCCGCCCAGATACTGGCCGCCCGAATCGACCAGCAGCAGGCCTTTCGCCGCCAGTGCCGTGTGATGTTCCGGCGTCGCGCGGTAGTGCGGCAGCGCGCCGTTGGCTTCGTAACCGGCGATGGTCGAAAAGCTCTCGCCGACGAAGCCGGTCTGCACGGAACGGGCTTCGCGAACGAAGGTGTCGACATCGAGTTCGGTCAGCGCTTCGCCCGCGGCCAGGCCGGTTTCGATGCGGCGGAAGGCGCGCACCAGCGCGGCGCCGTCGCGACGCATCGCATCGCGGATGTGGTCAAGTTCGTCGGGTGTCTTGCGTGCTTTCAGGGCCGTTGAGGGATGGGCGCCCTGGACGATCTTCACGGAGGCCGGAAGACCGCTCGAAATAGCCAGTACTACGCGCTGCGTATCGATAAGCAGCGTCGCGTCGTCGGGAAGCGCGGCCAGGGCGGCCGCGGCCGTGGCGTAATCGGCTACCGAGATGCCGTCGGCGGCCAGCGCTTGCTCGACGCCATGTGCCAGCCTGGCGCGGTCGGTGAACAGGGTGCCGCGTTCTTCATCCAACAGCAGATGGGCGAGGAAGACCGGGTTGTAGTCGACATCCGCGCCGCGCAGGTTGGTCAGCCAGGCGATGTCGTCCAGGCTGGAAAGAAAATGCCGGTTGGCGCCGGCGCGCTTCATGTCCTTGCGGACCCGGCGGAGTTTTTCCGCGCGCGACACGGCGGCGTAGGGCGCGACATGTTCGAAAACCGGCGCGGACGGCACGGCGGGGCGATCCGCCCATATCCGGCCGGGCAGATCCAGATCGGTCAGTAGTTCGGACCCCGCTTCCGCCAGCCGGCGTCCCAGCGCCACGGACGAGGCGATGGACACGCTGTCGCCGGCAATGGCCACTCTGGCGCCCGTTCCGACGCGCTCCAGCACCCAGTCGAGGTGCTCCGGCGTGTGCGGGACGCGCATTTTCATCAGCGGAATGCCGGACCCGTCCAGTTCGCGTGCCGCCTGGTCGAAATAGCGCGAATCGGTCCACAGCCCGGCGGCATCGGCGGTGACGACCAGCGTACCGGCCGATCCGGTGAAGCCGGAGAGCCACTCCCGCGCCTGCCAGCGCGGCGGCAGATACTCGGAGAGATGCGGGTCGGCGGTGGGAACGATGCAGGCGGCGACGCCGTGCTGCGACATGGCCTCGCGCAGTGCGGCGAGACGGGCGGGGACGGTTGGGTTGGTCATCCCCCCATGTTAAGACGGTGCGGCCGGGGGCAGAAGAGCTATGTTCTGCCGGTTTTGCACGCGATTGAAACGATTCGTTCAGTCAGGGCACTCGCCCGCGAGGTCGCGCTCCGCTAAAATGCCGATTTCCAGCATTGGCTGCTCGCATGACTCCCCTGATTTTCGTCACCGGCGGTGTGGTGTCTTCCCTCGGGAAAGGCATCGCAGCGGCGTCGCTTGCGTCCATTCTCGAGGCTCGCGGACTTTCCGTGACCATGATGAAGCTCGATCCGTATATCAATGTGGATCCGGGCACCATGAGTCCTTTCCAGCACGGCGAGGTCTACGTTACCGACGACGGTGCCGAAACCGATCTCGATCTGGGCCACTACGAGCGCTTCGTGCGCACGCGCCTGACCGGCAAGAATTCGATCACGGCCGGCAAGATCTACGAATCGGTGATCCGCAAGGAGCGCCGCGGCGACTACCTCGGCGCCACCGTGCAGGTCATTCCGCACATCACCGACGAGATCAAGCACTCGATCCATGAGGCTACGCGCGGTTACGACGTCGCGCTGGTGGAAATCGGCGGCACGGTCGGCGATATCGAATCGCTGCCCTTCCTCGAGGCGATCCGTCAGCTACGTATCGAGCACGGCCCCGAGAAGTGCATGTTCATCCATCTCACCCTGGTGCCGTACATCAAGGCCGCCGGCGAGATCAAAACCAAGCCGACCCAGCATTCGGTGAAGGAGCTGCGCTCCATCGGTATCCAGCCCGACGTGCTGCTGTGCCGCTGCGAACAGCCGCTGCCGGAAGGCGAGCGCCACAAGATCGCCCTGTTCACCAATGTGCCGAAGCAGGCTGTCATCAGCACCATCGACGTCGACGTCATCTACAAGCTGCCGATGTGGCTGCACGAGCAGGGCCTGGACGAACTGGTCGTTCGCCGCCTCGGCCTCGACGCCGCGCCCGCGCCGGACCTGTCCGGCTGGGAGCGCACGGTCGAAGCCGTCGAGCATCCGAACGACGAAGTCACCATCGCCATCGTCGGCAAGTACGTCGAACACAAGGACGCTTATAAGTCGCTCGGCGAAGCGTTGCGTCATGGCGGCATCAAGCAGTCGGCGCGCGTGAACCTGACCTGGGTCGATTCCGAAGACGTCGAGGCGCGTGGCGCGGCGGCGGTGCTGGGCGATGTCGACGCCATCCTCGTTCCGGGCGGCTTCGGCAAGCGCGGTTTCGAAGGCAAGGTGCTCGCTGCGCAGTACGCCCGCGAGAACCGCGTGCCGTACTTCGGTATCTGCTACGGCATGCATGCCGCCGTGGTCGAGTTCGCGCGCAATCTGGCGGGCCTCCCCGCCGCCGATTCCAGCGAGAACGATCGCAACACACCCGATCCGGTCATCGCGCTCATCACCGAGTGGACGACGTCCGGTGGCGATGTCGAGCAGCGCACCGAGCGTTCGGACCTTGGCGGCACCATGCGCCTTGGCGCGCAGGAATGCCGCCTGAAGGCCGGCACGCTTGCCCGCGAGCTTTATGGCGAGGACGTGGTGCGCGAGCGTCATCGTCATCGTTACGAATTCAACAACCGCTACCGCCAGACGTTCGAAGACCTGGGTCTCGTCATCTCGGGCAAGTCGATGGACGATCTGCTGGTGGAAATCGTCGAACTGCCGCAGCAGGTCCATCCGTGGTTCCTGGGTTGCCAGGCGCATCCGGAGTTCACCTCCACGCCGCGTGACGGCCATCCGCTGTTCATCGGCTTCGTGCGCGCGGCGCGCGAGTTCAAGGCGGTTCGCGACGGCGACAAGCTCGCCACCCTTTCGAAGGAGTCGGTTGCATGAAGCTTTGCGGTTTCGAAGTCGGTCTGGACCAGCCGCTGTTCCTGATCGCCGGTCCCTGCGTCATCGAGTCCATGCAATTGCAACTGGACGTTGCCGGCAAGCTGAAGGAAATCACCGATCGCCTCGGTATGAACTTCATCTTCAAGTCGAGCTTCGACAAGGCTAATCGTTCCTCCGGCGCGAGCTTCCGGGGGCCGGGTCTGGAAGAAGGCCTCAAGGTGCTGGCGGCGGTGAAGGAACAGATCGGTGTGCCGGTCATCACCGACGTGCACGAATACACGCCGATGAACGAAGTCGCCGCCGTCGTCGACGTGCTGCAGACGCCGGCGTTCCTCTGCCGCCAGACCGATTTCATCCAGAACGTCGCACGTGCCGGCAAGCCGGTGAACATCAAGAAGGGTCAGTTCCTTGCCCCGTGGGACATGAAGAACGTCGTGCAGAAGGCGTTCGACGTCGGCAATAACGACATCCTCGTCTGCGAGCGTGGCGCCAGCTTCGGTTACAACAATCTCGTTTCCGACATGCGTTCGCTCGCGGTCATGCGCGAGACGAACTGCCCGGTCGTATTCGATGCCACCCACTCGGTGCAGTTGCCGGGCGGGCAGGGCACCAGTTCGGGCGGTCAGCGCGAATTCGTGCCGGTGCTCGCACGTGCCGCGGTCGCGGTCGGTGTGTCGGGTTTGTTCGCCGAAACGCATCCGGACCCGTCCAAGGCGCTCAGCGACGGCCCGAATGCGTGGCCGCTCGATCAGATGGAAGAACTCCTCGAAACGCTGATGGAGCTCGACCAGGCTGTGAAGCGTCGCGGATTCAGGGATCACGCATGAAGCCGGGCACCCGCCTGCTGGTGCTGGGCGTCGCCGCGCTGTTGTCGGCGCAGGCATTCGCCGCGCCGCCGGCGCGCGACCCCTATGCGCCCCTCACGTCCGAGGAATGGAAGCTGCTGATGGCCGAATACCGCCAGGTTGCCGCCTGCGAAGACGGCTACATGAGCAAGCAGAACATCAACGGCGGCGAACTTGGCCGTCGTCTCGTCAAGGATGGCAAGGGTGCCGAGGTGAAGACGAAAGCGCTCGCGCTGCTCGATCCGGAATCGCCGTGGCGCAAGTCGCTCGGCGGAAACGGAACCGATGCGGCCAACGAAACCACCCAGGCTCTGATGGCGCTGATGATGGACGCCAATCAGGACGGTCGCACACGCACCGAAACCGCGGTTCGCGTGGGCTATGCGCGGTATTTCACGGCGATGGCCACGCAGGGCGCCTGCACGACCACGCCGCGATATCTCGAACTGCTCGAAAAAGGCGCGCATTGAGGGTCAGCCGGATGAGTGTCCTGAACTTATGGCGGGCATCCTTAGTATGATGATGGGGTCCGGCGCGTTCTCCCGCCGGTATCCAGACCTTACGCACGGCTTCGGGAGGAGGCGCGACATGAGCGAAGAGACCGGCTACACGCCGCCGGCCCCCGCACGGGCAGGCGTCGCGCGCGTTCCGCAGTCCGGTCACGGCATCGCCTCCTTCGTCATATCGCTGGTCGCCAGCGTCGCCATCATGTTGTGCGTCGCCGTCTCCGGCCTGATGGTCGCCACCGGCCACACGGACGAAGACACGCTGGCTTTCGGCGTCATCGGCCTGACCATGTTCGTTTTCCTTCTTCTCGCCGTCGCCGGCGTCGTGCTTGGCATCATCGGCGTGCGCCGCCGGGATCGCCGTCGCACGTTCGCGGCCATCGGCCTCTCGCTCAATATCCTTATTCTCGTCGGCACCGCGGCGCTCGTTGCGCTCGGGTCGCTGGTTAATTAGTTTCCAACTCCTACGGAATACGCATGACCACTGACATCACCCGCATTCACGCTCGCGAAATCCTCGATTCCCGCGGCAATCCCACGCTCGAAGCCGAGATCACGCTGGCCGACGGTTCGTTCGGCCGGGCGGCGGTACCCAGCGGCGCATCGACCGGCTCGCGCGAAGCGGTCGAACTGCGCGATGGCGACAAGGCCCGCTACGGCGGCAAGGGCGTGCGTAACGCGGTGAACAACGTCAACGGAACGATCGCCTCGGCCCTCAAGGGCTTCGATGCGGCCGACCAGAAGGGACTGGACAGCAAGCTGATCGCGCTGGACGGCACGCCGAACAAGGGCAAGCTGGGCGCGAACGCGCTGCTCGGCGTTTCCATGGCCGCCGCGCATGCAGTGGCCGCATCGCGCAAGCAGGCGCTGTGGCAGTACCTGTCCTTCGGCGACAACGCGCTGCCGGTGCCGATGATGAACATCATCAACGGTGGCGCGCACGCCGACAACAACGTCGACGTGCAGGAATTCATGGTGCTGCCGGTCGGCGCGCCCAGCTTCGCCGAGGCGTTGCGTTACGGCGCCGAAATCTTCCACGCGCTGAAGTCGGTGCTGAAGGGCCGCGGCCTGAATACCGCCGTGGGCGACGAAGGCGGTTTCGCGCCTAACCTGCGCTCGAACGTCGAAGCGCTGGATACGATCCTCGAAGCGGTGAACCACGCCGGCTACAAGGTCGGCAGCGATATCCTGCTCGGCCTCGACGTCGCCAGCACGGAGTTCTTCAAGGACGGCAAGTACGACCTTGAAGGCGAGGGCAAGAAGTACACCCCGCACGAGTTTGTCGACCTGCTGGCCTCGTGGGCGAAGCAGTATCCGATCGTCACCATCGAAGACGGCATGTCCGAAGGCGACTGGGACGGCTGGAAGCTGCTGACCGAGAAGACCGGCCAGAGCGTGCAGCTGGTCGGCGACGATCTGTTCGTGACCAATCCCGCGATCTTCAAGGAAGGCATCGACAAGCACATCGCCAACGCGATCCTGATCAAGGTCAACCAGATCGGCACGCTGTCCGAGACGCTGGAAGCCATCGCCATGGCCGACAAGGCGAAGTACGCCGCGATCATCTCGCACCGTTCGGGCGAAACCGAAGACACGACGATTTCGGATATCGCCGTGGCCACCACCGCGACCCAGATCAAGACCGGTTCGCTGTGCCGCACCGATCGCGTCGCCAAGTACAACCAGTTGCTGCGCATCGAGGAAGCACTGGGCGCGAAGGCTCGCTACGCGGGCCGCCATGCGTTCCCGAACCTCGCCAAGCTGCCCGGCTGAGTCTCGTTCCTTGAGCAACGCCGCCATATTGCGCTGGATCGGCCTGGTCCTGGTCATCCTGATCATCGCCCTGCAGCTGAAGCTGTGGGTCGGTGGCGGCAGCATGCACGAGGTCGAAACCCTCCGCGACAGGGTGAAAACGCAGGCCGAGGAAAACCTCGACCTGCAGAAGCGCAATCAGGCGCTGGCGGCGGATGTCGAGGATCTGAAACACGGCGAGCAGGCAACGGAAGCGCGCGCGCGTTCGGAACTTGGCCTTATCAAGCCGGGCGAGACGTTCTATCAGATCGTCGAACCGGCCCGCGCATCGACGCCACCCACACCGCCACCCATCGACGGCGGTAACTGACATGGCCGCGTTGTGGTGCGTCGTGCCGGCCGCCGGTCGCGGTGTGCGTGCGGGTGGCGATCGTCCCAAGCAGTACCAGCTTCTGGCGGGGAGGCCGTTGATCGCGCATACGCTCGATCGCCTGGCGGCCCATCCGTCCATCGCCGGCTTGATGGTGGTGCTCGGTGCGGGCGATCCGTTCTGGCAACCAGTTTCGTCGCTGGGTGGAAAGCCGGTGCTTACCACCACGGGCGGTGGCGAGCGTAGCGATTCGGTGCTGGCGGGACTGGAAGCGTTGCCGGCCGACGTGACGCATTCGGACTTCGTGCTCGTTCACGATGCCGCACGGCCTTGCGTACGGCTGGACGATATCCAGCGACTGATCGATCTGGCCGGACGTGGCGAGGGTGGACTGCTCGGTGCGCCGTTGCGCGACACTCTTAAACACGCGGACGAGGCCGGCCATAGTCTTGGCACCGAACCGCGCGACCGCCGCTGGCGTGCCTTTACGCCGCAGATGTTCCGGCGCGGCGCACTGGTCGATGCGCTGATGCTGGCGCGCGAAGACGGTATCGCGGTGAGCGACGAGGCGATGGCGATGGAGCGTCGCGGCATAGCGCCTCTTCTCGTCGAAGGGGCGGAAGACAATATCAAGGTGACGACACCAGCCGACTTCGCGCTGGCGGAATTCCTGCTCGGGAGAACGAACTGATGCGTATCGGCCAGGGCTTCGATGTCCATGCGTTCGGCGAAGGCGATCACGTGATGCTGGGCGGCATACGCGTGCCGCACACGCAGGGCGTACTCGCGCATTCGGATGGCGACGTGGTGCTGCACGCATTGTGCGACGCCTTGCTTGGCGCGTTGGCGCTGGGCGATATCGGCAAGCATTTTCCGCCGTCGGACGAGCAGTGGCGGGGTGCCAATAGCCGGACTTTCGTGCGCGCCATCGCGGGCATGCTGCTGGAACATGGCTACGAACTCGGTAACGCCGACGTCACCGTCGTCTGCGAGGCGCCGAAGGTCGGGCCGCACGCGCAGGCGATGCGCGCGATCATCGCCGACGACCTCGGTGTCGGCATCAACCGCATCAGCATCAAGGCGACGACGACCGAAACACTGGGGTTCGCGGGCCGTCGCGAGGGTATCGCGGCGCTCGCCGTCGTCCTGCTGGTGCGTGCATGACCGAAGCCGAGTCCCGCGTCGCCACGCCCAGGCTGCACGATCGTATCGAAACGATCACCGACCTGCTGCGCCGGCGCGACGATCTCGTACTGCATGCTCCCGGGTCCCCGGACGGCGACACGGCGGCGCTCGACGCGACGAATGCGGCGCTGCAGGCGCGACTCGACGAACTGCATCCGGCCGATATGGCCGACGTGCTCGAATCGTTGCCGCTGCATGACCGTATTGCGGTCTGGCAGCTGGTAAAAGCGGATCGCGACGGCGAGATCCTGCTCGAAGTCTCCGACTCGGTACGCGAATCGCTGATCGCGGACATGGACGATCGCGAGATTCTCGCCGCCGTCGAGCCGCTGGATGCGGACGAACTGGCCGATCTGGTCGACGATCTGCCGACCGAAATGCTGCCGGAACTGATGGCCAGCCTCGACGCGGAACAGCGCGAGCGCGTGCAGTCGGCCATGTCGTACGACGAGGATCGGGTTGGCGCGTTGATGGACTTCGAGATGGTCACCATCCGCGAAGACATCAGTCTCGAAGTCGTGCTGCGTTATCTGCGCCGCTTCGAGGAACTGCCCGCGCAGACCGACAAACTTTTCGTGGTCAACGCGGAGAACGTCCTGACCGGCGTATTGCCGCTGCACTGGCTGCTGGTCAATTCGCCCGACCGCATGGTTCACGATGTGATGGCGCCCGACGTGAACACGTTCCGGCCCGAGGACGACGCGTACGACGTCGCCCAGGCATTCGAACGTTACGACCTTGTCACCGCACCCGTGGTGGACGATAGAGGCCGCTTGATCGGCCGCATCGCCGTCGATGCGATGGTCGATCTCATTCGCGAGGAAGGCGAGGCCGAGGCGTTGTCGCGCGGCGGTCTGCGCGAAGAAGAAGACATCTTCGCCTCGGTCTGGAAATCGATCCGCAATCGCTGGGCCTGGCTTGCCGTCAATCTCGTTACCGCCTTCGTCGCCTCGCGCGTCATCGGTCTGTTCGAGCATTCGATCGAAAAGCTGGTGGCGCTGGCCGCGCTGATGCCGATTGTCGCGGGTATCGGCGGCAACTCAGGCAACCAGACCATCACCATGATCGTTCGCGCCATGGCGCTGGATCAGGTAAGCGTGGCCAGTATCCGGCGCCTCTGGCGCAAGGAGCTGGGTGTCGCGCTGATCAACGGTATCGTCTGGGGCAGCGTGATCGGCGTGGTCGCGTGGCTGCTTTACGACAACATCGCGCTCGGCCTGGTCATGATGTCGGCGATGACACTGAATCTCCTGCTTGCCGCTTTCATGGGCGTCGGCATTCCGATGCTGATGGTCAAGGCCGGTCGCGATCCCGCGCTGGGCTCCAGCGTGCTCATCACCGCGATGACCGATAGCGGCGGTTTTTTCATTTTCTTAGGTCTGGCAACGATCTTCCTGCTCTGACCCTTACGGAGCCGACATGGCTGACAACGAACTTCCTTTTGCCTTCGGCAATCCTCCGCTCGAAGCGCGCCTGCGTGCAACACCCGACGACTTCTTCGTCGAGGAAATCCTCGGCTACGAGGCGGACGGGGAGGGCGAACATGCCCTGCTCATCGTAGAGAAGCGCGGCGCGAACACCGACTGGGTGGCGAAGGAACTGGCGCGCTTTGCCGGCACGTCGCCGATGAATGTCAGCTATGCCGGCATGAAGGATCGTCACGCCGTCACCCGGCAGGCTTTCACGGTGCAATTGCCTGGCAAGGCCGATCCCGACTGGTCGACGTTTCCGCACGAGGACGTGAAGGTGCTTTCCAGCGCCCGGCACAAGCGCAAGATCAAGCGCGGTGCGTTGCGCGGCAATCGTTTCGTGATCGTGCTGCGCGATGTGCAGGGCGAGCGTGACGTGGCGGAAGCTCGTCTGAAGGATATTGCCGCGCGCGGTGTGCCGAATTATTTCGGCGAGCAGCGTTTCGGTTTCGGCGGCAGCAACGTCGATCAGGCGCGACAGATGTTCGGCGGTCGCCGGGTGGATCGCGACAAGCGTTCGATTCTTCTGTCGGCGGCGCGCTCGCATATCTTCAATAGCGTGCTGGCCGAGCGGGTGACGCAGGGGCGTTGGGATCAGCCGCTGGATGGCGAGATCTGGGCGCTGGACGGATCGCGTTCGTGGTTCGGTCCCGAAGACTTCGACGAGACACTTGCCGGACGTCTGGCCAGCGGCGACATCCATCCCTCGGGCCCGTTGTGGGGCAGTGGCGAGACACCGGCCACGGCGGAAGCAGGAGACCTGGAGCGTAGCGTTGCCGCGCGGGATCAGGATCTTGCCGACGGTCTCGCCGGTGCGCGTATGGATCAGGAGCGCCGGCCGCTGCGGTTGTTTCCGCGCGATCTTGCGTGGCGTTGGTTGGAAGACGGTGCGCTGGAAATGTCGTTCGGATTGCCGTCGGGCGCGTATGCGACGACAGTGATTCGCGAGGTTGCACGCACGAGCTGAGCCGCTCATTGCTTGCTTTCTGTGGGAGCGCGCCTGCGCGCGAAAGCCAACAGGGCGAGGAAGCCTGATATTCACATTCGCGAGCCCGGTCTTCTGGCTGCGGATGCCACCCAAGGCATCGCCGCTCCGTCAGGCCTTCAGCAACACCACCACCGCCCCAGTCCCGCCCTGCATCGGCCGCGCCGACGCAAATGCGACAACATCGTCGCGACGACGTAACAACCGGTCGGTCAGGCCTTTCAGCACCGGCCCCTGCGCCTTCGAGCGCAGGCCCTTGCCGTGGATGATCCGCACGCAGCGAATGCCTTCGTGCCGGCATTCGGCCAGGAAGTCGGCAATGGTCATCTGTGCGGCGGCGGCGTTCATCTGGTGCAGGTCGACATCGGCCTGGATGCTGAACTGGCCGCGCTTCAGCTGCTTCAGGATTTTCGGCGGATACCCGTCGCGCAGATAGGACAGTTCCTCGCCGACCTCCAGGTCCGCGGGATCGAAATCCATCAGCATCGAGTCGGCCGGCACGGCCGCTTCGTCGGCATCGCGCATATGCGGATAGGGCGCGGGGCGCGGTCGCTCGGGGGGTGCTTCCACCTCGCTCATCGGGCGCACGTCGCCGATTGCCTCGCGGAAAAGGCGGCTGTCGTTGTCGTCGATGGTCGGCGTGCGGCGCTTCATGGCTTCCATCCTACAATGGGGTCGCGGTCCATGAATCCGAGCCCCCGGTCCGGTAGACTCGACGGCAGGAATCACTCGCGGCAGCCGGGTACCCGGCGCCCTGCATCACGATCTGGATCACCATGCAAGTTCTGGTAAGCAACGACGACGGCGTGGACGCCCCGGGAATCCGGGTACTCGCCGAGCGTCTGGCCGAAGTAGGGAAGGTGACGGTTGTCGCCCCCGATCGCGACCGCTCAGGCGCGAGCAATTCGCTCACGCTGGACCAACCCATCCGCGCGCTGCGCATGGACAACGGTTATTACCGCGTCGCCGGCACGCCGACGGACTGCGTGCACCTGGCACTGGCCGGCCTGCTCGAGTCGGAGCCGGACATCGTGGTCTCCGGCATCAACAACGCGCCCAATCTTGGCGACGACGTCATCTATTCGGGCACGGTATCCGCGGCGATGGAAGGGCGCTTTCTGGGCTTGCCCGCGATCGCCGTTTCGCTGGCCACGCGCGATCACATCGGCGAACACTATGCGTCGGCGGCCAATGCCGTGATGCTGCTGATGCAGCGCCTGCTGGTCGATCCGCTGCCTGCCGACACGATCCTCAATGTGAACGTGCCGGACCTGCCGTGGGAGAGCATCAAGGGTTTCGAAGTCACCCGTCTCGGCAAGCGTCATCGTGCGGCGCCGTGCATTCGCGACAACGATCCGCGTGGCCGGGAAATCTGGTGGATCGGTCCGGCCGGCGAAGTGGACGATGCGGGCCCCGGTACCGACTTCAATGCGGTCAGTCGCGGATACATTTCCGTGACGCCTATTCACGTGGATCTCACCCGCTTCCAGGCGCTGGAAAAAGTCAGCAGCTGGATGCAGTCGCTTTCAGATGCGATAGACCACGGCGAGGAGGCGGCCTGACATGGTGAACCTTCATTCGCTTCCGCCTTCGGCCTTGCGCGGGGAAGGCATGACGTCCCAGCGAGCACGCGACCGCCTGGTCGCGAAGCTGCAGGAAGAGGGCATCCGCGACGATCGCGTGCTCGAAGTCATACGCAATCTGGCGCGTCACCATTTCATCGATCAGGCGCTGCATTCGCGCGCTTACGAGAACACGGCGCTGCCTATCGGTCACGGCCAGACGATTTCCCAGCCGTGGATCGTCGCGCGCATGACCGAAGCATTGATCGAGAAATATGTGCCCGAACGCGTGCTGGAGATCGGTACGGGGTCGGGTTATCAGGCGGCCGTACTCGCTGGCATCGTGCCGCAGGTCTATACCGTGGAACGCATCGAGGAACTGCTGCGCCAGGCGCGTCGCCGCTTCCGTCAGCTGGGCATCGAAAACCTGCGCTCGCGGCATGACGACGGCAAACTCGGCTGGCCCGCCGAGGCGCCGTTCGACGCCATCATTCTCACGGCTGCCGGCGATCGCATTCCGACGAAATTGCTCGAACAGCTGAAGCCGGGCGGCGTGCTCGTGGCGCCGGTCGGTTCGCCCAGCCAACAGGTGCTGGTGCGTCTGACGAAGGACGAGAGCGGCGACGTGATTCGCGAGGAACTCGGCCCGGTCAGCTTCGTGCCGCTGCTTGGTGGCATCGGTTGATGGCGACCACATTCAGGGGAAGAAAGCAGTGAAGTTGTTCGGTTCTCTCTACGAACGTGCCATCGTTTGGGCACGTCATCGGCATGCGTTGCGCTATCTGGCGGGGCTAAGCTTCGTCGAGGCGTTTATTTTTCCCGTGATGCCCGAAGTCATGCTGGCACCGATGATGCTGGCCGAACCGCGCAAAGCGTTTCGTTTCGCCAACGTCAGTCTGCTGTTCTCGATGCTGGGTTCGCTGGTGGGGTATGCGCTGGGTCACTACGCCTATCAGGCGCTGATTCCGTTACTTGAGTCGGTGCACGCCGCCGCTTCGATCCACAGGGGCGTGCTGTCGCTGCAGGATCGCATGGCATCGCACCAGTTCGGCCTGTATATCGCGCTGGCACTCGCGGCCCTGGTGCCCGTGGTGCCGATGAAGTTCGTCACCTGGGCCAGCGGTATCGTCGGCGTGCCGGTCATTCCGTTCCTTCTCTGCATGCTGATCGGCCGAGGCAAGCGGGTATGGTTGCTGGCGCTGCTGATCCGTATCTATGGCGAACGCGCCGAACGCATATTGCACAAACACATCGAACGAATAGGCTGGGCTGTTATCGTAGTCCTCGTCGTACTGATCGCCTGGTGGTTCCTGTCCAGATGAGTGCTTGCGAAAGGAAGTCAGCGATGCTCACGAATGCCCTTACCGGTGTGCCGCGCACGCTGGCTCTTTTTGCCGTGCTGACCGCGGCCGTCGTTGCGGCCGGTTGCGCCGCGACGCGCAGTTCGGTCGTCGTTACCCGGACTGGCGGCAGCTATACGCCGGCTGGTGCGCCTCACACCGCGCCGCCACCGGGCGGCAGCTACCAGGTAGTGAAGGGCGACACGCTCTACAGCATCGCGTTCCGCAATCGTGTCGATTTCCGCGAGCTGGCCAGCTGGAACGGCATCGATTCCTCGTACACCATCTGGCCCGGACAGACGCTACGGTTGTCGCCGCCGGGTGGTGATCATGCGAAGGCCGCCCCGGGCAATGCGATTGCGATCGCCGCGGCGACGCGTTCGCCCTCGCAGCCTTCGACGCCCGCGCCGCCGCCTGCCCATACGGCGCCGACACCTCCGCCAGTCCAGAACGTTGCCCAGGTGCCGCCGCCGGTATCGTCCGTGCCAGCACCCGCGACGACGACGAATACACCTGTCGTGGTGGCCGGCAAGCCCGCCGAATCCGTCGTACCGCCTCCGGCGGCGCCGAACGCACCGGCGTCGGCCCCGCCGCCGCCCGTGGTCAATCCGCCGGCCGAGACGCCGATCGTCGCCAGCGGCGCGAGTCGTTCGGCGGGCGGTATCGCCTGGCGCTGGCCGGCGGACGGCACGCTGATCAAGAAATTCTCATCGGGCGATGCCATTCCCGGCATCGAAATCGCGGGCAAGTCGGGCGATCCGGTCCGTTCCGCCGCCGACGGCGTCGTGGTCTATAGCGGCAATGGTCTGGTGGGTTATGGCGAGCTGGTCATCATCAAGCACAGCGACAGTTTCCTGTCCGCTTATGGGCACAACCGGAAGCGTCTGGTGAAGGAAGGCGAGAAGGTAAAGGCCGGCCAGAGCGTGGCGGAAATGGGCTCCAGCGGCGCGAGCCGCGACGAACTCCAGTTCCAGATCCGGCGCGACGGCAATCCGGTCGATCCGCTGCAATACCTGCCACCGCAGCGCTGAGAGATACGGGTCGCCGGGCGTCAGCCTGCGGCCAATCGTCGCGCCTCGTAGGCCTGTAGATGGGTCCAGGCGATAGCGAGCAGGGAAGCCGGCACACCGGCGGCGCGGGCGCGACGCAGCATATCGCCGACGATATGCGCGCCTTCGATGCGCTGGCCGGATTCCAGATCCCGCAACATCGACGCGGTAAGCGGCGAGCCCGGCTGGGTCGTGGCTCCGATCGCCATCTCCCGCGCCTGCGCCGGCACGGGGTGACCCGCCGCCGTCGCCACGCCGGAGCATTCGGCATACAGGTCGAGCATGAACTGACGACCGTCGTCGGTGCCGACGATCGTGCCGACGCTGGCGCGGAACAGGCACGTGGCCGCCGCGAGCGTCGTCAGGAAACTGAACTTGGTCCAGAGCGCGCCATCGATATCGGGCGTATGCGTGTGCTCCACGCCAGCCTTCGCGAAGGCGGCGGCGATGGCTTCGCAGCGCACGCGCTGCTCGCCTGCCTGTCGTTCGCCAAAGGTGACGGAGGCGGGCGTGCCAAGGTGCAGTACTTCGCCCTTCGGCCCTTTCATGGCGCTGATGATGCACATCCCACCGATGATCCGTTCCGCGCCGAAGCGCTGGTCCAGTAGCGGGTAGTGGGCCAGTCCGTTGAGGATCGGCAGCAACATCGTCGCCGGACCCATGGCGGGCGCGACGGCATCGATGGCGGTGTCCAGGTCGTAGGCCTTGCATGCGAGCAGGATCACGTCGAACGGGGCTTCCCCGGCGACGTTTTCCGCGAGGACGTGACGCACCGGGAAGGTTGCATCCCCAAGGGGACTGCGAATGACCAGGCCGTCGGCATCCAGCTCGGCGGCTCGCGCCGGCCGGACAAGGAACGTGACATCCGCACCCGCCTGGGCCAGTCGCCCACCGAAATACCCGCCGGTACCGCCAGCGCCAAGGACAAGGATACGCATCGGGCTCACTCCGGAAGGATGAAGGCGGCAAGCACGCGACGGCCTTCGCCGGCGAGCAGGCTATAAGTGCGGGCGGCCGAGCCGTTGGTCATCACTTCGATGCCGATACCGCGGCGCAGAAAGGCCGCCATGATTTCGGCGGACGGAAAGATCTGCCGTTCGCCGGTACCCAGAAGCACCACCTCCGGCTTGAGCTCGGCGATGGCGTCCACCTGGGCCAGGGTCATGGCTTTGGCGTCGGTAACGCCCCAGTCCTCGACCACGCGTTCAGGCGTCAGCAGGACGCTGGCGTGGAAATCGCGGTCGACGATGGTGACCGTATCGACACCGACACGGCGTACGAAAAGGTAGTCACCAGGGTGTTCGAACGACAGTTCCATGGGCGGATCAGCGTGGCAGGGCCAGCTTCGGGTCCTGTTCGTTCCGGCGGAACAGGACGACGACATGGCCGATCTGCTGGACGGCTTCGGCGCCCGTGCCATCGATAAGGAACCCGATCTGGGCTTCGCGTTCTTCGCGATCGCCGCCGGAAAGCTTAACTTTCACCAGTTCGTGGTGGTCGAGCGCCAGCGCCAGTTCTTTCGCGACGGCCTCCGTGGCACCCTTGTTACCCAAAAGGATGACGGGGCTCAGGTCGTGGGCAAGGCTGCGCAGGTAGCGGCGCTGGGTAGGGGAGAGCGACATTGCGTTCAGGTTCGATTCGCGGCTTCGATGCGGCAAAGGGTATCATGCGAGACTCTGTCTCCCTATCTGTGGCTCATTGAATGGCGCGCAGCAAAAGTAGTTCCCGCTGGCTCAAGGAACACTTCGACGACCCTTACGTCAAACGCGCCCAGGCGGAAGGGCTGCGTTCGCGCGCCATTTTCAAGCTCGAGGAACTGATCGAACGCGACAAGCTGATCAAGCCCGGCATGACCGTCGTCGACCTTGGCGCGGCTCCCGGTGGCTGGTCGCAGTTGGCTCGCCAGCGCATGGGCGAGTCCTCCGGCAAGGTCATCGCGTTGGACATCCTTCCCATGGTTGGCCTTTCGGGTGTCGACTTCATGCAGGGCGATTTTCGTGAAGAATCGGTCCTGCGGGAGCTCGAAGCCATGCTCGGCGGCGAGAAGGTCGATCTTGTGCTGTCCGATATGGCCCCCAATATGAGCGGTGTGGCTCTGGCCGATCAGATCCGCGCCATGGACCTTTGCGACCTGGCTCTCGACTTCAGCCGTCAGTGGCTGAAGCCGGGTGGCTCGTTCCTGGTCAAGCTGTTCCAGGGCGTCGGTTTCGACGACTATCTGAAAACCTTGCGTGCGGACTTCTCGCGCGTGACGATGCGTAAACCGAAGGCCTCACGTGCCCGTTCACCTGAGGTCTATGCGCTGGCTACGGGTTTGAAACCCGGGAGCCGGCAACAAGGCGAGAACCGCGCATGAACGAGATGGCAAAAAATCTGTTGCTCTGGCTGATTATCGCGGTCGTGCTCCTGACTGTGTTCCAGACCTTCAATCCGCATGGCAGTTCGGCGCAGGACATGTCCTACACGAACTTCACGCAGCAGGTGGACAACGGCAACGTTGCCACCAGCACAATCACTTCCACCGCGCCGCCGACCATCACCGGCAAGCTGAAGGATGGGTCGACCTATCGCACCGTGGTGCCGATGGTGGGTCTTTCCAGCAGCGAGCTCGTGAAGCAGCTGCGCGACAAGGGCGCCGATGTGCGTCAGGAGCCAGCCGATAACGGCTTCTCGCTGCTTGGTCTTCTGATCAACTGGCTGCCGATCATCATCTTCGTCGCGGTCCTGATCTGGTTCATGCGCCAGATGCAGGCGGGCTCCGGTGGCCGTGGTGCCATGAGCTTCGGTCGTTCCCGTGCCAAGTTGCAGGGCGAAGATCAGGTCAAGGTCAACTTCACCGACGTCGCGGGTTGCGACGAGGCGAAAGAAGAAGTCGGCGAGCTGGTCGAATTCCTGCGCGATCCGGGCAAGTTCCAGAAGCTGGGCGGCAAGATTCCGCGCGGCGTCCTGATGGTCGGTCCGCCGGGTACCGGTAAGACGCTGCTCGCCAAGGCAATCGCCGGCGAGGCGAAGGTGCCGTTCTTCTCGATCTCCGGTTCCGACTTCGTCGAAATGTTCGTGGGCGTCGGCGCCAGCCGCGTACGCGACATGTTCGAACAGGCGAAGAAGCACGCGCCCTGCATCATCTTCATCGACGAGATCGACGCCGTCGGTCGCCATCGCGGCGCCGGCATGGGCGGCGGTCACGACGAGCGCGAGCAGACACTGAACCAGTTGCTGGTCGAGATGGACGGCTTCGAGGGTACCGAGGGCGTGATCGTCATCGCGGCGACCAACCGTCCCGACGTGCTCGATCCGGCGCTCCTGCGTCCGGGCCGTTTCGATCGTCAGGTCGTCGTCGGCCTGCCGGATGTCAAGGGTCGCGAGCAGATCCTCAAGGTGCACATGCGCAAGGTGCCGACCGCGACCGACGTGGAGGCGATGGTCATCGCGCGCGGTACGCCCGGTTTCTCCGGCGCCGATCTGGCCAACCTCGTCAACGAGGCTGCGCTGTTCGCCGCACGCGAGAACGCACGCGAAGTGCGCATGAGCCACCTGGACCGCGCACGCGACAAGATACTCATGGGTTCGGAGCGCCGCTCGATGGCGATGAGCGAGGAAGAGAAGCGTCTCACCGCCTATCACGAAGCCGGTCACGCGATCATCGGCCGCCTCGTGCCCGAGCACGATCCCGTCTACAAGGTCACGATCATTCCGCGCGGTCGCGCGCTGGGCGTCACCATGTACCTGCCGGAAGGCGATCGCTACAGCATCAACAAGGTCGCGATCGAATCGCAGCTGTGCTCGTTGTATGGCGGTCGTGTCGCCGAGGAGATCATCTTCGGTCACGACAAGGTTACGACGGGCGCATCGAACGATATCGAGCGCGCTACGAAGATGGCACGCAACATGGCGACGAAGTGGGGTCTTTCGGACGAACTCGGTCCGGTGACCTACGGCGAAGAGGAAGACGAGGTCTTCATCGGCCGCTCCGTGACGCAGCACAAGAGCGTGTCCAACGAGACCGCGCGCAAGATCGACGAGGTGGTGCGCACGATCCTCGATCGCGCGTACGCGCGCAGCAAGGAGCTGCTGACGTCGAATATCGACAAGCTGCACAAAATGGCCGACGCGCTGCTGCTGTACGAAACCATCGATGCGCGCCAGATCGACGACATCATGAACAACCGCGAGCCGGGTCCGCCGGCCGACTGGCAGAAGCCTGGCTCGACGCCGCCACCGCCTCCGCGTGGCGATGCGGGCTCGGCACCGGACAAGGTGGGAAATCCCGCGACGCAGCTGTAGGCATCGCGTTAGGAGGGAAGAGGCGGCCACTGGCCGCCTTTTTCTTTTCCAGCAGACCATGGAGGGAATAGGTGGTCTGCGGTTGCTTGTTCGGACGTCTATTCGACGTCCTCTGGACCATCCGGTACACGAATGTGAAATATTTTTGCAGAAAAGTGTTGACGCCCACCCTCTATATCTGAATAATTCCGCTTCTCGATTCAACGCCAACGCACGAAGGTGCAGCGGCAGCGAATCAGACAGTTTAGTGTGCGCCCGTAGCTCAGTTGGATAGAGTACCAGGCTACGAACTTGGTGGTCGGGAGTTCGAATCTCTCCGGGCGCACCATTTACAAGCACGGTTCGATGCGGTTGATCGGATCGGTTTTCGAAAGACGAGAGTCTTCCCGGAAACAAGCGGTAGTTGAAAGTGTGGTGTGTTCATTACGGATTGACGGGCTTGAGCTTGACCCGTAACATTTGAAAGCTTCGGTCAGTGCTAGCGCCGATCGGGATTTTAAGGTAACGGGGTATAGCTCAGTCTGGTAGAGCGCCAGCTTTGGGAGCTGGATGTCGGGGGTTCGAATCCCTCTGCCCCGACCAGTCGGCGTTCTGCGTACAGTGCTTTGCGCCTGTAGCTCAATCGGATAGAGCATCGGCCTTCTAAGCCGACGGTTGCAGGTTCGATTCCTGTCGGGCGCGCCAGATGTCGTTTTATGGTGGGCGTAGCTCAGCTGGTTAGAGTACCGGATTGTGATTCCGGATGTCGTGGGTTCGAGTCCCATCGTCCACCCCACTTACAATGTGCTTCACGTTTCAAGGGCCGTTAGCTCAGTTGGTAGAGCAGTTGACTCTTAATCAATTGGTCGAAAGTTCGAATCTTTCACGGCCCACCAATTAGAAGGGACCCAGGTAAACCCTGGGTCCCTTTTTCTTTGCGCCGAGGTCAGGTTGCAACCGGACTGCCGCGATTCATCGTTCAAAAACGTCAGGATGGCGATCGGCCGTTTTCCGGCTTGAGCAAGTCTTGCGTGGCAACGATGGGTGGCCGCTGGCGTAATTGCCATTATCCGGCCCTTTTGGGGTGGATGTTGCGTTCGCGCCGCTTGTACAGGGCGCGCGCGACGCCTAAAATGGAGCGCTTTCGTCCAAGGGAATCATTCACTTGGACGAGGATCGAGGGGATGCGAAAGACGCCTCTCGAGCGTTGCGAGAGTGGCGGAATTGGTAGACGCACCAGATTTAGGTTCTGGCGGGGTAACCCGTGGGGGTTCGAGTCCCCCCTTTCGCACCATAAATTTTTACATTTCGGGTATTGGCGGCAATAGTCGCCTTCGCGCCACAAACTGGCGGTTCAGGAGAGGTCATGCAGGTTTCGGTTGAGAATGTCGGCAAGCTCGGACGCAAGCTCACGGTGAAAATCCCCGCCGAGCGCCTCGATGCGCAGGTCGGCGAGCGGTTTGCGGAAATGAGCCGCACAGTGCGCCTGAAGGGTTTCCGTCCGGGTAAGGTGCCGCTCAACGTCCTGAAGCAGCGCTTCGGTCAGCAGGTCCACGGCGAGGCCCTTTCGGACCTCATCGGCAGCACGCTGCGCGAAGCCGTCGAGAAGGAAAACCTTCGCCCGATCGCCAACCCGTCGGTGGAAACCACGGGCCAGGCCGAAAACGGCGAAATCGCCTATACGGCCAGCTTCGAGATCATGCCGGAGTTCCCGGAGATCGACGTCGCCGCGCTCGAGATCGCCCGCCCGAAGGCGACGGTCGAAGACGCCGACATCGACAAGATGATCGAGACCCTGCGCATGCAGCGTCGCAGCTTCGACGTCGTCGATCGCAAGTCGAAAGACGGCGATTTCGTGATGTTCGAATATGCCGCCGAAACCGACGGCTACCGCTTCCCGGCCGAAGGCCTGGAGCGCGCGGGCAGCGTCCTCGGCTCGGGTACGCTGTTCAAGGCGCTGGACGAGGCCCTGGCTGGCCGTAGCGCGGACGAAGACCTGGTTCAGGACGTCGCGTTCCCGGAAGATTTCCGTAACGCGGACCTCGCCGGCAAGACCGCCAAGGTCACGTTCAAGATCGTCAAGGTGCAGGAACCCAATCTGCCGGCTATCGATGCCGACTTCGTGAAGACCTTCGGCGTCGCCGATGGCGATTTGGAGACCTTCCGCAAGGAAGTCCGTGCCAACCTCGAGCGCGAGCTCAAGGCAACGCTCATGGCTCGCCTGAAGGCCGAAGTCGCCGAAAAGCTGGCTGACGCGCACGCGGCGCTGGACGTACCCGAATTGATGGTTCAGGCTGAAGCCCAGAGCCTTGCCGCCAGCAACATGCCGCGCGGCCAGCAGCCTCCGGCCGAATTCGTGGCCCAGGCCGAGCCGGTCGCTCGCAAGCGCGTCGCCGCCGCTCTTCTGATGGGCGAAATCGCCCGTAAGAACGAGATCCGCGTCGATCGCAAGCGCATGGCTGAAATGCTCACCGCGATTGCTTCGACCTATGAAGAACCGGAAAAGGTCATTGAACTCTATAACGGCGATCCCCAACTGATGTCGGGACTGCAGAATCGCGTCATGGAAGATCAGGTAGCGGAATGGGTGGCGGATCATGCAAAGTCCACCGACCAGAACCTGAGTTTTGACGAGGTGATGCGTCCGATCGGCGGTTGATTCCGTCGGTTCTTCCCATCACAGGGCCCCATCCCCAGGAGAGAGTGACATGTCCATGGCTCCGATCCAGAACCTCAACTTGGTGCCCATCGTTGTCGAGCAAACCTCGCGCGGCGAGCGTTCGTACGACATTTACTCACGCCTTCTCAAGGAGCGCGTGATCTTCCTGGTCGGCCCGGTCGACGACTACATGGCTAATGTGGTCGTCGCCCAGTTGCTGTTCCTCGAGTCCGAAAATCCGGACAAGGACATCAATCTGTACATCAACAGCCCCGGCGGTTCGGTAACCGCGGGTCTGGCGATCTACGACACGATGCAGTTCCTGAAGCCGGACGTCAGCACCATGTGCATTGGCCAGGCGGCCAGCATGGGTGCGCTTCTGCTTTCGGCGGGCGCGGCGGGCAAGCGTTATTCGCTTCCGCACTCCCGCATCATGATCCACCAGCCCTGGGCTGGCGGTATCTCGGGGCAGGCGACGGACATCGAAATTCATGCCCGTGAAATTCTCACGATGCGTGAGCGACTGAACGCCATTCTTGCCAACCACACCGGTAAGCCGGTCGAAGACATTGCCCGGGACACCGAGCGCGACCGTTTCATGAGCGGCGCCGAGGCCCAGGCATACGGAATTATCGACTCCGTACTCGACAAGCGTCCGGTCGACACCGTCCGTTCCGCTTGACACTTTTCGCTTTGCAATCCGGTACTTCGCCCCTGAACACCAGGGGCGGAGTGCTGTGCTATTCTCAAAGCGCGTCTAGATTGACAGTAGGGCCTACAGCATGAGCGACGAGCGGCAGGGCCGTTCCAACGACAGCGGCAAAATTCTTTACTGCTCTTTCTGCGGAAAGAGCCAGCACGAAGTGCGCAAGCTGATTGCGGGTCCCAGCGTATTCATCTGCGATGAATGCGTTGAACTGTGCAACGACATCATCCGTGAAGAGCTCGAGGAAAAGGCGGCTTCCGGCCGTACCCAGCTTCCGAAGCCGCGCGAGATCATGGAAGCCCTCGACCAGTACGTCGTGGGGCAGACCCGTGCGAAGAAAGCCTTGTCGGTGGCGGTGTACAACCACTACAAGCGTATCGAATCACGACAGAAGAGCGACGACGTCGAACTCGGCAAGTCGAACATCCTCCTGATCGGTCCGACCGGTTCGGGCAAGACGTTGCTCGCGGAAACGCTGGCACGCCTGCTCAATGTACCGTTCACCATCGCGGATGCCACGACGCTGACCGAAGCCGGCTACGTTGGCGAAGATGTCGAGAACATCATCCAGAAGCTTCTGCAGAAGTGCGATTACGACGTCGAAAAGGCGCAGAACGGTATCGTCTATATCGACGAAATCGACAAGATCTCGCGTAAGAGCGAGAACCCGTCGATCACCCGCGATGTGTCCGGCGAAGGCGTGCAGCAGGCGCTGTTGAAGCTCATCGAAGGTACGCTCGCATCGGTGCCTCCGCAGGGCGGTCGCAAGCATCCGCAGCAGGAATTCCTGCAGGTGGACACGCGCAACATCCTGTTTATCTGCGGCGGCGCATTCGCGGGTCTGGAAAAAGTCATCCAGCAGCGTTCCGAGACCACCGGTATCGGTTTCGGCGCGGAAGTGCGCAGCAAGGAACGTACGGAAAACGTCGGCAAGCTTCTTTCGGAAGTCGAGCCGGCCGATCTGGTGCGTTTCGGTCTCATCCCCGAGTTCGTGGGTCGTCTGCCCGTCGTGGCGACGCTCGACGAGCTGGACGAAGCCGCGCTGGTGCAGATCCTGACCGAGCCGAAGAACGCGGTGACAAAGCAGTTCAAGAAGCTGTTCGACATGGAAGGCGCCGAACTGGAATTCCGTCCGGAAGCCCTGGCGGCCATCGCAAAACGCGCGCTCAAGCGTAAGACCGGCGCCCGTGGACTGCGTACCATTCTCGAACAGGTGCTGCTCGACACGATGTTCGAACTGCCATCGCTGGAGCATGTCAGCAAAGTGGTCGTCGACGACGCCGTCATCGACGGTCAGGCAGAGCCCTACCTCATCTACCGCGGAAACCTGCAGCAGCAGCGTGTCGCGGGCGAAGGCGGGGACGCAGCCTGATCGATCTCCTGGCTGTCGCGTGAATGAACGGCCCCGGCGCTTCACGGCTCCGGGGCCTTTTGTTTTAAGCGCGACCCTTTGTTGGTGGCGGCGCACTTGATGCGCTTCTCGCCAGCCACCACTTGACGTCTATGCGGCCCCGGCGCAGTGTCGGGGCGAGCCCCATCATTCCCCAGGAATTAAATACACATGGCGAAGAACCGGCCTGTTACGTCGAGCGCCAACGAACTGGATCTGCTGCCCGTGCTGCCATTGCGCGACGTGGTGGTCTATCCGCACATGGTTATTCCTCTCTTCGTCGGGCGCGACAAGTCCATGCGTGCGCTCGAGCAGGCGATGGAAGGCGAACGTCAGATTCTTCTGGTGGCACAGAAGAGCCCGGATATCGACGATCCCGCCGTGGCCGACCTGCATCAGGTCGGCACGCTTGCCGGTGTTCTCCAGTTGCTGAAGTTGCCCGATGGCACCGTCAAGGTGCTTGTCGAAGGGCAGGCGCGCGTCGCGATCGATTCCTATGTCGACGAGGGCGGCATGCTCAGCGGCAAGGCGCATGTCGTCGAACCCGAGTATTCCAGCAACGAGCGCGAGCTCGACGTCGTTTCGCGTTCGCTTGTTTCGTTGTTCGAACAGCTGGTGAAGCAGAGCCGCAAGCTCCCTCCGGAAATCCTTGCGACGCTTTCGGGCATCGACGATCCGTCGCGTCTGGCCGATTCCATCGCCGCGCATCTTTCCGTGCGCATGGCCGATAAGCAGAAAGTGCTGGAAACCGCGGACGTCGGCCAGCGCCTTGAGCTTCTCATCGGGCTGGTCGACGGCGAGATGGACTTGCAGCAGGTCGAGAAGCGCATCCGCGGCCGCGTGAAGTCGCAGATGGAGAAGAGCCAGCGCGAGTACTACCTCAACGAACAGATGAAGGCCATCCAGAAGGAGCTCGGAGAGGGCGAGGACGGCACGAACGAAGTCGAAGAGCTGCAGAAGAAGATCGAAGCCGCGGGCATGCCCAAGGCGGTGCTCGCGAAGGCTCGTCAGGAATTCAACAAGCTCAAGCAGATGTCGCCGATGTCGGCGGAAGCCACGGTCGTGCGTAACTACCTCGATTGGGTGGTGGGTGTGCCGTGGAAGAAGCGCAGCAAGGTTCGCAAGGATCTCGCGCTTGCCCAGGAAGTGCTCGACGCCGATCACTTCGGTCTGGAGAAGGTCAAGGATCGCATCCTTGAATACCTCGCGGTCCAGCAACGTGTGAACACGATGAAGGGTCCGATCCTCTGCCTCGTCGGCCCGCCCGGCGTGGGTAAGACGTCGCTCGGCCAGTCCATCGCGAAAGCGACGAACCGCAAGTTCGTTCGCATGAGTCTGGGTGGCGTACGCGACGAAGCCGAGATCCGCGGACATCGCCGCACGTATATCGGTTCGATGCCCGGTCGCATCGTGCAGAACCTCACCAAGGTCGGCACCAAGAACCCGCTGTTCGTCCTGGACGAAATCGACAAGATGTCCATGGATTTCCGTGGCGATCCGTCGTCGGCGCTGCTCGAAGTCCTCGATCCGGAACAGAACAACGCATTCAACGATCACTATCTCGAAGTCGATCTCGATCTTTCCGAAGTGATGTGGATCGCGACCGCGAATTCCCTGAACATTCCGGGGCCGCTGCTCGATCGCATGGAGGTCATTCGTATCCCCGGTTACACCGAGGACGAGAAGCTCGCCATCGCGCAGAAATATCTGCTCGCCAAGCAGCTGAAAGCGAACGGTCTCAACCCGGACGAACTATCCATCGCGGCGGATGCCGTTCGCGACATCGTGCGTTACTACACGCGCGAATCGGGTGTGCGTAACCTCGAGCGCGAGATCTCGAAAATCTGCCGCAAGGTGGTGAAGGAGATCGCGCTGGGCACGGTGCCGGCGCACGCGAAAGCGAAGACCAAGGCGAAGAAGGCTGTCGCCGCGAAGGGCAAGGCGGTCGCTCCCGCCAGCGTCAAGGTCGATTCGTCGAATCTCGATCACTACCTCGGCGTGCGCCGTTTCGACTTCGGTCGTGCGGAACTGCAGAACGAAGTCGGTCTGGTGACGGGCCTTGCGTGGACCCAGGTGGGTGGCGATCTGCTCAGCATCGAAGCCTCCATCGTGCCGGGCAAGGGTCGCCTCGTGCACACCGGTCAGCTCGGCGATGTAATGAAAGAGTCGATCCAGGCCGCGCTCAGCGTGGTACGTGCCCGTGCCGACGCGCTGGGTATCGATCCGGAGTTCCATCAGAAGTTCGATATCCATATCCATGTGCCCGAAGGCGCCACGCCGAAGGACGGTCCGAGTGCGGGTATCGCCATGTGCACCGCTCTGGTGTCGGCGCTGACCAAGGTGCCGGTGCGTTCCGAAGTCGCGATGACGGGCGAGATCACGTTGCGTGGTCGCGTGCTGCCGATCGGCGGTCTGAAGGAGAAGCTGCTCGCGGCACATCGCGGTGGCATCACCACGGTCATCATTCCTGACGAGAACAGGAAAGATCTTGTCGACATTCCGGAAAACATCACCGGATCGTTGAGCATTCATCCCGTGCGCTGGATCGACGAGGTGCTCGATCTGGCCCTGGAGCGTCCCCTGAGCCCGAACGCCCCCGTCGAGGGCGGCGAGAAGGCCGAGGTGGCGCGCGAAGAGAAGGCGGGCGAAGGGAAAGGCTCACCCTCGGTGAGACACTGATCGATTCGTACGACGTTCGCAATCGGGGCGCAGTGACCTGCGTCCCGATTATTTTTTCCGTGCGTGGTGCATTGCGCCATTAACCGTTTTTCCCGTTGCCCGCAAGGGCCATTGTTCTATGCATGCGGGCTGAAAGCCTTGGTATTGCTCGTATTGCGATGGTCGGAGGGCACTGGTATAAAGACGGCACCGCAATCGCACCGTATCGCAACGGTACATATCAGATAGCGGGGTCGGGCATGTGGCAAAACGTTTGTCCGACCTGATGTCTTCTTGCCCCAGACCGAATCATGCGGGCCGAATCACTGTTTAAGGGAGTCTCACATAATGAATAAAAACGATCTCATCACTGCCATCGCCGAAGGCTCCGAACTGACCAAGGCCAACGCTGCCAAGGCTCTCGAAGCCTTCCTCGAAATAGTGAAGACCACCCTGCACAAGGGCGAAGAGGTTTCGCTCATTGGCTTCGGTACGTTCACTGTCCGCAAGCGCGCCGAGCGTACGGGCCGCAACCCGCGCACGAACGAAGAGATCAAGATCAAGGCGTCCAAGGTTCCGGCATTCAAGCCTGGTAAGGCGTTCAAGGATCACCTAAACTAATCCGCTTTCCCGTTAGCGGGTGCTTAGCTCAGCGGTAGAGCGTCGCCCTTACACGGCGCTGGTCGGGGGTTCGATCCCCTCAGCACCCACCAACGGATCGCGGAGTGGTAGTTCAGTCGGTTAGAATGCTGGCCTGTCACGCCGGAGGTCGCGGGTTCGAGTCCCGTCCACTCCGCCATAGTCTGCAAAGGCGCCCGCGTGGCGCCTTTGTTTTGTCTTCGCCGTCGTTATCCGCGATGGCATGAACTGCGAGTCGCATCATGCTGCAAGCACTGCGTAACAAGCTGTCCGGATGGCCCTCGATCCTGGTGCTCGGCGTCTGCGTATTCGCCGTCGCCTTCTTCGGCATCGAGTCCTATTTCATGAACCGGGTCGACACCTTTGTCGCGAAGGTCGGAAAGCACGAGATTTCTCAGCAGGACTTGCAGAACGCGTTGAACGACGCGCGTCAGCGCGCCGCACAGACACCCAACTCGCCTTATTCGCCGGCCGACTTCGAGAAGCCGGAAGTGAAGCGTCAGGTGCTCGACAGCCTGATCAACCAGGCGGTTCTCCGCCAGGCGGGCACCGATCTCGGCCTGGTCGTGACCGACCAGCGCGTACGCGACACCATCGCCGGCGATCCCGGCTTCCAGGTGGACGGTGCATTCAAACCTGAAATCTACCGCGCGGTGCTGGCCAACCAGGGCCTGACGCCGACGGGTTACGAGACGAAGATCCGCAATTCCCTCGAAGTGAACCTGCTGCCGGGCGTCATCTCCTCGACGACCATCGTCACCGATGCCGACCTGGATGCCTATTTCCGTATCGCCGGTCAGAAGCGCGACCTGCGTTACGTCGAACTGCCGCGTCCCGCGCTGACCGATGCCACGGTCGCCGACGCCGACCTCGACGCGTTCTACAAAGCCCATATCGCCGACTACACCACGCCGGAACAGGTGTCGGTGAAGTATCTCGAAGTGAAGGGTGCCGACCTCAAGATCGGTGAGCCCAGCGATATCCAGCTCCACGAATTCTTCGAGAAAGAAAAGCAGCGTTACGCGCAGCCCGAGCAGCGCGAGGTGTCGCACATCCTGATCAATGTGCCGAAGAACGCCACGCCGGAACAGCAGAAGATCGCGCTCGAGAAGGCGCAGAAAATCGCAGCGGAAGCCACGCCGGAAAACTTCGCGAAGCTTGCGCAGGAGAACTCCGAGGATCTGGGTTCGAAGCGTTTGGGCGGCGACCTGGGCTGGCTGGAAAAGGGCGTGGCCAATGCCGCGTTCGATACCGCGCTGTTCTCGATGCAGAAAAACGAAATCTCCAAGCCCGTGCTGTCGCCGGACGAGGGTTACCACATCATCTGGCTTCGCGATTCGCGCAGCGGTAACGCCAAGCCGTTCGAGGAAGTACGCGGTCAGCTTGCCGCCGACTGGGCGAAGAGCGAGCGCGCGCGTCTTTACAACGAACGTGCCGGTCAGCTGGCCGATTCGGCCGAACGCAATCCGGGTTCGCTCGAGCCGACCGCCAAGGAACTCGGTCTGACCATTCAAACCTCGCCGATGTTCGGGCGGACGGGGGGAGAAGGCGTTGCCGCCGACCCGAAGTTCGCCGCCGCCGCATTCGCCGACGACGTACTCGCGCAAGGCAACAACTCCTCGCTGATCCAGGTGTCGTCGGACGATGCGATCGTCCTGCATCTGGCGCAGCATGTTCCCGCCACGCCGAAGGCGCTCGCGGACGTGCGCGATGCGGTGCGTCAGCGCATCCTCGACGAGCGCGTCGACGCACAGGCGAAGAAGCACGCCGACGAACTTCTCGCCGCGCTGCAGAAGGGCGGCGACGTCACGGCGCTGGCCAAGGCACCGGTCAAGACCATCGCCGGTATCGACCGTCGCAATCGCACCAGCGCCGCCGAGCTTCCGCCGGCGGTCGTCGCCCAGGTCTTCCTCGCGCCGCGCCCGATCGACGGTAAGCCGAATTGGACGGTTGTTGCCACGGGTAACGGTGCGTATGCGCTGCTGGCCGTCGACAAAGTGGTCGATGGCGATCCGGCACAGGTTGAGAAGACCCAGCGTGACGCTGTGCGTGGCCAGATGATGGATCTGTTAGCTTATGCCGCTACGCTCGATTACATCGAAGCGTTGAAGGCCAAGGCCGACGTGAAGATCTCCGAAGACCGGATGTAAGCGGGTCCGGCAAGACAAAAAAAACCGCCCACCCGGGCGGTTTTTTTTGCTCTTTTGTAGGAGCCCGCTTGCGGGCGAAAGCCAACAGGGCGGTGAAGGTGTGGTTTGCATCCGTGGCCAGACGATCGGGCTCGCGGCCGTGAGTATCAGGCTTCCTCGCCCTGTTGGCTTTCGCTCGCAAGCGAGCTCCTACAAAAATCACGAGTCCTGCCGGGAATCAGCCTGCCGTCGCCATACCCATGATGTTGAACCCGCAATCCACGTAGGTGATCTCACCCGTGACGCCCGATGCCAGATCGGAGCAAAGGAACGCGGCAACATTGCCCACTTCTTCCTGCGTGACGTTACGGCGCAACGGCGCGAGTTCTTCGACCGTCTTCAGAATCTTGCCGAAACCGCCGACACCCGAGGCAGCCAGCGTCTTGATCGGACCGGCGGAGATCGCATTGACGCGCGTGGTTTCGCGACCGAGGTTGTACGCAAGGTAGCGAACGTTCGCCTCGAGACTGGCCTTGGCCAGGCCCATCACGTTGTAGCCGGACAGCGCGCGTTCTGCGCCGAGGTAGCTGAGCGTCAGAATGGCGCCATTGCGATTGGCCATCATCGGACGGGACGCCTTCGCCAGTGCGGCGAGGCTGTAACTGGAGACGTCGTGCGCGATAGAGAAATTCTCGCGCGTGAGGTTATCCAGGAATTCGCCCTGCAGCGCTTCGCGCGGTGAAAACCCGACGGAATGGATCAGGATGTCGAAACCGTCCCAGTGCTTGCCCAACTGGGTAAAGACGTCGGCGATCTGTGCATCGTCGGAGACGTCGCAGGGCAGCACGATATTCGAGCCGAATTCGTTGGCGGCTTCATCGACGCGGTCTTTCAGGCGATCGTTCTGGTACGTGAAGGCAAGTTGCGCGCCTTCGCGATGCATCGCCTCGGCGATGCCCCAGGCAATCGATCGCTTGCTGGCGATGCCGACAATAAGGGCACGCTTGCCGTGCAGGAATCCCATGCGTCCTCCAAGGTAATGAGTGCGCGCCTCGGGCGCGCGACGGCGCAAAGTGTAGAGCGTTACCTTGTGCCTTTCACGCAAACAATCGTTTGGTTTTTCGTGGCTTATCGCGCCGCGGCCAGACGCAGGACCTGACCTGGCTTCACGTTCTGCGAATGCAGATCGTTCCACTGCATCAGCTGCTTCACGCTGACCGAATGGCGACGAGCGATCGTCCAGAGGGACTCGCCCGAACCAACGCGATGCGTCGCGGGCGCCTTGTCGTTGTTGCCGGACTTGCTCGCTACGATTTTCTTCGCGGCCTTGGTTTCAGCTGCTTCAGCTGCCGGTTTGTCCGCAACCACCTCGTCGGGCGTGTCGTCGCCGCTGGTATCCGCCTGCCGGTACTGCTCGGCGGCGGAGCGGGGCAGCAACATCGACGAGGCAATGGTGCCGCTGGTGGTGCGATACGCCGGATTGAATCCGCGCAGGTCGTTCATCGACAGGCCCGAGCGACGAGCGGCAGTGGCGAGCGACTGCGGATTGTTGACCTGCACCACTTGCAGCGCATCGTCGGAACTCTGCGCAGGCAGGCTGACGTTGAACTTCGCCGGATCGCGCACGACGCACGCGATCGCCATCAGTTTCACCAGATGTTCCCTGGTGACCTTCTTCATAGGCATGCGTGGAATCGCCGGATCGGCCGGCGGCGTGCCGTGCGCGTCGAGCTTGTTCTTCAGCCCGAACTCGCCGGCGTTATAAGCAATGTCGACGAGACGCCAGTCGCCCAGGTCGTCGTAGTAACGCCGCATCATCGTCATGACCGCTTCGGTCGATGCCGTGATATCCAGGCGCTGGTCGTAATTCTTTTCCACACGCAGGCCGAGCGTGCGTGCCGTCTGCGGCATGATCTGCCACATGCCGGCCGGCATGTTCTTTCCGCCAGGTACATGGCGATATTGACTTTCCACCCACGGAAGCAGGGCAAATTCGCCGGCCACGCTGTGCTGCACCGCAGACTTGTGTGCGTACACGATCAGCGGCAGCACTTCGTTGACCTGCTGTTCGAAGCGGGCAGGCGAGCGTGTATAGGTATGGGCCCATTCCATCACGGCGGGATCGGCACTGCAGCCGGGCAGTGCGAAGCTGTCGCGCATGCCCGACCAGAAATCGGCGGGCTGTGCCGGACGCAGCATCTTCGGCGTGACATCGACATCCGCGACCACCGGTTCCGGCGCTTTAACCTGGAGTGCGGGTGCGGGGCGATGCGGGACGCCGGCACAGGCAGTGAGTACACAGGGAACAAGCAAGCCAAGAAGGCGGTGGCGCGGCGTCGGGATCATGATCGGAAGTGGTCCTTGGCGGCGCGCAATGCCGCGAATCGGTCGGTACGCGTGGCGGCGATGCCTTGGGCGTCGGCCCATCTGGCCAGTGCGTCGCTATCCACTCTCAGGAACGGATTGGCGGCCAGTTCGCTCGCCAGCGTGCCAGGCACACTGGGGCGACCTTTTGCCCGAAGTTCGTCGACTTCCGCGCTGCGGCGACGCAGGGCTTGGTTGTCCGGATCGACCGTGAGCGCGAAGCGTGCGTTCGCGGCCGTGTATTCGTGGGCGCAGCAGACCAGGGTTTCGGCGGGCAGGGCGGACAGCAGGCCCAGCGAATGCGCCATCTGCTCCGGGGTGCCTTCGAACAGGCGGCCGCAGCCCAGGCTGAAAAGCGTGTCGCCGCAGAACAGGAAACCTTCTCCGGCGTAAGCGATATGGCTGGAGGTGTGGCCGGGAACGGCGATCACCCGGAAGCGTGCCGAAGGTTCGCTCAGCACGACCTCCTCGCCGTCTTCGACCCGGTTCGATGCGTAGGGGATGCGGGTGTCGAACGGCGCGAAGACGTCGACATCGTGCTCGCGCACGAGATCGAAGACGCCGCCGATATGGTCGTTGTGGTGGTGCGTCAGCAGGATATGGCGAAGCGTCCAACCGCGTTCCGCCAGCGCCGCTTCCACGGGCGCCGACTCGCCGGGGTCCACGACGAGCGCATTACCTGCGTCGTCCGCGGCCAGCCAGATGTAGTTGTCGGCCAGGGCCGGTACGGGTAGCAGTTGCAATCTTGCACTCCGGTGCATCGGGTGGGCGAGGAGCATCCGCTTATCGCCAGCCTGTGAAGCCCATGGACCGGGGCGCCGGCCGTCGAGGTGGCCGGACTATATCAGCCGGGTATATCCCTATCGTTAGTGAGTTGTTAACGGTGCACGGCACCCCTTGGGGCCACTACACTGGGCCCAATGCATGCCCGGTCCGACCCATCCATGCCGCAATTCGAACAGGACATCTACGCCAGCGCGCCCCTGAAGGCCCTGCTGGCAGACGAAGCGGTGGCGCTTGCCCCCGTGCTCGCACGCTGTACGGGCGAGCATGGCCTGCATCTGGGGCCCGGCGCCCCCGCCGAGCCGCCCGCGCTGCCCTTGCTGGGACACTGGGCGTCGCTGCGCGTGCAGGGCGGGCGTCTGGACGGCGACGTGACCGGCAGCGGCCTCGAGCCCCTGCCGTTCCTGGACGATGCATTCGGCGTCGTCATGCTGCGTCACGCGCTGGAGGTCAGCGCCCGGCCGGAGGCCTTACTCGACGAGGCCATCCGGGTGCTGGAGCCGGGCGGCACCCTCGCCATCACCGGTATCCATCCCCTGGGCGCGTGGTCGCCCTGGCTGGTCTGGCAAACGCGCACGGCGCGACCGCATCTGACCTGGCCCTGGTGGTGGCGTCAGCGGCTGGCGGGCGAAGACATGGAGCTGTCGCCGCAGCGGCGCATCGGCCACGCCCTGCCGCGCGACCACGCATCGCGCGTGGGCGAATCGCCTTTCGGTGGCGGCTACGTCGTCATAGCGCGCAAGAAACGTCCGTCGACGGTACCCTTACGCCCCCGTCCGGTAGCGGTGCCTTCGCCCATGCCGGGTACTCTCGCCTCAGGCGCGCGTCGCAACGCGCGTTGATCCACAGGAAAGACACGATCCATGACCGACGCAGTAGAAGCTTTTACCGATGGCGCATGCCTGGGCAATCCCGGTCCCGGTGGATGGGCGGCGCTGTTGCGCAAGGGCGGCGTCGAAAAACTGCTATCCGGTGGCGAAGCCGATACCACCAATAACCGCATGGAAATGATGGCGGCCATTTCGGCGCTGGAGGCGCTTACCCGTCACTGCGCCGTGCACCTGCTTACCGATTCGCGCTACGTCATTCAGGGCGTGGAGGAATGGGTGCCGAAGTGGCGCAAGAACGGCTGGAAAACCGCCGACAAAAAGCCGGTGAAGAATCAGGACCTGTGGATTCGTCTGGACGCCGCCGCGGCCGCGCATACGGTTACGTGGGAATGGGTCAAGGGCCATAACGGTCACGTGGAAAACGAGCGCGTCGACGTCGCCGCGCGCGACCAGGCCATCGCTTATAAGACGACGGGCAGGGCGGCATGAGGCAGATCGTTCTCGATACGGAAACCACCGGCCTCGAAGCCCACCTGGGCCATCGCATCATCGAAATCGGCGCGGTCGAGATGGTCGGACGCCGGCCGAGCGGCCGTACGTTCCATACCTATCTCAATCCCGAGCGCGCCATTGACGAAGGCGCGCGCGCCGTCACGGGTATCGAGGATGAATTCCTCCTCGACAAGCCGTTCTTCAAGGATGTCGTCGACGACTTCATCGCCTTCATCGACGGCGCGGAACTCATCATTCACAACGCCAGCTTCGACGTCGGCTTCCTCGATGCCGAACTGAAGCGCGTTGGCGAGTCTTACGGCCGCATCCGCGACCACGCCAGCGTGCTCGATACCCTGAAGATGGCGCGCGAGCGCTTCCCGGGGCAGCGCAACAGCCTGGATGCGCTATGTAAGCGACTGGGCGTGGACAACACGCATCGCGACCTACACGGCGGCCTGCTCGATGCCCAGCTGCTGGCGGATGTCTATATCGCGATGACGACCGGCCAGGTCGCCCTCGACCTGGCTTTCGACGCGGACGCAAACGACAGCGGCGCCTCCGCGCTGGCGGATATCGAGATCAGGGCGCGTCCGCGCGTGCTTAGGGCCAGCGACGAAGAACAGGCCGCGCATCAGGCGCGACTCGACGCGCTGGACAAGGCTGCGGGCGGCACCAGTGTCTGGCGTCGTATGGAATCGGAAAATCAGGAATCCGTGCAGGCCTGATCAGTCGGCCGCGCGCACCAGGATAGCGGTGATGTTGTCCCGCGCCTGGCCGCCCAGGGCCTCCAGCAGCAGGTGATCCACGCACTCCTGCGCTGCGAGGTCCGTGCGGGCGACGATTTCGCCCAGCCGCGCGTCGCTCACTTCCTCGGTCAGCCCATCGGTGCACAGCAGTAGCCGCATACCCGGCTGCAATTCGCCGCGCGCAAGTCCGATATGCAACTGCCCCGGCGCGGTGATGCCCAACGCCTGGGTCAGCACATTGCGCTGGGGATGGGTGCGCGCCTGCGCCTCAGTCAGTTCGCCGGCTTCGACCAGCGCCTCGACCAATGAGTGATCGTGCGAAAGCTGCTCCAGCGCACCGTTCCAGCGATAAATGCGACTGTCGCCGACCCACGCGGCTTCGAACGACGTCGGTCCGATGCGGATAGCGGCGATCGTCGTGCCCATGGGGCGCATCTCGGTCAGGCCCTGCGAGCGCTCGATCAGCTGCTCGTTCACCAGCCGGATCGCGTCAGCCAGCGACTGGCCGCCGCTTACCTGTTCGACCACGCCATCGCGAGCGGTGGCGGAAGCGACCTCACCGTGCCGATGGCCACCCATGCCGTCCACGACGAGGAATAGCCCGAGCGAGGCGTCCGCATAGTACGTATCTTCGTTGCGCGTGCGCCGAAGCCCTGCATGCGTGCCGTGTCCGAACTCGATCATGAATATCTGGCAATGCCTGGGAATATAAGGAATGTTGTCGCGAAACCCCCGCTCCGCGGCCACGAGAATGCCCCATGTGCCACCTGTTGTCACGGAGCATTTCACCCCGTATCATTGCGGGCCCGGCAGGGTGCAAGCCCTGCCGTCGACCGTTCACGGAGAGGTGGCAGAGTGGTCGAATGTACCTGACTCGAAATCAGGCGTACGTGTAAGCGTACCGAGGGTTCGAATCCCTCCCTCTCCGCCAGTAAAAAGCAAAGGCCCCGCATCGCTGCGGGGCCTTTGCTTTTTCGGCAGATGTAAACATCACCGTTATTGCTGTATCAGGCGGGACGAGTGGGTCCCGCTCCGCCTGACGTTGGATTATTCCATCAGCATCTGAATGACTGCAGGACTGAGCGCGGATTTAGCGCCTGGCACGGGATCGTTCGGCGAAGCAGCCTTGACGACGAGATCGGGAGAGCTGGAGCTGTTGCTTTCCTTGTCGCCCGTGTATCGGGCGCCGAAGTGATATTCGGTCTTACCCATGGGAAGGGTATATGGATATCGTTGGATGGTCGGATCGCCCTAGCAGACGTAGAACCCGTAGGCATTGTCGTATCCACTGTCAACAATCGTCGACATCCGTGCTTCGGCGGGATGATCCGCGATCTTCGTGCCGGTGTCGTATATATGGATATTTCCGCCAATAGCGGAGTTCGCGCCGGTCACGATGTGTATGCCATCCACACGGGTAACCGGCATGACCTGGATACCCGGAACCGCATGGCCTTCAATGGTGATGGAGGTTGTCGTGGTGGTCTTGGCCCACGAGGATGTTGCAACAGCGTAAAAGACAGGCCGTCGCAAGAAGCCTGGCAGTACGCTTCATGGCCACTCTGCTATCAGGTCGTGGGTACAACGGCGAAGGCGCGAATGGCGCAGTCGTCAGCATTGAAGTCGTAGTCGAAGCTCATTTTCTGACCCGATGCCTTGGCTGCAAGCACGGATGCCCAGAGCAGCTTGTTCCGGTCGGGCGTATCGCTTGGATCGAGGGCCAGGCGGCCACTGGTACACACCGAGCCCGTGTAAAAAAGCGTCACTGTGGTGCCGCTGTATGTCTGCAAAAGAATTGACGAAGCAGGTACTTCGATGTGTACGGTTGCCATGGCACCAGTGCTGGCAGCCGCGCCTAACATGAAAACGGCGCATGCGACGGTGCTGCGAATCGATTTGTTCGAGCGCATTGAGTTTCCCCTGTTTTTGAGTTGACGGCTGCCGTTGGGTCGTCACGGTGTGTGGCGACTCTGGGAAAGTGACATGCAGTGTGAAAGTTTTCTGTAGGCTTGCACTGATTCCTTGTAAGGGTTTACCTACAATCGCCACCTTGTTCGGAGGTGCGGGTTCATGCAGTTATGTCAAAAAAGAACTGCAGGAAAATAGGTGCTTCATTGAGAGGCAACGGTTGTCGCATGGAATTCAAGCGCGCAGATCGACATCAATAGCCTCCCTGACACTTTGGGTTAAAAGTTCGGGACTGGGCGCCTGGGGAACTCAAAAGTCATAGATGGAGGAATGCTAATGGAGCATTCAATTCACGAATCCTACGTGCGCGAGAGGAAGGTCGAGCTGGTATCGACCGCGCGGGCCATGCTCGACGGAACACTGGGACTGATTGAGGGCGTTCGCCGATTGAATGACCTGCGTTTTCAGATCGACGATCCTGACAGTCCCGTATTTCATACTGTGAGAGTTGTCGAATCGGATATGGATGAAGTGCCTGTGGGTGACATTCGATCAAGGTTTGGCCAGACATTTCTTCAGCAGAAGGACGCCGAAGTGGCGGACTACCTTGGTTCTTCAGCTGACGATATCCAGCGTGCGTGTCGAGAAATCATTTCCAGATTTGAAATGAATATGGACGGCTCCCCTGCGATGGAGCTGCGCGGTGGAGAGGGGGCCGAGACGTCACGTGGAAAAAAATTGTGAGCGTGTCATCAATGGTGCTGAACAGGCAGCGACTCAAGAATGTCGTTCTTCTTTTGGCAGGCTCTGTTGCAGCCCTTTTGGTTCATTTTCTTATCTATGATTTCCGCTACATCTGGTACGCATCGGTCAATGATGGGTGGCGACTAATCTACGTCTTTGCCGGGTTTGTTGTGGTGTACCTGCTGGAAATAATTTTTGTTCCTGCAAGGTGGCTTCTGTTCGTCAGCGCCTTCTTGGTTTTGATATTGCCGTCGATTTTCCAGAGTCATCCTCAAGTCCCATTGGATGCTTTGTTTTTGTTCATCGGTGCTGTTTCATCCGGCGTGCTTGCCTGCCTGGGCTACCTCAGGATCAAGTGGTGCACTTGATCGTGCGTTGTCGAAGCGGCAGCTTCCAAAGAGCGTATGCGCTCCCGCGATAGCTACTCAGATTAGTCTGAAAATTCGGTCTCTTTTATCCAAACGGGTTGACGCTTCGCGTCATCGCCGCGATCCTCACCGCGTCGCCGCACATCGGCGACCGGGTCTCGAAGCCCGAACTTTGGCGCGAAAGGTGTCGTCTCAAGCGACTCCTTTCAGCGTTGCTTATGCTTGCGTCCCGACGTTTACGGCGGGCGTGCCGGGCGGGCTTGTCCCGACCGCTCCAAAGTGCGGCTTCGAACCTGGCACGCCCGCCACCTACATCCTGTGGGTGGCGGACATCCACGGAGAGGATGCCGCTATGAGCAGCAAGCAAGACCAATTGTCCGCGTCGTATGTCCTGAAGTCCGGCCATGACCTGTCCATTCCGTGCCCACTATGCAAAGGCAGTCGCGCCCTGAAGCTGGGTGATATCCATGAAGCGATCACCGAACGTTTGTCCGGTATGCGTGGTGTCGCCGATCTTCTTATCGACGTACCGATGATCGATGCCGAGCAAGGCTCGGTGGCGCAGGCTGCGTATGTGTTGCGTGGGTTGATCGACGAGGTGGTTGAGATTTATCGGGTGATGAATCTGGGGACTCGCGAATCTTCGAATCGGGCGGAAACGTATTCGTAATTCACGTTACGGGAACCGGGCATTCGCCCGGTTTTTTCTTTCAGAGACCTTCTTCGAATTAACTGGAATGCCGGGGTCGTAATCGAGCGGCGCTTTTGTGTGGGAGTGCGCCTGCGCGCGAAAGCCGGCAGGGCGAGGAAGCCAGAAGCTCCCATCCGCAAGCCCTGCCTCAGGGCTGCGGATGCAACCGGCATCTTCGCCGCTACGTCGGCTTTCGCGCGCAAGCGCGCTCCCACAAGGGTTGCCGAAAGTCGCTCGACAATAAAGGATCGGATTTATTGAACAGCGGTATAGACTCCGCAAGCCGCACTTAACTTAGCGTATGGACCTACCTGCATGGCAACAAAAACGCCTTTTCCCGAGGCAGGTTTCCTGCGTCGCCTTGAAGCCTTCTGCGAGGTGGCGCCTACGCTCGTTGATCCCTCGCTGCCGCCTTTGCTCGCTCGCCATGTTTCCACGACGGATGGAACTGAACAGTGGGAGCCCACCGAAGCTGGAGCATCCCTGGTGCACGTGCTCAGGGCATATGACGCGACGCTACAGGCAGCGTTCGACACCGAGCTCGTGGCTGACGAACTGCGTCGCTATCAACGGTTCGCGCGTCCGGGCCAGCCCTCGGCGAGCATTATCCAGTTGCGTCAAAAACAGGCGGTTGCCCGATTGGCTTCTAGCCGGGCCAAGCAGGCGTTGCTTCAGGCCGAGGTGGGATTCGTGCGGGCAGCGGGCATCAATGTGCCTCCCCGCAAGGGTCTTGAGGCCTTCATGCTCGAATGGATCAGTCGGCATGTGCCCAAGGATCTGGTCGCGCCGGAAACCAGTCAGGACGCTTAATCGACCGGGCTCGACGAACGCCTCAATAGACCGGACGCTCCGCGATCGCAGCCGCGAGCGAGTTCAGCGCTTTGACGATGAGCGACGACATCGCCGGATCACCGGCGATGTCGTCGGCATCCATGCCTTTCGAGAGAAGATCGATCGCGATCGAAGCGTCGTCGATTACGTCGGCGGACATCGTCGTGAGGACGAGGCGTAGCGCATTCTGAGCAGCCGACGCACGGGGCGAGGCATTGAAAAGCGCGACGGGCATGCCGGGAAAACTCGTGCTCCCGACGAGCCAGTCGAGAGCGTTCTTGAACGCGCCCGGGATGCCTCTTGCGTATTCCGGGCAGGCAATCAGAAATCCATCCACGTTTTCGATTCTGGCGTGCAGCTCCGCGACGATAGACGGAAGGGGGCTTTCCATATCGGGATTGAAATGCGGTAGATGGCTCAGGTCGCGGTATAGCTCGATGCTTGTGCCGCTCGGCGCGAGCATGCTTGCCGCCTTGAGAAGGGCCGTATTGGTAGACGCGGCGCGAAGGCTTCCGGAGATCGCGAGGAGGCGTGGCATGGACGGGATCCTGAAGCAGGGTTCCTATTTTCGCATGGGCTGTGCCGTTGGCGATCCTTGTCCGGCCTATTGACATGCGCCCGGACTACAGTTAATTATTTAGCTACTAAGCTAATTAACGAAGAGTCATGGCTGCCGACAAAGTCTTCGAAGCACTTGCCTCCCGGCCCCGCCGCGAGATCCTTGCCTACCTTTCGGCCCAGGAACTCACGGCGGGCGAGATCGCGAGCCGCTTCGCGATGAGCGCGCCGTCGATCTCGCGGCATCTGTCCGTGCTGGAGGCTTCGGGTCTCGTATCCAGCGAACGGCAGGGGCAGTTCATCGTTTACCGGCTGAACCGGGACAGCCTCGTCAACACGCTGACCGGTTTCGCTTTCGAGATATGTCCGAAGGCCGGGCCGCTGAAGCGCGAATCGCGCAAGCTGGCGGCGAAGAAGCAGGGCGCATAAGCACGACGGCCAGGCCGTCACCGGAAAGGGGAGTTCCATGTCGCATCGTTCTCGTGCCACCGCATCGTTTCCCTCCGCGCGCATTCCGTCTTCCTCGGGCGGGTTGCCGGTCGAGGTTTCGCTGATCGCACAGCTCGGCCACGGTGCCGGCAGTCAGTTGATTGCCGCGGCGCTCCTGCGCCAGAAGGCGCATGTCGACTTCGTCGACGAACTGGACGAGCCATCCGCGAAGCTGGCGGGTACGCACTTCGAACAGGGCGATGCGACATCGCTGTATACCTTCGCGGTCGGCGCCAAAGGCCATCCGTTCCATCGTCATGCCGGGCATCGGATTTTCACCGCCGTGTCGGGTAGCGCCGGTGCTCAGCTGCGCTTTTCCATGGCAACGCCCGACGAGCTGGCAGCGGATCCGGCGAACTTCCTTCGCGCGCTGCGCTACATCGATATTCCGCCCGACTCGCTGTTCACCGTGCGCTTCGGCGGCGGTACGTGGCACCAGTTCAGTCCGCTGCGTGCGCATTCGGGCCATCCCGCTTTTTTTGCCCTGTCGTGCCATACGAACGAACTGGGCGGCGATCTGCCCGAATCGCTGCGTCGTCAGGTGATGGCGAACGAGGCGACGATTCCTTCGCTGACCGAATTGTTGCCGGAAAACGTTCTCGCCCTTATCGAAGGCACGCCTGCCGATCGTTTGCATGTGCCCACCGTAGCGCTGACGCTGGAAGCCGCGCCCGGATCGATGCAGGGAACGATGTGCGATTTCGCGCGCCGTTTTTTCGGCGTGGCTCGGAGCGCGTTGGCCCGGCTTCGTCGTGCGGGTGGCTTCATGCGTGAAAGCGAAGGCCATCAGACTGTCATTGAAATGAACATCCCTGCCGCCGATTCGATGCTGCACGAGCAGTTCGCCGACCGCTTTCACCATCAGGACTCGTTTCTCCTGACGCTCGAGGACAATCAGTCGCAGGGACCAAAAGCATCGGTACTTCTCGCCTCGCTTCTGGATGGATTTCTGCACAATCCTCCAGTCGGTGTGTCGCGCATGATGACGTTGAGGAACATCCTCGTTCGTCCGCTTGGACTGCGTACTTCGCCCTTGGGTTGCCCGGTATCGTCGTTACTTGCCAAGCCGGATCGCCATGTATTCGCTGGCCGTTTCCCGGTACTCGATCAACGGGTCGACAAGGACGATACATACGCACAGGTCATCCTCGGTGCGGACGATAAACACCTGATGTTTCGTTCCTGCGTCGGCCTGCGCGTGGTCGATGGCCGGGTCGACGTGACGCTGGGTACGCGTGTGCGCTGCAAGAACCTGTTTGGCCATGTGTATATCCGTCTTATCGACCGCGTGCACCGTCGTTACGTCAGTCCGGCGATGCTGCGAAAAGCTGCCGAGCATGCGTTTGCGTCGCAGCCTGCCGCGGACATGGTGTTGCCGGGGGCGGTGCACGCATGATGCTTGCCGTCCTGTTGGCGATCGCACTTCCCGCGATGGCTGACCCACGCCCTTGCGCTGGCCAGCCGCCACTCGATTCATCCGTGCGAGCTTCCCTCATCAGGCACGTATCGCCACTCCTGGACAGCACGCCCCATCCGCCAGCGCGGGTGCATACGGAAGGGCTGTTACCCCATGAGGGTATTCGGGACGAAAGTATCGAGGTCGAGCGCGAGTTGCCGCTCATGCGGGATGCCGCACTGGCATGGCGGGCGGGGGCAGGGGATGCCTACCTGAAAATGGCCACGCGTTATCTCGATGCATGGGTGACGACGTACCACCCCGATTTCAATCCGATCGACGAGACGAATTTCGATGCCCTCATCGACACCTACACGCTGATCCAGCAGGCGATGCCGCCGGCGAACAAGGCACGTGCAACGCAGTTTCTGCGAGCGTGGGCACAGGGCTACGTCGAGCGGACGCACGATGCGCGAAAAGCGCATGACCATCGCGGGAGCTGGCAGAACAACTGGCAAAGTCATCGTGTAAAGCTGGTGACACTGATCGCCGTTGCCCTCGAGGACGCGCAGCTTTTTACCGAAGCCCGCGAACTTTACAGGGAGCAGGTAGCGCAGAACCTGCGTCCGGATGGCGAGCCCATCGATTTCGCCGAACGCGATGCCTTGCACTACGTGGTTTACGATCTGGAGCCTCTCCTGCGGGCCGCGCTCGCGGCTCGCTCCCGCGGCGAGAATTGGTATGCCGCCGACATCCATGGCGCCTCGCTGGAAACATCCGTTCGATGGCTTCGGCCCTATGCCGCCGGCGAGAAACAGCACGAGGAATTTGTCCACTCCACCGTGGCCTTCGATGCGAAGCGCGCTGCCATTGGCGCCAAGGGCTATGCCGGCCCTTTCGATCCGAAGACCGCCGCGAACGTGTACTGGATGGCCAGCGAATTCGACGCGGCATATCGGGCGCTGGCGCAGCGTCTGCGTTCGCAGCCACCGACGGACAGGTACGTATGCGCGGCGAAAGATTGAGCGGTTCGTGCCGCATTTCGCAGTTCGCACGCTGAACGGACAAATCGCAAGAAAAGACGGTCGTGAAGGCGCTGTACGACCATCTATCGCGCCATCCAACGATTTCGTTGCATCGAAAACGAAACGTCGTTAAGCGTATTTTCTTACGCGCCAAAGACATTCCTGAACGGGTTTTCACGACGAGAGGACAAACCTGTTTCCAGCAAGGATTCAGTCATTTTCGCGGGGGCAATCTTGCGTCGAAGTCGTCATCCCGGCGACCGTCTGGCTACCCTGAAAGGCGTGACGAATGAAAACTGGTCGGCAAGGCAATCGTTGGCTTCCCGGTGTTGCGTTGTGCATAGGCACACTCTCGATCGCGGCATGTCAGAAGTCGCCCGATGCGCCCGCGATACAGCCTGCCGCGGCTAGTACCGCCGCCCAGCCCGGAACGAACGCTCAGGCCTATGTCCCGCCGACGGCCGATCAGCTCTACCAGCTCGTCGCCCCCATCGCGTTATTCCCCGATAAGCTGGTCGCGCAAACACTTGCAGCGTCCGCGTATCCCGACCAGGTGACGGCGGCGGATGCATGGATGCAGCAGAATCGGGGCCTCAAGCCCGCTGCCTTGATCGATGCCGCGAATGCCCAGCCCTGGGACCCCAGCGTCAAATCGCTTACCGCGTTTCCCAGCGTCATCGATCAGCTGGCAAGGAATATCGACTGGACGACTTCGCTGGGCGATGCCTACGTCAACGATCCGAACGATGTTCTGAATGCCATCCAGGTCATGCGCCAACGCGCGCAGGCACACGGCAATCTGCGCAGCACGCCGCAGCAGAAGGTCGCGGTGGTCGATCGCACCAGCTACAGCGAGCCGGAGGTGGTCGATAGCGGCGACGCGCCGGTGGTTTATGAGGGGCCTTCCGTCGTGCAGGCGCCAGAACGCACGATTGTCATCGAGCCGGAACAGAGCGACGTCGTGTACGTCCCGGCATACGACCCGGGCGTGGTCTATGGCGACGAGGTCGAGGTGTATCGCGGCTACGACTATCGTCCGCCGCCTCGTTACAGCACCGGCGACATGGTCGCGACGGGCGTGATCTCGTTCGGTGTCGGTGTGCTTATCGGCGAGGCGTTCAGTCACCACGACGACCGCGATCGTCGCGACTGGGGCTGGCATGCGTGGAATATGAACTGGGGCGGCGGCGGTCGCGGAGACGGTCCGGGACGTCCGGAGGTGGTTTACAACAACCGTCCCTACGTGTCGCATTCCACGACAATCATCAATCGTGTGACCAATAACAACACCACCATCAATCGCAATGTGACGCAGATCGATAATCGTCATAACTTCAACAACGGCAACGTCAACAATATAAGCAACGTCAACAGCGGCAATCGCAATGTCGCCGTCGACCGGCGGCCGGAACAGGCGCCTGGCGCCGCGCCGCAGAACTTCCAGCGCCCCGCGCTTGCGGCCCAGCCGGGGCAGGGACGTCCGGCACCCGATTTTGCGCATATGCAGCGACCCAATTTCACCGAACAGATGACGCGTCCGAACCAGCCGGTGCCTGCCGCGCAACCGGGACGTCCGCAACCGTCGACGCCTCCGGCTGAGCGGAATCGCGGCAATCCCAATCCGAACGAGTTCACGCAGCGCGACAGAGTGCCTCTGCCCGTCACGCGCGAGTCGCTTCATCCGATGCCGCAAGGGCAAGCGCAGGCACAACCCGCTCGCGTACCAAACGAAGCGCAGCGTGTAAATCCGGACATGAGGCACGTGGATGTACCGCGTCAGGAACCGCGTCCGGCCGCACAGCAGCCGGCCATCGCACAACAACAACCACCGCGTCCCGTCCAGCAAGCCCGGCCCGTCGAGCAACCTCGGCAGGTGCAGGTGCCGCGCCCGGAGCAGCAGCCTCGCCAGGAGCAGCAACAGCGGGTAGAGGCGCCGCGTCAGGCATTCCAGCAACGTCAGGCGCCGCCACGTCCCGAGCCGCAGCAACGTGAAGCGCCGCCGCGTCCGCAGCCGCAACAGCAACCACGTGAAGTCATGCCACGTCCGCAGCCGCAGCAGGTTCGACAGGCGCCGCCACCTCAACAGCAGCAGCGCGAACAGCCGGCTCCGCGAGCGCAGCCTCCCCATCGCGAAGCGCCGCCGCCGAAGAAGGATGAGCACAAGGACGATAAGGGATAAGTAAAACGAGGCGATGCCCGTTCAACTACCTGTCCGGGCATACGCCTTTCCGTATCGACCGATCGGTCACGCCACCGTCAGTCCCAGGCTCGAAAGAAGCATCGACGCCTGTTCGCGCGAAATGGTCGCGCCCCTGAACGGCTTGGCATCCTGCAACGTCAGTCCGTGCAGACTTGCCTCGCGAAGGTCCGCGCCGTCGAAACGTGCGCCATGCAGGCGCGCGTTGCTCAGGCTGCCACCTGAAAAAATGGCCTCTCGAAAATCGGCATCCGTGAGATCGGCATCGGAGAAATCGAGGTTGTCGAGTTCGCATTTGCGAAACGAAAATCCGTTGAGAAACGCGCTGATCAATAACGTATCGCTGAAGGTCGCGCCCAGCGTCGATGCGCCGCTGAAATTGGCGCCGGTCAGCTTGCAGCCGGCGAACGTTGCGAATCCGAGACGGCTTCCCTGCCAGAGGCTGTTGTTGAAATCACAGGAGACGAAACTGCTTTCGTTGATCTTGGCTGACCGGAATATGGCCTTCCCGCCGCGACAGCCTTTCCAGGTCGTCGATTCGAGCAGGGCTGCCTTGAAGCTGGTTTCGACCAACAGGCATCGTTCGAAATAGCTGCCCGACAGATCCAGGCCCGAAAGATCGGCGTGCGAGAAATCCGCGCCCACGAACCACAAGGGTTTCGTCCGGTGGCGGACGGCGGCTTCCACGTCCGGGCGGGTTGGCGTCGGTGTTTCGATGAGCTGGAAATCGGTTTGGTCGGGCATGCCGGGCAGGATATCGCGGCGGACACATCTCGTCCCGTCTCAGATCGGCTGGGGATGATCCAGTCCCGCTGCCGTACCCAGTAGCAGATGTCTCATCGGTGCGATTTCGACGATCAGGGGAATGCCATAGCGACGGATCAGGCGTAGTGCGCCCGTGCCGCCACGCGCCAGCGTCGTGACCATGCGCACGCGACGTACGACATCGACATGTATGGCATGACGCTCGGTGCCATAGCGAGCGAATCGCGCGGGAAGATCGATGGACGTATCGGCCATGCGCAGTGCGAAGGCATAGCCGTCCTCGATGCCGAGATTCATGCCGCGCGCGCCGATGGGCGAATGGATGTGCGCGGCGTCGCCACCGAGTGCAACGCGACCGATGGCGCAGGTTTCCGCGATGCGATGGGCGATGTGGAACGAGGAAGACCATACGGTGTCGCCTGCGCGCGACCCGTTCGGCAGGTGATCGAGCGGGTTGGGAAAGCTGGCGATCACTCGCCATACGCGTGCGTCCAGCGCGAGCATGAAAATAAGACCTTCGGGAAGGAAGCAGACGTGCGCGCGATCGAGCGCGAGCGATGTTTCCATTTCGATGTCGAACAGAGGCCATGCTTCGGGAAACGACGTGCCCGGAAACGGAATGCCTAGGTTTTCGCGTATCGTGCTGCGCGCGCCGTCGGCGGCGAACAGGCCATCGACGTCGATCTGCTCCGTCCGCCCGTCGCCATGCGTGAGTTCGACATGGACGTGTTCGTCCTGTCCCTTGACCGACGCTGTCGTGGAGCGTTCGGCATGGATGCCATACGTCGCCAGTGCCTCGGCCAGCAACGCTTCGCTGCGCTCCTGCGAAATCACGTTGAGCTGATAGCGCGGATGAATGGCGCTGGTGTCGAACGACGCGATACGTTTCCAATGATCGTAGAAGGTCAGGCCCGAAACCGGTCGGCCCTCGGCAAGCATCCGGTCGGTGACGCCGGAGCTTTTGAGCATGTCCAGTGTGCGCGGGTTGACGACCAGGGCGCGGGAGTGCGCCGCCGGTTGCTCTGCTTTGTCGACAAGGCGTGCCGTGATACCGCGCCGTTTGAGGAAAAGGGCGGCGGCGAGGCCGGTGGGGCCGGCGCCGGCGATCAGGAATGAAGGGTCGGACACGGACGCACCTCCGGCATGGCTGGCGCACAGCCTCCACCGCGCGATGTTGCGCCGATGTGTAGGAGCCGGACCGGATCGTCGCGCAACGGCCAACCTGCTAACCTCGCGCGGCTGACCGTTCCGGAGATAAAACCATGAGTCTCATCCAGGTTCCCGTGTCCTACGGGGAACTCATCGACAAGATCACGATCCTCGAGATCAAGTCCGTCCAGATCAAGGACGAGGCGAAGCTCGCCAACGTGCGCAACGAACTCGATCTGCTGAACGCCACATGGGCGAACGACCGTGCTTCGGACACGGATATCACCGACGAATGGAAGCGCCTGCGCGAGGTCAACGAACGTCTTTGGGATATCGAGGACCGGATCCGCCTGAAGGAGCGTGCGCAGGCATTCGACAAGGAATTCATCGAGCTGGCCCGGGCGGTCTACTTCGAAAACGACGTGCGCGCCGCCGTGAAACGCGAGATCAATCTTGCGCTGGGTTCGCAACTGGTCGAAGAGAAGTCTTATCAGGACTACCGTTCGAGCGGCAGCGCGCCGAGCGTCTAACCGCTTAGCGACAGACCGAGGTGATCGGTGCAGGCTTCGAGCCGGTCGATCACCTCGTCCACGGCGATCAGGTCCATGACGCCGGGTTTCTCGATCTTCGTTCCCCAGGCGATATCCGCTGCCGGCTTACCCAGGAAGCGGCGCGAGGCTTCGTCGTATTTGTTCACGCACCAGCGCCGGTCCGAATACGGCCCCGAGCGATGCGGGTTGCTGGCCGCGTGCAGGCCCAGCACCTTCACCCCCGCGGCGTTGGCCATGTGCATCGGTCCCGAGTCGGGGGTCAGGATCATGGCGGTGCGGCCCAGCAGAGCCATGAAACGCTTCAGGGTGTCCTTGCCGGTCAGGTCCATCGGCGTCGACGTGGCTGCGGCCAGCACGGCGTCCGCCATGGCGCGTTCGCCGGAGGATGGGCCGCCGACCAGCGCCACGCGCAGACCGCGCGCCATCGCATGATCGATCACCGCCGCATAACGCTCCGGACGCCAGTTGCGCAATTCGTGGCTGGACGTGGGGCTGACGAGCAGGGTGGGCGCGTCGCCCGGCAATTGTTCGTGCGCCCAGGCGTGGGCATCGTCGGGAACGGGAATGTCCCAGGCAACGTCCGTCTGACGCATACCCAGCGGTTCGATGAAGCTGCCGAAGGCGTCCAGTACGTGTTCGCCGCTGCGTGCGGGAATCCGTTCGTTGACGAACAGGCCGTGCAGATCTTTGGAACGGGCACGATCGTAACCGATGCGACGGTCGGCGCTGACCCCCAGGCTCAGCAGGTTCGAACGCAGGGCCACCTGCATATGCAGCAAGGCGTCGAACCGGCGGCCGGCCAGTGCCTGGCGCACCGCCCGCATGCCTTCGCGTCCTTTGCCTTTGTCGAACATGACGAACTCGACGCCGGGCAGGTCGCCCACCAGCCGTTGCTCCAGCTTCCCGACGATCCACGTAATGGACACGCGGGGCGCCTTTTCCTTAAGCGTGCGTATCAGCGGCACCACATGCGTGACATCGCCGATGGCGGAGGTCCGCAGGATGCAGATGCTGGATTCGCCCGAAGGAAGCGGACGGCTTGGTAGACTGCTCACGATCTGATGGATATCCGGTGGAATGGCCGCGAAGGGCGACCGAAAGCGATGACAGACGAACGAATCCACGAGGACTCCGTCGGAACGATTCTGTTCGACGGGGCCCTCGCCCCACAAGTCGACGGCCAATGGTTCCTGGCCGATTACTGGCGCGCGCGCGGTGGATTGCGCATGCAGCCCGGCGGCCGTGGCGGCGTGGCGTTCATCGACACGCCGGCCGGCGAGGCCGCCCTGCGCCATTATCGGCGCGGCGGGCTGGTCGCGAAACTATTTGGCGACCGTTATCTGTGGACGGGCCGTGACAGAAGTCGCAGTGTCCGCGAATTCCGCCTGCTGGCCGAGCTGCAGCGTCGCGGCCTCCCTGTGTCGCCGCCGCTGGCCTCGCGGTATGTCCGGCATGGCCTGCGCTATACCGCGGACCTGATCACCCTGAAGATTCCCGCTGCGACGACGCTGGCCGAGTGCCTGGCGTCGGGCGATTTCGACGCCGCCCTGGCGTCGCGGGTGGGCGAGCTGGTGGCGCGATTCCATCGCCAGGGCGCCTGGCATGCCGATCTGAATGCCCACAATATCCTCGTCAACGAAGCAGGCCTGTACCTGATCGACTTCGATCGCGGACGGTTGAGGACGCCCGCGGAAGGCTGGCGGCGGGCGAATCTCGCGCGCCTGCATCGATCGCTGCTTAAGCTGGGCGCGGGTAAGCTGGCCTCGTTCGAGGACAAACTCTGGCCCGTCCTTGTCGATCATTACGAACAGGCATACGCGGCATGAACTGGCATCTGCATTTTCTCGGCACCGGGGCAGCGCATGCGGTCGAGCTGGGCTCGTCCGCCGCGGTCGTCGAGCGCGATGGCAAACCGTCGCTGCTGATCGACTGCGGGCCGGACACGCTGGACCGTTACATCGCCGCCTACGGCGAACCGCCCCGCGCGCTGTACATCACGCATATCCACATGGATCACGTGGCGGGTATGGAACGGCTGTTTTTCCGGCTGTGGTTCGACGAAAACCTTCGCGGGAAGACGCGCATCTACGTGCATGCCGCACTGGTGCCCTGGCTGCAGGGCAGGGTGGCCGACTATCCCGGCGTCCTGGCGGAGGGCGGTGTGAACTATTGGGAAGCCTTCCGGCTGATTCCCTGTACGCGGGGTTTCTGGCACGAGGGGGTCTGGTTCGATGTTTTCGCCACGCGCCATCACGTGCAGGGCACTTCGTACGGTCTCGCGCTCGGCGGAAGCCTCGTCTATACGGGCGATACCCGTCCGGTACCCGAGGCCCTGGCATTGCTCGGCGCCGGCAGCGAGGTCATCGCGCATGATTGCGGGCTGATCGGCAATCCGTCTCACAGCGGCGTGGACGATCTGGAGCGCGAGTACGCGCAGGCGTTCCGCGACCGCATGGTTCTTTACCACTACGGCAGCGAGGCCGATGGCCGGGATCTGGCGGCTCGTGGCTATCGCGTGGCCCATACCGGCGAACGCATCGCTTTGCCGCCGCCCGCACCCCCGCGTCCCGGCGCAGGTTGAGCCTCGCCGCTTGTCTGAATGTCGCGCTGACGTTATCCTTCCGCTTCTTTGCCGGACCAGGATGCCGGTGAAGAAGGTAGTACCGGTGTGGAGAGGTGTCCGAGTGGTTGAAGGAGCACGCCTGGAAAGTGTGTATACGGTAAAACGTATCGCGGGTTCGAATCCCGCTCTCTCCGCCAGTTTTGCAGTCCGCGACCTGTAATGTCCGCGATGCGCAGCAAAACAGCCGTTTAGAAAGAATCACGTCTTATGGTGGCCCTGTCGGTCCCCCCGCGACGATAGTCTGCAAACTCCGCCAGGTCCGGAAGGAAGCAACGGTAGTAGACGACTCGGGTGCCGGGGTGTGGCTGGCAGGGCCGCCACTTTTTCCGGGGTCCGGAACGGCGGATCACCTTGCCGCCGGAAACGCAAGCTACCGCGACCCGGCGCACCTTGGCACAATCCCCTGTCGCCCCAAGGTATCCACGCATGTCCTATCAGGTCCTCGCACGAAAGTGGCGCCCTCGCAAGTTCGCCGAACTCGTGGGCCAGGAACATGTCGTCCGCGCACTTACCAATGCGCTCGAATCCGGTCGCATGCATCACGCCTACCTGTTCACGGGTACGCGCGGTGTCGGCAAGACCACCATCGCGCGCATCTTCGCCAAGTCGCTCAATTGCGAGCGTGGCGAGTCGGCCGATCCGTGCGGCGAATGCGCGGTCTGCACGGCCGTCGACGCCGGGCGCTTCGTCGATCTGCTGGAAATCGATGCGGCGAGCAACACGGGCGTCGACGATGTGCGCGAAGTGATCGAGAACGCGCAGTACGCACCCTCGCGCGGACGCTTCAAGGTTTACCTCGTCGATGAGGTGCACATGCTGTCCAAGCCGGCGTTCAACGCGCTGCTGAAGACGCTGGAAGAACCGCCTCCGCATGTGAAGTTCCTGCTGGCGACCACCGATCCGCAGAAGCTGCCGGTCACGGTGCTGTCGCGTTGCCTGAAGTTCAACCTCAAGCGCCTGTTGCCCGAGCAGATATCCGGACAGATGCGCCACATCCTCGGTGCGGAAGGCATCGAGTTCGAAGGCGAGGCCATCGGCGAGCTTGCGCATGCGGCGGACGGTTCGCTGCGCGATGCGTTGTCGTTGCTCGACCAGGCCATCGCCTATGGCGGCGGCGCGCTTCGCGCATCGGATGTGCGCGCCATGCTCGGCAGTGTCGAGCGTGGGCAGGTCCTTGGCCTGCTCGACGCGCTGGCGTCGGGCGACGGTCCGGGCCTGATGGCCGAGTGCGATCGTATCGCTTCGTTCTCGCCGGATTTCGGTGGCGTGCTCGACGACCTGGCGACCGTGCTTCACCGCGTTCAGCTGATGCAGCTCGTCCCGGGGTATCGGGGCGAGGAAAGCGACGAAGGTCTTGCCGCGCTTGCCGAACGCATCGTGCCGGAAGATGTGCAGCTCTATTACCAGATTGCCACCAGCGGACGTCGCGAGCTGCCGCAGGCGCCGGATGCGCGCATCGGTTTCGAGATGGCCTTGCTGCGCATGCTGGCGTTTCGTCCAGCGGACGGCGGTTCGTCCGCTTCCCCGGTCCCGCCGGCGACGCGTTCGGCCACTCCTGCGCCGACGGGGCAAGCACCTTCCGCCGCCGCACCGGTTCGAAGCGCCGCTCCCGTCGCCCCGGCTCCGGTCGCCCGGCCTGCTGCGCCCGCGCCCGTGCGTGCGGCGGCTCCGGTCGAACCTCCGGCACCCGCTCCGGCCCCGCGCCCGTCCGCGCCTCTCGTCCTGGATGCCAATGGCATGCCTGACTGGGCCGAACTCGTGGAGCGCGCCGGTCTTCGCGGTCCCATCGGTCAGCTGGCGCAGAACTCGTCGTTGCGCGAACTGGACGGCGAGAGCATGACGCTGGCGCTGAAGCCGTCGCATCTGCATCTGGCGGTCGAGCCGTTGACCAGTCAGATGGAAGAAAAACTCACCGTCGCACTCGGACGTCGCGTCCGTCTGCGTTTCATCGCCGATCACGGTAATCTCGAAACCCCGGCCCATCGCATGGCGCAGGCGCGCAGCGATGCGCAGGCCGCCGCCGAGGCGGCTATCGAGAACGACCCGATCGTGCAGACCCTGGTACGCGAGCTCGATGCGCGTGTCATTCCGCAATCCATCAAACCCGTGGAGCCAAGAACGTGAAAGGTCAGATCGGTCAGCTGATGCAGCAGGCCCAGCGCATGCAGGATGAAATGAAGCGTGCGCAGGAAGAAATCGCGAAGCTCGAAGTCACCGGCAGCGCCGGCGGCGGTGCCGTTACCGTGACGATGTCCGGTGGTCACGAGGTGCGCAAGGTCAGTATCGATCGCCAGCTTTTCGCGGACGATCCGGAGATGGCCGAAGACCTCGCCGCCGCCGCGGTGAACGATGCGGTCAACAAGATTTCGGAAGTCAGCAAGAACCGGCTGGGTGGTGTGACCTCCGGTCTGAACCTGCCGCCCGGTTTCAAGATGCCGTTCTGATCAGTCCATGACGACTGGCTCCCGACTCCTCGGCGAACTCATCGACGCACTGCGCTGCCTTCCGGGCGTGGGTGCGAAGAGTGCGCAGCGCATGGCCTTCCACCTGCTCGAACGCGAGCGGGAAGGTGGCCTGCGCCTGGCCTCGGCGCTGGAATCCGCGATGCGCGATGTGGGCAACTGCACGCGCTGCCGCAATTTCAGCGAGACGCCGGTGTGTTCGTTGTGCGCCAGTCCCAGCCGCGACAAGCAGGTGCTGTGCGTGGTCGAGTCGGCATCCGATCTTGCGGCGATCGAACAGGCCACGGGATTTCGCGGCCATTACTTCGTTCTGCTGGGCCGGCTTTCGCCTCTGGACGGCCTGGGTCCCGACGAACTCGGTCTGCCGTTACTTGCCGAGCGACTGGGCGAGGGCGAGATCGAGGAAATGATCATCGCGACGAATCCGACCGTGGAAGGCGAGGCGACGGCCCACTACGTGGGGCAGCTTGCGCGCGCCGCGGGTATTCGCGCCACACGGTTGGCCCACGGCGTGCCGCTCGGTGGCGAACTCGAATTCGTCGACCGGGGCACGCTCGCCCATGCCTTTGGCAGCCGGCAATCGCTGAGCTGACCATCATCGAAGGAGTTACCCGATGAGCGACACCATCTTCGCGAAGATCGTCCGGCGCGAGATTCCAGCCGATATCGTTTACGAGGACGATGACGTCCTGGCATTCCAGGATCTCAATCCACAGGCCCCGGTGCACGTGCTTTTCATTCCGAAGCGCGCCATCGCCACACTGGACGATGCGACACCGGCGGATGCGGCACTCCTCGGCAAATTGCTGCTCGCGGCAGCGGCGTATGCGCGAAACGAAGGCCATGCGAAGGACGGCTACCGCACGGTCGTCAATTGCAACGAGTACGGCGGACAGACGGTCTTCCATCTGCACGTGCATCTTCTCGCGGGTCGCCAGATGCACTGGCCGCCGGGATGATCTCTATCGTTAGCGCAAAAAAAACGCCGGCGTGAGCCGGCGTTTTTTTATCAGCGTGGACGCGGTGGCGGAGCCACCGGACGCGGCACGACGATCACGCGCGGACGGTACCAGAACGGATCGCCCCACGGACCATAGCCGTAGCCGCCCCACGACGGACCGAAGCCCGGACCCCAGAACGGGTCGTAAAAACCTGGCGGATAGCGGGTAACCGGTACGCGCTTGGGCCACAGGTAGACGACATCGGCTTCGACGCGCGGATAGGCATAGTCGAAGTCGCCGACTTTCTGCGACACCGCGCCGTGCACCGTACCCGTGACGGTGATTTCGCGACCGCGGGTAAACACTTCCGGATCGTAGAAGCCGTCGCGGCAGGCCACGAAACGGCCCTGGCTATCGGACTTGCTGGCGGTCGGACGCGCTTCGCTGTCCAGCGGTTCGGACAGGACGAAGAAGCAGGTCTGCTGCGGACCCGGCTCGGTCTTGATGATTTCGCCACCCCAGCGCACCTTCGCACCCGGCGCGCCACCCTGCTGGGCACCCGCCGTGGAAACGTCGTTGAACTGGCCCTGCAGCGGCTGCGGCACCGTAGCGCATGCGCCAAGAGCCATGGTCGCCGCAACAATGGCCAACGGTTTGTACATCGACATGTGATTTCTCCCAGCGGAACCGCACCGGACATTACCGGCACTTCGATCTATTTGACCACGCGACGCGGTTTGAATTCCCTCACCTTACCGCCAAATTCGCGTAGCGGTTCAGGCGGCGGTTCGTCAAAGGCATAGCGTAACCGTATATACAGTCCGGCAAGCGCCTCCAGGGACGCCCGATCGCCCGGCAGAGCCCGCGCGGCCCGCGCAAAATAATGACGCGGACCTTCGCTGACCCGTCGCGCGACGCCAGCCCGGGCGAGTTTTGCCTCGAGACGACGCATCCACGCATCCAGTGCATCGCCTTCGCGTGGCCGGAACAGCGCCCAGGTCAGTGCGACGACCACCAGCAACGCGCAACCTATCACCAGTATCAGCGAGAGCTTGCCCACGTCGGCGCGCGCGATGCCAAAGGGGCGCAGCAAGCCTTGCTGGCGTAGCGCGTCGAACCCGATAACGCCACGACCCCACCACTGGTTGACGATATCCATGCGGTTGCGAAATTCGCGCAGCCATTGTCCGCTCAGGGAGTTTTCGCCGGGTTGCGCGGCGGCTGCGCCCAGCTGGCTGACGCGCTCCGGCCGTACCGCTCCCGTGGGGTCGTAGCGTACCCATCCGCGTCCGGCCAGCCAGATTTCGCTCCATGCGTGTGCGTCGGACTGACGAACGAGCAGGTAGTTGCCAAGCGTATTCCAGTAACCGCCCTGGTAACCGGTGACGACGCGCGCGGGAATGCCCGCGGCGCGCATCAGGAAGGTAAAGGCGGACGCGTAGTGCTCGCAGTAGCCCTGATGGGTATCGAACAGGAAGTCGTCGATGCGGTCGCGGCCCAGCGGAGGTGGCGCGAGCGTGTAGCTGAAACCGCCGTCCCGGAAAAGTCCGAGCGCCGCGAGGGCGATCGAACCATCGTCGTTGCCGAAACGTGCTCTCCAATCGGCCGCCAGGGCGCGTGCTTTCGGTCCTACATCATCGGGCAGTTGGAGGGCCATATGCCTTACCGACTCGTCCAGCTCGGGTTCGAAGTGGTAGCTGGTGGTCGAGGCGACGCGGTACCGGACGACCTCGTCGATGCGATTGTTCGCCGTCACCGTGCGATCCGGCAGCATGCGGGACTTTTCCGGTGGCGCGACAGGCGCGTCGAGGACGGGCATGGCGAATTCGTGCGTTGCTTCGAGCGCAATTTCATACGTGACGTTATTGCCCGGGACCAGGGTCGAAGGCGCGCGCCGGTATGCTCCGCCACCCGCGCGCCATTCCTTGCCGTCGAACATCCACAGAACGTAAGCCCTGAAATAACGTGCCGGACGATCGGGCATCTTGCCGCCATCGAAGGTCACGCGCATGGCGGGCGCGTCGTCGGTAAGCAGTTCGGTCATGTCGCCGGGGGACATGCGGCTGGACAGGCCCGTGCGAGCCTGGTTGTTCATTGGCGCGCCCCATAACGGCGACGAAAGACGAGGCACGAACAGAAAGGCGAACAGCGCCAGCGGTATGGAAAGCGCCAGCATCAGCAGCGGCGCTGAGAACTCGCCGGTCAGACGCGCCGGTTCGGGACGTGCATCCTCCAGCGAACGCAGCGTGGCCAACGCGGGCAGCAGCGCCAGCGCGACGAAGGCGGTCGCGAACATGCCCTGGTCGAACAGCAGCGCGCTCATCAGTGCGAAGCAGGCGAACGTCACACCCACGCGCGCATCGCGACGGTGTTCGCTTTCCAGCAGTTTCAGCACGAGCAGGCCGACGGCGAATGCGCTTCCCGGCTCGCGTCCGAAAATCGATCCGTACGTCGCGACGATCGAGGCGAGCAGCAGGGCGACCAGCGGAATCTTCAGCCATGCGGATACATTGCGCGCGTGTGTCCTGCGCTGGCGCCAGCGCAGCGCGAGTATCGCCAGCAACGAAACGGTCAGCCACCAGGGCAAATGCAGTGCATGGACCGCCACGACCGCTGCCATCGTCGTGCACAGAAGATCGAACGAACGTCCGCCAATGGGTGGATCGGAGGGCGAGACGCGGCGTAACGAGAATCGCGAACGCGTCATGGCTGCAACGCCAGCGCGGTCATGCAGCGATGGTAATGTTCATCGCCCTGGGCAATGTCGAAGTAACGATCCGGCAATTGCAGGCTCCAGCGACGCCCGCCCTGATGGCCTTCGTCGATCCAGCGCGCCAGCCGCGAAATGCGCGATTCGGCATCGAGCCCGTGTATGTTGTCCCAGTCCAGCCGCCAGTCTTCCTTGGGCGCGGGCTGCTCCATGTCCTTCACCAGCAGATCGTGATGCCGTGCGCTGAGTTTCCATGCGATCTGCCTGCGCGGATCGCCGGGCCGGTAGTCGCGCAGCGAGGCCAGCTCATCGCCCACGCGGGGGCGGCCCCGGTCGGCATCGCCCTGCGGTTCGAACGGTGGGGGTCCAAACGCCTCGGGACGCGGATAAACCAATACCTGACGATCGGGGTTCAGCCAGCTCCATGCGCGGAACATGCCTAACGGCCAGGTCGTATAAATGCGCATGCGTGGCAGCGGGAGCCAGCCACGCATCTCCGTAAGAAGTTCGAATTCGGCCGTTGCGGCGCCATGCGCCGGTACCTGCAGTGCGAGCTGCTGTTCGTGCACGTCCAGGTGCACGCCGGTCCTTGCCTCGTCGTTCGTGGAGATATCCAGCGACACGCGAATGGACGAACCGGCCACCGCGCTGTCCGCGCGCAATGTTCCGATGGTCAGGCCGTTGAGCACGCGAAAGGCGACGAGCATGCTTCCGGCGCTGGCGGCGCCCAGCAGGCAGGTGAGGATCAGCGCGGCGTTGTTCGCATAGTTGAGCGCACCGACCAGCATCACGCACAGCAACACGGCAAAGCCCAGACCGAACCCGGTCGGGACGATATAGATGCGCCGGCGATTGAGCAGGATGGGCAGGGGTTCGCGCTGGCGCATGCGCGTCAGCGAAGGCAGGCGCTTCTCGGCCAATGCGACAACGCGTCGCCAGTGACTGGCCAGCGTCATCAGGGCACCGGCACCTCGGCGAGGAGGGCGCGGGCAATGGCTTCGCGATGACTGCCTTTGCCGGGAACCAGACGATGCGCGGCGACGCATACGAAGACGGTCTGAATGTCTTCGGGAATGACGTAGTCGCGGCCGCTGACCAGCGCCCAGGCGCGGGCCGCCGCCAGCAAGGCAAGGCCCGCGCGCGGCGATAGCCCCACGCGTACATCGCTGTGTTTGCGGCTGGCGGTGAGCAACGCCTGCAGATAGTCGAGCAGGGTGCTGCTGGCTTTCACTGCCTGCGCGGCGACGTGCAACGCGGCGATGGACGCGATATCCAGGCGCGGCTCCAGCGTCGCCATCAGATCCCGTCGATCGGCGCCGGTCAGCAGGGCGCGTTCGGCGGCGGGATCGGGGTAGTCGAGGGACAGCCGCAACATGAAGCGATCCAGCTGCGAATCCGGCAGCGGAAACGTACCGGCAAGATCGAGAGGGTTCTGGGTGGCCACCACGAAAAACGGTCGCGGCAGATCGTGGGTCTGGCCATCCACGGTCGTCTGGCCTTCGGCCATGGCTTCGAGCAGGGCGCTCTGGGTCTTGGGCGTGGCGCGGTTGATTTCGTCGGCCAGCAGGAGACTGGTGAAGATGGGGCCGGGGTGGAAACGGAACTGTCCCGTCTCGCGCTCGTATACGCTGACCCCGATAATGTCCGACGGCAACAGATCGCTGGTGAACTGAATCCGCTGGAATTCGAGGTCGAAGGTTGCCGCGAGCGCATGCGCCAGCGTGGTCTTGCCGACACCGGGCACGTCTTCCAGCAGCAGATGGCCGCCGGCGATCAGGCAGGTGAAGGCGAGTTTGACCTGCCGCGGTTTGCCCAGAAGGACGCCATTGACCTGCGCCAGCGCGCTTTCCAGTCGGTGGTGCAATGTTTCATCGCGAAGTGGAGTCGTTGCGGACATGATCGATGCGTGCGCCCCCTGGCCATATGACAATGCGTGATCGGATCAGTGTAGCGGCGGCCGTACGAACGTGGCGAGGCATATTCCTCGTTCTGTTCGCCATCGTATCGCTCGCGAAGATCGCCATAGCGTGCCGCCTGTCGCCGTTCGGCGACGAGGCGTTTTACTGGCAGGAAAGTCTTGCCCCCGCATGGGGCTATAGCGACCTTCCGCCATTGACGGCATGGCTGATCCATATCGGGGAGATGCTTGCCGGACACAATCTTTTCGGTATGCGTTTGCCGTTTCTGCTTATCGGCGCCGCGATTCCCTGGCAGGTGCGTGCGCTTGCGCTTCGTTACGCCGGGCAGGAACAGGGATGGCAGGCGGCGCTTGGCGCGCTGCTGCTTCCGCTGGCGGGCAGCCTTGGCGTGCTGGCGCTGCCCGATGTGCCGCTGACCTTCGGCATCCTGCTCGCCATGCAGGGTCTTTGCGCGGCGATGGACCGCGATCGCGCCCGCGACTGGCTGCTGTTGGGTATCGGTCTCGCGTTGTGCTGGGCCACTCACTATCGCGCCGCGATGCCGATGCTCGCGGGATTGATCATGCTCTGCGTCACGCCGCGCGGCAGGGCGCAATGGCGCCAGCCCGGTCTGTGGGGAGCCCTTCTGGTCGCTTCGATCGGACTGCTGCCGATCGTCGTGTTCAACGCCGCTCAGCATGGTGTCGGTATCGGTTTTCAGGTGGTGGATCGTAATCCGTGGAGCTTCCAGCCGGGTGCGCTGGTGCAGCCGCTGGAACAGGCGATGGCCTGTACGCCGCTGGCTTATGTCGTGCTGCTCTGGGCGGCCTGGCAGGGCTGGCGCCGTCGCGCGCATGCCGGATGGGACGTGCTGGGTGTTGTCGGCATCACCTTCGTCGCCGCGTATTTCGTGCTGGGGCTATTCGCCGACGACGTGCGATTCCGTGCGCACTGGCCACTGCCCGGATACCTGGTGCTGATCGCCGCGCTGCCGATGCTGGCCGGGTCGATGTCGCGCACATGGCGTCGCGTCATCGCCACCGCTTTTTTTATGGCGGGCCTGGGTCTTGCGGCGGGACTCGGTTATCTCGGGCTGGCGGCGTCGACCGAAGGTCCGCGCGTATTGGCCGGTTATAAGGCGTTTCCGTCCAATTTCACGGGCTGGCGAGAGAGCGGTGTCGAAGCCGGAAAGCTGCTCGCGGCACGGCCGGATGCATTGCTGGTCGCCGACAATTTCATGCTGGGCGCCGAGCTGCGTTTCGCGCTTGGCGCGCAGCAGGCCGTTTACGTATTGGACAGTCCGTTCAACGACAAGCACGGCCGTGCGCCGCAACTTGCCATCTGGCGAAGGGACGAAGCGGCCTTGCTGGCGGATGCGCCCGGGCATCACGTTCTGTTGGCCGTGGATGAAACCTCGATGCGCGAAGGTGCGAGGCGCGACTGGTTGGGTTCGCTGTGTTCGCGCGTGGCCTCGCCGGTTCTGGTGGCGCGGCTGGATCTGTTCGAAGGGCGGCGACGCTTCGCGTTCTACGACGCGACGGTGCCATCGATGGCTCTGCCGCCCATGACCGCCGACGATTGCGTTGTGTGGATGAATGCGTGGCGGGCGGGGATGTCGGACTGAAGGTCAGGGCAGCACGACGCCCGCTTCGCGCAGCAACCTCGCCGTCGCGATAAGCGGCAATCCGATCAATGCGGTCGGATCGACGTTCTCGATACGCTCGAAAAGTGTGATGCCAAGACCTTCGCACTTGAAGCTGCCCGCACAATCCAGCGGGCGCTCGCGTTCGACATAGCGCGCGATATCGCTGTCCGACAGATGCCGGAAGACCACCCGGGTGTCGTCGACGGCGGTTCCGGCATATCCGGCGGGGCCGAGAACGCAGACCGCCGTATGGACCACGACTTCGCGTCCCGAGCTGGCCCGCAACTGTTCGACGGCCCGTTCGGCGGTGCCGGGTTTGTCCAGCACGCGTCCACCGAGATCGGCCACCTGATCCGAGCCGATGACAATGGCGTCGGGATGGATGGCGGCCGCCGCCTTCGCCTTGGCCAGTGCCAGACGCTGGGCGCGTTCGCGCGGCATTTCGTCGGGAAGCGGCGATTCGTCGGTGCCCGGCGCGGCCTGGATGAACTCGGGAAGGATGCGATGCAGCAGCTCGGCGCGATAGCGCGACGTGGATGCGAGGAGCACTCGCGGGGTAACGGTCATGCTAGAAATCCCGGTGAATGTGTTCGCGCACGGCGACGTCGAGGGCGTGCTGGGCGTCGTCCAGCGCCCGCAGGCGCGGTTCCAGTTGCTGGCGGGCGCGGGCGAGAGCGTCCACGGCATCGTCGAGTTCGCGCTGGCTGGCATCCGGGGCCTTGTCGCGAATCCACAGGCGCTGCTGGAGCAGGGCGCGCAGCCCGGAATCCAGCGCGTGCTGGGCCTCGACCTCGCCCGCGGCGGGCAGGTCGGGACTGACCGACATCACCGCATGGGCGCGTTGGAGTCGTTCTCTGCAGTCCTTGAGATCGATTTCCAGGCGGTCGGCGTGATCGAGCAGATCCTGCAGGGCCCCGTGCCGGCGTCGCGAACGGTGATGGACGGCCAGCCAGACGACCAGCCCGACTGCGAAGGTCGCGAGCACCGCAAGTGCATAAATTGCATATGAAAACACTCGGGTGACTTCCCTCGGCAGGCACGATGCCGCACACTCGCTGATAGCGTGCCAGTCTGCCCGAAAGGGATCGGTTCAGGCAAAGAGGCTTCCCGAGCCCATCGAACGGCCCTAACAAGTTGACTTCAGGGATGTTCATGCCTACCATTTCACGATTATGTCCGTGACACTGCCATCGTCCGTGGACGCTTGGCGCATGGTTTCGGCGCGGCGTTCGTTTTCCGGAATCCTTCCCGTATCGGGTTTTCCCCGTCTCGGTGAGGTCATTGCGTCTCCGGAAGGCGATGTGAAGTACGAGCTGGAATTCGGTCGCGACGAGTTCAACGTCCGTTATGTCGCCGTCCGTATCGAGGCGCCGTTGACGTTGATCTGTCAGCGCTCGCTCGAGCCGTTCGTGATGACAGTCAATGTCGACACGCGTCTCGGACTGATCGTCAATGAAAATGAAGAATCCGGCCTTCCACCCGGTTACGAGCCTCTGCTCGTCGAGGAAGACGGAAGACTCGATCCGGTTACCGTGATCGAGGATGAATTGCTGTTGGTGCTGCCCCTGGTTCCGATCAACCCGGATGCCGAGCTGCCTGACGACATTGTTGGACCCGATGAAACCGAGCAGGATTCGTCGGATACGCCCCCAAACCCGTTCGCGATTCTGCGCGAACTCAAGAATCGTTAGATTTCGCTGGAGATTGAGTCATGGCAGTTGCCAAGAGCCGCAAAACCCCGTCCACCCGCGGCATGCGTCGTTCGCACGACGCGCTGCAAACCGTGCAGCTGTCGACCGATCCGACCAGCGGTGAAGTTCATCTGCGTCACCACGTGACGAAGGATGGCTACTACCGTGGTAAGAAGGTCATCGACACCCGCGGTGCGGTTGAAGTCGAGGATTGATCGCGAGCCTGCGACGATCGGATACGCAGGCGGCGCGGTAACGCGCCGTTTTGCGTTTGAGGGATTGAAGCTTTAGGCCCTGCGTCGCCGTCCTTTGCGTCCGCGGTGCAGGCATTCCGCCCATTCAGGGGGAAACGGTTCTGAAATACGCCCGCATCATCGGCACCGGCAGTGCGCTCCCCGAGCGCGTCGTCACCAATGCCGACCTCGAAAAATTCGTCGACACGAGCGACGAGTGGATCCGTACGCGCACCGGTATCCGGGAGCGGCATATCGCCGCCGAAGGCGAAACCACCGGCGATCTGGCGTTTCTGGCCGCGCAACGCGCGCTTGAAGCCGCTGGCGTCAAGGCGTCCGAGATCGACCTGATCGTCCTTGGTACGACCACCCCCGATATCATCTTTCCGTCCACCGCCTGCCTGATCCAGCATCGCCTGGGTGCCAACGGCTGCGCGGCGTTCGACGTCAATGCCGCCTGCTCTGGCTTTGTCTACGCACTGGGTGTCGCCAACAGCTTCATCCGTAGCGGGCAGTCGAAGAAAGCGCTGGTCGTCGGCGCCGAAACGCTGACGCGCATGGTCGACTGGACCGAGCGCGAGACCTGCGTCCTGTTCGGCGATGGCGCTGGCGCGGTGGTGCTCGAAGCCTCCGACGAGCCGGGCATCCTGGCAACGCGCCTGCATGCCGATGGCGGGTTCAAGCACCTGCTGTTCAATCCGGTGGGTGTGTCGGCCGGTTTCAAGGACGAGCCGAACCATGGCGTCCGCATCAACATGAGCGGCCGCGAAGTGTTCAAGGTCGCCGTGAAGACGCTGGATTCCCTCGTGGAAGAGACGCTCGCGGCCGCGGGTATGCAGGAGTCGGAAATCGACTGGCTCATTCCGCATCAGGCCAACCTGCGCATCATCGAGGCAACGGCCAAGCGCCTGAACATGTCGATGGATCGCGTCATCGTCACTGTCGACAAGCATGCCAACACGTCCGCTGGTTCGGTGCCGCTGGCGCTGGATTACGCCGTGCGTTCGGGCAAGGTCCAGCGTGGCCAGAACCTGCTGCTGGAAGCATTCGGTGGTGGATTTACGTGGGCCTCGGCGCTTCTGCGTTACTAAATAGACACGACGAGGCGGCGTCATAACCGCCTCATGCCGCATCGCGGTGCTATCGCGAAAACTCACTGCGCCGCTCTGGGCACCTGCCTGCGCAGGGGGCGACGGTGAGGGTTGTTCGGGGTATCCGTAAACCCCCACCACACGCTCACGAATGGTGACGACGCGCCACCATGCTGGCACCATTCGCGGTTTCCGCTCTCCAGCGACTGCCCAATGACCTCATCCGTTTCCTCGCTCGCCTTCGTATTCCCCGGCCAGGGTTCGCAGTCGGTCGGCATGCTTGCCGATCTCGCCGCGGCCCACGACGTGGTTCGTGCCACGTTCGACGAGGCCTCGAAGGGTGCGGGTGTCGACCTGTGGTCGATGAGCCAGGAAGGTCCCGAGGCGTCGCTCAACAGCACCGAGAACACACAGCCGGCCTTGCTGGCGGCCAGCGTCGCCGTATGGCGCGTCTGGATGGCGACGGGCGGTCCGCGCCCAGCCCTCCTTTCCGGTCATAGCCTTGGCGAATACAGCGCGTTGGTCTGTGCCGATGCGCTCTCGCTGCACGATGCCGCCGCGCTCGTGGCAGCGCGCGGTCGTCTGATGCAGGCCGCGGTCCCGCCGGGCACGGGTGCGATGGCGGCCATTCTTGGCGGCGACGATGCCCAGATTGCCGAGGTTTGCGCGGAAGTGGCGCAGGGGCAGGTCGTGGCTCCGGCTAACTACAACTCGCCGGGCCAGCTGGTAATCGCGGGCGATGTCGCGGCCGTGGATCGCGCGCTCGCACGTCTTGCCGAGCTGGGTGTGAAGAAGGCCATCAAGCTTGCCGTCTCCGTGCCGTCGCACTGCGCATTGATGCGCGATGCGTCCGACGAGCTCGGCGAGCGCATGCGCTCCATCGCCTGGCAGCTGCCTTCGATTCCCGTCGTGCAGAATGCCGAAGCACGTATATACGACAGCGTGGACGACATTCGCTCCGCGTTGCAGCGTCAGCTCTATCTTCCGGTTCGCTGGACCGAATGCGTACAGGCGCTGGCCGCGGCTGGCATTACCCGTGCCGCCGAATGCGGTCCGGGCAAGGTCCTGTCGGGTCTAATCAAGCGCATCGACAAGTCCGTCGACGCGCGGCCGATCGGTTCGCCGTCGGAACTCGACGCCGTCCGTTCCGAATGGGCCGCCTGAGCGCGCCTTTCTCAATTAATCAGGAAGACACATGAGCTCTCTCAAGGGTGAAATCGCGCTCGTTACGGGTGCCAGTCGCGGTATCGGCGCGGCCATCGCGGAAACGCTCGCGGCGCGGGGCGCCACGGTGATCGGAACGGCGACCACCGAAAACGGTGCCGCCGCCATCGGCGAGCGTCTTGCGGCGAACGGCGGTCACGGCCGCGTGCTCGACGTCACGGACCCCGCGACGATCGAGGCACTGATCGACGGTATCGCGAAAGAGTTCGGCAGCGTGTCGATCCTGGTCAACAACGCGGGCATTACGCGCGACCAGTTGCTGATGCGCATGAAGGAAGACGACTGGAACGCGATCATCGAGACGAACCTGACCTCGGTCTTCCGTACGTCCAAGGCGGTGATGCGCGGCATGATGAAGGCGCGCAAGGGCCGGATCATCTCCATTGCGTCGGTCGTCGGCCTGATCGGCAATCCGGGGCAGGCGAACTACGCCGCCGCGAAGGCGGGCATCATTGCCTTCTCCAAATCGCTGGCCCGCGAAATCGGCTCGCGCGGCATCACCGTCAACGTGGTGGCCCCGGGCTTCATCGATACCGACATGACCCGTGCGCTGCCCGAAGAGCAGCGCGCGGCGCTGCTGGGTCAGATTGCCCTTGGCACATTGGGTGAGGCGCAGGATATTGCCGAGGCGGTGGCCTTCCTGGCATCGCCGGCGGCCAAGTACATCACGGGCGAGACAATGCACGTGAACGGCGGCATGTACATGCCGTAAAAGCCGTGGGTTGGCGCCGGGTGGGCCGGACGACAGGTTCGTTCAGGTTTGCCGGGGGTAGTCGCCAGCCGCCCGGTTTTAGGAGACAATCGTCATTTCGCGTCGACCTGATGGTCGGGGCGGTTACTTTGGATCGGTGGCGTTGGCGGCCTTTACGGTTAGCCACTACAATGCCGCCGGCTTTTTCCCTCGGGAGGTATTTGCAACATGAGCACCATCGAAGAACGCGTCAAGAAAATCGTCGTCGAGCAGCTGGGCGTCAAGGAAGAAGAGGTCACGACGAACGCATCGTTCGTGGACGATCTGGGCGCAGATTCGCTGGACACCGTCGAGCTGGTCATGGCGCTCGAGGAAGAGTTCGAATGCGAAATCCCGGATGAAGAAGCCGAGAAGATCACCACGGTCCAGCAGGCCGTCGATTACGTCAAGGCTCACGTCAAGGCCTAAGGGCTGATGCCCTCCTGGGAGTCGGACTGGCGTGGCCGGTTTCGATTCCTCAGCGACACGGAAGCTGCGCCATAAGGCGCAGTTTTCGTTTCTGCAAACTGTAACCTGCGCTCGCGTATGGTTACCGAGTTACTAGGAAGGATTTAGACGCATGAGCAAACGACGTGTGGTAGTGACCGGCATGGGTATCGTGTCGCCGGTCGGCAACGATGTCGCCACCGCCTGGAATAACGTCGTCAATGGCGTCAGTGGCATCGGCCCTGTCACCGCTTTCGACGCCAGCGCGTACGCTACCCGCATTGCGGGCGAGGTACAGGGATTCGATCCCGTTACAGCTTATTTCCAGGGTGTGAACGCTCCCGAGGATGAGCTGCGCTCGATTGGCAAAGATTTCAAGCGGATGGATCCATTCATCCACTACGGCATCGTCGCGGGCACGCATGCGTTCCGTCAGTCGGGCCTGGTGGTGACGGACGAGAACGCCGGTCGCATCGGTGTGGCCGCGGGCGCCGGTATCGGTGGCCTGCACACCATCGAAGCCACGGCGATCGAATTGGCCGAAAAGGGTCCGCGCAAGGTTTCGCCGTTCTACGTGCCGAGCTCGATCATCAACATGATCGCCGGCAACTTGTCGATTTATCACGGGATGAAGGGGCCGAACATCGCGCTCGTCTCGGCATGCACCACGGCTGCGCACAACATCGGCATGGCTATGCGCCTGATCCAGTACGGCGATGCCGATGCGATGCTCGCGGGCGGTGCCGAATTCGCGACCACGCCGACGGCCATGGCGGGCTTCTGCTCGGCCAAGGCGATGTCGACGCGCAACGACGATCCCAAGCATGCCAGCCGTCCGTGGGATACCGGCCGCGACGGCTTCCTGCTGTCCAACGGCGCCGGCATGCTCATGCTTGAAGAGTATGAGTTCGCCAAGGCGCGCGGTGCCAACATCCTTGCCGAAATCATCGGCTTTGGTATGAGCGGCGACGCATATCACATCACCGCTCCGAGCGGCGACGGTGCGGAACTGGCCATGCGTAATGCCCTGCACGATGCGCATCTCGATGCGTCTGGCGTGCAGTACGTGAACGCCCACGGTACGTCCACGCCGGTCGGCGATCGCGGCGAAGCGCGCGCGATCGCCAATGTTTTTGGTGATCACGCCAAGGCAAAAGACGGTCTCAAGGTCAGCTCGACCAAGTCGGTCACGGGGCATCTGCTCGGTGCGGCGGGTGGCGTCGAGGCGATCTTCTCGGTGATGGCTCTGCGCGACGGCGTGATTCCGCCGACGATGAATCTCGTCGACGTCGATCCCGAAGTAGCTGTGCTCGGCCTCGATCTGGTGCCCAACGAAGCGCGCCAGGCAAAGCTCGACGTCGTCGTATCGAACTCGTTCGGTTTCGGCGGCACCAACGGAACGCTCGCGTTCAAGCGCGTCTGATCGACGCTTGAGCTTCATCACGCGAGTACTGACCGGCCGGCGCGATCTCCTCGCGCCGGCCGCGTCATATCCGGAACGCTATCCCTGCCTGCTAGCCAGTGCGACGCGCGGCACGAAGCAGGCGCGCTACGACATGCTGCTTGCGCATGCCGGTGAGTCGCTGAGCGTGGCCAGCGATGGACGGTTGCGCGACGCGCATGGCGCCACGGTCGACGGCACGTTTCTCGACGCGCTGGATCGTGCGTGGCGGGACGAACGCACCGCGCCCACGGATGACGATCTGCCATTCCATGGCGGCTGGGCGATCTATCTTGCCTATGAACTTGTGGGTCAGATCGAGCCTTCGCTGAAGCTCCCCGTTGCCCGCGGCAAGTTGCCGGTGGCGCTGGCACTGCGCTGTCCCGCCGCGATCCTGGTCGACCACGTCAGCGAAACGACGATTCTGGTGGCCGAGGAAGGGCAGGAGGCGTGGCTCGACCGGATGGAAGCCGACCTCTCGGCTGCCAGCTTGCCGGCGCCGCTGGACGTTCCAAAACAGATCGACGAAGACGCGCCGGATGCTTTCCTCGACGGCGTGCTACGCATTCACGAACACCTGCGTGCGGGCGATGTTTTCCAGGTGAACCTGTCCCGGCAGTGGACGGCATCGTTCGCCGGCGATCCCTCGCCGTCGTCCCTGATGATGGCCTTGCGTGCCGCCAATCCGGCGCCGTTCGCCGGCATGCTGCAAGGTGCGGGATGGTCCGTCGTCAGTTCGTCGCCCGAACGGCTGGTCGAATCGCGACGCGGCATGCTGCAGACACGGCCCATCGCGGGAACGCGTCCCCGCGTCGACGGCGACGATCACGATGCCCGCATCCGCGAACTCACCGCGCATCCCAAAGAGCGTGCCGAGCACGTCATGCTGATCGATCTCGAGCGCAACGATCTCGGACGCGTCTGCGTGCCGGGCACCGTGGAGGTCGACGAGTTGATGGTCGTGGAAAGCTACGCGCACGTTCACCACATCGTGTCGAACGTCCGGGGCAGGGCACGCGCGGACGTCACGCCCGGGCAAGTCGTCGCGGCGACGTTCCCCGGCGGCACCATCACCGGTTGCCCCAAGGTGCGCTGCATGGAAATCATCGGCGCCATCGAGGGCGTGCCGCGCGGTGCCTATACTGGCGCGCTGGGATATCTCGACCGGAATGGCGACATGGATCTCAATATCCTGATCCGAACTTTCACGGTCGAAGGCGATCGCGTGTCCTGGCGCGCGGGCGCCGGCATCGTGACGGATTCGGTGCCGGAGCGCGAACTGGCCGAAACACGCGCCAAGGCGCGCGGTCTGCTTCGCGTGTTCGGTGGAACGGCATGAGCGACGACGCGCCGCGTCTGTCGGTCGACGGCCGTGCGGTCGACACGATATCCGTACGCGATCGCGGTTTCATGTACGGCGACGGTCTGTTTGAAACGCTGCGCATCGTCGACGGGCGTGTTCCGCTATGGGCGCGTCATGTGCATCGGCTGAGCGAGGGTTGTGCACGGTTACGCATGCCGGTGCCCGACGCCAATCATCTGCTGGGCTGGATACACCAGCTTATCGATGGCTGGGGCGATGCCACGTTGCGCCTGACGTTGAGTCGCGGCGAGGGCGCTCGCGGTTATGCCATGCCCGAATTTCAGCACCCCACTGTCGCGATGAGCGCGCAGCGGTCCGCGTTACCGTCCGCCGCGGCCTATCGCGATGGCATCGCGGTCCGGCTGTGCGAAACCCGGCTGGCCTTGCAGCCGGCACTTGCCGGCATGAAACATCTCAATCGCCTGGAACAGGTGCTTGCACGATCCGAATGGACCGGCGACACATGGGGCGAAGGTCTGATGCTCGATACGGATGGGCACGTCGTATGCGCCACGGCGGCAAACCTGTTCGCCGTTTTCGACGGCGAGCTGGTGACGCCGCCGGTCGATGCCTGCGGCGTGGCCGGCGTCGCGCGCGCGGAAATCCTCGCGCTGACGGGCGCAACCGTGTCCCGTCTGAACCCGGCTCGACTGCATGAGGCCGATGAGGTCTTCCTCACGTCGGCTGTTCGGGGCATTCTCCCCGTCCGGGTTTCAGATGCCCGCGAGTGGCGGACTGGACCCATCACGCGTCGATTGCAGGCGCACTGGTGCGATCTTGGCCTGCCGTTGCCGGGTGTAACGCAGGAATCGAACGAATGAAAGTACGCGGCATCGCCGTCTGGCGTGTCCTCATCGTGGTAGTCGTGTTGGGCATGGTGGCTGTCGGCACCTGGGTCGGTTACGACTGGCATCGCTTCGGGGGTGCGCCGCTGTCCATTGCGGCGCAGGGTCAGAGTATCGACGTGGCGCGCGGCGCTTCCTTCAAGGACATCGTCCGGCAGCTGAGGCAGCGCGACGTCTCGGATGCCTCGCCGCTGTACTGGCGTCTGCTGTCGTTCCAGATGCACGTCTCCGGCCGGTTGCATGCGGGCGAATTCGCGCTGGTGCCGGGCATGACGCCGCGCGACCTCCTGTCGAACATGGCGACGGGCAAGGTCATGCAGCGTAACGTCACGATTGTCGATGGCTGGACGTTCGCGGACATGCGTCGCATGCTCGCCACCGTGGACACGATCGCGCACGACACGGCCGGTCTCGACGACGACGCGGTCATGAAGCTGGTGGGCGCCGAAGGCGAGCAGCCGGAAGGCCGCTTCCTTCCCGAAACCTATGCGTACGTGAAAGGCGACACGGAGTCCGGCATCTTCAAGCGGGCTTATGCCGCGATGACGAAGACCCTCGACAGTGCATGGGAAAAGCGGGCGCCGGATCTGCCGCTGGCCACGTCCTACGAGGCGCTGATCATGGCGTCCATCGTCGAGAAGGAAACGGGACGGGCGGACGAGCGTCCGCGCATCGCCGGCGTATTCATGCGCAGGCTTCGCCTGCATATGATGCTGCAGACCGATCCGACGGTGATCTACGGCATGGGCGCCGCGTACGAGGGTAATGTGCGCAAACGCGACCTGACCACCGATACGCCTTACAACACCTATACGCGCTTCGGCCTTCCGCCGACGCCGATCGCTTTGCCGGGCCGGGCCGCCATCGAGGCGGCGCTGCACCCCGTCGACGGCACCGAACTTTATTTCGTCGCGCGCGGCGATGGCAGTCATGTGTTCTCATCGACGCTCGACGAGCACAATCGGGCGGTCGCCTGTTTTCAGCTGAAGCGTTGCCAGTGAGCGAATCCATGCCAATCACACGCGGTCGCCTCATCACCCTCGAAGGTGGCGAGGGTGCCGGCAAGAGCACGCTGCTCTCGGGCTTGCGCGAGTTGCTGCGCGCCCATGGCATCGATCCCCTGATGACGCGCGAGCCCGGCGGCACGCCCGTGGGCGAAGCCGTTCGCGCGGTCGTGCTGGATGCCTCGCGCAGCGAACTGTGTCCCGAGGCCGAGCTATTGCTGATGTTCGCTTCGCGAGCGCAATTGGTGCGCGAAGTCATCGCCCCAGCGCTGGCCGCCGGACGCTGGGTGCTGTGCGATCGTTTCACTGACGCCAGCTACGCCTATCAGGGTGGCGGTCGTGGGCAGCCTGTCGATCGCATTGCCGAACTCGAGAACTGGGCCGTGGCCGGTGTCGTACCCGACATCACGCTGCTGCTCGACCTGCCGGTGAGCACCGGCCGCGCGCGTGCCGCCGGTCGTGGCGAAGCCGACCGGATCGAGGTCGAAGCCGACGCATTCTTCGAGCGCATCCGGGATGCGTATCGCGCCCGTGCCGCCGCCGAGCCCGGCCGCTTCCGCCTGATCGACGCCAGTGCGACTCCCGACGCCGTGCTGGCGCAGGCCGGTGCGGCGCTTGCGCCGCTGTTCGGCGGAGTGACGTCATGACGCTGCGTCCCTGGCACGCGGAGGCATGGCAGCGCCTGCAGGCGCGTCGCGAGCGCGGCGCGCTACCTCATGCGCTGCTGCTTGCCGGCGCCGCCGGTCTGGGCAAGCGCGACTTTTTGCATACCTTCGCCCAGGGCCTGCTATGCCAGCAGCCTGCCGACGGCGTGCCTTGCGGCACTTGCCGCAGTTGCCACTTCTTTGTCGCGGGCACGCATCCGGATGTCGTGCAACTGAGCTTCGGTCTGCGCAAGGACGGCGTGCAGCGCAGTGAAATCGTGGTCGACCAGATCCGCGATCTGTCCCAGCGGTTGTCCATGTCCAGCCAGTTCGGCGGCTGGCAGGTCGCGACGATCGATCCGGCCGATGCGATGAATGCGCCGGCGGCCAATGCTTTGCTTAAAACGCTGGAAGAGCCGTCGCAGGCGACCATGCTGATTCTGGTGGCCGATGCGCCGTCGCGCCTTCCCGCTACCATTCGCAGCCGCTGCCAGCGGATCGATTTCGCCGTGCCTTCGCGCGACGAATCGTTGGCATGGCTGACCGCCGAAGGGGTGAAGGATCCCGCTGCGGCGTTACTCGCGGCGGGCGGCAATCCGGGCATGGCGCGCGACTGGGCGACCGATGGCGCCCTGAAGCAGCGCTCCGAAGTACGTGGCGACCTGCTGGCCCTGGCTACCGGGCGTGGCGACGCGGTCGAGATGGCCAAGCGCTGGCAGACCAACGACCCGTCGCGATACCTCTGGTTCGCGGCCCAGGCCGCGACCGACGAACTGCGCGCACGGGCCGAAGGCACGAAGTCGCCGCTGGAAAGTACCCTCGACGACGAGGCACTGGATGCCTGGTACGGTCAGGCCAATCGCGCACGGGACTCGCTGCGCGGTCCCCTGCGTGCCGACCTTGTCCTGCTCGAACTGCTTGCGGCCTGGCGTTGACGTTCATTTGCCGGGTCGTACCGTTCTAATCGTCCGAACGCGGCGTTGCCGCCGCATAAGGAGCCAAGCTTGACGACCGGGTTCGTCCTCGATGCCTCCACGCGCCTTCTCGTTGTCTCGCCTCATCCGGACGACGAATCGCTTGCGACGGGCGGTCTGATCCAGCGTGTGCTGGCGGCCGGTGGCCGCGTGGATGTGTTGCTGCTGACCGATGGCGACGACAATCCCTGGCCCCAGCGCTGGCTGGAACGCCGGATCGTGATCGACAACGAGGCGCGCAAGCGCTGGGGGACGCGGCGGCGGGGCGAGGTCGCGTCGGCGCTTGCGCGACTCGGCGTGGCGGCCGACCGGTTGCATGCCCTCGGCTGGCACGACATGGCGGTGACCACGGAGCTTCGCCGCCGGCACGGCAAAGCGATCGAAACCATCGGGGCGGTCCTGAATTCGGTTTCGCCCACCCTGGTAGTCATGCCCGCACTGGGCGATCGTCATCCCGATCACAGTGCCGCCCACGTCCTGTCGCGACTGGCGCTCGCGCGCAGCGGCCTTCCGGCTGAGGTTCTTACGTATCTGGTCCACGGCAAGAAGACCGAAGCGGACAAGATCGCACTCCCTGTCGATCCGGCCATACAGGCGGTCAAGCGGGAGGCCGTGCTGGCCCATGGAACTCAGGTGGCCCTGAGTCGCGGCCGTATGCTCGGGATCGCGGATCGGCCCGAATGTTTCGGAGGCATCGCGGCGGCCGGAACCGAACGGCGCCTGGCGCTGCCGTGGCGGCCCGCGCCATGGCTGCAAAAGCGTCTGCGGCTGGTTGCGGCCGACGATCGAGGTGTGATGGACATGGCCTGGAACGACGCGCCGCTGGAGCGGGAAGGGCAGGACTGGGTCCTGTTGCTTCGCGATGCGCCGGGACCGTCCTTCGTGAAGATGACCGCGGACCTGGATACGTTGTGGATTTTCGACAGGTGGGGGTGGGTGGCTGCTTGAGGGCATGGCCCCCACCTCGACCACCCTCTCCATCATTCCGGCGTGCGCCGGAATGATGGAGAGGGGGAGGGTGTGCGCCCTGTCACGTGTCGTGCCCACGGCCAAACTCAACGCTTGTAGCCACACCCACCCCATGGCTACGATGGACTCCACCCCGGGGACGCCATCGCATGACAACCACAGCTACCTCCCCACGTCAGGGCATCATGTCCCTCAAGGTCAAGGACGTGAACGCCCTCTACATCGCCTACATGCCCTTCCTGAAGGGCGGCGGCCTGTTCGCGCCCACCGCGCAGCGCTACAACCTCGGCGATGAAGTGGTATTGCTTGTGACGCTCATCGACGAGAACGAGCGGCTGTCCGTCGCCGGTCGCGTGGTCTGGATCACGCCCATCGGCGCCCAGGGCAATCGCACCGCCGGCATCGGCGTGCAGTTCAATGAAACGGGCGATGGCGAGGCGGCACGCGCCCGTATCGAGGCGTTGCTGGCCGGCACGCTCTCCTCCGAACGACCGACGCAGACGATGTGATCGTCGCCGTCACGCGGCGCGGAGTAACAGGGGTTGCTTACGATACCAGCGCCCTCTGACCGGGCGATGTGCGTCTTTGCACCAGATTGATCCGCTTTTAGCCCGTTAAAGGCTTGTCGGAATACCTGCACGGACTGGTACAATAGATCGGTTCCCAACTTTGATTGTGGATATCTGGAGCCGTCAGCGCACTCAAGGCGCGTGACCGGATCGATACGTTTTTGGATCGATTCGATCGGACGACTCTGGCGCCCCTAGCCGGACCGCTCGTCCCCCGCCGACGGTCACTGATGCGCCCGCATGGCGCGGAGGTACGCTGCATCGTGCTTGCCCAATACTGGCCCGTTCTGTTGTTCATCGCCGTTGCCGTCGGCCTGGGCATCGTCCTGCTTCTGATCGGCATGCTCGCCGGCCCGAGTCGACCCGACTCCGAAAAGCTCGCACCGTACGAGTGCGGCTTCGAAGCCTTCGAGGATGCGCGCATGAAGTTCGACGTGCGCTATTACCTCATCGCCATCCTCTTCATCATCTTCGATCTCGAAATCGCGTTCCTTTTCCCGTGGGCGGTGGTTTTCGACAAGATCGGCGCGATAGCTCTGATTGAAATGGCGCTATTCCTCGCCCTCCTGGTGGTCGGTTTCGCTTACGTCTGGAAGAAGGGAGCGCTCGAATGGGAGTGATGTCCAGCATCGACCGGGTGATGCACAACCCGGAGCCGCTCAACCTCGTCGACGATATCCTTCGTCCGGGTGGCGACAGTCCCGTTGTCCAGCGCGGTTTCGGTACGACCAGCATCGATGCCCTGATGAACTGGGCGCGTACCGGTTCCATGTGGCCGATGACCTTCGGTCTGGCCTGTTGCGCCGTCGAGATGATGCACGCGGGTGCCGCGCGCCTCGATCTGGACCGCTACGGCGTCATCTTCCGTCCCAGCCCGCGCCAGTCCGACGTGATGATCGTCGCCGGCACGCTGGTGAACAAGATGGCTCCGGCGCTGCGCAAGGTCTACGACCAGATGCCCGAGCCGAAATGGGTCATCTCCATGGGTTCGTGCGCCAACGGTGGCGGTTACTACCACTATTCCTATTCCGTGGTTCGCGGCTGCGACCGCATCGTGCCGGTGGACATCTACGTGCCGGGCTGCCCGCCCACGGCCGAAGCCCTGATCCACGGCATCCTGCAGTTGCAGAAAAAGATCCGTCGCACCCACACGATCGCGCGATAAAGGGCTGTCATGAGTGCTATTCCACAGACCTCGCTGGTCGAACGGCTTGCCGCGCGCTTCGGCGACATGCTTTCCGTGACCGTTGCCCGCAACGAAGTCACCGCTGAGCTTGCCGCGGCCGATCTCACGGCCGTCGCCACCGCGCTGCGCGACGAAGCCGATTTCCGTTTCAGCGTCATCATCGACGTGTGCGGTGTCGACTATCTCGGCTACGGCCAGACCGAATGGGAAACCGATACCTCGCAGGGCGACAGCTTCTCGCGTGGCGTCGAAGGCCAGGCCATGGGCCGCTTCACCTGGGCGGAACGTCCGCGCAACGTCGAGCAGCCGCGTCGCTTCGCCGCCGTCATCCATTTGCTGTCGCTCGAGAAAAACCAGCGCATCCGCCTGCGCGTGTTCTGCGAAGACGACGCGTTTCCCGTCGTGCCGTCGATCACTCCGATCTGGCCCGGTGCGGACTGGTTCGAGCGCGAAACGTTCGACATGTACGGCATCATCTTCGAAGGTCATCCCGATCTTCGCCGCATCCTCACCGATTACGGTTTCGTCGGTCATCCGTTCCGCAAGGACTTTCCGCTCATCGGAAACGTCGAAGTGCGTTACGACCCCGAACAGAAGCGCGTTATCTACGAACCGGTATCGATCGAGCCGCGCGTGCTTGTCCCGCGCACGATCCGCAACGACGCCGACCTCGATCAGGCCAGGGCGGAAGCCGCCGACCGCTGGCGGGAGAACTGAGCCGTGCAAGAGATCCGCAATTACACGATGAACTTCGGTCCGCAGCATCCCGCGGCCCACGGCGTACTGCGCCTGGTGCTGGAGATGGATGGCGAGACCGTGGTGCGCGCCGATCCGCATGTGGGACTCCTGCATCGCGGCACGGAAAAGCTCGCCGAATCCAAGCCGTTCAATCAGTCGATCGGCTACATGGATCGCCTCGATTACGTGTCGATGATGTGCAACGAGCACGCGTATGTCCGCGCCATCGAAGGCCTCATGGGCATCGAAGCGCCGATCCGCGCGCAGTACATCCGCACGATGTTCGACGAGATCACCCGCATCCTGAATCACCTGATGTGGGTGGGTTCGAACGCGCTCGATCTTGGCGCCATGGCCGTGTTCCTCTACGCGTTCCGCGAACGCGAAGAACTGATGGACGTCTACGAGGCGGTGTCGGGCGCGCGCATGCATGCCACGTACTACCGTCCGGGTGGCGTCTACCGCGACCTGCCGGACCAGATGTCGAAGTACCGCGAATCGCCGTGGCACAAGGGCACGGATCTCAAGCGTCTTAACGCATGGCGCGAAGGTTCGATGCTGGACTACCTCACGGAGTTCACGAACGATTTCCCGGCACGCGTCGACGAATACGAAAGCCTGCTGACCAACAACCGTATCTGGAAGCAGCGTACGGTCGGTATCGGCGTCATTCCTCCCGAGAAGGCCAAGGCCTGGGGCATGACCGGCGCCATGCTGCGCGGTTCGGGTATCGAATGGGATCTGCGCAAGAAGCAGCCGTATGCCGCTTATGCCGCAATGGATTTCGATATCCCGCTCGGCGTCAACGGCGACTGCTACGACCGTTACCTGGTCCGCATGGAAGAAATGCGCCAGTCGAACAACATCGTCAAGCAGTGCATCGCGTGGCTCAAAGCCAATCCGGGCCCGGTGATGGTGCAGAACTACAAGGTCGCGCCGCCCAGCCGCGAAGAGATGAAGAGCGACATGGAAGCGCTGATCCATCACTTCAAACTCTTCACTGAAGGGTATGGCGTGCCTGCGGGCGAAATCTACGCCGCCGTCGAAGCGCCCAAGGGCGAGTTCGGCTGCTATCTCGTCTCCGATGGTGCGAACAAGCCTTTCCGCGTGCATCTGCGCGCGCCGGGCTTCGCGCACCTGTCATCGATGGATGCCGTCGTCAGGGGCCACATGCTGGCCGACGTGGTCGCCATGATCGGTACCTACGACCTCGTCTTCGGCGAAGTCGATCGCTAAGGCGATGGAGTAAAAGACTATGAAAGCCACCGGACATTACGAGCAGGTCAAGGACGTCGATCCGTACGCCGTGCTCAACGACCACACCCGTCAGCACATCGACCACTGGGTGACCAAGTTCCCGCCGGATCGCAGGCGCTCCGCGCTGATCCAGTCGCTGATGGCGGCGCAGGAACAGAACAACGGATACCTCGACGACACGCTGATCACCGCCGTCGCGAAGTACCTCGAACTGCCCGCGATCTGGGCGTACGAGGTTGCCAGCTTCTATTCCATGTTCGAGACGAAGCCGGTCGGCCGCAACAACGTCGCCATCTGCACGAACATCTCGTGCTGGCTGAACGGTGCGGAAGGTCTGGTGCGTCATTGCGAAGGCAAACTCGGCATCAAGACGGGCGAGAGCACCGCCGACGGGCGCATCTACCTCAAGCAGGAAGAAGAATGCCTGGCGGCGTGCTGCGGCGCGCCGATGATGGTCGTCAACGGTCATTACCACGAGCGTCTCACGGCCGATAAGGTCGACGAGATCCTCGACGGTCTGAAGTGAGGTTACGGTAATGGCAACGACAACCGGCCCCGTCGGTCCCGCACCGCAGGAACACCAGGTCGTTTATACGACCCTGCATTTCGACAAGCCCTGGTCCCTCGAGAGCTATCTCAAGGTGGACGGCTATAAGGCGTGGCGCAAGATCCTCGCCGAGAAGCCCGATCCGGCCGCGCTGATCGAGGAAATCAAGAAGAGCGCGCTGCGTGGACGCGGCGGCGCTGGCTTCCCGACCGGCCTGAAATGGTCGTTCATGCCGCGCACCGCGCCGGGCCAGAAGTACATCCTCTGCAACTCGGACGAATCGGAGCCGGGCACCTGCAAGGACCGCGACATCCTGCGCTTCAACCCGCATGCGGTGATCGAAGGTCTTGCCATCGCGTGCTACTGCACGGGTTCCACGGTTGCCTACAACTACCTTCGCGGCGAGTTCCACCACGAACCGTTCGAGCACTTCGAAGAAGCGCTGAAGGAAGCCTACGAGGCGGGTCTGCTCGGCAAGGGCGTCGGCGGTACCGACATCGATGTCGACGTGTATGGCGCGCTGGGCGCGGGTGCATACATCTGCGGCGAAGAAACCGCGCTGATGGAATCGCTGGAAGGCAAGAAAGGCCAGCCGCGCTTCAAGCCGCCGTTCCCGGCCGGCTTCGGTCTGTACGGCCGTCCGACCACGATCAACAACACCGAAACCTATGCGTCGGTACCGGCCATCCTGCGCAACGGCGCGGAGTGGTTCCTCAATCTCGGCAAGCCGAACAACGGCGGCCCGAAGATCTTCTCGGTCTCCGGTCACGTCGCCAACCCGGGCAACTTCGAAATTCGCCTCGGCACGTCGTTCGCCGATCTGCTGGCTCTGGCCGGCGGACTCCGTCCGGGTCGCAAGCTGAAGGCATGCATCCCCGGCGGCTCGTCGATGAAGGTGCTCACGGCCGACGAAATCATGGCGTGCACCATGGACTACGACTCGCTGCAGAAGGCGGGTTCGGGTCTGGGTTCCGGTGCCGTGATCGTGATGGACGACAGCACCTGCATGGTTCGCGCCACGCAGCGCATCGCGCGCTTCTATAAAGCCGAGTCCTGCGGACAGTGCACCCCGTGCCGCGAAGGCACCGGCTGGATGTACCGCGTGCTGACCGGCATCGTCGAAGGTCGCGGCACGCAGGAAGACCTGCATCGCCTGAAAGCCATTGCCGGCCAGATCGAAGGCCACACCATCTGCGCATTCGGCGAAGCCGCCGCGTGGCCGGTGCAGGGCATGCTTGCCAAGTTCTGGAGCGAGTTCGAGTACTACATCGAACACGGCCACTCGATCGTGGACGCGCCCGCCGAAGTCAACCGTGGAGTCGCTGCATGAGTGCGCAGCCCGTAGCCAATACCGCGCCGGATCTGGTCAACATCGAGATCGATGGCGTTCCCGTGCAGGTCGCCAAGGGATCGATGATCATCCAGGCCGCCGACGCGGTCGGCATCGCCATTCCTCGTTTCTGCTATCACCGCAAGCTTCCGATCGCCGCCAACTGCCGCATGTGCCTGGTGGAAATCGAGAAGATGCCCAAGCCGGCGCCGGCCTGCACCACGCCGGTAGGCGAGGGCATGAAGGTCTTCACGCGTAGCGACAAGGCGCTGAAGTCCCAGCGCAACGTGATGGAATTCCTGCTCATCAACCATCCGCTCGACTGCCCGATCTGCGATCAGGGCGGCGAATGCGAACTGCAGGACGTGTCGCTCGGTTACGGCCGTTCGGTCTCCCGTTACAACGAGCGCAAGCGCTCGGTGGCGGACGAGAATCTCGGGCCGCTGATCTCCACGGAAATGACCCGCTGCATCCAGTGCACGCGCTGCGTCCGTTTCACCAGCGAGATAGCCGGTACGTACGAACTCGGCGGCATGAGCCGCGGCGAAAATCTCGAGATCGGCACGTACATCGGCAAGACGATCGAAAGCGAATTGTCGGGCAACATCATCGACGTCTGCCCGGTCGGCGCGCTGACCAACAAGCCGTTCCAGTTCCAGGCCCGTGCCTGGGAACTCATCGCACGCCCGGGCATCGGCTACCACGATGCGCTGGGTTCGAACCTGTGGATGCACACGCGCCGCGGCGAAGTGCTGCGCACGGTGCCGCGCGACAACGAAAGCATCAACGAATGCTGGCTGTCCGACCGCGACCGTTACAGCCATCAGGGTCTGTACTCGGCCGATCGCATCATGGCGCCGATGGTCAAGCGCAACGGTACGTGGTCCACGACCACGTGGGACGACGCGTTGAGCGTCGCCGCCGAAGCGCTGCGTAGCGTCGCCGGTTCCGACCTCGGCTTCCTGGTGCACGGCGCCACGTCGAACGAAGAGGGCGAACTGCTGGTTCGTCTGGCCCGCGGCCTCGGCAGTGCGCACGTCGATCATCGCCTGCGTCAGCTCGACTTCGCCGATAACGCCTTCGCGCGTCCGTTCGCGATGCCGGTGGCCCAGCTGGACAAGGTCAAGGCCGCGCTGCTGGTCGGTTCCGATCTGCGCCACGAAGTGCCGCTCCTTAACCACCGCCTGCGTCAGGCCGTGAAGAAGGGTGCGAAGGTCTTCGCGGTCAATCCGGCTCACTTCAACTTCAATTACCCGCTGGCCGGCGAATCCGTCGCCGCGCCGCATGCCCTCGTTCGTGAGCTGGTCTTGCTGGCGAAGGCTGCCGCCGAAGCCGGTAACACGGTGCCGGACGCCATCGCTCCCGCGTTCGCCGGCGTGGAAACCACCGACGATCACCGCGACGCGTTCAAGGCGCTGCAGGGCGACGGCACCGTGGTGCTGTTCGGCCATGCCGCCGCCACGCATCCGGAAGCGTCCTGGTTGCGCGCCATCGCCCGCTTCATCGCCACGGCGAGCGGCGCGGCGTTCAACGAGATTCCGGTCGGCGCCAACGCGATCGGTCTGGCTTCGGTCGGCGTGCTGCCGACCGCCGGCGGTCTCGATGCGCGTGCCATGCTGACGCAGGCTCGCAAGGGCTATGTGCTGTTCAACGTCGAGCCGCCGCACGACTTCGCCGATGGCGCGCTCGCGCTGCAGGCGATGCATTCGGCGCAGACGGTCGTGGCCTTCGCCGCTTATGCCAGCGATGCGCTGAAAGACTCCGCGGACGTCATCCTGCCCATCGGCCTCACGCCGGAAATCGACGCGACGCTGGTCAACGTGGAAGGCACGGCCCAGGTCGTTCTCGCGGGTGCGAAGGCACCGGGCGACGCGCGTCCGGGCTGGAAGGTGCTGCGCGCGCTTGGCGGCATCCTCGGCGTTGCCGGCTTCGAGTTCGAAGACCTTGCCGGTCTTCGCGACGGCTTCGTCGAGCGTCCGACCCAGGCACGTCAGGAACTGGCTTCGCGCCAGACCGCCGATGTCGCGTTCTCGCGTCTGGCCACGATGCCGATCTACCGTGCCGACGCCGTCCTGCGTCGCGCGGGCGCACTGAACTCGCATCCGCTGAACCGTGCCGTCGCAGCCCGCGTCAATGCGGACGACGCGCAGCGTCTCGGTCTGATCGAAGGCGGTCAGGCCCGCGTAGGCGACAACGTCGTTCTGCCCGTCGTCATCGATACGGCAGTGCCGGCCGGTGCGATCTGGCTGGAAAGCGCACACAACGAAACCGCGATGCTGCCCCCGTACGGTGCGGCCATCACTTTGAGCAAGGCGTAATCCATGGCCGAGCAACTCTACGACCACGTACTGATCCCGATCCTGTACATCCTGGCCATCGTCCTGCCGCTGGTTATCGGCGTGGCGATGTTCGTGTACTGGGAGCGCAAGGTCATCGGCTGGATGCACGTGCGCATGGGGCCGAACAAAATCGGTCCCCTCGGCCTTCTGCAGGCCTTCGCGGACGTCGTCAAACTGCTGATCAAGGAAGTGATCCTTCCGACCAACGCGAACAAGTTCCTGTACTACCTGGCGCCGATGCTGGCGCTGGTTCCCGCCCTCGCGGCGTGGGCCGTGATCCCGTTCAGCCCGCAGGTCGTACTGGCGAACGTGAATGCCGGCGTGCTCTACCTGCTCGCGATGACCTCGATGGGCGTGTACGGCATCATCCTGGCCGGCTGGGCATCCAACTCGCGTTACGCGCTGCTCGGCGCGATGCGCGCGACGGCGCAGGTCATCTCGTACGAACTGGCGATGGGCATGTCCATCGTCTGCGTGCTGGTGCTGACCGGTAGCCTGAATCTCACCGCCATCGTCGATGCGCAGGCCGGTTCGAAGGGTATCCTCGACTGGTTCTTCATCCCGCTGCTCCCGGTCTTCGTCATCTACTTCGTTTCCGGCGTCGCCGAAACGAACCGCGCGCCGTTCGACGTCGCGGAAGGCGAGTCGGAAATCGTCGCCGGTTTCCACGTGGAGTATTCCGGTTCGGCGTTCGCACTGTTCTTCCTGGCCGAGTACGCGAACATGATCCTGGTGAGCTTCCTCGCCGCGATCCTGTTCATGGGCGGCTGGCTCTCGCCGTTCCCGGCATCGTGGGCGTTCGTTGGCCACGGTGGGTTCCACTGGCTGTTCATCAAGGCCTTCCTCTTCGCGTTCATGTTCCTGTGGTTCCGCGCCAGCTTCCCGCGTTACCGCTACGACCAGATCATGCGTCTGGGCTGGAAGGTCTTCATTCCCATCACCATCGTCTGGGTCCTCGTCGCCGGCTGCATGAAGTATTTCGGCTGGGTCACCATCGGCACGGGAGCCTGATTAAGCCATGTCCCGCGTAACCAATTACTTTAAAAGCCTGCTGCTCATCGAGCTGTTCAAGGGCATGGGCCTGACCATGGGTTACATGTTCAAGCCCAAGTACACCGTGCGGTACCCGATGGAGCACATTCCCAAGTCGAACCGCTTCCGCGGTCTGCATGCGCTGCGTCGTTATGCCAACGGCGAAGAGCGCTGCATCGCGTGCAAGCTGTGCGAGGCCGTGTGCCCGGCCCTGGCGATCACCATCGATTCGGCCCCGCGCCCGTCGGATGGCCAGCGTCGCACCACGCGTTACGACATCGATCTGTTCAAGTGCATCTTCTGCGGCTTCTGCGAAGAAAGCTGCCCGGTGGACTCGATCGTCGAAACGCATGTGCACGAGTACCACTTCGAACACCGTGGCGAGAACGTAGTCACCAAGGCGCAGCTTCTGGCCATCGGCGATCGTTTCGAGCAGGACATCGCAGCCGCCCGCGCTCAAGACGCGGCTTACCGCTGAGCGCCGAGGATAACTGCCGATGAATTCCGACCTCCTGCAACTCCTGTGTTTCTACCTCTTCGGTGGCGTGGCCGTTATTGCCGCGCTGATGGTCATCACGCTGAAGAACTCGGTGCATGCCGTGCTCTCGCTCGTGCTGGCCTTTTTCAGCATGGCCTGTGTGTGGCTGCTGGCCGAAGCGGAGTTCCTCGCCATCGCCCTTGTCGTCGTTTACGTCGGCGCGGTGATGGTGCTGTTCCTGTTTGTGGTGATGATGCTCGACATCAAGCAGGAGGCGGTCCGCGAGGGCTTCATCCGCTACCTGCCGGTCGGCATCATCGTGGCCGTGGTCATGCTGGTCGAGATGCTGGCGATGATCGGCGTGCGTGCCATGAGCACGCACACGCTCGGCCCCAATCCGGCCGGCGAGTCGAACGTCGCATGGCTGGGTCAGGCGCTTTACACGCAGTTCCTGCTGCCCTTCGAAATCGCCGCGCTCATCCTCACCGTGGGTATCGTCGCCGCTGTCGCGCTGACGCTGCGCCAGCGGGCGGGTGTCCGTCACCAGACCGCCGCACAGCAAGTGGCCGTCAACGCCAGCGACCGTGTCCGTGTCGTGAAAATGGCCGTCGAGCATCCGGCATCCGTCTCGCCGGCCCCGGTCGTCGAACCGCCGCAGGAGAACGCACCGTGATTACGCTTTCCCATTACATCGTGCTTGGCGCGGTGCTGTTCTGCATCGCGGTGGCCGGCATCTTCATCAACCGGAAGAACGTGATCGTGCTGCTGATGGCGATCGAACTGATGCTTCTTGCGGTGAATACGAACTTCGTTGCCTTCTCGCGCTTCTTCGGCGACGTCGGCGGTCAGGTGTTCGTGTTCTTCATCCTCACCGTAGCCGCGGCGGAATCCGCTATCGGCCTGGCGATCCTGGTCCTGCTGTTCCGTAATCGCAGCACGATCAATGTCGCCGAAATCGACAGCATGAAGGGTTGAACCGATGAGTCTCTCGCTTTCGATCCTTCTGATCATCGCGCTCGCGCCGCTTGTCGGCGCCGTGCTCGCGGGCCTGCTCGGCCGGGTGATCGGCAGGGCAGGGTCACACACCGTCACCATTCTCGGTGTGGCCATTTCCTGCGGCCTGTCGATGTACGTGCTTTACCAGCTGGTCTGGGGCGGCGCCGTTAACTTCAACCAGGACGTCTACACCTGGTTCGAGATCGGCAAGCTCCACGTCAGCGTCGGCTTCATGGTCGACCGCCTGACCGCCATGATGATGGTGGTGGTCACCTTCGTGTCGCTGCTCGTACACGTGTACACGATCGGCTACATGAGCGACGACCCGGGCTACCAGCGCTTCTTCAGCTACATCTCGCTGTTCACCTTCTCGATGCTGATGCTCGTCATGAGCAACAACTTCATGCAGCTGTTCTTCGGCTGGGAAGCGGTGGGCCTCGTTTCGTACCTGCTGATCGGCTTCTGGTACAAGCGCCCGACCGCGATCTTCGCGAACATGAAGGCGTTCCTGGTCAACCGCGTGGGCGACTTCGGCTTCCTGCTGGGTATCGCCGCGATCCTGTATTTCCTGAACACGCTGGACTACCAGACCGCGTTCGACGCCGCGCCGACCCTGGTGGGCAAGACGCTGCAGATCACGCAGAACCACGCGTGGGACGCCGCCACGGTGATCGGCATCCTGCTGTTCATCGGTGCGATGGGCAAGTCGGCCCAGGTTCCGCTGCATGTGTGGCTGCCGGACTCGATGGAAGGCCCGACCCCGATCTCCGCGCTGATCCATGCGGCGACGATGGTCACGGCCGGCATCTTCATGGTGGCGCGCATGTCGCCCATCTTCGAACTGTCCGATTCCGCGCTCAGCTTCGTCATGGTCATCGGTGCCACCACCGCGCTGTTCACGGGCCTGATCGGCATCGTGCAGAACGACATCAAGCGCGTCATCGCGTACTCGACGCTGTCGCAGCTGGGCTACATGACGGTCGCGCTCGGCGTGTCCGCCTATAGCGGCGCGGTGTTCCATCTGATGACCCACGCGTTCTTCAAGGCGCTGCTGTTCCTCGGCGCCGGCTCGGTCATCATCGGCATGCACCACGAGCAGGACATGCGTTACATGGGTGGCCTGCGCAAATACATGCCGATCACCTGGATCACGATGTGGATCGGTTCGCTGGCACTCGCCGGTACACCGTTCTTCGCGGGCTTCTACTCGAAGGACGCGATCATCGAGGCCGTCGGCGAGTCGCATCGCTGGGGTGCCGGTTACGCGCACTTCTGCGTGCTGGCGGGTGTGTTCGTCACCTCGCTGTACAGCTTCCGCCTGCTGTACATGACCTTCCACGGCAAGGAGCGCTTCAAGGTCGAGCACAAGCATGCCCATGGGCATGACGCTCACCACGACGACGATCATGGCCATCACACGCCGGGTGTCCTCGAGCACGCGCCGCACGAATCGCCGTGGGTCGTTACGCTGCCGCTGATCCTGCTCGCCATCCCGTCCATCGCGATCGGCTTCCTTACCGTCGGTCCGATGCTGTTCGGCGACTGGTTCGGCAAGGCCATCCACGTGAACGAGGCGAACAACGTCCTCGCCGAAGTCGGCCACGAGTTCCACAGTGCGTTCGAGATGGGTATCCATGGCTTCACGGCATTGCCGTTCTGGCTGGCGTTCGCGGGCTTCGCGGTCGCGACGTATATCTATCTGTTCAACGTCGCGCTTGCCGGCAAGATCAAGAACGGCTTGCGGCCGGTCTACGAACTGCTCAACCACAAGTACTGGATCGACGAGCTCTACTTCGCCGTCTTCGCCAAGGGCGGTGTCGCCCTGGGTAACGGTCTGGCGAAGGTTGGCGACGGCCTCATCATCGACGGCGCCATCGTCAACGGTTCGGCAAGCCTGGTGCAGCGCATCGCCGGCGGTGTTCGCCGGCTGCAATCCGGATTCCTCTTCCACTATGCGTTCGCCATGATCCTCGGTCTCATCCTGCTTCTCGGCGGGTTCTGGCTGATCGGGCAATAAGGGAAACGAGCTTTATGAATCATTTGCTCAGCCTGCTGATCTGGCTCCCGGTGCTCGGCGCCGTGCCGGTCCTGCTATGCGGCTCCAGCCGACCGTCCGCCGCGCGCTGGGTCGCGCTGCTGGTCGCGGTGGCTACGTTCGCCGCCAGCCTGGCCTTGCTGCCCGGGTACGACGCCGCCACCGGCACGATGCAGCTGGCGGAAAACGCCAGCTGGATTCCGACGCTCGGTATCCACTACGCGCTCGCCGTCGACGGTATTTCCGTCGCGCTGATCGTGCTGACCAGCTTCGTCACGATCCTGGTGATCGTCGGCGCATGGGAAATCATCCAGACCAAGACCCACCAGTACATGGCTGCCATGCTGGTGCTCGAAGGCCTGATGATCGGCGTGTTCTGCGCCACCGACGCGCTGCTGTTCTACGTGTTCTTCGAAGCCATGCTGATCCCGATGTTCATCATCATCGGTGTCTGGGGCGGTCCGCGCCGCGTGTATGCGACGCTGAAGTTCTTCATCTACACGTTCTTCGGCTCGATCTTCATGCTGGTCGGCCTGATTTACCTGTACCACAAGTCCGGTGGCAGCTTTGCGCTGACCGACCTGGCCCATCTCAAGCTCAGCATGACCGAGCAGAGCTGGCTGTTCTTCGCGTTCCTGATCGCCTTCGCGGTCAAGGTGCCGATGGTACCGGTGCACACCTGGCTGCCCGATGCGCACGTGGAAGCGCCGACCGGCGGTTCCGTGGTGCTGGCGGCGATCATGCTGAAGATCGGTGGCTACGGCTTCCTGCGCTTCACGCTGCCCATCGTGCCGGATGCATCGGAAGCGTATGCGTGGCTGATCATCGTCCTCAGCCTGCTCGCCGTCGTTTACATCGGCTACGTCGCGCTGGTGCAGGGCGATATGAAGAAGCTGGTGGCATATTCGTCCATCGCGCACATGGGCTTCGTCACGCTGGGTATCTTCATCGCCTTCCTGCTGGTCCGCGAAACCGGCAACACCGAGGCCGCACGCCTCGGCATGCAGGGCGCGATGGTGCAGATGATCTCGCACGGCTTCATTTCAGGCGCGATGTTTACCTGTATCGGTGTCCTGTACGACCGCATGCATACACGCCAGATCAAGGACTACGGCGGCGTGATCAACGTCATGCCCTGGTTCGCCCTGTTCTACGTGTTGTTCGCCATGGCCAACAGCGGCCTGCCGGGCACCAGCGGTTTCGTCGGCGAGTTCATGGTTATCCTGGCTGCCTTCAGCGCCAACCCGTGGATCGCGCTGTTCGCCGCGTTCACGCTGATCATCGGCGCGGCTTACACGCTGTGGATGGTGAAGCGCGTCCTCTGGGGCGACATCACCAATCCGCACGTCGCCGAAATGAAGGATATCAACGGGCGCGAGATCTTCGTGCTGTCCGCTTTCGCCGCTGCCGTCCTGCTGTTCGGCATCTGGCCGCAGCCCCTCGTGCACCTGATGGACGCGTCCGTCGCTCGAATCGTCGAGCAGCTGGCGCTGACCAAAGTCTGAGCAGGAAGTATCCATGCCGAACGTCAACGACATCCTGATCCTGCTCCCCGAGATATATCTCGTGGTGGCGGCCTGCGTGCTGCTACTCCTCGACGCGTTTCTGAAGCCCGCCCAGAAGGGCGTGATTCACTGGCTTTCCATCATCGTCCTCGTCGTCGCGGCGTGGTTGGTGTACGACGGTCAGCCAGCGCAGACGGTCACCGCTTTCAGCGGCATGTTCGTCCGCGATGGCGTCGCCGAAATACTGAAGGTGTTCTCGCTGCTGGTGGCCGCGGTCATCTTCGTCTACGCGCGTCCCTATCTGCGTGACCGCTCCATTCCGATGGGCGAGTTCTATACGCTGACGATCTTCGCTTCCGTGGGCATCATGTTCCTGGTGTCCGCCGGTAGCCTCGTCACGGTTTACCTCGGCCTCGAACTGCTGACGCTGTCTTCATATGCGTTGGTCGCACTTAACCGCGATTCGGGTCTGTCGTCCGAAGCGGCCATCAAGTATTTCGTCCTCGGCGCGCTGGCTTCCGGTTCGCTGCTGTACGGTATGTCGATGGTCTACGGCGCGACGCACAGCCTCGACCTCGCTGCTATCCATGCCGCGGTTGCCGGCACGGAATGGCCGCAGCTGCTGACCTTCGGTCTGATCTTCATGATCGTGGGCATCGGCTTCAAGCTGGGCGCGGCACCGTTCCACATGTGGATTCCGGACGTCTATCAGGGCGCACCGACTGCGGTGACGATCTTCATCGGCTCGGCCCAGAAGTTGGCGGCGTTCGGTATGGCTTACCGTCTGCTCGCCACGGGCATGGGTAGTGTCGGTGCCGTCGGCGGTAGCGAAGTGCTGGTACACCAGTGGCAGATCATGATCGCGGTGCTGGCGGTGTTGTCGCTGGCTATCGGTAATCTCGTCGCGATCGTGCAGACCAATCTGAAGCGTCTGCTGGCGTACTCCACGATCTCGCACATGGGTTATCTGCTGATCGGTCTGGTCAACGCCACGCCGGAAGGCTATTCGGCGTCGATGTTCTATGCGATCAGCTACGCACTCACCAGCGCCGCCGCGTTCGGTGTGATTCTGGTGCTCGCTCGCTCGGGCTTCGAATGCGAAGAGATCGACGACCTGAAGGGCCTCAATCAGCGTTCGCCGTGGTTCGCGTTCCTGATGCTGCTGGTGATGTTCTCGCTGGCCGGCGTGCCGCCGCTGTTCGGCTTCTTCGGTAAGTTGCTCGTCCTGCAGGCCGCCATCAGTGCGGGCATGTTGTGGCTCGCTATCGTTGGCGCGGTCGCCGCGATCATCGGTCTGTATTACTACCTGCGCGTCGTGAAGGTCATGTACTTCGACCAGCCGGTCGAAGGCACCGATGTGCGTGCGCAATCGGATTTGCCGATGCGTTGGGTGTTGTCGATCAACGCGCTCGCGCTGCTGGTCCTTGGCTTCACCTGGGGACCGTTGTTCGCCTGGTGTCAGAAGGCATTCGGTTAAGAGAAAAGGGCGCCTGAGGGCGCCCTTTTTCCAGGCGATATTTGTTTGTCCGCTTGCGCCGTCAACGTTCCGCAAAAAAAGTTGCGTGCAATCGCAACAAACGGCTTGCAACAATCGAGCCACATCCCTATAATTGCTGAATCTGATGCGGGGTGGAGCAGTCTGGCAGCTCGTCGGGCTCATAACCCGAAGGTCGCAGGTTCGAATCCTGCCCCCGCTACCAGTTTTCTAAAAGGCGCAAACCTCTGGTTTGCGCCTTTTTCTTTGCGCGCTTTTCGACAACGTCGGACCTCATCCTCACCGTCGTTCCCGCGCAGGCGGGAACCCAGTGCGATGCGCTCGGTTATCGCGATAGCGCTCGATCAGCTCCTCAGCTCTGGCGCGGATACATCGAAGCGTCGAGGCAAGGCCGTAACCGGCGCCCTCGCCGTGCCCACGTCGCGCAATCGCCGCACCGCCTTTCCGACTTCACGCGCGCTCCTACCGGGCACGGCGAGGGTGCCGGATGGGGCCACCGAACTGCTCGACAAATATGCAAAGAAGCAATGCCGTTGAGTTTCCGTGACATGGTGGCGACTCGAGTCATGTTCGGGTTTCGAGATGCAATGCTTCCTTATATTAGCCCTACACGGAGGGTGGCGTGATTTACTTTGACCTGTTTATTCGCGTAGTGAGCCTCACCGTTGCGTGGTGCATAGGTCCAGCGCTAGTCTCTGTGAACTAACGAAGCGTGGCTTTCGAAGACGCTTGACCATTGGGGATCACTAGGAGCGAGGTATGACGAATTGTCGGAATCTGCGGCCGGCCTGGTTCGTTGGGCTGGTAATAGTGCTTCTTGTGTTTATTTGCCCCTTTGTAAGTGCGCAGGACGTTGGTACTACTTATTACCTGACAGACTCACAGAACAACGTTCTTGCAACGATGGATGCGGCGGGAAACCTGACTTCAACATCGGATTACCGGCCCTTTGGTGCTTCGACCGGTGGTCAGCAGCAGTCATCTGGTCCGGGGTACACAGGGCACGTGAGCGATGCTGACTCCGGCCTGATATATATGCAGGCGCGGTACTACGATCCAGCGATTGGGCGATTCCTTGGAACTGATCCCAATGGGATCACGCCAGGGAGGATTTTTGACTTCGCAAGATACACATATGCGAACAATAGTCCCCTAGTGTTCGTCGACCCGGATGGTCGGCAGAATATGTATGCGCTCGGTGCACAAGTTGCTGAGTCGCAGATGTTGCAAAGTGGTGACCCGAATGCTGCAAGGCATGTGGCGGAAATTAATTCCGGGCAAGCCCAGGTCGTCATGAGCGCTGCGGCGGTTGTGGTCGCATCTCCAGCTGCTGGGCTTGTAGTACGTACGGCTGCTACGGTGGTAGCCGATTCGTTGGCGTCAGGAAGTTTAGTGACCGCTATCGTCGGGAATGCGCCGGCGGTAACAGCTAGTGGAATGATTGTCGCTGACGGTATTGCGGCCGCAAATGGTGTACCGACGCCAATGTCACCGGAGATGTCTGCTGCGGGGGCGGAGTTTCAATTGGCAGGGGCGCAAGCTGCGAATTTGAGGCGTTTTGAGTCAAAGCTCCCAGCAGGAAATACCGGCACGCACGTCGATGCTTTTGGGAACGGAGCACTATTCACAGCTACTGTTCCGGGGAACGTGGCTGGTTCATCGGCGGTTTACCAGAAAGCAGTTGACGGAGCGGGTACGACAACGAGTTATTTGAAGACGACATTTCTTCCCAATGGCGACGTCGCACATATAAAAGACAAGATCATGCCGTTGCAATAGCGAGATTTTTGATGAATTACGATTCTCCTTACGTCATTTTAGGTACGGAAACTGTGGCAGACCTGCAGATCGCAATGTCACGCCATCCTGCCGGCCTTTTTTTGGATATGACGACACTTAAAGCAATTCTTCGTGCTTATATGAATGGTCAATTGTCTGATGACTCGCTTTTACAGTTGGCAGAGTTCCTTGAGATGAATGAGGGTGTGAGCGTCCCCAGTATTGAATCTCGAGCGATCAACGACATTTTGTTCAGTGTTGCCAATCCAGAGATAAATTTCCCAAACACGATTGAAAAGATGCAATCGCTACTTGGGATGAGTCCTTATAGCGACTCTCTGTAGTCTGAAGATAGAATTCTATGTGAGTAATTAACTCTGACGCGTTTAGCGGCTCCTTCCATAGCAATATTCGTCAGACAATTTTCGTCCGACGCTTAAGAAAGGTATCGAGATGGATCGAGCTACGCTTAAAGCCTACGACCGCGATGCGGCGGCTTTTGCCGATGAATGGGAAGCGCAGTCGCCGCCCACCGATATTTATGCTCTGGTTCGCCGTTTCTTTATTCCCGGCCCGACAGCGGATATCGGGTGTGGGAGCGGTCGCGATACTTCGGGGCTCGATGCCCAGGGTTATCCCTCAGGGGGTATGACGCTTCTGAAGGACTTCTGGTCGAGGCGAGGAAGCGGCATCCGCATCTGCAGTTCGAGCATGCGGTGCTGCCTGAGCTTTTGGTCGTGCCTGACGATGGTTTCGCAAACGTTTTCTGCGAGACGGTCATCATGCACCTCGAGTCAGGGAGTGTTGTTCCTTCGGTCGATAGGTTGCTGTCGCTTCTTGTCCCCGGTGGCATCCTGTATCTCAGCTGGCGCGTGACGGAGGATGCGGACCGAAGAGACGCGCATGGGCGCCTCTTCGCGGCGTTCGATCCCTCTCTGGTACTGAAATCGTTGGCTTTGACAGAGATTCTTCTGGATGAGCAGATCGAGAGCGTTTCGTCCCGTAAGACAGTCAGGCGGATCGTCGCGCGAAAAGCCGACTAGGAACTGCGTATCAGCCTGTTGTCATGCAAGCGGCAGGGTCCGGGCTATGGTCGATTGGCGCGGCATCCATAAGGCTCTTGCGAGGCAGCATCTGGAATTACGGTGTCCGTGAGGTTCGGCCGCCGGCGCGCCAGCTTCCATTGGGCTCACACTCAGTCGAAGTACCGTGACGATCGGACGAAGTCCTTCACTGATTCCGCGTTGGCAAATTCCAGCTCGATCAATTGCTTGATCGCAGCCTGTTTATTGGGGGACCGGTTGTAATAGGCGCGACAAATCTCTGAGCCTATGTAGTAGCCAAGGTCGGCTGTGCCGTACTCGTTGTCTACTCCGCTATATAGCCAGGGGCCGTAAGACTCTCCGTTCATGACTTCACGAAACGCGGGTTTGATGGTCGCATCGTGTTTCATGCCGTACTCGACATACTTCGATCCCGATTTGCGACCTGTCACCAGTTCAGCAACAAAGTCGGCGACGCCCTCTTGCATAGCCCTTTGAAGCAGCGTCTTGCCACGTACGCTTTGCTGTGTGTGCACGAACTCATGGATGAGAAGCACGTCCATGGTGTCGGAGGGGTTGCTGTCGAAGTAGGGTTTTATCCATGCGCGCATTCTCTCCGGCATCTCGGATACGTCGACACTACTGTCGCCCATAGCTAGCTCCGTGCCGATTAGCACCATGTCGTCCTGCGTCGTGCCGCCAGATTTGAAGGTACCGATCTCGAAGTTGATGCTTGCCTGCCTCATCTCAGGATAAAGCGTCCGGAGTTTCAGAAGCTGCGGTTTCAGGGTTGCGATGGTCGAACCCGCCAACAATGTCCGCGGCCGGATGGTGGCCCAGAAGCGCGGATAGGCGCGGATGGCTTCCATGTACAGGTGGGCGTTATAGCCGCGTCCTTGCATGAAAGCATGGAGGGCATTGGTGCCAGGGTCGATATAAAGCTTTTGAATGACGGCTTCCTGCTGGACCGGGTCTTCGAGCTTTACCGCGGCATCGTAAGCTTTCCAGAACCGGTCGAGGTCCGCCGATGACACCACGGGATCGATAACCACATCTCGTGCAATGCTTGTTGAAGTAACGCAAAAATACGACAGCAAGAGAGCGGAGGAAGTGACAAGTATCTTTCTCAGAATCATCGTGAGCCCTTTGAATAGACAGCCACAGGCACGTAATCGTGGCCACGGGAGTTGATGCTGGCCATGTCGATTTGGTTTAAGCAGGATTCGCGAGGCCGCTCGCGTTAAGGCGGTCCGATCAATACCCATGCGCTTGTTCCAGGCGCATTGTCACGGCTATTTCTGGATGTTATTTTCGGTCCGTCGAAAAGGACCTGGGTCGGCAATCGGTAAGTCCGGCCCCTTCCTCTTGAGGAAGCTCCGTTGTCGCGCTAAGCGATAACCCACGGCAAGTCGGAGGCGTACTTCACGCCTCGGCTTGGCGTGTTTCAGTGTCGGTCGGTCGACGCTTCTCACCGCCAAGCGCTATCGGAAAAAGACTATGCCGATTATTCAAGCGCAAATGGGTGTCATCACCCAGATCAATACGTTTGTCGTGCCGTCGCCGGAGGCGCAGGCATCGCTCATCGAGTTGCTACGGGAAGCCGCAACCAGTTGCCGTTCGGTGCCTGGCTGGATGTCGGCCAGTCTTCACAGAAGTCTGGATGGCACGCGCGTGGTGAACTATGCGCAGGCTGAAAACGAACAGGCGATGCGACAGGTTTTCGAGCACCTTCAGGCCAGGGGGTTTATCCAGCGAAACGCGGCTTTTGGAGAGGCTCATCCTGGAATTTACGATGTTGCATTCACTGTAGAGCGATAGCGAAATCGCGGTGCACGGCATTTGCCGCGCACCGCACTCCAAGGCCATTTCCCTCACAACCGGCGGAGCGTGCGAAAATCCACGTCCGCACCCTCTGACTACCCGGACCCCATGCTGCGACTAACCGATATCCAGCTGCCGCTCGATCACGCCGATGACGCGATCGGGGCGGCGATCTGCGCGAAACTTGGCATCGGGGCGACGTCGCTGCGTGGCTATACGGTGTTCCGGCGCGGCTATGACGCGCGTAAGCGCGGTGCGATCAAGCTGATCTATACGCTGGATGTGGACGTCATGGACGAGGTGGCCCTGTTGGCGCGCCACACCGAGGACAGGCATGTACAGCCGACGCCGGATACGGGCTACCGCTTTGTGGCGCAGGCGCCCGATGCATTGGAGCATCGTCCGATCGTGATCGGTACGGGCCCGTGCGGCTTGTTTGCCGGTCTGCTGCTGGCGCAGATGGGTTATCGCCCGATCATCCTCGATCGCGGCAAGGCGGTGCGTGAGCGCACAGTGGATACCTGGGGCTTGTGGCGCAAGCGCGACCTGAATCCGGAGTCGAACGTGCAGTTCGGCGAAGGCGGGGCGGGTACGTTTTCGGACGGCAAACTGTATAGCCAGATTTCCGATCCGTTGCATCACGGCCGCAAGGTGCTTGTCGAGTTCGTGAAAGCCGGTGCGCCGGACGAGATTCTCTACGTCAGCAAGCCGCATATCGGCACGTTCCGTCTGGTGACGATGGTGGAGAACATGCGCGCGACGATCGAGTCGCTTGGTGGCGAGATCCGCTTCACGAGCCGCGTCGACGACGTGCTGGTGGAAAACGATGCGAATGGCGAGCGCCATGTGCGTGGCGTGACGCTGGCCAGCGGCGAGCAGCTCCGTGCCGATCACGTCGTGCTGGCGATTGGCCACAGCGCGCGCGATACCTTTGAAATGTTGCATGAGCGCGGTGTGTACATGGAGGCGAAGCCGTTCTCGATCGGCTTCCGGGTGGAGCATCCGCAGTCGATCATCGACCGGGCGCGCTTTGGTCCGCAGGCCGGGCATCCGCTGCTTGGCGCGGCGGATTACAAGTTGGTGCATCACGGCAAGAACGGTCGTTCCGTGTATAGCTTTTGCATGTGCCCTGGCGGCACGGTGGTGGCGGCAACGTCCGAACCGGGACGCGTGGTGACCAATGGGATGAGCCAGTATTCACGTAACGAACGCAACGCGAATGCGGCTGTAGTGGTCGGTGTCGAGCCATCCGATTTCGCGCCTTACGACAACAGCGGCAGCCCGCTTGCCGGCATCGCGCTGCAACGGCATTGGGAATCGCGTGCGTTTGAACTTGGTGGCGGTACGTACGAGGCGCCGGCCCAGCTGGTAGGCGATTTTCTTGCGAACAGGCCGTCGCATGAATTCGGCAGCGTGCAGCCGTCTTACAAGCCCGGTGTCCGGTTGGGCGATCTGGCCAGTGCATTGCCCGACTACGCTATCCATGCGATTCGCGAAGCGCTGCCGGCGTTCGATCGTCAGATCAAGGGTTTCGCGATGCACGATGCCATATTTACCGGCGTGGAAACGCGCACCTCGTCGCCGCTGCGTATCAAACGCAATGAGCGCTTTCAGAGCCTGAATACGCGCGGTCTGTACCCGGCGGGCGAAGGCGCCGGTTATGCCGGCGGCATTCTTTCCGCTGCTGTGGACGGCATCCGCGTCGCAGAAGCGGTGGCGCTACAGATCAACGCGAGCACGTGAGTCGAGCCAGAAGTGGAGCGAGATCGAGCCGGCGCGGGGCGCCATTCGACGGCGGGCTGCGTAAGCATCGACAGTTCAGGCCGGGCTGGTTACCAGAAAGCGATGCATTTTTTTCAGGGGCTGGGAGAACTGGGTCAGCGCAAGGAGCGTCAGCCTGGTGGCCTTCATTTTGAATGCAAAATTCCCTATCGGGATATCTGAATTTCGTTCGAAATAGACGAACGTCAGTTCCCGATAGCTGTCTTTCGGCAGCGGTTCGTTACAGTCGTGGACGGGATAATAGCCCTCGCCATCTATCTGGACGGAGATGTCTTTTTCCGCGAGATGATGTTTTTTCAGCTCGTGCGCGAGGTCGCGGTGGTGCGCCCAGCGGTTGATCGATTCGTCGAACTGCCATGCATTTACCGGTACGTCGAATAATAGAATGTCCATCATTCGTTCCTTTGTGAGATGGGGCCGGGTGTCTTTGAGCGTCGCCGTAAGGAAGGTAGGCGGCAATATGGCATCGGTTGTAGGCGTGTTCTTGTCGTCACCGCCATTGGTCACGGACCATTCGTGACGATGGACACTCCTCGCGCGAGGTTGGCTCGTCGTCTACTTGATGCCATCTTCGCAGCGAGTAGCAACCATGGCCGTTAAGCGTTCACTGCTTGCCGCTTTTATCCTCGCGACCTCGGGCGTGTCGACCGTTGCTGCTCAGGATATCGGTCGTTCGCTGGACACCATCGTCCAGCAGGAGATGCGTGACCGTCGCATTCCCGGGCTGCAACTGGCTGTGGTGCAGCATGGTCGTGTCGTTACCCAGCGCAGCTACGGAACGGCGAATCTGCCCGATAGCGTTCCGGTTGCCGGCAATACGGTCTTCTCGATCAACTCCGCCACGAAAGCCTTCACCGGCGTAGCGCTGATGCAACTGGTCGAGGCCGGTCGGCTGAACCTGGACGATCCCGTGTCCCGTTATCTGCCGGATCTCCCGCAGGCATGGCGGCCGATAACGGTGCGGCAGCTCGCGACGCATATGTCTGGCGTACCGAACATCATCGATGACGAAACAGGCGAGTTGCGCGGCACGACCGAAGGCGATGCATGGAAGGCGGTACGGAATCGCCCCATGGACTTCGCGCCCGGCGAACGCTTCAGTTATAACCAGACCAACTACGTATTGCTCGGCAAGATTATCGAAAGCCTCAGCGGGAAGCCTTTCCGCCAGGTATTCGAGGAACGCCAGTTCAAGCCGGCGTCGATGACGCAAACGGGATTCGGCGATTCGCGCGATGTCATCCCGCACAAGGCGCCGTCGTATCGTTATCTCTACCCTGAGCCTTTGGGGCAGGGCGAACTCACGACGGTCTACGAGACCTTCCCGCCGATGCTACGCACGGGTGCGGGCATCAACAGCACTGCGGCTGACATGGCGCAATGGCTCATCGCCGTGCAAGCTGGACGTTTCGTCAGTCGCAAGACTCTCGCCGAACTCTGGATGCCGGGCACTTTCAACGACGGACGCCGTGCGGAATGGGCGCAGGGGTGGGTTACGGTGCCACGTGCGGACCATCCTGCCGTGGGTGGTACCGGTGGCGGCCGCTCCGCATTCTACGTGTATCCCGAAGACGACACGGCAGTCGTGGTTCTGACGAATCTTTCCGGTGGCTATCCCGAAGAGTTCATCGATGAGATTGCCGCGCTTTATATTCCGGGCATGCATCTGAACGGCGTTGCGCGCATGCGCTCCGAATTACGGGGCAAGGATTTTTCCTCGACGAAAGCGGTCTACGACGAGCTTCGTCGCAAAGACACCGGCTTCAGCGTGAGCGAAGACGGTCTCAACAATTGGGCCTACCGCATGTTACGCAGCGGCAAGCCAACGCAGGCCGTCGAAGTCTTCAGGCTTGCGGTGGCGCTGTATCCCGCTAGCGGCAATGCGTACGACAGTCTGGCCGAAGGCTACGAGGTCATCGGGAAGACGGATCTGGCCATCGCCAACTACAAGCGGTCGCTGGAACTCGACCCGAAGAACAACCATGCCGTACGGCAACTTCAGGGACTAAAGGCGGCAGGGAAATAGGCGTGCCGTCGATGGAAAGTCATCAGGCTCCGTCGATGAGTGCCACCGCCCGATATTCGACTTCGCCCGGTTCGTCGACTGGCGCGAATGTCGCGGCAGTGCGCCGTTGTGCGCCGTCCAGCGACGTATAGATTGCGCATGTGCTGCCCGGCCCCGCACCCGTATGACCGACGTAGACTTTTCCATTAGCCGTGCCGCTCATGATGCCTAGTCCGCTTCCCACTCGCGACCACGGTCGGGAGGAAGGAGGGATATCGAATTCATGCATGTCCAGCATGGCCGCCAGACTTTGCGACGACAGTAGCTGGCCTTCGAGCAATCGCTGGAGCAGCAGTGCGGCGCTGGTCGCGGGTCCGATCATCAGTCCGTGATAAACCCACCCGGGGTGATATGCGCGCGGGTTGCCCCAGGCCGTGGCTTCCAGGTCCTCGGGCGACAGCGCCATGCTGGCATCCGTGATGCCGAGCGGTTTCAGTACGAGGGAATCCAGAGCGGAGCCGAGGGATTGCTGCGTGGTTTCCTCGATGAGCGTGCGGACATGGAGGTAACCGATATTCGAGTACGCCCAGCCTTTGCCGGGTTCGAATATCAGCCTGTCGGCATGGCTGTCGGCTTGTACCTCGTTGCCCGCTATCCATGCTGTGATCCGCATCGTCCTAGAACCTCGCTTCGGGGTACAACGTTTGCGCATCGGCCTTGTGCACTCGCGTGGCCGCGCGTGGCGTTTCGTTCCACAGGGCACCGCATTGCCTGCATTTCATGAGGAACGACGGACCGTCGGCTTTCACGCCAAGGCGTTCGAAGCGATCGTAAGGTGCGTGGTATCCGGATTTGCAGTCTTTGCACAGCATTGAGGGTATCTGTCGACGAAAAGGAGCGGAACTTGGCGCTCATAGTAGTTCGCCCTTCCTGTCGGGCAATAGTTGTCCCGGGTAGCGATGAAATATCTCTTGACCTCAAGTTAACTTCAGGTCGTAGAGTTGCGCCGTTGCCGACGCCGGCGCGAATTCGAGAGTCCATTCGATGGCCACCGCTCTATCCGTAAGTCCTGCATTGTCGGTATTCCGCATCGACCGCTTCACCGTCCCCGAAAAGGCTCTGGGGAGATTCGTTGCCCAGCTTCGCCAGACCCAGCAGGCGCTGGACCTGCTCCCTGGCTGCCTGCAGAACCTCGTGCTGACACAGCCCGCGGTCGAGGGGGCGTATGGCGTCATGACCGTCGTCGAATGGGCGGACGAAGATGCGTTCGTCGAAGCCCGGGCGGTTATGCGGCGGACGTACGACGAAGTCAGCTTCGACCCGATGGCGTTCATGACCGAACTGGGTGTGACGGCGGATATGGGTACGTACCACCGCCTGATCGGGATGTAACCTTTTTGTAGGAGCTCGCTTGCGGGCGAAAGCCAGCGGAGCGGTGTAGATGTGGGTTGCATCCGCAGCCCGGAGACCGGGCTCGTGGAGGTGAGTATCCGTCTTCCTCGCCCTGTTGGCTTTCGCTCGCAAGCGAGCTCCTACAGGGAGCGGGTTTTTTCTGGGTAGCGACCCGGGGTCACTCCGAACACCCGCCGGAACATCGCAATGAAGGCGCTCACGTTCTCATAGCCCAGATCGAGCGCGATGGCGGTGATGGACTTGCCATCCGCCAACCATTCGATAGCCCGCAGCAAGCGCACGCGCTGGCGCCAGGCCGTAAAGGTGAATCCGGTCTCGATGGGAAACCGGCGCATCAGCGATCGCGGCGATATGCCGGCCCACGCCGCCCACTCGTCGAGTCCGCGCGGATTGGCGGGATCGTCCGAAAGCGCCTGTGCGATCCGCGCCAGCCGCGGGTCGCGGGGGTAGGGCAGGCCGGCGGTGTCGCCGCGGGGCAGGGAGTGCATTTCATCCAGGATGACGTTGGCTATGTGCAGGCGTGGGCCGTCGAGGGTATCGTCAGGCCATCCCGCTGCCCGGTGGACGGCTTCCCGGAGCAATCCGGACATGAGTAACGCCGTGGGCTCGGTCGGTAGCGAGGCGCAAGCCTGGCCCGCCACGTAGACGCTCCACCCCGAAAAAGGTCCGTGCGATGTCACGGAATGCGGCTCGCCCGGCGGTATCCAGATCGCGTGGGTGGCCGGCGCGACCCACCGTCCCTGCGCCGTTCCGATGGAAAGCAGCCCGCTCCGGGCTCCGATCAGCTGGCCGCGTTCGTGCCGATGCGCGGGCGTGACCCGGACCGCGGCCTCGTCCAGCTCGACCGCGATGACCAGCGGGTTATCGGCGGCGAGACGAGAAGGGGGTATGAGGGGCGTCGGCATGGCGGTTTTACGGTATCGAATGGCTAAAATACAGGAGCAACGCCAATCCTGGGTTGCTAGGCTGTTTTTCTCACGCCATGCCATTCAAGGAAAGGCCTCATGCGAGCGGAAGACATCCTTCCCGATCAAACGAACGAAGCGACTGTGAACGGCGTGGTGGTCCGCAAGGGCAGTGTTGCGGCTTTTCTGGGAAATGCCCGGATATGGTGCGATCCGGCGTCCATCGATGCTGCCCGGAACGAGGCGGAGCGCGACATCCGCGAAGCGCTGCCGGCGCTGCGTGCGCTGGGCCTGTTCGATATGCTGACCATACGCGACGACCGTCTGCGCAAGTTCGTGCAGGCTTTGTGAACAGTCGTTTAGCGCTCCGTAGCCTTGCGTTAGCAGCATATTCGTCGCTATAATCAGCGAATCTTCTGTAGCGGAAACACGCTTCGCCCAGTGTCATCGGGCAAGTCCGTTACCCAGATCTTTCTTTCACAAGAAAGCCTCCTCGTGAGGCTTTTTTGTTGGGCGCAAGGATGCGTCACGTGGTATTTCTTCCGACTGCCGTCACGGCACGGAGTGGGCCACGGCGGGAAAGTGTCGGGATACATCGGCGACGAAAGGGAATGGGCCGCTGGAGCCCATTTTTTGTTTCTGGCGACCGGAAAAGAAAGGCACCGTGGATACCCAAGCACTCGCAAAACGATTCTCCGAGATTCTGGCCGATACCGGTCTGGAAGTTCTTGGTCTGGAATATGGCCCGTCCGATGGTCAGAACACGCTGCGCGTGTACCTGAATGTCGAGGGGCGCGAAGTCACCGTGGAGGACTGCGAGGCGGCTAGCCGCGAGCTGTCCGCCATGCTGGACGTTGAAGATCCGATCCCCGGCAACTATGTACTGGAAGTATCCTCCCCCGGTATCGATCGCCCGCTGTTCACCGCGGAGCAGTTCGCCCGTGTGAGCGGCCAGGTGGTCAAGGTGCTGCTCAAGGCACCGGTCGAGGGACGTCGTCGCCTTAAGGGCAATGTCGTTGAGGTCGCCGGCGAGAAGATCGTTCTCGAAGGTGAGGTGGGTCGATTCGAATTCGAACATGCGGACGTCGAAAGCGCCCGCGTGGTGCCCGACTGGGTGGCGCTGGGCTATGCCCCGCAACCCAAGCGTGGCGGCGAAAAGAAACCAAAACAATGAAACGAAAGGGCGCAGTGAGCGCCCCCGGAGTAGCGGCAATGAGCAAAGAACTGTTGCTGGTAGTCGAAGCGGTCGCCAACGAAAAGGGCGTGCCGCACGAAGTCATTTTCGAAGCACTGGAAGCTGCGCTGGCCTCGGCTGCCAAAAAGCGCTACCCGGACGAAGATCCGGAGATCCGTGTCGAGATCGACCGCAAGACGGGCGATTACGAGACGTTCCGTAGCTACGAGATCATCGCGGACGACGCCGAGATGGAGTCGCCGTATTTCCAGGTGCGTCTGATGGACGCCCTGGACGAGGCCGAAGAAAAGGGACTCGAAGGCAAGCCTGAGGTCGGCGGTTTCATGGAAACCCAGATCGACAACGCCGAATTCGGCCGCATCGCCGCGCAGGCCGCGAAGCAGGTCATCGTGCAGCGCGTCCGCGAAGCGGAGCGCGAGTTGGTGGTCAATGCATTCCAGGATCGTGTCGGCGAACTGGTCACCGGTATCGTCAAGCGCGTCGAGCGCGGCAACGTCTATCTCGACCTCGGCAGCAACGCCGAAGCGTTCATTCCGCGCGACAAGACGATTCCCCGCGAATCGGCCCGCGTCGGCGATCGCGTGCGTGGTTACCTGTATGAAGTGAAATCCGAAATCCGCGGTCCGCAGCTGTTCGTTTCGCGCAGCGCGCCGGAATTCATGATCGAACTGTTCAAGCTCGAAGTGCCGGAAGTCGGCCAGGGCCTCGTCGAGATCAAGGGTTGCGCGCGCGATCCGGGCGACCGCGCCAAGATCGCCGTCGTCGCGCACGACAGCCGCACCGATCCCATCGGCGCGTGTATCGGCATGCGCGGTTCGCGTGTGCAGGCCGTGTCCAACGAACTCAACGGCGAGCGCGTCGACATCATCCTGTGGCACGAGAACCAGGCCCAGTACGTCATCAACGCCATGGCGCCCGCCGAAGTGCAGTCCATCATCATGGACGAAGAAAAGCACTCGATGGACATCGCCGTTGCCGAAGACAAGCTTTCGCAGGCCATCGGCCGCGGCGGCCAGAACGTGCGTCTGGCCAGCAAGCTCACCGGCTGGCAGCTCAACGTGATGACGCAGGACCAGGTCACCGCGAAGAGCGAAGCCGAGCAGGAAGCCGCGCTGAAGCTATTCATGGATCGCCTCGAAGTCGACCAGGAAATCGCGAACATCCTCGTGCAGGAAGGTTTCTCCAGCGTCGAGGAAATTGCTTACGTGCCCAGCGCGGAACTGCTGGCTGTCGAAGGCTTCGACGAAGACATCGTCGAGGAACTTCGCGCCCGTGCCCGCGACGCACTGCTTACCGAAGCGCTGGCCGCCGAGGAAGTGATTGAAGAACACCGTCCGTCCGAAGAGATGCTTGCTCTCGACGGTATGGACGAGGCCACCGCATTCGCCCTGGCGGAACGCGGCGTGGTCACGCTCGATGACCTCGGCGACCTCGCGGTCGACGAAATGATCGATATCGATGGCATGAATGAAGAACGCGCAGCGCAGCTGATCATGGCCGCGCGCGCCCCGATGATCGCCCGGCTGGAGAAGGGCGGCTAACCGCGGTAGGCGGCGGCGTCCTGGATGGACGCCCCGAGGGAAGCCGTCAGGTTTCCCGCCACGGATGGAGGCAGCCGTACGGGTCATCGTCGGCACGTAAGGTTACGCGCGGGAACGGCGGAGAAACAAACAGATGTCGGACGTCACAATCAAACAACTCGCCCAGGTTCTGGGCATGCCGGTCGACAAGCTGCTTTCGCAGCTTGGCGAGGCCGGAATGAAATTTTCCGACGAAGGTCAGGTCATCAGCAGCACCGAAAAGGTGAAGTTGCTGGGCTTCCTTCGCCGCACGCACGGAAAGGGCGAGGCCGCTCCCGAAACGGACGACTCCAGTCCGCGCCAGATCACGCTGAAGCGCCGTACCGTGGGCGAGCTGAAAGTCAGCTCGGGCACCGGACGTGGCGCTGGCGCGGCGAAGACGGTGAACGTGGAAGTGCGCACGAAGCGCACCTACGTGAAGCGCGGCACCATGGCTGACGACGCTGCTCCGGATGCTGAGCGCGAAGAAGCCGCCCGCAAGCTCGCCGAGTCGCAGGAACTGCGCGAGCGCGAGGAAGCCGCACGCCGCGAGGAAGCCGAACAGCGCCAGGCCGAACAGGCCCGCCGCGAAGCGGAGGAAGAGGCACGTCGTCAGGAAGCCGCTGCTGCGGAAGCTCGTCGTCAGGCCGAAGCAGAAGCCGCTGCCGCACAGGCTCGCGCCGCTGCTGCCGCTGCCTCCGAATCCACGGGCGGGGCTCCGGCCGCGCCCGCCGCTCCGACGCCTGCCGCGCCGGCTCCCGTATCCGCCGCTGCCTCCACGGACGACGGCCCGGGTCATGCCACGGGCAAGCTCGATACGCGCAAGCTCGGCATGATCCTGCCGACGATTCACGAGCCGCGTAAGCGCGAAAAGATTATCGCCAAGCCCGTACCGGCTCCGGCCCCTCCGCCGCCGCCGGCTCCCGCTCCCGTTCCCGCACCGGCTCCCGCTGCTGCGCGACCGGCTGCTCCTGCCTCGCGTCCGGCTCCGGGTGCGGTCGCTGCCGCCAACGACAGCCGCGGCAACGCGCGTCCGAAGCATGGCGGCGGCGGTGGTGGTGGTGGCGGTGCCGGCAACAACGCCGGTGGCCGTAACGATCGCGAATCCGGTGGCAAGCGTTTCGCCGGTGGCGAACTGCATCTGTCCGATGCCGATCGCGCGCGTCGTTCCAGCAACAACCGTCGTGGCGGTGGCAAGGTCCGCGGTCGTATGGAGTCGCCGCGTGGCGGCGCATCGTCGGCCGGTCCGCACGGCTTCTCGCGTCCCACGGCTCCGGTCGTGCGCGATGTCGTGGTGGGCGATAACAACGTCATCGCCGATCTGGCCCAGAAAATGGCCGTGAAGGGTGCCGAGGTCGTCAAAACGCTCTTCAAGATGGGCGTGATGGCCACGATCAACCAGGTCATCGATTTCGACACGGCCGCGCTGGTCGTGGAAGAGCTGGGTCACAACGCTGTTCGCGCCACGGCCGACGACGCGGAAGCGACGCTGGCATCGCAGACCCAGACCGCCGAGCTCGAGGGCGAGAAGGTCACGCGTCCGCCGGTCGTTACGATCATGGGTCACGTCGATCACGGCAAGACCTCGCTGCTCGACTACATCCGCCGCGCCAAGGTCGCGTCGGGCGAAGCCGGTGGCATCACGCAGCATATCGGTGCGTACCACGTCGAAACGCCGAAGGGCGTCATCACGTTCCTCGATACCCCGGGCCATGCGGCGTTTACGTCCATGCGTGCCCGCGGTGCGCAGTCGACGGACATCGTGGTGCTCGTGGTGGCGGCGGACGACGGCGTCATGCCGCAGACCATCGAAGCCGTGCAGCATGCGCGTGCCGCGAAGGTGCCGTTGATCGTCGCGGTCAACAAGATGGACAAGGCCGACGCCAGTCCGGACAACGTCAAGCAGGGCCTCGTGCAGCTTGAAGTCGTGCCGGAAGACTGGGGTGGCGACACGCAGTTCGTGCCGGTGTCCGCGAAGACGGGCGACGGTATCGACGCATTGCTCGACGCGATTTCGGTCCAGGCCGAAGTCATGGAACTCAAGGCTGTCGCCGACGGCCGCGCTTCGGGCGTGGTCATCGAGTCCAGCCTCGATCGCGGTCGCGGTCCGGTTGCCACGGTTCTCGTGCAGCAGGGCACCCTCAAGAAGGGCGACTTCGTGGTGTGCGGTATCGAGTACGGCCGCATGCGCGCGCTGATCGACGAAACCGGCAAGCAGGTCAACGAAGCCGGCCCGTCCATCCCGGTGCAGGTGCTGGGTCTTTCCGGCGTGCCGGAGTCGGGTGACGACTTCGTGGCTGTCGAAGACGAGCGCCTGGCTCGCCAGGTGGCGCAGGAGCGTCAGCAGAAGCGTCGCGAAACGCGCATGGTCAGCAAGACGAACCGTCTGGAAGACATCATGGCCCAGATGGGTCAGGGCGAAGGCCAGCAGACCCTCAACATCGTGGTCAAGGCCGACGTCCAGGGTTCGGTGGAAGCGCTGCGCGACTCGCTGACCCAGATCGGCAACGATCTGGTCAGGGTGAACGTCATCGCCTCCGGCGTCGGCGGTATCACCGAGTCCGAAGCCACGCTGGCATCGGCGTCCAAGGCACTGATCATCGGCTTCAACGTCCGTGCGGATGCTTCGGCCCGCAAGGTCATCGATACGAGCGGCCTCGATGTGCGCTACTTCTCGATCATCTACGACGTCATCGATCAGGTGAAGCAGGCGGCGTCGGGTCTTCTGGGCATGGAAGTGCGCGAAGAGATCATCGGTGTCGCCCAGGTCCGCGAAGTGTTCCGCAGCTCCAAGTTCGGTGCGGTCGCGGGTTGCATGGTCATCGAAGGCATCGTCAAGCGCAGCAAGCCGATCCGTGTGCTCCGCGACAACGTCGTGGTCTTCCAGGGCGAACTGGAATCGCTGCGCCGCTTCAAGGAGCTTGTCGACGAGGTCCGCAACGGTATGGAATGCGGTATCGCCGTGAAGCAGTACAACGACGTGAAGGCTGGCGATCAGATCGAGTGCTTCGAGCGCATCGAATTCGCCCGCACGCTGTAACAGCGACAGACGCCGCCCCGATCGCGGGGCGGCGTCACTTTTGAGGAGGCTCTATGCCATCCCGCGATTTCAAACGTACCGATCGCGTTTCGGCGGAACTCCGCCGCGAGATCGGTCTCCTGGTGCATGCCGCCGTGCGCGACCATCACCTGCCGTCGGTCAGTGTGTCCGACGTCGAAGTTACCCGTGAGCTGGATTGGGCGACCGTGTGGATCACCGCACTGCAGCCGGAACGATCCGCCGAGGCCGTAAAAGGCCTGAAGCTGCTTGGTCCGGAATTCCGTCACGCGCTGTCGAAGATGATGCGGATGCGCCGCGTGCCCGAGCTTCGCTTCAAGTACGACGATTCGGTCGACAAGGGCGAACGGATCGAGTCCCTGTTGCGTGAGGGCGGTCCGGTCATCAAGCAGGACGACGAAGAACAGTAAGGGATGGCGGGTTTTTTTCGCCTCTGTGGGAGCGCGCCTGCGCGCGATCCCTGAGTACCGGGCGCGAACGATCGGTCGCTGCACGTCCTGTACCGACCGTCCATCGGCTCTAGTTAGTTATTGCTCCGCAGGAATCGCGCGCAGGCGCGCTCCCACAGAAGGCCGCGGTTGGCGCCCATGAGTGCCGTGCCCGGCACCAAGTTCTTTCAGGTATCCATGTCCCGTCGAACCTTTCGCGACATCCACGGCATTCTGCTGCTCGATAAGCCGCTGGGCCTGAGTTCGAATCAGGCGTTGCAGGCGGCGCGGCGTCTGGTGGGCGCGGCCAAGGGTGGCCATACCGGCAGTCTCGATCCGCTCGCCACCGGTCTTTTGCCGCTCTGCTTCGGCGAGGCGACCAAGATCGCCGGCTGGCTGCTCGGTTCCCGCAAGGCCTACGAGGCCGAGGTGCGTCTGGGTATCACGACGACCACGGCCGACCTGGAAGGCGAGATCGTCCAGACCCGACCCGTGCCCGTTATGGACGACGCGACGCTGGAAGCGGCGCTGGCCCTTCTTCGTGGGCACATCGTTCAGGTTCCGCCCGCTTACTCGGCCATCAAGAAGGACGGCGTGCCGCTTTACGTGCTTGCCCGGCGCGGCGAGGAAGTGGACGTGCCGGCGCGCGAAGTCGATGTCTACCGGCTGGAGGTTATCGCCCGCGATGGCGATACCATCCGTCTTCACGTCGAGTGCGGTTCCGGCACCTATGTGCGCAGCCTTGCGGTCGATCTGGGCGAACACCTGGGGTGCGGTGCCCATCTGACGGAGCTTCGCCGGCTGTGGGTCGAGCCGTTCATGAAGCCGGAGATGGTCACGCTGGAGCAGCTGTCGGCCCTGGCGGAACAGTCTTCCGACGCGCCCGAAGCCTTTGTGCTGCCGGTTTCCGCCGGTCTGGACCATATTCCCCGGGTGGATCTGGACGCCGAGCAGACTCGTGTCATGGGGTTCGGGCAACCCATCCCGCTGGAGGGGACGACGTTGCGCGGACGCTGCACCGCCTGGGGAGCGGACGGACGATTGATGGCCCTGGCCGAGGTCTCGGACGAGGGTGTGCTCAGGGTGCTGAGGGGATTCAATCTCCCGACCGATTGAGCGGACGTAACCTCCTGTCTTACCGGGCTTGTTGTCGCGGCTGTCACACAGCTACAATAGTGCGCTCGTTACCTGCTTTTCACTCTAAAGCGAAGCTTGCGCAACTTCAGCTATACGATGAGGTTGCGCAAGCTTCGCATCCGCTTTTAAGGAATCGATACACATGGCGCTCACCCCCGAACAGACAGGCAAAATCATCGCAGACTTCGGTCGCGTACCCAATGACACCGGCTCCCCGGAAGTCCAGGTCGCCCTGTTGACTGCCAACATCGGGCATCTGCAGACCCACTTTGCAGAGCATAAGCAGGACAACCATTCGCGTCGTGGCCTGCTTAAGATGGTCAACACCCGTAAGAAGCTTCTTGCGTACCTGAAGAAAAACGACCTGGGTCGCTATCAGACCGTGATCGAACGCCTCGGCCTGCGCCGCTAAGCAACAGAACCGAGGAAATCTAAAGTGGCGAAAGTAACCAAGTCATTCCAGTACGGTAGTCACGAAGTCACACTGGAGACGGGCGAAATTGCCCGCCAGGCATCCGGTGCAGTGATGGTCAGCATGGGCGGCACTGTCGTCCTGGTCACAGTCGTCGCAGCGCCGAAGGCGCGCGAGGGTCAGGACTTCTTCCCGCTCACGGTCGACTACCAGGAGAAGTTCTACTCCGCCGGTCGTATCCCGGGTGGCTTCTTCAAGCGTGAAGGCCGTCCGACCGAGAAGGAAACGCTCACCTCGCGTCTGATCGATCGTCCGCTTCGCCCGCTGTTCCCGGAAGAGTTCCGTAACGAAATCCAGGTCATCGCGACGGTCATGTCGCTGAACCCGGAAGTCGACGGCGACATTCCGGCACTCCTCGGTGCCTCGGCCGCCATGGCTCTGGCCGGCGTCCCGTTCAAGGGCCCGATCGGCGCGAACCGCGTCGGTTACGCGGGCGGCCAGTACATCCTGAACCCGACCGCCACGCAGCTTAAGACCTCCGACCTCGACCTCGTCGTTGCCGGTACGTCCGGTGCCGTGCTGATGGTCGAGTCCGAAGCCAAGCTGCTCAGCGAAGACGTCATGCTCGGCGCGGTGATGTTCGGTCACCAGCAGATGCAGGCCGCGATCGACACGATCAACGCTTTCGTCGCCGAAGCTGGCCAGAAGACCTTCAAGTGGGAAGCTCCGGTCGCCAAGACGGCGCTGTACGACGCGGTCAAGGCCGCTGTCGGCAACCGCTTCGTCGAAGCCTTCCAGATCCGCGACAAGCTGGCCCGTCGTGACGTTGTCGGCGCGCTGAAGACCGAGGTCAAGACGGCGATCGCCGCTCAGGCCGAAGCCAATGGCTGGACCGATGGCGACATCGGCGCGGCATTCGGCGAAGTCGAATACCGCACCCTGCGCGATGGCGTGCTGACCACCAAGGTCCGCATCGACGGTCGTAACCTCGACGACGTGCGTCCGATCACCGTCCGCGTCGGCGTCCTGCCGCGCACGCACGGTTCGGCGCTGTTCACCCGCGGCGAAACGCAGGCGCTGGTCGTTGCCACGCTCGGTACCACGCGTGACTCGCAGATCATCGACGCGCCGGAAGGCGAGTGGAAGGACACGTTCCTCTTCCATTACAACTTCCCCCCGTTCTCGGTCGGTGAAACCGGTCGCGTCGGTAGCCCGAAGCGTCGCGAAATCGGCCACGGCCGTCTCGCCAAGCGCGGCGTGCAGGCTGTGAAGCCGACGATCGAAGAATTCCCGTACGTCGTCCGCGTCGTCTCGGAAATCACCGAGTCGAACGGTTCCTCGTCGATGGCTTCGGTCTGCGGTTCGTCGCTGGCCATGATGGACGCGGGCGTTCCGCTGAAGTCGCCGGTCGCCGGTATCGCCATGGGTCTGGTCAAGGAAGGCAGCGATTTCGTCGTCCTGTCCGACATCCTCGGTGACGAAGATCACCTCGGCGACATGGACTTCAAGGTTGCCGGTACCGCTGATGGCGTTTCCGCGCTGCAGATGGACATCAAGATCGACGGCATCACCGAAGAGATCATGCGTACGGCGCTGGCCCAGGCCAAGCGCGGTCGCCTGCACATCCTCGGCGAAATGGCCAAGTGCATCACCGAAGCCCGCTCGGAAATGAGCGAATTCGCGCCGCGCCTGCTCACGATCAAGATCCACCCGGACAAGATCCGCGAAGTGATCGGTAAGGGTGGCGCAACCATCCGTTCGATCACGGAAGAGACCGGCACCACGATCGACATCACGGACGACGGCAACGTCGTTATCGCCTCGGTCAACCGCGAAGCCGCCGAAGCCGCGCGCAAGCGCATCGAGCAGATCGTGTCCGACGTCGAACCGGGTCGCATCTACGAAGGCAAGGTCGCCAAGCTGATGGACTTCGGTGCATTCGTGACGATCATGCCGGGCAAGGACGGTCTGGTACACGTGTCGCAGATCTCCAGCGAGCGCGTCGAGAAGGTTTCCGACAAGCTCAAGGAAGGCGACATCGTCAAGGTGAAGGTGCTGGAAGTCGACAAGCAGGGCCGTATCCGCCTGTCGATGAAGGCCGTCACCGAAGAAGAGAACGCCGCTAGCTGATCCCCCGCGATCATCCGGTAGCCCCGAAGCCCGGCATCGCAAGATGCCGGGCTTCGCGTTTTTATGGAGTCTTGCGTGATTGAGACGCAGGGGCCATGTAGGATCGGTGCAATGCAAAGGCAGTGGATACGTTAGATGCCGGAAAAGGGTCACGATTTCATCGACCAGTACCAGAACTTCGTACGCGAGGGCTGGGACGCATGGTCGCGCCAGATGGAGCAGGGGCCGGGCGCCGAACTGCCCGGCAGTGAGGCCATGGGGCGCCTGTTCGGTGGGTTGGACGGCTACGGCGAGTGGCTGAAGTCGATGGCGGCGGGTGGCGACATGGGAGCGATGCCCATGGGCATCGGCGGAATTCCTCCCTTCGGTGCGCCGCTGACGGGCGAATCGCCCGAGGTCATGACGCGCCGTTTCGAGGAGTGGTTGTCCACGGCGCGCGAGGCGCTGGGCATGCCCGGACTCGGTATCGGCCGCGAACAACACGAAGAGCAGCAGGCACTGCTGCGGGCGGCGCTCGATTACGCCCAGCATTTCAGCCGTTACCAGGCGTTGCTCGGCCGCGTTCACGATCGTGCCGCCGAAGCGTTGAAGGCGCAGGGTGCCGTCGGTACGCCGACCGATCCGGAATCGCTGCGTGCCCTCTATGACCGTTGGGTCAATCTTGCCGAGCAGGCGTATGGCGAGGCCGCTCTTTCGGACGAATTCCGCGAGGTCTATGCCTCGGTGGTGAATGCGCAGATGCGCCTTCGCGTATTGCAGCAGCATCAGGTCGAGCGTCTGGCGGTGCAGCTCGGCATGCCGACACGCAAGGAAGTCGACAGTCTCGGCGAACGCCTGCAGGCCGTGCGTCGCGAACTTCGGCATATGACGGGTCTTGCGGCCGAGGTCGAATCGTTGCGCGCCGAAGTGAATGCCTTGCGCGGCGCGACGGCCGTTCCGGCGAAGAAAACAGCTTCCGCCACGAAAGCGGCGACGAAGAAAACCGTGTCGCCGACGAAACGGGCGACGACGAAGAAAACATCGCGATGATGCAGAACCCGTTCAATATCGATCCGCAGCACGCGCGAGACGAAGTGGAAGCGTTTCGTCGCAAGCTCGAAGCGGGCATGGAAACCCTGCGTAACGTCGGACCGATCGAGCTCGGATCGACGCCGCGCGAGGCGGTGTATCGCGAAGACAAGCTGACGCTCTGGCACTTTGTCGGCGAGAAAAAGCCAACGGCCAAAGTGCCGATCCTGATCTGCTATGCGCTGGTGAATACGCCGTGGATGGTCGACCTTCAGGCCGATCGTTCCATGGTGCGCAATCTGCTGGAGCAGGGCGAGGACGTCTACCTTATCGACTGGGGTTATCCCGACGGTGCGGATCGCTGGCTAACCCTCGAAGACTATATAGACGGCTATCTGGATCGTTGTGTCGACACGGTTCGCCGTCGTCACGAACTCGATGCGATCAACCTGCTCGGCATCTGCCAGGGCGGCGTGTTCTCGCTTTGTTATACCGCGCTGCATGGCGATAAGGTGCGCAACCTCGTCACCATGGTGACGCCAGTGGACTTCCATACGCCGGACAATATGCTTTCGCACTGGACGCGAGGCGTGGACATCGATCTGTTCGTCGATACGGTAGGCAACGTGCCAGCCGACCTGATGAACTGGGCATACCTCACGCTTAAGCCCGTACGGTTGAACCAGCAGAAGTATGTCGGACTGGTCGATATCCTCGACAACCCGAAGGAAGTGGAAAATTTCCTGCGGATGGAAAAGTGGATTTTCGATTCGCCGGATCAGGCGGGCGAGGCGTTCCGCCAGTTCGCGAAAGAGTTCTTTCAGGAAAACCGCCTCATGCGTGGCGAGGCGAAGATCGGCGAACGTGTGGTCGATCTCGGTGCGATTCGCCAGCCGGTACTCAATATTTTCGCGGAGCAGGATCACCTCGTCCCGCCCGCCGCGTCGAAGCCGTTGGGCGATCTGGTCGGCAGCGACGATTACACGGCCATCGCGTTCAAGGGCGGCCATATCGGCATTTACGTATCCAGCCGCGCGCAGCGAGAGGTGCCGCCGGCGATCCACGAGTGGCTGGCCAAGCGCTGACCGATAACCTCCTGTGGGAGCGCGCCTGCGCGCGAAAGCCAACAGGGCGGGAAGGGATAGGCCTTAATTCGCAAGCCCGTTCTCCTGGCTGCGGATGCCACGCACGGGGTCGCCGCTCCGTTGGTTTTCGCGCGCAGGCGCGCTTCCACAGAGAGCTTGCGACGTCTCCCTCACAGAGGCTAGCGACCGGGCCGCGCGATTGCGCGATAATGGCGCGATGAACGCAAACGCTTCCCACGACACCATTCGCGCCGTGCAATGGCACGGCGATCGCCTCGCGCTGCTCGATCAGCGACGCCTTCCGGGCGAAGAAATCTGGTTCGACTGCCGAACCGCCGACGAGGTTACCGACGCTATTCGCGTGCTGGCCGTGCGCGGTGCACCGGCTATCGGTATCGCGGCGGCGTGGGGTGTGGTGCTCGCCGCGAAATCGGGTGTGCCGCTTGAGCCCATCCTGGCGACACTGCGCGCGGCCCGGCCTACGGCTGTGAATCTGATGTGGGCGCTGGATCGCATGCGCTCGCGCATCGATGCGGGCGCCGATGCCGACGCGCTTGAGCGCGAGGCCCAGGCTATCCAGGACGAAGACCTGGCGGCCAATCGCCTCATGGGCGAGCTCGGCGCCGCGCTGATCGAGCCGGGTTCCCACGTACTTACCCACTGCAACACCGGGTCGCTGGCCACGGCGGGCTACGGCACCGCATTGGGTGTCATTCGCGCGGGCGTCGAGGCTGGCCGCATCACGCAGGTCTATGCCGGGGAGACGCGTCCCTGGTTGCAGGGAGCGCGCCTGACGATGTGGGAACTGGTTCGCGACGGCATTCCCGCGAAGCTGGTCGCGGACTCGGCGGCATCGCATCTGATGAAGCATGGCGAAGTGAAATGGGTCATCGTGGGCGCCGATCGCATCGCGGCCAACGGCGACACCGCGAACAAGATCGGCACGTACCAGCTGGCTATCGCCGCGCGCCATCACGGCGTGAAGTTCATGGTCGTGGCACCGTCCACCACGGTCGATATGGCAACGGCGAACGGCGACGATATCGAGATCGAACTGCGCGAAGCGACCGAGCTGCTGTCGATAGGCGGCAAGCGCACCGTGATCGACGGCGCGGATGCATGGAATCCCGTGTTCGACGTGACGCCGGCCGACCTGATCGATGCCATCGTTACAGAGCGTGGCGTCATCCTGCGCCCGGACGAATCCCAGATGCAGGCGGTCTTCGGCTGATGCGCCTGGGCCGCGAGATCGTTCTTTTCGCCGTCGGCGGCGTGATCGGTTTCGTCGTCGACGCGGGTATCGCGCAGTCGCTGGTCGGCCTGGCTCACTGGAACGTCTACGCGGCGCGCGTCGTGTCCTTCCTTTCCGCCGCCACGGTGACGTGGTGGTGGAACAGTCGACATACGTTCAAAGGGCGCGACAGCGGCATCAGTCCTCGCGCCGAATGGCTGCACTGGATGGGATTGATGGCGGTCGGCGCGCTGTTCAATAACGGCGCTTACGTAGCCGTTCTGGAGCTGATTCCCAGCCTGAAGCCGTGGCCTGCGGTGGCTGTCGCGGTAGGGTCGCTGGCGGGCGCCGTGGCCAATTACGGGCTCGCCCGGACGCTGCTTTTCCGGAACGCCAAAACCGTCGCGTAACTCATTGTTTTTAAAGTACTAAAGACTGTCATTTGCGACGTCTTTGTGGTACTATCGAACGCTTGCGTGGACCCGTCCGACAGATCACGCGATCCGCGTGGCCCGGGGGGTCATTCATGGACTTAAGGGAAGCCGATTGATGGCAGAACTCGCCAAAGAAATCATCCGCGTCAACATCGAAGATGAGATGCGCCAGAGCTACCTCGACTACGCCATGAGCGTGATCGTGGGACGCGCACTACCCGATGTGCGCGACGGTCTGAAGCCGGTGCATCGACGCGTATTGTTCGCGATGAGCGAGCTCGGCAACGCCTGGAACAAGCCGTACAAGAAATCGGCGCGCGTCGTCGGTGACGTCATCGGTAAATACCATCCACACGGCGACGCTTCCGTTTACGACACCATCGTCCGCATGGCCCAGCCGTTCTCGCTGCGCTACATGCTGGTCGACGGCCAGGGTAACTTCGGTTCGGTCGACGGCGACAACGCCGCTGCGATGCGATACACCGAGGTGCGCATGGCGCGCCTCACGCATGAGTTGATGGCGGATATCGACAAGGAAACCGTCGACTTCGGCCCCAACTACGACGAAAGCGAATACGAGCCGCTGGTGCTGCCCACCCGCGTGCCGACCCTGCTCGTCAACGGTTCGTCCGGTATCGCCGTCGGCATGGCGACGAACATTCCGCCGCACAATATGACCGAGGTCATTAACGCCACGCTCGCGCTCATCGATGAGCCGACGCTGGGCATCGATGAACTGATGACCCATATCCCGGGTCCGGATTTCCCGACCGCCGGCATCATCAACGGTTCCTCGGGCATCATCGAAGCGTATCGCACGGGTCGCGGCCGCATTCTGGTCCGCGCGCGCGCCGAGATCGAAACCGAAGCCAATGGGCGCGAGACGATCATCGTCCACGAGCTTCCGTACCAGGTGAACAAGGCTCGCCTGATCGAAAAGATCGCCGAGCTGGTGAAGGAAAAGAAGCTCGAAGGCATCAGCGAGCTGCGCGACGAGTCCGACAAGGACGGTATGCGCGTCGTTATCGAGATCCGTCGCGATTCGATGGGCGACGTCGTACTGAACAACCTGTTCCAGCAGACCCAGTTGCAGGTCACCTTCGGCATCAACATGGTGGCGTTGCTCGACGGCCAGCCGCGTCTGCTGAACCTGAAGGACATCCTCACGGCGTTCATTCGCCATCGTCGCGAAGTGGTCACGCGTCGCACGATCTTCGAACTGCGCAAGGCACGTGCGCGTGCGCACATCCTCGAAGGCCTGACCGTCGCGCTCGCCAACATCGACGAGATGATCGAACTGATCAAGACCTCGGCATCGCCGGCGGAAGCGCGCGAGCGCATGACGCAGCGTCGCTGGGATCCGGGTCTGGTCAGTGCGTTGCTGTCGGCCACGGGCGCGGAATCGTCGCGTCCGGAAGAGATGGATCCGCGTGACGGTCTGCATCCGGACGGCTATCAGCTTTCCGAGGTGCAGGCGCTCGAAATCCTCGCCATGCGCCTGCATCGCCTCACCGGTCTGGAACAGGATCGTCTTTCCGACGAGTACCGCCAGATCCTCGAGACGATTCGCGGCCTGATCGACATCCTGGAGAATCCTTCGCGTCTGCTGGAAGTGATTCGCGAAGAGCTGGAACAGATCCGCACCGACTACGGCGATGCGCGTCGCACCGAGATCCAGCATTCGCAGGAAGATCTCAACGTACTCGACCTGATCGCGCCGGAAGACGTCGTGGTCACGCTGTCGCATACGGGTTACATCAAGCGTCAGCCGGCCAGCCTTTATCGCGCGCAGAAGCGTGGCGGCAAGGGTCGTTCGGCGTCGGCACTGAAGGACGAGGACGTCGTCGAACAGCTTTGGGTCGTGAATACGCACGACACGCTGCTCACGTTCACCAGCACGGGCCGTGTGTACTGGCTGAAGGTCTACCAGATGCCCGAAGCCGGTCCGGGCGCGCGCGGCAAGCCCATCGTCAACCTGTTGCCGCTGACCGAGGGCGAGAAGGTGCAGGCGGTGCTGCCGGTTCGCGAGTACACCGCGGATAGCTTCGTGTTCTTCGCGACGCGCCGCGGTACGGTGAAAAAGACGCCGCTGACGGAGTTCGCGTTCCAGCTGCAGAAGGGCAAGATCGCCATCAACCTCGACGAAGGCGATGCGCTGGTCAACGTCGCGCTGACCGACGGCAAGAGCGACGTGCTGCTGTTCGCATCGAACGGCAAATCGGTTCGCTTCGACGAAGACACCGTCCGTTCGATGGGCCGTACGGCCACCGGCGTGCGCGGTATGCGTCTGGGTGAGGATGCCGAGGTGGTCTCGTTGATCGTGGCCGCCGAGGGCGACATCCTCACGGCGACGGCACGCGGTTACGGCAAGCGCACAGTGCTCGAGGAATTCCCGAAGAAAGGTCGCGGCACGCAGGGCGTCAAGGCCATCCAGTGCTCCGAGCGCAACGGTAAGCTTGTCGCCGCGGCGCAGGTCAGCGAAACACAGGAAGTGATGCTGATTTCCGATCAGGGCACGCTGGTACGTACGCGTGTCGCCGAGATATCGCAGCTGGGCCGCAACACGCAGGGCGTGACGCTGATCCGTCTGCCGAAGGACGAGACGCTGGTAAGCGTCGTGCGTCTGGAAGCGGACGAGGAAGTCGAAGTCGACGTGGAAGTGGCTGGCGACGAAGGCACGGTCGACATGCCGCCGCAGGAAAGCGGTCCGGTGAACGACGAGCCCCAGGAATAACACGCGACACTGTGGGAGCGCGAAGGGCCCGGCATGCGAATGCCGGGCCCTTCGTTTTGTGCGTACATTTTTTTGTAGGAGCTCGCTTGCGGGCGAAAGCCAACAGGGCGAGGAAGACGGATGCTCGCCTCCGCGAGCCCGATCTACGGGCTATGGATGTCACGCACATCTTCGCCGCTCCGTTGGCTTTCGCCCGCAAGCGGGCTCCTACAGGGGGCGCAGCGCGATCAGGCCTTGATCGCTTCCAGCATCGACTTGGCGGTGGATACGCGAAATTCGCCCGGTGCTTCGACGTGCAATACCTTCACTACGCCATCTTCGGCATAAAGCGCGAAGCGCTTCGCACGAATGCCCATGCCATGCGCGCTGCCATCGAGCTCGAGGCCAAGTGCCTTGGTAAATTCGGCATTGCCGTCGGCGAGCATCTTCAGATCCGCCGGTACGCCCTGGGATTCGCCCCATGCGTGCATCACGAATGCATCGTTGACCGAAAAACAAAGCACGTCGACACCGAGTGCGCGGAAGTCTTCGATGTGGTTTACATAACCGGGCAAATGCTTGTTGGAACACGTGGGTGTGAACGCGCCGGGTACCGCGAACAGAACCACCTTGCGGCCTTCGAAAAGCTCTTTCGTCGAAACCGGCTTCACGCCGTCGTCGAACGTATTGAGCACAGCGTCGGGGATGCGGTCGCCAGTCTGGATCGTCATGGTGGGATGCTCGGATGAGGGATAGCGGGCAGTGTAGGCGCGCTATGTGACTGAAGGAAAGACAACCGGCTCCGTCTCCCGCGAGGGCGGCCCTTGAATCGCGGCACGCCGGTCCAATCTTCTTCCCCAGACGGTCATGGGACCGAAAACCTTTTGGAGACAATACGATGAGCCAGCTTCATTCGACTTCATGGCGCCACGCTCAGGTCCTGCCGGGCGATATTCGCCAGGTGTTCGATCGCTTCTTCGGACAGGAGGAGAAGGCACCGGCGAGCACGGCGAACAGCCAGTGGGTGCCACGCGTCGACATTCGTGAAGAGGCCCAGCGCTTCCTTATCCTGGCCGATATCCCTGGCGTCGATCCGTCCGATATCGAAATCCAGATGGACAAGGGTGTCCTCACCATCAAGGGCGAGCGTAAGGTCGCTACTGAGGCGGATGCCGGCAAGTACAGCCGCGCCGAGCGTGCGCATGGCCAGTTCCATCGTCGTTTCGCGCTGCCGGACAGCGCCGATGCCGATGGAATTACCGCTACGGGCAAGCATGGCGTGCTCGAAATCGTCATTCCCAAGAAGGCCGAAACCACGCCGCGTCGGATTTCCATTAACGCCGCGGGCTGAATGCCTTATCTTGGATGACCTGACCCGCGGCGAATGCGAGTTCGCCGCGGGTATTTCTGTTTCCATGGTTGTGACACAAGCCCGGGAGAGCCTGTGGAGTTCAAGGATTATTACGATGCGCTGGGGGTAAAGCCCGAGGCGACGGACGCCGAGATCAAGGCGGCCTACCGCAAGCTTGCGCGCAAATATCACCCCGACAAGAACAAGGAAGCCGGGGCGGAAGAGAAGTTCAAGACGATCAACGAGGCGAACGAGGTTCTGAAGGACCCCGAGAAGCGTAGCGCCTACGATCAGGTCCGCGCCGGCGGCTATCGTTCCGGCGAGCAGTTCCGGCCGCCGCCGGGCTGGGGCCAGCAGCAGGGCCAGGGTTTCGATTTCGGCAATATGGGTGGCGGCGGGGGTGGTGGGGATTTCAGCGATTTCTTCGAAAGCCTGTTCGGCGGTCGTGCCGCTGGCGCGCGTGGACAGGCGCAGTCCCATGCCCGTCGTGGCCGGGACATTCAGGCCCGTATCGATACGGACCTGCATACCGCTTATCACGGCGGCAAGACCCGCCTTGTGCTGAACGATTCGGCCGGCGGCGAGCGCGTGCTCGAGGTGAAGATTCCCGCGGGTATTCAGGCCGGGCAGGTGATTCGTCTGGCCGGCCAGGGACATGCCGGTTCCGGTGGCGGCCCTTCGGGCGACCTGTTGCTGGAAGTGGGTATCCGCGACGACGCACGCTTCCGCCTGGAAGGCCGGACGGTGCTGCATACGCTGCCGATCTCGCCCTGGGAAGCGGCATTGGGCGCCTCGGTGCCCGTGCCGACGCTGGGCGGGCATGTCGACCTGCGTATTCCGGCAGGCTCGCAGTCGGGCCGCAAACTGCGTCTGAAGGGGCGCGGTATGCCGGGTTCGGAGCCGGGCGATCAGATCGTGGTGCTGGAAATCCGCGTGCCGGTGGCCGACACGCATGAAGAGAAAGCGGCGTTCGAAGAGCTGAAGGACGCATTTCCCGACTTCGATCCGCGTCGTTGACGCGGGAACGGGAGCCTGGCCGGATGGCCGGCTCCCGTAGCTGCCCCGGTCAGGCGGGCAGCAGTTCCTTGAGCGTACGAATCAGCTCTTCTTCCTTGATGGGCTTCACGACATACGCCTTGGCTCCCTGGCGGAGCCCCCAGACCTTGTCGGTATCCTGATCCTTCGTGGTGACCAGCACGATGGGGATGTGCGCGGTGGTGGGTTCCTTGCTGATCGTGCGGGTGGCCTGGAAGCCGTTCAAGTTCGGCATCACCACGTCCATCAGGATCAGGTCGGGAAGCTCGCGTTTTGCCGCTTCGACACCTGCGGCGCCGTCTTCGGCCGTAACGGCCTCATGTCCCAGTTTCTCGACGATGCGCTTGATTCCAAGCAGCTGCGACGGCGAATCGTCGACGATCAGGATACGCGCCATACTTTCCCCCGGGTTGAACCCGTTAGTTATTCTCTGACGCCACCCGAGATCGGTGACGTCTTCTGCAGTGCCGTTCCCCGGAACGTCACGTCCCGACGGGGAGCGGCACCCCTGCGAACGGTCATTCTACTGTTACATGCTCGTACATCAATGGTTAAGCGTCGAATGCGTGCACAGGCAAGTACTTGCGTGCCTCAATCGGCGATGCGTACGACCGTGCGGCCGAACGATTCGCCCTTCAGCATCGTATCGAAGACGGACGGAAGCGTGGGCAGATCGATTTCGCGCGTGCATATCGTCGCCAGATGCGCGGGTTTCCAGTCGCTGGCGAGCCTGCGCCAGATCTCGTCGCGCAGATCCCGCGACGTACCCGCCGAAGCGATGCCGAGCAGGCTCACTCCGCGAATGATGAAGGGCATGACGGTGGTCGGCAGCTCCGGACTTCCCGCCAGACCGCAGATAGCGACGTTGCCATAAGGCGCGATCAGCGGCAGCAGTCCTGCGAGCATGCCGCCGCCGACATTGTCGAGCGCGCCGCCGAACCGCGCCGAGTCCATCGGCTTGCCGCTGAAGCTCAGGGAGTGACGGTCGATGCATTCGGCGGCACCCACGGTGCGCAATGTATCGAAACGATCGGCTTTGCCGCTGATCGCATGCACGGTGAAGCCAGCGCGGGTGAAGATATCGATCGCCAGCATGCCCACGCCACCCGTGGCGCCCGTGACGGCGATCGGGCCGTGCCCGGGCGACTGCCTGTTATCGAGCATGCGCAGCAGCGACAGAGCGGCCGTGAAGCCAGCCGTACCGAGGATCATGGCTTCGCGTGCGGTGAGGCCGGCGGGCAGGGGAATCGTCCATTCGGCCGGCAGGCGGACGTATTCGCCATAGCCGCCGTCGCGCGTCTCGGACAAACCGCTGCCGGTGCACAGGACCTTGTCGCCTTCGCGAAAGCTGGCCGCCGTCGAGGCTACGACCGTACCCGCGACGTCGATGCCGCCGTTGAGCGGAAAGCGCCGGAGGATTTTGCCCTTGCCGGTGCCCGCGAGTGCATCCTTGTAATTCACCGACGACCATTCGACCTTGACCAGCACTTCGCCGGCACTGAGCGCGTCGGTGTCCATGGTTTCGAGTCCGCTGCGGTAGCCGGTGTCGTCCTGGTGGATGCGGAAGGCTTTGAGGGAGGTCATGGACAAATCCTCATGCTGGGTCATGGCGAAACTTGCAGGAGCCCGCTTGCGGGCGAGAGCCAACAGGGCGGTGAAGACGGATGCTTACATCCGCGAGCCCGATGGTCTGGCTGCGGATGCCACGCGGCTACGTTGGCTTTCGCCCGCAAGCGGGCTCCTGCAGACAGCAAGCGATCACGCCTTTACGGTTTTCTCATTGATCCACTTCGGCGTATAGCCCGACTCGTAGTGCTTCATCCAGTCGAACAGCGCATCGATGTCCTGGCCGAACCATACGCCGTCGCGCTGTTCCGCGCGTACGAAACCTTCGGCCACCATGTGATCCATGCTGGCGGACAGTTGCGAATAGAAACCGCGCACGTCGAGGAACGCACAAGGGTAGGCATGCAGGCCGAGTTGCGCCCAGGTGAGCATCTCGAACATCTCGTCCATCGTGCCGAAGCCGCCGGGCAGGGCGACGAAGGCCTGGGACAGTTCGTACATGCGCGTCTTGCGCTGGTGCATCGTCTCGACAACATGCAGCTCGGAAAGCCCCTTGTGCGCGACTTCCTTTTCGACCAGTTGCCGAGGAATCACGCCGATAACGCGGCCGCCCGCGGCGAGCACCGAGTCGGCGACGATGCCCATGAGGCCGACCTTGCCGCCGCCATACACAAGGGCGATGCCCTCATCGGCAAGACGCTTGCCGAAGGCGGCGGCCTTCTCCGCGTACTCGGGATGCGTACCGCTGTTCGAGCCGCAGTACACGCAAAGGGATTTGATGTCGTGCATGGGTAACTCCGTAAAAAGAAGAGCCCGCCCATGCAGGGCATGAGCGGGCTCGGTATCGCGAACGCTGCTATCAGTTGCTCTTGTGGATGGCGCGCTTGTCGACCGCGAGTGCGGCCTCGTGCACGACTTCCGACAGGGCCGGGTGCGCGTGGACGATGCGGGCGAGGTCTTCCGACGAACCCTTGAACTCCATCGCGACGACGGCTTCGTGGATCAGTTCGGAAACGACCGGACCGACCATGTGCACACCGAGGATGCGATCCGTTTCGGCATGGGCAATGATCTTCACCAGGCCTACGCCTTCGTTCATCGCGACGGCACGGCCGTTGGCGGCGAACGGGAAGGAACCCGTCTTGTACGGTACGCCTTCGTCCTTGAGCTGCTTCTCTGTCTTGCCGACCCAGGAAATTTCCGGCTCGGTGTAGATGACCCAGGGAACGAGGTCGAGATTGACGTGACCCGGCTTGCCGGCGATGAGCTCGGCAACCGCCACGCCTTCTTCGGAACCCTTGTGCGCGAGCATCGGGCCGCGCACGGCATCGCCGATTGCCCAGACGCCGTCGACACCCGTGTGGCAATGCTCGTCGACCACGATGCGGCCGCGTTCGTCGATCTTCACGCCCGTATCGGCGGCCAGCAGGCCGTCGGTGTAGGCACGGCGGCCCACGGCGACCAGCAGCTTGTCGACGACGAGGTTATGGTCGCCGTCCTTGTCGTTGTACGTGAGGTGGACTTCGTCGCCCTTGACCTCGGCCTTGCTGAGCTTGGCATTGAGCTTGATGGTCAGGCCCTGCTTGGCGAACTCGCGCGCGGCGGCCTTGGCGACGTCGGCATCGGCGACCGCCAGGAATTCCGGCAGCGCTTCGATGATGGTGACGTCCGAACCCAGGCGCTTCCAGACGCTGCCGAGTTCGAGACCGATCACGCCCGCGCCGATCACGCCGAGGCGCTTCGGAACATCGGTGAAATCGAGCGCACCGGCGTTGTCGACGATGTGCTTGCCGTCGAACTTCGCGAACGGCAGTTCGATGGGCACGGAGCCGGAAGCCAGGATGACGTTGGTCGCGGCGATGGTCTGCTTCGTGCCGTCGTTACCGGTGATCTCGACTTGGTTACCCTTAAGCAGCTTGCCCTTGCCGAAGAACGAGGTGACCTTGTTCGCCTTGAACAGCAGCGAGACACCGCCGGTGAACTGCTTGACGATCTTGTCCTTGCGACCCACGAAGGTCGGGATGTCGATCTTCGGGTTCTCGGCGGTGATGCCGTGCGACGCGAAGTTGTGCGTCAGGTTGTGGAACTGCTTGGACGAATCCAGCAGCGCCTTGGACGGAATGCAGCCGATGTTGAGGCAGGTGCCGCCAAGCGCCTGCTTGCCGTCCTTGCCGACGAAGGCGTCGACCACGGCGGTCTTGAGGCCCAGCTGCGCGGCGCGGATCGCTGCCACGTAGCCCGCGGGGCCCGCACCGATGACGATGACGTCGAATGTGTCGCTCATGATCACTCCGAATGAAGCGCGGTATGGGGGAATACCGGGATATATGGGGTCGGGATACCAAAACGGGAGTCGTTGTCGACTCCCGTTTCGGGGGTGCCGGGAGCCTTACAGGCCTAGGAGCATCCGCTGCGGGTTTTCCAGCTGGTTCTTGATGTCCACCAGGAACAGCACGGCGTCGCGGCCGTCGATGATGCGGTGATCGTAGCTGAGCGCGATGTACATCATCGGCGCGGCGACGATCTGGCCGTTCTCGACCACCGGGCGCTCCTTGATCGTGTGCATGCCGAGGATGGCGCTCTGAGGCGGGTTCACGATGGGCGTGGACAGCAGCGAACCGAAGGTGCCGCCGTTGGTGATGGTGAACGTGCCGCCCTGGAGGTCGTCCAGACCGAGCTTGCCGTCACGGGCCTTCTTGGCGTAACCGATGATGCCCTTCTCGACATCGGCGAAGCTCATGTCCTGCACGTCGCGCAGCACCGGCGTCACCAGACCCTTTTCGGTCGACACGGCGATCGAGATGTCCTGGTAGCCGTGATAGATGATGTCGCTGCCGTCGACCGAGGCGTTGACCACCGGGTAGCGCTTCAGCGCTTCGGTAGCGGCCTTCACGAAGAAGCTCATGAAACCGAGCTTCACGCCGTTGGCCTTTTCGAACTGCTCGCCCAGGCTCTTGCGGAGCTTGACGACTTCGGCGAGGTTCACCTCGTTGAACGAGGTCAGCATCGCGATCGAGTTCTTCGACTGCATCAGGCGCTCGGCGATGCGCGTACGGATACGCGTCATCGGCACGCGCTCTTCCGGACGCGAACCCGGCGTCGGCTTGGCGGCCGGAGCGGCTGCTGCCGGAGCGGCGGTGCCACCGGACTTGCCGTAATTGACGAGGTCTTCCTTGGTCACGCGGCCATCGCGGCCCGTACCGGCGACCTTCGACGGGTCGATGCCTTCCTCGGTGGCGACGCGACGGCCGGCCGGGGACAGTTCGTCGACGCCCGCCGGAGCGGATTTGGCGTCGGCCTTCGGCGCGGCGGCCGCGGCCGGCTTGGCTTCCGCCGCGGCCGGAGCGGCGGCAACGGCACCTTCCTCGATCACCGCGATGACCTGCGCGCTGGTGACGGTGGAGCCTTCGGCGAACTTGATTTCCTTCAGCACGCCGTCGACGGGCGAGGGTACTTCGAGCACGACCTTATCGGTCTCGAGGTCGAGGAGGTTCTCGTCGCGCTTGACCGCGTCGCCGGCTTTCTTGTGCCACGTGGCGATAAGAGCGTCGGAGACGGACTCGGGCAAGACCGGGACTTTGACTTCGATGGACATGCTTGTCTTACTCCGCTGCGTGATCGGTGCCGACGGGCGCCGCGAGCGCCTGCTCGACGAGCGCCGCCTGTTCGGCGACATGGGAATTGAGATGACCTGCGGCCGGTGCGGCGGAGCGCGCGCGTCCCGCGTACGAGAGGCTGTGCTTGGCGCCGATGCAGGCCTGCAGGTGGTGACGGATCTGGAACCATGCGCCCTGGTTCATCGGTTCTTCCTGGCACCAGATCACTTCCTTGGCGGAGGTGTACTTGTCCAGTTCGGCCGTGACTTCGTCGCGCGGGAACGGATACAGCTGTTCGACACGCACGATGGCGACGTCGTTGATTTCGCGCTTCGTCGCTTCCTCGAGCAGGTCGTAATAGACCTTGCCCGAACAGAACACCACGCGCTTGACCTTCTTGGCGGCCAGTTCGCGATGCTCGGGGATGACCAGCTGGAACCGGCCCTTCGCCAGTTCGTCCAGCGAGGACACCGCCATCTTGTGACGGAGCAGCGATTTTGGCGTCATGACGATCAGCGGCTTGCGCACCGGGCGCACCTGCTGACGACGGATCATGTGGAAAGCCTGCGCCGGCGTGGTCGGCACGCAGACCTGCATGTTGTCGACCGCGCACAGCTGGAGGAAGCGCTCGAGGCGTGCCGAGGAATGCTCGGGACCCTGGCCTTCGTAGCCGTGCGGCAGGAACAGCGTCAGACCGCAGAGGCGATCCCACTTGGCTTCGCCGGAGCTGATGAACTGGTCGATGACGACCTGGGCACCGTTGGCGAAGTCGCCGAACTGGCCTTCCCAGATGTTGAGCTGATCGGGCGAGGTCGTGGATTCGCCGTACTCGAACGCCATGACGGCTTCTTCGCTGAGCAGCGAGTCGACGATTTCGACGCGCGCATCCGGACGGACCTTCGACAACGGCATGTACGTGTTGTCGGTGTTCTGGTCGTGCAGGACGGCGTGGCGATGGAAGAACGTGCCGCGGCCGGAGTCCTGGCCGACCAGACGCAGGTCGTTGCCTTCCTTCAGTAGCGTGGCGTACGCGAGGTTCTCGGCGAAGCCCCAGTCGCCCGGCAGTTCGCCGGCTGCCATCTTGCGACGGTCGTCGTAGATTTTCGCGACGCGCGGATGCAGCGTGACGTCGGACGGCACGTCGAGGATGACGTCGAGCAGCTTCGACAGTTCCGCACGGGGCACGCCCGTGTCGACGACCATCGACAGCTTGTTCTTCTGGAAGCGGGTCCAGTCGACCGGGATGTCGCGCGTCGGATTCGGATTGATCGCAATCAGCGGCTCGCCCTTTTCGAGGCGTGCGCGGTAGTCGTCGAGCATCTTCTGGCCGTCGTCGGCACCGATGGCCGATTCCTTGACCAGACGCTGGGCGTAAAGGTCGCGGGTGGTCGGCCGCTTGCGGATGATCTGGTACATCAGCGGCTGCGTTGCCGCCGGCTCGTCGGCTTCGTTATGGCCGTGGCGGCGGTAGCAGACGAGGTCGACCACGACGTCTTTCTTGAATTCCTTGCGGAATTCATAGGCCAGACGCGTGACCTGGATGACGGCTTCCGGATCGTCGCCGTTCACGTGGAAGACCGGCGCGTTGACCATCTTCGCCAGATCGGTGCAGTACAGCGTCGACCGCGCGTCGTCGGGCTTGGACGTCGTGAAGCCGACCTGGTTGTTGACGACGAGGTGCAGCGTGCCGCCGATGGCGAAACCGCGCGCCTGCGACATCTGCATCAGTTCCATGCCGACGCCCTGGCCCGCGAAAGCCGCGTCGCCGTGGATGAGGATGGCGATGGACTTGTCGTGCGCGGTGTCGCCGCGACGGCACTGGCGCGCATGTACCGAGCCCGCGACCACCGGATTGACGATTTCCAGATGCGACGGATTGAACGCCAGCGCGACGTGCACACCGCCGTTGGGCGTTTTGACGTCGGCCGAGAAGCCCATGTGGTACTTCACGTCGCCCGAGTGGATGGCGTCGTCGACGTGCTCGAACTTGCCTTCGAACTCGTTGAACAGCTGGCCTGGCGGCTTGCCGAGGATGTTCACCAGCACGTTCAGGCGGCCACGATGGGCCATGCCGATCACGAGTTCCTTGACACCGTTGTCGCCGCCCGCACGGACGATGTCGTCGACCATGGGAATCAGGCTGTCGCCGCCTTCCAGCGAGAAGCGCTTCTGGCCGACGTACTTGGTGTGCAGGTAGCGCTCGAGGCCTTCGGCCGCGGTCAGCGCTTCGAGGACGCGGACCTTTTCCTTCTTGTCGAGACCCGGATTGCCGCTGGCTTTCTCGAGGCGCGAGTAGATCCAGCGGCGCTGGTCGTGGTCGCTGATGTACATGAACTCGGCGCCGACGGTGCCGGTGTAGATCTTTTTCAGGCGTGTGAGCAGGTCGCGCAGCTTCATGCGCTGACCGCCGCCGGCGAAGGTGCCGGCGTCGAATTCGGTGTCGAAATCCGCTTCGCTGAGGCCATGGAACGCGAGGCCCAGATCCGGGGCGTCGACCGAAGGAACGGTCAGACCGAGGGGATCGAGGTCGGCGGCGAGATGGCCGCGCGAGCGATAAGCGGTGAGCAGGCGCAGCACGCCGGCCTGTTTCTGGGCGTATGCGTCGTTGCCGGGAGCGGCGACGACGGTCGCCGTGCGGCGCTGGCGCTGCGCGGCTTCGATACGGGCGATGGCATCCGAGTGGGGGACGTCGCCGGCCTCGCGGCCCTTGAACGATTTGAAATACGAGTCCCATTCGGTGGGGACCGAGACGGCATCTGCCAGCCAGGACTCGTAAATCTGCTCGACGTAGTCGGCGTTACCGCCGGCGAGCTGGGAGGATTCGGAAAACTCGCGGATCAAATTTGCGCTCACGTCACCACCGGCACACACGGGGAAATGGCTCGCCGACCATCGAGGCACACGGATGACGGCAAAGAATCCGTTAATTATAGCTCCCCGTTGCTGCGTCGCGCCAACTTCTATCTCGTTCCTAGATACCAAGTGGTCTTATTTCCCACGCGGCTTCCGAGCGCTCCCACACTTCGTCGAAATAACCCTGCAAATGCGAGGCTTCACCGAGGGCGTCGAGGTGTCCGCGGGCTTCGTACCGGGAGGCCAGTGGCCTGAACAGAAAGCCACTGGCGTTGTCGGTGACGAAGGCGGACGGGTAACGCAGATCGGCTTCCTCGGTCGGCACCCGGATGGCGATGGCCGAAGGAAGGCGCTGGGCGAGCAGGATCAGCCGGTGCGATTCGCGCAGGGCGCGCACGGCGTCATGGGTCAGAATGCGGATGGATGCCCGTCGACCGCTGGTGGCGATCCGGCGTACCGAGGTCAGGATGGCCTCGCTTTCGAGCACGCCGCCCTCGAGTATGGGCAGATAAATACACAGACGATGCCGGGTCCGATCCAGAAGCCGCTGGTGGGCGAGGTCGAGACTCGCCCGATCCCCGGCCGCCAGCACGGCATCGTCCGCGGGGCTCACCGACGGCGACCCTTCTGGATGGCGAGGTGGCCATCGTTGATCAAGGTCAGGACCAGCTCGCGATCCGCCGCCTTTACATGGTCGAGGCTTCGCTCGCGGCACAGCCGTTCGGCCAGGTCGGACGAGCAGGGGTAGGCGTGGCCACTTACATATAGTGTGGCGCCCTTGCGCTGACGTACCCACGCGAGACGGGCCCATGGATGCCGCAGCACACGTGCGCCGGCATCCAGCGCCTTGTCGAATGCCGCCCGGGTCGACGCCTTCGGCGGTGCCGAGGCGTTCTGGGCATTGCGGTAACGGGTAATGAACCGGGCGAACCAGTCCGCCAGCAGGTCGCGGTCCAGTGCCGCGGCGAAGGGCAGGGCCTGGCGGATGCGGTTGATCGCCGCCACGTCGATTTCGCCGGCATGCTTCGCGGGGCTGAGGTCCGGGTCCGTATAGCGCAATTCTTCGGGCATGCGTTCGGCGAGGAAGTCGGCCAGATCGCCGGTCAGTTCGGCCTGCGACGGTGCGCGCATGCCGACCGACAGCGTCATGCAGTTGCCGATCGCCACGCCGTCGTGCGGGACGCCCGGCGGGATGTAAAGCATGTCGCCCGGCTCCAGCAGCCATTCGTGCGTGGGCTCGAAGACCTGAAGCTGTTTCAGTTCGACGTCGTTGCGGAAATCCAGCGGAGCGTCCGGGTCGTCGCTGATGGCCCAGTGACGCTGCCCGATGCCCTGCAACAGGAATACGTCGTACTGGTCGACATGGGCGCCCACGCCGCCGCCGTCTTCGGCATAAGAGACCATGATGTCGTCGACGCGCCAGCTCGGCAGGAAGTCGAACGTGCCCAGTAGCGCCGCCACGTCGGCGTCCCACTTGTCGACGTCCTGGACCAGCAGGGTCCAGTTGCTTTTCGGTGTCTTGCCGAATTCCTCTTCCTCGAACGGTCCCGTTTTCACCGTCCAGCGATCGCGTTTTTCGTCGTGAAAGATCAGCCGGGCCAGTGCCGCTTCCTCGCAAGCCAGGCCGGCCAGATCGTTCGGTTCGATCGGCGGCTCGAAATCGGGGAAGGCATTGCGGATAAGTAGCGGGCGTTTCTGCCAATAGTCGCGCAGGAACTGCGTGGAGCTCATGCCCAGCGGCTGCTTCGCGCTACCGCGTACTTCGATGGGGAGGGACTTGCGGGAGGGATTAGAAATGGCCATTCCCTATTGTAGCCTCCGAAGCGGTCGTCATCCTCACCGTTGCGGTGCATCATGGGCCGTCCATACGGCCGTCCGGAGTTTCCCACCATGATCTACGACAGCATTCTCGACACCATCGGCAATACGCCCGTCGTCCGCCTGCACCGACTGGCCCCCAAGGGCATTCATATCTATGTAAAGGTCGAATCGTTCAATCCGGCCGGATCGGTCAAGGACCGGCTGGCGCTGGCGATCATCCTGGATGCCGAGCAGCGCGGCACGCTGAAGCCCGGGCAGACCGTCGTCGAGGCTACGTCGGGCAATACCGGCGTGGCCCTGGCTGCCGTATGCGCGGCGCGCGGTTATCCGTTCGTGGCGGTGATGAGCGAAACCTTCTCGATCGAACGTCGCAAGCTGATCCGTGGGTATGGCGGCAAGGTCGTGCTGACGCCGGCCGCGGCCCGTGGCTCGGGCATGGTGAAGAAGGCGCTGGAACTGTCGGAAAAACACGGCTGGTTCCTGGCGCGGCAGTTCGAGAATCCGGCCAATCCCGCCTATCACCGCAATACGACGGCGCCGGAGATCCTTCGCGATTTCGCTGGTCGACGGCTCGACTACTTCGTGACGGGCTGGGGCACGGGCGGCACGTTGACCGGTGTGGGCGAGGTGCTGAAGGTCGCCCGTCCCGAGGTGAAGATCATCGCCAGCGAGCCGGCCGGTGCCGCGCTGCTTTCAGGGGCCGAGTGGCAGCCGCACAAGATCCAGGGCTGGACGCCGGACTTCGTTCCCGCCGTGCTCAATCGCGATATCGCCGACAAGATCTTTCCGGTCGACGATGTGACGGCCCGCGATACGGCGCGTGCGCTGGCGCAGAAGGAAGGCATCTTCGTAGGTATTTCGGCGGGTGCGACGCTGGCCGCGGCGCTGGAAGTCGCGAAGACGGCGGAGCAGGGGGCGGTGCTGCTGGCGATGTTGCCCGATACGGGGGAGCGGTATCTGTCGACGTTCCTGTTCGAGGGGGTGAACGAAGGGTCCGACGAGATCGAGTGAGAGACGGGCCCTGTTCGCGCAGGGCTCGTCCTTATGTGGTCGCTGCGGATTCCGGCGTTCGCCGGAATGACGGTGAGGGGGAGGTGGTTCGAGGGAATTTATATTCCCTCTACGTCATTCCGGTGAACGCCGGAATCCGCAGCCCCGGTCCATGGCAAGCGACACGGCGGACACCCGTCAGACCACCACCAACTCAGGCCCGCCCGCCTGCAACGCTTCGCGCATATCCGCCCCGACGCTGCTATCGGTAATCACCATGTCGATCTGCGCGAGCGGCGCGATGACCGACAGGCTGCGTTGACCCAGCTTCGAGGCGTCCAGCACGGCAATCGTGACTCGCGAAATACGGATCATCAGGGCATTGAGAGACGCTTCGAGCGGATCGGGCGTGGTGACGCCGACCTCCGGGTCGAGTCCGTCCACGCCGAGGAACAGCTTGTCGGCCGACAGTCGCGACAGCGCCTGTTCCGCGTCGGGTCCGACCAGCGAGTACGACGTCGGGCGCAACAGGCCACCCAGCATCATCACGCGCACGTTCGGTAAACCGGAAAGTTCGAGGGCGATATTGAGCGCGTTGGTCACGACAGTCAGCGACTCGAATTTCATGTGCCGGATGCAGCGCGCGATCTCCACCGTCGTCGTACCCGAATCCAGGATGATCGTCTCGCCGTCGCCGATCAGTTTTGCCGCCGCCTGGCCGATGCGTTGCTTCTGTGCGAGGTGACGGGTTTCCTTGATATTGAGCGGAATGTCCACGGACAGCGACGAGGCCGGAATGGCGCCGCCGTGCGAGCGCACGAGGCTGCCGGTACGCGACAGCGCTTCGAGATCGTTGCGGATGGTCACCGAGGAGATGCCGAAGCGGCTGGCGAGTTCTTCCACCGTGCCACGACCGTACTGCTCGACGAAATCCACGATCAGCCGGCGTCGTTCCTCGACCAGCAATTTTTGCCCGGCTATCCCGGCCGTCCGATTCATGTGGCGATCCCCAGCAGGCGTGCGGCGTTATCGTGATAGATCTTGCGCAGTATCGTATCGGAAAGCTTCAGTCCGTAGATCGACCAACGGCCTTGTGGCGGTACGTCGGCCGGCGCGTAGTCGAAGTATTCGTCGTCGGTTTCCAGGAAGCGATAGTAGATCTCATACAGCTCGTCGCAGAAAAGCTGCTGCGGCACCTCGTTGCCCCACGGCGCCGGCACGGCGTCCGTGCCGAACATGATCCGGTCCTGGTAACGGTCGAAGAACGCCTGCGCCGCACGGGGCTGGCGGCCGAGCTCGCCGATACGGGCACTGATGTCGACCATGGTGTTGGGAAAGCGGTCCAGCGTGCGTGCCACTTCGGCAAGATGTTCCGCGTGGTTGCCCACATGCATCAGCGCGAAGGTGGTGCGCGGATGGCGGGCTATCATGCGGTCGCGTGCCGCCAGCAGTTCGGCATTGCCCGGGAACTGCGGTCCGTAGAACGACCAGTCGGGATGCTGCGCAAGTTCTTCGTAGCGTTCGTTGGTCGCGTCGGCGGGAAGGAAGAACGCCTCCGGGTCGGATATGTGCAGGAAGACCGGCATGTCGTATCCCGCGCAGGCTTCCCACATGGGATCGAAACGAGCGTCGTCCACCGTCACCAGTTCGCCTTCGTCGACGCCTTCCCGAAGATAGAGGCCCAACGTTTTCAGCAGTTTCAGCCCGCGCGCACCGACGCGATGCGCGTGGTCGATCGCCTCGGCCTGGTGCTGCGGATAGTCCGGCTCGGCGAAGAGGCCGAACGACGGCTCCGTCAATGTCAGGAAGCGGCCGGGCGCGGCATGGTCGAACTGCGCTATCGCCGATTCCAGCCCCGCTCCGGTGCCACCGGTCAGGTTGACCAGGGTTTTCACACCCTTGCGGTCCATGACCGGAAGCAAGGCATCGGGCGTGGCGAACACGTCGATGTCTTCGCCGACCGATACGCCGTTGCGCACGTCGCGCGTCCAGGTCAGGTGCGTATGCATGTCGATGACGGGGAAGCGCGGGCGTTCTACGCGTGTCGCCGGCAGGTGCAACATGCTGCGCGGCCGGAAGTCGCTCAGCGGCAATGACGCCTTCTCCGTATCGGGCGCGGTGCTGAGCTGGTTTCTGCGCGGCGCGCCGAGAGGCGGCGCGCAACAGAATCCGGCCATGTGACATCCGCGCAGTCGCGGAGGCTTTGCGTGTGGTTCGCGCCGGCGCGTATGGATCATTGGCTTACCTCGACCTGCCTCGTGCATGCGCTGCGCTCAGCGCGGATAGCGCGCCATGATCTCGTGAACCGCGCGGGTAAGCGCGACGGCCTGATCGAACGGCCGCAGCCACATGTTTCGTCCGAACATCACGCCGGTGGCGCCGGCCTGCATGTAGAACTCGACCTTGCGCAGCACCGCCGCGTCGTCGTCGTCCTTCACGCCGCCAGAGAACAGCACCATGGTGCGGCCGGCCGAACGAACCACCCGTGCGCTACGCGTCGCGGCATCTTCTTTCAGCGAATCGTACGGAGCGGGTACGCCGGCGACGCTGTCGTCCGGCTCGTGCAGCTTGACCAGATCGGCGCCCAGTTCCAGTGCGACGCGCGCGGCATAGTCCTGCGCGAATAACGTGTTCTTGCCGCCCTTGGCATCGATGCCCGCGCCGCGTGGGTAGGACCACACGACCAGCGGCATGCCGAAGCGTTCGCAGTCCTGGCGCACTTTTTCGAACTGGCGCAGTTCGTCGTGCTGTCGCGGCGAGCCGACGTAGAACGTGTAACCGGCAGCGTCGGCCCCGAGGCGCACGGCGTCTTCGACGGACGCGAACAGTGGCGACGTCGCGTCGCCGTCGTCGGGAATATTGGTCTTGCCATTGAGCTTGAGGATCAGCGGCACGCGCCCGCAGTACTCGCCCATGTACTTCTCGGCCAGACCGACACCGAGCGCGATCGCGGAGAAACCGCCGGCCTCGGCGAGGCGGAACTGATAGTCCGGATCCAGCGCGGGCGGGTTAGGGAAGAAGTCGGTCGGGCCGTGTTCCAGCCCCTGGTCTAGGGGCAGTACCAACAGCGTGCCGTTTGCCGGCCCGTGCCGGTAAAGCATCCGGTGAAGGCGGGTGCGCTTGCCGTGGGAAAGCGAAAGACCGCTCAGAAGGGATGGTGCGTGTCCGAGGGGTTGTGCATTTCGTTTCATTTCGAATACCCTTGTTTGAAGCTTCGAATACTTTCGTTCGATAGCATATTTAAGCAAATACGCATGCCTGTCAAACAAAATGCAGCACAAACGGAACTCGACGCGTTGTCGGCCGCACCCCTGGAAGCCCAGCGGGCGGCGGGCTACGCCCATACTCTTGCCGAGATCCTCCAGCAGCCCTCGACATGGCGGGAAACCGCCAGAGCCCTTGCCGGAAGCGGCGTGCTCGACGAGACGTTGCAAGGCGGCGTCCGCAGCATCGTGCTCACCGGCTCGGGGAGCTCGGTCTACGCGGGCGAAGCGATCGCGCCGGCGTTGCAGCGGAGTACCGGCGTTCCGACGCTGGCCATCCCGGCGGGTACCTTGCTGACCCATTGGCGCGAGGTGCTGCCGGCGGATAAGGGCGTCCTGGTTTCCATCGCGCGTTCCGGCGACAGCCCGGAAAGCTGTGGCGCGGTCAGCCGTCTTCTGACACACCGGCCCGACGTCCGGCACGTCGTGCTTACCTGCAATGCGCAGGGGCAGTTGGTCACGCGCTATCGCGACGACGAGCGTGTCGAGGCGGTCGTTCTGGCCGAACGCACCAACGATCGCAGTCTGGTGATGACCAGCAGCTTCTCCAATCTGATGCTGGCCGGGGCATTGCTCGCGGACGCGACGATTGGCGCGGACGCAGTCGAGTCGGTCGCAAACGCTGCCGAAACGGTCTTCGGCGAACACGCCGACGATATCGCCCGTCTTGCCCGTGGCGATGTGCGTCGCGTTCTGTATCTCGGAAGTGGCGGCGGTGTCGGTGCGGCGCGCGAGTGCGCGCTGAAGATGCTGGAGATGACGGGCGGTCGCGTCACTACCATGGCGGAAAGCTTCCTCGGCCTGCGCCACGGACCGATGGCGAATGTCGATGCGCACACGCTGATTGTCGCGTTCCTTTCCACCGATCCCGTCGTGCGGGCTTACGAGACCGATCTTCTCGCCGAGCTTGCCGCGAAAGGTCTGGGCATGGCGCGCATCGTGGTGGGTGCCGATGTGCCCGCCATGGCCGGCGACAGCGACGATGTGGCCATCGAACTGCCGATGCTGCGCGACGTTGGCGATACGCTGGCGTTGCTGCCCGCCGTGGTCGTCGGTCAGCTGCTCGCATTCTTCCGCTGCCTCGCGCTGGGATTCGCTCCCGATACGCCGTCGCAGGGCGTTCTCACCCGTGTCGTGGGCGAGTTCGTCATGCATAGCGAGGACGCGCCATGAAACGCATCCTCGTCGCAGGCGAAATCAACGTCGACTTCGTGTTTCGCGATCTGACGGCTTTTCCTGCGCCGGGCAATGAAGTACTCAGCGGCGGTTTCGAGCAGACGCCGGGCAGTTCCTCGATGATCTGCGCGATGGGGCTGGCGCGGCTCGGCAATCCGGTGATTTTCGCCGGTGTCGCGGGCGGCGATCCGCTGGGCGATTTCTGTATCGATGCCATGCGCTCGCGCGGCATCGATGTGTCGGCGGTAACGCGCGACGCCAGCATGGCCACGGGCGTGACCGCTTCGTTGTCCACGGGAGGCGACCGCGCGCTGGTGACGTTTGTCGGCGGCATCGGATCGTTGAAGGCCGAGCATATCGACGACGCGCTGCTTCGCGGCGCCGACCATCTGCATGTTTCGTCGTACTACCTGCAACGCGGTCTGCGCTCGGGATGCCCGGAGCTCTTCGCGCGTGCACGTACCGCCGGTCTGACGATTTCCCTCGATCCCGGTTTCGATCCCGAGCAGCGCTGGGATGACGGTATCGCCGCGCTGCTCGATACGGTCGACGTGTTTCTTCCGAACGAGCGGGAGCTGCTTGCGATTACCGGCAGCGACGATGTTTCCAGTGCGCTGGCATCCCTTGCCGGACGACGGGCCGCGATCGTCGTGAAGTGCGGTGCCGATGGCGCCGCTACCTGGCTTGGCGGCGGTCTGCTCGTCGAGCCCGCCTATACCGTTCCGGTCGTCGATACGACCGGTGCGGGCGATTCGTTCGTCGCGGGATTCCTGCACGCATACCTGCGCGGACTGCCTCCGGCGCATTGCCTGCGCTGGGGCAACGCTTGCGGAAGTCTGTCGACCCGTGGTGTCGGCGGCACGCCGGCGCAGCCCGATGTCGCCGAGGTAGCGCACCTGCTGGACAGGGCCGCGTGATCGCGGTCGCTGGCTTCAACACCGCGATCGACCGGCTCATCACGCTGGATCGGTTGGTTGTCGGCGAAGTCAATCGCGCAAGCGAAGTCAGAACCTTCCTGGGCGGCAAGGGCGTGCATGTGGCGCAGACGGTGGCCGCGCTCGGCGAGCGTGTGCAACTGGTCGGCCTGATCGATGCGGCTACGCGCAACGAAGCCACGCGTCTCATGAGCGAACGCGGCGTGTTGTTCCATGCGGTCGAGATCGAGGGCGACCTGCGCTCGTGCCTCAGCATCCGCGATGCGAACGGCCATATCACCGAAATTCTGGACGGTGGGAACGAGGTGCCGAAAGCGCAGCGCAGCGCGTTGATTCAGGCGCTTCTCACGGCGCTGACCGATAGCGACACGGTCGTGCTGTCCGGAAGTCTGCCGCGCGGTTTCGACGCACATACCTATGCGGAACTCGCCTTGCATATCGGCTCGGCCGGTAAGCGCTGCCTTGTCGACACGAGCGGGCAGGCGCTGGCGCATGCCGTCGCCGTGCGGCCATTTCTGGTCAAACCCAATCGCGACGAGGCGTCCGCTCTGTCGGGCGTGGCGCTGTCGACCGTGGCCGATGGCGTGCGCGCTGCGGCAACGTTGCTGCGGTCGGGGGTGACGATGCCCGTGGTCTCGCTGGGCGAACTGGGTGTGATCGGCATCGATGCATCCGGTGCGTGGCATGCGCGCGCCGCGCTGGGCGGGCGCGCGGTCAACGCGGTGGGATCGGGCGACTGCCTGATGGCCGGTCTTGCGGTCGGTCTCGTGCGTGGCATGGCGCTGTGCGACGTCCTGCAACTGGGCGCGGCCTGCGGTGCCGCCAATGCCATGAATGACGAAACGGGTTACGCCAGTGCCGACGACATTGCGTACTGGCATGCGCGCGTGCGGGTCGAACGCGTCGCTTCGGGGAATTCCAGCCCGCCGGACTGATCGGAACTCAGCGGTGGGACCACACGCCTGTGCGGGCTGGGGAGAGGCCGGCACGGTGCGTTAAACAGCAACGGGGAGCAGGGCATGTCTGTCGAGGGTAAATCTGTCTGGAACCGTCCGGTCGCCAGTACCGGGCGTCGATGTCTTCTTGCCATGGCGTTGGCAATTGCTCTGGCGAACGGTGCGCAAGCGCAGTCCATCACCGGTGGCCTGTATGGCCGCGAAGCCGGCGGCGTGACCGTACAGGTCAGCAATGCGAGTACCGGATTCCGGCGCGATCTCGTCGCGGACAAGGACGGCAAGTACGCGATGTCCGGCCTCAATCCCGGTACGTATGAAGTCACCATCGTGCACGGTGGCCAGGCCGTCGGCAGCCGCACGATCAACGTCGTCGCCAATAGCCTGACCGCCGTATCCGCCGTGGAAATAACGGCCGGGGCCCCGCCCGGCGCTGTCGATGCGCGAACGCTCGACGCGGTGAACGTAAGTTCGATGGTCACGACGACAGTCAATCCGATTGACGTCAGTACGCCGGAACTGGCCACCAACTACAGCATGAAGCTGGTCAACCAGCTGCCCACCGGCCGCAGCATGGAAAGTATCGCCCTGCTCAAATCCAGCGTGCGCTACGACGACCAGACTACGAATCTCGTGCAGATGGGTGGCGCCAGCCCCGGCGAGAATCGTTACTACTACAACGAATTCGATACGACTTACGACTTCAGCGGACTGGGCGCTTCGCGTCTTCCGCCGGAGGCGATCAGTTCGACGCAGGTGATTACGGGTAACTTCGGTACGTCCTGGACGAGCACCACGGGCGGCATCACCGCCGCCACGGTGCGTCAGGGTACGAACGATTTCAAGGCGGGCTATTCGCTGTACTTCGAGCCTCCGACATCGCGGTTGCTCAATCCGCGCGATCACGATTCGCTGACCCGCGACGGCGACTACTACAAGTTCAACCGTGCCAACCATCATGGCGGGCAGGTGACGGATCAGTACCTGTGGGCATCCGGCGCGGCAGTGCGCGACAAGGTCTTTTATTTCGTGATGCTGGGCAATAGTCCCGCGTCGACGGCGACCAGTTACAAACAGAATCTCGAAACCGACCGCAGCACGCGCGACAAGAACGCGCTGGTGAATCTCACCTGGAACATCACCAGCAATCAATCGGTCAACGTTGTCGGCTATCGCGACTGGACGAACCAGTTCGATAACCAGTACACGCTCGATTCGGATTACGAGCCGGCATCGCGTGGAAGTTATTACGGATGGGCGGCGGTACAGACCAAGAACCAGTTCCTGATCGGCAATTACCACGCGCAACTGACCGACGATCTCAGTTTTCGGCTGATGGGCGGCTATCTCAGCCAGAGCCAGCTGCAGCCGACGTCCAGTTCGGGAAGCGGCCTGCCCTACGTGCAGGAGCAGGATCCCGTCACCAAGATCAATCGCAACATCGGTGCCGGCAATGCGACCGGTCAACTCTTGCCGTTCGAGTACTGGCGCCGCGGATTCAAGGGCGACTTTACCTGGCAGCTTGGCGATCACCGGATCACGGCGGGCGCGGAGCATTACAAGCACTTCATCAACCAGCGCATGGAAACCACGGAAGGCGGGTACTACACGTACTACAACCAGCCGGGAGTCATTCTGGACAACGGATCGCCGTCTCCGGCGGACGGACGTTACGTATCCCAGTACTACAACAGTAACGGCGGATCGTTCTATACGGTCAACAAAGCCGCTTATATCGACGACAACTGGCAGGTCAGCGACAACGTCGTCCTGTACGGCGGCGCCCGGTTCGACGTCTTCATTAACAAAGACGTCAACGGCAATAACTTCCTCCGGTTGCCGCTGACGTCGCCGCGCCTCGGCATCGCGTGGGACGTGGAAGGCGACAGCTCGCTGAAGGTTGGCGCGAACGCGGGAAAATACACGATTCCCATTCCGTCGACGGTGAATAACGGAGCCGCGACCGCGGTGACCCGTTATACGAAGTACTACACCTATACCGGGATGGACCCGGTCACCAAGGCACCCACGGGACTCACGCAGATCGGCGATACGAATTATCTGTTCAACGGACTGGCCCCCACGCCCGAACAGATCAGTACGTCGAACATCACGGCTCCTTACCAGTACGAGTTCCAGATCTACGTCCAGAAGCAGCTGGGCAGCGCGTGGGCTGCTCAAGCCGAGATCGGATACACGAACCTGAAGAAGACGATCGACGACACCTGTTACCTGGACAGCATCAATGCGTACGCGCGCAGCCATGGCTATCCGGATTACACCGAGAAAAACGCCTGTTTCCTGCTCAACCCGGGCAGCGACGTCCAGCTGAAGCGCGATTTCAGGGGTGACGGCAACACGGAATCGCTGACTATTCCCGGCAGCGAATTCGGCATGCCGGCGGCGAAGCGCCGCTACTACCACATGACGCTGGAACTGACCCATGCGTCCACCCCCGATGCGCCGTACTTCCTCGATCTGAGCTACACCTGGGCTCATCTGTACGGCAATACGGATGGCTACATCGACCTGGGGCACCGGGTAAACGGCGCGGCGGGCGAGCAGGTGCTGTTCGACTATCCGGGCCTGATGGTCGGCGGCACGGGCAATCTGACCGGCGATATCCGGAACGCCGTGACGGCGTCGGGCATCTACTATTTCCCCGGTGGCGTACGCGTCGGCGGTATCCTCAACATGCATACCGGTTCGCCGCTGAATTGTTTCGGCACCTATCCCGATCAGAGCGACCCAGCCTACCAGTACGGTCCGTCGAGTCACTTCTGCGACAGCAAACTATCGCCGCTGGGGCATGCGAAACGGTTGCCGTTCTTCTGGGCGCTGAATCTTTCGGTCGGCTACGACTGGCAGATCGATAAAGAGAACGCGCTCAGTGTGGATGTCCAGATGCAGAACGTGACGAACCGGCAGGGCATCGTCAACCGTGAACAAACCTATGACGAAGGTGTTTTCACCGCGCAGGGCGACTCCGTCCACAACCCGGCCTACGGCTCGCCGTCCTGGCAGACGCCGCGCACGACCTCGCTGATTCTTCGGTATACCTTCCGCTGACGGAATCGCGGACGCATCGCATCGGCCTGGATCGACGCCGGTTGCGCGACACTTTCATACGGGCATCCCGCCAGATGCCCAACGTAGAACCGGCGCCGCACACCCGGCGGCGCCCCGACAGGACAACGACATGCAGTCAGTTTTTCGAAATGCGGCGATCGGATTGGCAGCGACTTTTGCTTCCATCATGGCTACCGGCAGCGACGTCAACCCTCCGGAACAGCGCTGGAATGCCGCGGTGTACGGTAACCATCGCTATCTTGTCTCTGTCGCGAAGGCTGCCGATGCGGTTCGCGTCACACTGCCATGGCGTCGTCGCGATGCCCATCCGGAGAGCGTCGAGACGATCGTCGTCGGCCCGGACGGCAAGCGCGTCGAGCACGTCTGGCGACAGGAAATAACGCAGGCAAGCGGCACGCTGGTCTTCGCCGCCGCGAAAGCCGGGACATACGCTGTCTACTACCAGCCGTACGATCAGGACGGGCGATCGAACTATCCGACGGTGAAGTACCGGAAGCCTGACGAAGTCGACGCCGCCTGGCAGGCCGCCGTGGCCAAGCGCACGCATATTCCCGACGCGGGTGTCGTCGGGTATGAGGCGGTCGACGACTTCGATGCCTATACGGACATGGAGCGTGTGGCCGACCCGGCCGCCATGCAGAAACTTCGCGCGGGTCTGCAGGCGAACGTATTGCAGGTCTTTCCCGAAGACCGGTCGCACGTCATTCGCATGTTCGACGCGATCCCGCAGCGCTGGGCCGAACGCGGGCCCGGCGGCACGCTGGCGATGGAAAGCGCGCCGGCCGGTTTCGTCAGCGCGCAGCTCGGTGTCTGGGCCGCGAATGCGCCTTTGCAGGACGTGTCAGTGCGCTTCGGCGACCTGACCGGTCCGTCGGGTGCCGTGATTCCGGCTGCGGCGTGGACCTCCTTCAGCAACGGTGGCACCGACTATGCAGGCAAGCCCTTCGTTAGCCGCGTGGATGTGCCGGCCGGCAAGGTGCAGGCATTGTGGGTGGGCGCGGATCTCGATGCCGGGCTGCCGGCAGGCGTCTATCGCGGAACCCTCGCGGTGAGTGCCGCCGGTCTTCCCACGCACGATGTGCCGGTGTCGTTGACCGTTACGGGCACTCCCGCGAAAGACCATGGCGACGACGAGCCGGCGAACCTGACGCGTCTGCGCTGGCTGAATTCGCGACTGGCCCAGGACGATTCGGTGACGCGTCCACTTAAGCCGGTGACGAGACGCAACGACAAGCTATCCATTCTCGGCCGCGACATCGAGCTGGATTCCGTAGGCATGCCGGCACGCATCGGCAGTTATTTCGACGAGCGCATGACGCGTCTGGACGATACGTCCCGCGCCTTGCTCGCGGCACCGATGCGGCTGATCGTCGAAGGTCCGGGTGGTGTGCGCGACATGAAGGCAACCGGCCGGATGGCGTTCACCCAGCCTGGCCCCGGCAAATTGCAATGGCGTACCGAGGGACGAGCGGGAGACGTGCAACAAACCGTCGATGCAACGCTGGAAGCGGATGGCACGCTTTCGTACCAGATAGCCCTGACCTCGCCACGGGCCGTCGATCTGAGCGATATCCGTTTTGAAGTGCCGCTCAAGCTCGATGCGGCGCGCTACATGCTGGGTCTCGGCCGCACGGGCGACACGGTGCCGAAGCAGTTCGACTGGCAGTGGAACGTCGAGCACAACCAGGACGGTCTCTGGATCGGCGATGTGAACGCCGGTCTCGAACTGCATCTGCGGGACGAGCACTACAGCCGCCCCCTGAATACGAACTTCTATCATCAGAAGCCGCTGGTGATGCCGGGTTCGTGGGACAACGGCGGGAAAGGCGGTATCCGGTTGCGGCAGGATAGCGATGCGTATCGCGTCGTCGCGTTCAGCGGACCGCGGCACATGCAGGCGGGCGAGACGCTGCGTTACGACATCGTCATGCGCGTCACGCCGTTCAAGACGATCGATCCGGTGGCTCATTTCGCGGAGCGTTTCTTCCATAAATACGGCCCGCTTGCGGATATCCAGGCGCAGGGAGCCAATGTGGTGAACATCCACCACGCGACGCCGATCAATCCGTGGATCAACTATCCCTTCCTGACGCCCGACGCCATGCGCGCTTATGTCGACGAGGCGCACCGGCGCAACATGCGGGTGAAGATCTACGACACGGTGCGCGAACTATCCAACCGTTCTCCCGAGCTGCCGATGCTCGAAAGCCTCGGACACGAGGTAATCAGCGCAGGGAAGGGCGGGGGTGCCTCGTGGCTGCAGGAACATCTCGACGGCGATTACATTCCCGCCTGGTACGTTCCGGAAATCCGCGATGCCGCTGTTATCAACGCGGGCCAGAGCCGTTGGCACAATTACTACATCGAAGGGCTGGACTGGGTTGCCCGTAATGTCGGCATCGATGGCCTGTATCTGGACGATGTCGCTTACGACCGCACGACGATGAAGCGGGTGCGCAAGGTGCTGGACGCGCGTCGTCCGCATGCGCTGATCGACCTGCATTCGGCCAATCAGTACAACCCTCGCGATGGCTATATCAATAGCGCGCTGCTCTACATGGAGCTGTTCCCGTATATCGATCGCCTGTGGTTCGGCGAGGAATTCGATTATGAGGGGACGTCGCCCAATTACTGGCTGACCGAACTGTCCGGCATTCCCTATGGCCTGATGGGCGAGATGCTGCAGCACGACGGCAATCCATGGCGCGGTATGGTGTTCGGCATGACCAACCGGCTTGGCTGGTCCGACGGCAGCGACCCGCGTCCGTTGTGGAAAGCCTGGGATGCGTTCGGTATCGAGAAGGCCGAGATGATTGGCTGGTGGGTGCACGACGCGCCGGTTCGTACCGGTCGCGACGATGTGCTGGCGACGAGTTATGTCCGCGATGGACAGACAATGATCGCTATCGCGTCGTGGGCGAAAACGCCTGTCGAAGTGCACTTGTCGATCGACTGGAAAGCGCTCGGTATCGATGGAGGCAAGGCGACGTTTGTCGCGCCCGCGATAGACAAGTTCCAGGCGGGCAGGGAGTGGCGGCCGGGTGACGCGATCGAGGTGGCGCCGGGTAAGGGCTGGCTGATCGTCGTGAAGTGAAGCGAAGGCGTCGCGCGCGGTTACGAGTAACGCTCTTCCAGCCATGGATCGGCATGGTTGTTGTAACCGCGCACCTCCCAGAATCCCGGTTCGTTGTCCACGCGGAATTCGATGCGCCGCACCCACTTCGCGCTTTTCCACAGATAGAGATGGGGAATGATCAGGCGCACGGGGCCGCCGTGTTCGCGGCTGAGAGGTTTGCCTTCCCAGCTATGCGCCAGTAACGCGCCTTCGGCGGCGAAGTCTTCCATCGTGACGTTGGTCGTGTAGCCATCGTAGGAATGCAGTACGACGTGCCGGGCTTCGGCGCGCGGCCGCACGGTCTCGAGGAAGTCGCGGGTGGCGACGCCCTGCCAGTGATTGTCGTAGCGGGACCAGGTCGTGACGCAGTGGATATCCGACGTCAGATCGGTTTGCGGCTGCCGACTGAACGAAGCCCAGTTCCAGCAGGCTTCCTCTTCTACCGCGCCGTCGATTTCGAGGTGCCAGACGTTCAGTGGAACATCGGGTTGAACGCCCAGGTCGAGTACGGGCCAGTTCTGGACGAGATGCTGTCCTGGCGGAAGACGTTCGCTATCGGGTCGCGCGTGGCGACCCGTGAGGAATTTACCCTCGCGTGCCCATTCCTGTTTGCTGCGGGTGAGCTTGGAATCCGGCCTTTCCTGCGGGTCGTTCGACGACATGGCGGCATTCTCGGAGACAAGACACGAAGATGCGCCGGGACGACCCCGCCGGCAAGCGTCGGGTCAGACCGACGCCGGGTGGTCGTGCAGGCGGCTGGCGACTTCGCTCAGCCAGTCGTAACCGTCGAGTTCGCCTTCGAACAGGTCGACGCCGCTGCTGCCAGCGCTGAAGTGACGGTAGCCATTCGAATCTTCGAAGGTCGAAGTGGTGTGCTGGGAATCGTTATGAAGTGACATGGTCAGAGCCTCGTTGTTCGGGCGACCGGTTGGAGGAAGCTGCGGCACGCCTCCGGTCTTTGGCGTGATGCGGACGATACGCCGCGTGGTTGGGCCGATATATGCCCTGCAAGCGGTAAGTCTGTTCTATTTTGTGAACAATCGATTCGTTATTCTTTCGTTTTGCCAGTTTTGGCTACGCAGGCGTACGGTCTCATGTTCCACTTGCGCTTTTATATGTCTTCTCTGAGCAATTACAAGGGTCCGGCACAGATAATTCTTGGACAGGACTGTAAGTAAAAGGTTCACTGGGTATTGTCTATCGGACCCATTGCGGGTGCCTATCGGCACCTTCCACTAGCCTTTCGTTCACGGCGGCGAACAGTACCCTCACTTTGCCTCGGAGTCGAGTCCCCTCCACGGAGGAGACTGAAGGCGCTGGACGAGGAAGTCGGCCAGCTGACGGACCTTGGGGGCCAGATGGCGACTCCGGGGATAGACAAGCCAAACCGCCCCATGTTCATAACGCCATGCATCCAGGACTGAAATCAGTCGTCCGGCGCGAAGCGGCTCCTCGACATAGAAGTCGGGCAACTGCGCCAGTCCGAGCCCGCGTTCGGCGGCATCGAGCAGCGCGTGGCCCGATGTGGCGCGGTAACGACCGCGGACGGGGCGCTGCATGGGCTGGTCGTGCTCGGCGAATATCCAGTGGGCGCTGGAACCGAGGAGGCAAGCGTGTCGATCCAGTCCGTCGGGGTCGCTGGGGGCCGGTATGCCGGCCAGATAGGCGGGGGAGCCGACGACGAACAGGCGGCGTTCGCCAAGGCGGCGCGCGATGAGATTGGAGTCGGCGAGCAGCCCGGTACGGATAGCCAGGTCATAGCCTTCCTCGATGAGATCGACATTGCGATTCGAGAAATCCATGTCGACGCCGATCTGCGGATGCAGGCCCAGGAACTCGTTCACCAGCGGTGCGACGTAGCGCTCGCCATAGGTCGTTGCCAGACTTATCCGTAAGTTACCGCGTAAACCTTCCTGAAAATCTACGATCGCTTGTTCGGCCGTATCGAAGCCTTCCAGCAGATGGCGGGCGTGTTCGTAATAAAGACTGCCGGCGTCGGTCAGACGCAGCTTCCGCGTGGTGCGATGAAGCAGCTGGGTTCCCAGTCGTTGCTCCAGCCCGCTTACCGCACGGCTGACAAAAGCGGTGGAGAGGCCGAGGCTGCGCGCCGCGGCGGAGAAACTGCCCAGCCTGACGACCTCGACGAAGGCGTCCATCCCATCCCATGCACGCATCGATCTTTGCTCTCCTGTAAAGATGATTCACCCGGGGGACGACTAATCGTCATGCTCCCGGATGGCTAGAATTCACGATTCGGCCAGCGTCAACCGGGCCTTCGACCGATCATTGTAAAAGGATAGCCACCGATGAAATCTCGCGCCGCCGTTGCCTGGGAAGCTGGAAAGCCCCTCTCCATCGAGGAAATCGACGTCGCCGGCCCGAGGGCGGGAGAGGTGCTGGTCCGCATCGTGGCTACCGGCGTCTGCCATACGGATGCCTTCACGCTCTCCGGCGACGATCCGGAAGGCATGTTTCCGGTCGTCCTCGGGCACGAAGGCGGTGGCGTGGTCGAAGAGGTGGGCGAGGGCGTCACGACGCTGAAGCCGGGCGACCACGTCATTCCTCTCTATACGCCCGAATGTGGCGAGTGCAAATTCTGCCTCTCCGGCAAGACGAACCTCTGCCAGAAGATCCGTGTGACCCAGGGCAAGGGCCTGATGCCCGACGGCACCTCGCGCTTTTCGATGGGCGGCAAGCCGCTGCTGCACTACATGGGGACCAGTACGTTCAGCGAATACACCGTTGTCCCGGAAATCTCCCTGGCGAAAATCAATAAGGAGGCGCCGCTCGACAAGGTCTGCCTGCTCGGTTGCGGCGTCACTACCGGCATCGGTGCGGTGCTGAATACCGCCAAAGTGGAACCCGGCGCGTCCGTTGCCGTCTTCGGTCTGGGCGGTATCGGCCTTTCGGTGGTGCAGGGCGCGGTGATGGCGAAGGCGGGGCGTATCGTCGTGGTCGATACCAATCCGTCGAAGTTCGAGATGGCGAAGATGCTCGGCGCCACCGATTGCGTGAATCCGCGCGACTACCCGGACACCCCGATCCAGCAGGTGATTGTCGACCTGACGGATGGCGGCGTGGACTATTCCTTCGAGTGCATCGGCAGCGTCGACGTCATGCGCGCCGCGCTGGAGTGCTGCCACAAGGGCTGGGGCGAATCGATCATCATCGGTGTCGCCGGTGCGGGTCAGGAAATCCGCACCCGTCCGTTCCAGCTGGTGACCGGTCGCGTCTGGCGCGGTTCGGCATTCGGTGGCGTGAAGGGCCGCAGCCAGCTGCCCGGCTATGTCGAGCGTTATATGGGCGGCGAAATCAAGATCGATCCCATGATCACGTATACGATGGGGCTCGAGGACATCAACAAGGCCTTCGACCTGATGCACGAAGGCAAGTCCATCCGCTCCGTTATCGTCTACTGAGTCCCCCGATGAACGAAACGATCGAACTGATCCGCCGCTATTACGATGCGTTCAACCGGGCCGATTGGCCCGCCATGCTCGGGTTGCTTACCGAGCACGTAGCGCACGACATCAATCAGAGCGGGCGGGAGACAGGACGCGACACGTTCGCGCGTTTCCTCGAACGCATGAATACGAGTTACAGCGAACAGCTGAAGAACATCGTCATCATGGCCGACGCGACGGGTACCCGCGCCGCGGCCGAGTACGTCGTGCACGGTGTGTACAAGGCAACGGACGATGGCTTGCCGCTGGCGCAAGGCCAGTCTTATGTACTGCCGGGTGGTGCGTTTTTCGATGTGGTCGACGGCAAGATCGCGCGCATCAGCAATTACTACAACCTGGAAGAGTGGCTGGGGCAGGTAAGGCGCATCGACGTCGATTGAAGCCTGGGCTATCCAGTTTCCGCATCCGTTGTGGGAGCGCGCCTGCGCGCGAAAGCCAACGGAGCGATGAAACACGGTACTCACATCCGCAGCCAGATCTTCTGGCTGCGGATGCAAACCACAGCTTCATCGCTCCGTTGGCTTTCGCGCGCAGGCGCGCTCCCACAGGTATGTCGGGCGCTCGTCGAACCTTTACTTCGCCTTTCCGAACAACACCGCTCGCTCTTCGTCGCTCATCTGCGGCTTGGCCGAGTACGTATCGCGGCTGTCCACGTAAGCACGCTTCGTGGCCTCGCGTGCCGCGATGGTCTCGAACCAGCGACGCAGATGCGGATGCGCATCCAGGTCCTGTCCGTGCGCCGCGTGCGGGACGATCCAGGGATAGCTGGCGATATCGGCGATCGAATAGGTGCCGGCCAGGAATTCGCGGTCGGCCAGCCGCTTGTCCATGACGCCGTACAGGCGCGTGACTTCACGCGTGTATCGATCGATGCCATACGGCACGGGCTCGGGTGCGTAGACGCGGAAATGGCCGGCCTGTCCCGCCATCGGCCCGAGGCCGCCCACCTGCCAGAACAGCCACTGCAGCGCATCGAATCTGCCGCGTGTGTCGGCAGGCAGGAGGGTGCCGGTTTTCTCCGCGATATAAAGCAGGATCGCACCGGACTCGAAAATCGATATCGGTGCGCCGCCGTTCGTGGGCGCGTGGTCCACGATGGCCGGAATGCGGTTGTTCGGCGAGATCTTCAGGAAATCGGGTTCGAACTGTTCGCCCTTGCCGATATCGACCGGCACGATGCGATAGTCCAGCCCGGCTTCCTCGAGACACAGCCGGGCCTTGAGTCCGTTGGGTGTGCCCCAGTAATGCAGATCGATCATGGGTGGCTCCTTTGGGTTTGCATCGACATTGTGCCGACTTTGGCTTTTTCGAGAGGAACCAGTTCCGGGCGAAAGCCTTGAACCACCGCCTCGGCAGCCTCAGTAAGGGAAGCACAGTCGTTCAGCAGTCAGCTCATGCCCTATACGAATCCTTTCTACGATCCTTCCCGTCCGCATCACACGCCCACCGGTTTTCGCAATCTGGAGCCGAACACCCGTGTGTCCGGCGACCTGAAGCGCTGGCGGCGCGAACGTCGTGAAGCCGGGCTGCCGAAAGCACCGGAGAAAGGTTACGAAGACTTCGTCACGCGCTGGTGGCAACCGGCCGATTTCGCGACAGCCGGCGATGCGGCCTGGTGGCTGGGGCATGCGACCGTGCTGGTTCGCCGGGGCGGATTGCATGTCGTTACCGATCCGGTACTGTCGCGGCGCGCGTCGCCGCTGTCTTTCGCCGGGCCCGAACGGCGCACGCCCACGCCGGCCACGGTTGCGGATCTGCCTCGCATCGACGTGGTCATGCTGTCGCACAATCATTACGACCATCTCGACGGCCCGACGGTACGCGCACTGGTAAAGCGTTTCCCGGATGTGGCGTTTGTCGTGCCGCTTGGCCTGGGGCGCTGGTTCGCACAGGCCGGCATAGGCAACGTCCGCGAACTCGACTGGTGGGAAAGCACAACCGTGGCGGGTGCGACGTTCACGTTGGTACCGGCAAGGCACTGGAGCGCGCGTACGCCCTGGGACACGAACCGCACGTTGTGGGGCGGCTGGGTGATGGAGCACGAAGGCTTTCGCTTCTGGTTCGCGGGAGATACGGGCTATTCCGAGAAGCTGGCGGAGATCGCCTCGCGCCTGGGAACCATCGACCTGGCGGCTATCCCGATCGGCGCGTACGCGCCGCGCTGGTTCATGGGCGGTCAGCACGTCGATCCCGCACAGGCCGTCAGGCTGCATCGCGAGCTTGGCTGCGTCCGGTCGATGGCGATCCACTGGGGGGTATTCGAACTGGCCGACGAGTCCCTGGACGAGCCGCCCGAGCTGCTGGCCGAGGCGCTGCTGGCCGAGGGAATCGGACAGGACGATTTCCGTGCCCTGCGCATTGGCGAGCGGCTGGCGCTACGCGAAACGGACAGATGACGTGGTTTGCGTTCTAATGGCGGCCGCTCTGGTCTGAACGCGGAATCGTCATGCAGCTTCTGGAACTTCGCCTCGAAGGCGATTATGTCGAACTCAATCTGTTACTGAAGCTGGTCGGCGTATGCGACAGCGGCGGTGCGGGCAAGCGGCTGGTCGCCGAAGGTCTGGTGTCGGTCGACGGAACGGTCGAACTTCGCAAGACATTCAAGGTGCGCGCCGGGCAACTGGTCACCCTTGGCGATGTAGAGATCAGCGTTCTTCCCGAAATCGACTGACTACGCCGCGCCCTCACAAAAAAAGCCCGGCGCATGCGCCGGGCTTTTCGTATGGGCGCGGTTTACTTGCCCGAGGTCGACGTGGTCGCCGGGGCCATCGCGCCGCTGGAATCGGTCGCATCCTTCTTCATGGAATCGGCTTTCTTATGCTTTGCGTGCTTCGCCGGCTTATCGCTGGACATGGAATCTTTCGACATGCTGTCCTTGGACATGGAATCTTTCGACATCGAGTCTTTCGACATGGAATCGTGCGACATGGCCGAGGTAGCGGCTGCAGCTGGCTTGGAATCCTGAGCGATGGCGGCACCGCTCAAGGTCATACAGCCGAGCACCATCGAAAGCATCAGTTTATTGGTGTTGCGCATGACTATCTCCTAAAGAACTATGGCGCCTTGGTTGAAGCGATGCGCGGCGCGTAAGAGCATCGCATAAGCAAAGACCGGGGAATGCGTTGGATGCTGACGCTACCTTTTTCTTACGGTGTTTGCTGTTGCATGGCAGCAATTTCGAAGGTATTCGTTCAGGTGGCGGCGCAACCGTGAACGTTGCCCTACCGTCAGTGGAAGTCGCGCGAAACCGAGCCCATGACCGGCAACAAATCGCTGTAATCGTGTAGCGTGCGGGCCACCAGGTGACGCACGCCCTCGATCGATTGCCACTGGCCGTCGACGGCGAGCAGTACGGCTCCCAGCAACGCATGGCGGCAAGCCTCGGCGACCTTCGGGCGAACGACGACATTCACCTGCCCGGTTTCGTCCTCTAACGTCACGAAGGTGATACCGCTGGCGGTCTGGGGTCGTTGTCGAACGGTGACCAGTCCGGCATGACGGACCCACGCGCTGTTACGGACGTTGATCAGATCGCGCGCCTTGCGCACGCGCCGACCGTCCAGCCGGTGACGGATCAATCCGACCGGGTGTGCCTGCAGGGAAAGGCCATGCGTGGCGTAGTCCGCGAAGACGTTTTCGGCGAGGGACGGCGGCCGCAGCATCGGCCGTGCTTCGGACGCGTGGGTGCTATCGAGCAGGGGCAGGGCGCGCTCGATACCCGAACTTTCCCAGCGCGCGCGATGGCGGTGGCCGCTCAGCACCCGAAGAGCGCCGGCATCCGCGAGACGCTCGCGCTCGAAGCGGCTCAACGCGGCGCGCTGGCTGAGGTCCGCCAGATTCTGGAAAGGCGCCTCGCGTCGCGCGCTGGCGATGCGTTCGCCCAATGGCTGGGACAGGCCGGCGATCAAGCGCAGGCCAAGACGAAGCGCATGCGGATGGTCGGATCGCGACGTACGTTCGAGAGTGCAGTCCCAGTCGCTGGCGGTGACATCGGGCGGACGTACTTCGACGCCTTGCTGGCGCAGGTCCTGAACGAGTTGGGCCGGGGCGTAGAAACCCATCGGCTGGCTGTTCAGCAGCGCGCAGGTAAAAATCGCCGGGTAGTGGCACTTGATGTAAGAGGACGCGTAAGCGAGCAGGGCGAAACCCGCCGCGTGCGATTCCGGGAAGCCATAGCTGCCGAAACCTTTGATCTGATCGATGATCTGCTGGATGAATTCGTCGGGATAATCGTTTTTCGCCATCGCTTCACGGATGCGCGGCTCAAATTTCTCCACGCCGCCGCGGCGTTTCCAGGCGGCCATCGACCGGCGCAGATCGTCGGCATCGGAAGCCGAGAAATCGGCTACCACCTGAAGCAGCGACATGACCTGCTCCTGGAAAATAGGTATGCCGAGCGTGCGTTCGAGTACATCGCGCACGTTTTTCTCGTACACGATGCTCTCCCGCGGCAGTTTTCGCCGTTGCAGGAACGGGTGAACCATGCCGCCCTGGATAGGGCCGGGGCGAACGATCGCCACCTGGATGACCAGGTCGTAATAATTTGCGGGTTTCAGTCGGGGCAGCATCGACATCTGGGCACGCGATTCGATCTGGAAGACACCGACGGTGTCCGCGCGCTGGATCATTTCGTATGTGCGCTCATTGTCCATGGGGATGTCCGCCAGTTGCGGAAAGTCGACGTCGCGATGCTCGCGCAGCAGATCGAGGGATTTGCGCAGACAGGTGAGCATGCCCAGCGCGAGGCAATCCACCTTCAGAAGCTTCATCGTTTCCAGGTCGTCCTTGTCCCACTGGATGATGGTGCGGTTGTCCATGGCCGCGTTTTCAATGGGGACGAGCGAGTAGAGCGGCGTGTCGGAAATGACGAACCCACCCACGTGCTGGGAAAGGTGCCGTGGCATACCGCGAAGTTCTTTCACCAACTCGATCAGTTTGCGGATCGTACGACTGGAAACGTCGAAACCGCGTTCGCGCAGTCGCTCCTCGATAGGCACGTCGCCGTGTGCGTGGGAGTAGGCATGGCTTAGCTGGTCCAGCTGATCTTCCGCCAGTCCCAGTGCGCGGCCGATATCGCGCGAGGCACTCTTGCTCCGGTAGCTGATGACGGTGGCGGCCAGCGCGGCGCGTTCGCGCCCGTATTTATTGAAGACGTATTGCAGTACTTCCTCGCGCCGCTCGTGTTCGAAGTCGACGTCGATATCGGGCGGCTCGTCGCGTTGTTCGGAAATGAAGCGCTCGAAGAGCATGGCGGTCTGGGAGGGATTGACCTCGGTGATGCCGAGGCAGAAACAGACGACCGAATTGGCGGCCGAGCCACGACCCTGGCACAGGATCTCCTTGCTTCGCGCGAAACGCACGATGTCGTAGACCGTGAGAAAAAACGCTTCGTACTTCAGTTTCGCGATAAGCGCGAGTTCCTTCTCGATCAGGTCCAAGACTGACTTTTCGGGTCCTTCGGGCCATCGGCGCTGAGCACCTTCCTCGACGAGCCTGCGCAGATGATCCGGAGCTTCCAGCCCTTCGGGCACGAGTTCGCGCGGATATACGTAGTTGATCTTGCGAATATCGAAACCGCGACAGCGTGCGGCGACGCGCAACGTTTCGGCGAGTAATTCGCGGGGATAGATGCGGGCCAGTACCTCGCGCTTGCGCAGGTGGCGTTCGCCATTGGAAAACAGCGCATAACCGGCGTCGGCAACGGGGACATTCAGGCGGATGGCGGTCATGACGTCCTGCAATGAGCGCCGGCTCCGCAGGTGCATATGGACGTCACCGGCGGCAACGCAGGGAATATCGTGACGTCCGGCCAGCGCGAGCAGCGAGGCCAGTTCGGCGTCGTCGTGCTGACCGCGATGCAGTTCGACGGCCATCCATGCGCGGCTGGAAAAATGTTTCGCCACCCATGCCGCGTATTCGTCGTTCCGGCTGGCGCTGGGAGCGGCCGGTGAGCCCGGTATCCAGAGTACGCACAGTCCTTCGGCCAGGTTTTCCAGATCGGCGCGGTGAAGTTCGTAGTGCCCCTTGGGAGCGCGACGCCGGCCCTGCGTGATCAACCGGCACAGTTCGGTATAGCCGGCATGGTTCTCGACCAGCAGCACGACGACGGGACCATCGGTCAGGCGAAGTTCGCTTCCGACGATGAGGTCGACGCCGGTGGCCAGCGAAGCTTCCAGGCCGCGTACGATGCCCGACAGCGAGCATTCGTCCGTGATGGCCAGCGCTTCGTAGCCGATGTCGCGCGCGCGTTCGAACAGTTCGCGCGCACTGGATGCGCCACGCTGGAAACTGAAATCGCTGAGCGCATGCAGTTCGACATAACCGGGCAGTTCGGATACATCGTCGTTGGCGGGAGGCAGGTCCAGGGGAAACATCAGGCGAACCAGCCATGCAGCATCCATCCGTCCAGCGTGCCGGAAGGCAGATAAGCCCATGCGCGCTGTCCGTGCGCGGTGCGCACGATGTAATAGTCCCGGCGTGTGTCGTGGCCGTCCCACCAACCGCTTTCGATGCGTTCGGGCCCCGCCAGTACCGCGACGGGATCGGGACGCATGATCAACGGGCGAGGCAACAGCCATAGCGGCCGCCGCCGGCTTTCGGGAAGGACCAGCGTGGTGGGTGTGCCGTAACGCGACGCGCGCTCCGGGCGATGATCCGCGATGAGGGCGATCTGCCGTAGCGCGGCATCGCCAAGACGTGCGCGCAGACGTTCGTCCAGCGTGGGCCAGTCGAGGCCATCGCCATGCACCGGTTCGAACAGATCGCGTACGGGTGGGCGGAACATGGGTAATTGTTCGGCATGCAGTTCCATGCCGCGGGCCGGCGCCGGAAGCGTCGTGCGTTCCAGACGCGTGCGTGCCAGTTCGAACAGGCGTTCCGCATCGCGCTGCGGTGCGGCCATGGCGACCGTGACATGGGTTACTTGGCCACGGGCATGTTCGAGGGTAAGGACGAAGCGCTGCACGCCCCCATCGCGCGCGGCGAGCAGATTGGCCAGCGAGCGGGTCAGGCGGCGCAGCGGAAAGAGCAGTGGCTGACTGCCATCGAGCTCGCTGTCGAACTCGATGCGCTGGCGAAAATCGGCCGGAGGTTGCCACGCAGGCAGGACATGGGAAGTGTGACCGCGCAGGCGATCGAGCCATTCGATGCCGTCCCGTCCGATGCGTCGCGTGAGCTCGGGGCGGGGCAGGCGGAATACGTCGTCCATGCGCCGGAAGCCCATCGACGACAGTGCCTTGACCGTGGACGAAGGCAGGCCGCTCTGTGCGAGCGTCAGCGTGCCGAGCATACGAACGACACCTTCGGGCTGCGGCAACACCATGCCGTCGGAGGTGGCCGCGAAAACCCAGGCGGCCGCGGCGAAAGGCGCGGCCGCAATGGTATAGGCATGGCCTTGTGCCGCGAGCCCTTCCTTCAACCGTGCGGCCAGAACGGGCCAGCCGTCGAACAGGCGCAGGCTGGCGCCCGCTTCCATCAGCAGCGCATTCGGGGGAATCAGACTGACGTGTCCGCTGAACTGATAACACCATGCGGCCAGTTCGGCGAGCAGACGCGCTTCGGCGGCGCGATCGCGCGGACGCACGGCAAGAGAGGGGCAGAGCGCACGGGCGGCGGCAAGACTTTGTCCCCGCTTTACGCCTGCGTCGGCGGCTTCGGGGCTGACGGCGGCGATGACGCGCTTGCGCGCCCGGTTATCCAGTAAAGCGGAGGGGCCTGCCTCCGGTGTCGCGGCGAAGGCGGCGGAGAACGCCAGACCGGGAAACCGGAGGCAGGCCCAAAGCATGACCGCGTCGTCCTGGTGTCGAAGAACCCTGCGTCACGACGGCTACGAAATGTAAGCGTCATGACCGGATTCATCAGGCACGCATGCGCAGTAGCGGAGCGGTGGTGGTCAGCAGGCCGCGCGATTTGAGGACATCCACATATGTGGCCTCGTCGCTGTTGCTGACCTTCAGGCGTAGTGCCGCGGGGCTGTTGTGCGCGGCATGTTGCGCCGGCCGGAAAATCATCGCGCAGGCATCGCCGCTTTCGGCGGCCAGTTGCAGGCGGCGCAGGCTGCGGTAGTCGATATCGGGCAACCAGCCGACCACGGCGCCGCAGCAGCCCGAGCGCAGGCATTGCTCCATGCTCCATGCGGCTTCGGTGGAGCCGGCGTGGATTTCGTGCAGGAAGCGCAGGTCGACGCCGGCGGCCACGAGGGCGGGTGCGTAGGGCAGGTAAGGCGGCGCGACGAAGATGACGCGGCGGTGTTCCTGGGTCAGCGTCGCGAGGGCGGGCATCACCAGATCGAGTTCGCCCAGCCCGTCGTGTTCGAACAGGATTTCGCTGAGTGCGCCCTGCGGCCAGCCACCACCGGGCAGCTTCGCATCGAGCGATTCCCAGCCGGTGGGCAGCGCGCGGACGCGCGGCTGTCGCTCGGCGGAACGGCGCCAGATACCTGGATGGTCGAGAACCTGGGCGAGAGTCGGTGCGGCGATGGCGTTCATGGTCAGGTCCTGCGAATGATGCCGACGTAACGCCCTTCGATGGCGAACGCGTGGCGACGGGGGTCGACTTCGATCGGCTCGAAATCGGGATTGGCGGGCATCAGAAGCAGCTTGCCCCGCTCGTGTTTCAGACGCTTCACCGTGACTTCGTCGTCCAGCCGGGCAACGACGATCTGGCCGTCGCTGGCGGTGGGCGTGCGATGCACGGCGAGGAAATCGCCGTCGAGAATGCCGACGTCGCGCATGCTCATGCCCACGACGCGCAGCAGATAATCGGCGCGGGGACGGAACATGGCCGGATCGATCTCCAGCTGCGACTCGATGTTTTCCTCGGCGAGGATGGGCGAGCCCGCGGCGACGCGACCGATCAGCGGCAATTCGTTGCCCGGTATGCGCGGGGACATCGTCAGGCTGGCGGGCAGACGCAGACCGCGGTGCTGGGGCGAACGTTCGATGACGCCCTTGCGGACCAGCGACTCCACGCAGGCCTGCGCCGAACTGTGGCTGGGAAAGCCGAGGGCATCGGCGATCTCGCGCAGTGTGGGCGGCAGTCCCTGCAATTGCAGGTATTCCTGCAGGAAGGCGAGGGTCTTTTGCTGACGGTCGGTAAGGGTGGGGGTGGCCATGTGTACAAATGTACGTACATGGCGGGGGCGATGCAATAGGCCATTTCGATGCGTTTTGCTATTGCACGTTTATGCATGATTTCGTACATTGATGCGCATTCGTCTCCGCGAGTCTTTCCATGATTGCCCCTGCCGCACGCGCTACCCGACTTATTTTCCTGCTCTCCGGCATCGGCATGGCCAGTTGGGCCCCGATGGTTCCTTACGCCAAGGCGCGCCTTGGACTGGACGATGCGAACCTCGGACTGGTCCTGCTGTGCATGGGCTGCGGCGCAACGGCTGCCATGCCGCTGGCCGGATTCCTCACCCATCGCTATGGCAATCGCAATGTCATCGGGATCAGCGCCTTGCTGCTCTGCATCGCGCTGCCGCTTCTGACCGTCGCCTCGTCGGCGGTGTGGCTCGGCGTCGCGCTGGTGTTTTTTGGCGGATCGCTGGGTGTCGTCGACGTGGCCATGAATGCGCATGCCGTCGATGTCGAGAAACATGCCGGGCGTCCGCTGATGTCGGGCTTCCATGGATTGTTCAGCGTGGGCGGTCTGGTCGGTTCGGCGGGCATGGCGGCCCTGCTGCGCGCGGGTGCGCCGCTGGGCGCTTGCGCCGTCGCGGTGTCCGTCCTGCTGCTGGCGATCGTCGCTACTCAATGGAAGCACCTGCTCGCGCATATCGACGACGATGCGACGCATGGGCACACGATCTTCCGTATGCCGTCGGCCGCTGTCCTGCTGCTGGGTTTCCTGTGCCTGATCGTGTTCCTGGCCGAAGGCGCGATGCTCGACTGGAGTGCCGTTTTCCTGCGTTTCTCGCGTGGCTTCGACGTGTCGACCGCAGGTATCGGTTACGCCGCATTCTCCGTGGCGATGGCGACGGGGCGTTTGCTGGGCGACCGGGTTACCGCGGTCGTCGGGCCGGTGACGATCGTGCGCATCGGCAGCCTGATCGCAGCCATCGGCTTCATCGTGGCGACGACGCTGCCATGGGGCTACGCGGGTCTGCTGGGCTTCGTGCTGGTGGGTATCGGGGCTTCCAACATCGTGCCGGTACTTTTCAGCGCGGCGGGACGCCAGCCGGGTACCTCGGCGGGTATCGCCATCGCGACCGTCACGTCGCTGGGTTACGCCGGCATGCTTGCCGGTCCGGCCGCCATCGGTTTCGCGGCCCACGCCAGCAGCCTGCCCATCGCGCTCTTCGGCATCGGCGCACTGCTTCTGCTTGTTACCCTGAGCGCGAACATCGCGCGCCGCTAAGGAGATTCCCATGCATTCCAACCATAAACGCGATGTGGTGATCTTCGATTTCGGCGGCGTGCTGATCGACTGGAATCCGCGTTATCTGTACCGCAAGCTGTTCGGCGACGACGAGGCCGGCATGGAACGCTTCCTTGCCGAGGTGACCACGCCCGAATGGAACCTCGCCCAGGATGCCGGTCGTCCGTGGGACGAAGCGGTCGAGGCGCTTACCGCGATCCATCCGACGCACGGCGAACTGATCGCCGCGTTCCAGCATCGTTGGGAAGAAACCCTGCGTGGGCCCATCGACGATAGCCTGCATATCCTGCGCGAACTGAAAGATGCGGGGCATCCGCTTTACGGCCTGACCAACTGGTCGCAGGAAACGTTCCCCATCGCTCGCGAGCGCTTCGATTTCCTCGAATGGTTCGACGGCATCGTCGTGTCGGGCGAGGAAAAGATGATCAAGCCCGACGAGCGGATTTATCGCATCCTGCTGGAGCGCTACGACATCGATCCCGCGCGTGCCGTCTTCATCGACGACAACGCGCGGAATGTAGAGGCTGCCGAAACCTTCGGTATCCACGGCATCCATTTCCACACGCCGGCGCAGCTGCGTGCGGAACTGGTCGGCCTCGGGTTCCTGCCGAAATGAATACGCCTGTCGATGTTGCGTTGCCCGGCGAACGCCAGCGGCTGATCGTCGATCGTCTGAATCGCGAGGGCAGAGTGATCGCGGCCGACCTCGCCGTGGAGTTGCGTGTGTCGGAAGATTCGATCCGGCGCGATCTGCGCGAGCTTTCGGCGCAGGGGCTGTGCAAACGTGTGTATGGCGGTGCATTGCTGATGGGGCAGGTCGCGCCCCTCAGCGTACGGCATACCGAAAACGCGGAGCTCAAGCGCTCGCTCGCGCAGATCGCGGCCGGACTCGTCGGTAACGGACAGATCATCTTCATCGATGCCGGTTCGACGAATACCGCGATCGCTTCGGCACTGCCCGAGCATCGCGATCTGACCGTGGTCACGAATGCGCCGGACGTTGCCGCCGCTGTGCTCGGCCGTCCCGGCTTCGAGGTTCTGCTGCTGGGAGGGCGGATACATCCGAAGATCGGTGGCGCCATCGGTTCGCTGACGGTTCGTCAGGCTCAGGGTATTCGCGCCGATCTGTGTTTCCCCGGCATCTGTTCGATCGATCCGGTGCATGGCCTGTGGACGTACGACACCGAAGAGGTGGTGCTTAAGCAGGCGATGATCGAAGCCAGTGGCGAGACGATCGCGGTAGCTACCCCGGACAAGCTGATTGCCGCGGCGACGCATTTCACGGCACCGGTGGGGGCGATCGCGCATCTGGTGGTGGCGGGCGGTACGGATGCCGTTACGGTCGAGGCGTACCGGGCGGCTGGGGTATCGGTGCATCTGGCGTAGTCGCCCATCGAGATCGCAACGATTGAGGGCGATGTCCTCGAGGTTGCAGGACGTGCTGAATCACCGTTATCGCGATAACCCACTGCACCGCACCGGGCTCCTGCCTGCGCGGGAGCGACGATGAAGGGCCGATGGTCGTCGCGCTTATCGTCTCCCTCCTGAATCGAGCAAAAAAAACGGCGGGCTTCGAGCCCGCCGTTTTCGTATCGCTCTCAGTGGCTTTTTCAGCCAGCCTTTTTCTTGGCCAACCGCAACCATGTATCCACCACCGTATCCGGATTCAGGGATACCGACTCGATACCCTGTTCCATCAGCCATTCGGCCAGATCCGGATGATCGGACGGGCCCTGGCCGCAGATGCCGATGTACTTGCCCTTGGCGCGGGCCGACTGGATCGCCATCGACAGCAGCTTCTTGACGGCCGGATCGCGCTCGTCGAAGAGGTTGGCGACGATGCTCGAATCGCGGTCGAGACCGAGGGTCAGCTGCGTGAGGTCGTTCGAGCCGATCGAGAAGCCGTCGAAGATGTCGAGGAATTCGTCGGCGAGCAGTGCGTTCGACGGCACCTCGCACATCATGATGACCTTCAGGTCGTTCTCGCCCTGGGTCAGGCCGTTCTTCTTCAGCACTTCGATGACCTTGCGGCCTTCGTCCAGCGTGCGCACGAACGGAATCATGATCCACACGTTTGTGAAGCCCATTTCTTCGCGCACGTATTTCGCCGCGCGGCATTCCAGCGCGAACGAATCGGCGAAGCCGGGATCGACGTAACGGCTGGCGCCGCGGTAGCCGATCATCGGGTTCTCTTCGTGCGGCTCGTAGCGCGAGCCGCCGAGCAGGCCGGCATATTCGTTCGACTTGAAGTCGGACAGACGCACGATGACCGGTTTCGGATAGACCGAGGCGGCGATGGTGGAGATGCCTTCCGCGAGGCGGTCGACATAGAACGTGACCGGATCGGCGTAGCCGGCGATACGCGCGTCGATGCGTGCCTTGATTTCGGCGTCCTGCTTCGCGTATTCGAGCAACGCCTTAGGATGCACGCCGATGTGGCTGGCGATGATCATTTCCAGACGGGCCAGGCCGATACCCGCGTTCGGCAGCATGCCGAAGTCGAAGGCGCGTTCCGGGTTGGCCACGTTCATCATGATCTTCAGCGGCGCTTCGGGCATGTGACCCAGATCGGCCGTGATGCGGTCGAACTTCAGGATGCCTTCGTAGATCGTTCCGGTGTCGCCTTCGGCGCAGGACACGGTGACGTCCGCACCGTCGGGAATGGTTTCCAGCGCGTTACCGCAACCCACGACGGCGGGTACGCCGAGTTCGCGCGCGATGATCGCCGCGTGGCAGGTGCGGCCGCCGCGGTTGGTGACGATCGCGGCGGCGCGCTTCATCACCGGCTCCCAGTCGGGATCGGTCATGTCGGCTACCAGCACGTCGCCGGGCTGCACTTTGTTCATGTCGGCCAGCGAGCGGATGACGCGCGCCTTGCCGGCGCCGATCTTCTGGCCGATGGCGCGACCCTCGGTGAGGATCTTGCTGCGCTCGTTGAGCTGGAAGCGCTCGAGCGTGGTCGTGGTGGAACGCGATTTCACGGTTTCCGGGCGGGCCTGCACGATGTACAGCTTGCCGGTGTGGCCGTCCTTCGCCCACTCGATGTCCATCGGGCGGCCGTAGTGCTTTTCGATGACGAGCGACTGCTTCGCCAGTTCCTGCACGTCGGCATCGTCGATGCAGAAGCGGTGGCGGTCGGCGGCCGGCGTTTCCTCGATGCGCACGCGCTCGCCGGGCTGGTCGGAGTAGACCATGCGCTGCTGCTTGGCGCCGAGGCTGCGGCGCAGGACGGCCGGCTTGCCCTGGTTGAGCGTGGGCTTGAAGACGTAGAACTCGTCCGGATTGACGGCGCCCTGCACGACCATCTCGCCCAGGCCGTACGAGCCCGTGATGAAGACGACGTCGCGGAAGCCGGATTCGGTATCCAGCGTGAAGAGCACGCCGGAAGCGCCGACGTCGGAACGGATCATCAGCTGCACGCCGGCGGACAGGAAGACGTCCTCGTGCTTGAAGCCCTGGTGGACGCGATAGGCGATGGCGCGATCGTTATAGAGCGAGGCGAAGACTTCCTTCACCTTGTGCAGCACGTCGTCGATGCCGACCACGTTGAGGAAGGTTTCCTGCTGACCGGCGAAGGAGGCATCCGGCAGGTCTTCCGCCGTGGCGGAAGAGCGCACGGCGACGGCGATGTCGTCGCTGCCGGCATCTTTGCAGAGCTTGATATAGGCGTCGCGGATCGCCTGTTCCAGATCGGCGGGCAGGGCGGTGTCCACGATCCAGCCGCGGATCTCCTTGCCGCCCTTCACCAGTTCGTCGACGTTGTCGACGTCGAGCGTCGCCAGACGCTCCTGGATGCGTTTCGCCAGACCGCTCTTTTCGAGGTAGGTCTGGAAAGCGTCGGCCGTGGTGGCGAAGCCGCCCGGCACGGAAACCCCAAGTTTCGCCAGATTGCCGATCATTTCGCCAAGGGAGGCGTTCTTGCCGCCTACCTTGCCGAGGTCGGTCATGCGCAACGCGTCGAGCCAAAGCACCAGGTCGCTCAAAGGAAGTTCCTCAAAGGGTCGTCAAAGGGTTTGTCGAAAGGCCGGCGTACGGGCCGCGCGAATAAAGTCCTCTATTGTCGGGGGCCGGGAGCCCGCGAAACAAGGCGCGATGCACAAACGTTCAGCCGCTGTGCGGCTAAACGTTTACGCGCTAAGGTGCCACCACAGAGGCCCGATCCGGATCGTTCCCGATGCGCAGAACCGTTTTCTTCATTTCCGACTCTACCGGCATTACCGCCGAAACCATCGGAAACAGCATGCTGGCCCAGTTCGAAGGGGTGCAGTTCGATACCCATCGGCTGCCCTTTATCGACAATCCGCAGAAGGCGGAGGCGGCCGCGCTGCGTATCAAGACCAAGTACGCCCAGGATGGCCAGCGACCGATCGTGGTGAATACGATGACCTCGCGCTCGCTGTGCGACATCGTCGGGGGCAGCGGCGCGCTGATGCTGGACGTCTTCGCCCCTTTTATCGACCCGCTGGAAGAGGAACTGGGCGCCAAGCGCTCCGGTGCGGTGAACCGTTCGCACGGCCTGGTGGATTTCGAGCGCTACGAGGCGCGTATCAATGCCACCAACTACGCGCTGGCTCATGACGACGGTCTGGATGTGGATTACAACGAGTCCGACCTCGTCCTGATCGGCGTTTCGCGCTCGGGAAAGACGCCGACCTGTCTTTACATGGCCTTGCATTACGGTGTCTGTGCCGCCAATTATCCGCTCACGGACGACGACCTCGACAAGCTGGAACTGCCGATGCGTCTGCGCCCTTATCGCAGCCGGCTGTTCGGTCTGACCATCGACCCGAACCGTCTGGCGCAGATTCGCGAGCAGCGCCGCCCGGGCAGCCGCTACGCCACGCTGAAGCAGTGTCGCTGGGAACTGGAACAGGCCGACAAGCTGATGCGCAGGGAGAATATTCCCGTACTGAATACGACGCATACGTCTATCGAGGAGATCTCCAGCAAGATCTTTGAATACCTCGGCATCGAACGCCATATGTACTAGTAAAGAGGCAACAGGAGTCCTTGTGACCGAAGTCATCGAACGCCCTTCTTCGTCGCTGCTCCCGGGACGCTTCGGCTTCCTGATGGGGCTGTATGCGGAGAATTACCACCGGCTGGCGCGACTGTTCGCACCGCAGCGGCTGGCGCAGGGCACGTATGTGTCCGACGTGGACGATGGGCTCAAGGTCCGGTTGCAGATCCAGGAAAGGCATCCGTATACGCTGGAACTGGAGCTGACCTACGACTTCGTCGATGAGCAGACCGGTCAGCCTTCGCCCTCGGCCCAGTTGCGGATGTACACCGATGCCCATGTAGCGGAAGCGCTGCATTGCCATCCGGGACGCCGGTTGTGGCAGGTGCTGGGTCCCTTTCCGGCGGCGGATACGGTGTTTCAGCACCGGCTCCGGATGAACGGGTTCCTGAGTCGCTGGCTGGAATACCTGGCGGAGCAGGGGCATTCGATCGGGACGCTGGAGCGTATACCGGATTCAACGGACTAAGGCAGAAGGGCCGGCTCTCTGTGGGGAGCGCGCCTGCGCGCGAAAGCCGACAGGGCGACGAAGACGTATGCTCGCCTTCGCGAACCCATATACCAGGCCACGAACACCACGCGCGGTATCTCCGCTTCGTTGGCTTTCACGAGCAGGCGCGCGCCCACAGAGGGGTGTTGGTAACCGGGTGCATTTCCTGCAGACGAAAAAAAACCCGCTAGAGGCGGGCTTTTCATCGAAAAGTAAGTGGCGGAGCGGACGGGACTCGAACCCGCGACCTCCGGCGTGACAGGCCAGCATTCTAACCGACTGAACTACCGCTCCGCATTTACTTCCATCTTCCAGCGTACAAACCAACTCTCTACATCACACGTCTTCGCTGTTCCGAAGAAGTGGCGTCCCCACGGGGATTCGAACCCCGGTCGCCACCGTGAAAGGGTGATGTCCTAGGCCTCTAGACGATGGGGACGTATAGAGTTGGTGGAGCCAGCCGGGATCGAACCGGCGACCTCCTGCATGCCATGCAGGCGCTCTCCCAGCTGAGCTATGGCCCCGCCGCTGGAAGCCGCAAAGAATAGGGCGGGGCCTGGTCTTCGTCAAGCATTCGTTACACTTTTTTTCGAAAAAATTTCACACAAATAGGAATGATCAATCGTGGCGCGTATTTAGGTTCGCGCGCCTCGCGTCGATGCGGCGAGAAATTTTTAATGACGTACCGGGTCCGGGTGCGTCCGCAATGCGAACGCAATTGTTAACCTGTCCCTTCGCAATAAGGGATGCGCATGCACGAACTCGTTTTCATCCAGGATCTCGCCACGGTGATGCTTGTCGCCGGGCTTACCACCGTTTTGTTCCAGCGTCTGCGCCAGCCGGTCGTGCTCGGCTACATCATCGCGGGCTTGTTGATCGGACCGCACACGCTGCCGGTCATCTTCATCCATGAAGAGCAGACGATCCGTACGTTGTCCGAACTTGGCATGATCTTGCTGCTGTTCGCGCTGGGCCTCGAGTTCAGCCTGAAGAAACTTCGCGCCGTCGGCGGCGCCGCCCTGGTCGCGGCGTTCGCGGAAATCGTGCTGATGGTATGGATCGGTTACGAGATCGGCCGGTTCTTCGCCTGGTCGGCGATGGACTCGCTGTTCCTCGGCGCGATGCTGTCGATTTCCTCGACCACCATCATCATGAAGGCGCTCGAGGACCTGGGGCTGAAGCGCGAGCGTTTCGCCCAGCTGATGTTCGGCATCCTGATCGTCGAAGACCTGCTCGCCATCGTCCTGATGGCGCTGCTTACCGGTATCGCCAGTACCGGCGGCGTCGAAGCCGCCGATGCTTTCGCCGCCGTTGGCCGGCTGGGGCTGTTCATGGCGGTGTCGCTGGTGGTCGGCCTGCTGCTGGTACCGCGCGTGGTCGACTACATCGCGCGCGTCAGCCGCAACGACGTGCTGCTGGTTGCCGTACTGGGCATCTGCTTTGGCTTCTGCCTGCTGGTGACCGAGCTGGGTTACAGCGTCGCGCTGGGCGCTTTCATGATCGGCGCGATCGTGGCCGAATCCGAAAGCGTGGCGCGCGTCGAGCGCATCATCATGCCGGTGCGCGACATGTTCAGCGCCATCTTCTTCGTCGCCATCGGCATGTTGATCGACCCGGCGTTGCTGATGGAATACGCATGGCCGATCTTCATCGTCACCATCGCGGTCGTGGTCGGAAAGGTGGTGACCTGCAGCTTTGGCAGCTTCGTCGCCGGCAATGACGGCCGGACATCGCTGCGGGTCGGCATGGGTCTGGCGCAGATCGGCGAATTCTCGTTCGTCATCGCGTCGCTGGGTCTCACGCTCAAGGTCACCAGTAACTTCCTCTACCCGGTCGCGGTCGCCGTGTCGGCTCTCACGACCTTCCTTACGCCGTACCTGATCCGCGGATCGGACCCGTTGGCGGGCTTCCTGTCGCGGCACCTGCCGGGGCGGGTGACGGGCGTGGCCAATGCCTATACGGACTGGATGGGCAATCTGGGGCTGTCGGGGCAGGGCGCCATCGTCATGAAGATGATCCGCCGCCTCGTATGGCACGTGATCATCAACATGATGCTGGTGATCGCCGTATTCATCATCGTCGCCTTCGCCTATCGGCGCGGATTCCTGCACCTGGATTTGCTGGCCGGCCAGCCGACCGTCAAGCGCAGCCTGGCCTGGTCGCTCGCGGCACTGCTGTCGTTGCCGATGATTGTCGCTGCCTATCGAAAGGCGGGCGCACTGGGCATGCTGCTGGCGGAGCTGGGTATTCCCGAGCGAGTAGGCGGGGCGCGAAATTTTGCGATCCGCAGCATGCTCGCCCGGATCATTCCCGTGATGGTCATGTTGATCCTTGGCCTGCTGGTGGCCGCGCTCGCCTCTACGATCCTTCCGCCGCGCGAAGTGGCACTGGTCATCGTGGCCATCGGCATCGGCCTCACATGGCTGTTATGGCGCGTACTTGTTCAGGTTCACGCACGGCTTCAGGCGGCGCTGCGGGACACGCTGGACAAACCCGGGCACGCTCCGGAGGAATAAGCAGCCCGCGATGAACTATTTCTTGTGAACCTTGTCCCACCCACCGTCATTGCAAGCTGGGCGCGAACCACCGCACAATGGCGTTCTGCCTCCACAAGGAGGTGTACCGGCGTCGCCGAATCTTTCAAGAATGAGGGAGTATCGAATGAAGCACTTTTTGCGTCCCACGATGACGGCCGCCGCGCTGGCTGTTGCGCTGGGCATGACCGCGGGCGCATACGCCCAGGCCGCCAAGCCGGCCGCTGCTCCGGCAGGCGCGGTCGACAAAACCAAGGCCAGCTACGTCGTGGGTTGGGATCTTGCCAGCTCGCTGCCGCCGCTCGTCGCGAAGGAAGTGGATGCTGCCACCGTCGCCAAGGCGCTGCAGGCGGCCCTCTCGGGCCAGAAGCCGACCATGACGGAAGCCGAAGCCAAGCAGGTTCGTGAAGCCTTCGTGGCTCAGCTGAAGGTCAAGGCCGAAGCCGAGTACAACAAGGTTGCCGCCCAGAACAAGACCGAAGGCGACGCGTTCCTCGCGAAGAACAAGTCCGCTGCGGGCGTGAAGGTCACCTCGTCGGGCCTGCAGTACCAGGTCGTCCAGGCCGGTACCGGTCAGCGTCCGGGTCCGAACGACACGGTCACGATCAACTACACCGGTACGTTCGTGAACGGTGAGAAGTTCGATTCGTCGGCCGATCATCCGGGCGCTGCTGCTGCCCAGATTCCGCTCGCCGCGGTGATCCCGGGCTTCCGCGAAGGCCTGCAGCTGATGCAGACCGGCGGCAAGTACAAGCTGTTCATCCCGTCGAACATCGCTTACGGCGCCAAGCCGGAAAACGGCTTCCCGCCGAACGCGACGATCATCTTCGACGTGGAACTGGTCAAGACGGGTCCGACCCCGGCGGGTCAGGGTCCGCAGCCTGGCGCAGCGGGCAAGTAATCGCCCCCTCGCTGGTCTGACGAAGGGCGCGGAGCGATCCGCGCCCTTTTTCTTTGGGTGTCTCGCGCCTCGCCCGTACGTCTTCTACAATGCGCCGTTCCATCGCGGCGCTTTCCCGGCGCCAGGGAATGTCATGAAAGTTACGATTTTCGGAACCGGATACGTGGGCCTTGTCACGGGCGCGTGTCTCGCGGAAATGGGTAACCACGTCGTTTGCGTGGATATCGATGCCGGCAAGGTCGAGCGCCTGAAACAGGGCGACGTGCCGATCTACGAGCCCGGCCTCGAGCCGATGGTGAAGCGCAATCGCGAGGAAGGGCGTCTGGATTTCACCACCGACGCCGCGCCGGCTATCGCGCACGGCGACATTCTTTTCATCGCCGTTGGCACGCCTCCGGACGAGGACGGCAGTGCGGACCTCAAGTATGTGCTCGCCGTCGCCAACACGATCGGCGACAACCTCGATCGTTATGCCATCGTCGTGAACAAGTCGACGGTACCCGTCGGTACGGCGGATCGCGTTCGCGCGGCGGTCGCGGCGCGTCTGAAGGCGCGCGATTCCCAGGTCGAGTTCGACGTGGTATCCAATCCCGAATTCCTGAAGGAAGGCGACGCGGTCGAAGACTGCCTGCGTCCCGACCGCATCATCGTCGGTGCGTCCAGCCCTCGCGCTGTTGCGCTGCTGCGCAAGCTCTACGCGCCGTTCAACCGCAATCACGACCGCATGGTGGTGATGGACGAGCGGTCGGCGGAGCTGACGAAGTACGCGGCCAACGCCATGCTTGCGACCAAGATCAGCTTCATGAACGAGATCGCGAACATCGCCGAGCGCGTGGGCGCGGACGTCGAGCTGGTCCGGCAGGGCATCGGTTCGGACCCTCGTATCGGCTATCACTTCATCTACCCCGGTGCGGGGTATGGCGGATCGTGTTTTCCGAAGGACGTTCAGGCACTGGGTCGCACCGCTCATGCGAACGGTTACGACGCGGTGCTGCTCAATGCGGTCGAGGCGGTCAACGATGCGCAGAAAGCCAAACTCTTCGAACTGATTTCCCGGCATTTCGGTGGCGACCTCAAGGGCAAGACCGTCGCGGTCTGGGGCCTGGCGTTCAAGCCGAATACCGACGACATGCGCGAGGCATCCAGCCGGCGTCTGATGGAGCAGCTTTGGAATGCGGGGGCGACGGTACGCGCCTGCGATCCGGAAGCTGCCGACGAGACGCGACGCATCTACGGCGAGCGTGCGGACCTGGTGCTGTGCGACCGTCCGTACGAAGCGCTGGAAGGTGCCGACGTGCTTGCGATCGTCACGGAGTGGAAGGCTTTCCGCAGTCCGGATTTCGCTCGTGTGCGCGGTCTGCTGAAGACGCCGGCCATTTTCGACGGACGCAATCTCTACGATCCCGTGGCGGTCGAGGATGCCGGACTGGCTTATTACGGCATCGGTCGCGGCCGCAGCCTGCGTGACGCGACATGAGTACCGAGCTGGAAAGCCGCATCACCGAACTGGAGGTCAAGCTGGCCTTCGTCGACGACACCGTCAACGGACTGTCGTCGGCCGATGTCGAAATCTCCCAACGGTTGGCTGCGCTGGAGCGCGCGATGCGCGATCTGCGTTCCGACCTGTCCAACATGCGCGCGGGGCTCGGTAACGATCCGCACTCCGAACCGCCGCCGCCGCACTACTGAACGAAAGAGCACAGACATGGCAGATTCCCTACGCGACCAGCTGCTGAAAGCAGGTTTCGTCGCCCCGGTCCGCGAAGAAAAGCGTGCACCGGCACCGCGCCCGCAAACCGGTTCGCCCGCAAACAAAAACGCGCCTGCAAACAGGAAAACGCAGGGCGGCGGTCCCGGCCCCAGGAAATGGCAGGGCGGAGCATCGCAGGCGAAAAGCGGGCAAGGCGGCAAGCCGCAGCGTCCCCAGCAGGCCGCCGCTCCGCGCAAGGATGGCGAAATCGATCTGGCGAAAGCCTATGCCATCCGGTCGCAGACCGAAGCGGCCGAGCGCAAGCGTGTAGAGCAGGAAGCGGCCGAACTGGCGCAGTTGCGCAAGGAGCGCAAGCGCAAGCTGGAGCAAGTGCTCAACGGTAAGGCACTGAACAAGCCCGATGTGGATAAGGTTCGCCACTTCCCGTATGGCGACAAGATTCGTCGCGTGCATGTCGACGAGGCTCAGCTGGCCGCGCTCAATGCGGGTGAGCTGGGCGTCGTGCAGCATGGCGGCCGTTACCTGCTGCTGGATCGTTCGGTGGTGGAACAGATTCGCGAGTTCGCGCCGGAGCAGATCGCGCTGGTGGTCGATCCCAATGCGGTCGTCGAAGCCGACGACGGCGTGCCTGACGATCTGATGTGGTGATTGTCCGCATTTCGCCGTGATCGGTTCTACAGAAAACGTGTGAAACGGCTGAGAAAAGGTTCTTCACTCGTTATGGGGGCGGCTCGGCTTTGCCATCGCGTTCGCGCTCGGGCGCTTCGGGGAGAGCCGTCGGCCACCACCCTCGACGCTCCGGCTTCACCGTCGCTCGGGAAGGGGGAGCCGCTGCGCGGCTTTTGTTTGATGGCTGCGCCCCGTCGCGCCCGCGCTGCGGGCGGGGGTTTTTGATTCGGCCTCCCTGCCTCAGCAAAAACGGCGGACCGTCCAGGTCCGCCCCCTGCGGGCCTGGTCCGCCCGCAGCGCTCGGTTCCGCAAGTCGCATCGAGGGTGGTGGCCGACGGCTCTTCCGGATGCGGCGGTCACGTGGGGGAAAGCATGGCGTCGATGCATGGACAGAGCTGACCGCATGCTGGTCACTCCCGCCACGTGCTCGGCTCGTGCTCTGCCCACAGCCAACCGCAACCGACGGTGCCGTGGCCGGGTTGGCCCTTGGGGCCGCCTTAGCCGAGGGCCGCGATGACTCGTTGGAGCGAAAGCGGAGCTACGGCCCGCTCCCGCAGGGATGGCGCCGAAGGCCCCAAGGGCCAACCCGGTCGCGGCTTCCACGACGCACGAGCGTGAGCCGACGAAGCCGCTGCCAACACGAGCCATCCAGCGGCTGTCCTTACCCGAAGAGCGCCCAGATGCGCGAGATCGTCCCCGTAGTGCGCGAAGAACCCTTTTTATGCCCGCTCCCCGAACTTCCGTGAAGAAAAAAGCGCGCCGGAGCGCGCTTTTTTTCAGGCCACCGGCTGGGAAAGCACCGGATTGTCCCAACCTTCCTTCGGCTTGAATCTGACGCCGTGGCGATCGGTCAGCTTGTCGAGGCGTGCCCGTACGGCGGCGAGACCTTCGCTACGCACGTATTGAATCGGACCGCCGCGGAACGGCGCGAAACCCGTACCGAAAATGACGCCCGCATCGAGTAGGTCGGCGTCGTCGACCACGCCCTCGGCCAGGCACGCAACCGCTTCGTTGACCATGGGCAGGATCATGCGGTCCTGGACGTCCGCCGGCGGTACGTAGTTCGGATCGACTTCGGGTTTCACCGGCTTGCCATCCGTCCAGACATACAGGCCTTCGCCGTCTTTCTTGCCGCGCTTGTTCGCCTGCAGCTTTTCTTCCAGACCCTGCGGCACGTCCAGTCCGAGGAAGGGGGCCAGTTCCTTGCCCACCGACGCGCAGACGTCGAGACCGACGGTGTCCGCCAGTTCGATCGGTCCCATGGGCATGCCGAACTTCTTCGCTTCGCGGTCGAGCACCGGTCCCGGTACGCCCTCGTTGTACAGGCGCATCGATTCCATCAGGTATGGCATGAGAATTCGGTTGACCAGGAAGCCCGGGGTGCCCTTCACGGGCACCGGTAGCTTGCCGATGGCCTTGCAGAAGGCGAGCGCGCGTTTCTCGATGGCGGGGTCGAGCCCGTCGTGGCGCACGACTTCGACAAGGGGCATCTGCGCGACGGGGTTGAAGAAGTGCAGGCCGAGGAATCGCTGCGGCGCCCTCAGACCTTGCCGCAGTTCGTCGAGCGGAATGCTGGACGTATTGGTGGCGAGGATTTCGTCCGCCTGGAACTGCGGTTCGATCTTGGCGTACAGCTCGTGTTTCGCTTCGGCATTTTCGAAGATCGCTTCGATGGCCAGGTCGGCTTCGGCGATACCTTTGCCTTCGACATCGGCGCGCAGTCGCTTCGTAGCGGCCTCGACCTTGGCCGGCGCCTTCAGCTTCTTTTCGTACATCGCGCGGGCACGCTTCAGCGCGGGCTCGATGAACTTCAGTTCGCGATCCTGCAGCGTGACCTCGAAGCCCTTGAGCGCGGCCCAGGCGGCGATGTCGCCCCCCATGACGCCGGCACCGACCACGTGCACGTGTTTGATCCCGTGTTCCGCGCCACCGCCGAGGCCCTTCAGGCGTTCCTGCAGGAAGAAGATGCGGATCAGATTGCGGGCGGTGGAGGTTTCGGCCAGCCTGGCAACGGATTTCGCTTCCAGCTTCAGGCGCTGCTGGATGCTGCCGCCGCCACGGCGCCAGACTTCGATCAGGGCGAACGGTGCGGGGTAGTGTTCCTTGCGGACCTTTGCGGCGGTTTGCTTCAGCACGATGGGCGCGAGGATCTGTCGCGCGATCCAGGTGTTCGTGCCCCAGGCCTTCGCGCGCAACGCGAACGGCTTCTTGCCCGGACGCTTCAGCAGATGCTTTGCTTCGGCCAGCAATTCGTCCGGACGGGCGACGCGGTCGACCAGGCCGACAGCGCGGGCGCGGCGTGCATTGAACGGCTTGCCGGTCAGCATGGCCGGCAATGCGTCCGGCGCGCCGATGAGACGCGGCAGGCGCGCCGTACCGCCCCAGCCGGGGTGGATGCCGAGTATGACTTCGGGAAGCCCGATCTTTGTATTCTCGTCGTCCACGGCGATGCGCAGCCGGCAGGCCAGCGCCAGTTCGGTACCGCCACCCATGCACGCGCCGTGTATCGCGGCGACGGTCGGGCAGGGCAGGCGCGCCAGGTTTTCGAAGATGCGCTGACCGTTCTCGATGCTTTCCAGGACGCTGCCGTCCTTGGCGTATTCGACGAATTCCTTGATGTCGGCGCCGGCGGCGAAGCCGGAAGCCTTGGCCGAATGGATGACGACGCCCGGGGGATTCTCGATGGCCAGGCGCTCGACGATCTCGTCGAGTTCGCCCAGCACCTCGCGGGAAAGCGCGTTGACGCTGCTGCCCTCGCGGTCGAGCGTGAGGACGACGATGCCGTTCTCGTCCTCGCTGGTTTTCCAGTGTTTGAAACGCAGTCCTTCGAACATGGCGGTCTGACGATAGCGAGTGATCGCGCCACCTTACCGTTGTGCCGCCCCGAATGCGAGACGGCGCCCAAAAACGGCAACGCCATCTGGCGCGCGCACCTGAATTGGCACAATACTTGTGAAATCGCCGCAGCCTTACGAGTCATGCATACCGACGCGCACACGGGAACCGAGGTTTTCGAACATATCCTGTCCGCCGCCGGGCCACTGGTCGCGTTGGAGACGGGCGATTCCGCCGTACTGGTGGACCAGTTCCGCCTGGTTGCCCGCCGGACGGGACAGGCTGTTTATCTGTGGCGGCAGGGCGAAGGGCTGTGCAGCCTGCGCGATGCCCAGGCGCGCGTGCCGGGCTGCGTACGTCTGGGCGACGCGTTGCGCTACATCCTGCAGAGCCTGCATTTCGGCGTCTATCTGCTGGACATGCCCGATACGGTTCTCAGTGCGACCGACAGCGCGCTCCTGCGGCAGTTGGCCAGGGCGCAGACGGAACATGTCCGCCGTGTGGTCCTGCTGGGCGTGAACGCCACGGTGCTGGGCGCGCTGGACAACGTGGTCGTCCGTATCGATGCCGACTGGCGCCTGCGCGTGATCCGGCCGCGTCTTCGCGATGGCCGCTGGGTCGTATGAGCGCGAATCCGCAAAACGACCCGAAAGGGATCGTCATTTTCACCCCACGACGCGACCTGCGGCGCGCAATGTTCGATGCGCTGGACGCCGGTGGCGATTTCCTGCTGCTGAGCGCCCGCGATACCGTGCATCTGCGCAGTCTGCTGGCGGATCATCCTGCGCTGTCCCTGATGGTCGTGGCCATCGACGGTAGCCAGGATGCGTTCGATGCCATCGGGCACCTGCGTACCGCGACGGCTTATGCCGGGCTACCGTTGATCTGTGTAGTGGAAGAGGGCCTGGCGCTTTCGTCCATGCCCGCCGACGCCGCCGACTGGGTCCGGGCGGCGGCGCTGTCCGATGAACTCCTGCCGCGCGCGCTACGGGCCATGGCCTCCGCGCCCGCGCAGAAAAACGTTCGCACGGTTGCGCTTACGCCAGCCACACCGGCAATGGCGCCGGCGACGGACGGTTCGGACTATCGTTTCGCTTTCGATTCGGGCTGCGCCTGGGTGATGGCGGCCGCCGGCACCGGCCGCATCGTGGAGGTGGGCGAAGCGTTCGCACGGCTGTTCGGCGATGCGACCTTCCTTCTTGGCGATCTGGCACTTTCCGATCTGTTCCGGCTTGCCAGCGGCGTGACCTGGCCACAGCGGGACGCCGATGGCATCGCCTGCGCGGTTCGTCGCCCGGACGGCGCCGATATCACCGGCGAACTCGATATTCGCCGCATCGTGCACGCTGGCGAACAGCGGGTCGCCGTGGCGTTTCGCGATTTCCGTACGAGCGAAATGGCCGAGCGCGCGCTGTCGCTGCTTTCGCTGCTGGACGCTTCGGCCAGCGACGACGAAGGCATGGGCGAGGCGGCGGCCATGCTGGCCGATGCGCTGGATCTGGACGTCGTGGCGATCTGGGCGGGAGTGACCGAGGGCGATGCGCCCGCGCCGCCGCTTATCCGTCTGTGGAACGGCCCTGGCACGGTCGCGTGGCCGGACGAAGGCAGTCTGTCGTTGCTGAAAACATGTCTGGCCGGCGAAGCCGTCGTGCGTCTGCAACCGGGCGAAACGGGCCGGGTGGCCGATCCGCTCATCGAGGCGCTGGGCCTGCAATCGTTTGCGTTCCTTCCTCTCAACGACGAACGCAGGGCTGTACTCGGCGCGATCTTCGTGGGCCGGCGCCGCGCGCTGGACGATGCGCGCGTGCTGGAGCCCGCCTTGCGTGCCGCGTCTTCCCGTTTCGCATCCTCGCTTGAATTGCGCCGCACGCGGGAGCAGGGGCGGGCGAAGGGTTTGCTGGACGGTCTGACCGGATTGCCCAATCGCCTGCTGTTCAACGACCGTCTCGACACCACCATCCGCGAAGCGCAGCGCACCGGCGAGTGCTTCGCCGCGTTGTTCGTCGACCTGGATCGTTTCAAGAGCATCAACGATACGCTCGGCCACAGCGTCGGCGACCAGGTGCTGGCCGCCGTAGCCAGAAGGCTTCGTGCCAGCGTACGCGCGTCCGATACGGTGGCCCGTTACGCGGGCGACGAATTTACCCTGATCCTCAGGCACATCATCAAGCGCGACGATGTGCTGCGCATCGCCGAGAAAATCGTGCAGGTGATGGAAACTCCGTTGCCGCTCGACGACGGTTCGGAATTGCAAATCACGGTGTCGATCGGTGTGGCGTTCTTCCCGGACGATGCCGCGGACGGCGAGACGCTTCTGCGTCACGCCGACGAAGCCATGTATGGCGCCAAGAGTCTTGGCCGGAACAACTTCCAGATTTATGCGCCAAGCGCCGACCTTTCGCAGCAGCAGCACGTTGCGCTGAAGGCGAAACTTCGCCATGCCGAACGCAATGGCGAGCTGCGCGTGTTCTACCAGCCGCAGGTCGACACGCTCACCGAAGACATCGTGGGCATGGAAGCACTGGTGCGTTGGGAGCATCCGGAACTGGGCACCATCTCGCCGGCGTTTTTCATTCCGCTGGCGGAAGCGAGCGGACTGATCGTTTCGATCGGCGAGTGGGTGATGCGCACGGCCTGTGCCCAGGCGCACGTATGGGAAAAAATGTTCGGCTTGCATCTCCGTCTGGGCGTGAACCTCTCGGCGGTTCAGCTGATGCAGCCGAACCTCGTGGCGACCGTGGCCAATGCGCTCACCGATACGGGGCTCGATCCGTCCTGCCTCGAACTCGAGGTCACCGAAAGCATCAGCGTGAAGACGGTGCCGCATCTGGTCGAAAGCCTCGACGCGCTGCACGCCATGGGATGCCGGATCGCCATCGACGACTTCGGCACCGGTGCCGCATCGCTGGACTATCTGCGCCGGTTGCCTGCCGATCGCATCAAGATCGACCAGAGCTTCGTGCGCAACATTGGCGTCGATCCGGACGACGAGGCTATCGTCAGGGCGACGATCGACATGGCTCATCGCCTGAAACGCGGTGTGGTCGCCGAAGGCGTCGAGATCGAGCAGCACCTGAATTTCCTGCGTGCTAACGGTTGCGACGAACTCCAGGGCTATCTGTTCTGCCGCCCGCTTCCCACGGCGGCTTTCGAGAAACTGCTCGCGGAACGCCAGCGTCTGCTTACCGAAGGACTGTCCCCGGTGGGCAGTGCTTGATACGCCGTCGGCAGAGCCCCATCCCGCTGGGGTAGTAGGATGGTCGATGGCCTTCGACCCCGTGATTGTCGCGGGACCGGTACGGTGGCAATGAACTTGGCGAGTGGATGCTTGTCTGAACACCGCCCGTACCCATGGCCCATGGCACAGCGCTAAGGAGAAAAGCCCGGATGGGCGAAAACGAACTGGACCAGGCACTCGTCGAGCGCGTGCAGAGCGGAGACAAACGGGCGTTCGACCTTCTGGTGCGCAAGTACCAGCACAAGGTGGTGGCACTGATTTCCCGGTACGTACACGACAGATCGGAGTGCGAGGACATTGCCCAGGAAGCGTTCGTGCGCGCCTGGCGGGCGATCGCTTCGTTCCGTGGCGAAAGCGCGTTCTATACCTGGCTATACAAGATCGCGGTAAATACCGCGAAAAATCATCTCGTTGCGATGGGTCGCCGGCCTCCGACAGGCGATATCGACATCGAGGACGCCGTTTACGTCCCGGGAGCCACCCGCCTTCACGAGGGAGCCACCCCGGAGCGGGAAATGATGCGGGAACAAGTGGAACAAACCGTGTTTGCCACTGTCCAAGCCTTGCCCGAGGAACTTCGGGCCGCGATCACGTTGCGCGAGGTGGACGGCAAAAGTTACGAGGAAATCGCCGCCATCATGGACTGTCCCATTGGAACCGTCCGATCGCGTATTTTCAGGGCTCGCGAAGCCATCGACGAAAAACTGCGGCCGCTACTGTCCGACCGCGAGGATCACAAGCCATGAGTGAAGCCAATCGGGACATTCTCTCCGCCGGTATGGACGGAGAACTCTCGCGCGAGGAAATCCGTTTTCTTCTGCGGCGGCTGGATAGCGACCAGACGCTGGTACAGGCGTGGTCTCGTTATCACGTTGCTCGCGATGGTCTGCGTGGACAGCTCGAACCCTCCGTTTCGGCCGATTTCGCCAGTCGTGTGATGGCGGCCATCGACGCCGAGGACATCGCCGTCGCCACGGCACCGGCTCGCACCGTCGCGCGCATGGAGCCGCGTCGTCGCTGGCTGCAGTGGTCCGCTGGCGGTGCTATCGCAGCCAGCGTTGCCGTAGCGGCCCTGATGTTCACGCAGCCGGCCGAACGTGGTGTAACGACGGGCGTGGCACAGGCCGGGACACAGGCTGGCACCGTTTCGGGCAACGCCATCGCCGATGCCGGTCATGTTGCGCAGCCCCCTGGCGCCCCCACCGTACCGCAGTGGTTGAGTGGCGGCACCTCGGTCTCGCAGTTCACCCAGAAAGCGGCGTTCGGTAGCGGTTCCGAGAGCGATTCCTCTTACCTGACGCGGGTCATGCCGTACCAGATCCACGGTACCCGCGCGGTCGAGGCTTCCGGCAGCAACTACATTCTTCTCGTTCGTCCCGACGGCAGCCGTTACGTGCAGCCGCTCGCGGAACCGCAGGTCGAAGCCCGCTAGGGCCGACCCGCGATCCGCCCGGACGCGGCAGGTGTTGCCGCGTCCTTTTTTACCTCGGTATCTTAAATCGTGCGGCTTCGCCGCACGGGCTCTATGGAAAAGAGGAGGTACGCAATGAGCCACTGGAGTACGCGCCCGGCGTTGGCCGCCGCGCTGTTGATTGTCGCGGCCGGCGCGAACGCGCAGTCACTGCCGGATTTCACCGGTATTGTCGAAAAGAATGCGTCCGCGGTCGTGCATGTCGAGGCCAAGTCGAGCGGCAGCCGCACCACGCCACGCAGTGGCGCGCAGGATATGCCGGACGATCAGGCCGAGATTTTTCGCCGGTTCTTCGGTATGCCGATGGTCCCCACGCCGCAGGAACGCACCTCGCTCGGTTCGGGGTTCATCATTTCCTCCGATGGTTACGTACTGACCAATAGCCACGTCGTGGACGACGCGGACGAAGTGCAGGTGCGCCTGCAGGATCGCCGCACGCTCACCGCGAAAGTCGTCGGCACCGATCCCCAGTACGACATTGCCTTGCTGAAGGTCGATGCCGGTTCGCTGCAGGCGGTTTCCATCGGCGATTCGCGACAGCTCAAGGCGGGTCAGTGGGTTCTCGCGATCGGGTCGCCCTTCGGTTTCGACTACACCGTGACGCAGGGCATCGTCAGTGCCGTGGGCCGCAATCTCGGTAGTGGCGATCAGCCCTATACCTCTTTCATCCAGACCGACGTGCCGATCAATCGCGGCAACTCGGGCGGTCCCCTGTTCAACCTGCAAGGGCAGGTCGTGGGTGTGAACTCGCAGATCTATTCGAGCACCGGCGGCTATCAGGGCGTGGCGTTTTCCATTCCGATCGACGTGGCGATGAATGTCGTCCAGCAGATCAAGGACAAGGGCTATGTGTCGCGCGGCATGCTCGGCGTCAGGGTCCAGCCGGTCGATCAGTTCGTGAAGAATCTGGACCTGCCCAATGCCAGCGGCGCACTGGTCGCGGAAGTCACGGCGGAGAGTGGCGCGGCGAAGGCCGGGCTACGGCAGGGCGACGTCATTCTTGCTTTCAACGGACAGGCCATTACCCAGGCGGCCGATCTTCCGCCGCTCGTCGGCATCACCCGGCCGGGCACGACGGCGAAAGTCGACATCCTGCGCGATGGCAAAAAACAGTCGCTGGACGTGAAAGTCGGTGAAATGCCGCGCGACAAGACCGCCGTCGCCCATGCGGGCGCGGGTGGCAAGGCTGCGGCGAACGCGGTTGCAGGCCTGGGCCTTGCCGTGCAGGACATCGATCCGGCGACCCGGAGCCAACTGGGGCTCAAAGCGGGCGAGGGTGTCGTGATCAGTCGGGCCGAGGCGCGCGTGGCGGCGGCCTCGGGCCTGCAGCCGGGCGACATCGTGCTGATGGTCAATCAGAAGCGTATTGGCAGCGCATCCGACTTCCGCGAGGCCGCAAAGGGGGTCAAGCCCGGCGATACCGCCATGCTGCTCGTGCGCCGGGACGATGCGACCCGGTTCATGGCGCTGACGGTTCCCGCGCTCCGCTGACGATTGGAGTCCATCCGTGGGCGATTGTTTCGCCCGCGGATGCTTTCGGCGGCGGAATCGTGCCTTCCATGCGATAATCCCCCGATTCGCGCTGCCTTAGGGCGGCGCGACGTCGTTCGCGCCGCGGACGACGGTGAACGTAATAACGGCGCTCAATGGAACTCATCCGCAACTTCTCCATCATTGCCCATATCGACCATGGCAAGTCGACGCTGGCCGATCGCATCATCCAGATCTGTGGTGGCTTGACCGAGCGCGAAATGGAAGCGCAGGTCCTGGACAACAACCCGATCGAGCGCGAGCGTGGCATCACCATCAAGGCCCAGTCGGTCTCGCTGCCGTACACGGCGCGCGACGGCAAGACCTACCAGCTCAATTTCATCGATACCCCGGGTCACGTCGATTTCTCGTACGAAGTCAGCCGCTCGCTGGCCGCCTGCGAAGGCGCGCTGCTGGTGGTCGACGCGGCACAGGGTGTCGAAGCCCAGTCGGTCGCCAACTGCTATACCGCCATCGAGCAGGGCCTCGAGGTCGTGCCGGTGCTGAACAAGATCGATCTGCCCACGGCCGACCCGGAAAAGGCGAAAGCCGAAATCGAGGCGGTCATCGGTATCGACGCCAGCGAAGCCATCGCGGTCAGCGCCAAGACGGGCGAGAACGTGATCGAGGTACTGGAAGCGATCATTCACCGCATTCCGCCGCCGAAGCCGCGCGATACCGATCGTCTGCAGGCGCTGATCATCGATTCCTGGTTCGACAATTACCTGGGCGTCGTGTCGCTCGTGCGCGTGATGCAGGGCGAGATCAAGCCCGGCGACAAGATTCTTGTCATGTCGACCGGGCGTACCCACCTCGTCGATGCCGTCGGTGTGTTCACGCCCAAGCTGAAGAAGCTCCCGACCCTGGGGGCGGGCGAAGTGGGTTGGATCAACGCGTCGATCAAGGACGTGCATGGCGCCCCGGTAGGCGACACGCTCACGCTTGCCAGCAAGCCCGCCGACAAGCCGCTTCCCGGTTTCCAGACCATGCAGCCGCGCGTGTTCGCGGGCCTGTTTCCGGTGTCGGCCGACGACTATCCGGCGCTGCGCGAAGCGCTCGAAAAGCTGCGTCTGAACGACGCCGCGATGTTCTTCGAACCTGAAAGCTCCGAAGCGATGGGTTTCGGTTTCCGCTGCGGCTTCCTTGGCATGTTGCACATGGAGATCGTGCAGGAACGCCTGGAGCGCGAATACGATCTCAACCTCATCACCACGGCACCGACCGTCGTGTACGAAGTGCTGAAGACCGACGGCAGCATTCTTTCGTTGGACAATCCCGCGAAGCTGCCGCCGATTCCGCAGATCCAGGAGATCCGCGAGCCGATCATCGTCGCGACCATCCTCACGCCCAGCGCCTATGTCGGCAACATCATTACGTTGTGCGAGGAAAAGCGTGGCGTGCAGCGTTCCATCCAATACCTGGCCACCCAGGTGCAGGTCAGTTACGAGCTGCCGCTGGCCGAAGTCGTGCTCGATTTCTTCGATCGCCTGAAGTCGGTATCGCGCGGTTATGCGTCGATGGACTATCACCTGGAGCGTTTCGACGCGGGCCCGTTCGTCCGTGTGGACATCCTCATCAATGGCGATCGCGTCGATGCGCTCAGCCTGATCGTGCACCGGTCGCATGCCGACCGCCGTGGCCGCGATCTGGTCGAGCGGATGAAGGAACTGATTCCCCGTCAGCAGTTCGACGTAGCGATCCAGGCCGCCATCGGCGCTGCGGTAATCGCGCGTTCCACGGTGAAAGCCTTGCGTAAGAACGTTCTGGCAAAGTGCTATGGCGGCGACGTCTCGCGCAAGAAGAAACTGCTCGAGAAACAGAAAGAAGGCAAGAAGCGCATGAAGCAGGTCGGCAACGTGGAAATTCCACAGGAAGCTTTCCTGGCCGTACTGAAAGTGGACAAGTAAGCGCGCGAGGGATCAGCGCGTTGGCTAAGGACTGGCCGGACATACACCGCGCCGGAAATAGCGGGGAAAACCCGTCAACGTAGTGATGGAGCTGGCATGGACTTCGATTTTTCAGCGATCCTTCTTGGCCTGACGGTACTGTTCGGTGTCGTCTGGCTGCTGGACCGCCTGTTTTTCTACAAGGCGCGCAAAGCGCGGGCCGAATCGAGCGGCGCCGAACAGCCCGAGCCGTGGCCGGTCGACTGGGCTCGCTCGCTGTTTCCGGTGATCCTCGTGGTTCTGCTGCTGCGTTCGTTCGTGGCCGAACCCTTTCGCATCCCGTCCGGCTCGATGATGCCGACGCTGGATGTAGGCGACTTCATCCTGGTCAATAAGTTTTCCTACGGTCTCAGGATGCCGGCGTTCAACAACAAGCTGCTCGATATGGGCGAGCCGAAGCGCGGCGACGTGGTCGTCTTCCGTTTCCCGGGTTATGTCTGCGCGGACGAGAACGGCAAGGCGGTGCGTAGCGCCGACATAACCTGCCAGGATCCGCACGCCCCCGTCCCCGGCCAGAACTGGATCAAGCGTGTGATCGGCCTGCCGGGCGACCGCATCGAAACCCGTGGCAGCGAGCTCTACATCAACGGCGAGCGCGTCGGCGCCGACGAAATCGGACCGTACAAGGGCAACCCGAATCGTCCCGAGGATCGTCTGATGCTGACCTATGGCGCGAAGGTATATACCGAGCACCTGGGCAGCGTGAACCATCTGATGGCGCAGATGCCGGCCTATAGCCCGCCCATGGATATCCCGAACGCCGCCGTGCCGTCCGAGGTGCCGAAGGGTTGCTATATCGTCATGGGCGACAACCGCAACAACAGTACCGACAGCCGCTGGTGGGGCTGCATGCCCGAGCAGAATCTGGTGGGCAAGGCGTTCTTCGTCTGGCTGGCGTGGCGCGGTCCGTCCAATGGGTTCTTCGACTGGTCGAAGATGGGGAAGGTCATTCATTAATGCGACGTGCGGCACGCCTTTGCGCTTGCCTGCCGTCCCAGACAAGGTAATCTCCGCTCGGGGCCGCGCGTTGCGCGGCTCCGTTCGTTGGCGTCAACCACAGGGGAGCCGCTCTTCAGCGGCGGGACGGGGATTATGAAGTCTAAGCAGTCGGGCATCACGCTCATCGGTTTTGTCATGGTGTTGTTCGTACTTGGTTTCTTTGCCTTCATGGGCATGAAACTGGTGCCCTCGTACATCGAATACATGGGCGTCGTGAAAGCGATGAACCAGGAAACCGAGAGTGGCGATGGCATGACGCTGGACACGCTGCGTCGCGATCTCCTCTACAAGCTGAGTTTCCAGTACGTGGACGACGCCACGATCAAGCCCGCCAACATCACCGTGTCGCGGGCCAACAATGGCGCCCAGCTGACGGTGGCGTACGATAAGAAGATACCGTTCATCTATAACATCGCTTTCCTGCTGCACTTCGAAAAGTCCGTGCAGCTGAAGGGCAACGTGCTCCAATGAGGTACCGTGGAATTCTCCTACCGATTTCGTGATCCGAACCTTGCCACCCTGGCGCTCACCCATCGCAGCGCCGGGCGGCCGAATAACGAGCGGATGGAGTTCCTCGGCGATGCGCTGCTGGGCGTCCTCGTCGCCGAGCTGTTATTCGAAGCGCATCCCAATGCCAGCGAAGGCGAACTTTCGCGCCTGCGTGCCCAACTGGTAAACGGCCAGGCGCTCGCGGTGATCGGTCGGGAGCTCGAACTGGGCGACGACCTGAAACTCGGGCCGGGCGAACTCAAAAGCGGTGGTTTCCGTCGCGATTCCATCCTGGCCGACGCCTTCGAGGCGCTGATCGCCGCCGTTTATCTCGACGCCGGCTACGATGCTTGCCGCACCGTCGTCCGCGAGCTTTTCACGCCCCGCGTGGCCGCGTTGAAACGCTCCAGCAAGGATGCCAAGACCAAGCTGCAGGAGTGGCTGCAGGGCAAGGGACTTCCCCTGCCCACGTATGACCTGAAAGACAGTTACGGCGAAGACCACGCAAAGCTATTCGACGTCAGCTGCACCATCGACGAACCGGTCGCCATCAGCGTCGAAGGACGCGGAGGCAGCCGGCGCGCCGCCGAGCAGGACGCCGCCGAAGCGGTTCTCCGCCGCCTACTGGAACCCAAAGCATGACCGACACGACCCACACCCCAGATACGACCGACGGCGACGATTTCCGCTGCGGCTACGTCGCCCTTTCCGGCCGCCCCAACGTCGGCAAGTCGACGCTGCTCAATTCGCTGATCGGCGTTCGGCTGTCCATCGTCAGCCACCGTCCGCAGACCACGCGGCATCGCATTCTCGGTATCTCGACCAAGCCCGAAGGGCAGATTCTCTACGTCGATACCCCGGGCATGCATCGCGGTGCGAAGCGCGCCATGAATCGCAGCATCAATCGCGCCGCGCGCGCGGCCATGTCAGAAGTCGACGTGGCCGTCCAGGTCATCGAGGCCGGGCGCTGGACGGATGAAGACGCAGCGGTCTATGCGGCGCTGGCCGAACAGGAGGTGCCGCGTCTGCTCGTCATCAACAAGGTCGACCTGCAGAAAGACAAGACCGTCATGCTGCCGTTCGCGGCCGACCTGATGGCGAAGCATACGTTCGATGAGGTTTATTACGTCAGCGCGCTCAAGTCCAAGGGCCTGCCGGGTCTTGAGAAAGGCATCCTGAAGCGCTTGCCGAAGCAGGCGGCGATCTATGGCGAGGACGAGATCACCGATCGCAGCGAGCGTTTCATCGCGGCGGAAATGGTGCGCGAACAGCTGATGCTTCGTCTGGACCAGGAACTGCCGTACGCCACCACCGTCGAGATCGAACAGTTCAGCGACCGCCCCGATGGCATTGCCGAAGTGCATGCGGTCATCTGGGTGGAGCGCGACGGTCAGAAGGCTATCGTGATCGGCGACGGCGGCGCGCAGCTCAAGGCGATCGGCACGTCCGCCCGCAAGAACATGGAAAGCATGTTCGAACGCAAAGTCTTCCTGAAGCTCTGGGTGAAGGTACGCGAAGGCTGGGCCGACGACGAAAACCTGCTGAGGCGCTTCGGTTACGAATGATCCCCGGAGGCCGGCCGGCGCGTTGCATGCCCGGTCGTCCACGAGTCATCGGTCCGTCCCGCTTGCCTGTCGCGGAGCCTTATGCGCATCGAACAACAGCCCGCGTACGTCCTGCATGCCCGTCCGTATCGCGAGACGTCGATGCTGGTCGAATGTCTGACCCGCGACCACGGCCGCATCGGCGTGGTTGCCCGTGGCGTGCGTCGCGAACGTGCGCGGTTGCAACGCGCCCAACTGGAGCCGTTCCAGCACCTGTCGCTGGATCTCGTCCTGAAGGGCGAACTGGCCACGCTGCGTGGCGCGGAGTTCGCGGGGCCGGCCACCCGGCTGACCGGCGACGCGGGACTGGCGGGCCTCTATCTCAACGAACTGATCGTGCGGCTGACCGGCCGGCAGGATCCGAACCCCGAGCTGTTCGACCTTTATGCGGGGACGTTGGCGCGTCTTTCCGCAGGCGAACCGCTTGCCTGGTCGCTGCGCCGTTTCGAACGGGACATGCTCGACAGCATCGGCTACGCGCTTCAGTTGGACATCGACGCGGAGCAGGGTGAGCCGATCGATCCGGAAACTTCCTATCGCTATGCGCCCGGCACCGGCTCCATCGCCGCCCGTCCGGGCGATCGCGAAGCCATTCGCGGCGGCGACCTGCTGGCCTTCGCGGCCGACCGGTGCCCGGACACGGCCGGACTGGTCGCCTTGCGACGACTGATGCGGCAGGTCATCGCCTTTCACCTGGGCGGCGGCGAACTGCGCGCCTGGCGGGTGCTGGGCGCGGCGATGACCCGTCGCTGACGATCAGACGGGAAAGCGCAAGGCGTCGATGGTCGCCCGCAGGTCGGCCCGGAAGGTGTCGACGCTGTCCGCATCGGGTACCGATGCGGACGCTACCAGGCCAATGTGCAGCGCTCTCGCCTGGGCGCCCAGGCGCGTCGCGCCGCAAAAACCGCAAGCCGAGCGCAGGCGGTGCAGCCGTTCGGCGAAGTCGCCCGGCGAGATGGACAGCGTGTCCAGTTCGTCGTCCAGTTGCAGCAGTTCTTCGTGCAGCAGCGAGCGGAGGGCTCGCATCGTATTCGGGTCTCCGGTTGCCGCAAGGGCTTCGCGATCGTCCAGTACGGCCACGGCCGCGCGCGTGCCGAGCGTGTCGATCAGTACGCGCTGCAGTTCGGCCAGCTGGCATGGCTTCTCCAGCACCGCGGCGAATCCCGCCGAATGGAGCTCGATCTTCAGTTCGTCGGGAATGTCCGCGCTGGTCGCGATGGCGACGCTACGGCAGGATCGGGCGGCCGTGTCGGCGCGCAGGACCGTGATCACGCTGATCGCGCCCGCGTGCGGCATACGGCAATCGAGAATCAACGCATCGAAAAATTCGGCGGCCGCGAGCGATGCCGCGGCCCGGCCATCGGTGCAGGTCGTGACCTCGTAACCCATGCCGCGCAACGCTTCCCCGAGGAACTGCCGGGTGGTGTCGTCGTCGTCGGCAACGAGTACACGGGTCTTTCCGTGGGCGGAGGGAAGGGGCAATTCGGCCGGGTTCGGGCAGGCAGGTGTCATCAACGTTCCATGTCGTTCATCTGGTTTTGGCAGAATGACCGCACATGCCTCCGGTATCAAGCCGCCAACTTAGCTGTCTGCTCGTTTTCCTAGCCGCCCTGGCCTGTACGTTCGGGGTGCACGCGGGGGTGACGGTGGCTGCCGACGCCCTCGATCTGCCCGGCGTCCAGCTGAAGACGATGGAAGCATCGATCGATCAGGCGGCGGACGGAAAGGGGCTTACCCTGAAGCTTGCCGCCACCCGGGCCGACATTCCTTCGATGGGCTGGCGCCGGATCGGTCTGGCGGTCGAGGGTGGCCTCGACCGGGACGAGCAGGGGCGCTGGCTGTTCGAGGGTGTGCTGCGCCTTCGTGGCACGCCGGGCAATGCGCTGACTGGCGCACGGGTTCGCATCCTCGCCGACGACGCGGCCAATACGCTGCAGATCGATCTTGTGCAGGACCGGACGACCGCGTCGGTCGCCTTGCCCATCGACCAGCCCACCCATGCCCAGATCACGCTCAAGAACCTTCCAGCAGGCTGGCTGCAGGGTCTCCTGTCGACCGTATGGTCCGGCCGCGCCACGTCGGGCAAGGTCGATGCGGAACTGGCGCTGGATATCCTGGATCGCGGCATCCAGACCACGGGCCAGTTTTCCCTGTCCGACGTGGGCTTCGATACCAAGGCCGGCAATCTCGCGGGCAGCAAAGTCTCCGGTGCCGGTCGTCTGGGTATCGACACGTCCGATGCCGCCGGGGCGTCGATCGACCTGGACGCCTCGCTGCGCGGCGGCGAACTGCTGCTGGGCCCGCTTTATGCCCGTCTGCCAGCCCACCCGGTGCAACTGTCGCTCGGCGCCCGTTCGCAGAAGGGCACGCTGGCCATCCGCCGGCTTCGCGTCGGCGACCCGGATGCGCTCGCCGTCGAAGGCGAACTGACCTTCGACCCGGACGGAACGCTGAGCCATCTCGATCTTTCGCGTCTGGACGCCCGTTTTCCCGCTGCCTACGACCGGTATGGCAAGGGCTGGCTTTCGGCGCTCGGTATGCCCGGGCTGCAGACTTCCGGCGCCATGACCGGCCATGTGTCCATGGAAGCTAGCGGTCTTACGTCCTTTGCGTTCAACACGGACAGCCTCGACCTTCAGGACGCCGCGGGTCGACTGGGCGTGCGCGGACTGCGCGGTGGACTGGACTGGAGCGCGAAGGAATCCCGGCCGGCGACGAAGCTGGGCTGGCGCTCGCTTCAGGTACTCAATATCCCGAACGGTGCGGCCGAGGCTTCCTGGCGCAGCGACGCGGGCAAGCTGACGCTGCAGAAGCCAATGTCCGTTCCCGTGCTGGACGGTCAGCTGCGCATCCAGAGTCTGGCCTTCGATCCGGGCGCGTCCCGTGGCGAGCGTCTGCAGACCTCCCTGGTGCTGACCCAGGTGAACATGGCGGCATTGTCCAAAGCATTCGGCTGGCCGGAATTCGGCGGCACGATCGGCGGCGCGGTTCCGTCGCTGCGTTACGTGGACGATCGCCTGGAACTCGCAGGTGGCCTGTCCCTGAACATCTTCGACGGATTCGTCGACGTCACCGCCCTTACGCTGCAGAAACCTTTCAGCGACGTTCCCGTCCTCACGGCGAACATCGCACTGAACAAGCTCGACCTCGCGCTGGTCACGGGGGTATTCGACTTCGGCAACATCACGGGACGCATGGGCGGATCCGTCGCCGATCTGCGTCTGGTCAGCTGGACCCCCGTCGCCTTCAAGGCCCAGCTCACCGCGCTCGAGGGTGGCCGGATCAGCCAGCAGGCGGTCAACAACCTGACCTCGGTGGGCGGTGGTGGCATGGCTGCCGGACTGCAGGGCGCGGTGCTGAAAATCTTCAAGACCTTCGGGTACAAACGCATCGGACTCAGCTGCACGTTACGCGCGGACGTCTGCGCGATGGGCGGTCTGGGCGATGCGCGCGACGGATACACTATCGTCGAAGGAAGCGGACTACCACGCCTCTCGGTGATCGGACACCAGCACGACGTCGACTGGCCGACGCTGGTACGCAGGCTGAAGGCGGCGACCGAGGGCAGTGCGCCAGTCGTCCAGTAAAGCAACGGTATTCGTAAGGCATGGCATCACAAGGAGAGCAGCATGCGTCAGTTCTATACCGGCCTGTTGGCCACCGCGTTCGTCGCGCTGGTCGGTTGCGTCACGATCAACGTCTATTTCCCCGAAGCCGCCGCGCAGAAAGCAGCCGACCAGTTCATCGGCAACGTGCTGGACGATAGCGGCGTCGCGCCCGCCGCGAAGGGCGTCAAGCCCGCCACGCCGCCGGCAGCCAAGCCCGCCAGCGGTCAGCAGCCCTCTGCATCGTTGCTCGACCTGATCGTGCCCACGGCGTATGCCGCCGAAAGTCCCGATGTACGGATTCAGACCCCGGCGACCGAAGCGATCCGCGAACGCATGAAACAGCGCTTCCGCGGCAGTCTGAAAGGTTACTTCGATCAGGGCGCGGTCGGCTTTACCGCCGACGGCATGGTCGCCGTACGCGACGCCTCGCAGCTACCGCTGGCGGATCGCTCGAACGTAAATGCGGTGGTCGCCGACGAAAATCGCGATCGCGCGGCTCTTTATCGCGAAGTGGCCAATGCGAACGGTCATCCGGAATGGGAAAGCCGCATCCGCGGTACCTTCGCCTCCGGCTGGATCGAGCGGGCGCCCCCGGGCTGGTATTATCAGGACGCCTCGGGTGCCTGGAAGCGCAGGTAGGCACCCCGCCGGGGACAGCGCATAGCGCTGTCCCCATCACTGCATCGCCCGGGCTCGGTCCGGGCTTTTTTTTCAGAAGATGACCGAACTCGAAACCACCATTACCGGCCTCACCCATGACGGCCGGGGCGTTGCCCGCATCGACAACAAGGCCGTCTTCGTCACTGGAGCGCTGCCCGGCGAACATGTGCGGGTGACGTTGAGCAAGCGCCATCGCAATTACGACGAAGCCGACCTGATCGAGCTGCTTTCCCGCTCGGAACATCGCGTCGAACCGCGTTGCCGCCACTTCGGTGTGTGCAGCGGTTGCTCATTGCAGCACATGGACTCCGGGGCGCAGATCGCCGCCAAGCAGCGCGTACTCGCGGAAAACTTCGAGCGCATCGGCAAGGTCCGGCCGGAAACCTGGCTGCCCGCGCTGACGGATCAGCCGTGGTCCTATCGTCGCAAGGGGCGATTTTCGGTGCGCTACGTTCCGAAAAAGGAACGCGTATTCGTCGGTTTCCGCGAAGAATCCAATCCCCGTCTGGTCGCCGATATAACGCATTGCGAGGTCATCCACCCCGCGATCGGACCCAAGGTCGGGTTGATTGCGGACATGATCGGTGGGCTCGATGCCGCGCGGGAAATTCCACAGATCGAATTCGCCGCGGGCGACGACACCGTGGCGCTGGTGTTCCGCCACGTGTCGCCATTGTCCGCACGCGACAAGGACACGCTGATCGGCTTCGGGCGCGAACATGGCCTGGCTATTTACCTGCAGCCCGGCGGCGTATCCACCGTCCACCCGCTATGGCCGGAAAACCCGCGGCTGGCCTTTGCGATTCCCGCCGATAACGTGGAACTGGAATTCCACCCGCTGGACTTCGTGCAGGTCAATGCCGGCATGAACCAGCGGATGCTGGCGCGCACGATGGAACTGCTGGACCCGCAGCCCACCGACCGCGTGCTGGACCTGTTCTGCGGCCTCGGCAATTTCACGCTGCCGATTGCCCGTCATGTCGCGGAAGTGGTCGGCGTGGAAGGTGAACACGGTCTTGTCGAACGCGCCGCCGAAAACGCATTGCGCAATGGTCTGGCCAACGCGTCGTTCCGCGTCGCCAACCTGTTCGAGGACCAGCGCAACGCGCCGTGGGCCACGCAGGCGTGGGACAAGCTGCTGCTCGACCCGCCGCGTGCGGGCGCCGACAAGCTGCTCGAGTATCTGCCCAGGAAAGGCACGCGGCGCGTGGTGTATGTGTCATGTCATCCGGGCTCGCTGGCGCGCGACGCCGGCATCCTCGTCGAGCGTCATGGGTTCCGTCTTGTTTCCGCCGGCGTGATGGACATGTTCCCGCATACCGCCCACGTCGAATCCATCGCGCTCTTCGAGCGCGACTGAAGTCAAAGGGTCTGCATGGGCGTCGAAATCGAACGCAAGTTCCTCCTGGCCAACGACAGTTGGCGCGATGTCGTCCAGCGTAGCGAGCACATCGCGCAGGGCTATCTCGTAAGCGCGGCTGCCATCCGCGCCGGGACGGCACGTTCGTCCGTCCGCGTGCGCCGTTCCGGCGACGGCGCATGGCTGAATATCAAGTCCGTCACGCTCGGTATCGAACGGCAGGAATACGAATACCCGATTCCGCTGGTGGACGCCTTGCAGTTGCTGGCCGATCTTTGCGACGGGTCGGTGGAGAAAATTCGCCATCACGTCGTCGTCGACGGCACGCTGTTCGAAATCGACGAATTCACTGGGGCCAACGTCGGGTTGATCGTGGCGGAAGTCGAGTTGCCGTCGATCGACGCCGCATTCCCCCGGCCGTCGTGGCTGGGCAGGGAAGTGAGCAACGATGCGCGCTACTACAATGTCAATCTGATCGAGCACCCGTTCGCTCGCTGGGAGGAAGAGTCATGCTGATCGTAGGGCTGGAGAGCACCACGCTGCTCGCGCACGAACATGCGCGCCTGCTCGCACCTGGTGTGATCGGCACCATCCTCTTCTCCCGCAATTTCGAATCGCGCGATCAGGTACAGGCGCTGATCGACGCGGTTCGCGACGTGGCCGGCGACGATTTCCTGGTCTGCGTGGACCAGGAAGGCGGACGCGTACAGCGCTTCCGCGAGGGATTTACGCGTCTGCCGCCGCTGGCGTCGATAGGTAAAGTATTCGATCGCGATCCCGACGAGGCCATACGCCTTGCCGAAGAACACGCCTGGATCATGGCCAGCGAACTGCGCGCCACGGGCGTCGATTTCAGTTTCGCGCCTGTCGCCGACCTGGACCGGGGCAGTGCCGCGATCGGTACCCGCGCGTTCCATGCCGATCCGCTCATCGCCGGCGAACTGATCCAGGCATACGTGCGCGGCATGCATCTGGGCGGCATGGCGGCGGTACTCAAACACTTCCCGGGGCACGGCTCCGTCGCGGCGGACACGCATACCGCCGTCGCCGTGGATGCACGCAGCCTCGCCGATATCGTGGCGACCGACCTGGTCCCGTTTGCCGCCGGCATCGAGACCCCGGTCGAAGCGGTGATGATGGCGCACGTGCTCTATCCCTCGGTGGACGATCAGCCGGCGGGTTTCTCCACGGTATGGATTGGCGACCACCTGCGTGGCGAACTCGGTTTCCGCGGCGCGGTGATAAGCGACGACATCAGCATGGCCGCCGCGGCCAGCGCGGGCGGTGTCGCAGCGCGCGTGGAAGCCCATCTGGACGCGGGCTGCGACATTGTTCTTGCCTGTTTCCCCGATGTCGTCGACGAGGCCATCGCTGCCGTGCGCGGTCGTCGCCAGGCGGCGATCGAACGCATCGCGCCGTTGCGTGGCGCGATCGGCGCCACGTGGGAAGGCCTTTCCGACAACCCGCAGCGCGAGCGATTCATCGCGCGCGTTACCGCTCTCGATTCTTAAGGACTACCCCGACGATGACTGCTTCCGTTGCGCTGAAAGACGCACTTGCCCACGCCGACCTCCTGTTCGATCGCGTAGCCATCGATACCGAGATCGCACGCATGGCGAACGAAATCGACGACGTGCTGGCTGGCGAGGTTCCCGTTTTTCTCACCGTCATGCATGGCGCGCTCATCTTCGCCGGTCAGCTGGCCCTCGGTATCCGTACTGATCTTGAATTCGATTACGTGCACGCAACGCGTTACCGCGGCGAAACGCACGGCAGCGAACTGCACTGGCTGCGCCGTCCACAGGTGTCGCTTGCAGGACGTACGGTGTTGCTGGTCGACGATATCCTCGACGAAGGGCATACGCTGAAAGCCGTTCGCGATGCCTGTATGGCGCTGGGCGCCAAGCGCGTGCTGGTGACGACGCTGTGCACGAAAATCCACGACCGCCGCGCACCGGATATCGAAGCCGACTTCAACGGCGTCGATCTGCCCGATCGCTATGTGTTCGGCTACGGCATGGATTTCCACGAACAGGCGCGCAATCTGCCTGGCATCTACGCACTCAAAGACTGACGTTCCGGAGTTCCATCCATGTCCATCGATCTGGCCGCCATCGGCGGCAGCGGCCTTTATCAGTTCCCCGGTCTCGAACATCCCGAACGCCATAGCGTCGAGACGCCGTTTGGTCCCGCATCGGGCGACATCGTCTGCGGCGATTTCCACGGACGCCGCATCGCCTTCCTCGCGCGCCACGGCGAAAGCCACACGCTACCGCCCCATCGCGTGAATTACCGCGCCAACCTGTGGGCCCTGCATCATCTGGGTGCGCGCCGGGTCATCGGCGTCAATGCGGTCGGCGGTATTCGCGACGACATGGGTCCCCGCGTCATGGTGGTTCCCGACCAGATCGTCGACTACACGCACGGCCGCTTCACCAGCTTCTGCGATGTCGAAGGCGCCGAGGTAAAGCACATCGATTTCAGCGAGCCGTATACCGCATCGCTGCGCGCGGCGCTTCTCGCCGCCGCGACACGCGCCGGTACGCCGGCCATCGACGGCGGCTGCTACGGCGCCACGCAGGGACCGCGTCTGGAAACCCGCGCGGAAATCATCCGCATGCGTCGCGATGGATGCGATCTGGTAGGCATGACCGGTATGCCCGAAGCAGTGCTCGCGCGCGAACTCGATATCGAATATGCCTGTCTCGCATTGGTCGCCAACTTCGCCGCGGGTTGTGGCGACGAAGAGGAAATCAGCATCGAGGAGATATTCGCGCATCTGGCCGCCGCCACTGCCTCCGTGCCACCCATTCTTGCCGAACTCGTTAGTGCCAACTGAGTTCCGATCCAGTTGCGCTTTGATATAAAACATGTTGATACTTCGCCTGCGCCAAGGGGCAGGCGAAGGGGATGAAGTGGAACGCCTGCCCATTCGGTGCTTTCCAGTCCATGCCCAGAGGTTCACGCAATGCGTTTTGGTACGGTCAAGTGGTTCAACGATGCCAAGGGTTTCGGTTTCATCGCACCCGAGGACGGTGGGGAGGACGTATTCGTCCACTTTTCTGCAATCAACTCCAAGGGCTTTCGTAGCCTGCAGGAAGGCCAGCGCGTCAAATTCGAGGTAACCCAGGGGCCTAAGGGCGCCCAGGCCTCGGGTGTAGAAATCGCAGCCTGATAACAAGCGGTTTTGCTGTCGATAAGAGAACCCCGCGCTTCGGCGCGGGGTTTTTTTATGGACGACTGGAATGAAAACGTTTTCAGGCTTTATCGGTAAGGAATGACATACACGCCAGACCGAAACAGCCTAGCCGGGAGTCCGCATCGCGAGCACGCTTTCGCTTATCGCCTTAATGCCTGCCGTGACCTATGGATAATGCCCAGAATGGCCTGTCGTTAATCGAAGTTCTTGTCGCCACGGTGGTACTGGGACTGGGGCTCGCCGCCGTGCTTCAGGGCTTCCGGTTCGCCACTCTCGCCAATCGCGATGCCATGCATCGTACGCAGGCGAATTTTATTGCGGCGGATATGGCTGGGCGGCTACGTATTAATCAGGGTGCCGCACGCGCCGGGCTTTACAACGGGAGCCTTTCCTCCCGAGCGATCGAGATTCCCGGTTGCGCTGCGACGTCGCCATGCGACGAAAACGCGACCGTCGGGCACGATCGCGCGCTGTGGATCGATATGCTATTTCGGCAAATCGGAAACGGCGCCCGGGCGAATATCGCGTGCCACCCGTCACAGCAAACGTGCGATCTGTCCATCGGCTGGCATGACGTCGAGGGCCGTCCCGTGGAGCTGGTCTGGGCCACGCGGCTGTGACGCGGGACCGGTGTCGCGGGTTTTCGCTGATCGAGGTTCTTGTCGCGATGGCGCTCGGGCTGGTGCTGTCCTCGGCCGTGCTCGGCGTGCTTGCTGCCTCGACGCGCGCCTATCGGTTGCATCAGCAGTTGGTCCGCGTGCAGGAGGAGGGACGGTTCGGACTTGGCAGTCTTGCGGCCGATCTTGCCGACCGTTGCGGTGCGATTCGCGGATACGAATGCGGCAGCGTCCGATGCTCGCCTGCACTGCCCACGGACAGAAGCCTGCCCGAGCGCGCACGCGCAGCCAACGTGCTGATTGTCGACACGCCACACGACGAGAAGGGATGCGTGTCCGTTGCCTGGTACATCGCGAATGGTCCAGTCGCTGGTGAGCGTGAGTTGAGACGGTGCGTGTCGGGATCGAATTGTCAGTCCGTCGCACAGGGTCTGAATCGACTCGATTTCACTTACGCGGTCAGAGATGCACAGCAGCGCGTCCGCCACCTCGATGCCGCGGAGGTCGATGGAGAATCCCTGTGGGATGCGGTCGTCGGTGTGGACATTGGCCTGTGGATCGAACAACGCGATAGCGAAGAGGAAGCGTCCGCGATTCGCCATGAGTTCCGCACGTTCGTCGCTCTGCCGCGAGGTGGGGCATGAGGGGTGTCGCATCGTCCGGGGTCGTGTTGCCGATGGTACTGCTGGTTCTGGTACTTCTTTCGGGAGTGGCCGCGTCGATGTTCCGGTCGGCAACGATGCAACTGGCGCTGGCTGCCGCGCAGCGCGAAGCGCAGATCGCGGCCTGGTCCATTCCTCATCGGACCGCGGCGCCGTGAGCCGGCAACGCATGCGCGATGCCGGCTTCAGTGCCATCGAATTACTGCTGATTCTTGCGGCGGTCGCGTTGCTCGCGATGTTCGCCACGTCTTCATATCGCCAGTACACATTCCGCGTCCGCCGTCTCGAAGGTCGACATTTGCTGCTGGAAGCATCCCACGCGCAGGAACGTTTCCATGCACGGAGCCGGCGCTATGCATATGGTCCGGATGACGAACTGAATACCCGGCGGATAAGCGCGAATGCGCACTACGCGCTTGAAATGGACATGGCCGCCGACCACGACGCAGGCAGGGGTTTCCTGCTGCGAGCCATACCGCAGGGCACACAGGCGAAGGACGTGTGCGGAGAACTTACGGTCGATCATCGGGGCGTCATGCTGCCTTCGCGCGACGATGGGCCGAAGCATACGAATGGCGATTGCTGGTAGGGGGATGGAGCATCGCCGTTCCGCGTGACACCATGGGCGATGGCGCGCCGGGCGCCGTCCAGCGAAGTGGGAGTCACGAATGGATCGCAGGCATTTCCTCAAAGGCGCGAGCGTTGCCTCGGGTATCTTGCTCGTACAACCGGGCGTGGCCGATGCGGCGTTCGCCGGTGGCGGCACCGAAGCGGTACTTCCACGAGTTTGTTCCACCTGGGATTTCGGCGTAGCCGCCAACCAGGCTGCATGGAAGGTTCTCGCCGCCGGCGGCCGTTCCCTCGATGCCGTGGAAGCCGGCGCGCGCATTCCGGAGGCCGATCTGCGCAATCACAGCGTCGGTCGCGCTGGCTATCCCGACCGCGACGGCAAGGTCACGCTGGATGCCAGCATCATGGACGAGGAAGGCAACTGCGGTGCCGTCGCGGCTATCGAGCACATCGCCCATCCGATCTCCGTCGCAAGACGGGTAATGGAGCGTACGCCGCACGTATTGCTCGTTGGCGATGGCGCACTCCAGTTCGCGCTGGAGCAGGGATTCCCCAGGGAAGAACTGCTGACGCCCGAGTCGGAGCAGGCCTGGCGCGAGTGGCTGAAGACGGCGAAGTATCATCCCGTCGCCAATAGCGAAGTTCGCGATTACGGTATCGGACCTCGTGGCGGCAAGCCCGGCGATGCGGGCAATCACGACACGATCGGCATGCTTGCCATCGATGCGAAGGGCAATCTCTCCGGTGCATGCACCACGAGCGGTATGGCGTGGAAGCTGCACGGGCGCGTGGGCGACAGCCCCATCATCGGTGCGGGCCTCTATGTCGACAACGAAGTGGGCGCGGCTACCTCGACCGGGGTCGGCGAGGAAGTAATCCGCAACGTCGGCAGTTTTCTTGTCGTCGAGCTGATGCGTCAGGGGCGTTCCCCGGAAGACGCATGCCGCGAGGCGGTGGAGCGGATACTCAAGCGCAAGAGCGTGCGCGGAAAGGACATCCAGGTTGGGTTTCTCGCCATGGACAAGCGTGGTCGCGTCGGTGCCTGGGCGATCCAGAAAGGCTTTTCCTACGCGGTATGCGATGCCGGCAAGCAGGACGCCCTGATTCCAGGCAAGAGCACGTACTGATGACCACGCTGGAAATCGCCGCGGGCTCTCTGGTCTCCGCGCGGGTGGCGCAGGAGGCCGGTGCCACACGGGTCGAGCTATGCGCCAGCCTGGAGTCGGGCGGCGTGACGCCCTCGTACGGGCAGATCGCCACGGTACGCGACGCGCTGCGGATTCCGCTCTACGTACTTATCCGCCCGCGAGCCGGCGATTTTTTCTACGATGGGGCGGAGCGCGACACCATGCTCGCCGACATCGGGCATTGCGTGCGTGCCGGATGCGACGGTGTTGTGATCGGTGCGCTCGATGCGGACGGCGATGTCGATATGTCCTTCTGCCGCGAACTGATCGCGGAAGCGCGTGGCCTGGGTATCACCTTCCATCGCGCGTTCGATGTTACGCGTGACCAGTGCGAGGCGCTCGAACGGATCGTGAGTCTGGGCTGCGAACGCGTGCTGACCTCGGGAGGCATGCGTAGCGCATGGGCGGGTAGGGAGCGCATCGCCGCACTGGTTCGCCAGGCAGACGCGCGTATTTCCATCATGGCCGGCGCGGGCGTCGATCCTTCGAACGTCGCCGCTCTTGTGGCCGAAACGAGGGTAAGGGAAGTACACGCGTCGGCGCGTAAGACGCAGTCTCCGGCTACGCGATTCCTTCCTGCCGACGACCTCGGCATGGGTAGCTCTCCATCGGAAAGCGACGACGCCACTATTCGTCGATTGCTCGTGGCGCTGGACGAGACGGGCGGGCGCGATCAGAAGTCGTAACGTAGCCCCAGCGAGCCGGTCGTCGCCATCGCGGTCCCTTGCGCGTAACGAACGTCCAGCCCCAGTCGCAGCTGCCACGCGGATGAAAGCGGCATAGCGATCGAAACACCCGTTGCTATCGCTGTGGCGGGTAGCGACGCGCCGTGAACCCGCCACATCGAGGCGGGCGCCCCGACGAACGAGACATCGAAGCCCGGATCGCGACCGCGAATCGTCCATTGCCAGAGACCGTATCCCTCGAGCACGACATCCGACCATCGATAAGCGATGCGGCCACCCAGGCCGACCGTGGATCGACGGTGCCGGTTCGTGGGGGCGGCGACACCGAAGCCGTTGGCGCCGTCTTCTGTAAAAGCCGCGCGGCGCGTTTCGTCAAAGGCGGCCACGACAAAAGGTGTGGCTCGCCAGCTTCCGCTCCGGAGCATTACGCCGGCTTCCACATGCACGGATGCCTTCGTGTCGCGACGCCCGGCGCTCACGACAGCACGTTGTCCTCCCAGCAGCACATCGCGACGGACATGATTCGCAACGATCGAGGCCGTCGCATTCGCGGCCACATACCACGACTCCGATCCCGCCCTGCCGTATGCGGCGAGCGTGTCGATGTGGGACGTCACGTTGCCGGCAAAACGATCGAAACGAGTCTGTCCACGGTGCCTTGTGAGCGACAGCCCCAGTGCTCCCGTGTCGGCCACGGGCGTATCCACACCGATGCGCGTACCCGTTCCATTGTGCTGTCCGGAAGCGACGCCGTGCTGAGCGATCCTGCCGCTGGAGACCGTGACGTCGCCCCATACTCCGCTGTCCAGATCCCCCTGGACCAGTGCGTCCATGCGCGTGGCGAGGGTTCGCGCCTCCATGTCGCCCTGTTCGAGCGGGAAGCCCTGATTCGATGCATACGCTTCCGCGGAAAGGCTATCCAGCGACGTCAGCGCCGTGGCGATATCGGGCGAGCGCAGGAAGCTCGCGGCACCGGAAAGAAACATCGCATGTCGATCGGATTCATCGGAAGCGGTCCATGCATCCGCATGCGTCAGCGCGGCTTCGACGCCGTTCGCGGTGGACTGCATCGTGGGCGTCAGTACGCGATGCTCCGCGACCGCGTGGGGAATCGATCGTCGCGCTATACGCGCATCCACGCGGTGGCTCGAATATTCCAGCTCCGCGTCGTAGAACACTCCGGCCTCCATGCGCTGCGCGCCGAACACGCCCTCGACGCCATGGGTCGCCTCGAGCAAGGTTTCGCGCGCGGTAAGTACATAATTCACGGCGGGCGGGCGTAGGGAGAGCGTGCTGCCGGCAAGCCGGGCGTAGCCGTCCACCTTGAGCTTCTGCCCCGGCGCTATCGACAGCACGCCGGACGATACGGGAAGGTAGTCGCCATGAATGACGAACGTCCCGCCGGATGGAGCAAGCTGTCCTTTGTTCACGACGTTGCCATGGACGGCACCCGTGCCTCCAAGCTGTCCTTCCGGAAAAATGTGCACGGCCGAACGGATGGTACCGTCGATGTTGAGGGTGCCTGCATGGATATCGGTGGCACCGCGATAGTGGTTGTCGCCGGACATGGTTAATGTCGCAGGCCCCCGTTTGACCAGACCACCCTGACCCGCGATGTCGTTCGACCAGATGCTGTCCGTGGTGACGGTCGTCGCGAAATCGCCCCAATCAAAGCGTGCCGGACCGCGCACGGCACGGCCGACATCGAGCAGCCCGTAGCCGAAGAGCGCCGGATCGCCGATGGGTTTCGCCGTCGAGAGCAGCGTCTGCCTCACCTGGTCGCCGGTGAAGTAAGGAAACGCTTGCATCACCACGGCGGCCGCGCCTGTGACAAGCGCCGCGGATGACGATGTTCCGCTGGTCTGACCGGTAGTGAATCGTGTGTTTCCGATCGGCGCGACGCGAGTGACGCCAGGAGCGGCCAGACACCACGCGGCGGCGACGCCGCATGCGTTAGAGGATGGATGCAGGGCCCCGGGATTTCCGTAGGCATCCACGCTGACGTTCACGACGGCCAGCCATCCCTGTTCGAGTTCCGGATGCAGCGCGGGCAGACCCGCTTCCAGCGAGGGCTGATCGCGACTTTGGTTGCCGGCGGCGAAGATGAGAAGGGCATCGTGAGCGATGACAGCGGGTGCGAATATCCGTCTGTAGTGGCCCGCATCCGTTGCAACATCGCGGTCGGTGATGGAGGACGCATGGGCATAGCTATTGTTGAACAACCGCACGCCGGCGCGGAGCAGATCGCTGTAGGCGGCGGCAATCGCGAGCGGCCCCATTCTTCCGTCGATATCGCGACCGGTACGCGCACTGTAAATGCTTGCTCCCGGTGCAACGCCACCCGCGAAATCGTTCGTGGCGCGACCCGCTATCAACTGGGCCATAACAGTACCGTGGCCATACGGATCGGCAGCGTCGGGCGTGGCGACATCGTCGCCGAGATATTTCCGGCTCCAGGCGATGCGACCTTCGAGCACGGGGTGCGCGGGATCCGCCCCGGTATCGATCAGACCGATGCGTACATCGTCACCGGCATAGCGTTTCGTATGTGCCGCCGGTACGCCGATCGCATCCAGATGCATCCGGCGTGGATCGATCGTCGGCAGCGGGTCGATTCGCTGGAGCGGCGGATCGTTTCGCCGGGCCGTTCCGGGGCCACCGCCGCAGCCGGCGAAGGTGAGGCAGGCAAGTATCCCGAGACATAACGTTCGCCGCCGGAACCGCGTTTCGTCCCATCCCTGTCCAACATCCATGTCCGCACTCCGCTCGACGGTGCGGACAAGTTTCGCGAGGACGGCGTTGCATTACGGTCAGTCCACGTGTCTGCTTGCGTGAGGCGAGGGGCTCGAAGGCATGAAGGCGCACGGCCACGGGAGACCGATCGTATATTCGCCTTCCGTTAGTGGCGAGTGAGCCATAGGAGACGATTGCCAAAAATCTGGTCATACACTCCGCGGGCATTCGGCCATAGCAGACATACACCGAGGACACGGGAACAAACGATGGATAGTGCGATATGTCGTGCGCCGTGTCCGAGCGGATTCCCGGTTCGCCATAGATAGGTGGCCATGGCAAGCCCGTAGAACAGAGCGAACAAAAGCACGAGACTTGCCGTTAGCCATGTCTGGACGACAAGGCCGAATACATACACAGGCAAGAGCGCGAACGCGAACTGGCAAAACGCATAGTTGACGAGGAACGGTATAAAAAATGCATCGCGTCCGGTGCACAGTTTCGATATCTCGTCGAACGCTTCCATCCTGCCGCGAGCCCAGCGCCGTCGTTGCCGATACAGCCCGGGCAATGTGCCGGGACATTCGGTGAAAGCCATCGCTTCCGGAACATAGGCAGTTTTATAGCCATGGGCCAGGGCCTTCCAGGTCCAACACATATCCTCGACAAGCCATCGTCCCCACCCACCCAGATGGCGAACAGCAGAAACGCGATGAGCCACGAAGGCTCCTGCCATGACAGGCACATATCCAGTGACGTCCTGCGCGACTTTCACCGCACTGAGAAGTCCTGTGTATTCGTAATATTGCAATCTCGTGCAGAAGGATGCGCGGGGGTTGGATGGGACGATGTATCCGCACGCCACCGCATATCGTTCGTCGCTCCAAAGGCCCGCCACGAGGCGTTTGACCGCGTGATCCCCAAGCGAGGTATCGCTATCGATGACGACAATCACATCCGCGTTCCTGTCGACATGCGCCAGGCCAGCATCGAGCGCCCGGCCTTTCCTGCCGCTGTTCGTGGGAAGGGAAATGGAACGATATGCATGCGGATGAGGTGCTTCGAGCCAGGCGGCGATGGATTGCTGAATGCCGTTCGTCGAACCATCGTCGATGAGCAGCACCGTGAACTTTCCCGGATATCTCTGGCTATCGATGGAAGCAAGAGTGCGGAATAGTGCTTCGGCGGATTCATTGAAGTGCGGAACCATCACCGTCACGTTTGGCCATGAGAGTGATGTCGTGGAGGGCGCGCTGCGGCGTCGCCGGACGATCAGCCCCAGGCTCAGCAGCAGGAACACCATGCACGCGTACCAGACCGGAACGATAAGAAGCCAGGACAGCAGGTCCATCGTTTTCCTCCCAGGCAATGGAGGGTGAGCGCGCGGCCGATAGCGGAACGCATCGTGTCAACGGTGCATCCGGTCGATATCGGAATGAGGGGCGGCTCAGCATTGCGCCCGCGCGTTGGCGCCGCAATACAACTTCGGGTGTAGGCGAACGAGTAGGGCGGCGCATGCCGCGCCGCCTGTGAATCGATCTAATTGCCGCCTATATCAACCGTGCAAGCCGAACTGCAGCCGCGCCAGTTCCGCGTACAGGCCGCCTTGCGCAAGCAGCTGTTCGTGCGTGCCCTGCGCCACGATGCGGCCGCCATCCATGACGACGATGCGATCGGCGCGCAGTACGGTAGCCAGCCGGTGGGCGATGACGAGTGTCGTACGACCGCGTTCCAGCCGTTCCAGCGCGTGCTGGATCGCGGCTTCGGACTGCGCGTCGAGCGCCGAGGTGGCTTCGTCCAGAAGCAGGAACGGCGCGTCGCGCAGGATGGCGCGCGCGATGGCGATGCGCTGGCGTTGGCCGCCGGACAGCCGTACGCCGCGTTCGCCCAGCGCGGCGTCATAGCCGTCGGTGAGCGTGGAGATGAAACCGTCGGCTTCGGCGAGGCGTGCCGCTTCGCGGACCTCGGCATCGTCGGCATCGGCGCGTCCAAAACGGATGTTGTCGGCCGCGCTGCCGCCGAAGATCACGGTTTCCTGCGGAACGAGAGCGATCGCACCGCGTAGTTCGGGAAGCGCGAGTGCCTTGAGGTCGACGCCGTCCATGCGGATCGTGCCCGACTGCGGATCGTAGAAGCGCAGCAGCAAGCCGAAGACGGTGCTCTTGCCCGCACCCGAAGGGCCGACCAGTGCGACGGTTTCGCCCGGCGCGATATCGAGGTTGAAGTCGTACAGTGCGCGCACGTCGGGTCGCGAGGGGTAATGGAACTCGACGTGTTCGAAGCGAAGTCCTCCGGCGACCGGTCGCGGCAGCGCCAGCGGCTGGGCGGGATTGGCGATATCGGGGTGTTCGCCGAAGAGTTCGCCGATGCGTTCCATGGCACCAGCGGCGCGCAGGACATCGCCCCAGACTTCCGACAGTCCCGCCACCGAACCGGCGGCGAAGATGGCGTAAAGCACGAACTGGCTGAGTACGCCCGGTTGCAGCTTGCCCGCGATGACGTCGCGCGCGCCGGCCCAGAGGACCAGGGTAATGGCTCCGAATACCAGCACGATGACGGCGGCGGTAAGGATCGAGCGCACGCCGATACGACGACGCGCGGTGGCCAGTGCCAGGGAAATGGCATGGCTGTAACGTCCGCTTTCGATGTCCTCGCGCGCATACGCTTTCACCGCTGGCGCGGCGTTGAGCGTTTCGTTGGCGACGGCCGCGGCATCCGCGATGCGGTCCTGGCTATGGCGCGACAACTTCTGCACGCGACGGCCGAACACGAGGATAGGCAGCATCACGGCGGGAATGACCAGTGCGGTAAGGCCGGCAAGACGCGGACTCGTCCAGGCCATGGCGACAGCCGCACCGACAAGCATCACGGCGCTGCGCAGGGCCACGGAGATGCCTGAGCCGACCAGCGTCTGCACCACTTCGGTGTCGGTACCCAGGCGCGAGGTCAGCTCGCCGACACGCGTGCGCTCGAAGAAACTGACATCGAGCTTGATGACATGGGCATAAAGACTTTGCCGCAGCGAGGCGAGCGTGCGTTCGCCGAGCAACGCGACGCAGAAATAACGGGCGGCCGTGGCGAAGGCCAGAACCAGGGCCACGCCGAACAGGGCGAGGAACGTGCCGTTGATGGTCGCCATGTCCGACGAGGCGAAACCGTTGTCGATCATGTGGCGTACGGCCACCGGCAGCACCAGCGACGCACCCGAGGACAACCCGAGGAAAACGAGCCAGCCGACCGCGAGGGCCTTATGCGGTTTGAGATAGGGCCATAGGCTGCGTAGCGCGCCGATGCGACGCGTCGTCGGTGCGGCGTCGGTGCTGGGGTCGCTCATGCGGTGGGTCCGTGGTGGATGGTCGGTCGAGGAATGGGGCCGCTTTGCCGCCGATTCAATCGAGACGGCGCGGTTGGATGCGCCCACGGCTCAGATCGGTGAGGCGCTGGGCGATGTCGTCGAGGCGTCCTGCCTCGGCGCGAACGACCAGAGCCGCCCCCGTGGCGTCGAACGATTCGTCCTCGATGTCGGCGCCCATATCGCGCAATCGGGCCTTTACGATCGCCAGTTCGGCAAATTCGCAGTGCAACGCCAGCTGCCCGCTGACGATCAGGGCCACGCGGTCCGCGCGGCGCAGGCATTCGGCGGCGCATCCGCCATAAGCGCGTATCAGGCCGCCCGCTCCAAGCTTGATGCCGCCGAACCAGCGCGTGACCACCACGACGACCCGGTCGCGTGCCTGACCGTCGATGGCCTGCAGGATGGGCTTGCCGGCGGTGCCGCCCGGCTCGCCGTCGTCGTTGAAGCGGTACGCGTCGCCGATGCGGTAGGCCCAGCAGTTGTGCGTCGCGGACGGATCGCCGGCACGGGCGACGAAGGCCAGGGCCTCGGCCGGATCGTCCACGGGGGCGGCCTGGGCGAGGAAACGGCTCTTGCGTATATCTTCCTCATACCGGCATGGCCCGGCGAGGGTACTCAGCGGTTCGCTCATCGATCAGACATCGAACGAAGCGGTATCCCGGGAGCGTTCGTCGTCGAAGCCTCCCGTCCGGTTTCTGCCGCTATGTTTCGCCCGGTACAGCGCGTGGTCCGCGGCATTGAGCAGGTCCAGCGGGCCTCCCGTCGCGTGCGGCTGAAGCGTCGCCACGCCGACGCTGACCGTTACCACGCCGAAGGGGCTCAGCGGATGGGCGATCCGTTTATTTTCGACCTGCGCGCGGAGATTGTCGGCCAGCGCGACGGCTTCGGAAAGGCGCGTCGCCGGCGCAATGACCGCGAATTCCTCGCCGCCATAGCGGGCGATGAAGTCGCCTGCGCGCAGTCCGCGTGCGGTCAGCGCTTCAGCGATGGCGCGAAGGCAATCGTCGCCCGCGAGATGTCCGTAGCGGTCGTTGTATTCCTTGAAGAAGTCGACATCGATCATCAGTAGCCCGATGGGTTCGCGTTGACCCGGGCGATGCCATTCGCGCAACAAGCGCTCGTCCAGTGCGCGACGATTTGCCAGGCCAGTCAGGCTATCGGTGAATACCAGGCCTTCCAGTGCATCGCGGCGTTGCGACAGTCGGTGCTCTTCTTCCACCAGGTCGACCTGCGCGAGCGTGCTGCGCATGCCGATGCCCACCACCGCGGCGATGGCGCCGCCGATACCCAGCGGCGCGTAGTGCGGGATCACCATCAGGCCCAGTCCGAGCACGCTCATGGCCAGGAAGGTGGGGCTGGCGCTCTGTACAAAGCGAACGAGGTAGATCGGGGGATGCCAGTGACGCTGCGGTGGCCGCTTCACCGCGGCGACGGTCAGGGCGAGGAAGGGCAGGTCGAGCAGGACGTCCCAGGCCGAGCCGAAATCCGGATGCTCGCCCAGCGCTACATAGTGGTTGTAGTAGAACCCGACGCAGGCGTAGGTCACGAAAAAAGCGACCACTCCCCGGAAGAAATAGTGATCGTCGGCGCGGTCGGTGGCGATGTAACGCAGCAGGGCCGCGATGCCCAGGCAAGCGTTCTCGATATCCAGCATACGCACGATGGCAACCGCTTCCTGCCGGCCCATCGCACCCTCGACCGACACGATGGAGAACGTATGCACGTAAAACAGGACGCCAAGCAGGGAGGCCAGGACAAGGTCGATGGCCAGCGCCCACTTTTTACGAGCGGCGACCGGTGCCGACGATACGGCGATCAGCACCGGCAATACGTACAGTATGTAGAAGAACATGCTGTCGCCGGGCGCGGGATTGGTGTTGTCCAGCACGTAGTTCTGGCGTGCGCTGAGCGACATGCCGATGCCCCAGAGCAGCAGGCTGCCCACCAGCAACAGCCAGCGCCGGTCGCGGGGCATGCCCGAACGCCGGTAAGCGTATAGCGAGGAGGCGATGGCCAGGCTGGCTACGAGAAAGAACGCCGCATAGGAAATGCCCATGCCGATATCGGGCAACAAGGTCACCGCCACGGCGTGGGCCACGACGAGGGCCGCCGCGGCAAAGACAGCTTTCATGGCGCCCCTCCATCGACTGACCACGCATTCTCCTTATCGGCCGGGTTAGCGCGAAGTTGAGTCATGTTACGGCGGCACGGGAGGCGGGCATAGCAGTCTCGTCGCGGGCTTCCATAGATGCGGTCTGAGAGGCGTTCACAGCGTCACTCCGGATTAATTCCCGCTAACGTAAATTTCGCGCCCCATTCGCATCGAACGATGCGGGCGACCCGATCAATCCATGGAGATACACATCGTGACGATCCTTCAACAGGAGTCGAACAGGAAGCTAGTGACGGACGTCATGCGGAAGGTTTTCGTCGAGCGGGACGTGGCGCACATCGATCGCTGGTTCAGCCCGGCCTACGTTCAGCACAATCCGGCCATCCCCGACGGAAGGGACGCCATCGCGAAACTCGTCGCCGCATTGCCTGCCGAATTTTCATATGAGATGGGAATGAGCATTGCCGAAGGCGATCTGGTGATGGTTCACGGGCGATACGTTGGCTGGGAATCCACACCGGTGATCGCGGTGGACATCTTCCGTGTCGAAAACGGCGTGCTCGTCGAACACTGGGATGTCATGCAGACGGAAGTGCCGGCTGGCGAGACCCGCAGTGGGAACGCGATGTTCGGACGGTGATCCCTGTCGAACGGAGCACTCTCACATCGTCCGGAACAGATGCAGGTAGCTCCGGCTGACCGGCAATACTTCACGAGGGCCTTTCAATCGCTTCTTCGGGCTGGTGGGTCTCGCCACGCCAGGCGATCAATGTGTATTTCGCATCCGAGCGGAGGTAGTCGATGTTGTCCACCGGGGTCATGCGCAGGGTCTGTCCGACCAGCGCACGGATCCAGCGTAGCGGCGTCGGTGCCGCACCGCGCTGCAACTGCGCGGCGAGTTGTTGCAGCAACGCTAACGTGGCCGCCACGCGCGGTGCCGGCGCGGCGGAGGGGTCGAACGACACCGGGTGCCGACGATTTACGACGCCCTCAAAGCAAAACAGCGCTTCACACCGTGAGGCGTAAAGCGCTGTTCTGTCTGGAATGAATGGTGGAGCGGATGGGGATCGAACCCACGACCTTCGCATTGCGAACGCGACGCTCTCCCAGCTGAGCTACCGCCCCACGAACGGCGAATATTAGCAGTCGGCCCCGCACTCGCCAAGCCCCGATCAATGTTCCAATCAATCGGGAAGCAGGGCGGACAGGCGCTCGTGAAGTACGCCGCGACGCCAGCCTTCCAGCGATTCGGGCCATTGCCGGCTGACGACGTATTCCTCCATCGAGCGGCGGGCGCAAAGCAGGCCGGGCGGCAGGTCGAGGCTGGTGGCCAACGTATCGATCACCTGCTTCATCGCCGCGAGGGCGCGTTTGTCCTCGCCGACCGGATGACCCGGGATCGGTGCGGTGGTTTCGATTTCCTCGGGCGTGACCGGACGGACGATCAGATCGAACAGTTCCTGGCGTTGCGGCGCTCGCAGGGAACGTTGTCCGCGCGTACGCGCCTCGAGGTCGGCGAGGCTGCGGGGCAGCTCGTAGACGAGATTGGCGGCCTGCGCGTCTTCCACCAGCCACGGCCGCGGCCGGTCCAGCGTGCGTGCCGTGGTGTCGCGCCAGCGCAGCACGCGGCGCAGTAGCGCCTGCTTGTCGGGACTCCATTCGCTGGAACCCTTGAACGCGCGCTGCGGCTGCGGTTCGCCGTCGCGATGGCTGGCGCGGGCTTTCAGGCGGGCACAGTCTTCCGCGTGCCATGCCGCGCGATCGCGCGTGGCAAGACGTTCGGCGAGGATGGCGTGCACCGGATGGAGATGGACCACATCCAGCGTGGCGTAGAGTTTCTGGGATTCGGTAAGCGGGCGCTGCAGCCAGTCGGAGCGTGTTTCGCCCTTGTCGAGTTCGTCGCCCACCAGGTCGGCGACCAGGGCGCGATAGCTGATGCCCAACCCCATGCCGACGAAAGCGGCGGCGATCTGCGTATCGAAAAGCGTATGCGGGCCATCGGGCAGCGCGGGCGAGAGCGCTTCCAGGTCTTCGCCGGCGCTGTGCATCACCGTGACGACGGGCTGGTCGGCCAGCGCGCGCTTCAGCGAATCGCCAAGGGGAAAAGCCACCGGATCGATCAGCGCGTAACGTTCGTCGAACGCCAGCTGCAACAAAGCAAGCTGCGGATAGAACGTATTGCGCCGCATGAACTCGGTATCCAGTCCTACGACGGCGCCGGGCGGGACGGGGGACAGCCATTCGTCGAGCGGTTCGCGTCGGTCGATCCAGGGAGCCGTGGGCACGATGTCGCTTGAAGACATGCAGTTGTCCTTACAGATTCTTGCGTGGCATCGCGATGCAACGGGCTCGTACGTGTTGCCCTGTGCTGCGCGATTGCCTAAGGTGGGCGTCGCACGATAGCAGGCCCGCACGGAACAGCCCACCATGCCCAGTACCGAGACCGTCCGTCGACAGCGCACCATCGGCGGTACGCTAGGCGTTGCCGTGCTTGCGTTTGCGCTGTTCTATCACTTCTTTCCCGGCCTGATGCATGTCCAGCCGCACCAGCAGGTCACGGGAGCGCCGCTACGGGGCGCCACCACCACGATGGGCTTCGACCAGCGCCCCCAGGGCGGCGCGCAGATGGTGTCGGAAGTGGACGCGGGACCGCCGCTGATGCTGGCGTCGGCGGCAGTGATTGCCGCTCGCCGCAAGGACAAAACGCCCGAAACGCCGCTTCCGGACCAGAAGACGCCCGATTCGCCCGAAATGACCGCGCTGCTCGACCGCGCGGACAAGGCGCTTGCGGCCGACCGTCTCGTTGGCGGCAAGGACAGCGCCGCCTCGCTCTATCTTGCGGCTCTCAAGGACAATGGCGACAGCCAGCGGGCCACCGGGGGCCTGGATGAGGTACGCGCCCGTCTCGTCGCCGAAATCGAACAGGACATCGCCCTGGGCGACGCCGACGCGGCACGCGATTCGCTGGCGGCCCTGAAGCCCTTGCCATCCAGCGCAACGGACATGGCTCCCTTGCAGCAGAAACTGGCGATCCTCGAACGCGTCCGTCCCTTGCTGGGCAAGGCGGCCACGCTGTTGCAACAGGGCAAGGCGGACGCGCCGCAGGGTGAAAGCGCGCTGGACGTCTACCGGCAGGTCCTCACCATCGATCCGGAAAACGCCGTGGCGGTGCAGGGCGTGATTCAGGTGCAGCGTGCGGTGCTCGACCGCGCGCTCGCGGCCGTGGCGCAGAACGATTTCACGGCAGCCGATACGGCACTGGCCGAAGCGGCAACCATCCAGCCGGATTCGCAGGCGTTGCAGGACACACGTGGCCGCATCGAAGGCATGCGCCGGCAAAGCGGCGCGGCCATGCTTACGCAGGCGCGTTCCGCGCTCGACTCCGGCAATATCGAACTGGCGCAGCAGCTGGCCGGCAAAGCGCAGCAGGTCAGTCCGGATCTCGGCGGCATCGACGAATTCAACGAACGGATGACCAACGCGAAGCTCTACGCCAGCTACAAACCCGGGCAGGTCTTCGCCGATCGCTTCGTGGACAGCACGGGGCAGGCGCCGGCGATGGTCGTGGTGCCGACCGGTACGTTCCTGATGGGTTCGCCCGATGGCGAGCGCGGGCACGACGCGAACGAATCGCCGTTGCACGATGTCGAGGTTGCCAAAGGATTCGCACTGGCGCGCAGTGCGATCACGATCGGGCAGTTCCGCGACTTCGTCCGCGCCAGCGGTTACGTACCGCAGTCGCAGTCGTTGCAGGGCGGTAGCATCTACGACGAACAGAGCGGCGGTCTGCGCGACGATTCGGCGGCCACCTGGCAGGACGATTACGCGGGTCGGCCGGGCCAGGACAAGCTGCCCGTGGTGAACGTGTCGTGGAACGACGCGGCCGCGTATGCCGACTGGCTGTCGAAGCGCACGGGCAAGCGTTATCGCCTGGTCAGCGAAGCCGAGTTCGAATACACGCTGCGCGCCGGCAGCACATCCCGTTACTGGTGGGGCGACGGTGCCCCCACGGTGCGGGTCGAAAACCTCACGGGCTCGGGCGACCGTTCGCCATCGGGCAGGCGCTGGAGCAATGCTTTCTCCGGTTATCGCGACGGCTTCTGGGGGCCGGCACCGGTGATGAGCTTCTCCGCCAACCCGTTCGGTCTGTACGACATGGGCGGCAACGTATCCGAGTGGGTAGCCGACTGCTGGCACGACAACTACGTCCGCGCGCCGCGCACCGCCGACGCCTGGGTCAATCCGGGCTGTGGACGTCGTGTCGTGCGTGGCGGGTCCTGGGGCAGCGCGCCGGACATGGTGCGTTCCGCCTACAGGCAAGGCGCGGATGCGCAGACACGCAGCGCACGCGTCGGGTTCAGGGTGGTTCGCGAGCTTTGATGGTACCGAGCGCAATGGAAAAGTGCTTTTTGCATTCGGCAAACCGGCGATTATTGCCTGCCTGTTTGCAAGCCCGACATGGAGTCGCGTGTGGCTGAGAAAGAACTCGAACTACGCATCGCCCGGCGTGCATTCCTGAAAAAAGCGGGCATCGCCGCCGTGGTCGGCTCCCCGTTGATCCATTCGGCGATACGAGCATCGGGCGTGGAAGAACCTATCCGTTTCGCGGACGGTCCCCGTCAGTTGGTGAAGTATCCGCAAAAACGCCCCTTGATCGGCGTGACAGCCCGTCCGCCCCATCTCGAAACGCCATTCGCCGTCTTCAACGAAGGCCCCATCACACCGAACGACGCTTTCTTCGTTCGATACCATCTCGCCAATATTCCGAGGTCCATCGATCCGGCCACCTACCGGCTCGCGGTAAAGGGGGCTGTCGGCAAGCCATTGGCGTTGTCGCTGGCCGATCTGAAGGCGCTTGCCGAGCCGGTGTCACTAGTCGCCGTCAATCAGTGTTCGGGCAATAGTCGCGGTTTCTCTACACCGCGCGTATTCGGCGCGCAGCTCGCCAACGGCGCCATGGGAAATGCCCGCTGGGTCGGTGTGCCGTTGAAAGCCGTGCTGGAAAAAGCGGGAGTCGCCGCCAGCGCTGTGCAGGTCGCCTTCAATGGTCTCGATACAGCGGTCTTGCCGGGCACACCGGACTTCCGCAAAGCACTGGATATCGAACATGCCCTCAGTCCGGAGGTGCTGCTGGCCTGGGGCATGAATGGCGAGGACATACCGTTTCTAAACGGCTATCCGCTGAAGCTCGTTGTTCCCGGTTACTTCGGTACGTACTGGATCAAGCACCTGTCGGAGATAGAGGTACTCGACCGCGCATTTGACGGCCACGATGCGTTCTATATGACCAAGGGATACCGCGTGCCGGACAACGATTGTCTGTGCGTCGCGCCCGGTACAGCCGCAGCCAGCACCCGACCGATCTCGACGCTGCCTGTGCGCAGTTTCATTACGAGTCTGGTGTCCGGCGCCACCGTGCCTGTGGAACACACGGTGGAACTCAAGGGCATCGCTTTCGATAGCGGTGCGGGTATCGAAAAAGTGGAGATATCCATCGACGGCGGGAAACGCTGGCGCAACGCCGTACTCGGAAAGGATCTGGGGCGTTATTCCTTTCGCGAATGGCGATTGCCGATCAGCTTCGCGAGCAAGGGGCCGAAAGTGCTGATGGTGCGCGCAAGCAACCGGCAAGGCGAAGTGCAGCCTGCCGTCGCCGACTGGAACCCGGGCGGATACCGGCGTCACGCGATCGAATCCACGTCCATCGTCGTCGTTTGAGGATCGCGTATGCGAAACATTGCAATAGTCGTACTTTGCTTTTCGTTTGCCGGCATGGCCGCGGCGATGGACGTCAAGCTTCCTGCCGAAACGGCAAAGCTACGTGCATCGACGTTGCCCGGTTACGCTATTGCCACGCGTACGTGCGGCATCTGTCATTCGCTCGACTACGTCGCTTACCAACCGCCTGGCATGAGCCAGGCGCAGTGGACCGCCGAGGTGACGAAGATGCAGCGTGTCTACGGCGCGCCGATCGGCGACGACGACGTCAAGCTGGTCGGTGCCTATCTTTCCGCGGTCTACGGTTCGGAGGAAGGGACGGATGGCGGCACGACATCCGGGCAGTCCGCACAGGATATATCGACCACGAAGCGTTCCCCCTGAGGGGCTTCGTGCCGGGTATCACTGTCGCGTTGGACGCTCCCGCGTCGATACGTTGTCGCCGGCGCGTACATGCGTATTCAGACCATCGGCAAGCTCACGGGTGTCCTGTCCGTTAAGGCAGATCGAAACGTTCTCGCGCAACATGCCAGCGTGAAACAGCTCGTGGCGCAGGTCTGGATAGACTTCGAACATGGCTTCGAGCACGTCGTTCACGGTGTCGCCGTCGACCGGACTTTTGGTCACATCGCCAAATGCACTCGAATCATCGTGATTCATGCCTTTGTCTCCCGCGATACGCAGGGACGAGCATCGTCCCGCAAGGCGGCACGCTCAATAGGACATGCGTTGTAGGCGCGATCGCGTTAACGATCAAATCCGCCGAGGCAGGGGGCTGCTCGCATGGCTGCCTGAGCCATGATGCTGGCGCACTTGCAATATGTATCCGATTGGATACATTCCATGGGGTTCGCCGTCAAACAAGCAGGGACGTTCGCCGCTTGGCATAAGGGCGTGAAGGATATGAAGGCGCGTATCGCCATCGGCCGCCGAATTGAACGTGCCTCACACGGCAACTTTGGCGACTCGGAACCCGTTGGCGAAGGAGTTTCCGAGATGCGCGTAGACGTTGGTGCCGGATACCGCGTTTATTACGTCGTGCGCGGGAAGAAGTTGGTGATTCTTTTGTGCGGCGGTGATAAGAGAACGCAGCAAAGCGACATCAAAAAGGCCAGGGGGGATGGCTAAAGATCATTGACGTTGCAGTCCAGGGAGAATTCCCGGAGAGATTTATGAATAGCAAACTCATCCCATTTGATATGTCTGATGTCCTGGATAGCAAAGAGGCGACCATCGAATACATTCGACAGGTGCTCGAGGATGGCGATACAGACGAAATGCTTCGTGCCATTGGTTACATCGCAAAAGCCCGCGGCATGGCACAAGTTGCCAAGGATGCCGGTCTTGGCCGGGAGAGCCTCTACAAGGCGCTTCGTCCGGGGTGCTCAACCGAAGTTCGAAACGATCAGCAAAGTATTCGGTGCCGTAGGACTTCGCATTTCAGTCGAGGCTTCCGACGAACGCCACGCTCACGTCTGACAACGTTTTGCCAATCGCCGAATCTCGACGCCTCGCCTGACCAGCGGGGCGTTTTATTTTGGTGCGAAAGTCGGACTTTAACGGTATTGGATTGCAATGGCGTTGTAGGGATAGTCCTACATAGTTGCTCGGTCGAGCCCTACAGACTGTTCTTGTCGCGTTCGCGAAGATCGAAGGGCTGTGGTGTGTCAGCTGTTCTATGTCGGCTCCTTCGGCATTGATAGCCAATATGGGGCTCAGGGGTCAAATCAAAGCCGCCGTGGATCATCCATGGCCCAACGCTGAAAGGGGAACCCAATGAAGACGAAGTCCGTGCGCCGCAAGGCGCTGATCGTTTGATGAAGCGCATCTCGCTACTCGCATTCATGTTGCTGCCTTTCGCGGCAAGTGCCCAATCTGTCCCTGATAAATACTTCGGATATTTCGGTGGCGACTACCCTCCCGCGCCCAATACGGACGTGGGGTCCGGATTCGCCGAGATGAAGGCTCACATCAACCTCTATTCACTCCAGAACTGGTCTGGCTTTACCACGCCGGACGCCAGGGCCGAAAATCAGAATAGGGTTCTCACGCGTCTGGCGGAGGCGAAGGCCGCGCACGTGCACGCAATCGTTCCGGCACACCCGTTCGTCTTCCAGGCTGTGAGAGACAGCGCCACAGGAAATATCACATGCTGGAATAATGACCCCACGGCTGCCGCCTCATGGGCATCGCTTTCCCAGGCGATGGTGGATCAGGGCTATCTCATTCCCGGGGACCCGGTGCGCAGCACGGTGGTTGCCGTCTATATAGTGGACGAGCCCAATTCCATTGAGAATGTTTGCCTTTCCGATACCAATGGCCAAGCCAACCCGAGCTTCGTCAACGCCGTGAACGCGGTCCGGCAGGACCCACGAACTGCATCACTGCCTATTGCGTCGATATTGAGCCGCAACGCCGACAACTTTTCACAGGGCGCGAAGTTGCTCGACTGGGTTGGTTTCGATTACTACCCATACAACAACGATCAGTGGAAGAGTGCATTTGCCTCTTTCAAGGCGGCAGTACCCGGTAAAAAGTACATTGTCGTTCCGGGTGCTCAAGAGAATTGTCCCGGCGTTACAAACAACGATCCCACCGCGTTCGTGAATGCGATGAACACCGATCCTTCGGTTGTTTGGTTGGCACCATTCATGTGGGGCGGTGGGACGCCCCCTTGCAAGGGAGTCAGGGACCTCCCGGACCGTCGGACGACTTACACCCAGGAGGGTCTGAACATCCGGAACGCGCAGTGCGCAAGGTCTCAGGCTGACAAGTTATTTTGCAGCGGGACCGTGGACATCAGTGCTGCCCTCAACCTGCTTCTGAATTGATGTACCGGCGCTCAAGGACGAGCGCGCACTCCACGCTGTAAAAATCGATTGGTGGCTTCCATATGCCAGTCCGAACCGCTCCACTTCATTTGGGGTATCCAGGCGACGGTGGGCTAGCGGAAAAGAAAAAGGCCCGCAAAGCGGGCCTGAATCTTTTGGTGCCGAAAGTCGGAATCGAACCGACACTCTGTCGCCAGAAACGGATTTTGAGTCCGTCGCGTCTACCAGTTCCGCCATTTCGGCACGGATTGCAGATTATGAGGCAATCAGTGGACGCGGTCGAGTCCCAGCTGACGCTCGTCGCGCAGATACCAGTCGTCGCCTTCCGGGTTGAACACCGCGCACTGGGTCATGCGGCCCGAATAGATGTGCAGGCTGATCGCGATGGCGTTGTCGCTGGGATTGCGGATGGTGTGGTACTCGTGCGGCGGAATCAGGCTGCCGGCAGAGCCGGGGCCGGCCTGGATCGAGCCGACGGGGCGGAAGTGGTAGCGCTGGTCGTCGTGGTCCAGGAGCTCGTACTGGACGATCTCGAGCGCGCCGTTCCAGACGCCTTCCACGCACCACATGCCGCTGTGGTCGTGGATCAGGGTGCCCTGGCCGGGGCCCCAGGTCATCGCCACGACGCTATAGCCGTGTTCGTCGCTGCGGTAAAGCTCGCGGCGGGCGTAGTGGTCGCCGGCGGATTCGAAGACGCAGGCCGGAAGCTGTACTTCGTTCTCGCGAATCAGGCGGCACAGCGCGTTGCGCAGGGTGTCGGTGATGGCGGGGGTGCTGTCCTTGGCGACCGATGCGTCGATGGCTTCGATCAGTTTATTGCTGCCCGGAAAATCGAGAGTGATCATGGGGAGGACCTCGTGGGACGGAGCGGTGACGCTACACCGGCCATCATATCAGCAGGCGGCGCGGGCCGCCCTCATGGGTTCAGGGTGGCCAGAAACCCGCCGATGGCGCGGCTGTAGTTCTCGATATCGACCAGGAAGGCGTCGTGGCCCTGCGGCGAGTCCAGCGCGACGAAGTCCACGTCCGCGCCGGAAGCCCGCAGGCCAGTGGCGATCGTTTCCTGCTGTTCCAGGGGGAACAGGATGTCCGTGCTGACGCCGATGACCAGCGCCTGCTCGACATGGATGCGAGCCAGCCCTTTCAGGACATCCCCTTCGCCGTATTCGCCGATGTCGAACCAGTCGCTGGCCCGGGACAGGTACAGGTAGCTGTTGGGGTCGAAGGTGCGGTTGAAACGGCGTGCGTGGCCTTCCAGGTACGACTCCACCTGGAACTCGAAGCCGAACGGTTCGTTTTCTTCGCGCTGGTCCGGTTCGAGGCGGATGCGCGCGAACCGTCCGTTCCATTCCATCGCGGAACGGTAGGTAATCACGCCGAGTTTGCGCGCGATGCTCATCCCGTGTTCCGGATAACTGGCGTCGTCGTACTGTCCGTTGTTCCAGTGCGGATCGAGGCGGATGGCCTCGCGTTGCAGCGAGCGGATGGCGATGGCGAAGGGTTGCGCCTGCGGCGCCGTATCGACACTGATATGCGTGCGCACGCTTTTCGGGTGAAGCAGCATGTAAGCCAGTGCGCTCATCCCGCCCATCGAGCAACCGACCAGACAGGCAAGGCGCACGATGCCCATGCCCGTAACCGCCTCATATGCCGCGTTGGCAACGTCTTCTAGCGCAAGTTCGGGGAAGTCCAGCCGGTAAGGCGCACCCGTCGCGGGATCGTTCGACGCGGGGCAGGTGGAGCCCTTGTCGCTGCCCAGCGAGTTGACGCAGATGACGTGGAACCGATCGGTATCGAATGCTCTGCCGGGACCGATCATGTCCTCCCACCAGCCGTGCGAGGGATCTTCGGCGTTCGAAGCGGCATGCGCGCTCGGCGACAGGCCGGTAAGGATCAGGATGGCATTGGCGCGATCGGCATCGAGTTCGCCCCAGGTTTCGTATGCCACCCGCGCGCCGCGCAGTGCTCCGCCGCGCTTCATCGGGAAGGGCGAAGACAGCTGGTGATAACGTCGCGCGTCGCCCATGGTCGTCCTTAGTGTGTGCGGTCGATGACGATCTTGACCGGTTCGGTGCGTGCCGTGTCGACAACGCCTGCGTCGCCTTCCAGATCGCCGGTTTGTGCGATGGCCTGTCCGTTACGGCTGATCCGTGCCGCGACAAAAACGCGCGGCGCGGACGATAGCGTGAACTGCGGCGTCATACCCATGCCGTCGGTCAACGTGACGGAAGCGGGCAGGGATGCGGCCGGGAGCTTCGCTACGGCCAGTGGCATCGGCGGTCCGTTTTCCGCACGGGCGAAAATGTAGAGCGTGTCGCCCGGTGCGAGCTTCGCTTTCAGCGCGGGAGCAAGCGCGACTTCGACGTGTAACTGCGCGCGCGAAGACGTGTTGGAAGACGTACTGGCGGCCGGTGCCGTCGCGCCACCGGCACGGGCATCCGCCTGCGCGATCTGCTCGGCGACGGCCTGGGCCACGCCCGAGTCCGGATCGAGCATCGGTTGCAGCTTCTTCCAGAGGGCCGACGCCTCGGCATAGCGACCCATCTGGAAATTGCTGATACCAAGCAGCCAGAGACCGCGCTGACTTTGCGGATCGGCGGCGACGGCACGTTCGAGCAGTTCGCGCGAGCGGCCGTCGATACGGTGATCGGGACGGACCAGCGAATCGGCTTCGGCCCAGCCAACCATGGCGACCGTGTTGTTCGCATCGGCTTTCAGTGCGCCATCGTAGGCATCGCGTGCATCCGAGGGCTGCTTCAGCATGCCGTAGGTCTGGCCCAGCAGCAGCCAGCCCTGCACGTCGCCGGGCTGTTCGGCCAGACGCTGGCGCAGCTCGGCGATGGCCTGGGGAATACTGATCTGCGCGGGCTTCTCGACGCCGCCCAGCGTCGCGGGTGTACCGACAAGCGCGTACAGGCCGATTGCGCCAAGCGGCACGACGAAGGCGATGGCGAGCACGATCGCGAACACGCCGCGCGAGCGGCCGCTCTGGCGACCCTGACGAATAAGCGGAACGAGGAGCAGCGCGAGTGCGATGACCAGCATGACCGCCGCGGCGGCATAAAAAGCGAACTTCACCAGTCGTCCTCGTTATCGGCGGTCGTCGCGACGTTGTTGTTCGTCGCGTTGCGGCTACGGCGGCGCACCTGCAGGGCGACCACGACGGCACCGGCGAGCAGGACGACGCCCGGACCGAACCACAGCAGCCATGTGCCGGGTTTCACCGGCGGTTGGTAAAGCACGAAGTCGGAGTAGCGCTGGACCAGATACGACTTGATCTCCTCGTCGCTCTTGCCGGCCTGCATCAGGTCGAAAATCTGTCGACGCAGATCGTGCGCGATGGGTGCATTCGAATCGGCCAGCGTTTCGTTCTGGCACATCGGGCAGCGCAGTTCCGCGCTGAGTTTCTGGAAGCGGACTTCCTCGGCGCGATCGCGAAACGGCAGCGGCTGGATGGCCTGCGCGAAGCACGCACCGATGGCCAGCGCGAAAACCAGCAGGGCGAGCAGGCGGCGCATCAGGGCGATTCCTTCGCCAGCGCTTCGACAGCGGGCTTCAGCTCCGTCGTCATCACGTCGGGCGTGAGCGGACCCACGTGCTTGTAGCGAATGAAGCCTTTCGCATCGATCAGAAACGTTTCGGGGGCACCGTAGACACCGAAGTCCAGCGCCTGCCTGCCGTCGCGATCGGCCACGATCACGTCGAACGGATTCCCGTGTTCGGCGATCCACGCGTTGGCCGCGTCCGGCTCGTCCTTGTAGTTGTAGCCGACAAGGGCGATGCCCAGCGTCTTCGCATCGGTCATCAGCATGGGATGCTCGTGCACGCATTCGATGCACCAGCTGCCGAAGATATTCAGCAGGTAAGGCTTGCCGAGCAGCGAAGCCTTGCCGACCTTGCGCGCGTCGTCGCCGAGGACAGGCAACTGGAAATCCGGTGCGGGCTGGTTGATCAGCGGCGAAACGATTTCGTGCTGGTCGTGTTGCGTGTTCCACCAGATACCGAAGCCGAACAGACTGGCCAGCAGCAGGAACGCCAGGAGCGGAAGCAAGCGGCTCATGCGACGGTAGCCTTCCCAACGGCGGGTGCGGGTTCGGTCGGCGTTTCGCTGGCGGCGACGCGCTTCGCGCGGAAGCGACGTTCGCCCGCGGTGACGAAACCACCCAGCGTCATGAGCAGGCCGCCCAGCCAGATCCAGCGGATGAAGGGTTTGTAATAGACGCGCAGTGCCCACGGCCCTTCGACGTTCGCGGCATCCATCGGCTCGCCGAGTGCCACGTAGAGGTCACGGAAAATCCCCGCGTCGATGGACGATTCGGTCTGTACCTGACCACGCGTGTAGATGCGTTTCTGCGGATGCATCACGTGGACCGTTTCGCCGTTCTGCATCACGGTGACGATGCCCTGGTCGCCGCGCCAGTTCGGTCCGGTCGTTTCCTGCACGCCGTCGAAGCGGAAAGCGTAGCCGCCGATGGTTTCGGTCTGTCCCGGGGCGAGGCGCGTATCGCGCTCGACGCTCAGCGATTCGGAAAGCATCACACCCATGAGAAACACGGCGACGCCGAAATGCGCGAACAGCATGCCCGCCATTTCGGCCGGGAAGCGGCGGCCGCGCGGCATTTCCCGCCAGCGTTTCGCGACGTAGGACAACGTGCCCACGGCCACCCATGCGGCTCCGGCGACGCCGGCGACCGCGCGCAGCTTGCCGTCGGCGAAGTACCAGGCGGCCACGGCGCAGATCACGGCGGCAATACCGGCACGCGCCGCGACGGTGGCCAGCGATTTGCCATCGGCGCGACCCCAGCGCAGATACGGTCCGAACGGCAGCAACAGCACCACCGGCGCCATCAGCAGTACGAAAAGAAAACCGAAGTAGGGCGGGCCGACGGAAACCTTGCCGATATTCAGCGCGTCGCCGATCAGCGGGAACAGCGTGCCGAGCAGCACCATGGCGGCCGACGTGGCGAACAGCAGGTTGGCGATCATGATCGCCGTTTCGCGCGAGACCACGGCGAATGCTTTGCCGCCGGCGACCTTCGGCGCACGGATGGCGTAGAGCAGCAGCGAACCGCCGATCACCACGATTAGAAAACCGAGGATGTACAGGCCGCGACGCGGATCGGACGCGAAGGCATGCACGGAAGTCAGTACGCCCGAGCGCACGAGGAAGGTGCCGAGCAGCGAGAGCGAGAACGCGAACAGCGAAAGCAGGATCGTCCATGCGGGCAGCGAGCCACGTTTCTCCGTGATCGCCTGTGCGTGGATCAGTGCGACGCCGACCAGCCACGGCATGAAGGATGCGTTTTCGACCGGGTCCCAGAACCACCAGCCGCCCCAGCCGAGTTCGGCGTACGCCCACCAGCTACCGGCGACGATGCCGCCCGTGAGGAATGCCCATGCCACGTTGGTCCATGGGCGCGCCCAGCGCACCCATGCCTGTTCCAGTTCGCCGCCGAGCAGCGCGGCGATGGAGAACGCAAAGGCGACCGAGAAGCCGACATAACCCATGTACAGCACGGGCGGATGGAAGGTCATGCCCGGGTCTTGCAGTACCGGATTCAGATCGCCGCCGTCGGCGGGCATCGGCAGTTCGCGCATGAACGGATTCGACGTGAACACGATGAAGGCGAGGAAGCCGACGCCGAGCAGGCCGAGCACACCGAGCACGCGCGCGACGAACGGCTGCGGCAGGTGGCGGCTCAGCGCGGCGAGCGCGACCGTCCAGACGTTCAGGATAAATACCCAGAGCAGCATCGACCCTTCGTGCGCGCCCCAAACCGCCGTGACGCGGTAATACCAGGGGAGGGCGAGGTTCGAGTTGTCGGCCACGAAGGCCACCGAGAAGTCGAAACTCAGGAAGGCCCAGATCAGGATGGCCATGGCCGCGGTGACGAACACCGCCTGACCCGCGGCGGCGGGACGGGCCACGGCCATCAGTGCCGCGTTGCCGCGCCATGCGCCCACGATCGGCAGGATGCCCTGCGCAATGGCGAGCAATAGCGCCAGAATGAGGGCGAACTGGCCGAGTTCGGGGATCACTGGACGGGGTCCTTCGCGGCCGCTTCGTCGATCTTCTTGTTCTCGTGCGCCTTCGCCATCGCGTCCTTCAGTTCCTTCGGCATATAGGTCTCGTCGTGCTTGGCGAGGACCTCGCTGGCGATGAAGCGCGCGCCGTCCATGCGGCCGCTGGCGATCACCGACTGGTTGTCGCGGAACAGGTCCGGAAGAATGCCGGTGTACTCCACGGGCATGGCGCCGCCCGCGTCGATGACGATGAAGCTGACTTTAAGGCTGTCGCTGGATCGCTGGATCGATCCGGACTTGACCATGCCGCCGAGGCGGAAAGTCTGGTACTGGGTGGCCTGTCCGCCCTGCACCTGGCTCGGGGTAAACAGGTAGTTCATGTTTTGCTGCAGGGCGAAGACCGTAAGGCTTACGGCCACGACAGCGGCGGCGACCACCGAAATCACGATGGTCATGCGGCGTTTGCGGGTCGGGTTCATGCGTTGGATCCGGGACGGCGGCGCGCATCGGAGCGCGCCATGCGCGCGCGTAGCTCGCGCAGGTTACGGCGACGGCGTACCAGTGGCGCGAGGGCGTCCACCAGCAGCACGATGAAGAAGACGGCGAAGGACACCCATACGTAGAACGCATAGCCGCCCATGGCGAAGAACTGGCTCATGGGCGATCGCCGTTTTCGGCGAGCGCAATGGCGCGCACCCAGTCCTTGCCGCTTTCGGTAGCGATCAGGTCCGCGCGCACGCGCGCGAACAGGCTGGCGATGTAATAGAGCTTGGTCGCCAGCATCATGGTCAGCAGAGGCCACAGCATACTCATCTCGATATGCGACGGGCCGAGGATGCGCACGGTGGAGCCCTGGTGCAGCGTGTTCCACCAGTTCACCGAGAAATGCACGATGGGCACGTTGACGATGCCGATCAGCGCGAGGAACGAAGCGGCGCGCGCGCCCTGGCGACGATCCTCGAACGAGTGGTACAGGCCGATGACGCCCAGGTACAGGAACAGCAGCACCAGTTCGGACGTAAGGCGGGCGTCCCAGGTCCACCACGTACCCCACATCGGTTTGCCCCAGAGGGAACCGGTGACGAGGGTGATGAAGGTGAACGCGGCACCGATCGGCGCCGACTCCATCGCGACGACCTCGGCGATCTTGATCCGCCAGACCAGTCCGACGAAGGCGGCCACGGCCATCGCGCCATAGATGAACAGGCTCATCCATGCACTGGGCACGTGGATGAAAATGATGCGGTACGCATCGCCCTGCTGGTAGTCGGCCGGCGCAAGGACCAGCCCACCGTAAAGAGCGGCCAGCGCGGCAAGGATGGCCAGTGCAAGCGCCCACGGGCGCACGACGCCCGCGAAGCGGTAGAAAATCGGTGGCGAGCCTAACTTGTGCAGCCAGAGGGGAACCCAGTTAGCCATGTGTTCTCGTCAAAGTTCGTGCGTTCGCGAATTCACTCGCGGCGTGCGTACGGCGCCAATACTTCATGCGTCCATCGCGATGCGCAGGGCGGCCGCGCATGCCATGGGCGCCAGAACCAGCGCGAGAGCCAGCGCGGCACCCAGCCAGGCAATCGGCGCCACCCACGGCAATCCTTCCTGTGCGGCTGCCACGGCACCGGCGGCGAAAATGACCACCGGCACGCACAAGGGCAGCAACATAAGCGCCAGAAGCATACCAGAGCGCCTTGTTCCGGCCGTCAGGGCCACCAGCACCGCGCCCAGCAGGCTCAGGAGCGGCGTGGCCAGGACCAGTGCGGCAATCAGCGCGGGAATGACGTTGGCCGGCATCCGCAGCATGCTCGCCAGCACCGGCGCGACGACGATGAGGGGCGCCGCCGCGGTCAGCCAGTGCGCGAGGATTTTCACGCCAAGCAGCAGGGCCAGCGGTTGGGGCGCGAGCATCAGCTGTTCCAGCGAACCGTCGTCGATGTCGGAGCGGAACAGCGAGTCCAGCGCCAGCAGGATCGCCAGCAGCACGGTCACCAGCACCACGCCGCCGGAGATCCGCGCCAGCAAGGCGGCCTCCGGTCCCAGCGCGAACGGAAACAGCGTGGTCACGATGACGGCGTAGAGCACCGGCATGGCGATATCGCCCCGGCGACGCCAGGCCAGCGTGAGATCGCGCCGGAACAGCGCGGCGCAGGCGGCGGACGTGCTGCCGGGCGTCACGCGTGCAACCGGATACGGCGGGGTTCGTCGCCGGCGAAGCTGACCGCGCCGTGGCTGGTCACCAGCGCGGCGCCGCCACGGGCGGCATGCTCGCCAAGCAGCCGGTTGACCAGCGCGATGCCGTCGCGGTCGAGGTTGGCGTAAGGCTCGTCCAGCAGCCAGACGCGTGCGGGAACCAGCAGCAGGCGGGCGAGGGCCGCTCGTTTTTTCTGGCCGGCCGAGAGTCGCTGGACGGGTTCGTCCTCGTAACCGGCGAGGCCGACGGAGGTCAGGACGCCGAGTGGGTCCGCACCGTCGCGACGGCCGTACAGGCCTTCCGCGACGTGCAGGTTCTCGCGCGCCGAGAGATCGAGCTTCAGTCCGAGGTGATGGCCGAGGAAGACAATGGCGCCCGCGGTCGTGTCGCGCGTATACGGCGCGCCTTCGAAAATCAGTTCGCCTTCGTCGGTATGCAGCATGCCGGTCAGGATGCGCATCAGCGTGGTCTTGCCACTGCCGTTATCGCCTTCGATCAGCGCGATATCGCCCGCATGGATCGCGAAATCGATCGGCCCGAACACCACCTCGTCCTGACGCGAATAAGTCAGCGCTCGGGCTTCGATAAGGACGTTGGCGGATTCGGCTGCGCGCATCCGGCGCATTGTCCGTGGCGGCACGGGTATTGTCCATGCGACCGCGCGTCGCGCGGGCAATCAGAGCTTCGGAAGTGGCGGCAAGGTCGCGCGCAGCGTCGTCACGGCGGCGTCGAGATTCACGCCTGCTACATCGTCATGCCCCTTCAGCAGTTGCTCCACCAGCATGTCCTGCGCGCGGCCGCGCTCCAAGGCGTACAGGTACGGCAGGTGCGTGAACGTGACCATGCGATAGCGCGGCATGTAGTGCTCCGGCGCCCGCTCGGCCAGCAGCCCGCCCAATGCGCGCTTGCGCAGGTAGTGCGGGTCGGCCACGGAATCGCGCATCTCGATGTAATTTTCGAGTGCCATCGCGGCAATGGCGTCCGCATTGGGTTTGCGGCGGCGCTGGAATTCGGCGTACACGTCGGCCGGGTCGTCCGGCTGGGCGGCGAACAGGTCCGCCAGTTCGGCGGCATCCTCGAAACCGCAGTTCATGCCCTGACCGTGGAACGGCACGATGGCATGGGCGGCATCGCCGATCAGCAGCGCCTTGCCGCCGATGTGCCAGCGGTCGAGATAGAGCGTGGCCAGCATGCCGACGGGATGCGCCGCGTAATCGGCGGCGAAGTCCGGCATCAGTGCCAGCGCGTCGGGAAACTCGGTGCGGAACAGCGTTTCGGCCGCGGCGATATCCGGAAGCGTCGCGAAGCTGGGATAGGCACCCGCGTTAGGCAGGAACAGCGTGACGGTAAAGCTGCCTTCGCGGTTGGGCAGCGCGATGCACATGTAGCCGCCACGTGGCCAGATATGCAGGGCGTGCCGTTCGATCGCGAAAGGCTGGCTGGCATCGGCGCCGGGAGGAATTTCCAGCTCCTTGTAGCCATGCCCCAGTTCTTCGACGCGTTCGCCCAGCGGCGTATGCGCGTGCATCGCCGTGCGCAGCGCGGAACCGGCGCCGTCCGCGCCGATAATCGTCGCGGCATCAACCCGGCGTTCGTTCCCGGCGTCATCGCGCAGGACGATGTGTCCGGCGTCGAAGTCGGCATCGGCCAGTCCCTGGTCGAAATGCACGGTGGCACCGGCGGCCTCGGCCGCGTCGAGCATCAGCGTATTCAGTCCGCCCCGGGAGACCGACCAGATCACTTCGCTGTCGTCGACGCCGTAGCGCTGGAGATTGCTGCCGCCGCCATCGCGGTCATGCACCATCCGGCCGCGCATCATCACGGCCTGAGCCAGGACATCCTCGGCGAGGCCCGTGGCGCGCAGGGCGTGGAGCCCGCGTTCGGCCAGGGCCAGGTTGATCGAGCGTCCGCCCTGGAAGCCCGCGCGGCGCGGGTCGGGGCGTTTCTCGAAAACCGTAACGCGGAAGCCGCGCTGCGATAGCAGGGTAGCGATCAGGGAGCCGACCAGTCCGGCGCCGACGACGACGATGTCTTTACGAGCCATGGACCGGCACCCTGGAAAGTCGGCGGGATTATTGCAGGGCAGCGCATCTTGCGCCGCAGCGCCGTCGCGACCGCAGGGCCGCGACGGCCGGGTCGATCAACCTTGCTTCTTGCCGCCCTTGGGCGCCGGACGTGCGGCGGCCGGCGCTGGCTCCGGCTTCTGGGTCGCGGCGTCGAGGAAGCCTCGCTGCATCGACTTCCAGACGTCGAGATTGCGCTCGGTCATCTCGTTGAGCATCGACCAGGGGGTCTGGCCCATCAGGCTGTTCAGCTGGTTGCGGAACTGCTGCTGCTGGTCGAGGAAGACCTGCAGGCTGCGCTCCAGATAGGGCCCCATGAAGCCCTGCAGCGAATCGCCGTAGAAACGGATGATGTGCGACAGCAGCTGCGGCGAGAGCATCGGCTGACCGTGCTCCTCGTGTTCCGCGATGATCTGCAACAGCACCGAGCGGGTGAGGTCTTCCCCCGACTTGGCGTCGCGAACCTCGAACGTTTCTCCATCGAGCACGAGCTGGCGGACCTCTTCCAGCGTGATGTAGCTGGAGATCTCCGTGTCGTACAGACGACGGTTCGGATACTTCTTAATGATGCGAAGGGTTTGTGCCATGCGGCAGAAACTACCACGAGGTATTGCGCCGCACCAGTTGTCCTAAGGCACGGGATTTATTTCGGGAATGCGCGAACCAGTCCCTGAATCGATCCAACCGGGCGTCGTTGGCGTCAATGCCCGGCGGCACCGCCGGCGTTGCCGAAGGGTGGCCGGGCGAACCACAGGATCGGAATCAGGGCCAGGAACAGGATCGCGCAGCCCCAGAAAACGTCGTTGACCGCCAGCGTCATCGCCTCCCGGGTGACCAACTGGTCCACTACGGCCAGGCCGGGCTTGCCCCCGATCCCCATGCCCTGAAGCTGCTGGATGAACTGGGTGGCGGCCGGAGAGCCCGGCGAGACGTGCTCGGTAAGCACCGCGTGGTGGTATTCGCTGCGGTGCTGCCAGAGGGTGACGGTCAGCGCGGTCGAAATGCTCGAAGCGAGGGTCCGGCAGAAATTGGCCAGCCCCGACGCCCCCGCGATCTGATTGGGTTGCAGCCCGGACAGGAAGATCTGGTTGAGCGGAATAAAGAAGCAGGCGATCGCGATGCCCATGATGAAGCGCGGCAGCACGAGGCTGGCGAACGAGGCCTGGCTATTGAAGCTGGCGAACCAGAACGACGTGAACGCGAACACGATGAAGGCGAAAGTCACCACCGCGCGCAGTTCCAGCCGCTGGATGTTCTTGCCGATGAAGGGGGATACGACGAACGCGAGGATGCCGACCGGCGCGGTCGCCAGACCCGCCCAGGTCGCGGTATAGCCCAGCGTCGTCTGCAGCCACAGCGGAAATACGACGTTGATGCCGAAGAAGGCCAGCATGCCCAGCGATAGCGCGGTGACGCCGATGGAAAAATTGCGCCGGCTGAACAGCGAAAGGTCGACCACCGGATATTTCGCGGTCAGCTCCCAGATAACCAGGAACACGAGTGCGACCAGCGCGATCAGGCCGAGGGTGAGGATCAGCGGCGAGGAAAACCAGTCGTGGTCGTTGCCGTTGTCCAGCATGAACTGGAGGCAGCCCACGCCGACGATGAGCAGGAACAGGCCGACCGTATCGATGGGTGCGCGGATGATCTTCGTCTCGCGATTTTTGAGGATGCCCCAGGTGATCACACCCGCGATCGCACCGACCGGCACGTTGATGTAGAAAATCCACGGCCACGAGAAATTGTCCGTGAGCCAGCCACCGAGAATCGGACCGAAAATCGGTGCGACCACGACGGTCATCGCCCACATGGCCAGTGCGATGCCTTGTTTTGTTTTTGGATAACTGGACAGCAGCAGCGACAGCGACAACGCCACCATCGGTCCCGAGCCCGCGCCCTGCAACAGGCGGAAGATCACCAGCATCGGCATGCTCGTGGCCAGTCCGCACAGCATCGAGAAGCCGACGAACAGCGCGACGGAGAAACAGAAGGTTTTCACTTCGCCGAAGCGCTTGGCCAGCCAACCGGTCAGCGGCTGCATGATCGCGCTGGCGAGCGCGTACGAGCTGATCGCCCATGTGCCTTCGCTGGAACTGACGCCGAGACTGCCCGCGATGTGCGGCACGGCGACGTTCACGATCGTCATGTCGAGAATCTCCATGAATGTGGAGAAAGCGACGGCGATCGTGAGCAGGACGAGCGGTGCGCCGCTCAGGGGTTTGAGCGGCGGTGCGTCGGACATGACGGGTTCGGTGGCCATGGGGGCGGGCGGCTTCCGTAAATGCTGCGATTAGATCTTCGGTGCGCCGAGATTGGCTTTCACGATGGCGTCGGCGGCGGCGTCGGCCTTCGCGGCGACGTCGTCGTAGACGGTGGTCTGTGCCACGGCTTTGTCGTTCGGCGTACGGGCAAGTACTTCGCCCGAGGTGTCCGTGATAGTCACCGTGACGTTGGTCGACAGGCCCACGCGCAGCGGGTGCTTGTCCAGATCGTCGTTGTCGATGGCGATGCGCACGGGAACGCGCTGCACGACCTTGATCCAGTTGCCTGTTGCGTTCTGCGCGGGCAACAGCGAGAACGCACTACCCGTGCCGGCGCCGAGGCCGACGACGTGACCGTGAAATTCGACCCCGCCGCCGTAGATATCGGCTTCGACCTTCGCCGGCTGGCCGATGCGTACGTGACGCAGCTGGCTTTCCTTGAAGTTCGCATCGACCCACAGGTTATGCAGCGGCACGACGGTCATCAGCTGCTGGCCCGGCTGCACGCTGTTGCCAACCTGCACGCTGCGCTGTGCGACATAGCCGTCGACAGGCGCGACGATCGCATTGCGCTGCGCGGCGACCCAGGCCTGACGGAACGAGGCGCGAGCCTGCTCCACCGCCGGATTGTCGGCGACTTCGCTGCCATCGATGAGGGCGCTGGCGGCATCGGCCTGACGCTGCGCGGCTTCGAGTGCGGAGCGTGCGCTGTCGACCGCGTCGCGGGCGTGCTGCACTTCTTCCGGCGCGACGGCCTTTTCGGCCAGCAGCGGAATGCGGCGTTTCAGATCCTGCTCGGCGCGTTTCAGATCGAGCGCGCGCGCGGAGACCGCGGCATCGGCACTGGCGGCCGACTGGGTCTGCTGACGAACCTGACGCACGGCCTGGGCCAGCGCGCTGCTGGCGCGGCGCATCGCGACATCGGCATCGGTCGCGTCGAGCTTCACCAGCAATTGGCCGGCTTTTACCAGCTGGGTGTCGTCGGCGAACACGCCGGTGACGATGCCTGGAACCTGTGCCGAGATACCAACCTGGTTGCCGCCGACATATGCGTCGTCGGTGGTTTCGCGTGTGGAAAACACGAACAGCCAGAGCAGGAACCACGTTACCGCGGCAAGCACGAAGACCAGCAGCGCGATGACCAGTGCGCGCCGACGCTTACCCGTGTCTTTGGGGGCATTGCCGCTGTCGTTGTCGAGCGGCTTATCGGAAGCTGTGGCGCTCATGGGGTGGTGGCTCCGTTCGTGCGATTCGTGGAAGAGGGAAGGTTGGCGTCGTTGCGATAACCGCCGCCGAGCGATTTGATCAGGCTGACATCGGTGGACAAGGCCTGCCCATGCAGTTCGACGTCCGCGTCGCGCTGGTCGAGCAGTTGCGCCTGCGTGGCCAGCTGTTCGCGATCGTCGCGCACGCCTTGCACGGCGCGCGCCTTCGCGCTGGACAGCAGCGTGCGGACCGCGCCGACCTGATGGGCCTGTTGCTCGCGACGTGCCGCGATCTGCTCGGCGCCGAGCGCCTGCGTGGCGACGTCGCGCGCGGCGGCGACCACAGTGGCGTTGTACTGCGCGACGGCTGCATCCAGCTGGGCCTTGCTGACGCCGTAGTTGGCTTCCAGTGCACCGCCTTCGAAAATCGGCAGGTGAATGGCCGGCGTGAGGCCGAAGGTGCGGCTGCTGGCGCTGAAGACCTTGTCCATGTCGATGCTCGACAGGCCGGCCATGGCGGTGAGGCTCACATCGGGAAAGTACTGGGCGCGCGCCACGTCGGTCTGTTTGAGCGCGGCCTCGATCTGCCAGCGGCTGGCGGCGATATCGGGACGGCGTGCGATCAGGTCGACGCCGACATTTGCCGGCAGGCCTGGCGCCACGTCGGGAAGGGCTCGCGGCTGGAGATCGGGAAGATCGGCCGGTGCCACGCCGGCGAGCGTGGCCAGCGCGGCATGGCGAATATTCGCCGAACCCTGCAAGGCGACGCGCTGCTGGCGTGCGCCCGCGAGTTCGGCCTGCGCCTGCTGCACCGTATCGGGAACGTCCACGCCCTGACGCACGCGCAGTTCGGCGATACGCAGGGCGCGCTCGCGCGCAGCCACCAGTTCATCGGCGAGTCCGACGCGAGCCTCATCGGCCAGCCAGCCGAAGTAGGTGTCGGCCACTGAGCTCTGAATGGCAAGCGAAGCGGCGCTGCGCTGGGCTTCGGCCGCGCGTGCCTGATCGATCGCGCCTTCGATCGCGCCGCGCTTCTTGCCCCACCAGTCGAAGTCGTACTGGACCTGGATGCCCAGATCGGACTGGTTGTACCAGGTGAAGCCGAGGAACTTCGACGGGATGAGTCCGTTCTCGCTCATGCGTTGACGCGCGACCTGCGCGCTGCCGTCGATGCGCAGGCCAGCCTGGGAAGCGGCGACGCGGATGTTCTGTTGCGCGCTATCCACGCGCGATTTCGCCTGCGCAAGATCCGGAGAACTGCGTAGCGCAAGCTCGATCAGCTGATCCAGCTGCGGATCGTTGTAGACGCGCCACCAGTCGGCGGCGGGCCAGCCGGGCCGGTTGGCCGTTTGCAGGCCGGCCAGCGGGGCTTCGTCGCGCAGCGTCGGGCGATCGAGTTTCGCGGGAATGGAGCAGGCCGCGAGTGCGGTCGCCAGCGCTACCGCGACCAGCGTGCGTGGTGGAAAAGAAAGTTTCATGAACGCTCGTCCGGGTTCGTCTGATCGAGGTGCAGGGCCAGCTTCTTCAGCAACGTTTCCAGCGTCTTGCGCTCGGTCGTGCTGAAGCATGAGAAAGCATGAAGGACCGCCGGAAACATGGTCGGCAGCAACTTCTTCACGAAGCGCCGTCCCGTGGGCGTGATGCGCAGTACGACCTGCCGGCGATCTTCCACCGCCTGGGCGCGGGTAATGAATTCGCGCTTCACCAGCGCGTTGGCGATGCGCGTCATGTTCGTGGGGCTTTGTTCGGCCAGTGCGCAGAGTTCGCCGGGTGTGGCGCTGCCTTCCGCGCTGGCGAACAGCATCATCAGCGCACGGAAATCGCTGTCGTTCATGCCGTGCGGCTTCAGCTGGCCTTCGAGGTCGTGCAGTACGGCGCCTCCCACGAGCAGCAGCAGGCGGGCAAGGGTGACCTCGCAGCGTGGCAATCCGGGGATGTTCTCGGAGACGCGATCGACACCTTCGTAGATAGCGTCGACGCAAGGCTTCAGTGATGGCATTTCATCGGCGAATAGTTAGCTGGTGAACTATTAGGTTAACAACTATCCAGCAAGACAGGCAAGGGCCCGCTTTCTTGTAGGAGCCCGCCTGCGGGCGAAAGCCAACGAGGCGGCGATGCTGTGCGTGACATCCGCAGCCAGAACATCGGGCTCGCGGATGTGAGCATCCGTCTTCCTCGCCCTGTTGGCTTTCGCCCGCAGGCGGGCTCCTACAAGAAAGCGCGTTACAGCTGGAAAAGACGGATTGCATTCGCCGTCGTGCATTCGGCGACATATTCGACCGTCTCGCCTCGCAACCCGGCGACAGTCTCCAGAACATCCAGCATGAACGCCGGCTCATTGCGCTGCCCGCGCCGATGCGCGCACGGCTGATCCGGCGCATCGGTCTCCAATAGCAGGAACTCGATCGGCATGCTGGCGACGATGCCGCGCAGGCGATGGGCGCGTTCGTAAGTCACCGGGCCGCCGATGCCCAGGTGGAATCCCAGCTTCCACAAATGCCGGGCCTGCTCTTCGCTGCCGGAAAAACTGTGAACCACGCCACGAAGATCGCCGGCCTTCTTCAGGGCCTGGGTAACTTCTTCGACCGCACGGCGCGCATGCAGGATGACTGGCAGGTCGACCTCGCGGGCGATCTCCAGTTGTTCGCGAAAGAAACGTCGCTGGCGGTCGGGATCGAGATCTTCCACATAGAAGTCCAGGCCGATTTCGCCGACGGCGACAGCTTTGCGCTCGCGCAACCAGCCCGGCAGATCGTCCAGGTGCGTATCGCGATGCGCGTCGAGGAAAAGCGGGTGGAGGCCGTATGCCGGATAAACGCCGGATTGGTCCGCGCAGAGCGCTTCGATACGTGGCCAGGATGCGCGATCGATGCCGGGGACGATCTGCCGGCGCACGCCGGCTTCACGCGCGCGGCTGAACATAGCGTTGCGATCCGCATCGAAGCTCGCGTCGTCCAGATGGGCGTGGGTATCGATCAGTTCAGGCATGGGACCGGCGGCGGGAGGCGGATTGAGAACAATCTAAGGCGTCGTTCAGTTTATTGACTGTCAAATAGATTGTGTACGACTTCCGGGAGATGACGCCATCGCGCCATCGAAGTCGCCAGTCAGGAGTTAAGGGTATGAGCAGGTTGATGATTTCCGCGCTGAATGTGGGTCTTGGCGCCGCCATGGTGTTCGGCCTTTCGGCCTGCAACCGTGAAGCGAGTGCCGATGCGGGCGTTGGTGGCTCCATGGGTTCGACCTCGGCCGCCGCCGCAGGCCCCAAGTATGGCCGTGTTGTGGCCGTCGACCCGATTCGCGAAGCCGCAAGTGCTCCGCGCCAGGAATGTCATGACGAAGTCGTCACCACCCGCGCCCCGGTCAAGGATCAGCACCAGATCGCCGGTACGGCGATCGGCGCGGTCGCCGGTGGCCTTCTGGGTAACCAGATCGGCGGCGGCAAGGGCCGTACGCTGGCCACGGTCGCCGGTGCGGTCGGTGGTGGCTACGCCGGTCACGAGATTCAGCAGAACCGCCAGGAAAACAATACCGTTTCGAGCACCCGCCGTCGTTGCACGAACGTGCCGGGCAGCACCGAGCAGCGCGTCGTTGCTTATGACGTGAAGTACGAATACAACGGCGTTACCCGTACGGTGCGCATGGATCACGACCCGGGCGATCGCGTTGAAATCCAGGAAGGTGTCATCGCGGTTTCCGACGCTCGTCATTAATCATTCATCGAGGTAGTCGCCATGCATACGTTTCTCGGTAAGGCAGCTCTCGTTCTCGTAGTAGCCGCCACGCTGGTGCTTGCCGGCTGCGAAACGCAGCAGCGGCGTCCTTCGTACGGCGGCGGATACAACAATGGCGGCGGTTATTCCAGCGCTACGCGTGGTTGCGGACAGTGCGGCGTCGTCGACGATATCCAGCAGGTGTATGTGCAGAAGCAGAGCGGTTCGGCGGCGGGCACCATTCTTGGTGCGGTGATCGGCGGTGTCGCGGGTAACCAGATCGGTCGTGGCGACGGACGTACCGCCGCGACGGTCATCGGTGCGGTCGCCGGCGGCGCGGTGGGTAACCAGGTCAGCAAACGCAACGGCGAGGACGTCGGCTATCAGGTGCGTATCCGTCTGGATAACGGCCAGTGGGCCACCGTAACGCAGAACGAGGATCCGCAGCTGCGTCGCGGAGATTACGTCGAAATACGTGGCGACCGTGTTTATCGTCGTTAGTTGTATTGGACGTCCAGACGTCCATTTGAAATAACGTGCATAAAAAAGGCCCTCGTCAGAGGGCCTTTTTTTGTCCTGCGTTCCTGGCTCAGTTCACGGCGTAGAACGCGTGATCGCCAATGGTGCGGACCGGTCGACGTGCGGACCAGGTGGGCGATACCGCAACCGTTGCGAAGTGATCGGCCTGCGGTACGTAGACGAGGCGTTCGCTCTTGGGCAGGCTCCAGTTGTTGATGGAGTCGCCTGCGATCTTCCATGCCTTCGTCCATGCGGTCAGGTCGGAGATCTCGAAGCTTTGCGGTGTCGTGGTGATAGCGAACTGTCGCGGCGCCGAAACGACATCGCATACATTTGCGCCCCACACGCCGCGATCGCGGCGACGGAGGGCGACTTCCGCCACGGCATATTGCCCGATGGTCGGCTCGCTACGTGCCTCGAGGTAGACCGTCGTCGCCAGGCACGTCTGGTCGGCGAGGTTGCTCGGGAGGACGGACGCCATCCAGAGCAGCATGGAAAGTTTCATTGTGTTTCTGCCTCCAACGAGCTTTTCCGCCACAGGCTGTTTAACTAAGCCATGGTGCGTATGAGCGGTGGACGGGCGGGCAGGCCGTTACCACCTGGATTGACCGCATGACCGGATAAGTGGGTCGGCGGGCGCCACGAATGCGTGGCTGCAAAGACCGGCTGTCCGAGGCCGGTCGAGATGTGCTGCATGGGGAGCGGCAACGCCATGCGGCGGCTCCGGCAGCTACATGCGCATCGGGTGATGCGCGTCTTTTTCTCCGCTTTGTGGGCGGGCCGCGCCAGAACCGTCTTCAACGACGGATCGTCGCGTGATGTGGCGTTCCGAAAACGCCACACAAAATGATCGGCGGAGCCTAGTGGCGTAACGTCGATTGTGCAAGTGCACGCGCAGCACTATTCAGGTGATGCTCACACACTGCGTGGAACGCGTTCTTCACTATTGTCTAAACGTTCTTCACGTAGAGAAGCTCTGCACAATATGCAGACTCGTATCGCCGAATTCAACCCGACCATCGGCCGTAAGCCCATCGTCCAGTACAACGAGTGCGCGATACATGCCGTTCGCACTATGCACGCAAGATAGTACGACGCCGCCCTCACGATCTTCGATACGCAATGTGTCGCCCGCGTTCAGTGCCTGCGACGATTCGACGCAATGCATGTGTCGTTTGTGACCGCCGCGATAGTGCAGGCGAGCCACGATTTCCTGGCCCGGATAGCAACCTTTGTCGAATGCGACGGCATGCAGTCGTTCCATCGAGATGGCCGGCGCAAGCAATCGATCGAGTGCCGCATCGGGCAACCATGGATATCCGCGTGCGATGTCGTGCGCGCGCCATTCGTGCGTGTCGCCGTGACGTGCATCGCCAATACGTAGTGAGTAATCGCCCATGCCGATGCGAATGTTTTTGTCCGCCGCGATGTCGATCGTATGTGCGTCGAGTGCGTGGTCGTCGGCGATGACCGACGTGTCGTCGATATGCATGACGACCTTCGAGCGGAAGACGAAGCGACGCAATCCGTCGGCGAGTGCGCTGGCGTTCCCTCCGCGCAACAGAACGAGCAGGCGGTCATGTCCCGTGCGCGCAATCTGGACGAAGGAGCGGATACGCCCCTGTGCGTCGAGCCAGCCGCTCCATTGCCAGTGTCCTTCGGCCAGCGCCGCTACGTCGCTGCTGAACTGGGCTTGCGCGAAGGCGATGGCGTCGGGGCCTTCGAGGGTTAGCGTCTGGGCGGAAACGGGGGGCATGGAACCTGACCTGGCATGAGACAGGCGTAAGATATGTGGCTCGCTTTGCGATATTCCAGTGTTAGTCAAGGTTGTACTCGGGTTTCACAGGTATTACGCTTCTACGGCTTTGTTATAAAAAACCATGTCCGATACCTCCTCCCAACCTGACAGCCAGCACAGCCCCGCTCCGGCGGAGCAAGTCGTTGTGCCTGTCGTCCCCGTGGACGGCAAGCAGCAGGTCGAGCGGGCACCCCTCGACCCAACTCGCTACGGCGACTGGGAAAAGAACGGGCGCTGCATCGATTTCTGATGGCCGCCGCCCATGGGCGGCGTTCGTGCGGAATGGGAAGAGGTTAGGGCGTCAAGCGATTCCAATCAGGATAGCCGCCATGGCACAAACGGGACGACCACTCTCTCCGCATCTTCAGGTCTATAAGTGGCAAGTGCAGATGGCGACCTCCATCCTGCATCGCGCCACGGGTATCGTGCTCTCCGTCGGAAGCATCCTCATCCTGTGGGGTCTCATCGCACTGGCATCCGGCCAGGACGCGTTCGACAGCTTCCGCGCCTGCGCCGGTAGCGCCCTCGGCCTGATCGTCCTGATCGGCTGGACCTGGGCTTTCTTCTTCCACCTCTGCAATGGCATTCGTCATCTGGTGCAGGACACCGGTACCGGTTACGCCATTCAACAGTTCGTTCGTACGAGCTGGGCCTCGATCATCCTCAGCATCGTGCTGACCCTGGTCGTCTGGGCGTACTTGTTCACGGGAGGTGCGGCATGAAGCAGGACCTGCGCAATCCGCTTGCCCGCGCTCGCGGCCTCGGTTCGGCGAAAGATGGCGTCGGCCACTGGTGGACGCAGCGCATCACGGCCCTGGCCCTGGTGTTCCTCACGGTTTACTTCCTGGTGACGGTGCTCGGCCTGGTCCATGCGGACTTCGCGACGGCACGCGCCACGGTCGGCAAGCCCTGGAACGCGGTACTGCTGATCGCCCTCATCGTCTCGATGTTCTGGCACGCCGTACTCGGCCTGCAGGTCGTGATCGAAGACTACGTACATACCCGCTGGCTTGAGCTTCTCTCGCTGGTGCTCATCAAGTTCCTCGCCGTACTCGGCGCGCTCGCGGGCGTGCTGGCCGTGCTGCGCGTTGCGCTGGGAAGCTGATCGATGGAAGCCTACAAGGTTCAACAACACAAGTACGACGTGATCGTGGTCGGCGCCGGCGGTGCCGGTCTGCGTGCCACGTTCGGTCTGGCCGAGAAGGGCCTCAAGGCCGCGTGCATCACCAAGGTCTTCCCGACCCGTTCGCACACCGTGGCGGCGCAGGGCGGTATTTCCGCGGCGCTCGGCAACATGGGCGAAGACGACTGGCGCTTCCACTTCTACGACACGATCAAGGGTTCCGACTGGCTCGGCGATCAGGACGCGATCGAGTACATGTGCCGCGAAGCCATTCCGGCCATCATCGAACTCGAACACTACGGCGTGCCGTTCTCGCGCACCGAAGAAGGCAAGATCTACCAGCGTCCGTTCGGTGGCATGACCACTCATTATGGTAAGGGCACCGCGCAGCGCACCTGCGCCGCGGCCGACCGTACGGGTCACGCCATCCTGCATACGCTGTACCAGCAGGCGCTGGCACACGACGCGACGTTCTTCATCGAATATTTCGCCATCGACCTCATCTTCGACGAAGAAGGCGTCTGCCGCGGCGTACTCGCACTCGACATGAACGAAGGCACGCTGCACGTTTTCCGCGGTCACGCGGTCGTGATGGCGACGGGCGGTTACGGCCGCGCCTACTTCAGCGCCACCTCGGCGCATACCTGCACGGGCGACGGCGGCGGCATGGTGCTGCGTGCCGGCCTGCCGCTGCAGGACATGGAGTTCGTGCAGTTCCACCCGACCGGTATCTACGGCGCGGGCTGCCTCATCACCGAAGGCGTGCGTGGCGAAGGTGGTTTCCTCACCAACTCCAACGGCGAGCGCTTCATGGAGCGCTACGCGCCGAACGCGAAGGATCTCGCTTCGCGCGACGTGGTCAGCCGCGCCATGACGATCGAAATCCGCGAAGGTCGCGGCGTCGGTCCGAACAAGGACCACATCCACCTGAATCTGATGCACCTGGGTTCGGAAGTGATCCACGAGCGTCTGCCGGGTATCGCCGAGTCCGCGCGTATCTTCGCGGGTGTCGACGTCACCAAGGAGCCGATTCCGGTTCTGCCGACCGTCCACTACAACATGGGTGGCATCCCGACGAACTATCACGGCGAAGTGGTCACCAAGCGTGACGACAACCCGGATTCGATCGTGCCGGGCCTGTTCGCCATCGGCGAAGCGGCATGCGTATCGGTCCATGGCGCCAACCGCCTGGGTTCGAACTCGCTGCTCGACCTGGTGGTGTTCGGTCGCGCCGTGTCGCATCGCTGCGCCGAGCTGATCAAGCCGGACACGCCGCACAAGGATCTGGCTCCCACCGCGCTCGACAAGGCCCTGGGCCGTTTCGACGCGCTGCGCCATGCCGACGGCGGTACGCCGACGGCGCAGATCCGCGCCTCGATGCAGACGACCATGCAGTCCGACGCCGCTGTGTTCCGCACGGGCGAGACGCTGAAGGAAGGCGTGGCGAAAATCTCCGACGTCTACGATTCGTTCAAGGACGTCAAGGTCAGCGATCGCTCGATGGTCTGGAACTCCGACCTCATCGAGACGCTGGAGCTTTCCAATCTGCTGGCCCAGGCCGTGGCGACCATGCATTCGGCCGAACAGCGTCCCGAAAGCCGCGGTGCCCACGCCCGAGAGGATTTCCCGGACCGCGACGATCACGAGTGGCAGAAGCACACCCTCGTGTGGGTCGACGAAAAGGGTAAATCCAGCTTCGATTTCCGCCCGGTGCACATGTATACCCTGACGGATGACGTCGAGGTTGTGCCGCCGAAAAAGCGCGTTTACTGATACCGGACCGGAGAGGCAATCGTGGCAGAGTTCACGCTACCCAAAAATTCCAAGATCCAGACCGGAAAGCATTTTCCGGCGAAGGACGCGAAGAAGTCGCGCACCTTCAAGGTCTATCGCTGGACCCCCGACGACGGTCAGAACCCGCGTACGGACACCTACGAGGTCGATCTGGCCGCGTGCGGTCCGATGGTTCTGGACGCCCTGCTGAAGATCAAGAACGAAATCGACCCGACGCTTTCGCTGCGTCGTTCCTGCCGCGAAGGCATCTGCGGTTCGTGCGCCATGAATATCGATGGCACGAACACGCTGGCCTGCACGAAGGCGATTTCCGACTGCGGCGGCGGCACGGTCAACATCTATCCGTTGCCGCATATGCCGGTGGTCAAAGACCTGGTTCCCGACCTGACGCATTTCTACGCCCAGTTCGCGTCGATCAAGCCCTGGCTGCGTACGCAGAGCCCGGCGCCTGCCGACAAGGAGCGCCTGCAGTCGCCGGAAGACCGCAAGAAGCTCGACGGTCTGTACGAGTGCATCCTGTGCGCCTGCTGCTCGACGTCCTGCCCCAGCTACTGGTGGAACGGCGATCGTTACCTCGGCCCGGCCATCCTGCTCCAGGCCTATCGCTGGATCGTGGACAGTCGCGACGAGGACACCGGTGCGCGTCTGGACGACCTTGAAGATCCGTTCAAGCTCTACCGTTGCCACACGATCATGAACTGCGCGCGTACCTGCCCGAAGGGACTCAATCCCGCCAAGGCGATCGCCGAGATCAAGAAACTCATCGTCCAGCGCCGTTCGGCCTGACGTGTGGGAGCCGGCCATCGGCGACAGGGCGAAGATTGCCCCGTCGCCGATGGCCGAGCCATCCCGAACCACGAAAGCAGGTCGCCATCCCGATGGAAGATTCCCGCCTGAAACGCCTGCGCTGGCGCGCCCGTCGCGGCACGCGCGAGCTCGATAAGCTGTTCGGCGGATGGCTCGACACGTGTTACGCCGACGCCGATGAGGCGACCCGGATGGCTTTCGACGAACTGCTCGAAGCGCAGGATCCCGATCTCTGGGACTGGGTGATGGGTTACGCCCATCCGGCCCGCGGCGACTGGCAGGCCATCATCGATGACATCCGCGCGAGGAATCGCCTTTGAATACCGTCCGTCGGGGTTCGTAACCCGGCTATTGGCATGCGTTCTGGTTGTTGCCGCGTTTTCCGTGGCCGTCGCGGCACTCTCTCCGTGGATCAAGACCGTTCTCGTGGTCGGTATCGCCGTGTCCGGATATGCGCGTATGCGGCAATTCCGGGCACCGTGTATCGAGGGCGTGGCGTGGTCGTCCGAGGGCGACTGGACCGTTCGGATTGGCGCCGATGAGCTGCCCGCCACACTGGGTAAGGGCAGGGCCTTAGGCCAGCTGCTGGCTTTCGAGCTTCGCTGGGACACCGGTCGGGGCCATGTTCTCCTCTACAAAGACAACGCGGACGACGACCTGCGCCGCACGCTGCGCATCCGTCTGGCAACGACTGGTGTCCGGTGAACCGTTGCGAGAAGCCTGCTCGCGGGCTCCTACAACAGCCGCCGCTGTGCGGCGGCTTGCCGCCGCCTCGCCGTTCGGGCACTCTGCCGGGCGCGGCGCATGCCTTTCGGCACCGCCCCCCTAAAGCTGCGATCGACAGGTATGTTCAGACCCCTAGAGCTCTTCATCGGATTGCGCTACACGCGCGCCAAGCGTCGCAACCAGTTCATCTCCTTCATTTCCACCGTCTCCATCGTCTGCATCGCGATCAGCGTTACGGCGCTGATTACCGTGATGTCGGTGATGAATGGTTTTGACAGCGAACTGCGCACGCGCATTCTCGGCGCCATTGCCCACGTCACCGTGTCCGGCATTGGCGAAACCGTGCAGGACTGGCCGCGCGCGGTAAAAGTCGCCGAAGGCACCGGTCACGTACTGGGTGCGGCGCCTTACGTCGAAACGCAGGCCTTCCTGCAGGCCCGGCGCCCCAGCGGGGCGGTGATCCGCGGCATCGTGCCTTCGCTGGAGCCGAAGGTGTCGGACATCGACAAGCACATGGTCTCCGGCAAGCTGACCGACCTCACCGACCGTAGCTGGAAAATCGTGCTCGGTCGCGAGCTCGCGCTCACGCTGGGCGTCGACGTCGGCGACAAGGTCACGGTCGTCGTGCCGCAGTTCACTGCAACGCCGATGGGTGCCGTGCCGAAGCTGCGCAGCTTCACGGTCAGCGGCGTGTTCGAACTCGGCATGCAGGAATACGACGCCAATCTGGCGCTGGTGTCGATGGAAGATGCCCAGCGGCTGAACGGTCTCGACGGTCCGACGGGTATTCGCCTCAAGCTGGACGACATGCGTCTCGCTTTCCCTGTCGCGCGCACACTCGTCAACCAGCTGGGTCAGGCCTATCGCGTCGAAACCTGGATGGACACGCATTCGAACTTCTTCAGCGCTATCGAGATGGAGAAGCGGGTGATGTTCATCATCCTCTCGCTGATCATCCTCGTGGCGGTGATCAATCTTATTTCGATGCTGATGATGCTGGTCACGGACAAACAGGCCGATATCGCCATCCTGCGTACCTTGGGTTCCACGCCGCGCAGCATCATGGGCATGTTCATGGTGCAGGGCGTGCTGGTCGGTATCGTGGGCATTGCCTTCGGCGTGCTGCTCGGTGCGGTGCTGTCGATCAACCTGCCGGTCATCGTGAAGGGTATCGAGCACGTCACGGGCAAGAGCTTCCTCTCGCCCGACGTCTATTACATCAGCGAACTGCCCAGCCAGCTCATGTGGAGCGACGTGGGCTGGGTGGTCGTCGTCACGTTCCTGTTCGCACTGCTCGCGACGCTTTATCCCGCATGGCGCGCCTCACGGACGCAGCCGGCCCAGGCACTCCGCTATGAATAACGCAACGCAAGAGATCGTCCTTCGCGCCACCGGCGTCGCGAAGATCTACCAGGAAGGCGATCTGCGCACCGACGTGTTGTCCAACGTCAACTTCGAACTGCGCCGTGGCGAAACCATGGCCATCGTGGGTGCATCGGGTTCGGGCAAGAGCACACTACTTCACATCATCGGCGGGCTCGACACGCTTTCGGCCGGCAAGGTTGAAGTCGATGGCCGGGTGCTTTCCGATCTTTCCGATGCGGAACGCGGTCGCGTACGTAACCGTTCGCTGGGTTTCATCTATCAGTTCCATCACCTGCTGCCCGAGTTCACGGCGCTGGAGAACGTGTGCATGCCGCTGCTGATTCGCGGCACCGGCATCGCCCAGGCGGAGCGCGAAGCGAAAGCGTTGCTGGAGCGGGTCGGTCTCGGCGAGCGTCTGCGTCATCGGCCGGCCGAAATGTCCGGCGGCGAACGCCAGCGTTGCGCCGTCGCGCGTGCCCTGGTGACGCGGCCGGCCTGTGTCCTCGGCGACGAGCCCACCGGCAACCTCGACGAAGCCAACGCCGCGCACGTGTACGAACTGATGCTCGAACTTAATCGCGAAATCGGCACCAGCTTCGTGCTGGTGACGCACGATTCGCGACTGGCGGGTCGCATGGATCGCACGCTGGAACTTTCGGCGGGCGAACTGCACGAGCGCACGCGCGAAAGCGCCTGACGCCCACGTCACGACGCGCCGCTCGCTTCGCGCGGCGCGGGTAACCTCGGGAGTCCCCGCTACGCGCAGGTGACTCCCGCATGGATGCCGAGCCGGCCCGATGGCCGTCGCTGTCACGCCTTGCCGGGGTCTTCCTCGCCGGCACATTGTCGGTGCAGTACTTGCCCACGCTGCCATCCGTCGGCCTGTCCACGGCGCTTCTCGTTGCGGCATCCGCCGGTTCGATGTTCCCGCGCCGCGCGTCTTGGCGTCTGGCGGCGGCCTTCGTGGTGGCGGCATGCTGGGCCGCCATCCATGGAGCGGTCGGTATGGAGCGACGTCTTCCGGTCGCGCTGGAAGGCGTCGACGTCATGGTGGAAGGCCGCATCGTCGACTTGCCGGCAATGCGCGGAACCGACGCCAGTTTCGTCCTGCGTCCGGACAAGGCATGGCTCGGCGACGAAACGATCGACCTCGACGGAGACATCCGCCTTTCGTGGTTCCGCGCACCCGTGGTTCCGGGGGCCTGCGAGCGCTGGCGGCTCGCGCTGCGCCTGCGGCGTCCACGCGGCATGGTCAATCCCGGAGGCAGCGATGCCGAACGCGTGGCATTGCAGCGAGGCATCGTCGCGATGGGCTATGTGCGCGATGGGCCACGCAACGGAGTGCTTGGATACGTCGGCGTGTGCGCGGCGTGCTGGCGCGAGCATATTGCCGGGGGCATCGAACAGCTTGTCGGCATGGACGATGCGCGGCTCCTGAAGGCGCTGGCGGTTGGCGACGTACGCGGTTTGACGCTCGACGACTGGGACATCGCGCGGGCCAATGGCGTATCCCATCTGATCGCGATTTCGGGTTTTCACGTCGGCGTGGCGGCTGTCGCCGGCACCGGTTTCGTGGCGGCGCTATACGCCCTGTTTCCCGCCCTGGCCCTCCGGTCCGCGCGGCGGCCGGTACAGGCGAGCGCGGGACTCGCCGTCGCGGGTGCATACAGCGTGCTGGCGGGTCTGGGTCTTCCCACGGTGCGCACGCTGCTGATGATCGCCGTCGTCGTTCTGGCGACATGCGCGCGACGGCAGGCGGGCGGTGCGTCCGCGCTCGCTCTTGCGCTGCTTGCGGTCCTCGTCGTCGATCCGTTGTCCGTGCTTTCGGCGGGATTCTGGCTGTCCTTCTCGGGCGTGGGATTGCTGATGCTCTGTCTGCCGCGGGCGGGTCGCGGCGTACGCGCGTGGCTGACGGAACTCCTGCGTGCGCAGTTGCTGATGACGGTGGCGTTGCTGCCGATATCGCTCTGGTTCTTCGGAACAGCCTCGCTGGTCGGGCTGCTTTCCAATCTGGTGGCGGCTCCGCTAGTGAGCTTCGTTGTCGTTCCGCTGACGTTGGCCGGTTGCCTGTGCATGGCGATCGCCGCGCCGCTGGCGGGGCCCTTACTTGCGCTGGCCGCCGGTGCGATGAACGCCCAGTGGTGGATGCTGGAGCATATGGCGACGTGGCCGGGCACGCGGATATCGGTACCTGGCAGCGGCGTGTGGCGCGTGATGCTCGCCACGGCGGGCGCCGCATGGCTGTTCGCGCCACGGGGTCTGCCGCTGCGGGCGTTTGGCGCATTCGCTTTCCTGCCGCTGGCACTGCCCGGACGCGACGTGCCCGAATCGGGCGCGTTCCGGGCCTGGGTTCTCGACGTGGGACAAGGCCTCGCGGTGGTCGTGCGCACGGCCGGGCATACCCTCGTTTACGACACCGGGGCGTCGTTCGCATCCGGCTTCGACCTGGGTATGGGCGTCGTGCTGCCGTCGCTGGATGCGCTTGGCACGCGCGACATCGATGCGCTGGTGGTGAGCCACGGCGACAGCGACCACGCAGGTGGAGCGTCCTCGGTCGCATCGCGCTATCCCGATGCCGTGCGTTATCTCGGCGAGCCATCGCGCGGTGCCGTCACGGGTGCGGCATGCGAGGCCGGGCACGCATGGGAATGGGATGGCGTGAGGTTTCGCTTTATCCATCCCGGCCCGGGCGATGATCCGGGCAAAGGCAACGATCGTTCCTGCGTGCTTTCCATCGAGGGTCATAGTGGCCGCTTGCTGCTGACCGGCGACATAGGCGCCAGCGTCGAGAGGAGCCTGCGCGACGTACTCGCGGACGAGCGGCCGACCGTCCTGACCGTGCCACACCATGGCAGCCGTTACTCGTCGACGGCAGGTTTCGTGGACACGGTAAGCCCGGTCATCGCGATTGCGTCCGCGGGCTGGCGTAACCGCTTCGGACATCCGCACGCCTCCGTCGTGGCGCGATATCGCGATGCCGGGTCGGCATTCCATTCGACGGCGGTCGACGGCGCCATCGAGCTGACGTTTCCCCGGGACGCCGCGCCAGATATTGCTCGTCGGTGGCGGCAATCGAGCCGTCGCTATTGGCGCGAATAGTACAAAAATGCTGCGCCGCAGTTTGACAGTATCGATTTAGAACGATTTAAATCGGGGATTCCGGTCCAAAGGGGGTTAGGCGCGTGGCAGCAGCGAAGCGGTGGTGGGGCAGGGCAACCTTGAGCGCGGCGTTGCCGTTGCTATGCGTATCGACAGGCGCGGCGGCGAGCATCGCCCCCGGCACACAGGATGTTTTCGTACGTTCCTTCGAGAAGGGCGACGCTCCTCCGAAAGTATCCAGCCGCAAAGACCTCACGGTCGGTGTCGCCGGCGGTCCGCCCGCCAAGGCGGCCCTGACGGCCCGGGCCGATGTCGGATTCACCGGCACCCATTCGCTGCGCTATGCCGGCACCGGCACGGGCAAAACCGTCTCGGCGCGGATCTTCGACGTGAACGTGGCCGTCGAGCCAGGCATGGTCCTCTCCTATGTCTTCTTCCCGCGTTCCGTCGACGGCGACCTGTCGAACCCGGCGAACTTCCTGGCGGTCGATCTGGAGTTCGACGACGGTTCCACGCTTTCGGGATCGGGCGCGATCGACCAGTACCGCGTCCCGGCGACGGCAAAAGGTCAGGGCGAAGGACGCGTGGCTCATCCCGACCAGTGGAACAACGTACGCATTGCGCTGGGCGACGTGGCGAAGGGGCGGCATGTGCGCCGGATCGTCGTCCGCACCGATGCGCCCGCGGGGAAAGCGTACGAAGGCTGGCTGGACGACGTGCGTATCGCGCACGCCGATGCCGCCACGCACAGCCACCCTTCGGAATACGTCGACACGCGCCGGGGCTCCAACGCCAACGGCCGGTTCTCGCGCGGCAATAATTTCCCGGCGGTCGCGGTGCCGCATGGTTTCAACTTCTGGACGCCGACGACCAACGCCGGTTCCAGCTGGATCTACCAGTACCAGGAGCGCAATGGCGCGGATAACCGGCCGCGCGTCGAGGCGTTCTCGCTATCGCACGAACCCAGTCCGTGGATGGGCGATCGCCAGACCTTCCAGATCATGCCCGCCGCCGTCGCGACGGGTGCTCCGCCGCTGCATCGCGAAACGCGGGCGCTTTCGTTCGGGCACGACGCGGAAACCGCGCAGCCGGACTATTACCGGGTGCGCTTCGACAACGGCATCGTTACCGAGATCGCTCCGACGGATCATGCGGCGATGTTCCGCTTCACCTTCGCGGGCAATCGTTCGCAGCTGGTGTTCGATAACCGCGAGGACAATGGCGGTGTGTCGCTCGACGCGGCGAACGGCGCCATCCAGGGCTGGTCGGACGTGAAGAGCCGCCTTTCCACCGGCGCGACCCGGTTGTTCTTCTACGCCACGTTCGATCGTCCCGTGACCGAAAGCGGACAGCTGACGGGCGAGGGCAGGGACCATGTCGCTGCCTGGTTCGGTTTCGATACGCACGACGCGGCGGCACGCGCGGTCACCATGCGCATCGCCACGTCGTTGATCAGCGTGGACCAGGCGAAGAAAAACCTCGCACTGGAAATTGCCGCGAACGATACCTTCGAGTCCGTCCGCGAACGCGCGCGCCGTGCGTGGGACGACAAGCTCGACATCGTCCACGTGGAAGGCGCCAGCCAGAACGAACTGACGACCCTCTACTCCAATCTCTATCGCCTGTTCCTCTACCCGAACGAGGCCTACGAGAACACGGGAACGCCCGATAAGCCGGTCTACCGCTACGCCAGCCCGTTCTCGGCGGCGACGGGCGCCGACACGCCGACCGCGACCGGCGCGCGCATCGTCGACGGCAAGATCTATGTCAACAACGGTTTCTGGGATACCTACCGCACGGCGTGGCCCGCGTATGTATTGCTGACGCCGACCGAAGCCGGACAGATGATCGACGGCTTCGTCCAGCAGTACCGCGACGGTGGCTGGATTGCGCGCTGGTCTTCGCCCGGCTATGCCGATCTGATGGTCGGTACCAGTTCCGACGTCGCGTTTGCCGATGCGTGGCTGAAAGGCGTGCGCAACTTCGATGTCGCCAGCTTCTACCAGTCCGCGATCAAGAACGCGTCGGTGGTCAGCGATGTGCCGGGTGCGGGACGCAAGGGTATCGAGCGTTCGCTTTTCAACGGCTATACCGACACGGGCGTCGAAGAAGGACTGTCCTGGTCGATGGATGGTTACATCAACGATTTCGCTATCGGCAATCTCGCCACCGCGCTCGCAGGCGAAGCGCCCGCCAACGATCCCTACCGCAAGCACTACGCCGACGATGCGACGTACTACCGCTCGCGTGCGCTCGGCTACGTGCACCTGTTCGACAAGCCGGCCGGTTTCTTCGTCGGTCGTGCGGCGGATGGCAAGTGGCGCTATGAAGCCGCGGCATTCGATCCGACGCGCTGGGGCGACGATTACACGGAAACCAATGCATGGAATATGGCGTTCCATGCACCGCAGGACGGCGCGGGTCTTGCCTCGCTCTACGGCGGACGCGAGGCGTTGGCGAGCAAACTGGATGCCTTCTTCACCGCGCCGGGCGCGTTCAACGTGGGCGGCTATGGCGAAGTGATCCACGAAATGCTGGAAGCGCGCGACGTGCGCATGGGCCAGTACGGACACAGCAACCAGCCATCGCATCACATCATCTGGATGTACGACGTGGCCGGGCAGCCGTGGAAAACCCAGGACAAGCTGCGCGATGCCATGTCGCGTCTGTATGCCGGCAGCGATATCGGTCAGGGTTATCCGGGCGACGAGGACAATGGCGAGATGTCGGCATGGTGGCTGTTCGGCGCGGCGGGTTTTTATCCGCTGCGCATGGGCTCGCCTGAATACGTCATCGGCGCGCCGTACTTTCCGCATATGACGATTCGTCTGGAAAACGGCGCGGCCGTCGATATTCGTGCGCCGGGCGTTAGCGATCGCAATCGCTATGTGCAGAGCCTGAAGGTCAACGGACAACCGTGGACGCGGCTCAGCCTGCCGCACGCCCTGTTGGCGAAGGGCGCCACGCTCGATTTCGAGATGGGACCGGAACCTTCGCACTGGGGTACGGGCACCGACGCGGTGCCGGCATCGATCACGGCGGAAGGCTCGACGCCGTCGCCGCTGGTCGACCTGACGGGCGGCACGTCGGGTAGTCCGTTTGGCTCGGCGGACGCCGCCGGTCTGGCTCGCCTGTTCGACAATCGTTCCGATACCGAAACGACGATACCCGGCGCGAAAGCCGATATCGGCTGGCATTTCGACCGCCCGGTGACGGTCTCGATGTATACGCTGACCTCGGCGTCCGTCGCGGCGGACGCGAAGAGCTGGCGACTGGAAGGCTCGGTGGACGGCAAGCATTGGGATACGGTCGATTCGCGCCGCGGCGAAACGTTCCCCTGGCGCCGGCAGACGCGTGCGTTCGTGGCGGCCAGCCCGAAGGCGTACGCGTGGTATCGCATCCGGCTGGAAGCCGCGGACAAGAAAACGGGTGTCGGCCTGGCTGAGATTGAGTTCTCAGGACAGCCGCAACCATAAAAGGTAGGAGCCCGCTTGCGGGCGAAGGCCAACGGGGCGAGGAAGAGGGATGCTCACATCCGCGAGTCGATATCTGGGCTGCGGATGTCACGCACAGCATCGCCGCTCCGTTGGCTCTCGCCCGCAAGCGGGCTCCTGCAACTGGCTCTGCACGGCAAATGCTACCGGCACCTCAGATCGTCCGGGGCGGCCTGCTATGATGCGCGCTTGTCTTTCCGGCTTTCCGGTGGGGTTAACGTGCTCGATATCCTGATGGCAGGCGGCTGGGCCCTGCTGCCGATCCTGATCTGTTCCGCGCTGGCGCTGGCGATCGTCCTCGAACGTTTCTGGGCGCTGCGCCGCTCGTCGGTGCTGCCGCCGGGCCTGGGCGCGGAAGTGCGTCAGTGGGCTCGCTCCAATACCCTCGACGCCGCGCATCTGTCCGCGCTGGAAAAAGGTTCCCCGCTGGGCGAACTGCTGGCCGGCGCGCTCGCCGTCCGCGACCGTCCGCGCGAACTCATCAAGGAACGCATCGAAGACACCGGCCGTCACGTCGTCCATCGCATGGAGCGTTACCTCAACACGCTCGGCACCATCGCGCTCATCGGTCCGTTGCTGGGCCTGCTCGGCACTGTCATTGGTCTGATCCGCATGTTCCTCAGCGTCATGATGGGCGGCATCGGCGATCCGATGAAGATGGCCGGCGGCATCGGCGAAGCATTGATCTGCACGGCATTCGGTCTGGTCGTTTCGATTCCCGCCTACGTCCTGCATCGCTACTTCCGTTCGAAGGTCGGCGGCTACGTCGTCGAGATGGAGAAAGAAGCCACGGCGCTGCTGGACGATCTGTCCGCACCGCGTCCGGTCGCGCGTCGCCGCACGGCGGCCGACAGCGTGTCCACCGCCGGCTGACCCCATGCGCATCGGTTCCCGCAGAGAAGACGACTTCGAGATCAACGTGATCTCGTTGATCGACGTGTTGCTTACGCTGCTGATGTTCTTCGTGCTCAGCACGACGTTCATCGAGCACTCGCGCATGCAGGTCAACCTGCCGAAGGCGGGCGCCGAGGCGCATGACGCCACGGCGCAGGCGCTGACCGTGGTGATCGACCGCGACGGCCACTACTCGGTCGGTAGCGACGAAGTCCTCGGCGAAGGCATCGGCCCGCTGAAGACCTCCATCGAACGCGTGGCCGGTACCGACCGCGAACGCCTTGTGGTCATCCGCGCCGACGCCCTTACCGCGCACCAGAACGTCGTGCGCGCCATGGACGCGCTCGGCCAGCTTGGCTTCACCCATCTGTCGATCGCTACCACGCCGACCGAGGCGGCGGCCGACAAGTGAGTACCGGCAAGGCAAACAGCGTCTGGGACGCGGAGAGCTGGCAATCCTATAAGCGACTGCTGGGTTACACGCGCCGGTACTGGTCGATCGGCACCATCGCCATCATCGGCATGATCATCGATCCGGCGTGTCTGTCGCTGTTCACCAATCTCATCCGGCCGCTGATCGACGACCTGTTCACGCTGAAAGATCCGTACACGATTTTCTGGATGCCGATCTGGATCATGGCGATCTTCCTGGTGCGTGGCGTGTCGTCGTACGCCACCGACTATGGCATCGCCTATATCGGCCGCGGCGTCGTGCAGTCGATCCGCAAGGATGTCTTCGCGTCCTATCTGCGGTTACCTGCCACCTTCTTCGGTCGCGAACCCAGCGGTCAGCAGATTTCCCGCATCACCTATACCAGCGAGCAGGTCGCGCAGGCGTCGACCGATGCCCTGAAGGTGGCGGTCACCGAAGGCCTCACGGTCGTCGGCATGTTGACGGTCATGCTCTATCAAAGCGCCTACCTCACACTGGCACTGCTCGTGCTGGTGCCTTGCGTGGTCTTGATCGTCACGGTGGTCAGCCGTCGCTATCGTCAGATCAGCAAGCGTTTGCAGGGCAATATGGGCTCGGTGACCAGCGTCGTCGAAGAAGTTGTCGGCGCCAATCGCGAAGTCCGTATTTACGGCGGACAGGCACGCGAAGCGGGCCGTTTCGACGATGTCGCCGATCGCGCGCGTTCGCTGAATCTCAAGATTTCATCGACCAGCGCGCTGTCCAGCGCGACGATCCAGACGACCGGTGCGTTCGCCCTGGCGCTGCTCGTGTATCTCGGCACGCGTCCGCGTGCGCTCGAGAACATCACCCCCGGCGTGTTCTTCGCCGTGCTGACCGCCATGGGCGCGATGCTGCCGTCGCTGAAGCGCCTGACCAGCGTGCAGTCCAGTCTCCAGCGCGGTCTGGCCGCATGCCAGGACCTGTTCGCCATCATCGACGAGCCGCCCGAGCGCGATGTCGGCACGCGTGAGGTTGCCAGGGTCGAAGGCGATATCCGCTTCGAAGGCATCCATCTGGTTTATCCGAAGAACAATCATGTGGCGCTGCGCGGCGTCGACCTGCATTGCCGCCCAGGTACCGTCACGGCGCTGGTCGGTCGCTCCGGCAGCGGCAAGAGCAGTCTGGTCAGCCTGCTCCCGCGCTTCTACGAACCGACGAGCGGACGCATCCTGCTCGACGGCGCGAACTACGAGGAATACACGCTCGCGTCGTTGCGCCGGCAGATCGCGTGGGTGGGCCAGAACGTCGTGCTGTTCGACGACACAGTGGCCGCCAACATCGCCTATGGCGAACTCGCGGGCGCCTCCGAAGAAGACATCGTCGCCGCCGCGCGTGCGGCGAACGCGCTGGAATTCATCGAGCGCATGCCTGAAGGCTTGCAGACGCAGATCGGGCAGGGCGGCAATTCGCTTTCCGGCGGTCAGCGTCAGCGTATCGCGATCGCGCGGGCGATCCTGAAGAACTCGCCGATCCTCGTGCTCGACGAAGCGACCAGTGCGCTGGATACCGAATCCGAGCGCCTGATCCAGGATGCGTTGCAGCGGTTGATGCGCGATCGCACGACGCTCGTCATCGCCCATCGGCTGTCGACCATCGAGCATGCCGATCAGATCGCCGTGATGGATCAGGGGCGCATCGTCGAACTCGGCACGCATCGCGGTCTGATCGATCAGGGTGGCCAGTACGCCGCGCTGCATCGCATGCAGTTCCACGATCAGGTCGTGGCGGACTGATCGCGCCGTGAGTATCGCCGACGCCTTGCAACGGCGCTGGTACGACGGCGGCAAGCCACCCGTATGGACGCTGCCGCTGGAGGCGCTGTATCGCCGCGCCGTGCGCCGCAATGCCGAACGCTACGAGCGCGATCCCGGCGCCTCCGTTCGCCTGCCCGTGCCGGTGGTGGTCGTCGGCAACATCACCGTCGGCGGCACGGGAAAAACACCGCTCATCATTGCGCTGGCCGAAGCCCTGCGGGCACGCGGCCGCAAGCCCGGCGTAGTCAGTCGCGGCTATGGCGGTTCCGAACGCGGTCCCCTGCTGCTGGACGACCGACCCGACCCGGCGCGCGTGGGCGACGAGCCCTGCCTGATCCGCCAGAGCGGCATGCCGGTCGCGATCGGTCGGCAGCGCCCCGAAGCGGCGCGACTGCTGGTCGACGCCGGTTGCGACGTGGTCCTGGCCGACGACGGCCTCCAGCACTACCGGCTGGCACGCGATATCGAGATCTGCGTCATCGACGGCGAGCGCCGCTTCGGCAACGGGCACCTGCTGCCCGCCGGTCCCTTGCGCGAACCATTGGCGCGGCTCGAGCGCGTGGACTTCGTCGTCAACAACGGCGGTCGGGCGTCGGACCTGGAAATTCCGATGACGCTGCGCGGCGGGTTCGCCGTCAACGTGGCCGACCCGCCCCAGATTGCGCCCCTGTCGGAGTTCATCGGTCGTCCGGTACACGCGGTGGCCGGTATCGGAAACCCCATGCGTTTCTTCCGCAGCCTGCGGGAGCAGGGCATCGACTCGCGCGACCATGCATTCGCGGATCACCATGCGTTTTCGGCGAGCGACCTCGTCTTCGAGGATGGTTGCCCGGTGCTGATGACCGACAAGGATGCGGTGAAGTGCCAGCCGTTCGCCCAGCCGAACTGGTGGCGCGTGCCGGTAGCGGCGGAGTTGCCCGAAAGCTTCTACGACGCTTTGGCCGCACGTCTGCTATAGGCTGGCGGGAGCGGCCAACAAAAGGTTCTTCACGCATTGTTGGGGGGAGCGGCTCGGCTTTGCCATCGCGGTAGTGCTCGGACGCCTCGGGAGAGCCGTCGGCCACCACCCTCGACGCTCCGGCTTCACCGTCGCTCGGGAAGGGAGAGCCGCTGCGCGGCTTGTGTTCTATGGCTGCGCCCCGTCGCGCCCGCGCTGCGGGCGGGGGTTTTTGATTCGGCATCCCTGCCTCAGCAAAAACGGCGGACCGTCCAGGTCCGCCCCCTGCGGGCCTTGTCCGCCCGCCGCGCTCGGTTGCGCAAGTCGCGTCGAGGGTGGTGGCCGACGGCTCTTCCGGATGCGGCGGTCACGTGGGGGAAAGCATCGCGTCGATGCATGGACAGAGCTGACCGCATGCCGGTCCCGTCCCGTCCCGTCACGTGCTCGGCTCGCGCTCTGCCCACAGTAAAACTCAGTCGACGGTGCCGTGGCCGGGTTGGCCCTTGGGGCCGCCTTAGCCGAGGGCCGCGATGCCTAGTGACGGAGCGAAGCGGCGCTACGGCCCGCTCCCGCAGGGACGGCGCCGAAGGCCCCAAGGGCCAACCCGGTCGCGGCTTCCCCGAGGCACGAGCGTGAGGCGGCCAAGTCACGGATAACACGAGCCACCCAGCGACTGTCCTCAACCAAAGAGCGATGAGCCGCACAAGATCGCCCCCGTAGTGCGCGAAGAACCAAAAAAAACCGGCCCTGGGGCCGGTTTTTTTTCACGAAACGTCGCGAGTTACTGCACGCGCGAAACGTTGCCCTGATCGTCGACGACGACGATGTCGCCCTGACGGATGGCCGAGGCATCCTTGACCGTGACGTTGGCGATCTGGCCGTTGCCCATCTTCATGCGCAGGGTGTAGCTCTGGCTGCCGCCGCCCTTGCCGATGGCGTTACCGGCGAAGCCGCCGCCCGCCGCACCGGCGACCGTGGCAAGCGTGCGACCGTTACCGCGACCGACCTGGTTGCCGAGGACGCCACCGGCGATGGCGCCGATGACCGCGCCAGCGGTGCCGTGATCGCGGCCAGCGGTCTGGTTGTATTCGATGCTCTGGACCACGCCACACTGGTCGCAACGCACGTAGATGCCGTCGCTACGCGTAAGCGTGGCGGCGGTGGCAGGGACGCTTACGGCGAGGGCGAGCAGGGCGGCCATCTCGATACCTAATGCGTACTTCAGCTTCATGATCTCTCTCCTTGTGGATGGCCATAGCTACAGGGCGGGCCGACTCAGCCCACAGTCTAAGCATTCCGCCTGAACCAATCGCGACGGAGTTCAGAGTATTCATACGATAATCCGGCAATGAGCACCGCCATCGTATGGTTTCGCCGCGACCTTCGTCTTGCGGATCATGCCGCCCTGACGGCCGCGGTCAAAGATTACGACCGCATCGTACCCCTATATATCGATGCCCCCGAAGAGGAAGGCGAATGGTCCCCGGGTGCGGCGGCCCGGTGGTGGCTGCACCATTCCCTGGGCGCACTCGACGGGGCACTCGGACGTTTCCATGGCCGGTTGCATATTGGGCGGGGCGCCAGCCTTGAGGTCCTGCGGGACGTGGTGGCCGCGACGGGAGCATCCGCCGTGTACTGGAGCCGCCTTTACGAGCCGGAGGCCCTGCGCCGCGATGCCGCGATCGAGCGCGCGCTGACCGCCGACGGCGTCGATGTGGCCGTCCATCGCGGGTCGCTATGGCGCGAGCCCTGGGAGGTCATGACCCGGCAGGATCAGCCGTACAAAGTGTTTACCCCTTTCTGGCGTTCCCTGCGCGCGCAACTCGACGACGCGGCGCCGCTTCCGGTGCCCCCGTCGCTACGTTGCGCAATGGTTGCCGATGGCCTGTCCGTGGACGAACTCAGCTTGTTGCCCGGCGTCGACTGGACGGGCGGGTTTTCAGAATGGACGCCCGGCGAAGCGGGTGCCGCGGACATGCTGGAAGTCTTCGGCGACGACGCCGTGTCGGCCTATACGGAAGCGCGCGACCTGCCGGCTCGGCATGGCACGTCCCGGCTTTCGCCACATCTGCACTGGGGTGAGATCACGCCGCGCCAGGTAGCAGCGGGTCTGCGCGCGCAGGTCGCGGGCTCCCGGCGTCACGTCGATATCGAACCGTATCTGCGCCAGCTCGGATGGCGCGAGTTCGGGCATCACCTGCTTTACCACTTTCCGAAAACGCCCACGGAAAACTTCAATCCGCGCTTCGACGGGTTTCACTGGAAAGACTGCGACGCTGCCATCCTGAGGCGCTGGCAACAGGGACGTACCGGCATCCCCATCGTCGACGCGGGGATGCGCGAGCTGTGGGCTACGGGCTGGATGCATAACCGCGTACGCATGCTGGTCGCCAGCCTGCTGACCAAGAACCTCCGGCAACACTGGAGCCATGGCGCGCGCTGGTTCTGGGACACGCTGGTCGACGCCGACCTGGCGAACAATTCGCTTGGATGGCAATGGGTGGCCGGAAGCGGCGCGGATGAGGCACCGTATTTCCGCATCTTCAATCCGGTGACTCAGTCGGAGAAGTTCGATCCAGACGGCGCCTATATCCGCCGCTGGGTACCGGAGCTGGCGGACGTTCCCGCCAGCCGCATCCATGCGCCCTGGGAAGATCCCGCCATCCTTCGACGCACGGGCTATCCGGTGCCGCTGGTCGATCTGAAATCGTCCCGCGAGGATGCGCTGGCGGCGTACCGGCGCACGAGGGCCTAGTCTTTGTCTTTGCGCAATAGCAGCGAAAGAATAGGCGGCGTCACCATCGCGGTAAGCAGCGACATCGCGACGATGATGGCGTAGATCTGCTCGTTGAACACGCCGGCGGCCAGGCCGAGCGAGGCAATGACCACGCCCACCTCGCCACGGGGCACCATGCCGAAACCGACGATGGCGGCGCCACGGCGTCCCAGCGACAGGGCGCCGAGGAAACCGCCGGCCAGCTTCGACACGATGGCGATCACGGTCACTACCAACAGCATCAGCAACGCTTTGCCGTCGGCCAGCTCTTCGAGATTCACCTTGGCGCCCGTGACCACGAAGAAGAAGGGGGTCAGGAAGGCCAGCAGCGGCGCGGTCTGATGCTCCAGGTCGTCGCGCTGGCGGGATTCCGAAGCGATCATGCCGGCCAGGAACGCGCCGATGATCGCCGCCAGACCGAACCGGGTGGAAAGGAATGCAAGGCCGAGGCACAGCGCAAGAACGATCGCCAGCGGCGACATCGGGTTGCTCGGCTTGTCGAGCCACCCGGAGCCGCGACGCATCACCTTCGTGCCGCCCCAGCCGATGACGGCGATGAAGCCCACTGCGCCAAGCAGGGTAAATGCGAGGGATTTGACGTCCAGTGCGCCGCCGTCCTGCAGCGAGGACACGACGCCCAGCAGCAGCATGGCGAGGATATCGTCGATCACGGCGGCACCCAGGATGATGCGGGCCTCCTGCCGCTGGAGCACGCCCAGTTCCTGTAGCACGCGCGCCGTAATACCTGCCGACGTCGCGACGAAGGCCGCGGCCACGAACATGGACTTGACCCAGTCGAAGCCGGAACCGTGGGCCCAGAGCGACCCCATCAGGAACGGAATCACGACGCCGAGAACGCCGACCATGAATGCGCTGCGGCCGACTTTTTTCAGATCGTCCAGCCGCGTTTCCAGGCCGACCGAGAACAGCAGCAGGATGACGCCGATTTCCGCGAGTACGTCGATTGGTGTGCCCGAGGCGATCTGATCGATATGCAGCCAGCCGAGCGCGGAAGGACCGATGGCGCAGCCGGCGGCGATTTCGCCGACCACGGCGGGCAGGCGCAGGCGCTGGGCGATTTCGCCGCCGATTTGCGCGGCGACGAAAATGATGAAGAGGGTGAGCAGGATGTCGCTTGCGTCGTGCATGGTTTGATCGACCTTGATCGAAGCCGCGGAGGAAGGCGCGGTGTCCTTTATACCCGTTAGCGCCCGGTCTCGTGCGGACGTGTTTCCCGCAGACGCGAGAAAACCCAGCTGGCGGCCAGCGTCACCATGCCGAGGATAACGACGGAATACCGGAACGCCCAGATGTATCGCTCAGGCGTGCGGTCGCCGATGAAAGCGGCCATCAGCAGCGACGCGAGCGCAATGCCGAAACTCATCGAGAGGTATTGCGCGGTCGAGGCCATCGAGGACGCCATCGAGGCATGGCTTACGTCGAGATCGACATAGGCCAGCGTATTCATCGATGTGTATTGCAGCGACATGAACGAGCCGTAGACGAACACGAACAGACCGATCGCCCACATGGGCGTCGACGGCGACAGGAAAGCAAAGCAGCACAGCACCACTGAAATCGCGATCGTGTTGACCAGTAGCAGCCGGCGATAGCCGAAGTACGCCAGCAGACGGTGGACGAAGGGTTTGATACAGATCGAGCCGATGGCCTGCGGCACCATCATCAGGCCGGCCCACAACGGCGACCAGCCGCAGCCGATCTGCAGGAACAGCACCAGCAACAGGAACATGCCCGACACACCCAGGCGCGTGAACAGGTTCCCCGCCAGCGATACCCAGACGCTGCGGACGCGCAGCAGTTTCAGGTCGCTGACCGGATGTTCGGTGCGGCGGCTGTGCCAGACGTAAATCAATCCCAGCGTGGTCGCCATCGCGACGTAGCCGAATACGTTTTTCCAGTGACCGTCGCCGGCGGTTTCCGCAGCCATCAGATACAGCGCGGAGGCTCCGCCGAATAATATGAAGCCGAAGATATCGAAAGGATGCGCGCGGTCGAGCCGGTACACGGGCATCTCGCGACTGTTGAGCCAGACGCCGAGGATGCTGACCGGGACGTTGATCAGGAAGATCACGCGCCACGACGTGTATTCGACCAGCGCGCCGCCCAGCAGCGGCCCGAGCACCGAGCCCATCAGGCCGAAGGTCGCGACAGTCGTCATGGCGCTGACGAATTCGCGACGGTCGATGCTCCGGACCAGGACGTAACGGCCCACCGGCATCAGCGCGGCGCCGCCAAGCCCCTGCATGACGCGTGCGGCGACCAGTTGCGGCAGCGATTGCGCGATGCCGCATAGCAGCGATCCCAGCGCGAACACGACGATCGCGCCGCCGAACACGCGTCGCGTGCCGAAGCGGTCGCAGAGCCAGGGGCTGGTGGGGATGAAGATGGCCAGCGTAAGGACGTAACTCGTCAGCGCCGTGCGCATGCTGAGCGGCGTCACGTCGAGCGCATTGGCGATGCCCGGCACCGCCGTGTTCACGATGGTGGAATCCAGTGCCTGCATGAAGAAAGCGGCGGAAACCAGCCAGATCAGGCCACGGAACTGCTCTCGGGAGGAAGTGGCCTCGTGGGACGAGGCCTGGACGTCGGCTACGGTGGGGTGAACGGTGACGTCGTGTGGCATGGCCTCGCATTATAGCGAACGATCTCCTTGCAAATCATGGGCAATGGACCGAAAGTTATCGTGATTTCATATCGTCTGGCACCGCCCGGCCCCCACGGACCCGTCCCATGTCGCAACCCACCGTTCTCGCCGAGGCCAGCAAGCGCGCTGAAGACCTGCGCGCGAGCATCGAAGATGCCAATTACCGCTATCACGTGCTCGACGATCCCTCGATCAGCGACGCCGAATACGATCGCCTCATGCGTGAGCTGGAAGCACTGGAGGCCGAGTACCCCGATCTGGCCACCGGCGATTCGCCCACGCGCCGCGTGGGCGCGCGTGCCCAGGGCGGTTTCGCCGAGGTGAAGCACGTCGTACCCATGCTGTCGCTCGGTAATGCCTTCGAAGGCGAGGGCGACAACGATCGGGAACGCTATCGCGAGGTCGCGGACTTCGAACGGCGCATCGAGCAGACCCTGCACCGGCGCGAGCCGGTGTTCTCCGTCGAACCGAAACTCGATGGACTGGCCATCAGCCTGCGCTACGTCGATGGCATTTTCGTACAGGGCGCCACGCGTGGCGACGGCGCGACCGGCGAAGACGTCACCGCGAATCTGCGTACGGTCAAGGCCATTCCGCTGAAGCTGCGCGGCGAAGGCTGGCCGCATGTGCTGGAAGTGCGCGGCGAAGTCATCATGCCGCGCGCCGCCTTCGAAGCCTTCAACGAACGTGCGCGCGCCGCCGGCGACAAGCCGCTGGCCAATCCGCGCAACGGCGCGGCCGGTTCGTTGCGTCAGCTCGATCCGGCGATCACGGCGAAGCGGCCGCTCGCTTTCTTTGCCTATGCCGTCGGCGATGTCGAGGACGGCGAACTTCCCTCCACCCATTCGGCCACGCTGCAACAGCTTCGTGCATGGGGCTTTCCGGTGTCCCCGGAAGTGGCCACCGCGCGCGGTTTCGACGGACTGATCGCGTACTACCGCCGCATCGGCAAAAAACGCGACAGCCTGCCGTACGACATCGACGGCGTGGTGTACAAGCTCGACGACTACGAAGGCCAGCGCGAGATGGGCTTCGTGTCGCGCGCGCCGCGCTGGGCCATCGCGCACAAATATCCCGCGCAGGAGCAGATGACGACGGTCGAGGCCATCGAAATCCAGATCGGTCGCACCGGTGCGGCGACGCCCGTGGCGCGTCTGGCACCGGTGCAGGTCGGTGGCGTGATCGTCACCAATGCCACGCTGCACAATGCGGACCAGGTCGCGCGCCTCGACGTTCGCGTTGGCGACACCGTAATCGTCCGCCGCGCGGGCGACGTCATTCCCGAAGTCGCGCGCGTGGTCGACGAACGGCGTCCCGCGCATACGCATCCCTGGAGCATGCCCGCGACGTGTCCCGTCTGCGGCTCCGAACTGGTGCGGGAAGAGGGTGCCGCGGCGTGGCGCTGTTCGGGTGGACTTATCTGCGCGGCACAGCGCAAGGAAGCCCTGATCCACTTCGCCTCGCGACGCGCCATGGACATCGACGGTCTGGGCGATCGCTTCGTCGACGCGCTGGTCGAATTCGACATGGTGCACACACCCGCCGACCTTTACGGCCTTACCGTCGACGCTTTCGTCGACATGAAGCGCCGCGCCGACGAGCGCGACGGCACGACACCCGAAACCGTGAAACAGGGCAAGGTCGCCACGCGCTGGGCCGAGAACCTCGTTGAGGCCATCGCTGCAAGCAAGGCATCCACGCTGCCGCGTTTCCTGTTCGGACTCGGCATCATGCATATCGGCGAAAGCACGGCGAAAACGCTTGCGACATGGCTGGGCTCGCTGCGCTTCGTACGCGAAACGCCCGCCGCCGTCCTGCGCGTACTACCCGATATCGGCGACGAAGTCGCGACGTCCATCGCCGCGTTCTTCGAGCAGGAGGGCAACCAGCGCGTGGTCGACGAACTGTTGGCCGCGGGTATCGTGTTCGACGACGAAACGACGCCTTCGCCGAAGCTGCGCGACAAGCTCGGTCTCGACGTTCTGCTGGATATGGCGAAGGTCTCCAAGCTCGGTCCCAAGAGCACGAAACTGCTCGCAGGGCTGTATGGCGATCTCGATGCCCTGATCCGCGCCGGGCAGGCGCAGTGGATCGTAGCGGGCCTGCCGCAGGCGGCGGCCACGAATCTGCAGCTCTATCTTGCCGATCCGCGCCAGCTGGCCGAACTGCGTCGCGCCGAAAAAGCAATGTGCGACATCCTCGACGCGCTTCCGGCCAAAGCCCGGGCCGCGACTCTTCCGCTGGACGGCCAGACCTTCGTACTCACCGGCAGCATGGAATCGCTCAGTCGCGACGAAGCCAAAGACCGGCTCGAAGCACTCGGTGCCAAGGTATCCGGCTCGGTGTCGAAGAAAACCAGCGTCGTCGTCGCAGGCGAAGCCGCCGGTTCCAAACTCGACAAGGCAAAAGAACTCGACGTGCCGGTATGGGACGAGGCGCAACTTCTCGCGCTGCTAGCGGAACACGGAATGGGCCAGTGAACGACTTCAGCGCACACCGCCGCCGCGCCGCCGTCTACCACCAGATACGCGCGTTCTTCGCCGAACGCCGTGTGCTGGAAGTAGAGACCCCCATCCTTTCGGCCGCCGCCAACACCGACCCGAATATAGAGAGTTTTTCGACGCGGTTCTCGGGACACGTCGACGCCGGTCCGCGCGAGCGCTGGCTGCGCACGTCGCCGGAATTTCCGCTGAAACGCCTGCTCGCCGCGGGCATCGGCGACTGCTACGAGCTGGGCCGCGTATTCCGCAATGGCGAGGCCGGCGGCCGGCACAATCCCGAATTCACCATGCTCGAATGGTATCGGGTCGGTTTCGACCATCGCCGTCTGGCGAAAGAAGTCGTCGACCTGATCGAGCGCCTCGGCGTAGAGGCCGGACGCAAGCTCGACGTGCTGGAAACCACGTATCGCGATGTCTTCCAGTACGCCTTGTCGATCGACCCGCTGACCGCCGACGAATCCACCCTGCGTGCGCCGCTGGCCATGTTCGGAGTCAATCCGGACGGATTGCGCCGCGACGACTGGCTCGATCTCCTGATGACCCATCTCATCCAGCCACGCTTCCATCGCGACCAGATCACCGTCATTCACGACTACCCCGCCAGTCAGTGCGCGCTGGCGCGCATCCGCGCGGGCGATCCGCCGGTGGCCGAGCGCTTCGAGGTCTATCTGGGCGTCTACGAACTGGCCAATGGCTACCACGAGCTGAACGATCCGGTCGAACAGCGCCAGCGCTTCGAGCGCGACAATGCTCGTCGTCTGGAACGCGGCGACGAGGCATTGCCGATCGACGAACACCTGCTCGATGCACTCGCCGCGCTGCCCGATTGCGCCGGCGTGGCTATGGGCATCGAACGCCTGCTGATGTGTCTGGGCGATACCGACGCTATCGCCGACGTACTCGCGTTCCCGTTTTCGCGCGCGTAAAGGCATACTCCGGAATCGCCAGCGATCCGCCATCCCATGCCCTACGAATCCAGCGCACTTCCCACCGCCGAACGCCGCCTCGACCGCCAGGACGTCCGCACGCTCGTGCTATCGGCACTGGGCGGGGCGCTCGAGTTCTACGACTTCGTCATCTTCGTCTTCTTCACGAAGGTGCTGGGGCAACTGTTCTTCCCCGCCCACATGCCCGAATGGCTGGCCCAGGTACAGGTCTTCGGCATCTTCGCCGCAGGCTATCTCGCCAGGCCGCTGGGCGGCATCGTCATGGCCCATTTTGGCGACAAAGTCGGCCGCAAACGTATGTTCACCCTCAGCGTATTCCTGATGGCCCTGCCGACACTGTGCATCGGCCTGCTGCCGGTTTACGCGCAAGTAGGTGTACTGGCACCGCTACTGCTGTTGCTGATGCGCGTGGTGCAGGGCATCGCCATCGGTGGCGAAATTCCCGGCGCCTGGGTATTCGTCGCCGAACACGTGCCGACGAATCGCGTGGGGTTCGCCTGCGCGAGTCTCACCTCGGGTCTGACCGCCGGTATCCTCATCGGCTCGCTGGTCGCCGCCGGACTCAATGCACACTATCCGGCGTCGGCGATTCTCGATTACGCGTGGCGCATTCCGTTTCTGCTGGGTGGCGTATTCGGTTTCCTCGCCGTATACCTGCGTCGCTGGCTGCGCGAAACGCCGGTATTCGCACAAATGCGCGAGTGCCGCGAACTGGCGGACGAACTGCCTGTTAAGCGCGTGGTTCGCGATCACCTGCCGGGCGTCTTCCTTTCGGTGGCGGTGACCTGGTTGCTGACCGCCGCGATTGTCGTGGTGATCCTGATGACGCCGACGCTCGCGCAGTCGACTTTTCACGTAGACCGCGAGAGGGCGTTCACCGGAAGCAGCGCAGCGGCGCTGGCGCTGACCGTAGGGTGTCTCATTGCCGGCGTACTGGTCGACCGGATCGGTCGCGCGTGGTCGTTGCTGCAGGGCTCGGTGGCGTTGGTGGCGACGACGTATGCGCTTTACGTCGACCTGGCGTCCGGTGCCGTGCATTTCATTCCGCTGTATGCGCTGGCGGGACTATGCGCCGGCGTTGTCGGCGTCGTGCCGGCCGTGATGGTCGCGGCGTTCCCGCCGGCCGTGCGGTTCTCGGGAATTTCGTTCTCGTACAATCTTGCGTACGCCGTATTCGGTGCCGCCACGCCGCCGCTGGTGTCGTATATGGCCGAGCGATTGGGCGGCATGGCGCCGGCGCATTATGTGGCTGTGGCTGCCGTGTGCGGCATCGGAGTGGGTGCGTATCTGGTTCGCACGCGGCGGGCGTTTTACGAGCGGTAGTGCCGCCGCTCCGTAGGCTATCGCGCGCAGGCGCGCTCCCGCAGAAATCAAAAGCCTGCGAAGCGACGAAACCTAAAACTCCAGCTCCTGCGCCGCACATAAATAGTCGACCATCGGCGCCAGACGCTTGAAGGTCGAGACCACGTGCGGAAGGAGTTCGGTGGAGCAAGCCAGCGCCTCATCGAAATTCTCGCCCGCCGCGAAATTCTTCCGCTTCAGATCGTCGATCAGCTCGTGCGCCGGATCGAAGCCGCGCGGCGGGCGGGTAAGGCTTTCGCCCCAGAAGCTGAAGCGATCCGCGAATGCCTTCGATCGCGTCGCGCGCTTCCACGCTTCGGGGTTGTCGGCAAGGAACGCACGGATCTGTTTCAGCGCCACCGGCTCCGGATGCCATAGCCCGCCGCCCGCGAAACATTCGCCCGGCTGGATATGCAGATAGAACGCGGGTGCCTGGATCTCGTGGCGGCGCTCATGGAAAAACCGCGCACTGGCCCAGCCCTTGTACGGCTGCTTGTCGTTCGCGAAGCGCGTATCGCGATGAATGCGGAACAGCGAACCGCCTGCCTTGCGCGGATCGGCGCGATAGTGCCCGCTGATCTTCGCCAGCGGTGCCTGCAGGTCGGTGATCAGTTGCAGGAACGGATCGCGCACGTGGCACTCGTAATCGTCTTTATGTTCGTGGAACCACTCGCGGCGATTATTGCGCACGAGCGACTTCAGGAAACGGAACGTGGCGGGCGAGAAATAGGCGTGGGACATGGCTTAAGGATGTCTGGCTAGATGAGTTCGCGGCCCCATGCTTCCAGTCTGTCGAGGAAAGCATGCGGGGTATCGGGTAACGCGCGTAGCGCGGCGAGTTCGGCGTGGTATTCGTCGAGAGTCAGCGTCGTCAGCGGACCGCGACGCGTGAGCCGGTCGACGCGGAAAGCCTCCCAGCGGGCAGCTTCTTCGGCGTTGAGCGTTTCCGGCCAGTTACGGGCGCGATAACGAAACAGCAGCTCCGGATAACGTGGGTCGCGGAAGGGGAAGTTCCTTAGTGCAAGCTGTGCTGGGGGTGTCGCCCGAACGTCCGCGAGCAGCCTGCGGTCCGCGTCGGGAAGGAAAGCACCGTACAGACTCAGCTCCGGATCTTCGGCAGGCGGCAGCGCGGCGGCATGGCCATAGACCCGGCGAAGCTTTTCGGCCAGATCCGGCGCGGCGAGCAACGCCTCGCGGTTCGCGTTGACCTTATCCAGGTCCAGGCCGAGCCGTCCAAGATCGGCCCCTTTCAGCACCGACATCGGTGCGAGGGCCGGCGCATGGTTCGCACGCACGGTGCGCAGCGCGATGCGCTCGACGCCTTCGGGCAAGTCGGCCCGCGACGTGAAAACGCGATCGGCGATGTCGCTGTCGTCCAGCGAGAGCAGGTCGGCCGGATCGGCGGTAAGGTCATAGACGATGATTTCGCCGGGCCGCGACGGGTGGGCCGTGATCGGCGCAATGACGGTCAGGCAATGGCGGCTGGCCGGATAACGCGACGATACGTGGACGACCGGCGTCATCGCCGCGACGTCCAGCAGCTCGAACACGCGTTGCTTGCGCCGCAGGGCGAAGTACCAGTCCCAGAGCTTGGGTTGGCGGACACGGATCAGGCGGGCGAGCGCGATCAGCGCCTCGACATCCGAAAGCGCGTCATGCGCGCGCTCCTGCTTGAGACGATTGGCCGTGGCCAGGTGTTCGAGCTTGAAACTCGGCGTACCGTCCTCGCGCAGCGGCCATTCGATGCCTTCGGGCCGCAGCGCCTGGCACATGCGCACCAGGTCGATCAGGTCCCAGCGCGAATTGCCGTTCTCCCATTCGCGCGCATACGGCTCGTAGAAATTCCGGTAAAGCAGGTGCCGGGTGAACTCGTCGTCGAAGCGCAGCGAGTTGTAGCCCACCGTGCAGGTGCCCGGCGTGGCCATCTGTTCGTGGATAGCCGCCGCGAAGGACGCTTCGTTCAGACCTTCGCGCTCGGTCAGCTGCGGCTCGATGCCGGTGATCAGGCAGGCGACTGGCTGCGGCGGCATGTCGCGCGGCGGCTTGCAGTAGATCATCACCGGCTCGCCGACCGGTTCGAGATCGGCCGTCGTGCGGATCGCCGCGAACTGGGAAGGGCGGTCGCGCCGGGGATCGGCACCGAAGGTTTCGTAGTCGTGCCAGAGGAAGGTCGGTTGGGCCATGCGGAACATGATCGCATGCCCGCCTGTCCATGCTCGACCTCCCATGCACGGCCTGAACCGCTAGACTGCGCGCACCGGAGGAAAGCATGACGCCAGCACACGAAGACAACCTTATCTGGATCGACCTCGAAATGACGGGTCTGGATACGGATAACGATTCCATTCTCGAGATCGCGACCATCGTCACGGACAAAGGCCTGAACGTACTGGCCGAAGGTCCCGTGTTCGCGATCGCGCACAACGAATCCCTCCTGCAGGAAATGGACGCCTGGAATCGCAACCAGCACACCCGGTCGGGTCTGTGGGGGCAGGTAGTGGATTCGCACGCCACGCACGGCGAGGCCGAGAAGGCGACCATCGCCTTCCTGCGCGAATGGGTGCCGGCGGGGAAGTCGCCGATGTGCGGCAATTCCATCTGCCAGGACCGGCGCTTCCTGCACCGCCAGATGCCGGGGCTGGAGCGCTATTTCCATTACCGCAATCTCGACGTCTCCACGCTGAAGGAACTGTCGCGGCGCTGGTCGCCCGAGATCGGCCGCGGGTTCGCGAAGGATTCGGCGCATACGGCGCTGTCGGACATCCGCGACTCGATCGACGAACTGCGCTACTACCGTCGTTTCATGGGCGCCCTCGGCGGCCAGCAACCCGTCGGCTGAAGGGGCACCCATGACGACCGATCCGTTCGCCACGATCCTCGATTGCGCGGGCAGGGCGCTGGTGCTGGACCGCCCCCGGGTGGTCGGCATCGTCAACGTCACGCCCGACTCCTTCTCCGATGGCGGCGCCCACGACACCCTGGACGCGGCTTTCGAGCATGCGCTTCGGCTGGTGGAGGAGGGAGCGGACATGCTCGACATCGGCGGCGAGTCCACGCGCCCCGGTGCCTCGGACGTCCCCGCCGACGAGGAAATCCGTCGCGTGGTTCCGCTGATCGAGCGTCTGGCGGCCGCGACCACCGTTCCTCTTTCCATCGACACGTCGAAGCCCGAGGTGATGCGTGCGGCCGTGGCAGCGGGCGCGGGCATGATCAACGACGTCTATGCGTTACGCCGCGAAGGCGCGCTGGACGCCGCCGCCGAGCTTGGCGTGGCCGTTTGCCTGATGCACATGCAGGGCGAGCCGCGTTCGATGCAGGACGCCCCCAGCTACGACGACGTGGTGGGCGAAGTCCACCGTTTCCTTACCGACCGGTTGTTCGCCTGCGAACTGGCGGGCATTCCCCGGAAAAAAGTCCTGGTCGATCCGGGCTTCGGCTTCGGCAAATCGCTCGAAAACAACCTCGACCTGCTGCGCGCCATGGAGCGTTTCGCCCAACTGGGCGCTGGCGCCTATGTCGGCCTCTCGCGCAAGTCGATGATCGGGACTATCACCGGACGCCAGGAGCCGCTGGCGCGCGCCTCCGGATCGGCGGCCGCGGCACTGATCGCCGCTCAGCGCGGCGCCATCCTGGTCCGCGTTCACGATGTGGCGGTCACCGTCGATGCCCTGGCCGTGTGGCAGGCAGTGAAGGCCGGCGACCGCGCGCCCCGCGACGATCGCCCCGCGATGCCCCGCTGGCCCGACGACGACTGAAAGACTTGCGACCGGAACCGGCCGCCGGCGGTATGATTCACGGTCATGAAAGGACGAACACCATGACCCAGCGCAAATATTTCGGGACGGACGGCATCCGCGGTCAGGTAGGCCAGTCGCCCATCAGCGCCGACTTCATCCTCCGGCTGGGCCGCGCTCTTGGCGCCGTACTGGCCCGTCAGCGGGGACGCCGCGTCACCGTGGTGATCGGCAAGGACACCCGGGTCTCCGGCTATATGTTCGAATCGGCCCTGGAGGCCGGTCTGGTCGCCGCGGGCGCCGATGTCCGGCTGCTCGGCCCCATGCCCACCCCCGCTGTCGCCTTCCTCACCCGTTCGCTTCGCGCCGATGCCGGCATCGTCATCAGCGCGTCGCACAATCCCCATTACGACAACGGCATCAAGTTCTTCTCGGCGCAGGGCGAAAAGTTCTCCGACGAGCTGGAAGCCGCCATCGAAGAAGAAGTGGACGCACCGTTCGCGACCGTGGCGTCGGAAAGCCTCGGCAAGGCCACCCGCGTCGGCGATGCCGTGGCCCGGTACGCGGAATTCTGCAAGGCGACCGTGCCGCAGGAATTCAGCCTGCGCGGCTTGAAGCTGGTCCTGGACTGCGCGCATGGCGCCACCTACCAGGTGGCCCCGAAAGTGTTCGCCGAACTGGGTGCGGACGTCTTCGCCATCGGCGCGGAGCCCGACGGTCTCAATATCAATCGCGGCGTGGGATCGACGCATCCCGAACTGCTGGCCAAAGCGGTCGTCGAACGCGGCGCCGACCTCGGCATCGCCTTCGATGGCGACGGCGATCGCGTGCGCATCGTCGACCGCGACGGCAGCGTCACGGACGGCGACGACATGATGTATGTGCTGGCCCGCAACTGGGCCTCGCGCGGCATGCTGCGCGGTCCGGTGGTCGGTACCCTGATGAGCAACTACGGCCTTCAGCGCGCGCTGCGGAACATGGATATCCCGCTGATCCGCGCGAACGTCGGCGATCGCTTCGTGCTTCAGCAGCTGAAAGAGCACGGCGGCATACTGGGCGGCGAGACATCGGGTCATATCCTCTGCCTCGACCGCTTCACCACCGGCGACGGCATCGTCGCGGCCCTGGCCCTGCTCGAGGCCCTGGTCCAGTCGGGGGAAACCTTCGCCGACGCCCGGGCCGGCCTCAGCAAACTCCCCCAGACCATGGTGAACGTAAGGATCGAGGGCCGCGCGCGCGAGGTGCTGGCCACGGAAGCCGTCCGCGGCGCGTTGGCCGAGGTGGAAAGCGAGCTGGAGGGCCGTGGCCGGGTGGTACTCAGGGCATCGGGTACGGAGCCGCTGGTGCGGGTCACGATCGAGGCCGTCGACGCGGAAGAAGTCGACCGGTTAGCCACACGGCTTGCGGACGTCGTAAAATCGGCGGCCAGAGCGATTGCCTGATTTCCTATCCCGACGTCTGCTTCGGGAACCAGGCGTGCTCTTGCCCGCAGGCCATCCATGAAAAAGGTCCCCACGCTCGACATCCGCCGTTACGACACCGACCGCGACGCCTTCGTCGCCGAACTCGGTGCCGCGTATCGCGAGTTCGGTTTCTGCTGCATCAGCGGTCACGGCATTCCGCGCGAACGCATCGACGGCGCGTACGACGCCTTCCTGCGCTTCTTCGCCCTGCCGACCGAAGCGAAGATGAAGTATCACGTTCCCGGTGGCGGCGGCGCGCGCGGCTACACCCCGTTCAAGGTGGAAACCGCCAAGGACAGCCAGCATCCGGATCTCAAGGAATTCTGGCATGTCGGCCGGGAGATCCCGCGCGATTCGAAGTTCGCCGACGTGATGGCGCCGAACGTGTGGCCCGCCGAGGTTCCCGATTTCCAGGAATTCGGTTACGGCCTGTACGAAGCGCTGGACCAGCTCGGCACGCGCGTGCTGCGCGCACTGGCCCTGCATATCGGCGAACCCGAGCACTTCTTCGACGACAAGACGGACGTGGGCAATTCCATCCTGCGCCCCATCCACTACCCGCCGCTGACCCAGGAAAACATTCCGAACGTCCGCGCCGGCGCGCACGAAGACATCAACTTCATCACGCTCCTGGTCGGCGCCAGCGCCGAAGGCCTGGAAGTGCTGACGCGCGAGGGCGAATGGCTGCCGATCACGACGGAAGGCGATGCCATCGTCGTGAACATCGGCGACATGTTGCAGCGCCTGACCAATCACGTGTATCCGTCGACGACGCACCGCGTGACCAATCCGCAGAACGACAACGCCCGCAAGCCGCGCTATTCGGTGCCGTTCTTCCTGCACCCGAATCCCGACGTCGTGCTGGACGTGCTGCCTTCGTGCGTCAGTGCCGAAAATCCCAGCCGTTACGCCGAGCCGATCACCGCGCACGAGTACCTGCAACAGCGTCTGCGCGAGATCAAATTGATCTGACGATGCATCCTCGCCGCGACGACAGGCGTCGTCGCGGCGAGTACATCTTTTTAGCGGCATTTTTACCCTCGTACGGACAGCATCGATTGTCCCGGAATGCCCTGGACAGTCCGTGACTACGTCATCGCCACGCCGCACGCCGAAACCCAAAAGTCCCACGCCGCGTTCCGCCGCACAGCGCGCGCGTCGGTTGCGTACGGTCCGTGCGCGAGGACGTCGCTAGTCGCTATCGACGATGTTGTGCGCCTCGCTGGCGCCAATCTGCTCGACCGCGGGCGCCTTCGGGCTGCGATGGATCAGCGGATGGGCGAATACCGCCGCCAGAATCACCGCGACGCCGAGATAAAACTTCCATCCCAGTTCGTGTTGCTCGCCCAGCAGCGGGATAGCAAGCACGATCGCGTAGATCGGTTCCAGATTCGTCACCATCTGGGTACCGAACGCCGTCATGTGGCGCAGCGCGACAAGAGCCAGCGCGAACGGTAGCAGCAGCGTGCAGCCGAAGGACAGCACCAGCATCAGCCAGGTGTCGTGCCAGTCGGGAAGAACGAAGGCCGGGGCCGTTCCCGCGAGCAAGGGCGCCAGCAGCGTCAGAAAGAGCGTGCCGGTGCCGAGTTCGACGCAGGTCACCGTCAAGGGATCGGCGTGATCGACGAGGCGCTTATTGAACGATCCGAACAGAGCCACCAGCAACGCCGACACGATGCCCACGGCTATACCCGCATGCATGCTCGCCGGTACGCCTCCCGCCACCAGCGCGACACCCGGCACGACGGCGGCTCCCAGCAACAGCTCGCGAAGCTCGAACCGGCGACGGGCCACCAGGGGCTCGATCACCGAGAGAAAGACCGGTCCCATCGCGATGCAGGTAGCGGCCACCGAGGCATTGGCCAGTTTGATCGCCGCGTAGAAGGTCAGCCAGTGCAGGGAAACCAGCACGCCGATGCCCGCATAGCCAAACAGCAGACGTCGCGGCAAAGCCCGCAGTCCGCGCCATACCGGCGGCATCAGCAACAGCGCCGCCACGACCAGCAGCATGCGCCACCACACCAGCGGAAGCGCGGGCAGGGTAATCAGCTTGCCGAGGATCGCGGTGAATCCCCACAGGATGACGCAGAAGTGAATCTGCAGGCGGGCTTTGGTGACGGGCTGCATGAGGGCGCTTGGGGTGGGGAGCGCCACAGAGTGCAGGTTTCGGGCGGGATGGGGAAGAGGGTAACGAGCCGTGTCGTTATTTCTTCGCAGGCCGCGGCACGCCCGGCGCCTGCGCCGGATTCTTCTTCAGCTCTTCAAGCAACGGACGGCAGGTATTGTCCTCGCCCTTTCCGCTGGTCGGCACTACCAGTGCGGCGAGAGCCGCGGCGGGAGCGGCGAACACCGCCAGCGCCACCGCGCCGCCGCCGCGCAGGATCAGGGGTCCCGCTTGCACGCCGACGGACGGGTTCTTCATCGTGCCCTTCACGTAAAGCGGCGAACGCAGCGACAGTACGCGGAAGCCTTTCGTATGCGGTTTCACGTCCAGATCGAGCTTCTCCGTCTTGAAGTCGACGGTACCTTCGATATTGATCAGCGCGTCTTCCGTATCGAAAGCGAACAGCCGCGTCTCGACCAGGCCATTGGTCGCATCGAGGTCGGCCGCCGCGCAGTTGATCTTCACGGTCTTATCGCCGAACAGACGGCCAATGATGATATTGCCGACATTGAGCCCGGCGGTTTCAAGCAGCGTCTTGCTGATCGCGCCATCGTTGACCAGCAGTTTGATTTCGCCATTGGACGTGCCGAGCAAGGCGGCGACGGAATTGCCGGTCGCCGACAGCGCGGCATCGCCATTCACTTCGCCGAAGCTGGTCTTCATCGGTTCGAAGCCGGGAAACAGTTGCTTCAGCTGAAGATGGCGAGCACCCAGATTGATCCGGCCCCGCATCGGCGCGGTCGATCCGTCGAGACGGATATTGCTGCCTATCGTGCCGCCCGCCACACCGAAGTTCAGCGGGTCGAGCGTAAGCACGCCTTCCTTCATGATCAGATGCGTCGACAGTTTGTCGATGGGCAGCTTCTCGCCGTGGCTGATCTTCGCGCCGGTAAACTGCACATCGGCATCCATGGCTTTCCATCGTTCGGTACGAAACGGTTCGACCGGCAGCACCTTGTCGTTGGGCTGCGCCGTACCGTCGCCGCGATCCTTCTTCTGCGCGTTCGAGTCGGCACCGATAAGTGGCGCCAGATCGCTGAACTGCAACACATTGGATTTCAGCGCGCCGACGAGACTCGGCCGCAAGCCACCGGCATCGTAGGTAAGGCTGCCGCCGAGATCGCTGCCGCCGACGCGGCCGGTGAAATTCTCGTACCGGAAGACGCTGGCATCTTTCTTCAGCGTGGCGACCAGGTGACCTTCCGTCGCGAACGGCGGCGTGTCGGGCAGGGTGACTCCGGTAATCGCGTAAAGATTGGCCATGCTCTTGCCCGAAAACCACAGGCGCACGTCCAGCGCGCCGAGATTCACCGGATCGGTCAGTGTGCCGACCAGGGCGACATGCGTGTCGCCCACGCGCACGTCCGCCTGCACGGGAAAGGGGCGCGCGGCGTCGCGTAACGCGAGTACTCCGCCCGTGTGGCCCTTGCCGTCGATCGTCGTTCCTTTGTACGTCCCCTTCGCGGCCCATGCGAATGCATAAGTCTGTTTCTGTTTGGTCTGGTCGGACCGGTCCTTTTCGTCGGCACCGCTGCGGCTCATCGACTTTGCGCTGGCGCCGGTTGTCTTACCCGCCTGCTCGCGCGAGTCGCGTTCCTGGCCCGCCATGATCTCGCCGAACGGGATCGCTTTTTCCAGCGGCGTGACGTCCACACCGAGGTCGACCTTGCTCACCGCGTCGGCAAGATCGATATGGCCCTTGTCGAAGCCGATGGCGTTGAGTTCCAGCGCCCATTCCGAAGGACCCGCGCTTTCCGGCAGCTTGAACGTCCAGTTGTTGCGCCCGTCGCCCACGCGCTCGAGATCGATCTTCGGCGCGCGCAACTGCACGTCCGGAATAACGATGCGCTTGCCGATAAGAGGCAAGGGCGAAAGGCGGAACTCCAGAGCGTCCAGCGTCGCGAACTGTTTCGTTTTCGCCCAGTCGGGATTGGCGACGACGATGTCCTTCGCGACGAAATGCGGCCAGGGCATCAGGCTGTGCAGCCCCGTTTCGCTGGGCTCGCGCGACCACTGCGCGCTGATATCGCCGTTGATGGAGAAGGGCCGGCCGATGGCCTGGGACACCTTGTCGTTGATCGTGGGCTTCAGCCGGTTCCAGTCGAAGAACGCGACGATCAGGATCGCAATGACGATCATCGCGAGGACGATCCCGATCATCCAGGCCAGAATCTTGCTGCCGCGCTTCATCATCGTCCCGCCTCCATCCCTATCTCCGGGGGACAGAGGTAACGTGAAAGCCGCAAAGATTATGTGTTCACGCGGTGCTGCGGCTTAAGATGCGTTCACGCACGGCCATTGCCGCGATCAATCTTCGCTGCTATCCAGCTTCCAGTAGCCCGTCGCCTTTACCCAGTCCTTATCGACGCCACGCTCTTCAACCAGATGCTGTCGCAGTGCGCGGGCCCGTTTCGATTCCGTGGCGACCCACCAGAACGTATCCCCGGCGGGTGTCGGCAGCGCGTGCAACACTGCCTCGATCGATGCGCTCGCACCGCTGCGGTCGATCCACATCGTTTCCACGCTGGCGGCCGACGTAAACGTCTGGCGTTCGGCCGCATCGGCGATTTCCGCAAGGACGATGGCTTGGGCCGATGCCGGCAATGTCTCCAGCCAGCGGCCAATGGCGGGCAGGGCGGTTTCGTCGCCCACCATGACATAGGTGTCGAAGTCGGAAGCGACGATCAACGAACCGCGCGGGCCACCGACGCCGAGCAGATCGCCGGGCTTCGCCTGTTCGGCCCAGGACGACGCGGGACCTTCGCCGTGCAGCACGAAGTCGATATCGAGTTCGCCTGCCGCTTCGTGATAACGGCGAGGCGTGTAGTCGCGTGAGGGCGATGGCTCGACGCCTTCCGGATACACCGGGCCGTCCGGGGTGAAGACGGGTGGGTTGAGCGAACCGTCGGCCACGGGGAAGAACAACTTGACGTGATCGTCCGGCGCGGCGGAGACGAAGCCCGCGAGATCGGCGCCTTCGAGCGTAATGCGCAGCATATGCGGCGTAAGCCGCTTTACCCGTTTCACCGTGAGGCGGCGCATGCGGATGGGGTGGCGAACGCGGGTCGATGCGTGGAGTGCGACGGACTCTTCACCCATGGGGACGCTCCGCAACGGCTCTGGCGGCGGCTTCGAGAATAGCGGCGACGCGAACGGTTTCGGCGTCGTCCCATGCGCGGTGGTGGCTTACCAGCTGGTGCTTCAGCGTATGCATGGCCTCCCGTATTTTGGTAGGCACCGACAGGCGGTTCATGGAGCGGGCCATGACCTGCAGCCGTTCGGTCAGTGCATCGAGCGTGTCGCGATTTTCGTCGAGGAAGCGTTTGCCCTCGTCGGTGATCGCATAGAGCTTCTTGCCACCGGTCTCGGCTTCGACCCGGGCATACCCGAGTTCTTCGAGCATGGTCAGGGTGGGATAAATCGCGCCGGGGCTGGGGCTGTACTGACCGTCGAACATCTCTTCGATGGTGCGGATCAGTTCATAGCCATGGCGGGGCTGTTCTTCGATCAGGGCCAGCAGCAGCAGGCGCAGATCGCCGTGGCCGAACATGCGCCCGCCGAACCGTCCGCCACCGCGGCCGCCCCGCATGCCGTCGCGTTCGTCGAAGCCAAAGGGAGCGCCGCCACCGAAGCGACCGCCGCGGCCGATGGTATGAAGTGCTTCAAAACGTTCGCGGAAGCCGTTGAAATTATGGAAGAAGCGATGCATGGAATTACTCCGATATATCGTACGTAGTGATCGTACGATATATCGTGAGAGTGTATCGCGCAATAGGCCGCTTGCTGCCTTTTCCGCTCCCACAGAAATCCAAAGCCACCAAGGCCAGGGTCGAAGCGCTTTGCCCCGACGGCTACCTTTCAGCCAAACGTAAACGTAAACGCATGGAAGTTCGCCTTCGGCGCGCGGATCGTCAGCACGTGCTCGCGGTAGTCCTTACTGTCGAACAGCGTATAAAGCATGCTCTTCTGCACGGTGACAGGCGGCTGCGGTTTGCCGTCCACCAGAATTTCCAGCGTTGTCGCATCGATCGCGCTGGCGACCATGTGCACTTTCGCCGCCTTGAAATGCAGACGGATTTCGCCGGTGCCGCTAACCAGGTTGGCGTTCTGCCGCCCGATTTCCCAACGCCCCACCAGCGCGAACTTGTTCGGTTCCAGCTGCGACGGCGCGGTGAAATCGCGGGTGCCGGCCTTGCCGCCTTCGGGACTGGCGTTGAACTCGCTGCGATCGCTGCCGAAGTACATTTCCTGCGAGCCGATCGCGGAGAAATCGGGAGCGTCCTTGTCCATTTCGGTGGCTTCTTTCAGGCGCGGCAGACCCAGCAGCGTGCGGATGGCGTTTTCCATTTCCGCGTAATTGCCTTCGCCGTAGTGGTGCGCAACGATGTTGCCGCGCTGGTCCACCAGATATTCGGCCGGCCAGAAACGATTGCTCCAGGCATCCCAGGTTGCCAGGTCGTTGTCCTGCGCCACGGGGTAGTGGATGCCGAAACGCGCGATGGCGTCCTTCACGTTGGCGGTCTGCTGCTCGAACGGGAATTCCGGCGAGTGCACGCCGATCACCACCAGTCCCTTGTCTTTATACGTGTCGTACCAGCGGGTGACGTGGGGCAGGGTCCGCAGGCAGTTGATGCAGGAATAGGTCCAGAAATCGATCAGTACCACCTTGCCGCGCAGGCCCTGCATGGTCAGCGGTTTGGAATTGAGCCAGGTGTCGATGCCGGTGAATTCCGGCGCCTGCTGCGCGGCCGCCGCCGGGCGGGCGCCCACGGCGGCGACGAGCAGGGCGAGGGCGAAAAACGAGGCCTTGAGAAAGTGGCGCATGGGTACTCCGTCAGCGTGTGTCCTGCCCAGTGGACCGGGCGTCTGGCGGGGACATTACAGGCGGCCCGGACGATAAGGGGCCGCCTGCGCTAAAATCGACACTTTGCCAGCCCCACGAGCCAGCCAAGCGCCATGACCTCGATCAAGCAGGACGACCTTATCCAGAGCGTGGCCGACGCTCTGCAGTACATCTCCTATTACCACCCGGTCGACTACATCAAGAACCTTGCCGCCGCGTACGAGCGGGAAGAGTCCGAAGCGGCCAAGGACGCCATCGCGCAGATCCTCATCAACTCGCGCATGTGCGCCGAGGGCCACCGGCCGATCTGCCAAGACACAGGCATCGTGACCGTGTTCCTGAAGATCGGCATGAACGTGCGCTGGGACGACGCCACGATGAGCGTCGAGGACATGGTGAACGAGGGCGTGCGTCGCGCCTATAACGATCCGGACAACAAGCTGCGCGCATCCGTGCTGGCCGATCCGGCCGGCAAGCGCATGAACACGCGCGACAACACGCCTGCCGTGGTCAACGTCACCGTGGTGCCGGGCGACAAGCTCGACGTCATCGTTGCGGCGAAGGGCGGCGGTTCGGAAGCCAAGTCGAAGTTCGCGATGCTCAATCCGTCCGACTCCATCGTCGACTGGGTACTGAAGACCGTGCCGACCATGGGCGCAGGCTGGTGCCCGCCGGGCATGCTCGGTATCGGCATTGGCGGCACCGCCGAGAAGGCGATGCTGCTGGCGAAGGAAGCGCTGATGGAGCCGATCGACATCACGGATCTGATCGCGCGCGGCGCGTCGAATCGTGCCGAGGAGCTTCGCCTGGAGCTGTACGACAAGGTCAATGCGCTGGGCATCGGCGCGCAGGGCCTGGGCGGGCTGACGACCGTGCTCGACATCAAGGTGAAAGACTATCCGACCCACGCGGCCAACCTGCCGGTGGCGATGATTCCCAACTGCGCCGCCACGCGTCATGCGCATTTCGTCATGGACGGCAGCGGCCCGGTCGCGCTCGATCCGCCGTCGCTGGAAGATTGGCCGAAGCTGACCTACGACGCATCGAAGGGCCGTCGTGTCGATCTGAACACGGTCACGCCCGAAGAAGTCACCCACTGGAAGCCGGGCGAAGTGCTGCTGCTCAACGGCAAGCTGCTGACCGGGCGCGACGCCGCGCACAAGCGCATGGTCGATATGCTCAATCGCGGCGAGTCGCTGCCTGTCGATTTCACCAATCGCTTCATCTATTACGTCGGTCCGGTCGATCCGGTGCGCGACGAAGTCGTCGGTCCGGCCGGTCCGACCACGGCGACGCGCATGGACAAGTTCACGCGCCAGATGCTGGAAACCACGGGCCTTCTGGGTATGGTCGGCAAGGCCGAGCGCGGTCCGCTCGGGATCGAGGCCATCCGCGACAACAAGGCCGTCTACCTCATGGCCGTCGGCGGTGCCGCTTATCTCGTGTCCAAGGCGATCAAGTCTTCGCGCGTGGTGGCCTTCGAAGACCTCGGCATGGAAGCGATCTACGAATTCGACGTGAAGGACATGCCGGTCACGGTCGCGGTCGACAGCCAGGGCACGTCGGTACACCAGACCGGTCCGAAGGAATGGCAGTCGCGTATCGGCAAGATTCCCGTCGTGGTGGTCTGACCCGGGCATCCTTGCGGTTGTAGCAATAATGTTTTGGGCCGGGCGGCCTGTTTCCCGCCCGGCACCGAAGCGCACACTGACCTCCATCGATAGATTGCTGGAGGCGTTATGAAGATATTTCTCACGGGTGCGACGGGTTTCATCGGCGGTTCCATCGGCGTGGGCCTGGTCCGCGACGGACACGAGGTCATCGCACTGGTTCGCCGTCCCGAACAGGCCGACGCGCTCGCGGCGCTGGGCATGACGCCGGTTCTCGGCGAACTGAACGATACCGCCGTGCTGATCGCGCAGTCGCGCGCCGCCGACGCCGTCATCAACGCCGCCAGTAGCGACCATCGCGGCGCGGTGGAAGCTATCGTCGAAGGTCTTGCCGGTTCGGATAAGCCTTTCCTGCACACCAGCGGGTCGAGCATCGTCGGCGATGCTTCCGGTGGCGAAGCCTCCGACCGCATCTTCACCGAGGACGCCTTGCCGGCGCCCACGCCCGACAAAGCGGCCCGCGTTGCGATCGACGATTTCGTCCTCGCCGCGGCGAAGCGCGGCGTCCGTTCCGCGGTGCTGTGCAATACGCTGATTTACGGAAACGGCCGTGGTATCGCCCGCGACAGCGTGCAGTTGCCGCGTCTGCGTAAGCAAGCCGATAAGAGCGGCGTGATGCGCCATGTAGGGCCGGGCCGCAATATCTGGTCGACTACCCATATCGACGATGTCGTGGATTTCTACCGTCTGGCGCTTGCGAAAGCCCCGGCCGGAACGTTCTATTTCGTGGAGTCGGGCGAAGCGTCGTTCGGCGACATGAGTCAGGCGATGGCGAAAGCCATGGGCCTCGGCCCCGCGCAGGACTGGCCGCTGGACGATGCCATTGCCGAATGGGGCTATGAAATGGCTTCCTACGGACTGGGTTCCAATAGCCGTGTGCGTGGCACCCGGGGCCGGCAGCAGCTGGGCTGGACGCCGAAGGCCGCCTCCGTGTTCGACTGGATCGCCAGCGACATGCTGACGGGTTGAACTCGGGCATCGCGGGCCCGATGTGAACTCCATCGGGTGCCGTGCCGGCGCCCTCCCGATGGGATACCGCCATGACCGCTCGCATGAAGATCGATTTCGTTTCCGACGTTGCCTGCCCCTGGTGCGCCGTGGGCCTTGGCGCATTGCAGGAAGCCATGGCACGCGTCGGTAACGATGTCGACGTCGAACTGCATTTCCGTCCGTTCGAACTCAATCCGGACATGCCGGCCGAAGGGCAGGACGCGGTCGAGCATCTGGTCGGCAAGTACGGCAGCACGCCGGAGCAGATCGCGCAGAACGGCGAGGCCATCCGCCAGCGTGGCGAGTCGGTCGGCTTTCCTTTCGATTTCGCCCGCCGCAAACGCGTCTACAACACGTTCGATGCGCATCGGCTGCTGCACTGGGCCGATCTCGAAGGGCGTCAGCTCGAACTGAAGAAGGCGTTGTTTTCTTCGTACTTCACCCATGGCGAGGACTCCAGCGATCGCGAGACGCTGGTGCGGGTCGCGGCAAGCGTGGGCCTCGATGCCGATCGCGCGCGCGCCATTCTCGCGTCCGATGAATTTGCCGCCGAAGTGCGCGAGGAAGAGCGTTTCTACATGTCGCAGGGCATCCGTAGCGTGCCGGCCGTGATCATCAACGAGCGGCACCTGATTTCGGGTGGCCAGCCGGTTGAAGTGTTCGAGCAGGCGTTGCGGCAGTTGGCTAAGGAAGAGGTGTAAGAGCGCGGTCGTTTTCACGTCACGACCTTCCACCCCTCACCGTCGCTCCTGCGCAGGCAGGAGCCCGGTGCGGCGCATCGGGTTGTCGCGATCGCGCACGATCAGCTCTTCCGGGTGGTGGGACGTGTTGTGGCGGAGAGCGGCGACTTTTCTCGCAGATATTTTCGATATCAGGAAGCGCCCGACTACCCTCATCGTCATTCCGGCCCACGCCGGAATCCGCGGCGAGGCGCTCGGTTGTCGCGACGACAATGGTCGCTTTAAAAGCAGAAACCTCAGCGTTCGGGCTTGCCCGGCGTGGTCGCTGCGGACCCCGGCGTACGCCGGGGTGACGGTGAGGGGGGTGACGTCGTGAGGCAAGGGGGAGATCTTCGACTCTTGATCGTCTGGGTCAGGCCGCTTGAGTCGATGCGCTTACGACATGATCTTTCTCGCGCCAGATCGCCACGACAAACTCCGCCGCTTCGTCGACCAAGCGCCGCACTGACGATAGCGCCTGCGACATCGCGGTTGCATCGAAATCGTCATGGGCCGAAAGCGCGAGCAGGCTCAGAATCGATGTCGAGGCGGTAAGTCGCATCTGCGCGGCATCGTGCAATTCGTCTACGGAGAGGGCGAGATCGCCGCGGCAAACCGGGCAGGAAGAAATGAGGGAAGAGGACATACACGGCTCCATGTGACCGATGAGCCGCCACCCGCGTTGCGCAGGGTGGCGGACGTGTCGGGGTCGAAAACCGGTTACGAGTACCCACCCCGGCCAGACGCAAGGTCTGCCCGACACGCCCGCCATAAACGTGCGGGAGTGAACGCAGGAGCATTCGCCGCCTGCGTGGACTCATAAAGCGGGTTTCGACACCCGGCCATCGAAAGAGTCGATGGCCCGCCAAGCATCGCAACCCCTTACCCACGCATCCATCCGATTATTCCGAAAAATGCGTGGTAATTGTTTGAGAGCGCGATGAGACCACGCACTCCCTCACCGTCACCCCGGCGTACGCCGGGGTCCGCAGCGACCACGTTGGGTAAGGCGAAGAGCAGCAAAAGTCTCTGCTCTTCGCCACAACATGCCCCACCATCCGGAAAAGCCTGCCGCTGCCCTCGTCGCGACCGGTAGGAGCGCGCGTGAGTCTGGAAGGGCGAGGCAACGATTGCGCGACGTGGGCGCGACGAGGGCAGCGGCAGGCTCTGTGCCGTGCGTACCGATGTACCGACGCTTCGGCGAAGAACTGATCGAGCGTGATCGCGATAACCCACTGCACCGCACTGGGTCCCTGCCTGCGCAGGGACGAGGGTGAGGGGGAGCGAACGCATCGCATCTATCTTGCCCGCGTCCGCATTTGACCATTCCGGCCAACAGCCCTAAACCCACCCACGCAACCGGTACCCCCACATCCCCACGTACTCGCGCAGGCAACGCGCGGTAAGCGTCAGCGCCTTGCGCTTCGGCCACCACGGTGGACTATCGATCAGCGATCGGTCGACCGGCGGTGCCGGAATGACGACGATGCCCTCATGCGCGAACGATGCCAGCGCACGCGGCATGTGAATGCCGGCGGTCACGAGAAGGATGCTGTGCAGGTTTTCTTTTTTCAGCAGCGCAGCGGAGTTGACGGCGTTCTCGTGCGTATTGATGCTTTCGTCCTCGGTCAGCACGGCCGTGGATGGCACGCCCTGTTCTTCCAGACGATGCGCCATCTTCAATGCCTGGTCGCCGCCGGATAGCAGGATCGTTTCCGCCCGCGCATGCCGGAACAGTTCCAGCCCGAATCCCAGCCGCGTGGCCTGCGCGCGCGCTTCGTCCTCGCGCCAGTCCAACCCGCCACGCGGCAGCGTTCCTCCGCCGAGGATGACGATGGCGTCGGCGGTGGGATAGGCGGCGGCATCGCGCGACACATAGGCGTTCTGTAGCCCGTCCTGCATCCACAGCGCGAACGCCGGCGTGGAAGATACCCACAGCCACGCCACGGCGACACAGGCCGCTACCAGACCGGGTCGACGCCAGCGGAATGTGAAGAGGATCAGGGCGAGCAGCAAGAGCAGCGCGACCTGCAGGGCAGGATGGCTGAGCCAGCCGATGGCGCCCGGGAGATTCATGACATGACGCTCTCGACGGACTTTGTCCCGACATCATCTCAAGAACCCTGCCACGAGCCATCCAGCCCGATGGCATAGGCAGGTTGGCCTACCGAAGCCGCCTTTCTGGTCAGGCGATTTGCGCGGGGCAACGGGGTAGGGTGATGACAGGTTTCCGACAGGGGCGGATGTGTCATGAAAAGCGTCAATGGACTTCTCGTGCTGTGCCTGGTGTGGCTGGTGACCGCCTGTGCGACGAGCGGCTCGACATCCGCGCCGCCAAGAGCCAGCACCGATACGCCCGCCGTTAACACGTACCTGATAGGCGTGGACGATCAGTTGCAGATCACGGTGTGGCACAACCCGGACCTCAGCGTGAGCGTTCCGGTGCGACCGGACGGCAAGATCACGGTACCGCTGATCGGCGATGTGATCGCGGGCGGCAAGACGCCCGACGAGGTGTCCGTCGAGATCAAGGGCAAGCTCGAAGCTTTCGTGCGCGACCCGCAGGTCGCCGTGATTCTGACCGCGTTGCGCAGCCACGAATACCTTTCGCGGGTACGCGTCACCGGTGCGGTACGCACGCCGATTTCCATTCCTTACAGGCAGGGCATGACCGTGCTCGACGCCGTGCTTGCCGCTGGCGGCACGACCGAATTCGCGGCACCCGACCGGACGGAGCTTTATCGCAGGGGCGAAGCCGGTGCGACCACGTCGTACTCGGTCCGCCTCGAAAAAATTCTGCAGCAGGGTGACCTGGCGAACAACTACCCGGTACAACCCGGCGACGTGATTACCGTTCCGCAGCGCGCGTTCTGAAGCGCGCTTCCACGGAAACGAGAAGAGGAGAACTGAAGTGAGCGGTGAATTGACACCTTTTGGCGGCATGCTGCCGGCGCTGGTAAGCGAAGCGCGGCGCCGCCGTGTGACCATGGCGTTCGTCTTCGCCGCGATCGCTCTGGCCGCGCTGGCGATAGGCATGTTGTGGCCCAAGAAATACGAAGCCTCCACCAGCATTCTCGCGCAGGAGGCGAGCATCATCACGCCCCTGATGGAAGGCGCGGCATCCACGACGGCGAACAAGAATCGCGCGGGCATCGCACGCGATGTGATCTTCAGCCGAAAGGTCATGAGCGAGATCCTCGCGAGCGGCGGCTGGATGGCGACGAATCCGTCGCCGGTCGAGCAGGACAAGCTCATCGAAGGCATCAAGTCGCGCACCAACATACAGACCTCGCGCGACAACCTCATCACGATTACCTACTTCGACTCCGATCCGAGGCGCGCCTTCGCGGTGACGAAGCAGTTCGCCCAGCTGTTCATCACCGAAAGCCTGGCGTCCAAGCAGCGCGAAAGCCGCGATGCGTACGAGTTCATCAACAATCAGGTCGAGATGTACCGCAAGAAGCTGACCGACGCCGAAGACAAGCTCAAGGAATACCGCGACGCGAATGCCGATGCGCGGCCCGGCAGCGAGGCCGACACGCTGGCGCGTATCTCGCAGTTGCGCAACCAGATCGAAAACACGCGCATGAACCTGATGGAAAAGCGCTCGCAGGAAGGTGCCCTGGCGGGCCAGCTTTCCGGCGAGTCGGAAGTCAATGCGATACAGACAAACGAAGGCGTTTTTCAATCGCAGATGGCCGACCTGCAAAACCAGCTAGATCGGCTGTTGCTGACCTATACCGACGAATACCCGGACGTGATCCGCGTGCGCCACCAGATGGCGGACTTGCAGCAGCAATTGCAGCAGCAGAATGTCGCCCGGCAGAACGCAGCGGCATCCGGCACGCCCATCCCCATCGATAACGGGGTGCGCATGAATCCGCTGTATCAGCAGCTGAAGCTGCAGATGGCGGCGACCCGTGGCGACATCGCCGCGACCTCGGCCCGTGTCGGCGCCAGCGAGGCCATGCTGCAGGCGGAGCTGGAACGCAGCAAGCGCATCGCCAACTCCGAAAACGTGACCTCGGAACTGACCCGCGACTACAACGTCAATCGCGATGTCTATCAGGATCTGCTGAAGCGCCGCGAGAATGCGCGCGTGTCGATGAACCTCGACGCCGAGCAGCGCGGGCTGACCTTCCTGGTCCAGAATCCCGCGGTCATGCCGCTGGTTCCCTCGGGACTGCGCTTCATGCACTTCGGTCTGGCGGGCGTCGGCCTTTCGCTGGCCGTGCCGTTCGGACTGCTGTTCGCACTGGTACGTTTAGATCCGCGTGTACGCTCCATCTGGCAGCTGGAACGCAATACGGGTCTTTCCGTGCTGGCGGACATTCCGTTCTATCCGACGCCGCGCGACCGCCGCCGCGAACGCCTGCATAACATGCTGCTGGTGTTGATTATCGCGGGTGTCGCCGCCGTATATCTGATTCTGTTCTGGCTCCGGCTCAAGGGGTAACCATGTCCATTCACGAGAACAATGCATCCTCATCGGCACGGATCAGCGACGTGCTCGAGTCCGCGGCCGTCCGCGCCGGGGAGCGCACATCCACTGGTCACTCCATCGCCCGCATGAGCGAGACGGGAGGCGCGCTCGCGCCCTTCCAACTGGAACAGCGGCGGATGATTCACCGCGAAGAATCCGTTCGTCAGCAGTCCGACGCATTTCGCGGTATCCGTACGCGTCTTCTGGGGCTGGCGGGGCAGCACAACTTCGTCACGCTGGTGGTGTCGGTCAGCCCGCGCTCGGGCGGCAGCTTCGTGGCCAGGAATCTTGCTGCCGCGTTTGCTTTCGACGAAGCGAAGACCAGTCTTCTGATCGACTGCAATCTGCGTTATCCCGATCAGCACAAGTCGCTGGGCGTCGAGCCGGACAATGGCGGCCTCATCGATTTCCTCGAACATCCGTCGATCGGCATCGAACCGATTCTTTACCGTACGGGTATTCCTCGCCTGCGCCTGATTCCCGCCGGTAAATCGCGCGAGAACAGCGGAGAGTACTTCTCGTCGTTCCGTATGCGTACGGTGGTCGACTCGTTGCGCTGCCGGTATGCGGATCGCTATCTGTTTCTCGATGGTCCCTCGGTAAAGGGGTCGCCGGATGCGCGCATCCTTTCCGACCTGGCCGATTACGTGATCGTGGTAGCGGGATACGGACGCGACACGCCGGCGGCGATCAGCCAGGCAGTCGCGAACTTCGAGCCGGACAAACTTGCCGGTGTGGTGTTCAACCAGACCCCCTGAAGCGTGCCGTTCGCCGGTGCGCATGCAGGGGTATTAAAGCGGGGGGAGGGCATATGCCGGTTTCCAACAGGATCGCCCGGGCCGTCGCGCTCGCGCTGGCCGCGCTGCCCGGTGCGGTATGGGCGGGAAAGTTCGACTACAACCTGTATGCCGGTATCGAGCACAGCAACAACATCGCCTTGAGCACGAACAATCCCATCTCCGAGAACGTGTTCACGCCGGGGATGGATTTCACGTACACGGAAACCGGATCGAAGATCCAGGCGAATGTGCTCGGTACGCTTCAGTACAACGACTATCTGGGTGGGAAGTTCGACAACCAGACGCAGACCCAGGTCGCCGCGCAGGCCAACTGGACCGTGCTGCCGCAGCGTCTTGACCTTACGGTCGAGGACTATGCGGGCATACAGCCGGTCGATTCGCTGGCAAGCAATGCGCCGGGCAACCAGCAGCAGACCAATGTTCTCGCTGTCGGACCGACCCTGCATTTTCGTATGGGCGACTCGTTTCGAGGCCAGGCGGAATTGCGTTACATAAACAGCTACGCATCGAAGGTCGACGAGTTCAATTCGTCGCGCGGTGTCGCGGCGCTTCGCCTGTTCCGCGATCTGAATCCGACCGACCAGCTGTCGGTCAATGTCGAAACGCAGCGCGTGAACTTCACCAGCAACACCGCGACGAATTCGAACTACGACCGCAACGAGGCTTATGTGCGGTATACCAGCACACTGGCCCGATTCGACGCCGACGTACTCGTCGGCGGATCGCAGCTGAACTTCGATCATTCGCCCAGCGATTCCAGTCCGCTTGCGCGCGTGTCCATCGCCTGGCGGCCCACCACCCGCAGCACGTTTACGGTCAGTGGGGCCTACCAGTACGCGGACGCGGCGCAGGACATGATGCTCAATCCCAGTGCTTCCCTGGCCGATTCGACATTGACCAGCACTGGCCTCGGCGGCAGTGCCGGAGGCATCGGCACCGGCAACGCGGTTATCAACTCGCAGGTCTATCTGGAGCGTCGCGCGCAGGTCAGTTACAACTGGCGATCCGACCGCCTGACCTTCACGATCCAGCCCGCGTATCGCAAGCTGCATTATCTCAACGACCCGACCTTCGATCAGGTCGGCAAGGACGTCAGCCTCAGCGTCGGCTACCGGGTCAGTCCCACCATGACGCTTTCCCTGTTCGGCGTGGGTGAACGGCTGCAATACCAGACCCTGGCCCGGCGCGACAATACAATCCGGTTCGGTGCGGACCTCAGTCAGCAGTGGAACCGTCACTGGAGCTGGCACGCGTCGGTGAGCCGCGAACGGCGCAACAGCAATGCCACCGATCAGAGCTACCGCGAGACCCAGATATTCGTCGGCGTGGTGTATCGCCGATGAGCGCGCGACCCACTCCTGAGTTGCCCTTGTACTTCGGTGCGAACCGGGAACTGTTCGGGCTGTTCCATCCGGTGGAGGCACCGGCGTCGCATGCCGTTCTGTTGTGCGCGCCGTTGGGCCAGGACCATATCCGTTGCCACAGAATCTATCGCCAGCTGGCCAACGCGCTGGCCGCCGACGGTACGCCCGTGCTTCGGTTCGACTATTTCGGTACCGGCGATTCGGCGGGGGACAGCGAAGATATCGACTGGGACCGCTGCGTCGACGATACGGTGGAAGCCGCCAATGAACTGCGCGAACGCGCGGGAACCGATCGCATCGTGGCGTTCGGTGCGCGTCTTGGCGGCAGCATCTCGGTAGCCGCATCCGCGGAAGCGCGTTTCAGCAACATTGTCGCGTGGGATCCGGTACTCGACGGCAGCGTTTACGTCGCGCGGATGGATGCCTTGCAGAAATCGCTACGCACCGATTCGCGCCGCTTCATGTCGCCGCGCAGCGAAAGCGATGTGGCCGGGCAGTGGATCGGATTCGCGACAACGACACGATTGCGTTGCCAGCTGGACGAACTGCGACTTGAGGCGGCGGTAGCGCCCACCATGGTGCTGGATTCCCTGGCGGATGCATCGCCGCACTGCTGGGGTCGCCTGGTTGGCGACGAGAGCATGGTGCGCCGGCTCGAGCCCGCCACGCCCTGGGACGATCTCGACCGGCTGGAAGTGGCGATCCTGTCCCGTCCGCTGATCCAGACGGTCACCGGCCACGTGCGAGGGACACACTGATGCACGAGCGGGCATTCCGATTCGGCCGGGCAAGTCATCTCGTCGGCATTGCGGGCATACCCGCCGCGATAGCCAGCGAGACGGGCGTGGTGTTGCTCAATGCCGGTCTGGTCCATCGCATCGGTCCGTTTCGCCTGCATGTGGATCTGACCCGCCGCCTCAATGCGCTGGGTTATGCGACGCTGCGCTTCGACCTGTCGACCGTGGGCGACAGCAGTTCCAGCGGCCAGTCGCAGACAAAACAGGAACAGGTCTGCGCCGATGTGGACGACGCCATGCGTCTGCTGGCCGGGGAAGCCGGATGCACGCGCTTCGTACTGATGGGTCTTTGTTCGGGCGCGCAGAACGCGCACATCGTCGCGTGCACGGACCCCAAGGTGGCCGGTGCGATATTCCTCGACGGTTACGCCTATCGCACGATCGGTTACCGGTTTCGGTACTACGTTCCAAAAATTTTCGACATGGCACGCTGGCGTCGCATGCTGTCGCGCGGTTCGCAGACCGCCACGGATAAGCAGAAAGATCCCGACCCCGTCTTCGCGGTGGCGCCTTCGCCGCGCGACGTCGTACGTGCCGACTTCGTCGACATGGTTGCGCGCGGCATGAAGATCTTCCTTATCTACAGCGGCGGTATCAGCAACTACTTCAATCACCGCAGACAGTTTCGCGAATGCTTCGGTCCGGTGATGTCGGATGCGCGCGTCACGACCACCTTCGTCCGCGAAAGCGACCATACCTACATTCTCACTGGCGACCGCCACCGTCTCGTCGAACGTATCGAGCAATGGCTGTCCCGTAATTTCCCCGTTCCCGCCGTGGGTACATCCTCATGACTACCGTTCTCGTCACCGGTGGCGCCGGCTATATCGGCAGCCATGTCGTTCAGCAACTGGTCGCGCGTGGCGACAGGGTCGTGGTGGTGGACAATCTTTCGACAGGGTTCCGGGAGGCCGTGCGCGGCGCCGAACTGATTGTCGGCAACGTCGGCGATATGCCCTTGATGACCCGCGTGATCGCGGAGAACGATGTCGATGCCGTCATGCATTTCGCCGCGCATACCGTCGTCCCCGATTCGGTGGCCGATCCGTTGCGCTACTACGGTAACAACACCTGCAATACGCGCAATCTTCTCGCGGCATGCGCCGATGCGGGCGTCGACAAGTTCATCTTTTCATCCACGGCCGCCGTATATGGGCTGACCGACGAAGGGAGTGCCGACGAAGATACGCCGACCCGACCCATCAATCCCTACGGCACATCGAAGCTGATGTCCGAGACGATGCTTCGGGATCACTGTGCGACGGGTGCCATGCGCCACGTGATCCTGCGCTATTTCAATGTCGCCGGATGCGATCCGCTGGGCCGTATCGGGCATTCGACGCCGCAGGCGACGCTGCTGGTCAAGGTGGTCTGCGAACATGCGGTAGGCAAGCGCGCGAGCATTTCCATTTTCGGCACGGATTACGACACGCCCGATGGCACCGGCATCCGCGATTTCATCCATGTGGAAGATCTGGCCAATGCGCATCTGCGCTCGCTCGACCATCTCCGGAATAACGGTGCATCGCTGACGCTCAACTGTGGCTATGGGCACGGTTACAGCGTTCGCCAGGTCATCGAGGCGGTGCAGCGGCTCGGAGGCCGGCCGCTCAATGTGCTGGAACTGCCGCGCCGGCCCGGCGACCTGCCGATGCTTATCGCGCGCAGCGAGCGCCTGAAACAGGTCCTTGGCTGGCAGCCGCGTTATGACGACCTCGACATCATCGTAGGTACCGCGCTGGCCTGGGAACACCGGCTGCTTGATCTGGCCGAACCCATCGCTTCGGTGGCGTGATGCCTCGTTGCCTGACGCTGCTCCTGATCTATTTGTGCGCTTGCATGACGATGTCGGCGACAGCCGGTGTCGTCGTGCCCGATCAGCGTATCGTCGTGCACCGGAATGCCGGTGCCGAGGCGGAATTTCCGGTATCCGTCGGCATACCGTTCGCTCCCGGACAACTGCGCGATATCCATCTCCTGCGCATTGTCGATCCGCAGGGTAACGAGGTGGCTTCGGCCGTGGAGCCGACGCTGCGCTGGCACGATAAAGACAACAGCATTCGCGCCGTGCGCGTGCAGTTTCGCGTCCGCATGGATGGCCCGGAGCGTAGCTACTACTTCGCGATGGGTGCGCCACGCACGCTCGAGACGAAAGGCTGGCCGTACGCGCAAGGGCTGGTCGATGGCGGAAAAGACGGCAAGCTGCCCGCCGCGCTGGCTACACTGACCGCGAACTGGCTGTGCGCGTCGCTGATCGCGGGGCCACAGATACCGGCCCGTGCCGACGAGCCGTATGCGGCATACGTTTCCGCCCAGTTCGCGTGGGCGAGGAAACTTCCGCGAACCGATCCGACGGCATGGCTTTTCGATCGCCCGTCGACGCTGTTCAAAGCGTATGTTCGTACCGGGCGATACGACTATCTGCAAGCGGCCGAGGCCAGTTATCGCTACTACATGAGCGGTATCCGCCGGGATGGCCTGCCGCTGAGCCCGTCATGCGCGGGCGGCTGGACCTACGGCGACAAACCCTGCGACGTGAAGTACGTCTACGTCGAGCCGATCCTGCTGGCGGTCGCGCTGACCGGCGACGACAGCATGCACGACACGCAAACCGTGGACCACATGATGACGTTGTGGGAAAACGGCGGGTGGAATCCGCGCGCCGGTCCCTATCGCGCGCCATCGGACTATTTCACGGAACGCCTGGCCGGCCTCGGTCTGCTGGAAACCGTGGCCGCGTTCGAGCTGACGGGCGACCAGCGTTATCGCGAACGCATGAACGATCGCATCGGCTGGCTCTACGACCACCAACGCAAGAACCCGGACGGTCTCGGCGACGACGGCTCCTGGCGTAACAGCTGGGATGTTCACGAGAACGACACGTATCACGCCGCGACCGATCTGCGCGGCGCGTCGCCGTGGATGAGCGAGAACATCGTCGACGGCTTGTGGCATGCATGGCTCGCGACCGGCGATCCGCGCATTCCCGGCATGGTCACCGGCTATGGACGCTATCTGGAGCGCTACGGCTGGATCGCACCGGACTTGCTGGCCAGTCCGCACGACTGGCGCAACAGCTGCTCGGGTCCGCGCGGACAGATCGCATGGTACTGGTCGTCGTCGCATGCGAGTGCGAAGGCATTGACCGCTATCCAGGAGTCGGAAGGCTGGTACAGCGACGCCCATACGGTCGAGCTGGGCCTGCCCGTCGCCGCCGCGTACTATTTCGAGCGCGATCCGGTGCAGAGCGCCGCGCTGAAACGCCGTTTCGAAGCGCTGTCGACATCGTACGCGACCGCATGCGCCGCCGCCGGCGACACATTGCGCCGCTTCAACTGGAACAACCGCGGTGCGGGCGTGGCGCAATGGATGATGCGGCAGAAGCCCGGCAGCGGTGCGATCGAGGCATCGACGCTTTCGTCGCGATGGCATGGATCGTCGCCATGAACCGCCGTCTCGCCGTGTTGCGCAGCGTGACCATTGTCTCGGTATCGACGTATATCGAGTACGCGCTGGGCCTGCTCGTCAGCGTATGGATAGCCCGCGCGCTCGGGCCGGCCGATTTCGGACGCTATGCATTCACCGTCTGGCTTTGCAGCTGGCTTCTTGTGTGCGGCAATCATGCACTTACGACGTCGTCGACGAAGTTCATCGCCGAGGCCGAAGGGGCGGGGCAGCCCGACGTCGCATCGCATATCGCCCATCGCCTGGGGCGCATGCAGAACCTGAGTTCGCTGGTCGTCGTCAGCCTGTTCCTGCTCGTCACGGCCTGGTTGCGTCCCACCGAATGGCAGGCATTCCTGTTGCCCGTGACCGTTCTTGTCGTCGTGGCCGTCGTCGCCAAAGCCAATTACGCGATGCTTGTCGCTATCGAAAAAGGTCAGGAGCACTTCGAACCCGAGGCGATCGCGACGGTCGCCGCCGGCATTCTTGGTGTTGGACTGATCGTCGCCGCGACGCTTGCCCATGCGGGGCTGCTTGCCTTCGTCGGTCTGTTCGCCGTGGCTTGCCTGCTGCTGAACCTGATCAACCGGATTGCTTATCGGCGTTATTGCCGTCCGTACGCCGCCGGTCCGATCCCGGCGGAGATCGGCGCGCGACTCAGCAAGCATCTGCGCCTGACCGCGGTCCTCGTTCTGATGGGATCGTTCAAGGCCAGTACGATCGAAGTGTTCCTGCTCAATACGTTCGCCACGTCCACGGCGGTCGGTTTCTTCGCCATCGCGGCCACGCTTACCCGTGGTGCGGTACAACTTTTCTCCGTGGGTCTCACATCGACCTTGCTTCCGTACATGGCGCGGTCCTATGGCGAAAGGGGACAGGAACATGCCGCGCGTTTTCTTTCCGAAGCCACGCGGTTTTACTGGGCTACCGGCATCGCCATCGCGGGACTTGGCGTGATAACGACGCCGTATCTGGTGCGATTGATGTATGGAACACGCTATGTCGAGGCGATTCCCGCCATCGAAGCGACACTTGTGTTGTCGGGGCTGCTCCTGATCGTCAACGGCATTACGGCATTCCAGACGGTGGTGGACCGCCAGGCGGATCGTGTGCGCCTCTCCGTGATCGCACTTATCGCCAATGCGGTGCTGGGTATTGCACTCGTACCGGCATTCGGTCTGACTGGCGCGGTGCTGACGTATGCGGGCACACGGCTGACCGAACTAGGATTAGCCGTGTATTACCTGCGGCGCGCCACGACGGGCGGCCTGCCGGTGCGCCCGATGGCCAGACTGTTCGCGGTGGGGCTGGGCGCAACGGCCGTCGCGTGGGCGGTGACCGAGGCACTGCCGGGGCGTTATGCATTCGTCGCGGGTGTCGCGATCTTCGTGGGTATCTATATGCCCGCAAGCGTACTTATCCGCTATTGGAACGACGACGATTACCGGTTGATCGGTGCCATTGCCAATCGCCTGGGTGCTCCCGGACGCTGGTTGTTGCGCGGACTGGCGGTATTGCAGCCGGCCAGCGCGAGGGCACAGTCATGACGGCGTGCCGTGTACTGACCGATACGGAATCGCTGCGCTCGATGCGCGATCCGTTGGCGGCGCTGGCCGAATGGCCGGGCGCGGCATCCGGCATCGTGCAGCATCCGGACTGGTTCCTGTTCGAACTGGATACGCGCCGCGATGCTACAGCCTTCGTTGTCGTGGTGACCGACGACGAAGGCGCCGTCATCGGCTACGCACCATTTCTGGCCCAGCACCATCATGCGCGTGTCGCGTTCGGTCGCCGCCATGTATCGATCTACCGCGGGCATGCTTTGCGTCTGCTGGGTTCGGGCGTCGTAGCCCGGCAGCGCGATCGCGCCATGGTCGATGCGGTGGTCGCCCGCGCGCTGGGCGACGAACGCAGGATACGTGTCGTGCGTATTCAGGAGGCGAGCCTTCCCAATACGCTCGCTCTTGCGCTGGTGCGGAGCGGGCGGGGTTTCGACACGGTGGCGACGAATTTGCTGGATCAGGTGCAATGGTCGATCGCGCCGCAGTCGTCGCCCGCCGGATGGCTGGCAACGATGGACGCGAAACGTCGTGGAGACCTCACGCGCCGGCTGCGTGGCATGTACAAAAAGCTCGGCGACGGCACGCATATGCAAACCGTCGATACGGCTGACGAAGTCGACGGGTACGCACGCTTGTTGAACGATGTGTACGCAAAGAGCTGGCATGCCAGGGAAGCCCCGATCGACTGGAACGACGTCGCGCGTCGCCAGCTGTTCGCACGGTTGGCAACGCAGGGACAGTTCGTGGGGCATTTGCTGATGAAGGACGGCTGTGCGATCGCCTATGTCCATGGCTATCGCATGGGCGGCCGCTATGTACTGGACGATACGGGTTACGATGAGGCGTTCGCATCGATCGGCGTCGGCTCGTCGCTGGTATTCCAGGCCATCTGCGATCTGATGCAGCGCTACCCGGGAGAAACCGTCGACTTCGGCTACGGCGACAACCAGTACAAACGCGTGCTCGCGACGGACAGTGCGGCATGCGGATCGCTGTATATCGTGCGTGGCATCCGGGCGACGACCTGCTTCCGGATCGTCACGCCGCTGCGCTGGCTCTATCGTCGCATGCGTCGCATTCGGAGAAAGCCTGCGCCTGGCTGGGCGGTGGCGTTTCGCCTTCGGGACATAGCTTCAGCTTGCCTGCGCGCCGTCCGCGCAAGACGGGCATGAACTCGAATTCCACCCGCACGCCTCTGCCCAGTCGGAAGCGGCCACGTCCGAAGATGCGTTCGAACGCGTGGATTTCCTTTTCTTCGACGATGACTTCGGGTTCTCCGTCGTCGGGCCGAATGAACCCATAACCCTTGCGCCTGTTGTAGTAACCCACAATTCCTACGGTCATGGTGATCTCCGCCTGTCGGTACGCCGTTTCTGTTTACGGGTTGCCGAAAACGTGTCCACCCCCTGTGGGCGAATGATTTGCATTTCACGGCGCTGCCGCAATAGAACGTTCGTTGTAGGTGCGTAACGAAAAATTTACACTCATTCGATTTCCACGATGAGGTGGCGAAATAAAAGAAGCATCTAAGATTTCATCGATGTTCTGAGTAGGCGACCGCGGCTGGAATAGGCGGTCGACTCCTACACAGAGATTCAGTTCATGACTACGCACTACAGCGTTCAGGGCCGGATGCCCAAAAAGGGCAGGGTTGCCCGGGGTACGGTTCTTTCGTTGCAGGCGGTATTTGCATGGACGGGCGCCGACCTTGCCCGAGCACAGGCGATTCCGGTCGAAGGCCACGAGGAAGTCGTTGCCGAGAACAGCGACTATCACTCTTACTATGTGACCGCCAACGGCTTGCTTACCGTGCAGCCGGGCGCCGTGCTCTATTCGACCCTGCTCGACGGCTCCACTCTCGATATGACCGGAGCGGCGCTCTACGGTTCGGTTGAGCCGAATAATACGGCGGCCGCGATATCCCTCGAAAATAGTAGCGTGGGTACGATACGCGGCAGCGCGATTCATGCGCCGACGGGCACGGGTATCAACGTCCGCGACAGCGAGTTGCGCATTGAGGGTTCGACGGTCGATGCACTGGACGGCGCGCTTCTCCTTTCGCCAGGCCAGCCTCATGGGGACAGCACATCGCGGGTGGAGGTGCTGGATAGTGCGCTGTCGGGCTCGCAAGGCGCGCTTGTAAACCTTGGCAGCGAACTGTCCCTGGCGCGCACGAGTGTCCTGGGACGCGATAACGGCACGGAGTTCTCGGGCGTGGGCATCAGCCTGCTCGGCGGCACCGCCACCATTACCGATCGCAGCACGGTGACGGGCGACACGAACGGCGTACGGGTGTATGCCGATCTTTACGCTGGCCCCGAATATGTCGCCGATCTGACGGTCGATAACTCGACGGTCGAAGGTATAGCGGGAAGCGCGATCCTCGTTAACAAGGCGGTGTTCGATCCGGATGTTCCGCTCATTACCGCCAACATTCTTGTTGCCAACGGCTCCACGCTCAAGGCTGGCAATGGCCGCCTTCTCGAAGTGGTGGAAGGCAATACGGCCAATCTTACCGTCGATGCGAGCACGCTCGCCGGCGACATCATGGCGGATGCCGACAGCATCGCCAACGTCACCCTGCGGAACAACGCCAGTCTGACCGGTCGCCTGACCGGCGTGAACGATGTCGCTGTCGACACGGGTGCGCAGCTGACCCTGCTCGAATCGACACGGGTGAATAACTTCGGTCTCAGCGGCGGCACGGTGAATTTCACGCCCGGCATGGATCGTTCGCTTCATGTGGCTGGCGACTTCACGGGCAGCGGTGGCGTCGTCGGTCTGCAGACCGAACTCAATGCGGGAGGCGCACTCGGTAACCAGCATACCGATCGCCTGCTGATCGAAGGTAACGTAACGTCCACGGGCACCACGTTGATCGACGTGACGCCAGTCGGTTCGGGGGCGCTCACCGATGCGAACCAGAACGGCACGATCGAAGCGAACGAAGGTATTTCGCTGGTGCAGGTGGGCGGTACATCGCGCGCCGATGCGTTTGCACTGAAGGGCGGTTATGTGGCGGTCGGTCCGTGGCAGTACGACCTGAAGGCGTTCGGTCCAGGGGAAACCGATCCGTCGCAGAACCTGCTGGAAGGTGGTGCTCTGAACTGGGATTACCGCCTTGGCAATAAATACGTCTGCGAAAACGACTGCGACCCGGTAGGCCCCGTCGATCCGGTAGATCCGGTAGATCCGGTAGATCCGCCGGGTCCCGAGGAGCGTCCCGCGGTCGTGCCGCAGGTGCCTTCGTACATCGTCGCCTCCACGGCGCTGATGAACTACGGCAACCTCATGGTCGACACGTTGCACCAGCGTCTGGGCGATATTCGCGAAAAAAGTCCGGCCGACGGCCTGGGCGGCGAAGTGTTCGCTCGCTATGTGGGCGCGCAGCAGAAATATTCGTCGAACGTGGCCTTCAAGGACTACGGTTATAACTTCGATCAGCAGAGCAATGCGCTGCAGATTGGCGGAAGCATTATTTCGTACAACACCGATCGCGGCACGTTGCGCGCCGGTTGGGCGGTCGATCACGGTACGACGCGCGTCACACCGAATGCCGCCGACGGCGCGAGCCGTTCGAAATATACAAGCAATGGGGTCGGCGCATGGCTGACCTGGCAGGCGGACAACGGGTTCTACGTCGATGCCGTCGTGGCTGGGTCGCGCTATCGCGGCGATGTCAGTACAGACCTGCGCGGCAGCGATGTGGCGACTTTGCGCGCCAAGGGCTGGACGGCGTCGATCGAAACGGGCTATCCGTTCGCACTGAACGAAAACTGGACCCTCGAACCGCAGCTGCAGGTCAAGCGGCAGACGATGACCTTCGACGACATCCGCGATGTGGATGGACTGGATACGCGCGTGGAACGAACGTCGCGCACCGTGGCGAGAGCGGGCGCACTGCTCAAGCGTAACGGCAATCCTCGGTTTTCGCCGTATATGCGTCTTGACCTAAATGCGTTCTTTGGCGGTACCGGTCGTATCGACGTGGCGAGCGAGGGATGGAAGTCCTCCGATACCTTCAAGTCGGGCAAGGGCGGTACGGGCTACCGCGTCGGCGCGGGTGTCACCAGTCAGCTGACACGTCGACTTTCGGTTTACGGAGAAGGCAATTACGAACATCAGTTCGGCCGCTTCGGCGTGCGTGGGTGGTCGGCCAATCTTGGTATTCGCATGACCTTCTGAGACGCGCCTACAACCGATGGTCGATGTGAATCGTTTTTTTGTTGGCCGATGCTGAAGCCGGCGGGCTGGCCGCCGGCAAGGGCGGAGGTCGGTATGGGTACGCGTAGCATCACATCCGCGGACGAGGGGGTGGACAAAACGGGGCCTTTCCGGCGGGCGCTACTGTATTCGCCCATGGTTCTTGCATACGCGGCGATACAGCCGTTGCATGCCCAGACCGCGCCGGTCGTCGTCGACAATAGTACTGAAACCGTAACGAGTGCCGTGCCGCCGGAGTCTTATGACGTTATCAATGGCGGCGTTCTCAATGTGTTGACTGGAGGGAAGACCCACCAGGTTACGATCGATGCATCGACACTTACCATGGCGGGCGCCACGGTCTTTGGAAACGACCTGGCGCATGCAGGGTTTCCCGTTATCCGGTTGCTTGATAGCACCGGGAGCATCGCCGACAGCACGATCTCCGCTCCCCTGAGCGGGGGCATCGATGCGCGCGACAGCGTACTGAGTCTGGCTCATACGACGATGGATGCACAGGGCGTCGCGTTGTACCTGTCGGCGAGCGGGGCGCACGCCGTGGGCAGTACGTCGCAGGTTACCGTTACCGATAGCGTTCTGGCGGGCAACGGCGGTGCCTTTGTCGTGGCGGGCGCCGACCTTTCGCTTGCACGCACGACGCTTTTGGGTCGCGACGACGGTAGCGATCTTTCGGGTGCGGGTCTGACCCTGCTTGGGGGAACGACGAGGGCGACCGATGGCAGCACGATCACCGGCGACCGGAATGGCGTGCGCATTTTTGCGGACACGTTCGAGGGTATCGACTATTCGGCGACGCTCCTGATCGATCGTTCGAGCGTAACAGGCAGTGCCGGTTCCGCGATCCTCGTCAACAAGATTTTCGAGGATCCGGATATTCCGGTCATTACAGCCAATATCACGGTGGCCAATGGCTCGTCGCTGAGTGGCGGCAATGGTCGTCTGCTTGAGGTTGCCGACGGCAGCACGGCGTATCTGACCGTGGATAACAGCGTATTGACGGGCGACGTGTTCGCCGATGCCGCCAGCGTCGCCGATCTGACCATGCGCAACCAGGCACAATTGACTGGCCATCTGGACGGTGTGCGCAACGTGGCCTTGAGCGGCGGTTCGACGCTGACGCTGGCCGGTTCGACACGGGTGCTGGGCTCGTTCGACCTCAACGACACCAGCCTCGTTCATTTCGGGCCCGGTATCGATCGCACGCTGCGGGTCGCTCACGATTTTTCGGGCAATGGCGGCACGCTCGGTCTGGAAACCGAACTCAACGCTGGCGGTGCGCTGAGCGATCAGCATACCGATCGTCTGTTGATCGAGGGAAACGTGACCAGTAGAGGCACGACCCTGATCGACGTCAGACCGACGGGAGTCGGCGCGCTTACCGATCTGAACCAGACGGGCCAGATCGAAGCGAACGAGGGCATATCGCTCGTCCAGGTAGGAGGAGCGTCTCGAGCGGATGCATTCGCGATCAAGGGAACCTATGTGGCCGTCGGTCCCTGGCGCTACGAACTGGCGGCGTTCGGTCCGGGCCAGACGCATCCGGCGCAAAATCTTCTGGAGGGCGGCACGCTCAACTGGGACTATCGGCTGGCCAATAAGTATGTTTGTCAGACCAATTGCGTCGGCCCCGTCGAGCCGCCGGGACCCGACCCGGTGCCGTGCGAGGTGACGGGTACGTGCGAGCCGCCTGTTCGTCCCGATCCGCCGCCGATCTTCCGTCCGGAGGTCGTGCCTCAGGTGCCTTCCTATATTGTCGCGCCGACCGCGTTGCTATCGTACGGGAATCTGATGGTCGACACCCTGCACCGGCGCCTCGGCGATATCCGCGGGACGCCGACGCCGGACGGCACCAGCGGCGAAGTGTTCGCGCGTTACATCGGCAGCCAGCAAAGCTATACGACGAACGTCGGCTTCACCAGTTTCGGTTACGACTTCGATCAGCAGATCAACGCGCTGCAACTCGGCGGTAGTGTTATCTCGACGGTTTCCGACGCCGGTACGTTTCGTGCCGGCTGGGCACTGGATCACGGCACCACGCGTATTACGCCGCACGCGGTCGACGGCGACAGCCATGCGCGTTATACCAGTAATGGCATCGGTGCATGGATGACGTGGCAGGCGGACAACGGGTTCTTCGTCGATGCCGTTCTGGCCGGTTCGCGGTATCGCGGCGATGTGGGTACCGATGCTCGCGGACGCGATGTCGCCACCGTTCGGGCGAAGGGCTGGATAGCGTCGGTGGAAACCGGCTACGCCATCGGGCTCGGCTGGAACTGGACCATCGAACCGCAGGTGCAACTGAAGCGGCAGACCTTGTCCTTCGACGATATCCACGATGTGGACGGCTTGCTTGCGAATCTTGGAACAGCCAGTCAGACCGTCGGGCGTGTTGGCGCGTTGCTCAGCTACGGCGGAACATCGCGCTTCGTTCCCTATGCGCGTTTCGATCTGAACAAGACCTGGGGCGGGCAGACGGACGTCAATGTTTCCAGTACCGAATGGAAAGCCCAGCAAGGGTTTTTCTCGGGAAAAGTGGGTACCGGTTACCGCGTCGGTGCCGGCATCACCAGCCAGCTGACGCGTCGTCTGTCGGTATACGGGGAAGGCAATTACGAACACCAGTTCGCCAGCTTCGGCGTGCGTGCCTGGTCGTTGACTGCCGGACTCCGGTTCAACTTCTGACCACGTTATGCGGCCGGCACGCTCCGCTCGAGCGTGCCGGCCGTTCCGTATCGGACATCCCTGTCCATTCGATGTGTCCTTTTGTTATCCGGGTCTTGTATCGATCGCCATCCGGACCACCGGCTGATCGTTCCCCGGTTGGCCTGGTGTGGTGCCGGCCGCGTTCGTTATGGAGAACAGAACGTAACCGGTACCGTACCCGCCGTACTGCGCTGCATTCAGTGCGAGCAGGTTCGCCGCCGGAATGTGTAGTGTCGAGCTGCCGTTCACTTCGCCCAGCGGCACGGGATAGGGCGGGATAGCCGTGTCGGAGCCGACGACGACAGGATCGCTTGGCGGCGCGTCGTAGTCGTCTCTCGACGAGAACCTGATTTCGATAATGTCGCCCTCGGCCTTGTTCTTATAGTGTTCGAACACGACGTCGGTACCGTTGCCCGCGGTGATCTCGTTGATGCCGATGACCCATTCCCCATAGACGTCGTCGAAGAATGCCACCGGGGTGAGCTTGGGCGGATTGAGCGTTCCGCCACCGGGAAGTGCGTCGGCGCTCTTGACGGTGACCGTCTGGTCCGGGCTGGTGGCGAAATTGGATGCGCCCGGCGGGAGCGTCAGCTTTCGTTCCACGACGTATTTCAGCGGCACGGATGGACTCAATGCAAACGCGGCGAGATCGGCGGGGGAAACCTTTGCGGTCAGATCGGCCTTCAGTGAGACGTCCGAGGGCTGGACGTTAATAACGGTCGCTGTCGCATTGTTACCCAACCAGATCGTGATGATGTCGCCGGCTTTGAAGGCATCCGCTGCCGTGGGTGTATCGGTGTTGAACCATGGAACGATGACCGTGGCGCCCGTGGTGGTCGTCACTTTGTCCGCGTCCGTAATGACGTTGTCCAGTTCCGCGCTGCTGTCGCCATTGATGATGGCCTTCTGGAGCCTTTCGTTCCACGGGGTCTCCGGGTCGGGATCCGGCTCGCCGCCACCCGCGTCGAGGTTGACAATAACCTGGTACGGTCCCGACTCGCCCAGGAAGGTTGTCTGGTCGTTGCTGTAGAGCCTGTAAGTAATGTCGAATGTGCCGCTGCCGGGGCCGCCGGGGGGAAACACGTCGAGGGCAGAGACTGTGATGGGGAATGCGGTGTTTGTCGCCGCGACCAATACTTTCCCCAGTTCCTTTCCGTTCCACACCACCGCTACGTACTGACCCTGCAATACCTTGGCATTGGCCGGAATATTCACGTGGACGCCCAGGCGGGCTTCGGCGTCGATAATGGCGCCGTCGTTTTCCTGTTCGTCGGCTGTCGGAGGTGCCAGTACGCCCGGATCTTCGGCGAGGAAGGACGTGATGAAGAAGTCGGCGGAAAGCGGGGAGAGATTTCCGGCGCGATCCAGTATTTTGTATTGAAGGTTCAGTCTCTTTGCCGGCGCCGCAGCGATCGAGGCGGCCGTTAGCCAGGCCTGTGTCCATGCGACGACGACCCGTCTCTGGCTGGATGCCTCGGCAGCGGTCACGGACCGTGTTTGTTCGACACCATTGATGAACATGATGAAGACATCGCCCGCTGCCGGGTAGGACATGTCATCGCTGCCACCATAGGCACCGATAAGGCCCTCGACCTGCGTTCGCGTAGCACTGAACCAGCTTGCGGTCAGACCGTTGATAACCTCCTCGCTAATGCCTGCGGGCGGGGGCAGGATATCGGGCGATCCGGCGTAGTGGAGATCGACGGCCGCCGGGGCCTCGGGGCTGGTGTAGGCGTTTCCCGGGTTGGCATAGGGCGTGAGTCTGGCCGTGAGCTTCATGAATCGTTCGGGACGCGGCGCCGCCCATACAATGGGAACGTTCTGGTCGCCCTGTGCGGCGATCGTCACGGGGGCACCCACCGCTACGCCGTCCACGAGCAGTTGAAGCTTGTCGCGCTTGGCGCCGCTGGTGATAGCTACCGTGAGTGTCAGGTCGACGGGCGCCTGATCATTTCTGAGCATGCCGTCCGGCGGGCCAGATGGGGGAGGTGGTGCGAGTGCCGCCGCGGGGATGACCGGGGCGGCCACGGTCGGGGTGGCTGTAGGGGCTATTGCCATATCCGTATCCTCTCTGATTCGTACGATGTGTAGTGCCGAAAGGCGACGTGTCGTGGCCCAGGCGGGGGAGCTACGCGTCGTCGTGCAAGGCACGTGGCGCGTAGCGAATGACGTCCGCAGAGCAATCGCGGCGTGTCAGGCAAGCGTTGCTACGGTCGCAGGCGATTCCTGGCGTCCGCTTCCGTCGAGCTTTTTCTCGACGACGAAGGTCAGGGTGACGAGGTGGTTATTGAGGGCCAGCTCGTTCTGGATGAATGCCTTGGTCACGTAGGTGTTGATCGGAACCAGCGGGCTCGCGTCCTGCTTCGGCGATTCGAAGGTGCGGCCCGCAGCTCCCGTACACTTCAGCCATGCCCGGTATTCGGACCAGGCGGGCTGGTCCGCGTCGGTGTGAATCACGACGACCGAGGGATCGCTCAGTCTTGAGACGACCACCCTGCCGGCGATATCCATGGCCGGCCAGAAGGGGCCGATGGGAAGGCGCAGTTGCCCTGCCACCGGGCCTGTGATGTTCAGACTGGCAATACCCGATGTGCCCTTGAGTACGGCACCCGGTCCTTCCACCTTGTAGAAAAAGGTGGCGCTGCCCTGAGTGAGTGCGGCGAGCGTGGCGTTGGGAACCGTGAAGTTCAGCGTCGGTGTGGTGCCAACGATCTGCGGTGGTATGGGAAACGGCGTGGGGACGTTGCCACTGGTCAGTCCGTTCCAGAACAGCGTCACGGTATCGCCGGCGACGATACCCACCTGCTTGACATAAACAACGGCGGTGCCCGCCCGTCCGCCGAGATCCGGAACATTGAGAGAGCCGGTCGGCGCTTCGGCGAGATACGGTGCGTCAAAAAGCCGGGTACTGGCGGAGACGTTCACCGGCGTTTCCAGCGAAAATTCCGACCAGTTGTCGACGATATCGAAGATGTCGTAGTAGACCGGCAGGGCAGGGTTGTCCTGGCCCTCGATGATCGTCGCTTCCGTAATGTGTACGGTTGTGGGCTGCCCGACTATCAGTGCCGCGGGATCGACGGCAACCTTCACCTTGTCGCCCCAGAAGATGGTCAGTTTGTCCCCCACGGCCATGTTGAGCCATGCCGGTACAATGACATCGACGCCTGCCGTCGCCTGCGCCATGTCGATCGTCGACGGAATGACCTGCGGCGCCAGGAGCTTGGGATTAACGTCCGAGCCGCCAATATCCGGATCGCCCGGTGCGTCGATCTTCACCACGATGGGGATCACCGGCGAAGGGAGGGGCTGAGCTGGAAAACGTGCACGATAGAAGTTGTACTGGCACGATTTGCTGCCGGATCCCGCGCGCCGGATGGAGGCGCTGGCGATCGGTACGGTCGCGAAGGTGGTGTGGCCTTCGATAGGGGCTTTCCCGACCTGTACCGGTGGGTCATCCCAGAGGACCTCCAGCGTGTCGCCGACATCGAATGACTGATATGGCCCGATCAATACGGCAATCGTCGGATTGGCCAGGTCGGTCAGATTGATGCCGCCGTGTGCCTCGGCGCTTGGAATACGGGGGGCCGGCAAAGCAAGCGGAGCGATGAAGTCAGGAGTGGTTTCCAGGGGCAATGAACGGTTCTTGGCGCGTGATGACAGCATCTTCTCGTCCTCTGGTTTCGTTTGCCCCGACGAGCGGTGCGTGGTTGCGGGCCGCACGGGACCCACGCATCGACGCAACGTCGATACGCCATACAAGTACGGGGGTACCTCAAGGGACTACTGCAGCGTGCGCAGCTATCGCCCGGAAGCGGCTCGGGCGAACTGTGCTCGTGCGCTTAAATCTCTGCCGAGCAGCGAAGCATTGCAATATGACTTCGGTTGTAGGCGCGCTGCCTACCGGGCGCGTTCGAGCAACGCGTTGCGCATGAAACGGTACACGGGGCGTGCCCATCGTTTCAGCGGTTTTTTTGCATTCCATGCGAGCCATTGACGCTCGCGCCGGGCATCCGTGCCGATGGCAAGGGCGAGGGCATGCCGCGCGGATGTGTCGCGCAGTACGGCATAGCGTCCGAGGATCGTGCAGTCATCGACGACATGCGTACGCGTGGTCGGTTCGGAGGTAAAGAGATAACGCACGCCGGCAGACGCGGCGGCACGAGCTACGTCCGGCGAATAGAATCCGCCGGGGATGGAGGCCGTATCGACGGATTCGCCCAGTATCTGTTCAAGCCGGTCGATGCTGTCGGTCCACTCCCGTGCCAGCGTCGCGGGTGCAAGACGCGATATCTCGGCGGGATGCGTGTGGGAATGACTTCCGACGACGTGGCCGTGCGCATGTAATATACGAATGGCCGATGCATCCAGAAAGCCATGTGTGCCGATGCGACTCGTCGTAACGAAAAAATGACCGGTCATGCCGCGTTCGTCCAGCATCGCGCCGATTTGCGTCGCGCTGTTTCCGCCGTCGTCGAACGTCAGCAGATGAGGTGCCCCGGCAAGAACGGAGCCAAAGGACATACCTGCGGTGGACAGTTCATGCAGATGCACGGCGAATGCGTCGATATCGAGTTTGTAGTGAGCTGCCGATGCGCCGGGGAAGCCGCTGCTGTCGCAGTCTCCGGGCGACACGATGTCGTGGTACATGAGCGCGGCGCGATTCATGGGTTGAGCATCCGTGCGGCGCGTTTCCAGCGCAGATAACGCGTCAGCCACGGCTGACCCCAGACCGCGCTTTCGCGCGACCGCGTGTCGATGGGACGGGCGCTTCCGTTGGCGATATCGATCAGCCGTTCGGCGACTTCGTCCAGATTGTCGAGAACGGCGCGGTACTGGATCACGACGTGCGATTCGTTCCGTTCGTCGACATCGACACTGTAATGACCATAGACCGGACCGGTATCGACGCCCGCGTCGATCTTCAGCAGCGTCATGCCGACCTTGTCGAGGTCGCGTTCGGCCAATGCCCAGAAGCAGCCGTGCGCGTTGCGATACTCGGGACAGATGCCCGGATGCATCACGAAGCATCCGATACGCGCCAGGCCGATCGCTTTTCGCTTCATCAACTGCTTGCAGCGGGCGATGACGATGTCGGGCGCCGCGGACCGCATGAAGGCGATGGCAACGTCATCGTTGATGCTTGCTATCGTCACTGTCGGAACATCCGGTGTGCTGCCGTAACGATCTTTCATTGCCTGCAATGCCCCTCGGGCCCATTGCCGGTCGCGACGGGCCAGTACGAGGCGCTGGTAGATTCTCATGGCGACGACATCGCCGAATCTGAGCCATCCCACGCGTCGAAGTTCGCGCTTCACGCGGGCGCGTCGTTGCTCGCGTGTTTCCTCGATGACGACGATGCCCGCCAGTTCGGTGAACGATGCCAGCCACGCGGCGAGCCCTTCGCGATCGAAGGCATCGCTGGCATGGCAGATCAGGACCGTGCGCGGCACGCTCATGACGAACGATTGGGGGGTGGTGGCAGGGAGTAGTCGCGCCAGGCATCCGGATTTCCGGTTTCTCCGGCTTCGGCCGCCTTGATGATGTTGTACATCTCGCGCGAGGTCACATAGTGCAGGACATAGCGGTCGCCGTCGTTATAGGCCTGCTCGAGGTGGTCGTGCATGACGTGGGCGGCATCGCCGAGCAGCGTATCCATGTCGCGTTCCTGCGTACCGTGCGTGTGGACCTTGATGAATACCCACTCCGGGCGACCCTCGACATGGATGCCCGTATCGACCCATGCGTCGACGCGCACAGGCGTGGGTGGGCACGCCTTGCGCACATCCGAATTCTCGATGCGCGGAACGATCCCCATGCGACGTTCGCGCCAGTTCAGGCCCAGCGGACCTTGCACGATCATCAGGTCGCCGCTGGCGTTGCCGCCCACGCGGACCGGTACGCCCTTATCGTGCGATTTGCAGCGATGCGGATCGTCGGTGGCGTAGTAGATCGCGTTGCTGGTCGACGTCTGCGTGTCGCTGGGTGCCGAGGGCAGCGTGAAGTCCGCGTAGCAGCCCAGTTCGCGCAGCAGGATCAGTTCGTTGTTGATGCCGCACCAGCGACCGTCGGCGCGGGAATTGTCGAGGCTCCAGTTTCCATGGATGAAACCGAAGCGTAGCTGCCCGGTTTCCGGGTCGACCGGCAACGCGCCATGGCGCTCGTGCAGCAGGCGATTGAAGCGGTCGATCGTCGTGCGGAAGTTGTCGGGCGTGTCGTTGTCATGGTGCAGATGGATTTCGATTTCGCCATAACCTTCCGCGCACAACGCCGCGAGCTTGGTCAGGTGTTCGTCGAGGTATTCCTCTTCGGGATAGAAGAACGTGTGCTGCGGCGGACGTCCGTCGGCGTCGCGATGCCGGTCGGCCAGCCGCCGGTAGTCGGCGCACCAGCGGTCGACGCGGGCGCGCTGGGTCGACAGATCCACCTTCCCCCAGGCGGGCTCGAAGTGATCGACGAAGCAGAACATCACATGGATCGGTCCCCCGGCTGCACGCGGGCGTCTACGGGTCAGGTATCCCCACAACCATGTCTGCATGTTGCGGGCGCGGATCGCATACGCCACGGCGGCTATGCCGGTGAGGACGAGGACCAGCACGATCAGCGCGAGGATCGCCATCAGGAGGCCGTCTCTACCGGAACCAGACTCAGGAGTTGCTGGGCGTTGTTGCTCCACTGACGCTCGCGCTGGATGTATTCGCGGGCGGCACCACCGATGCGGCGACGGTCTTCCGCGCATAGCGCGAGTTCCAGCACGCGCTCGACACAGGCGGCGATTTCGCCGCGCGGAAAGAGCCAGCCCGTGCGGTCGTTATCGATGACTTCCGCGACCGGTGCGTAATCGGGGGCGACGACGGGAACGCCCATACCCATGAACTCGAACAGCTTCATGGGCGATCCGTAGTGGTTCGAGTTCGGAAGCACCGCATAGTCCATGCAGGCAATCCAGCTGGCAATGTCGTCGTGACCGACGCGGCCGGGTAGCAGTACGCGATCGGAAAGCCCGCGTTCGGCAACCAGGGCACGGACGGCCGGCAGGGTGACACCGTCGCCGACGAAGACCAGCGCCAGCTCCGGCACTTCGGCCAGTCGCGCGGCGATCGCTTCGACGAAGCCATCCACGCCGTGCCAGTGGGCGAATACGCCGATATGACCGCAGACGATGCGATACGCCAGGCCGCGTTCGACGCGCAGGCGCTTGCGGTCGAACCGTGCCGGATCGAAGGTCGCGAGGTCGACCGCATTGGGCGAAATGACGGACGGTGCGATGTCGCCATAAGCTTTTTGCGCTTCGTCGCGGAAGTACGTCGAAATGAATACCAGGCCCGTCGCGTTGCGCAGGCACCATGCTTCCATGCGCCTGGCCAGCTTCCTCAGTTTCAGCGGCCGCACCCGCTGGACCAGCGCCGAGTCGTTGATCTCCAGCACCAGCGGGATATTCCGCTCGCGGGCCAGCCAGACGGTGGCGAACAGGAACAGCGAGTAGCGCTCGTAGATCAGGTCGGGACGCCGCCGGCTTATGCTGAGCCCGAGGCGGACGAAGGTCACCAGGTTGTATGCCAGTTCCAGAAACTCGAACAGCACGCCGGGTAATCGGGACACGGCCGATGCGAGACGGCCGCGTTTCGCCGTCGCCTGCGCCGGCGGTGGCTCGTGCTCCGGATCGGCACCGGGAAAGGACACCACGGATACCTCGTGGCCGAGTTCGCGCAGCGCATTCACGATGCCGCGGATGTGCACGCCTTCGACATGCCGCCCGCGCGTGCGATGGTGATAGACGATGTTCATGCGGCCTCCGCCGGCACGGCGCGGAACGCGTAACCCCGATCGAGCCATTCGAGCAGCATCACCGCGAGGGCATCGGTCGCGCGCATGCTGTCGTCGTGCATCAGGACGATGTCTCCCGGTGCGGGCGGACGATCGCGCAGGCGGGTGACCAGCGCTTCGGGGGACATATCCGTCCGGTAATCGAGGCTGTCGTAGGACCAGTACACGAAACTGCGCCTGTGCACGGCGAAGTAAAGCATCAGCTGCGTGCCGACGTAACCGTGCGGTGGGCGCATGCGGTGGTGGGGACGACGATCGAAGTGGCGAAGCAGCGCGTCGGTTTTGTGGACTTCCGTCAGCTGTTTCTTCAGCGTCATGTTCCCGAAAGACCAGTGGCTATAGGAATGATTGCCCAGCATGTGGCCCTCCGCGACGATGCGCTCGACGATATCCGGGTGTTTTTCGATCTTCTCGCCGACGAGAAAGAAGCTCGCCTGGACACCGTGACGGGCAAGCAGGTCCAGCAGGGGCGGGGTGAATTCGGGATCGGGACCGTCGTCGAAACTCAGGTACCGGGCGACGTCGTCGCGCGCGCCGCGCGTCATCACCAGTGCATCCGGCAACAAGCCCAGTAGTTGCTGCTTCTTAGGCTTCCAGTTCATGCGGATACACCGATCGGGAGAGAGGCCGCGGCGGCGACGTCGTGGAGGATGCGCTCCAGCGCATCCACGTTGTCGTCCCAGCGGAACATCGACGCATGCGCGGCGATGCGTGGGTAGTCGAAGCGATGCCCGAGCGCTTCGTTCAGCGCGTGGCCGAGTGCGGCAACGTCGTTCACCGGTACGAGCGTGCCGGCATAGTCGGGGACGACTTCCGGAATGCCGCCCACCCGGGTCGCGACGACCGGTGTACCGCAGGCCATGGCTTCCAGGACGACATTGGGTACGCCTTCGTTATGGCTTGGCAGGCATAGCACGGTGGCCGCACGGAACCAGTCGCCCAGGGCGTGATGCGGGAACGCGCCGCGCAGTTCGACGTTCGCGGTGCAGCCGAGTGCGCCGGCACGCGCGAGAAGTGCATCCCGGCAAGGACCGGCTCCCACGAAGACCAGCCGGGCGTCGGGATGGATGGCGAGTACGGCGGGGAACGCGTTTATCAGATCGATGCAGCCCTTGCTTGCCTTGAGGTTGCCGACGTAAAGAACGACAGGCACGGACGCAGGAAGGCCGACGCGCTCGCGTGCGTCGCTACGCGATCCCGGCGAAAACAAGGCGTTGTCGATGCCGTTGTAAACGACATGCACACGATCGGGAGAGCAACCGAGCGCGATGGCTTTCTCGCCGAGCGCGCGACTCACCGCGACCACGGCACCCGCGCCGCGCAAAGCGGAACGAATCTGCACGCGACGCAGCGCATGTTCGGCCTGTACGTTGAGGTCGCTGCCGTGGACCTTCACGACATAGGGAATGCCCAGCCGGCGTGCGACCCAGCCCGCGGCGGCGCCGTCCGGATAGGCCCAGCTGACCAGCAAGGCGTCGTAGTGCCCGGCGCGCAGGCGGCGTCCGTGCTGCCACATCAGCGACGCGAACCAGCACAGCGCATGCAGCGACCGTCCGATACGCGGTGGATAAACGAAAACGAAGTGACCCGTGCGCAGACCCGGCACGTCGACATCGCCACGACGCCCGGCCATGCGCTCGCGGAAGTCGACCGCCGTGAGGACGTCGACCTCGTGGCGCTGGCCGAGCAGGGCGAACTGCTGACGGTTGAACGCACCGCGTAACGGGTCCCACGGGGTGGGAAACAGATTGGTAAGGACCAGGATCTTCACGCCGCGCTCCCGATGATCCGGCCGTCGCACGGCAAGTCGTCGTACAGCGCGCCGTAGCGCGACGCCATGGCGGCGAGCGAGCCGTGACGTTCGACCCAGTCGCGCGCGGCCACGCCGAAGCGGCGTGCCTGCGGCTCGTCGCGCAGCAGTTCCAGCATGCCTTCGGCGAGGGCGCATGCATCGCGTGCGGGCACGAGGTGTCCCGTGCGGCCGTCGAACACGATTTCGCTGTTGCCGCCGACGTCGGTCGCGATAATAGGCAGGCCAGTCGCGCAGGCTTCCAGCAGCGCCATCGAATAGCCTTCGCTGATCGACGACAGGACGAACAGGTCCAGTCCCTGCAGCAGTTCGCGCACATCGTTGCGGTCGCCGAGGAAATGCACGCTGCCGCCGACCCCTTCGGCGACGGCGTATTGCTCCAGTTCCTCGCGCAGTTCGCCGTCGCCGATCAGCACCAGGGCGGAGTCGGGACGACGGTCGTGCACGTGACGGAAAGCGCGGATCAGGTTGACCTGGTCCTTGGCCCAGTTCAGACGTCCGACCGTGCCGATGATCTGGGCATGATCGGGCAGCAAAAGAATACGCTTGAGCCGCTCGCGCATCGCCGTCGTCGTGGTGGGGAACGACCCGACGTCGATGCCGTTGGGCACGACGAGCGCCTTGGACCGGGGCACGATGCCACGGCGCACCGCGTCGCTGCGCGCGGCTTCGCATACCGCCACCACCGCGTTCGTGCGGACCAGCGCGCGCCGGTAGAACCATTCGCGCCGTCGCGCCCGCCGGTTGCCGCCCATGCCGTGACGTGTGTTGATGACGCGCAGTCGAAGACCGCAGGTGGCCAGCACCGCCTGATAGTGCGCGACGGCGTTATGCGTGTGCAGGATGCGCGTGCCGTGCGCGCGAACCAGTTCGCGTACGCGTCCGAGCGCGCGCATGTCGATACCTTCCTGCTTCCCGCAGGCGGTGACGGGTATGCCGAGTTCTTCCAGTTCGTGGGCGAGCGACCCGGCGTCGAACAGGCAGATCACCTGGCAACGGTGCCCTTCACGGTGCTGGAGCTTCACCAGTTCGATCACCATGCGTTCCAGGCCGCCACGAGCCAGGCTTTCGACGACATGCGTGATATTCATGGCGTGAGCTCGGATACGGTGACGCGCAGCTTGCCGCTGGGCGTCAGTGGGATATCGCTCGGGAAGTGGCAATGCAGTTCTACGCTGCTTCCCAGCACTTTGTCGACTTCCCGACGGATATACGCGAGCGAGGCATCGTCGAAGGCCGGCCCACGCACGATCGCCAGGTCGAGCCGGTCGAGGCGTCGCTGCACCAGCTGGAACCGTTCCACACCCGGCACGTCCTTCAGCATGTGCGGAAAGAACTCGCCCGGGAGCACATGGCCGGCAGGCGTGCGGATAGCGTCCAGCACGCGACCGTCGACATGCGCCAGCATCGGCAGTCCGCGTCCGCATTCGCAGTAGTGGGGGGAGGCGGTCGCCATATCGCCGTTCGCGTAACGGAGCAAGGGCATGCCGTAGTTGAACAGGTCGGTGATGACGACGTTGCCGCTCTGGCCGACCGGCGCCGGCCCGTTCGACGCCGCCAGCTCGACGACGAGATGGTCGGTGTTCACGTGCAGGCCCCGGTGGTGGTCGCATTCCGCGGCGATCAGCATGAATTCGCGGCAGCCGTAGGTGTTGAAGGCCGGGCAGCCGAAGGCTTCCTCGATGATTTTCCGCTGGAAGTCGTGCATGGCTTCCGCCGCACCGATGACGCCCTCGGGCTGCCAGGTTCGCCGGCCCGTGGCGAGTATCCATTGCGCCAGCCGCACCAGCGGACCGACGTAGCCGACGACGATCTTTGGACGGTAGCGGTCGATCTGATCCGCGAATCCGGACATATTCGATTCGGACATATAGAACGTATTGAGCATGCGCCGCGAAAACGCGGCGTTGTACAGGCGATCCTTCATGCGATGCGCGCGCGTCGGCTCGCCGACCGCGCCGCCCCACAGGAACAGGGTGCGCCGGCCTATGCGTGCGCCGGCCCATTCGTAGCCGCGCCACATCACCGCCACGCGGCGGTCGTTGCTTTCGCGCGTATAGCCGAAACGCATCGGTTCGCCGGTCGAACCGCCGGTCGCTTTATACAGAAGACGGTCGCGCCACGACTCGGCTTTCAGGTCGTCGAAGTGTTCGCGGATATCGGCCTTGGTCAGTACCGGCAACGCCGCATAGTCGTCCAGGTTGTGGATATCGGCGACGTCGATGCCCAGTTCGCGCCAACGGCGCCGGTAGAAAGGCACCTCGCGCTCGCAATGTTCCAGCAGACCGCGCAGGCGCTCCCATTGCAGCGATGCGATGCGCGCCGGCCCCAGCCACTGGCTGTCGGAATATTGCCGTAGATAGTCCAGCGTATGCCGGCGGCGCAGTCCCGCTTCGTAGGCCGGAAAGAGCAGGTGCCGGAACGCCGTCTCGTACGCGCTCATCCGGCCGTCCTCAGCAGTACCGAGACCAGGACGAAGAGCGTGGCCACACCGCCCATCGCGGCGGGCACCCAACGCCAGCCTCCCCGCGACAGCTCGAACGCCGGGAGATTGGGGAAGCGTTGGCGGGCACCCGTGTAATAGCCGGCGACCATGGCCGCCAGCAGGTACAGGACGATCATGTAGCTGCGACTGAGGAAGAACGCGGCGGCGAACAGGCCGCAGAGTACGAGCAGCAGGGTCAGGGCGATCGCGCGCTCCTTGCGCCACTCTTCGGCCATGGCTTCGTCGTCGCCGAACTGGGGTTTGAAGCGCAGTACGGTCAGCATCATCCAGAAGCAGTAGCCGACGAAGGCGAGCCAGAGCATGAAACCGATGAATCCCGTTTCGGCGAGTACCAGGACGAAGGAGTTGTGCGCCGTCAGTTCGTTGTATTCGGTGAAATTGCCCGCGCCCACGCCGAACAACGGATGGGACATGAACATGTGCAGCCCCGAATACCACGCGTCGACGCGCCCCAGCGCGGACTCTTCGTCGACATCCAGTTCCTGCATGCGCGACGAAAGGATCTTCAGACAGGTCAGTCCGATGACGCCAAGCACGCCGGCCGTCACGACGCCGCGCCGATACCAGACATAGCCGCCGGCTACGACGAGTACGGCCAGCAGCGCGCCACGGGAATTGGTGAGATAGACGGCATAGAGCAGGAGCAGCGCGCCGGACAACCAAAAGAGGCGCCCCAGCATGCCGCCGCGACGGCTGAGATAGAACGCCATGGGCAAGGTTGCGGCGAACAGCAGCCCGAGGTCGTTGGGATCGTTAAAGATGCCGACGTACTGAATACGGCCGTCGTCGCCCAGCGGGACGCCGGTCCAGCCGACGCCCGCGGCGGCCTGACCGACGCCATGCATGGCCAGCACCATCGCGCACAGGACGAAGACCGCCATGCCGATGACGACATGCCGGCGCGTGGTGCATCCCGTGGCGAAGATCCAGAACGCGATCACGGTGGGGCCGAACTTGATCAGTTCGTCTAACGCACCGCCCGTCCAGCCGTTGGTCACCTGCGAAATCATCAGCACGACGAGGAAGACCGGCAGGATGATGAACTGCGGCGCGGCCCAGGTGCGCTGGCCGGATGCCAGCCATGCGACGAACGCGAGCACGAGTACCGCCGGAAGCACCGGCACGCCGACCAGGCCGGGCAGATAGTCCTGCGGCCGGATGATGGTCAGTACCAGATAGGTGAGGATCAGGGGGAACATGCGGCCACCGGATCCTTTCCCGTTTCGTGATGGACGGTCGGATAACTCATCAGCCGGGGCAGCGTGAGCATCGCGGCGAACCAGCCCGGTCCCATGTTCCGTTCGACCGGCAGACGGTAGAGGGCATAACGGTTCGTGGCCGGATCGGGATTCGTTCCGCAGATGTACGAGCAGCCCAGTTCGAATCCGGCTTCGCGGGTGGCGTCGATCACCTCTCCGTTGAATGCGCGGTCGCCGCCGACCGGATAGGACATAAGGATCGCGGGATCGCCGAGTTCGCGATCGAGCGTCGCTTTCGATTCGCGGATTTCCCGCACCATATCGTCGTGCGGAAGCTTGGCGAACATGCGGTGATGCACGCCGTGCGATCCGACCTCGTAGCCCGCGGCATGCATTTCGCGAAGCTGGTCCCAGTTCATCGGCTTGCACTCGGGCGGTGCGGGCGCGTCGTCGCACGGCATGCGCCAGTCGCGTTCCAGGCGCGCGATCATGGCGGACTGTTCCAGCGCACCGATGTCTTTCATCGCCAGCAGGACGCGACCCGCCAGTTCGCGTCGTTCGGCGCGGGCGGCGGGCATCGGCAGGTCGATGTTGAGTTCGGGCAATACGAACGAAGGTGTGCCGGTAGTCAGAATCATGTGGACCAACCAGTCGTATAGGAACGGCCGGCCGGTATCGATATGGGCGGTGGATACGAAGAACGTCGCGGGAATGCCCAGGTCGCGAAGGATCGGATAGGCGATGCGGTAGTTGTCGTCGTAGCCGTCGTCGAACGTAACCACGACGGTATCGGGCGGCAGCGTTTCGCCCGCCGCGATGGCTTCGGCGACATCGGTCAGCCGCGTCGGACGGAACCGCCTCTTGAGCAGATGCATCTGTTCGTAGAAACGTTCGGGCGACGTGCTGATCAGTTCCAGGTCGAAGTCGTAGGTCTCCGGGTCCGGGAAATCCATGATGCGGTGATAGGCCAGGATGCGCAGATCCTTGTGCCACCACGCGCGCGCGCGTTGCAGGGAATGCAGCAGGCCGCTGGAATAGCACAGCTCGCCGAGGCGACCCCGGATACCTGAAGCGCGTCCATCGCTGGTCGACGGGTTCACCATAAATGCAGTCCTCGGTTGCGGGCGAAGGCGAGGAGCGCCTGCGCGGCGAACAGGTTGAGGTAATAGAACGCTACGGCCAGCCGTACCGGCAGCCAGCGGGCGAGACGGGGACGCAGGCGTCCGGCGAGTACCAGGCCGGCGGCGCATACGATGCCGAAGAACATCAGTGCATAGACCGCGTGGCGCGTAGCCAGCGCGGCGCTCGACAGCGTGAGGACGACGAGCATCCACGGCGCCAGCAGACGCAGCAGCTTGTGACTGACGAAACGGAACCACAGCGGATTGCTCGCGGGCCAGATCAGCCAAGGCGCAAGCTGGACCAGCTGGTAGTTACCCGCCAGCGTCCGGATCTTCCGTTTGCGTTCGGCGTCGGGATGCTGCGAAGGCTTGTCCCATGCGAGCGCGCGCGGCTCGAAAATCACGCGTTGCCCGGCGGCCGCCACACGCATGGGAACGAGTACGTCGTCGAGTACCGTGCCCGCGGGCAGCGGGCTGTAAAGCTCGCGCCGCATCGCATACAGCGCACCGCTGACACCCACGGTGGACCCGGATTGGCTTTCCGCCTGCCGGATGATTTTTTCGTAGCGCCAGTATGCATCGACACCCTGCGCGAATCCGGTCAGCACGTTTTCCATATGCAGCTCGCCGCTGACGGCACCGACCGTGGGATCGGCCAGGTTCGCGACCAGTTCGCGCAGCGCGCCGGGCGACAGCTTCTGGCGAAGGTCGGTGAAGAGCAGCACGTCGCCATGCGCGATCGCCACGGCGTCGTTGAGACAGGCGGCCTTACCGCGACGTGCGGGGTTGTCCAGTACGCGCACACGGAGGTCGCCGCAGGTACGCGCAAGCGCGGCGGTCGCATCGCGGCAGCCGTCGCACGAAATGACGATGTCGATCAGTTCGGCGGGATAGTCGAGCGCGCGCAGATTGGAGAGCTTCGCGCGTATCTGGCGCCCGCCGTCGTGGACGGCGATGACGACGGTCACGCTCGGCGTAATCGGTGCGCGCCGCACGGGCCGGGGCGATACCTTCGCCAGCGCCCACATCATCGCGGGATACCCTACGAAAACGTGGACGAGCAACGCCACGCAGCCCCAGCATGCCATGTGGGCCAGGAATGTCATTCGGTTCCCCCCGGACCGATACGGTTCATGTCTATCGCCACCCGAAGAGTTTGCGCAAACCCGACTTCGGCTTGCGTGCCACTTGTTCGTCCGCTTTCGCCAGCTCCGCGGCGAGCGTTCCGAGCGTGCCGTTGGCTATGTCCAGCAGATTCAGCTGCACGCCGGTGGCCTGGCGGACGCGTCCGGCCATATCCACCGCCATCAGCGAATGACCGCCCAGGTCGAAGAAGTTGTCGCCGGGATGGACGTCGCAGACGTCGAGCAGTTCTTCCCAAAGCTTCGCGAGCAGGGCTTCCGAGGGTGTGCGCGCGGCACTGCGTGCCGTGGTCGCCATCGCCAGGTCGGCCACGGGTGTCCGGATTTCCATGGGGCGCATGACGCCATCGGCCAGTTCGCGCAGCGAGGCGACGCTCTGGGCCGGATCGCGTCCGACGCTGGCCAGCATCGACAGGTAACGGTCGCGCATCGCCGCCGCGGTTTCGGCGCGGAGAATATCGGCGTTATAGGTGACGCCACCGACCATACCCCGGGTGTTTTCGAGGAACCACAGTCCGAGATCTTCGGTGGCGCCGCTTTGGAACAGCAGGATCTGTTCGTGGTTCAGACCGCCCCAGTCGACGATGCGCTGGCGTGCGTCCTGGAATGAGAACAGCGCCTGGTACAACACCGTACCGCTGCCGTGGTGCACTTTCAGTTCGCGTTGCAGGTACTCCATCGGCACGTCCGGATGACCGAAGCCTTCGAGCGCGGTCCGTTTCACGTAATGGACGAAGTCGACGAACGACATGTCCGGGTCGACGGTCACATGCAGCGGCAGGAGATTATTGAAATAGCCCATGACCGATTCGACTTCGGTCTGGTTGCGGCCGCGCACGGGCGTACCGATCACCAGATCGTCCTGCCGCGCCACGCCGCTCAGCAATATGTAGTAGAGGGCAAGCAGCGTCATGTTGAGCGTGGCATCGGCGGTGCGGGCCACTTCGTGCATCAGCTCCGTCAGCTCTTTCGAAACGCGGATCCATTCGGTCGCGCCCTTGCCGGACATACCTGGGCGGCGCGGCATATCGCTTGGCAACGCGCGTACGCTGCCGCAGCTGCTCAGGCGCTCGCGCCAGAAACTCAGCTGATCCTGGAACTGGGGACCTTGCAACCATTCGGCGTGCCATACGGCGAAATCGCCGTAGGTGACGGGAAGCGGCGGCAACGGCGAAGGCAGGTTTTGTGCGAACGCGCGGTACAGCGCGGACAGTTCGGCATACAGGATGTCGAACGACCAGCCGTCCCAGACAATGTGATGGGGCATGAAGAAGAACGCGTGATCGTCGTCCGACAGACGGAACATCCGCGCGCTGAACAGCGGCGCGCGGGTCAGGTCGAACGGCGTGTCGGTCAGTTCCTGCAAGCGCTTCATCAGCGTCCGTTCGCGCTCGTGAGGTGCGAGCGCGGAGAGGTCTTCGGCGGGGAATAGCGCCGTGGCGAGCAGGGGTTCGACCACTTGCTCGATATCCTCGCCCTTGCGCCGGAACGCCGTACGCATGATGGGTTGCCGCGACACCAGAGCCGCAAAGGCCCGGTCGAACGCGTCTTCGTCGAGCGGCCCTCTCAGGCGATGGGCCGATGGCGCGTTATAGGTGACGCGGCCGGGTTGCATTTCTTCCAGAGCGAACAGACGGGCCTGCATCAGCGAGGCCGGTGCCTGGTCCTGATGGGGACGACGGAGAATCGGCGGAGTTTCCTGCGCGCCGCCGATCTTCAGCAGGGCGATGGCGGCGGCGAGTTCCGCGATGGTGGGTGCGTCGAACAGCGTGCGGAAAGAAAGCGTGACGCCGAATTCGCGATTGAGGCGGGCGGTCAACTGCGCCGCCAGCAACGAATGACCGCCGAGCGCGAAGAAGTTGTCCCGTACGTCGAGGTCCGGTAGCGCGAGTATGGTTTCCATCGCCGCGGCGACCCGGCGTTCGTCGTCGTTGCGCGGCGCGGTCCGTTCGGCGTTCGCGGCGACGGACTGCACGGGCGGTGCGGGCAGCGATTTTCGATCGGTCTTGCCATTCGGCAGCAGCGGAATCGCAGGCAGCTGCATCAGGTGCTGCGGCAGCATGTAATCGGGTAGCCGCGTTTTCAGTTCGGTACGCAGGACACTTTCGTCGAACAGTGCCCCTTCGCTGGCGACCACATAGGCGACCAGCCGCACGTCGCCAGGACGATCTTCGCGAGCGAGCACGACAGCTCGGGCGACGTCGGAAAGATCGGCGAGCACGGATTCGATTTCGCCCAGTTCGATGCGATAACCACGCACTTTGACCTGGAAGTCGAGACGGCCCAGGTGTTCGAGTAACCCATTGGCCAGCCAGCGGCCACGGTCGCCGGTGCGATACATGCGTGCATCCGGATCGCCGGCGAACGGATCGCGCCCGAAGCGTTCGGCGTCGAGTTCGGGGCGGTCGAGATAGCCGAGCGAAACGCCGGCGCCGCCGATATAAATTTCACCCGGTACACCCAGCGGACAGGCCGAACCGGCCTCGTCGAGGATGTGTACGGTGGTGTTGGCGATCGGCTTGCCGATGTAGATGCCTTCGCGAGGTGCCGACACTCTCCAGTAGGTGGAATAGACGGTGGTCTCGGTGGGACCGTATCCGTTCCATACCTCGCCGCAACGTTCGAGTAGCGCTTCGGCCAGATCGAGCGGCAGCGGTTCGCCGCCGGACACGGCGCGGAAGTTCGCATGTCCCACCCAGCCCGATTCGACCAGAATGCGCCAGCCAGCGGGCGTGGCCTGCATCATCGTGGCGTTGCTGCGTTCCACCAGATGGCGCAGTGCCGTGCCGTCGCGCACATCGTCGTGGTCGGCGATGACGATTTCGGCGCCGACGCACAGCGGCAACATCAACTCCATGAACGCGATATCGAACGACAGCGTCGTGACGGCGACCAGCCGGTCGTCCTCGGCGATGCCCGGTACGCGCTGCATGCTGGTAAGAAAGTTGGACGTGGCCCGGTGCGGCACGCGCACGCCTTTCGGCCTGCCGGTCGAACCCGAAGTAAAGATCAGGTAGGCGACCGACTCGGGCATGGCCGTCATACCGTCGCGCGACAGGCGGGTCTTCGGCAAGGATTCGATCTCGACCTGATCGCGGGTCAACGAAAGGATGGCCCGGGTGGGGAATGGGAACGCCGTCGGCGCTTCGTCGTCGACGATCAGCGCGGCAAGCGCGGCGTCTTCCACCATGAAGGCCAGACGTTCGGCGGGGAACGACGGATCCAGCGGTACGTAGCCGGCACCCGCTTTGAGGACGCCGAGCACGGCGGCGACCATGTCGGCTCCGCGCGGCAGCGACAGCCCGACGAGCGAGCCGCGACCCACGCCGCGCACGCGCAGGCCATGGGCGATCTGGTTCGCGCGCTGTTCCAGGTCGGCATAGTTCAGCCGTTCGGAACCGTGCCGCACGGCGGCGCGCGCGGGCGCACGGTCGGTCTGTGCCTCGAAGTATTCGTGGGCCAGCCGATCGGCCGGGAACGGCGTCGGCACGGGCTGAAGGCCAGCCAGCGCTTCGCATGCGATTTCCGAAATCATGCCGAGCGAGCGCGCGGCGCTATCCGGAGCGGCGATGGCCGCACGCAGGAGGGCTTCATAGGCGTCCAGCCACGCGGCGATCGTGGGCGCGCGGAACAGGTCGCGGTTGTACTGGCATTCCAGACGGATACCGCCGTCGACCTGCACGGCGTTGACGAACAGTTCGAAGTTTTCGTAGCGGCGTGCGTTGGCCGAGAACGTGAAACTGAGATCGGCGAAAGCGACCGTCGATTCGTCCAGCGCCTGATCGAGATTGAACAGGACGCTGACCAGGGGCAGGCGACCCGGGTCGCGCGGCAGGGAAAGACGCGCGAGCAGGCTGCCTATCGTGTATTGCTGATGATCGAAGGCATTGAGCAGTCCGCCGCGAACCTGTTCGATCGCTTCGCTGAACGAACGCTCCGGATCGACGGCAGTACGCAGCGGCAGCACGTTCACGCAATGACCGACCAGTGCGTCGTGGCCGCCTTCGGCCTGACCCGCGCAGGGAATGCCGATCACCAGATCCTGCTGTCCGGTCAGGCGTTCCAGCAGTACGGAGAATCCGGCAAGCAAGGTCGCGTACAGGCTCGCGCCGTGTTTCGCGCCCATGCGCTTGATGCCCGCTACCAGGGTGGGGTCGAGCATCCGGTCTTCGCGATGCGAAGCGAACGTACGGTGGCGCGGACGGGCACGGTCGGTCGGCAGATCGAGGACGGGAGCCTGTCCCGAGAACTGGCCGACCCAGTATCTTTCGGCATCGTACGCGTCGTCGGTCATCTGTCGCGCGGCTTCTTCCAGCGCGAACCCGGCGAACGAATCGGCGGGCGCCGGGGCGAAGCCGTCCGCGACGCGTTCGCCATACATCGTGGCGAGATCGTTAATCAGCACACCGAACGACCAGCCGTCGCAGACGATGTGATGCGCGGTGAAGATGAGCAGGTGATCGGTCGACCCCAGACGCAGCAGTTCGGCCCGCACCAGCGGACCGTGTTCGAGGTCGAACGGCGTCGTGACCGCCTGGTCGAGTGCCGTGGCGATCGCTGCCTCGCGGACAGCCAGGCTCGCCCCGGAAAGATCGGTCAACGGGCAGGGCAGGTCGCGCTGTGCGGCGATGCACAGTTCTTCGCCGTCGGCGCCGATCGTCGAGCGAAGCGCTTCATGGCGATCAAGCAGGCCTTGCAACGCGGCAAGCAGTGCGGCGACATCGAGCGAGCCGGCCAGGTGCAGCGACACCGATTCGTTATACGAGAGAGAGGCCTCGCACGACAGCGTCGATGCCAGCCAGATCTCGCGCTGCGGCGCGGTCGTGGGAACGACGCGCGCGAGCGCAGCGTCGGCGAAAGGATCGTAGTCGACGGCCAGACCGGCCGCCATCACCTCGTTCGAACTCATGCGCTGACCCTCATGAACTTGCCCGGGACATCGGGATTGGGAACGAACCACGCCGGGCTTCCGTCGGCATCGCGCCCGAGGCGCGCACCCGCGACTGGCGGGTTGTCGGCGTCGAGCGCACGCGCGTCTATCCGGCGCCTGGGCAGGAATTCGGCTTCCTGCAATTCGAGTACGGCGTCCTTGAAGGCTTTGGCGATGGCGGCAAAGTCCGCCTCGCTGTGTGCCGTGGTGAAGAAACAGGGAAAGTTGTCCAGGATGTGGATGCCGCGGCTGCGCATCATCGCGAACAGCAAGTCCTGCAGGGGGTGGTCTTCGAGGAAGCTGGTCTTCCACACGGAGGTGTAATGCACGACCTTGATCGGCGCGCCGACACCGGTGCAGAACATGTTCAGCTCGTCGACGAAACGTGCCGTCCGAGCGTTAAGGCCTTCCTGCAAGGCACCGCCTTCCGTCGCGAGGTGTTCGAGCACCGCATGCGCGGCAGCCAGCGCGAGCGGGTGCCGCACGAACGTCCCGGCGAAGTAGGTGACGCCGACGGTGGGAATGGAATCGTCGCCGAACTGCCAGTGACCGCCATCCAGCGCGTCCATGAAGCGCCGTTTGCCGGCGATGACGCCGATGGGAAAACCGCCGCCCACGACCTTGCCATACGACGCCAGGTCCGCATCGATACCGAGCATCGCCTGCGCACCGCGCGGATGGGTGCGGAAGCCGGTCACCACTTCGTCGAAGATCAGCAGGGCGCCGGCGTCTTCCGTAATCGCGCGCAGTTCCTGCAGGAATTCGCGCGGCTGGAAATCGGGCCGGCGGCTCTGCACCGGTTCGACCAGCACGGCGGCGATGGTGGAGGCGCGCTCGCGGATGATGGCCAGCGATTCGGGTGTGCCGTAATCGAGGACCAGGACGTGTTCGGACGTGTTGCGCAGGATGCCTGGCGCGGCCGGCACCGAACGGAGCTTCTTCGTACCGCGTACGATCACTTCGTCGAAGATGCCGTGATAGGAACCGGTGAAGATCACCAGCGTGTCGCGGCCGGTCACGGTACGTGCGATGCGTACCGTACCCATCACCGCTTCGGAACCGGTATTGCACAATGCCGCCCGGTCGAAGCCGGTCAGGTCGCATATCTGCCGGGCTACTATGCCGGCCAGCGGATGCTGCGGGCCGATTTCGTAGCCGAGTTCAAGCTGACGGCGCACGGCGTCGATGACGAAATCGGGCTGCCAGCCGAACAGGTTCATGCCGAAGCCGTTCAGTGCGTCGACGTATTCGTTGCCATCCAGATCCCAGACTTTCGATCCGCGCGAACGCTCGACGACGATCTGGTAGATCATTTCCTTCAGCAGCGGACGGAAACCGTTTACCACGCGCGGGTCGGCCAGGTGCGGACGGTGTTCCTCGGTGTATTCCTTCGAGCGGCGCGTGCGCGCGATATAACGCTTCATGAAAGCATCGAGGCGGGCGCGCTGCCGGGTCGTCAGCTCGGTCGACGTCGAATGGATGCGCGCGATGGCACCGAAAGCTTTCTTTACGTCGTACGTCGTATGCGCCAGTGCGACTTCTTCGGTGTCGGCCGCGGGCTCGGGTGCGTTCGGGACAGCGGCCATGGCGACGGGTGCCACCGTGGCAGGCGCCGACGTCATACGCACTGGCACGCTGGCCGGTGTTCCGGCGAGCAGCGCCAATTGCTGCTGCATGATCTGCATCTGCTGCTGGATGACATCCTGCACGAGATTGCCGCTGGCGGCGATGGGCGCCATGGAAGCGACGGTGGCGGCAACGGGCGTTGCGATCACGGCGACCGGCGCGGCGACGACGGCTTCCGCTTCCGGGGGCAACAGGCGATCGATATGCGCGGCGAGTCGTCCGAACGACGAGCATGCTTCCATCAGTTCGCGGAACGTGATCTTCAGTGCGTAGGTCTTTTGCAGTTGCAACGCCACCTGGGTCAGCGCGAGGGAGTCGAGCCCCAGTTCGACGAAATTCGCGTCGATCGACGCGCCGTCGAACTCGGTGCCGGATACGTCTTCGAATAAGGCGGTCAGTTCGGCGACCAAACGCACCGGGCGGGTGCTGGCGGCGGAAGGATGGGCGGCCATGGATGGCTCCGGCAGGGATGGGGCGGAAAGGATGGAATGTGCGGTGGCTGGCAGCGGCAGCGCGACGACGTTCGAACCGTCCGGGCTACCGGCGACGCGCGCGGGAGCGTCGATCCAGTGCCGGCGGCGCTCGAACGGATACGTGGGCAGGCGCACGCGGAAACGACGTTCGCGACGGTCGAGCGAGGCCACGTCGACATCGACGCCGGCACTCCAGAGTTGACCGATGGCGTCGAGCCAGGCGCTGCGTTCCAGCGCCGGTGAGTCGGCCAGCGACGCGAGCGCAAGGCGCCCACGCGCACGGGTGTGCTGACGCGTAAGCAGGCTCAGTGTCGCGCGCGGCCCCACTTCGAGGAAGATGCGTCCCTCGTCGTCGAGCTGGGTATCAAGCGCCCCGGAAAAGCGAACCGTGCCGCGCAGATGGCGCGTCCAGTAATCGGCGGACATCGCCTCGTTGTCGGTCAGGGTCATACCGGTCAGCGTGGATACGATCGGTATGTCCGGGGCATTCAGTACGATCGCCGCTACGTAGTCCCGGAACGGCGCAAGCGCCGGTTCCATCATGGCCGAATGGAAAGCGTGCGACGTATGCAGTATCCGGCAGGCGATGCCGGCGGCTTCGAGTTCGTTGCGGAACGCGTCGACCCGGGCGGTTTCGCCCGAGACCACGCATGCCGTGGGTGCGTTCTGGGCGGCCAGCGACAGGCCGTCGGGCAGTCGCGCGAGGAGCGTGTCGGCATCGAGCCGTACCGACAGCATCGATCCGGCAGGCAACGCCTGCATCAACCGGCCGCGCCGTGCGACCAGTCGTGCGCCGTCTTCGAGCGACATCACACCGGCCAGCACGGCGGCGACGAATTCGCCGACGCTGTGACCGATCATGGCATCGGGTTGGACGCCAATGCTCATCCAGAGTTTCGCCATGGCGTATTCGAGCGCGAACGTCGCCGGTTGCGTGAGGCTGGTGGCGCGTAAGGCATCGGCGTCGTCGGCGAACATGCGCTCGCGCAGATCGAAGCCGAGTTCGTCGTTCAGACAGGTGGCGCACGCGTCGAGCGCGTCGCGGAAGGCAGGCTCGCTCGCATAGAGTTCGCGTCCCATGCCGGGGTATTGGGCACCTTGCCCGGGGAAGAGGAATACGATCGGTGCCGCGCTGCTCTGTGCGGCGCGGATCGGTGGCGCCGTATTCGTATCCGCCAGGCGGCGGGCAGTGTCGGTTATGTCATTGGCAACGATCCAGCTGCGCTGTGCGAAGAGCTTGCGGCCGGTGGCCAGCGTGAGGGCCACATCGGCGAGATTGGCCTCCGGCGTGTCGGCCAGATGGGCACCCAGCGCGATCCATGCTTTTCCGACAGCCGCTTCGCTACGCGCTGATATCAGTAATAGTTGAGGGCCTTGCGCCGCATCGGAGGGCTCGCGATGCGGTGCTTCTTCCATGACCACGTGCGCATTGGTACCGCCCACGCCGAACGAACTGACGCCCGCGCGACGCGGACCGTCGCCGTGCTCCCAGGGCCGCAACGTGGCGTTGACGACGAAGGGCGAGCGATCGAGACCGAGTTTCGGATTGGCGGTGCGGAAATGCAGGGACGGCGGCAGCTGGCGTTCGGCGAGCGACAGCGCGGTCTTGATGACGCCCGTTGCGCCGGCAGCCATGACCAGATGGCCGACGTTGCTCTTTACCGACCCGATGGCGCAGAAACCCTGGTCGTCGGTTTCGCGCCGGAATGCCTTGATAAGCCCTTCGATTTCGATGGGGTCGCCGAGCGGGGTCGCGGTGCCATGGGTTTCGACGTAGGAAATCGAGCGGGCTTCGACGCCCGCGACATCCAGCGCCGCGGCAATGACCGCCGCCTGGCCCGCGCTGCTCGGTGCGGTGAAGCTCGCCTTGAGCCCGCCGTCATTATTGATCGCCGCACCGCGCAGCACCGCATAAACCGGATCGCCGTCCCGCAACGCATCGGACAGGCGCTTGAGCAGAACCACCGCCGCGCCGTCGCTGAATACCGTGCCGCGCGCGTCCTCGTCGAAGCTGCGCGTATGGCCATCGGGCGACAGCATCGAACCTTCCTGTGCGACATAACCGCTACGCGACGGGCAGGTAATGGACGAGCCGCCGGCGAGCGCCATGTCGCAATGGCCCGCGCGCAACGCATCGAACGCCTGCGCGATGGCTACCAGCGACGTGGAGCACGCCGTGTTCATGCTGATGGCCGGACCAGTGAGGTTGAGCTTGTGCGCGACGCGGGTGGTCAGGTAATCCTTTTCGTTGCCCAGCATCACCTGGAACGCGCCGAGTTTGGCGATGAGGTCGGGCCGCGTACTGATGTGGCGCTGGAAGTAAGTGGCGTTGTGCATGCCGCCGAACACGCCTACCGGGATCTTCTGCGCATCGGGTACATAACCGCCGCGCTCCATGCATTCCCAGCACAGCTCCAGGAATACGCGCTGCTGCGGATCGGTCAGCTCGGCCTCGCGTGGCGACATGCCGAAGAACGCCGCGTCGAAGTCTTCGACGCCATCGACGACGCCACGTGCCGCGACGTAGTACGGATCGTTGCGCTCGTCGGGCGGGATGCCCGGATCGAGGCCGTCTTCGCCGAAGAAGGTGATGGATTCGCGTCCGGCGACGAGGTTGTCCCAGAAGGCCTCGACGCTGGATGCGCCGGGGAAGCGGCCGGCCATGGCAATAATCGCGACAGGCTCGGCCTCCGTGTGCCGTGCGCGGCGCGGTGCAGGCGCCATAGGTTCCACGCCGCGTTCGATACCTGCGGCGATGGCGGCCGGGGTCGGCTCGCCGAAGAAACTCGCGATAGTCGGTTTTGTCGATACCGCGGCGTGGATGCGTGCGACAGCGGCGGTCGCCAGTAGCGAGCTTCCGCCGAGTTCGAAGAAATGATCGTGACGGCCGATCTCGTCGATACCGAGGATGTCGGCGAATATCTCGCAGAGCGCGCGTTCGTTGTCGCCCTGGGCGGGGACGTACGCACCCGCCAGTTCGGGACGCCGTGCGTCCGGTGCCGGCAGCGCGCGCCGGTCCAGCTTGCCGTTGGCGGTGATCGGCAACGTGTCGAGCCGGATATAGACCGTCGGAACCATGAATTCCGGAAGTGCTTTGTACAGACGATCGCGCAGCATGCGCGCCGTGAGTGTGTCTTCGTCGGCGACGTAGTAGGCGACGAGGCGTTTCTGCCCGGGGCGATCCTCGCGTGCTAGCACCGCCGCCGCGCGTACGGATGGCGTAGCCTGCAACGCACTTTCGACTTCGCCCAGCTCGATGCGGTAACCGCGGATCTTGACCTGCCCGTCGCGACGCCCGACGAAGTCGATGCTGCCGTCGGCGCGCCAGCGGACGAGGTCGCCCGTGCGGTACAGGCGATCGCCTTCGTTACCGAAGACATCGGGAAGAAAGCGCTCGGCGTTCAGTTCGGGACGGGCGAGATAGCCGCGCGCGACACCGGCACCGCCGATATAGAGTTCGCCGGTGACACCGACGGGTACCGGTTCGCCCCGCGCATTCAGTACATACAGCGTGGTGTCGGCGATGGGGCAGCCCACGGGTATGGCGCGCGCGTCGACGTCCAGTTCGCGCGGAATCGGCCAGGTCGTGGCGAAGGTCGTGCATTCGGTGGGACCGTAGCCGTTGGTGATGAGGGTATCGGGCAACGCGGCAAGCGCCTTGCGGATATGTGGCACGGACAGCGCTTCGCCGCCGGTCAGCACATGTTTCAGGCCGGCGAGCTTGCGTGCGTTGTCGTCGACGATGGCGTTGAACAGGGCCGCAGTCAGCCAAGCGATCTGCGCACCGTGTTGCCCGATCGTGTCTTCGAGGCCGCAACCCGTGGGTATCTTCTCGTGGTGTACGACGCAGGTACCGCCATTGAGCAACGGCGCCCAGATTTCGAATGTCGCGGCGTCGAAGCCAAGGGGTGCGGCATGCAGCACGCGGGAATGCGTGCGCAGATCGACGTAGTCGACATCGCGGACGAGACGGATGATCGAGCGATGTTCGATCTGCGCGCCTTTCGGCGTGCCGGTCGAGCCGGAGGTGTACATCACGTAGGCCAGTGCGTGGCCGTTCCGTGCAAGGGATACAGGCGATGTCTCGTGTTCGAGATCGTCGAGTGCCAGCACCGTCGCGGGCAGTCCCTCGGGCGCCGGCATGCCGCATACGACGACATGCGTCGCGGACGCATCGGACAGCACGAAGGCGAGACGATCGGCGGGATAGGTGGGGTCCAGCGGCAGATAAGCAGCGCCTGCCTTGAGCATGCCGAGCATCGCGACGATGGCTTCGGGCGAACGCTCCGCCAGCAGGCCGACAGGTGTGCCGGGCGGGATGCCGGCCGCGACGAGGCCAGCTGCGACGCATCCGGCGCGCCGGTCGAGTTCGGCGTACGTCATCGATCCGCCCGCCCATGCAACGGCCACGGCATCGGGATGCGCGGCGGCGACGTCGGCGAACAGGCCGTGGACGGAATCGTCGTCGCGGCGGGGTTTCGCCGTGGCGTTCCATTCGACCAGCATGCGTGTGCGTTCGTGGGCGTCGAAGACGTCGACGTCGCGTAGCGGCCGGTCGGCGGCAGTGCACAGGGAATCGATCACTTGCACGACGCAGCCGGCCATCAGGTCGATCGCCGCATCGGTAAAGGGTGCGGGAAAGTCGACCTGCAGACGCGCGGGCATCGCGGTCAGCAGACGCCAGCGGCTACCGCACTGCGGGTCGTTGGCGGATTGGGCCTTGTCGCAGGGCGGACGCGTGTCGGTATCGACGACCGTCCACGGCGCGGGGCCCGATGCGCAGGCGGCGGCGTTCTGTATGGCACGCAGACTGGCACCCAGCCATGTATCGCGCGAGCCGTTGTCGGGTACGTCCAGCGTGGCGGTGTACGAGGTGCCGGCGCATGCGCGCCACGCAGCGACGGCGGCCGCGCCGGTCAGGCGCGATTCGACCAGCGCCAGTACCGCGCAGAACACGACGTCGGACGTGACGCCATAAGCGAGCGCGCAGCGTTCCATGCCGTCGACCGTGGCTTCGTCGAGTGCGTACTCGTAGTGCTTCCAGCGCGCGGTGACCTCGTCGGCGTGACAGGGCAATACGTCGACTAAGGCTGGAATGGCTTCGTCGTCGGTCCGGTTGGCGATCATGAACGCGTTCATCGGGCTTTCGCTCTCTCCACGCTTCGAAGCAGGTGTGTTGTGTCGGCGGTGTATCCGCCTCATGGCAATCGGGGGGTTCCCCAGATGCCTTCCCCGTTGCTTTCCCCTCGTGGCTATGGTCGAGCCAAAGACACGGTGCGTGGAATACGGCATACGGGTTACGCATGAGGCCGGTCGGACCGGTCGTGTCGTGACGGAGCAGGCGTATCCGTCTAGGCCGTTTGGTCTATGCCGTGGCGATGGAAGGCTTCGAGACGTCGATGCATGCCCTGACCGAGTCGCGCTATGCCGCATTTTGTGCGGTCGACCAGTGCATTCGCACCGATTGGACGGGGATGCAGGCCCAGGCCGCGCATGCGCGCGTTGAAGCGATGCGCATCGGTCCACATGTCCGAGCGCCGCGTGCGGAACGTGAGCGCGAGGGACACGGAAAGCTCCGACGCGGTATGCACGCGATGCGGCGCGATGAAGGGATGATGGACGCCCAGCCCGGGCGTGAGTTCGTAGGTCATCGCGCGCGCCTCGATCCCGGCGCTGTAGCGCGGACGTCCGCCGATATGGGCCAGCAGATTGTCTTTTTCCTCGGACGTCATGATGGCGTCGTCGGTAGGGTCCCACAGGTGCACGGTCTTGCGACCCTGCAACTGCAGGAGGAAATTCATTTCCCGGTCCATGTGATACGGCGTGACCGAATCGCGGGTGGAAATGAAAATATAGGTCGAATACCAGCTGATCCCCGGATCGAGCGGATCGATCCGCGCGGCGACTTCGCCGATCAGTCCTTCGATCACCGGCGCGAATTCCTCGTCGCATTCGGGATTGTTGATGCAGATGTACGCGTGGTTGTCCTCGAAACGATCCAGGACCTGTTCCAGCGTGAGATTCGCCTTGTAGCGGTCGTACGACGTATCGAGGTCGGCATCGCCGGGAATATGGCCGGTGCGGTACAGGATGCTTTCGCGCGGCATGCGCCGGCACAGCGCGAACAGATGCGCGAGCGAGAACAGCGGATGCGTAGTGAGGCGATGTCCGATCAGGAAGGGCTCGCGGTTGTACGAGGCAGTCACGACCTCGTCGTCGAAGGCGAGCAGAGGGGACGGTTCCGCGCGGCCCCGCGCCACGAGTTCCTCGTAACGCTTCATCGGCAGGAAGCTACCCAACATGGTTCGATCCTCGCGCCATCGATGCCGGCGTATCAGGTGACGCTCCGTGAGTGCGTGGGTTGAAACGGTCCCGGTTACCGGCTTCTGGTGTCAGCGGGACTGGAAGGCGAACAGGAAAAGCATGGCGCCCTGGACCGGCGCGGCCGTCCAGGTGACGTGGTACGTACCCGGCCCATCGACCTCGCGGGACGCTACGGCAACCTGCACGCCGCTTTCGTCGGGAAGGTCGGTGAAGCGATCGATCGTGGCGAATCCATCGCCCGGTTCGGCGGTCATGCGTTTGACCCCGCCATCGCCCCACCAGACGGCGACCAGCGTGGCCGGTCCGGTGGTGGTGACGTTCCCGCTGACGACTTCGAGCGCGGGGTCGGCATAGGTCTTCGCGACGTCCCTGAGCACCGTGGCGTTGCGTACTTCGACAAAGGGAATGGATATTTCGCCTGGCGCATTGCCGCGCTTGTCGATACGCACCGTATGACTCGCACCGCCGCGCGCCGCCGTGACGACATAGGCCTTCACATCGAAACGGTCGCCATAGCCATTGCCATAGGGCATGCCACCAACGGATTTCCAGCGATTGGCGTAGCTGTCGACTGGCGTCGCATCATTCGCGGAATAGCCGCCGTAAAGCACCAGCAGCGAGCTTCCGGAGGGCTGCGTCGCGATGGCTTGCGTGACGGCAGGCGTGACGCCAAGCCCTTCGCCCACACCGAGCAGCGTGTGCGCGCCGAGCGTCGGGCGCGCGGCGTCTCCGCCGGGCACGGCCATGGGCAGCGCGAACGCGAGGGTGGTGAGCAGGGCAAGGACGCTATTCACGAGTCGGTACCCGTGAGAAAGATTCCGCTTGCTGTCGGCGTGCGCGTGAGCGACGCTTGCCGCGCGATCCATCCCGGGGGAATGGCTTGTCCAGCGAGACCGACTTTCTCGACCTCTACCAGAAACTGGGCGTCAGTCCGGGTTGCGACGTGGCTGAGTTCAAACAGGCGTATCGCCGGCACATCGCGCAATTGCATCCCGATCGCGCGGGAAATGCGTCCGTCGACGCGGGCGAGCTGCAACGGGTGATCGCGCAGTACGGGGCCGCCATGGACTTTCTGCGTCGTCATGGACGGCTCCCCGGCGCGGCTCCCAGCCGCGGCGGCGCGGCGAACGAGCCTGTCGTTCCGCAACGCGTCTCGGAACCCAGGACGGCGCCGCCGCGCTTCCGCGCGAGACTGGTACTCATCGGCATCGTGCTCGTCGTGGGCATCGTTCTGTGGCAGCTCGATCCGCTGGCGCCAGCGGGCGACAGTGGCACCGGTACCGCTCCGGAAGACGTGGAGAGCAAACCCGCCAGCCATACCAACGTGTCCACCATCGCACTGGGCATGTCGCAGGATGAAGTGCGCGCCATCGAAGGCGAGCCGATGATCATGCATGACGATCAATGGGACTACGGTCCGTCGTGGATCCGTTTCGAGCATGGCAAAGTGGTGGACTGGTACAGCTCGCCCATGCATACGCTGTCCACGCCCAGCGCGCGTCCGAGCAGGTGAATCGCCGGTGCGCGGCATGATCATTACCGTGCGCCACGACCGAACAGAATGACTTCCACGGTCTCGATCAGGATCACCATGTCGAGCAGGAGGTTGTGGTTCTTCACGTAGAACAGGTCGTACTTGAGCTTTTCCGCCGCGTCTTCTTCCGACGCGCCGTACGGGTAACTGAGTTGCGCCCAACCCGCCAGGCCCGGTTTGAGGCAATGGCGAAGGCTGTAATAACGGATCTTCGTCGCAAGGTCGGCCACGAACTGCGGACGTTCCGGGCGCGGTCCGACGATGCTCATTTCGCCTTTGAGCACGTTCCATAGCTGCGGCAGTTCGTCGAAACGCAGCTTGCGGCAGATACGGCCCACTCGCGTCACGCGGTTGTCGCTCTGGCAGGCCCAGCGCGCGACACCATCGCATTCGGCATCGGTGCGCATGCTGCGGAATTTGTACAGCCAGAATGTCTTGCCGTGCTCGCCGACGCGTTCCTGCAGATAGAGGACCGGCTGGCCGCGACCGGATTCGAGCCGTATCGCCAGCGCCACGGCCAGCATCAGCGGCCAGAAAAGCACGAGCATCGTGCCTGCGGCCAGCAGGTCGAAGCAGCGCTTGCCCAGCAGATGGATCGGCGTGGCGTTGAAGCCTCGCGAGAAAACCAGCCACGAAGGATCGAGCATCGACAGCTGCAAGCGTCCGGATTCGCGCTCGAAAAAGGTAGTGAGGTCGGTGATCGTGACGCCCGCCTGCCGGCATTCGAGCAGCGCATCCATGGGAAGCCGGCCGCGCCGGTCGTCGACACCCACCACGATTTCGTCGACCTGGTAGCGCGCGGCGATCAGGTGCAGCGGCATATCGGACGTCAGTACCAGTTGCTCGGGCACGACGACCGGATCGTTCGGGCAGCGCAGGTAACCGACGACGGTGAAGCCGCGACGATCGGAGCGCCGCCGCATGCGGTTGTGGATCTGCGCGGCGCGATCGCCGGCGCCAAGGATGAGTACGCGACGCTTCAGTGCCTCGATTTCCACCAGTCGCATGAAAGCGATGCGAAAGATGGCGACCGTGAGGAAACCGAGCACCAGCGCCATCGACAGCACGCCGCGCCCGACATAAGCCTGCGGAATGGCGTAATACACGACCACCAGCCCGATACCGCCCAGCACAAAAGCGACCGCCTGCCGCGCGACGATGCCGAGCCAGTTGGTGCGCAGATGCGTGCGGTACTCGCCAAGCGCGAGCATGCCCAGGAAGATGACGATGGCGAATACCGCCGAACGCTGCGGCAGGTGTCGCGTGAATTCGGCGAGGTCGTCCGGGTACAGGAAGAAGCGCAGGTACATCGCGACATTCAGCGATCCCGCCAACAGGAGTAGTTCGCACAGAGCGAGCAGTAATAGCCAGCGCACGATGCGCAGCCGCAGAATCCGAAGCATCCCGTTACCCCTTTGCCGTTGATTTCGCCGCCTCCCCCAAGGCATGCACGACGTTAGTCCGTGGAAGGGGCGGGCGCTATGTCACGAACGGTCATGACGGGTAGGCCGGATGGTCAGGTCGTTTGGAATGGCTGGTGTGTGCGGACTGTGTGTGTGGGCGGCTCGGCTTCGCCATCGCTTTCGCGCTCGGACGCTTCGGGGAGAGCCGTCGGCCACCACCCTCGACGCTCCGGCTTCACCGTCGCTCGGGAAGGGAGAGCCGCTGCGCGGCTTTTGTTCTATGGCTGCGCCCCGTCGCGCCCGCGCTGCGGGCGGGGGTTTTTGATTCGGCATCCCTGCCTCAGCAAAAACGGCGGACCGTCCAGGTCCGCCCCCTGCGGGCCTGGTCCGCCCGCCGCGCTCGGTTCCGCAAGTCGCGTCGAGGGTGGTGGCCGACGGCTCTTCCGGATGCGGCGGTCACGTGGGGGAAAGCATGGCGTCGACGCATGGACAGGTGACCGCATGCCAGTCCCGTCCCATCACGTGCTCGGCTCGCGCTCTGCCCACAGCCAACCGCAACCGACGGTGCCGTGGCCGGGTTGGCCCTTGGGGCCGCCTTAGCCGAGGGCCGCGATGACCGGTTACGGAGCGAAGTGGCGCTACGGCCCGCTCCCGAAGGGACGGCGCCGAAGGCCCCAAGGGCCAACCCGGTCGCGGCTCCCGCGACGCACGAGCGTGAGGCGCCGAAGCCGCTAGTGACATGAGCCACGCAGCGGCTGTCCTCGACCGAAGAGCGGTAAGACGTGTGAGGTCGCCCGCCTCTAAACCACCACCAGCAACTCCCGCAAATGCTCCGCCAGCCGCAAACTCAGCGCGACGATCGTAAACGTGGGAAATGCCCAGCCACCGGTAGGAAAGACCGAACTGCCGGCAACGTGAAGATTCGCCACCCCATGCACGCGACAGTTGGAATCGACGACGCCCTTCGTGGGATCGGTCGACATGCGCGTCGTGCCGATATGGTGCGCGGTACCGTGTACGCGCGGCGGTGCATCGTCGTCGGCGAGCCAGGGAGCCAGTTCGAAGCGGCCGCCGCAGGCGCTGGCCAGCTCGTCGCCGAACAGTGTCGCGGAGGTGCGGTAGGTATGCCGGTCCAGCGGCGTCAGGCGCCAGTCGATGCGCACCTTGCGCAGACCCAGCGCATCCACCTCGTCGCCGAGCGTAATCCGGCTGTCGGGATTGGGGGCCTGTTCGAAGTAACCCACGAGCTCGACATGATTGCTGCGGACGGTCGGCTTTCCGGTGAGCTTATGTACGAAGGCCTGGGCGATGTCGCCCATGCCCAGGCCTAGCCGCAACGTCAGCTTCGCAAGCCCATCGACAGGCACGACGGTATCGTCGCCGGGCGAGGGGCCGTTTTTCATCGCGGCGCATAGTCTGGCTTCCAGCACCGCGTTTTCGTCCAGTTTGCGCGATCGAAGCATCGCGCGCAGTTCGCGCAGGGCACGCAGTCCCTTGGGTACGGCGCTTTCGACGGCGAACGGATGCACGCGTCCGCTCAACAGCCGATGGGTATGTTGTGCCTGCACGGACAGGCCTATTTCGGGGAAGGACGGTGCGGGACCTTTTCCCAGATTGCGGTCGTACGGCTGGGTCAGTCGCTCGGGCGTATCCGTGTGCACGGTGCCCAGACTGCCGCTGGGATGATCCATGAAGAACCGGCCGACCAGGTCGTGGTCGTTGCCGAGCCCGTTTTTCGCCACCGAATCGGAAAGCAGCAGGAGCCGCGCATTTTCGATACCGCCCGACGCCAGGACATAGTGACGCGCACGCACGGTGCCGCGCCGGCCGTCGAGGGTGCCGATGGCGGCCTCGTTTATCGATGCGGCGCCTTCGTCGCTCTTCAGTTCGAGCAGGTTCGCATGTAGCAACACCGTGATATTGGTCGCGCGTTCCAGTTCTTCGCGGTATGCATTGCCGAACAGGATCGGGCTGCGCGCGAATACCTGGTTTACGAGTTTGTCCGCATCGAAGGCAATGGGCTGGTGGGCAAGCGGTGCGAGGAATGAACCGTCCGCGAATTCGTGCGGGTCGATGCGGCAGTAGTCGCGCGCGCGTACATAGAACGGTTCGAGTTCGGCGTACGACAGCGGCCAGCCGCTATGCGGCACCCAGTCGCGTGCGTGCATGTCCTGCTGGCCCAGCGGTATGCAGCCGCCGCCCCACAGGTTGCAGCTGCCGCCGAAGACGCGCATGCGCGAACTGGCCGGATCGAAGGCCTGGCTGCCGATGGAGGTGCCTGCATAAAGCTCCTGCGTACGCTCTTCGCCAGCGAGCCCGCCACTTTCCACCACGCATACCGTGATGCCCGATCCGATGAACGATCGCGCGATGGCGATGCCCGCGGCACCGGCGCCGATAACGCACAGGTCGACGTCGAAAACGGTCGGACCCGCTTCTTCCAGATAATCGACGATCACGAGGCCTCCCAGATGACTAAGCAGTGCGGGGCCTAGGCCCGGTAATAGTCGCGATACCAGCGTACGAATTCCTTCACGCCGGTTTCTACTGACACCTTCGGTCTATATCCAACGGCCGACACCAGTTCGGAAACGTCGGCTTCGGTATCCGGTACGTCGCCTGGCTGGAGGGGCAGCATGTTCAGGCGGGCGCGCCGGCCGAGGCATGCCTCCAGCACTTCGATGTAATGCATGAGTTCCACCGGCTTTTCGTTGCCGATGTTGTAGATGCGGTAGGGCGCGACGCCGCTGCTGGCCGGATCGGGCGCTTTGCCGTCCCAGCCGGCATTGGTCTGGGGCAGGTGATCGAGCGAGCGCACGACGCCTTCGGCGATGTCGTCGACATAGGTAAAGCTGCGCTTGTGGTGTCCATGATTGAAGACGGGAATCGGCTCGTCCGCGAGGATCGCGCGGGTGAACAGGAACAGTGCCATGTCGGGTCGGCCCCAGGGGCCATAGACGGTGAAGAAACGCAGACCCGTACAGCGCAGGCCGTACAGGTGGGCGTAGCTGTGCGCCATCTGTTCGTTCGCTTTTTTCGACGCGGCATATAGCGTGAGCGGATGTTCGGTCGGTTCGTGCTCGGAGAACGGAAGCAGCGTATTGGCGCCGTAGACCGAACTGGTGGAGGCGAAAACCAGATGCTCCACATCGTGGTGGCGGCAGCCTTCGAGGATGTGCAGAAAGCCGGTGATGTTGCTCGATACATAGACGTGCGGGTTTTCGGCGGCATAGCGCACGCCGGCCTGAGCGGCGAGGTGCACCACCCGTTGCGGCTTATGCGTGTCGAACGCCGCCTCCATGGCCGTGCGATCGGACAGATCGGCATGGATATGCGTATAGGCCGGATGTTCCGCGAACTGCGCCAGACGCGCTTTTTTCAGCGTGACGTCGTAGTAATCGTTGAGATTGTCCAGGCCGATGACCTCGTCGCCGCGCGCCAGCAACCGCTGCGCCACATACGAGCCGATGAATCCGGCCGTACCGGTGACCAGGACTTTCATGACCGGCCGACTCGTTTATAAACGTCCATCGACGGCATCCCGTGGAAGCACGTACTTCACGTCGTAGATCACCGATTCCGGCTTGCCGAACGCACGGATACCGACCGCGCCCAGCTCGACGAATTCCCGGTGGCCCACCGCGACGATCACTGCGTCGTATTGTCCCGTACGCGGTTCCACGATCGGGTCGATGCCATATTCGTGACGCGCCTCGGCGCCGTTCACCCACGGATCGTGGATGTCGACCTGGGCGTTGTAACTCTGCAAGGCGTGCAGGATGTCCACGACACGCGTATTGCGCAGGTCGGGACAGTTTTCCTTGAAGGCCAGGCCAAGCACCAATACCCGTGCACGTACGGGATTGATGCCTTTATGCACCATCAGACGAATGACTTCGTTGGCGATGTACGGCCCCATGCCGTCATTGGTGCGCCGTCCCGCCAGGATGACATCGGGGTGGTGACCGACTTCGGCCGCCTTGTGCGTCAGGTAATAGGGATCGACGCCAATGCAGTGACCGCCTACCAGACCGGGCCGGAATGGCAGGAAATTCCATTTCGTTCCAGCGGCCTGCAGTACTTCCAGCGTGTCGATGCCGAGTTTGTTGAACAGGATGGCCAGATCGTTGACCAGGGCGATATTGAGGTCGCGCTGCGTGTTCTCGATCACCTTGGCGGCCTCGGCCACCTTCAGGCAACTAGCCTTGTGCGTACCCGCGGTAATTACGGAGGCATACAGGCTATCGACGAAGTCCGCCGCTTCGGGCGTGGAACCGGAGGTGACCTTGAGAATGCTGGTCACCCGGTGCGCCTTGTCGCCGGGATTGATTCGTTCGGGGCTGTAGCCGGCGAAGAAATCGCGATTGAAGGTGAGTCCCGATGACTTTTCCAGGATCGGCACGCAGACTTCTTCCGTGCAGCCCGGATACACCGTCGACTCATAAATCACGACGTCGCCGGGCTTCAGTACGTGACCGATCAGTTCGCTGGCGCGGATCAGCGGCGTCAGGTCCGGCCGCTTCGCGCTGTCGATGGGCGTGGGTACCGTGACGATGAATACGTTGCACTCGTGAATGTCGTCCAGTTCCGCCGAAAACTTCAGGCGATGGGCTTCGCCCAGTTCGTGGGCGTCGACTTCCAGCGTATTGTCGACGCCGGCACGGAGTTCCGCGATGCGCGTGGCGTTGATGTCGAATCCGACGGTGTCATAACGCTTGCCGAACTCCACGGCCAGAGGCAGGCCGACATAGCCCAGACCGACGACGGCAAGCCGCGTGCTTTCCAGATTCCGCATACGATGATCCTGTCCGCTTGGGTGGCGTCCGGGTTCACTGCGCGTGACCGGCGTCCGCGAATACCGACTGCCGCCAGGTGGGGCATTCGACGAGTCTCGAACGTACGATGGCGACATGCCGTGATTCCCCGATAGCCGGCGAAAACAGCCTAACAGGACACCGGGTGCTTGCCCCTCTAGCCAGAAGGACGATGCCGTTAGCTGGGTGGACAGGATGCCGCGAGCGTCGTGAAGTCATACAGGCGTGGTCCGGCGACGCTGGAAGCGTCGGTCAGCCATGCGATGGCAACGGTATGACCGGTGGCGGGACGTTCGCGCCAGAAACGCCACGCGCGCCGGTCGTCGGCCGGGCCCTGGAAAACGATGTCCTCGCCGTCGACCGCAAAGGAAAAGCCGGCGAGTGGAACGGACAGGCCTTCGCCACGCCCCTTCACATAGGCCTCCTTCAGCGTCCACAGGTCGATGAAGCGGGCGGTACGCCCGGCTTCCGGCACGCGGCGCAGGCTCTCTATTTCGGCGGCCGAGAAGTGGGCGTTCGCGAGGTCCATGCTGTCCATGACCCGCGCGGGCGCTTCGACGTCGACCCCCAGCCGGCCGCTTTCTGCGACGGCGAGGACGATCAGACCGTCGGTATGCGACAGATTGAATGCCAGCGGGCGAGGCGGGTCGAGCAGCGAAGGTTTGCCGAATTTGTTCGTGCCGAATCGTAGTGTTCCGGGGTCGACGTTCAGGTAACCGGCCAGCACGGTACGCAGCATGCCGTGGGCGATGAGGTATTGATGGCGGTGTCGTGCCTGGACGAAGCGTTGCTGTTTGGCCGCCTCGTCGGCGTCGAGCATCGCGCGAAAACGATCGAGAACGGGCTCGCCGACGATGCGTTCATCGTCGGCGAGCCAGAGGTCGACGCATCCGGGCAGGGTGTCCATGGGGGGAAGCGTACCCTACCGGCGACGGCAGGATGCTCAGCGATGCAGGGTGCGGATCGCGTCGACAATGACCCTGGGGCTGTGTAGCCCCTTGTAGACCGCCGGCGGTTTCTTATCCAGTTTCAGCAAGGTGTAAACCGCACTCATCGCACTGCGCACGGAATACTCCACCGTAAACACCACGTCATCGGGTTGCTCGGCGTACTGACCCATGAACGCGAGGTTGGTCGATCCCTGCGGAACGACTTCGGGCCGGTCGCCGGCCTTGCGCACCATGAACTGACTGGTGATATAGGGCATGGTGCAGGGGATGCAGTTGGAACTGGCGAGGATGGCGTCCTTGTCCTGCTGACTGAAGTGCAGATGCCCCAGCACTTCCTGCAGGATTTCAGCACCGTTGCACTCGGCCATGGGCTTTTTGACGTAGTCGCCGGGACGGTCGTGGAACAGACCGTAGCCCCACCAGACAAACGTGCCTTCCGGCTGGTTCGGGAAGAATGGCTGGTGATAGATGGAAATCGTGATCAGCCAGTTTGAATCTTTGAAGGTAATCAGTCCGCCGGTACCGGGTTTGCTTCCGCTGAATTTTTCCATCAGCTCGAAGAACAGCGGGTCCTTGACGGTGACGGTGTACGAAATCCAGGACGATTCGGCGATGTTGCCGTTGAACGCCGCAGGGTTGCCGAAATGCGGCCGGCCTTCGGCCAGCGTTTCCCACAGACGCCACGCACCCGCTTTGTTGCCGCGGTCCATGACCGGCGCTTGCGTCATCGATCCGAACACTTTGTCGGCCGTCATCGATCCGTTGGTGACGAACACCTTGTCGCCATCGCCAATATCGATATGTCCGGCGGCACCCTGTTCCCGGTATTCGATGCCGGTAACGGTGATCGCGTCCGTTCCCGATTTGAAATGCAGATCCTCGACGCGCACGCCATAACGAAAAGCCACCTGCCGATCCTTCAGCCAGCGCACCAGCGGTACGGCGAAGCTGTCGTACTGGTTGTACAGGCTGCGGTAGATGTTTTCCTGTGTATCGATGGTGGAGAAGTGATGCACGAATCGTTGCAGATAGCGCTTGAACTCGATCGCGCTGTGCCAGCGCTCGAAGGCGAACAGGGTGCACCATTCGAACCAGAAGTTGGTCTGGAAGAAGTGCTCTTCGAAGCAGTCGGCGATGCGTTTTGAATCGAGCATTCCCTCCGGCTCGGCCATGATCCTGACCAGGTCTATCCGGTCCTTCTCGGTAAAACCCATGCTGTGGAAATCTGGAATCTTGCCATCGCGGTCCACGAGGCGTGCCTTGTTGTACCAGGGTGTCGCCTTATTGGAGAGATCGGTTTCTTCCTTGATCGAAATGTTGGGATTGCTCACAGAAGGAATCGATGCCAGCAGGTCGAACGTACACTGGTACATCGCTTCGAACATCCGGCTTCCACTCATGTAGTAACCGGTATCGGCATTGCCGTGCGCGTCGAACGCACCACCGAACTCGTGCGATTCTTCAAGAATCACGATGTCCTTGCCTGAAACGCCGCCATCGCGGATCAGAACCGCCGCCCCGGCCAGTGATGCGATGCCGCTTCCTACGAAATAGTATTTGCCCATGGACTACCTGCCTGGTGAGAAATGCATGGAGGTGCTTGCGAAAGGCAACTTCATCCGCAAACAGGCGTGAAGGCTATGTGTAGATTGTCGGAGCATCGACGCTACGAGCGGGTGAAGCGAAACTGCGTCACTCCGTATGCAAAGACCAGAAACATCGGAGCTTCCACATGGCTCATGTGTTTTGGGAAAGCATGCACCCACGCTGTGCTCCACAAGATCACCGAGCGCACGTGGATTGGGATGCTGACCGTGATCATAAGCAGCGCAATCCAGTAGAACACGCGAATAAATCCGTGGCTTGTCAGGTGCTTGAGTGACATCCAACCGGTCACCGCGCCCACGATCATCATCAGCGCAAAAATACCGTCCACGCCAGGCGAGAAAACTTCGGCGAGGAAACGGTCGGGGCCAATAACGACGTTGAGCGGGTGAAGCGTGGCGCCCATCAAGAAGATTGCTATCGCAGTAATTTTGTAGACGCCGGGAGCCCAAAGCCCCACCTTGGGCGGATCGATTTCGCTGGGCCTCGTTGAAGGCGCATTTCGCATCGGGGTTCTCCTTCTCGTTTCATCGCATGGGTGCTTCGCGCATCCGCACAATTGGCACCTCCCCTCATCGTCCGATACTTAGTGTCGCGGTTGCATGACTATTGATGTGTCATGTCGCGCCGGGTTGGTAGCGTCGAGTAGCTAGCGTTGGCAGCGGAAGCACCGTTATCTGAGCGAGGCGAAGCGCGGTTTGGACGATCGTGCGCTCGCGTGCCGGAATGGCTGCGGTTTACGGGGTGGCTGTTGCAAGGCTGCTCGGTTGCGAGCACTAAGTGCCGCGGCTAGCAGGGAGTCCTGTTCGTAATAACTTGCTGGTTGACGTTGAATTGTTGCTTATGCAGCAATAGCTACAGCCCGAGCAATTCGGGCAACAGACAGGGGATCAGCGTGTTGGTCAGAGTCGCCGCTTTATGCGGCACAGGGATCGTTCAACTCACGATTTCAATAGGCCATTTTTCTTTGAAAGGCTTAGGTTGGCCAATGCTTTTGGGTAGATGACGCGTCATTCTCCTGCCTGAAAACGAATGCTCAGGGAACTATACCGAGCTGCTACGAGAAGCGCGGCGGTCGCCGTGCGCTTCGTTGGCTTCGAAACGGTGGGCATCGTTACCGACAATTTTATGGATTTTTGTGAGCAGAAAACGATGACCCCAGATGAAAAGTTTCGAAGCGACGAAAGGCGCTCTATCGGATTTCGTCACTTTGCGCGAGGCACATTGCTTGCGCTAGGCATTGCATTCGCAACGACCGCTGCTGCAAGAGTGGCTACCATCCATGTGCACCAAAATGACGATCGGGAGCTCTGCGCTGCCTTCCTCAATATGGTCAAGGCCGCCGGTATTCAAAAAATGGGCGACGAGGATCTTTGCGATTTTCGTTTTGTGAGGCTGTCTGCGGACAAAACTACAGGGTTTACCTTTCCTCGATGGGAGCCGTTAGCTGTCAACGATGCCGCATCCATGTACCTTCGATTGCTCGAGGGGAATCGGGGCCGCCTAACGCAGCCCGGTCAGTCGCAATGGAATAATTTACTAGCGGCCATTCGTGTTGCAGATGCGGAAGGCAATGTTGAGTTTTCCAGTGCCCGTCTGACTATCGAAGGCGCTGAAAGACCACTGACGTTCGCGCAGATGGACATAAAACACTGCTCAATGTCGAAATTCGATGAAGTGTCCCGTGCTGATGGAAGCATCTCGAAAGAGGCATATCTCAACTCTGTGGGTGTGCCGTTCTTCGGTGCATTCATGGATCGCGCGATGAGCGAAGCGTTACCGGTGTCTTCACCGCCTTATGTCGGCGGACAGATCGCACTTTGGAAGAGAACGATACCCGTACAGCTCCAGGTAGGGCACAAATGGCTCGCGATTGGATCTGATCCTCCCGTTCAGATTGTTTCCTTGCTGAAGTTCAGAATTATGCCTGCAAGTGATACCCCATATGGGCACGTCAATGCATCGCTCATGTCCTATGACGCTTGCGATCTAACTATTCGAAAGTAGCGCTGGCGATGGAATAATAAACTGGGATTGCCGTTGACGAGCGTCTCATATACAAAGAATAAGAGTTCACTATGAGTATGAGTCTGTCTGGATTAAACGGTGCGTCGCTTTCCGACATTGTTCGGAAGTTTCTTAGCATGGACGGTGTCGAAGGGGCAGTCTCTGTCCCGTATATCGACAGTAAAGGTATAGCTACTGTCAGCGTGGGAATTAATCTATCGATCAAAAGATTCGCCGCGTCTTATTTGCAACTGATTGGCATTACTAAGGCCAATCGTGTACTGGCATTGGAGAAAATATTCTCTGGCACTTTTACTTCAAAAAACGATCTCATACAGAAGATAAAGCAAGCCAATGGAGGGGCGAGCTACCTCTCCGGTTTGAGTAAAAATCTCTTTCTGAAAGATGTTTTTCCACGTGCACGACTGATCCATTTCTGCGAGTTCTACTATCACACTAACGGACAAGACTTCAGTTTCGATCCCGAATTTCCTAATACAGTCGATGACGTCTTGCGGTTGCGGGTGCGTAATTTCCTCCACCTCATGGCGATGGAGCAGGCGGATGCAGGTATTGCGCCTACACACTGGCAAAGAAGTCGTTTCCCTGAGAGCTACCAATCAAAGTGGGATGTGAGGCATGCGCGGTGACCGCCGTACGCTTTGCCAGCCCCGAATGGTGAGCATCATTCTCGCTAATGTCTATTTAGGGGCATTTATGGGCAAAGAAAATAGCCGCCATCGTCACAAGTGGCATGGTGGTGCAATCGATGGGGCACGAGGTGGTTGCTTAGAGACAGGTTACGACCTAAGTGTGAAGTTCAGACGGGGCCAGAAAACTGAACAAGGGACAAAACATGACTATATGTAGGGAGCTCGCGACATTATTAGTACGCGCAACGAGCCACGTGGTTCGTATGCCTAGAATTTACCTTTTCCAAAAGCAGGCACTGAGCTTTTGGATGTTTATCCTTATCGCCTCTCTCCTTAACTTTTTTTCTGCGGGGCGTGCTGACGCCGCCTGCGTCGACTTTGCAACAAAAGTTGGGAAGCCGTTAATGCCAGTGGTTTACGTAGGTGAGCTCGGAAGCCGTCAAGTTCGAGTTGCCCTCTGGGCTGATGATTCCACCCACGTGAGTGGGTTCTACGGTTATAACGACAAAGAGGGAACGCTCGCGCTTCGGGGTACTTTGGATGCTTTGAAAAATGGGGTTGAGCTTGACGAGTACGACGAGTCGGACAACCGCACAGGTCATTTCGACTTGAGGTTCGAGGTCCCTGCAGGGACATTCCCCGGCGTAAAAGATCTTTCTCCCTATGATTGCGAGTACCTGATAGGTGTGCGGGCAGTCGGTCCGGCAAGTACGCCTGAGCAGGTCGTGCTAGGTCGCGATTTGTGGCTCGATCGTAGGTATGACGAAGAGCGGCAACAGAATGAGCTGACGGCATTTCACCTTCAGCGTGCAATCTTGAAAGGGGATGCCAAAGAAGTTGCGGCGCTACTGGCTTATCCATTCGATACTCAAGACGAGCATGGAGTGATTTCCGAGTGGGCAACTAGCGATGAGGTTCTGAAAAACTACAGGACTACTGTGGGGCGCAGAGCTGCTGATATACGAAGCGCCGTGCCGCACGCACTCCCCACCACTTCGTACGGCAGCACTTTCTCGGATCGTTCTATCTGCCTTTCAAAAGGGAAGGTGACTCAGATATGCCGGTCGGGATGCAAGGATGGATGCCCTTAGTCCTTTGCAGATGTGTGATGTCGTGCAGGGTTGGTAGCGTCGAGCACTACGACCTCAAGCGCCGGTCAGTGGCTGACCTTGATAGCGTCGTTGCGAGCATATCCAGGTCTTTTCATTCTTTCCGTTGCGCGACGCGTTGATACGCCCGCGCGACCAGCGGCTGGGCCCACGCAGGCGTCCGCGCGATATCGTCCGCGGTTCGCGGGAAAGAGACCGCGCCTTCGTGCAATGCGAGGACCAGCCATGGGGCAGGGACGTGACCTGTCTTCGGATCGGCATCGACACTGTTGTCGTATGCCAGCAGCGTATGCAGCCGGGGAATGAGGCGCGCGAGATTCTGGCGGCTGGCGTTGTATCTCTGCCGTACTTTTTCTTCGGGGATGTCGTGACCGCCGGCGCCTACGCGACTGCGGATACGTTCCAGATGTCTCTCGGGACTGTCGAGGCCGCAGTACCAGAGGTTGACCTCGAATCCCGCGTCGGCGGCTTCGAGCAGCAGGCCGGTAACGGTGGAGCCGCCCAGCGTGGTTTCGAAGACATAGTCCTTGCGGGTCGCGATCGCATCTTCAAGACGACGCACGCTTTCCTGCCAGGCGAGCGCATTGGCTTCGCCCTGTTCCATGCCGGGGTGGGCTTCGAGAATGGCGCGCGTCTGTTCGTCGGGGTTGAAGTATTCGCCGCCCTCTTCACGAAGCATGGCGCCGGCGATGCTGCTTTTGCCGGCGCCGTTGGTGCCGGCCAGCACCGTGATGCGTGGCATCAATGCTTGCCTTTACCTGCCGCGCGAGCCGCTGCGGCTCCGAGTTGTTCCGTTGTGGCGCCGAACAGCGCATCCACGCTGGCCTGTGCACGGAGTGTACGCATGCCGGCTACCAGGCGATCGAAATCGGCCTGCAAGGGGGCGAGGGGATCGGGAGCGGCCTGGACCAGCCGCGCGTATTCTTCGACCGACAACATCACCGCCGCTGGCCGTGCGTTGCGTGTAATCACGACCGGCCGGGCACTGCGCGTTACGCGTTCGAGCAACTGCGCGAAGCCGTTCTTGGCTTCGGTGCTGGGGAGCGATTCGAGGTTCGCGGTCTGGCCGTGGAGGCCGGGAAGCGCAATGGTCTGGGACATGAGAGCACCTTACATGTGCCCGGGTGCCGGATCCTTGGGAGCGACGCCGGGCGGCGAACCGGCCTGGGCATCCGTCCAGGCTCTGGAGGCGAGATTACGCCAAAACGCTCTTTTTATCCAATATGGTTAATATGGCCATTCAGATCCGTAAACCAGACTGTCAGATGGCTTCCTTCTGAGTCGGAACGGATCGCATGGACGAGGGGATGCCGAGATGAATCTGAGTTTTTCAGGGGTATTAACGGGCGTTATGGCCGCCGCCATGGTCACGTGGGGGCCCGTCGCGCCCGCACAGGATGCGGCGCCGGTGAGTTCGGCATGGAAAACGGTTCCCGCGGCCAGCGTTTCCGACCCCGATCTGGTGGCGGTGAACCTGAAGGACCGGATCGTCGTATGGAACGACGCCCGATCCACGGAAGCTGCCACCGAGGCCTGGCTGCTTGCCGACGTGCCTTTCGATAAAGCCCGGAAAGCGGTAGATACGGCACTGAAGGGTTTTGGCGATTTCGACGTCAGTACCGAAAACAGGTCGCTGGCGGATCTGCCCGATGCCTGGGACGAGGTATTGCTGTCCCGGCGTGCCGACTTGCGCGATGCGCTGGCAAAACGTTCCGATCTGCCGAAGCTCACACTGGCGCTAAAAGAAGGCGTACTCACCGCCGAAGAAGTCGAGCGGCGTATGGACGCGGCGCGTGCCGTGACGACATCCGCGCCGCAGTATCGTCAATCAGTCGATGCTTATCGCGTGACCTATCCGGAATATTACGCAACGCAGGATCGCAGCTACGGCTTGCTACGCAGAAGCGGCAGCGAACTGGTCGTCCATGTCTTCGACGTCTCCGCTATCTTCGGGCATGCCGCCACCGTGGTGCGGATATCTCGCGCGGATACCTTCCCGAATCCCGATTACGCCAAACAGCAGGCGCAGCGCACTGTGCTGAGTTCACCGGTGCAGGGCAAGGTGACCTATGGCGTCGTGCCGGCTCCACTCTTCGAGGCCGTGCATGCCGTACTTGCGTCGGCGAATCCGGGGGCGGCTGTACAGGTGGCGTCGAGGCCGTCGTTCTGGATGGTTCCCGTCAAGACGAAGTCCGGCGTCCCCACAATGACGCTTGTTCCTCCGCAGGCGGGACGGCTGCCGATCGAAGCGGAATCCATACCCTGGGCAGCCATCGCGAATGCGCAGTCGAGTGCCATCAGTTATGCGCAGGACCTGATTGCACTACCCGGTGGCGATCTCTTGCTAAGCGTCGAAGTGCTGGGCGGCGGCGTTTTCTCGTCGGGAGTGTGGCGACTGTATTGGCAGGATGGGCAGTGGAAGGAAACTCTCGTCTGGCAGAACAAAGATATTCCGAGACAGCTCGTGCTAAGCGCGGATGGGCATACCGTGTGGTTCTCCAGTTCGCCGGCGAACACCGGCGACTTCACGTTCTATGCTTACGACGTCGCTTCACAGAAGGTCAGCACGTATAAAGTGAATCAGGTCGGTGCGCGCGACGCGATCAAATATCAGCCCTGGGAACTTAGCGACGGACAGTGGCCCGTTTACTTCGATCACAGCTATGCGACGAAGGACGCCGGCCCTCTGGGCTATCAGCGATTCGAAGCATTCCAGCCCACCGGAAAGCCGCCGGCCGATGGCGGTGCGTGGTCGTTCCAGCCCACGCTCAAATCCGCCCGCCAGGTCATGATGGACGTACCGATGAAGGGCAATACGCAAATCGCGCCCGTGCGGTGGCGCGGTCAGACATCGTTCTGGACCGAAGACGCGTCGGGCATCGCCGAACTGGGTGCAAGCAACGGGCATGTGCTTCGCGCATTCCAGGTACCTCAGCGTTTCGGTACGCCCGATAGCAACGATGCGACGGGTGGGGCCAGTTGGGTACCGAGGGCGCTGGGTTCGCCGGAGGCCGGCTGGATCGCGACAGGCTTCGTGCTGTCGCTGACCGACGACGGCAGCATGCCGCCGAAGATCGAGGGCAAGCCGGACCGTAGCGATCGCTTTGTCGGCATGCATGTCGTCAACGTAAAAGACGGCAGCGTGCGGCTGTCCGCGTTGCTAGGCCGGGCCGATACGTTGAAGGCTGCCGCGCGTTCGGCGAATGGACGGCTACTTGCGCTGGGTTCCAATGGTGTCCGGGCGGGCCCGAAGGTCGCCCTTTGGGACATGGCGAAGTCGCAGACATCGTTGCAGCTCACGGCGCCGGGCCGCGGAGAGTTGCATGCACTGGCTTTTTCGTGGAATGGTGCCGACCTCTGGGCGCTCACCACGTCCGGCATCCTTCACTGGCGCATCCCCGATGCGCTTATAGACGCGGCCAGTCATGGGAGCTTTCCGGACCAGTCGCGCGACTAACTGTCGCTAACCAGTTGCCTGAGATACTTCCGCATCACTCCCGAAACTTCATCGTGGAACAGATACATCAATGAAAATCTTGCTGGTTATTGCAGTTGTGCTTGTCGTGTACCTCACGGGTCGTATCGGTTTCGGCCTGGCCGTGCTGGCGGGGCTCGGCTTCGTGGTCGCTGCCGTTCTTGTCCTGATCCTGATAACCCGGTTGAGCGGTAAGAAAGAGACGGGCGCCGACGCGGCGGTGCCGGAGGAAACGAAGTCACCGGGTGCTTCCATCGAGAGCTCCGAACCCGTCGAACTTGCTCCCGCTATCGAGGCATTGCAGTCCGGAAATTTCCAGAAGGCGATCGACCTTGCCGAACCGTACGTGCGGGATGTTCGCGACGAAATCCGCATCGATGCCATGCGTCTGACGGGGTTCGGGCATGCAGGGCTTGGACAGCATGCGCAGGCTTACCCTTGCTGGGTAGCGGTGACCGAAGCCGAGCCGTCCTCGCAGAACTATCTGAACGTTGCGTCGACTGCCGCGGTGATCGAACATTTCGACGAAGCGGAAGCGGCATACCTGACATGCCAGCGGATCTATACGCAGGAACGCGGTGCGGACCCCGTCGAGGGTTTGATTTTCAACGGCCAGTATCAGGCCAACTTCCTGTCATCGCTGGATAAGGCGGGCCGTTCCGATCTGGCGTTCAAGTACCTCGAACCGCTGGCGGGTTTCTATCGAAGCCTGCACATCACGGATTCGACGTTCCTGCACTTGCGGCAAATGCCGTTCTTCGAAGTGTTCCTGGAACAGTCGTTGCCGCTGGTGCGCCGCGTGCTGGACGAGGACGCGCTGACGGCGTGGTACCGCACGACCTACGATGCGGTCGACGAGCCGGGGCAGGCGATGTTCGCGCGGTATCACGTGCCGCATTGAATCGACGGCGCAACTTTAATTACTCGCGTTTTTTCAGATTTGTCTCGTAGTTCCGGGGCACCGCCCTGACGACACTCTCCGCTTACCTCACCGCAAGCTGGCTGGTTGCCTACTTGCGGTGAGTACGTGTGTCCGCTTTGAAGGCCGCGCCAAGGCTGCAACGCTGGACGATCACATCCAAGGACGCGTGCCGGACAGGTCACACGGAAGCAGGGGAACGCATGGATGCACTAACAGACTTGCTCACAGGGTTTCACGTACCGACGGGTGCCATTGCTTTCGCCGATCCGGCGAACCTCGGCGACTTCCTGTTCTTCGAGTTGATCTACAACTACCTGAACTACCAGATCGCCACGACCGGCATGGACCTGATGCGCCGGACCATGACCTGGGTCAGCAGCATCGCCCTGGTCCAGACCACCCTGTGGGTCATGCTCCTCGGCTACCGCATGACGACCGGCCAGCTACGCGAGCCCCTCGCCCATGTCGTCGAGCGGATGGCGCGCACGGCCTTCATCGTCACCGCCGCCACGACCATGGGGATCTTCGGCGAAAACCTGCACGAATTCCTGACCGTCGATGTGGGCAAGGAAATCAACTACCTGTTCACGGGCGATTACGAGGAATCCTCCAAAGCCATCGACCAGAATCTGGCTTACACGCAGGTCGCGCTCGCGGCTATCGATGCGGTGCAAATCCCTCAGGGCGACGACGAAAACCGCGTACAGAAGGCTCACGCCATGCTGTTCGCCGGCTTCGGCACCGCCAGTCCGCCTATGGCGGCCGGTGTGATGTTGCTTCTCTATCAGTTCACCCTCGCGATCTTTATCGGGCTGGCACCGCCATTTATCCTCTGCCTGATCTTCGACCAGACCAAGGACTTGTTCCGTCGCTGGCTGATGTACGGCATCGGTACGCTGTTCTCGATGGCCGCATTGAACATGGTCAGCGCCATGGTGCTGAGCCTGTCTCTTCGCGTTGCCGGGGCGATGTGGGGATCGAAGTTCGTCAACGATACGATCTACGGTTCGGACCCCGAAGGTCTGTCCAGTCAGGCGCTGCAACAAGGCGGGGTCGGTCTGCTACTGACGGTACTGATCATTTCGGTTCCACCGCTGGCGGCGGTGTTCTTTCAGGGCACGGCCGGCCATTTCCTGTCGTACTCCGCGCTCGATCCGAAGAACCGGCCCGGGCCGCAGGGGCAGCCAGTGGGGTCTTATACGCCGCCTCAGCCAAGTTCAGTTTCAGAGCGAGAAACCGGGGGCAGAGGCTTCAGTCATAGTCCAGTTTCGGTAAACCAAATGGAATCGAAACAAGCCGACGTCATCAAAAGGTTTGCCGAATGAAATCATTACTTTTCGGGACGAAATTCGCGACGCTTCTTTACCTATTCCTTGGTGCGACTTGCCTGGGCGGATCGGTAAAGGCAGAGGGAGGTTGTGCGCCGGGGTTCTACCCCATGCCAGCGCCGTCAGGACAGGGAATCGTCGGGTGTGCACCGATTCCGGGCTATGGCGCTGGACCCGCTACGCCGCCCCCGCCGCGATGGGTCTCTCGATGGGGCGCCATTGCTACCGATGAAACGACGGCCAGCTTGGGTTCTGTCACGGGCGAATCCAGTAAAGAGCGTGCAATCCAAGCAGCGCTTGCGCATTGCAAGATCAACGGCGGGACCAAGTGCAAGCTGGCAATCGCGTATGACAACCAGTGTGCAGCGATGACCGTGGGTGAAAACTCATTCAACATAACTAACGAAGCGACCCTGGATAAGGCCGTCGATTCTGTACTCGCCTACTGTAAGGCGACCGATACCAATTGCCGCGTGTACCACACCACATGCAGCTTCCCCGAGCAAATACCATGAGAACGATGCTGATCAAATCGCTCGCCGTTGCGTTGCTTATTTATTTCGTCGTCAGCGACCTATTAACGACGACACCGGACGTCAAACAAAATCCGAACCCGAAGATGCGTTATGAGATTACGCTGACTGTGAACGATGCGCCCGGGTCATTTGATGCCGTTACCGGACTCGCGGATTACGAAGTGAAAGACTTGTCATGTGTACCTGTCACAGGTGCCCCTTTGAACGCCATGCGTATGCCCCCGGAAACAAAGCGCATCGCGATCAATTTCAGACGCATAGCCAATGACGTATATCGAGGGGACGTATATCTCGATGGCGTTATCGATGAGGACTATTTTGGCCTAGGGGTCTGTCATTGGTCCCTCGATACCGTCATTACATTTGTTCGAACGAATAATCTGACTCTGTCTCCGCGCATCCCTCGTGAAGAATTTTCCATTAAAAAGGGGAGGCTCACATACTTTGATCGCGAAAATTACAAACGCAACCAAGTGGAAGAAACTGAATATGGCTGGCTGCATCACTCGCAGATAGCACCTAATCGTCAAGACCATCTCTTTTCTATCACGCTATCGGCCAAGGAGGCCTTCTAACCATGAGCGAGAAAACATTCACGTATGCCGCTTTGAGCAAGGATGGATACAACGATAATGAGAAAGACAAAGGTCCTCAAATTAAAGGATCTCGCTATGTGGTCATCGCCACAAAGCAAGAGTCTCTGACCGGCTACCAAGGGACGGCATATCAAAAAGAAGGTACTAACGAAATCGTCATCGCTCATCGAGGTACCGAAACCTCGATGAGGGGTGTCGTCAAGGATGCCTTGGTCGACTTAGGCATGGTCGTCACCGGCCATAACGCGCAGTTGGACGAAGCCCGTGTATTCACAAACCTTGTTCTGAATCATGCGAAGGAGAAAGCTGGCGACCTTTTTGACCGCGCCAACATCACCGTCACCGGCCACTCCCTCGGCGGCGCCCTTGCCGAAGCCACCGCCTACGAATTCGGCCTGCGCGGCGAGACCTTCAACGGCTACGGTGCCGTCGATCTACAGCACGGCATTCCCGAAGGCGGCGATCAGGTCATCAACCATGTCCGCGTTACCGATGTGGTCAGTGCGGCCAGTCGTCATTTCGGCTCCGTGCGTTACTACGCGACCGATAGCGATATCCAGCGGCTGACCGATGCGGGTTACCACGACCAGGCGACCGCGACGAGTATCCGCAATCCGTTCACCCCGATCAGCTTCGCCGCGCACACGATTACCAACTTCGCGCCCAGTGCGCCCGATAGCACGCTCTCGGACCTGTCCGAGGCCAACGAGCAGAATGCACGCGATCACGCCCGCGCCATCGGCCTGTTTCGTGCCGACATCCATGCCCTGCGCGGAAACACGTTCTCGTCGCTTTGGGAAACCGCCCATAAAGCGCAGACCCTGCATGGCATGGTCGGCAAAGTGACTTCGGACCTGTGGAAGGGCGACGTCGATGGCGCCATGCACACCGTCGAGGCAATCAGGCAACGTGGCGGCATGACCCTCGGTCGCGCCCAAGCCACTATCACCCAAACCATGAGGCTAAGTGCGTCGTTGGCCGAGCACGCCTATCAGCGCACCACCGACACCATCGGGCAAAGCCTCGATAAGGCGCATCACGCCATGCTTCACACCGTATCGGCGGTCGGGCAGCGCGTCGAACACGCCGCCGACACGGTCGCCCGAACCGCCAGCGATGGCGCACAGTACGTCGGCCGCGAGCTGTCGCAAGGTATCGATGTTGCCCAGCAGGCCGCACAGCGAACGGTTCACGCCGTCGCCGAGCAGGTGGAGCGGGGTGTCCATGCGACAGTTCACGGCGCGCAGTACGTCGGTCGTGAAATGGCACACGGCATCGATGCCACTTGCGACACGATACAGCGTACCGCCGAGGTCGCGGTGCAGCAGGCCGACCGTACCGTCGAGAAGACGTTGAACGATGCGCGCCATCTGGGTCATGAATTCGGCGAAGGTATCGAGGTGGCCCAGCATGCCGTACAGCGCGGCGCGCAACACATCGGCCGCGAGGTCACGCAAGGCATCGACATGGCGCAGCAAGGCGTCCATCGTGCCGCGGATGCCGTGGCGGATCGGGTCGACCGAAGCGTCGATGCCACGGTCCACACCGCACAGGACATCGGCCGACGGATCGGTCACGGAGTCGATACCGTTCATGACGATATCGAGGCGCCGTTTCGTGCGTTGCATAAGTCGATGGATGACACGTTGGCGCAGCTACGCAACGATGAGTCGGCCCGACTCACCCCGCGCTCCGCGATCCGTCTCGACCACCCGGCCCATCCCGATCATGCGATGTACCAGCAGGCTCGCCGTGGCATGACGACTATCGACGCCACCCAGGATCGCCCCGCCGACGAACGCAGCGACCATATCGCCGCCGCCCTTGTCCTCGCCGCGCGTCGCGGGGGGCTGCAACAAATCGATCAGGTGTTCCTCAGCACCGATGCCTCCCGCGTGTTTGCCTCTCAGGGCAGTCCCCACGCAGCGATTCGCCAGCGCGCCCATGTGGAGGTGGCCGAGGCGGTCAGTCAGTCCGTCGAACAAAGCAGTGCCCAGTGGGGTGAGTCGATGCAGCAATTCCAGCGACTTCAGATGGAACAGCGGCAGGTGCTGGAGCAAAGCCTCAGCATGCGCCGCTCCGGTCCGTCGATGTCCATGTAATGGGGTACGACGATGAATTCACCCATGGAGAGGTTTTGGCCATACGTATCGCTGGGACGCAAAAAGCATCGCGATGAAACACCGCGAACCTCTCCACGCATGCTTTGCTATGAAGTGAGGCATGACGTCCGAATACTCAGACTAATCTGAAAATTCGGTCTCTTTATTCCAAACGGTTTGATGCTACGCGTCATCGCCGCGATTCTCATTGCGTCGCCCTCAAACGACGTCTTCATGCGTTGCGCTACGTTATGCCTTCTTTTTACGGCGAGCGTGCCGGGCGGACTTCGGTCCGGGCCAGGTTCCTGTTGCACCGGTTTTTCATCCTGGCACCCCTACCACCCACATCAGCGGAACGTGGTATGAAAACAGGCCAGCCATGGATACCGTCATGAATGCTTCCGGCGATACGCAAATGAAAGTGATCGGTCTGATCGGCGGCATGAGCTGGGAGTCGTCGGCGGAGTATTACCGTCTGATCAACGATGGCGTCAAAGCCGCGCTGGGCGGTCACAACAATGCCCGCAGCCTGATGATGACCGTCAACTTCCATGACATCGAAACCTTGCAGCACGAAGGGCGTTGGGACGAGTTGGGGACACATATGGCCGATGCGGCCCGCAGGCTGGCTGCCGGCGGTGCGGATGTCCTCTTGCTGTGCACCAACACCATGCACAAACTCTGGCCCGTCGTGGAAGATGCGGTCGATATGCCGCTAATCCATATCGCCGATCCGACAGCCGCCGCGATCGGCCGTGCCGGATTTCAAAAGGTTGGACTGCTCGGTACGCGTTTCACGATGGAGCAGGATTTCTACCGGGGACGACTGGAGACCAGGCACGGACTCGATGTGGTCATTCCCGGCGAGGCCGACCGGACGATCGTCCATTCGGTCATCTACGACGAACTCTGCCTGGGACGCGTAGTGGAATCGTCGCGGCGCGAGTTGCAGAGAATTGTCCGGGAACTGGGCGAGCAGGGCGCCCAATGCGTGATCCTCGGCTGCACCGAACTCATGCTTTTGTTATCGGCGGACGATGTGTCGATTCCCGTATTCGATACGACCGCCTTGCATGCGGAAGCGGCAGTACGGTTTGCAACGGGTGAGCTGATCTTGCCGGAACGTTGATGCCCGGATGCCTGCGTGCGCGGTCGACCGTGTCAGCAGACATTAATCTATAGCGGTTGATTTCTGTACTGATTGGTTTACTATACCCGTCCACGACAAGCAAGCACGTGTGCATCGGCCACGCGCAAGCAGCCTGTCCCAACGCCCGGACACCAACGCATGACTTCCCGTTTCATGAGAGCGGCGATCGTTCTTGGCCTGCTGTCGGCCATCGGTCCGTTCGCTATCGATATGTATCTTCCGGCGCTGCCCAGCATCGGAAAGAGCCTTGGTGCCGATGTCGGCACGGTGCAGCTCAGCCTGATGGTCTTCTTCATGTCGATGGGCGTGGGGCAGCTTATCTACGGCCCTCTGTCGGACATGATCGGTCGCAAGCGGCCGATCTACATCGGCTTGAGCATATTCGCGCTGGGCAGCATCGGTTGCGCCATGGCGCCGGATATCCACACGCTGATCTTCTTCCGGTTCGTACAAGGCCTGGGAGCCTGTGCCGGCATGGTGATTCCGCGTGCGATCGTGCGGGACATGCACACCGGTACCGATGCGGCACGACTGATGTCGCTGTTGATGCTGATCTTCAGCGTATCGCCGGTCCTCGCGCCGTTGACCGGTAGTCTGGTGATCAAGCTGGCCAGCTGGCGTGGCATTTTCTGGGTAGTGACCGGCGCTGCGGGCCTGGGCCTGCTGATGGTCGCCACCGTACTCAAGGAAACGCGACCCGCCGAACACCGCCGGGAGAGTGGCATTGCATCGGCGATGGCGGGCTATCGCACATTGCTGGGCGATCGTCATTTCCTCGGCGTGGTTTTCATCGGCGCTTTCGGTATCGCGAGCTTCTTTGCGTATCTGGCCAATTCGTCGTTCGTGCTGATCAACCATTACGGACTGACGCCGACGCAATACAGCCTGGCGTTCTCGGTGAACGCGGTGTCGTTCATCGGTGCCTCGCAGTTCACCGCGCGCTTCGGCGGCCGCTATGGTCTGAAACGCGTGGTGCGGACAGCCGTCATCGGCTATGCGGTCACCATGGTGCTGCTGGCGGCGATCACGGCAAGTGGTGTCGATCGTCTCGGCGTCATGATGGGTCTGCTGGTGGTCGGTTACGGCTTCCTCGGACTGGTTATCCCCAGCTCCGCCGTGATTGCGCTGGAAGAACACGGCGCCATCGCAGGCACCGCGTCGGCGCTGATGGGCACTTTGCAGTTCGGTACCGGCGCGCTGGTGATCGCGATACTCGGCCGTTTCATCGACGGTACGTCGTTGCCGATGGTGATGGGTATCGCCGCGTGCTCCTTGATATCGCTGACGTTTGCGCGCGTTACGCTGCGTACCCGGAAGCCTGTCGTGGAGACTTGCACGGCGACGGACTGACGCCGTGCGGCACGACTGAATCCGATCGAATTGAATCAATACCGTGCATTCACACGTAAAAGGCATAGGATCACCGTCTCGGCCGACGTAACTCAGGCCTGTAGAAGGCTCAACCTGAATGATTCGCGACGTACTGGCCTGGTTTGGCCTCGATGGGGCGTCGAAAAAACGCCGACGTACGTTGGAGCGTCGCGCGAAAGGTGAGTCCGAACCCGCTCTTCGTTCCGAACTGTTCAATGCCGATCAGCTGGAAGCGCATGGACAGACGCTGGCGTTGCAGCACGAGCTGGCCGCGGGTCGTCTGCCGGAGCGGTTGCTGACCCGTCTGGCCGACAACGAACAGGTGCTTCTGGATGCATGCCAGCGACTGACGTCGGCCAGTCGCTTTGGCCCCGGCATTACGCCCGCGGGCGAATGGTTGCTGGACAATCTGTATCTGATCGAAGAGCAGGTTCGCATCGCGCGACTGGATTTCCCCAAGGGATACAGTCGCGAGTTGCCACGGCTTGCAAATGGTCCCTCGCAGGGACTGCCGCGCGTTTACGACATCGCGCTCGAAGTCATTTCGCACGGCGACGGACGCATCGATATCGGTGGTCTGAATCGCTTCATCGGTTCGTATCAGCGCGTCACGCCACTGAAGCTCGGAGAGCTCTGGGCTATTCCGATCATGCTTCGTCTGGCCTTGATCGAGAATCTCAGGCGCGTGGCGGTACGCGTGATGGTCAGCCGTACGCGTCGTCGCCGGGCGGCTCGCTGGGCGGATGCGATGACCGACATGGCGGGGCGCGATCCGAAGAATGTCGTGCTCGTCGTGGCGGATATGGCCCGCTCCAATCCGGTGATGAGCGCGCCCTTCGTCGCCGAACTGGCGCGACGTCTGCAAGGGCAGGGACCCGCACTCGCGTTGCCGCTCAGCTGGGTCGAGCAGCGGCTCGCCGAATCGGGGCAGAGTGTCGAGCATCTCGTCCAGGTCGAATCGCAGCAGCAGGCGGCGGACCAGGTTTCGATCGGCAACAGCATCGGCAGCCTGCGCGCTCTTGCCATGATCGACTGGCGCGATTTCGTGGAGCGCGCGAGCCTCGTGGAGCAACGTCTGCGTGAAGATCCCGCGACCATTTACATGGCGATGGATTTCGCCACGCGCGATCGCTACCGGCATGTCGTCGAACGTCTGGCGCGACAAGGCAAACGGAGCGAAGTGGATACCGCACAGGCCGTGCTGGATATGTGCCGGATGGACCGCGATGGAGAGTCGGTGCCGCTGCGACGTCACGTCGGCTATTTCCTCATGGATGGGGGACGCGTGGCGCTGGAGCGTCAGTTAGGAATACGACCGCGCCTTGCGGACAGCCTTCGTCGTGTATTCGATCAGGCACCGTTGCCAATTTTTCTCGGCTTGCTGTTCCTGCTTACGGTGGCCTTGACGCGTACCCTGGTCGCGACCGCCGCACTTGTCGACGTTTCCTTGTGGATCATGCTGCCGCTGGGCCTGGCGGCGTTCGTCGTCGCGAGCCAGCTTGCATTGAGTCTGATCAATTGGGTGGCGACGCTGACCGTCGTGCCCGAACTGCTCCCACGCATGGACTATGCGAAAGGCATACCCGCCGATGCGCGAACCATGGTGGCCGTGCCGAGCCTGATCGGCAGCATCCACGATGTGGAAGATCTCGTGGAAGCCCTGGAAGTGCGTTTTCTGGCCAATCGCGACGATTGTCTGCACTTCGCCCTGCTTACCGACTTTACCGATGCGGATACGCAGGTCGTCGATGGCGACGAGGCGATCCTTCAGCGCGCACGCTTGCGCATCGACGGCCTGAATGACCGTCATGCGACGCACACGGTCGACCGTTTCTTTCTGTTCCACCGGCCGCGCGAATGGAGCGAAACGGAACAGGCGTGGATAGGCCGGGACCGGAAACGCGGCAAGCTCGCCGATCTGAATGCGCTGCTGCGAGGGGAGGGCAGCGAACGTTTCGTGCTTATCGCGGGGGACGTCGCGGCCCTGCCACATGTCCGCTATGTAATCACGCTGGATACCGACACCCAGTTGCCGCGCGATACGGCGTGCCTGTTCGTCGGTGCGATGGACCATCCGCTCAATCGCGCCGTTTACGACGCGAGCCAGGGACGTGTGGTTTCGGGCTACGGCATCCTGCAGCCCAGGGTGGGCATCAGTCTGTCCAGCAGCGCGCGGTCGCGTTATGCGCACCTGTATGGCGCCGATGCCGGTATCGATCCGTATACGCGTGCGGTTTCTGATGTCTATCAGGATCTGTTCCGCGAAGGATCGTTCATCGGCAAGGGCATTTACGATATCGATGCGTTCGAGAGCACCTTGCGCGGACGTCTGCCGAACGAACGGATACTCAGTCACGATCTGATCGAAGGCTGCTATGCGCGGTCCGGCCTGCTGAGCGATGTACAGCTCTTCGAGGAATATCCAGCCCGATACGCGGTCGATGCGAAGCGCAGGCATCGCTGGATCCGTGGCGACTGGCAATTGCTTCCCTGGTTGCTGCCATGGGCACCCACCGAGGGCGGCCGCTGGCGGAAGAATGCGCTGACCGCGTTGTCGCGCTGGAAAATTTTCGACAATCTTCGTCGAAGCGTTGTTCCGCCGGTGGTCGTCGCTCTGCTGGTCGGCGGTTGGCTCGGTATAGCGCCCGTGCTGGCGTGGACGCTTTCCGTGCTGTCGATGGTATTCATACCCGTGCTGTTGTCCGCGCTTCTGGATGTGGTCCAGAAGCCACGAGGCGTCCAGCTGAACCAGCATCTGCATGCGGCGCTCCGCAGCGTCGGTCAGCATATCTCCCGTGTCTTGCTTACGATTTCGTGGCTGCCGCACGAAGCTTTCTATGGCGTCGATGCGATGGCGAGGACGCTATGGCGCATGGGTATCAGCCATCGTCATCTGCTGGAATGGCAGGCGTCGGTCGATGTGGAACGACGCAGCAAGGACGATCGCAACATACCCTGGCGCTCGATGTGGATTGGCCCGGTCCTGTCTGTTCTTACCTTGCTTGCGCTCGCTGTCACGCGCCCGATGGCGATGACAGTCGCGCTTCCCGTACTGGCTTTGTGGTTCGTATCGCCACCTGTCGCGTGGTGGATGAGTCAGGCGCGTACGACGACGCCGTTCGCTCCCACGACATCGCAACGCAACTTCCTTCGCGCGCTGGCCCGGCGTACATGGGCGTTCTTCGATACCCATGTTGGTCCGGCGGACCATTGGCTACCGCCCGATAATCTGCAAATGGTGCCCGACGTCACGGTGGCCCATCGCACGTCGCCTACCAACATGGGCATGGCGCTGCTGGCGAATCTCGCGGCATGGGATTTCGGCTTTATCGCCACGGAGCGGCTGCTGAAACGCACACAGGCCACGCTGTCCACGATGCAGGCGCTCGCACGTCATCGCGGGCATTTCTACAACTGGTACGACACGCTGACACTCGAACCGTTGCGGCCGCTGTATGTATCGTCGGTCGATAGCGGAAACCTGGCCGGTCATCTGCTTACGTTGCAGCCCGGTCTGCTGGCCATACTTCACCGGCCGGTGTTCGAATCCTCGGCGTTGACCGGCTTGCTGGACACGCTCCACGTGCTGGAGGACTACCTGACCGACGACGGAAAGGTGGCGCTTTCCGAATGGATGCATGCCTTGTCGGTGGCGATCGGATCGCCGCCGGCCGTGGCGAGCGACGTACTGTCGTTGGCGCGGACGCAGGTGGATCGTCTGGATGCGTTGGGTGTGTCCGTTGGTAGCGACGCATCGGACGATGCCGTTTTCTGGATGGCACAGCTCTCGGTGCAATGCACCGACATGCTCACCGAAGCCCAGATGTGGAACCTCGATCCCGTGGCCGAGGGCACGACCACGTTCGTCGGTATCCCCACGACCATGCAGCTGGCGAGAATCGAGCCGCTCTGCTGGCCAGGCGAAGCCAATGCGGAAGCGGTGCGCGAGCGGGCTCATGCCCGCATCGCGGCACTCGACGCCACGGCCAGCATGGCGGGTGAACTGGCGTCGATGGATTTCCGCTTCCTGTACGACAGTGCGCGACACCTGCTGTCCATCGGTTACGACGTGGAACAGCGCCGGCTGGATGGCAGCTTCTACGACTTGCTGGCATCGGAGGCGAGGCTCGCCAGTTTCGTCGCGATCTCGCAAGGCCAGATTCCGCAGGACAACTGGTTCTCGCTCGGACGTCTGCTCACGACCAGCGGCGGCGAGCCGGTGCTGCTCTCGTGGACCGGGTCGATGTTCGAGTACCTCATGCCGATGCTGGTCATGCCCAACTACGAGGGCACCCTGCTGGACCAGACCTGCCGGGCGGCGGTGACGCGACAGATCGAATACGGCAACCAGCTCGGCGTGCCCTGGGGCGTATCCGAATCGGGATATAACGCGATCGATGCGCAGCAAACCTATCAGTACCGGGCCTTCGGCGTACCGGGGCTGGGTCTGAAACGCGGCCTGGGGGACGATCTGGTCGTCGCCCCGTACGCGTGCGCGCTGGCCATGATGGTCGATCCGACGGCGGCTACCGCGAATCTTCAGCGCCTTGCTCTGGCGGGTATGGCCGGTCGTTTCGGACTGTACGAAGCCGTCGATTACACGCCGGCACGGCTGCCCGTGGGGCAGGACGCGGCCATCGTCAGATCGTTCATGGCACATCATCAGGGCATGAGCCTGCTTGCTCTGGGACATGCTTTGCTCGGGCAACCCATGCAGCGGCGTTTCGATTCCGATCCGCGTTTCAGGGCGACGAGTCTGCTGTTGCAGGAGCGCGTTCCGCGAACGGCGGTGGAATACCTGCATGCCGTCGGATTCCCGGATACCAACGGTCACGCGACTGCTCCCGAGCCGCGCCTGCGACTGTTCACGAATCCCGACCGTCCGCGCCCCGCCGTCCAGCTGCTTTCGAACGGGCGTTATCACGTGATGGTCAGCAGCGCGGGCGGCGGTTACAGCCGGCGCCAGGATCTGGCGGTGACGCGATGGCGCGAAGACATCACGCGCGATAACTGGGGCATGTTCTGCTACATACGCGATGTCTCGGGCGGCGAGTTCTGGTCGACGGCGTATCAGCCGGCGGTGCGCAAGACCGAACTTTACGAGGCGATCTTCTCGGATGCCCGCGCGGAGTTCCGCGTCAGGGAGCGGTCGATCGACGCGCATACCGAGATCGTCGTTTCTCCGGAAGACGATATCGAACTGCGGCGTACGCGTGTCACCAACTTGGGGCGGACGCGACGTACCGTCGAGCTGACCAGCTACGCGGAAGTCGTGCTGGCCGATGCGGTCGGCGATGCCATGCATCCGGCTTTCAGCAAGCTGTTCGTGATGACCGAGATCGTCGAATCGCTCCAGGCCATCGTGTGCAGCCGCCGCCCGCGTTCGAGCGACGAACATACGCCATGGATGTGCCACCTGGTCGCCGTGCACAACGCCGACATCGAAGAGATTTCCTACGAGACCGATCGCTCCCGCTTCATAGGACGAGGTCGCAATGCCTCCCGTCCGACCGCCATGGATGCGGATTCGGTGCGGCTGTCCGGCAGTCAGGGTTCCGTGCTCGATCCGGTGGTGGCGATACGGGTACGTCTCACGCTCGAGCCCGAGCAGACGGCGACCTTCGATTTCGTGACCGGGCTTGGCGATAGCCGCGACGCATGCATGCAGCTCATCGAAAAATACCGCGACCGGCATCTTGCCGACCGCGTCTTCGATCTGGCGTGGACCCACAGTCAGGTGCTGCTGCGCCAGGCTAATGCCACGCTGGCGGATGCCCAGTTGTACGAACACATGGCGACGGCGATCGTGTATCCGAACGCGGCGATGCGGGCGGCGCCCGAAATCATTGCCGCGAACAAACGCGGTCAATCCGGTTTGTGGGGACAGTCCGTCTCCGGTGACCTGCCGATCGTCCTGTTGCGCATCGCCGACCTCGCGCGCATCGACATCGTCCGGCAGATGATCCGTGCCCATGCGTACTGGCGCATGAAGGGACTCGCCGTCGACCTGGTTATCTGGAATGAGGACAGCGCCGGATACCGGCAGGAGCTGCAGGACGCGATCATGGGTATGGTCGCCACGGGAAGCGAAGCGAGCCTGCTCGATCGGCCCGGTGGCGTTTTCGTTCGTGCGGCCCAGCCATTGTCGAACGAAGATCGCATGGTGATGCAGGCGAGCGCGCGGATCGTGGTGACCGATAGCCTCGGCACACTTTCCGAGCAGATAGAACGCCATCGTTTCGAACCGCGATTCCAGGCACCCGAACCTGCCCGGTTCCCCGCGCTGGTGGGGCCTTCGCCCAATGCTGCCACCGGTCCTGCGCTTTCGGAGCGCCTGTCGCTGGATATGCCCGGGGGATATGGCGGCTTCACGGCGGATGGCAGCGAATACGTCGTCGTTCTGAAAGCCGGCGAAACGACGCCCGCTCCGTGGTCCAACGTGCTGGCGAATCCGAATTTCGGTAGCGTGATATCGGAGAGCGGCAGCGCGTATACGTGGGCGGAGAACGCACACGAGTGCCGCCTTACGCCATGGCAGAACGATCCGGTCGAAGACGGATGCGGAGAAGCCATCTATCTGAGGGACGAGTCGACGGGACGCGTCTGGTCGCCGACGCCACTGCCTGCACGGGGAGAGGGCGAGTACATCACCCGGCATGGATTCGGCTACAGCGTATTCGAACACATCGAGGACGGCATTCATTCGGAGCTATGGGTTTACGTCGCTCTGGATGCCTCGGTGAAGTTCCACGTACTCAAGCTTCGCAACGACAGCAAGACGCCACGGCAACTCTCGGTCACCGGATACGTCGAATGGATTCTCGGCGACCTCCGCGAAAAGACGGCGATGCACGTCGTGACGGAAACCGATCCGGTCAGCGGCGCGTTGTTCGCGCGTAACGCCTATAACAGCGAGTTCCCCGGCCGGGTCGCTTTCTTCGATGTGGAAGACCCGGCCAGACGCGTCGGCGGGGATCGCAGCGATTTCATCGGTCGCAACGGCGATGCCTCGATGCCGTTTGCCATGCAACGGTCGCAATGGTCCAGCCGCGTCGGTGCGGGACTCGATCCTTGCGGCGCGCTGCAGCTGAGCGTCGATCTGGCGGTAGGCCAGACGCGCGAGGTCGTGCTTCGACTTGGTATGGGCCGCGACGAGCGCGATGCTAAGGCGCTGGTGCAGCGCTTTCGCCGCGAAGGTTCCGCCGCCGAAGCGCTCGCGTCGGTGCGCGCACATTGGCAGCGGGTACTCGGCACGGTGCGCGTCGAAACACCCGAACCCGCGCTGGACGTACTGGCGAATGGCTGGTTGCTGTATCAGGCCATTGCCTGTCGTTTCTGGGCGCGCAGCGGTTATTACCAATCGGGTGGTGCAATCGGCTTCCGCGATCAGCTGCAGGATTCCATGGCGATGATCCATGCCGCACCCGAGCTTGCCCGGGCGCAGCTTCTGGTGTGCGCCGCGCATCAGTTCGTCGAAGGCGACGTGCAGCACTGGTGGCATCCGCCACTGGATCGGGGCGTAAGAACGCAGTGCTCCGACGACTACCTCTGGCTGCCGCTGGCCACCAGTCGCTACGTGTTCGCGACGGGAGACACCTCGGTTCTCGATGTGCCGGTGGGTTACATCGAGGGGCGTCCGTTGCATCCGAACGAGGAGTCGTACTACGACCTGCCTTTGGCATCGTCGGTCAACGAACCGCTTTATCGCCACTGCGTGCGTGCCATCGAACACAGTCTTCGCCGGGGCGTGCATGGCTTGCCGCTTATGGGCAGCGGCGACTGGAACGACGGGATGAACAAGGTGGGCGAGCGCGGGCTGGGCGAAAGCGTCTGGCTGGGCTTCTTCTCCTGCAAGGTACTCGAAGCCTTCGCCGAAACCGCGCGCGGTCACGGCGACAGCGTGTTCGCCGAACGCTGCGAAGCGCAGATCGCGACATTGCGCGACGCGCTGGAGGGACAGGCGTGGGACGGGGCATGGTATCGACGCGCTTATTTCGACGATGGCACGCCGCTGGGTTCGGCCAAGAACGACGAGTGCCGCATCGATTCGATCTCGCAAAGCTGGTCGGTACTTTCCGGCGTCGCCGGCGACGAGCGGCGCAGGAGGGCGATGGAATCGCTCGACGAACACCTCGTACGCCGCGATGCGGACCTGATCCAGCTGCTGGACCCGCCCTTCGACCGCTCGTCGATGGACCCGGGCTACATCAAGGGCTACGTTCCGGGCGTGCGCGAAAATGGCGGGCAATACACGCATGCCGCGATCTGGGCGGCCATGGCCTTTGCCGATCTCGGCGACTCCGCGCGGGCATGGGAACTGACCCGGATGATCAATCCGCTCAGCCATTCGACGGATCGCGACGCGACCGACATCTACAAAGTCGAACCTTATGTGATCACCGCGGATGTCTACGCGGTCGATCCGCATATCGGGCGCGGCGGCTGGAGCTGGTACACCGGATCGGCTGGATGGATGTATCGCCTGATCCTCGAATCGTTGCTCGGCATTACCCTGGCATCGGGAAGCCTGCGTTTCGCCCCCGTGGTCCCAGGCGACTGGGAATCCTACAAAGTGATCTATCGGCACGGCACATCGGTCTACCGCATCGAGCTTCGCCGGTCGGTGCCCGGGAGTGCCCTCACGGTCAGCGTCGATGGCAAAGTCATGGGAGACGGCGCGGTGGCTCTTCACGACGATGGCGGCGAGTACGTCGTCGAGGTGGCCTATCCACCCTCGTAACGCCGCACTAACGGGGCGGGGGAGAAGGTGGAAAGCGGATATTTCCGGAGCAGCGCCATGGGAAAGAAAACGAAGCGGGGCGATCCGACTTACCTGGAATCGAGGAAAACATTACTGGATGCCTATAACGTCGCAGCCGCCACGAACCCGGCCGCCTGCCGGCCTCGTGTGATCGACGAAACCCGGGCGGCGCCGGGCCGTCCATCGTCGACGGTCCAGCACGGCGCCGTCCGCCGGAAAATATAGTCAGACGGGGAGGGTTTCTTCGCGGCGGTCCGCTGTCCCGGCAAACCGAACATGAAAATGTTCACCATGGCCTGATGCAACTGCATGGGCGACAGGGGTTTGTGGATAAGTGGAATATCGCTTGAAGCCGCTTCCCTCACACGTGGGGGAAAGCATCGCGCCGACGCATGCCCAGGGATGACCGCATGCCGGTCCAGTCCCATCACGTGCCCGGCTCGCGCTCTGCCCACGGCCAACCCGGCCCCGGCCTTCCCGAGGCACGAGCGTGAAGCGGCTGTCCTTGACCGAAGATCGACGAGACACGTCAGGCCGTCCCCGCTAATGCGTGAAGAACCTTTTTTTGGGGAGCAGTGGAGAAACGTCTGACCGACCGCGCACGTCTGCGATGGACGGCGTCAGCGGCGTTTATCCGACGGATCGCGCTTCGGCATCGCGTTGAACCGGCGAAGGCATGCCGTGAACTGTTCCAGATCGACGTGGCTCCAGCCTTCGATCTTCCGATGGAAGACATCGCCCTTGCGAGCGATCGCCTGGTCGATGTTCCTGCGTCCAAGGTCGGTAAGGTCCAGCACGACACCGCGTCCGTCGTCGGGATCCGGCCGGGCCTCGACCAATCCCAGTTCGATGAGCCGCGACGTCAACCGGCTTGTCGCACTTCTGTCCATGGCAACGGCTTCCGCTACCCGGCTGACTTTCGCCGCGCCGAAGGAGCGGAGCCACTGCGCGATATGGAAGGCTGCGGGGGGCAGGTCGGGATGAAAGGCCGCTCCAGCTTCTGTCGTCAGGGCACGCGAAGCACTCAACAGCGCGCTGAGTTGTTCGCCCAGTGCGCCGACGAGTTTGTCGCGCTCAGTGCGCGCTTCATCCGTGCTTTTCTTCGCCGTTGCCGGGGCTTTCGCTGGCTCGGGCATCTTTTTCTTGGTTGGCATGTGATGTTCGGGGCGTAGCGGACTGCGCGCCATCCGGCCTATATAGTGGATATTTATCCACTATATCTCATCCGCGAGCCCCATGCCATGACCCACGTACCCATCATTGTCGTCACCGGCGCCACAAGCGGTATCGGTCAGCTTGCGGCCATCGAACTGGCGCGGCGGGGCGCTCACATTGTTTTTATCGCGCGCAATGAAGCCAGGGCCGCCACAACTCGCGCCACTATAGAAGCGGCGGCACCCGGAACGCGTGTCGACGTCCATTACGCGGACTTCGCGAATCTCGATACCGTCGCCTCGGCTGCCCACGAGATTTCGTCGAGCTACGAACGCATCGACGTACTGATCAACAATGCCGGGATACATGCTTTCGAGCAGCGCATCACGACGGACGGTTTTGCGGAGATGATTGCCGTCAACTACGTCGCCCCGTGGTTGCTGACGAATATCCTGCGAAAGAAGATGATCGAATCGGCCCCGTCGCGGATTGTTACCGTCGCCTCGGAAGCATCGCGGCGTGCCGGCGACTTTGTTCCCCGCCGGGCCATTCTCGACAGGACACCGTTTACGCGGCTCGGCTCGTCGAAGATGTACGGACAGACGAAGCTGATGAACATCATGTTTTCGCTGGAGCTGGCTCGCCAGCTGCAGGCCACCGGTGTCGCGGTCAACTGTCTGTGCCCCGGTTTCAATGTCACCGGACTGGGTCGCGAACTGGGCTTCGCCGCGGTTCTCGAACGGGTACTCAGGACATTGAACATCGGCAACCCGGAACGAGGCGCGGGCATCATCGTTAAGCTGGCTACCGATCCGGAGTTCGGGCTCGTATCGGGTGGCTATTTTTCAGTCAAGGACACGAAGCCGCTTGTGCCGATAGCAGCGGGCAACGATATTTCCGCTCGAAAGGAGCTTTGGTCCATCACATCGGCACTCCTCTCCGAGCGCTGGCCGGTTCCGGCCGCGCCGTGACCTGACGTTCGAGGTAGCTTTCCGTCAGTCCTTTCCGTTGTCGATGGAGTTTTCGAGCACCTTGCCGTCTTTTGCATCGACGCCGATTTCACGCGTGACGCCATTGGCGGCGATATCGAAGGAGTAGCGAAGTCCGCTGCCGCCTTTTTCCTTCTCCAGCTCTTCCTTTACGATCTTTCCGGGAAAAGTTTTCAGTGCGATCTCGCGCGCTTCAGGCATTTTGACGTGCGCCTGCGAGGCAAGTTTTTCATCGGTAGCAGCAACGGCGCTGAGTGTCGTGGCAAGCAGTGCGAAAGCGGATGCAAGCATTAGCGTTTTACGCATGACATTCTCCGGTGGATGGAATTCCGCCCATATCGCATATGGGCGGTGCCATCCTGAATGCTGCCGCTTAGTTCGCGCTTACGGATATACCGGCTAACCGAAACTCCGCCGAATGCTTTACCAGTCGTATGTTGCGCTAAGCATGGCGGTGCGTCCGCTGCCATACATGCAACGCGTCGCGTCGTAGCAGCCCGCGATGTAGACCTTGTTGGCCAGATTGCTGAGGTTCAGTGCCAGACGCCATTGCGGCAACTGATAGAAGGCGGTTGCATCGATAAGCGTATAGGCGGGTACGCGCAGGGAGTTATCGGGCGCGCCGAACGACGAACTGACGTAGCGCACGCCGCCGCCGAAACCGAGACCCGCCAGGTCGCCACCCGATAGCGTGTAGTCGGCCCACAGGGACGCCAGTTCGCGCGGAATGGGAATGGAGACAGGCCACTTATTCAACGTATTGTCGTTGGCCTTGGTGTTGCGAACATCCTGATAGGTATACGACCCGATCATATTGATGCCGTTGGCGAACGAGGTGCGCGCCTCCAGTTCGACGCCGCGCGAACGCACTTCACCGGTTTGCACATAGCCGTTGGGATGGTTGATCTGATCGGGATCGGGCGTGGTGACGTTCTGCTGCCGGATCTGGAACACGGCCGCGGTCAGCGTGGTCTGCGTTCCCTTTGGCTGGAAGCGCAAACCCGCCTCGTACTGCGTGCCCGTCGTGGGCCGGAACGGCGCGCCGTAGGCGTTCGCGACGGTCTGTGGATTGAACGATTCGGAATAGCTCAGGTACGGAGCCAGACCGTTGTCCGCTAGATAGACCAGACCCACGCGTCCGGTGAAGGCGTGATCGTTCTGCTTTGCCTTCGATGCATTGGCGACGGCGTAGTCGATGGATTCGCTACGGCTCCAGTCCTGCCGGCCCGACAGCACCAGTACCCAATGATCGTCGTACTTGATCTGGTCCTGCGCATAGACGCCCAACTGCTTCTGTCGCTGCTGGAGGTCCTGCGGATAGTTGGCGGCACCCGGCGCGAAGATGGCCGGATCGACTGGCGTGTAGACCGGGTTGTACAGATCGACCGCGGGTCCGAGCGCGTAGTTTTCCGGATCGGAGGTGCGCTGGCTCTGATAGTCCACGCCCATCAGTACGGTGTGCTGGAATGCGCCGGTGTTGAAGCGCGCTTCGAGCTGGTTATCCACGGTCAGGCGGCGATAGTCGGGTTTGGCGATGCCTGCATAGCGGTCGATGCTATGACCGTCCTCGGCCATGCCGATGCCGTAAAGCATGTTGTTGTCGAGCCATGTACGCGAGTAGCGGGCGTTCTGGCGGAAGGTCCAGGCGTCGTCGAAACGGTGTTCGAAACGATAGCCGGCCGCGTACTCGTGCTTCAGGTATTTGGTGAAATCGGGATCGCCGATAAACGTATGCGGAGAGATACGTCCATAAGGGCTGGGCTGGATAGTGCCGACCGCCGGCAGGAAGCTGTCGCTGGCGTTGAGTCGATCGCGCAGGTAATTCGCGGTCACCACCAGCGATGTATCGGCCGACGGCTTCCACGCGATCGACGGCGCGACCATGACGCGCGAACTGCCGAACGGCGTGTTGGCGATGTCCTGCTTACGCCCCACCGCCACGATACGGTACGACCACTGGCCATCCTTGCTGAGGTAATCGCCATAGTCGAACGCCAGCTGCTTGCGGGCGCGATCGCCGATCTGCATCTGCACTTCGTGCACCGGGGGGCCGCCAGCCACCTTGGACACCATGTCGACCGTACCGCCCGGGTCGCCCTGGCCATAAAGCACGGAGGAGGGGCCATGCAGTACGTCGACGCGCTCCAGTTGATAAGGATCGACGATCCAGCTGGCCAGATTCATCGTCACGGGCAACTGCAATCCGTCGAGATAAAGCGACGGCGAGAATCCGCGGATGACCGTGTACCAGTCCGAGCGCAGGTTCGGACCATAGCCGGCGACACCGGCGGAATAGCCCAGCGCCTGCACGACGCTCTGCGCACCCTGCATCCTGATTTGTTCCTGCGTCACCACGGACACCATCTGCGGCGTTTCGATCAGCGGCGTGCGGGTCTTGGTGGCCGACTCGGCCGTGCGGGCGTCCATATCGCTTACCGCCGCCTGGACGTCGATCGCCGATAGCTTCGCTGCCTGTTCGGGGCGTGCCTTCTGGGGATCCGTTGTGTCGTTATCGGTGGCGTAAGACAGGGTAGGCAGCAAGAAGGTAGCCAGCAATACGCTGGGCAATCGTTTGATCGTCATACGGGTGGGGCGCCTTGGGTCCATGCGCACGGCCTGGACCCGGGCGGACGATGTCCACTCAGGAGGGCGGGGCGCGTAGCGGGAGAGAGATTGCTAAATAAATGATAATGATTCTCATTTATTTAGCAAGACTTTCCTGCTGGCCACGGTACCTGATACTTCCCCAGGGCCGGTCGTCATATGTTGCGCTGTGCCTCAGAACGTCACCGTGGCGCGAGCCCAGTAATAGCGGCCCATGACATCGTAGGTAGCCACGTCGGTGTTCGAGTTGGTGACGTTGTTCTGGTAGAACAACGGCGGCTGTTTGTCGGCGATATTGTCGACGCCAAGATCCACCCGGGTATGCCAGCGTTCAAAGTTATAACCGGCCTGCACGCTGTGATAAGTGTAGGCGCCGATCTTACGGACCACGGCTGCCTGATCCGTGTCTGCCGACAACTGTTGCCTTTCGTCGGCGCTGCCGATCTGCGTGCGGCCGATGTAACGCATGCGCCAGCTCGCGCTCCACGGGCCACTTTTCCAGTTGAGCGTGGCAAGACTGCGCCAGCGGGGGAAGTCGCCATAGGCATAGGTGTACTTGCCTGCGTTATGGATCGTCACGGATGAGGGGTCGGCCGGATTGGGGTTGATGTCGTAGCGGGCGACATAGGTATTGTTGAGGCTTACGTTGAAGCGGCCGAAGCGGCTCTCGTCGAAGCGATACGTGATGTTGCTGTCCACACCCTTCGTGGAAAGCGAACCCAGGTTGACCGTCGGCTCGGCGACATAGTTGATCGCGCCGGTATCGAATCGATGGATGAAGCCGCAGAACGGACTCGACGCGTTCGCATAGCACTGGTTGAGCACGGTCTGTGCCGAGATCGAGGTGATCGTGTCGTTGAGATTGATGCGCCAAACATCCGCGCTCAGCGATAGCCCATTGATCCACTGCGGGTCGTACACCACGCCGAAGTCGAACGACTTGCCCTGTTCCGGTTTCAGCTGATAGCCGGCTGCAATGGCGCCGGATGTCTTGGCGCCGATCTGCGGATTGGCCTGCTGGTAGCTGCCGTCGGTGGGTACATTGGCACACGCGGCGGAGTGACCTCCCGTGTAGAAATTGCACGGATCGTTGACCGTCGGGGAATCGCCACCGATGCCGGAATACAGTTCCTTGATGTTCGGTGCGCGGAACACCTGCGAGACGGTCCCGCGCAATAGCAGGTTCTCGATCGGTCGCCATTCCAGCGACACCTTGCTGTTGGTGCTGCTGCCGGCGGAACTGTAGTCGGAGAAACGCGAGCCGACGGTGAGGTTCAGCGAATGGATGAATGGCTTGTCGGTCAGTAACGGAATCAGCGCTTCGGCATAGGCTTCTTTCACGTTGAAGCTTCCCGACAGCACCGTGGTGCAGAACTCCACGACGCCGCACAGGCCATCGAGATCGGCAACGGCTAGCGGGTCGGTGGTCGTCGAGGTGGATTCCTTGCGGTAGGACAGACCGGCGGCAAGGTTGACCGTTCCCGCCGGCAGATCGAACAGGTCGCCATTGGCGTTGGCCTCGAACTGTTTCACCGTGTAGTTGGTGGTCGTCACCGGATTGACCTGGATGCCCTTCAGGGCCTTGATGGTGGCCGGGTCGTTGAGGTTGAACAGATTGATGGGCGTGCAATTGGCGATCGGATTGCCCGGTGTGCCGCAGGTGACCACACCGGTACCCGCATCGCGATAGGACGGGCCGACCGCCTGCTGGAATTTGGCGTAGTCGAGGAATCCATAGTTAACCGACCGCTGTTTCAGCTTGCCGTAATTGATATCGGCGTCCCATCGCCAGGAACTGTCTCCGAAGCTGCCGCGGATGCCCGGATTGATCTGGGTGTTATCCGTCGTAAAGCTGTAACGGCGCTTGCCCAGCGTGGCAAGGCGCGTATTGAAGTCGTTGTAGCTTTGGCCGGTACCGCGATCGGTGCCGAAATTGACGCCGAACGGGTTGTAGTAATTGTCGGCCGAAACGAGATAGTTATCGCCGTTGGCGAAGATCGGTACGGGCGCCAGCAGTGAGTCCGACTTCGTCTTCGTGTAATAGACGTTGGCGTAAGCCTCGATATCCGGGGTTAGTTTGTACTTGCCAAGCGCGAACAGATTGGTGCGTTCCTGCGGTGTCTGCAGAATGTTGTCGCGCTGATAGTTATAGGAATCGGCCTTGGAATAGCAGTGATAGTCGGAGGTGCCGGTACGCCCGCTGACACCGCTATTGAGCGATACGCGCGAACCGCAGCCCAGTGCGGCAGCCTGGGCGCTGGGCAGCGTGATCGATCCGCTGGGAGTAGCGGACGAACCGCTGTAGATGACTTCGCCGCTGGACAGGTTGAGCGCGTCCCGCGAAAAATCGCGATTGGCGGCCGACACCTCGTCGATAGTGTGGTGGGACACACCGGCAACGATGCTTCCCTTTTCGCCGGTATGTCCGGCGGTCAGCGAGAAATTGCGTCGAAATCCGTCGCTGTGGGCACTTTCGCCAAAATCCGTACTGAACTGCACGCCGTCGAAACGGTCGCGCAGGATGAAATTGACCACGCCGCCGATGGCGTCGGAGCCGTAGACCGCCGACGCACCGTCGCTGAGTACCTCGATGCGGTCGATCATGTTGGCCGGAATGCTGTTGACGTCGTTGTAAGCCAGACGCACACCGTTGACCAGCAACAGCGTGCGTCTGTCGCCCAGGCCGCGCAGCGAGATGGTGGCCGCGCCAGTGCCGCCGCCGTTGTTGGTGCTTGCATTGGTCGCATTACCCGCCACCGAGGGCAGGTCCTGTACGAGGTCGCCGAGGGTGACCTTGCCGGTCGCGGCGATCTGCGCACGATCGATGGTAATGACGGGATTGGCGGTTTCCACATCGACGCGGCGTATACGCGAGCCGGTGACGGTGATGCCTTCCAGATCCTTGGCTTTCTCCGGCGAATCGGCGGAGTCGACGCTTGCGACGGCGTCCTGTGCATGTACGGCCGCGGTGGCCAACAAGCTCATGGTGAGTGCCGCGCAAATGGTGCGGGCGAGCAGGCGCTGATTGCCGCGGATGGCCGATGAACGATGACAGGGTGGATGGGCATTCGTGGTCTTGCGCATGGTATCCCTCGTGTGGCTTTAACGGCGTGATTGGCGGTGACGAGATAGCGTGTATCCGGATGCGAACGCGCTCGTGGCGCGATAACTCGAGTCGCATCCGTGCAGCACCCGCCGTCGCGTCCCGGTACCGGGACGACGGGCGCGATAACTCGCGTGGTCGGTCTCTCCGACGGCGCCGGACGAACCGGCGCATGCCTGCCTATCGATGGCGGAGACGAAACTCGTCCTTTCCATCGGCACCGGTTCCCGCTGCAGCGAGGACCGGCTCGATACGGTTCAGCCGTTGCCGGTGGTCACCGCATCCTGATCTGTCTGCCAGTACACCGCGTATCGCTCACCCTTGATCTGGTTGAGCGGAACGACCGCGAGCCTGCCCTGATGCGTTGTCGCTTCGAAACGCAGCGCATCGGAAGACTGCACTTGCATCCAGCGGTTGTCCTGCGTTGTTGTTGCCGCGATACGTGGCGTCGGCTGTGCTTTCGGCTCAGGCTTGGGGCCTGCGTCGTAAGCGCCGTACTGCATCGCTCGTGTCAGCCCCTGGTTGCCCAGACGCGCAGCCAGTACCAATGGGCCATAGAGCATGGCGCGCTGGGTGTCGTCGCCGGGCAGCGCCTCGCTATACAGCCGCATTGGCAGGTCGAGTTCGATGCGATCGCCGTCGCGCCATTCGCGCTGCAGGCTCAGATAGCTGCCGGGCGAGGCGAATACGTCGAGCATCTCGCCGTTGACGCGCACATGGGCGTTCGGGCCAATCCAGGACGGAATACGCAGATTCAGCGTCAGTCGCGTCGGTGCCGTCAGTTTCAGGCTCAGTCGTGTGCGCGGCTCGCGCGGGAAAACGGTTTCCTGGCGCAGGGTGAGCTGACGTTCCGTCCAGTCCAGTTCGGAAGGAATGAACAGGTTGACGTAGAGTTCCTGTCCATCGTGGAAGTAGATGCTGTCGTTGAAGCGGGCGAATTCTTCTGCGCCCGAACCGGTGCAACACCAGAACGAATCGGTCGGCGTGTTATAGAACTTCGCCGCACCGGGCTGCAGCGGGTAGTAATACAACTTCATACCGTCGTCGTCCTGGGTACCCAGGCGTGCGTTGTACAGGGTGCGTTCGTAGTAGTCGAAGATGCGCGGGTCGCCGTTCCAGGCGTAGAGATGCCGGGACAGCTTGAGCAGGTTGTAGGCCACGCAGCATTCGGCGCTGTAGAGGCCGAGCTGGCCTTTCAGATCGCCGGGACCGGTTTTCCAGAATTCGTCGTTGCTCGAACCGCCCGTAGCGTAACTGCGATTTTCGGTAACCGTTTCCCAGAAGAATTCAGCGATGCGCCGATAGCGCGGTTCGCCGGTCAGTTCGTAGCGCCGGGCGGCGCCGATGATTTTGGGTATCTGCGTATTGCTGTGCAGACCTTGCAGCTCGTCGCGATGACCCGCCAGCGGATCGAACAGGGACACCTGGTCGAAGCGGTGTGCGGCGTCGAGGTAACGGGCGTTTCCGGTGATCGCGTACAACTCGTACAGCGCGTCGTTCATGCCGCCGTACTCGGTCTTGAGCACGTGGGCGATTTCGTTGTCGGAGAAGCCATTGAGCCAGCGTACGGTCCAGTTGCCGATCCCGATGGCGGCCTTCAAGGCCTGCTGGTTGCCGGTATGCAGATACATGTCGAGCATGCCGGCAAGAATTTTGTGGACGGTGTAGAACGGCGCCCATACTTTCTGTCCGCTACCGAGGCGGTCGAAAAAGCTTTCCGGAAAGGCGCTCAGATATCCGTTCGGTTGCTGGCATGCCGCCAGTGCGGCCACCAACTGGTCGCCACGGGTCTTCAGCAATTCGTCGCCGAGGCTTGCGTATGCCAGCGCTGCGGCCGACAGGTAGTGACCGCCGCTGAAGTGGCCACGCAGTTCGCAATCGGGTTTTTCCCAGCCGCCCAGTGGCGATGCGCTGGAGGCGATGCCGGCCTGAACTCGAAAACTGTGCGCCAGACGATCCACCGGCAATCTGTGCAGATAACGCTGGTTGATCGCAGCGGCGTGGCTGAAATCGCTATCCAGCAGACGCACGCGGTTCAGGGCGAAAGGCTGCATGCGACGCACCGGCTGTTCGCGCGATCCCTTTCCCAGCGCCGCGTCGCCCGGTGCGGTGGCCGGTTCCGCCGTGTCGGGGCCGAAGCCGAATGCACGTGGGACCGTTATCGCGGACACCAGCGCAGTCGCTGCACTTTTGAGAAATCGCCTGCGATAGTCGACGCTTTGCTGCATGCCACCCCCATGGAACCCGGATACCGGCGCAGCGGATACTTCCGCCGCCCCGATCGCACATCCCCCGATGCACGCTTTCATCGTGCCGTCACACAACCGTGCCGTCTTGTGTCATTTGCGGTACCTGCATGCGGAATTCCGCACAGTTAAAGCCTGGCGTCGCAGAATGACGCGATACACGCGCTTTCGATCAGCGCCCGCCGATTTCGATTCGCTGGCCCGGTTTGCCGCGCAATCGCACGGTTTCGCCGCGTCGATCGGTGTCCGGCACCGGTTGGCCATCCAGATGAATGTCGGACAGGCGTTTGCCGACGGGCATGCGCAAACTCAGCCAGACGGCATCGGGCATGGCGTGCTGGGGCAGGGTGACCGTGCCTTCTATGTCGCCATCGGCGGTCGCGCGCAATTGAAAACCGGTGTATCCCCAGCGCGTGGGAGCCTTATCTATGCCGATCGGCTTCCGGCTTTCCAGCCATGTACGGGGGATCGCACGGCCGAGATGGAGCGTTTGCCCCGCGCTGTCTTCGAACACCAGCATCCAGCGCACGAGCAACGGTATGGTCATCTGGGCGGGTATGCAGAATAGCGGCATGCCGCCGCTCAGATCCGTTACTTCGCCGGCGGTCCAGCTGCCAGGCGTGTGCGCGTGGTAGCGATGCGCATAGAGGAACAGCAGGTATTCGTCGATGCGGTTCAGGCGCAGGAGTTGCTGGGCATAACCGTAGGAGATGAAACCCAGAATGTCGCGGCCGTCCGCGCTGGGCGGTGCCACGTTCGCCACCACACCCATGCTGGTAGCACCATGGCCGCGCATGCAGTCGATCACCAGATGAGCCAGATCGTCGGGAAGTATGTCGGCCTGCAACAGTTCCGCATACGCGCGATGCGGCCATTGCTGTTCGCTTGGTTTTTCCTGCGTCAACGACTCGCGGAACGTCAGCTTCGCGCCGGGCAGCGGTCCCACGTACGGCGGGGTGAGGTCGTGTCGTATGTTCGCGCGCAAGCTGCGCTCGACTTGCCCGCGCAACGTTCCGGCGCGTTCCTGCCATTGCATCGCCGTAGTGTGCGCGTCCGTCGCGCCAAGGTCGGGCCATACGCCGGCAAGGTCGGTCAGACCCCGGACGGCCAATGCACTATTGGCGTAATACGGTTTCCACCAGAGCATGGGTTCGGGAAACAGGCACGCGTCCGACTCGTTCCAGCCGTGGATCAGTCCGTGGCCGGGATGGTCGCGAGGCAGTGCAAGGCTTTCGTCGTGCAGTTCAAGAAGTATCTGCGCAGTGGCTTCGATCTTGCCGCGATGTTTACGCAGCAAGGCATCGTCGCCGGTGTAGCGCAGATAGCGCGCCATAAGCGACAAGGTAAGGCCGAACTGACCGATTTCCGCGCCGCGCATGTTGATCATGCCGTCCGGTTGTATGAAGTCGTCGAAGAATTCGTCCAGTACCGCGGCAGCCTGGGCGTAGCGGCCCCATTCCAGGTTCGCATACAGCGAACTGGTGAAAGTGTCCTGAAACCCGTCGTATTCGTTGCCGTAATAGTCCCGGTCGACAGCGCCGTACTTCGGATAGTCGCCACCCGGGCGTACCACCAGTTCGCGGGCGAAGGCGAAGCGTGCCATCTCGCTCCAGCCGGGCGCGGGTACGGTCGCTACGCTGGCATCGGCCAGTTCGCGTTGCCAGTAATCGTGGAAGCGCAACAGCGCGCGATAGAACGCTGCCGCATCGGGCGCCTCGCGTCGCGGTGGGCAGGCCGGGTAGCTGTATCCATAGCGGACCTTGCTGATTCTTCCGTGCTCGACCAGTGCTGTTCGGTGCCATGTCTGCACGACGAAGCGGTCATGGGCATCGACATCGGCAAACACCAGTACGTCGTACCAGCGGCCCTCGTCGATGGGCACGACCTTGTGCACGGCCGGCAACCAGCCGCCCAGCACGCCTTCGCGGCGACGCGCGACGCGTTTGGGGTCGTGCAGGTCGGCGAAAACCTGGTCGGAGTGATAGCCGCGGGTGCTGCCCGACGTATACACCGGCATGGTGTCGGCGCACTGCTTCGTGCCGACGAAGGTCGTCCAGGGTAGCCGACCGTAGTAGTTCTCCGGGTTGAGTTGCGAGGCCGGCGGGGGTGCGGCGCCGCGTACCTCCTGTTCGTCGGGCTCGCCGTGACGCAGCAGACGGTCGGCGAGCAGATCCGCCTCGGCAAGCGCGATATCGGCCAGCTTCATGCCGAGGTACGGGACACCTTCTTCGGCGTAGGCAGGCTCGGTTCGCTTGTCGAACACGCAGGCCAGGTTTCCGTTATGCAGGATCAGTACGCCGTCGGCATGGCGCAGATCTTCGACCACGTGCCAGTCGACATCGTCACTGGTAAATCGGGTGACCGGCACATAATCCCGAAGCGGCAGGTCGGCGACCGGTACGCGTACCGGTGGGAGCGCGGACATGGTCGCCGTGCTGCGCGCGGCAGCCAGAGCCGGTGCGACAGGCGTATAAGTCAGGCCACCCAGGCCGAGACCTGCGCCAGTGACGGTCAGGCCTTGCAGAAAACGTCGGCGATCCATGAATCGGTATTCCTCAGTTATGGACGGCCAGACGGCTGTGACGTCGACCATAGGCGAAGTACACGATGCCACCGAGTACGAGCCATAGTGCGAAGCGTACATAAGTGATGCCTGGCAGACCCCAGATCAGCCAGCAGGAAAAACCCACGCCGATGATCGGCACCAGCGGGACCAGGGGAGTGCGGAAGGGCCGCTCCAGTTCGGGTCGACGCCAGCGCAGGACAGCCACCGCGCTGCAGATCACGATAAAGGCGCCGAGAACGCCGATGTTCACCAGTTTGGCCAGTTCGTCCAGCGGGAACAGGCCCGAAGCCACGGCCGTGACCAGGCCAAGCAGAAACGTGGTGCGATGAGGCGTATGCCAGCGCGGATGGACCTTGGCGAACCAGCCTGGCAGCAGGCCGTCGCGCGCGAGTGCGAACCAGATCCGCGCGCCGGCCATCAGGTTGGCGAAGATCACGCTCGTGATGCCGCATACCGAAGCCAGCGAGATCGCCACCATCACCTGCGGCAGGCCGATCGCGGTGAATGCACCGGCCACCGGTGCGGCGTTGTCCAGCGAGGTGTACGGCACGATGCCGGTCAGTACCAGACATATCGCGAAGTAAAGCGCCATCGCGATACCCAGCGACAGCAGCACGGCTCGCGGCAGATCGCGCTGCGGATTCTTCGCTTCCTCGGCGGCGGTGGTCAGCATGTCGTAGCCGAAGACCGCGAAGAACACCACGGCTGCGCCGGTGACCACGCCATGCATACCGAACGGCATGAACGGATGCCAGCGCTCCGGTTTTACATAGGCCACGCCGGCGATCACGATCAATGCGGCGGCGGCTATCTTGATCGCTACGATCAGGGTATTGAAGCGGGCACCCCATTGCATCCGCATCGCCAGCACGGCGGTGATTGCCAGCGAGATAACAACGGCGGGCAGATTGAACAGGCGTCCCGGTGCGCTGCCGTAGGCACCTTGTGCCCATACCGGTAACGGTATGCCGGCGGCTTCGAGCAACGCCTGCACATAGCCGGACCAGCCCACCGCCACGACCGCGGCGATGAGCGCGTATTCCAGCAACAGATCCCAGCCGATGATCCAGCCGACGAACTCGCCCAGCACGGCGTAGCCATAGGTGTAGGCACTACCGGAGACCGGGATCAATCCGGCGAACTCGGCATAGCACAGCGCGGCGGCGGCACTGGCGATACCGGCGATGAGAAATGAAAGCACCACGGCGGGACCGGCCTGCGTGGCGGCCACGGTACCGGTGAGTACGAAGATACCGACACCGATGATTCCGCCCAGTCCGATCGCCGTGAGTTGCCATAGCCCCAGTATCCGGCGCAAACCACTGCGCTCGCCGACTTCGCGCTGCATCGTCTCGACCGACTTGCGTCGCGTCATGTCCGCCATCAAACCCATCGTGTCTCTCCCCGGTGACTTGTTCTTTATGGCGCGGCTTGGCGTGGCGGATAAGGTGTCGCACCACCGTTGGCAATGAAGCGGTCGATACGCCGGTTGAGTACCGGCAGCGGCACCGAGCCTGTGGAAAGCACCGTGTCGTGGAAGGCGCGGATGTCGAATTTTTCGCCCAGCGCGCGTTCGGCGCGCGCACGGCCATCGCGGATGGCCAGCTCGCCGAGGTAATAGGAAAGCGCCTGACCGGGCCATGCGATATAGCGATCCACCTCGGTCTCGATTTCGTGCTCGGCCAGCGCGGTGTTCTCGCGCAGATAGGTCTGCGCCTGCTCGCGTGTCCAGTGCAGATGATGCAGACCGGTATCGACCACCAGCCGCGCGGCGCGCCAGGCCTGATAACTGAGGTAACCGAAGCGTTCGTACGGTGTGTCGTACATGCCCATTTCGACGCCAAGGTATTCCGAGTACAGTGCCCAGCCTTCGCCATAGGCCGAGATATAGCTGTAACGACGGAAGTCCGGCAGACCGTCTATCTCGGCGGCGAGCGGCATCTGCAATGCGTGGCCCGGCGAGGATTCGTGCAAGGTCAGTGCCGGCAGCGAATACAGCGGGCGTGAGGGAAGGTCGTACGTGTTGACCAGGTAGATGCCGGGTCCGCCTCGACCGCCCGTGTAGACAGGCGCCAGATCCGCGGGTACCGGCTCGATGGCGAAGCGTCGACGCGGCAATCGACCGATGTAGTCGCCCACCTTGCCATCGACCCGCTTGGCGATCCAGGCGGCATCCTTGAGCAGCTCGTCGGGAGTCTTTGCGTAGAAGCGCGGATCGCTGCGCAGGAACTGCAGAAACTCGGCGAAGCTTCCCTTGAATCCGGTCTGCGCGATGGTGTCGAGCATCTGCTGGTGGATGCCAGCCATTTCCTTCAGGCCCAGCGCATGAATCGCATCCGGGTCCATGTCGAGCGTGGTGTATTCGCTTATCTGCGCACGATAGAACGCGTTTCCGTCAGGGAGATCGTCGGCGGCAAGCGTGTCGCGCGCCTGTTTCATGTACTCGTCGCGCATGAAGGACAGCAGCTTTGCATAGGCCGGAATCACGTCGTGGGCAATCGTCGCCAGCGCCTCGGCGCGCAAGCTGGCCTGCTTCGCCGCTGGAAGGGTCGGCGACATGTTCGCGAACGGTGTGTAGAACAGGTTCCGCTCGCCGGTTTGGGCAACGACATCGGCGATCGCCCGATCGCGGCCTTTCAGGACGATTTTCGGCTGGCTGAATCCTCGCGCGAGTCCCAGCCGCATATTGGCGATCTGTTCGTCGAAATAGCGCGGCATGTCGCGCAGCTTGCCCAGGTAATCGCGATAGCTTGCTTCGGTGGTGAAATGGCCACGGGCCGTGAATCCCAGATCGCTCCAGAACGCCGAGTCGCTGTTGAACGGCATCTGCCAGGTGCGGAAACGCTCGTTGGCCAGCAATACCCCGATCTGTTGTCTGTATACCTCGTAGTTGACCGGGTCCTCGCCGTCGAGCTGGTCCTCGCTGATCGTATCGAGTTCCTTGAGTACGTCGGTCCAGTAACGTTCGCGCGCCGCCTGGCTGGCGGCGTCGACCCTGGGCAAGTGATCGGCGGCGGGCCCCTGGCTGTCTTCGTCGTCGCCGCCTGCAAACTGCACCTGTCGCCACTGCCATTCACGGGAATACAGCTGATGGAAGCGTGCGGTGGCATCGGTCGCCGCCAGCGCCGATGAGCGGTCCGGTGCCAGACCGCCGAAGCAGAGAAGAACCAGGCAGAAGCCCTGGCGTAGCGGAATCGCTTTCATTCGGGCATCCGTGTTGGCTGGGCAGGGGCGGCGTACTCAGGCATGGATCGCGAATGGCTGGTCGATCGCGGGCGATGGCGGAGTGAACCAGGCGGCTCCTTCTTCGGTAACGTGGAAATGGTCTTCCAGACGGATACCGAAACGCGTGGGCACGACGATCATCGGTTCGTCGCTGCAACACATACCCGGTTCCAACGGCGTGTTGTCGCCACGCACCAGATAAGGCGTTTCATGAATGCTCAGGCCACAGCCATGGCCCGTGCGATGGGGCAGGCCGGGCAATCGATAGTCGGGGCCGAGGCCACCCGCCTCGAGTACGCGACGCGCGGCGGCATCGACATCGCCGCAAAGCACACCCGGTCGCACCGCGTCGAACGCGGCCTGTTGCGCTGCCTGCTCGAGATCCCAGATGCGCGCCTGCTCGGCGGTCGGTTTGCCGAAGATGTAGGTACGTGTGATATCCGACTGATAGCCGTGCACGCTGCAGCCGGTATCGATAAGCACCAGTTCGTTCTCGCCGAGGAACTGCTCGCCGGGAATGCCATGCGGATAGGCGGTGGCATGTCCGAACTGAACGATACAGAAGGTCGATCCGCCATCCGCGCCCAGGGCACGATGGGCCTGATCGATAAAGCGCTTGATTTCGCCGGTACCGATCCCTTCGCGAATCAGGCCGGCGGCCAGACGATGGACTTGCAGGGTCATCGCGGTGGCTTGCCGCATCAGCGCCAGTTCGGCGGGTGATTTCCTCATGCGGCAGCCGTCGACAATTTCGCTCGCATCGACGATGGCGCGTTGCCCCAGTTGTTTGCGCAACCGTTCGTACACGAGGAACGATACGGCCGGGTCCAGCGCCAGTCGATGCGCGCCACGTTCCGCTAGCAGGTTCGCCACCAGCGCCTGGGGATCTTCGTGTTCCTCCCACATCCGCAACCGGGCGGGAATTTTCAGCTCATGGCTGAGCGATCCTTCTTCGAAGGCAGGGCAGATCAGCACGGGCTCCCCGTGCATGGTTACCAGCAGTGCCACCAGTCTTTCGCTGGCACCCCAGGGCACGCCTGCGAAGTAGCGAAGCGACGTGCCGGCCGTGATGAGCAGCGCATCGTCGCCCCGTTCGCGCATGAGCCGGCGCGCCCGATCCAGCCGCTGCTGGTATTCGTCGGCGCCGATGGCCGGCGCGCGAGCGGACCACGGACGCAACGCCGCCTGCGCGTCGACAGGACTGAGGCCACCAATTTGCGCGTTGCTCATGCTTTGCCGCCGATGTCGTCCTGGCTCCAGCGGCCATCGATCAGCCGTTGCACATTGCCCGGGTTGCGATCGCGAAGTTCGATCGGCAACAGCGCTTCGGGGACGCCGTCGTAGCTGTGCAACGCGGCAAAGCGATGGATCGACGCAGGCATACCCACGGCGGTGAATCCCGGATGGCCGGTGCTGGGATAGGGCCCGCCATGGTTCATCGCCGCGCTTACCGCGACGCCGGTCGGCATTTTGTTGGCGATCAGCCTGCCGACTTTGTGACGCAACGCCAGGGCAATCGTTTGCCATGCCGCATCGTCGCTGCCGTCGGCGGCGCGATACAGGGTGCCGGTGAGGTTGCCTTCGAACGTCGTGGCAAGCGCTGCCATCGTTTGCGTATCGGCAGCCCGCACGATCAGGCTGACCGGCCCGAATGCCTCGGTCTGCAATGCGCCGGGCGAGGCTTTGAAGGTTTCCGCGTCGACGACGAGCAAGGTGGGTTCATGGAGATAGCCGTCGCCTTCGCCTGTTCCGCCGCCGGCCAGCACCGTCGCTCCCGCCTCGCGCAAATCGGCGACCGCACGGACCAGATTGTCCCGTACGCCGCGCGAGAACAGCACCTTCGGTGCGGCAGCGGCGAACAGCGCGCGGGCGCTGGTCACGAAAGTATCGCCTCGCGGTCCTTCGGGCACGACGACGATGCCCGGGTTCGTACAGAACTGGCCACTGCCCATGACGCATGAAGCGAAGAATTCCTGCGCCAGCGCATCGCCTCGTTCGGCCAGTGCGCCGGGCAGAAGAAAGACCGGATTGACGCTCGACAACTCCGCATATATCGGCACGCCGCCGCGATCGGCGGCGGCCTTCAGTGCCAGTCCGCCTGTACGGCTTCCGGTAAAGCCGATCGCACCCAGCCGCGTATCGCCAGCGAGTCCGATGCCATGGGCATTGTCGAAGTGATACAGCAACTGCACCGCTGCGGCAGGCAAACCCGCTTCCGTGAGCGTGGTATGCGCCAACTGAGCAAGCCGCTGGCTGGTGGCGGGATGCGATGGATGCGCCTTGGCGATGACGGGATTGCGCGCGGCAATCGCCGAGGCGAAATCGCTGCCGGCGATCGCATTGAAGGCGTACGGAAAATTGTTGGGGCCGAAGATCAGCACCGGTTTGGCGAGCGGCGCCCGGTGGGCACGCAGACCCGCGACGGTGTCGATGGTCGGCTGGGTCCATGTGTAACCGCGTACCGCTTTCGCCGCCTGCCGCAGCTGGCCACTGGCGCGTGGCAGTTCCACCGTGCGCAGTCGCGGTTCGACGGGCAACGCGGTTTCGGCATGCGCCAGTGCAACCAGCGTGTCGACATCCGCGTCGATCGCATCGGCATAGCGATCGAGGAAATCGGCGATGCGAGTGGCCGGCGTGGCTGCCAGTTCATCGGCCACCGCCACGGCGGCGCGCATCGCAGCTTCGAGGTCCGCCGGGCCACTGACCGGAAAATCCGGTCCGATGGCGGTCGCCCGGCTCGGGTCTTCGGCACGGAATCCGCCTTGCGGATCGAGCGGTGCGCGCCAGGCACCGCCTATCAGCACGGGCTCGAAAGCATTCATCTCAATGTCCCGGGTAAGTAGCGATAGCGCGATCGATAACCTTCAGTGCGGCATCGCGCTCGACCCCGGCGACCGGCAGGCGCGGTGCGCGTACACGTTCGCTACCCATGCCGACTTTTTCCTGCACCAGTTTGATCAGCTGCACGAAGGTCGGCACGGTATCCAGGCGTAGCAAGGGCAGGAACCAGGCATACAGCGACTCGGCGGCCTTGGGGCCACCATCGCGGGCCAGCTCGAACAGCTTTACCGATTCCTTCGGGTAGGCATTGACCAGTCCCGCGACCCAGCCCACCGCGCCCATGCTGACGCCTTCGACGATTGCATCGTCCATGCCCACCAGCAACTGCAGGCGATCGCCCAGCAGCGCGCGGATGCCAGCGAAACGACGCACGTCGCCGGAGGATTCCTTGACGGCCTGAAGATTCGGAAACTCGGCGGCCAGTTCGGCCATTTGCGCCGGGCTGAAATCGGTCTTGTAAGCGACCGGGTTGTTGTAAAGCATGCACGGCAGATCGGTGGCGCCGATCACGGCGCGCACATGGGCACCCATTTCACGCCAGTCGGTGGAATACACATAGGGCGGCAACACCATCAGGCCGCGACAGCCAATCGACTTGGCTTCTTTCGCCAGCTTCACCGCTTCGTCCGTGGACAGGGACGCGATGCCGGGAATTACCGGCGCGCGTCCGTCGAGCGCTTCGACCAGCGTGCGCAGGATCGCGAGCTTTTCATCGAAGCTCAGCGTCGCGGCTTCGCCCAGCGAACCCAGCGGCACGATACCCTTGCCGCCGGCATCGATCATCTGGCGTGCGTGGCTTGCAAGGAAGGCGTGATCGACCTGGCCGTCGGCGGTGAAGGGTGTGGTGATGGCGGGCAGTACACCGTGCCATAGGGAAGCGTTGTTCATGCAGTCATTCCTCGATCGTTGCAAGGGGAAAAAAGTCGGTATCGCCCAGCGTGGATAGCCGGGCTGGAAACAGCGGTGGGCGTTGCCCGCCGCCCGAAAATCGGCCAAGTTCGGCCAGCGCGGCGCCGCAGATACGGCCCTGGCACGCGCCCATGCCGCAACGTGTGGCGAGCTTAGCGCTGCGTGTATCCGTATAGCCGTCCATATCGGAAAGCGCGACGTCTTCGCAACGACAGATCAGCGTGTCCGGTGTGGCCAGTGCATATACGCGGGCGTCGAGTGCGAAGCGTGTACGCAGCGCCTCGGCGAAAGCGCGGGCATGGCGTCGACGGGGTTGCAAGGCCATGGCGGCGGATCGTGCGCCGGCGGCGGCATGTCCGGCGATCGCTCCTTCGACGCGTGCGCTGTCGCGACCGCCGATGCCACAGACTTCACCCGCCGCGTAGACGGTGTCGATGTTCGTTTGCTGCCAGATGTCGGTGGACACCTGGGGATGCGCGCCTTCCCATCGCAATTCGCAGCCCAGCAGTTGCGCCAGTTCCACATTGGGTAGCAGACCGTAGCCGATGGCTAACTGATCGCATGGAACCTGTTCGATTCCGTGCGGGCCTTCCAGTTCGACGGTGCGCAGGGTGCTGTCGCCAAGGGCACGACGCACCACGCTCCCGCAACGATACGGCACGCCAGCCAGCTGGCCGCGAAGCAGCGCCGCCTGGATCGCCTTGGCCGGCCAGCGCCAAAGGGAGCCGGCGAAACGACGCACCGCATCGGCACCGGCCTGTTCGTAAATACCCAGTACGGTCGCGCCGTGGCGTTTTGCGGTGGCGGCGGCAGCCAGCAGTAACGGTCCGCTGCCGGCTATCAGTACGCGGCGACCGGCCAGCGGCCAGCCTTGTTTGGCCAGCGCCTGCAAGCCACCGGCGCCGGTGACGCCGGGCAGGGTCCAGCCGGGGAAGGGCAGCAACAATTCGCGCGCACCGGTCGCAAGAACCAGTGCGCCATAGTCCAGCCGGCTGCCGCGCCGAGGATCTTCCACGAACAGGCTGCCGGTTTCCACGGCGACCACCTGCGTTCGCGCCAGCCAGTCCACGCGCGAATGCGTCAGCGCCCCCCCGATACTTCGGCGAGCCAACGACGGTGCGGCATGTCGCACATCGTGACGCCATACCTGGCCGCCAGCGGTGGCTTGCGCATCGATCAGTCCGACCCGTGCGCCATGGCTCGTGGCGGCCTGCGCGGCGGCCAGTCCCGCCGGACCGGCGCCGACGACCAGAACGTCGTAGTACTCATTCATGGGTGGATACCCGCATGCCGTCGTGTACCGGACACATGCAGGCGCGTTGTTGCGCGATGCCGTCGATGCGTACGCGGCATTCGAAACACACCCCCATGCCACACAGCGGCGCACGCCATTGACCGCTTACCGAGCGGCGGAATGAAATGCCAAGCGTGGCGATGGCCGCCGCCACGCTCGCACCTGCCGGCACGTCGACGGGTTGATCGTCGACGAACAGGCGGATAGACGAGATGGCGTTCATGCCACGACCCGCGCGGGATCGTAAGGACTGGCGTCGATTGCGGTGGCGCGACCCAGTAGCTGGTCGACCACCAGTCGCGCGCTGCCCAGCGAGGTGGTGATGCCAAGACCTTCGTGTCCTGCGGCGACCCATAGCTGGTGCTCGTGCGGCACGCGGCCCAGATAGGGACGTCCGTCGGGACTGACCGGCCGGAAACCGGTCCAGATGCGTAGCGCGTCGAGCTGACGTAGCGCGGGAAGAAACCGGAAACTTCGCGCCAGCATGCGGCGCACCATCGGCAGCGATACCTCGGGCGTCGAACTGCCGAACTCGCGTGAGGAACCGATCAGGATCTGTCCGGTCGGGCGCGGCTGCACATTGAAGGCGACGCTGCTATCGGCATCGCCATGCGCACTGTCGGCATAGCCCAGTTCCAGCAATTGATGATGCACAAGGCCCGGATGGCGATCGGTAATGACCAGATGACCTTTGCGCGCGCGTAGCGGCAACGTGGGCAGCAGTTGAGCGAGAGCACAGCCGGTAGCGATCAGTGCCGGACCTTGCAGGCGAGTGTCGTCGTCCAGCCGGACGCCGCCATATTCGATGTGTGCAACACGCCGCGAATACATCCGGGCGCCGCGCTCGACCGCGCGATCGACCAGGTGCCGGGCTACCGCAGGGGGATAAACGACCGCTTCGCCAGGCACGCGCATGCCGCCGGCCAAGCCCGGCGCCAGCGCCGGTTCCAGCCGATACAGGGTGTCGCTGTCGATCGCTTCGGTTTCCACACCGGCGGCAGCCAGGCGTGCGCGCTTGGCCGGGATGCTCGCCAGTTCCCGTTCGTTGCTGGCCACCCACAATGTGCCGCAGCGGCTGAATTCGGCTTGCGGCAGGTTGCTCAGCGATTCCCACAGCTCGAGCGAGTAACGCGACAGCGCGAGTTCGGCCGGATCGTCGTCCATCGCCACCAGATGACCCATGGCGGCGGCGGTGGCGCCACCACCGACCGGACCCGGCTCGACGATCGCCACGCGCAGGCCTTCGGCACTGGCGTAGTCCGCGCATGCCGCACCGACGATGCCCGCGCCAACGACGATCAGGTCATAAGTCTTCACGCCGCGCCGATACCCCAGGCCAGCGGGTCCGTATCGTCGATCCGCAACTGCCCCTGCGCCGTGATGTATGCGCTACCGGTAATCCGCGGCAGCACGCCGCGTGTGCCGGGGACGTACTGCGCTTCGAATACGTTGCCGAGAATCCCGCCCTGGCGCCAGACCTGACCGGGCGCCAGCTTGCCGTCCGCCGCAAGGCAGGCCACCTTGGCGCTGGTGCCCGTACCGCACGGCGAGCGGTCGTAGGCCATGCCGGGGCAGAGCACGAAATTGCGCGCGTCGGCATCGTCCTGCCCAGGCGGGCCGTTGAGTTCGATATGGTCGATCTCCGCGCCATCGGCACCGGTAATGCCGGCTCGTTCGAGTGCGTTGCGGATCGCTTCGGTATAGGCGGTCAGCTCGCGTCGATGGGCCAGGGTCAAGGGCAGCGGGGCATCGTTGCTGATGAAAAACCAGTTGCCGCCCCAGGCGACGTCGCCGCGCACGTTGCCGTAGCCGGGCACATCGAGCACGGTGTTCGCGGCGTAGCGGTAGCTCTCGACATTGTCGATCGCCACCCGTCCGTCTTCGTACAGTTCCACGCCGACCGTGCCCACCGGCGTCTCCAGCAGATGACGTCCCGGTCCGATGCGGCCGAGGAAACGCAGCGTGCGGATCACGCCGATCGTGCCGTGTCCGCACATGCCGAGGTAGCCGACATTGTTGAAAAAAATCACCCCGGCGCAGGCATGCGGGTCCTGGGGCGGCACCAGCAGCGCACCGACCATGGTGTCCGAACCACGGGGTTCGCAGGCGATGGCCTGGCGCCAGTGGTCGTGGCGGTCGCGACAAAGGCGTCGCCGTTCGGCCAGCGTGCCGGTGCCCAGATCGGGGAAGCCTGCGAGCACGACCCGGGTGGGTTCGCCGCCGGTGTGCGAGTCGATGAAGTCGATGGTGTGCATGGCTTCATGCTCGCGTCACCGCCACCGGGCGTCTAGAAAGCCTTGCTGTCATTGAATGCGGAATTCGGCATAACGGCCGGAGCGGAGCAAAATCCCCGTTTTTGGGGTACCTACTTGCGCAAGCGGGTAAATTGCTGTTTATGATGCAGTGCACAAGCGCTTTGCAATGCCGAAAACGCCGTCGCCACCGGTCGGGGAGCACATAACACGTATGAAGATTTCAGCCGATGAACTGGAGCCGCTGTTCGATGCGCTGCCGGATGTGGTGTTCTTCGTAAAGGACGTCGCGGCGCGCTACACGCACGCCAATCTGACCCTGGTGCGCCGGCTGGGCCTGAAAGGGCGCAGCGAGGTGATCGGCAAGAGCGTCACCGAATTGTTTCCCACCACCATGGGCGGCTCGTATGCGGCGCAGGACAAGCGCGTACTGAGCGGCGAGGTGATCGAGAACCAGCTCGAAGTACACATCTTCACCAATCGGACACCGGGCTGGTGCCTGACCTGCAAGCGGCCGTTGCGAGTGCGTGGCGAGATACGCGGCGTGATCGGCATCTCGCGCGACCTGGGCCAACCGGACGGACGCCATCCCACCTATGATCGTCTGCGACGGGTGCTCAGCTATATGCAGCAGCACTATGCAGAGGGCGTGCGCGTGCACACGCTCGCCGGGTTGGCCGATCTCTCGGTCGCTCAGCTGGAGCGGCACTTCCGGCGCGTATTCCAGCTCACGCCGCAACAGGTGCTGACCAAACTCCGGATCGAAGCGGGGATGAGGCTACTGGGAGGCAACGACACGGTCGCATCGATCGGACTGGCCTGCGGTTTCGTCGATCAGAGCGCGTTCGCCCGGCAGTTCAAGGCAACCGTAGGCATGACGCCGCGCGACTATCGCGCCGTGGCGGCGCAACGGGTCGAGCGAGGCGAAACGGGGCAGGGCGTTTCCGCTGTGTCGTCAGACGACTATATACGGCGCTGAAGCGTGACGGTGCGAAGGGCGGGAGCACGTCCGTGCAAGAAATATTTCCTGCCTGCGCGCATAGTCGGGCGATAATCACGCCTCGCTCCCAAGAGCAACGGAGAGTTTTATGAACAGCTCCACGAATCATCCCCTGAGCGCTTCGTTCGTCGAAGCGCAGCGTCTGCGATTGATCGCCCTTCGTGCCCAGTTGATGGGGACGGGCGATGCGGCGGGTGCGGAGGAGCGATTGCTTCAGGACACCGCGGGCGGCGAGGCTGGCGAAAGCGAAGACGACGCCGAGAAAATGGCGATCCAGGAAAACGACGAAGCCGTGTTCCACCAGTCCGTCAAGCGGCTGGACGATGTCAGGCGTGCGCTGGAAAAAATCGACGAAGGCACCTATGGCTTGTCGGACGATAGCGGCGACCCCATTTCCAAAGCACGACTCGAGGCAGTCCCCGAAGCCATCTACACCGTAGACGAAGAACGCGATCATGAGCGCTAACGAACATTTCGAAGTAACGCACACGGACGAGGAATGGCGCCGGTTGCTGACGCCGGAGCAGTACGCCGTCATGCGCGGTCACGGGACGGAACGCCCAGGAAGCTGCAGCCTGCTGCACGAAGAACGAACCGGCGCTTTCGCCTGTGCCGGCTGCGGCCAGAAGTTGTTCGTCTCTGGCACGAAATTCGAAAGCGGAACCGGCTGGCCCAGTTTCGACACGCCGGCTCCGGGTTCGACCGAAACCACCGTCGACAGCAGCTACGGCATGCAACGCACGGAAGTCCATTGCAGCCGCTGCGGCAGCCACCTGGGGCACGTATTCCCGGATGGACCGCCGCCTACCGGGTTGCGTTACTGCATCAATGGTGTGGCGCTTAACTTCGTTCCGGATTGAATCATCGGTTAGATCGGACATCTCAAAGCTTGATATAGATCCGCCTGCGATCCATCGCCCATACGATGACCCACCAGATCGCGACAAAGACGATGGCGTAGGCTAGCGAGAAAAGTCGTGGATCGAGTTGCAGGCTGGTCGATGTGGTGCTCAGGAATGATTCGATCCTGTTTTGCAGGCCGCTGGCGGGGATCAGTATCTGCATGATTTCGGCGCCGGCGTAGGCCGCCACGGCGTTGACGCCGAAGCGGCGGCCTAGTGGCAACAGACGATGCTGGTCCACCAGGAAATGAAATAGCCAGACCGCCAGCATGGCCAGGCCGGCGCACCAGAGTGCGAAGGATGGCGTCCACAGGTTTTTACTGAATGGCAGCCAGTGCGACCATGCGATCGCGATGAGTGCCGAAACGATGCCGGCTACGACGAGATGTCGCGTTTGTCCTTTCCGTAGCCACTGGCCCGCGCATAGTCCGAGCAGGCTGGTGGCGAGCGAGGGCAGGGTGCCGAGCAGTCCTTCGGGATCGTGTCCGCGGCCGGTTGCGGCATCGATCTGATAGACCGTATGGCCGAACACGGCGCTATCGGTGCGACTGACGATATTCACCCATGGCTCCAGCGAGCCGCTCGCGAGCAGCAACGCCCAGTAACCCAGTAGAAGAGTCGCGATGGCCGCCCACCAGATACGCGGTCGTGCGTAGATGGCGAACAGGCTGGTACCGGCGAAGCACAGGCCGATTCGTTGCAGCACACCGGGAATACGCAGGCGCTCGTCGGGCATAAGCAGCCATGCGAGCACGTTGATCGCCAGCCCCAGCAGCACGATCCGCAGTGCGCGTTTCAGAGCGGTGCGCGCGAGCGATGCCTGAGGTGCGCCCTGTTCGAGACGAGGCCCGAACGCGAGCGCGGTGGAAACGCCGACGATGAAAAGGAAGAACGGAAAGATCAGGTCCGTTGGCGTGCAGCCGTACCAGGTGGCGTGCTCGAGTGGTGCATAGACATGTGCTTCGAGCCCCGGGTCGTTGACCAGCAGCATCGCCGCGACGGTACATCCGCGCAGCGCGTCGATAGACGACAGACGTGTGTTTACTGTGTTCATGGTTGTTCCGTCGTCTGCTGCAGTCGAAGCGTGGTAACGCCGTAGTAGGGATCTTCCGGCGATGCGGTCAGGAGAAGGCATAACGTATGAGCACCACGTAGCGGCGGTAAGGCCGCCGTAAGTTCAAAGCGACGAGGCGAGCTTTTCGGGTCCGGCAGATTCGTTACCGATACTTCCGGGCCGTCGCAGCGATCCACGCGAATCTCCAGCTCGCCATGTACCGATGACGCATGGCGGCGGACGATCAGCCGGGCATCGTGCGCGAGAGCGACATTGCGTGGCAGACGCGCAATGTCGACCACGACGGCGCGAATAGGATCGAGCGGTAGAGGTGGCGTGCGTCGGCAACTGTCGAATACGTTGACGTTGTAGACGGGCGATAGCGAGGTCGCATCTGGTGTCGGCTGCGCGCGCATTTCATCGATGTGTTCCGACGGACAGGCGGTCAGTTCGTTTCCGGCGATGGTGCGTAGCTGGGGAACATCCAGAATGCGCTCACGCGCATCGGCCAGCACGGTGCCGGATGGCGTCAGCGTTGCTGCCTTTACGGTCGTCGGGAGCGTCACCGTAAACGGCGCCGCATAGACGGGCGAACCCGAAACCGGGGGCGTGCCATCCAGGGTGTAGTGAATCGTTCCGCTTCCGACCTGATTGGACAATGTGACGAGTGCTTTGCCGCTGGTCAGGGCTTGTACTCGATCCACATCAATGGTTACCGCGAAGGCGCTGTCGGCATAACCGATGCCTTGCTGACGATATCGGGTGAGCTGTGCGGGGAGGCGCGCCAGGAAACCGCTCCAGCTCCTTTTTTCGGCGGGCGTCCATACCATCTCGGCCAGTGCGTCCAGTCGCGGGAATATCGCGTGCTGAAGATGCGCGGCGCTTGGCATGTGCTCGCTCCACACGTTGGCCTGCGCGCCGAGAATGCGTTTTGCCTGCCCGGGTGCCAGTCCTTGAGGCACGACCTCGAAGGCATAGACGTTTTGCAGGGTTTGCATCGGCAGACGGCCGGCGGTTTCGTCGGCGCGCGTGCTCTGCACGTAGTCGAAGTACAGGAATGGGTCGGGCGCCACGACGACATCGTGTCCCGCCTGGATCGCTTTCTGGATGCCGCTGGTGCCGCGCCACGACATGACGGCGGCATCGCCGGGAACGCCACCCTCGAGAATTTCATCCCAGCCGATCAGGCGCCGTCCGTGGTTCTGCAGGTACTGGCCCAAGCGTCCCATCAACCAGCTTTGCATCTGCTCGGGATGTTCGAGGCCAAGCGCATGCATTTTTGCCTGCACATCGGCAGACGCCTCCCACTGGTCCTTGATCGCCTCGTCTCCACCGAGATGGATGTAACGCGACGGGAACAACGCCATCACTTCGTCGAGCACGCCTTCCAGAAAATGGACGGTTGGCTCGTCGACGTTGTACAGATACGGATTGACTCCCCAGTCGACCGACACCGAGGGGCGCCTGCCGGTGACGCCGAATTGCGGATACGCCGCCACGGCAGCCTGCGCATGGCCGGGCATGTCCAGCTCCGGCACGATCGTGATGTGACGTGCGGAGGCATAGGCGACGACCTGACGAATCTGCTCCTGCGTGTAGAAGCCGCCGTAACGCGTCGGCGTACCTTCCTTGCCTGCTTCGGGCGGCGTACGCCATGCACCGGTGCGGGTCAGCTCCGGATAGCGTTTGATCTCGATGCGCCAGCCCTGGTCGTCGGTGAGGTGCCAGTGCAGTGTGTTGAGCTTGTGCAGGGCCATCTGATCGACCATCCGCTCGATGTCGGCCACGCTCTGCATATGCCTGGCGGAGTCGATCATCAAACCGCGCCAGCCGAAGCGGGGCCAGTCGTCGATGCGCACGGCGGGCACGGTCGCGGTCGTGCCGGACGCATGGGCGGTAAACAACTGCCACAGGCTGACCGCGCCGTAATAGAGCCCGCTTTCGTCGCGGGCGACGATGCTCGCTTCCTTTGACGTCACATCCAGGGTGTAGCCCTCGGCCTGGGTAACCGCCGCATCCGTGCGGCGGCGAATGACGATGGCAGGATCGTCATTCGCCGCCGGCTCCGTCACCACCGCCAGTGTCGGGCCGCCGGAATGTGCCAGCAGATCGGACAGCGCATGCGCCACCCGAAGTGCCGCCGCGTCGGAGGGGACGACGCGGATAACGGTGCCCGGACCGATGGTCAGCTGTCCTGCCTGCGGTACCGCCTGCACGGGCAGGGGAATCAACGGCAGCTCGCCGTCGCCGGCAAACGCCTGACAGGAGAAACACAACAACACGCTCAGGAAAATCGTGCGGATCTTCATAGACGATAGCGACACCGGTTGATCGACGAGTCCCATCATCGGTCATACCGGGATGGGGTGTGTAGTGTTGCCATCCCTAAAACTTGAAATGAAGGTTCGCCATGTAGCGCCGGCCGGTGGTGTACGTGTTCAGCGGTTCGCGCTTGGTGTCCTGATACTGGAAATACTTCTCGTCGAGCAGGTTCATCGCATCCAGCGTGACCGAGACGTTGGGATTGAAGGTCCAGCCGAAGCTCGCGTCGAACTCGGTGTAGGCATCCACGGTGGCCGGCGCCGCGCCGGCGATGAAGCCTCCCGCGAGATACTTGCTGCGCCAGCCATATATTAGACGGGCGGTGAGCGGACCTTTCTCGTAGTAAGGGCTGAAATTGACTGCGTTGTCCGAGCTATAGGGCAACGCTTCTCCCGCGGTGTTGCGAGCGTGCGTATAGGTATAGTTGGCCGACACGCCAAAGCCACTTTCACCGAACGGCTGCTGATAGTTCAGGGTGAAGCCGCGAATTTTTCCCGCGCCCGAGTTGTACGGACGGATGACGGTGTAATCGCAGAATCCGTTTACATCGCAATTGCCCAGCTGGCCATCGACGTACTTGGACACGAAGTTGGCGTGGTCGGTGTCGTTCAATCCGTTGTACTGGCGCTCGGTCTTGGCTACCTGATCGAGGTAGTTGAGAACGTGCTTGTAGAACACGGAAGCGGCCAGTACCGACTGCGCGCCGAAATACCATTCGGCCGAGGCATTGAAGTTGTACGACTTGTACGGCTTGAGTCCGCCGTTGCCGCCTGTCCCGTTGAGCACGTCGTCATTGAGGAACGTGTTGGGCACGAGCTGGTTGTAAGGCGCCCACGAAATGACCTTCGCGGCCGAGAAACGCAGCACGACGTCGTGCTGGGTGTCATAGACCAGGTTGAACGCCGGGAGCCAGTCGTTATAGGTGGCTTTCGACGTCTTGCGCCATGCATCCGGCACGGGATAGATAGGCGTGCCGTCGGCAAGGATGTAGTTGCCGTCGATCTTGGTATGCACGTAGCGGACACCGAAATTGCCGTGCAGCGAATCGGTGGCGAAATTGGCCTGCGCGTACAGGCCTTCCGCTTCCTGTCGCACCTTCCAGGTGCCGTTGATGTAGTTCGCGGCGCTGACATCGTTCCAGTTGATCGGGCTGTTGTCGATCCATGCGCGCTCGGCGCCGTCGGTGGTCTGGACATGCCGACGCTGGTCGGCCGAGAAGCCGGAGAAAGCGCTGCTGTCGAGTATGTCGGTATAGCTGATGCCGCCGGCATCGGCCAGCGACCCGGCGTTGATGCCATCGGCATAGCTGCGGTAGTCGGAGCCTTCGTTGTGCCGGGTGTAGCGCGCGCCGATCAACAGCTGATTTATCGGGCCGTTGAAGTCCTTGCTGAAATCGAGCTGACCATAGAAATCGCGCGAGGTCAGCGGATTGCGAAGCAGGCTGTTGGAGCCGTTGGGCTCGACCCAGTTGGTGGGATCGCGCGCGGCGCTCGGGTCGTCGAAAGTGACGCCGCGATGGATGTCCCAACCATAGCCGCCACCGTAGACGGCACCGAGGTAGTATTCCTGCAGCGTGTTGTTGGCCTTGCTTCCGCCGATCTGTCCGTTGAGTTCCCAGCCATCGCCGCGATAGCTTCCCTTGAAGTCCAGCCCTTTGGTGGTGACCACCGATTTGCGTGCGAACGAATCGAGGTAGACGGCGGCCGGCCCGCAGCCTGCCGTTTCGACGCCGCAGGCATGACCCGAGCCGATCACGCCCTGCGATGCGGCTCCGAGGCTGTCGATATTCTGATTGCCTCCCTGGAAATACAGCGACTGTTCGAAGTTGCTGAAATCTTCGCGCACGTACAGGGCACTGGCCGAGAGCTCCACACGATCGGTAGGCTTGTACTGGACGGTGCCTGTAAACGTGTCGCGCTTTCGATGCTGCTGGAACCACGCGGCGTTAAGCGAGTCGGGCATGATGTCCGTGCCCGCCAGCTTGCCGCTGGCAACGAGACCGGCCACCGTGGGATTCACGGATGCGACGTCGCTCATTGCCTGATAGTTGAATATCTCGCTGCCCTGGCGATCGGTCTGTTCCTCGTAGTGCGAAACCGAGACCAATGCGCCGAGCGTGGATTCCGGGTTCTTCCAGCTGTACAGCACGGAAGCATTGGGACGGGTCTTGTCGGCCTGGTCGCCGTAGTTGACGCCGACGGTGCCGGTGAGGGTGTTCGCCTTCAGGTCGAGCGGCTGCCGCGTGTACATGATCACGGTGCCGCCGATACTGCCTTCGGGCAAACGCGCTTCCGGCGACTTGTAGATTTCCAGGCGGCCGAGCACTTCAGGCGCCAGCAGCGTGTAGTCGAAGCCGCGGTTGGGCTGTTCTCCGACGAGCCATGGCGTTTGCGCTACCGGATGCCCGTCGAGGAAAGTGAGGTTCAGGCTCGGATCGGTGCCGTCGATGCTGACGCGTTCGCCCTGGCCGAAACGCCGGTCGATCGTGACGCCGGGAATCTGCGCCATGGCTTCGGCGACGTTCGTACTCGGGAATTTGCCGATGTCTTCTGCCGTGATGGCGTCGACGATGGCATCGGCGTTGCGCTTGGTGTCCAGCGATCTGGCCATGCTGCTGCGAATGCCCGTGACCATGATGGCCGAGAGATCCTTGGCGTTCTTCGCATCGGCGGGCGTCGCCGTCGTTTGAGCGGGTGCGGATTTCGCACCGGTACTCGCCTCTGGCGGCGGCGCGTTCTGCGCATGCGACATCCCTGTCGTACAACACAATCCGGCGACAATAGCGGCTGCCAGTACAGACATTCGGTGCTGCATAGTGGATCCTCCCCTCCAGTGCGGTTGTTCAACCCATGGCCCGTGACCGCAAGCGCGACTCCCCATCGCTGCTTGCCAGACCTTGCTCGTTACGGAAACGGCGACGCTTTGTGTCGTTTCCCGGTACCTGTTGCTGTATCGAATATCGAATCCGGCAGCGCCGGCAGGCCCGCGGCACGGCGCGCCAGTTCCAGCGCGCCCCATAGCGGCGCATCGTCGGTAAACCGTGCGCTGACCAGCGCAGGCGGAAACGGCACCAGTCGCTGAAGCAGCTGCGCCAGATTCTGTTCAAGCACGGGGTATTGCCGGTTGACGCCGCCGCCGATGGCGATCCGCTCCACGTCGAGCGCAATGGACAGATTCACCAGCTGCGCAGCGAGCGCGTTGAGTCGCCGTTGCAGTTCCTGTTTCACGTGTGACTGATCGCTGTGGAACAGGTCCTTCGCACGTTGGCCGGAACCCAGGGTTTCGCGCGCAAGTTCGTCCAGCGAAGCTCCGGAGAACAACGCTTCCATAGGAGCGACACCGTCGCGCCAGCCGCGCCATTGAGACGGCTCGACCTCGTCGAGGAAGGGCGTCAACTGATAACCGATCTCGAGCGCCGCGCCATTGCGTCCGCGATACACCTCGCCATTGATGATCGCGGCGGCGGCAAGTCCGGTGCCGATATTCAGGTAAAGCGCATGATCGGTGCCGCGCAGTCCGCCCCACGTATGTTCGGCGAGGCCTCCGGCTTTTACATCGTTGTCCAGCGTGATCGCCGTACTGCCGAACGCGGCCGCAAGTTCCCCGAAGAGGTCCATGCCTTCCAGCCCGGGTGTGTTGGGCGCCATCAGCAGATGATTCTCGCGTACGACGCCGGGAAAGACGGCGGCGACCCCCAGAAGACGCCGGTCGTCATCGAGCTGCGCGCAGTGTTTCGCCGCGTCGATGAGCCGATGCAAAGCCGGACCGCCAGTCAGTCCGGGAGCGTGCGTATCCAGACGGGAGCGACGCAGTGCCCCGGTCGCTGTGTCGTAGCTGGCCACTTGAGTCTTGGTGCCGCCGACATCGATGGCTATAAGCATGTTCGGAGACATCTTCATGCGTGTCTGGCCCGCAGGTTGTGCACGCGCGACCAGCACAGATAGGCGATCGATCCCAGCAGCAGCCATGCCAGCGACCACTGGATCGGATAGGCGCCCGGCGCGTTCTTGTTCGACGACACGTAGATATAAATCCAGCCGAGCAGGGCGATCAGTGCGGGCACGGGATACAGCCACATCTTGTATGGCCGTTCCATCTCCGGACGTTTGCGTCGCAGCGTGAACAGCGCGGCGATCTGAGCGACCGACTGCACCAGGATCATGACGGTGGTCAGCAACTGGATCAGCGTGGCCAATGAGGTGAGGCGACCGATAGCGAAGCCGAGCGAGGTCAGTACGCCCATCGACAGCAGCCCCCAGGTGGGAAAACCAAGGCGCGGATGAATCTGCGAAAACGCCCTGAAGAAGACGCCATCGCGCGCCGCCTCGTAAGGCACGCGCGAACCGCCGAGCAACCCGGCGAATACCGATGCGGCAGCCGTGATCAGAATCAGTACAGTCACCACGCCCGCGGCGGTCGATCCCCAGGATTCATTCAGCACAACGGAGGCCACGGCACTGAATGCCATCGAATCCGGGTCGAGCATGCGATGCCAGTCGACCACGCCCAGGACCCCGATCTGCATCGTGAAATACACCACGAACATGCCGAGGATCGACAGCACGATGGATGCGGGAATGACCTTGCCCGGCTGCTTTATTTCGGCGGCCAGATACGCGGACGTGTTGTAACCCAGATAATCGTACGTGCCGATCGTCAGGCTGCCCGCGAGTCCGAACCAGAATGCGCTGCTACCCAGATCGAAGGCGCCCGCCGGGAAGCTGAAAGCGCGCGCGACGTCGAAGTGCGACAGCGACGCGGCGATCAGGCAGACGGTGCTTATCAGCATGACGATCCACAGCGCGATGCCGAGGCGGCCGATCGATCGCGTGGTTCGCCACAGCAGACCGATCGTGATCCAGATCAGAACCAGGCCGACCAGATTTCCCTGCAACGCGGTCATATGCGGAAGGAACCAGCCCAGGTACTGGACAAAGCCCATCACGCCGGTAGCCATGGTCAGCGGGATAAAGAGCATGGCTGTCCAGACGAACAGAAAGGGCAGCAACGCGCCGGTGCGCTTGCCGAAAGCTTCCCGCAGATAGATATAAGTGCCGCCGGAGCCGGGCAGGGCGGCGCCCAGTTCAGCCCATACGAGGCCGTCGCACAGGGCCAGCAACGCTCCCAACAGCCATCCGAGACACGCCTGCGGACCGCCCATCACCACGACCATCGCGGGAATGGTGATGAAGGGACCGGCGCCGCACATCTGGCTCATATTGAGCGCCACGGCGGAAGCCAGCCCCAGTCGTGGCTTCAGTTGCGGCGCCGTGGGTGCCTCGTGCGTCTCGTTTCGCATGTTCTGGACGGTCTCCGGAAACGGCACGGTCGGGTTGACTGGGACTGGGTGGGCCCAAGAAAACCACAAGTTCTATATTAATTCAAGTTGAAGAAATTAATTAATCTGGCTGTAGTGTTGGTGCTGGGCGACTCAGCTGGCATGGTTCCGGCGCGAGGGCCACTCATGCCCGATCCTTCCCGAAGAGTGAAACCCGCTATCCATGCAGACGCCATCGAAGTCGAACAAGCCAACGACGGGTACCAATCTCGAGCACGCGCGCATGCACAATCGTCGCGTCGTACTGGAGGCCATCCGGCAGGCGGGACGTCTGACCCGCGCGGACCTGACGCGACTCACATCGCTTACGGCGCAGACGATTTCCAACATCGTTGCCGAGCTGATCGGCGAAGCGAAGCTGTCGGCCCACGCGCCGGAAAAGACGGCCAGAGGACAGCCGCCCATTCCGTTGTCGATCAATCCCGATGGCGGGTTCTCGATCGGTTTCCATGTGGAACAGCATCAGATCGTCGCGGTACTGCTGGACCTGAAAGGCGTCACCCGGGGACGGCAGGTCTTCGCCGTGAGTTATCCGACGTTCGCCGAAGCGTTGCCCTTGCTGCTGAGAAGCATTGAAGCGTTTCGCCGCGATGTAGCGGGGAAGCCCATGCTCGGCATCGGTATCGCGCTGCCCGGTCCCTTTGGCGTCGAAGGCATGAGCGCGGTTGGCCCAACCAGCATGCCTGGCTGGGACGATGCGCAGAGCCTCGCCGTCTTAAGGCAGATGACGCAACTTCCCGTGTTGATGGAAAACGACGCCACGGCGGCCGCCATGGGCGAGCGGCTATACGGTGCCGCGGGTGGTCTCAGGGATTTCGCGTATCTGTTCATCGGACACGGACTGGGTGCCGGGTTCTATCTGGACAACCGGTTGTACTCGGGTCACTGGCGCAACGCCGGCGAAATCGGGCACGTCATCGTGATTCCGAATGGCAAGCCCTGTTACTGCGGCAAGCAGGGGTGTCTGGAACGCTATGTTTCGGGAGCGTCATTGCTGGAGCACCTGGGGGTCGGGGCGGACCAGGACCTGGCCGATCTGGACCTGACCGAGCGCAAGCACGCCGCAGGCATCGAGCGCTGGCTTGCCGAAGCGGTGCCGGCACTTCGTCAGGCGATCAGTTTGCTGGAATCGCTGCTGGACCCGGAAACCGTGCTTGTCGGAGGCACACTTTCCAACGACATCCTGGGACGTCTGGTCGAGGAATCGGCCCCGTTGTTTCCATCCGTGAGCGTCAGGGTGGAGCGCCAGCAAGAGCGAGTACAGCTATGTACCGCCGGACACGACTGCGTAGCGCTGGGCGCGGCCGCGCTGGTGGTTCTGGCCGAACTCAGTCCCGACTATCACGCATTGTTGAAAGACTGAGGCGGCATTCGCCTTTTCAGGGCCTCAACGCATCCGCGACGGTTAACCGGTTGCGTGTGTTCAACGATGAGGTAAGTCTGTCCAGATGCATCGGTGTGGCAATGAAGCTGCCCTGCGCGATGTCGGCTTTGAGCCGGCATGCGAGTTTCAGATCGTCTCCGGTCGATACGCCTTCGACAGTCACCTGGATACCGAGTTTGTGAAGCATCTCTATGAACGATTCGAGGATGACCGAGCCGCGTACGTCTCCTTTGTACTTCTCGAAAAGCGATTCGTCGATCCTGGCGCTGTCGATGGGCATATGCCTTAAATGCTCCGTGCCATGGATGACCGGTGCAAAGGCATCGATCTCGACGGAAAGTCCGTATCGTTTGAGCTTCTGGAGATTTCTTGCCGTTTGCGAGGGGTCCGCAAGCTTAACGTCGTCGTCTATTCGCACGACGATGTTGTAAGGCGGACTTCCCGATGCGTGCAGTGCCGATATCGCGTCCTCGACGTTATGTCTGTGACTCACCCAGTCCCACGAGACGTTGATGCACGTCGCGATGTGCTGATGACCATTCTGCTTCAGCGCCTGAATGGCGCGGATGCAGGGCGCCACAATGCGCGCGGTAACTTCCCACGGCGGAGACCCGCCAGCGATGGACATCCCAGCGTGCCTGAGCTGCAGAAACTCGCGCCCCGTGCGCCAATAGGGCGAAAGCACGTCCACCGCTACGATCCGCCGCGTCAGAAGATGCAGCTGTGGCTGGAACCAGTCTTCGGGATGCTTATCCTCCATGGTTTCGCGCGTCCAGCCATGACAGCAGCCGATCGACAGGCATGGCGTGTGCGATGAAGTTTCCCTGCGCCGTATCGGCCCGCAAATGCGTTGCAAGGATCAGGTCGTCTTTTCGGGAGATGCCCTCGATCGTTACCTCGTGTCCAAGCATGTGAATCATCTCCACCAGACACTGAAGGATCTGGCGTCCCCGTTCGTCTTCGCTGCTTCTATAGGCCAGCGACCTGTCGATCTTGATCTCGTCCAGAGGCATGTAGCGAAGGTGTTCGATGGCGTTGTAGCCCGATCCGAAGTCGTCGAGCGAGATCGTGAAGCCGCGATTTCTCAGGCGATCGAGGTTTCGTATGGCTTGCTCGTTTTTTATCAGACGGGCGTTCTCGGTGATCTCGATGATGATTTTGTCCGGGCTGTGGCCTGCTTCGTAGACCAGGGAGATGGCCTCTTCGATATTTCCGTAGTCGACAATCCAGTCCCATGAAACATTGATGGCCACGGCCATGTGTCCGTACCCCCTGTCCCTGAGTGTGTCCAGGCAACGGAAGCATTCGGACAGGACGCGGGTCGTAAATTCACGCATTTGTCCGCAGGCAACGATGGCCGGCAGGAAACGGTCGGGAGTCAGCAGGCCACGGCGCGGGTGGCGCCACCTGGCCAGGGCCTCCACGGCGACCACGCGCCCGCTCGAAAGATGCAGTTGCGGCTGATAACACAGCTCCAGCCGGCCCTCCGGCATATCGGGGGGCGCGCCGACGTGGCTCGTCCGGGCTAGCGCCACCCCCGGCGTGCCTGCGGAGGGCTGCCGTACGTGTCTGTCGAGGATCAGGTCTTCGGGCATCGTGGGCATCGACCGGTGTGAAGTTATTGGGTTGCCATACACCTTATGAATACGTTGAACATGGAAAAAAGCCGACAATGGTCACTTCAGACAGAGGGCGAGCGCATGAATAGTCCAGCCACGGATATCGACGACGACCGGTTTCCTCTGCTGCTTCAGCGGATCGAATCGGGCGACGCCGCCGCACTGGGCGAGGCGTACACGGCCATCTATTCGGAAATGAAACGAAACGCGCGCCGGCAACTTCGACGTGGGCGCGGCAGTTTCACGACGACGGCGCTGGTGAACGAAACCTACCTGCGCATCCATAACTCGAAAATTGCCGCCAAGGATCGCGGACACCTGCTGGGCATTACTGCCCATGTGATGCGTCAGATTCTGGTGGACCATGCCCGGCATGTCGGAAGCCAGAAGCGTGGCGGCGGCCTGGTTCACCTCACGCTCGATGTGTCGTCGATGCATATTGCCGACCCGGCCCATGAGGTCTTGTCGTTGCATGACGCCTTGTCCGAACTGGAGCAGATCGATCCGGTCCTGGCCAAGGTTGTCGAGTGGCGCTACTTCGGCGGGTACAGCGAACAGGAAATCGCGGAACATCTCGAGGTGACCGAGCGCACGGTGCAACGTTACTGGCGGAAGGCGCGCGCGTTTCTGCTGGCGCAGTTGGCCGATGAGCGCCCGTAAGGGCTTATGGCGGGACGGGCATGGAAGCGCACTCGCCGGACGGGGCAAGGTGCATCGCCTTCAATGACATGACGGGATGTTCGTTCAGCATCGCGCGCGTTATGGCGTGACAACGGCCGTAGCGGACCACGGCCGCTTCATGCGCGGTATCGAGCAGCTTTTTCCCTTCGGCATACTTCCCGGGCTGCGCCATAAGTGCGACGGCCACGGTTCTCTGCAAAAGCAGGCTCTGGGGCTCCGAGCGCGACCGCGTCCAGTCGTATGCATTCTCTTGAAGTTGATGCAGCGCCAGGCTTGCATTCTCGACGGCGCAATTGAACTCGTGCGACGCAAGACAGATGTCCGCTTTCAGTTGCGGCAAATCCTGATTGAGTTCGGCCGTATTTTCGTCCGCTGTCGAAAAGAGCTTCTTCATGGAAGTCACTTCATTCATGAGACTCCGGGCGTTATCGGTGTCGCCGCGCATCACGTCGTTTCTCGCGATAGCGATCAAGCTCGACGAATACAATATCCGGCTCTTGGTATCCGTTGCCCCGGATAGTTGATTGCGCAGATCGCCAAGAATGCTGGTCGAACCGGTCAGGTCGCCGGTGTACTGCAAGGCCCTGGCCATGAGCAGCGACCGTATCTTCGTCCGGAATGCGTCCGGGACGGGGTGATCGGCTTGCAGGCTTGCTTCAATACCCGTGGCCTCGCGCATGGCGGCAACGGCGTCCTCGAACATGCCGCATCGCTCGAGCGCAATGGCATATTCATGAAGGGCATAGGCCAGCTCGGGTGTCTTCGTACCTGTCTTCTTCCAGTCGGCGATGCGTTTCGCGTATGACATGCGCGCCAGATCGGGTTCGCCCATAAGCATGTAGATGATCGATAACAGGTCGCGCGCCTGAAATACGGAATCCGAATTGCCGAGGCCCGCTCGTTCGCTCTTGGCGATCAGCGCGTCCAGCATCGACCGCGCCTTTGGAATTTCGCCGCCGCGAATGTACGCGCCGCCGAGGGAGAGCCGTATCGCGCTCTCGTCCTCGATGGAGATATCGTCGATGGTTTTCAGTAGCTGGCTGGCCTCGTCGGCCTGCTTAAGATACGTCGCCGGTTGAGACTCGTGCGTATAGGAGTTGATGTCGGCCAGCGTCGCAAGCAATAGTGCGTTCAGCGTGCTGTTGATCGGTTGCGAGGGCAGGTCGTGCAGTATTTTCCCGGCCTGGTTCATAAGAGACGTCGCGTCGGCGTACTTCTCCTGATTGCTCGCATTCCGCGAAAGGGCATACAACGCCAGTGCCTTGTCATAGCTACCGGGTGGCGCCCCCGAGACGGCCGACGTGAGCACCTGGTCCGCCTTGGCGAACATCCCGAGGCCGGCATAGATGCCGCCGATACTTCTGAGCATGCGATTCTTCAGTGCCGCGTCGAGGCTATTGTCTTTCTGGACGCGTTCAAGGCTTCGGTCCGCCGCTTCCTTGACGGTAAATGCCGGATCGCCATACACCCGCAATCCCTGCTGAGAGAAAATCGTGTTGAACAGTCCGAGCATCTTGTGCTCGTCCTCGCTGTTCTCTTGCGTCACACGCGCCTGCTGCCTTATGTGGGCCACGATACCCAGGGATATGAGCAGGATCATGGCAAGCGTTATGGCGGGCCAGCGATGCCTGGCGAGGAAACGACCCGTCCGGTAGAGGCTGGTTTGAGCGCGAGCAAGCACCGGTCGCCCATCCAGCCAGGCCCCCAGGTCGCGCTTCAGTTCGCCGACGGCCGCATACCGATGGGCAGGGTCACGCTGAAGACAGCGCGCGACGATGGCATCGAGATCTCCACGTACCTGGTATGCCAGCGATCGTGGTGTCAGCGACCATGCGGAAGCTTCATCGCGGCTCAATCCTTGCGCGAAGCGCGACATCTGTCCGGTTTCGTACAACCTGGTGGAAGGGTTGAGATAGTCGCGCGCATGCGGGGACTGGCCACCGGCATACCTTCCACAGAGGAGCAAATGAAGTAGCAAGCCAAGCGCATATATATCGATGCCGGTACTTGCCGGGCCGCGTGCCAGTTGTTCCGGCGCGGCGAAACGCGGCGTTACGAGTTGGGTATCCGCGTTCTGTTCCGTCATCAGGCGCTCGGCGATCAGGGCCGAAATGCCAAAGTCGAGCAGTTTGACTTTGCCTTCCGCCGTCACCAGAAGATTCGACGGCTTGATGTCTCTGTGGATGATCAACTGGCTGTGTGCATAGCGCACCGCATCGACGACGCCGAGCATCAGTCGTATCCGTGCACGTACATCGAGTTTTTTCCTCGAACACCAGATGTCGATGGGCTCGCCATCGATCAGCTCCATGGCGAACCACGGGGTATGTTCTCCTTCGACGCCACCGTCGAGCAGGGAGGCGATGTTCGGATGGGTCAGGCGTGCGAGGAGCTGCCGTTCCTCCAGGAAACGGTCGCGCGCCCTGGCCTGATCCATGTCGATGCGAACCACCTTCAGCGCGCAGTCTTTTTCGAATTGTCCGTCGGCACGGCTGGCACGGTAGACCGCACCCATGCCGCCGTGGCCGATTACCTCTTCGATCCGCCACGCTCCCATGCGCTTGCCAAGCAGGTCGGACAATTCGGCGGCCTGGTCCTGGGATACGGTGAATTCGGGAATGCCCCTATCGAACCGGTCGTCGTCCGTCTGATCGGCCGCGATCAGCGCTTCGACCAGGCGTGCCGTGTCCGGCTCCTGGCGGCGCAGGCGTCTGAGCCAACGAGTCCTCCGGAATCCTTTCAGTTCCAGATAGTCGTCGAGCAGGTTCATGGCACGCAATTGAGCCGCAACGTTCGTGACGGACGTCTTCATGTGCATGGCCGAAGGTGGATGGGGTCAGTAAATCATCTCGACTGACTATAGATACGGGATGCGACTCGCAAAGCCGACAGGGCCGCACGAGTGTTGGCTCGTTGACCTTCTTCGCCACCAGCGTACGCCGGAATGCACCGGTGCGGGGAAGCTACGCCGGCCGTGCAGGGATAGATCGCGCATCGAATATGAAATGGCGTGTCGGGTTTGACCGGGATTTCTCGTTTTCCTGTATCGAGAACGTTGATGTCTCCCGTATCGCAAGGGCCGGGGAGCCGTTGCGATGACGCAACGTTTATTGCCTCCGGCAGGACGCTGGTGGCGCGGTGTGGTTGCCATGCCCGTACCCCCCTTGATGGCAACCCGGCCAGCTTTATGGATGAGCTGGAAATAACAGCACTGTCGAGAGACAACGCAATCCCGCGGGGAGGTCACTCTTTTGCCTCCCCGCCATTTTTTTCAGGAAAGGGCGGCGACACGAACGTGCCGTGTCGGGTTCTGAGTCCGTTTCCCGTATTCAACGTGGAGGGAGTGCGAAATCTCGGTGCGATCACGGAACGTGATTCCCGTCATTTCGTTACGGATGCAAATCCTCGGGTCGTCAGATTGCGCACCTGGTTATAGCTGATGACGTTCGGGGCATATCGCCCCGTGCTGTCACCTATGTCTGTGCATCAACCATTTCATTGCCATCTTCTGTGTGAGATTTAGTATGAATAGCGTTTCTAGTAAATTTTGGAGCACGTCGCGGTGGCAGCCCATTTCCGCAGCGATTCTGATGACCGTCAGTATGGTCGCGTCCGGCACGGCGCACGCCCAGGTCAGTGGTAGCGGCAATATAGTTAATGCCTCAGAGGGAGTCGCACCGGGAATTGACGCCAACGCGGGTGTGAATGACTCGATAGCGTTCGGTACAAATGCCATCGCCGCGAGTATTGGCGCCAATGCCATCGGATATGAAGCTAAAGCCGACAGCTCTGGTGATACGGCCTTCGGTAGCTACTCCCACGCCGATGGGAGAATCCAAACCAAAGAAATAGCCGATTTTTCGAGCGCTTCGGGTACCCCATTTCCTGCGGCAACTGCCGTTGGACAGAGTGCAGCCGCTGTGGGCGCAGGTGCCTCCGCGTTTGGATCTGGGGCACAGGCATCGGGGGACGCCACTATTGCGATTGGCTCCGAGGCCAATTCTTCTGGGATTGGCGGGGTGGCAATGGGTACCGGTTCCAAAGCACTGGGAGCTGGTTCCCTGGCAATTGGTTCATTCGCGCAGGCCAACAATCCGGGTGACGTGGCGTTAGGTGGAGGGTCCAGTACCGCCGCAGCACATACGGGTGTCACCGGACTTTATGGCGTCGACGTGGCAGGCATTCCCGTTGCGAATGTCGGCGTGGTGTCGGTAGGCTCGGTCGGTACTGAGCGGCAGATACAGAACCTGGCCCCGGGTGTGATTTCGGCCACCAGCACGGACGCGGTCAATGGTTCGCAGTTGAATTCGGTGGCGAATGGTATCTACAACCTCAATGCGGGAATGGGCGGACCGTTGCAGCAGACAGATAGCGTGGGTAATCGACTTACGCTGGTGGCGCGCGGAAGAAGGGGCGGAGATCCCGGCGTGGCCCAGCAGTTGTCCAATGTGGCCGATGGCGTCGCTCCAACGGACGCGATCAATGTGAGGCAGCTCAATGCGGCGAAGGACTGGTCCAGGAGCTATACCGACCAGCAGTTCCGGGTGGTGGACCGACGCCTGAACGCAATCCGCAATCGTGCCGATGCCGGTATCGCCTCGGCTATTGCGATGGCGAGCTTGCCTCAGGCTTATCAGCCCAATCAGAGCTCAGCCGCCGTGGCGCTGGGTACCTTCAACGGGCAGACCGGCGCGGCGGTCGGGGTGTCGACCATCTCCGAGAGTGGGCGCTGGATATACCGGCTGAACGGCACGGCCAATACCCGGGGAGATACCGGCGTGGGCGTGGGTGCGGCAATGACCTGGTAATTCGCTTCCGGCCGGCGTTATCGGCGATCGAGCATGGTCAGTCCCGAAATCACCAGGCCGGTAAGGATAAGCGGCAGCAGTGGCACCAACAGGGCCATGCCCGAAATATGGTCGGGTGTCGCATGGACGAGTTGGCTGACGGTGTCGCGAAAATCGGGCGCGCACAGCGTGAAGATCGTTCCGCCGGCGATCGCTCCCACGTACGGAGCGATCGACCACCGGGAACGGTGGATACGGCGGGCGGGCAGGTGGCTGACGACGCGATCGGTAAAGCCCTCGTCCGCCGATACGTTCAACTCGTCCGCCAATGCTTTACGCAGAAGGACGTCCAGGGCGTCGTCGGGCGACGCATGGGATTCCATCGGGTTTTTCATGGTGTGTCCTCTGTTGCCCAGGCTGCAAGCGACTGGCGGAGTTTTGCCTTGGCTCGCAGAACGCGCGATTTGATCGTGCCGACGGCGCTTTCGAGCACCTCGGCGGCTTCGCTATGGCTTCGCTCGAAGTAATAGCACTGCTCGATGGCGCTGTATTCGTCGGCCGAAAGTTCGGCCAGAGCGCGCCGGACGTCGTTGACGGCTGCAAGATTCTCCCTCACCGGCGCTTCGATCAATTCGAAGGGCTCCGCGAAGGCCATCGTCGCCGGTCCGTTTTTCCTGCGCTGCATCAGGAACTGCCGGTAGGCGATGCTATGCAGCCACGTGGAGAACGACGCTTCACCGCGATAACTGTCCAGCTTGCGGTAGGCCAGCAGAAATGTTTCCTGTGCCAGGTCGTCGGCGGTGGCTTCATCGCCGGATAGCAGTCGACGTAGCCAGGCGCGCAAAGGCCCTTGATGCTTGCGCACCAGGGTGGCGAACGCATGCTGGTCGCTGGCGAAGCGCACACGGGCAACGAGTGCGCGATCGTCCAGCGGATCGACTGGCACCGGTTTAGTCCGTCCTCACGATATCTGTCTTCTTGCCCTGGCTGTTGCGTCGCACGTAGAACGTAAGCAGAAAGCCCAGCCCGATCAGCAATGGAATGAACGCGCCCGCCAGAAAGTCCTTGTCGGCCTCGACAGCCCCTACCGCGAGCAGGGCAACGCCCAGCGCGGACAGGATCGCGCCCCAGCGGAAATCGCTCCAGTCGTCCTTCCTGTCGAGCAGCTCCAGGTCAGGGGTATGGCCTTGTTCCAGCATGCGAATCGCGAACTCCTGCCGGGAACGCTGCTTGCGCAACTTAAACCGCAGTACCAGTCCGACTACAAATACTGGCCCGCCCAAGGCCAATATGATGACGAGTAGCCCGGTTAACGAATCCAACATGTCGCTCATGGTGCCTGCCTTCCTTTAAGTCTGCGAGTGGGTGTGTCGAAGCTTAGATGCAGTGGGAGGGGCGATTGGATGCATGCGGGAAACCGTGCCGGTCCCCGCCAACGATAACCCGGGCGTCCGGGCAGGCTACACCAGGCCGCCGATGCCATGGGCGACGTACGGCGCGGGCGTATAAGTCGCCTTTGCAATGCCGTTGAACCAGCGCAATTTGAAATAGGCGGGCAGTCCGAGAACCAGCGTCTTGCTACTTACCGGGTGGAGATCGTTCTTTGCCGTGTGCAGCAACGCATCGTGATCGTAGTCGCCGGTGGCTTCAGGACCCTTCTTCATCCAGCTCACCCGGCTCCGCATTAAGCCGCTGCGCTCACGCTTCGCCCGAATGGCCTCTTCGTAAGGAAATGCCACATCGCGACCGTATTCGCGAAAGAGTCTTTCCTGCCAGACGAATAGCGATTGCAGCTGTGGGTGATGGCTGAAATGAGGCACGATGCGCAACGGGCGCAGCAGTGACGCCAGGGTCAGATCCGCGGCCGTGAACTGAGTACCCGCCAGAAAGCCATCGCGCCCTAGCTTCTCTGCTATGGGTGTCAGAAGCGCTTCGAGCTTTTCGTAGATACGATCATGCCGGTTGCGATGAAAGTGAAAGCGCAATATCAGCATCGTGCCAAGCACCGGCGAAGCGACCGTGCGCCACCCGCGACGCGCGAACAGGCCGCCCAGAACATCCGGCACGAACAACTGAGCGAGGATCTGCGGGCATTCCATGATCAGCTGCGTGTAGCCGAGCCGTCGCGCATATAAACCAAGCGTGGAATCGAGGCGAAGCATCCATTGCCAAACCTGGTCGCGTTCGACCGGATCGCTCGGGAACAGGGGATGTTCCGGATAGGTTTCGTCAAGATAACGAATGATCGGCGACGAGTCGCTTATGGCTATACCGGTCTCCGTATCGTTAATCAGCGGTACGGTCTGAGGACAGTCGAAATGGCGCATCTCTTTTTTGGTAAACGCGACGATGTCGATGCCGCGCCACGGCAGTTTCTTGAAGTCCAGCGCCCACCGAACCTTTTCGACGTAATGCGACCAGTGCAGTTTGTACAGATCGATCATGCCCGTCCCCTTGTGCGTTCCCTTCGGATGGGGGCATTTCGTCAATCTTGCAAGCTGCGTAGGGTTTCGGGGAGGTGCCAGTTCTTTCAGACGAAGGCGCGCGCGACGTTGTTCAGTCCAAGGCCCAGTACGGCCAGCGCCGCCAGCCAGGTCATGGCGCGTGCCGGTACGCGCCGGGCGAAGGCGGCGCCGAACGGTGCGGCGAGCATCCCGCCGACGATCAGCCCGCCGACCGAAGCAAGGTGCGGCGCGCCCACGTGGAACAGGAAGCTGACGCTTGCCGCCGCGCTCACGATGCATTTGGCCACGTGCACGGTGCCGACGACGATGCGTGGCGTGGCACCACGCGCGATGAGCGCCGTGACGTTGATCGCGCTCCAGCCGCCGCCACCGATCGTGTCCGCGAGTCCCGCGAGGAAACCCAGCCACTTCGGACTGCGCGGATCGTCGTTCGTGACGCGTGCGGCGCGCACGCCTCGGGCGATCAGGAACACACCGACACCGAGCAGATAGGGCGTTAGCGCGAGTTTCATCCAGGTGGCCGGTACATGGGTGACCACATAGGCGCCGATCGTCGCACCGATGAGGCCGGGCACGGCGAGGGTCCAGAGCAGGCGCTTGCGCACGTTGCCCGCCAGGTAGTGGCTCAGGCCGGATGCGCCGCAAGTGAAGGTCTCCGCGTAGTGCACGCTGGCGCTGGCCAGGGCCGGCGGCAGACCCAGAGCCAGCAGGATACCGGCCGAGACGACACCGAATGCCATGCCCAGCGCACCGTCGACCAGCTGGGCGAGCACGCCGGCGGCGACAAAGGTAAGGAATTCGGAAAGCGGAGGCATGGTCGTCCGGCGGTGTGGCAAGGCCAGAGTATTCGCGTTCGCCTTCCGGCGCGTGAAGTAAGCATTCGCTATATGGATATACGAATGCATCCTTTCCGTCGCGCTTAGCTTGTTCTTAACCTTTGGACGTCCAGAAGCCCAAACGTCCCGAGGTTTATCGTGAATGCCGTCGTCTCCACCGACCTTGAAGCCTTGCCGCTCGATGCGGCGACACGGGCGCAGCTCGCTCGCGTGGCCGAGGGGCTGAAACCGGCCGAGCTGTACTGGGCCGCGGCATGGCTGGCGGCACGGGCGGCGCCGCCGATCCATGACGCGCCCGCGCGGTCGGGTAGCGACACGCTGACCGTGATCTATGGCAGTCAGACCGGCAATGCCAGGCGGGCTGCCGAAGCGCTGGTTCGTAGCGCGGAATCCGGTGGCTTGCGCGCCCGGCTGGTTCGCGCGGATGCGTATCCGGTCAGGGAGCTGGCAAAAGAGCGTTTCCTGGCGATCGTGGCCAGCACGCAAGGCGACGGCGACCCTTCGGACGATGCCAAAGCCTTTATCGAGTTCCTCGAGAGCCGGCGCGCCCCCCGGTTGCCGGACCTTCGTTACGCCGTACTGGCTCTTGGCGATTCGAGCTATCCGCGGTACTGCGAGATCGGGCGGCGTCTCGATACGCGTCTGGCCGAGCTGGGGGCGGAGCGCTTTGTCCTGCTGGGCGAGGCGGACGTCGATGTGGAAACGGTGTCGGCGCCATGGACCGCGGAGGCCATCGATGGCGTCCGTCCGCTGCTGACCTCCACGAACGTCCTTAATTTTGCTCCGGCACGCGAGACGGCCGTGTCGCCCCGATACTCCCGGGAGCAGCCTTTCGAAGCGGCCGTGCTTGCCAATCAGCGCATCGTGTCCCGCGACTGCGAGCGCGATGTCCGGCACATCGAGATATCCCTCGAGGGTTCGGGTTTGCGCTATGCGCCGGGCGATTCGCTGGGCGTGTGGCCGCGCAATCCGCCGGCACTGGTTGCCGATCTGCTTGCCGCCGCCGATCTGGCGGCCGATGTATCGATCGCCGTCGCGGGACGCAGCCGCACGCTTGCCGAATGGCTGACCGACGCGAAGGAGATCACACGGTTGTCCAGGCCGTTCGTCGCCGCGCTCGCGGAGCGAAGCGGCCGGGACGAGCTGCGTGCCGTGCTGGACCCGGTGCAGGCTCCGGCATTGCGGGCGCTGTTGGACTCGCACCAGCCGCTCGACCTGCTGCGGCGGTATCCCGCGACATGGACGGCCGACGCTTTGCTGGCCGCACTGCGCCCGCTTTTGCCACGGCTGTATTCCATCGCATCGAGCGCCACCGCGGTCGGTGAGGAGGCGCATCTCACCGTCGCCGTGGTCGATTACGAGGCCCATGGTCATCGTCACGTCGGCGCGGCGACCAACCATCTCGCGCTGGCCGGCGACGAGGCGAGCCTGCGCGTGTTCATCGAAACCAACGATCGTTTCCGTCTGCCTGCCGATCCCGCGACCGACATCGTGATGATCGGTCCCGGCACGGGCGTCGCACCGTTTCGCGCCTTCATTCAGGAGCGCCAGGCCACGGGGGCGCGGGGCCGGTCGTGGCTGTTGTTCGGCAACCGGCACGCACGCCGCGATTTCCTCTATCAAGCCGAATGGCAGGCCGCCCTCAAGATGGGCGCACTGACCCGGTTCGATCTTGCCTTCTCGCGCGATCGGGGTGGCAAGGTCTACGTGCAACAGCGCCTGCGCGAGAACGGCGCCGAACTTTATGCATGGCTTGCAGGCGGTGCGCACCTTTACGTCTGCGGCGATGCCCAGGCCATGGCGCCGGACGTCCATGCCGCCCTCATCGATATCGTCGTCGAGCACGGCGGGCGCGATCGCGCCGAGGCGGCGGCATGGCTCGACGAACTGCTTCAGCAAGGGCGTTATGCCCGGGATGTGTACTGAGATGAGCGAAAAGCTTTCCGACTTCGAGCGGGTGAAGGCAAGCAGCCGCCAACTGCGCGGTAGCCTGCGTGAAGCGCTGGCCGATCCGGCGACCGGAGGCATCGGCGACGACGATAACAAGATCCTTAAATTCCACGGCAGCTATCTGCAGGACGATCGCGACCTGCGCGACGAACGCCGCCGACAGAAACTCGAACCCGCGTTTGCTTTCATGCTCCGTGCGCGATTGCCCGGTGGCGTGGTTACGCCAGCGCAGTGGCTGGTCTTCGATGTACTGGCGCGCGAGCACGCCAACGGCACGCTACGCATTACCACGCGGCAGACCTTCCAGTGGCACGGCATTCTGAAGGGTGACCTCAAGCCCACCATCGCCACGATTCACGACGCGTTGGCGACCACCATCGCCGCTTGCGGCGACGTGGTGCGTAACGTGGTGAGTACCGCCAATCCCGTGGAAAGCGAAGGCCACGCCGAGGCCTATGCGTGGGCAGCGCGCCTGTCGGACGAACTGGCGCCGCGTACGCGCGCTTACCACGAGATATGGCTCGACGGCGAACCGTTGATCGGCGAACCCGAGCCGGAGCCGCTCTACGGAAAGACCTATCTGCCGCGCAAGTTCAAGATCGGGCTGGCCATTCCTCCGCTCAACGACGTCGATGTATTTGCGCAGGACCTGGGCATCATCGCTGTCGTCGAACAGGGGCGTCTCGCAGGATTCGACATCGCCATCGGCGGCGGTATGGGTGCGACGCAGGGCGATCCGTCCACGTATCCCCGACTGGGCAGCATCGTGGGCTTCGTCGCGCCGGAGCGATTGCCCGCGATCGCCGAAGCGATCGTGGCCGTACAGCGCGACTGGGGCAACCGCGTGGAGCGCAAGCACGCGAGGCTGAAGTACACGCTGGATCATCGCGGCCTCGATGCCTTCGTCCGCGAAGTAGAGGCACGCGCCGGATTCGCTTTCGAGCCGGCGCGACCGTACCGGTTCGACCACAACGGCGATCGCTACGGCTGGATCGAAGGGCACGACGGGCGATGGCACCTCACGCTGCATATCGAGTCGGGACGCCTGGCCGATATCGGTGCGCGGCGCTGGCTGACCGGTTTGCGCGAAATCGCGGCGATCCACGACGGCGATTTTCGTCTTACCTGCAACCAGAACGTGATCGTCGCCAGCGTGGCGGCGAAGGATCGGGCGCGCATCGATGCGCTCGTCGCCGCCCATGGCCTGGATGTTTATCGCGAACAGAGCGGCATCCGCCGTCATGCCGTCGCCTGCGTGGCCTTGCCGACCTGCGGCCTGGCCATGGCGGAAGCGGAGCGCTACCTGCCGGATATCACGACGCGTCTGGAAGCCTTGCTCGACACGCACGGCCTCATCGACGCGCCCATTTTGCTGCGTCTTTCCGGCTGCCCTAACGGCTGCTCGCGGCCTTACCTGGGCGAGATCGCGCTGATCGGTCGCGCACCGGGGCGTTACGACTTGCGGCTGGGTGCGGACTTTCGTGGGCAACGCCTCAACCGCGTCTATCGCGAGAATGTCGATGAGTCAGCCATCCTCGCCGCGCTCGATCCGCTGTTCGGTGCGTATGCGGTGGAACGCCAGGAGGCCGAAGGTTTCGGCGACTGGTTGCTGCGCAGCGGCGCGCTGGATACGGAGAATCGTTCGATTCCCGTGGCGACCGTCGCATGAACGAGGTCGACGCCATTAACGAGCATCTGGCCGATCTCGATGCGCAGGGGCGTGTCGCCTGGGCGCTTGAGAACCTGCCGGGCGAACATGTTCTGTCGTCTAGCTTCGGTGCTCAGGCAGCCGTGTCGCTGCATCTGGCCACGTCGATCCGGCCGGACCTGCCAGTCGTGGTCATCGACACGGGCTATCTGTTCGAACAGACCTATCGGTTCATCGACACGTTGTCCACAAAGCTCCGTCTCAATCTGAAGGTCTATGCATCGCCATTGAGTCCCGCATGCCACGAAGCGTCGCGTGGCCGGTTGTGGGAACAGGGTGCCGAAGGGCTCGCGGAATACAACCGTGTGCGCAAGGTCGAGCCCATGCAGCGCGCGCTGGCCGAGCTCGGCGCGGGCACCTGGTTCGCCGGGCTGCGCCGCGGCCAGTCGCGAAGCCGCGCCTCGACTCCCTTCGCGCGGTTTCGCGATGGCCGCTGGAAAGTCCACCCGATCGCCGACTGGAGCGATCGCGATGTCGGGCGCTATCTCAGCGCGCACGGCCTGCCATATCACCCGCTATGGGACGAGGGATACGTCTCCATCGGAGACACCCACACCACCCGCCGTCTTGAATCGGGCATGGACCCGGAAGACACGCGTTTCTTTGGATGGAAACGCGAGTGCGGCCTGCACGATCCCGCCTGAACTATCCCGAGCAAAGACAAAAACATGAATCTGCCAGCTCTCGCCACTCCCGCCACGGATGACTTCCGTCCTTTCCATCCCGTCGTGCCGCACGGCGGCGTCCTTCGCGATCTTGCCGCACCGCATGCGGAAGCGGAGCTTCTGCGCCGTCGCAGCGCCTCGCTGCCTGGCGTCGTACTCGACGCCCAGCAGTTGTGCGATCTCGAACTGCTGATCAATGGTGCGTTTTCGCCGCTGGAAGGATTCCTCGGTCGCGCCGATTACGACAGCGTGGTGGAGCGCCTGCGCCTCGCCGACGGCACGTTGTGGCCGATCCCCATCACGCTTGGCGTGGACGAGGTAGCCGCGGCGAGGTTGTCGGTCGGCGACGAAATAGCGTTGCGCGATGCACAGGGCGTGCCGTTGGCCATCCTCGAGGTGAGCGATATCTGGCGTCCGGATCGCGAGCGCGAAGCACGCGAGGTATTCGGAACCGTCGATCGTCTGCATCCCGGCGTGGCCCGGCTTCTCGATGGGACCGCGCCAGTGGCGCTGGGCGGCAAGATCCGTGGGATTGGCCGTATCGCCCATTTCGATTTCGCGGAATTACGCGATACGCCGCGCGCACTGCGCGACTGGTTCGCGGCCAATGGATGGGACCGGATCGTCGCTTTCCAGACGCGCAACCCGATGCATCGCGCTCATCGCGAACTGACCTTGCGCGCTGCGGAAAAGGTCGGAGCGAAGCTGCTTATCCAGCCGGTCGTGGGCCTGACCAAGCCGGACGATGTCGATCATTACACGCGCGTTCGCTGCTACCGTGCGTTGTTGCCGCAATACCCCGCGGACAGCGTGAAGCTCTCGCTCCTGCCGTTGGCGATGCGCATGGGCGGTCCGCGCGAGGCGTTGTGGCACGCGATTATCCGCAAGAACTACGGTGCCACGCACTTCATCGTCGGCCGCGATCACGCAGGCCCGGGAAACGGTGCGGACGGCAAGCCCTTCTACGATCCGTTCGCCGCCCAGGCTTTGCTGCAGGAACACGAGAAGGAACTGGGCATTGCCATCGTGCCGTTTCCTGCAATGGTCTATGCGGCCAATCGGGATAGCTATCTTCCCAGCACCGAAGTCGTCGAGGATGACGATGTGCGAGACATCTCCGGTACGCAGTTACGGAAGCATCTGCGTGACGGTACCGAGATCCCGAGTTGGTTCAGCTTCCCCGAAGTCGTGGACATCCTGCGCGAGAGGCATCCAGCGCGTGCGGCGCGCGGTTTCGCGTTGTTCTTCACGGGGTTGTCCGGCGCCGGCAAGTCGACGATCGCGCAGGCCGTGCTTGCCCTGCTGCTTGAGCGCACGGCCCGCCCGGTCACGGTGCTGGATGGGGACGAGGTTCGCCGTCATGTTTCGCGTGGACTGGGTTTCTCACGCGAGGATCGCGCGGCCAATGTCACGCGGATCGGTTACATCGCCAGCGAAGTCGTACGCCATGGCGGTATTGCAATCTGCGCCCCCATCGCGCCGTTCGCCGATGCGCGTGCGGAGGCGCGGGCACTGGTCGAGGCGCACGGCGGGTTCGTCGAGATTCACGTGACCACGGACATTGGCGTATGCGAAGCGCGCGACCGTAAAGGGCTGTATGCACAGGCCCGCGCGGGAAAGATCGCCAACTTCACCGGCGTGAACGATCCTTATGAAGTACCCGAGCAGCCGGAACTCAGGCTGGACGGCGACGCTGCCAGTCCCGAAGTTCTGGCGGCGCGGGTACTCGAGTTGCTACGCAAACGAGAGCTTATCGATTAAGCGGCGTGCTCGCCGCGCTGCCGCCAGTGCGGCGCGGCGGGCCACGCGCTGGTCGAATCGCCCGCGACGGCGCGACGTATATCGCGAGGATCGAGGTGCGGGGCGAATCCGCGGATGAAGTCGAGCAGGAAATCTCGCGGAACCAGTCCATCGCGCAGCACGATCCACGTCGTGCACTGGTCGAACAGGTGGTCGGCAGGCAGGGTAACCAGGTCGCGGTCGCCCGGTGTCACGGCCATTTCCGCCAGAATGCCTACGCCGAGACCTTCGCGCACATAGGTGCGGATCAGATCGCCGTCGCCTGCCGTCATGGCGATACGCGGATGAAGACCCGCCGCGACGAAGGTTCGCTGCAGCGACGAGTCGGACTGCATCGACGACTCGTAACCGACCAGGGGCTGTGCGGCGAGTTCCTGCAACGAGGGCGGCCGCGTGTAACGCGCGAAGGGGTGGTCCTTCGGCACCACGAGCATGCGATTCCAACGGTATGCGGGTAGCGCGATACCCGCCGGCGGTGGGCCGCCGCTACCGCTGACCACGGCGATGTCGACATGGCCCGCGCTCAGTTGCGGCAGCACGCCGGCCTCGCGGCCGGGATTCAGGTGCACGCTCACTTCAGGGTGGCGACGGGTAAATGCACCGACGATATCGGGCAGGGCGAAGCGGGCCTGCGTATGCGTGGTGGCGATGCGCAGGCTGCCATGTGCCTCGTTACGCAGGTTGGCGGCAAGGGCGAGGACGTTGCCGGCCTCCGCAAGGATCGTGCGTGCGCGTTCGAGCACGCTTTCACCGGCAGCGGTAACGCCGTGCAGGCTTTTGCCGCGACGATGGAAGAGCTTGAAGCCCAGCTCGTCCTCGAGCTGACGCAACTGCTTGGAGAGACCGGGTTGCGTGGCGTGCACGCGCTCGGCGGCAAGCGTGATGTTAAGACCCGCGTCGGCGATGGCGACGAGGTAGCGGAGCTGGACGAGCGTCATGGCTTGGAATCCACGGAAGGCCTGGGTCGATGATGAGAATCGCGCACAGGGCATGGATACATCGCGCGGGATGCCGGAGCAGGGTGGGCTTCGAGGCGGCGATGGCGTATGACATATCAGACGTCTATACGGCCATTTATTGAATATGTCAAGTTTTCGTTACGTATAACGCTGCGGCATATGCTCGTGCCGACAAATCATTTGGGCAGGGGCGGGGGTGCTTCTATGGTCGAGGCCCCATCGTCGCGGTCCGTCTGCCATGTCGCTGTACCCCATATTCGCGGAGATTTCCGGCCTTTCTGTGCTTGTCGTCGGCGGCGGCGCCGTCGCCGAACGCAAGGTGTCCCGCCTGGTCGAGGCGGGCGCGTCGGTTAGCTTGGTCGCGCCGGTGTTGACGTCTTCATTGCGCGCGTTGAGCGACGAAGGCCGGATCGTGCTCCGGGGCGCCGGGTTCGAGGATCGTCTGCTCGACGATGTGTGGCTGGTGATCGCCGCGACATCCGAGCGCGCGGTAAACGCACGGGTTGCCGCGGCGGCGCGTGCGCGACGGCTCTGGGTGAACGTGGTCGACGATGCGGCGTTGTCGACGTTCCATGTGCCGGCGGTGATCGACCGGTCGCCGGTCAGCATCGCGATTTCCACCGGTGGGGAAGCTCCGATGTTCGCCCGGCTCCTGCGCGAGCGGCTGGAAGCGCTGATCGACGATTCGGTCGGGCCGTTGGCGAGGCTGGCGGGAAGCCTGCGCGCAAAGATACGGGAACGCTTCCCCGCGCCGGCTTCGCGCCGTGCTTTCTATGAATCGCTTTTCCACGGCCGGGTGGCCGCGCTGCTTCGCGCGGGCCGACCCGGTCAGGCGGCCGTTGCCGCCGACGAGGCGCTAGAAAACGCCAGTGACGCACGGCTGGGCTCGGTCGTGCTGGTGGGCGCCGGTCCCGGCGATCCGGGATTGCTTACCTTGCGTGGCCTGCGTGCACTGAACGAGGCGGACGTGATCCTGCACGACCGGCTGGTCAGCGCGGAGGTGCTGTCACTGGCACGGCGGGACGCCGAACTCGTCGAAGCCGGCAAGGAGGCGGGCAACCATCACGTTAGTCAGGAGCGTATCCATCAGCTGATGATCGCGCACGCGAAAGCCGGGAGACGGGTAGTGCGCCTGAAAGGGGGCGACCCGTTCGTCTTCGGTCGCGGCGGCGAGGAGCTTGAAGCCTTGCATGCGGCCGGCGTGCTGTTCGAGGTGGTACCCGGCATCACCGCAGCGCTGGCGTGCGCGGCATACGCAGGCATTCCGCTGACGCATCGCGACCATGCGCAGTCGTTAGTCCTGGGTACGGCCCACTGTCGCGGCACGAACGAGGGCCTGGACTGGCGCCGATGGGCCGGGAAAGGGCAGACCCTCGTGCTGTACATGGGCGTAGGGGAGTTGGAGGCGATCCGCGCCAATCTGATAGCTCACGGTCGCGCACCGTCGACGCCGGTCGCTTTGATCGAGAACGGATCGCGCATAGAGCAGCGCGTTGTCGTGGGTCGCCTTGCCGATCTTCCGGAGGCAGCGCGAGAGCATGGCGTGCGCTCGCCGGCACTGCTTATCGTCGGTGAGGTCGCTTCGCTGGCTACGAAGCTTGCGTGGTTCGGCGAACCGGTTCTCGATGGATTTCGTCGCGATGGGGAAAGGCCCCGTGTGGAAGCCGGGATGAAGGATGGCGCACTGGTCTGACCATAGGGCGTGACGCCCACTTTTCCCTTATCAGCCCCTGTATTCAATCGCAAGAACTTGCTTATTGACGGTATGTATTCGCGCAGTAAATGATCCGTCGACCGCCGATCTCACATCGCGGTCAGCCACGGGGAATTCACTAGCGCTGGTTGCCGCCATTCTTGGATGGCGTGTGGTTGTGTGCGTGATTCCTTCCAGATGGATGTATGGGAAGGCTCGCGCGACACGGTCGCGCTCAGGGGACAATATGAGTTTGCGGGATAAGGGCAGGTGCGTTCGCGCGACGGCTGGAATCCTTGGCATCTTGTTGGCCGGGTTGTGTTTCGCCCAGTCATCCCCCGTCACCCCCGAGAGTGAGTTTCAGAAGAAGATCAAGATATCCCAGGATATCGAGCCGCTGGGCGAACATCCATTCGGCGAGAACATCAGTCTCTACAACGGCGCGCTTTCCTTCGATCAGGTGGATGTCACGGCAGCCGGCACCGGACCGCTGATCCAGATAGCGCGTAGTTTCCGCACACCCGACCAGCCGCCCGCCGGTGTGTACTACGACTTCATCGATAACGCATTCGTCGACTGGGCGTTGGAAACGCCGCGTATCGAAACGCTTTCCGCAGCTAGCGGCACGGGCAACCTCACTCCGCCCGACACGGCATCGTGGTTTTTCATCAGCGACACGCAGCGTTGCACCAATGCCGATACTGCTCCCGATGAATACGTAACATTCAAAGGCACGGTCATCACGTATTCGACCGACCAGTGGTGGCACGGATATCAGCTGATCATGCCGGGCAGCGGTGGTCAGGAACTGCTGAAGCGCGACGTCAACAACGCGCAAGTACCGAGCATGACCAATAGCGGCGGTGCGACGATCAATTTCCCGCTCGTAACCAAGGATCGCTGGGCAATCGGTTGTCTCGCGCAGACGTCCAATGGGAAGCCTGGCGAAGGTTTCCTGGCGGTATCGCCAGATGGCACGCGCTATTACCTGGACGTCTTGCTGTACAAGACGACCGATTCGATGATCTTCGGCGGGGGCGGCGCGCTTCACCGTCGTATCGCCAGCATGGCGGTGTCTTCGGCGGTGGACCGCTTCGGCAATACCGTCAACTATACCTACGATGCCAATGGCAACCTGACCAACGTCAGCGCCAGCGATGGACGCCAGGTCCAGATCAATTACGAGACCTGGCAGAATCCTGCCAAGGATGGTTCCGGCAACTATTACGATCCGCCGGGCTACCGTGTGCATTCGGTGGTCTTGCAACCTGCTGCGGCCCACCCGCGGACCTGGACGTATACCTACAATTCCGATCCGACCGTACCTCGCCTGACTGGCGTGACCTTGCCCGATGCTTCTGCCTGGTCGTTCAATCTCGGCGGCATTGCTCCGATACCGGGCGATGGCTACCTGATCAGCAACTCGGGCTGCGATTACACCTTGCGACCGCAGGATGCGGTCAGCTCTACGGCGTCGATCACGCATCCGTCTGGGTTGACGGGTACCTTCTATTTGCAGAGCACGATCCGCGGTCGGTCGGCAGTTCCTTATGTCTGCCTGAACAATGGCGGCAGCTATTCTCCGCGTTTCCCCGCGGTGTACAAGCAAACATCGCTGGTGAAGCGCGTGCTGTCGGGTCCGGGTCTGGCGACCCAGACATGGACCTATAGCTCCTCATCGCCGAACGATAGCTGGTCCACCTGTACGACCTGCGCTACGACGGTGACGACCGATATGGTCGATCCCGATCTGCGCACGACGCGCTATACGTTCAGCAATAAATTCGATGCATCCGAAAGCATGCTGTTACGCACGGATCAATACAACGGCGACAGCACCACGGCAGTGCTTCGTTCGCATACCACAGCCTATGCATTGCCGCCGACAAGTGGTGCGTGGCCGTGGCCATGGCCGCAGACGTTGGGACGTTCTCCCGTACTTGCGGTGAATTCGAGTCAGATGGGTAGCCTGACTCCGGTGAGCCAGTCGGTAACAACGGACAGCGGAAACAATTTCACGCGCCAGGTGAACTCTTTCGATGCGTTTGCAAACCCTGCATCTGTGACACGCGGAAGCGACGTCGCAGGCCAGACGTCGATCACGGAAACGACGACCTATCTCAATGACCTGCCGCATTGGGTGCTTGGTTTGCCGCAGCAGGTGGTAAACAACAACACTGGCGAGACGGAGAGTCTCAGTACCTACAATCTGGGTAACGTCACCTTGCAGTCGCGTGCACGATTCGGTCAGACCTTGATGAGTTATGTTTTCGACGGGTCGGGTCAACTATCGAGTTTCACCGATCCGAACAATCACACGACCCATCTGAGCAATTACAAGCACGGCATTCCGCAGACGATCGCTTTCCCGGATAGCACGTCGGAAACGCTGGCCGTCGATGACCTCGGACAGATCAGCTCGATCACCAACCAGGCCGGTAATGCCACGAGCTATGGCTATGACACGGTTGGTCGCATCCAGGACATTACATACCCGTCCGGCTGGTCGCCGAAGCACTTTGCCTATAACACCGAAGGTGCGTCACGAGGCATCGCCGCGGGTCACTGGCTGCGCAAATCGAGCCAGGGCAGTTCGGTCTGGACGACTTACTTCGACGCGATGATGCGGCCAATCCTCGAATTCGATTACCGTGCAGGCGATGGCGCACTGCAGATCAGTACACGCACCGATTACGACTGGCGCGGCAATAAGACGTTCCAGTCCTACCCGGTCAATGGTGGCCCGGACATCTCGGCGATTACCTCCGGGGTAAGCACGTACTACGACGGCCTCGGGCGTGTGGTTCAGAGCGTTCAGCCCTCGGAATTGGGTACGCTGACCACCTCGATGGCATATCTGTCCGGCGCGCGTAAGCAGGTTACGGATCCGAAGGGCTACGCGACCACTACCAGCTATCAGGTGTTCGACGAGCCGTCCTACAACAGCGTCATCCAGGTACGGGCGCCGGAAAGCGTAGTACAGACCATCACTCGCGATATCTACGGCAATCCGCTGTCGATCGCCCAGGGCGGGGCGGGCTCCTCGGTCACCAAGACGATGACTTACGACAATTATTACCGTCTGTGCCGGACCACGGAGCCAGAATCGGGCAGCGAGGTCATGTCTTACGATGCCGCCAACAATCTGGCCTGGAGTGCTTCGGGTCTGGCCATCACGGGAACCGGCTGCGGCCAGGAGCAGGTCGCTACCGCGGCACAGACGACTCGTGCATACGACGCGATGAATCGCGTGACTGGCATCGTCTATCCGGCTGGCACCGCGGCCTCGGCGATGACCTATACCGCCACTGGCAAGCCGTTAACGGCGACGTCCGGTTCGGTCATGTGGACCTATGGCTACAACAACCTCGATCTGATCAACGGGCAGACGCTTTCTGTCGATGGTTATAACTGGGCGTTTGGCTTCGGGTACGACGGCAATGGCGTGCTGGCGAGCACGGTCTATCCGGATGGCAAGGCTGTGACTTATCAGCCCGACGCACATGGCCGACCCACGTCGGCCAGTAGCTACGCCGCCAACGCTACCTATTATCCCGATGGCGACCTGGCTTCGTTTACCTTCGGTAGCGGCGCGGCCTATAGCGCCAGCAAGAACAGTCGCAATCTGCTGTCGAACTTCTCTTATGGCTCCGGATCGACCGTGGCGGTCAGCGAGGATATGACCTATGACGCGAACGCCAACATCACCCAGATCACCGACCTGACAAACAGCGGACAGCGTACCAAGGTGCTTGGCTACGACACGCTCAACCGGTTGACCTCGGCGACGGCGAGCAATCTGTGGGGCACGGAAAGCTACACCTACGATACCCTCAACAATATCCGCTCGCTGACTACCGGTGGCACCACAAATACTTATAACTACGACACCACCAACCGACTGGCATCGATAACCAGCGGTGCCACTACGGTCAACAGTTTTGGCTACGACAGTCGGGGCAACGTGACCAGTAAGAACAACATGCCGCTTGTGTTCGACCAGGCCAATCGCCTCACGCAGATAACCGGCTACGACACCTACCTGTACGACGCCGAAGGGCGTCGGGTGAAGAAGACGCCAGCGTCCGGTACACCAACGTATTACGCCTATAGCCAGGCCGGGCAGTTGCTGTGGCAGTACGACCCCTCGACGACCAATGCCACCGACTATATTTACCTTGGCAAGAAAATGGTCGCGTCCGCGCTTGTCGATACTTCCGCACTGACACCGTCCCAGGTTAACGTGACGCTGACCCTTCTCGGGCCACCCACGCTGTCGGCCGACGGTACGACTATCAGTGTCACGGTGGACATCGCGAACCACGGCACGGCAAAACTGACTTCCGCTGGAAGGGACCCCGTCCATATGGGCGCGCGCATCTTCACAACGGGCGGACAGGACGCCGTGGTTTCGATCCCGCGCACGAATATTCCCGACATTCTTCCGGGTGGCCACGCCGCGGTAACCTCGACCATTCCCGCGAGCACGGTGATCGGCACAGGCAACGTCATTCGCCTGGTGCCAGTGCAGGAAGGCATTGCCTGGTTCGATACCTGGGGGACGGTGCCGATCGAGGTGGGGCCGTTCTCTGCATGCGCGCAGACATCTGTCTATCTGTGCAACACCGAGTACGCGCTACGGGGTTCTGAAGTCAGTGTGGCGTTGACCATGGTTGCCGGTCCGGTGCTCTCGGCGGATGGCCAGAACTTGCTCACCACCGTGGATGTACAGAACAACGGCATCATCAATATCAGTGGCCAGGGTACGCACCCGGTTAACCTTGGCAATCACTTTGCCGATGCCGCGGGCAACACACTTACGTGGGACATCGTCCGGGCGGGGTTGCCCGTGATCGCGCCGGCAAGCCATGCACAGGTGTCAATTGCAACGCCGGTCAGCGGGGGCGTGGGCAGTGGCAACCGTATTCAGTTCGAGCTTGTTCAGGAAGGGACTCACTGGTTCCGCGACTACGGATTCGGTCCGATCGCAACCTCGACGTATGGCGATCTGACCGTGCCTGGTTCCTCGACATCCGGTGCTTACACGGTGCAGTGGACTGCGGTGCCCGGTGCGACCAGCTATCGACTGGACGAGCAGGTCAATGGCGGTGCGTGGACGACCGTGCAAACGGCGAATAGTTTGAGCTGGTCGACATCCGGGCGAACCCCGGCCAGCTACGGCTATCGCATGGCACCTTGCGGATCGTCTGGGTGCGGTGCCGCCGGTGCGACACATGCCATCGGCGTTTCGCTTATACCGCCTGCGCCGGCAGCGATCAGTGTGCCGGCAACCAGCACAGGCACTATCGCTATAGGCTGGTCGACGGCAAGCTATGCCACAAGCTACATACTCGAGCAGAGCTTTAACGGCGGTGGCTTCGCACAGATATATAGCGGAGCAAACAATTCGTACGCGTACACGGTCGGAGCCACCGGAACGTACACATATCGCGTCAAGGCATGTGATGCGGTGGGCTGCAGTGGCTACAGTCCGACCGGTAGTTCGTCGATCACTTTGCCACCTTCGGCCGCACCCTCCATCTCTGTGCCGGGAAGTAGCAACAACGGTTGCTATACCGTGAACTGGGGCGGCGTGGCGGGAGCGACAAGCTACACCATGCAAGAGCAGGTCAACGGCGGCAGCTTCTCGACTATCGGTAACGACGGGTCGGGCACGCTCAATATCTGCGGCAAGACCAATGCGACCTACGGTTACCGCGTGCAGGGTTGCAACGCCAGTGGTTGCGGACCGTTTAGCGGCACGGCTTCGGTCACCGTTGCCCTGATTCCTGCGGTTCCCACGGGATTGTCGGTTTCGCAGTCCGGACCGGCCACCAAGAAAACGATTCATCTCGTCTGGAACGCTGCGTCGCTGGCGACGAGCTATCAGCTCGAAGAAACGCAAAGCCCGGGTACACCGACGATCGTTTACAGCGGTACTGCGATGACCTACCTAACACTGCTTCAGATCACCGCGACCGTGCAGTACAGGGTCCAGGCTTGCAACGCGAGTGGGTGTTCGGCGTTTAGCGGGTATGTGACTACGCAAATCGTAAACGGCAATTGAAAAGTCTGTGGATGGTTACGCGAATGGCGTATAGGCGTTATTTCCACAACCTACGCCATCGCTCCATATGACTGACGTTTCGTGCAGTACGACCGGGTAATTATCGCAGGTGATCGAGACATGGGGACAGCGATGAAACGAGTGGCCGAGCTCATGCGCACGTTACGTCCATGGGTACGATTGATGCTCATGTTTGCAAGTTCTCTCTGCGCAACGGGAGCCGCGCAAGCGGCTGAGACAGTCACCTACTACTACACAAACCAGCAAGGCACGGTCCTGGCAATGGCCGACTCGCAGGGGAGCGGCATATCGACTGCGGATTACCGACCTTACGGAGCTCAGTCGCTCGGAACCGTAGCAGCTGGTCCGGGATATACTGGGCATGTCAACGATATGGATACTGGTTTCGTCTACATGCAAGCACGCTACTACGATTCGAGCGTGGGGCGATTTTTAAGTACTGACTTAGTCACGCCCGCGGCAGGCGATGCATTCAACTTCAATCGCTACAGCTACGCCAGCAATAGTCCGGTGGTCAACATCGATCCGGACGGCATGCAGGATTGTGCGGCAGGGCAGGGTGATCAGAAGCAGGTTCCTTGCCCCCCGTCTCCACCGTCTAAGCCACCGCCGAAGCCAGATCCTAATCAAGCTCCGGTTTTATCTGAGGTGATTGTTACAGCAACTACCACCAGTGTTGGAACTGGAGTTGCAGATGGCTTGATAATTCGAAGTCCAGCTTTCCCGAGGTGGCTGGTGGCAGCTCCCAACCCTTGGGTAGTATTAGTAGTCGGATTGGGCTACCCGGGAAACATGGCGGCTTGCCAAGAAGTTTCATGTATGCCTACGCTGGTTTTTAATCTACCCCCCGGCTTTTGGCCGGCTGATAAGGGTGCAGAAGAGTGGGGCCGCCGTAACGGTGTTGATCCCGCAAAGGCGCGCAAAAAGTTCCACGATATCAAACAATCTGATACTACGAACAAGGGAGGTAAACGAGAGTGGGGGGGCAATCCGGAGACCGGCGAGGTTAGAGATCCCGGCGGTGAAATCCATGGCGAACTTTCTAAATAAACTTTCTGAATAAGACCTGTTGTCATGACAAAATCCTTCGCGAGCGCTTCACTCTATGTGATAGGCGATCACCTGTTGCCCGATGACGTTACAGCGATGTTGGGGTTGGCGCCGACTAACGTCTACAAAAAAGGCGCGTTAAAGGTGCCTGGTCGAAGTGACTCCGCTAAGTACCCAACAACTATGTGGATCCGATCTGAAAGCTCGGAAACATCCTCTGCTTCCGTGCTCTTCGAGGACATCCTGAGGTCGATTCCTCATGGTATATGTATCCGCGACATCGATGGCGTAGATGATGCATTCGTGGATGTTTTCTTTGCGCAGGCAGTGCCGGAGACTGATCTCAATCGAGCGATCGATTTTGAGATTGAATTTCATAAGGCGAAGCTACTGGCAGCGCTTGGTTTGTCGACGAAGATTTCCTTTTGCAATGTAAGCGATCAATGAAGTTTGCGGGACGCAACGGTCGCGGATTGCAGGATTCCAATGATTTGATGGTGCAGTTCCGGCCATCGCTGCCGGTCAACTGAGCGGCATCTGGAGGATAGGTGTCCGATGACTTTACAAAGCCGAGGATGTAATTAGTCCAGATGGTGTAGAGGTCGGCAACCTTGGGGATGAGTATTGAAATGTCCGAAGGCAAGTTGAGTATTACTGCATCGGTGTACCTTATTGTGTTTTTTCCCTTAACCAAACGGCATTGGCCAGTCTGTCTGCGTTGGGGCTCCCCTTGAAATTTACGACGGATGTGGTCACTGATTGAGGAGTAAACCTCAAACTATACGTGCAACACCTCGCCGCGTCTGACAGCCTGCTGCTATAGGTAGGTAATTACCTGGCTGTCACGAGGCATCAGTGAGATGCACTATCGCGCTCTCCCATTCAGACCTGATGGACTCGGATAGTACCTTTGCAAATCAAAATCGCAGCTTTCCTTTCCATCGCTTCATCGGTCGCAGCTTCCGCATCTGGAGCCGAATCCCAGTGTGCAGAGCCAGCCAACGAGCAGCATCTTGCCGCGATGAGCGCTTATCAGTATCGCTGGCATACCTTGGTCCAGGATGTCGACTGTAGACACGTCCGACGAAAAGAATAGTGACGAGAAGCTCCGCAAGCGCAGCTCGTAGGCGAAATAGTGCGTTATAAAGACGCGTATCGGCTCTGCTACATCCGCGGGCCTGAAGGGCTTCTCATCGACTAGCTCAGGAGATCAGCTGAGCTCCTGAGCCACGCACGTAGTGCCCCAGCATTCGACTCTCTGGCATTTGACGCCTTGGAATTCAAGGCGGCGGGTTGCGCGATCCTGTTAGGCACCGCGCGACGTCAGGCGCATGCTGTGATACCGGCACACATCGACGGCAGGGAATACCTGACTATGTCCGTCCCGGAACGTCGCCCGGACGTCTCGTAGACAACCACCGGCAGGCACGTGGACCGTGGTTGATGTCAAGCCGCCTTGCAATGGCTCGCCAAGGACGATGTTTTCGAAGGCATTACTTTTGGCAGGTGCGATGGCGAGTGCGGTCACACTGTCGAAGGTGACGTTCACCAGGGTAAAGAGCTGCGCCGGCTTGCTAAAGATGGCCGGTTGCGTGGCGTCCGCGGAGAGGGCGGTAACCGGGAACGTGGCGGCGGCGATGAGCATGGCGACGATAACGGCACGGGGCGAATGCATGGGACTCTCCGGGTAGGCGGGTGGGTGACGTGCCTATCGGGCCGGATTGAAGGTGCTCCATGCAACGCATTCGGGACGAATCGTATCGGCGCGGGGGCGAATCGTAGTGCCGGAAAGGAATGGCTTCTCTGCGCCGAACGCTCCGCCTAAGATGGGCCGACTATCCATTTAGGCACTCTGCAATGAAGGTTCGCCTCGGCACGACGGAAATCGGTCTGTCCCGCTACATTGGCCTGTGGACGCTGGTGGTCGTGGTGTTTGCGATTCAGCGTTATCAGCGCGACCTGCTTGGCGGGCCGACATGGTCGTCGCTCGACTACCTCCGCTGGTCGATGATTCAGTGGTACACGTGGGCCGCATTGGCACCGCTGGTATTCCGGCTGGCCTCGAGGTATCCGATCCAGGGTGCGGTGCGCCTGCGCAGTCTGGTCAGGCCGTTGGCAGTGAGCGTGGGTGTGACACTGCTGTCGCTGCTGATCGGAGCATTGATCTCCACATTCTTCGAGCCCAGTTCGTTCGAGGAGCAGGTCAAGCAGTTCCTGGGCCAGCATTTCGCCACCGGTCTGCTCACGTACTGGTCGCTGTTCGCCATCCAGCAGGCCCAACAGTTCCACGCCGAAAAAATCCACCGGGAGGTAGAGGCGAGCCGGATGGCGTCGGAGCTTGCGCAGTCGCGTCTGCAGGCGTTGAAGTCGCAGCTTCAGCCCCACTTCCTGTTCAATACCTTGCATGCCATCGCTACTCTGCTGAAGGAGGATGCGATGTCTGCCGAGGACATGCTGCTTCGCCTGAGCGATTTGCTGCGAGCGTTTCTCGAGGACTACGACGGTCAGGAAATCAGTCTGCGACGCGAACTGGTGCTGCTGGATCTCTATCTCGGTATCCAGCAAATGCGTTTCAAGGACCGCCTGTCGACGCGAATCTATATTGCCCCGGATACGTTGGACTGCGCGGTGCCGAGTCTGATCCTCCAACCGATCGTGGAAAATGCCATCGCTCACGGAATCGGCGAACGCGTGGGTGCGGATTGCATCGAGATCGAGAGTCGCCGCGAAGGCGACAGCCTCTGCATCGAAGTCCGAAACCGAAACAGTACGCTGGAGGCAGGAGCCACCGCCGCGAATCAGAGGGCAGGGCATGGCGTCGGCTTGTCGAACACCAAGCTTCGCCTGCGCGAACTCTACGGCGATGCCGGACAGGTGAGGTTGGACACGATCTGGCCAGAGGGCGTGGTATGCCGCATTCGTCTGCCTTTCCGCGAGGTGGAAGATCTCGATGACGCTCCCGAGATCATGACCGTATGAGCATCGCCGTTATTGTCGTGGACGACGAGCCGATCGCACGCCACGCGATCGTACGCCTGCTGCGCGACGATCCCGACATTGAACTGGTGGGCGAGTGCGGCGATGGCGTCTCGGCGGTACAGGCGATACGCAACCAATCGCCCGACCTGGTGTTCCTCGACATCCAGATGCCTGCGATCAATGGCATGGATGTCGTGGCAACCATTGGCGCCGCGCGCATGCCGGCAACGGTATTCGTCACCGCCTTCGAACAATATGCCGTGCGCGCATTCGAGGCGAATGCCGTCGACTACCTGGTGAAACCGTTCAGTCGCGATCGCTTCGCGCAGACGCTGCAGCGCGCGAAGACGAGACTGTCCGCGGCGGACACCGGCACACGGGGTGCCGAGTCGATCCAGCAGGTGCTCGACGCTCTGCGTCGTCGCGAGGGTTACCTCGAGCGCGTTCCCGTGCGCGTGGATGAGAAAATCACTTTCGTCGACGTCGACGAAATCGTTTGGATCAAGGCCAGCCGCAATACCGTCGAAATCCATCTGGCGGATCGCGTACACGAGCTGCGGGAAACCATGACCGCGCTGGGCGAACGCCTGGATCCGAGACGTTTCGCACGTGTCCATCGCTCCGTAATCATCAACGTTCGCCGGGTGCAGGCCATCCAGCCATGGTTCAACGGTTATCACGTCGTCACCATGGATACCGGCCAGAAATTGCGCATGAGCCGTTACCAGCATGAGACGTTCTTACGGCTGGTTTCGATGAAGGAGTAAGTGGGTCGGCGTGCCTATCCGCACTAGCTCAGCAGCATCACCGCGCCTACCTCCACGAAATCGCTGACGCCGTGAGCGATCATGGGACCCACCAGACTGCGCGAACGTTCCATCAGCCATACATAGATCAATCCCCAGACAAAGGCATATATCTGCTGTGCGATGGCCTGGTACAACGGATCGCTGAAGAAGCTGTTGTAATGGGCGGCGCCAAACAACAGCCCCACGATGACGCCCGAAACCGGTATGTCGAACCGCCCGGCACGGACCCTGCCGGGTACGAGCACGGTCAACATGCCGACCAGGACACCGCGAAAAATTATCTCTTCGTTCGGGCCTGCAAGAAGCATCACGGTAAGCCAGCCCGGAATGCCGACTGGCGTCATCTCATAGGTATTCGGCAATGCCGTGTGGCTGAGCAACTGCGGCCAATAGTCGGCGACCAGCATGACCACGGCCATGAACACACCGATTGCCAGAGCCAGGCCAAGATTGCGGCGACTGGCTCCCCAGCGAAGATGCGGGTCGGCTTGCGGTAGCAGCGACCGCATAATCAGGACGGCCAGGAGTCCTGCGACGATCTGGAACACCTCCGCGAGGCCGACGAAGGCCCAGACCTGATGGTGAAACCAGTTGCCGTAGTGCCTGAACAGCCAGCGCGCCGCTTCGCGTGCTGGCCATAACATGGCCTGCATCAGCACGGCGGCCAGAATAATCGGCCAGAGGCGGAACCTGAGTCCGGTGACTGCGAAGAACGGGCGATGCAATGTCGAGTCGGTCATGGGCCGACGATGGTGTCATTCACGACCCAGGTCTTGAACGAAGGTTGCAGGCCGGCGTTTACGCCAGGCGCCGGGTGCTCGTCCGGTAAACGCTTTGATGTCGCGGGTCATATGGGCCTGATCGGCATAGCCTGCCCATGCCGCGATGTCGGCGAGATCGTCGGTGCCCTCGACGATCATCCTCCATGTCCGCCGTGCCCGGGCTTCGATGCGGTAGCGAGTCGGTGCAACGCCATAGGCGGATTGGAACCAACGGAATGCCGTTTCCCGCGAAACACCCTGTTGCCGCGACCAGGCCTGCACGCCCATGGCGTCCGGGTCCGACAGCGCCTGGGCCAGAAGGTCCGGTGCATCGAGCAGTTTCGACCTGGCCGGTTGCCAGTTCAGCATTAGGGCCGCCGTAGCTTCAAGCGGGTCGCGCTCCGCCAGACGAACAAGCAGGTCCATGTCGTCGACCTTACCGCATGTCGATTGACGCACCGAATCGGGGATCGTCAGATTGAGCAACCGGGCGCCGCGCGCTGCTGTCTGGTTCGCGTGCGTGGAAAAGGGGGCATGGAACAGAACGTCGCCGGCCTGTACGTGCCAGCGTCCGCATTCGCCCGCCTCCTCGTAACCGCCCTCCAGCACCAGGGTGGCATAGGCGTGTACGTGCACGTGCCAGGGCAAGTTGGCGCCTGGGCTGAGTACGGATTGGGGCGTGTGGGGAATACGGGGCATGGCTGCCTGGGCTACCCGAAATGCCATTCGTCGTGACAGTTTGCGGTAGCTCGGCGCGATCGACAACATCGCCCCTGACTCGACTCAGTCGTGAAGGAAATTCTCCCAGTTGACCGGTACCTTCCCGTCGGGGCCGGGCACGGGTTGGCCTGGAGGATGGGCATGTGGAGGAAGGAGCGGCGGGCTGTCAAAGAATTCTCCGGTTCGATAGTCGTAGAACCAGTCTTCGCCCGGTTCGAAGCTGGTCAGCACCGGATGGCCGGTTGCTTCGAAATGCTTCGTGGCATGCTGGTTCGGCGACGTGTCGCAACAGCCGATGTGGCCGCACTCGGCACAGCGGCGCAGGTGCAGCCACCATGCGCCCGTACTCAGACATTCGACGCAACCCGTGCCGCTGGGTTTGGAGTTCCGGGCGATCCCGTCGTAATCGTTCGTCATGATTGCTTCCCTTTAGCTATCGACGATGCCGATCGCTACTTGATTTTCACAGCTTCGATGGCTGCCTCGTCAATGAGCGCCGCGACTTCCACGGGTTTCGACGCTAGCGAGGCATGACTCGCCTTCAATGTAATGACCTTCTTCGGATTCATGCGCGCGGACATGCTCTTCTGATTCTCGGGATTGATCATGCGATCGTCGCTGGATATCTGATACCAGACAGGCTTCTTTTTCCATGCAGGTGCGGTGATCGCATCACCAAACGTGGAGGCGAGTGGGGCTTTCTGAGCAACCGCCATCACCAAACCTTCGTCCTCGGAGAGGTCCTGCGCAAAGCTTTCGTGGAATTTCTCATACTTGATCCAGAGGTATCCATCGCTGTCGGGAGCCAGATTCGCGAAGGCTGCCGGTGCGTGAGCCTGACTGATGCCCCCTGGGCTCTCGCCCGCATCGGGCGCGAAGGCCGCAATGTAGACAAGGCCAATCACATTCGGCATATCTCCCATTTCCGTAATGACGGCGCCTCCATACGAGTGTCCGACGAGAATCACCTGACCGGCTTGTTGCGCCACCATCTTCCGTGCGCGTTCCGCATCCAGCGCCAACGAGGTTAGCGGAAGTTCGACGGCCCGAAGGGAGTCGTATCCCTTGCGCGACAGTTCGAGGATGACTTTGTTCCAGTGAGCCGCGCCTCCCCAGAAACCGTGGACCAGAACAATAGTGGGCTTGTCGCTCATGGCACTTTCCTTATCTGGCGCGGGCTAAAGGTCTTGGATGATGCGCCTTATGAAATCAAGGGGACGAGAAATTGAATTGAGTCGAACAGCCATGCTGGATTCTTTTCAGGAAACCGTGGCCGGGGCATCGGGGATGGAAGGGCTTCGGGGTGAACGAAATCATTATCGAGGTGGATTGATTGTTGACCCGCGCGGGCGCCTTATGGCGCTATAACATGTGTCGAAACCCCAATCAAAGGAGTGGATAGTGCCTTCCGTTATTACGCAGCCGGTTGCCGCCAGACTTACGCACGCCGCCATTTTTCTGGTGGTGACCTTAAAGCCGAATACGCAATGTAACGAACCCGTGCGAGCGCTTTGCGGCGATCTGGCATCTCTCTTGCGTGCCATCGGGTTTCGTAACCCGGACAGGCGCCTGTCGTGCGTCATGGGCGTCGGGTCGGTGGCCTGGGACCGACTTTTCGGAAGGCCAAGGCCAGCCGATCTGCATCCCTTTCGGGAAATCAAAGGCGAACACCACGCCGTCTCCACACCGGGAGACATACTCTTCCATATTCGTGCCACGCACATGGACCTGTGCTTTGAGCTGGCAACCCAGATCATGTCCCGTATAGGCGATGTTGTTACCACGGTGGATGAAGTGCATGGCTTCAAGTACTTCGACGAGCGCGACCTGCTGGGCTTTGTCGACGGCACCGAGAATCCGGTGGATCAGGATGCCCTCGATGCCACGATCATTGGCGACGAGGATCCCACCTTCGCAGGCGGGAGTTACGTCATCGTGCAGAAGTATCTCCACGACCTGAAGGCCTGGAACGCCGTGCCCGTCGAGCAACAGGAGGGGATCATCGGACGGAAGAAGCTTTCGGATATCGAACTGGACGATGCCGCCAAACCCGCTTACGCACACAACGTCCTCACCACCATTGAAGAAAGCGGCGAGCAGTTGGAAATCGTGCGCGACAACATGCCTTTCGGCGAGGTGGGCAAGGGCGAGTTCGGAACCTTCTTCATCGGCTACGCGCGATCCCCGGCCCGGATCGAACAGATGCTCGTCAACATGTTCGTCGGACGACCGCCAGGCAACTACGACCGCCTGCTCGACTTCAGTAAGGCGGTAACGGGTACGTTGTTCTTTGTGCCGTCCGCGACGTTCCTCGCCAATGTGCCTGCCGCTCCTTCACCCGATAGTTCACCCGTTGCCGAGGGCGAGACGGCCGGTGTCCCTGAATCCTATCGGCCGTCGTCCGACGGTTCGCTCGGTATCGGTTCGCTCAAAGGAGAATCGGCAAATGAATAATCTTCATCGCGATCTCGCACCCATTTCCGGTAAGGCATGGGAGCAGATCGAGCAGGAAGCGGCGCGGACCCTGAAGCGCTACCTGGCGGCGCGACGTGTCGTGGATGTCGTGGGCCCGAAAGGCTCCGATTTCTCGGGTGTGGGCACCGGTCACATGGAGAAGATCCAGTCGCCCGATAACGGCATCGAGGCTTCGTTGCGTGAAGTGATGGCTCTTGTGGAACTACGTGTTCCGTTCGAGCTGTCGCGTCAGTCCATCGATTCGGTGGAGCGCGGCGCGAACGATCCGGACTTGCAGCCGCTGAAGGATGCCGCGCGAAAGATCGCTTTCGCCGAAGATCGTGCGGTCTTCGAAGGCTACGAATCCGCCGGCATCCAAGGCATTCGCCACGGAACCAGCAATGCGGCAATCGCTCTCCCTTCGGATGTGGATAGCTATCCCGTCGCGGTGGCGAAGGCGGTAAGCCAGTTACGCGAAGTGGGCGTCAATGGTCCCTACACACTACTGCTGGGCGAGCAGCCCTATACCGCTGTCAGTGGGGCCACGGAAGAAGGCTATCCCGTGGTCAAAGACATCCGGAACCTCGTGGATGGCGAGATTATCTGGGCACCGGCTATTAAAGGCGGCGTTGTGCTCAGCACGCGGGGTGGCGACTTCGAACTTCACCTTGGTCAGGACACCTCCATCGGGTACCTGAGCCATACCGAGAGTTCCATTCGCTTGTACTTGCAGGAGTCGTTCACGTTCCTGCAATTGACCGCGGAAGCCGCCGTGGTGCTTGCACCTGGCGATAAGTGAGAGAGGTGCCGCTCATGCAGGAATTCGATCTCTATATCAACCCGAAGAAACCGACACTTGGCCTGTACGTGCGAAAGGGCGCAGGTCTTCCCGATCTCATAGACGCAGACCAATGGCAACTTGAGGGACACACCTGGGCGAACCAGTTGCCGCCTTCGATACTGCAGGGGCTGGAGGCCGATGGGCACGCATTCCAGGAGCTGGGAAGCTAAGACATGACTTAAATCGCGAGGAGAGGACGATGCTGAAGGGTGATTTGAAAGTTGCTGTGCCCATGCCTCCGCCGAAGGGCAATAACGACCTGGCAGATTGGGACCTGCCCGATTCCACGCCATGTGGCGTTGAAATCCAGGGTTCCGAGTTCAAGCCAGTGCCGGGCAGTCCCCATGTTTTCGTCGCCTCAGCGCCGGAGCAATTCAAGCTGACGGTTACCGCTACGTTGCTTCCCGGCGGTGCTGTCGAACTCGCCTATTCGCGTTACGTCGACGAGTCCGAAAACCATCTGATTTCCGCATGACGAGTCATGGTGTTTTGCAGACCGAAGATAGGGGAGGGCGCTCGAATGCAGAGCGCCCTCCCGTCGAACATCAGGGATGCGCGTAGTAGCCCGGCTGGTCGATGTCGGCCAGAAGGTCCGGGCCGGTTGGCGTCCAGTCCAGCGTGGCGCGGGTTTGTACGCTTGAGGTTGGCAGGTTCGCGCTGGCGAACAGGGTGAACCAGCCGAAATGCTCTGTCGCCTCGTCGCCGGATTTGGCGACGACGGGTATACCGAGCCGGCGACCAATCACTTCGGCGATGGCCTTGAACGGCACGCCTTCCTCGGCGATTGCGTGATACGGGCCATCCACGGCGCCGCGTTCCAGTGCGAGCCGGAAGGCGCGTGCAGCATCGAGGCGATGCACGGCGGGCCACCGGTTCAGGCCGTCGCCCACATAGGCCGATACACCTTTTTCGCGCGCAAGGCGGATGAGGATGGGGACAAATCCGTGATCGCCCTCACCATGGACCGACGGCGGCAAGCGAACGGCGGTCGCTCGCACACCGCGTGAGGCAACGCTCTCGGCAGCCGCCTCCGATGCGCGAGGATAGGCGCCGCCCGGAGGAGGAGGACGATCCGCTTCCGTGGCAGTGCGGCCGCTGGCCAGGAATGCCGTGCCGGACGTGACGAGCAACGGGCGCTCGCTGCCTTCGAGCACGCTGCCGAGCACCTCGATAGCCTGCCTGTCGTCCTGCGCATTCTGCGCAAACCGGGAGAAATCGTGATTGAAAGCGGTGTGAATTACCCCATCGGCCGCTGCCGCGCCCCGGCGCAGACTGTCGAGGTCGCCGAGCGATCCATGGATCGCCTCGGCGCCAGCTGTGGCGAGCGCGGCCGCTCCCTCGTTCGAGCGGGCGAGGCCCAGAACCCGATGACCGTTCGCGAGCAGTTCGCGGACAACAGCAGAACCAACGAAGCCGGTGGCTCCCGTGACGAAGACGCGCATGTGTTGTTCTCCAATGGATGGAGGGCAACGTATCGTTTAGGATCATCCTGTTAAAGTAGTGACGTTATCCCGGTATATCTTCTAACAGGTTGTGCATGACTCACGCGAACGACAGCCGGCTCGGCGACTATCTGAAGAACAGGCGCACGAAGCTGGATCCTGCGTCTTTCGGTTTCTCCGGTGGCCGGCGGCGGACAGCCGGGCTTCGCCGGGAAGAAGTGGCGCAGCTCGCCAACATCAGCACGACCTGGTACACGTGGCTGGAGCAGGGCCGCGGCGGCAACCCGTCAGCGGACGTGCTGGACCGCATCGCGAAAGCGCTGACGCTGACCGAGGTGGAGCGCGAACACCTGTTTCTGCTCGGACTCGGCCGTTCGCCCGAAGTCCGCTATCGCGGCGGCGACGCGATCACGCCGCGTCTGCAGCGCTTGCTCGATGCACTTGCCTACAGTCCCGCGATCGTCAGGACGGCGACATGGGACGTGGTCGCCTGGAACAGCGCGGCCGCGGCCGTGCTCACCGACTACGGCTCCCTGCCACCCGAACAGCGCAACGTCCTGCGCATGATCTTCTGCGATCCCCGCGTTCGCGCCGCGCAGTTCGATTGGGAAAGCGTGGCCCGCTTCGTGGTGGGCGCCTTCCGGATCGATGCCGCGCGCGCCGGCGCGGCAGCCGAGGTGCAACCGCTCGTCGACGAATTGTGTCGTTCGAGTCCGGAGTTCGCTGCCATGTGGCGTGACAATGACGTGCGAACCTACGGCGAAGGGGTGAAGCACTTGCGCCATCCCGTGCTCGGCAAAATCGCTCTCGAATATTCGGCTTTCGCGGTCGACGGGCGCCCGGATCTTCAGATGATCGTGTACAACCCGGCGACACCGGTCGATCAGGAGCGAATCAGGTCTTTGATCGAGGGTATGGGTGCGGCCTGTATTGGAAAGTAATCAATTATTCGCTATCTATAATGCGGATAAAATATCTATGTTTCATATGGATATGGGGATTACTTCGTAGGTCTCGCCTAGAGCGGCCGTCACTGCGTATGCCTTGTTTTATAATAAATCCCAATCTCGAGTTCGAGGATATCGGGTGGCACAAAACCGTGATACGGTAAGCGTGCCGCTATGTCGCGGTATGTCTACCTTATGGGAGTGCGTTCATGGATCAACTAAACGTTGTGATGCACGAAAAGACAGAGAATACGATTAATCCTTTCGGCATCCTCATGGAAGGGCCGTTGCAGATTCAGATGGCGGCAGGAAAGCGTGCTCCCAAAACGATAGACCCAACGGATGTCGGCGGTTTCGGTGGCCGTGGCGGCGGTGATGGCTAACCGGATTTGAATGCCATATCTTGAAGTCACTCATAAATGATGTAAAGCCGCCTCCTAACCGGGAGGCGGCTTTTTTTATGGATAGAAATCATCATGCTCAAGGCCGATATTACTTTGTCCGACCTTTCGCTTAGTGCGGAGTGGAGAGATGGCTCCATCGCATTAGGAACAAGCCGGATCATTCCCTATGCGCACCCTATGCTCGAAACGGCGCTGGTGCGGACGGAGGGGCAGTGGTTCGTAACAGTGAGGGAGCGCCTTGCCCCGGTGCCATCCGACAAAGTCCCTGCATGCAGAGATGTGGATGCCGAGGAATTTCAAAGGCTTTACCAAGAGTGCATTCTGTGGCCGCTCGATTATGTACTGATCGAGGTTGCCCAGGCGGGATGCCGAATGAGAGTGCGAACCGGCGTGCTCGGCTCCGTACCGGTTTATTGCCGGGCCGCCAACGACAAAGTAACCATTTCCTGGGATTTCGCGGATTTCGCCAATGAGCCCCTGGCGATCGATGCAGAGATCGCAAGTCATCGGCTTGCTCTGAGTACGATCTATTCGGCGCGGCAGCTATGTGTCGGCGTCACGCTGCTTACGGAGCGTGCCTCATTCCATGTGGAACCGGGCAAAGCGAATTATCGATACCCCGTGCCGATGGAAGAAACCTCTCCGTCACCCTTGCCGGAAGGTCAGGATGCGTTGAGGGTGTTCAGCGAACTTTTGCAGCGCGTCGTATCGGCTCGGCCGATAGCGATGGATCGGGTATCGATCGAACTGAGCGGTGGCATGGACTCGGCCACCGTGGCCTGCGCTGTAGCGGCATTTCATGGACGAATGGCGAGCAAGGGAATTTTACTGGATGGCGATGTTCGCCAACCTCAGATTCAACGGCGTCAATGGATAACCAGCCGGCTCGATCTGTCCGACGAAACCGTGGAAATCGCGGCGTTTCCGCCAAATCTGGATCTGCAAGAGCACCAGGCAAGAGGACTGTACTGGGAGTACTACCTGGAAGCGTGCACGGCCTTATGGGAATCGGCGCGAGTCCAGGGGCACGATATGCTTTTCACGGGCATTGGCGGAGATGAGTTATTTCCAGGCTATGCCAACGAAAAGCAGGAAGAGGGCGGGGGGAAACCGGGGAAGGAAAATGAGGCCACGCACTACGCGGAGCGGCTTATGACGCCCCGTGCATTGAGCGCAGCCCGCAGCATGCGGTGTTTCGATGCACCAGCCAGTCCCGTACCGGCGACTGCGTTACTGGCTCATGCGTGCCGTGCGCCCGATCTGCTGCGACATGGCTTGTGGCCAGTCAATCCACTGAGCGATCCCGGTCTCGTAGCCTTCTGCCACCGGCTTCCCCGGGACAGTCGGCAGGGCCGGGAGGTCATGCGGCAATACTTGCATGCGCGCCTGGGTAGCGAAGTGTTCCCTCGTAGCTACATCAAGGAAACTTTTGCGCGGGTACTTCCCGATCTGATTTCCCGGCAGGCCGCAACGATTGCCTCGCAGTTGCGTGATTGTGCTCTGGCCGATCTTGGTCTGGTCGATCAGAGAGCCGCTCTCGCGCTGTTGGATACCGTGGCCGCTACGCGGGCGCAGGCGCCCACCGCGGCGCTGGCTTCGTTTCTCTGGATGGAGCGATGCGTTCGGCAGATACGCTGATTTGTCGGCAGGCTTCGAGCTTTCCATCGACCGCGTTGACGAGTCCTTGCGGCTACGCATCGTCCTGTCGTCATTGTTGCGATGCAGCTTGAGTCGTATTTGAAATTGTCCAAGTATGCGACAGGGGTGTATTTGTACGACAAATGAATTTCCTTGGGGGTTGCAAGGTCTTGCTCCTTGTTTTAGCCATCCATCGAAGGGAATTTCGTATCTGAATCATCATTGGAATCCATACGAGTGAACGGCTTAGTACTCGCAATGTTCCGGACAGTGCTGCTTTCTGTTCTTGTCTTCTCAGTAGCGGCGAATGCGGCGGAGCCAGCGGCGGGTCCGCCGCAGATGGGATTCAATAACTGGAATTCCACACACTGCCGCGACGAGTTCAACGAAGCCATGATTCGCGGGATTGCGGACAAGTTCGTCGACCTCGGCTTGCGTGACGCTGGCTACCGCTACGTCAACATCGACGATTGCTGGGCGAACTGGCAGCGCGATAAGGACGGTAATCTGCAGGCGAATCCCGAACGCTTTCCGGGCGGCATCAAGGCGCTGGCCGACTATATACACGCGCGCGGCCTCAAATTTGGCCTTTATTCGAGTGCCGGCTTGTCGACGTGCGAGCCCAACGAGAAAAATCGCGGTTTTCCGGGCGGGCTTGGTCACGAAAAGCAGGACGCTGCATTGTTTGCCTCTTTCGGTGTGGATTATCTGAAATACGATAACTGCCACAACGAAAATGTAGACGCCAAACAGCGTTACCAGGCGATGGGCGATGCACTGCGGGCGACCGCGCGGCCTATCTTCTACAGTGTTTGCGAGTGGGGCGAAAACAAGCCCTGGCTCTGGGCAGGCGACCGAAAGGTCGGAGCGAGCTCATGGCGCACCACAGGGGACATCACCGACAAGTACTCATCGATGGTGGATATCTTCAAGAAGAACGTCGTGCTCGATGGTTATGCCAGTCCCGGACACTGGAACGATCCGGACATGCTTGAAGTAGGCAACGGCGGCATGACCGACGTGGAATACCGCAGCCACTTCAGCCTGTGGGCAATCATGGCAGCGCCGCTTTTGATAGGCACGGATCTGCGCAAGATCAAACCCGACGCTCTTGAAATTCTCCTGAACAAGGAAGTGATTGCTGTCGATCAGGACCCTCTCGGTGTGCAAGGCAAACGCATACGCGAGAAGGGCGGTATCCATGTGATCGTCAAGCCGCTTAAGGACGGCAGTCGCGCTATCGCGTTATTCAACGAAACCGATGTCGAACACGACGTTGCAATTGGCGCCGAAGAAATGGGCCTGAAGACATCGCCCAGTTATCTGGTGCGCGACCTCTGGCAACACAGTCAGGTACAAGGCGACGGATCAATCAAGGCTCGCCTGCCTGCGCATGCGACGGCCATGTATCGCATTAGCGCTCTGTAATCCCAGCGACGATCATCATGTGCTCTTCGACTGCAAGGTTCGCACGATCAACAAAGCCAGAAGCGGTATCGCGATCGCATAGGCGTATTGCGTAAGCGTTACGCCGATGCCAAACGGAAACCAGATGGTCGGGACGCCGATCGAGCCTAGCTCGCCTGCAAATTGCGCCACCAGGATAAAGGCCATCGTGGCGAGCGCCACGATACGCATCGGGCCACCGCGAACCATCCGCACGGCAATCAGCGCGAGCAACACGAGTAATCCGAGCCGAAAGACATGAGTCATCGCCGTGACCTGCATCGCGCCACCCACGATGCCTACCAAGGTAAGTAGCAGGGTGGCTCCATCGATTGCGCGCGAGGAGCGCGTGTTCCAGCGGTTCCAGGTATGCGTCCAGGCGGCAACGCTAAGGGGCATCCAGAGTACTTTTGATAACCAGGCGTAGGTGGGCAGACTCATCAGATCGGTCCACGAGACAATCGCGTTGTCGAGACGCTTCACTGCCGAAAGCGCGAGCGCGATGCAGGCAAACGCGATGAAGCTCGGGTGGCTGCTGCGCGGTCGAACCGCAAGCGCCAAACCGATGAGCGCAAACATGGCAAGGGGCTCGATCACTTCGACGATGTAGCCGGCGATCGTACGCCACCATTGCACGTGGTATAGCGCATGGCTTTCTGGACGCGGTGCCAGCGTCGGTGCGACGTGTATACCGCCGCCATCGGCGCTGGCGTCGTTGCCCGGTTGCATGAACGCGCGGATAGCGAGCACCGCATGGGTGCCGGCCGCATCGGCGGGAAGCGCGAAAATCATCGGTCGCGTGCCGACGACTCTGGGGGATGCGCCAAGTCGCCCCGATCCGCCCAGTCGCACGCCGTTCCAATACAACTCGTAACCATCGTCGACGGCGGTAGGCCCCAGGACATCCCATGCACGGTTTCCTGCTGGTACCGTCACCGTGCGTCGATACCAGGCATATCCCTGATAACCGGGGTGGCCGTGCGCCATCCATCCCCCGACATAGTTCGGCAGACCGACATCGCCATCATGGCTGCTTGCCGGTGCGCTCAGGTCCATCGTTTCCCAGTCGCTGTCGTCAACGTCCGCATCGGCCCAGTGCGGATCGTCGCCGATGTGGAAGCGCCATGCGCCATCCAGCAATGGGGCGGCGGCTCGTAATGCGGATGGATCGGGGCGACCACCGATCGCCAGGACAGCAATCACGCCGCCTAGCGCAACCAAGGTAACAAGGACGATCCAGATCACGAAAATGCGGCGTGGCGAATCGAGCGCCTCTCCAGTAGAGGGCGCAGGCTCGGTGGATATTGTTGCGCTTGCCATCTGCACTCTCCGGATTGACCTCGACAAACTCCAATCCTGGCTATGGCGTGGGTAGTCGATCTTCAGGCCGTTTCAAACATCACCAGGTGACCCGTGGTCTGCGAAAGCCCATGGCCGCCCACGAGGCCAGAAGCTTCCACATAAACTTGCCTGAATGGGTCGCGTAGTTCGGCAAGTCGTTGGGAAGAATCACGGCGGCCGGTTTGTCCTCTGTCATGACACGCATTTCTAGCGCGGGAATTGCCTCCGGCAAGCAGTCCCGATAGAACGTCAACCAGTGTCCTTTGGTGAATTCGAGCAACATTGGGGTGTTGCAGCATGTCGCAACCATCCGTCGGGTAGGCGAATCCGGCTTCAATCGGTGCTCACTCAATCGATTGGCGCCTGCGGTTTGGACAACGCGATCCTTGCGATAGAGAACGAAGCGGGTTCCCCCATCGTCGGCGACTACGGACACTGAATCAAGCGCCTGTTCGAACTCACGGCCTGCGGTCCGGCAACTGGTGCAGTAGCAGGCGACATGCATGATGGGTGCGCCTCTGATCACGAACCCGACCTGTCCACAGCGACAGGATGCCGTTATTGGGTTGGAGCTTTTGTTCATGCTTATTCCCTGGCCTGGGTTGGGGGCATCGCAGAATCTGCCGAAAAACGTATGCTATGCCGCACTAAATCGCAGTTAGTCAGCGCTACCGACTTGTCGACTTCCAGCGTCGCTCAATGCACGGGCGGCACAGCTCCTTCGGTTTGCGGCGCGCTGGTGCGCAGCAATAGCGCAAGGCCGATGCCCGCCAGCGCAAAGCAGGCGCCGACCAGGAACGCCGTCTGGTAGCCCGCGTTGAGCGCCGCCAGTGTATTGCCGCCGGCCAGCTGCACCGCATGCGTCTGCGACACCGCCACGCTGGCGAGGATGGCCAGGCCCAGCGCGCCGCCCATCATGAACGAGGTGTTGACCACACCCGAGGCCAGACCCGACTCGCTCGGCGCCACGTCGTTCATCGCGGCCAGCAGCATCGGGTTGAAAGCGGTGCCGGCACCCAGGCCGAGGAGCAGCATGCCGGGCAGGATGTCCACTGCGAAGTGCCCGTCCACCGGCGCACGCGCAAACAGCAGCAGACCCGCCACCGCCAGCGCCAGCCCGACCACCAGCGGGCCGCGGATGCCGAAGCGCATCACCATGCGCGCCGAGATGCCCAGCGAGAACACTGCCATGATCAGGTTGGCCGGCAAGAAGGCCAGGCCCACCTGCATTGGCTTGTAGCCGAGTACCAGCTGCATATACAGCGCCGACAGGAAGAACCAGGCGAACATCGCCGCCGCCCACAGCACTGCGATTGCATTCGATGCGGACAGGTTGCGCAGGCGAAACAGTCGCAGCGGCATCAGCGGCACCCTGACCCGCAGCTCGATCGCCAGGAACGTCGCGAACAAGATCAGCGCTACCGCCAGCTCACCCAGTGTGAGCGTGGATGTCCAGCCGCGCTCGTTGCCGTTGACGATGGCGTACACCGCCAGCATCAACGCGCTGGTCACGCTGACCGCGCCAAGCACGTCCAGGTGGCGCGACACATGCCGGTTGAGCGCGGCCGGCAGTACGCGCAGCGACAGCACGATCACCGCGATGCCGATGGGCAGGTTGACCAGGAAGATCCAGTGCCAGCTCAATGTGCTGGTCAGCACGCCGCCGAGCATCGCGCCCACGCTGCCGCCGCCGGCACAGACGAAACCGTAGACGCCCATGGCCTTGGCCCGTTCGCCGGCCTCGGTAAACAAATCCATGATCAGCGACAGCGCCACCGAGGTAACCACCGCCCCGCCCAGGCCCTGCACCGCGCGCGCCACCACCAGCGCGGCCTGACCATTGGCCAGGCCGCAGGCCAGCGAGGCCAGGGTGAACAGCGTGATGCCCAGCAGGAACAGGCGGCGGTGGCCATACAGGTCGCCGAGGCGGCCGCCCAGCAGCAGGAAGCCGCCGAAGGTCAGCATGTAGGCATTGACCACCCAGGCCAGGCTGGAGTCGGCAAAAGCCAGGTCGGTTTTGATCGAGGGCAATGCAACGTTCACGATAGTCGTGTCCAGCACGATCATCAGCACGCCCAGGCACAGCACGATCAGGGCAAGCCAGCGTCGGTCGGGGGCGTTCGGCGCGGCGTCGGTAAGGGCTACGGGTGAGTTCATGGTTCCTCTCGGAGGTGGGGATTCATGAGTGCGACGAACTGGCTCACCCCGAATCGACATGCCGTGCTGGCGAACCTTGCGGTCCGAGGGGTAGAGCAGGGTGTACTCACCGCACGCAACGAGTGCATCGTCGGCTGCTAACTACTGTTTATTCTTCCACGAATGACTTAAGGCGTAAGAGCGCCCGGTCCCACTGGTCGGACACCAGTTCGATGTAGTTACGGATATCGTTGACGGGCTTGGGGTTGAGCACATACAGACTTTCGCGCCCCGATCGTTGGCTGCTCACGACGTTCGCATCTTCCAGCACGCGCAGATGTTTGCTGATGGCCTGACGGGTCAGCGGAACGCCATCGGCCAGTTGCGTGATGGATAGTCGCGATCCATCGCACAAGCGGGTGACCAGGGCGAGCCGGGTCGGATCGCCCAGTGCGGCAAACACAGTGGCGGCTGCCGGTAATCGCCTGGCCAGTCGGGCTTGTGCGCTAACCGGCATGAGTGGTTTCGAGATGACGCTGGATGTTCTGCATCTGCTGGGTCCAGCCGCCGTCGTTCATGCGGAACGCTTCCGCACGACGTGAGGCGGGTATCTTGTCGAAGCCGGACTCTGTGAGCGTGAGCACCGTCCGGTCACCCACAGGCTCCAGTCGGAACTCGACCAGTGTTGGCGTCTCGTCCGAGAAATCCACGTCGGGATCGATAGCGTAGGGATGCCAGGTGAATGAGAACAGGCGCTCCGGTTCCATCTTCTGCACGACCGCCCGCCAGGTTACGTGCTCGTAGCCCGGATGAGTGATTTGGCCGATTGCTTCTTTGCCCGGCTCGAACGGCTGCTGGATATTTACGCAAAACCATTCGCCGAATTCGCGATGGTCGGTCAGGGCGCGCCACACTCTTGAAACCGGTGCATTCAGTTCGATGCGTTTTTCGATGCTGTCGCTCATATGCAACCTCCTGGTTTCGTATGAGTGTGCTACGGCTTTGCCTTAAGAGCAACCATTTAGTTGCTTATTTGGATGGCGTCCATTCATCGAGTGCGCCGAGGTGATCCTGACGCCGGAGCCCGAGAAGTCGCACGACCGACCACGGAACGCGGCTAACGAAACATTCGAAGCCAAAAAACGCTTGACCTTCCAAGCGTGGCAAGTCGGATAAATGCAACTGGAGCTGCTTCGGCTCAGCAAAACCAAGTCGACCCAGTCGCGAAAGGCAAAATGATGAAAGTCAAACGCGTAGCCCTGATCGCTGCGGCGGTAAGCGTCGTGCTCACTATCGCCGGATGCAAGGAGACGGTGTCTTCTGTCGCTCCCGCAAAACCACCCAGCGTTCCGGTGGCCGAGGTAATCGTTCGTCCAGTGACGCCATTTGTCGAGTTCACCGGCTCGCTGACCGCGGTCAAGCGGGTTGAACTGCGCCCGCGAGTCGCCGGCTACATTCAGGACGTGACCGTGCCCGAGGGACGCTTCGTTGAGAAGGGCCGCAAGCTCTTTCTCATCGATCCACGGGTGTTCCAAGCTGCGCTGAATGCCGCGACGGCACGCTTACGCGAGGCTGAAGCGGCATCGATTCTCGCCCAGGCGGAGTATGCGCGAGCCAAACAATTGTTCGCCCAAAAGGTCATCGCTCGCGATCGCCTCGACACCGCAACCGCCTCGCGGAATGCGGGCGAAGCACAGGTCGATGCCGCAAAGGCAGCATTGGATGCCGCGCAGTTGGATCTGAGTTTCACGCGCGTCACGGCGCCGATCAGCGGACGTGTCGGCCAGACCCTCGTCACCGAGGGCAACTACGTCGCCAGTGGCGTGACGCCACTCACGACGATCGTCTCGATCGATCCGCTCCATGTCTATTTCGATGTCGACGAACGCACGTACTTGCGATCGCTCGCCGCGGACCGGGCCAACGCTACCCCGCATGGGGCACCGGCGGCAAAGGTCATGGTGGCCCTGCTCACCGACAAAACATATTCGCGGATCGGCCGTGTCGACTTCCTCTCCAACACCGCCGACCGTGGGACGGGAACGGTGCGTATCCGCGCTGTTATCGATAACCCCGATGGACAATTGACGCCCGGTCTTTTTGCCAAGGTCAAACTCGAGACCGGAGCGCCGCAAGCCAGGGTTCTGGTCTCCGATCAATCGATTGGCACCGATCAGGGCAGCCGTTATGTGCTCGTCGTCGGCAAAGGCGACAAGACGGAATACCGGCCCGTCGAGCTTGGTCCGGTGGTCGACGGTTTGCGCGTGATCGAGCAAGGTCTGCAGCCGGGCGAGCGCATCGTCGTCAAAGGGCTGGTGCGCCCGGGCATGCAGGTCACGCCACAGTCTGCCGCGATTGACGGTACGCCCATGGCGGTACCGCAAACCTCGGGAGCCGCGCCATGACTTTCCCGCGTTTCTTCATCGATCGCCCGATTTTTGCCATCGTCCTCTCGGTTCTGATGGTGATCGCCGGAATCGCTGCCTTCTTCCAGTTACCGCTCAGCGAGTATCCGGCGGTGACGCCGCCGACCGTGCAAGTGACCGCCTCCTACCCGGGCGCCAATCCTAAGGTGATCGCGGAAACGGTGGCAGCGCCACTCGAGCAGGCGATCACAGGGGTCGAGGGCATGCTGTACATGTCGTCGCAATCGGCAACCGATGGCCGAATGATCCTGAGCATCACTTTCGCGCAGGGGACGAATGCCGATATGGCACAGGTCCAGGTGCAAAACCGGGTCTCGCGTGCGCTGCCGCGTTTACCTGAAGAGGTTCAGCGCCAGGGTGTCGTTACGCAGAAGACCTCGCCGGACATCCTGATGGTGGTTCACCTGCTGTCGCCCGACAAACGCTACGACCCTCTCTATATTTCGAATTACGCCTATCTCCAGGTGCGCGACGAGCTGTCCCGCATCCCCGGAGTCAGCGACGTCCTGGTTTGGGGCGCTGGCGAGTACAGCATGCGGCTCTGGCTCGATCCGAGCCTGATCGCCACACGCGGGCTGACGGCTGGCGACGTGATTGCCGCGGTGCGCGAGCAGAACGTGCAGGTGGCGGCCGGTTCCGTCGGCCAGGCTCCCAATTCCAGTGCCGCGTTCCAGGTGACGGTGAATACGCTTGGACGGTTGACCGACGAGGAGCAGTTCGGCGACATCATCATTCGCACGGGCGACGACGGCCAGGTGACGCGCTTGCGCGATGTCGCTCGCATCGAGATGGGGGCCGATGCCTACGCACTGCGCAGCCTGCTTGACGGCGAGCCGGCTGTCGCGTTGCAAATCATTCAGAGTCCGGGCGCCAACGCACTCGACGTTTCGCAGGCGGTGCGGGCAACCATGCGGCGGCTTGAAGGCAACTTCCCGGCTGGCCTCAGCTCGCGCATCGCCTATGACCCGACGGTCTTTGTGCGCGCTTCGCTTGAGTCGGTGGCAACCACCCTGTTGGAGGCGATCATTCTCGTCGTCATCGTGGTGGTGCTGTTCCTGCGCAACTGGCGGGCTTCGCTCATTCCCCTCATGGCAGTGCCGGTGTCGTTGATCGGCACCTTCGCCGTCATGCATCTGATGGGCTTCTCGCTCAACACTTTGTCGTTGTTTGGCCTGGTGCTTTCGATCGGGATCGTCGTCGACGACGCGATCGTCGTGGTCGAGAATGTCGAACGTCACATCGAAAATGGCGAGGAACCCGCTCAAGCCGCAAGGCGCGCCATGGACGAGGTCACCGGTCCCATCATCGCGATCACCTCGGTACTCGCCGCCGTTTTCATCCCGACCGCCTTCCTGAGCGGTCTGCAGGGTGAGTTCTATCGCCAGTTCGCGCTCACGATCGCCATCTCGACCATCCTGTCGGCGGTCAATTCGCTCACGCTCAGCCCAGCGCTCGCCGGACTCTTATTGCGGCCGCGCAAGATTGGGATCGCGCGTAACCTGCGTAACCCGCGCAGCCTGCGTGGCCGCGCCGATCGGTTGTTTCAGGCGCTTGGCCGGCCGTTCCAGCGTGCACCGGACGCTTATGGCAACACAGTCCGCAAGGTCGTGCGGGTCAGCGGCGTAGCGCTTCTGGTTTACGGCGGCCTTCTCGCGCTGACCTTCTTCGGGTTCAAGGTCGTCCCGCCGGGCTTCGTGCCGATGCAGGACAAATATTATCTTGTTGGGATCGCCCAGCTACCAAACTCGGCATCGCTGGATCGCACCGATGCCGTCGTCAGGCAGATGTCGAAGATCGCGCTTGCTGAACCTGGCGTCGAAAGCGTCGTTGCGTTCCCGGGACTTTCGATCAACGGCTTCGTCAACGTGCCGAACGCCGCGGTCATGTTCGTCATGCTCGACCCGTTCAAGGATCGCGCGACGCCCGATCTCGCCGCGACCGCGATCGCCGGGCGTCTGCAAGCGAAATTCGCCAGCATCCCCGACGGCTTCCTCGGCGTGTTTCCGCCGCCACCGGTGCCCGGCCTTGGCGCTACCGGTGGCTTCAAAATGCAGATCGAGGACCGCGGCGGCGCCGGGCTCGATGCCCTGGTCCAGCAGATCCGGATACTGATGACGAAAGCTACCGAGTCGGGACAGGTGGCCGGGCTTCTCACCAGCTTTGACGTCAATGCACCGCAGCTCGACGTCGCCATCGATCGTACCCAGGCCAAGAGCCAGGGGGTCCGTCTGGCGGATGTATTCGAGTCGCTCCAGGTCTATCTCGGCTCCCTCTATGTCAACGACTTCAACCGCTTCGGCCGCACCTACAAGGTGACGGCCCAAGCCGATGCGGACCACCGCATGCAGGCCGAAGCCATCGGCCGCTTGCAAGTGCGCAACGCAGCCGGGGACATGCTGCCTTTGTCCTCGTTTGTCACTGTCACGCCGAGTTCCGGTCCGGACCGCGTGATCCACTACAACGGCTATCCCTCGGCCGATGTCTCGGGCGGCGCGATGGTGGGCGTCAGTTCGGGGCAGGCGGTTGCAGTCATGGAGCGCCTGGCGAAGGAGGTCTTGCCCGAAGGCATGAGCTTCGAATGGACTGACCTCACCTACCAGCAAAAGCTGGCCGGAGATTCGGCACTGTTCATTTTCCCGCTGTGTGTGCTGCTCGCCTATCTCATCCTCGCCGCGCAATACAACAGCTGGCTGCTGCCCTTGGCGGTCCTGTTGATCGTGCCGATGTGTCTTCTGAGCGCGATCATCGGCGTCTGGCTGGTGGGCGGCGACAACAACGTCTTCGTCCAGATCGGGCTCATCGTGCTCGTCGGTTTGGCCGCCAAGAACGCAATCCTCATCGTCGAGTTCGCGCGCAGCCTCGAAGCCGAAGGATCGAGCGCGCTGGATGCGGTTATCGAGGCTTGCCGACTGCGGCTGCGGCCCATCGTCATGACCTCACTCGCTTTCATCGCCGGCGTCGTTCCGCTGGTATTGGCCAGCGGCGCCGGGGCTGAGATGCGCCAGGCCATGGGGATCGCGGTCTTCGCAGGCATGCTCGGCGTGACGCTGTTCGGACTGTTCCTTACGCCGGTTTTTTATGTGGTGATGCGCGGCCTGGCGGTCCGCTTCGAGCGGCACAGGTCGAGATCGAAGTCGCGCATGGAGGAGGGCACGTCATGAGAGGTCGCTATCTAGCCGTTCCGATCACCCTGAGTGCGCTCATCCTGCTGGCCGGATGCGCGGCGGTGGGCCCCAACTATTCACCGCCTTCGCTACCTTCGTTGCCTTCGTCGCAGTTTCCCGCCAGCTTCGGCGAGCCGCCCGCCGGTCTTGGTTCGGGGACCGTCGAGGTGGAGTGGTGGCGTACCTTCGACGATCCAGCGCTAGACAACTTGATCCAGCGGGCGCTCGCGGCGAACCATGACGTGGGAATCGCTGCCGTGCGGCTCGACGAGGCAAAGGCCATGCTGCGCGAGAACCGTCAGGGCTTCTTGCCACGCGGTGGTCCCGCGCTTGGCTATGAGAAACGACGCCGGAGTGAAATCGAGACGCTGCCGGGCCAGCCGCGCCAGATCGAAACCTATCGCGGCGCAGTCGACGCTTCCTGGGAAATCGATCTCTTTGGCCGCGTGCGGCGATCGGTGGAGGCGGCTCGGGCGCAAGCAGGCTCCCGCGAGGCACTGCTGCGCGGTGTGCAGGCGAGCGTCGCTGCCGCGGTGGCCGCCACCTGGTTCGAGCTACGCGGTATCGAGGCCGAACTCGCTGTCGTTGCCGATATCAGCCAAAGCCAGCGCGAAAGCCTGGGCGTGGTCGAACGTCTCGTGAGCGCCGGTTCTGCCAGCGAATTCGACCGGCTCCGTGCCGAGGCGTTGTTGCGCAATGTCGAGGTGGCCGCGCCCGAACTGGAGCGCCGCCGCGCGGCCTCCGTCAACGCACTGGCCATCCTCCTTGGCGAAACGCCCCAGACGTTCAGGCTACCCGCTGCCAAGCCCGCGCGTGACGCGCTGGCCGTTCGAACGATCGCCGTGGGCGATCCCGCCGCACTCCTCTCACGGCGCGCCGATATTGCGGCGGCCGAACGAACCCTCGCTGCGGCGACCGCCCGGATTGGGGTAGAGACGGCTGGCCTCTACCCCGAGGTCCAGGTGCAAGGTTCGATCGGGCTCGTTGCGGGGAGTCTCGATGCGATGAATGACGCTGGAGTGCTGTCCAGCTTCCTCGGTCCGGTCATTCGCTGGTCTCTTCTCGATACCGGGCGCGTGCGCGCCCGGATTGCCGCCAGCGAGGCACGCACCAAAGAGGCGTTGATCGTCTACGACCAGACCGTGTTGCGTGCACTGCAGGAAACCGATGACGCCTTCAAAGCCTATGGCGCCGCCGGCAGCACGCTTGGGCTGCGTCTGCTTGAGTCAGCGGCAAATCGCGAGGCGGCTCGTCTTGCCCGCGTGCGGTTTTCGGAAGGGGAGGGCCTGTACCTGGATGTGCTCGAAGCCGAACGGTCCGACTTTGCGAGCCGGCGTGCCCTGGCAGTCGCCCGCACCAACCAGCGGCTTGCCGTTGTCAGCATCTACAAGGCGCTGGGCGGCGGCTGGGAAATCTGCTCGGAGGCGGATCACGACTGCGGTGGCGCCGACGGCACGCCGGCTTTGCGCTTCGCGAAGCAAATCACCCAAAGGCCTTGACCTTCCCACGGTGGGAATCTTTAAGCTTTGCTTCAACACACACATTCAAGGGTTAGTTCAATGGCTTCCGTTGCCCTCCAGCAAGGCTCCAATCCATCCGGGTCCTTGGTCACTCGTCTGAGCCTGCCGGTCGAAGGCATGACGTGTGCATCGTGTGTCGGCCGTGTCGAGCGTGCGCTGAAAGCGGTCCCCGGCGTGCATACGGCCGCGGTCAATCTCGCCACCGAGCGCGCCGACATCGCCTTCACCGGCTTGGCCGATCCGCAGGCGGCTGTCCGCGCCATCGAGAGCGCCGGCTACGCCGTCCGCGAAGAGACCACCGAGCTCGCGATCGAGGACATGACCTGCGCGTCGTGCGTGGGCCGGGTTGAGAAGGCGCTCGCGCAAATCCCGGGCGTGCTCGAAGCCAATGTCAATCTGGCGACCGAGCGCGCGCGGGTGCGCCACCTTGCCGGGGTCGTTTCCACGGCCGACCTTGAAGCGGCGGTCGAGCAGGCGGGTTACACGTCCCGCCGCTTGTCCGCCGAAACGGCGAATGCGGGCGATCAGGACACCGAGCGTCGCGAGAGCGAGGCGAGGGCACTGCGGCGTTCTTTATTCATTGCAGCGATCCTCACCTTGCCAGTCTTCATCCTCGAGATGGGCTCGCACCTTATTCCCGCCATGCATCATTGGGTGATGGGCGTCCTGGGTGAGCAGACGAGCTGGTATGTACAGTTCGCGCTCGCCACCCTTGTCCTGTTCGGTCCGGGTCTGCGTTTCTTCCGCAAGGGCGTACCGGCGTTGCTACGCGGTGCCCCCGACATGAACTCGCTGGTCTCGGTCGGCACGGCGGCGGCTTACGGCTATTCGGTCGTCGCGACCTTCGTCCCCGCCGTGCTGCCGCAGGGCACCGCCCATGTCTATTTCGAAGCCGCCGCGGTCATCGTTACCTTGATCCTGCTCGGACGCACGCTGGAGGCGCGCGCCAAGGGGCGAACCTCGCAGGCGATCAAGCGGCTCGTCGGACTTCAGGCCAAGACCGCGCGCGTCCAGCGCAACGGCGATACTGTCGAGATTCCGCTCGATCAGGTGTCGACCGGCGATGTCGTGCTCGTTCGTCCGGGCGAGAAAATTCCGGTCGACGGCGAGGTCGTCGAAGGCGCCTCTTATGTTGACGAGAGCATGATCACCGGCGAGCCGGTACCCGTGTCGAAGGGAGTGGGCGCCGAAGTCGTCGGCGGCACGATCAACAAGACGGGCGCTTTCAGTTTCCGCGTCACCAAGATCGGCGCGAATACGGTGCTCGCGCAGATCATCCGTCTGGTCGAGGAAGCGCAGGGTTCCAAGCTGCCGATCCAGGCGCTGGTCGACAAGGTGACCATGTGGTTCGTTCCGGCGGTGATGGCAGCGGCCACGCTGACCTTCCTGGTCTGGCTGATCTTCGGTCCGACCCCGGCGCTGACCTTCGCGCTCGTCAATGCGGTCGCGGTTCTCATCATCGCTTGCCCGTGCGCCATGGGGCTGGCCACGCCGACCTCGATCATGGTCGGTACGGGCCGCGCGGCCGAGCTCGGCGTTCTCTTCCGCAAGGGCGAAGCCTTGCAGGCGCTGCGCGATGTGAGTGTCATCGCGGTCGACAAGACCGGCACGCTGACCAAAGGACGCCCCGAGCTGACAGATCTCGTTCCCGCCGAGGGCTTCGAATACAACGAAGTTCTGGCTCTCGTCGCGGCGATCGAGACCCGCTCCGAGCACCCGATCGCCGAGGCGATCGTCGCAGCCGCAAAGCAGCGGGGCATCACGCTCGCACCCATCGAAGGCTTCGACGCAACACCGGGCTTCGGCGTGTCGGCCAAGGTCGCGGGTCGGACCGTCGCCGTCGGCGCGGACCGGTTCATGACGCAACTCGGTCTTGATGTGGCGAGCTTCCTGCCGACCGCCCAGCGTCTCGGCGCGCAAGGCAAGAGTCCGCTCTATGCCGCGATCGACGGCCGCCTGGCAGCGGTGATCGCGGTTGCCGATCCGATCAAGGAAACGACGCCCGAGGCGATCAAGGCGCTGCACGCGCTCGGACTCAAGGTCGCGATGATCACCGGCGACAATGCGGCTACGGCCGCGGCGATCGCCAGGCAGCTCGGCATCGATGAAGTCGCGGCCGAGGTCTTGCCCGACGGCAAGGTCGCGGCGCTGAAGAAGTTCCGGATCAATGGTGCGCGGGTTGCCTTCGTGGGCGACGGCATCAACGACGCGCCGGCGCTTGCCGAAGCGGACGTTGGCCTCGCTATCGGCACGGGAACCGATGTGGCGATCGAGGCGGCCGACGTGGTGCTGATGTCGGGCGACCTGCGGGGCGTGCCGAATGCCATCGCGCTCAGTCAGGCGACGATCCGCAATATCAAGCAGAACCTGTTCTGGGCCTTCGCCTACAACGCCGTGCTGATCCCGGTCGCGGCGGGCGCGCTCTACCCGGTGAACGGCACCTTGCTTTCGCCGATCTTCGCCGCGGCAGCGATGGCGCTCTCCAGTGTCTTCGTGCTCGGCAACGCGCTTCGGCTCAAGCGCTTCCATGCACCCATAACGGTCGAAGCCCGCACCGAGATGCCTGGGACCGGGCCGGTATCTCCCGCGTCACGCCTGGTGAACGATCATTGATCCCGGGTCGAAGCACCACCTCAGCACTCGGTCTGTCCAATTTCGCCCTGAGAGAGAGCGCCATGACGAAACATGTCGAGATACGCCAGGCCGGACGCACCATCGCGGTGCCGGAGGGCGTCGTCATCCTGGAAGCGGCGCTCGCCGACGGCATCGCGTATCCGCATGGCTGTCGCTCCGGCCGGTGCGGGTCCTGCAAGTCGCGCCTCGTCAGCGGCGAGGTCGATCTTCTCGATCACAGCCGCTTCGCGCTCTCGAAAGAGGAGAGAGGGCAGGGGCTGATCCTCGCCTGCCGCGCGGTTCCGACAACGGATGCGATGGTCGCGTGGCTTGGCGGCGACGAGGAGACCCCATCCCATCCGCGCCGCCGTCTAAACTGCCGCGTGACAGCGATCGAGGACGCTACACATGACATCAAGCATATCCAGCTCGTCGTCGACGGGGCCGATCCGCTTGCCTTTATGGCGGGCCAATACGCTCGGCTCACGTTTCCGGGCGCTCCCACCCGCGACTATTCGATGGCAAGCGGGCCGGGCGAGCGAGAGTTCGAATTCCACATCCGCCGAGTGCCGGGCGGGGCCGCGACCCAGCGCATCCACGCGCTGTTGAAGCTCGGCGATCCGGTGTTGGTCGAAGGGCCATTCGGCTCTTCCTATCTGCGCGAGCAGCATGCCGGGCCAATCCTGTGCGTCGCCGGCGGCTCGGGCCTTGCGCCGATCAAGGGAATCGTCGAGGCGGCAATTGCACGCGGCATGAAGCAGCCGATCCATGTCTATTTCGGCGCGCGCAGCGACCGCGATCTCTATCTCGTCGACCATTTCGTGGATTTGGCGCAACGGCACCCCAACCTGACCTTCACGGCCGTCCTTTCCGATGCTCCTTTTGAGGCGCGCTGGCGCACCGGCTTCGTGACCGATGCCGTCGCCAAGGACCTGCAGGATTTCGATGGCTGGAAAGCCTATGTCGCCGGACCACCAGCGATGGTCGAAGCGGCTATGCAGATCAGTACGGCACGCGGGCTTCGGTCTGAGGACCTGCACGCCGATGTGTTCTTTACGCCCGGAGAAGCATCGGCGTGTAGGTAGGTCCCCGGTTTTTCGGGTGGTATTTGATGAGTTCCCCAGAAGGAGAGAGTGATGAATATCGGTCAAGCGGCCAAGTTCTCCGGCGTATCGGCGAAGATGATTCGCTACTACGAACAGATTGGCTTGATCCCGAAAGCTATTCGTTCCGATGCAGGCTACCGAAATTACAGCTCGCAGGACGCGCATAGCCTTCGCTTCATCCGTCGCGCACGCGACCTGGGCTTTTCTGTCGAACAGATCTCGGAACTACTGGTCTTGTGGCGCGACCGCGACCGCGCGAGCGCGGACGTCAAGGCGATGGCGCTCGCCCATGCCGCCGGACTGAAGGCGAAGATCGCCGAACTGCAAGCGATAGCGCAAACGCTCGAACATCTGGCCGCTCACTGCCACGGTAATGACCGTCCGGATTGCCCGATCATTGCGGATTTGGCTGAGCCGACCGCCGCAGCGGAACAGCGTACACAGGCTCCACACAGGACGCCTCGGTTTGGGGTCGACACGGTCGCCTCGTCACGCCGCCGCACCCGCACGGTGACTCGTTCGTGAGTCGAAGAAAAAAACGCTGAAACGCATTTGACCTTGCCACGCTGTCAAACCCCATATTGGTCGGACACAGCAATCAGCAAGGAGATCAAGATGCATCGTTTCTACATTCCAAACATGACCTGCGGCGGTTGTGCCAAGTCCGTCACCAAGGCGCTGTTGAGCGTCGACTCGCAAGCCCGCATCGAAACCGACCCGTCCGCGCGTGAAGTTCGGGTCGATAGCGCCCTGGACGAGAGTGTTTTCCTCGCGGTGCTTAGCGAGGCCGGATATCCGGATAAGCGAGTGACCCGAAGCGACGACCGACTGATCGGAGTGTGAGACTCATGCACATCAAGCATCTTTTAGCGATCGGCGCGGCGATGATTGGCACCGCGGCACTGCCGTCATTCGCGACGGAGGCAACCCTGAGGGGCGCCTTTGCGCTTCCCGACACGACCGAAAAGGTCACGGCCGAGCTTGTTGTCGGGGAGACCGGGCCGCTCACACGCGAGTTGCTGATCGCTTTTACCGACAGGGCGACGGGTCAGCCAATCACGCACTTCGACGAGGAGCTTTCGCAGGAACTCCACGTGCTGGCGACCGACAGCGATTTCTCGAGCTTCGTGCACGAGCATGCGGGCAAGCTTGGATCGGACGGGCGCTTTCGGGTCGCGATGCGTTTTCCGAAGCCCGGAACCTACTATGTCTACGCCGACGCCGTGCCAACGGGTCTCGGCCAGCAGGTCGTCCGCTTCGAAGTACCTGTGGACGTTGCAACGGGCTCGACAGCGTCGCAACAAGCGCCCGTCAGCGCAGCAAAAGGATCCGACGGCCCCTATACGGTCAAGTTGGACGCTTCGGCTCTCCGGGTTGGAACCGAGAGCATGATGGCGTTAACGATCCTGAAGGACGGCGAACCAGCAATGGACCTCGGGCTCTATCTTGGCGTGCCGGCGCATGCGGTGTTCGTGAGCATCGAAGATCTCGGCTATGTTCACGCGCACGCCATGGCGGCGGACGCTCCGAAAGGCAGCCACACTTCGCACGGGTCACATGACGATCCAAAGGCCGCCATTCCATCCCAACTGATGCTCCACGCAATGCCTCCTCGTACGGGCCGGTATGCACTATGGATCCAGTTCAAGGGCGGCGGCCAGGTGCGTACCGTGCCATTCGTCGTAACCGTTCCGGCAGCGCTGTGATTTCCCGCGATTCACATTGACAGCCTCGGCCAGTGCAAGAAGCGCTGGCTCTGCGCTGGTTGTTTGTCAGCTTACCGACTGAAGGCACATCGCGCTGTTTGTTTAATCTTCTATGATCGGGTCTTTCCACCTGAAGGGATTCATTGCTATGCGTTATGGCCGCGGACTTTGGCTATGCCTTTTGCTCCTTGTATCGCCCCGACAGGAAGCGGCCGAGTCACCGCGCTTCACCTCGGAAGACGTCAGGTTCAATAGCGGAGGGATAACGCTGGCCGGTACGATCTTTCGACCTGAGCACCCGTATGCAGCGGTTGTAATCGTGCACGGATCGGGTCAGGAAAAACGAATGGCGAAATTCGCCTCGCAGTTGGCGAGCGAAGGTATCGCGGTGTTGACGTACGACAAACGCGGGGTGGGAGAATCGGGCGGGGTCTATGCGGGGCCAGAAGTCGGCACCAACAATATTGACGCTTCCAATTTTTCCCTCTTGGCCTCCGATGCAAGTGCCGCAGTGAGTACGTTGTCGTCGCACCTTCCGGCCAACGGTGGACCTATCGGACTCATAGGCTTTAGCCAGGCGGCCTGGATCATTCCTTTGGCCGCGAAGAATAATCGCACCGTAAAGTTCATGGTGTTGTTTAGCGGTCCGGTTGTCTCGGCTCGCGAACAGCTCCGCTTTCAGTTCTTTACGCAAGGAAATCGCGCGTTCTGGGATACGCATACCGAAGCCGATGCGCGCGAGCACATAAGCAACGATCCCGATAAGTATCAATTTGCCGATACCGACCCGCGCGACACCCTCGCAAAGCTTTCGATTCGAGGACTTTGGCTTTTTGGGGGCAGGGACGTGCAGGCTCCGGTGCGGTTGTCGATCGAACACCTCGACGTACTCAAGGCTCAAGGCAAACCTTACGAATATCGCGTGTTTCCAACGTTGGGACACAACGTTGCCTTCACGGACCTGAGCGATCCGGTTACCGCTGCGGTTCAGTGGATTAAAGCTATCCCGGGTAACTAGCCGCTGCGCTGTTGCCAGTGCATGCGCTTTGCGTGCCGGCGGGCGAGGGCGATTGCCAATTCGCTTGGCATGAATGAGGCGTGGCTCAAATGGTTTCCTACCAAGCTCCCAGCTCGTCAGGATGCTAAACTGCCTGCGCGCATTCTTAGGCTCAAGGTCTCCATTGCCGCAATTGCTGAGGCATAACTATTTCGTCTAAGCGGACGGCTTTGCCGCCGCTTAATTCCAGCGTAGGTCGCTCAAGGACCATATGGCGAATCCCTTCTTAGTTGCCGGCGCGGCGCTCAGCGCAGTCGCGGCTCTCCTGCATATTGGCTGCATCTTCTTCGGCGCTTCGTGGTATCGCTTTTTCGGCGCGGGCGAGCGCATGGCACATCTGTCGGCTGCGGGGAGTAACTTCCCAACGATCATCACTGCCGGCATCGCAACAGTGCTTGGAATCTGGTCGCTGTACGCACTCTCGGCCGCAGGCATCGTCCCCGCACTTCCGCTCATGCGCCTTGTGTTGTGCGGCATTGCCGCTGTCTACTTGCTTCGTGGCATAGCGGGGCTGATATTCGCGGTGGTTGCGCCAGGCGAACGAGGCCGCGCGTTTTGGTGCTGGAGTTCCGTGATTTGTCTCGGCATTGGTACGTTGTATCTTCTGGGCACTCAGCAGGTCTGGTCTCAGCTGTCCCGAGGCGCAGCCTAACCACTCGTTCAGCCACAGTGCCCGCACTCAAAGTGAGTTTTAAAGAATTTCAGCTTGGTGCCGTGGCCTATCCGGCCACTGTCGACAGCGAGCAACGCTTGCAGAACGCAAAGCTGTTGGAGATCCAGGCCGCGGCCTCGCGACTCGTGGATACTGCGGCACTGGGACATTCTCTCCTTGCTTCCTCTCGTCGCCATTTAGCCCTCGTCACCGGCGAAGCCGGGCGTCATCGTCTTGGGTTCGGAGCGGCAGAGGAGCTACGTGCGATTTGCGCCCGTGGGGTCATCCGCTTGTAAATCGCCCATGCGCGCTTTACAGTGAACCATATGGTTCACTATCAAGCCCGCCTCGACACAACGTTCGCCGCGCTCTCCGATGTCACCCGACGCGGTGTGCTGGAGCAGCTCGGGGGTTCAGACGCCTCGATCACCGACCTTGCCCAAAGATTTCACATGACCCTCACGGGCATGAAAAAGCACGTCAGCATTCTGGAGCAGGCGGGGCTCGTGACCACGGAGAAGGTCGGGCGCGTACGAACCTGCAAGCTCGGACTGCGCCGGCTGGAAGAAGAGGCCACCTGGATCGAGCAGCACCGCCAACTGTGGAGCGCACGCTTCGACGCGCTGGACGAGCTTGTCGAACACTTGAAACGCAAGGAGAAGGCAGATGCCCAACGAAAAAGAAGGTAGTTCCGCCGTCATGAACCGCACCGCCGTGGAACGCAAGTCCGACCGCGAACTTGTCGTGACGCGAACGTTCAATGCCCCAGCGCACATCGTCTTCGAAGCGTGGAGCAAACCCGAATTGTTCAAGCAGTGGTGGGTTCCGAAGTCGGTGGGCATGTCGCTGCTCTCGTGCGATATGGATATTCGCACCGGGGGCACGTATCGCCTCGTGTTCCACCATCCGGCCTTCGATCAACCGATGGCGTTCTTCGGCACGTACAAAGAAGTAACGCCGCACAAGCGTCTCGTATGGACGAACGAAGATAGCGATCAGGGCGCCGTGACCACGGTGACGTTCGAAGAAGATGATGGCAAGACGCTGGTTACCTTCCACGAACTCTATCCCACAACAGCGGCCCTCGAGGAAGCGCTCGCCGGTTCGGCAGAAGGCCTGCCCGAACAGTTCGCGCAGCTGGATGAGTTGCTCGCTGGCAGATCGTGACCACCCCGCGGCCACCGGTGTATGGAAGGGGCGGCGATGATACACATGATCATCGCCACGATGGCCAGTTCGACGCCACGTGAGGACGATATGCTCAGACGCGATTTCCTGAAGACTGCCATAGCGACCGCAGTGCTGACTGCGGTCCTTCCTGTTCAAGCCAAGGAGACTCTCGCCATGTCGAATGAGCATTTTGCCGACGTCAATGGCCAGCATCTCTTTTACAGTGTGCACGGCGCCGGCAAGCCGCTCATTCTTCTCCACGGTGGCATCAACCCAGACAGCTTCGGGAGCAATCTGGCCGAACTGGCCAAGGGCCGGCAGGTGATCGCCGTCCATCTCCAGGCACATGGGCGCACGCCAGACACTGACAGGCCACTGCGCAGTGAAACGATGGGCGAGGACGTTGCCGCCCTGATCAGCCATCTGAACCTTCGCAAGGCCGACGTCATGGGCTACTCGCTGGGCTCCGGTGTCGCGCTGCAGACCGCTATCCGCCATCCGGACGTGGTCGATCGGCTCGTGCTCGTGTCCGCGACGATGAGGCAGGACGGCTTTTATCCGGAGGGGGTGGCGGCTTTCAAACAGTTGGAGGTCAACGCTGCCACGTTCGGCCCCGGCGTCAAGGCATCGCCGTTAGGAAAGGCCTATCCCGATGTCGATTGGACCAACCTCTTCAGGAAGGTCGGTGACCTGACCAAACGGCCCTTCGACTGGAGCGCCGACGTCGCCAAGCTTCAGGCACGCACACTGCTGGTCTTTGCCGACGCTGACGCCATCCGGCCCGAACACATGATCGAGTTCTGGAAGGCGCTGGGAGGTGGCCAGCGCGATGCCGGGATCGATGGCGCCCTTCGGCCCGCAAACCAGCTGGCAATCGTGCCGAACACCACCCACTACACGCTCCCCGTTGCCCCAATGCTGCCGGAGATCGTCGTGCGCTTCCTCGGATCTGCATTAAAGGCAGTAGGTTAGGGGCCCGCGACACGCTCACGGAGCTATCAGCGCGCGGGAGAGTTGCGTGCGTCCTGTGTGTTTCGAACAATCGTACATGCCACCGGGGACACGTGTTCGGCAATGTCAGGTATCGGCCGAAATCCGACGCCCGGACAAGGCGATTAGTCGGTGTTATCGGGGGTAGGGTAGAGCGACCACTCTCGATCCATGATGAAGTTTTGCAAGTATTGTGCAGGTTTCCCAGTAGAGATTCGTGCTGCGTATGGAGCAACGTAAAGACGGCCTTCAAGTGTTCGACAAAGTGGGCGCAATTCTTTTGGAGGTCGGGCCGCATGAGGATGTGGCAGAAGGTGTGCATGCCTTCACCGGAGGCACTGGGTGCGATGTCGTCTACGACAGCGTCGGCAACATTCGAAGGCTCGCTGAATTCGCTTCGCCGATTTGGCCATCTGGTTTGTTACGGCTTTGCCTTCGGCCCCATTCCGCCCTTCGATCTACGGCCCCTCCTTGCCAAGGGCTCCCTGTCGGTTACCTGGGTTGGCCCTGACCGATTACCTCGCGCGACGCGAGGACGTTATCGCAGGTAGCCGGGATCTCTTCAGCCTCATTGCTGACGGCACGATCGTCGCGCCGTCGCCGTCGCCGTCGCCTTTGACGCTTCTTCTGGCGCAGGCCGCAAGCGCTCACCGCTTGCTCGCCAGCCGAACCGCCATGCGACCAATCGTACTGCTGTCAGATTAGCGGAACGCCTCTCAACGCCTCCTCCGTTTTGCGGATCAGCGCGCGCATACCAGTTGCTTCCTGTGAGTGGGTGGGGCCAGATGTCTGACGCGAGCGTTTCATACTGGATTTCACACCGAAAGCCAACGGCCGCGCCGGCTAGGCGGGATAATTCGTGATTATCCCGCATCAATCCCTATGCACCGTAGCTGCTTGACGATACTCACAATAGTACGTATATACGTGGTACATACTACGGTACGATATAGAGGGGCGGGCATGGCTCGCGGCAGAATTTATAAATCCGAGGTGCAGGCCGCGCGCGATAAGTTGGTGCGGGAGGGAACCAATGCTTCTTTGGACGCCATACGGATTGCCTTAGGCAACACGGGGTCTAAGACGACAATCCACCGTCTAATGAAGGAACTCGAGGCCGAAGAAGCGGGCGCCCCCGCGATAGCGGCCGAGGCGATCAGCGGCGCGCTTCAGGCGCTGGTTACCCAGCTTGCCGGCCAGTTGCGCCAAGAGGCAGAAGCAACTCTCTTAGCGGGACAGGCGCGCGCTGACGCTCAGGTCTCAGCCGCCGATGCCGAGGTCACCCGCATGACCAACCAAGCGCGCGCTGCGAGTGAGAAGATTCAGCGCCTGCAAACCACGTTGGACGACATTCGGCAGCGGCTCGCTACCGTAGAACAAGCCCTACGTGATCGCGACACAGTCATCGTCGGCCTGCGCGAACGCACTGCGGGCCTGGAACGCCAGTTAGTCGAACGCGAAGCGCATCTGGCCTCGACGGACGCCAAACATCAGCAAGCGCGCGACGCTCTGGATCACTTCCGGCTGGCCTCGAAGGAGCAGAGAGCGATCGAGGCGCGGCAACACGAACAGGCTGTGCAGGCCCTGCAGGTAGAGCTGCGGCGGGCCACCGAAAGTGTGGCTAACAAGAACGATGAGCTGCTGGCACTCAATCGCGACAATGCCCGCCTGACCGAGCAGGCCGGACAGCACGTCAAGGATCTCCGTGCGGTGCAGCGCGCGCTGCAGGCCGCCCAGGAGCAAGCGGCGGAAGCGGAAGGGCTGCGCCAGATCAATCAGTCGCTTGAGGAAAAGGTCGTGCAGGCAACGGCATCGATGGAAACCTTGCGGCATGAGCAGACGGCCGCATTGTCGCAGTGGAAGGCGGAACGGGACACCTTGTCGGAGGCGTTACGCGATGCCAAAGCGCAGGGCGACCGCTGGGGCACCATCGAATCGATGTTGTCCAGCCTGCGGCCGCCCGCTGACGTGAGCGTCGAACCCGCGCAATCGACCTGACGGGTCAGGTCACCACGGGGCCATCCGCCTCGCTATGATGCTTATAAGGAGACATGCGGTGACCACCACCTCGCGGATCGAATGGACCGAACAGACTTGGAACCCGACCATCGGCTGCACGAAGGTCTCTCCGGGCTGTAAGCACTGCTATGCCGAGACGCTGTCGCGACGGTTGCAAGCGATGGGTCTAGATGCCTATCGCCACGGTTTTCGGCTCAATCTGCTACCGGAGCGGCTCGAAGAGCCGCGGATGCGGAAGAAGCCAACGATTTACTTCGTCAATTCGATGAGCGATCTGTTCCACGAGCGGATCCCGGACCACTTCATCGATGCGGTCATGGCGGTAATCGCAGACACGCCGCGCCATCGATACCAGATCCTGACCAAGCGGCATATGCGTCTGTCGGCCTACTTTGCTGAACGTCCGGTGCCTTCGAACGTCTGGCTCGGTGTCTCAGTGGAAAACCGCCGTCACGGCGTGCCACGCATCGATGCGCTGCGCAACATTCCGGCAAAGATTCGATTCCTTTCATGCGAACCGCTGCTTGAGGACTTGGGCGATATGGATCTTTCCGGCATCCATTGGGCGATCGTCGGCGGCGAGTCCGGTCCTAAAGCGCGCCCCATGCAACCGGAGTGGGCGCGAGCCATCCGTCGACAATGCGAGGCGCAAGGGGTCACCTTCTTCTTCAAGCAATGGGGCGGCTGGGGTGCCGATGGCAAACGCCGCTCGAAGAAAGCCAATGGCCGTGAACTGGATGGGCGGCAATGGAATGGTATGCCGGACGCGGTCGCGGCCACCGCGTTCTAACGCACGATGCATGGGCCCGACCGACCCCGATTTTAAGGATGAAGCATGAAGCCACGTCTGTCCCGCGAAGCGCTCCAGCAATACGAGGAACGTGAGCATTCCTTGGTGAAGCACACCATATTAGAGTCGTATCTCGAACGCCTTCTGATGATCGTCGGGCAGTGGGCGCCGAAGATCGCCTACATCGATGGCTTCGCCGGACCATGGAAGTCGGCAGCGGCGGACTTGTCCGATACCTCGCCGGGCATTGCGATTCGGACCATGGCCGCCTGTCAGGCCAATTTGGCCTCGAAGCTGAAGAGGACGGTTCGGGTGCGCTCGGTGTTCTTGGAAACCGATGACGAGCGCGCCTCTTTGCTAGAACAACACATCCCTGGGGCGCCGGCGAATATCGTCCGCCCGGAGGTCTGGCGCAAGCCGTTCGAGTCAGCGATTCCGGATCTGCTGAAGTGGCTGGAGCCCGACGAGTTCGCGTTCGTCTTCGTCGATCCGTTTGGCTGGAAGGGGATCGTCGAGCCGTCGAGCCTCGCGCCGTTACTCCAGCGGAGCAAGACGGAGTTGTTGATAAACTTCATGTGGAATTTCATCAATCTCGCGACCGGTCATGACGACCAGAGCGCGAACCTGATCGCCATCTTCGGCGAAGGGTGGGAAGTCGCTGCAACGGGCGCCTCGGAAACTAAGCGTCGTGACCTGATGCATCGTTATCGACAGCGGCTCACCGACGCCTGTCGTGGGATCACCCGGACACGGCTACGCACAGCGATGCTCCCGGTGGAGTACGTTCACCAGGACAAGGTGGTGTTCTACTTGGTCTATACGACTCACAACCCTACCGGCTTGGTCACATTTCACGAAGAGGCGGAAGAGACGTCGCGGCAACAGAAGCGGCTGAAACTCCAGTATCGTCTCGACAAACTCCTGAAGAATCACGGCCAGGCCGACATCTTTACTGCCGACGGCCACGACGCTGAACGGCGCACGTCTCTGGAGGAGGTGAAGCGGCAGTGGCTTGCCTTCTTCCCCAATCCCGGCAGCGAACTGCAGGTGGATCCGACGGTGATGGCCGATTTGATCGAGCACAGCGACTTCCTACTCTCGGAGTACCAGATTGCATTGGCCGAGCTAATCGAGGAGGGGGTTATCGAAAACACCCAAGCGAAGCGTCCTCGGTCTAAGTTCGCTGTGAAATTTGCCAAGAAGGGTGAATTGCTTCGCCGCCTGCGCTGACTCACGTTTCATTGGCGCAGACTACAATTCTGTTATATGCCCACCTCGTCGCGTGCGGTGAGAGTATGGTTGGATCTAGACGGCATTTCTTTGGCCGAAGGCTCTGCTGCTCCGTCCCTCGCAGTACAAAATCGGAAGCCTATTCATGCCGGAGTTGTCCAAAGACGTTGTCGCGCTACTTCAATACCTTGCGCCGGGCTTCCTGGTGGCGTGGGTTTATTTCGGCGTGACTTCGCACGTCAAGCCGTCGCAGTTTGAGCGGGTCGTTCAGGCACTGATTTACACAGTGGTGATTCAGGCTCTGTTGGCTACGGAGCGCTCGGTGGCTCTGTGGCTTGGGAAGTTTAAAGCGCTGGGCGCCTGGGGCACCACGTCTGATCTGACTGCGTCTTTGGCAACGGCATTATTTCTGGGCTTGATCATTGCTACGATCACCAACCGCGACTGGCTGTATCGTCACTTGCGTAACTTGGGCTTCACCTCGCGTACCGGCCACCCTGGTGAATGGTTCGGCACTTTTTCTGACTTTCCGCGCTTCGTGGTCCTTCAGCTGAAGGACGGGACCAGGGTTTTTGGATGGCCTACGACTTGGCCCTCAGAAGCCGATAAAGGGCATTTCTTTATTACGTCGGCGACGCGCGCCGTTGACGACGAAGAACAAGATCTCAGTTATTTGGAGGGTCTGCTGATCAACGTCTCCGACGTGTCATACGTCGAATTTGCGAAACCACCGGAGGGCTCATCATGACCAGCAAGCCAACCAATTCGCCGCCCCGGGTGCCATCGCGGGGCGTTTCCCAGCGTCAGGCCAACACCAATCCCCCGCCTCAGTACTCGCGGCCGGCGACCCCACCACCACCGCCCAAGAAGACCAAGTAAGTGCCCGGGGCCACGATGCCCTGAGGCCTCAGTTCACCTGGAACGCCGGCCTTGAGGGGTAGCCAAAAGTCTGCGCGACCTCGGCCGATAGCTACTATGCGGGCGTCTCGGTTCATGAGAAAGTGGATGGACGACGTGCGTTGCTCGACAATAGCCGGTTAACCCGATCCAATCGGCCAAAGGGACTCCAGATGCTCGCCGCTCCGCTGCTTATTCAGCATTCGTTTTCGATCCATTTTCCTCGCGTTTCGACAATGCGGCGAAATGCAAACATGCTGGAAGATGCCCTGGCGCAGGGCTGTCCCAATGGATACGCAGCACCTCAGGTCCTGCCTATCCCTGAGGAACTGGGACCCGACGTTCCGCGAATAATTTTCAACTCGATTAATGGGTTCAGCAACATCGCGGTGACGCAGACCGCCATGGCACTTACCGTGTCGTATTCGGAAGATTGGCAGGGCGACCGTGCCAAATGCGTGTCATACCTGAAGCGGCGGGCCCATGTCCTGTTTGACATGGTCGGCAAACTGGAAGTGCTTCCCGGGTTCGTTGGCGTGGGAACTCGCTTAAGAGTGATGTCGGACGCAAACGATGCCGTCGAGGTTATGGCTGCCTTGCGCCGTTTGGTAGCGCCAGATCTCAATTTGGCGAATGCGAGCGAGATCATGGTTCGTTTTTCTAACAATATCAATAACATATACTTTGACAACGCAACCGTTTCGAACGCGGTGGTTTGGCCAGACGGAATATTTGCGTCAGGACGGTTCCCCATTAGTAGTCGGCTCGCGGTGGGTCTGGAAATTCTCGGCGACTTTAACAATCGGCTGGCTTACAATGAGGACGTGTCACATATCGCGACGCTGGACGCGGGTCTTGCCATGATCGATGCTGGTGCAGGCACCGTTTACGGTTTAGCTGGCAGGTTCGGGGGGGATCATGCCTAATTTTGTTGTCAATGACTGGATGCGAAACAGCGTCACTGCGGCTGCGTTCTTGTTTGCGCTTCCCTCGCCTGGTTTCAACACGTCTACGCTAGTTATGGCGCCTCCGGATTATTCAGATCTCGGCGTCCTGCTTTCCAAATATGACACGCACGAGAACGCGTCTGACACCATCCGTCTGCTTCCCGTTCTCAAGAAATCGGAATCGCAGGCAAAGCCCATGAGTGATCTTGGCAAGCGCTTGCTTGCGCTTCGCAACGCAGCCATCGCCGCGGGCATGGTTACGGAACCCGCCGAAAAGCTCATGGACGAATTTCGTGCGGCCCGAGAGGCATGACAAAAAAAATCTATATCGACTCGTGCGTACTGATCTTAGCGCTGAAGGCATCCGAAGATGCCATCGCCAGCCGCGCGATCGCTGAGATCTCGCAGGACGACGCAGAGTATTTCTTCAGCCCGGTTACCGTGCTCGAAGTGATGCCAGCTCCTATGCGAAATGGGAAACACGAGCAGGTCGAGTTTTACGACGCCTGGTTCGGAACCGCCAAGCAAATTTGGTACGACGACACTGTTCATCAGAACGCGGTTGAACAGGCAACGAAACACGCGATCCAACCTTTGGACGCAGTGCATGTTGCATCAGCCATTGTCGCCGGCGCCAGTGAATTAGTGACGGCTGAGAAAGCCACAAAGCCAATGTTCACCTCTACAGAGATGAAAGTGCGGTCGATCCGGTAGGCATGAGCTAGCGAACGGGCAATCGGGTGCGAAGCGCCCGGCACAGCGGGGCAGGTGTCCGACGCGAACTATAGTTGCGTGGTGCTGGCACCAGCGGTATTTTGGCTGAGCGCGAGGCGGACCTAGCGGCGCACGTCCTCCGAGACGTACGCGCGTGCCCAGAGCATCGTATGGGGTGCGCAACTTGCGATGCGAGTGGTCATTCCGTATCTAGAGCCAGCTGATTAATCACCTATGCCCGAGTGGGCGACAATGGTATGCGCCCGATCACCCGCTCCACCGATTCGATGAAGTTGCGCGCATCCAAAAAGTAGTTCGGGTAGGACTTCCTCAAGCCGTCCACAGATCCGCCGGTAATGAGCACGGGGTTGAGCGGCTCGCCGGATCGCACCCGTTCTTCGACCGCTTGATACTCCAGGTTTGCCTGCTGCTGCTCAGTCGCCGAGTAGGAGCGGATCGAGAGTCGACGTACCCCCATATCCAAGATCACCAAGTGATATGTGTTCCTGGATCTTCCGCTAGTGGAGATACGGTTGGCCGCGACGGTGAAACCCCGAAGCTTGGCCGCGACCTGAAGGCCAGCTTCGCTGGCCCTCAGGTCGGTAACTACATCGTCGTAACCGCGACTCAGGTGGGCATTTGGTGGCGCTGCACGTTCTTGCAGCGCGAACGCTGCACTTGCAAGGCAGAAGAAGCTAGCCCAATCCTCGGTGGCTCGCCCGGCTTTGATGGATTCACCCATGAACGCATCGACCGTTTCCACTGCTGTAGCCCATGCATGCTGCAAAGCCGTACGCAGTTGAAGCTCAACGTGGAGGCCTGCTAGGTCACTTGCCCGGTCAGACGCGTAGCGATATACCAGATGGATTCCGCGGTACCCGTCATCCTTTGGCGTGACAATGTAGTCCTTCTCGTTGACCAACTCGTGCCGAAGCCGGCTATTTATATAGCTGTCGTAAAGCTGATCTACCTTGACCTGACTGGCCAAGATAGCGCGTAGCCCAGCGATATCTTGCATTTGAGTTAGCCGCATCGAGGGGGAAGCGTTGCAGCTTGGCAATGACTGATGGCGCGCGCTTAAGTCGCTGACCTACGATTCCATTCCGATCGGCACCTTTGAGCTTTTCGCGAAGCGTCGCTTGAAAGGTGTTGAGAGGGTAGCCATGCAGCGCTCTCCAGTTTGTGAGGACAGCCGTCGACCAGGCTGTCTGTTCCGAACCTCTCGGGCCCGCTAAAATGCGGCCGGCTTTAACAACTTCTTCTTTCGAGTAAAGCGGCTTTACAGGCGCCATAATTATCTCCCGTTGGCGTCATTCTAGTTGCTCGGGAGCGTGAGCAGCGATTCGAGGAAAGACATGCGCCAGGCAAAGGCGACGGCGCGCGCTCAATCGCCTTAGATGCTGCGCGGCTCAAAATTGCGGCAACCCGAACCGGTACTGGGAAGACACTGTGATCCCACTAAAGTAAACTGCCGGCGACAGGCTGCGGGTGCAGGTCACGGAGTCATATCCGCGACTGGGGGGTTCGAGTCCCTCCCTGTCCGCCCATTTAGAAGGCTTGCCGAGTGACATACCGAGTTGAACTAGCGTGGAAGGTCTTCTCGAGACTCACGCCAAAAGCGCAGGACGAGACCTTATCTTCAGGCGCGCTTTTCAACGCGTTGGGCGGATCGACCTTCATGAGAAGTCTCGGCGGAAATATTCGATCTCGGTATCGTCCGCTTACGCTAGAACCAACGGTCAATTTTCATCGGGCATTAGCCAATGTGAGGGAGATGTCTGGAGCTGTCGGAAAGCGCTTTCCCATCACGATGCGGCTAGCTGGACTGCATGATCCGGTCGAAATCGCCTTTGCGATACGGCGCTACCAGAGCGTTGCTTGCGTTACGGTGAAGATGTCGACTGTAACAGTAACCTCAGATTTCGACTTTGCTTCGTTCCAAGACCTGAAGGCGCATAGCGATCTGTATGCGCTTGTCGAAGCAATTCTCGCAATAGTGTCGAACAACAGTGCTCGAAAGCTTAGGTTGTCAGAAACGCCTAAGATCTTCCCTTTACTGCATGTAACGGCGGTAGACGTTGATGAGCCAGACTGGACGCAGAAATCCGTTGCGTTGATTACGCGACACGACGCACCAAACCGAACCATCGTCGAGGCCGTGTTCAAAAAAAACGAACCTCACCAGATCGACAATACACTGCTATTGATCGATCGGCAGGGCGTATTAGGATACGTACCAACTTCGTGCAATCAAGGGCAGCTGAAGGGAAATCTGCAAAGATATCGCAGCGCTGCGGGCCTCTTAGAGTTCGCGCATGCAATTCGGAGTGATCTTGAAGGCGGATTTCGTGTTGACGAAGAAACATCATTAGCAATCGCGATGCCAGAGAAGGCGATTCCAAATAGCATTTCCTCGCAGAGAATGTGGGAGCTCACGGCGCAAGAATTTTCCTTAGTGGACGAGTTGCGACGGAAATCTAGTATGGAGAAGCCATCAGCTAGGAAGGTAGCTGTCATTGTCACGGTGACTGATGTCGAAACGCACGCCGTCTTGCGGAACTTTGAGGCAGCGAACCATCAGAAGGCGAAGCCAATCGTTAGAGGTGAATTCGTTTATCAATCGCTCGGCACGTTGGGCGACTTCGAAACATTTCTCACAATATGTGACATGGGTACCTCCGGGCTGCTCGGATCTCAAGAGAATGTACGTCGCAGCATCGACGCCCTGGGACCTAGCTATGTGCTGATGGTGGGCATCGCTTTCGGCATTAACGAGAATAAGCAGAATATTGGAGACGTGCTCGTTTCTAAGCAACTTATGCTCTACGATTTACAGCGCATCAACGACGATGATTCCGTAACCCTTCGCGGTGACCGCCCTTCGTGCTCCTCCCGTCTTCTCAATTGGGTAAAGAATGCCAAGCTCTCCTGGCATCATGAGTCCAAGATCATTGAGGGAGTAGTCCTCAGTGGTAACAAGCTTGTGGATAACCGATCAGCTCGAGACAAGTTGGTAGGCTTGGTGCCTGATGCTATCGGCGGGGAAATGGAAGGCGCGGGGTTGTACGTAGCCTGCCAACTCAGGAGCGTTGATTGGATATTAGTAAAAGGAATTTGTGATTGGGCAGACGGAAAAAAAGCAAAGAATAAAAAAGCCAGGCAGGAGAAGGCGGCAGAAACATCAAGCATCTTCGTAGTGCACCTTTTAAAGACCGCTTCAGATGGCCAATGACGCTCACGTACGTCGAAACCTAACCGGCAAGGTTGCACCAGGCCAAGTATTGGCTCCAGTCTGAGCGAACCGCTTTCACCATCGCCGCAGCGCTGCCGGCGGCGATGTCGCTCGACCAGGCAGAAAGGCGGGCAAGTACGTCGTCCACCGACGCCTTGAGCGCGGGTCGCGGGTCCTGGATTGCCGAGGCTACGGCTGGCATCGCGGCGAGGGCCTGCGCGTGATGCGCACGGGAGCGGGGAGGGCAGTGACCTTGGTTATTCGCAGATCCGGGGCTGCGCCCATCGTTGGTGCTGCTTTAAACGGGCTCCGCGTACTCGGCATCCAATACTTCACTCAGGTCGCCCAGGAGGAACGATGCACAGCAACATCAACGCAAAAACAGGCAGCTAACCCGGTTGTGTCTTGGTCTCTTTTTCGTGTCGATGATCTTGAGTGCAGGGCTTTCCTTTGCAGTCCCCACCGCCGGAAACCCGGGTGTTCTGCATGTGCGAGGACTAGTCGTTGACGACGCACAGGGACGAGCGCGAATTGTCATGGGGGCACCGTTCCCTGACGTGACGAACCGCATCAGCCACGATGCGGGTTCCATTGCCATGCTGTTTCTCGACGAGGAAGGTCATGACCGCCTCACCGTTGGCCAATCCTTCACGCCTCAGATGAATGGGAAGGTGCCTGCGAACTTCCACCGAATCGGCAAATCGGTCGGGGTTATCATCCACAACGCGGCGGGGGACGAGCGAGGCGGCATATCATGGCTGAGTAACGGCCGGGGCGCCATTTCATTTGACTATCCGGACCGCGATGCCATAGGCATGTATGTCGATGAAAAAAGCCGGTCGGCAACCTTTATTCTCGAATACGCTGATGCTGCCATTGGCGACGTGAGCATGTTCGAAATGACGGCCAAGGGACGTGGTGGGCACTTCACCTTGTACGACCCGGCGGGAAAACCGAAGACGAGATGGGAAGTGGCCGAAGGCGCGGTTTCGAATCGAAGCCCAAATCCCTGAGGCACGGTCCGGTTTGCCATCGCGCTGCTCGCAAGCCACCAGAGGCCTTATCTCTAGCTAGACCCAGGGAGCGTAAGTGCGGATACCTGGAAATAGGTGGCATGGTTTGGCGGGATGACACGGTTTAACGGCAAGGTGGCATGGTTAAGCGGGAAGCGACATTATCTACGTGTGCACCCGAGACGACGGCGAGGACGGCCCTCGGTCGGACCATCCTTTAGTTCGCATAATGTATAGATGTTCAGTTATTGTAAAATTGGCGTGGCTACCCGAAATTGACTCCGCTTTAGCCGTATGGACGTCCATACCAATTGTTAGCGCAATGACGGCAGCCGTTTGAGCAAGCCGAAGCCAGACCTTTTTCAGTCGCGGAGACTGCTCAAATTCAAGGTGTAATCGGCCAATCCACTGTGCTGCGTCTTCGCCGCACTGCTCGCACATGATCGCAATGGACTCGTCGTCGGGTTTCGCGTAGCCAGTTCGCCAATTGCTAATCGTTGTGCCTTTTGCCTTTCCAAGAACCTTCGCCGCCGCGTCGAGGGTGGGGAAGGATCGTGATTTTATCCATTTGTCAACAAGTATTTTTGCGGTCGACATATCCAACTCCGGTTGACTCCAACTGTAATTGGAAATATACATGCCTCGGAATCCAACGCCAGTTGGAGATTCAGGGGGCCCATCCAATGCTTATCCAGACCGCGTACGTCGCCGCATTTGCCCTCCCGGGCATCGCACTCATGGTGGTCCGATCTGAGCGATACGTCGCTCATCGTCGCGCGCTCAAGCGGGCAGGGTGGCTGTGATGGTCTGGCTTATCGAGGACGAGGGCAGGGCGTGTGAGTTCGCTATGCGCCGCGAGCGTGCAGCGCTGGAACGTCAGGATTTCGTTTGGGCTGCTCGATGGGCCGCGTTCGCTGAGCGTGAGTCAGTGTTCGCGTTTGCGCTTGTGCAGGCGTCCGCATGACCGTCGCCGTGCTCTTCGCCCGTCAGGATTCGGTCTACAAGACCATCAGCGGTACGGATGTCTATGACGTCGACCGCGACGCTCGTTCGTTCGGAGGCGGCTTTCCAGTCGTCGCGCATCCCCCCTGTCGTGCATGGGGCCGCCTCCGCGCGTTCGCCAAACCGCGTGACGATGAGAAGGCTCTCGCGTTGTTCGCGGTGGAGATGGTTCGCACCTGGGGCGGGGTGCTTGAACACCCGGCGCATTCGTCGCTGTGGAAAGCAGCAGGGCTTCCTCACCCAGGGTGTATTGACGAGTTCGGTGGGCATACGTTGCCGATCGATCAGTTCTGGTTCGGTCATCGCGCCGCCAAGGCGACCTGGTTGTACGTGTGCGGTGTGTCGCCGCGGCGCGTTCCCGCGTTCCCGATGGTGTTCGGCGAGCCGACGCATGTCATCGCCCGTGCGCCGCGCCCTGACGGTACGCGGCGTCGCGCTGGCGACCCTGATTGGCGGCCGGAGGTGTCGAAGGCCGAGCGTGAGCACACGCCTGCGGCGTTGGCGAGCTGGCTTGTCGACCTGGCGCGCTCGTGCGCGCTTCGCGACGTGGCGGTGGCGGCATGAGCCGGCGCGAAGCGGCGGTGATCCCGTCGGCTAACAGGGGATCAAAGTTCCTGAACAGATTCAAGACCTCCCCGGCGAAGCGCGCTTCCGTCGCGGCAAATGTCGACTTCCTTCGATTCACCGCGCCGCACGCGCTCGTTCTCGGTGACAGCGCCGACGTCGACCTGGTCGCCTATAGGGCGCTGGACTTCATTCGTACGCTCGCGCCGCAGTCCGGGCTGTGTGTCGAAGAGGGGGTCAAGGCCGGCCGGCGTGGGTATGCGCATCACGTGCAGATTCTGACGCCGGACGGATCGGCCTGCGGTGACGTGTGCTGGGGTGGTGAGAATCAGAAAGAGACCGTCTCCATCGAACTCACGGGCGCAGCATGCGCCCGCATTGAAGCGGTCTTTGACCACGACGTGGCGTGGTCACAAGTCCGCGCGCTGTTGGAGACGGTGGAAGCAAAAATTACCCGTGTCGACGTGTGTCACGACGACTACAAGGGCGAGCGCGGGCTCGACCTGGCGCAGCAGCTGTATGACGCCGGTGAGTTTGTGCAGGGTGGCCGGCCACCCGCTGCGAACCGTCAGGGTTGGAACGATGGCAGCGGCATGACCTTGTACATCGGCAAACCGACGGGGCGTAGCCAGTTGGTCGTGTATGAGAAGGGCAGGGAACAGGGCTATCGCGACGGTGAAGAGTTCGCCGAGTGGGTGCGCTGGGAAGGCCGTTTCTACCACCGCAAGGGACATGTGATTCCGCTCGATCTGTTGAGCGCGCCGGCTGAGTACCTGGTTGGCAAATACCCCGCGATGTCGTGGGTCAGCGCCGTCATGTGCCGCATTCAGACGGCGGTCGTTCGCACGAAAGCGAACCTGCAATCGGCGATGCGTCACTGTCAGCGTCAGTACGGCGGACTGCTGAATTTTCTTACGGGCATCGCTGACGATGCCGCAGACCTGGGCGACATGGTCGCCTCGTTTCTCACGCGACCGACTGTGCCGGCGTGGGTGACGGAAAACCCGTTCGGCACGGCAGTTGCGCGCGATGCGCATCCACTTCGTATCTGTATCTAACGCCCTAGGAGGCGATCATGTCCGACAACACGAACTACAAAATCATTCGCGCGTTCAACGAGACCCGTCTGTTCGACGACAAGAAGGATGCGAGCAAAAAGCACGGCTTTCAGACGTGCGCGATTGTGAAGGGTGAGGGCCGCATGCAGGAATACGAAGAGTATTTCAACCCGTCGAAGCAATCGCATTTCCTGCCGCCCGGTGACTACGAGGTGGTGATGGAAGGTGTTTACCTGGACCGCGATAACCGTCGTCAGGTGAAGCTCTCGTATGTCGCGTTGAAGACGGCCGCCAAGGCTGCTTAAGGAATTGCTGCTATGGCTATCTGCGTAACTGTGAATCCAGACGGCACGCTCGCGACGACAGGTCAGGCGGTCTCTGAGTGCGCGGGTTACGTGATGGTCAGCGGCAGCGAATACGGCGTCTATCAGGTTGTGCAGGACATGTTGTCTGTACCGACGCCTGAGCAGGCGGCAGGGTGGTTTTCGGGCCCTTTCATTCTCGTATGCACGTTGTACGTGGCTGCAAAACATGTGGGCACCATCCTGTCGATGTTCGACCGCTGATCGTTTCGATAACTCAACTCTCAAGGGAAAAATCATGTCCAAGAATCTGAAAGAACTCGCTGCACGCAATGCTCATCGTCTCGGCAAGGCTGCGCTGATCGCCGGTGCGGTGGTTTCGGGTACGGCCATGGCTGCTGGCGGCACCGACTACAGTTCGATTGGCGCTGGTGTCGATTCGTCGACGGTGGTCGCGGGTCTGCTCGCGATGGGCGCGATCCTGATCGGTCCGGGGTTTGCGAAGTGGGCCACCAAGAAGGTCGCCGGTTTCTTCGGTTGATCGACCTGGGCGATGCAGGGGAGGGGGCTTCGGCCCCCTCGTTTTAAGGGGAGGGCGTCATGCTGATGTGTCTTTTTTTCGGTGCGTTGGGACTGGTATCCGCGTTTGCGGTCGTCTCGGGATTGAAGTCGTGAGAGCGCTGTGGTTTGCGCTGACGGTGTTTGTCCTGGGCATTTGCGTGACGACGGTGGCGCTTGCTGATGGTACGTCGTGTCCCGGATATGCGGGTGCGATGGCGCGGTGTCAGGCGGCAATTCCGCAGTCGGATAGTCAGTATTGGCAGGTTTCTAAGCAATGCTCGTTCGCTGGTGACTGGCCGGACAACCCGACCGGCATGTATCAGGTGACGTATGAGATGACGGGCAAGGACGTGAACGCGGGCAGGACGTCGGTTTCGCGTTTTGAGTTTCAGAAGTGCGTCGAGCCCGAATGCAAAGCCGGTGTATTTGTAGCGGGAGCATCTCCGGCGGATCAGTCGGGCTTAGGTTGCAGTGGATCGTGTGCGACCAGATTCAATATTCAGATAGGCGCGTCTGCGTTGTGGGGAATGGAAACCACAGGTGACGTTTGTCCTGCTGGTGCAGCTCAAGATAAGACCGGTGCGGCTGCAACGCCTCCTACGAATCCGGGCTATACGCCTGATGATGCGGGCGATCCGGGTAAGGGTGGCACGTACTGCGCTAATGAGCCTCCGGTCTGCACTCACGGTCCTGCACCGAATACGGGTGGCGGCACGGGTACGGGTACGGGCACCGGTGGTACGGGTGGCGATGGCGGCACGGGTACGGGCACTGGTGGAACGGGCGGCGATGGCGGCACAGGAACGGGCACCGGTGGTACGGGTGGTACCGGAGGAACGGGCGGTACAGGCGGCACAGGTGGCACAGGCGGCACGGGTGGGACGGGTGGGACGGGCGGTACCGGTGGCACGGGAGGTACGGGAACGGGCGGCACGGGCACAGGTACGGGCGGTGGCACCGGTACGGGCACGGGCGGCACAGGGACGGGCTCGGGTGACAGTGGTGACGGTAAGGATAAATGCACGGCGGGCGACGCGTGTACGGCGGGTGATGCAGCCGGTGTACCGGGGACGATGTACACGGGCTCGGGACAGACCATCGGTGGCGTCTACGGCGATTTCAAAACGAGGGTTTCGAATTCGCCACTGGTGAGTGCCTCGACAGGATTTTTCGTGGTGTCGACGGGCGGTGCATGTCCCGTGTGGTCGGTGCCTGCGACGAAGTACACGCCGGTGTTGGTGTTCGACCAGTTGTGCGGTGGAGCCCTTGCGAGAGCGTTGGCTTTGGCGGGATGGATTGTTCTTGCAGCGGGAGCATGGTGTGCGTTTCGTATCGCTATGTACTAACGCGGTCGCCGCGTTGATTTTCGGGCTCGTGCTGACCGTGTTTGTTCCATCGGTGGCGCGAGCGGATGTTCCGGCCAATGGTCCGGGCTATACGTGTGCGATGGAGCCGGACGGCGTTATCAAGTGCACGGACGGTAGCCTCGGCGGTACGGGTCAGACGTGTGTGGTGGACAAGGACACCGGCAAGCAGGTCTGTACGAACACGGGTGGCGGTACCGGTGGCGGTACGGGCGGTACGGGCGGGACCGGTGGTGGATCGAGCGGAGGTGGTACGTCGACGGGCACGGGTTTCGTATCGAAAATTACGGGCTGGTTTTCCGGGGCCATGTCGTCGTTCTTCAGCGGCATCGTTGCGCTGCTAAAGGACATGTTGGTGTTGTTCTTCGGTGCGGTGCTGGCACTGTTTGCAGTGATCGTCGAAGCCATTCCAGTGCCGGACTTCATTAAGACCTACAGCATGGGTGCGTTGCTAAGCGCGGCGGGGCCAGACGTAGGCTATTTCCTCAACGTGTTGCGTATCGGCCAATCGCTTTCGATCATCGGTGCCGCGTACGCGTTTCGCTTGCTACGCAAGCTGCTGACTCTTTTCCAGTGGTGACCTCATGCTAGTTTTCAACGAAGGCGTGCCGCGCTCGGGCAAGAGCTACGACACGGTGAAGAACCATATTTTGCCTGCGCTGAAGAAGGGTCGAACGGTCTACGCGCGACTCAACGGTTTGAATCACGAAAAGATCGCTGCGCATCTGGAAATGGATGTGGAGCGCGTTCGCGAGTTGTTGATTCACGTGCCGACGAAGAAGGTCGTTGAGACGTTTCTTGCGGTGCCGCCTCCCGATGGTGACGCGGTGGATGAAGACGGCGATTCGATTGCCTGGACAATCCCGGCGCATTTGCAGAACGCGTTGTTTGTTATCGATGAGATTCACGAGTTCTACGTGACGGGGCGTCAGCCGTTGCCGGAGCCGGTCGAACAGTTCTTCGCGTTGCATGGCCAGAACGGCATGGATGGCGTCATCATGACGCAGGCATATAAGCGCCTTCATGCGGTGATTCGTTCGCGTATCGAACGCAAGAATCAGTTTCAAAAGCTGAGTGCGATCGGTCTGAATAGTCGCTATCGCGCGCGCTATTTCGTGACCATTGCCCCGGATAAATACGAACGTGTGGGTGGTGACACGTTCAAGTACGACAAGAAGATTTTCCCGCTGTACGCGGGCTATGCGAAGGGTGCGACGAACACGGAGGTGTATGGCGGTGGTGGGAAGACGCCGTGGTCGAAGGTGTTGCCGGTAGGTGCGCTGGTGGTGGTTGCGTTGTTCTTCGCGGTACCGTTTTTGTGGCGGTTTTTCCACGGTGAAGTGGGCTTGACGAAGGCGCCGCCGAAGCCTGCGTATGTGAGTGGTCCGGTATCGTCGTCCTCGGTGTCAGCGAATCCGTCTGGCGAGAAAGCGGCGCCGGTTAAGAGTGCTGTATTGCCGACGAACGATCACGGCAAGTACGATACGACCGGCATGCCGCCTGAGGTGGCTTTCATTTTTGATATCAGTCAGCAGGCGCGGCCGCGATTGGCGGGCACGGTGGAGATGGGCGGTAACACCATGGGTGTTGTCGAGTGGCGCGAGAGTCAGGGGCATGTGTTAGAGCGCATGGGCTTCGATGAGATTCGCGCTCTTGGGCTCACGGTTTCGATGACCGCGTACGGGGTGAAGTTGGCGTGGCAGAAACAAGTTATCGTGGTGACGCGTTGGCCGGTCGATATGCCGGGCACCGTGGCCGATGATCCTCGTTCGTCACCGGCAGCGCCGGTGTCGGCTACGCCGAGCGTAAGCGAGCCGTCGCCGACATTGGCGCGCACATCTCGTCCGCCGGAGCAATGGGCTGGTGGCGGCGTAGGGCAGCCATACGCTCCACCTGAGTTAACGACTGTGTCGGCTATACGGTAATTTTTGAACGGAACAGGGGGATTTCATGGATACGATGAGGCTAATCGCTGTTGTGGTGCTGGGTGTCGCTGTGGCGTTCAATCTGTTTCGTGCGCTTCTTCGTATGACGCGTCGGGCGGAAATGTCGCCGGTCTGGGCTGTGGGTCTGTTGCTTTGCTGCGTGTCCATCTGCCTGTCCATCTACGGCGTATTTCGATACTTTGCGCAGTCCGGGGTGTAGGGGTGGAACCCCTACGGATACGCTCTCCGACCTCGCCAACGAAGAAGCCCCGATCATCACTGGCCGGGGCTTTCTTTTGACCTCTATCCATTCCCCGGCAAACCCGCTCTTAGCTCTCTGGCAATGGCAAGAATGGTGTGTGGTGCGAGGCCGCCACTTGCGAAGGTTTGCCCTGGGGGAATCAGGCGTTGCTGTCGGAACCGCCAACCGCGCCATTTGGGTAGTGCGAGATCTAGCTGACCGGAAACGTGGTTGAGGTGGTGTGCTAGCAGGGTGTGTAGCGAGAAGATCTGTCCGTGCGGACCTGTCAATATATCGCCGTCAAGCTGCCATCCATTGTGCATGTGAGGCTCCTAGTGGTGAAAGCCTTGACTGACGCAACAAGCGTGCCAAACCACGTAGCCAATTGCGCATAATGTATATTATGTAAAATCATAGATCGCGAGGCCGAGCGTTCTTGATCGCCATCGTCTGGCCAAAGGCCGAGGATGACGGCCGCGCCTCACCTCTTTGCGGTATGCGCGAATCCATGGCGCGCTTACACTGCGACAAAATCAGCCGTCTAGAACAGACGCCGCGATGCCCGCATCTGACCGGCTGCGCTGCGTATGCTCACGGCACAGTTGTTCGACAAGCGCACGATGGTTCGGCAGATCGTCGAGTGCACGAGCGGCCGCTTGCCGGATCATCGTGAATTCCTGGCGCGCCGCTTCCATGTGCGGATAGGCGCTGCGCATGGGCTCGAGGTCGGTCCGGAACTCCATCCCGTACAGCACGTACTGCCAGCTGGCGGTCATGAACATTTCCAGGTCGCTAACGAAATCCAACCTGTGCGGCGGACGTTGCTTCCACTTCGCGAGCTTTTCCTGCAGGGTTTGCGGGATGCTGGCGACGTCGCAGTTGTCGATCCAGAACGGCGAGTCACGCCGCTGGCTCAGACAATAGTGCATCTTGATGAAGTCGATGATGCGGTCGTAGCGTGCAACTATCATCTCATTGAAATGACGCGCAGCACTTGCCATGTCGTCGGTGTCGCTGGGCAACAGGTGCGTGAGCAGATAGGTCGCCAACTCGATCAGCGCGATGCCGGTGGATTCCAGCGGCTCGACGAAGCCGCCGGCAAGACCCACCGCTATGCAGTTCTTGCGCCAGTGCTCGGGGCGGTATCCCGTCTCGAACTTGATGTGCATGGCCTTCAGGCCCTCCCCTGCACCGCCCAAGTATCGCCGGAAGACTTCCTCGGCACGATCGTCGGTGGTGTGCCGCGACGAATACACGTAGCCGGTGCCACGCCGCTTCTGCAAACCGATGTCCCAGATCCAGCCGGCCTCCTGGGCGGTGGAGATGGTGTACGAGGGAATCGGTGCATCGGGCGTTTCGTACGGCACCTGCATGGCCACGGCGCGATCGGCGAACAGAACATCCGCACGGCTGCGGAACGGGGACTGCATCACGTTGCCGATCAGCATGCTGCGCAGTCCGGTGCAGTCCACGTATAGATCGGCGGTGAGCTCACCCTCCTCCTTCGTCACCACGCGTGCGATGGCACCGTGCTCGTCCAGCTCCGTGCGCTCCACTGTCGCCACATGCCGAACCACGCCAAGCGCCTGCTGGCCGTGCTCGGCGAGCACGCGTGCGAAGCAGGCGGCATCGAAGTGGAAGGCGTGATTCATCGGCCCCTGATAGTCCGCATCCCTTGCGCGCCTGGGCGCACGCGAGTGATCGACCAGCGTGCTCTGCATCGACACGGCGTCGGCGAACGCCATGCCCTCTGGCGCGGCACCGAGCAGCCAGTACGGCAACAACTCGGGGCCACCCGGACGCTGGCTGGGTGCGTTGAATGGATGAAAGAAGTGATCCGCTCCGGGTGTTCCCGGGGGCCGCACCCAATGGCGATAGTGGATGCCCTGCTTGTACGTCGCGGTGGCACCGACCAGGAAGCGGCGTTCGTCCAGGCCGATGGCAGCCAGCGTGCCGCGAATGGAGGGAAACGTGGCTTCGCCAACGCCTAGCAGGCCGATGTCCGGCGATTCCACCAGATGCACCTGCACGCTCCGAGGATCGACCGCGTTGACCGCTTTGGCCAGATAGCACGCCGCCAGCCAACCGGCGGTGCCGCCGCCTACGATCAATACTTTCCTCAGACGCGCCATGGTGTGTACCCGCCGGTGCTGCACGATGAAAAGAAAGAATTGCCGGGCCGCCCCACGCGGACCCGGCAAAAACGCCATTCCCGGGAGGGATAGGCGACGCTCTTGAGAGCGTCGCCGGTAGAACGGCAAACGTCAGGCGACACGTGCGTCATGTGGCCGCCATGTATTACCTCAGAACCACACACCGACCTGGACGCCATAGGTACGCGGCGCGAGGTACTGCGACACGTACTGCAGCGAGCCATCGGACATCTGGAAACGGCCGGCGCTGGTGCGGGTCTTCTCATCGGACACGTTCTGCACATAGGCGTTGACCCACCACTTGTCACCCGGCTCGCTGTAGCGCAGCGACAGGTCGCCACGCACGTACGCTTTCTGCTTGTCGCCCGAACCCAGGTTGAAGTAGCTCAGCCATTGCGAGCTCTGGTACTGCGCACTGGCGCGAGGCGTGAGGCGCCCGCCGTTGCCAAGGTGGAACGTGTGCTCGTAGATGCCGGTGAGCGACACATCCGGCGCGTGCGGAAGATCGTTGCCGGTGACGTTCATGCAGTTGGCGAGGTTGGACTGCGGCGGGCATGCCGGCAGGCCCTGGTAGTCGTTGGAACCGGCGTAGATCAGGGTTCCGAGCTTCTTCTTCGGAATGGCCGAGAAGATCAGGTTGAAGCGATCGTCCTTCTGCTGATACGCCAGCTCCGACTCGAATCCAAGCACCTTGGTGCTGCCGCCCACGTTGGAGAAACCCAGGCCGTGGTTGCCATCCGGATAGACGATGGGCGCGGAAAGCTGGAAGTTCTTGAAGTCTTCGTAATAGATGGCCGTGTTCCACGTCATGTGGCCATCGAAGAAGGCGAACTTGCTGCCGACTTCATAGTTGGTCAGGCTCTCGGGCTTGTACAGCGTGCCCGCATCTTGCGTACCACCTGACTTATAGCCGGTGGACACGCTGGCGTAGAGCATGCCGTTCTCGCTGATGTCGGTATCCAGGCGTATCAGCCAGGTCGGCTTGCTTTTGCTGTACTTGGCGGTGTTCCGCTGCGAAATGGCGAAGCCGTTCGACGGATCCGGATACACGTCCGGAGAGATCGGTACCTGCGGCACGGTCGGATCGTACGCCCAACCCCAGTTGATGCCGCCCTTGTTTTCCTTGTCGTCATGCGACCAGCGCAAGCCGCCGGTGAGGCGCCAGTGGTCGCTGAGATGCCAGGTGGCCTGACCGAACAACGCGTACGACTCCACCGTTTCCTTCGGCTGGATGAAGGAACCCTGCCAGCTCACGGTGCCGTAGCGCGTACCGTTCATGATGGGGATGTCGAACCGGATGTCGTTGTTCTCGTAGCCATAGTACGCACCGAGGATCCAATCCACCGTCTGCGGCCCGGTCGACTTCAGGTTGATCTCCTGGCTCCAGTTCTTGTAGTTGGAGTCGTTGGTGCGATCGTCCTGGTAGACGCCATTGGTGGTGAAGCTGGTGGGCACGCTGACACCGACATCCTGGTCGAAGTCGCTCTTGCCGGAGTAACTGTTGTAGCCGGCGATGTAGCTGAGCTGCATGCTGTCGTTGATGTTCCAGTCCATGCGGCTGCGTACCGTGTTGGACGTACGGTGGAGGTACGGCGCGGTGTCGATCAGCGCGGACCAGAAATCCTGCCCCTGGCGCGGTGTCTGCATCAGGCTCATGCTGGGCGTGCCGCGATCGACGAAGTACTCATACGACAGGTTCCACTTGAACGAGTCGCTGGGTTGCCACAGCGCGCTGACGCGTGCCGCGGACTGATCCTGCGCGTTGTACTTGTCGCCGCGCTGCACGTACTGGCCGGGGTCGATCGGCTTGAAGTTGGCCAGCGTGCCGCCGGAAGCGGACGACGCAAGATACGCCTGCTGCTGCTGCGCGACGGTGGGCAGTTGGCTCGACGGATTCTGGTAGTCGACGTAGCCATCGTGCTGCTCGTGCACCACGGCGACGCGCATGGCAAAGGTATTGCTGATGGGCAGGTTGAACGCGGCGCGCGAGCCGATCTGGTTGTAGTTGCCCGCCTCAATCTGCGCATTGCCGTAAAAGCCCGCGCCGATGTCCGGCTTGGCCGTCTGGAAGCTGATGGCTCCGGCTGTGGAGTTGCGGCCCCAAAGGGTGCCCTGGGGGCCGCGCAGCACTTCGACGCCATCCATATCCAGCAACAGACCCGACGCGGCCTCGGCGCGTGGTGCGTACACGCCGTCGACGAAGGTGGCGACTTCGGGATCGGCATATTCGGTCTTGGCGCTGTCGTTGCCGATGCCGCGCAGGGTAAGCGTCACGACGCCATGATCGCCCTGCGATGTACCCTGCAGGCCTGGTACCAGTTTGGTCAGGTCCTGCACGGTCATGACGCGCTCTCTGTCGAGCGTGTCAACGGTGATCGCCGTGACCGCCACCGGCGTTTTCTGAAGCGGCGTATCGCGCTTGGTCGCGGTAACCGAGACGGCATCCAGATTCTGGACTTTCTTGTCGGCAGCCTCTGGATTCCTGGATGACGGGTTCTGCACTGTTGCGTCCTGATCCGCCGCATACAGCGTGGCCGGAGCAAACGCGAGTGACATGGCGACATACAACAACTTGTGACGCAGATTCATCTGGCTCTCCCCTCTCAATCGTTCGGATCAGTGTTGTTCGCCGCAAGCGACGACCATTACAAAGACTTTCCAACTCCCCTGGGCGCGCCATCAACCCCGAATGACAGCGCTGTCATTGCTGGATAATAGAACTCCCTTGCGATGAATGCTTGCCGCACGGCAGCAAGTCATCAAGGCACTCACAGACTCATGTTGTATAGCCCCGAAACGCTTGGCGAACCTGTCAGCGATTCGATATTGGTGCGGCGCAAAGAGACCTCTAGCCGCGCGATCTATGAAGACGGTCCCCCATCGCCACTGTGAACATCGTTTCGACCTTCACGGCTTGTCCCCGTGAGTCGGGCACGCCAACGTTCGGTCCGCTACCGTGCTCAGCGACACGTCAGTGATAGCAATCTGTCCGCCGGAATGACTGGACCATTCGAAGGGCCGATCGATCCTGCTCATGTTCGCGCCGGCGTCGCGGAAACATTTCAACGGGATGCCCACACTCAACCATTGCCCTTTAGGCAAGGCGGAAAGCTGTCGACCGACCGGCACCCAACCACTGCAGCCGGCACCGCAGCCGACCCCGATCGTCGACGTGTCCCCTGGTGACACGGCATCGACCCTCAATGTGGTCACCAGCAGAACGTCGCCATTGGTTTCGCGTTCCACATCGAGTGGCGCGTGTGCCACCAGTTCAACACTTGCAGCGCCGGCACCGGACCAGGTCAGGCTTCGCGCGTCCTCCTGCGCTTTGTAGTCGAGCGCACCGATGTGCAGGCTGCCGTCAGGCGTGGCGGCCGGCGTGGCGGCAACATTCATGGCCACGCCGTTCGCACCGGTCAGGCGCACCACGAAATCCTGTGCCGGTTTGCCTCGGGTGAAGTAGACGCCGGCCTGTGCGCTGCTTAGCACGAGCCCCGGATCCTCAGACAACGTACCGGTGTTCCCACTATCGGCATAGGTCAGACCGAAGTCGTAGGGGAACTGCGGATGCTCGCCTTGCGCGGCGGCGGCGACGGGTACCTGTAGCGCACTACGTGGCCACGCGTATGCCAGCTTGCCGTGGAAGTCGTGCGCTATACGACCGTCACGGGTACGCAGCATGACGTCGGCAATGCCCTCCCCTTCGCTGCCCGGGAGCCACGCCACCACAAAAGCGTCGGCGGCGTTGATCTCGCGATTCATCCACAGCGGCCGTCCGGTCAGGAACACTGCCGCCACGGGTACGCCCTGCCCTCGTAGCCTGCGAAGTAGATCAAGGTCGTGATCGTTGCCCGGACGGTATGCCAGGTTCGGCAGGTCTCCCTGGAATTCGGCGTAAGGGTTCTCGCCGAATACCACAATGGCGACATCGGGCTTCTGCTTGTAGTCGCCATCCACCGACAGTTCGGCGCTCCCACCAGCCGCCTCCACCTGTGCCCGGAGACCATCCCAAATGGAGGTAGCTCCTGGGAAATTCGCATTGGTTAGCCCCGTCCCCTGCCAGGTAAGGGTCCAACCACCGTTCTGCTTGGAGATGTTGTCGGCGCCATTACCGGCAACCAGGATCCGCTTGCGCGGATCGATCGGCAGCACCCCTTGGTTGTTCTTCAGTAGCACCAGTGACTCGCGTACTGCCCGACGCGCCACTGCGCGATGCGAAGGACTACCGATCACCTCTGCCGACCTGACTGCCAGCGAATTGGCCGATGGCAGCCCAGCCTCGAACATGCCAAGACGCATCTTCACCCGCAGGATGCGAGTCACGGCATCATCGACGCGGCTCATCGGGATCACTCCGGCCTTCACCTCAGCCAGAGTGTTCTTGTACAGCCCTTGCCAGGAATCCGGCGCCTCCAGCATGTCCAGCCCGGCGTTGTATGCCGCGGCACAATCCTCGTTGGTGCAGCCGGGCACTTGCCCGTGCGCGTTCCAGTCGCCCAACACGATCCCATCGAAGCCCATGCGTTGCTTCAGCACGTCGGTGATCAAGGACTTGTTGCCGGCCATCTTGACCCCGTTCCAGCTGGAGAACGAGATCATCACCACCTGCACACCGGCCTTGATCGCAGGCGGATAGCCGGCTGCGTGTATGTCGCGCAACATCGCCTCGCTGATCTTGGCATCGCCTTGATCCCTGCCATCGTGGGTGCCGCCATCGCCGAGGAAGTGCTTGGCGGTAGCGATAACATGCCCGGCGTCCAGGAATTGGGGAGTGCCCGGCTTGCCTTCCAGACCGCCGATCACCGCGGCAGCGTATTGCGCTACCAGCGCCGGATTCTGCGAATAACCTTCGTAGGAGCGGCCCCAGCGCACATCCTGCGGCACGGTGAGCGTGGGCGCGAACGTCCAGCTGATACCGCTGGCGCGCAATTCTTGCGCGGTGACCTCGCCGATTTCGTGGATCAATTGCGGATCGCGGGTGGCGCCCAGTGCGGAGTTCTGCGGGAAAAGCGTGCTGCCGACCAGGTTGTTGTGGCCATGTACGGCGTCGATACCAAACAGCACCGGAATGGCCAGTCCTCCGCGCGATGTATCCATCGACGCGAGGTAAAACGCATCGGACAGCGTCTGCCACTGCGAGGCGTCAGGGTACGGCTGTCCGGTCGGTTTGGAGTTGCCACCGGCCAGAACCGAGCCCAGGCGGTACTTGCGCACATCGTCCGGCGTCACGTACTTGATGTCGGCCTGGATCATCTGGCCGACTTTGTCAGCGACCGACATCTTCATTAGTAGAGCCCGGACCCGGGATTCGATCGCGGGATCCGGAGGTAGCGGCGAGTCGCCTCTTGGCCACCGTTCGGGGTGCACGATGGTTGCATCGCCAGCCATGGCTGGAGCGCTCACTAGCAAGGCGCCCGCACAAGACAGCGCCACGGACATGCTTCGCGAAAACAGGCTCAACGGCTGCAGCAACGGCACACAGAGCTCCAGGCTGACGCACCGGCGGTACGCTTCCGGACCGGATGGTGGCAGGAATGACAGCGCTGTCAATTTGCTTTGCAGCATGACCCTCGCCCGTTGAAGCGTAGGGTCTCAGGGGACGGCGGCTGTGGAACCGCGGATCTGCAGGGAGAAAGGTATCTGCACCAGCTGACCAGTGCCGTGACCGCGTAACACGCTTAGCAACTGTTCGGCGGCGATCTTCCCCATCTCGCGACTGGGTTGTTGAACAGTGGTAAGCGCGGGCCACAGCTGTCGCGACAGGGGCGTATCGTCAAAGCCACAGACCGAGAGGTCGTGCGGTACCTTCAGGCCGTACTCGCCCGCCGCCCACATCACGCCGGTGGCCATGTCGTCGTTGGCAGCGAACACCGCCGTCGGTCGCTCAGCCAGGGAAAACAGCTGCCGCGCCGCCTCCACACCAGAGCCGAACGTGAAAGCGCCCTGCACCACCAGGGCCGGATCCTCGGATAAGCCCGCGGCGGCCATCGCCTCGCGATAGCCAGCCAGCCGCCAGCGGCTGGCGCCATGATTGGCGATACCGATCACGTGGGCTATTCGCCGGTGGCCCAGCTCCAGCAGATGCTCCACGATCGCACGCGCGGCGCGCTGCTCGTCCATCGTCACGCCCAGGGTTTTGCCGCGCCGCAGCGGCGACACGCTGGCGTATGGCACGTTCCGCTCACTCAGGCGTTTCAGCAGCGGGGCATAGTCGGTAATCGGTGGCGTCAGCACGACACCGTCGGGGTGATGGTCGGAAATCAGCGTATCGAACCGACGGATAAAATCGCCATCGCGCATGCGCAGCGGTCGCACCATCATGCTATAGCGATGCGCGTCGCAGGCCTCGAGCACACCATCCTGAATTTCGGCCAGATAGGTCGAGGACGGGTTGTCGTTGTTGTCGTACAACATCGCTACCAGAAACGAGCGATTTCCCGCCAGACTGCGTGCCGATGGATGCGGACGATAGTCCATCGCCTCCATGGCGGCGCGCACGCGTTGACGCGTGGCGTCGGTCACGTTGGCCTCGTCATTAAGCACGCGCGAGACGGTCTTGGGCGATACGTTCGCTGCGCGCGCCACATCTTCGAGGCGTACCCGCATGGATTCTCCACTGTCATCACGCTGTCGATCGACTATGCCGCCAGAACCCTCTCCTTTACAAGGGCGGCAAAGGGCTCCGATGCTGCGACCGCAGCATGCGGGATGCGCCAGCCCATGACATAACTGTTGCTGGAGGAGGTACCCATGACCTGGATCAACCACAGCGCAGACCGGCTGCGCGCATGCTGAGCATGTCGGCGACGGACGTGGCCTCGCGGCACGACATCACCTGTAACAAGGCCAGGCGCCGATGACGGAGAGATCCGCACTGTCATTCTGGCAGATATGGAACATGTGCTTCGGCTTTCTCGGCCTCCAGTTCGGTCTCGCACTACAGAACGCGAATGTCAGCCGGATATTCCAGACATTGGGCGCGGACGTGAATGACATTCCCGCCCTATGGATCGCCGCGCCGCTGACGGGGCTGGTCGTGCAACCGATCATCGGTCACTACTCCGACCGCACCTGGAATCGCCTGGGCCGACGCCGACCGTACTTCCTGGCCGGAGCGGTGTTCGCTTCGCTGGCGCTCCTATGGATGCCGAACGCGCCGACGTTGTGGATGGCTGCCGGTTTGCTATGGATTCTGGATGCGTCGATCAACGTGTCGATGGAGCCATTCCGCGCCTTGGTTGGCGATCAACTGCCCATGCGACAAGGTCCCGCGGGTTTTGCGATGCAGAGCTTCTTTATCGGTGTGGGTGCCGTGATCGCCTCCATACTGCCTTGGGTACTCGCGCAGTTTGGCGTCACCAACGTGGCGCCGGATGGAAGCATCCCCGATACGGTGAAGTACGCATTCTACGTCGGCGGCGCGGTGCTACTGGGTGCCGTGCTTTGGACCATGCTGACCACGCGCGAATACCCGCCCGTGCAGCTGCATTCGTTCACCGACAACGTGCCCGAAGGGCCGTCGGTGGATGTATCCCGCGCCGGGCGACCGGGTTTGCTACTGCTGTTGGCTGGCACCGCGGTACTGTTCGCGATCAGGCATTTCGCGCTGGAAAAGGAGGTTTACCTGCTGGCCGGCGGCCTGATCGTGTTCGGCCTTCTGCTCACCTGGCTTAGCCGCACTCGCAGTCATGGGATGCTGCGCGAGGTGATGGGCGACCTCTATGGCATGCCCATGTCGATGCGGCGACTTGCTGGGGTGCAGTTGTTCTCCTGGTTCTCGCTGTTCGCGATGTGGATCTACACCACCGCAGGCGTGACGCAGACGATGTACGCCACCGTCGATACCAGCTCATCCGCCTACAACGAGGGAGCGAACTGGGTCGGCGTCTTGTTCGCGGCGTACAACGGGTTTGGTGCACTGGCCGCGGTGGTTATCCCGCTGATGGTGCGCCGATGGGGTCTTCGCATCAGCCACGTGGTGAACCTATGCCTCGGTGGAGCAGGCCTGCTGTCGTTCCTGTACATTCGCGATCCACGCTGGCTGCTCGCCTCGATGGTAGGTGTCGGCTTTGCCTGGGCCTCGATTTTATCGCTGCCTTATGCGCTGCTTTCGGACCATCTGCCAACGGCGAAGATGGGCGTCTACATGGGCATTTTCAATTTCTTCATCGTGATTCCGCAGGTGCTCGCCGCCAGCATCCTCGGTCTGCTGCTGCGATTGTGCTTTCACAACCAGCCCATATGGGCACTCGGCCTGGGCGGGGCCGGCCTGCTCATCGCAGGTCTGTGCACGCTCTACGTCCCCGAGCCCGAAGGCCGAACTTAGGCACGCATGTATTGCGATGTCCCAGAGGGCCTCATCACCCAGTTTGCGCGCCACACGAGGCTTGCGACGGTGAACCCGGGCATGTCTCTGGGAAGCCTAGGCCCGATAAACGCCAGTGAGGCGCCGGCGCTCCCTGCTGATCGTACTGGGCGATCGTGCGCTATCCGCTTCTCGGGCAACGGTGTTGCACGTGGAGAAAGTGACGCCATTAAGCGGGCGCCGACACCGGAAAATCGTCGACACGGTTCTTTCGGTCATCGAAGCCCTACACCGCCCGAGGCTTCGCTATGCGATTCCGATGGAAGTTTGACGACACGGAGCAAGTAACTATTAGCCTCACGCCGGAAATGCTGGCATCACAGCTTGCAACCGATGTTTCCGGGTCACGACTCGATCAATGCGAGCTCCGCTCGATAGACACGGCCAGCAACACAGCGTGACCCGGCTTGCCGCCACCTGCCAGCGAGTGTTGCCGCATAGCTTCCTGCTGAGCGGCCCAATCGATGGTTTTCGCTGAGGTCGTAGAGAGATACTGATAACTGGATACGTCAGCATCTTCAGTAACAGCGGATCGTCCAATCATGCTCGCGCATGTAATGCACTGAAGAGCGTTTCAGCCAAGGCCGAATGTTTTTCTCAAGCTTGCGCCGAATACAGTCCCATGTATGGCGCCGGCAGAAAGCCCAGCACGGAGCTGATATTAACGATCCTTCCGTGACGTTGCGTTCGCATATGCGGAAGTACCGCCTGCATGGTGCGCAACATACCGAAGACATTGGTATCGAAGAGCGAGGCCGCTTCGGTGATGGCGGTTTCCTCCACTGCACCGATCAAGCTCGTTCCCGCGTTGTTGACGAGCACGTCGATGCGCTTGGCGCGGTCGATGATGGACTGGATAGCAAACTGAACGGAAGCATCGTCGCCAATATCCATTTCAAGAAGCTCGACGCCGGGCAATGGCGTCGCTCTTTGGAGATTGCGAACCGTGCCGAAAACGCGGCATCCCCGCTTGGCAAACTTATCTGCAGCAACGCGTCCGATACCCGATGACACGCCGGTAACAACGACAACCGTGGAATTCGACATGGCAGCTCTCTTCAATACAGTGGATTGAGGCAAGGAACGGATTAGCGATTCGATGAATGTTGCAGTCAAGGTTGATTTGCGGCTGTCGGGTGAAGCATTCGGCGAATGCGTTTCCTCTCAACCGGAGCACGCGGTAGTGATCTCCATGTCATCGCCCGGGTGACGTTCTTTATCCAGCAATGACGTCCTCCCGCCGGTGTTTCGACGGCGCCTGCTCATGCTGGCCTTTCCGCCAATCAGCCGCATTACCCGGCCTGATCTTGAACCAGATGGAATACATGGCCGGCAGGAACACCAGGGTTAAAATCGTTCCTGCAAACGTGCCGCCGATCAGCGTGTAAGCAAGGGTTCCCCAGAACACCGAATGGGTCAGCGGAATGAAGGCCAGGATCGCCGCCAAGGCAGTCAAGATCACGGGGCGCGCACGCTGTACGGTGGCCTCGACGACGGCGTGGAACGGATCCAGTCCCGCTTCTTCGTTATGACGGATCTGCCCGATCAGAATCAGCGTGTTGCGCATCAGGATGCCCGACAACGCAATCAAGCCGACCAGCGCATTGATGCCGAAAGGCTGCCGGAACAAGATCAAAGTTGGCACGACACCGATCAAGCCTAGCGGGCTCGTCAGGAACACCATCACCATGGCGGAGATGGTGCGCGTCTGAAAGATAATGATGAGCAATGTGATCGCTAGCATGATCGGGAACAGCGGCAGCATAGCGTTCGTCGCCTTGGCGGATTCTTCGATGGAGCCCGCCTGCTCGATGCGGTAGCCGACGGGCAGCTTGGCGATGATAGGCTGAAGCTGCTGGATGATCGCCGTGGATACGTCCGGCGGCTGCAGATTATCGGCAATGTCGCCTCGTACTGTGATCGTCGGATCGCGGTCGCGGCGGCGTATGACCGGCTCTTCCATGCGCACATCGACTTTGCCCACCTGCGATAGCGGGATACGCTGCCCGTTCGCACCAGCCAGCGTGAAGTCGCCGATCCTGGCCGGGTCAAGCCGAGCATCGCCCGCCGACCGCGCAACCACCTGCACGGTTCGAATGTCCTCTCGCACAGCGGTAACAGGCACGCCGCTCAGCAGAAACTGCAGCTGTTGTGCCACTGCGCTGGAAGTCAGCCCCACCGCCTGCAACCGGTCCTGCTGCAAGGTGAAATGCAGCGTAGGTGTGCGCGCACCCCAGTCGGAATTGACCGTGCGCATCATCGGGCTGGCTTCCATCACCTGCTCGACTTCGTCCGCGATGCTGCGCAGCTTGTCCGGATCCGGACCGGAGATGCGGTAGGCGACCGGGAATGGCGAATACGGACCGAACACGAGTTGCGTGACGCGCACGCGAGCTTCGGAGGCGATGCCGTCGGCAATGACTTGGCGCAGGCGCTGCTTCAGCGCATCGCGCTCCTCCTGGTTGTCCGTACGAACGACGATCTTGGCAAACGACGGATCAGGCAGCTCCGGCCCCATGGCCAGGTAGAAACGAGGCGCACCCTGGCCGACGTACGCGGTGACAATCTTGGCTTCCTTCTGCTTGGCTAGCCACGCCTCCACCTTCGCCGTGGCGGCGCTGGTTTGGTCGATCGATGTGCCGTAGGGCATTTGTACTTCGACCAGCACTTCAGGACGGTCAGAGATGGGAAAGAATTGTTTTTTGACCACCGCCATGCCGAGTATGGCCAAGGCGAAGAGGCCCACGACGGAACCCGCGACCAGCCATTTGCGCGCAATAACGCGCCCCAGCAATTGACGGAAGCGGTTGTAGCGCGGCGTGTCGTAGATCGCGTCGTGGCCGCCTTCGACCTTTTTAAAGTCGGGCAGTATTTTGACGCCAAGGTAAGGCGTAAACACCACGGCGACCACCCAGGATGCAATCAGCGCAATGCCGACGATCCAGAACATGTTGCTGGTGTATTCGCCGGCAGTGGACCGGGCGAAACCGTTGGGCATGAAGCCAACCGCCGTGACCAGCGTGCCCGACAGCATGGGTGCGGCCGTATGGCTCCAGGCATAGGCGGAAGCGGCCACGCGGCTGTAACCCTCTTCCATCTTCACCACCATCATCTCGATGGCAATGATGGCGTCGTCCACCAGCAAGCCCAGCGCCAGGATCAGGGACCCCAGGGTGATGCGGTCGAGGTTCTTGCCGGTCGCGGCCATCACCACGAAGACCACCGCCAGCGTCAACGGTACGGCCGCAGCTACCACCAAGCCCACGCGCCAGCCCATGCTTACGAAGCTCACCAGCATGACTACCAGCAGCGCGACGAAGAACTTGATCATGAACTCATCGACCGCCGAACTGATGTTGACGGCTTGGTCCGTGACCTTGGTCAGGCTCATGCCCAATGGCAGTTCGGCGTTGATCGCGCCCACCTCGGCGTCCAACGCCTTGCCCAGGTCGAGCCCGTTCCAGCCGTCACGCATGACGATGCCCATTAGCAGCGCAGGCTCGCCGTTGTTGCGGATCATGAAGGTCGCCGGATCTTCATAGCCGCGCTTGATGGTGGCGATATCCGACAGCTTGAGCGTGCGACCTTGCGCAACGATCGGCGTGTCGCGGATCTTCTGCAGCGAGTCGAAGGCACCGTCCAGGCGAATGAACACCTCCGGCCCTTTGGTCTGTACGGACCCGGCCGGTGTCAGCACGTTCTGGCTGTTGAGCGCGGCGAATACATCCTGTGGACTCACGCCTAGCGTTGCCAGGCGTTGATGGGAGAACTCGACGTAAATCCGCTCCGACTGCTCGCCGATGATGTTGATTTTCTTCACGCCCGGCAAATGCAACAACCGTTGGCGCAATGTCTCCGCATCGCGCACCAGTAGGCGCTGCGGTTCACCCTTGGCCTTGAGCGCGAACAGCGCAAAGGTGACATCCGCATACTCGTCATTGACCATCGGCCCGATCACACCGGGCGGAAGGTTGTTTACCTCGTCGCCGGTTTTCTTTCGGGCCTGCTGATCGGGCTGCCAGCCGACAAACTGCGCGTCTTATTTGTGATCATCCTGATGGGACTCGCCATCCAAATGCTTATAAGCGCATTCGGTCTCGCCATCCCCGGAGGTCAGTCATGACCCAGCCAAAGAGCCACGTCGAGGACCATTCCGAATGCTACGATCGGATCATCATCGCCCGTCTTCTGCAGTACGGCACCTGGGGCGCCTCCGTCGTCATTGCTATCGGCATTGTTTTGAGCACTCTTCATCCGATAGATGATTCGAGCGTGCTGACGAGTAGCGGCTATACCCTCGGGAAGACAGGGATTGTCATCGTCATTCTTCTGCCGATTGCACGCGTCGCGCTGATGCTGGCCCTATTTTTGCGTGAGCGCGATTATATCTATGCGATGATTTCAATGCTTGTACTCGTAATCATAGGAGCCGGAATTCTGGCCAGCTTATGACGCATCCCCATCGCCACGAATTCACATTGTTCTATGCCAAATTTCTAACCTTGGGCTCACGCGCCCATTGGCGTGTCATCGCAGCTTGCAAGAAGCCCTTGATGTCGCCGATCTCGAACACGCCGGCATCCTGATTCACTCGCGCTGCTTTAAGCAGTCGCTGGCCGCCCTGATCAGCCGCTATCGCCTTCAGGTGACCGAAAGCATCTGATACAAACTGCACCGCCTCAGCCTTGCCAGTCAGCTGCTTGGCCGACTCCTCCGTCAGAACGATAGCGACCGCGTCAAACACGATCGAGGGCGTGCCCGCGAGCTGCCCGTCAGCCGTCAACGGCTTGCCGTCGCTTAGAGTAACCCCGAGCTTGGGCGCGACCAGCTTTACCGTCGCGCCGGCCTGCTCTATCCCCTTTCGCAGTTTTTGAATGATCGCGATATCGGAACCTTCGTCAACCAGAATGCCCACCACGCGCCCCCGAAGCGTCGCCTTCATTCTCCCGATGATCTGTAAAGCTGGCGAAAGTGCCATATCCTTTACATCGATGGCCAAGGGTGGTGCGGCCGGAAGCGCTTGGATTCCTAGACCGGCGGCAACACGCTGCGCGAGAACATCGTCGATGTGGCGCAGATGACCGACGACCGCGTGGCGCACGTGTCGGGTCTCTACTTTCGATAGCTCGAACACCAGGGATGAAGCGATATGCGTCTGCTCGAATGTCGTCTGGCTGCGATAGAACAGGCGAGCCTGACTGTAGTGATCGGCGAAGGCCTCGGCGCGAACCCTCCCCTTCGTTCCGTCCTCAGCCGCCGTGGCGTGGCTGCGAAATCCCAGCGCAGGGTTTTCGCGTGGCGAGTTAGGCTCCAGCGAGCTGGGATCGTAGGCGACCCGCCCCTTTGGGACCTGCGTTTGCATATGGCCATCGCGCTGATGATTGGCGAAGGGGCATTTAGGCGCATTGATAGGCAATTGATGGAAGTTTGGGCCACCCAGACGACTCAGCTGCGTGTCTAGATAAGAGAACAAGCGGCCCTGCAAAAGCGGATCGTTGCTGAAGTCGATGCCCGGCACAATATTCGCGGGGCAGTACGCCACTTGTTCGGTCTCAGCAAAGAAGTTATCTGGCCACCGGTCGAGCACCATGCGTCCAATGACCTGAAGTGGCACCAGTTCTTCGGGAATGAGCTTGGTGGCATCGAGGTGATCAAACGGAAACGTCGCAGCCGCCTCTTCCGTGAACAGCTGCACGGCAAATTCCCACTCGGGATAATTGCCACTTTGGATCGCCTCGAAGAGATCCCGTCGATGAAAGTCAGGATCAGCCCCAGCGAGCTTGACGGCCTCATCCCAAACGGTCGACTGTAAACCGAGTTTGGGACGCCAATGGAATTTCGCGAACGTCGCTTTCCCTTCGGCGTTAACCAAGCGAAAACTATGAATGCCAAAACCCTCGATCATGCGAAGCGAACGAGGAATGGTTCGGTCGCTCATCGCCCACATCACCATATGCATGGCTTCGGGCGTCAGCGAAATGAAGTCCCAGAACGTGTCGTGCGCAGTCGCAGCCTGTGGAAAACCACGGTCCGGCTCCATCTTTACCGCATGAATTAAGTCGGGGAACTTAATCGCATCCTGGATGAAGAAGACAGGTATATTGTTGCCGACCAGGTCCCAGTTGCCGTCCTTCGTGTAGAACTTCACGGCGAAGCCACGGACATCGCGAGGGGTATCCACTGACCCTGCGCCGCCAGCCACCGTGGAGAATCGCGTAAATACGGGGGTTTGTTCCCCTACTTCGACGAGCAGCTTCGCGGTAGTGTAATCGCTGAGCGATTCTGTCAACTGAAAATACCCATGCGCACCGGTGCCGCGTGCGTGCACGATGCGCTCTGGAATGCGCTCATGATCGAAATGGGTGATCTTCTCGCGGAGGATGAAATCCTCGAGCAACGTCGGCCCACGCGGCGTGGCGCGCAGTGAGTTTTGGTCATCGGATATGGGGGCGCCTTGATCCGTGGTTAACGTTGCGTGGTCGCCTCCGGCTAGCTGATGAAGCTCATCCGCGCTGCCTCTACGTTCCTGCTCCTGATTGGATGGGTTCGCCTTTTCAATCGACGTTGCTGGTCTTTTCTTCGTTGCCATGCCGTTCTCTCAGGGCTAAATATCCATTAGTCATCTTAGTCGCACCGCGTCGAAAGCCTTGTCGTAAGCCTTGACCGAAAGTGCGGCCTTAGGCCGCAAGGGTGTCGATAACGGTGCGGATAAAGGCCGGAATATCGTCAGGCTTACGACTGGTAATGAGTTGGCCGTCACGAACAACCTCGCGGTCTTCCCAGTGTGCCCCGGCGTTTTCCAGATCGTATCGAAGCGACGGCCACGAAGTAACGTTATGGTCCTTCACCAAATCCGCATTGATTAATGTCCAAGGCCCATGACAAATCGCTGCGATGGGCTTTCCGGCGTCGCCAAAGGCGCGCACAAAATCTACCGCAGCCTGCTCTTGCCGCAACGTATCCGGATTCATAACGCCACCCGGCAGCACTAAAGCATCGAAGCTTTCGGCCGTCACCTCACCTAGGTGTTTATCCACCGAGACTTTGTCACCCCAGTCCTTACTTTTCCATCCCGTGATTTGTTTAGCATGGCCTGGCGCAATCACAGTCACTTTCGCGCCCGCCTCTTCCAACAGGCGCTTGGGCTCCGTCAATTCTGACTGCTCAAAACCATCGGTCGCCAATACGGCGATCTTCCTTCCCTTTAAGCGCGGCTCGGTCATAGCATTCTCTCCCAGCGGGAAGCGGCATCATGCGAAAGACGATATGGATAAGGTGTCTGTTAGACGTCGCAGTTGCGTGATGACGCGGGGATGTCGTTACCGTATTTTTTGATAGGTGTCGCGAGAGGCCATTACGTGTTTTCCATGCATCGTTCAGCCTTCTCATGGGCCGCGACAGAGTCGACGCAACCGTATGTTTGGCCGCGTATTGGGCGCCGAAAGGGGCGGCTAGCGAGTTCGAAGACGTCAACGATGTCTGGCTGTGGTCGTTCCTTTCCTACGTCGAGGTTGAAATGTGCATTGCGGATCGGCATATGGCCGGCTACGACTATCCAGCGGGCGAGAAAGCCGATCGACGCGGCGTTCCGCTGGTATCGATGACGTTCGAATGGCAGAACACCGCTCCATATATGGGCGCCATGCGTTTTCGCGCCTAGTCAAACCCAGAGTCCCTCAGCAAACGCCCGATGGGGTGAACCGCCCGTGAGATACGAGTCGCAGCAAGGCCATGCCGGGCGTCGCGGGGGAAGTTATCAACCTTCCATGAGTCCTATACGCGGCTATCACGATTCGATGATGGCGACCGCCCTAGGGTTTCATGGAAAAGTCGTTAGGAGGTCACGCGTGAGCGGCCAGGGCATGGGTACATTTTTCGCTCGCTTTGAGTCCTTTTTTGTGGCGCCATCCTTTTGCCAGAACCGTGGTCTGTGGTCGTAACCTCACCCCTTTTGAAGGCGTCCGCGAGAGACTGTCGCCTGACCTATACCCATGATGCCGACCCTGGCATTCGGCGGCGGCGCGCGGGGAAAGGATTCATCTATATCGATACGAAAGGCCGCACCATCCGCCGCGACGATATCCTCGCGCGTATTCGCGCATTGGCGATACCCCCTGCTTATACGAACGTATGGATCTGCCCTGACGAGCGTGGCCATCTGCAGGCAACTGGCCGCGATGCCAAAGGCCGAAAGCAATATCGCTACCATACGAGCTGGAGGCGAATAAGGGATCGCGACAAATTTAGCCATATGACGGACTTCGCCGCGGTACTTCCACAGCTGCGTCGCCACGTAAGACACGATCTTGCGCTGCCGGGCTTGCCACGCGACAAGGTGCTGGCGCTTGTCGTTCGCTTGCTCGATGAAACACTGATACGTGTCGGCAATGAATCTTACGCAAATGACAACGGTAGCTATGGGCTGACGACACTGCGTTCGCGTCATGTGCAGCTCATTACCGGTCAACTACAGTTGGCCTTTCGCGCCAAAAGCGGTAAGGAAAGCCATGTCCTTTTGAAGGATAAGCACCTGATGCGCCTTGTCCGTCGGATGCACCAGTTGCCAGGGCAGCGCCTATTTCAGTTTATCGATGAAGAAGGCCAGAGGCGACCGATCGATTCAGAAATGGTCAATAGCTACATCCGCGACATCAGCGGTGGCGATTTCACCGCCAAAGATTTCCGAACCTGGAAGGGCACGTTGCTAGCTATCATCCTGCTTTCTCGCACACCGCCTCCGCGCCAGGCGGACGATGCCGCGTTGCGTACGATCATGACGGATGCCATCAAGCAAGTAGCCGAACGTTTACGTAACACGCCCGCGGTTTGTCGTGCGTCTTATATCCACCCAACGGTCTTCGACGGCTGGCGAAACGGACGGCTACGCCGCGTTATACCTGAAAAGGAGACCTTCAGCTTGCGTCAGATGGAGCGACGAAGTTTGCGTTTTCTGAAGCTATCGGTTGGCTAGGAAAGGTCGCAGATAGCCGATGCGAAAAGCGGGAGTGCCTGCCGCTCGCCGACGGCCTTCTAGCTATCGTATATAGACGAAAGTGCTTCGGAGCCTCGCGCAACCGCGAATGCTTCGCTTCAAGGGATACCCAATGGTCTCACGCTCGCCCAACTGTACGTGCACGATCACGATCGCATAGCGCATTCTGGCCGTTGCTCGCCCGCCCGCACGATTTACGCGAATCCAGACACCGAGTCGAGGCACGCCTCTACGTACCGTGAACATCGATCTGGACATAAAGAGGTTCTCGTACCTCAGGAGTACGCCATGACCGATATATTCGAAATCTCAGCACCGTGGTGGACGTTCGCGGTGCGTGGTGTTGCCACCTACGCTGGTCTTCTGATTCTTCTTCGCCTTGCAGGAAAACGAGCCTTCGGCGAGATGTCCGCCTTCGACGTAATTGTCCTGGTCCTGGTGGGAGGCGTCCTACGCACTTCGATCATCGGAGACGATAAGGGCTTCATCGGTCCATTTATCGGCGTCTCGAGTATTCTGGCAACCGATTGGCTCATCGCTTGGTTATGCACTCGCGCTCCGGCGTTCAATCGCCTAATGGAGGGCTTTCCCTCTCTGCTCGTTCGAAACGGCCAGCGCGACAGATCAACATTGCGCGCCCAGAATATTCCCGATGCGGCTCTGGATCGGGCTTTACATGGGGCAGGCCTTGAAAGAGACGACGAGGTTGCAACAGCCCGGCTCGAGCCCAATGGAAAAATCACGATTACGAAGCGAAATATCGTGACATAGAACCATGCCCTTGCTCCGGTCCATCGGGCAAGCGAACGTAATTCGCAAAAAAAAAGTGAAGCCAACCGTCAGAAAATGAGTTCTCGACGATAACCGGTCGCCAACTATGCCTCCGTACGTTCATCAAAATTTGAGTCATCTAGGTACCACAGCATGCCTGCTTGAGCGATGTCGAAGAAGAGCGATTCCGATCTTGAAGTGCGTGTGATACCGGCACGCGAGAGCGATGGTATCGGGCAACATGCCTGGAAATTGGCGCGGTATGCGACCCCATCGTCTGAAGATTGGCTTCGTTCATCACCGGACGACGTACGACGCTGTAGCGTCGAGCGTGAATGGACGGACAAACACGGTAACTCCATGGCCAAATTGCGTATCGGGATTTCCGGCTGGCGCTACTCACCGTGGCGGCGCAAGTTCTATCCCACGGGTCTTCCGCAACGACTGGAGCTGCATTACGCCTCGCGCCAGTTCGATAGCATTGAAATCAATGGTTCGTTCTATTCACTTCAGCATCCCCATAGCTGGCGTAGCTGGTACCGCGATACGCCGCATGGATTTGTTTTCGCGGTCAAGGCACCGCGCTTCATCACCCACATCCGCCGTCTGCGAGATGTGGAAAGGCCGCTAGCGAATTTTCTTGCGTCCGGTGTGCTGGAGCTGCGCGAGAAGCTGGGGCCGATACTGTGGCAATTTCCGCCCAGCCTGGCTTACGACCATGGACTGTTCGATGCGTTTCTTTCCTCGCTGCCGAAGGACAGCGATGCCGCATTTTCCTTGGCCAGGTGCCACGATAACCACCTCAAGCATGTCGGCAACCTTTCACCCGATCGAAACCGACGCCTTCGCCACGCCATCGAGATCCGTCACGAGAGTTTCGCAGACCCGGCTTTCATCACTCTTTTGCGCAAGCACGGGGCCGGACTGGTCATCTCCGACGCGGCCGCGAAATGGCCAAAACTACAAGACATAACCGGTGGCTTCGTCTACATGCGCTTGCATGGCGACACGCAGCTTTATGCGAGCGGCTACACCGATGCGGCGCTGGACGACTGGGCACGGCGAATTCGTTCGTGGATGAATGGCAAGCAGCCTCATGGTGACGGGCAGCGCGTCAGTCACCGGAAGCCACCAGCGCGCAAGTCGCGCGACATCTACTGCTATTTCGACAATGACGCCAAGGTGAAGGCGCCTTTCGATGCGATGAAGTTGCGGGATAGGCTTAACGGCGGCGCTGCGTAATTATCGTTATCGACGACCGCCCGTGCGGAAGAATGATTGCATCGAAACAAACGTATTCCGGAGACATGACCATGACTAGGCTGGACAAACCGCTGCGCCGTGAACTGGAAATCGCCGACCGTCTTTATACGGTCAGCATCGATCCGTTGGGATTGAGGCTGACCCAAAAGGGTCACCGCAACGGCGTGACGCTGAAATGGCAGGACCTACTCAACGGGGATGCTGCGCTTGCCGCAGCGCTGCAGGCTGCCGCGCGGTAGTTGGAACGAGGGCGACTGCAGCAAGCGGATGGATCGCTTCTGTCGGACCAGGTCGAGGAATGTTCATGCGGACATGCCGAATGGGCTGCGGCGCACAAAGAAGCAGAGAAGATTACGCGGTCCCGCCACGCTCAGCGTGAAGCGAAGTAATCGTCGCTTCGGTACCACTCAAGTACCGACACAGGAACCAATGTCTCTATATTCACGTCCAGGGCGACATAGGCGTCAAGCACCTCGCGCAGCGCCCGTTCCACACCCCTGCTTCTTTCACGCGGCGGCGTGTTGAAATGTTGGTATTCAATCATCTCGAGCATGCGGGTTGACCAGCCGAACAACAACTCGCTCCATTCGCCGAGGCGGCCACGCACCCATGCACTCAACGGTGCATGCAATATGAAGCCCTGTTCCTCACATACCCGGCGCGCGAGTGCTTCCGCCTGGGGGGAAACGCCGCGGAACCATTCGGTATAGCCAGCCGCCGACCTCGGAACTACCAATGGCGCGGATGCCCGGCAGGTGGCGAATGTGGTAATGAACAGGCGCTCGATGCTCCGGGCATCCCGTAGGTGATCGGTGCGGATCAGCAAACCACGCTCCAGATCGAAGAATTCGAAGAAGCGACGATGCAGCGTGCGAAACCGGTCCATCGGGTCGCGCGAAAACCCGACTTTCAGGATGTCTTCGTCACGGCAGGGCAGCACGTAGACGAACGTGCAGCCACGACTGGCGAAGCGCGGATAAAGCGCTTCTTCATTCACGACGGAAACGTCCGTCGCGCGCCTCTTTCATCATCGCGTGACAACGTAACCGATAGCCTACGTTGTCCAACGATTACCCGATGAGGGCATAAATCATGGAGAAGCATACGTCCTCCGCGCTCCGCGCATTCGGCTTGAACTGCACCCTCAAGCGGGGGCCTGAAGAATCCTCCACCCAGAAACTGCTGGATCAAGTGCTGGACGCGTTGGCGCCCTATGATGTCGAGACGTCCAGTGTTCGCGTCGCCGACCACGACGTCAAACCGGGCGTCAGCACTGATGAGGGTGAAGGCGATGAATGGCCCGCTCTGCGCAGAACGATACTCGATGCCAACATCCTTGTGCTCGCCACCCCGATCTGGATGGGGCAGCCGTCCAGTGTGGCCAAACGTGTGCTCGAACGAATGGATGCCTTCCTCGACGAGATCGACGAACAAGGTCGCTACCCGACCTTTGGCCGTGTCGCCGTGGTTGCCGTGGTCGGCAACGAAGATGGCGCCCATCACGTTACCGCCGAGCTGTATCAGGCACTGGCTGATGTCGGTTTCACCATCCCAGGGGGCAGCCCCGCATACTGGGTCGGCGAAGCGATGGGCAGCGTCAACTATAAGGACCTCAAACGCACCCCGAAGAAGCTGGCCGGCACGATCCGCACCTTGGCTTGCAATGCCGCACATCTGGCCGCGTTGCTGAAAGAGCGGCCCTACCCTATTCCAAAAAAATAGAGAATCAGATGGCCTCCGACGAGGGGTGGCCGCTTTTACCATGACCACCGCAGGCCTCGCGATTACCGGCGCGGGTGGTGCAAATCCTTGTCCGTCCCCTCTTGATCATCCAAGTCGCGATCGCATTGCTCATCGTTCTTGGGCATGCCCTTCACATCCTCTGCGTCATTCGGATCAAGCTGCTGGCCAGGAACGCGCTCGGGGGCATTGGCCGGACGACCAGGGGACGGTCCGACGCCATGTTTCGGCGCATCTTGTTGCTTTCTTTTCTGCTCATCGCTGCGTTGATCCTCGTCGATCCGGGTGTCCCTGCTACTGCGGGTACCGGTCGCGCCGTGCTGGGCAATAGGGGTGTTATCCATGAGGTTCTCCAACTGCAGGCAAAAATTCGTTTAACTTATTGTTCTTCTGGCGTCGTCTTCGCCGCATAGACGTGCCGTTTCCAGTCGTCTCAACCCAGCGAAACCCGTGGCGGCAAGCTGTCGCGATGGTGGCAGTGCAGCCCGTTCCATCGGCTGCTTCACCCTATTTTTCGAGTTCCTGTGCGCTTCACGGATTTCTTTGCGGGCGCCTTTTTCTGTGCTGTACTGGTCTTCTTGGCGCCAGTACTGCGTACGTTCTTTAGTGTCGATTTTTTCGCTGGCGTTCGTTTCTTGCTGGTCAGGCTCTTCTTCAGCAGTGCCATGAAATCCACCACGTTGGTCGCGGCATTCTCGGGCATCGCCGCCTCTTCATCGGTCGGCGGCGTGACGACGCCTTTGGATTTGAGCCGCTTCTCGATGACCTTGCGTAAACGATCACGGAATACGTCTCGGTAATCGCCAGGCTTCCAGTCTCCGCTCATCGAAGCGATCAGTTGCTCGGCCATCTGCATTTCTTTCGGTGAAATACGGTGCTTGGACGGCGCCCCCTCGGGGATCTTGTAGTCGCTCGTGTCGACCAGTTCCTGGGGGTAGCGCAGTAGCATGAGCATCAGCGCGTCGCCCTTGGGCATGACCGCCGATAGATATTCGCGAGTGCGTATCACCACGCGCGCGATGCCGATCTTGCCGGTACGTTTGAGCGTCTCACGAAAAAGCACATAGCCTTTCTCTGCCTTCTTGCCCGGCACGAGCACGTAGGGCTTCTCGAAATATTCGGGCCCAATCGCATGGGCATCGACGAATGCTTCGACCTCGACCACTTCGCGTCCCTCCGAGGCGGCCGATTTGATGTCTTCCGGTTCCAGCACGACGTAACTACCCTTCTCGTATTCGAATGCCTTGACAATCTCCTTCCACGGCACCTCCTCACCGGTTTCGGCGTTGACCCGTTCATAGCGCACCGGCGTATTGCTACGGCTGTCTAGCATGCGGAAATGCAAGTCGACGCTGCGCTCGCCCGACATTAGCGAAACCGGTACGTTGAGTAGTCCGAATGAAAGTGTTCCATTCCAGATGGGACGTGCCATGGCCTGGAGCCTCCGGCAAAGGGAATTGGATCAGGACACTTTCCTGACATGCGTTTTTGCCGCTTTCTTGGCGGCTATTGAGCGGTTTTCGGCGCCCTGGGTATGCGCGGCTTTTTTTGCTGCCGCCGAACGCGAGCTTGCGCTGCGTCGGGAGGCACTCTGCTTGGCATGCGTCGACAATGCCGACTTCGAAGCCGCCATATAGTCTTCCTTCTTCAATGCCTTGGCGGGCGCCTTAGAACGCTTCGCCGAGGGTTTGCGCCGTTCATGCGAAGCGACCTCGTCCTGCGCAGCCTTCTTTTGGATTGATGTGCTGGCTGCCCTGCTCGGCTTGACCTTCACGCCGGCGCGCTTGGTCTGGGACCGGCCGAAGGCAATCGCCTGCTTGGTCGAACGCGCACTGCGTTTTCCCTTACTTACCTGCTCGATCTCCTCATGCGCGTATCCCCCGGCCTGAGGGCCGGAGGACTTTCCTTCTTTCGTATCCTTGGCAGCAACGCGGCGGCGTGCATGAGCGTCGGGCATGGCGATCTCCGGGAATGAAGAGGATGTCGTCTTTGGACTATTCCGATTCCCGTGTGGATGCATTGTCAAATACGCCGTAACTCGCGTTTCACTTGTGACGTACGCCGCTTGCGCTAACGTTCCACGCGTTTCCGACGACAGAATACCGCGATATGACTTCCACCAAAGGCACCACCAAGACCACGGTCGAGCGCCAGCGAGCGATCCAGATGGCTACGGATCGCGATGAAAAGAGCAAAGCTGGCTCGAAAGTAGCGAAATCCAAAAAGCCGGCACCGGCGACGGATAAGCCCCTAAATCCATTGCCTGCGCAGCATCAGAAAAAACCTGGCAACGAACAGGCGCTGGATCCACGGCCGCAATTCATGGCTCCAAGCTACGCCGGTAGCGGCAAACTGGCGGGCATGACCGCCTTGATCACCGGTGGCGATTCAGGCATCGGTCGGGCGGTGGCCGTATTGTTTGCTCGGGAAGGCGCGGACGTGGCCATTGTCTATTTAAGCGAAGATGCCGACGCGGAAGAAACGCGTGACTACGTCGAAGGCGAAGGTCAGCGCTGCCTGTTGATTCGAGGAGACGTCAGGGAACCGGCCTTCTGTCGCGATGCGGTGGCAAGAACCGTGAAAGCGTTCGGCAAGCTCTCTGTGCTGGTCAATAATGCCGCTTTTCAGGAGCACGCTGATTCGATCGAGGACATTACTGAAGAGCATTTCGACGAGACCCTGCGCACCAATCTTTATGGCTATTTCCATATGGTCAAGGCGGCCTCGCCGCATCTGGGAAGCGGTTGTTCAATCATCAATACCGGTTCGGAGACGGGTCTGTTCGGCAACGACAGGCTGCTCGACTATTCGATGACCAAGGGCGGCATCCACGCATTCACCAAGGCGCTAGCCTCGAATATGGTGTCGCGCGGCGTTCGCGTGAATGCCGTCGCACCGGGCCCGGTGTGGACGCCACTGAATCCGGCCGATAAGTCCGCCGAACAGGTGCGCGACTTCGGCAAGTCGAGCGCCATGGGCCGTCCCGCGCAGCCGGAAGAGCTGGCGCCGGCCTATGTTTTTCTGGCCGCGCCGTCCTGCGCCAGTTACATCAACGGTGCGGTGCTTCCGGTGATGGGCGGACCGACCAGCTGACCATGGGCAATCTGCGGGATTACCAGCGTAAGCGTGATTTTTCCAGGACACTCGAACCGGCCACCAATGAGATCGGCACGACGGACCGTCGGGCAATTTTCGTCGTACAGCTGCACCATGCCAGCCGGCGCCATTTCGACTTTCGCCTGCAGATCGGCGACGTGCTGAAAAGCTGGGCGGTGCCGAAAGGCCCGAGTTTTGATCCGCAGGTGAAGCGTCTGGCGGTCGAGGTCGAGGATCACCCCCTTGCGTATGCTGACTTCGAGGGCGACATCGAGCATGGCTACGGTAAGGGTCATGTCGATCAATTCGATCAGGGCGTGTGGACGACACCCGGCGACGCCGAGGCCCAGCTGCAGAAAGGTCACCTGCGCTTTGAACTGTTCGGCAAACGGCTTAAGGGCGGCTGGCATCTGGTGCGCAGTGGCCGCAAGGAGCGTCAGCCGGCATGGTTCCTGATCAAAGCCAAGGATGCGTTCGCCGGCGATGTCGAAGCCGACGACCTGCTCAATGCGAAAATGACACGCAGTACCCGCACGGCGGCGAAGACACCGGCGACGCGCGCGGCGGCGAAGAAATCGACCGCTCGGAAGAAATCGGTTCCCAGAACGAAAAAGCTACCCCGTGTGCGCTTGGCCAAGGCGGCTGCCGCCTTGACTGGAGCCCGGCCAGCCATGCCAAGCAACGATTTTTTTAAACCCGAACTGGCCCGTCTGCGCGCATCGCCACCGGAAGGAGCGCAATGGCTGCATGAAGTAAAATGGGACGGCTATCGTATCCTCGCGGCGATCGCTGATGGCGAAGTAAAACTGTGGTCACGTAACGCGCTACCGTGGAACGATCGTCTGCCAGATATCGTGCAGTCCGTTGAATCGCTGGGGCTGCACGCCGCCCGTTTCGACGGCGAACTCATCGCGCTGGATGGCCGCGGGCATAGCGACTTCAACGGACTGCAGCAGACACTTTCGGGGGAAGCGCAGCTACCCCTAGTCTATATGCTATTTGACCTTCCGTCTCTCGAAGGCAGCGATTTGTCGCGGGTCGGCTTGCTGGAACGCAAACAACTGCTGGAAAAACTATTGGCGCACGGGCCGAAACACCTCGCCTTCAGCACGCATGTGATCGGCGATGGCCAGGAAGTGTTCCGAATGGCATCCGATAAAGAACTGGAAGGCATCCTCTCCAAACGCATCGACTCGCCCTACCGACCCGGACGCGGCGACGATTGGCTCAAGATCAAACGACGCGATAGCGATGAATTTGCCGTGGTGGGCTATACGCCGCCCAAGGGCAGTCGCAGCGGCTTCGGCTCACTGTTGCTGGCTAAGCCCGATCCTCAGCGGAGGTCGGGATGGATCTATGTCGGACGGGTAGGCACTGGCTTTTCGAACGCGCAGTTGCAAAAGCTGAGCAGGAGCATCGCCGATAAGGGCCGCGCCAAACCCACGGTAGAACTCGCCGCTATCGATCCCCTGCTGCGCGATGCGCAATGGGTCAAGCCGGTGGCAGTCGCCGAGGTCTACTACCGCGGTATCGGCAACAAGAACTTGCTGCGCCAACCGAGTCTCAAGATCATGCGTACGGACAAGACGCCGGCAGATCTCGTCGACTCCGATCGTGCCAGCAGCAAGCCGGCGAAAAGAAAGGCAGGTGCGGAACGCCGCAAATCGGTGGAATCAAAACCGATCGACATCAAGATCACGCATCCCGATCGCGTGGTATATCCCGACGATAGCTATACCAAGCAGGACGTGGTCGATTATTACACCAGTATCATGAAGTGGTTCCTGCCCGGGGTGGTGGATCGCCCCACGTCAGTCATCCGCTGCCCCGAAGGAACGGCCAAAGCGTGTTTCTTTCAGAAACACCTGATCCCTGGCCTGAAACAGGTGGGCAGCGTGACAATGAAGGAAGAGTCCGGTGCGCGGGCTACTTACATCTATTCCAGGGATGCCGGTTCGGTAATCGAACTGGTGCAGTTCGGTGTGCTGGAATTCCACCCGTGGGGCTCGACCATCGAGCAGCCCGATTTGGCCAATCAGCTGGTATTCGACTTGGACCCCGGCGATGACGTGGCGTGGCCGAGAGTCGTGGCCGCGGCGCGATTGATGCACAAACTACTCGCTCAGCTGGGTCTGGCATCCTTTCTGCGCACCACCGGCGGCAAAGGTCTCCATGTCGTCGTCCCATTGAATCCGGGCTGTGCATGGGCACAGGTGAAGGACTTTGCGCACGCGTTTGCCGCCACCGTGGTACAGGCGCATCCGCTGGAGTTTATCGCGACCGCGACCAAAGCGCAGCGCAGCGGCAAAATCTACATCGACTACCTGCGCAATAGCCGAGGTGCCACGAGTGTGGCGTCGTATTCCCTGCGCGCGCGCAGCGGTGCGCCGGTTGCCGTGCCGCTGCGCTGGAGCGAATTGGGCAAGCTCAAGAGCGGGCACGATTTCGATATCCGTTCCACCCCCCGACGGCTGGCGCGGTTGCGCTCGGATCCATGGGCCGGCATCGACGATGTGCGGCAGGATCTGGGCGCCATCATCGGAAAGCTACGCTAAACCGGATTTTAGCCATTTGACGGGGAACCGTACTGACGCGGTGAAGCGCGGGCCCGATTTAGGTCAGATCAGTTCGGATCGGCCGGAGCTCCGGAAGCTGCGGCCTGTTGACGGTGCGTGCACCGTGAGACTGCGATGCTATATACGTCGCGTACCGGCGGCCGCCCGGCGCGAAGCCTGTCCCCCCCCCCCGCGAACTGGGCCGGCGACTTTTCGCAAACGACTAAGGACACAACCATGTCGCTTTCGTTCTTGCTGATCATCGTGCTCGTCCTCCTACTGATCGGTGCCTCCCCCTCTTGGGGATACAGCCGCTCGTGGGGTTATCGTCCGGTCGGCGGCCTCGGCATCGTCCTTATCGTCGTCATCGTGCTGCTGTTGATGGGCGTGATCTGAGAGCGCCGACCCATCGAGTTACAGTGAGAGTCAATTCTTGCGTCCGCCGTCGTCTACGGTTGCCTGCGAATCCTTTGGCTGGAGCGTTTGGACGTGGATGTGGGCGTGCGCATGGTGCGTCAGCCCGTGCATGATGTGGTCGGTCGCCTGGTCGACGAGCTTGTGCCCGGCGACGGGGTTGGGATCGAAACGTCACAGTCACGGACCGACCTGTGTAACGGCTTTTTTCTGCTCGATTTCCGTCCTGCCCACTGGCACCGTCTAAGGTCCAAGTAAGGCAGATGACGTTCTTCGCCTACCTGCCGACCCGGTCGCCGGCCTTGTTCCCTTCGCCGGCATACCTGTTCGTGCGCGGTGGGTTGTGACACCGAGGGACATGAGGGTCATGTCCCGGCGCGGGCGGTTTTCACATGGGTGATGACGACGCCCTTCCGCAAACGGCGGGATGGAGCGATTGGCCGGGTGAATCGTTGACGGACTAGAAGGAAGGGCTATGCTGGTTCAAGGGTCGGATCGGTAATGGATATGCTTGGGAACAACCTCAGGGTCCTAATCGTTGAAAGCGAACCCCTTCTCGCCGAGGCACTGGCCATGGGGGTACCCTCGTCGGAACCGCCGACAAGGGGCAACCTGCCCCGCGCTCTATGATGAGACGCGAGAGGGGCGACGTCGAAAACGAATATGGCGACTGGCCGACCGCATTTCATCGAGCCGCCGTCCGTGCGCGGCAAGAATATCGGCGCGGATCAGGATGCCTACCAGCTGACGCGGCTCGGTGCGCGAAAGTACGAGCAAGCGACCAACGTTCTCCGCGACCATGTGATCGGCAACCTCCCGTAGCGAATGGTCTTCGCGTACCACCAGTGGTGCCCGATCAATGAGGTCCGCCAGGGTTCCGTCGGGCAAAGCCTGAGGACCCAGAAGCATGCGTCGCGTCACCACGCCATGGATACCTCCGGCCGGATCGATCACGGGATAGCCCTGATGGTGACTGCGCGGGTCGTTCGAACTCAGCCACGCGCGGACCTCGTCCAGTCGTTGGTCGGTGCGCAAGCTCACCACCTCTCGGACGCAAACCTCGCCGACGGTGACTTGCTCAAGGTAGTCGGCGGCATATCCGTACGCCACGCCGCGCGATTTTTTTCGGTCATGATCGTGTGCCGCATGAACAATGCCGACAGCAAATAGGCGGCCGTACAACCGCCGAGCAACGGCAGCAGGCCTGCCGGTTGCGCGATCGTTTCGAATGCAAATACGACCGCGGTCAGTAATGCACGGGACGCACCGGCGAACATGGCGGCCATGCCGACAAGGCCGGCAATGCGCGGATCGATACCCAAGCCCGGGGCGAACGCCACGGCGGTCATTCCCATGAGCGCGCCCCGCGGCCACCGGTGAGCCGAAAATGGCGGCCATACCCGCCGCCGCGCCGGCAGCCAGGAGAACCTTACGCTCGGCGCCCGTGACATGCAGCAGTTGGCCCAGGAGCGAGCCTATGAAAGGGAGTGACCGTGTTAGGAGAAGCAGAGAAGATCCATCCCGCGCGGTAATACACGCCAGGATCCTTGCGCTCCATCAGGGACTGAATGGGATGGATGGCGAGGTCAACCAACGCACGACAGATCGGATCGACCTGAATGTGTCGAAGTACACCCATGCGTTAGCGTCACCGATCATTCGGAGTGAATCGACAGCGGACTGGGTGCTGGTGGCACCAAGTACTTTGCGCATGAACACCACACCAAGGCGCCGGAAGGTGCGACGACCGGGGGCGTCGCCGGCCTTGGTGTGGGCGCGACAGTAGGCTGGCTAGCGGGCATCGGTGCTCTCCCCTCTCAGGCCTCGCGGTCCCTTTATCGCTGCCGGCCCGATCATGGCGGCCCTGGGTGGAGCCGCTGTAGGCACGGCAGGCGGTATTGCCGGCGCTCTGGTTGGGATAGGTATCCCTGAATTTGAGGCCAAACGTTATGACGCCAAGGTCCGCGAAGGCGATGTACTGATTTCGGTGCACAATGAAGATGGCAAGCAGCGTGAGCTCGCCAAGGAAATTTTCGAACGGCACAACGCCGACGGCATCGCCACCGGATCGGAAGCGCGCGCCGTAGGTCCGATCCCCGCCGGAGTTCGTGAAAAGGCCGCGCATCGCGGCCTTTTCAGTAGGCGACAGGGCGGTCCACTATTCGCGGCCTTCCTCGAACATTCTAGACCCCAATAACCTCGCCAGTAGGCGCGTGTTTCCTGGGCGCGGACAACCTTATATAGACTTGTGCGCGCATGAACGGTGCGGGTTTTCCGCCGTAACTAATAGAAGCAGCTAAGACATACAGAATCTTGCTTAGCATATTTCGCAGCGAGTCTTCATAGACTGCCCCGGGTGCTTAGCGTGCAATTTGACTTGTCGGGTCCCCCATAAATTACATCTGGACAGATTATCGACGCGGCCCTTTCCCTTTCTTCACCCCATACGTGAAAAAGTCAGATCCCCGCTGCCGCCAGGAACGTCCGATGGATGCCATTCAACTTTTGAAAGCAGATCATAAAGTGGTCAAGAGTTTGTTGAGCGACCTAGAGGACTCGTCCCATCGTGCAGTGAAGAAACGCATGCAACTACTTAACGATATTCAGAAGCAACTGAAAGCGCACACCACCATCGAAGAAGAGATCTTCTATCCAGCATTCAAAGCGGCCGGCACAAAGGATGAGATGAAAATGTACTTCGAAGCGCTCGAAGAACACCGCGCTGCCGAGGCTTTGGTATTACCCGACCTGTTGGCCACCGACCCGGCGAGTGACCAATTCGCCGGTCGCGCAAAGGTGCTCAAAGAACTCATCGACCACCACATCGAAGAAGAAGAACAAGAAATGTTCAAAGATGCGAGGAAACTTCTTTCCGCCGCCGAACTCAAAACATTAGGTGCCCAGATGGAATCTCGAAAAACGGAATTGCTCAACGGCATCCGCTGATGCCTCGAATGCCCTAGTAGCTAGCCACAGTGTTCTTTGCGTGCTGTAGGCTGCCTTCAGGACAGAGCCAAAACGATTGCGATGGCGATCGGTTGGAATACCGATCGTCCGTTCTGGGGTGCCAAGGATTCGCGAGCGAGGCAGCGGCGGTGGCCTTGGAGATGCGCTCGAGGTTCGACGGGAGCCGAATGCCCCGGCCTCTCAGCACTCCAGACGATGACTTATCTCCGAAGAAAATCCTCCATGGGATCGCGCCAGTTCCGCATGGCACGACCTCTATCACAATGGAAGTGGTCGGACTCGTCGGCAGCGACGTAGGCAAAGCCCTGCGCCGCAGCGCTGGGACGATAGGCATTGAACCACCGGTCGAACGTCGCATCGAGGCTCTCCCAGTTCTCAATCGTGTCCCCGCGATGCCAGGACGTATGCAGAAAATCGAGCGTCTGCAGACCGTAATGGAAAGAACTCAGTAGGTCTGTCCGCAGTGTAGCCCGCGCCATGGGCACCTCTTGGGCGCGCATCAGCCTGAGGTGATCTTTCAACGTCCGTAAATATTCGTCGCATCGCCTTGCGGCCTTCGCCGAAGGTGACGACCTCGAAACCCAGGACGCGCGTGTAGAAGGCGACCGTCGCATCGATATCGGCGACGGTGAGGACGAGATGGTCGAGGCGGTCGATATTCATCCCCAAAACGATACCCGCCCCGTCAAGTAATTTCTTGCGGCGATCAGCCAAGTGCATCCCGATGGCGGCCGATCATGACGCGATACTGTTCGCCTCTCCGCTCGACCTCGACATTAGTGGGCCAGAGGTACCCGGCGGGCAGCGCCTCACCTCCACCCTCGTCATGACGAACGTCGTCCAAGATCGTCCTCTTTCGCTGGGTAGAGCTAAGACGGATCTCCGAACCATCAGTTCTCCATCTAACACTCGGCGAGAACTGTTCACGGTTTTTAACGATCGAGATCGCTAGTCCGTCGAATCAACGACGTTGCGTCGGTGGCCAGATTCGCGTCTTGCTTATAGGCATAGGGGCCAAACGTCACTCCGATGAAACCGCCTGCGCTTGCCGTGCTCAGTAGACTGATCCTCAGCGCGATGCAGTGGCTAACTTGCTGATTTATCAAATGGGCCGTGCGGAGCGACGTATTTAAGCGGTCACCGACACTTGCCGCGCGTTGGATCGCGGTGCTGTCGAAAGTGCATCAGCTGCGTAAAGCGGCCAACCCGTGCGAGCAGCCGGCGATAAAACGCAACAAGCTGGGCCGACCGTCGGCTCGACGTCGGAGAAACCGATCCTCGGTGTCGCCGCTACGGCATTGACCGCGTGGCTGGCAGTCAGTGGGCTTATCGACGACCCGATCTTCCGGCCGCCCGGCTGCTGGACAAAACACCGGGCGAATCATTCCCCTGGCAAAGACGGCTCTATTCGATCTAAGTCGGGGACGCCATACCGTCGCCGCATGAAGAAATGATATATAAGAATCATTGACATGATAATGTTACGATGATATCAAATGACCTCACGGGAGATACCCGTTTCACGTGGGGGACGTGTCGTGGTTAAGATCTGCTCGCCGTATGGTCGCCGTCGCATCTGTTTCGCCATCGCCCTTGGCTTGGCGATTCCGCCTGCCGTAAGGGCTTTTCCCCAAGACACCCATGGCGGGCAACCGTTGCCCCCTCCCGCCAGTAGTACTTCCGGCCAAGCAGGGGATCAGACGCCAACGAATTCCACGCAACTCGGCACCGTCATCGTGACGGCCAACAAGCGAGATGAGCGTCTGCAGGACGTTCCCATGCCAGTGTCGGTTCTGAGCGAAACGCAGCTCGACCGTCAAAATGCGACGAGCTTCGCTGATTACGCCACGCAGGTGCCTGGCCTCAATACCATCTCGTCCGGACAGGGCTGGACTCAGCTGGTTCTGCGTGGCATTACGTCCGGCAGTCATCAGCCTAACGCGACTGTTGGTACTTATATCGACGATACGCCCTACGGCTCGAGCTCGATCTACGCGGCCGGCAGCATGCTGACGCCGGACATCGACCCCAGTGATATCCAGCGGATTGAAGTGCTGCGCGGACCCCAAGGCACCCTGTATGGATCGAACACGCTGGGTGGCTTGATCAAGTTCGTGACGACGCCACCCGATACCACGCAAGCCAGTGGCCGCATCGGCGTCGATGCCAACAGCGTGGCGGGTGGTGGCAACGGTTTTGGCACCCATGCCATGGTCAACATTCCGCTAGTAGCCAACACGTTAGGTCTGCGCGTCAACGCGTACGAGCGCACGGATCCCGGGTATATCGACAACGTCAATACGGGCAAGACCGATGTGAACGAGGCCAAGGTGCGCGGCGCGCGAACGCAACTGTTGTGGACGCCCAGCGACAAGGTATCGGTGCGCTTCTCGGCATTGGCGCAGAACCTGAGCAGCGATGGCCTCGCCAATGGCGGCATCGACCTCGATCCAACCACGCTTCAGCCCGTCTACGGTTGGGACAAGCAAAGCCGCGCGGCCAGCACTGGCATGTTCAAGGTGAAGTATCGCCTCTACGACCTCTCCGTCAGCGCCGATATGGGCTGGGCCACGCTGATCTCGACCACGAGCTACGGCACGCTTCGGTTCAACGAGAATCAGGACATCACCAACCTGTTCGGGCCGATACTCAACTCGATCTTCGATCTGCCCAACGGCGGCTATGCGGAAATTCAGCCCATATCTCTGAATAAGGTGACCCAGGAACTTCGCCTGCAATCACCTGCGGACCAGACGTGGGAATGGCGCACGGGTCTCTTCTTCACGCGCGAACACACGGTCGACGGGCAGAACATCACCAGCTTCGACGCCAGGACGGGCGACCCGATCGCACTGCCCACGCTCGGCAACGTGTCGGTCGGTCCCGCCATCTTCAAGGAATGGGCCGGCTATGGCGACCTGACCTGGCACGCCACGTCCCGTTTCAGCATCCTCGTGGGCGTGCGCTACAGCAGCGACCAGACCACGTACTCGCAGACGACGACAGGCTTGCTCACCGGCGATTCCCACTTCACCACGCGCAGCGGCGATCATCCCGTCACATACCTGTTCAACCCGAGCTACAAGTTCAGCGACGACATCATGGGCTACGTGCGTATCGCTTCCGGCTTCCGACCGGGCGGTGCCAACGTCGGCGTGCCGCCGGGTCTGGGTGCGCCGCTGACGTTTGATCCGGACAAGCTCACCAACTACGAAGTCGGCCTGAAAGTGTTGATGCTGGACAAGCACATGAGCGTCGATCTCAATGCGTTCTACATCGATTGGTCCAAGGTGCAGCTTACCTCCACCGCCGGTGGTTTCAGCTTTCTCGGCAATGGAGGCAAGGCCACGAGCGAAGGTGTTGAGGTGAGCTGGAGATACAACCCAGTGCGAGGCCTTACGTTGTGGTCCAACGCGACCTATACCGACGCGAAGCTCGCGCAGGACAACCCGCCGGGCAGTGTCTTTGGTCTCAAGGGCAATCCCCTGCCCTACGTGCCGAAGTGGAATGCGAATCTTGGCGCCGACTACAACTTCCCGATGGGCACATGGTCCGGCTTCCTGGGCGGGAACTTCAGCTACGTCGGTCGCCGCGCCGCCGAGTTCAATACCGTGCCTTCGCCGCGCTACTACCTGCCCAGTTACAACAACATCGACCTGTACGCCGGTGCCAATGTGGGCAATTGGACGTTCAAGGTCTATGCCAAGAACCTTGCGAACAAGCGCGGCATTACGTCGGTTTGGCCGGAGACGCAGAGTTCCATCGCCAGCCCCTTCAACGCCACTTTGCAGACACCGCGCACCGTTGGTGTTTCTGCAAGCGTTGATTTCTGAACCTTCCTTCGATCCACGAGAATCCCCGCATGAATGGACCATCGAAGCGTGTCGCGACCATCGTCGCGTGCCTTGGCCTGAGCGTGGCGATGGCGCAGACGCCACCAGCCTCCGTTCCCGCCAGTGTTATCGGCGCGCCCGATACCACTGCACCGGCCATGACGGAGGCCGATGTCGGCGTGTTCTTTGATGCGCTGATGCCCTTTGCGCTTCGGCGTAGCGACATCGCAGGCGGTGTCGTCGTGGTGGTGAAAGGCAGGCAGGTACTGTTCGCCAAGGGCTATGGCTACGCCGACCTCGCCAAACGTACACCGGTGTCGCCGGACGACACGCTGTTCCGGCCGGGATCGACATCGAAGCTGTTCACATGGACGGCGGTGATGCAGCTGGTCGAACAGGGGAAGTTGCAACTGGACCGCGACATCAACGACTACCTTGACTTCAGGATCCCACCCCGCGATGGCCGCGTCATCACGTTGCAGGATCTTCTGACGCATACGCCGGGCTTCGAGGATTCCGCGCGCGACTTGCTGCCTGCCTCGGTCGATGAGGTCAATCTCGAGCGCTACCTGAAAGACCACATCCCCGCACGCATCTTCCCGGCTGGCGAGTTCGTGGCCTATTCCAACTATGGCTGCGGTTTGGCGGGTTACATCGTGCAGCGCATATCGGGAGAGCGCTACGAGGATTACATTGCGCAGCACATCTTCCAGCCCTTGGGAATGAAGCACTCCACCTTCGCTCAGCCGCTGCCCGCATCGCTTGCACCCCTTATGTCCAAGGCCTACAAGATGGCCTCGGACGGCAAACCGCAACCGTTCGAGGCGGTGGATCCGGCGCCGGCCGGTGCGATGAGTACGACGGCTCAGGACATGGCGCGCTTCATGATCGCCCAGCTGCAAAGCGGACGTTACGGCGACGCCAGTATTCTCAAGCCCGAGACGATCGCTGCCATGCACGAGCAGCACTATGCGCCGGGGCCCGGCATTGCAGGCTTCGGCCTGGGTTTTTATCGCGAGGACCGCAACGGCCTGCGCATCGCAGGCCATGGTGGCGATACCGTGCTGTTCCACAGCGACCTGCATCTGCTGCTGGACAAGGACGTGGGTATCTTCATGTCCTTTAACAGCGCCGGAAGCGCTGACGCGGGTGGGGTCCGGATGGTGCGGGCTGCGATCTTCCACGACTTCCTGGATCGCTATTTCCCTGCGTCGTTGCCCGACCAAGAGACATTGCCGAATTTTGCAGCCGATGCCTCCAGGGTGGTCGGTTGGTATGAGATGACCCGTCGCAACGACAGTGCCTTGCGGCTGTTTTCGCTGCTTTCGCAATTCCACGTGGCCGCGGAACCCGACGGTACGTTGACCGTGTCGCCCATGATCGGCGACGACGCGGGCAAACCGTTGCACTGGCATGAAATCGCGCCTTTGCAGTATCGCGAAGTGAATGGTCGCGCCCGTCTCGACTTCGTTACCAATCCCGACGGCAGCATCCGCTACTGGACCACCGACTACATTCCCGCGATCACTGTCTTTCAGCGCGTGTCCGGCTCCCACAGCATGGGCAGCGTGGGGCCGCTCGCAGGCCTGTCGATAGCGATCTTGCTGGTGACGCTACTCGTATGGATGGTCGGTCCGTGGGTGCGACGCCACTATCGCGCAATGCTTGATCCGGCACTGGCCGCGCGTCGTTACCGCTTGCTATCGCGGTTGGGCACTCTTGCCCTGTTCGTCACTATCGCTGGCTGGTTTGTACTGGTAGCTGCCATCGGTGCCAATGAAAAACTATTGCTCCAGGGCCTGGCCGCACCGTGGATGATTCTCTTGTACGTGCTTGGCGCGGTAGCGCTTTTCGGCGTGGTTGCCATCGTCGCGCATGCGTTCCACATGGTGTCTCGGCCCATACACGGCCGCTGGGTGCGAATTGGCGAGACCATTCTCGCGTTCGCCGCGCTCTACCTTGGCTGGTTCATCCTGGCGTTCGGGCTGGTCAGCTTCAACACGCATTTCTGAGGGGGAAGCGAACATGACCAGCCACCAATCGCCACTGGCTCTGAGCGCGCACATCGAAAACCTGCCGCTCAAACAGCCTTTTCATATCACCGGTTACACCTTCACCGAATGCGACGCGCTCATCGTGACGCTACACGACGGCGAGTTCACCGGACGCGGCGAAGGGCTGGGCGTTTACTATCGGCACGACACGCCGATCTCGATGCTTCGGCAGATCGAAGCACTGCGAGACATCGTGGAAGGTGGCGTGACGCGTGAGCAGTTGCTGAGCCTTTTACCCGCCGGCGGCGCACGCAATGCCCTGGACTGTGCGCTCTGGGATCTCGAAGCCAGGCGCCGGAATACACCCGTCTGGAAACTGGCCGGAATGTCCGAACCACGACCGCTCCTGACCACCTACACGCTGAGCGCCGATGATCCTGACGTGGTGGAATCCACGGCTCGTCAGCTTCATGGCGCGCGCGCCATCAAACTCAAACTTACCAACGATCACCTCAACGCCGAACGGGTGAGAGCGGTTCGGGCTGCATGCCCTGATGCGTGGCTGATGGTGGATGCCAACCAGGGATTCACCCGCGAAACATTGCGCAGCGTGTTGCCCGCGCTCGTGGAGGCTGGCGTATCGGTCATCGAACAGCCGTTCCCTTTCGGTTACGAAGCATGGCTCGATGGGTTCGATTGCCCCATCCCATTTGCAGCCGACGAGAGCGTGCAGGACCGCACCGATCTATCCAAGCTCGTGGGTCGCGTGGAGGTCATCAATATCAAGCTCGACAAATGTGGTGGCCTGACGGCGGGCCTTGCGCTCGCACGCGAGGCAAGCGAGCTTGGGTTTCAACTGATGGTTGGCAACATGGGCGGCTCATCGTGGTCGATGGGCCCTGCTTTCGTGCTGGGCTCGTTGTGCTCGGTGGTGGATCTGGATGGCCCCATGTTCATCAGCATTGACCGCGACCCGGGAGTCAGCTATCGCGACGGGCGCGTGTGGTGCCCCGATGAGGTTTGGGGCGGCCCGCATACCGTTACCGTATGACACCCATTAAAAGGCGGTCCAACATGTCTGCGGCAATGCCTGTGTCTCGCGATCGCCAGTTCCTTGGCCACCCTGTGGGTCTTACGGTCCTCTTCCTGACCGAAATGTGGGAGATGTTTTCCTTCTTCGGCATGCGCGCGCTGCTGGTCTACTACATGACCAAGCACCTGGACATCGCACAGGAATACGCCTCGCTGATCTATGGTGTCTATGGCGCCCTGGTCTATTTCACTCCCGTGTTCGGGGGATATATCGCCGATCGATGGCTGGGCAAGCGAAGGGCGGTACTGATCGGCGGCGGCATCATGGCCCTTGGGCATTTCATGATGGCTTCCGAGTGGCTGTTCTACCCGGCGTTGATCACCATTGCGCTCGGCAACGGCCTGTTCCTTCCTTGCCTCGCCAGCCAGATCGAAGGGCTTTACCGCAAGGGCGACGCACGAAGCAAGAGTGCTTACAACATCTACTACGTGGGGGTGAACCTCGGGGCCTTCCTGGCGCCGCTGGTATGCGGTTTCTTAGGCGAGGCGTATGGATGGCGCTGGGGGTTCGCGGCAGCCGGCATCGGCATGCTCGTTTCACTCGTGATTTATGTGGCGGGATTGCCCCACTTGCCACCGGAGCCAGCCCGCAGCGCGCCGGCGCGATCCTTGCGTCCGACGCTGGATGGCCCGGCTCGCCAGCAGTTGATCTTCCTCATGGGCATCGCCGCCATCGTTGTCGTGTTTCGCGGCGCCTACGAGCAGGTTGGCAATACCATCGCACTATGGGCGGATGAGGGCGTAAATCGGCAGGTCACTTCGGGCTGGAGCATTCCCATGGCCTGGTTCCAGGCGCTCGACCCGCTTGTCGTATTCGCGGCCACTCCATTGCTGGTCACTCGCTGGGCGCGCCTGGCGACGCGAGGAGTGGATACGCCGTCGCTATACAAGATGGCCTTTGGGGCGGGTGTCGTGGGGCTGTCCTATGTGCTGCTGGCCGCCATCGCTACCTGGACCGAGACACACGGCGCACACGCCCATTGGGCGTGGCTGGTCGGCTGGTTCGTGCTTATGACACTGGGCGAGCTGTACATCCTGCCGGTCGGGCTGGGACTGTTCGGCCGCTTGGCTCCCGAAGGACTTCGCGCCACATGCATCGCACTTTGGTTCTTTGCCGGCTTCTTCGGCAATCTGCTGGCCGGTGCACTGGGCACGCTGTGGAGTAAGCTGCCGCACGGTGGATTCTTCCTTGCCATCGGTTGCGTGGCCGGTTGCTCGGCGGCACTGCTTTTTCTCGTCGGCCTGAGCGTCGGTCGTGCGGAAAAGCGTGATAATCCGACCCCGACCCCGACCCCGACCCCGACCCCGACTACCGCACTTTCGCCATAAGCTAACCCCATGACCAAGGATCTCAAGCAGAAGCTCAAGGAAAGCTGGCAAGGCTTTACGGCCTCCGAGCGAAAGATCGCGACGTATCTGATGCACAACATCCGCGATTTGCCGTTCGAGACCGCCGCGTCAGTAAGCAAGCGCGTGGGCGTAAGCCCCATGACAGTGGGCCGCTTTCTACGCAACCTGGGCTACGAGGGTCTGGGCGACCTCAAGGAAGAATTCCGCGGCGACAACACGTGGAAGCCTTTCTACAAACCGCCCGAGCAACCCAAGGGATCCGACGAGATCAGCGCACACTTGATGGCGGAAACGCGAGCCCTTGCCGGTGTGCACGAATTGGCGCGCACTAAGGAATGGAAGTCCGTCGTCAAGTTGCTGGCATCGGCGGACCAGGTCTCTGTAGCAAGTTTTCAGCACAGTACGTTCCTGGGACTGGGTCTTGCGAAACTGCTGCAGCAGGTCCGGCCACGCGTAGCGTTCAGCGATGGCACGGACGCGGCATATGTCGACCTGTTGCTGGACTCGACCAAGGACAGTTGCGTTGTGCTCATCGACATGCGGCGCTATTTCAAGCAATTTCGCACCATTGCCGAAAAGGTGGCTGGACGCAAAATACCGTTGGTGTTGATCGCGGACACCGACTGTTACTGGGCACGCGAGCTCACGCCGCACGTGCTCATGATCCAGGCCAGCGAGGTATGGCACAGCTACAGCGCCGTCTCGAGCCTGTTCAGCTTGATCGTCGCTGACGTGAGCAAAGAGAACAACGCCGTCATGGAACGGCTCAGTGAAATCAATGAGCTGAGACAGGAGCTGGTTGGATACATAGGGTTACCGCAAGCGAGAGCTCGCAAACCCCGGGGAAAATAATATTGAACCGGCGCTCCCCTGATCGGGAAGCCCATCGTATCGATTCACTTATCCGTTAATGCCGTACATACGTGCCTCCCTGCCCCATCTCTTCCGACGCGATGACAAGGCGGTCGGCCCCGCTCGTTTTAAGCTCAAGACGCGGGAAAGCCTGAGGTGTGAGCGAACTCGTATCGACGCTAAACAAAAAAAGACGGCGCGAAGGCTCGTTGTTGTCGAACCAACGCAATGCCTCGCCTTTGAACGAGAGTTTGATGCCCACACGTTTGATGGCGGATGATTTCGCGTGGGTGAACACTACTTGATCACCGGATTCGACGACTTTGGAAACGGAACTTCCATCGACAAAGTCCAGATGGATTTCAGTGCCCTTTATACGTCCCACTGCCACAGTGACCGAATCGTGCGGTGAGGGGCCACTGAAGTCGTCTACGAGAGGCACTGGAATCATACTTTCCGGCGAACCGGTGCCATCATTCGACATCGTCGTAACAGGGTGGATATCGATTGGACCGCCTTGCTTGGCGGATATCAGCGTTACACGCTCGCCCGTGCGGCTCCAGCAACCATGCGCAGCCAGATCCATCGCACCGGCAGAAAGCGCGTACTCAAAGTTTCCATCGGGCCGAAGCAATAGCTCGGAGCCTACTTCCATCACACCTTCAAGATAGTAATGTCCCACCATTTTCGTATCGGCAGGTGCACACGGCGCTGCGAAAGCAGTGTTGCCAAGGCTTGTCACAATGCACAGGCCGAATGCCGTAAGAAGTTTCAAAGATGGTTTTTGCATCGTGATTCCGTGTTGTGCCTGTAGGGAAAAGACTACAGACGGTCGAGTTTTTCAATATTAGACTCGGTGCGATCTACTGGTTGCAATTGGCTATCAATTTCAATCCGGATCGCAGTTGCATCTGTACCGCCGACACAAGCTTTGAATAGCGGAAATTGTCCGCATTAGGGAGACGCACTTTATGACGCACACGTTAGCGAAATTTGCTCTCATTACACTGCCGTTCCTTTGTATAGCTGGTAATGCTCACGCTCTTGCGCAGAACTCTACGTCCAATAAGTACTTTGACGAGAATGGGACGCTGGTTGGCCAGCAAATCCGGCTTTGTAACGCCCTTTCCTATCACGCGGGGAATGTCCATTCGGCGTACATGATCACCGAAGAAGTACCTTGCGGAGCAAATCCTTCGCTGGATTACATCGTTCCCGGGACGATCATCACCGCGTATACGCTGCCTGGGTCTCAAACCATTAGCAATGCCTGCGGGATCGCCGAGTGTTCGTCATCGGGTGTGGCGGAACCTACCCGGCTCATGAACAAGGGTTGGACTTGGCTGAACTTCTGGCAGTGAGATTTCAAACTCGCCTATGCCTGGCATAGGCGAGTCTTACTCCGTCGCTTGATCCCCAACCGGGTACGTGAAAGCATCCCTGCACTCTATGGGAGGACGGACGCATGCTTTCCTTCAACAGGATGTTCTGCCTGCCTCTGGCTTTCGCATACTTTCTGCTCATTCCAGCCTTAGCATCCGCCGCCCACAAGGCTGGCGATATCGTCGTTGAGCAGCGTGTGGCGATTGACGATAAGGGGCAGTCCGTCGCCTACGAAATTGGCACGCTCTACGTTCCCGAGAACCGGTTGAACCCCCGTAGCCGTCTCATTGGCGTTGGCTTCGCGCGCATCCGGGCTTCAGCCTCGGTCAGCTCCGGCACTCCACCCGTGTTCTGGCTTCCCGGAGGACCTGGATTGACCGTGCTCGGCGCCTTCACCGACAGCGATGCGGCGTCGAAGTCGCGATTGACCTCCTGGCTCGCATTCCGCCAGGCCAGCGACCTGGTTGTCGTCGAGCAGCGCGGCTATACGCTGCGCGGCGACATGCTGACGATCCCGTTGCCAGCGTCTCCGGACGATCGGCCCGGATCGGTTCGCGCCGACGCGGCGGCGATGCGTGCTCAGGCCAGGGCGGCGGTTGCGGCCTATCCCGACAAAGATCTTTCCGGCTATGACATCGGCGAGTTCGCCAGCGATGTCGACGATCTGCGCCGGGCGCTCGGTTACGAGAAAATCAGCCTTTTCGGTGGCAGCTTCGGCTCCCAGTGGGCACTCGCCGTCATGCGGTTGCATCCGGGCATCGTCAGTCGGGCCGTCCTCGCCAGCGTCGAGCCGCTAGACAATGGCTACGACATGCCATCCCATGTCTACGCCGCGCTGCAACGGATCGCCTACGATGCGGACCGCGATCCCCAGCTCGTACCCTACATGCCGCCGGGTGGCCTTATGGCCGCGGTGCGGATAATCCATGAGAGGTTCGCCGCCGCGCCAGTGACCGTGGCAATAACCGAGGACAACGGAACGACACGCAACCTGGTGCTGGGCGCGGAGGACCTTCAGCTCGCCCTGCTGTCGCACACACAAGAAAGCGCCGAGTGGCCCGCGTTCATTCTGTCGATCTACCACAGGCACTACGAGGCATGGGCGCGCGACGTTGCAAAGGATCGGCAGGCGGGCACAACGATCTTGATAGGCCCCCTTTCGGACAGTAGCCTCGGTGTCAGTCCCGAACGCGAGCATCTCCTACGCACGGATCCTGCGCTTGATCTGCTGGGTGAATGGAATTTCGAAGGGAACATTGCTTCGGCCCCCGACTGGCCGACCCGAGACATGGGCGACGCCGTGCGATTACCTAAGACAGTGGACATTCCCGTGATCTTTATCCACGGCGACTGGGATACCTCGACCCCGATCGAAAACACGCTTGGCTTGCTCCCCTACTTTCCAAATGGCCACGCCATCCTGGTCCACCGGGGATCGCATGATGGCGCGTTCTATCAATTGAGAAACGAGCCGGCTGCGAAGCAGGCGGTTTACGGCTTTCTGCGCTCGGGCGACACGAAGGGGTTGCCAGTGCAGATCGTCCTTCCCATTCCCCGATTCGATGTCCCTGCGTTCGCTCCCCCGCCGAAGACCACGTGACAGGGTCGGCGCCGTCCATGGCGCCTTGTTCGATGGTCATCGAAATGGCTGCGGTTTCGCTTCTCAGTTTCCGCTATCGATCTTCACTTCCACACGCCGGTTCGGCGCCAGGCACGCGATGAGCTGCGTGTGCGGACCATCCGGGCAATCCTTCACCGGGTCGAGAGCGCCATGGCCCTCGGCACGGATGCGTCCTGCGGGCACGCCTTGCGCCACCAGATAGTTCATCACCGCATCGGCGCGACGCTGCGATAACTTCTGGTTGTACGCTTCGCTACCCAGACGGTCGGTGTAGCCAACGATGCGCACGGCTCGCCATTTGTTGCCCTGGTCGCGCAGTTCTGTTGCCAGCTCATCCAAAGACCGGCGTCCTGCCGGCGTCAGGGACGACTTGTCGAAGGCGAACAAAGCATCGGCGGAAAGCACGATCGACCTGGTCGGCGCGGGTACCGCCGCAGCGGATTCGACTGGCGCCGGCTCCGCGAGCAGCGCCGCGCACGACTCCGGTTTCCAGTAGAAGCTGCGCGCCAGCTTGTCGTCGTCGAACAGCACCTTGTACTGGCACACCGTCACCTCGTCGCTACCGGGCTTGCGGAAATTGAACACGTAGTTCCATTCGCGCACGCCCCATACGCCTTCACTGAAGTGCGGATAGCCGATCAGGTCGGACAGTTGTCGTTTGTCGAGCCCTGCCCTCACCTGCCGCAGGTTGGCCAGATTGGGGAAGGTGCCACCCTTGTGCATGGGTGTGGTGTCGTTGGTCGCCGGCCACACCAGTTCGCCGCTCGAGCGCCCGTCCTTCGCCACGTCACGGCTGATGTTGCCGCAGGCGGCCAGTGCCAGTGCGAGTGAAACCAGGCTGATACCTTTCAACGATAGACGCATGTTGTTGATTCCTTGAATAGCGTTCATGGGTTCGCTCCTCCTCACCAGACCACGGCCGCGCCGACACCCGCACCGGCATCGCCGCGCGAGTTGGTCGTGGCGTTGAGCTTCAACACATAGCGTCCGCTCTCGGTGATGGTCGACATGCCGACGGCGATGCCGGTCTCGCCGTGGAAATTGCCCAGTGCCACGGCCGCCGCATTCTGGTTCGGCTGGTAGGCCTGCGGCAGGCTCGCCATGGCCATCGCCGAGGCGATGCCCGCGTTGGCGCGGTTGCCGATGCGGTTGAGGTCGCGGTCTACGCTCTGGAAACGCTGGTCGACGTAGTTCTTGGACCAGTTCTCCGCACTCTGGATGGCCTCGTTCAACTGGCCCACGTTCGCTGCATCGGTAGTGTTCACACCGGGTGCAACGTTGGTGATGGTTCGCTCGTTGCCGACCGATCCTACCGATACGGAATTGGTTTGAGAGGCCACCGAACCCGCGCCGATCGCTACGCTGTTGTTGCCGCTGGCAGTCGAACCGGCGCCGACCGCGGTGCTGTTGTTACCCGATGCGGTAGATCCGGCACCGGCCGCGGTCGAGTTGCTACCCGAGGACGACGCTTGCGTGGTGTTGTCGGTACTGGTCTGGAACGTGTTATTCACCGTGGTGGTACCACCCTTCGGCAAATTGTTGACTGTGGTGGTGAGATTGTTGAACTGCGAGTACAACGCCGCCAGCGTCTGGTTAGTGGCGTACAGCTGCGAGCCGTTGATCGCGTCCGTGCTGATTCCGCTGATACGGCCTGCCGCCACATTGGTTAGGGTACGTTCCGCACCCACGTTACCCACGCTCACCGTCGACCCCGGCGTCGTACCGGCGAAGTTGAACGTAACGCCGTTGAGGGTGGCGCCGGCCGTGCCCACTGCCGCATCCGTCTTTGACCCCGCACCCAAAGCGACACTGCCCGCGAAGGCCGCCTCCGTTCCCGCACCCAATGCCATCGCCTGGATGCCGTTGGAAACAGCGTTGGTGCCCAGCGCCACGCCGTCGGCGAGATTCACCGTGGCGTTCTGACCGATCGCCGTGCCGCCCGGCGCGGTCTGTTGCACGATCGCTCCGTTGCCCATGCCGATGCCGTTGTCGCCGTTCACCGTGGTCTTCGGGCCGATCGCCACCGACTCCGCACCGGCCGCCAGCGAATCGGTGGCGGTGGAGTTGGCGTGGAAGTACTTGGTGGGAGTCACGGAGAACGAACTCATCGCACCCTTCAGCTGACGCAGGGTCACTGCGTCCTGATCCAGCGTGCCGTCGGCCACGTTGGTGATCTGGCGGAAGTCGGTAGCATTGCCTACCGAAACTGCGCCGAGCAGCGTGCGATCCGTGGTGTTGTAGGGGATCACATTGGTACCGACGAGGATCGAACCGGAACTCGGTGCGATCGCACGGTCGGACACCGCCCCCGATCCCAACGCCACACCGCCCAGCACGGAAACGCCCGTGCCCTGGCCCAGCGCGGTGGCATTGTCGGCCGCTGCGCTGGCACCCACTCCGGCCGCCAGTGCGTTCAGGCCGGTGGCGCCGTTATTGGCGTAGTTGCCACCTGCCGTGCCGCCATCGTTGACGCTGTAGTAGTGCGTTGCGCCGGCGACTACGTTGTTGTTCAACGTCTCCAGTGCCTGGTTGGTGGCGAACAACTGCGAGCCGTTGATCGCATCCGTGCTAGCCCCATTCACCTGGCCCGCGGCCACGTTGGTGACGGTGCGCTCCGCGCCCGTACTACCTACGCTGACGGTGCTGGTCGGCGTGGTACCGGCATAGGCGTAGTTGTTGCCATTGATGGTGCCACTCGCGGTAGCGACAACCGCACCGGTGGCGCTACCCGCGCCCAGTGCCACGTCGCCGACGTTAGTGCCGGCGGTGGCGCCGTTGCCGATCGATACCGCGTTCGTCGTACTGGCCGTGGAAACCGGGCCGATCGCCACGCTATCCGTGCCGGTCGCATTGGAATCGGCCAGGGTGGAGTTGGCGTGGAAATACTTGATGCCACCACCGGTCACCGCGCCATTGATCTGGTTGAACACCTGCTGCAGCGAGTTGTAGGTGTTGCCGCCGTAGGTGACGTTGGTGGTGAGGTTGCCGGTGCTCGGATTGTAGGTAGTGCCGCCGCCGATGCTGGTGGCGATGGTATTGCCGAGGTTGGTCACCGTGGTGCCCACGGTGCCCACCGCCTGGTTGGTGGCGAACAGCTGCGAACCGTTGATCGCGTCGGTGCTGGCCCCGCTGATGCGGCCGGCGGCCACGTTGGTGACGGTACGCTCGGCACCCCCCGCGCCCACGCTTACCGTACTGGTCGGTGTGGTGCCGACGAAGTTATACGTCGTGCCATTGATGACGGTGTTGGCCGTACCTACCGCGACGGCCGTGGTCGAACCCGAACCCAGTGCAACGTCGCCCGCGTTGTTTGCCGTCGCCGTGTCGCCGAAGGCCAGCGAGCCGGCGGCCAGCGCGCGGGTGCTGTTGCCGATCGCGACCGAGCCCTGCCCTTGCGCATTGTTGAGGTTGCCCAACGCCACCGCGCCATCGCCGTTGGAGACATTGTTCGAGCCCATCGCGATGGCACCGTTGCCGGTCGCACTGTTGGGGTCGCCGATGGCCACCGCGCCGTTGCCGTTGGCGGTCTGACCTTCGCCCAGCGCAATGGCACCCAAACCGCCAAGCACCTGCGAATTATGGCCACCGGCCATCGAGCCGGTGCCGGCCGCGGCAGCGACGGTATTGCTGTCGCCGATGGCAATGGTCGAGGCGGCGAGTGCCTTCGAACTTTTGCCCATGGCGACGCTCGCCGTCGACGACGCCACCGATTGACCGCCGATGGCAATGGCATTGACGCCGGACGCCACAGCGCCCGAAGTGGCATTGCCGCCGAGCGCGAGCGAGCCGGCACCCGACGCTGTCACCGCCGTGGCGACGACACTGCCACCCACACCCAGTGCCGTGGCATACGTACCCGTGGCCTGCGCGAGCTGGCCGATGGCGGTGGATTCCTCTCCCGATGCTTTGGCGATGGAGCCGACGGCCGTGCTCCATGTTCCGGTGGCGCTGGTCAAGTTACCGATCGCCACGCTTTGCATGCCCGTGGCATTCGCCTTATTGCCTAGTGCAAGTGCTTCGAATGTCGTGGTTGTGTTGCCATCGGGAAGCACGATGCCCGAGCTTCCGCTCGCGTTGGAGTTCGCGCCAATGGCAATGGGGGAACCACCGTTGGTGGCAACTGCCTTGGCTCCTGCGCCCATAGCCACGGCCAAACCGCCGGCCGTGCCGCCGGATGCGTCCGCGTTGGTGCCTATGGCTACGGCGGATACGGACGACGCATGGGAACTTGAACCCATCGAAATGGCATTTGCGGCGGAAGAGGTTACGTCGGTGCCTATAGCGATGGCGTTATCCGCGGTCGCGCCCGTACCCGCAGCGGAACGCGCTCCCAGATAAACGGAATTGGTACCTGTCGTATAGGCTTGAAAGCCAACCGCGACATTGTTTTGCCCCGTAGCAAACGAAGCGTATCCAACCGCAACGCCACCCAGCAGCTGGGCATTCGCATTCGCACCGAGCGCAGTGGCACCGATGCCGGAGGCTTTGGCGCCATAGCCCATGCATGAGGCGGTGCTGTTATAGGCGTTGTAAGGAGGCCCTGCGGTGCAATCCACCGACTGTGCCTGCGCCGACGAAGCCCACCCTATCCAACCCGATGCCAACAGCACGGTGAAAATCGCGGGGCTCAGGCTTCGCAACGAGAGACGTCGCCCACCTTGGCCCTGTCTGCCACCGCCATGGCGCGTGGCTATCTCCGAAGTGACCACGAGCTGGTTCAGCGCGCGGCTCCAGACTTTGCTGTGGATCTTGTTCATACCTACTCCTTGTGTGGGGGACAGGAGCCGGAAGACAGGGGTTACGAATCGCGGGCGCACGAACGGCCTGGGCGCGGAACCGCTGTGGGTTCCGCGCCTGCATTCGACGCGAACGACGCGTGTTTCCCTGGTTTTCCCGTGCCCCTGCGTTGCTTGCTTACGCGCGCGATCGCCGACCGCGCGCGATGGTCATGACGGGACAGCGTCCCGGATCAATCGCTCAGGCGAACTGTGGGGAAATCGGTCAGACCTGCCGGGGCGCGGGTGGCGCATGCAGGAGTGGTGCGTGGCGAAGAAAGCGTTCGAACCAGGGGGCGTGAACGTACTGCGATGCAATCAGCGGCATGGGGTACTCCCAATTGTCTTGTCCATTTCGATGGATACGTGTCCCTTGCGTATGCCACTTCCCATCCCGGGAAGCTGCCCCTCCCCCATCTTTTGTCGCGGCACCCAGCCTGTTCGCAGGACCGGCATGCGCCATCCGCCGCACCGGTCGGCGCGGCGGATGTCTGTAGTGGTTGGAAACCAGGTGGTCGTGTCGGCTCGCGCGAGGCAAACACCGTCTCGCGGCGACCGGGCGTGCAGCCCCGTGCCGGATACGTAAGTGTTCGACCCGCGATTCGCGGGAGTCCGCATCCCGATGCCCCCCTGTGAGCACCTGTGGGTGAAACCATGCCTCCCTGGTCTTCCCGAAAATACCTCGCGTCGTCGCTGTGGACGACATCCGGGCACTCGGGATTTGTATCGATCTTATGCAAGTCCGGTGCAAGCTTGAAAGCGGCATCGCAAAAAAATGTGACGGAAATCACTGAAATTTCAGGCATGCGTTATGACCCATGCGCTGTAGCCGATGGGGGCATCGGCGCCACGTATCTTCAATCGAAGCGAAGTTACGATTTCGACCGGGCGCGTTTGTTTTTTTTAAGAAGTGGCCGTGACGACCTGGGATGAAATGGACGTCTATCAGCGCGAGCGGCAGGTCGATGACCTATGCGTCTTTAACGTCCGCGCAGCGACAGGCGACAGGTGTCGTCGTGCACCCGGGACTTACCTCGCCTACTCCGCAATCAACCGCGGCATCACCTCGGCCAGGGAGGTCCGCAGCAACTCCAGATCCATCTTCGGATCACGTGCCGCGCGCACGGCCAGGCCTTCCATCAGGCAGAGGAAAACCAGCGAGCGCCGGTAACTGAGTTCGGGTGCCATGCCCATGCCGCCTTGTTCGGGCGGGCGTTCCAGCCATGCACAGAATTCCGCACAGCCGACATCGTCCGCCTGCTGGATGGCTTCGGCCACCTGCGCGTCGCGTGTCGCTTCCGCGCTGGTCTCCAGGAACAGCGCGGCATTCATCATGCGCATGTCCGGCTTGGGATGGCTCCAGTGGGCGAAGGCTTCCACCAGGGCTTCGGTCAGATCGGTGGACTCGCCGAGTGCACGGATATCTTCCAGTTCGATTTCCGTCTGCTGTTCGATGATGGCGAGGACGATCGCGCTCTTGTTGGGAAAGTAGCGATAGATCAGTCCCGCGCTCATATCGGCCGCTTCGGCGATGTTCGCTATGCTGGCCGCGTGAAACCCATATCTGACGAAGCATTGCTGCGCGGCGGCCAGAATGCGCTCGCGTTGCGCCTTGACGCGCTGGCTCAGCGGCGCTTCGGGGATGATGGGTTTCTCGTGTTTGCTCATGGGGTACGTTCGTTCCAGCCGCCTCCCAGCACTTTATATAAAGTCACGCGATTGGTCTGCTCCGCCAGGCGCGTGGCGATCAGTTGCTGCCTGGCGCTATAGAGCGCCCGCTGCGAGTCCAGGGATACGAGGTAGCTGTCGCGGCCAGCCTTATAGCGTGCACGCGATAGCTCGTCCGCCCTGCCCGCCGCACGTACCAGTGCCTGTTGGGCCACTTGCTGCTCGTCCAGCGTACGCGTCAGCGCCAGTGCGTCGGCTACCTCGCGGAAGCCGGACTGGATGGCTTTCTCGTACTGCGCCAGGGCGATCTGCTGGTCGGCTTTGGCGCCGGCAAGCTGCGCGGTAAGACGGCCACCCTGGAAGATCGGCAACGTGATTTGTGGCATGAAGGTCCACGTGCCGCTGCCGCCTTTGAACAGCCCGGATAGCTCGTTGCTCGCGCTGCCGACGCTGCCGGTGAGGCTGATGGTCGGGAAAAATGCCGCCCGTGCCGCGCCGATGTCGGCGTTCGCGGCAAGCAACAGATGTTCCGCTTGCAGGATGTCGGGGCGACGCAGCAGCACATCGGACGGCAGGTCCGCCGGCAAGGCACCGATCATGGTGACGTCGTCGCTCATCCCTTTCGGCAACAACGCGTCGTTCGCCTGCCCGCCCGTCAACAGGCTGAGCGCGTTGGTGTCCAGCGCGACCAGACCGGTGTAGCGCGCCACATCGGCGCGAGCGGTTTCCACGGTGGTCTGCGCCTGACTTTCGTCCAGGCTGGAGGCAGCGCCCAGTTCATGCCGCTGCCGGGTCAGATTGAACGAAGCCTCCTGGTTGTCGCGCGTGGCTTTCGCCACCTGCAACGATTCCTGATCGGCGGCAAGCGTGAGATAAGCATTCGCCACTTCGGCAATCAGGCTCAGCTGAGCGCTGCGCTGCGCCTCACCCTGCGCGAGGTATCGCTCCAGCGCGGATGTACTTAGAGAATTCACGCGGCCGAACAGATCCAGCTCGAAGTCCGTGGTGCCCAGGTCGGCCCGATACTGCTGGCTGACCGGCGACCCGCTCACGCCAGTGCGTGTGAGCGATCCGGTGGCGTTGATCGAAGGCATGCGGTCCGCGCGCTGGATGCGGTATTGCGCGCGGGCTTTCTCCACGTTCAACACGGCAACCCGAAGATCCCGATTGTTCCGCAGTGCCTGTTCGATCAGTTGTACCAGCCGAGGATCGGCGAAGAACTGGCGCCAACCGATGTCGGCCACCCTGCCCTGTACCGCACCGGTGGTTTCCGGCAACGGCCACGAGGCCGGGATACCGGGCTGCGCATCGGGCACTTTCGGTGCCAGGCTGACGCAGCCACCCAAAGCCAGCGCGATCGCCACGACGCATGCGGTGAGGATGGGCTTACTCATGGGACTGATCTCCCGTTGGCGTCGCGACATCGGTCGAGGCGGTCTTCTTTTTTACAAACAAGCGCTGCACCGTCACGAAGAACAGCGGTACGAAGAAGATGCCCAGCGCCGTACCCGCGATCATGCCGCCGAGCACGCCGGTGCCGATGGCGCGCTGCGCGCCCGACCCGGCGCCGGTCGCCACGGCCAGCGGCAATACGCCGAGGCCAAAGGCCAGCGAGGTCATCAGAATCGGGCGCAGGCGCGTACGCACTGCAAGCATGGTTGCGGCGACCAGTTCCATGCCTTTCTCGATGTTCTCCTTGGCGAACTCTACGATCAGGATGGCGTTCTTGCTGGACAGGCCTACCGTCGTGAGCATCGCCACCTGGAAGTACACGTCGCGTTCCAGTCCGCGGAAGAACGCCGCCATCACGGTGCCGAGAATGCCCAGCGGCACCACCAGCAACACGGCGGTGGGAATCGACCAGCTCTCGTACAATGCAGCGAGACACAGGAACACCACCAGCACCGACAAGACGTACAGCAGCGGAGCTTGCGCGCCGGCCTCGCGCTCCTGATACGACTGGCCCGTCCATTCCAGGCCGATGCCCTGCGGCAGCTTGGCTACCAGTTTCTCCACTTCGTTCATGGCATCGCCCGAACTGACTCCGGGTGCGGCCTCGCCATTGATCTGCATGGCGGACACACCGTTGTAGCGCTCCAGTCGCGGCGAACCGTAGTCCCAATGCGAGCTGGCGAAGGCGCGGAACGGCACCATCGCACCGCTGGCGTTGCGCACTGACCACTTGTCGAAATCCTCCGGCGCCATGCGGAACGGCGCGTCGGCCTGCACGAAGACGCGTTTCACACGGCCGCGGTCCATGAAGTCGTCCACATACTGCCCGCCCCAGGTCATCGACATGGTGTCGTTGACGTCGGCGATGGAAAGCCCTTGCGCCGCCGCTTTCTTGTAGTCCACGTCGATGCGGAACTGCGGTGTGTCTTCCATGCCGTTGGCGCGGACATTCGCGAGCAGCTTGCTTTTGCCCGCCGCCTCCAGGAACTGATTGCGCGCCTTCACCAGCGCTTCGTGGCCCAGGCCGATGTTGTCCTTCAGATAGAAATCGAAGCCCGCCGAATTGCCGAGCTCCGGCACGGCAGGCGGTGCGAAGGCGAACACCAGTGCATCCTTGAACTGACTGAAGGTGCCCATCGCGCGGCCGGTAACCGCTTCCAGACTCAAATCGGTACTGTGCCGCAACTTCCAGTCCTTCAATTGAACGAAGGCCATGGCCGCGCTCTGGCCGCCACCGGCGAAGCTGAAGCCCTGCACGGTGAACAGCGACTGCACCGCGGGGTCGCCCATGAACTGCTTTTGCACCTTGTCGACCACGTGGCCGGTTCGCTCGGTGGTGGCGCCCACCGGCGCCTGCACCATGGCGAAGACAAAGCCCTGATCTTCAAGCGGCAGGAACGATGTCGGCAGGCGCAGGAACACCGCGACCATCGCCGCGCTCAACGCTACGAACACCAACAGGAAGCGCTTGCTGCGCCCAAGGATGGCGCGCACGCTACCCTGGTATTTCTGCGACGCCTGGTCGAAGCGGCGATTGAACCAGCCGAAGAAGCCACGCTCGGACGCGTGATGCCCCTTGGCGATCGGTTTGAGCATGGTCGCGCACAAGGCCGGCGTAAGCACGATCGCGACCAGTACCGACAACGCCATCGACGACACGATGGTCACCGAGAACTGACGATAGATCACGCCTGTCGATCCGCTCAGGAAAGCCATCGGCACGAACACCGCCGACAGCACCATGGCGATACCCACCAGTGCGCCGGTGATCTGCGTCATCGACTTGCGGGTGGCCTCCAGCGGCGACAGGCCCTCCTCGCTCATGATGCGTTCGACGTTCTCCACTACCACGATGGCATCGTCCACCAGCAGGCCGATGGCCAGCACCATGGCGAACATGGTGAGCATGTTGATGGAGTAACCCATGGCGGCGAGCACGCCGAAGGTGCCAAGCAACACCACCGGCACCGCGATGGTGGGAATCAGCGTGGCGCGGAAGTTCTGCAGGAACAGATACATCACCAGGAACACCAGCACGATCGCCTCGAGCAAGGTCTGGATCACGCCCTGGATCGACACCTTCACGAACGGCGTCGTGTCGAAGGCGATCTCCGACTTCACGCCACGCGGGAACGACGGTGCGAGTTCCTTCAGCGCGTCCTGCACGCGCCCGGCCGTCGCCAGTGCGTTGGCACCGGAGGTCAGCGAGATGGCGATACCGGTGGCCGATTTGCCGTTGTACTTGCTGGTGAAGCCGTAGTCCTGCAAGCCCAGCTCGACCCGGGCGACATCGCCCAGGGTCAGCACCGAACCGTCGGTGCCGCTGCGGATTACGATGTTGCGGAACTGCTCGGGCGTCTGCAGGCGTTGCTGTGCGATCACCGTGGCGTTGATCTGCTGTCCCTTCACCGACGGATTGCCGCCGATCTGCCCCACCACCACCTGCTGATTCTGCGCGCGCAGCGATGCCACCACTTCGGTGGGCGTGAGTTTGTAGGTATCGAGCTTGTTCGGGTCGAACCAGATACGCATGGCGTACTTCGAGCCGAACACTTCGATATTGCCCACGCCGGCCACGCGGCTGAGCGGATCGACCACGTGCGCGGTGACGAAGTCGGAAATGTCGTCGCCGTCCAGACGTCCATCCTCCGACACGAAGGCCACCACCATCAGAAAACCCGAGCTGGACTTGACGACGTTGAGACCCTGCTGTTGCACGATCTGCGGCAACAGCGGCGTGGCGAGCTGCAGCTTGTTCTGTACCTGCACCTGCGCGATATCCGGATTGGTGCCGTTCTCGAAGCTGAGCGTGACCTGCACGTTGCCGTCCGAGTCGCTGGTGGCGGACATGTAGATCAGGCCGTCGAGGCCTTTCATGTTCTGCTCGATGATCTGCGTCACCGAGTCCTCGACGGTCTGCGCCGAGGCACCGGGATAGCTGGCGTTGATCGACACCTGTGGAGGCGCGATCGCCGGATACTGCGATACCGGCAGGCGCAATAGCGACAGCACGCCAGCCAGCATGATGATGACGGCGATCACCCACGCGAAGATCGGGCGATCGATAAAGAACCTTGCCATGTCCGTTCCTTAGTGGGGGGCTTTGGCTGTCTGTGCAGCCGCTACAGGCGCGGTACCCGCCTCGGTGGCGTGTACCGCCGCGCCGGGCTGGACCATCTGCAACCCTTCCACGATGACTTTGTCGCCGGCCGACAGGCCGCTCTCCACCAGCCACTGGTCGCCTATGGTGCGGGTGGCCTGCACGTCGCGCAGCGCGGCCTTGCCATCCTTGTCCACCACGAACGCGGTAGCGCCGCCCTTGGGATCGCGCAAGATACCGGCCTGCGGCACCAGCAAAGCCTGCGCGTTGGTGCCCTTGTCGAGTACGGCGCGCACATACATGCCGGGCAGCAACGCATGCTCGGGATTGGGCACGATGACGCGCAGCGCGAAGCTGCCGGTGGTGGGATCTACGCTGACGTCGGCGAACTCCAGCTTGCCGTCGAGCGGATAGCGGCTGCCATCCTCAAGCAGGATCTTCACCGGCGTGCCATTGCTTTCCTTCAGCGTGCCGGCGGCCAGTTGCTTGCGCAGCTGCAGCAGCTCGCCGCTGGACTGCGTGACATCGACGAAGATCGGATCGAGCTGCTGCACCCGCGCCATCGGATCGGCCTGATTGGCCGTGACCAACGCGCCCTGCGTCACGCTGGATTTGCCGATGCGGCCGCTGATCGGCGACACGATGCGTGCGAAGGCGAGCGTCACGCCGGTACTTTCGACCGTCGCCTGGGCCGCGGCCACATCGGCCTCGGCCTGACGCCAGGTGGCGGTGGCGCTCTCGTCGTCCTGCTTGCTCACCGCGTCGATGCGGGCCAGTTCGGTGGTGCGCCTGGCGTTGAGCTGCGCCGAATACAGCGTGGCCTTTGCCTTGGCCAGACTGGCCCTGGCGTTGTTGTTATCCGCACGATAGACCGCGTCGTCCAGCTGATATAGCGGCTGTCCCGCCTTCACCATGGCTCCTTCGGTAAACAGGCGCTGCTTGATAACGCCATTCACCTGCGGCCGCACTTCGGCGATGAGATAAGCGCTGGTGCGCCCCGGCAATTCGCGGGTCACCGTAACGGGTTGCGGCTTGAGCGTGACCACGGTGACCTGCACCGGACCGCCCTGCTGCTGTTCGGTATGGCCGCCTTTGCAGCTAGCCAGGGCCAGTGCGACAGCCGTCAGGACGCACACCGGAATCAGGCGCGTCGGAATATTTCGGGGAGACATGGGGAACCTCGACCAGACCGCCTGGGGTGTGCGACATGGAAAAATGAATGACCGTTCTCATTATTGAACCGTAATCCCGTATTAGTCAACTAAACTAATGGCACGGGTAGAGAAAGGTCAGAACAACAGAGGGTTAGGGATATCGAGATCGTGCGCCGAAGCCGCAGGCAGCGCCCCTGCCGTTCGTCATTCCGGCTGTTGGGGAGGCTCCGCGAGGAAAGGTTGCTAGCCTCAAACGTAGCGCCGCTCACCGAAGCGGGCCACGCTGTAGGTTCCCCAGCCCTGGCCGGACAGGGCGCCCAACGGCACCCTGTCCAGACTTGTAGGTACTTTCCTACAAAGCGCGTTGGCTTGTCCTGACAATGGATGCTTGAGAAATTTCTTACGATGGCGGCAGAAAAGTGCCCCGTCACAAGGAACTTCAGGGATGTCTACGCTAACCGGTCGCGTGAAGGGCTTCGGTCATCGCTTCAGCAGGTTTCGATGGGGGCTGTGTCTGGTGCTGATACTGGGCTTGGTGCCACACGCGTTTGCCGGTTCGCAATACAGCGGTCCGTACACCTACCAGACGTATGACGACCCGACGGGCAAGTGGACCGACCATTCGGCGACATCAGCCTCCGAAGCGGTTGAGCAGGCGAAGGCGTACCTGCAGGAGCACAGCAAGCCCGCAGGGCCGTGGACCTGTCAGGTCATCGTCTACAGCTTTCCCGACGACAACAGCTTTACCCTGGTCAGTCACCGCGACGGCCAATCCAATTGGAATGCGGATTGCAACAGCAACTTTTTCAACGACGAGATCCATATCAGCGCCACATATCGCGGCTATGACGTGGGGAGGAACCGGGGCGCTTGCGATTGCAGCGGCGGCAACGGCAGCGATAGCGGTCCCGCGCCGGGATCGCCGTTGAAGAACGACCCGGTCAACGTGGGCACGGGCAACAAGTACGAGCAGGACACCGACTACACGGCGCCCGATGGCTATCTCACGTTTCGCCGGTTCTATAACAGCGTCGGCGGCGAAGGGTTGTTCGCCCGGCCACTGGGACTGGCTTGGCGCCATTCGTTTCAACGCGAACTCTATCCGGCCAATACCAATGGCGGCCGGGCCACGATCATTGTGGCCTACCGGCCCGATGGCAGTTCCGCACAATTCCGGCGGCCCTCGACCGGCACGACCTGGTTCAATGACTATGACACCCAGAATCTCTTCAGCGAGACCGACGACGCGGCCGGCAACGCGATCGCCTATACCCTGACCCTGGCCGACATTCAGCAGACTGAAACCTATTTTGCCGATGGCCGACTGAACCAGGTCACGGACGCGCGTACGGGCCAGGTACTCTATGCGACCATCTACAGCGACGCCTCGACACCGATCACCGTCGCTCCCAAGCCCAACCTGTTGATTGCTGTGACGGACGTCAATGGGCGCTCGCTGCACTTCACCTACGACGCGCAAGGCCGGCTACAGACCCTGACCACTCCGGATGGGGCGGGGGTGACCTATGGTTTTGATAGCAGTGGTGCCGTGTTGTCCTCGGTCACCTATGCCGATGGGGCGGTGAAGCGCTACCTCTACAACGAGGCGGACAAGACCGGTAACCACAACTGGCCCTTGGCCATGACCGGGTCGATCGATGAGCGCGGCGTTCGTCTGGAGACCACCACGTACGATGCGCAAGGTCGTGTGACCACGTCAGCGAAGGCCGGCGGAGCCGATGGTCTGACGCTGTCCTACCTTTATGAGGCGGGCATCAACGGCACCACCATGACAGGAACCCTGGGAGCGGTGACCGTGCTGAGCTTCAGCCTGCCGTTAGGGCGTGGGCAAATCCGGGACAGCAGCCAACCCTGCGGACCGTCGTGCGCACAGCCCTGGAAGTTGGTGAGCTACGACTATGCCGGTCATCCCACGCAGTACAACGATTTCAACAACAACGTCATCTACACGACCTATGGCCAGACCGATGGTCTGCCGACCAAGCAGGTCGAGGCCTCCGATACACCCGCACAGCGCACCACCGAGACGACTTGGGACGTGCCGGCCCGCGTACCGCTGACCCGGACCGTCAAAGCCAAGGACGGCACGCTCGTTCGCTCCCAGGCGTGGGACTACAACGACCGCCATCAGGTGACGGCCGAGTGCGACTTCGATGCGTCCGTCGCCACGAGCTACGCCTGCGGGGCGCAGGCGAATGCCCCGGCGGGTGTCAGTCAGACCCGCTACACCTACTGCGACGCAATCGACACGACGCGGTGCCCGCGCGCCAACCTGCTGCTGTCGGTGGATGGCCCTCGGACCGACATTGCCGATGTCACGATGAACCGCTATTACCTGACCGATGATGAGAGCGGATGCGGCACGGCGGGCGGGGCCTGCCACCGCGCAGGCGACCTCTATACGATCGCCGACGCTCTGGGGCATACCGCGACGATCCTGACCTATGACAAGGCCGGTCGCGTGGTCCGACGCCGGGACGCCAACGGGGTGTTGAACGACATCACCTACAACGTGCGCGGGTGGCCGACGCGCCTCACGGTTCGCGCACAAGCCGACGGCAGCACCTCTGCGGACGACGCCACGACGCAACTGGATTACGAAGTCACCGGATTGCTACACAAGGTGACGGACCCGGACGGCGTGTTTGTCACCTACAGCTACGATGACGCCCATCGTCTGATCGATGTCGCCGACGCTGCCGGCAGCCACCTGCATTACACCCTCGACGCCGCCGGTAATCGCACCAAGGAACAACTCCTCGACACCCAGGGCACGGTGACCTGGTCGGTCTCACGGACGTACAACACGCTGGGCCAACTCATGCGCACCATGGATGGCAAGGGCCAGGTCGTATTCGACGCCTCGGCAGCGAATGCGTATGACGGCAACGGCAACCTGATGAACTACACGGGAGCCAATGGGGCGCAGCAGTCCGATACCTACGATGCCCTGAACCGTCTGGCCAGCCGCGTCGCCGATGTGAACGGCACAAATGCGGGCACGGCGAAGGCGACCAGTCGTTTTACCCTCGACGTACTGGATCGGCTCACCCAGGTCACCGATCCGGACAACCTCGCGACGACCTATGGGTTCGATGGACTGAGTCACCCTACCTCGCAGAAGAGTCCGGATACAGGCACCCGAACGGCGACGTACGACGTGGCCGGTAACGCCCTCACCCAGGTGGATGCGAAAGGGGTGACGGTGACTCATGCCTACGATGCCTTGGGTCGGACGACGGTAGATAGCTACGACGATACCCGGCTCAACGTGGCCTACCATTTCGACGAGGCCGACGGCGTCACGGGGTGCAGCGGCTCGTATGCAGTGGGGCGATTGACCCGCATCGTCGAGTCGGCGGTGACCACGACTTACTGTTATGACGCTCAGGGACGGGTGACCGAGCGGCGGCAGACGCAAGGGACGGTGACCGACACCACCAGCACGGTCTATACCCGCGCCGGGCGGGTGACGGCCGTCGCCACTCCGGGCGACACGGTGACCGAATACGGCCGCAACGCCCTGGGACAGATCACCTCGGTAAAAGTGACGCCGGCCAACGGAACAGCCACTCCGGTGGTGACCGCCGCGACGTATCTACCGTTTGGCCCCCTGGCCTCCTATACGCTGGGCAACGGGCAGGTCGTCGCTCGCACGTACGACGCGAATTACCAGGTGACGGACGTCACCAGTCCGGCCTTGAACCTGCATTTCGTCCGGGATGCGGCGGGCAACATCACGGCCTTGGGCGACACGGCCGGCGCGAACCCCTCGACCGAGACCTACGGATATGACGCGCTGTACCGTTTGACTGCCATCAACGATGCCGCCGGCAACGCCATTGAGGCCTACACGTACAACAAGACGGGTGATCGCCTGAGCAAGAGCGCGCCGGGACTGGCCACCGGGACCTATGGTTATCAAAGTGGCACCCATTGGCTGACGGCGATCGGCACAGCTTCGCGAACCTACGATGCCAACGGCTCGACCACAGGCAGCGTGGTCGCAGGCGTCGCATGGGGCTATGGCTACGATGGCCGGGGGCGGCTGACGGTGGCTCAGCAGGGCGGCGCGACGGTGGGTACGTATACCTACAACGCCTTGGGGCAGCGCGTCGCCAAAACGGTCGGAACGACCCCGCTTCGCTTCGCGTACGGCGATGTCGGCCAGTTGCTCGGCGAATACGGAACGGCGCCTCGTGATTACGTCTGGATGGATAGCGTGCTGGTCGGCGTGGTCGATAGTGCCTCCGTCACGTTCATCCATGCCGATGCGTTGAACACGCCGCGCGCTGTAACCGACAGCGGTGGTGCCACGCTGTGGAGTTGGGCGCTGAAGAGCAATCCATTTGGCGAGGTATCGCCAACGTCGAACGGTGGTTATACGTTGAATTTGCGCTTCCCAGGGCAATACTTCGATGCCGAGTCCGGACTCAACTACAACGTCCGCCGTGACTATGAGCCGGCAACGGGTCGCTACATTCAAAGCGATGCCCTTGGGCTCGCGGGGGGAACAGATACCTATGCTTATGCAGCGAGTTCGCCGCTTCGATATTTTGACTTGCTAGGGAACAAGCCAGGCGACCCCTTTCCCACTCCGGGGGCGGCCGCACTCGACGCCCTGTCCTATATCAACGCATTGTCGATAAGCTCAAATCGCGAATACGGCGGGCTGACATATAAGAAGGACGGCTGCTTCTATGCCACCGAACCAGCTCCGGGCATAGGAGACCATGTAAAAGCCTTCGCCGAAGGTCTAAAGCGAATGCCCGAGGATGGGGTTGAGGACGGTGACTACCATACGCATGGATCGTATGCGAAGCATGGACCAGACGGAAAACCCGTTCCTGTCAGCTCTGCCGCTGACGACGAGTACAATTCTGACAACTTTTCAAAGACGGATATGGATAACAGCAAAGTTGCCAATGGCCTCTTTCCTGGGTGGAAATCTTATCTTTCCACTCCAGGTGGAACCTATCAGCAGTACGACCCGGCAACGGGAAAAACCAGTGCAATGAAAAGGTAGGAGGCAGATTATGGACACGAACTTCCGAGTATTTGCGTTGCTGATATTGGTCGGCACCGCCTCATCACCTGTCCGTGCAATGGGCGAGGATTATGAGTTGGACTATCAATCCTCTCAAGCTGTCTTCCGTGCTATCGAGGCCTGCAAATCCGACGGATGTGATCTCAATGCCTACCGCTTTTCGGTCAAGCGGGGCACGTCGGGAACCGAAGTAACGTTAGTCGGAAGGCAGTTATCCGCCAACGAACTCTTCACGGGCGATGAAGAGCATGTTACCGAGCGACACTATCTCATCGACCTCCCTGGCCGGAAACTGATACGGAAGTGGTACGGCAAGTGATCGTCGTTTCGACATTCAGATGGTGATGGACAGCCACTCCAAGAACGTTAACTGGATCATGGAAGTCCTCTCGAAGAAGCCCCTATGCAGGCGTAGGAGGCGTTGGAGCGCTTCCAAGTGAATTCCTGTTTCGTAAGCGGCAATCGCAGTCTTGATCAGATGATCCTTAACGGACGCCGGTCCGATCTCGTGGCATAAGCGGGCGATCGGGCACGGCCTCGCCGCAAACGCGCAAGCATGGAAAATCATCATGAAACTGGCTGTCGTGACTTATGGAACGGAGGGCGATACACGCCCACTCGCGGCACTGTGCCGGGCGCTGATGGATGCCGGGCACGAAGCGCGATTGCTTGCCGACGCCGCTACGTTAGGCAGCGCAAACGCGCTTGGCGTGCCGACGACGGCGATGGCCGGGGACATCAAGGGCGCCCTGCAACCTGTCGTCGAGCAAGGTGGCCGGTTCACCGGCACAGCGAGCGCCCTCGCGCGCATTGCCAACGTCAATGCCGAGGCGTGGCTCAGGCAGATCGTAGCGACCGCACAGGATTGCGATGCCATTATTGTCGCCGGTCTGGCGGCGTTCGTGGGTTTGTCGGCCGCCGAATACCTTGGCGTGAAAGCCATCGGTGCCGGCATGATTCCCATCACTCCGACGGCGGCATTTCCATCCCCCTTCCTGCCGCCCCGAATGGTTCCGCGTCTGCTCAATCGCGCAAGCCACCAGTTCGTGAATGGCCTCCTCTGGCGTGCCTTTCGCAAGACAACGAACGAGGCCCGGTCGGTTGTGTGCAACTTGCCTGCCCGGAAAAATCTTTGGACTGAGCACCCCATGCTCTACGGTGTGTCGCCCAGCCTATTGCCCACCCCTCACGACTGGCCCGTGAATGCACGCCTGTGCGGCCAATGGTCCCTGCCCTCGCAGGCATGGTCGCCATCGCAATCGCTCGGCGATTTCCTCGCGTCGGGCGAGCCGCCGATCTATATCGGGTTCGGAAGCATGGCGGGTTTCGACCGCCCACGAATGCTGAAAGAAATCGTGAATGCCATCGCCGGCCGCCGGGCATTATTCCAGCCTGGCTGGAGCGGCGTGAACACGGCGGAGTTACCTGAAAACATTTTCGAGATCGGCGAAACACCTCATGACTGGTTATTTCCCAGAACATCGATGGTTATTCACCACGGTGGTTCCGGTACCGCCCATTCCGCGACACGAGCCGGCGTTCCTTCGGTCGTCGTGCCATTCGCCGGCGATCAGTTCTTCTGGGCCGACCGGTTGCGGCAAGCCGGCGTGACGGCGGCTGCCGTTAGTGGAAAGCATCCGGATGCCGTGAAAATCGCCGACGCCATCGCGTTTGCGAAGACCGAGACCGTCCGTTTACGGGCACGCGCGCTGGGTGAAAAGATGCATGCCGAGGACGGCCTGGTCGATGCAGTCTCGGCCATAGAGCGAATTATGTCTGTCGAGAAATAGATGCTGCAGTGCAAAAGATGGCGACTTTTAAATCCCCGGTCCGGACCATGACTTCGATAGGAATTGTCTGAATGAGCTTTTGACGCGCGCGGCCTAAACTGGTGACGCCCGGCGTTGCGCTATCGTGACCGTAGCCCGTGCATACTTCCGCATACATACCCGTCGTCCATTCAATGATTTTCGGCCGACGGCCGTTTCGCCCACCGGTACCTTCACGGAGTCTCTGGCAATGGCAGCACACGGCATCATTGTATGGTTGATCATCGGCGCATTGGCCGGCTGGCTGGCTGGACTGTTGGTCAAAGGGGGCGGCTTCGGCCTGATCGTCGATATTATCGTCGGCATTGTCGGCGCATTTATCGGCGGCTGGCTGGCCGGTGTCTTAGGCATCACCCTTGGTGGTGGCCTGATCAGCTCGATCATTACCGCGACGGTTGGTGCGGTGGTGCTGCTGTTTGTCTTACGCCTGTTCAAACGGGCCTGAGTCGATAGCGGCGTTACGGAAGCGCTGGCATCTTGCCGGCGCTTTTCCGCATGCCACCGATCGGATCGACAGCATGACACTCAGGAATGATGCAGAGGGATATGCAAGAGGCAGTCGCGCAACCGGACCATGGCGGATGTCGTCTGTGCCGATAACGTTCGCCGGATCAGCGGCGCCATCAGCCTGGCGAGGAATCCCTTGGGCAGGATGTCGACGTTATGGGTGAGATATGTGCCCGGACCACGCGGCCGCATACGAAAGGCAATGCTCACCGTCATCTTCCGGTCGGCGTACTGGCAACTCAGATGCTCCGCGCGACAGCGCGCCGTGATGATTCCTTCCATCACGCCAAGGCGCAATCCATCCAGATACACATAACGCACCGCGTCGCCGACCTCGTTCGGGCCTGGCTGGTGTTTCTGAAAGCGGATGCACCGGTCCAGCCACTTCGGCGTGACCGAAAAATCGTCGAGCATGTCGAAAACCTGCTCCGGCGACCGGGGCACGAACATGCTCTTCTCGAAGGAAATACTCATACGAAATACCGACGGAGCGCTCAAGTCGAATGTTTCAGCGCTACCACGGCCCGACGCAGCAGATCGCGCATTCTCGGATCCATCGCAACCAGGCGGTCCACCGAACGCAGCATGACGAGCGAGGCATAATCGCCCAGGGCCGCCTCGCCCCACTCCGCCAGCAGAATCCGACGCAACACAGGTAAGCGGACTTCGGCCAACGAAACGGCGTCTTCCGGGTCGACGGCGGTCACCAGGTCGTGGAGGTCGCGCCTCATAACCATTTCCCGGGCATCCAGCGCAGGCGAAGGACTGAGACTGAGATGGCTTTCGATGCGACGCAGCACATCGAGCAATGAACTGCGATGCAGGGGCAATCCCGTACGTACGGGGAGAGGCATAGGTGGCCTCGCCGGCTGGGCCGGATCAGTATGACTGGACTCCGCGATGGCATCAGCCGTGCGCAAGAAGTGTTGTTGTGACGTCCTCATCTCGTATGCCCAGCCCCCTTCAGTAACAACTAGATCCCGACAGCCAAGCCCTATGGGGGCAAACACGGGCTTGACTGCCGCCGACGTAATCGCCGACACATACACGTCCCTGGTACGCGGAAACCTGCTGTGTGACGTGCCTGGAATCCTGGTCCGGCCAGGGAGCGCAATGCCGTCACATCTCGTGGTCGTAATTTGGGCGACTGGCATCGCGTTTTGAATCAGAAAAGTCCTAGACAATCTAAATAGTGACTTTTCACTCGCCCGACTTTCCGGAACGACCGGCAAAGCCGCACGGCAAAGCCGTCCCGGCAGCCATGTGGGAACGGCTGTGGATTCTCGCGTGGAGCCGTCTGGATTGGTTTCTAGAGCAGGCCGTTGGAGCGGGCGTAGTCGTATAACTGCTTGTCGCCGTCCAGACCGAGCTTGCGCATGGCGTCGCGCTTCTGCTGGCTGACGGTTTTCACGCTACGCCCGGTGCGGCGGGCGATTTCGGAGACAGTCAGGCCCTGGGCCAGGAATCGCACCACTTCGGCCTCGCGTGGCGACATCGAGCCCGGCTCGTCGCTGACCATCACGGCTTCTTCGATCTGTTTGCGCGTGCGTTCGCTGAGATAGATGCGTCCCGCGCAGATGACGTCGATCGCAAGCATCAACTCCCTGGTCATCGCCATTTTGTCGACGACGCCACTCACCCCGACCGCAAGCATGCCTTGCACCAGGGCCGGATTGCTGAGCATGGTGAGTACGAGGATGGAAAGCTGCGGATGGCTTTTGCGTAGCCCGGCCAACATGGACAGGCCGTCCTCGGAGAGCTGATCGTCCGGCATGGAGAAATCGGTGATGAGCAGGTCGCAGGGCTCGCGTGACAGCAAGCTGACCAGCTCCTGGCCGTTGCGCGCTTCGCCGACGATGCGGAACTTGTCCCCGTAACTTTGCAGCGCTGCTTTCAGCCCCATCAGGACAACGGGATGATCGTCGGAAATAATGACCCGCACTGCGCACCTCATCGTGCGGCTTACGTTAGCCCGCAACTCAACCGCCCATGGCCGCGTATACATTCGCGCACACGGCATGGTTTGTGCTCGAACGGCGGCAACAGTAACATGAACGCGTAGCAAGGCCTGCCATGAACTCAGTCAGCACCGCGGCGCCGAGGAGCGATATGCCGACCACGCTACCCCATCCGTTGCCCGGGATCGCTGCCTTCGAAGCTTTGTACGGAGCCGCCTGGGTCGACAACCAGGCGACCCCCATCTCCGCCACTACGCTCGTGCTGGCGGCGCTACTGATCCTGGTGGCGGTCGTGGCGTTGGGTCTTGCCTGGCTGCTGCAAGCCCAGGTAAGCAAGGTCAAGCGCCTGCATGCGGAACTCCTCACCCAACGTTCGTTTTCCGAAGGCGCCCTGGACGCATTGCCAGCGTCCGTGGTCATCCATGGCCTGAATGGGCACATCGTCGGCACGAATGCGTACTACCGGCAGCACCCTGCCGCCGCCGAGGCGATGACGGCAGCCATTCTGGCCGAAGGCTTCGGCGAGACAGCAAATGGACACGAACCTCGCGAGATCGACTACACAGCCGATGACGGCATATCGCGTCAGGCCCTGATATGGAATCGTCCGATCCTCGCGGAGAGCGGCGGCCCCGTCGGTTCGATCAGTATCCTTATCGATATTACGGAATTTCGCGACGCGGAACGCGCGGCCCGGATCACCGACCGGGGCCTGCGCGACATCGTCCAGCGAATCCCCGTGGTGGTCTTCACCATCCTCAAGGACACTCAGGGGGTGCGTCACCTCACGTTTGCCGCAGGCGACGTGCGTGCCTTGTTCGGGCTGGAACTGGCGGATCTCCTGGGAATGGGCGACGTGCTACAGGAACGTCCGTTGCAGGGCCGTATTCATCCCGACGATATTGCCGCTTTCGGTCGCCTGATCTCTCCCGCCACCGCCGGACTGCAGCAACGCTCGCTCGATTTCCGTGCTTTCGGCCGCGACGGCCTGCGCTGGATCCACGCCACGCTTGCACCGCAGCCGTTGCCAGACGGAAGCGTACGGCTGATCGGCTACTTCATCGACACCACCGAACTCAACGCGCGCAACGAAGCCCTGCGCATTGCGCGCGATGTCGCCGAGCGCGCCTCGAAGGCGAAAGCGGATTTCCTGGCCACGATGAGCCATGAAATCCGTACGCCGATGAATGGCGTGATCGGGATGCTGGAATTGCTCGGACGCACGCCGATCGATGCCGAGCAGCGTGAACTGTTACGTGCCGTGGAGGATTCGGCGGACGTATTGCTGCAGGTACTGAACGACATTCTGGATTTTTCCAAACTCGAAGCGGGCGATCTCCGGCTGGATGAAACGCTATTCGATCCGCGCGTACTGGTCGACAACGTCATCAGTGTGATGGCGGCGCGCGCGCAGACGAAAGGCCTTGGCGTCCATATAGCGATCGATGCCACCGTCGCCGGCACGTTGCGCGGCGACAGCGTCCGTCTGCGCCAGATTCTGTTGAACCTGCTGAGCAATGCCATCAAATTCACGGAACGAGGCAGTATTGCGGTGCGCATGGTCGTGCTTGGCGACGACAACGAGCACCAGCACCTGCGCATCAGCGTCACGGATACCGGCATCGGTATTCCAGAAGAGAAGCAGGCCACGCTGTTCAATCCGTTCACTCAAGCCGAGGCCTCGACCAGCCGGCGTTATGGCGGCACCGGGCTGGGCCTTGCCATCTGCCGCCATCTGGCCGAGCTCATGGACGGTTCGGTCGAGCTGAGCAGCGAACCCGGAGTGGGAACGACGGTGGGGTTCGAAGTCCGCCTGCCCGTGGTACGGCGAGAAGTCATCGCACCCGCCGGACTGCACGGGCGCCATGCGGTCGTGCGGATCGGCTCGGCCGAAACGGCCGCGGCATTGAGCGAGCACCTGAAGTCTCTGGGCATGACGGTGGAACAATCCATGCCATCGCAATCGCTGCGCGAAGGCATGGCAGCGAGCTTGCTGTTTGTCGACCCCGCCGACAAGGACAGCGAGACCCGGATCAGTGCCCATGTCATTGCCGTCACCGGCGATGCAGGTCCTTCGACGGTGAGAGACGAACGGTTGTTCCTCAGTGCGAACCCGCTGAAGTGGCAGTCGCTGGTGCGCGCCTGCCTTGTCGTACTCGAACTGCGCGACGACACGTCGCCGGAAAACGATGCGCGCTTCTCTTCCGGTGGGATAGCGGACGCCGATCCGCTGCTCTTGTCCCTGACCGGTGTGCCGGCCGATCGCGGGCACATCCTGGTCGCCGAAGACCATCCGGTGAGCCAGAAGCTGATCCTTCGCCAGCTGGCGATCCTCGGCTTGAGTTGCGAAGTGGTGGACAACGGTCGCGACGCTTTCGAAGCCCTCAGCGGAAACGAATACGCGATGCTGCTCACCGACTGCAACATGCCCTTGATGAGCGGATACGAACTCGCCACGGCATGGCGCCAGCACGAAGCGGAGATCGGTAGCCAACGACGCCTTCCCATCATCGCCATGACCGCCAATGCGCTGGCCGGGGAAGCCGTGCGCGTCCGCAACGCCGGCATGGACGATGTCCTGAGCAAGCCGCTGCAACTGCTTCCGCTCAGCCAGAAAATCAGCCAATGGCTGCCGGAACAGCCGGCATCCTCACGTTCCCACGTATCCAACGCTTATGACGCCACACAGCTGGCCAGCCTGACGGGTGGCAACGGGGAGTCTGGCCTGCACGCCGAAATGCTGCAGGCCTTTTCCAGTGCCAGTCGCGACGACCTGCTTGAACTCCGCCGTTGCGTCGAAATGGACGATACGGCGGCGGCGTCCTTGAGCCTGCATCGTCTGCTCGGCGCCCTGCAACTGTTTAACGATGGCGCATTGCTGAGCCAGGGCAAACAGTTGCTTGAGTCCCTGCATACGGAACGGGCGAACGAAGCTCTCTCGCGCTTGCCCGGTTTTGCCCTGGAAGTGGAAGCCCTGCTCTCAAGTCTGAATAGCCAACTAGCTGAATAGACAAGTCAATTAGCTATTTCCTTGAGACTCCACGACAATGGCAAAATATTTACGCCGCATCAGGCTTGTCGAATCCGGATGGTTCGGCGCGTCTGCAGGGATCGAGCGGACGAGCGTCTGGGGGCGCAACAGGAATGAGGTTATGACACACAGGGTTTGGGGGCGGTCCCAGCTTGGCCGCTGGTTGTTTGCTGCATTGCTTGCTATCGCTTTCGCTCCGGCATTTGCCGCGCCGGTTGCCGACTGGAACTACCGGGTACGTCCCAACGACACGATCTGGGATCTGGCCGGGCATTATCTGAAACCGGATATCCCCTGGCAGAAACTCCAGGACTACAACAAAGTCGCCGATCCGCTTCATCTGCCGCCCGGTATGACTCTGCATATTCCGGTGGCGTGGCTGCGACTGGAACCCGCCAGGGCCAAGGTGATCGCCGTCATTGGCAATGCCACCGCCACCCTGCCCGGCACCGCGCAAGCCGTGCCCGTGACGCAGGCCATGTCGTTCGGTTATGGCGCTACCCTGGTGACCCAGGGCGATACCAGCCTCACCCTGGAGTTCGCGGACGGTTCGCGCATTCTCGTGCAGAGCAATAGCGAACTCGCGCTCGATCGGCTTAGCGCCTACGGAAACACCGGCATGGTCGACACGCGCGTGCGTCTGCAGCGTGGGCGCATCAACAGCGACGTTATTCCCATGAGCGGGAACGCCGCGCGATTCAGTGTGTCGACCCCGGGCACGATTTCCAGCGTGCGCGGCACCCACTTTCGCGTGATCGCCGATCCGGAGACCGACGCGGCACGGACCGAGGTGACCTCCGGCAAGGTCGACGTCGGCAACGACAGACGGCATGTGCTGGTGAAGACGGGGCTCGGCGTAGCCACCGCCGGGGGCGCATCTCCGGGACAACCGCAATCGCTGCTTCCCACGCCGGCACTGTCCTGTCCGACAGCACCCATCAATCAATTTCCCTACGAGTTTCAGTGGCAGCCATTGGATGGCGCGCAGCATTACCGCGTGCAGGTAGCGTCCAGTGCGAAATTCGAGGCCCTGCTGATGGACCGCGTTGTCGACGACGCTCATGCGGTCATTCCCGACCTGAGCGATGGCATCTACGCGATTCGTGTGCGCGGTGTCGGTACAGGCCAGCTCGAAGGCCTCGACGCCACCTGCTCCGCTGTCACCATCGACAGCCATCCGCAGCCGCCGCTGATCGTGTCGCCACAACCCGATACCCGGGTGCGCGATACCCGACCGCAATTCCGTTGGACGGAAAGCCAGCAGGCAGCGTCCTACACCTGGCAGCTGGCCAGCGACTCCGCGTTCGAACATCTGCTGGCCGAACAGCCTCAGGTGACGGGCAGCGACGTTCGTCCGCCGCATTCGCTGCCTCTTGGACGCTACTACTGGCGCATCGCCAGCCGCGACGACACCGGCAAAGTGGGCCCTTACACCCACGCACTTCCCTTCGACCTGGTATCCGAGCCGCCCGCTCCCGTGCCCGGCGAACCTAAACACTCGCATGGCGATCTGGTGCTGAGCTGGCCCGCGGGCAACCCGGATCAGCGCTATAACGTGCAACTGGCGCGTCAGCCGGAGTTCGCCCAGCCGGAAGTGGATACCACGCTCGACAAACCGGAAATCGACCTCAAGAACCTGTCGTCGGGCAAATGGTATGTACGGGTGCGAACCATCGACACCGACGGCTATGCCGGACCCTGGGGCTCGGTGCAGAAGACGCGCATTCCATGCATGGCGTGCCGCTGGGCCGCGGCAGGCGGCGGGGCATCGTTGTTGTGGTTGATACTTTGACGCCATGAACCGCGGTAGCCGAACTGACGAATGGAACCCCGCCGATGCCGCGGCAGTCGACGATGCGTTCTGATCAGCCCGTCGTAGATTCGCTCGCCGTACTCGGGCGTGTGCTGATCTGGATGATCGGTGTCGCCTCGCTCACCCTGATAATGGCGAGCGGCGCGGCCACCCGACTCGACAACACGTTCTACGATCTGCATATGCATCATTGGTCGTATCGGACCGGCGACGCCGTGGTGATTGTGGCGATCGATGCGAAGAGTCTGTCCAGGCTCGGCAATTGGCCGTGGCCGCGCGCAGTGCATGCCCGGTTGCTCGATCGCCTCACCGATGCAGGCGTTCGCGGTGTCGGTATCGACATCACCATGGCCGAGCCCGACATCAATCACCCGGAAAACGATCGCGCGCTCGCGCAGGCCATTCGTCGAAACGGGCACGTTGCCATGCCAGTGTTCGCCGAAGCCGCCGAACTTGGTGGAACGCTGGAAGAGATGCTGCCCACGCAGGAGATCGCCAGCGAGGCATCTGCCTTCGGTCACGTCGATGCCGCCAAGGACGACGACGGTGTCATTCGTGGCGCCTACCTGAAAGCTGGTCTGGGGCGCCCGTACTGGCCGGCCCTCGCCCTCGTCGTCTATGACATGGACCGGGAAACGCAAAAGCCAGTACTACCCAGCCTGCACAGGCCGGATACGGATACAGAGTCGCCTTACCAATGGATGCGCGACGACTATGTCCTGCTGCATTTCGCCGGACCGGCCGGTAGCTTCGACCAGGTCTCCTACGTCGACGTGCTGGAGGGCCATGTCTCGCCCGAGCTACTCAAGGGACGCTGGGTATTCGTCGGCGCCACGGCCTCGGGACTTGGCGACCTGCTGGACACCTCGGCCTCGGGTGGCGACGAGCGCATGCCCGGCGTGGAGTATCAGGCCAACCTTCTCGAATCCGTCGAGAACGCCAGCACGCTGACGCCATTGAATTTCACGAGCCAGTTCGTCGTCGGTGCGGCATTGCTGACGTTGCCACTATTGCTCTACGGTCTGCCCGGATTTCGTCAGATGTGGACGATTGCCCTGGTCGCCCTGCTCGCATGTTTCGGAACGAGCGTTGCACTCTTGCGGATGGTGGGATGGTGGTGGCCTCCCTTGAGCTGCGTGATCGTCATGGCTGTCGGTTTGGGTGTCTTCTCGGCGCTGCGAAAGTTCAGGGATCGTCACAACGCTTCGAGATGAGGTTGTATCAAGGCCTCGAACCACTCGATGAATGCATTGAGCCGACGCGAACGCTGGCGACGATGGGGATAAATGAGCGACACCGGCATGGAGGCCGCGCGAAACTCCGGCATGATTTCGACAAGCTCTCCCCTTTCCAGGAGATGCTGCACATCGAAGCGCGGGATCTGGATCAATCCAAGGCCCGCTACGCAGCAGGCAATGTAGCTCTCCGCATTGTTGACAATCACGCGACTGGGCGCTGGCAGTTGCTGCTCCCGTCCCGAGACCAGGAATTCCCAGGGCAGTTCCCGCCCGGTGGTCGGCGAAGCGTATCCGACCGACCAATGTTTCTTGGCCAGGTCGCCGGGATCCGCCGGTACGCCATGCTCGCGCAGATACTCCGGGCTCGCGCAGTTGATGAGAGCGATCTGTCCTAGCGGGCGAGCCACCAGACTGCTGTCTTGCAGCACGCCGAAACGCACAGCGCAATCCACGCCTTCGTGCACCAGGTCGATGACGCGGTCGGTCGAACCCAAAGCAAGCTGCAGGCGTGGATACCGGCGCAGCAAGCCCGGCAACGCCGGGGCAACCAGGCGACGGGCGATACGACTGGGCATGTCCACGCTCAGGCGACCCGAGACTTTGCGCTGGCTCGCATGGAACAACTGATCGATCTCTTCCGCATCGGTCAGGAACCGGCGCACATGCTCCAGCAGCTGCATCCCATCGGTGGTCAACCGCACCTGTCGCGTCGTTCGATGCAACAGGCGCGCGCCCATGGTCGTTTCCAGCTGCTGGATGGCGGCGGAGATCGAAGCGCGCGGTATATCCAGCACATGGGCCGCCTTGATGAAACTGCCCATCTCGGCAACCTGGATGAAGACGCGGTACTGATCAAGTCTGTCCATGGGGTCCTTTGACACAGATCTTTTGGGCTGAGGCACCGATGCCGGAGCGATCAACCGGCAAATAATGCTCCGATGCCTCCCCGCATGCGACAGCGTCCCTGGAGCCTGTGGCCGAGATGGCTTACTTGGTCGTGTATCCGCCGTTGATGAGGATGGTCTGGCCAGTGATCCACCAACCGTCGCTGACGAGATGGCGAATGAACGGCACCACGTCTTCGATGCTCGTCAGGCCCGTCTTGCTGAACGGCGAGAGCGCCGCGGCCGTCTTGTGGTACGCCACCGCATCGGCGCCTTCGGCGGGATAAAAGAACGGCGTGTCCATCGGGCCCGGCCCGACCGCGGTCACCGAGATGCCGCGTGCGCCGAATTCCTTGGAGGCCGCGCGGGTGTAGTGCTCGACCGGCGCCTTGGTGCCTGCATAGGCGGCATAGAACGGCGTGTATGCGCCCAGCAGTGAAGTCACCACGGTGACGATCTTGCCGTTGTCGTTGAGGTTCTTGCCGGCTTCCTTGAGGAAGAAGAAGGCGGTCTTGGAATTGACCGCTGTCATATCGTCGTATTCGGTCTCGCTGATTTCCGTGATTGGCTTCTTCAGCACCTTGCCGACGGTGTTGATGGCGATGTCCAGCTTACCCACCGCCGCGATGGCGTCGGCAAACAGCTTTTCTACGGCACCGGCCGTCGTCAGATCGGCCTGGATAGCCACCGCTTGCGCGCCAGCAGCCTGGAGAGCCGCCACGGTCACGTCGGCGTCAGCCTTGCTGGCGGCGCTGTTGTAGTGGATGGCCACGGCTTTCGCGCCCTGTCCTGCCAGGTCGCGAGCGATCAGTCCGCCGAGGTTCTTGGCACCGCCTGCGATAAGAACGGTTTTGCCTTTGATGGAATGGTCTGCCATGTAAATCTCCAGTGCGTGAGCGGAGATCCGAGTCTAGGTGGCAATGTCCGGAGGATCAGCTATCCCGATCGGGATGGATTATCCAGAAAACAGATCCAATCGCAGAGGGGAAATCAAAGGCGTGCCATAGCCGCCATGCGCGAAGAAACGATAGCGAATACGTTATCGCCGCGCTTCGACGACCTGTCTTCCACTCGTGGTCCTGGTAACGACCGTCGTGGCGGGCTCGCCGCCGATGGTTAGTACCTGGTCCGCGATCGTTGTCACGTCGACCCGGTGCGAGACGACGATCAGGATCGTGCGTGGCATGCGACGTTTCATCGTGGCCAGCACGGCTCTCTCCGACGCCGCATCGAGTGCGCTGGTGGCCTCGTCCAGTACGGCGATGAACGGCTGCCGCAGCATGACCTGGGCCAGCATCAGACGTTGCAACTCGCCACCCGATAGCCGGCTCGAGGCACGGTCCAGCGACGTGTCGAGACCATGCTCCGAACGAGCAAGCCGGGCATCGAGACCGACGTCCAGCAACGCGTTTCGCAACATTGCGTCGCTGGCCTCGGGCGCTGCCCATAGCAGGCTTTCGCGGACGGAAGACTGCCATGGCCTGACGTTCTGGCTGACGTAGGCACCGTTCCTCACCAACTGCCGATAGCCGTCGAAATCGAGGGGCCGGCCGTCGACGCATGCCTCGAACCGCTCGGGCGGGGCCATGCCCGCCAGCACGTCGACCAGACTGCTCTTGCCGATGCCGGAGTCGCCGTATATCAGGGTCATCTCGCCCGGTACCAGCATCAGGTCGACGACATCCAGTCCGGCGAGCGGCGGCAGCACCCGTAAGCGGTCTATCCGTAGCGTGCCGACCACGGTCGTCTCGGGCGGTGACGCGGCAGACGCATGCGCCGTGCCCAGGCGCATATATCGCTGCCATAGTTCGAACGCTGGCGCCGCCGAGCGCAGTTGCTGGAAACTCTGCCGGGTCGAGACAAGGTAAGGCAGCAGGCGCCCGAGCAGCAGGCACACCGCGATCAGCGACGCCGAATCGATGCCGTGCCAGCGCTGCGCGAGGACGAAGACGCCGGCGATACCCGCCGCCGCCAGCAGTTCCAGCAGCAAGCGTCCGGAAGCCACCAGTTCCAGCTGTCGCGCGTAGCCATCGCAAAGCCCGGCGGAGATCGCGCCATAACTCGCTTTCTCCGCACTCTCGCGTTCGAACGAACGGACGTGGCGCAAGCGCCGTGGGAAATCCTCGCTGTGCCAGAACAGCCGGGTCATATCCGCGACGTACTGCCGGCTTACCCGCGATTGCTCGCGACCGAAGACACGCGAAGCAAGCAGACCGACGACCATCAGCACGGGTGCCGCCAGCATCAATGGCGGCGATACCCAGAACGCGAACGCCAGACTGACGGCAGCGGTGATCCCGGCTACCAATAGCTGCTGCAAGGCACTGTAACCCTGCACGACGATCTCGACGTTGTAGGTGAGGACATTGGCGATCTCCGCGGACGTCGCATCCGCCAGCGACGCCAGCGGTGCATCGATCAGGCGGGCATGAACGCTGCGCCGCAGATTCATGCCGTAGCGTCCGACCAGACGCGCACCGAGTCGCGCCGTCTGCCAGCGTAGCAATGCGAACGCCACGGTTGCGATAACGAAGACCATGACCTGCGTGCCGGCCCGTCCGTGCAGATCGAACAGTCCACCGCCGAACGGCAGCGGTTGCCCCGGTTGGACCAGCGGCACCAGCAGCACTGCGGCGAGGCTGCCGGCCAGTGCCGAGCCCAGGGACAGCGCGACATAGATCGCTGTCTCGATCAGGTCGTCGCCTGCGAGCGAGCGCACGAGGGATCGCAACGGCCCTTGCCCGGTGTCCTTCGCGGTCGACGTATCGACCGTCGCCATCACGCGCTCGCCACGCGGCGCGGCGACAGCAGCGTCAGCAACGCATCGGCGGAATCGCGCGGATGCCGTCCACGAAGCAGTCGATGCATACCCATGCGCATCATCTCCTGTTCGAAGCGACGCCAGCCCGGTTGCGCGGCCGCATACGGCTGATCGGCGGACAGCCGTCCGGCGATCTCGTGCCGGGGTATCGGGCTCAGTAACGCATCGGGATCGTCCGCTATCCGGTTCGACACCAAAACGGCGCCGATCAGTGTCATGGGAGTGGCGACGGACCGGCCCCGACCGAGGCGCAGGTCAGCCTCGAACTTCTCGACGCCGCTACGACGACGGATCACCGGCGATTCGCCGATCCAGCGACGGGTTTCCTTGTCGTCGACGAAACGCAGTGCGTCGTCGCGGACATGAAGATAATTGGCGACACCGGTGGCGAGCATATTGTCCGGCTGCACGAAGACGGCATCCTCGGCGAGAAAATCCATCCCTTGCAGCAGACTGTGCAGTGCCAGCGTCGACTTGCCCGCACCACTGGCGCCGAGCAGCAGGATGCCCCGCCCTTCCCTGCCCACGCAGGCGCCATGCAGCGGCACCAGATCCATCCCGCGCGCCGCCAGCAGGAACACCGCGAATTCGATGAGTTCGTAACGCACATGGTAGGGATGGCTCAACATGTCCTCGGACACCACCACGAGCGCGCGGCGTTGTCCGGGCGAGACCAGCACATAGTTCGACGCATCCATGACGCCACACAGCAAGCCCGCACCGGATTGCGTGCGCACCGGCGGCGGTTCGTCGACGGAGCGATCCGTCTGTCGCGGCACGAGACGCAGCTCGACATGAAACATCGGCGGCGCCGCATAGCGCCGTTGCGGCGGCAGCCCGCCATAAGCCGCCTCGACCAGTCGCAGCAATGCTTCGCTCGCGCTTTCGAAATGGAAATGGCCGCCGAGTATGTCCTTGCGGACAGTGAGCGGCGGAGCGGATCGTTCATGAAACGGATCGGCACCGGCGTCGCCGATGTCGTGTTGCGTAGTCGGGGCCATCGTCGTCGATCGAAGGGTGAGCCGATCCGGCGGCGCGACGCGAAGTCACGAATCCTCCGGACATGTAGCCAGTAAGTGCCCGCACACACGGGAAAGGTTGCGCTTGGCTATGCCCCATCGCACATCCGCGACGAGCCATCTTTTTTCCATGCGAGGCAACCGATCGTCCCTACCCCGGCACTCACGGGCAATCAGCGAAAGACATCGGGATCGATGCCGTCGCGTTCCCCATGATGACGATCGAGGCTCCTTCGAGATGCTAAAGATTCAGGTCGGCCACTCCTACTTCCTTCGCTACGACCGGAAGCAGTGGGAACGCGGCAAGCCGTATCCCCCGCTCGCGACGATTCAGGTCGCGGCCCTGCTCAGGGAAATGGGGCACGAGGTGTCGTTGTTCGACGCGATGCTCGCCGACGGCGTGGAAGATCACGAAGGCGCCCTGCACGCCGCGCGTCCGGAACTGGTCGTGATCTACGAGGACAACTTCAACTTCCTCACCAAAATGTGCCTCGGCCGCATGCGTGAGGCGGCTTGCCGGATGATCGGCGAAGCGCGCGCTTATGGCGCTCGCGTGATCGTCGCAGGTTCCGATGCATCCGATCATCCGGAGGCTTTCCTCGCCGCGGGCGCGGACGCCGTACTGGTCGGCGAAGGCATCGCCGCGCTGGTCGAACTGAGCGGCCGGCTCGAACGCGATCCCGGCCTCGACACGCCCGAGTGGGTCGCTGGCGTTCCCGGCGTTGCCACGCGCGTGCAGGGACAGATACAACTGACCCGCGTCGGCGTGATCCCGCCCGATGCACGACTGGTCGGCCGTCCTGCCTGGGACCTGGTCGACATGGACCGCTACCGCACGTTCTGGCACGAACGGCATGGCTACTTCAGCCTCAACATGGCCGCTTCGCGCGGCTGTCCGTTCCGTTGCAACTGGTGCGCCAAGCCGATCTGGGGCAATCACTATAAACAGCGCCCCGCCGAAGACGTGGCCGCCGAGATGACCTACCTCAAGCACACGTTCGCGCCCGATCACATCTGGATGGCCGACGACATCTTCGGCTTTCATGTCGACTGGGTCACCGAGTTCGCCGCGCATCTGCGCGCGTCCGATGGTTCCGTTCCCTTCATGATCCAGACCCGTGCCGACCTCGCCAGCGAACGCATGGTCGCCGCGCTGGCGCTGGCCGGTTGCGCCGAAGCCTGGATTGGTGCGGAGAGCGGCAGCCAGCGCGTACTGGACCGCATGACCAAGGGCACCAAGGTGCCCGATCTGATCGCGGCCCGGGAACGGCTCGGCGAGCATGGCATCCGCGTGGGCTTCTTCATCCAGCTCGGCTACCTGGGCGAGGAACTCGACGACCTGCTGGCAACGCGCGCGCTGGTGGCGCAAGCCGCGCCGGACGATGTCGGCGTCAGCGTCTCTTATCCGCTGCCGGGCACGAAGTTCTACGACGAGGTGAAGGCGCAGTTGGGCAAGAAAACGAACTGGCGCGACAGCGCCGACCTGTCCATGATGTTCCGCGGCGCCTACGACTCGGATTTCTACCGCCGCGTGCGCGACCTGTTGCACGAACAGGTCAATCTGCAACAGGCGAAAACCGGCGAATCGGCCGAACGTCGTCGGCAGGAGCTTACCGCGCTCGATGCGCGCTGGGATGCGCTGATCGCCTGCGAGCACGCGCATCGCAGCGAAGAGCCCACGATGTCTCCTCCGATGGCAAGGCAGAGCATCGCCTTGACGCTGCTCTAGACCGCCATGCTGCCGCCACTGGGTCTGGTCAGGAAAGGGTTGCATCGCACCACCGAGGCGCTTGCCGAGGAACTGGCGTTCGCACGACCGGGCGCCGCCACGCCCGACTGGAACGAACTGGAGTGGCAGCTCGCATCAGCGGCCGCCGCCGCGCACGGTATCTCGCCGCTTCTGTCGCAATGCTCTACCTGGCGGCATCCCGCGTGGACACGGTTCCTTGTCGCCCAGCGCGAGCATGTCGAGCATCGTCATCGACACATCGCGTCGCTGCTGGAACGTATCGACGCCAGCGCGCGTGTTGCCGGACTGCCCATCGTTCCCCTGAAGGGCTCCGCCTTGCATGCCATCGGCCTCTACGCAGCGGGCGACCGGCCCATGGCCGATATCGACCTGCTGGTCCGCGATGCGGATGTCGACGCGGCTATCGTGTTGCTGACCGATCTTGGCTACGTCGAGTCGTTCGTGCAGTGGAAGCATCGCGTCTTCAAGCCGGCGATGGGCGAACCGATCCTTGGGCTCGGCGAGCACCGCGACACACCGGTCAACATCGAACTGCATACGCGCATCCAGGAGCGTTTGCCGATCAGCACCGTGGACATCACCGAACGCATATATCCGGCCGATCCCCGTCCCGGCCTGAATCCGTATCCTTCGAACGGCGCATTGATGAGTCACCTGCTGCTCCATGCGGCCGGCAATCTCTGCGGACGCAGCGTGCGTCTTATCCATCTGAACGATATTTCCCTGCTGGCGACGCGAATGGTCGCGCGCGACTGGGAAGTGCTTTGGGCTGGCGGTTCGCCATGGTGGGCCCTGCCGCCGCTACGTCTGGTTTCGCGCTACTACCGGTGCGCCGTCCCCTTGTTCGTGCTGGCCCGGCTGCAACGCGACTGCCCTCTCCTGTTACGGATGATCTCGCGCGGTCGCACACTCACCCAGGCATCGTGTTCGGCGCTATGGCTGCACGCATTGCCGGGCATCGAATGGGCACAGTCGCTGCGCGAAGCCGGCCGCTGCCTGCACAACCGTTTCCGGCCATCGGAGGAAAACATCAAGGAGCGTGCCGACATGGTCCGCACGCAGCTGTGGCTCAAGGGACAGAGCTGGGTCACGCTGAGCCATGGCCGGCGCATCCTGACGCGGCTCACGCGTCCGGTGCCGCGGATGGATACGCTCTACGTGGTACGCGCCGCGCTTGAATACGGCGCATCGTCGACGTAGACGTTAGCGCCCGGCGAGAAGCATCGCGTACAACGTCTCGAACGATCCGGCGGTATGATCGGCGTCCTCGGCGATCGCCCGGCGCTGCGCTTCATCGGCAAGGCGCAGCCGCAGTCCTTCATCGTCGAGCACGCGCTGTATCGCCACCGCGAGTGCGGCCCAGTCGCCGACGGGCACGGCCAGCGCCGCCGCCGGCGACCATTCGACCAGATGTCCCACGGCCGTACCCACGGTCGGTACGCCCGCCACCGCCGCCTCCAGAAGGACGAGCGGTCCGGCTTCGTGCAACGACGACATCACCAGCAGATCGGCCGCGACCATGAGCGGACGCAGTTCCCGTTGCGTGCGGAAGCCCACGAAACGGACGTGCCGTTCCAGTCCGAGCCGATGAACCAGACCATCCATCTCTCCCTGCAACGTGTCCACACCGACGATGTCGATGGTGAAAGACAGTCCCGCGTTGGCTACGGCCGCCAGGGCACGCAACAGGGTCGTCTGGTCCTTGACCCGGTTGATGCTGGCGACATGGATCAGTCTCGCCGGTCCGGCATCGCGTCGGCGTGGCGCGAGCGGTGTCCACGCGCGTAGATCGACGCCAAGCGGCACGCGCCGCGCTTCGAGACCGAGCGCACGCAGCGAATCGACAATCGGCGAGCTGGCCGCCGTGATCGCGTTCGTAGCGCGCAACACGACGGCCTCGCGCAGCCGGCCTTTCCACTTCCGCCGTCCGCCGTAGCCGATGGCGTCGAGCGCGACCAGTTCGCCACCGGCGATGTGGACGAGACTGGGTCGCCGCAGCCATCTCGCCGCAACGACGGCGATCAGGCTGCAGTCGCCCGAAAAAATGGCGTGGATAAGATCGAACGGTGCGTGGCGATGCTCGGCCCGGATCGCCGCGATCGCACGCAGGCGAGGCCATCCCTCGCCGATGTTGTGGATCTGTGCGCCAAGCAGGTCCCAGCGCGCCGCCACGGCTTCCTGATGCAGGACGAAGACATGGACGTCATGCGCGCGCGCGAGTCGTTCGATCAGCGCCAGCAAGACCGGGATCACGCGGAATTCGCCCGTACGGTCGACACCGCCAGGCATCACCAGTGCGATCTTCATGTCGCGTTCCGCCGCCGGTCGTCGAGCAGTTGTGCGTATGCGTCCGCCCATTGGCGACCCACCGCCGCGAACGACAACGTGGCGTCGAAGTGGGTTCGCACGCGTGCTGGCGACGGCCGATCAATCGCCATGCGGACCAGTATTTCGGCCAGTTCCGCCGCATCGCCACGCGTCCAGTGCTCGCCGATGGCGTCGCCGGTCAGCGCGCGGAACGCGGGAATGTCCGTCACGACGGGTGCCACACCGCAGGCAAGCGCTTCCAGCAATGCGTAGCCGCAGCTTTCGGCGAGGCTTCCGGAGACGAACAGGTCCGCGGCCTGCATGCAGGTTTCGATACGTGCATGTGTCAGCGTGCCGAGGAGATGTACGCGCCCGGCGAGTCGCGGATCCTGCGCGACCCGTCGCTGCACTTCGTCCAGCAGCGGCGCATTGCCGAAGGCGAACCACAGTTGCACGTCAGGCAGGCTTGCCGCCGCCAGGGCGACGCCCTCGATCACGGTGAGCGGGTCTTTGCCGTCGCTCAGATGCCCGACCGAAAGAATGCAGGGATCGCCACGGAGACCCGTCGCGGCGCGCGCGCTGGCCCGGTTGCCAGGCACGAAACGGCTACTGGATTCCGGTATCGCGAACAGCCGGGTCCGCGTCCCGAACAGGCTGGCGGCGACGAATGGTTGCGCCAGCGCGGGTGCGGTGAAAGCGATACCCGATGCGGCGGCGTACCAGGGCCGCCACCGCGAGCGTCGCCACCACGGCGGCGGCCGGTCGGCGTGGTCCTGGATCAGGATCGGCACATCGGGCAGGCATCGCGCCAGTTCGAACGCGTCGCGAGCGAAGCCCAGACTGTGCAAATGCAGGACGTCCGGTGCGATGTCGCGCAGAAGATCAGCGAAATGGCGGGCACGCCTGACTGCGGAAGTCATGCCGCGGGTATCGGTGAAGCGATAGTCGACGCCGCGACGCGTCAGCCGCGCATCGCATGCCGCGGCCTGGATCACGGAGATCCGGGTACCGGCGCCCGCGGCCGCCTCGGGAATGTCCGCCAGCGACGGCCAGCGTTCGAACAGGTCCGCGGGCGAGCAATCCGCTGGCGCGGGCAACACATTGATCTGCGCGACATGCACGCCTAAAGACCCGACACCTGCGGCATCCGCAAGCGAACCAACCGGTTCGCGAGATTAAGCTCCCACGGGCGGTCGTACTTGCGCTGACGGTAGCGCCACGCGGCCATCGCACTCAGGCTGCGCTTGGCCCAGGTGGGTGAGCGCAGGTCCTGCACGGTGGGGAAACGGCAGCGCAGCACGGTCACGAAATCGTGGATGTGCCGGCGAAGCTCGTCGGTCAGCCACGGCGCATCGGCGTGGCAGGCGTAATCGACCCAGCGTTTTTCCATCCATTCTTCCGGCGTTTTCGGAAAGATCACGGGCTCGCCGTTGAGGTCGAGCAGTGCCATGCCGGGATGCTTGCCGCGGTCCTTTTCGTGCTTGCTGCTTTCCGGCAGCGGCGTGTAGATGTAAACGATGATCTCGGAAGCCGGATTGATCCGCTTCAGTTCGCGGATGAACTCGAAGGTGTGCTGGGTTTCCTCCTCCGTGTTCTCCGGCGGCGCGACCATGAACGACAGCTCGGGAATCACGCCGTGCCGCCGGCATAGCTCCGCGACTTCCAGCGTCTGGTCGGGCCGTGTGCCTTTGCGGATTTCCTTGAGCATCTGCCCGCTGGGCGATTCGGCACCGATGTACGCCATGCGCAGGCGGCTCTTGCGCACCAGTTTCCACGAGCTTTCCGACAGGTTGAGCAGCGCATCGGAGCGGGCGTAGCACCACCACGGCATCTCGAGTTTCGCCATCACTTCGAGCAGCGGGATCATGTCTTCTTCGCGGTCGAAGAAGTTGTGGTCGAAGAACTGGATCGAATCCGCGCCAAGCTCGTACTTGAGATAGCTCAGGTCGCGTTCCAGCCGCGCCGCGGCCGGCAATGCCGTCGTGCCACCGAACATCGCCGCCACACCGCAGAACGTGCAACGGAAGCGGCAGCCGATCGACGCCTGGTGCGCGGCCGTACGCCGGCCGAGAAAGGTGCGGGCCAGATAGCGTCGCGGATCGCCGAGCTTGTCGTAAGGCAGGACGATGCCGCTGTCGCCAAGCGAGAAGCGTCGGTTCGGGTTGTGCACCACCGCGCCATCGTGTTTCCACGACAGGCTGCCGATCTTCGCGAAGTCCGGCTCTGCCCTGCCCAGAGCGGCTATCAGTTCGGGCAGGCTTTCTTCGCCCTGCCCGCGGATCGCGTAGTCGACATAGGGCGCGGCCAGCGCGGTATCCGCATAGAGCGTCGGGAAATAGCCGCCCCAGATGATCGGGGTTTGCGGAAAACGCTCGCGGATCGCTTTCGAGACGGCGATGGACGGCTCGATCTGCGGACCGCCCATGACGCTGATGCCGACGGCATCGAAGTGCGTGCGCTCCATGGCGCGAAGTGTTTCGCCCACCACGTCGCGATCGACGTTGCCATCGATGATGTGGCTCTCGCCCGTCCGGTCGAGGGCCGCCGCCAGGTGCAGCAACGATAGAGGGAACCGTGCGCTGGACGGTGACGTAATGGTTGGATTGACCAGCAGCGTCCGCGGGGAGTGAGGCATGGGTCGGAATGGCATGTCGTGGAAACTCATGGGAGGCGCCTGAGCTGGAATACCAGCGCGACGGGAACCTCGAGCGCCGCACTATCGAAATGCGCGGCCGGCGGAATATCGGCCGGATTGAGCATCGGTTCCACGATGCGTTCGATCGCGAGCCTCAGCGCGGCACATGCCTCATGCCAGTGGCTGTAGAGATGCTGCGTATGCCGCACCGCGTAGCGTTGCCCGCCATGCCTGAAATCCCGCTGCCAGCCGAGCGCATGGCCGATGGGATGGACATCGCTGCATAACAGACGGCCACCGGGACGCGTGACGCGGCGCAGTTCGCCCAATGCCTGTTGCAGATGGTCGAGATGGCCAACGACCAGACCGCATACCGTGAGGTCCGCGAAGCCGTCCGGTATCGGTAACGAGGTAAGGCTGCCCTGCCGCAGCGCGACGTTGGCGACAGCGGAACGTGCGGCCAGCGCCTTGCGCGCTCGTTCGAGCATCGGCGGCGACAGATCCACGCCCGTCACGTGCGTCGCACCGCGATCCAGCGCGTGCAGCACGTAGCGTCCGCTGCCGCAGCCGGCATCGAGCACGCTACGGCCGTGCAGTTGTCTGGGCATCAGGCTGAGCATCGCGCGTTCCTCGGCGAGCATGACAGGGTTGTGCGCGTGCGGCGGGTAACTGTCCGCCCAGAGGGCATAGGCATCGACGGGTTCGAGCATCGGGACACTCAGCATGGGATACGCCTCGCTGCGGTCGTGGCATCGGTGACGAACGCCAGCCCCGGTTCGAGGGCGAGCAACGCGGGATCGGCCAGGGAACGGGCCAGCAGTTTCGGCTTGCCGTCGAGCATCACCGCCACGGCATCGACGCCGGTGGCCGCAAACCAGTCGGCGAAGTCGGGATCGGCGATGCGCGGCAGGCCGTCGCGCACGACGGCGCGAAGCTGGCTGCGTCGCAGCCCGACGAGACTGTCTGCCGGATCGCCGCCACGATCCTCCACGATCGCCATGTCCGCCGGGGCACCGACAGCCAGGCTGCCGTATCCGGCAAGACGCAGGATGCGCGCCGCTCGCGTGGTGACCAACGCCAGCAACGACGTCGCATCCAGCTCATCGCGAGCGGCGGCCATGCTCAGCTCGTCGAGCAGGTCGCGGGCACCGCTCAGACGCGAGTCGCTACCCATCGTCAGCCGGCCGGCTTCGCACAGACGGCGCGGATCGAGCGTTCGTCCGAGCAGTGCGCGATTGCTTTGCGGACACCAGACGACAGCCGCGCCGCAGGCGATCACGCGATCGATATCCGTTTCGCGCAAGCCGACGCCGTGGATGAGTACGGTGTTCGCGGCCAGACAACCCAGCGCGTCCAGTTGCGCGAGTTCCGCCTGCGCCGTTTCGTCGGTGCCTTCGGCGAGATGGATCAGCCAGGGTCGGCCGGCGGGCGTGGCGGCGAAACTCTGGCGTACCGGCGGACCGTAGTCGGGACCGGCCAGCGTGTAGCTCCAGCCATAGTCGCGCAGCAAGGCGACGGGAAAGTCGGCGTCGTCGAGTGCCGGGTGCCAGGGATCGTGATGCGCGACGCAGGTCGTGCCGGCGAGCAGGTTCTTCAGCGCGCCGTGGCGAAGGCGAAGGCTTTTCGGTACGTCCAGTGCGGCGACGACGATGGGATCCTGAAAGTGCGACTGGAAAGCCGAGATCCAGGCGTAGCTGTTCGGAAAAGGCGTGGCGTGACGTAGTGGCGGCACGCCGTTGACGTGCAGGTGGTCGTGCGCGTTGATCAGGCCCGGGAAGATCAGGTGATCCCGCAGATCGACCGGGTACGCATGTGCGCCCGGCGACGCATCGATGCGGCCGGCACGAACCGGAAGCGGCGCATGCGACACGCCATCGGGCACGAGGGAAACCGCGCCGACAAGATCGGTATCCGACGAAAAATGGTGTCGAAAGATTTCCATCCGACTCAACGCCGGTGCATCACGATTAGGAAATGGTCGCCCATGTCGCGCAGCAACGGCGCGGCACCGAGGCGATCGTCCAGGCGACCGAGCCGTTCGTACCAGTCCGGACGGCGGCGGTAGCGGTCGACCATGTACGGTGGCGGCATGAACAGGCTCAGCGCGCGATAGCCGCCCAGAGAGAACGTTCCGGCGAAGGCACGATAGAACTCGCGCGGCAGGTAGTAATACGTCCAGATCGTGTGCCGGTTCATGCCGACCGCCGTCGCACCGCGCGCGGCGCGCACGGCTGCACGACGGAAACGTCCACGCAATGCGTAGTGCCCTACTTCCCACGGACAGATCCGGCCCATCACCGAAAACACCAGCGTGCCGCCCGGCTTGAGCAGGCGCGCGCATTCGCTCGCGACGGCATGCAGGTCCGGCGCGCAGTTCAACGGACCGAAGTTCGAATAGATCGCGTCGAATTCGCCGTCGAGCCGGTCCATCCGCTGGATGCCCAGATGCGTGGTCGTCACCCGCGATTCGAGCGCCGCGGCGTCGGCGCGTTCGCGCGTTCGTTCGACCATCTGCGGCGACCAGTCGGTGGCAACGACGCGGAAACCACGCCGCGCGAACTCGATCGCGTCGATGCCCGTACCACAGCCGAGGTCGAGCAGACAGCCGCCCGCCGCGACCTTGGCGTGCACGGTGTCCCACAGGGTGACCCGCATGCGCTGGATCAGTTCGTTGTTGCCGCGGGGGCCGTCGTAATCCGCCGCGACACTGTCGAAGGCGTGCTGGGTCTCCAGCAGCTGCGCTTCGTCTAGCGTGTGTTGCCCACTCATGTCGATCTCCGTACCCAGACCGGTGAGTGCCTCGGGACACGCCTTTGGTTGAATCGGATCGCAAACGATCGGATGGTGAACGGAGGTGTCACCGGCGAGTCCGTCGCATGGCATCCCTTCCCACCGCCGCCAAACCGCCGAGGAACAGTCCGGTGAGGAGGCCGATGCCCCAGATCAGCACGGGATTGGGAAACGCTTTCCGCTCCGGCACATAGATCGGCCAGGGCATCGATGTTTCGAAGGTGTAGTTGGGAACGAGCCGGGCGACCAGTTCGCTACGCGCCTGCTGCAAGGCGCGGATGTCCTCGTTCTTCGATGCGAGCAGCACGCTTGCGAGACCCGTGCCTGTGCCGGCATCGCGCGACAGGCGGTCGCGATCGGCCTGCGCGGTCCGCAGGTCGGCCTCGATCTCGTCGAGACGCTGGTTCGCCAGCCGGAGCGGCACCTCGCCGATTTGCCGATGAATGGCTTCGAGCCGCGTGACCGTCGCGGTGACCAGGTCGGCTGCCTGCCGTGGCGAGTACGCCCGAACGCGCATCTTGATGAGGTTGGCATAAGGCTCGGGATCCAGCTTCATGCTCTTCCGGTACAAAGAAGCCTCGCGCGACTCGACGGTGAGTCCGATGCTCCTCACCACCTCGTCCTGAAACGCCACGGTCTCCAGGCGTTCGATCACCCGCAGCAACGACTCGACCTTTGGGTCCTGTCCGGCAGGTGCCGGCGCGATCTGCCCTATCTGTATCCACGCCGTCGCTTCCCACTGGTCGCGCGCGACGCGTGTATAGGCGAAGGTAAGCGCCAGAACAACGATCAGCACGGCCACGAACCAACGCCACTGGCGCAGCAGAACCCGCCACATGTCGATCAAGTAGATGTCATCCTGTTCCATGGTTGCTCACTGCTGAAGTGGAGGAAAAGTCGTGGGAACGGCGATCGGGCAACCACGCCGCGATCACCTGCATGACCAGGCACAGGCCGATGAATCCCGCGTTGGTCAATGTGTATGCCTGCGGTGCGAACGGCGACATCACGCAGACGTAGGCCACGCGTAGGAAGATCAGCAACGGGAAAAGGGACGCCGCCGGGCGGAGCCGTCGGGCACTCCACAGCAGCAACGCATACAGCACGCCGATCGCGAGTACGGCACCTGCAGGCCCCATCGCCATCGCAAACGGAAAGAACTCCGTGCCCACGTTGATGTTCGGCGCATCCAGCGGAATATCCGTTCCCGCGGTGGCCACCGATCCGCTCAGGGGAACCAGCTGGTTGATGAGGAAGTCGGCATTGGCGTAATGCTTGGCCACGATGGCGCCGAAGTTGTACGGACCGGCGCTGATGTACAGCAGCAGCCATTTGATGCCCTGCGGCATCGCGCGGTACATGTCGCCGAACGGCAACGCCACGGTTTCGATCGAACCGGACCGCAGCATGCCGAGGACCGAGAACCCGCCGCCGCCGGCAAGCGCAAGCACACCGATGGTCTTCCACGGCAAGGGCCGTGCCTCGTCGCGCCTGAAGATAATCACCAGACCCAGCGCCATCAGCGACGCGAAGAGCCGGTTGCGGTCGATTACCAGGATGGGAAAAACGATGCCCGCGACGATCAGTGCATTGCGCAACCAGCGTTGCCTGGCGCAGAGCAGGCCGATCGACGGTAGCGTCCAGCACATGTCGGAGATGTGCCTGACATGCTCGCGCCCCCCTTCCATCGTGGCGTACGACGCCGGATTGTCGATCAGCGGAATGGGAAACAGCGTCAGGTCGAGCAGGCAGAACACGATGACGACACCGGCGAACGCCAGCGCGACGAAGGCATCGCGGGTGCCCGCATAACGGCGCGAACGGAAGGCCGCCAGCGGCGGCAGGCGGACACCCGAGAACGCGTCGACGAACAGGATGGCGGCGGCGCTGAGGACGAGGATCAGGATGCCGTCCAGATACCCGGTCGGCAGATCGTAGGTAAGCAAGGTGAGCCCGCAGGCGAACAGGATCGGCAGGCAGAGGTAGACCGAGGGCCATCTCAGCAGCTGTTTCATGCGCGCTCCACATGGTGATTCGCGGAGGCGAAGCGGAACTTCGATGCGACGACGAGGCAGGCATAGGCCAGCAGGTGCAGTGCGACGCGCGCGTGCCTCTTCTGCAGGAAGGCGATCTTGGCCCCGATGTAATAGGACTCCGCCCGCAGCAAGCTCCGGCACGGTTCGTCGAACAGCTCGGTCCGGCGAATTGCGACCTGCCGGGCCTCGGAAAGGTTCGCGATACGTGTCGCCGTGTGCCGGGTCTTGCTCAGGTTGGTGTCGTGAAGCCGGTACGCGCAGACGCTGACATCGATGAAGCCGAGCGCATCGCGGGCCGCCAGGCGAAGGAACATGTCCCAGTCGTCGATACGCAGACCTTCGGTCCACCGGGACACGATTTCCAGCGCACTCTTCCGGAGCAAGGTCACCGGACCGCCGATCGCCCAGCGGGTGATCACGGCGCGCCGTATGCCGTCGTCGGACCGGTACAGTCGCTTGTCGGCGCCGTGCAGGTCGCGCATGCCGCTGTCATGCAGCTTGTTGCCCTCCCCGTCCACGACGATCGAGTCGCCGATTACCGCGCCCTTGCGCGGATTCGCCAGCAGATAGCGGACCTGCGCATCGAGGCCGCCGGGCAACAGATAATCGTCGCTCGAACCGAGCCGGAGCAGTTCGCCACGCGATCGGGCGACCAGTTCGTTCAGGGTCGCGGCGATGCCCTTGTTCTCGCACCGCACATATTCGATCGGCAGGTCGCCGGCATGCAGGGACACCCACTCGGCGATGCGTTCGCCCGTGCCGTCGGTCGAGCCGTCGTCGATGATGATGAGCTCCTTGGCCGGATAGGGATCTTCCAGCACGCTGTCGAGGAAACGCTCGACGAAGCGCTCGTGATTGAACGCGGGAACCAGTACGGACACCAGTGGCATCGCCACCGCGTTCTTCGTCGGATAGGCGGGCATCGTCAGAGTTCTCCCAGGTAGCGGCGAACGACCAGGACGTTGAAGACGAAATAGGCCACGTAGTTGATCGCGAACGCGTACATCGCGCCGATCAGCCCGATGTGCGCCGTGAGCACGTAGACCAGTACGAGATAGCTGGCGGCGAAGACGCATTCGGAGATCACGAACAAGCGCGTCATGGCTTTCGCCAGCATCACGTAGGACAGGATGAACGAGGCGATCTTCACGACGTCGCCGACGAGCTGCGGCCCGTACAGTGCGTTGGCCGAAGCGAAGTCCGCACTGAACAGCACCTCGGTCACCCATCCCCTCAGCGCGTAGACCGCCGCCGCGAGCACGACGACCACGGGAAGGATGTAGCGGTACGCGTTGCGCAGCTCGAAAACCAGTGACGTGCGCGCCTTGGTCGATGCCAGCTTGGGCAGGTAGTAAATGTTGATTGCGGTCGTGAGAAACAGCAGGTAGGCATCCGAGACGCGGCTCACCGCCTGCCAGTAACCCACTTGCTCCCAGCCGAACTGTTGCGCGAGGTGGTCGCGCACCGCGATGTTGACCAGCGGCGGCAGCAGCGCGGAACTGAGCGTCATCACGGAGAACGTAGCCAGCCGTACGACCATCTCGCGATCGAAACGCAGCCGCAGCATGCCGCGCTGAAAGTACGGGCTTCGCCACCACGCCGGCAACCCGACGACGAGCCACAACACCTGGCCCAGCACGAGCGCCAGCAAGGCACCGTAAAGATGCAGCCAGCGCGACAACCAGATCGCCAGCGCGATGCCGAACGCCGAGCCGAGCACCTGGATGAACGCGAGGCGGCGCACGTCCATGAAGCCGTTGATCACGGCGATGATGTAATTGAGCAGCGCAATCCCGAGCTGGGCCACCGCGAGTATGCGGATCAGGTTCTCGTAGCGGGGATCGTCGAGTAGCCACAATGCGAGGCGGTGACTGAACAGCAACGCGGCGCAGCCCATCAGGCAGGTAGCGCAGAGCGAATACCAGAGCGCTGCCGCGAGGAAGCGCGACAGCCGCGCGGGATCGTCGCGGAACTCGGCCACGTATTTCACGATGGCGGCACTGATGCCGCCGCCGGCCAGCACGGCCAGCAACGACATCAGGCCCATGAACTGGCCCAGCTTGCCGACGCCTTCGGGACCGGCGAACCAGGCAACCAGCTTGATGACGACCAGGCCCGCGACCAGTCGCGCACCGGTGCCGAGGGCCGAATAGAAGCTGGCGCGGACGATATTCATGCGGCACCGTCGAACGTCAGGCAGGCCGCGATCACCCGGTCGACCGAAGCGGCATCGAGTGTCGGACCCATCGGCAGGCTCAGTACGTCGCCGTGCAGACGCTCCGTTACCGGCAAGCGAACGTGTCCCAGTCCGGCATAAATCGGCTGCTTGTGCGGGGGGATGGGATAGTGGATCTGGGTCTGGACGCCGTTGGCGTGCAGATGCCGCTGCAACGCGTCGCGGAACGGACTGCGCACGACGAATAGGTGCCAGACGTGCCGCTCTTCGCTCGCCACCTCGGGCAACACGATATAGGGATGGCGGATGCCGTCCCGATAGCGGGCCGCGACATGGCGGCGCCAGACCGTATCGCGATCGAGGTACGCCAGCTTCACCCGAAGCAATGCGGCCTGCATCTCGTCGAGCCGCGAGTTGAGACCCGGATGCGGGTGGCGATACTTCTCGGACGATCCGTAGTTGCGCAGGGCCGCGACGCGCTCCGCCAGTTGCGGGTCGTCGGTAACGATCGCTCCGCCATCTCCCAGTGCACCCAGGTTCTTGGTGGGAAAAAAACTGAATGCCGCGGCGTGGCCGAACGCACCTGCTTTGCGACCGCCCTCCGACGCGCCGTGTGCCTGGGCCGCGTCTTCGATCAGCAGCAGCCCATGGCGGCGGGCAAGCACGTCCAGTGCGCGCATATCCGCCAGTTGGCCATACAGATGCACGGCCATGATCGCGCGCGTGCGCGGTCCGATGGCCGCTTCGACACGTGCCGGATCGAGATTGAAGGTAGTTGCGTCCGGTTCGACGGGCACCGGCACCAGCCTGTTCTCGCTGATGGCGAGGAAACTGGCGATAAAGGTATTGCCCGGGACGATGACTTCGTCGCCGTCGGTCAGCGCACCGAGCTGCTTGTAGCCGCGCAGGATCAGGGACAAGGCATCGAGGCCGTTGCCGACACCGATCGCGTGGCCGACACCGCAGTAAGCGGCGAATTCCCGCTCGAACGCCGCCAGCTCGTCGCCGAGCACGTACCACCCCGAGTCGATCACCCGTGCCGCCGCCGCTTTCAACTCATCGGCGTAGCGCGCGTTGACCGCGCCCAGGGGGAGGAACGGAACGTCCATCAGAGCGTCCATTCGTAGAAGTCGTGCACAACCGCTCGTGCGCCGAAGGATTCCTTCTGCGCAATCAGGCCGCCATTGAGTACCGCCCCACCCTGCTCCGTCGATACGCCGAAGGTGAAATGGGCGCGGTCCGCGTAGACACCGCCGATCAGTTCGCCCAGGAGAAGACTGAGCGCGCCCAGTCGCAACCCTTCCTCCGACGCTGCCATGTATTGCGTATGCACCACCCGGCCGAAGTCATAAACGACGACGCCAGCCAGCAAGACATCGTCGCGACGGGCTTCGTGCAACACGATGTGATGCGGGAACCGGGAATGCAGAAGAATCAGTTCGTCCGCGCTGTGCGTCGGGCCGACCTCATGCTTGCGCAATGTGTCCGTCAGCACGGCATGGAACCCCGCGAGATCGTCGCTCACGCGCATCTGGATGCCCGCTTTCCGCGCCTTGCCTATGGAGTGCTTCCGCCCCTGCGAGAAGTGGAATGTTTCCCGCAGCGAGATGGCCGAAGACACGTCGCGCCGCATCAGCCGGGCGCCCAGTCGATGCAGGACGTAGAGATCTTCCTCCGCGTGATAGGCGTGGTACACGTGCGGTACGGCTTTGTAGACGATGCGCTTCACGCCCTGCGACCGGTAATGGCCGCCCACTTGCCCGAAGACATCGAGCGTGGTTTCGGTACGCATCGCCGGACTCACGATCAGGCCGGCATAAGTGAGGCCACCGTGACTCACGATGCCATCGTCATGGAGGCTGGCCGGCAGCACCGCCACGACTTCGCCGTGCCGCTCGACGATAAGCGAGCGGTCGACGAAACGGTGTGCGTGGTAATCCATGTAACCGCGCCGATGCAGCAGATTGCCGTTACGCGAACGAGCCACCAGATCGTCCCACGCTTCCGCGTCGGCCGGCACATAAGGCCTAACCGTGAACATGATGGATGCCTCCGTTCGGGCTGACATCGCGCGCTTCGGCCACGCCGAAGCCGTCCACGCCCATGTCGTTGCCGTTGTAGAACATCAGCAGCGTGTCGCGTTGACGGATCAGTGCGGGATAGCAGATGACGCGCGAATCCCAGCCGTCGGCGGAAAGCGCCAGACCCAGCGTTTCGTCGCGGCGGTCCCAGTGGATGCCATCGTCGCTATAGGCCACGCCGGGGAAATATTCGCCATTCCGGTTGCCGCGCGTGAAGTACATGACGTACCGGCCGCCGATCCGGTACACGCGCGGCCGGCCGATCCGGTACTCATCGTCCCGCGGCATCAGACAGACGTGGTCCTCGCGCGGCAAGCGGGCAAGATCGTCCGTCTCCAGGTAACGGATGTGGTATCGGGGAAAGGGGTGCCCGGCGATGGACTCCCAGTCGTTGCCCACCGCGTACCACAGGCGCCAGCGTCCGTTCTCGTGGATCGCCGAATGCACCGCGCCGATCGTGCCGCGGCCGGGCGCACGATCGAGGATGGGGGTTTCCTGTACACGCCGGAAGCGATGGCCCCCGTCGTTGGAAATCGCCAGACCCGTGAAGGCAAGGAACTTGGCTTTGGCAACCCACTGGAAACCGACGTAGAACAGATGCAGACCATCGGCCGTGTCGACGACATCGCCCAGGATCACGCCGTTGTCGTCGAAACAGCCGTCGCGACCGATGTCGAGCGCCGGCTCGGCACTGACGTTCACGACGATCGTGGGATCTTCCGCAAATACGTCTACATAACCGATCCGGCTGACACCGTCCGCGTCGCGGAATCCGGCGTAGACGCGGATCAGGTCGTCGTCGAGTCGATACGGCGTCGGCGTGAGCGCCGAATGCCGCATCCATCCGCCCACGCCCTGGCGCGCGGTGTCGAACACCAGGCCTTTCTTGGTCCACTCGACCATGGGCGCCTCAGAGCTTCACGTCGAAGCTTGATTTACCGGGCACCGCACGCGCCGGCGAACCGATGTAGATCCGGCCCGGTTCCGTATCGCGCGTCACCAGCGATCCCGCGCCGATGAGATTGTCGGCGGCGACCTTGACGTGATCGTTGAAGGTGCTGTTCACGCCGATGAAGCTGCTTTCGCCGATGTCGCAGTAACCCGAGATCACGGCGTGCGAAGAGACGAAGACGTGGTCGCGCACGACGGTGCGATGCCCCACGTGGTTGCCGCTCCAGAGGATGCAGTTCGCACCGATACGGACGAAGGGCTGGATGACGTTGCCCTCGAAGATAAAGGTGTTCTCGCCGATTTCAGCCCCGCGCCAGACGAACGCCCGCGAGCTGACATACGTGGCGAAGCGGTAACCGCGCCGTTTCGCATCGAGGTAAAGACGCGTGCGCAGGCGATTGAGCTGGCTGGCCGGAATGGCGACGAATACGTCGACGTCGCCGGGTGGGTATTCGGCCTCGAGCGTCTCGTAGGCGACGACGGGTCGACCGGCGAGTACCGGCTGCACGATGTAATCGCGTTCGACGCTGAAGGCGACGACGTCGAGATCGCTGTCGTGCTCGAAGTATTCGCAGGCGATCATGGCGAACTCCCCCGCGCCTATCAGGACTAGCGGGCGTGCCATGCCACACCGCCCTCCGCGTACGCGACGCCGTTGACCTCGCGCAGGAACTCGTCGTAGTCGGTGATGTAGTCGGTCGCGTCGTAGTACTGGTCGGCGAGCACCATCAGCACGCAGTCGTCGCTGAAGTCGTACAGTTCGCGCCAGACCATGCTGCCGAGCAGGAGTCCTTGCGAGGGATCGTCGAGTACGACCTCTACCGGTCCGGTGCCGTCGTCGAGCAGGAAAGTGACGGAACCGCGCACGGTGACCGCCAGCTGGTTGAGATGGCGATGCGCGTGGCGTCCGCGATGCACGCCCTCTTTCGTGGCGAACAGGTAATACACCCGGCGGATCTCGAACGGAACATTCCGCTCCTCTTCCAGGGCAACGAGCATGCCGCGGTGATCGCCGTGCGGCTGCAACGGTATGCGTTCGATTTCCATGCTCGGGACCAGGCAGGTGATTGAGGGCGTCTCACGAGGTTGAGTGCCACTGGTCCTGCAAAAGGTTGCGTGGTTGCACCGGAGTCAATCGATGCAACCTTTTGCCGCCAGTCCGGCACTCAATGCGCATTGGGTCGCTTCACCGTCGCAGGACCTGCGTCGGGCGGGCACGGGGATTGGCAGCGCGCAAGGGCAATCGGTATGACGCTGGAGAAAACGACTTCGCCGGAAGACGCTACAGCGAGGCATCCGCGCCGGCTGGTGGCGTTGCACTGGCTTACCGTCCTCGCCGTGGTCGCGGCGGCCACGTTCATCCTGACCCGCGACGAGGTCTCCGGTCGCGCGCTGCGCACGTGGCTGCTCGAAGGCCATCGCCACGCGGGCCTGATCGTACTGATCCTGTTCGTTGTCCGCGTCGCGGTGCGTTTTCGTCTCGGCAAGCTCCCCCACGATGGCAGTACGTCACGGCTCATCCGCGTGCTCGCTGCCTCGACTCACGTGGCCTTGTACGCGCTGCTTCTCGGCATGCCCCTGCTCGGCTGGGCGCTGAGCGGTGCGCAGGGCAACACGGTCCATTTCTTCGGCATCGCGCTGCCGGCGCTGGTGGGCGAGGACGAAGATCTCGCCGACAGGTTGCAGGCCTGGCACCTGGATGCCGCCTGGGTGCTGCTCGGTCTGGTCTGCCTGCATATCGCGGCCGCGCTCTGGCATCACTTCGTCCTGCGCGACGGCGTGCTCCGCAGGATGTTGCCGGGACCTCGCCCATGAAAGGTGCGCCTTCTTCATCCATCGCCGCGCCCCATCTATCACAAGGAGTTTTCATGCCGTCTTTCCTGCTCCGGTTCGCGATGTGCCGGCCAACGCACAGGTCGCTGTGGAGCGGCATCGCCCTGCTCCTGCTGATGGCCAGCAACGCCGCCCACGCCATCCCTGCCTATGCCCGGCAGACCGGGTCCGCGTGCGCGGATTGCCATGCCGGTGCCTATGGTCCGCAGCTGACTCCTTACGGCATGCGCTTCAAGCTCAACGGTTACACCGATACGGACGGCAAGGGTTTCAAGGTGCCGGTATCCGGGCAGCTCACCGAAACGCATACGGCGCCCGCGCGCGGCAATAGCACCACCAACCTGACCGAAGGCGATCTGTATCTGGCCGGACGCCTCACCGACAACCTCGGCGGTTACGTCAAGATCGAGGCCGACCACACCGGGCACAATACGTACAACACCAAGCTGAGCAACGTCGACCTGCGCTTCGTCGCCAAGGAACTGAAGATGCGCGGCAAGGACCTCACGCTGGGCGTGAGCGTCAACAACAGCCCCGGTTTCCAGGACCCCATCGCGGCCCTGCCGAACGCGGCGCTGATCGGTCCGCCCGGCGTCACGGGCACGCTGCTCAATCCGTCCAGCCCCAATACGCTGACTGATCGCGTCATCGGTGCCAGCGTTTACGGTCTTTACGATTCGGTCTGGTATGGCGAGGTCGGTACGTACAAATCGCTGCCGACATCGCAGCAGGACCGTCTCGGTTACAACATCAACGGCGACCCCGGAAAGCTCGGGGATACGGGGTATTTCCGCTTCGCGTACATGAAGGACCTGAAGCGGCAGTTCTTCTCGGCGGGCGTTGTCGCGCTGACGACAAAACGACAGCTACCCCGATCCGGACCCAGCGACGACCTGACCGATCTCGGCTACGACCTGACCTACCAGTACCTGGGCAACCGGGAACACATCGTCCAGGCGAGCTACGTCAACATTATGGAACGGCGTCATTACGGTACCCGGCTCCTCGGACCGGATGGCTTCGTCGCACCGGGCCGCGCGACCGTGCACGACCAGACCGCGACCCTGACCTACACTTTCAGGCAAACCTACGGCGTGGTGCTGACGCACATGCTCAGTACGGGGCCACGCGACGCGGTGCGCTACACGCCGTACGGCGATCCCAACGCCACCAGCAACCTCATCACGGTGTTCTGGGCGCCCTTCGGCAAGGACGATTCGTACACGACCATCGCCAACCTGAAGATCGCGGCGACATGGTTCCGCTTCACCCGGTTCAACGGTCGCTACACGAACATCTTCGGTGCCCCGCCCGGTGCGCTTCCCACCAGCGCGGGCGACCTCAATGCGTTCTCCGTCTCCGCCAGCCTGGCGTTCTGAAACCCTACGGGAGTCCATGTGTGAGTAAGTTATTCCTGGGCCCATCCATGCGGCGCATTGCCGCCGCCGGCCTCTTCGCCGGCTGGATGATGGCCTCCCCCCTCGCCGCGGCCGGCGATCCCGCCGCGGGAGCGGATGTCTACAAGTCGGAATGTGCCGAATGCCACGCCGTCAAAGAAGGGCGCAACAAAAAAGGCCCCAGCCTGTTCGGCATCGTGGGACGCAAGGCGGGCAGCGTGACGGACTACAACTACTCCGATGCCTTGCGCAAAACCACCTGGGTATGGACCGCGGAGCAGTTGCACACCTACCTCTCGCAACCGGCGAAGCAGGCCAATCCCGGCACCAAGATGAAATACGATGGCCTGTCGGATGCCAAGGACCTGGACGATCTGCTGTCGTACCTGAGCACTCTTCACTGAAGCACCATTCATCACCGACCTTTCGAATGACGACGTGATATTGCGCAATCGCCCCGGGTTTCCGCACAGGGGAAACGCCTCGCCGTGGTGGCACGCCACGACGAGGCGTTCGCGCGTCCGCCGTCTCGGACTCGGATGGCTCGCGTTGACCTTCGGTTTCGTGGCGCCGTTGCACGCCCAGTCGGTCGGCACGACCGGCACGGTGGCGATCAGTTCGCAGCTGGTCGATCGCGGCGTGGCGATCACGCCGTCCACGCCCATCCTGCAGGGTGCCGTGTCCTGGAGCACTCCCTCGGGGTGGTCGCTGGGCCTGTCCGGCAGTACCCGGATCCGCTCGCCAGGACGCATCGTCGAGACGCTGGCCCAGGCGGCGCATTCCTGGACGGTGTCCAGCGACTGGCAAATGCAGGCCGCCCTGATCTACTACCGCTATCCGTCCAGCGGGCCGTGGCACGTCTACGACCGCACGGAACTGGCGGTCTACTGGATCTATCGCGACATCCTGACCGTCGGCCTGTCGGGCTCTCAGCTGTTCCACGGCGCGGATCACGGCCCGCGCGGCGCGGCCGACATCGGCTTCCGCTGGCCCCTGGCACCGCACCTGACCCTGTCCGCTGGGGCGGGTATCGCCCAAACGCTGGTCCGGCCCCGTTATCCCTACTATGCGGAGTCCGCCCACTACGCGTACGGTCAGTTGGGACTGATATGGGACAATGGCCCCTGGCGGGTAGAACTGGCGCATATCGCAAGCGATCAGGAAAAACGGCACGGGCAACCGGGTGTCTCACCATGGACGGCGACGATCGCACGGTCCTTTTGATTCCACAGGCAACCTTTTTGCCCCGTTAGGGTACTTACGTGCTCCATCCCATGGTTTCCGCGAGCCCATGAACGACGCCGAGAACGACGCCGACGCCACCGATCGGTTGCTCCTGCAGCGCATGTCGGCGGGCGACCGCGTCGCCCTGTCCGTCCTGTATCGCAGTTACCACGGCCGGTTGTGCCGCTTCCTGTCCCGCCTGACCCGGCGGGCCGACATCATCGAGGAAGTCATCAACGACTGCTTCTGGATCGCCTGGCAGAAGTCCGCTACGTTCCATGGCGACTCGCGCGTGTCGACCTGGATCATGGGCATCGCCTATCGCTGCGGCCTGAAGGCCTTGCGTCAGCACGGCAGCGAACCGGTCGACGAGGACAGCCTGCCGGAGGATCGCATTCCCTCGCACGATCCCGACGACGATCGTGTACTGCGCGACTGGCTGGGCAAAGGACTCGATCGCCTCTCGGTCGACCAGCGGGTCGTGATCGAACTGGTTTACGGCGTGGGACATTCGCTCGACGACGTCGCCGTCATCATGCAGTGCCCGGTCGGCACGGTGAAGGCCCGGCTATTCCATGCGCGGGTGAAACTACGCAACGTCCTCCCCGGCCTTGCCGGAGAGGTGTCCACCACAAAGGAGAGCGTGCCATGACGTTCCCAACGGATAACGGCAGGGATTGCAGCCGTGCCTGGGAAGCGATGCCCTGGGTGCTGCTCGACAGCGCCCCGCAAGAACAGAACGAAGAGTTGATGGCCCACCTGTCGACCTGCGAATCGTGCCGCGCGGAATTCGCGCAACAGGATCGTTTGCGCCGTGCCGTGTCGTTGCCTTCGGATATCCCGCTCGACGCCAACGTCGGACTGAAACGTCTGCTCGCCCGTCTGGACGCACCGCAGGAAGAACCTGTCCGCGCTCGCCAGGGAGGCTGGTTCACGCGCGCGCTGGTTGCCGCCGTCCTGCTCCAGGCCGTGGGCCTCGGCGCGCTCGGTATCCGGCTCTGGTCCGAAGAGGCCAATCCGGCGTATCGCACCCTGAGCCAGACCGCCGCGCCGGTCGCGGCGGGCGCGATCCACGTCGTACCCGACACGAACATGAAAGTGGCCGACTGGGATGCCGTGCTGCGCAACCTGCACCTTCAGGTCGTTGGCGGCCCCAACGATGTCGGCGCGTATACGGTCGTCGCGACGGACCCGGCATCGACGCCGGAACAGACGTTGCGGCAGCTGCGCGGCACGCATGGCATCCGCTTCGCGGAGCCTGTCGCCGGTACGCCATGACGCGACGTTTCCTCACCCTCGCCGCCTGCCTGATCGCTCTTGCCGCCTGCACACCCACGCGCCCCGACGACCGGATCGCGATGGCACATCCCGCAGGCAACCGGGTGGCATCCATGGATAGTCAGCGCGACATCGTATTGGCGGTTTCCAACCCGCTGGAGCCCGCTGCGACGCATGCCGGTTCCAGCGTGCTGGGCTATACGCCGACCGGTCACTACGGTGCCGGCCAGCGCGCCGTCACCGTGCTGGCCGACCTGAAACAACACTATGGACTGCACGAGGTCGTCGGATGGCCCATCAAGGCCCTCGACCTCTACTGCGTCGTGGTGAAGCCGGCTCCCGGTGTGGATCGCGACGAACTGATCGCCACGCTCGCGAAAGACGAGCGCGTACAGCTCGCCCAACCGTTGCAGGACTATGCCGTCTACACGGAAGAAAAAACGCCTGCGGCGCACCACTACAACGACCCCTACGCCGACCTGCAACGCGGCTTCGTGGCAACCAGTGCCGCGCTCGCGCACAACGTCAGTCAGGGCGATGGCGTGCATATCGCGATCGTCGACACCGGCGCGGACCTGACCCATCCGGATCTGCAAGCGCGCATCCACGATACGCACGACATCGTCGACGTCGACACGGCCGCGTTCAATCGCGACGCACACGGTACCGAGATCGCGGGCGTCATCGCCGCCGTCGGCGATAACCATCAGGGCATGGTAGGCATCGCGCCCAAGGCGACGCTCAGTCTCTACAAAGCGTGCTGGTATCCGGCCGACGGTCACGGTGCCGCGCGCTGCAATTCCTTCACACTGGCCAAGGCGCTCGCGGCGGTCAACGACACGGACGCACGGATCGTCAACCTAAGCCTCGGCGGTCCGGCGGATCCGTTGCTCGGCAAACTGCTCACGCACCTGTTGAACCAGGGCCGCATCGTGGTCGCCGCACTGCCACCCGATGGCAACGTTCGCGGATTCCCCGATAGCGCGGCGGGCGTCATCGTCGTGCGCTCCGGCGCGGCGACGACGGCGCCGCCGGGTGTCCTCAGCGCGCCTGGCAACGACATCCTGACGACACAACCTGGCGGCAGTTACGACTTCACCTCCGGATCGTCGCTCGCTGCCGCCCACGTGAGCGGCATCCTCGCGCTTATGCTGTCGCTTGCGCCCGATATGGATGCCCAAACGGCGCGCGACCTGCTCCTGCGCAGCAGCAAGGTGTCCGATGGCGTACTCGAGGTCAACGCGGCCTCCGCGCTGGACGCCCTGATTCGCGAACGGAAAGCCGCCCACCGTCCTGGATGAATCCAACCGTGTCGATTTTTTATATCGCGGCGGCGGCGATGATCGCTGTTGCGTTGTGTCTGATCGTCTATCCGCTGCTCCGCCGTAGACCTTCGCGGAGCATGCTCGCGGTCGCCATTGGCACCGTCGCGGTCCTTCCCGTGGCTGCGATCTACCTGTATTCGCTGATCGGTACACCGTCCGCGCTCGACCGGAAAATGCGTGTCGCGCAGGTCGAGTCCGCTACGCCGGTGGATGCGTCCGCCGAAGCGAAACAGCGCGAGGTTGCGGCGTGGATGGACAAAGCGCACGCCGCCGAAACAGCGCGACACCCGACAGAGATCGCGGACGCCTACCGTCACGTACTGGCGATCGACCCGGAGCAAACCGCGGCCATGGTCGGCCTGGTCGAAGCAGGCATGTCGCAACACGCCGACTACGCCATCGACGGCCCCTCGCGCCAGTTGCTTCAGGAGGCCGTGGCGCTGGAGCCGGACAACCAGCGCGCCCTCTGGCTGCTGGGCATCGTCGCCTTCCAGCAGAACGACTATCCCCGTGCCTCGCAAACCTGGCGACACCTGCTCTCGCTGTTGGACGCCGACTCGTCGCTGGCGCGCACCGTCGCCGAAAAGATCGCCGTCGCGGATGCGAGGACGAACGTGCGCGCCAATATCGAAGCGCGAGCACGCTGATGGAATAACCGGGTATCCGCTACGATTGTGACCCGTTCGTTGTTTACCGCCGGATAGCCGCGGTGTCAGGAGAGTCTCGTCGTGTCCCATTATTCCGGTCCCCTGCTCACGCGCCCGATCGCCGAGGCACTGCTGACCGCACGCGATGCCAGTGCGAGCGAATGGACCGGGTCGCTGGACCTTGGCCGCTCGAATGACCATGTTGCGCTGCAGCCGGACGCCTGGCTGTGGCGGGACCGGAGCTATCCGTACCCACCCGCGCTGAAAGATCGCACGATCTACTACTGGGATGGCGACACCTACGAGCCGGTGTCGCGTTTTTCCGGATCGCTGATCAAGCTGGTGCCCACGCCTTGGGGTGCGCCCACCTTCGAGATCGACGGCATCAAGATGCTGCCTACTTCGAAGGAATCGCCGGTAGAGGACGCGCGCCGCAAGGTGGCACTCGTAGAGCCACGCGGCAAGGCGATACTCGATACCTGTGGCGGCCTGGGCTACTTCGCCGCTTGCTGTCTGGAAGCAGGTGTAGGGAGTATTCAATCCTTCGAGAAGAATGCGGATGTCCTGTGGTTGCGGACGCTTAACCCGTGGTCCCCGGACCCACAGGCACCCGACACCGGCGGTCGTCTGCGCCTCACCCATGGCGATGTGTCGGAGGCGATCGTGCAGATTGCGGACGTTTCGGTGGATGCGCTGCTGCACGACCCGCCGCGCTTCGGCATTGCTGGCGAGCTCTATTCCCTGGCGTTCTACGAGCAGCTCGCACGCGTACTACGTCGCGGCGGCCGCCTGTTCCACTACACCGGCAGCCCGAACAAGCTCACCAGCGGTCGCGATGTTCCGCGCGAGGTCGCGAAACGACTGGAGAAGGCAGGCTTCAAAGCGCAGCTGGCGTTGGACGGTGTACTCGCAACCCGTCGTTGACTGCGCGGTCGCTCCCCCCGAATTGACCAAATTCCGTGGATTGCACTACTCGCCGGCTATTTCTTGGGTGGAAACCACACATTGAGGATTTTGCCATCGCGTACTTCGTAAACCGCGACAGCCTCCGGTGTGCCCTTGTCCGCGGGCAGGCCCAGGATGCGCTCGTGGTCGACGACGATGGGACCGTTGACGATACGCGTGACAATGTCCGCACGAAACGCGGCGGGCACCGTTTTCAGGAATGCGTAGGTCTTCTTCAGCTCGGCGATGCCGTGATGAACGGGATTTTTCCCGGTGAGATCGTAAATGCTGACATCGGGTGCATAGCAGGCAGCGAAAGCATCGACATCGTGGGCGTTATAGGCCGCTAGCTGCGCATCTACCACCTGAGCCGGGTCCGTGGAGGTGCCGCACGTCGCGGACGCGGGGGCGCCGCCGGTCTGTGCCGAAGCGGACGCGCAGGCGAGAAACAACCCGAGCATGCCGCATGCGATCGCGATGGATGGCGTAAGCGGCGAGCCGATCGTGGAACGTGACAGGTCTACCATCGGAGGCCGCCTTTATGAGGTTATGTTGCCCGCCCGATGCTTTCAGAGTTTACGGTCAACTTCAAGCGTCCCGAAGCTGTCATGCATAAACATCGGGAGCCTTCGATACATCGTTCATGCGCCATCTGCCGAACAGATCGTCGATGAGGGCTTCCCGGTGTTCGGCAAGGTAGAAGTGATCGCCGTCGAACCTTTGACAGACCAGATCGTGCGTTGCCCACCGGTCCCAGGCCAGAATTCTGTCCGGATGGACATGGACATCGCGGGACCCGGCATACGCCGTTATCGGGAAGCGAACGTCGCAGCCGTTCGGTACAACATAGTCGTCGATAAGGTTGAAATCCGCGCGAAGTATCGACAGCACCATGTCGAGATACTCGCGGTGCCCGAGAATTTCCTTCGGCGTGCCACCGAATCCTTCCAGTAGCCGCAACAGCTCGGCATCGCTCAGGTGGGCGCGCGATGTGTCCCTGCGGCACAGTTGCGGTGCGGGACATGCGGAGACAAAAAGATGCTGTGGAACGGCCAGTCGGCGCTCGTGCAACTGCCGGGCCAGCTCGAAGCCGACCACGGCACCCAGGCTGTGGCCGAAGAATGCAAAAGGCAGGTCCAGAGGCAGCGCCTCCACCAGCATGTTCGCCAGTGCCTGCATCTGGTCTACCGGTTTCTCGGCTATGCGCGCTTCCCGTCCCGGCATCGCTACGGCCCATACCTCGGTATCCGGAGGACAGTACTTGTGCCACTCCCGAAACAGGGATGGGCCTCCGCCGGCATGATGGAAACATATCAGGCGGCGGCGAGCGGCCGGACTCGCTCCAAAGCACCTGAACCAGCGGCCGGGATGATTCACTTCCGTTCGCATAACGGTTGCCTCCTCAACTCTCGGCGTGCGCCAGTACGATGTCGTTCTGACGGTGCTTCACCGCCAGCCATATCCGCCAGAAATACAGTGCGCCGATGATGGCCTCGAATACCGATCCGATGACCCAGCACGTTGGCAGGAAGTTCGCGTCTCCGACATGTCCGGTAGTCACGACGTATATCGTCGGAATGCTGATGGTCCACATCAGAATAAACCGGGTGAAAAACAGAAACCTCGTCAGTCCAAAGCTTTCCATGACCGCCGCTCCGGTCATGGAGAAGGTGAACGCCAGCGAATAGGTCCACAGCACCTGTGAGGTCGCGATCGATGCCCTTTTGATTTCCTCCGGCTTGCCCATCAGTCCGAATGGACTCAGCAATATCTCGGGTGTCGCTATCTGGAAAAACGAAATCACGACGACGTAGATCAACTCGATCGTCAGCGTTACAAAGAGAATCCTCGGTATCTGCGGATAGTCGCCTTCGCCGATAGCCTTCCCGCACAACACGCTACACCCGATACCCAGGCCGATAAGGGGAATGATTCCGATGTAATTCACGGTCAGGTTGATGTTGTTGGCCGCAAGCGCAATCGATCCCAGTCCGGCAATTATCCAGATAAACGCGGCATTCCCGAGGTTATCGATGCCGGCGGAGACGCCTATGGTGAAACCTTTTTTAACGCGCGCGAGAACCTGGCCCAGTATATGGTCGCCTCGTTTGACGATAAGTTTCTTCACGTTTACCCATACGTCGCTGGGCATGAAAGACAGGTAACAGGCCAGAATCGCCAGCGTGCCGAATAGTGTCCCGATAGCCGAGCCCCGCATGCCAAGCTCGGGCAATCCGAACTTGCCGAACACCAGTCCGATGGTCATGACGATGTCCACGGCCTGTCCGATCAATCCGGCGATCAGGGTGATACGGGTTTTTCCAATGCCGTTGAAGTACGACGAAAGCGACATGTTGAATGTCATGACGCTACCGAAGTAACACGACCAATACAGGAACTGCGACTCCAGGTGGGTAATGGCCGGAGGACGGTTGCTCAGGAATGGAATCGTCTCGATCAGCGGTGCCAACAGCAGCAGGATGACGGCGAGTGCGGCGCCGACGAATATCCCGATGGCCGCCTGATAAGCCGCTTCGCCGTGTCCGGATCGCCCGTATGCCTGCGCCACGCACGACCTTGAGAATCCCACCGCCGAGGTAAAGAAAGCGACGATCGCCATCGCGGTATAAATCGCCGGTCCGGAAGCTGCCAGGGTGTCGTTCGAATACCTCGCCAGGCAGATTCGATCGACGAGCAGCATGAGCAGGTTCCCGACCATCGAGCCCATTAATGGAATCGAGACGTTCAGGATTTTCCTGGCTATTCGAAAATCAAAGCCAACCCTATTCTGATTCAATGCGATGCCCCTCGGGATGCGACTTCACGGATGCGGAGCGATGGTCAGACACGAAGCTTGAGTCGCACGGGTACCGCACTGGGACCCATGAAGAAGTTCATGAGCTGCTCGACCGGCGGCGCGTCGGTATCCAGTTCCAGTTCGAAGTTATGCATGATCATCGACACCACTACCTTGATTTCCGTCAGGGCAAGGAAGCGACCGGGACACAGGCGTGCACCGCCACCGAACGGGAAAATCTTGCGTGAAGGATCGTCGTCCCTTTGCGGTTTTTGCTCGAAGATCCAGCGCTCCGGAAGGAACTGCTCGTTCTGTGGGAACTGCGCCTCGTCCAGTCCCTCGCCGATGGTCGATACGATGATGGCCGTATCCTTCGGGATAAAGGTATCCGCGACCACACAGTCGGCATTGCTGCCGAGACCGATAAAGGGTGCGACGGACCTTAACCGCTGGGTCTCGTTATGCGCCGCCTCGAGGTACGGGAATTGCTTCATCAGTTCCCAGTCGCGCACGAGCGGTTCGGCACCAAGCACCGCATCGGTTTCGTTGGTCAGGGTGGCAGCGGCGGCAGGATTCCGTGCCAGAAGATTGATCATCCACGCGATGGAGTTGGCCGTCGTATCTTCGCCGCCAATGACGCTGAGCGTGGCGTTTTCGATGAGATCCTGATCGGTGAAGTTCGACTCGGGGTTGTCGCTTGCGGCGATCATCGCCTGCAGCATATTGGCTGGCTTTTGCTGCAGGTGCGGCTGCTGCTTCATAAGCTCGCGCGTGTTCCTGACGAATTCAATGACGGCCTGTTCGACCTCGACCGCGGATTTATCGGCAGCACGGTCCACCGGTAGCTTGAGATAGCGCCAGTAAGGAATCAGCGCGGCGTTGCGACTGCCCAGGCGCCGGAACAGGTTGTCGATATTGCGTTGCAACTGATTGTCGTCGTCGTTGACCGCATCGATGTCGTGCCCCATCGCGATACCCACGACGATATCGAGTGCCAGGGCTTTCAGGTCGCGACGCAGGTCGACGGGCTTGCCGTCCGCCACCGCGGCCTTCCAGCGCGTGAGCATCCGTTCGGTCATGAAGGTCATCGTAGGAAAGAAGTTGCGCACCACTTCGGCATTCAGTCCTCCCATGACCAGCTTGCGCTGCTTTCGCCAGTCGTCGCCTTCCGCGGTAATGACGCCCTTGATGTTCAGTTCGCCCATGATCGTCTTGAGGTTTCTGGTTCGCCTGAAACCATCGGGACGTTCTTTCAGCAGGCTGCCGACAGCGGTGCGATCGGAGACGATCACGAGCGGGCGGCCCAGGATATTCAGACGATAGATCGGTCCGAACTCACGAATCCATTTCGCGAGTGTCAGGTGCAACTGATGTCCACCCACCTGCAGCAGGTTGCCGAAAAACGGTTGACCCTTGGGACCGGGCAGGTCCGCAATCGTACGCGAGTACTTGAGCTCGTCTATGTTTTCCACATCCGATTCAGGGGCTAACGTGTTTGAATCCATGATGGTATTCCCGGGTGCATTGTGTCTTTCCTGACTATCTCGTTGCATCTGCTTGTCAGGTACCGTGTGTTTGGGCTGCTGTCAGTTGGCAAACGACAACTCGGCGCTAGGGGAATGGCGCTTGATCCTGGCCGAAATTTCGCGCGCCAGTTTCTCGATGTATGGCGGTTTCACTATCGACAGGTGGCTGCCTCCGATCTTCGTCACTTCAAGGCGTTCCCCTAGCAGATCGCCCCAGCCCAGCGTCATGTCTTCGCCCTCGTTGCGGTCCGTGGCAAAGAACGTCACGTTCGTCGCTGCAGGACGCGTCTGGTATGTTTCCGCTGCTTTGGCGCTGGCCTGATAGAGCGCCAGTATTCGCTTCATCAGCGGCATATCGATGTGTGCCGGAAGAAGTGCTTCGCGTTGGCACACGGCGATCATGGCGTCGATGTCTTTGCTGTCGGCCAGCGCGATCAACTCGTCGTAGGCAGGATGCTGTCGAACGTCGATTACATCCGGATGTTGATCGACGATCCAGTTCAGCAATGCCCTGCATTCGTCGAATTCGACGGCATTTTCCGACTGCCAATGCGCCTGCAGGAATCGACTGCTGCCCGTATCGATCATCCCCACGAAGTTGACGGTCTCGCCGGCCGCGAGCAACTGGTGGGCGATTTCATACGCGATCATTCCACCCAGCGACCAGCCCGCGACCATATAGGGGCCAGAGAGCTGGACCTGCCGCATCGCATCGACATAGGCGGCTGCCATATCGACGATGCTTGCGTGCGGCGTCTCGCCGACGGCGAAGCCGCTCGCCGCCAATGCATAGACCGGCTGATCCGCCTCCAGATGCCGCGCCAGGTCGAACGCATACTGGACTTCTCCGCCGATGGGGTGAATCAGGAACAGCGGCGTCGAATGGCCGTGGGATCGAATCGGAACAAGATTCGGATGGCGGGTTGCCGTCCTGCTCGAATCGACGAAGGCAGCCAGTGCACTCAGGGTGGGATGGGAAAACATGTCGCGCAATTCGGTATCGATGTCGCCGCGCTTGCGCAACTGCGAAACCAGTTGGACCGCCAGCAAGGAGTGACCGCCCCGCGCAAAGAAATCATCATGTATGCCCACCTTTTCGACTTGCAGCAGGTCGGCCCAGATGTCGGCGATGATCTGTTCGGTAGGCGTGCGTGGCGCCACATGTACCGCGTCGTTCCGCACCATGTCCGGTGCCGGTAGCGCGGCGCGGTCGACCTTGCCGTTGCTGGTCAACGGCATGGCGTCGAGCGCGATGAAGTACTCGGGCACCATGTAATCGGGCAGCGTTTGCAGCAAGGCCGTACGTAGGGCGGCCGCTTCGGGCAATACCTGTCCGTCGTGTGCCACCAGATAGGCCACCAGTCGGGGGATATGCCGCTCGTCCGGCCGGGCCAGCACGACGACATCGCGTACTGCGTCCAGCGTACCCAGCGTCGATTCGATTTCGCCCAGCTCGATACGCAGGCCGCGGATCTTGACCTGATGGTCGCTGCGACCCAGGTACTCGATCTGCCCGTCCGGCAGGTACCGGGCCAGATCGCCCGAGCGATACATCCGCGCCCCGGGTGTGGCACTGAACGGGTTCGGGATAAAGCTCTGCGCGGTCAGGTCGGGACGATTGATGTAACCCCGGGCCAGACCGACGCCGGCGATATACAGATGCCCGATCACGCCCACCGGTACCGGGTTGAGCACTTCATCCAGGATATGGATCTGGATGTTCGCGATAGGCTGGCCAATCGGTACGCAGGTCAGCGCACTGTCGTTCCGGCACGGCCAGTAGGTAACGTCGACCGAGGCTTCGGTCGGGCCGTACAGGTTATGCAGTGCGACGTGATCCCAGGTGGCGAAGAAGCGCTGCTGCAATTCCAGAGGCAGTGCCTGCCCGCTGCACATGACCTGCCGCAAGGACTGGCCGCCGCCGGCCGCCGCTTCGTTGAGGAACACCTCCAGCATCGGCGGCACGAAATGCAGGGTGGTGATGCGCTGGGCGTCGATCAGCCCGGCCAGATAGGCCACGTCCTGATGCCCGCCGGGTCGGGCGACCACCAGCGTCGCCCCTTCGATCAGCGGCCAGAAGAACTCCCAGACCGACACGTCGAAGCTGAAGGGCGTCTTCTGCAAGACCCGGTCGGCGGCGGTCAGCGGATAGACTTCCTGCATCCATTGCAGGCGGTTGACGATGCCTTGCTGGTCGATGCCCACGCCCTTGGGCTTGCCGGTCGAGCCGGAGGTGTAGATCACGTACGCCAGGTGGTCCGGCTGGGTCTGATGGTCGAGATTGTCTTCGGCGTAGGCATGCAGCACATCGGCGTCGCTGTCCAGACAAAACACGGGCAGGTCCGGTGTCGCCGATAGCGCATCGTGTAAATGCCGCTGGGTGAGGACCACGACGGGTTTGGCATCGGCGACGATCGTCGCCAGCCGCTCCGGCGGATAGGCCGGATCGAGCGGCACGTAAGCGCCACCGGCCTTCAGGATGCCGTACAGTCCGACGATCATCTCCAGCGAGCGCTCGACGCACAGGCCGACCAGCGTGTCCGGTCCGACGCCCAGACCGCGCAGATGCCGGGCCAGACGATTGGCTTGCGCATTGAGTTCGGCGTAGCTCAGCGATGCGCCTTCGAAGACCACGGCGGAATGGTCCGGGCTGCGCTGTACTTGTGCCTCGAACAGCTGGTGCAGTGTCTGCGTGCCGTTCGGATACACCGTGGCGGTGTCGTTGAACGTGTGCAGCAGCTGATGGCGTTCGTCGTCAGAGAGCATGGCCAACTCGCCGACAGGAACGCCCGGATCGGCGACGATCGCCTGCAACAGTGCGGTGAAGTGCCCGGCCAGCCGCTCGATCGTGCGCGCCTCGAACAGCTCGGTGCTGTATTCGAAACCGCCCTGCAGCCCTTCCCTGCCCTCGGTCAAGGTCAGCGTGAGATCGAACTTGGCCGTGACGCTCTCGCCATCCAGTACGTTCATCGACAAGCCCGGCAAGGCCAGCTCGTCCATCGGCATGTTCTGCAGGACCAGCATCACCTGGAACAGCGGCGTGTAACTGGTGTGCCGCTCCGGTTGCAGCGCTTCGACCAGTTGCTCGAACGGGACATCCTGATGGGCGTACGCATCGAGCGTGTGCTGCCGGACCTGTTGCAGCAGATGGTGGAAATCGCGCTGCGGATCGACCGTCGTGCGCAGTACCAAGGTGTTGACGAAGAAGCCGATCAGATGCTCGATTTCGGTACGGTTGCGATTGGCGATCGGGGTGCCGATGCAGATATCGGTCTGTCCGGCATAGCGGGCCAGCAAGACATTGAAGGCGGCGCACAGCGTCATGAACAAGGTGCTTTGCGTCTGGTGACCGAGTGCTTGCAGGCGCGATACGAGCGTCGCCGGCAGGGCGAACGGCAACGAGGCCCCGCTGTGATCGGACAGCGCCGGCCGCGGCCGGTCCGTGGGCAGCGTCAACAGGGTCGGGCTATCGGCCAGTTGCTGCGTCCAGTAGCTCAGCTGTCGCTCCAGTACCTCACCGCTGAGCCACTGCCGCTGCCAATGCGCGAAGTCCGCGTACTGAATCGGCAGTTCCGGCAAGGGCGACGGCTGGCCTTGCGTATAAGCGGCGTAGATTGCCGCGATCTCGCGCACCAGGATGGAAAGCGACCATCCATCGAAGACGATATGGTGCATCGTCAGGAGCAGCAGGTGTTCCCGATCGTCGAGCCGCAACAGCGCCCCTCGAATCAGAAGATCCGTTTCCAGATCGAATGGCGTTCTCGCTTCTTCCGCCGACAACCATTGCGCTTTGGCTTCTCTCTCCTTCAACGGCAGATCGGACAGGTCATTGACCGCGAGTGGCAATGCCATGCAAGGCATGATGACCTGCACGGGCGCCCCGTCGCGACCTGCGAAACAGGTGCGCAGTGCTTCATGGCGGCGCACGATCTCGGTGAGCGCACGGGTCAGCGCGTCTACATCGAGATGTCCCGTCAGGCGCACGGCGGCCGGGATGTTGTAAAGCGCGTTCTGCCGTTCCAGCTGATCCAGGAACCAGAGGCGCGTCTGCGTAAATGACAACGGCAACGGTATATCGCGGTTTACGGGCAATAACAGCGGAGCGCCGATGCCGCTATCGGCTTCCGCCACCATCAGCATCAACGCTGCAATGGTCGGTGCTTCGAACAAGGCACGCAAAGGCAATTCGACTTGCAGCGAGATCTTTATCCGCGACATCAGCTGTGTCGCCAGTAGCGAATGCCCGCCCAGCGCGAAGAAATCGTCGTGTATGCCGACCTTGTCCAGCTTCAGGATGCCGGCCCAGATGTCGGCCATGATCTCTTCGGTTGGCGTACGCGGCGCGACATAGCCCTCGTCGCTGCGCGTCATGTCCGGCGCCGGCAAGGCGTTTCGGTTGATCTTGCCGTTTGGCGTCAGGGGCATATGATCGAGCGCGATGAAGTAGCTCGGCACCATGTACTCGGGCAGCGTCTTCGACAGGATCGAGCGCAGTTGCGCTTCATCCGGCACCGCTTGTCCCTCGTGCGCCACCAGATAGGCGACGAGCCGCTTGTCGCCCGCGTCGTCCTCCCGTGCCAGTACCACCACCTCGCTGGCCAGTGCCTGCAACGCTGACTCGATTTCGCCCAGCTCGATGCGGAAGCCGCGAATCTTTACCTGATGATCGATACGTCCCAGGTATTCGATATGGCCATCCGTACGGTAACGAACCAGGTCGCCGGTGCGATACATGCGTGCGCCCGGCGTGGCACTGAACGGGTTGGGTACGAATTTCTCCGCGGTCAGGTCGGGCCGCTTCAGATAGCCTCGTGCGAGTCCATCGCCGGCGATGAAGAGTTCGCCGGCTACCCCGATCGGAACCGGATTCCACCGGGCGTCGAGAATATAGGTCTGCGTACCGGCAATCGGCCGGCCAATGGACACCGGCGCGGCGGAGCCATTCTCTACCAGCGTGAACGTGGAATACGTCGTGTCTTCCGACGGGCCATACAGATTGAAAACCCGTTCGACCGATTCCCGCCGGTAGAGCGATTGCGCAAGCGAATTGGCGAGCGCCTCACCGGCCAGGTTGACGACCTTGACCGATGCCGGAAGCCCCTTGCTGCGATGTACTTCCGCCATGGCCGAGGGCACGGTATTGACCAAGGTAACCGGAAGCGCGGCTGAATTTTCCGAGAAGTCCAGGATGTTGTCGACCAGCCAGCTCGAACCGCCCTGACTCAACGGAACGAAGATCTCGAAGATGGAAAGATCGAAGCACATCGAGGTCGACGCCAGCACTTTGTCGAGACTGTCCCGGTCGAAGGTGGCCAGGGCCCAGTGAATGAACGCCGTGGCGTTCCTGTGCTGGATGGCTACGCCCTTCGGTTTTCCGGTCGACCCGGACGTATAGATCACATACGCCAGATGATCGCCGTGGGTGGCATGTGCGGGATTGTCGTCGCTGCAGCTTTCAAGTAATGCGTTCCCGGCGTCGATGCAGAACACCGACGTTCCCGCCACCGCCGGGAGGCTCGATTGCAGATGCCGTTGCGTCAACAGCACCCTCGGCTGGGCATCCACCAGCATCGTCGCAATCCGCTCCGACGGATAGGCGGGGTCGAGCGGCACATACGCACCGCCCGCCTTCAATACCCCAAGCATGCCGACGACCATATCGGGCGTGCGTGTCATGCATATCCCAACCAGCACGTCCGGGCCAACGCCCAGCTTTCTCAGGTGATGCGCCACCTGATTGGCCCGACTGTTCAGTTCGGCATAGTTGAGCGCGGTTCCTTCGTGCATGACCGCCACGTTGTCCGGCGTGCGCACTACTTGTGCTTCGAACAACCCCTGGATGGTTGTTGCCTCGTGCGGCAACATGGCAGCGGTATCGTTCCATTCGGCCAGAATGCGGTGGCGCTCGTCGTCGCCAAGCATGACCAGGTCCCCCATGGGGCACGTCGGGTCCGCCACGATGGCGCGCAGCAGGCGTGTGAAGTGGCCAGACAGGCGCTCGATGGTTCCGGCATCGAACAGGTCGGTGTTGTATTCGAAGTTCCCGTACAGACCGTCCTTGCCTTCGGTCAGCATCAGGGTCAGGTCGAATTTGGCGGTAACGCTTTCGCTCGGCACGAGTTCCAGTTGCAGGCCCGGCAATGCCAGCCGGGTCATCGGGGCGTTCTGCAACACCAGCATGACCTGGAACAGCGGCGTATAGCTGGCATGGCGCTCCGGTTGCAGCGCTTCCACCAATTGTTCGAACTGCACATCCTGATGCGTATAGGCATCGAGCGTGTTCGTCCGTACCTGCTTCAACAGCGCCGTGAATCCGAGACTCAGATCCACTTGCGTGCGCAGTACCAGCGTATTGACGAAGAAGCCGATCAGCCCCTCGATTTCGGCGCGGTTGCGATTGGCAATCGGCGTGCCGATGCAGATGTCGCTTTGCCCGGAGTAACGTGCCAGAAGGACATTGAACGCCGCGCACAGCGTCATGAACAAAGTGCCCTGCGTTTTTCTGCTCAACGCCTGCAGTTGAGCACTAAGCTCCACCGGAATGACATATGGCAGCGACGCGCCTCGTTGACTCTGCGTCGACGGGCGCGGCCGGTCGGTAGGCAAGGTCAGGAAATTCGGGCTACCCGTCAGTTGCTGCTTCCAATAGTTCAGCTGCCGGTCCAGGACATCGCCGCTCAGCCATTGCCGTTGCCAGTTGGCAAAATCGACATAGCGCATCGGCAGCTCTGGCAGCGACGAGGGCAGACCCAGCGCATGACTCGCGTACAGCGCGCTGACTTCCTTTACCAGAACGCCCATCGACCAGCCATCGGAGACGATGTGATGCATGGTCAGCAACAGCAGATGGTCCTGGTCTTCGAGTTGCAGCAGGCTGCCCCGGATCAGCGGCCCGGTTTGCAGGTCGAAGGGAATGCGCGCTTCGTCGAGCATCAGCCACTGCACCCTGGCATCGCGCTCCTTGCTTGCCGATTGGCGCAAATCGTTATGTGCGAGCACCAGGTCCAGTCGCGGCATGATTCTCTGCACCGGCGTTCCTTCGATGCTTTCGAAGTACGCGCGCAGTGCATCGTGGCGGTGCATCACATCGTTGAGAGCGCCTTGCAGCGCTTCGCGATCGAGCTTGCCTTTCAACCGCACCGCCAGCGGGATGTTGTACGCCAGGCTCTGGCCTTCCAGTTGATCCAGGAACCACAGGCGCTGCTGTGCAAACGACAGCTGAAACGCTTCAGCCGGTTCGACCGGTGTTGGCGGCACATCCACGCTTTCGACGCCCTCCGGCACGATCTGGCCGACCATGTCGGCCAGCGTCGGTGCCTCGAAAATCGTACGCAGCGATATATCGACCTGGAAGGTCCCGGCAATCCGCGACATAAGCTGCGTGGCCAGTAACGAATGGCCGCCAAGCTCGAAGAAATTGTCGTGGACGCTGACCTGCTCGAGGTTCAGTACGTCCATCCAGATGTCGGCCATCTTCCGTTCGTCCACCGTGCGCGGTGCTACGTAGCCTTCGTCGCTGCGCGTCGTGTCGGGTGCCGGTAGCGCCTTGCGATCGATCTTGCCGTTCGACGTCAAGGGCAAGCGATCGAGCGCGACGAAGTAGAGCGGCACCATATATTCCGGCAGGCTCTGCCGCAAAATGGCGCGCAACTGCGTCGCGTCAGGCACGCCCTGCCCTTCGTGCGGTACCAGGTAGGCCACCAGGCACTTGTCGCCCGGATTGTCTTCCCACGCCAGGACCACGGTCTCGCGAATTTCCGCTATCGATTGCAGTTCGGCTTCGATTTCGCCCAGTTCGATGCGGAAGCCTCGAATCTTGACCTGGAAGTCGTTGCGGCTCAAAAACTCGATGTTGCCGTCGGGGAGGTAACGACCGAGGTCGCCGGTTTTGTACAGACGGTTATCGGGCTGACCTGCGGGGACGAACGGATCGGCGATGAATCGTTCCTGTGTCAGGGCGGGCAGATTGAGGTAACCAAGGGCGACACCGGCACCGCCGATATAGAGTTCGCCTGCGACACCGACCGGGACGGGCTGCAGATTGCCGTTCAACAAGTAGATGCGGGTGTTGCCAATGGGGCGGCCAATCGGGATGCTGCGGCCCGGGACGACCTGCGTAATGTCGTACGTCGCCGCGAACGTCGTGGTTTCGGTCGGTCCATAGCCGTTGATCAGCCGCTTCGGCGGATGGCTCTGCAAGACCTTTCCGATGATGTGCGGATCGAGTGCATCGCCGCCCACGATCAATGCGCGCAGTTGCGAAATCGCGCTGCCCAGGGCTTGAGCGTACTGATTGAACAGTCCCACCGTCATCCACATGCAACTGATCTGCTGCTCCTGGATGAGCGTGGCCAGCCTGGCCGGCAGCATCAGGTCGTCGTGACCGACGATGACGATGGCTGCGCCGGTTTGCAGGGGAACCCAGATTTCCAGCGTGCTGGCATCGAATGCCGGGTTCGCTGCGCAGGCGAACCGGTCTCCAACCTGTAAGTCGAGATAGCCATTGTCGATCGCGAGACGCTCGATGGCACGATGCGGTATTTGCACACCCTTGGATTGGCCGGTCGAACCCGAGGTGTACATGATGTAGGCACACGCAGAACCGTCGATGGCCGTCGGCAGGTTGCGCTCGGACTGTCGTGCCAGCTCGCTCCGGGTATCGGCCAGATCGAGTTCCACTCTACGGACGGTATCCGGCGTGGCTATGCCGCTACGCGTAACGATGCAGCGTGCGGCGCAGTCGTTGAGCATGTGCGCCTGGCGGTCGATGGGAAGCACGGCGTCAAGGGGAACGTAGGTCGAACCGGCTTTGACGACGGCCAGCTCCGCGACGATGAGATCGACGCTTCTCGGCAACGCGATCGCGACAGCGTCGCCGTCCCGGACACCTTGCGCGCGTAGCAGATGCGCCAACTGGTTGGCATGCCGGTTGAGCTGGTCGTAGCTGTATCGCTTCTCGCCATCGATGACGGCCAGAGCGTCGGGCGTTTGCCGCGCCAGTTGCTCGAAGCGCTGATGGATGCACAGTGCGCCCGGCCGGATGTCGCGATGAACCGGGACGGTATCGTTGAATACATGGAGCAACTGGTTGCGCTCGGCCAGCGGCATCACTTCCAGGCTGTCGATACGCGCATCCGGGTGGTTCTCCAACGCGTCGGTCAGGTGCTCCAGTACCGAGTGCACGTACTGGCATAGCCGCTGCGCCCGCTGGGCATCCTGTATCTGGACGGCCAGGCCAAAGTTATCGCCAGCATCGTCGACTGAAAGCACGCAGGGATAATTGGTGCGTTCCTTCATGCCGATCAGCTGCATGCCCGCAAGATCGTCGGCGCTGACCGCATCCGCGCTGACGTTGTGACGATAATTGAGCAGTGCCGAAAACAGCGGCGTGGGCGCCACTACGCCGCTTGCACGCTGGGCCAGTGCCAGCGATGCGTGCTCATGACGCAGCAACTTCGTCAGGAGCACGTGCGTATCGCGCACTCCATCGATCACACGCTTTGCGCCCGTCGATATGCAGACAGGGAGTGTGTTGATGAACAGACCAAGCACTTGATCCGCACCCTCGCCGCTTTGCATGCGGCCAAACAGCACGGTGCCAAACACCACGTCTTGCCGCCCGGAAAGCAGCGACAATACCCGCGCCCACGCCAGATGCATCAGGCTGGCGGTGCTCACGCCGAGCTTTCGTGCCTGCTGTCGCAAACGGCGTGACAGTACCGGCTCCACCTGAAGTCGCGCTTCGGCGATATCCGCACCGTCTCCCTGTACGTCCAGCAGTCCAAAGGGAGCGGTAGGTTCGTCGACGTGTGCCAGAATCGAACGGAAGAACGTCTCGTGTTCCGCCTGGCTGACGCCCGAGCGGGCCTGGGCCACGAAATTGCGGTAAGGCAACGGCGTGGACAGCATGTTGCCGTGCCCGTCGAGAATGGCCCTGAGTTCCCCGGCCATCAATTTGAGCGAGGTATTGTCGTCGATCAGGTGATGCAGCATGACTTGCATCAGCCACCGGCCACGCGTCTGGTCCTCGGCGACGAAGCCTTTGATCAGGGGCGCGTTGCGCACATCCAGGCGATAGTTCAGAGGGTTGTAACGTGCACCCAGTTGCGTGGCTACGTCGTCGTCCCCGGCCAGCGATACTTCTTCGATCTTCAGCGACGCATGTCGCCACACCACCTGCACAGGCTCGGCCAGTTCCTCCCACAGGACGGCGGTACGCAACACGTCGTGCCGGGCGATGACCGTCTGGAGCGCCGACACGAAGTTGTCGAGGTGGCTGCGCGTTTCGAACGCCAGGAGCATTTCCATCACATAGGCGTCGCGTTCTTCCGCCATCAGGTGATGGAACAGAATGCCTTCCTGCGCCGGCGACAACGGATAGATGTCCTGAATATTGGCCGCGCCGCCCGGCACGCTGCCGACGATCCTGGCAATGTCCGCACCGCTCAGCGTTGCCAGCGTGACCATGTCCGGCGTGATATGCGCACTTCCTTCCGGAATGCCGTTGGCGGGTACGACGATATTGCCGCCACCCGTTTCCGTAGCCAGAGCCAGCGCCGCCACGGTCGGTTCGACGAAGAACGTCTTGATATCGACCGATAGCTCCACGCGGCGCATCCGTTCGATAAGAGCGATGGCGAGCAGCGAATGCCCACCCAGCCTGAAGAAATCGTCGAACACACTGACCTTATCCAGTTTCAGAACATCGGCCCAGATGTCGGCGATGATCTGTTCGGTAGGCGTGCGTGGCGCCACATGTACCGCGTCGTTCTGCACCATGTCCGGTGCCGGCAGTGCGGCGCGGTCGACCTTGCCGTTGCTGGTCAACGGCATGGCGTCCAGCGCGATGAAGTACTCGGGCACCATGTAATCGGGCAGCGTTTGCAGCAAGGCCGTACGTAGGGCGGCCGTTTCGGGCAATACCCGTCCGTCGTGTGCCACCAGATAGGCCACCAGTCGCGGGATATGCCGCTCGTCCGGCCGGGCCAGCACGACGACATCGCGTACTGCGCCCAGCGTACCCAGCGTCGATTCGATTTCGCCCAGCTCGATACGCAGGCCGCGGATCTTGACCTGATGGTCGCTGCGACCCAGGTACTCGATCTGTCCGTCCGGCAGGTACCGGGCCAGATCGCCCGAGCGATACATCCGCGCCCCGGGTGTGGCACTGAACGGGTTCGGGATAAAGCTCTGCGCGGTCAGGTCGGGACGATTGATGTAACCCCGGGCCAGACCGACGCCGGCGATATACAGATGCCCGATCACGCCCACCGGTACCGGGTTGAGCACTTCATCCAGGATATGGATCTGGATGTTCGCGATAGGCTGGCCAATCGGTACGCAGGTCAGCGCACTGTCGTTCCGGCACGGCCAGTAGGTAACGTCGACCGAGGCTTCGGTCGGGCCGTACAGGTTATGCAGTGCGACGTGATCCCAGGTGGCGAAGAAGCGCTGCTGCAATTCCAGAGGCAGTGCCTGCCCGCTGCACATGACCTGCCGCAAGGACTGGCCGCCGCCGGCCGCCGCTTCGTTGAGGAACACCTCCAGCATCGGCGGCACGAAATGCAGGGTGGTGATGCGCTGGGCGTCGATCAGCCCGGCCAGATAGGCCACGTCCTGATGCCCGCCGGGTCGGGCGACCACCAGCGTCGCCCCTTCGATCAGCGGCCAGAAGAACTCCCAGACCGACACGTCGAAGCTGAAGGGCGTCTTCTGCAAGACCCGGTCGGCGGCGGTCAGCGGATAGACTTCCTGCATCCATTGCAGGCGGTTGACGATGCCTTGCTGGTCGATGCCCACGCCCTTGGGCTTGCCGGTCGAGCCGGAGGTGTAGATCACGTACGCCAGGTGGTCCGGCTGGGTCTGATGGTCGAGATTGTCTTCGGCGTAGGCATGCAGCACATCGGCGTCGCTGTCCAGACAAAACACGGGCAGGTCCGGTGTCGCCGATAGCGCATCGTGTAAATGCCGCTGGGTGAGGACCACGACGGGTTTGGCATCGGCGACGATCGTCGCCAGCCGCTCCGGCGGATAGGCCGGATCGAGCGGCACGTAAGCGCCACCGGCCTTCAGGATGCCGTACAGTCCGACGATCATCTCCAGCGAGCGCTCGACGCACAGGCCGACCAGCGTGTCCGGTCCGACGCCCAGACCGCGCAGATGCCGGGCCAGACGATTGGCTTGCGCATTGAGTTCGGCGTAGCTCAGCGATGCGCCTTCGAAGACCACGGCGGAATGGTCCGGGCTGCGCTGTACTTGTGCCTCGAACAGCTGGTGCAGTGTCTGCGTGCCGTTCGGATACACCGTGGCGGTGTCGTTGAACGTGTGCAGCAGCTGATGGCGTTCGTCGTCAGAGAGCATGGCCAACTCGCCGACAGGAACGCCCGGATCGGCGACGATCGCCTGCAACAGTGCGGTGAAGTGCCCGGCCAGCCGCTCGATCGTGCGCGCCTCGAACAGCTCGGTGCTGTATTCGAAACCGCCCTGCAGCCCTTCCCTGCCCTCGGTCAAGGTCAGCGTGAGATCGAACTTGGCCGTGACGCTCTCGCCATCCAGTACGTTCATCGACAAGCCCGGCAAGGCCAGCTCGTCCATCGGCATGTTCTGCAGGACCAGCATCACCTGGAACAGCGGCGTGTAACTGGTGTGCCGCTCCGGTTGCAGCGCTTCGACCAGTTGCTCGAACGGGACATCCTGATGGGCGTACGCATCGAGCGTGTGCTGCCGGACCTGTTGCAGCAGATGGTGGAAATCGCGCTGCGGATCGACCGTCGTGCGCAGTACCAAGGTGTTGACGAAGAAGCCGATCAGATGCTCGATTTCGGTACGGTTGCGATTGGCGATCGGGGTGCCGATGCAGATATCGGTCTGTCCGGCATAGCGGGCCAGCAAGACATTGAAGGCGGCGCACAGCGTCATGAACAAGGTGCTTTGCGTCTGGTGACCGAGTGCTTGCAGGCGCGATACGAGCGTCGCCGGTAAGGCGAACGGCAACGAGGCCCCGCTGTGATCGGACAACGCCGGCCGCGGCCGGTCCGTGGGCAGCGTCAACAGAGTCGGGCTATTGGCCAGTTGCTGCTTCCAGTAGCTCAGCTGTCGATCCAGTACCTCACCGCTGAGCCACTGCCGCTGCCAATGCGCGAAATCCGCGTACTGAATCGGCAGTTCGGGTAGAAGCGACGGCTGGCCTTGCAAGAAAGACCGGTACAACGCGGCCACTTCCCGCACCACGATTCCCATGGACCAGCCATCCGAGACGATATGGTGGATCGTCAGGAGTAGAACGTGCTCGTCGCCGGTGAGCCGGATCAGACTGAAACGGATCAGGGGACCCACTGCAAGATCGAAGGGTTTGCTCGCTTCGTCCTGCTGAAGAAGGCGTGCCTGTGCCTCACGTGCCGCGGACGGCAAGCCGCTCAGGTCGGTGACTTCCAGCGGCAGCGTCCATTCCGGCGCGACGATTTGCACGGGCTCATCGCCAACGATCGCAAACGAAGTGCGCAGGACGTCGTGACGGCGAACGATCTCGTTGAGCGTGCGGGTCAGCGCATCCACGTCGAGATGTCCGGTCAGGCGCACAGCGGCCGGGATGTTATATACCTCGCGCCTCGACTCGTACTGATCGAGAAACCACAGACGCTGCTGGGCAAACGACAACGACAGCGACGCATCCTGCGGGATGGGTTGTATCGCCGACACCGTCTCCTGCTCGCCCGGTGTTCCCGATACCGGAGCGATCAGCTTCATTCTCTGGACGAGCGACGCCACGGTCGGTGCTTCGAAGATGGTACCCACCGGCACTTCGATTCCGAATTCGGCGCGAATTCGGGACGCCAACTGCGTCGCCAGCAAGGAATGTCCGCCCAGCTCGAAGAAGTCATCGTCGACATCAACCGACGGACGGCCGAACAATTCCTGCCAGATACGGGTCATCACTTGTTCGTGACTGGCCGCCTTAATAGTCGACGATGCGTCGGCCGCCAGCGCAACCGGCGCCATGGCGTCACGTCGCGTGACCGGCGTCCCCTGGCCTGCGGTTGCGAACGCTTCCGGACTATCCGGATAACGGACATCGGTCCAGTAGCGTTCCCGCGCGAATGGATAGGTGGGCAGACTGATGCGACGGGGATGGCCGCTGGCTGTACCGTACAAAACGTTCCAGTCGAAGGTGAAACCCCTGACCCACAGATCGAGCAGCTTGCCGAACTTGCCTTTGGCGACCCATGCCTGGATCGTCACGTTCATGTCCTCGTCGTCCGAAAGCATCGACAAGGCATTGCGTTTGACCTGACCGCGATACACACCCTCGACGTCGAAGGTGCCAGCGGCGCAAGCCGACAACTTCAGCCGCAAGTCGTCGAGCGAATCGACCAGCAGGGCCAGCCGCTCCTCCATTGCTTCGCGGCCAACCTGCAGGGTGTAAGCCACATTGGCCAGCGTCAGATCGGCGGCGACGCGTGCCGGTGCGATCGCGGCCAGCAGCCGTTGCACTTGCTCCTGCAGCCGCTCCGGATTGCGTGCCGACAGCACGACCATGACCGGGCCATCGATCGCCTGTATTGACGCCTGATCCGCGATGGGCGGCGCGATGTATTCCTCGATCACCACATGAGCATTCGCACCGCCCGCACCAAACGAGGAAACCCCGGCGATTCTCGGAATTTCGCGCCGTTGACCGCCAAGTTCCAGCAGCGGACGCGGCCAGTGTGCCAATGTCTGCTGCACGACAAAGGGCGTGTCGGCGAATTTGATGTTCGGGTTGAGCGTGCCCGCATGCAGACTTGGCACCAGGATATGGTGCTTCATCTGCATCAATACCTTGCTGATCCCCACGAACCCGCTCGCACTCTCGCTATGCCCGACATTGGACTTGGCCGATCCGATGGCGCAGTACTGCTTGTCCTGCGTCCAGTTCCGGAAGGCCCTGGACAGCCCGGCGATCTCGATCGGGTCGCCCAGGTTACTGCCGGTACCCTGCGCTTCCACATAGCTGACGGCGCGCGCATCGACACCGGCGCGTTGCAGGGCATCGTTCACCAACTGCGCCTGCATATTCGGGTTGGGCACCATATAGCTATGGGTTTTGCCGCCCGAGTTGATCGCGCTGCCCTTGATCACGCCATAGATATGGTCGCCGTCGGCAACCGCGCGATGAAGCGGCTTGAGCACGAGCGCACCCACGGCTTCGCTATCCACAAACCCATCGCCGTCGGCGGCAAACGACTTGCACTTGTCGCCGCTGGACAGCATTCCCATCGAGGACAGATCGATCAGGTGGGCCGGTGCGACGATCAGATTCACGCCGCCGGCAACGGCCACTTCACTATCGCCGCTACGCAGGCTTTCGATGGCCAGATGCACCGCCGTCAGCGAGGACGAGCACGCGGTATCGACCGCCATGCTGGGGCCCTGGAAATTGAACGCATAGGACACGCGATTGGCGATCGACCAGAAGCGCACGCCAGTCGCGTAATTCTCGTTCATGACGCCGACAAACAGGCCAACCTTTCTGCTCCGGCACACATTTTCCGGCGTGTAGCCGGCATCTTCGATGCTTGCGTGTACTTCCTGCATGAACAACCGTTCCTGCGGGCCGATCAGCTGTGCTTCGCGCGGCGTGATATTGAAGAACAGGCGATCGAAGCAATCCACGTCGTCCAGCAGACCTGCCCAGCGGGTATAGGTCTTTCCGGGTTGATGCTTAGCCGCGTCGAAGAACCTGCTGTTGTCCCAGCGCTCTGACGGAACCTCCGAAATGCAGTTGCGTCCCGCGGCCAGGTTGTCCCAGAACTGATTGATATCGGCAGCACCGGGGTAGCGCCCGGACAGGCCGACAATCGCCACGTCGAAACGCGGCGCGATCGCCGGTACGCTCGCCACCGTGGGGGCCACCCTGTGCACGCCTTCGTTCGCGCGGATGCGATTTGCCTCGCCCATCGAGGGAGGGAGTGTCGATATCGGGCTCGTCGTGCGCGTCCCGCTGGCTGTGGCAGCGACGGCAACATCCAGCCCCGTCCAGCGCATCAAGGCCTCGGCGTCGGTCTGGATGAAATGCTCGACGAGGCTCTCGATGTTCTGATGTTCGAAGAGCAACGTCGTACCGACGCTGTCGGCACCGAATACATCGCGCAAGGCATTCGTCAGTTCCATGACGAGGATCGAATCGATGCCGTATTTCTCGAAGTTGACGTTCGCCTCAATGGCATCGACGGGCAACTTGATGCCTTTTCCTATCAGCTTCTTGAACTGCACGATGCTCTTTTCACGCAACAGCGTATTCACGGCGAGGCCTGCTTGTACCTCGTCGGCCGTCCGGTTGCTGGAAGGGGTAACGCCCGTCAAATCGGCCATGTCAGAAGTGATCCGGTCAATGTTTGTGTCGCGTGTGGGCTTGGGATCGAAAATGCGCAAACTGAATTGCCTGATGCGGACGCAGACAAGGCCTGTCTGGTCGCACAAGTCGATATCGATTTTCTGGACCGCATCGCCGGCGAAAGTGCCTTCGCTGTAGCGCACGATCGCCCACATGTGGCTCGTGCAAGGCGCCAGGACGTCCAGCGCCTCGAGCGCGAACGGCAATGCAAGCAACGGTGCACTTGCTCCCGCTGTCGCTATCTGAAGACCCAGCGATGCTTGCAACGCAGCATCGAGCAGGCTCGGATGCAGGACGTACTGGTCCAGCGACGACGCTACGGATACAGGTAACGTTATTTGCGCCAGGACCTGCCCCTGACCGACGAACACGTCGTTCAGACCGCGGAAGCCCGGTCCGTAACGCAGGCCTTTCTGTTCGAGCACGGCATAACATTGCGCGGAACTGAGATGCGCCATGACGCATTGCTCGCGCAGTGCGTCCAGATCGTGGCTGGCTCCGATGTCGGCGGCATTCGCCACCGTCAGCACGGTGCCCTGGCCGTATACGGTGGCCGTCTCCCCGGCGTCGCTGTAGATTTCGTACCGGATCGCTCCGCCCTGTTCCGGATGAAGCGCCAGATGCAGGTCGAGTCCCGTCGCTCCCGCGACCACCGGCCGTGCCCACACCACCTTGCTCAGCGACAAGCCGCTGTCCAGATGCGTCGCTTCGCGTGCGGCGACTAGCGCCATTTCGAGTTGGGCTACGCCCGGCAGCACGCGCATATCTTCCACACGGTGATCGGCGAAGAAGAATTCCTCGCCATGGAAGCGGCTGCTGAAGCGCTGGACCGACAGGTCCGAGGTATTGCGATGCAGTAAGGGATGCAGCACGCGATGCATATCGCCGGAAGCCGGTACGTTCGAGCTCGAAGCCATGCCAGCGGAAACCCAGTATTTCTCGCGCGCGAATGGATAGACCGGCAGAGAGATTCGGCTGGGCTTGTGGTTGCCATAAAGGCTGGTCCAGTCGAGACCGTATCCCTTCACCCACAGATCGAGCAGCTCGCCGAACTGGCCGTTCTCGACCCAGTTGCGAACGGTCTGGGCCATGCTTTCATCGGCCGAGAATGTAGCCATCGCGTCTTTGTTGCGCCTGACCTGCCCGCGATAGAACTCGTCCATGCTGTCGCCCGCGAGGAAGCGTGTCAGCTTGTCGCGCAGTTCGGCGAGGGAGCCGACCACGAGACCCAGCCGCTCCTCCATCGCTTCGCGTCCGACCTGAAGCGTATAAGCGAGATTGGCCAGTCGGACTTCTTCCGGCGAAGAGACAAATGCCAATAGCTGTCGTGCCTGTTCGCGCAGCTGCTCGTCATTGCGCGCCGATAGCACGACAGCGGCGGGGCCGCTTGCGACAGAAGTCGTCGCGGCCGATGGAATGTATTCCTCCAGCACGACATGCGCATTCACTCCGCCGAAACCGAACGAGCTCACTCCGGCGCGGCGCGGCACAGCCTGTCCGCGTGCATCGCGTACTGCCGTCCATTCGCGTGCTTCCTGCACCACATAGAACGGACTACCGCTCAAATCGATGTACGGATTGAGGGTGTCGCTATGCAGACTCTTCACCAGCGTCTTGTGCTTCATCTGCAGCAAGACCTTGATGACACCCGCCACACCGGCCGCCAGTTCGAGATGGCCGATATTGGTCTTGACCGAGCCCAGCCCGCAGTGCGGCGCCGTGACGTCGCTCTCGCCCGTCGCGGCGTACAGCTCCTTGAACGCGGCCTTCAGGCCATTGATCTCCACCGGATCCCCCAGCGGCGTACCGGTGCCGTGAGCCTCGATATAAGTCACGGTGCGCGGATCGATACCCGCCTGCTGGTGGGCTTTCCGGACCACCGCGGCCTGCGCCTTCGGATTGGGCGCGGTCAGGGAGTTGGCGCGGCCACCATGATTCTCCGCCGTACCACGCACCAGACCGTAGATATGGTCGCCGTCGCGCTCGGCGGCGGACAACGTCTTCAACACCAGCATCGCGACGCCTTCGCCGCGTACATAGCCGTTGGCCTCGCTCGAGAAGGTCTTGCAGCGACCGTCCTCGCTCAGCATCCCGGCCTTGTTGAAGCTGATATGTGCTTCCGGTGTCACGATGGTGTTCACTCCGCCAACGATGGCGATGGACGATTCGCCATTCTGGATGGCCGCCACGCCGCGGCGCAGCGCGATCAGCGAACTGGAACAAGCGGTTTCCACCGGCTCGCTCGGGCCGTGCCAATTGAGCAGATAGCTGATGCGGTTGGGACCCACCGAAGGCACCCCGCCCGTCGAGGAATAGGCTTCACCTCCTAGGTTGGCGCGATTGAGCAGCGTGCCGTAGCCGGTTGCTCCGGTGCCGACATAGATAGCCGTATCGCTGCCGGACAGCGCCGGTCCTGCATAACCGGCATCTTCCAGCGCCTTCCAGACATGGGTCATCATCAGGCGTTGCTGCGGGTCCATCAGCTCCGCTTCCTTGGGCGAGATGCCGAAGAACATCGGGTCGAATTCGTCCACTCCGTCGATGAAGCCGCCCCATCTGATATTGGTCTTGTTCTCTTCGCGTACCGGGTCGCCGTGCCATGCTCGCCAATCCCAGCGCTCGGGCGGAATCTCGCCGATGCAATCCTTGCCGTCGCGCAGGTTGCGCCAGAAGGCATCGATGTCCCGCGCCTGCGGGAACTGACCGCTCATGCCGATGATCGCGACCGGTTCGTCGATCGTCTGACTCCGGCTTGCCGTTACCGTACTGAAACGGCTCCGTCCCCGAACACGGGAGCGCTCGGGCGTCGGTGCCATGGCGGTTGGTGCGGCACCGGTTGCCGTTACAAACTGCGGTGCCAGCGCGGTCGGGTACTCACGCACCAGATAACCGGCCAGACCGTCAAGCGTCGGGTACTCGAAGAAGATCGTCGGTTTCAGTTCGATACGGTACTGCTGGTTCAACGCATTGCCGAATTCGGTCAGCGATACCGAATCGAAACCGTATTCGCTCAGGGTCGTTTCGCCGTCGATATCCTCCGGCTTCACCTTGATCAGCGACGACACCATCCCTACCAGCGCCTGTTTCACGCGATCTTGCAAGATGTGTCCGGGTAACGTCCGGTCGTCGTGAGTTGTGGGCACTACCGCTATCGTTTCAGGTGGCTTGCCCAGCAGTACCTGCCGGATGCGGGCCGCGTCGCCCGCCACGACCAGCAGCTGATTCAGCCCACTCGCCAGCGCCTGTCGCAGAGCCAGTACACCGCTATCGGTGGCCAGCGCATGCATGCCCAGTTGCTGGATCAGCATCGTGCGCGTCGCGGCATCCGCCTGCATGCCGCCTTCGTCCCACAACGGCCAGTTCACCGACAGCGTGTGCCCGCGGCGCTGTCCTTGTGCCACGCGTTCGGCGCGATGGTGCGCGAAGGCATCCATGAACGCATTGGCCGCCGCATAGTCGGCCTGTCCCACATTTCCCACCGCGCCGGCGATGGACGAGAAGCAGATGAAGCAGTCGAGCGTCATGTCGCGGCTGGCTTCGTCGAGATTCAGCGTACCGGCCACCTTGGCGCTGAGGACGTCGTGCAGTTGTTGCCGGGTCTTCTTGGCGATGAAGCTGTCGCGTACCACGCCGGCGCTATGGATGATGCCGTCGAGACTTTCGAACTCTTCCGGAATGCTGTGCACCAGTTGCGTCAGGGCAACGGCATCGGTGACGTCGACCGCGTGGTAGCGCACCACGGCACCGAGGGTTTCCAGGTGGCGGATGTTGGCCTGAATGCCTTCGTTCGGTGCCGATCGGCCAGTCAGGATCAGCACGGCGTTCCGGGCCTGACTCGCGATTTCGCGCGCGAAGATCAAACCGAGTCCGCCTGCCCCACCGGTGATCAGGTACACACCATGCGCTTTCCACGGCGAGGCGGCTTCAGGTGTCGACGGGCGTTCGGCCCAGCCGCCGATCTGGCGTTCGCCGTCGACGTAGCGCACTTGCTGCGCGTTTCCATCGCGATTTTCCAGCAACGCCTGCACGATGTCCTGACCGCTTTCGACGCGGATGACCTGACCGACGATGCGCGGATTTTCCAGTTGCGCCGTGCGCAGCATGCCGCCCAGTCCGACCATGGTCTGGCCCATGCCGTGACTGGGCACGACCACCTGGATCAGATGCCTACCGCTCTGACTGCCCAGCGACTGGATCTGTTCCAGAAGCATGCCAGCGGCGGATTCATAGCACTGCGCCAGATCCCGATTCGCGGGAATGGCCACGCAGACCACGCCCGGCAAGTGCGCCTGAATGCGATCCGCATCTACTGCGTCGAATCCGCATACCAGCAGCAGGTGCTTTGCGAACACGCGGTCCGCGGAGCTATCGATCGCGGCAGGCTGCGCTGTCCATTCCGGGCGTAGCAGCAGCGTCTGGATACGTCCGTCAGGCACGGCCATCGGTACCGTCGGTTCGGATTCGCTGTGCGTGGCGCTCGCCGTCGACGGTCTCAGACTGAACTGCCTGAAGCGCACGCATACCGAACCGCGCTCATCGCACAGATCGATATCGAGCCGCTGTACCGCGTCATCCGTCCGACTGCCAGCGCTGTGCCGGACGACCGCCCACATGGCGGTCGTGCATGGCCTCAATACTTCCAGGGCACCCAACGCAAAGGGCAGCATCAGCGTTACGTCCGCCGCCGTACCCAGTTGCAGACCCAGTGTCGCTTGCAACGCCGCATCCAGCAGACTGGGATGCAGCACGTAGCCATCCATCCGCACAGACGCAGGTAGCGTGATACGCGCCAGAACTTGCTGCGACCCCAAGAACAGTTCGCTCAGGCCCTGGAAACCCGGTCCATAGTGCAAGCCCATCCGTTCAAATCGGGCATAGCACGCTTGCGCATCATAGTTTGCCTGCATGCATTGCTCGCGCAATGTCGCCAGATCGTGGGTTGCGGATGCGTCCGGAGCTTCCATCGCAACGGTCAGGGCCACGCCCTGGCTATGCACCACGGCTATGCCGTCTTCGCCTTCGCTGTAAATTTCGAAGCCTACGTCGCCGGCTTCTTCGGGGGAAAGCGCGATATGCAGTGTCAGCCCATTGGCAGCAACCACGACCGGACGCACCCACACCACATCGTTCAATGCGATATGACCTGTTTCGCCGATCACTTCACCGACCGCGCGGCGTGCCATCTCCAGTTGTGCGACGCCCGGCAATACACGAGCCCCTTGCACCACATGATCGGTCAGGAAGAATTCTTCCCCGCTGAAGTGCGTGCTGAAGCACAGTCCATCGACGTCCGAAGTATTGCGATGTAGCAGCGGATGTAGCGCCTCGCCGTTGCCGGACGAGACGACCGCCTGTCCTTGGCCGCTCTGTATCCAATAGCGCTCGCGGGCAAACGGATAAGTCGGCAGGCTGATGCGCCGCGGCCGATCGGTGCCATACAGACGCTGCCAGTCGAAGGCGAGGCCCTTCACCCACAGGTCGAGCAGCTTGCCGAACTTACCCTTGGCGATCCACGCCTCGACGATGGTATCCATGTCGTCGTCGCCAGACAGGGCGGCCAATGTGTCTTTATTGCGTTTGACCTGACCGCGATACAGCTCGTCGATCGCGGTCTCACCCGCAGCATAAGCGCTCAGCTTTTCATGCAATTCGGGTAATGAGTTCACCACCAGCGCGAGCCGTTCCTCCATGGCATCGCGCCCGACCTGCAGCGTGTACGCCAGATCGGCCAGTGCGATATCCGCATTCGATGCGATAGCTGCCAGCAACAACTGCACCTGTTCGCGAAGCCGGTCCTCATGGCGTGCCGACAACACGATCAATGCGTGGCCGCTCGCTGCATACGAAACGACCGGCGCAACGTATTCCTCGATCACCACATGTGCATTCGCACCGCCCGCACCGAACGACGAAATTCCCGCGATTCTCGGCAATTCACGCCGGTCCAGCATCGGACGCGGCCACGGCGCGAGTTCCTGCTGCACGACAAACGGCGTGCCGGCAAAGTCGATGTTCGGGTTCAGTACGCTCGAATGCAGGCTCGGCACCAGTTGCTGGTGTTTCATCTGCAGCAGTACCTTGGTCACGCCGGCGATGCCCGCCGCGCTCTCGCAATGACCGATGTTCGATTTGGCCGAACCGATGGCGCAGAACTGGGTGTCCTGCGTCCAGCCACGGAATGCCTTGGACAGCCCCGCAATCTCGATCGGATCGCCCAGACTGGTGCCGGTGCCGTGCGCTTCCACATAGCTCACCGCGCGGGCATCGATGCCGCCCTCACGTAGTGCTCTTTCGATCACCTTGGCCTGTGCGTTGGGGTTCGGCACCGTATAGCCGTTGGTCTTGCCGCCATGGTTGATCGCGGTGGCCTTGATCACGCCATAGATGTGATCGCCATCCGCTTTCGCCTGCGCGAGCGGCTTCAGCAGTACCGCACCGACGCCCTCACCCGGCACGTAGCCTTCGCCACCCTCGCCGAAACTCTCGCAGCGGCCCTTGCCGGAAATGAACTTGCCTTGGGCCAGCATCAGGTACTTGTTCGGGTGCACCGATACATTCACGCCGCCCGCGACCGCAACGGCGCAGCCGCCGCGTTGCAGGCTCTGGCAAGCCAGGTGGATCGCCGTCAGCGACGACGAACACATGGTGTCCAGCGCCATGCTCGGACCGTTGAAATTGCAGAAATACGAAATCCGGTTCGCGATCGAGGCCGGGCTGCCAGGTATGGCGAGGGGGCGTCCCCGCGCCTGCTCTTGCGCGCCGTACAACTGATACTCCTCGTACATCACGCCGACGAACACACCGACGTTGCTGTCCTCGGCCACGTTGTCGCGTGTGTAGCCCGCGTCTTCCAGCGTGCCATGCACGCATTCGAGGAACAGCCGTTCCTGCGGGTCCATCAACTCCGCTTCGCGTGGCGAGATGTTGAAGAACAGCGGATCGAACAGGTCGACGCCATCGATGAAACCGCCCCATTTCCCATAGGTCTTGCCGGGCTTGTTGCGGTCTTCGTCGTAGTAAAGCGTGTGATCCCAACGTTCCGATGGAATCTCGGTGATGCTGTCCTTGCCCTGGCTCAGATTGGCCCAGAACTGTTCGAGGTTGCCTGCCTGCGGATAGCGTCCGGCCACACCGATGATCGCGATTTCACTGATGCCGGGATCGGTCCCGCGCAACTCAAAACGCGAACGGCGGTGTATGGCCGGTACGGCCTTCCGGTTGCCATGAGGTCTTACCACGGCTGCCGGCGCCGAGACGATGGTTCTTTCACCGAACAGCTCAATCAGCTCGGCGCGCCAGGATTGCAGAAAATAGTCGGCCAGCGCCGCGATGGTCTGGTATTCGAAGAATAGTGTCTTTGGCAATGAACCGAAGGATTTTTCCAGCTTGAGGGTCAGGTCCATGATCAGGACGGAATCGATGCCATAGGCTTCCAGTGGCGCGTTCGCATCGATTTTGTGCGGCGGCAATTTGAGCGTGGCCGATAGCAGCCGGACCAGATGGCGTACCGTCTTTTCGCGCAAGTCTTCAGCCATCGGCTCGGCACGATCCATCTCGGCCGCCACGACGGCCGACTTCACCGGCATATCTTTCAATAAGGTTGCTTTCAGCCGGTCTATTACGCCTTCGGCCACCAGCACCTGAGGCAGCCCGCTCGACACGGCCTGTACCAATGCCGCACAACCGCTGGCACTACGCAGAGGCGTCATGCCGGTTTCCTGGAGCAGGTATCGGCGCGTGGCGGCATCGACCTGCATGCCGCCTTCGTCCCACAGTGGCCAGTTCACCGACAGCGTGCGTCCGTGACGCTCTCCGCGCTCTACCAGTTCGGCGCGGTGGTGTGCGAAAGCGTCCATGAAGGCATTCGCTGCCGCGTAGTCGGCCTGCCCCACGTTACCGAGCGCACCTGAAACAGACGAGAAGCAGATAAAGGAGTCGAGCGCCAGGTCGCGGCTGGCGTCGTCGAGATGGAGAGTGCCGGCCACTTTGGCGCGCAGTACCTCGTGCAATTCCTCCCGGGTCTTCCTGATGATGAAGCTGTCGCGCAGGACTCCGGCACTGTGGACGATGCCGTGCAGACCGCCGAAGGTTTCTGCAACGCCGTGTACCAACTGCGTCACGGCGTCGCGATCGCCCACGTCCAGCTGACGGTATTGCGCCGTCGCGCCCAGCGCTTCGAGTTCGGCGAGTGCGGCCTGCGTTGCATCCGTCAGCGGTGAACGCCCGGTCAGGATCAACGTGACGCCCCTGGCCTGACGCGCGATGTCGCGAGCGAAGATCAGGCCCAGACCACCCGCGCCTCCGGTGATCAGGTACACACCTTGCGCCTTCCACGGCGACACGGCATCCGGCGTCGACAGACGTTCGGCCCAACCGCCGATCTGGCGTTCGCCGTCGACGTAACGCACTTGTTGCGCGTTGCCGTCACGGTTTTCCAGCAACGCCTGCACGATGTCCTGACCGCTTTCGATGCTGATGACCTGACCGACGATGCGCGGATTTTCCAGCTGCGCCGTGCGCAGCATGCCGCCCAGACCCGCCATGGTCTGGCCGATCCCCTGCGCCGGTACGACCACCTGAATCAGATGCTGCCCCGACTGGCTTCCCAGCGACTGGATATGCTCCAGCAAGGCGCCGGCGGCGGATTCGTAGGCATGTGCCAGATCCCGATCCGCGGCGAAGGCCACGCAGACGACGCCAGGCATTTTCGCCTGCACGCGATCCGCGTCTGGCGCATCGAGTCCGCACAACATCACCAGGTGTCGAGCGAACACGGGGTTCGCGACGCTATCGGTTGCGGCAGGCCGGACTTCCCATACAGGGGTCGTCAGCAAGGTCTGCAACGCCATACCGGATTCGGCGATAACCGTCGATGCCCGTAACTCAAGCTGGCGGAAGCGAACGCATACCGCGCCTGTTTCGTCGCAGAGATCGATATCGATCGTCTGCGATGCATCGACCGCCGTGCTTCCGGTGCTGTGACGCACGAAAGCCCACATGGCGGCGGTGCAAGGTGCAAACACGTCCAGCGAACCCAGATTGACGGGCAACAACAGCACCTGCTCGCCCATATCGACAGTTGCGTGAACCAGCCCAAGGGCGGCTTGCAACGCTGCGTCCAGAAGACCGGGATGCAATGCGTAGCCATCCAGCTTCGTCGAAGCGGGTAAGGTGATCCGCGCCAGAACTTGCTGCGACCCCAAGAATAGTTCGCTCAGTCCCTGGAATCCCGGACCGTAATGCAAGCCCATCTGTTCGAATCGGGCATAGCATTGCGCCGCACTCAAATAGGACGCCGTGCACTGCTGACGCAAAGCCGAAAGGTCGTGCACTACCGTTTCGCCAGACTCCGCATCCGCGACAACGATCGCCGAGCCCTGGCTATACGTCACGGTGTCGCCGTCATCGGCGTCGCGGTAAATCTCGAAGCCGATTTCGCCATTCTCTTGCGGAACCAGTGCGATTTTCAGGTCGACTCCATCCACGCCGACAGCTACCGGTCGCATCCATGCGATGTTCTTCAACTGCAGTTGACAATCGTCTTCAATCGCTTCGCTGGCGGCGTGTCGCGCCATTTCCAGTTGGGCGACACCCGGAAGAATACGTATGCCTCGCACCACGTGATCGGCGAGGAAGAACTCTTCGCCGCTGAAATGGGAGCTGAAACGCTGCACCGAAAAACTGGAGGTATTGCGATGCAGTAGTGGATGCAATATCCCTCCCGTCGTCGACGAGGCGATCGGCTGCGGGGCGGAAAGTTCTATCCAGTAGCGCTCGCGGGCAAACGGATACGTGGGCAGGCTGATGCGATGTGGCCGGTTGGCGCCGTACAGGCGCTGCCAGTCGAAGGCGAGGCCCTTCACCCACAGATCGAGCAACTTGCCGAACTTGCCCTTGGCGATCCACGACTCGACGGCAGCGGCGATATCGTCGTCGCCGGACAGAGCGGCCAGTGTGGCTTTATTGCGTTTGACCTGACCACGGTACAGCTCATCGATCGCGGTCTCACCGGCCGCATAGACGCTCAGTTTCTCGCGTAGCTCGGATAGGGAGCTCACCACCAGCGCGAGCCGCTCTTCCATCGCTTCGCGTCCGACCTGCAGCGTATACGCCAGATCGGCCAGCCGGATATCCGGCTCCGTTTCCGGCGTAGCGAGGATCGCCAGTAGCGATTGAACCTGCTCGCGCAGCCGCTCATCGTCGCGCGCCGACAGCAGCACCATGGCCGGACCGGTCGGAACTGCAGACGTCGCCGCCGGCCGGATGTACTCCTCGATCAATACATGTGCGTTCGCACCGCCCGCACCGAACGACGAAATGCCCGCGATTCTCGGCAATTCCCGCCGGTCCAGCATCGGACGCGGCCACGGTGCGAGTTCCTGCTG
>NZ_SMCS01000002.1 GCF_004342265.1 Luteibacter rhizovicinus
ACGGCACCTCGGCGGGAAAAAGCCCGGCCAAGGTGTAACCCATGTCCTGGCACACCTGTTACCTATGTCCTGGGTCCATACACGCACGCCGGAATCCGCAGCGGTGCGCCCGGGAAGGCCCCGTCGCACGAATTCACGCTCTTCGCGAAAGCAATCCGTCCGTCGCCGGGTCATACTCCATATCGCCCCATGCGGACGGATGCCCCATGACCGACACGAACGGATCGCGCCTCGTCTATCGCCATCGCTGGCCAGTGCGCGTCATGCACTGGATCAACGTCGTCTGCCTGTTCGTGCTGCTGGGCAGCGGACTGCAGATCTTCAACGCCCATCCCTCGCTGTACTGGGGCATCCGCTCCGATCCCGGCAAGGAAGTCCTGAAAATAGGCGCCGCGCAACAAAGCGACGGCCAGCTGCGCGGCATCACGACGGTCGGCAACCATGCGTTCGACACCACCGGCGTACTCGGCGCCTCGCGCGTCGGCACCGACGTTCAGCCGCGTGCCTTCCCGTCGTGGGCGACGATTCCCGGTCCCGGCTGGCTCGCGATGGGGCGGCGCTGGCACTTCTTCTTCGCGTGGCTCTTCGTCGTCAACGGACTCTGCTATATCGCCTGGTCGCTGGCCAGCCGGCACCTGCGCGACGACCTCGTGCCCACGTGGCGCGACTGGCGCGGCATGGGACGCTCCATCGTCGATCACCTCCGCTTCCGCCACCCCCATGGCGACGAGGAGCTCCGCTACAACGTGCTGCAACGCATCGCCTACCTCGTCACCATCGTCGTATTCGGCGGGGGCATCGTCCTGATGGGACTGGCCATGTCGCCGCGCATGGACGCGGTGCTATCGCCACTGGTCGATCTCGTCGGCGGCCGGCAGTCGGCCCGCACCATCCATTTCGTCATCGCGTGCGGTTTCGTCGCCTTCATCGTGGTGCATGTGCTGGAAGTCATCATCACCGGCCCGCTGAACCAGCTCCGCGGGATGATCACCGGCTACTACCGCGTGAAACCCGAAAAGCCGCAGGAGACTCCCCATGACTGAACGCCGCCGGTTCCTGCGCAATACCCTTCTGGCGCTGGGCGGTGCCGTCATCGCCGGCTGCGACCGGATATCGAACAGCGACACCGGCGCGCGCGTACTGGGTACGGCCGAAGACGTGACACGACGGATGCAGAAGCTGTTCTCGCCGTCCCAGGCACTGGCGAAAGAGTACGGAGAAGCCGATATTTCGGCGGTTTTCCGGCCAAACGGCAGCACCATGCCGGATACGGACGACTATCGGGCACTGCTCGAATCCGGCTTCAGGGACTACCGGTTACAGATCGACGGTCTCGTGGCACAGCCGATGCAACTGTCGATCGCGGACCTGCGCGAGCTTGGCACCCGTACGCAGATCACCCGCCACGACTGCGTCGAAGGCTGGAGCGCTATCGGCAAATGGACCGGCACACCGCTGTCCGCCGTGATCGATCGCGTCGCCCCGACACCGGCCGCCCGCTACGTGGTCTTCCACTGTTTCGACGAGATGGAGGAAGACACGCCTTACTACGAAAGTATCGACCTGACCGAAGCCCGGCATCCGCAGACGCTGCTTGCCTATGCGCTGAATGGCAAGGATCTGCCCGTCGCGAACGGTGCGCCGTTGAGGCTGCGCGTCGAGCGCCAGCTCGGCTACAAGCAGGCTAAATACATCCGCAGACTGGAATTCGTGGACTCCTTTGGTGGCATAGCAGGCGGCAAAGGCGGCTACTGGGAAGACAATGGATACGAGTGGTATGCAGGCATCTGATGCGGTGCATCACGGGTCGGAAATGAATGAAGACCCCTTCGTCCCTTAAAAAAAGGGTCGAAACGAGAAAAAAATCTCGCTTACCCTATTTCACACGGCGCAAAGCAACGCTAGAGTGAGTCGCCCGCTGGGCACCGGCCGGAACGGCCGAACTTTTCGATCACGTGACAAGGATAACCATGGCCAAGACCACCAAATCGGCGGCGACAAAGAAAGCCGTCAAGGCGCCTGCCAAAGCCGCTGCTAAGGCTCCCGCCACCCTCAAGCCGATCAAGGACGCGCTGTCGAAGTCCACGCTCGTTGCCCATCTCGTCGAGCACAGCGGCGTCGAAGGCAAGGGCGTGAAGGCCGTTCTGGCCTCGCTTGAAGCCGTCATTGCTGCATCCATTCACAAGAAGGGCGCTGGCTCGTTCACGCTGCCCGGTCTGCTGAAGATCACGTCCGTAGCTGTTGCGGCCAAGCCGAAGCGCAAGGGCAAGGATCCGTTCACCGGTGAAGAGCGCATGTTCGCCGCCAAGCCTGCATCGGTTAAGGTCAAGGTTCGCCCGCTGAAGAAGCTCAAGGACGCGGCAGCCTGATCCGTTCGCGCATGACGCCCTAGCGTCCACGCGCAACGACAAGCATTCCAGACGCCCCCGCCTTCGGCGGGGGCGTTTTGGTTTGTGAGGTATGCACACACGGGATATGCCGGAAGTCATGCTTGACTACACGTGTAGTCAAGTGCACCCTGACTACACGTGTAGTCAGAGGCAATACCCCATGCTCAAGCGATCCATCGGCGATCAGGAACTGGCCCTCCTGGAATACGTTTCCAGCCATCCGAAGAGTTCGGTAGCGGATGTGCAGACCGGTTTCGGCGAGCCACGCAGTCTGGCGCGCTCCACGGTTCTGACGATGATGGAGCGGCTGCGCACGAAGGGCTATCTCGGTCGCCGCCGCGCCGAAGGTTCCTTCCGCTACAGCGCCAGCAGCGGTGCGACCGATGTCATGCGCGGCGCCGTCGGCAGCTTCGTCGAGAAAACCCTGCGCGGTTCCGTCTCGCCTTTTGTCGCATGGATGTCCGAACGCGGCGAAGTCACCGACAACGAACTGGCCGAGCTGGAAGCGCTGGTCAGTACGCTCCAGTCGAAGCGCAAAGGCCGCTGACATGGACGCCCTTGCCGAAACCCTGCTCCTGCGCCTCGGGCATACCTCGTTGCAAGCCTGCGTACTGGGCGCCGTGGTGTATGCACTGACCCGATACATCCCCTCGCTGTCGGCCGCGACGCGTGCATTGCTGTGGTGGCTGGTGGGCGTGCAAGCTGTCGCCGGCCTGTTCAGCGGTACGGCGTGGCAACTGCCGTGGCTCCCCTCGCCGCAGCCCACCGCGATCGAACCTACCACCATCACTGTCATGGCGCCCACGACGTGGCATGCCTCGCATGTCCCTTCCCTGCCCGAAGCACACGGCATCGCGTGGACGACATGGTTGTTCGCGGCCTGGGCAGCGATCGTCGCCATCCAGGCCATCGTCGCCTTCGTGCAGTGGCGCCGCATTCGCGGCGTGATCGCCCGCGCGTTGCCCCACGACGACGCACGCCTTGAGACGATGGTGTCGCAGCGTGCGCGCCGCCTGGGCATGCGCCGTTCGCCCGCTCTCGCATGTTCCGTTGAAGTCGTCTCGCCCCAGGTGGTCGGCATCCTGCGACCCACGATCCTGCTACCCGTCGAAGCCATACTGGACGACAGCGAGCTGGAGATGGCACTCGTCCACGAACTGGCCCATGTACGGCGCGGCGACATCTGGCTTGGCTGGATTCCCGCCCTCGCGCGCGCCCTGTTTTTCTTTCACCCCCTCGTGCATTACGCCACGCGCGAATACGCCCTTTCCCGAGAGGCGGCGTGCGATGCGGAAGTGCTGCGTCGCGGTCGTCAGGCACCACAAGCCTATGGACGTCTGCTACTGCGCATGGGCGTTTCGCCGCATACGCGGCATGCGCTCGGCGGCGCCTCCCCCACGTTCGAAACCCTGAAAAGGAGACTCACCATGCTTCAGAACGCCAACGAGAAGAGCCCCCGCGCGCTTGCCTGGTTCCTCGTCGCCGTCGTATCCGTGGCGGGCGTGGTGCCGTATCGCGTCGTCGCCTCGACCCATGTCGCACCTGCCGTCGATATGCAGGCACGTCCCGCACCGGTTGCCCCCAGTCTTCCGCCGCTACCGACCGCCCCGCCCGAGCCGATGCCGCCCGGCGTTCCGCCGGCGCCCCCCGTACCACCGCAGCCGACCGCGCCATTCGGCAGCGAGTTCGACCACAGTGTGGTCACGTTCGACAGCGACGCGCGCAGCGCTTACGTCATCATGGACGGCCGTTCGATGTTCATGAGCGGCACGCGTGTCGATGCGCAGCGCGCCAGGCAGCAGCGCAAGGGCGACGAACCCCTGCTGTGGTTCCGTCGCGCCGATGGCGAATGGGTCGTGCGCGATCAGACGTATATCAAGAAGATCCAGTCGGCCTTCTCGTCCGTCAGCGACCTGAGCGAAAAGCAGCAGGCCCTGGCCGGGAAACAGCAAGCGCTCGCCCAGAAGCAGCAGGGCCTGGGACAGCAGCAGGCGTCACTCGGTTACCAACAGGCAAAGCTCGGTACGAGACAGGCGGAAATGTCTTTACGCGCGCCCGACCCGAGCCTGTCCAGCGCACGCGATGTACTGGTAGGCGAGCAGAACAAACTCGCCGTCGAACAGAGCAAAATCGGAGAGCAGGCAGCAAAGCTCGGTATGCAGCAGGGCGAACTCGGCTCGCAGCAGGCGGAACTGGGGCAGCGTCAGCGGGAAGCAGGCCAGCGCGCCCAGCGCGACGTCGAAAACTTGCTCGACGAGGCTGTGCGCACGCACGTGGCGCAGGCTGCGCGCTGACGGAAACGCAGGTCTCCGGTAAGGTGAACACCTTCGTCGCCACGCGACGCGCTCACTTACCGGAGACCTCATGCAACTGACCGCCGGCCGCACCATCGAAGCACGGGCCCTGCTATTCGATATGGATGGCACCCTGATCGACTCGCGCATCGCCGTCGAACGTATCTGGAAAGCATGGTGCGAGCAGCACGGTGTCGACTGGCACTATGTCCTGCCCCGCCTGCATGGCGTTCGTCTTGCCGACTCCGTACGCAGCTTCGCGCCGCCGGGCACGGATCTGGTCGCCGAGACCGCGCATCTGTACAAACTGGAACTGGAACAGACAGATGGCATCGTGCCCATTCCCGGTGCTATCGACCTGCTCGCATCGCTACCCGCCGACCGCTGGACGATCGTCACCTCCGCCGACCGGGAACTGGCCGAGGCGCGACTGAAGAGTGCGGGCATCGCGCCGCCCGAACGGATGGTCTGCGGCGACGACGTCGCCCATGGCAAACCCGATCCGGAAGGTTATCTGGAAGGCGCGCGGCGTTTCGGCGTCACGGCCGGGGAATCGCTGGTGTTCGAGGATGCCGCCGCGGGGATCGAGGCGGGCATGCGTGCCGGTGCGCGCGTTATCGCGTTGGCCGGGGATCATCCCGAAGAGCTGCGTGAGGGTATCGAATGGGTGCCGGATCTGACATGGCTGCGATTCGATGGGGTGGTTGGGGATAAGGTGCGGCTTGCGGTAGTGCGTTAGGAGCGGATAGCGGAAGAGGCGCACGTTCGAGCGTGGTCGCTGCGGATTCCGGCCTGCGCCGGAATGACGGTGAAGCAAATGAAACCCGCGATGTTGATCCCGCCCTCTTCGTCATTCCGGCGCACGCCGGAATCCGCAGCGACCACATCCGGAAAAGTACAAACGCACGGGCATAACCACCTCAGTACACATCCCGCCGATACCGCCCCGCCGCCGCAAGCTCTTCGACACGCACATCCCCCAACACACTACGCAACGCCGTATCCACCCCGGGCGCCATGCCCGCCAGGCTCCCACATACATACACGCTGGCCCCATCGGCCACCCAACGGCGCAAGTCATCGCCTGCGGCGCACAACGCGTCCTGCACATAACGCAACGAGCCGCCATCGCGCGACCACACCAGATCCAGCCGCTCGATATCCCGCGACGCGCGCCACGCTTCCAGCTCGTCCACGTGCAGACGGTCCACTGCCGCCTGCCGTTCGCCGAAGACCAGCCAGTTACGCCGGTGTCCCGACGCGATGCGCTGCTTCAGTAAGGCGCGCAGTCCTGCGATGCCCGTACCGTTACCGATCAACACGACGGGACGATCGTCGGCCGGCGCATGAAAGCCCGCGTTACGACGCACGCGAACATCGATCTCCGCACCGACGGCCGCATGATGCGTCAGCCAGCCCGAACCGACGCCCAGTGCACCATCCGGGCCTCGTTGCCGACGCACGACAAGATGCAATGCACCATCGCTCGGCAGCGACGCAATGGAATATTCGCGATGCGGCAACGCGGCGAGCGTCGGAAGCCAGACATCGGGCGAGCATCCACGAACCTTATCGGGCACCGGCAGATGCATGCCAGCCAGCAGGTTCGTCAGCGCACTATCGGCGACAAGTTCCGCCTCTTCCGTCCAGCGTGCGATATCGGCGGCCCCATGCCGCGGACCGATCTCGACGATATCGCCCGCATTCCATTGCAGCCACGAGGCATCGCCGGGCACCAGCGCTACATGAAAACAGGCTTCGCCAAGGCTGCCCGCATTGAGCAGACGCCGCTCCGTCAGACGCCATGCCTGATACGAAGGACGCTGCCAGTCAGGCATCTCCGTATTTCCACTGAGCTGACCGATGTGGTGCTGCCAGTGCCGAAGCGCGCCCTCGTCGCCGTTGTCGACCTCCACCAGATCGAACAACGGCAGCGCGCCGGACGCATGCAACCAGTGTTCGAGGTGATAGCCGAATGCGCAGAAGTCGTCGTAGTCGCGATCGCCCAATGCAAGAACGCCGTAACTCAGATGACCAAGCGCAAGCGGTGCGGACATCGCGGCGCGCTGAAACCCCACCGCGCTGTCCGGCGCATCGCCCTCGCCCGTGGTACTGACGACGAACAGGACCCGTGCGTGACCCGCAAGCGTGCTCGCATCGAGTTGTCCGATCGTACGTGTGTCGACCGGTATGCCCGTATCGCGCAACGCTTCCGCCGTGCGCATGGCAAGCTCCTCGGCGAATCCCGTCTGCGATGCATGGACGACAAGAATACGTTCGGCGACCGGCGTTGCTACCGCGACGTCTATCACGCGCGATGCGGAAACCCTCTCACGACGACGCCCAACGGCCAGCGCCACGCTTCCGGCCGTCCAGATCAACGTAATGGCAATCGCCCAACCCAGACGCTGCGAGTCGCCGCTCGCGGAAAACAGGCTGGCCCGATGCCAGCGCCACAACATGATGGCGACCGCGATCAGGCACACGCCTATCAGGCATTGTCCCAGCAGTGCCCGCCGCGATGCGGTCACGACTTCAGCGCCGCCGCGAACGCCGGCGACATGCGTTCTTCGAATCCGTGTTCGCCATAGAGAACGAAAAGCACGGCGATACCATGAGTCTTCGCATACGCCATGCCCGCATCGGGACCGAGTACCGTCATCGTGGTACCCAGCGAATCGGCGTGCATGCAGTCGGCCGCGATGATGCTTACCGACGCGATTTTATGAGCGACGGGATAGCCCGTACGCGGGTCGATATGGTGTGAGAAAACCTTGCCGCCGCTTTCGAAGAAATGCCGGTAGTCACCCGAGGTAGCAATGGCGCGATCGCGCAGCGAGACGATCCGTTCCACCTGATCCACGTCGTCGACGGCACCCGCCGCCGCACCCGGTCGCTCGATACCGACATGCCACGGTGTGCCATCGGGTTTCCGGCCGCGTCCGCGCAGCTCGCCGCCCACTTCGACGAGATAGGCATCGATACCCTGCGCATCGAGCCAGCGTGCCACCTGATCGACACTGAAACCTTTCGCGACCGACGACAGGTCGACGTAAACGCCACCGGGCTGCAACGCACGATGGTTCTTCGGATCGAGCTGGACATGTTGCCAGCCAACCCGCGCGCGCGCCGTGGCGATGGCCTCCGGCGTCGGTGCTTCATGCGAGTGACGCTCCGGGCCGAAACCCCACAGATTCACCAGCGGTCCCACGGTCGGGTCGTACGCGCCACCGGACGACGATGCCAGTTGCAGCGCATAGCTCAGCACGTCGTAGAACTCGACGGGCAACACCTGCCACGTACCGGCCGGCGCGCTGTTGAACCGGCTGAGATCGGACGCCGGTTTCCACGTACTCATCTGCAAGTCGACGCGATCGACTTCGGCCTGGATGCCGGCACGGATGCGCGCCGGATCGGCCTCGGCGGGAAGGACGGCGTTGACCGACCAGGTCGTTCCCATGACCTCGCCTTCGAACCGGCGTACGTCGTTCGCTGTCGCCAGGGGAGCCACCAACAGAAACAGCAGGACGAGGATCGCTTTCATGGATGGCATCGCAGATGGAAAGGCCCGGACGCGATAACGCGCCACGGGCCGGATGGCTTACTTACTGGGGCAGTACTTCGAACGTGGCCGTATAGGCCAGCCGACGCTGCTTCGCTTCCTTGACGCTGGTATGGGTGTCTTCGGCACTGGCGTTCACCCAGTACATGCCCGGACCGGGGAACGTGATGCTGAAGTTGCCGTCCTTGTCGGTGGTGGTATCGATCTCGTCCGGCGAATTGCGGTAACGGGTGGCACCCGGAATCGCAATAACCTTCAGATTCGCCGCCGGCTTGCCGTCCAGCACCAGACGGAACTTCGCCGGCTCGCCGGCCGCAAGGTCGTTCGGATGCGTCACGGGAACCAGCTCGAGGCCGACGTTCGTGGCCTTCAGCGCACCGGTGCTCGGCGTGCCCTGCGTCACGAAGGTTTCGACACGCGTGGACATCTCGCCCACCTGCACGTTCTTCGCACCGGCCGGGACGCCGGTTTTCAGTTCGCCTGCCTTGCCGCGCCAGCGCTTCTTCTGGCCGTCGAGTTCATAGCTGGCGGTCAGCCCCTGGTTCACCAGTGCAAGACGATACGTGCCCTTCTGCGGAACGGCCAGATCGAACGTGCTGCGGTACTTGCCCGTCGACGCATTCTCCGGCTTCACCGTCGTGCCGTCCGGCGCGGTAATGACCAGCGTGTCCAGCTGCGCGGGGAAGTGATCCGGGTAATACAGATCGTTGGAGATCGCAGCGTCGACCGTCACCCAGGCCTCGTCGCTGGACAGCACGGTAGCCGACGGCACCATCCACATCTTGTGGGCCTGTGCGGCCAGCGGCAGGGCAAGGGCGAGGCAGAGCGCCGCGCGGGCGAGAGTACGTGTCATGGTCGTCTCCTGATGCTTACTAGGAACTAGGGATTGAGGTCGAGGCTGATCAGGCCGAGTTCGTCCTTGCCCTGCGCCGTGAGATGCGTGGGCTTCGCGGATGGCCAGTCGAAAGGAATGCGCTGCATTTCGCGACCGCCGACTTCGCGCGCGGCTTCGACGACGAGTTCGTAATGACCCGGCGCCAGCGTGCCCAGCGGCGGCTTGCCATCGGAAAACGAAAGTTGATGCTGGCCGGCGGGACGCGTCGCGCCGGACACGCCGTCGATCGGCATCGTCTGCTCGCGCCCGCTGCGCCGCCACCACTGGCGCATGTCCTTCAACCACTTCGTACCTTCGCCGTCGGCCTTCTTCACGTCGTACCAGACCGCCAGATTCGCGGCGACCGTGTGGTCTTCGCGCTCGATCCAGACAGCGACATACGGCCGGTGGTATTCGGCCACCTTCAGCGTGGGAATTTCCACGGTGAGATTCATGTCCGCACCGAACGCCGGCGCGGCAACGGCGAGGCAGACGGCAACGATAAGACGACGACGCATGAAACCCCCTTCAGTGAATGAACAACAGCACCAGCACCAGCGGCAGCACCAGACCGAGCGCAACCATCGGCCAGGTGGCACCGCGCTGCGCGGCGTGCATCTTCAGCAGGAACAATCCGGTGATCGCGAAGATCAGGCAGGCCAGCGCGAAGATGTCGATAAACCAGCTCCACACCGCGCCGGTATTGCGGCCCTTGTGCAGATCGTTGAGATAGGAAATCCACCCGCGGTCGGTGACTTCGTATTCCACCTCGCCGCTATCCCGCTGGATACTCAGCCATGCATCGCCACCAGGGCGCGGCAGCGCGAGATAAACCTCGTCGTCGCTCCAGTCCGCGTCTTTTGCCGCCAGCGAGAGATGCATCCGCGTATCGATCCAGTCGCGAACCGGTGCAGGCAATGGCGCCGACTTGCCGCTCGCAGCCAGCGTCGCCAACACGTCGGCCGGCAGCGTCGCCTTGCGATGCTCCACCTTCGGCGCCGCCTCGATACTGCCGGCGTGATTCAGCGTAAAGCCCGTACCGGCGAACAAAACCAGCGCAATCAGGCAGACCGCGGAACTGATCCAGTGCCACTGGTGCAGATACTTAAGCCAGAACGCGCGGCGTTGCCGGTCGACGGTATCGCGCATGTGCTGGCGTGGCCCCTGAGGTTTCGGATCGGTATGGGCCTACATGGTAGACGAGATGCGAATGACTCGCAATTGCGATGAAGGACGTCGGCAGGCCGCCATCAGAAGGGGCAAGAGCCGGGGCGGCCCTTGCCCGTCGATTCAAGATGCGACCCTTGATCGAACAACGGTCTTAGAACCTGTATTCGGTCGACAACTGGACGGTGCGCAAATTGAAGTGAATACGATCTTCATCGGACCGAGTTGCCATCCAATACTTATCCACAGACAGCCCGATGCTCCACGACGGCGCGACGTTGAAGCCGACACCAAGGCCCAGATAGTTGCCATTGTCGCGAATGCGACTTTTTACCTGGCCTTCGACCGACTGGAACGACGACGATGCCCGCCAATTCTGCCAGCCCGCGCGTCCCGTCACATACCAACGATCAGATAGTGCGAAGCGCACATTACCGCCCCAAGCAATGGTCGAGATTTTATGCCGACCGGCATAAGGGCCGACATCGTCGGTGCCCGTAAACGTCGACGTGCCAAACTTCTGATAGGCCAACTCCGGACCGAACGACCACTGATCACCGAGCGCCCAGCGAAATCCGCCATTCACGCCCAGCGTTGCGCCACTGTCTTTTACACGCTCGTCGAAGTACGGCACCGTCACGAAAGAAGACGTCGCCTTACCGACCTGCGCCCCGACAAACCACCCCGCCCCATCCTTCGCGGCTGCCGAACCAGCCACCGCGAAACACGCCACAGCAGCCACACCCATCCACATATGCTTCTTCATTCCATGACTCCTTGTGTCGTTCAATCCTCACCCGTCTGTCCGTCAGATCGGGCGTTCACTGCAAACCGGGAGCCTCACCGAGACAGCCCGGCTCTTACGCAAGCGTCAGCTGAAACCGATCGCTTCGAGAGCAATGTAGAGATCGACACCTGTCTCGTCACTACGACTAGTCCGAAAGAACATGGCATTTGTATGCCGCGCCATGACGGCGCACGACGAAGCCATGTAAGGGAATTCCGGCGCTCGGGTAACCGCATCGATCTCAGAAGCGGCAGAAGGGCACAGCGGCGCCTACAACCGAAGTGATATTGCAAGCACCATCACGACAGCGGACGCTCCAACGACGAAGTCCAGGTTGATTCGCGACTTCCGGAGGCCGTCATGAAGCGAGTTCCCGAGCCATACCGCATAAAAATGGTCGAGGCAATCCAGACACTCAGCGCCACCGAGCGTCAGCATGCGCTTGAGCGGGCCGGCTTCAATCCGTTTCTGTTGCGCAGCGACGAGGTATACATCGACCTGTTATCCGACTCCGGCACGGGCGCCATGAGCGACAGGCAGTGGGCAGGCCTGATGACAGGCGACGAGGCATACGCCGGCTCGCGCAACTTCTTCCATCTGCGCGATGCGGTCGCCGAACTATTCGGCTATCCCTATACCGTCCCGACTCATCAAGGACGTGGCGCCGAGCAAATACTGTTTCCTTGTCTTGTCGAAAAGAAGCGCCGAAGCGGACGCGCAAACAACCCTGTCTTCATCTCGAACTTCCATTTCGACACAACAGCGGCACATGTCGAGCGCGCTGGCGCTCGCGCACTTAATGCATTGACCGTCGAAGCGCTGGATACCGAAGAGTATTACGCCTGGAAGGGAAACTTCGATCTGGCGCTCCTCGAATCGCTTATCGACGAACACGGAAGCGACAACATCGTAGCGATCATCACCACCGTCACATGCAACAGTTCGGGCGGCCAACCGGTATCGCTGGAAAACATGAAAGCTGTCTACGCCATCGCACGACGGCACAACATTCCCGTCGTGATCGATGCAGCCCGTTTCAGCGAGAACGCCTACTTCATTCAACAGCGCGAAACTGGCTACGCAGGCACCCCCATCCGCGACATCGTAAGAGCCATGTTCCAATGCGGCGACATGCTGACGCTATCGGCGAAAAAAGACGCCATGGTCAACATCGGTGGATGTTGCAGTATCCGAGACGACAAGGAACTGTTCGAAGCCGTGCGCGCACAGTGCGTGCTTATGGAGGGCTTCGTCACGTACGGCGGTCTCGCGAGCCGGGACATGGAGGCACTCGCCATCGGTCTTGATGAGGCCGTCGACGAACGTTTCCTCGCGTTTCGCGTCGGGCAGGTAACCCATCTTGGCAAGCGCCTGCGGCAGGCGGGCCTACCGATCCAGCATCCCGTCGGAGGACACGCTGTCTTTCTGGACGCGGCCCGCATGTTGCCCGGTATCGCCCCCGATCGATTTCCCGCGCTTGCACTTGCGAACGAACTATATCTACACAGCGGCGTTCGCGGCGTGGAAATCGGCTCCCTGCTGATGGGACGCGACCCAAAGACGGGACAGCAAAAGCCCACGCCCCTGGAGCTGTTGCGACTGGCCATTCCGCGTCGCACGTACACCAACGACCATATGGACTATGTCGCCGACGCCCTGATCGACATTCATCAACACGCCTCCAGCATCCGCGGCCTGACCTTCGTCCACGAGCCACCGGTTCTAAGGCACTTCACAGCGCGACTGGTCCCGGTGCTGGACTGACCCTCCGCTTCTACAACAACAGCCGACATTCGTTCAGCCCACCAACGCATCCGCCGCCTTAGCGCGATACAACGCCACAACGAGACCCAGAGCCTCGTCGGCAAGCCCTCCCACCGACGACATCGCCTGCGCCATCTCGTCCGGATCGAAATCGGTATTTGCGGTCAGCGCCAGCATCTTCAACAGCGACTTCGTCGCGACAATTCGGGAGTACGCCACATCGTGCAGCGCTTGCGGCGGAAGATCGAGATTCCCCGCGCAGAGCGGACATGCGACGTGTAACGAAGGCGTGAGATGCGACATAGACGGTTCCTTGTGCCCGATAGGCCGCCACCCCCAAAAGGGTGGCGGACGTGTCGGGGTCGAAAACCGGTCTCTACCTAACCCGGCCAAGCCGAAGCCTGCCCGACACGCCCGCCATAAACACGCAGGAGTGAACGCAGGCAGCAGTTGCTGACCTGCGTAGGAGAGAAACGGGTTTCGACACCCGGCCGCCGAACTCGGCGACCCGGAAAGCATCCCAGCCCCTCACCCTCGCAACCATCCGATTATTCCGAAAAATGCGACGAATATTCTTGAGAGTGTTGGTGGGTGGCAAGCCGAACGTAACGAAAGTGCCAGCACTCATTCCTGCACAGCACAGAGGCTTTGGTGAAAACATCTGCCACACCACCACCCAGCACAGCCGGTAGGCAAACGCCGCATACGATGTCTCATCTAGTAGAGCGAGATATGTTCATCCACATGACGTCCGCACTTCCTGCAAGGCAGAGGCTTCGATGCCTTCCTGAGGAAACTCCCTACACCATGGTAGCGGCCACCACAGCGCGGGCACCGACAACGAAGAAATGGTAGCCCCGAGGCAATAAGAATGATCGGTGCTGCTACCAATGTCGCCCATCGCGCAACAGTCGGAAACAGCGCTATGCGATGCGTCGCCGCAACCGCCGAAGTCGCGACAACAAATCCGGCTATGGCCCAACCCTGTTTCTTCCGCATTTCCGCTGAAGCCGCGCGCATCCGACGATGTTCTCGAAAAGATTCATCCATGATCGACCTCATATCCAATAGATTCGCTACGAATCAAGCGTAGTCCTGCACCATTCCGATACGGCCAGAAGACCATCGCTCCGAGAAGTACTAGACACTCACTGCGACGGCTGAAATTACCGCGCATGCCGTTCCCCACCTTCCGAAGATGTCAAACCTTCGCTCTCCAACAATCCCAGGTCGCTGAGGAACCGATTGGCGCAATGGCTCCCAATTGCTGTTGCCGCCCTTCTTACTTCCGCCTCGTCACCAGCAAGCCAGCGATCGACACTCGCTGTCTTCTTTGTAGCGCCGAGACACGGCGATTCCAGAACGGTTCCCTTGTCGTCGCGCACTTTGATTACGACGTTGTAGTAGACCCGGTAATTGTCCTGTTCAGATAGCTTCTCGTAGTCGACACCCCAGAACGACGCCACTGCCTGCAAAGAGAATTTCCCGTCACTTCTGACGGTAACGCCATGGAGGCCGAGCTTACGCCTCAAAGCTTCTGCAGTCGCACTGGTTGGCTCACTGTATGCGAGTGACTCGGCGGGTCCAAATGCACTAGGAAGCGAGTCAGTGTCTGTATAACCACCCGGCGGGACCGGGTTTCGCTGCCTGATCGTGGTGTAACCACCCGCGAAGAGGGAGGCAACTGTCTTCGCTGCCGTCGCAGCCACGACCTTTCCCTTGGTCTGCGTTCTCAATTTAATCGGCAAACTCGAAGGAGATGTAATCCCTTCCAGACGCATCCTCTCGACCAAATCCGCCGAGGGCACTCCCGTCACTCGAGGGGGAGGTGCGCTGGCGCAACCGCCGAGGACAAGAATCACACCGATCAAACTGGCCTTATTCCGTTGAAACGCCATGTCACCACTCTCCCTTTCCATGTGTTATTTCTCCAATCAAACTCAGATACAGGTTACTTCGATACGTGAAAATGACACTGCCCCGAAGCGCAGCAGTACCGACATTGATCGGTGCCACCTCGCAACTTTTTCCGTGCCATGCACGCCATCAGGCTTCGCGCCATCGAAGAAAATCAGCACGACGCTGCGATTCATACTGGAAACATCAAGGCAGAACAGCACCTCCTTCAAGAAGGTCCAGCAACCGGCGAACAGCCTCGCCGATCAGCACAGGCTGACGATCAGTCGATTCTGTGTAACAGATTTCCTCAATCTTATTTGAGCAGTCAGAGAACACCGCGCGCAACCAACGCTCCTCATGAGCAACGACATCATTTTCCGCAAGATACAAGCAGGACTGAAGGCCTCCAATCTCTAGCTCACCCGCCAAGTAAAGTGCACACGCTCGTTTGACGGACTCAATTGTCTTTGGATAAAGCCAATGTTTCATTCAACCGATTTTCAGTTGCACCGCGCGTTGTCGTCGTGATTGAAGAAAGCAGCCCGGACTTTCCTTCCGACCAGTTTCCTCCCATGGGTGCGTTTCCACGCCGGCGTCGAGTACTACGTCGCATCTGGCCGCGGGGGCGATCCCGCCTTGATCGCTGGTGAGGCTGGCAGCGATCACGTGACATCAAGACTCATGGACGGAATTAGTCCACGCAATCAGCATGGCTAGTCCGCCCGCAACAACGAACAGCAAAAATTCGGGCCAAATAACAGCATGACTAGTCAGATTTTCAATAGTTTTGGAGAAACCATACATCCGACATGAATGCGCAAAAAGTACGACATTCGCCATTACTCCGGAAAGAAGGAATATTGTCCTATAGCGGTATCGCTTAATCAGGCGACCGATGACTGGCGCAACAAAACCACCAAAAATACCCGAAAAAAATCCATCGAACACACGACTACTCCTTGCCGCTATTGCTACCCGAAACAGCTGCATCAGCCGCCTTGCCGGCAGACTTCCCAACTACAAATTTATTCAGTCGCCCAGCGCTTTCCGACGCGCTGTGCGGCGAGGTCAACTGTGCGCGATTTGCCGCGCGTAGCGAAGGTCTGCCAGTAGCCCACGACCGTCTGGCGATAGGCGTAGTCGTACAGAGATGCCGTGAAAAGCCAATGGCCCATGGGAACGCTGTAGCTGGCATTCGTGCCGCGTGTTCCATGCCGTGAACTGGCGGGCAGGTTCCGGTTGATTCCCACCGACAGGAGGTCGTTCAACCGCAGCGGATTGTCGAGGGCCAGATTCAGCCCCGCCTGCAGGCGCCCGGTAGCACGCGAACCGGTGTCGTCCAGTGTGGCGACGACATGCCAGGGCCGGCTACGCCGCATCGCGATAACGAGGTCGGACTCCCCCGCAAGCCGTCCGGGCGCGATATCGACGTTGGCGTCCTGCGACGACAGGCGCTTGATCTGCTCAAGACCCTGCTCGATGTCGCGCAGGTTGAGCAGGTCGCCGGGGCGGATCGGAAAGGCGGTCCGCCATGTTTCGTCCTGCGAACCATGGGCAAGGCGAATGTTTCCCACCGTTCCCGGCAGCACGGCCAGACGAAGCACGCCCGGCGCGACCGCCTGTTCTGGCAGAGCGATACGCGTCGTGACATAACCCCGGTTGGCAATCAGGGCGGCTGTCCGTGCCCGGATCGCCTGAACGCCCTTCGGCCCGACGCAGCGACCGGCATAGCGGTCGAGGTAACGCTGGGCGAAAGCGAACTCCCTCGCATGTGCACCGTCGAGCCGGATAGCCGAAAAGCGCAGGCACTGCGCCTCCGCTGGCAGGTCGATGCGATGAGGGGCGACGTCCTGCGACTCCAGCCGCACCTCGGGCGCGTTGCGCTGATCGGCCCGCGCCTCGGCGTCGCGTTGCGCACGATCCCGTTGTTCCTGCCGGTCCAGCAACGTCTGCGACGCGGCGGATGAAGCGAATAAAGCCGCTGTCGCGACCGCAAGGCTACGCACGCGGAGCGTCATGCGCCGCGGCGGATAGAGCGTTGTCATCCCTGATGTCCTTGAAGCTTCCATCGGCCAAACCGACCGGCAACGGCCACTCTAAAAGGCGTGCCCGCGAGAATCCGCACGACTAATCTGAAAATCCCTGCCGATTTAGCGTCATATACGTGAACGATTAATCCGACAGGCCTTCGCCTCGGGGTTCCCCGAGGCGTATTCTTGCGCCAGCACCCCAGCAGGCTTTCCCCTGATGCGCATCCTTGTAGCCGAAGACGACGCCGCCATTGCCGCGGGCGTCCGTGCGTCGCTGGAACAGAGCGGGCACGCGGTCGATCACATTACCGATGGCGCCAGCGCCGATACCGCGCTGCGCGATCACCCCTACGACCTGCTCGTGCTGGACCTGGGCCTGCCGGCGCTGGACGGCAGCGACGTACTTGCCCGACTGCGACGACGCGGCGCGGGCATTCCGGTGCTGGTGGTGACGGCGCGCGAGGGCTTACGCGAACGCGTCCGCGTACTGGACCTGGGAGCCGACGATTACCTGGTGAAGCCGTTCGCCCTGGTGGAGTTCGAGGCACGCGTGCGCGCCCTGCTCCGTCGACGCACGACACAGGGCACGCCTGAATTGCAGATCGGCCAGCTGCGTCTGGATATCGCGGGCCATCGTGCGTGGATCGGGCAGTCGCCCCTGGAATTGACAGCACGCGAATTCGGGCTGGTCGAAGCGCTGGCCACACGACCGGACAAGGTCACCAGCCGTGCGCAGCTCGTCGAAGCCCTGTGCAACTGGGACGAAGACCTGACCGACAACGGTCTGGATATCGCGCTGCACCGCCTGCGTCGCAAGCTGCATGGATCTGGCACGAACGTGCGGACGATTCGTGGTCTGGGTTACCTGTTGGAAGAAATGCAGGATGCCTGACGCCGGTTTCGCGAAAACCACACATTGGCGACGACGCGGGAACGAAAAACCCAGCCTTCGACGTCGCTTGCTCACGTTTCTGCTGGTGCCCGTGCTGATCGTGCTGCTGCTCGATTCTCTGCTGGCCTATCTTGTCGCCCTCGCCTATTCCAATCGCGTGCACGATGCGGACCTGTCCGACTCGGCGCTGACGCTCGCCGAGATGATGACCAGCAATGCGCTGGACGGCGAACTGACGGCACAGGCGCGCTTCCTGCTGGAATACGATCCGGACGGACGCAATTACTACTCGGTGATCAGTTCGACGCGCGGACGGCTCATCGGCAATGCCGAACTCGGCAATCCGGGGCACCTGGTCGCCGTCGACCGCGCACCCGTGCTTTACAATTCGTCGCTCGGCAACCGGCCGCTGCGCGCGGCGGTGATGCGCATCCCCAATCCCAATGCGCACGAGCCGAACGACGTCCTCACCATTACCGTGGCGGAGAACCTTCGCGACCGCCACCAGCGCGCGCGCGAAATCCTGATGCTGACCCTGCCGTTGCAGACGCTGCTGATCCTGGCGATCTTCCTGCTCCTGTGGTTCGGCGTCAGCTACGGTCTGCGCGTACTCGAACCGCTGACCGCGCGCCTGGGCCGGCGCGGACACGACCTCAGCCCCATCGGCGAGACCGATGTGCCGGTCGAGATCCTTCCGTTGACGCGCACGATCGACGACCTGTTCGCCCGCATGCGCGGCATGATGACCTTGCAAGAGCGTTTCATCGCCGACGCCGCGCACCAGCTGCGCACACCGCTGGCGGGCATCCAGTTGCAGGTGGAGCGCATGGACACCACCAACGACGTGACGGCGCACGCCGATGCGCTGGCGCATATCCACCGGCTGTCGACCCGCGCCGCGCGCACGTCCGCGCAGTTGCTTGCGCTTACCCGCACGCAGTCGCCACATCTGGACGAAGCGGGCCGCATGTGCGCGATCGATCTGGCCCAGATCATTCCCGAGGCCGTCTCGTTGCGCGTGCACCAGGCCCTGGGCTCGCGCATCGATCTGGGCTACGAAAGCAATATGGAAAGCAGTCCCATTCTGGGCGATGCCCTGATGCTGCAGGAGCTGCTGGATAACCTGATCGACAACGCGTTCCACTACGCCGGACCCGGCCATAGCATCACCGTCGGTCTTCACAGGATCGACGACGCCGTGCTGCTCAGCGTCGAGGACGACGGCCCCGGCGTGGACGATGCGTTCCTGTCCCGGCTGGGCGAGCGCTTCTTCCGCGTGCCCGGCGTCCGTGAAGAAGGGACGGGCCTTGGACTGGCCATCGTGGAAAGCATCGCCGAGCAGCACGACGCCAAGGTGACCTTCCTTCGCGGGGCCTTGGGCGGCCTGCGCGTGGAAATTCGCTTCTCGCCGGCAGAAACGCCCCCCGCGTGACGAGTCCGCTCTTGTGCAGAAGCGCGCTTGAGCGCGCTCCCTGAGTGGGGCGCGGCCGTTCGCCATCCACTTCGCAGGAAATCGCGCTCAGACGCGCTTCTGCAGGGAAAGCTCGGTACAGGGCGCGTACAGCTGCCGAAAGGTTAGTGAAACCGCCTGGTGACACGCTGCAAGCACTATCCAGACCTGCGCGGAGCGCCAACGTGGCCAATTCGGCTGAATTCATCTATGAAGGCGATCGCACCGGCGTATTGCTTATTCATGGGCTTACCGGCACTCCGACTGAAATGCGTCTGGTGGGCAAGGGTCTGAACCGTGCTGGCTTCACGGTCGTCGGCATGCAGCTCGCAGGACATTGCGGTACCGAGGACGAACTGCTCGCCACTACCTGGGAAGACTGGTACGCCAGCGTCGAAGCCGCGGCCGAAACGCTGCGCGGACGTGTCGACCACCTGTTTGTTGCCGGCCTGTCGATGGGCGCGCTGCTCGCGCTGCGACTGGCGGCCCGGCGTCCCGAGTGGGTCGACGGCGTCGGCGTCTATGGCGCCACGTTCCGTTACGACGGCTGGAGCATTCCCTGGACGGGCAAGCTGTCCTTCCTGCTGCCGTGGTTCAAGCGTTTCGGCATCGGTCGCAAGCGCAGCTTCATCGAACAGCCGCCGTACGGCATTCGCGACGAACGCCTGCGCGCGCAGGTCAGTTCCGCGATGTTCTCGGGCGACAGCGCGGCCGCCGGCCTGCCCGGCAATCCGTGGCATTCGCTGGCCGAACTGTATGCGTTGGCGAAGGACGTGCGTAAGTCGTTGCATACGGTGACGGCTCCGTGTCTCATCGCCCACGCCGTCGAAGACGACGTGGCCAGCGTCGGCAATGCCCAGTTGGTCGAATCGCGCGTCTCGGGTCCGGTCGAAATGCTCCTGCTCGGCGACAGCTATCACATGATTACGATCGACCGCGAACGGCGCACGGTCATCGACCGCTCGGCGGATTTCTTCCAGCGTATCGTCACCGGTGCACGCCCGACGCGCGTGGCGGCGTAATGCACGGGCACGTCGTATGAGTACGCTTGCCGTCATTTTGTGGATACTCAACGTCGTGCTCGATACCGGCGGCCAGCTGGCCTTCAAGGCTGCGGCAAGCGACGACCGCGCCGGTGAAGGCATGGCGCGCTGGCGCTATATGTTCGCGCGGCCGTGGCTGTGGGTCGGCGTCGGCTGCTACGTGTTCGAGTTCCTCGTCTGGATCGCCTTCCTGTCGCTGGTGCCGTTGTCCGAGGGCGTGTTGCTTGGCTCGATCAATATCGTGGTCATCATGCTCGCCGGGCGCTGGCTCTTCCGCGAAAAGCTGACGCCGATGCGGGTTACGGGCATTCTTTTGGTGGCCGCGGGCGTCGCCATCGTCGGAGTCGGCGGATGAAGCGTTTTTACCTCATCGGCTTCGCGCTGCTCCTGGCGTTCGACACGCTGAATCTCGTGTGCTTCAAACTCGCGGGCAACCATGCGCTGCCCGTGGAGATGTCGATCGAGTGGATACAGCGTGTGTTCTCGCATCCCTGGATCTACGGCGCGATCTTTGGCTACATCGGTGCGTTCTTCACCTGGATGAGCCTGCTCAAGCACGCGCCGATCGGTCCCGCGTTCGCGGCATCGCACCTGGAAGTGATCAGCGTGATGTTGCTGTCCTACTGGATATTCTCCGAACCGGTGACGACACCCCAGATCATCGGCGCCATCGCCATTCTGCTGGGCATCGTCTGCCTCGCCATCTCGGAAACGGAAGTCGCCGAATCCACGCCCGGCGCCGCGGACAGCGCGCATGTCGTATCGCCCTGACCGCGAACTCCCCCCGACGGCTGGCCTGCCATTGGCCATGGGCGACCTGCGTGCGCGTCCCGGCAAACGTCTGACCGATGCCGCGGCGGCGTTGCTGGATGTACCGGCGACGCAGCTGGAATGCTCCGGCACGGCGTCGCTCATCGTGTCCCTGCTCGCCCTGAAGGAACTGGCGCCGAACCGACAGGAAGTCGTCATGCCGGCGTACACCTGCCCGCTGGTTCCGATGGCGGTACGAAAAGCGGGACTGATTCCCCGGCTGTGCGATCTGGCACCCGGGCAGTTCGACATGGACAGCGAACGCCTCGACGCCGCTTGCGGCGACGCGACGCTGGCCGTGCTGCCCACGCATCTGGCCGGCCGCATCGCCGATGTCGCGACCTCGGTTGCCATCGCCCGGCGCGCGGGAGCGTTCGTGATCGAGGATGCGGCGCAGGCGCTCGGCGCGCGTCACGACGGCAAGAGTATCGGCATGCTCGGCCACGCCGGTTTCTTCAGCCTTGCCGCGGGCAAGGGGCTGTCGATCTACGAGGGCGGGCTGCTGGTCGCGAGCGATCCCGACCTTCGCGCCCGGCTGGCTCGCGTCAGCGCCGAACACGTACCGCGTCGTCCCTTATGGGAACTGCGGCGCGGCATCGAATTGGCAGGCTACGCCGCACTCTACCGGCCGCGCGGCCTGCGCTGGGCGTATGGCGATCCATTGCGCCGCGCATTGCGTCGCGGCGATCTCGTGGCCGCCGCCGGCGAAGACTTCGGACCGGACATTCCGTTCCATCGCGTGGGCCGGTGGCGTGAACGCGTGGGCGCCACGGCTATCGACCGGCTGCCCGGTTTCCTGCGCACGACGGCACGGCAAGCGATGCGACGACTGCCGCGCCTCCAGGCGATCGAGGGACTGCATGTGTTCTCCGATCGTCCGGGCGACGAAGGCACCTGGCCTTATTTTCTTATCGCCATGCCGGACGAAGCCACGCGCGATGCCGCGCTGTCCCGTCTGTGGCACGCCGGTCTCGGCGTGGGCCGCCTGTTCATCCATGCCCTGCCCGACTACGCGTACCTCGGTGCGATGAAGGGCGACGACGATGTCGCCAACGCGCGCGACTTCGCCGCGTGCACGCTCACCGTATCGAACAGCCCGTGGATCGACGACGGTACGTTCGAGCACATCTGTGCGGTGCTCGAAGCGCTTGTCGTCCGAAGCCGCGCTTAGGCGCGCCCCTGCTCCACCAGCGTGAGCGCGACCTTGTCGCGCAGATAAACCGGCAACGCAAACTCCGGCGATACGGCCATGCCGTCGCGGAATCGACGTGCGGCAATTTCCGCGATGTGACGCGCCTGCGGAAAACGCGCTCCATCGGCCGACAGAACCGGCGCGTGGATACGTTCGCGAAGCACGGCTTCGTACGTGGCCCAGCCAGTGCCGACGACATGCCACGCCGACGCTTCCGGCAGGATGAGCGCCGCCGCCGTGTCCACACGTTCGGTATCCAGAGCGATCAGCCCGCCGTTGTCGTCGCGGCGATAGCATGCGACATAGATTTCGCCCATGCGCGCATCGATGACCGCCAGGATGGCGGCCTCGTCTTCCGGCGCTTCCAGCGCCAGTGCCTCCAGCGACGATACGGTGACTACGGGTACGCCCAGCGCCATGGCCATGCCCTGCGCCAGCGACACGCCGAGGCGTACGCCGGTGAATGCGCCGGGACCGCGACCTACCGCGATACCGTTGAGCGCTTCGCGCGACAACCCTGCCTCGGCCAGCAACGCGTTAGCCATCGGCAACACCAGCTCGGCGTGACGGCGCGGTGCGATCTCGCTGCGCTCGATCACTTCGTCCCCGTGGACGAGGGCGACCGAGCAGGCTTCCGTTGAGGTTTCGATGGCGAGGAAGTTCATGGCGTTTCCGTAGTGCGGGTCGACGTCGGCAGTCCGTAGGCGTACCAGTCAGTACGACGCGTGAGATACATCAGCGTGGCAACCACGGCCAGAAGCACGATGGCACCGATGAGCAGCGCGTATTGTTCCGCGCCGATCAGGCCGTAGAGTATCGCGTAAACCAAGGCCAGCACGCCGCCCAGCATGGCGCCCGCCCGCCAGGTGTCCAGTACCGCCGCCGCATAGCCGCCGACGATCAGGACCACGGCCGATGCCGCGGACAGATAGGCCCATCCGAAACCGATCTGCTCGGACAGCGCCAGCAACAGCACATAGAACGTGGCCATCGCACCGCCTACCAGCAGGTATTGCACCGGATGGACACGCAGGCGCTTCAGCACCTCGAACAGGAAGAACGCGACGAAGGTCAGCGCGATGAAGAGCAGACCGTATTTCCCGGCCCGCTCGTTCTGCTGATACACGCTGGCGGGCTGGTACAGATCCACGCCGAACGCCGAGGCCGCCAGCCGCGTGTCCACCTTGTCGTTACCCGCGTCCCAGTGCTGGCCGTAGTCGCGGTTCAGATCCAGCATGTGCCACGTCGCCGCGAAACCATCGGACCGCACGTCGCGCGAGGTGGGGAGCAAGGCGCCCGCGAAACTCGGGTCGGGCCAGGGCGCCTTGATGTCCACCGTATTGCTGCGCGCGAGGGGCAATACGCGCAGCGATTCGGTGCCCGCGATATGGGCGACGACGGTGAAGTTGACAGGTGTATCTCCCTGCGCGGCGAGGTCGACGGGCAACGAAACCACCGAGAATTCTCCCATCCGGTCCGTCGACGATGCGAAGCGCCGGGGCTTGCCGTCGATCGTCACGGAAATATCCTTCAGGCCCTGCGCATCGCGCAGCAACAAGCGCAGTTCGGCTTTGTTGCCGAGCCATGTCGCGTTGCTGGCCTTCTCGAAGGTACGGACATCCTCCGGCAGGATTCGCCCGGAAATGTGCACCTCGGCGACGTAGATGGGCGCTTCGTACATGCCGTATTTACGCTTGTCGACGGTCAGGTTCGCCGTCGTGGACAGCGTATCGGCGAGTACGATTTCGGTGGACATGCGCGTCGCCGTGGTCGTGGTTCCCGCCACGGCGACCTGTTCCTGCGTGGGGATGGCGAGCACCAGCCCGCCTATGGTCTGCGCGCCGCCCCAGCCCTGCGCGATGCGCGCGGTGGCATCGTCGCGCAACGCCTGGCGCTCCGCGACGAGACCGTTGATCTGCCCGAGCGGGATAAGCATCAGCAGCGCGAGCAATCCCACGCCGAGTACCTTGGCGGTAATCGTCTGTGTCCAGGTAAACATCGATGTCCCTTTCGGTCTGAGTAATACACAGCAAAGCGCTGCGCCCGGCCGTGGCCGGGCCGGGTTTCTGGCGGAATGCGGGCGAATCAGGCGTCCGCGGTGACGTCTTCGGCAAAAAACGACTTCACGTCGTCCAGCGAGCGCGTGCGCGGCATGGGAGGAATGCTGGCGAGGAACAGCTTGCCGTAGCCCTTGGTCATCAGTCGCGGATCGCACAGCACCAGCACGCCGCGATCGTGCACGTCGCGGATGAGCCGCCCCGCACCCTGCTTCAGCGCAATGACGGCGGTAGGTACCTGCCAGCCCATGAAAGGATTGATGCCCGCGTTTTCCAGTGCTTCCAGCCGTGCCTGCAACACCGGATCGTCCGGTGTCGCGAAGGGCAGCTTGTCGATGACCACGACACTGAGTGCCTCGCCCGCGACGTCGACGCCCTCCCAGAAACTGGCCGCCCCCAGCAGCACGCCGTGGCCGCTGGCGCGGAACTCTTCCAGCAGGCGATGACGTGGCGCGCTGCCCTGCACGAACAGCGGCCAGGGCACGCGGCCCTCCAGCAGTTCGGCTGCGCGACGCAACGCGCGGTGCGAGGTAAAGAGCAGGAACGCACGTCCGTTCGACGATTCCAGCACGGGCAGGATCGTTTCCACGACGCGGTGGGTATAGTCGCGCGCCGCCGGATCGGGCAACCCTTGCGGCAGATACGCCAGCGCCTGGCGGGCGTAGTCGAACGGGCTTTCCAGGCTGAGCGTGCGCGGGTCTTCGATGCCCAGCTGGCGGGCGAAGTGCTGGAAGTCGCCCGCGATCGACAGCGTGGCGGACGTATGGATCCACGCCGCGTCGGTCGCCATGCGCATGGCGCGCAACGGTGAGGCGAGGTCCAGCGGCGTGGCATGCAGCGCGAAGCCGCGCGGCCAGGTTTCGTACCAGCGCACGTCGGCGTCGGAGTGTTCTTCGACGATACGGTCCAGACGCATGCTGAGCATCTGCGCACGCTCGAACGCGTTGGTCAGCCCGCGCGAACGTTCCGCCTGCGCGCCGAGCAGATCGGCCAGCGCGGCGAGCACGTCGCGCAGCTCGGTCAGGCCGTCGTGCACGGCTTCGTTTCGTTCCAGCTCGCCGAACGAACCCTTGGCGGGCAACGAGTCCATGGCGAGGCGAACGCGCTTGACGATGTCCTGCAGCGCTTCGACCGGTTCCAGCAGCAAGCCCATGGCGCCGGTAATACCCTGGCATTCGGCCAGCGCGTCCTGCGCGAGATCGACGATCTGGCGCGCACTGATGCTCTGCGAGAAGAACTGTCCGGCAAGCTCGGGAATCTGATGGGCTTCGTCCAGGATGAACGCGTCGGCACTCGGAAGGATTTCGCCGAATCCCTCCTGCTTCAGCGCCAGATCGGCCAGCAACAGATGATGGTTCACGACCACCACGTCCGCTTCCATGGCTTCGCGACGCGCCTTCACCACATGGCAGTCGTCGAAGAACGCGCATTCGGTGCCCAGGCAGTTCTCCGACGTGGACGTGACGCGCGGCCAGACCGGCGAATCCTCGGGGATATCGGCCAGTTCCATGCGGTCGCCGCGGCGCGTGCGCGCCGACCACGCCCGGATCGTCGACAACTGGGAGGCCAGCACGCGGTCGTGATGCCCTTCCCTCACCGACTGGTCCAGACGGTACAGGCACAGATAATTGGACCGGCCCTTGAGCAGGCTGCTCCTGATCCGGCTGCCCAGCACCGATTGCACGCGTGGCAGATCGCGGAAAAACAGCTGGTCCTGCAAGGCCTTGGTGCCGGTGGAAACGATGACCTTGCGCCCCGATATCAGTGCGGGCACCAGATAGGCGAAGGTCTTGCCGGTGCCCGTGCCGGCCTCGGCGATCAGCAAGTCCCGCCCGTCGATGGCCTCGGCCACGGCGGCCGCCATCCGTTGCTGCGCCTCGCGTGGCGCGAATCCGGGCACTTCGCGCGCAAAGGGGCCTTCCGCCCCGAGCAGCGCGGCTACGTCGTGTTCAGTCATGGGCCAAGTATCGCCGAGGGCGCCCTTTTTGGCACCGCCCGGTCGGGGGCCCTACAATGCAAGGTCTTTAGTTTATTCACGCGCGCCCGCAAGCCGGCGCCAGCCAAGAGCACCGCATGGACAAGAGTTTCGAGCCCAGCCAGATCGAGTCGACGTGGTATTCCCGCTGGGAATCCAATGGCTATTTCAAGCCTTCGGGCAAGGGAACGCCGTATACGATCATGCTGCCGCCGCCGAATGTGACCGGCACGCTGCACATGGGCCATGCGTTCCAGCACACCATCATCGACACGCTGATCCGTTACCACCGCATGCGCGGTTTCGACACGCTGTGGCAGTTGGGCACCGACCACGCGGGCATCGCGACCGAAATGGTCGTCACGCGCCAGTTGAACGCCGAAGGCAAGCAGCGCTCGGACTTCGACCGCGAAGCGTTCATCGATCGCGTGTGGACGTGGAAGGCCGAATCGGGCGACACGATCGGACGCCAGATGCGCCGCATGGGTGTCTCCGGCGACTGGACCCGCGAACGTTTCACGATGGACGAAGGCCTGTCCCAGGCCGTCGTCGAGACCTTCGTGCGCCTGTCCGAGGAGGGCCTGATCTATCGCGGCCAGAAACTGGTCAACTGGGACCCCGTGCTGAAGACGGCCATCTCCGACCTTGAAGTGGTCAGCGAGGAAGAAGACGGTTCGCTGTGGTCGATCCGCTATCCGCTGGCCGACGGTTCGGGCGAGCTCGTCGTCGCGACCACGCGTCCGGAAACCATGCTGGGCGACGTCGCCGTCGCCGTGCACCCGGAAGACGAGCGCTATGCGCACCTCGTCGGCCACATGCTGAAACTGCCGCTGTCGGATCGCGAGATTCCGATCATCGCCGACGATTACGTCGAGAAGGACTTCGGCACCGGCTGCGTGAAGATCACGCCCGCGCACGATTTCAACGATTACGCCATCGGCCAGCGCCACAACCTGCCGATGATCAACATCTTCACCGACGAGGCGAAGATCAACGACAACGCGCCCGAGAAGTACCGGGGTCTCGATCGCTACGTGGCGCGCAAAGCCGTGCTCGCCGACCTGGAAGAACAGACCTTCCTCGTCGAGACGAAGAAGCACAAGCTGCAGGTGCCGCGCGGCGACCGCACCGGCCAGGTCATCGAGCCGTTCCTTACGTGGCAGTGGTTCGTCCGTATGGACACCCTCGCGGCGCGCGGCCTCGAAATCGTCGAGCAGGGTCACGTGAAGTTCGTACCCGAGAACTGGATCAACACCTATCGCCATTGGCTCGGCAACATCCAGGACTGGTGCATCAGCCGCCAGCTGACCTGGGGTCACCGCATCCCGGCGTGGTACACCGACGCCGGCGACATCGTCGTGGCCCGCACCGACGACGAAGCGCGCGAGCGTGCCGCGGCGAACGGTTATACCGGCGCGCTGCGCCGCGACGACGACGTGCTGGAAACATGGTTCAGTTCGGCGCTGTGGAGCCATTCCACGCTCGGCTGGCCGGATGCCGACGCGCAGAAGGCGCTCGGTTTCGATCGCTACCTGCCGACCGACGTGCTCGTCACTGGCTTCGACATCATCTTCTTCTGGGTCGCCCGGATGATCATGATGACCGATCATTTCACGGGTGAAGTGCCGTTCCGCGACGTGTATGTCACGGGCCTGGTCCGCGACAAGGACGGACAGAAAATGTCCAAGTCGAAGGGCAATGTGCTCGACCCGCTCGACCTCATCGACGGCATTACGCTGGACGAACTGGTCGACAAGCGCACGCGCGGCCTGATGCAACCGAAGATGGCCGAGAAGATCGAAAAGGCGACGCGCAAGGAATTCCCCGATGGCATCCCCGCCTTCGGTGCCGATGCGCTGCGTTTCACGTTCGCCTCGCTCGCCACACACGGTCGCGATATCAAGTTCGATCTGGAACGCGCCGCTGGCTACAAGGCGTTCTGCAACAAGTTATGGAACGCTTCGCGTTTCGTGCTGATGAATCTTGGCGAAGGCGCGGTCGCGCCGGTCGCCTCGCCCGCGACGGAAGCCGAGCGCTGGATTCTCACGCGTCTGCGCAACACGCTGGGCGAAGTGAAAAACCAGCTCGACATCTACCGCTTCGATCTCGCCGCACAGGCGCTGTACGAGTTCACCTGGAACGACTTCTGCGACTGGTTCCTCGAACTGTCCAAGCCCGCGCTCGGCGGCGACGACGCCGCGGCAGCCGCGTCCACCCGTCATACGCTTGCCGTGGTGCTGGAAACCCTGCTGCGCGCGCTGCATCCCATGACTCCCTTCGTCACCGAGGAAATCTGGCAGAACGTGCGCCCGGTACTCGGCATCGAAGGCGACACGATCATGCTGCGTCCGTACCCGGAAGCAACCGACATCGCCGGCGATAACGCCGCCGAGGCGGAAGTCGAATGGGTGAAGTCCGTCCTGACCGGCGTGCGTCGTATCCGCTCGGAGATGAACATTTCGCCGGGCAAGACGATTCCGCTGCTGCTCGCCGACGGTACCGACACGGATCGTGCCCGCGCTGCGAAATTCGCCGCACAGATCGCGTTCCTCGGTCGCGTCGAAACGCCGACGTGGATCGAAGGCAGCGACGAACCCGCTGCTGCCGTGGCCGTGGTCGGCACGTTGCGTGTATTGATTCCCCTGGCCGGGCTTATCGACGCCGATGCGGAGAAGGCACGTCTTGCCAAGGAAATCGCACGCGTGGAAGGTGAAGTGCGTAAGTGCGAAGCCAAGCTTGGCAACGCGAACTTCGTCGCTAACGCACCGGCCGAGGTGGTTGCACAGGAACGTCAGCGCATCGCCGACTGGAACGCGCAGGCCCATGCCATGCGGGAGCAGGCGCAGCGGCTGGGTTAAGAAGACCTTCCCTATGCCCCACCGTCGCCCCTGCGCAGGCAGGGGCCCAGTGCGGTGCGACAGGTTTAGCGACCGCGTAGGGTCATGCTTTTGTACGCCGGCATAAAGAGCATGATCAGGCGCCCCGCGATAACCCGTTGCACCACACTAGATTCCTGCCTACGCAGGAACGACGGTGAGGGCTCTGTCCGGTGCGGTAGTGGGGGGCGCGCGACGAAGCATGTGCCCGATCCGCCTTACCCGAATCGCCTGAAATACGCCAACGCCCCAACCACCAGCAACGACGGCGGCAACAGGTTCGCCAGCAGCGGCGGCAGTCCGTAGACCGTGCCGAAGTTCACCATCGCGCCCTGCAGGAAGTACCAGCCGATGGCCAGGATGATGCCGATGAACAGGCGCTTGCCAAGTCCGCCCGAACGCAGCGAACCGAAGGCGAACGGCATCGCGCACAACACCAGGATCAGTACGTTGAAACCGAACAGCACGCGGCCCCAGTACGCCACCGCGTACGCGCCGGGATTCTGCCCGTTGTTTTCCAGATAGCGCATGTTGCGCCGCAGATCGCCCATCGACAGATATTCGGGATGGATGACCGACTGCTCAAGCACACGCGGATTGAGATGCGAATCCCAACGCGCTGTGTCCTCGTGCTGTGCATGCGTGCCGGTATCGTCCAGCGTCGTCGTGCGCACGTTCGTCATCACCCACTGACTACCGTCGTGCACGGCGCTGTCGCCGTGCGCGAACTGCTTCACCTGTCCGTCGTCGGAGAATTCGAATACGCGCACGTCGACCAGCTTGACCGTATCGCGCTCGCCTTCCTGCGTCGCGATCGCGGACTTGGCATTGATAAACCGTTTTCCGTCGCGCGCCCACAAGCCACTGCTTGTCGCGCCGAGATTGCTCGAACGCATGCGCACCTGGATGGCCTGCGCATGCTGGTCGCCATAAGGCGCGGCGGTCTCGCCCATGACGATGACCGCCACCGTCAGCACCGCGATCACGCCGGCCGCCGACGTAGCGATGCGCAGCTTCGACATGCCGGCGGCGCGCAACGCGGTCAGTTCGCCGCTGGCCGCCAGGCCACCAAGACCGAGCAGGCCGCCGATCAGGGCGGCGTTGCTGAACATCTGGTACATGCGCCGCGGAATGGTCAGCAGGATGTAGGCAATCGCGTCGTATAGCGTGAAACCGTTCTTGCCGATGTTGCCGAGCTGGCGGACGAACTGCGTCAGCGCATCGAAGCCCGTCAACACCAGCCAGACGAGGAGCAGCGTCCCGAGGACGCTCATGCCGATGAGGCGGTCGGCGCGCTTGATGCCGAACATCAGGCGGTCCTCTTCGCGGCGCGGCGCGGCGTGTACTGTCGCCAGAAGAACCATGCGGCGACAGCGAACACCGCCAGATGCAACACCCAGATCGGTGCCGACGTATGCAGGTGTCCCTTCAGTATCTGCGCGCGGGCGATCAGCTGCCAGATGACGTAAAGGAAATAGGCCAGCACCGCGATAAGCAGACGGCCATAACGGGCGTCGCGCGGCGCCTGCCGCGACATCGGCAGCACCATCATCATCAGAACCAGCGTGCTGACCGGAGCGGCCACGCGCGATACGAACTCGCCCAGGGCATCCGGCTCGCGACTCGTGAGGAGCTGGGCGGTGGTCAGCTCGTGCGACGGATCGGTGTCCTGCTCGTCCTCGCCCACCGTGGACAGCGAAATGTCGTTGCGCTCGTACTTCATGCGGCGCCAGTTGTCGCCGGCAAGCGGAATTTCGAACTGCCAGCCATTGGAAAGACCCAGGAAGCGGCTTTCGCCGTCGCTTTCCTGATACATCTGCCCGTGTTCGGCATTGACGACGCGAACCTGCGGGTTCCCGTTGGAATCGACGCGGTCGGTGGCGATGAAGGTTTTGCCCAGTTTGGTGCCGTCGCGGCTGAGCGTATCCACGAAGATGATGCCCCCCTTTCCGGGCAGCTCCGTGAACCGGCCGGCGTCGAGACCGGCGGCGATGACCGAGCGATTGGCGGCGGCGATCAGCTGGTCGCTGGTACGCGAGGCGAGCGGGCCGAGCCAGAGCGACACGGTGCCGACCGCGACCGTGGTGATGGCCGCCAGCAGCGTGACCGGACGAAGCATGCCGCGCGGGCCCATGCCGGACGACGCCAGCACGTGCATTTCGCTCTCGCGATACATGCGCCCCAGGGCCATCAGGGTTCCCAGGAAAGCCGACATCGGCAGCAGCATGGACAGGAGATCGACCATCTGCAGGCCCAGGACCTGGAACATGATGGTCGGCTGGATGCTGCCGTTGGCTACCTTCTGAAGCACGGTCGCAAACGCGCCGCCGGCGAAGATCACCAGCAGCACGACGGCTGTGGCGAACACGCCATAGGCGAGCTCGCGAAGGAAGTATCGGTCTAGGATGCTCAGCATTTGGTAGAATTACCGGTTCATGCCGGGCCGGTTCCGGCCGACAAACCTCAAGTCTAGCCTGTCCGGCCCCCGGAGGGCTTTAGCAGGGTACGTAATTATGACGCTTCAGTTCAGCCTCGGTTCCATCGCTCCCGAATCAGCCGAAACCGCCGTCGCGGTGGTCGGCGTCTATGAGAACGGCATCCTGACCAGCGCCGCGGCGCGCGTGGACACGGCAGCCAACGGAGCCATCAAGCGGCTGGTCGAAAGCGGCGACGTGACCGGCAAGACCGGCGCGGTCACCACCCTGCTCCACCCGGCCGGAATCGCGGCAAAACGCGTACTCGTCGTGGGCCTCGGCGCCCAGAAGTCGTTCGATGCCGCCCGCTACCAGCGCGTTTGCCTCGAAGCCGCACGTGCCATCGGCCGCCTGCCGGTGGACGAAGCCGTCTCCTGGCTGGCCGAAATCGAGGTCCCGGGCCGCGATGCGGCCTGGCGCGTTCGCGTTGCCGCGCTGGCGACCGACCACGCCGCCTATCGCTATACCGCCACGTTCAAGCCGCGCGACAAGGCCCCGCCGCACGAACTCAAGTCGGTGACTTTCGTCGCGCCGGGCGAGGCGACCGCCGGCCTCGACCAGGCCCGCGCCATCGCCGAAGGCGTCCGTTTCGCCCGCGAACTCGGCAATCTGCCGCCCAATATCTGCAATCCGGCTTACATCGCCGATCAGGCCAGCGCGTTCGCCGATGCGAACGAAGGTGTCACCTTCGAGGTCCTGGACCAGCAGGCGATGGAAAAAGAGGGCTTCGGCTCCCTGCTCGCCGTGGCACGCGGTTCGGCCAATGAGCCGCAACTGGTCATCCTGCAGTGGAACGGCGGTCAGGCCGGCGAGCGTCCGTATGCTTTCGTGGGCAAGGGCATCACCTTCGACACGGGTGGCGTCAGCCTGAAGCCCGGCCCGGGCATGGAAGAAATGAAGTTCGATATGTGCGGCGCCGCGGGCGTCCTCGGCGCCTTCGTGGCCGCCGTGCGCATGAAATTGCCGTTGAACCTCGTCTGCGTGGTCCCGGCTGTCGAGAACATGCCCGACGGGGCCAGCTATCGTCCCGGCGATGTGCTCACCAGTCTTTCCGGCCTGACCATCGAAGTACTGAACACGGATGCCGAAGGCCGTCTGATCCTTTGCGACGCGCTTACCTACACGGGCAAGCGTTTCGAGCCGCACACCATCATCGACGCCGCCACGCTCACCGGCGCCTGCGTCGTCGCCCTGGGCAAGCACGCCAGCGGCCTGATGACGAAGGACGAAGACCTCTCGGCCGAACTGCTCGCCGCGGGCGAATCCACGCTCGACCGTGCATGGCGCCTGCCGCTGTGGGACGACTACCAGAGCCAGCTCGACTCGGGCTTCGCCGACGTGGCGAACATCGGCGGCAAGTACGCGGGCGCGATCACGGCCGGCTGCTTCCTGGCGCGTTTCACCGAAGGCCAGCGCTGGGCGCATCTGGATATCGCCGGCACCGCGTGGGACGAAGGCCGCAAGGGCATGGCGACGGGTCGTCCGGTGCCCCTGCTGGCCCAGTGGCTTCTCGATCGCTGCAACGGTTAAGCGCAGGCAGCCGCCATGCGTCGCGCCGATTTCTACCTTATCGACAAACCTCGCTTTCGCGAGGACCCGTTGCTACTCGTCTGCGAGCTTGCCCGCCGCGCTCATGCGGCGGGTCAGCTCACGCTGATCCTCACCCGCGACTTTCCGCAGGCCGAGGCGGTGGACGAATATCTCTGGTCGTTCGATGAAGACGCCTATATTCCGCACCAGCTCGCGGGCGACGACGACGACGAAGCCACGGCGGTACTCATCGTGCCGCCCGGCGTCGACACGGCGGACCGGCCGCTGGTCATCAACCTGCGCGATACCTGCGCGCCCGGTCAGTACGACCGCGTACTGGAAGTCGTCGCCGCGGATCCCGCCGAACGCGACGGGTCCCGCGTTCGCTGGCAGGATTACAAGCGTGGCGGTTTCACCGTCACCAAGCACGACATGTGACAGGCGCGGCGGCAGTCTATGCCGCCGCGTGACTCCATTGCGCAATGACCTGGTCGAGATCGGTGCCCCGCACTGGCTTGCGTACGAACCCGTTCATGCCCGCCTCGCGCGTTGCGTCCGCTTCGTCGCCTATGGATCGCGCACTCACGGCAACGATGGGCAGCGTGGCGTAGTGATCCATCCGCCTGACCAGCCGCGCGACCTGAAAGCCGTCGATACCCGGCAGATCCAGATCGAGCAGCATCAGGTCGTAACGCCGGCAGGGAAGTTCCGCCAGCGCCGCAAGACCATCGACAACATGCGTGACGTCATGGCCGCGCTCGCGCAACAGGCCGCCGATGACGTCGGCCACGGTGGGATCGTCCTCGACCATCAGGACGGAGACGGGGTTTGTCGTATCGCCATGCGCGAGCCCGAAGGGCCGTGGCGAACGGTTGGCACACGAACACTCCACCAATGGCAAACGCACCCGAAAACGCGTCCCGCCTTCGACTCCCGGCACGACGTCGATCCGGCCGCCCATCAGCAAGGCCAGCTCGCGACAGATGGAAAGACCGAGTCCCGATCCCAGCGCACGCTGCGGCGACGCACCCTGCTCGAAACGACGAAACAGGCGCGTACGCAAGGCATCGGAAATGCCGGGCCCCGTATCCGTTACGTCGAAGATCAGATGATCGGCATCGCGCGAAACGGCCAGGGTCACCGCGCCGGCGTCGGTGAACTTGACCGCGTTGCCAAGCAGGTTCTGCAATATCTGGCGGATGCGCGTGCCATCGCCGCGAATGTGTCCGGGAACGTCCGGGGAAAAGCTGCTCTCCAGTAGCAGGTTCTTGTGCCGTGCGGACACGCGGGCAAGCATGACCACTTCCGCCACGATGTCCCGCGTCGAAAGACACGTGGTTTCCAGTACCAGCCGACGCGACTCGATGCGGGTCAGATCCAGTGCCTCGTTGACCAGTCGCAACAGGAGCTCGCCCGACCGGGTCAATGCGTCGACATAACTTCGCTGGGTAGCGGTCAGCGATGTGAGCCCCATCAGTTCGGCCATCCCCAGCACGCCCGTCATCGGCGTACGGATTTCATGCCCGAGCGTCGCCATGAAGTCCGTCTTCGCTTCGTTGGCTTCTTCGGCCAGGCGGCGGCGCTGGTCGGCAAACTGCAGCGACAGCGACTGGTGCAGACGACGGCGCGACGCCACGACCAAGGCAACCACGATGGCAAGCGCGACAAGCACGTACGACGTCCATGCCCACCAGCGCAGCCAGGGCGCCGCGTCGACGATCACCGTAAGAGGCCGGGCCAGCTCGCCACGTACGCCATCGCGCGCGGCACCGGAAATGGACAGACGATAGGTACCGGCGCCGAGGTGCGCGAATTCGCGGATCCCCGAAGCGCCGACCGAGAGGGACGTCGCATGTCCGGCCGTCTCCAGCGAGAACGTATAACTATTGGCGGAAGGATCGACGTAGGACAACACCCGCGCGGCAATACGAACGTCGCGATCGTTCCAGCCCAGCCGGATCGTATCGTCGACGATCGGCAGCGCCACGCGCGTGCCTCCCCTGGCGACACTCGCTCCCGCCACTTCGACGGGAGGCCGCCGCGCGTGATCGCTTTGCCGGTCGGGGCGGAATCCGACCAGTCCGCTCAGCGTAGCGCCGTACATCGTGCCGTCGGGCAGCATGACCGTCGTGCCGTTCGTGAATTCGCCGCTGGAAAGACCGTCCGCCTCGCCGAAGGGACGGAACCGGCCCGTGCCGGGATCGAAGCGCCAGACGCCGGTCGGCCCATAAACCCACAGACGGCCCAGCGAATCCAGCCGCAAATTGAGGATATCGGGCGATGGCCAGCCGTCCGTCGCCGTCACGGCACGGTCGAGAACCGCCACGCCGTTCCGTATCGCGTAGTGCTCGAGGGCATCGGGTCTGGCCAGCCAGAATCCGCCCTCGTGAAGCTCGAAGGCATTCACCCTGCCCTTCGACACACCGTCGACGGGTCGCAGGGTGGCCGTTGCATCGTCCCAGCGCGCCAGCCCCGCGGTACTGGCGTGCCAGAGTTTGCCCCCGACGAATTCGAGCTGAAGCGTTTCCGTGTTTCCACGCGCGGGCACGGCGAAGGCCACGCGACTGACCGCAAGCGACTGCGGATCGATGACGAATACGCCACGCGCCAGGACAGCCGCGAACACGCGACCGTCAGGCACTTCCGCGATGGCCGTGACCGCGCGGTCGATGCGTCCCGGCGCGATGGAGCGCACTTGTCCCGATTCGCGCAGGTGCAGGCCATTGGCCGTTCCCACCCATAACCGCTCGCCCGCTCCTTCATGCAGCGCCTGGATACGCGACGTACCTACGTCGTACGTTCCTTCGGCTCGCCCCGTCACCGGATCGAAACGCCTGATCCAGCCACGCATGCCGCCAACCCATAGCCGGTCGGCGCCATGCGCCGCGATGGCGGTTACCGTTCGACCCGGCAGACTGGCCGCATCGGTCGGTATGTGACTGAAGCGGGTGAAGTCGTCCCAGGAGGGACCGATGTAGGCGAGTCCTCCGTCACTCTGTGCGAACCATATTCCGTGCTCGTCGTCTTCCAGAATCTGACGCACGGTGCGTCCCGGCAAACCGCCGCGCGCGGTCCACAGCGCCGGTAGCGGATGCACGCGGCCGTGGCGGTCCAGCAAATGGAGCCCCATCGCCGTCGCAACCCACAGCAGACCGTGACTGTCGGCAAGCGACGCGTCGATCGGCACGGCAGGCAAACGGTTGTCGCGATGCGCGACCCCGTTTGCATCCACCCGATACAGTCCGCGGTCCGTCGCAATACGCGGACCGGACGCGTCGCCATCGATGCGATTGACGCGATGGGGCCCGTCGTCGGCGAACCGGACCGCATGAAAGCGATCGTCGGTGTCCATCACGTCGACACCCGTGGGGCTTCCGATCCAGAGGCGGCCGTCGATGTCCGCGAAGAGCGATGTGACGATGTCGGATGCGGGACCGTCGCCGACATGGCCGCGACCGAAACGCTCGAAGCCGGAACCGTCGGCGCGCATACGATTGAGTCCCGTCTGCGCCGTGCCAATCCACAACGAGCCATCCAGCGTCTGCGCCAGCGACGTCACATCGTCGTCGGAGAGACTGCTCGTGTCGTCCGGATCGTGCTGCCAGCGCTGCGTCCGGTTCTCGGAAACATCGTGGCGCTGAAGTCCACTGCCCGACCCCGTCCACACGCGACCATTGCTGTCGACGAGCAGCCCGGTCGTGGCGGAAGTCGCTGCCGGACCGCTGCCATCGCGTGCTCGCGTCTCGAATCGCACACCGTCGAATCGCGCGAGACCCGTCGCCGTGCCGATCCATAAGAATCCACGGCTATCCTGCGCAACGGAATAGACCTCGCTGCTGGGAAGTCCCTGCGCAAGACCATAACTGCGGAACTGCGGTGTTGGCCGCGGCGCCGAAACATCGACGGCAGACGCGGACGAGATCGGTCCGGATGAAATCAGCCCGGAAGCGATCAGCCCAAAGGCAAGTGCGAACATCCCGTTCGTGGGTAGCAGTCTTGGCATGCGCAATTCCTTATGCGAGCCAGATGATGACACGTGCGCAATCGGGAGCTGCCCGAAAAATCTGAGTAAGCGCAGGGATCGCGGCCGTTTTCGACGGGGCGGCCGCCATGGTGTCGTGTAGGCGTTCGCGCAGTCCGGCCCTTCCTCACCTGGGGGCTTCGAGCACGGCGTCGAGATCCGCACCGCTCATCGGTTTACGGACGAAACCATTGATCCCGGCCGCACGGGTGGCGCTGGCCTCGTCGCCCACCGAGCGAGCGCTCACGGCCACGATCGGCAACTGTTCCATACCGTCCATTCGCCGGACCATGCGCGCGACCTCGAATCCGTCGATGCCCGGCAGGTCGAGATCGAGCAGCATCAAATCGTACGGGCGGCACGAAAGCTCCGTCAAACCCGCCAGTCCATCGCTCGCGTGGGTGATTTCGTGTCCGCGCCGCCGCAGCAATTCGACGATGACCTCCGCGACCGTCGCGTCGTCCTCCACCAGCAGTACCCGAAGACGTCGACCCGGCACCGGCTGACAAGACGGCAACGCCGGTGCGGGAGACACGCACGTGCATTCGGTCAGCGGCAGCCGCACCCTGAAACGGCTGCCTCGACCGAGCGCGCTGTCCACTTCGATGCTGCCACCCATCAGGGTGGTCAGTTCGCGACAGATCGCCAGCCCCAGCCCAGCACCCTGTTTGCGCTGTGGCGATGCCCCTTGTTCGAAGCGACGAAACAATCGCGAACGAAGTTCGTCGGACAAGCCGGGTCCCGTGTCGGAAACGTCGAACACGATATGGCCGGCCTGTCGCGATACCGCGACGGCGATGCCACCCCGATCCGTGAATTTCACGGCATTGTTGAGCAGATTCTGCAGTATCTGGCGAATGCGCGTGGCGTCGCCGCGGATACGTTCGGGTACATCGCCGGCCACGCTGGCGTCCAGCACCAGATGCTTTTCCCTCGCCGCGGCGGCAGCCAGATCGACCACTTCCCTGACAGTCGCGCGTACCGGCAGACACTCGGATTCGAGTACGAGCCGGCGCGCTTCGATGCGCGTGAGGTCGAGTGTTTCGTTGATCAGCCGGAGTAAAAGCGTCCCCGAACGCCGCACCGCATCGACATAACCGTGCTGCACGGTATCCAGCGGTGTCTGCGCTAGCAGTTCGGCCATACCGAGCACGCCTGTCATCGGCGTGCGCAGTTCGTGGCCGAGCGTCGCCATGAATTCGGTTTTGGCCTGACTGGCTTCGACCGCCAGCGCACTCTGCTGTTGCGCCAGCCGCATCGTCATGGCCCGGCGCTGGCGCTGGTGCGCGATGGTCGCGAAACCCAGCATCAGAGCGAGTCCGCAGGCCAGGTAGAGCGTCCAGGCCCACCACCGGTTCCACGGCGGCGCGTCGACGATGATCGTCAGGGGCTTCGCCAGTTCGCCCATGTCGCTGTCTCCACCGCCGCCGCGCACGTGCAGCGAATAGAAGCCCGGCGCCAACCATTCGAACTCCCGTACTCCTCCGGGGCCGGTACGGGAAAGTCGCGCACCGTCGCGATTCGTCAGCGCGAATTCGTGCCAGTTACGCGCGGGACTGCTATAGGAAAGCGTGCGCGCACGTATTCGCAAGTCGCGATCGTCCCAGCGAAGAACGAGAGTTCCGCTATCCAGCGGAACGGCGATACGCGAGCCATCGCGAGCGACGCTGGCATCGACCAGCAATACGGGTGGAGGTTTCACGTGATCGCTTTGCCGGTCGGGACGAAAGCCCACCACGCCGCCCAGCGTCGTGCCGTACACCGTGCCGTCGCGCAGTTTGACAGTGGCGCCCGCCGTGAACTCCACGCTGGCCAGTCCGTCGGCGATACCGAATGTCCGGAAGCGCGATGTCGAAGGATCGAAACGCCACGCACCCGTGTGCGCATAGATCCACAGCCGTCCCAATGCATCCAGCCGCAAGCCGAGTACATCCGGCGACGGCCAGCCTTCGTTCGCCGCGATCGATCTGTCCAGCATCGCGACCTCGCCCTTCCAGCGATAGTGCTCGAGGGCGTCGGGCCGTGCGAGCCAGAAGCCCTCCTCGTCGAGCTCCACCGCGTTGGCGCGTCCCGGTGCCACGCCGTCGACGAAGCGCATCTGCCCCGTCGCATCGTCCAGACGAGCGAGCCCGGCCGAGCTCGCCTGCCAGAGTCTTCCCTGCACGACGGTCAGTTCGCGCGTTTCGTTCTGACCGCGCCGCGGAGACTGGAAAAAAAGCGGGGTAGCCGTAAGCGACCGCGTATCGACCTCGAAAACGCCATCGATCGACGAGGCAACATAAAGCGTTCCGTCGCCACGTGTGACGATACCCGTCACCGCGCCGCGGAGTTGTCCTGGCGCCACGCGACGTACACGCCGCTTGTCATACAGATAAAGACCCGCGCTCGTCCCGACCCACAGCCGGCCATCGTCGGTCTGGCGTAACGCTTCGACACGCACGGAGCCGACGGTACAGGCACGTTCGACGGCTCCCGTCGCCGGATCGAAAAGACGGATCCATCCACGCAGTCCGCCGATCCACAGCTTGTCGTCGCCCCGTGCCGCGACCGCCGTTGCCGCGAGTCCGGGCAGGCCATGCGTGTCGGTAAAAATGTTCGTGAAGCGCGTGAAGTCGTCCCACGAGGGTCCCAGGTAAGCAAGCCCGCCGTCGCTGAGCGCGAACCACACGCCGTGCTCGCGATCTTCCATGATCTGGCGCACGGTCCGCCCCGGCAAACCGCCTTTCGCGGTCCATGCTCCTTCGATCAGGTCCAGACGGCCGTACCGGTCGAGCACGTGCAGGCCTTTGGCCGTCGCGATCCACAACATGCCGTGCGTGTCGCTCAGCGATGCATCGATCGCCACGGCAGGAATCCGCATATCGCGATACGCCATGCCGTCGACCAGACGATAGAGCCCGATATCCGTGGCGATACGCACCTCGCGCTCGTCGCCATCGATGCGATTGACCCGCGGCGAGACGCCGTTCTCGAAGACGATCCGGCGTATACGGCCATCGGTACCGACGCGCTCCAGCCCCGCATCGCTGCCGACCAGCAGTCCGCCGTCCGCCGTGGCGAAAAGGCTGCGGATCGCATCGGTCGGCGGACCGTCCGCGGCGCCCAGTTCGCGCGCGGGACGATCGAAACCGTTCTCGTCTTTTCGCAGGCGCTGAAGGCCGCTGCGTGCCGTGCCGACCCATATCGCGCCGTCCCGCGTCTGCGCGATCGCCGTGACATGGTCTTCGGAAAGACTACCGGGGGCCGCCGGATCGTGATGCCACTGCCGGAACGTACCTGCCGATGCATCGTAGCGATTGAGACCTGTGTCCTTGCCGCCGGTCCACACCTGATCGGCTGCATCCACGAAGACCGTCGACAACCGGTTCGAAGGCAGCGAACCGGGACGCGATACATCGCGTGCATGGACTTCGAATTCGACGCCGTCGAAACGGGCCAGGCCAGCCGCCGTGCCGACCCAGATATATCCGGTCCGGTCCTGGGCGACGGCGTGCACCTCGCTGCTGGGCAGGCCCTGGCCGAGACTGTAGCTGCGGAACTGGGGGGTCGGCTGCGGCGGCGCGATGTCTGCCGGAGACCGCGAGGCAAAAAGCGCGGCTGCGGCGACGAGCATCCATCTCGTGGCGGGCATGATGATGATTCTGCAATTCCTTATGCGACCCCGATCATGCCACGCCGGATCGTGTAGGGCTAATCCGACACAAGGGGCGGCTAGAATGCGGCCATGTCCCGACGCATGCGTCTGCTCATCTCCGCCATCGGCCTGGCGGCCCTCGCCTGGCTCGTCCTGGCCGCGTTCGATCGCCTGCTGAGCCTGGCGCAGCGCTACATGACGCTGCCCGAAGCGCTGCGCATCGTTATCGCCGTCATCCTCGCTATCTTCCTGATCGCGGGCGGCGGCGTGCTGTGGTGGCTGTTCGGCCGACACCCCGCGCGACGTCCGGTCAGCGCCCCGGACCGGTCGACCCTGGAAACGCGTATCGAGGCGGTCTCCCGGTTGGGCGGCGACACCGGGGACCTGTCGGCCGAACTGAGGGAACTGGACCGCCGGCGCGCCGGCGAGCGCGTATACGTCGCCCTGTTCGGAGACATCTCCACCGGCAAGTCGAGCCTTGTCGCCGCGTTGTGTCCGGGTACCTCGCCGCCGTCCGACGTGCTTGGCGGCACCACCCGGGAGGTCGGTCATTACGAAGGCCAGCTTCCCGACGGGCGTCCGCTGACTCTCGCCGACGTACCGGGCAGCCACGAGGCGGACGGCGAAGCGGTCGAGCGCATGGCCCGCGACGAAGTCCTTCGCGCGCATGCCGTCGTGTACCTGTGTGCCGGCGACCTGTCCCGCACCCAGGCCGCCGACGTGCGCTGGCTTGGCGACTTCGGGAAACCCATGCTGCTGGCGCTCAACAAGGCCGACCAGTGGACGGACGCCGAACGCGCGACCCTGACCGCACGGCTACGCACGCAGGCGGATGGGATTCCGGATACGGTGATCGCGATCAGCGCCGGCGGCACGGAACGTTTCACCCGCGAACTGGCGGACGGGACGATCGAACAGGTGCAACGCCAGCGCCGCCCGCAGCTCGCCCCGCTTTACGACGCGCTGGATCGCGTTCTCGCGCCAGGTGCGGAAGGCCTCGAGGCGCAACGGCAGAACGCGGTCCTGGCAGGGCTGCACCAGAAAACCGGCGAGCGCGAAGCCGAAGTGCGTGCCGCGGAAGCCTCCCGCATCGTCACGCGCTACTCGCGCCGGGCCATCGTCGGCGCGATGGCCGCCGTGGCGCCCGGCAGCGACCTGCTGATCCAGGGCGTGCTCGCGGCCGGGCTCGTGCGGGCGCTGGCCGCCCTCTACGACGTGCGGGTCAGCGACGTCCAGGTCGAAGAACTCGTCCGCCAGGCGCGGCTAACGCTGCGTACGGGGACGTCCATCGTCCTGGCTATCGCCGGCAACGCGCTCAAGGCGTTCCCCGGTCTGGGCACGTTGGGCGGCGGCGTGCTGCACGCGTTCGCCTATGCGCTGGTTTTCGACAGCCTGGGCAAGGCGCTGGCCGCATCGCTGGCCCAATGCCAGACCCTGGACCAGCGCGACGCGACGGACCGGATGAAAGACCTGCTGCAGGATGAGGATGGCTCGCGGCTACGCCGATTGGCCGCGCTGACCAGCGACGCGTTACGTAACAAAGATGCGATGTAGGAGCGGGCTTGCGAGCGAAAGCCGATGAAACGAGGAAACCTGATGCTCACATCCGCAAGCCCGGCCGTCTGGCTGCGAATGCAGTCCACATCGTCGCCGCTCCGTTGGCTTTCGCTCGCAAGCGAGCTCCTACAATCCGCGAGGGTGCTCCTACAAGAACCCGCCTGTTCAGGTTGCTATCGTTCGGCGAACAATCCGTTCCCCCTTCCCCCGCTGGCATGACCGCCCGCCTTCGGCCACACTGTTTTCTTCGCCCATGCTTACCGGAATGGAGGATCGCCGCATGCGTTTTGCCTACGTCCTCATTGCCGCACTCGCGCTGCCCGGCACGACGTGGGCCGACACGGCGACCTATCGCTACGACACCGTGCACAGCCAGGTGGTTTTCAGCGTGACCCACAACGGTTTTTCGCGCCCGTTCGGCCGTCTTCCGATCGCCGACGGCGTCCTGCGTTTCGATGACGCGGACTGGTCGCGTTCCAGTACCGAACTCACCATCGACCTGTCGAAAGTCGACATGGGCGACGACGCATGGAACAAGGCCGTTCGTGGTTCCGATCTCCTCGCCGCCGACACGTCGCCGCGGGCACGCTTCGTCAGCACCGGGGTCGAACGTCGCGGCGACAGCGATGGCGTGCTGCACGGCAACCTGACCTTGCGCGGCATCACCCACCCCATCGACATCGCCTTTCGCCTGAACCGGGTCGGCCGCACCATTTACGGATTGCATACCGTGGCCGGTTTCTCCGGTACGACCACGCTCGACCGTACCGTATTCGGCATGACCGGCAATCCGAATTCCATCGGGCAGAGCGTCGCCGTCTGGATCGAGGCGGAAGCCATTCGTACGGACGAAAAAACACCATCCGCTTCGTCACCCAAGGAGGCCGCCCATGGCGCTACGCAGTAACCCCACAGGCTGGAGTCCGGTCACCAAGTTTTTCCACTGGCTGATGGCGCTGCTGATTCTGGGCAACGGCTTCTTCGCGTTGTGGATGGACGGACTGAAGCCGTCGCTGAACAAGATCAACATGTTCGCGCTGCATAAATCGATCGGCCTCACCGTGCTTTCGCTGTTCCTGTTGCGCCTGCTGTGGCGCGCCGTGGATCGCCGCCCGCCCGACGAGCCGGCGCCGCGCTGGCAGCAGATTGCCGCGCATGCGGTTCACGGCCTGCTGTACCTGCTGATCGTCGCCTTGCCGCTGACTGGCTGGCTGTTCAATTCGGCGCACGGCTATCCGCTGCAATTCTTCAAGCAGTTCAACCTGCCCGCGCTGGTGGAAAAGAATCCCGGACTGTCCGACCTGATGGGTTCCGTGCACGAATACCTGTTCTGGTTCCTCTGCCTGGTACTCGTCGCCCATATCGGCGGCGCCCTGAAACATCATCTGATCGATCGCGACGATACGCTGCGCCGCATGCTGCCTTTCGCCCGCACCCGTCGCTCCGCCCCACCCGTCCCACCCGGAGATACGCCATGACGTCCATGTTCCGCCCCATGCTGGCCCTGGGCCTTGCCTTCGCCCTGCCCGTCGCCGCGCATGCCGCCGACTACACTGCCCAGCCTGCCAGCACGCTCGGTTTCAGCGGTAAATTCCAGGGTGCGCAGTTCGATGGCACCTTCAAGAAGTTCACCGCGGCGATCAGTTACGACCCGGCCAATCTGGCTTCCTCGAAATTCGACGTGACGGTGGATGTCGCCAGCGCAACGACCGGCGATGCCGATCGCGACGGTGCGCTGCCCGGCAGCGATTTCTTCGATGCATCGAAATTCCCGAAGGCGCATTACCTCACGACAGGTTTCACCAAGGACGCCAGCGGCGCGATTACGGCGCACGGCAACCTGACGCTGCACGGCGTGACCAAGCCCGTCGACCTTATCGTGACGTTCACACCGAAAACCGGCAGCGCGACCCTCGCGGTGAAGGGTGCGGTCAAGCGCCTGGACTTCGGCGTGGGCAGCGGCGAATACAAGGACACCGGCACGATCGCCGACGCAGTCGAGATCAACGGTAACCTCCAGCTGCTGCCGAAGTAAGCAAGGTACGCATGCCGTCTTTCTGGGATCGCGTGCGCGGCTTCGCAAGTCGCGCACGCACGCCGCCATCCTCCTCGCCACCCTCGCCCGCGACCGCGGACGGCGTGGCCCGAAGCCTGCGCGACCTGCTCGACGATCCCTCGATTCCCGCCGATGTGCGCACGTCCCTGGCGGACGATTTCGCGCGCATCGAGGCCATGCTCGCGCGCATCGAAAACGGTGAACTGCATGTCGCCGTGTTCGGCCGGGTATCGGCGGGCAAGTCGGCGTTGGGCAATGCGCTGCTCCGGCGCGGAGCGTTCACGGTAGGCGTGCTGCACGGCACGACGACCGACGCGAATCCAGCTCGCCTCGACGAAGCCGCGCACGATGGGCTGGTCCTTATCGACACGCCCGGCATCAACGAACTGGGTGGCGAGGAACGCGAGCACCTCGCTTTCGAAGTCGCCGAAGTCAGCGACCTGGTGGTCTTCGTCGCCGACGGCGACCTGACCCGCGAGGAGCGCGATGCGCTGCGCACGCTGGCCGAAACGCGACGTCCGCTGATCGTCGCGCTGAACAAGATCGATCGCTATACCGACGACGAACGCGAGGGCTTGCTCGAACGTCTTCGCGAGCATACGAAAGGCCTCGTGCGACCCGAAGACGTGATCGGCGTCGCCGCGCTTCCCTCGCCGAAAGTCTTTGTCGAAGTGGACGAACGCGGTCGCGAAGTACGACACGAACGCGCCATGCCGGCGGATGTGCGCGCCTTGCGCGAACGCCTGCTAGCCATCGCCGAGCGCGAGGGCAAGGCATTGTCGTCAGTCAACGCGGGTCTGTTCGCCGGCCGGTTGACCGACCAGGTCAGCGAACGGATCGCAACGGCGCGCCGCGATCTGGCCGGTCGCCTCATCAGGCAGTACTGCATTGCGAAGGGCGTCGCGGTGGCGCTCAATCCGGTGCCGGTGGCCGACCTTCTGGTCGCCGCCGGCCTGGACGCGGCCATGGTGGTTCAGTTGAGCCGCGTCTATGGCCTGCCGCTGACCCGCAGCGAGTCCGGGCGGCTTGTCGCCGTGATTTCGGCGCAACTGGCCGCCCTGATGGGTGCCATCTGGGGCATGCAACTAGCCGCGTCGGCGCTGAAGGGACTGAGCGGCGGCCTTTCCATTGTGGTCACCGCCGCCGCGCAGGGCGCACTCGGCTGGTATGCGACCGTCCTCATCGGCCGCGCCGCCGAGCGCTATCTGGTCGCGGGCAAGTCATGGGGCGAATACGGCGCGAAACGCGCTGTCGCGGATATCGTGGCCAGCCTGGACCGCGACTCGATCCTGCGCGAAGCGCGGGAGGAGATTCTGAAGCGGTTGAAGACCCGTCACGCCTGACCACCCTTGCAGGAGCGCGCTCCTGCGACAAACAACAGCCGGTCAGCCTTCCGCGAACGCGCGCACGGCTTCCACGTCGAACGGCCAGTCCAGTTCTGCCCCATCCGCACGGCGCAGCACGGGAACGCGGATGCCGTAGCGCGCTTCCAGCCCCTCGTCGTCGTCGATCCACTCACTGTGGAAATCCGGCAGCCGGGCTTCGGCCAGAAGGGCCAGCGCCTGGTCGCAAAGGTGGCAGTCGTCGCGTTGGAACAGAACGAAATCGGGCATGCGCGGGTGTATGGGGTCGGAGTCGGCAAGGCGTAGAATACCCGGCTATCCCCACATCGCCGTATTCCCCCATGGCCGTCAGCGTTTTCGACCTCTTCAAGATCGGTATCGGTCCTTCCTCGTCCCACACCGTGGGCCCGATGCGCGCCAGTGCGCGTTTCGCCGAGCACTGGCTCGACGAGAAAGGCGTGCTCGACCGCGTGGCGCGGGTGCGCTGCGAGCTGTTCGGGTCGCTGGCCATGACCGGACGCGGCCACGGCACCGACAAAGCGGTGTTGCTCGGCTTCGAGGGCGAGTGGCCCGACCGCGTCGACCCGGACACCATCCCGGCTACGCTGGAACGCATCCGCGGCACGAAGCGCATCCGCATTCTCGGCCGTCACGAGATCGCGTTCGACGAAAAATCCGATCTCGTTTTCAACAAGCGCCAGAAGCTTCCCTTCCATACGAACGGCATGCGCTTTTCGGCCTACGACGCCGAAGGCAACGAACTGGCCACGCGCGACTATTACTCGGTCGGCGGCGGCTTCGTGGTCAATCCCGACGAAGCGGCCGAAGACCGCATCGTGGCCGATACCAGCGAACAGCCTTATCCGTTTTCCTCGGGCGACCAGCTGCTGGCGCTTTGCGAAGAGCACCACCTGTCGATCGCCCAGCTGATGATGGCGAACGAGAAAATCTGGCGTAGCGAAGCCGACATACGCTCCGGCCTGCTGCACATATGGAAAGCCATGCAGGACTGCGTCAACCGCGGGCTGCGTTCGCCGGGCGTCCTGCCGGGCGGCCTGAAGGTGAATCGCCGCGCGCCGGCCATGGTCGCCGAGCTGCGCGCGCAGCCGGAAGCCGCGCTGCGCGATCCCCTGACCATTCTGGACTGGGTGAATCTCTACGCGCTGGCCGTCAACGAAGAGAACGCGGCCGGCGGCAGCGTCGTTACCGCGCCGACCAACGGCGCCGCGGGCATCGTACCGGCCGTACTCCACTACTACTTCCATTTCTGCCCCAACGCGAACGAAGACGGCGTCATCGAATTCCTGCTGACGGCTGGCGCCATCGGCATTCTGTATAAGGAAAACGCGTCCATCTCCGGCGCCGAGGTCGGTTGCCAGGGCGAGGTCGGCGTGGCCTGTTCGATGGCTGCGGGCGGCCTGACCGCCGCGATCGGCGGCAAGGTGCGTCAGGTGGAAAACGCCGCCGAGATCGGCATGGAACACAATCTGGGACTGACCTGCGATCCGATCGGCGGTCTGGTCCAGATTCCCTGCATCGAGCGCAACGCCATGGGCGCGGTCAAGGCGATCAACGCCAGCCGCATGGCGCAGAAAAGCGATGGCAAGCACCACGTGTCGCTGGACAAGGTCATCGCGACCATGCGCGATACGGGCCGCGATATGAAGGACAAGTACAAGGAAACGTCGCGCGGCGGTCTGGCGGTTAACGTTATCGAGTGCTGAGCTCTCGCGCTTGTTTGCTCTCTAGTTGCTCTCTGTGGGAGCAATAGAAAGCACCAGGAGGCCCGACGTCGTCGATCAGCGCTGCGGGCAAAGCCTCGGCAAGCGTTCGACGATCTCTACGCGCACGGGCTCGTCCTCTCCCCACCAGTTGGCCACGGCGGAATAGCAGACGCGCAGTTTGCCGCTGCGCGTATCGAAGCGCTGGCGGCTGGTGAAGGCAAAACACGACACGCTGGCCAGATTGCCGCGCTCACGCATGGTCTGCGCGCACAGGCGTACGGCCGCCACCGGGTCTTCGCCCGGATAGAGGGTGAAATAGAACCCCTTGGAGGTCCTGTCATAGGACTCCGAGTCGATCAACCTACCTTTATCGCTCCACTCGCTGGCGGCATTCACCCCGCCGCTTACCGACATAGCGACAACGAACACGCCGCAGACGGTCAATACCGAACGCATCCGAACCCCTTCTTCCAGGCTGCGCCCGGCAGTGTATCGCTCCCGGCCGAGACCGGGGTGAAGTGCCCCTGCCGGTCAGCACGGCTGACAGGTGGCGCCGGGGCTGTCATCATCCCGCCCTTGTGCCGCCTTGAGGGACCTCCCTGGTCTCCCATCCGACCGGAGTTTACATGTCTCATAGCGCTATCCGCCGCGACGTCGGCGCCTTTGCCCTCATGCTTACCGGCCTGGGCTCGATCATTGGCTCAGGCTGGCTCTTCGGTGCATGGCATGCCGCCCAGCTCGCAGGACCCGGCGCTATTTACGCGTGGATTCTCGGCGCGGTCATCATTCTCTTCATCGCCCTGACCTACGCCGAGCTTGGCGCGATGTTCCCCGAATCGGGCGGCATGGTGCGTTACGGTCATTATTCGCACGGCTCGCTGGTGGGCTTCATCGCCGGCTGGGCGAACTGGATCGCGATCGTTTCGGTGATTCCGGTCGAAGCCGAAGCCTCGGTGCAGTACATGGCCTCCTGGCCGTGGGAATGGGCGCAGTGGGCCAAGAGCCTGTATGTCGTCACCGAAGGTCATGGAGAACTTTCCCCGCCCGGCCTCGCCATCGCCGGCGTCCTGGTCATGGTGTACTTCTTCCTGAACTTCTGGAGCGTGAAGCTGTTCGCCAAGAGCAACACGGCTATCACGATCTTCAAACTCGTCGTGCCGGCCGCGACCGCGATCGCCCTGATGATGACGAGCTTCCACTGGGAGAACTTCAAGATCGGCGCGCATGGCGGCACGCACGCTTTCAATCTCTCCTCGATCCTGACGGCCGTGGCCATCAGCGGTATTGTCTTCAGCTTCAACGGCTTCCAGAGCCCCGTGAACCTGGCCGGCGAAGCGCGCAATCCGGGCCGCAGCGTTCCGTTCGCGGTCATCGGTTCGATCCTGCTCGCCACGGTGGTCTATGTGCTGCTCCAGGTCGCCTTCCTCGGCGCCGTGCCGCCGGAACATCTGCACGAAGGCTGGGCCGGCCTGAACTACAGCTCGCCGTTCGCACAGCTGGCAACGGCATTGGCGCTGAACTGGATGGCGATCCTGCTGTATGCGGACGCCTTCATCAGCCCAAGCGGCACGGGCGCGACCTATACCGCCACCACCGCGCGCATGATTTACGCGATGGAGCGCAACGGCTCGCTGCCGAAGATCTTCGGTCACATCCATCCGCGCTTCGGCATTCCGCGTCCGGCGATGTGGCTGAACCTGGCCGTGTCGTTCGTGTTCCTGTTCTTCTTCCGCGGCTGGGGTACGTTGGCGGCAGTGATCTCGGTCGCCACGATCATCTCGTACCTGACCGGCCCGGTCAGCGTGATGACCCTGCGCCGTACCGCTCCCGAACTGAAGCGTCCGCTGCGTATCTCGGGGCTGCCGGTGCTTGCCGCCCTGGCCTTCATCTTCGCGACCGAACTGCTGTACTGGGCAAGATGGCCGCTGACCGGCGAAATCATCCTGCTGATGGTCGTCGCGCTGCCGATCTACTTCTACTATCAGGCCAAGACCGGCTGGGAAGACTTCGGCCGCCAGCTGAAGGGCGCGTGGTGGCTGATCGTCTACCTGCCCGTGATCGCAGCCATCTCCTGGGCCGGCAGCTCGACCTTCGGCGGACACGACTACATTCCCTATGGCTGGGATCTGCTGGTCGTCGCGATCTTCGGCACGGTCTTCTACTTCTGGGGCATCTCGTCCGGCTGGCGTACGCCGACCGTCGATGCGGCGCGTTTCGACGCGCAGGAGCACCCCGGCGCGATCGTCGAGCCGCCGGATGCGGACGAGACGGCACGGATCACGGGTCACCGCTGAGGCGACCCAACCTGGATGAGAAAACAGCCGGCGCAAGCCGGCTGTTTTCGTTTGAGCGCCGTGAAATTAAGGCGTCATTTTCAGAATCGTCTGAGAGATGTCTCCACCAACCCGATACATCCTGAACCTTCCACGTGGACATCTCCCGCGACAACCGGAAGGCACAAGGAAAAACGTCGTGATCCAACTATCGAAACAGAAGCAACGCATTCAGATCGCCGTCGCGAGCCTCGCGGCGCTCGCCATTCTCGGAACGCTCCCCGCGCGAGCCACGGACGACCCGCATATCACGCAACTCGCCGCGACGTCGAACGCACCATTGCTACTTTCCACGGCCCCCGGCGCCGAACGCTTCCGCCCGGTCGGCAAGCTGATGGCGGCGTCCCACTGCACAGCAACGCTGATTGCCGGCGAAGGCCCCGTCGATCCGCAACGACCGGCGCTGATCCTCACGGCAGGGCATTGCGCCGCTCACGACCTTGGAGACAATAACGCGATCGTCGATGCGCCCGCGGACTCCGCATGGCGCTACACGCCCGCGTACTTTATCGATACGCAACCGGCACATACCTCATTCGCGGTGGAACGCGTGCTGTATGCCACGATGAAATCCATCGATCTGGCCGTCATGCAGCTCGACGCGACCTATGGCGATCTGGCTGCGGTGGGTATCGCGCCGATGCGCCTCGAACCGACGGCAACGACGATCGCCACACCCATCGAACTAACCCACGTTCCCATCATTGGCGTGCCGGACGAAGAACGCTACCTGCGCCATTCGCTATGCACGGCGAACGAAGCAAGGCGACTCTTCGAGGACCGGCATCCATGGTTCTGGACGTCCGCGGTTCCGAACGACTGCGAGGGCGTCGCGGGCGGGACCTCCGGTTCACCCGTCGTGCTGCGCGACCGCGCAAGCGTTATCGGCGTCCTGAATACGACCGTCGACGAAAGCAACGGATGCGGTTCGGGGCGTCCATGCGAGCTGGTCGAAGGCGAAGGTATGCCGCGCGAAGGCAGCAGTTATTTCATTCCCATCGACAGCATCGCACGCGCCTTCACCACCGATGGGATATTCGATGTCGACCTGCTCGATCCCGGTTCCGGTATTGCCCTTACCCGTACGGGACATTGGTCTACGCGCGAACTTGTCGCCGACGCGGAAGGCAACATGCACCCGGCCATCTGGAACCTGCAAGCCAGCACCCAGTTCGACGAACTCCGCTACAAAGTGGGTTTCGCCCAGACCCTGGACTGCGCCATCACAGAGGGCTACAGCGCTGCACTACGTACTACGGACCAGCCCCTTATCAACCTGCCCACGCCGACACGCGAAGGCATCTATGGCATGTGCATCGTCGGACGAACGAATGGCGACTCCGACTGGCAGAAACCGGAATACGCGTCGGTAAAACTCCGTCAGATCGACGAAACACCGCCGACGCTTACACCTCTTATCGCCGTCCTTCGGGAAACCGAAGAAAAATGGGATGTCTACGGCGCCACGCAACCCAGCGAAGTGAGCAGCGTCCAGATCAAATTCGGGCCCCGAGCCACCACGGACTGCGATGTCGACGAGGGCTACCACTACGCCGATGCGCATTGGGAGACGCTATCCAGGGCGCGCGCACCGTGGCGGTTCTGTGCACGCGGTGCCGATCTGGCCGGCAACCCCTCACCGGTCACGTGGCGCGACTTCGAGTAAAAATAAGGACTCGGGACGGGGCACCCTGTCCCGAGCAGGATTAGCCCAACGCGAGCACGTCGCCCAGAAGTGCCTGCGCCGTGATTTCCGGTCCCGCACCCGGTCCCTGAATCACCAGCGGCTGCGCGTGATAACGCGTGGTCGTCAGCGCGAACTGGTTGTCGGTCCCGGACAGACGCGCGGCTGGATGATCCGCCGGAACCTCGACCAACCCCACCCTTGCCCGGCCGCGCTGGTTCAGCCGCGCCAGATAGCGAAGCACCGTGCCGCGCGACCGCGCGGCGGCCTGCCGCTCGCGCAACGGCGCATCCAGTTCGCCGAGACGATCGAGGAAGGCCTTCGTTTCGATGCCACGCAATGCTTCGGGCACGAGACTCTCGATTTCCACTTCATCGCTACCCAGTGCGAAACCGGCATTGCGCGCGATGATGAGCAGCTTGCGAGCGACATCCTCTCCGGAAAGGTCCGAGCGCGGATCGGGCTCCGTGAAACCCAGGCGCCGCGCATCGCGCAGCAGTTCGGAAAACGGACGGCTGCCGTCGTACTGATTGAACAGCCACGACAGGGAACCGGAGAACACGCCTTCGAGGGTAAGCAGGCTATCTCCGCAGCTACGCAAACGGCGCAAGGTCGAAAGCACCGGCAACCCGGCGCCCACGGTCGCGGCATCGCCATAAACCGAACCGCGCCCGCTGGCATTCTGCAGGGCACGCCAGCCGCCCAACGCACCGCCGGCGAGTGCCTTGTTGGCGGTGACCACGTGGTAGCCGGCTTCCAGCCAATCGGTGTGGCGCCGTGCTTCGTTGGCACAGGCCGTCGCGTCGACGACCACCTTGCGCACCGCGCCACTGGCATCCAGCGCGGCAAGCAGCGGCCGGTTGTCCCTGCCCTCAGGCGAACGCTTCAGCTCTTCTGCAACAGCAGAGCCCTTCAGACCTGCCGCAAGCACATGCTGGCGCCGCGAGTTGGCCGCACCGACCAGACGCAACGAACGGGCGGCCGGCGTGTCGAGCAAATGGAGCAATGCGCGACCCACGACGCCGGTACCGAGCAGCACCACGGCCGTATGCGGAACGATAGTCTCCGCCGGAGCAACAGCGACCGCGTTCATGCGCCAACCTTGCGTTTGGGCGCGGCGACGCGTGCGGCCCGTTCGAGCGCGGCATCGAGGTCCGCCAGCAGATCGTCGCCATCCTCGATACCGACCGACAGACGCAGCAGGCTATCGGAGATGCCGGCGACAAGACGTGCTTCGGGGGCCATGGACGCATGCGTCATGGTGGCCGGATGCGCGACGAGGCTTTCGACGCCACCGAGCGATTCGGCGAGCGAGAAGTAGTGCAGCCCGTCGACGAAGGCTTCGATGGCTTCGACGCCGCCGGCGATCTCAAAGCTGAGCATGGCGCCAAAGCCGAGCTGCTGCCGTGCCGCGAGCGCATGGCCAGGATGACTGGCCAGCCCCGGATAGAAGACCCGGCTCACCGCCGAATGGCCGTCCAGACGTTCGGCGATGCGATGCGCATTTTCTTCATGGGCGCGCAGACGCACGGCAAGCGTGCGTACGCCGCGCAGGGTCAGGAAGCTGTCGAACGGCGAACCGGTAAGGCCATTGCAGTTGCCCCACCACTTCAGCTGCTCGGCAACCGCGGGATCGCGCGCGATGACCGCACCGCCCACGACATCGCTGTGACCGTTGATGTATTTGGTGGTCGAATGCACGACCAGATCGGCGCCGAGCTTCAACGGTTGCTGCAAAGCCGGCGAAAGGAAGGTGTTGTCCACGACGACGAGCGCACCGGCGGCATGCGCGGCCTGCGATACGTGGCGAACGTCGGTAATGCGCAGCAGCGGATTGGACGGGGTTTCGATCCACACCAGCGCCGGCTTCGCCGCGAGGCCATCGGCCAGCGCCGCCGGGTCGGTGAAGTCAACGAAACGCACCTGGAAGCGTCCCTTCTTCGCCCACGCATCGAGCAGGCGCCAGGTGCCGCCGTAGCAATCGTGCGCCGCCAGAACCAGCGCACCGGCGGGCACGAGTTCCAGCGCCAGCGCCACCGCGGACATGCCGCTACCCGTTACCACCGCACCCGCGCCCTCTTCCAGCTCGGTCAACGCATCGCCGAGCAGGTCGCGCGTGGGATTGCCGCTGCGCGAATAATCGTAAGCGCGCTTGCGACCGAACCCTTCGAACGCATAGTTGGTGGACAGATGCAGCGGCGGCACGACGGCACCGTGCTGGGTATCGCTTTCGATGCCGGCGCGGACGGCGCGGGTGCAGAGGCGGGAATCGGTCATGGGGTTTAGTCTCCGCAACAATCGTTGAGTACGTGGCGCAGCAGCGGGGCCAGCTGCGCGGTTTCTTTCAGAAAAGCGTCGTGCCCGTAGGGCGAGTCGATGACTTCGAGCGTCGCGGTGCCGGCGAGCCGGCGCTGCAGTTCGCAAAGATCGGCCAGCGGCACGAGGCGGTCGGACGGGAAGCCGACGAGCGTCGTCGGCGTGGCGATCGATTCGGGTGCCACGTCGTGCAGGTCGATGGACTCGGACAGGGCCAGGAAGCGCTCGGCATCGAAGCGTTCGACGAAGCGGCGACCCGCATGCTCGAGATAGTCCTCGACCGGGAAATGGAAACGACCGTCGCGCAGCTCCGGGCCTGCGGCGAAGCGGCGCGAGAATTCCTCGCTGCCGCGATACGTCGTCATTGCCAGCTGACGAGCCAGCGCGAGCGCCTCGTCCGTACGGCCGGACGAAAGCCCGAGCCGCACGATGCCGCGCTGGATCGAACGCTGCGCGGTCGACAGCGGATGCGGGCGATGCGCACCGGCCAGAAGCACCAGCTGGGACAGTTTCTCGGGGTGACGCGCGGCGAAGGCCAGCGCGGTCATGGCGCCATAGGACGAGCCAACGAAGGCACGGGCGCGGACGATGCCAAGGGCGTCGATCAGCGCGGCCAGCGCGTCGGCCTGGTCCTCACTGGAAACCGAAGGCGTGCCACCAATATCCTCCGGCGTCAGCCAGTCGATCGACAGGACACGGCATCCACGCAGGTCGATGGCGGCCGATTCACCGACCAGTTCCTGCCACCAGCCAGAGGCGCGATCGCGGCCGGTGCAGACATCGCGGTCGGCCGAAATGCCACCTTGCACGATGACCGTCGGGGCGCCGGGTGCGCCGCACCAGAGGTAACGGACGTCCACGTCGACCGGACCGCTGCCGTACTTCGGCGTAAAGGTCACGCGACGCGTGCCGCGCTGCTCGGTGAGATCGGCGGTTGCCCGCGGCAAAACGGCGGGAACGACGGCTTCGAAAGGGGTCACGATGGCGGGCTCTGCTGACATTGCGGCGATTCTCCGTAAAGCGGGTTCGAGCTTCCGCGGAGTAGCCAACAAGAGAGGGCTGCCACCGACGGGGCATGCGCGAACGCCGCCCGTCAGGACATCCCATCTATCGGCTGACGCTTTGGATAGCGCCCCGCAGGAGTTGGCACCGTCGCGGAAATCCGCAGGTTGCCCCGGCTTCAAAGGGCCTGTCCCTCAGCCGGTCTCGATGAGTGGAGCCGACGATACGCCCCGAACCGGATACGTGTCAACAGACGTTTAGACGTCCATACATCCAAATTCATCGCGCCGCGCAAGTATTCATCCGCAAGAATCCATGAAAATCGAATGATTTAGCCTGCTATACACCCGAAGCCGATGCGGCCTAAGATCGGCGGATCGCCCGCCCCGGGCCTCGCTCAAATGACCTTTTATGGATATTCGCCAGGACTTCTCAGCCGCCGTCGGCGACACACCCCTGATCCGGCTCTCCCACGCGTCGGCCATAACCGGGTGCGAAATCCTGGCCAAGGCCGAGTTCCTGAACCCCGGCGGGTCGGTCAAGGACCGCACCGCCCTGGGCCTGCTGGACGACGCGGAGCATCGCGGCCTGATCCGGGCCGGCGGCCTGCTGGTCGAGGGCACCGCTGGCAATACGGGTATCGGACTGGCCCTGCTCGGCGCCAGCCGGGGCTACCGCACCCTCATCGTCATGCCCGAGACCCAGAGCCGCGAAAAGATCGACGCGCTGCGGGTAACCGGCGCCGAAGTACGCCTGGTGCCCGCCGTGGCCTATAAGGATCCTGGCCACTACGCCCATGTCGCCCGGGCGCTCGCCGAGGACTTCAACGCCACGGACCCTGGCTGTGCCTGGTTCGCCAATCAGTTCGACAATACGGCCAACCGGGACTACCACGAGACCCATACCGGCGCCGAGATCTGGGCCCAGACCGATGGCCAGATCGACGGTTTCGTCTGTGCCGCGGGAACCGGCGGCACGCTGGCGGGGGTCGGGCGGGCTCTGAAGGCCATGCGTTCGGGCATCCGGATCGCGCTGGCCGACCCTGCCGGATCGGCCCTGGCCAGCTTCGTCAATACCGGCGAACTGAAAGCCGAAGGCACGTCCATCAGCGAAGGCATCGGCAGCAGCCGCATCACGGCCAATTTCGACGGCGCGCCGGTGGACCTGGCCTGGTCGATCCCCGACGACGAATCCGTACCGGTCCTGCACGACCTGCTCCACCGCGAAGGTCTCTGCGTGGGCGGCTCCAGCGGGGTCAACGTGGCCGGCGCGATCCGCCTCGCGCGGACCCTGGGGCCCGGCCACACGGTAGTCACCGTGCTGTGCGACAGCGGTATGCGCTATCAGGCCAAGCTCTACAACCCCCGGTTCCTGCGGGAAAAGGGCCTCCCGGTGCCGGACTGGCTGGACGCCGCCTTCCCCGGCTGAGCGCCCGGTGGCTGAGAGGGCGACCCTGACGCGGTACACTACGCAGTTAAGCCCTCATCGCGCAGCCCTCATGTCTTCACACCTCACCGAAACCCGGCGACGTCGCAGTTTTGCGATCGTCAGCCATCCCGACGCCGGCAAGACCACGCTGACCGAAAAGCTCCTGCTGTTCGGCGGCGCGATCCAGATGGCGGGCTCGGTGAAGGGCCGCAAGGCTGCCCGCCACGCGACATCCGACTGGATGGCGCTGGAAAAGGAGCGCGGCATTTCGGTGACTTCGTCGGTAATGCAGTTCCCGTACGACGACGCCATCGTCAACCTGCTCGATACCCCGGGACACGCGGACTTCTCCGAAGACACCTATCGCGTGCTGACGGCGGTCGACTCCGCGCTGATGGTCATCGACTGCGCGAAGGGCGTCGAGGAACGCACGATCAAGCTGATGGAAGTCTGCCGGCTGCGCGATACGCCGATCATGACCTTCATCAACAAGCTCGACCGCGAAGGCCGCTCACCGATCGAACTGCTCGACGAAGTAGAGTCGGTACTCGGCATCGCCTGCGCACCGCTGACCTGGCCCATCGGCATGGGTTCGCGCCTGAAGGGCGTCTATCACGTGGCGCTGGACGAAGTGCATATCTTCGAGCCCGGCAAGAACTTCACACGCCAGGACTCGACGATCTACAAAGGCCTGGATCATCCGGATCTCGTGGCACGCATCGGCGCCGACGCGTTGAAGGAAGTGCGCGACGAACTCGACCTGGTGCTTGGCGCATCCAATCCGTTCGACATCGAAGCCTACCTCGCCGGCAAACAGACGCCGGTGTTCTTCGGCTCCGCGGTGAACAACTTCGGCGTACAGCTGCTGCTTGACTTCTTCGTCGAGAAAGCGCCGTCGCCGCGTCCGCGCGAAACGCTGACACGCGAAGTCAAACCGGAAGAGGAAAAGCTCACCGGTTTCGTGTTCAAGATCCAGGCGAACATGGACCCCGCGCATCGCGACCGCGTCGCCTTCATGCGCGTGTGTTCGGGTACGTATACCGCCGGCATGAAGATGCAGCAGACGCGTACCGGCAAGGAAGTGCGCATCGCCAATGCGCTTACCTTCATGGCGTCGGATCGTGAAATCGTCGAACGCGCTTATCCCGGCGACGTCATCGGCCTGCACAACCACGGCACCATCACCATCGGCGATACCTTCACCGAAGGCGAGCCGCTGTCGTTCACCGGCATTCCGAACTTCGCGCCCGAACTGTTCCGTCGTGCACGCCTGCGCGATCCGATGAAGATGAAGGCTCTGCAGAAAGGCCTCGCCCAGCTGTCCGAGGAAGGCGCCACGCAGTTCTTCCGTCCGCTGATGTCGAACGATCTGATTCTCGGCGCGGTCGGCGTGCTTCAGTTCGATGTCGTCGCCTATCGCCTGAAAGACGAATACAACGTCGACTCGAGTTTCGAGCCGGTCGGGGTATCCACCGCACGCTGGGTGCATTGCGACGACGCGAAGAAGCTCGAGGAATTCCGCGAGAAGAACGCGACGAATCTGGCGATCGACGGTGCGGGCGAGCTGGTTTATCTCGCACCGACACGCGTCAACCTGCAACTGGCGCAGGAGCGCTGGCCCATGGTGCGCTTCGCGGCGACGCGCGAACATGCTGCGGCGGTGGAAGTTAAGTAAGAGCGCAATCGTTCGCGCTTGCACGAAAACCGTTCGCCTCGCCGCGGATTCCGGCGTGCGCCGGAATGACGGTGAGGGAAGGTGGATGTTGCGGCGCACAGGCCCTCTTATCGTCATTCCGGCGCACGCCGGAATCCGCGGCGGCCACGTGTGGCGAGCGACAAGATCGCACCAGGCGAACGCGAAAGACCGATCTACACCGTCGGGTTGAGGAACTTGTGGATCGCCTGCACCACCACCGATCCCTCGCCCACGCCCGATGCCACGCGCTTGACGGAACCGGAGCGGACATCGCCTACCGCGAACACGCCCTTCAGCGTCGTGGCATACGGCGAATCCATCGACGACACGGCACAGCCGCTACCCGTTTTCACGAAACCCTTGTCGTCCAGATCCAGGCAGCCGTTCAACCAACCCGTATTCGGCTCCGCGCCGATCATCACGAATACGCTGCTGATCGCGTGGACGCTGCGGTTCCCCTTGTCGTCGATCCATTCCACTTCGCGAAGATACGTGTCGCCCGCAAGCCGGTCGACACGGCAATACGTGTGCAACGTGATGCGTGGCGACTGTGCGATGCGCTGGACGAGGTAGTCGGACATCGTCGCGGCCAGGCCTCCCGAACGGACGAGAATGTGCACGTGCGATACGGTACGCGACAGAAAGACAGCCGCCTGCCCCGCCGAATTGCCACCGCCCACCACGACGACTTCCTCGCCATTGCATAGCGTGGCTTCCATCGCTGTCGCTGCGTAATGAATGCCCTGCCCTTCGAAGCGCTCGTAGTCGGGCACGTCCAGCTTTCGGTAGCGCGCGCCCGTGGCGACGACGACGGCGCGCGTCATCACGGTCGAACCATCGTCGAGCGTCAGGCGGTAAGGATGAGACGAACAGTCCATGCCCGACACCGCCCGCGATACGGCCATGTGCGCGCCGAACTTCATCGCCTGCACCTGCGCGCGGCCGGCGAGCGCCTGACCGGAAATGCCGGTGGGAAACCCGAGGTAATTCTCGATCTTCGAACTGGTGCCCGCCTGTCCGCCGGGAGCCAGCGCTTCGAGCACCAGCGTGTCCAGACCTTCGGACGCGGCATACACGGCAGCGGCAAGCCCCGCGGGTCCCGCACCCACGACGGCGACATCGTGTATGTGATTGCCATCCACCCGCAGACTGAAGCCGAGTTCGTCGGCCAGCTGTGCATTCGTGGGATTGCGCAATACGTGCCGGTCCGGCGTGATGACCACCGGACATTCGTGCGGTTCGAGACCGAAGCTGTCGATCAGGTGGCGGGCGTCCTCGTCGATCTCGGTATCCAGCAACCGGTACGGATAGCCGTTACGGATAAGGAAACTGCGCAGCCGGATGGTGTCGGCGCCGTGCGCGGAGCCGGCCAGCGTGACGCCACCGTGCCCATGCTGGATCAGCCCCACCCGGCGAAGGATGAAGGCACGCATGATGATTTCGCCGATATCCGGCTCGGCGGACACCATGCGCCGGAAGTTGGCCGGCGCCACGCGGATCAGGCGCGTATCGGCGCCGGTCCGGCTATTGACCAGGATCTGGCGCTCGCTGAAAAGATCGACTTCGCCGGTGAACTGGTTCGGGCCGTGGACGGTGAAGACATTCGGATTGCCGGCCTCGTCGATGTCGTAGACCTCGATGCAGCCTTCGAGCACGAACAGATAATCGACCCGGCGATCGCCACGCCGAATCAGGATCGTGCCCTTTGGTACATGCTCTTCGCGCCCGTATTGCATGACGCGCGCGGCCATATCCGGGTTCAGGTGCGGAAACGTCTGCTCCTGGCGCATATACGGGTCGGAAGGATTGTGACCGGGCGGCTGGTTCATCGTGGGCATTCCTGAGAGGACGAATACTGCCGGAAGGCCCGGCTCCGACGAACGGTAGTACGCGGCGGGGACGGCATCTTGTACTTATTTATCGCCCCCATGGTGTGCGCTTCCCTTTAAGCTTGCTCCATCAAACAGGGGAAGCCAATGTCCGAAGCCGAAGTCCTGCCGCCGCCCGTACCGCCGACGGTCGAGCCCCGCTGGATGCGCTGGATGCGCTCGCCCGCGGCACGCATCGCGATCTTCGTCGTGCTGCTCATCGTCCTCGGCTCCGTGGCCCGGGCGATCAGCCACGCCATCTACGGCGATTCGCTCAAGCACCTCGCCTTCATGGACGTCACGCCCCTGATCGAAGCGCTGCGCCTGCTACCCATCGTATTGGCCTACTGGATACTCGTTCGTTTCGTGGAGCGCAGACGCATTGCCGAACTGGCCCCGCGCAAGCTCGTCCCCCACGTACTGCTGGGTCTGGCCGCGGGTTTCGCACTCTTCAGCGCGGTCGTGGGCGTCCTGTGGTCCTTCGGCGCCTTCACCGTCTCCGGGATCAACCACGACGTGGTCTGGCTCGGCCCCATCCTCGTCCTGGGCGTCGGGGCGGGTGTCGGCGAGGAAATCATCAGCCGCGGCGTGCTCTTCCGCATCGTCGAGGAAGGTCTCGGAACGTGGGCGGCTTTGCTGATATCGGCGGCCTTCTTCGGCGGCATGCATCTCGGCAACCCCAACGCCACCACCTGGAGCGCACTGGCGATCGCACTCGAGGCCGGCCTGCTGTTCGGCCTCGTCTACCACGTCACCCGCTCCCTCTGGGTCTGCATGGGCATGCACGCTGCCTGGAACGTCGCGCAGGGGCCCTTTTACGGCATTCCCGTGTCCGGCTTCGACCAGCATGGCCTGCTCGCTTCGCATATGCAGGGCCCGGACTGGCTGACCGGCGGCGCATTCGGTGCCGAAGCATCGGTCGTGGCGCTTGCGTTGTGCTCGATCCTGACGGCAGTCTGCCTTGCCGTGGCGATTGACCGCGGCTCCATGGTGCCGCCGTTCTGGCGCCGTCCGAACCGGCACCTGCCCGTTACCATCTGATCGCACGTATGTAGCCCCAGGCAAGGATGCCGGTTTTCCCTAAGCCTTTCCGGTATCCATATGTCGTCCAGCAGCAAGAAACAGTCATGGCTGGCCAACCAGCCACTTCAGCGCAAGATGCTGATTGCCATCTGCGCCTTGCTCGTCGTCCTCCTGGCGGCGAGCGCCGCCAACCTGCTCTCTCTGGCCCGCGAAAAGGAAACCAGAGCCTGGTCGATGCACACCTATGAAGTGCTGGTGGCCCTGGCCGATGTGGAGAACGATGCGCAGAGCCGGCAGGTCGCCGCCCGCGGCTACCTCCTGAACCTCTCGACCAGCGAGTACGCGGATCTGGAGAAAGCGGATACCGAGCTCACCGCCAGCCTCGCGAAACTCCGCGAACTGACCGCCGACAATCCCCTCCAGCAGGGACGCATCGACCGTCTGGTCGAGATGCTCGACCGCTGGGAAAAGGAAGTCATGAAAGGCGCCATCGATCCCATGCGGGAAATCGGCGCGGCATCGACGCCAGAGGCATCCCTTGCGCGCGACGCTATCCGCCGCACTTACCTCGACCGTCGCACGGTATTGATGACCGACGTCCAGGCGCTGATCGCCGACATGACGGCCACGGAAAATGCCTTGCTCGTCCAGCGTAACGTCGCACTGGACGACACCCTGAACCTGGTCCGGGCATTCAACATCGGCTCGATTCTCGTGAGCCTGCTGTTCGCCGGACTGGTGCTTGCCATGACCTTCCGCCTGATCACGCGCCCCATCGTGCGCATGACCGAGCTGATGACACGGCTGGCGGCGCACGATCACAATGTCGACATCCGCCAGCTGGACCGTCGCGACGAAATCGGCCAGATCGCACGCGCCCTGCACGTCTTCAAGGAAATGGCGATCGACACGGCCGGCCAGACCTGGCTCAAAAGCGGCGTGTCGGCCATTTCCAGCAAATTGCAGGGTGCGACGACCTACCGCGAATTCGCCAATGTGCTGACCGGCGAACTGGTGCCGCTTCTGGAAGCGGGCGTCGGCGTGTTCTACATATGGAACGACGACTCATCCACACTCGAACTCCTCGGCAGTTACGGTTACCGCCAGCGCCGCCACGCCACGACCGGGTACGCCATGGGCGAAGGCCTGATCGGACAGGCTGCCGCCGAACGCAAAACGATCGTTCTTCAGGACGTTCCGGACGACTATGTCCGCATTCATTCGGGCACGGGCGAAGCGCCGCCACGGTCGATCGTCGTCATCCCCGTGCTGTCGCGCGATGCGCTGCTCGGCGTCGTCGAGATCGGCAGCTTCGCGCACCTGACCGGTGTTCAGGAGCAACTGCTCGACGAGTTGATGCCTATCGTTGCGCTGTCGCTGGAGAATCTGGGTCGCGCGCTGCGCACCCGCGCCCTTCTCGACACCACCCAAAGGCAGGCCGACGAACTGCGCACTTCCGAAGACGCGTTGCGCGCCCAGCAGTCGGACCTTCAGGCAACGAACGCCGAACTCGAAATCAGGACGTCCGAACTCCAGGAGCAATCGCAGCGCCTCGTCGCGTCGGAAGAAGAACTCCGGGTACAGGCGGAAGAGCTGCACGCATCCAACGAAGAGCTGCGCGAGAAAGGCACGACGCTCAACCAGCAGAAAGACGCGCTGGAGATATTGCAGCGCGACACGCAGGAAAAGGCCGAGGAGCTGGCACGCGCCAGCCAGTACAAGTCGGACTTCCTCGCCAACATGTCGCATGAACTGCGCACGCCGCTCAACAGCCTGCTTATCCTGTCGCGCAGCCTCGCCGACAACGACGAGAACAACCTCAGCGGCGAGCAGGTCGAATCGGCACGCATCATCCACGATGCGGGCTCCAACCTGCTGCGGCTCATCAACGATATTCTCGACCTGTCGAAGGTCGAAGCCGGAAAGATGGAGCGAGTGATCGACGATTTCGCCATCGCCGATCTCGTTCGCACCCTGGGCCGCACGTTCAACCACGTCGCCCAGGAAAAGAAACTCGGTTTCACCATCGATGTCGAGGCTGGTCTTCCTTCCACTATCCGGACCGATGCCGCCAAGCTCGAACAGGTAACGAACAACCTGCTGAGCAACGCATTCAAGTTCACGTCCGACGGAAAAGTCACCGTGCATATCGGTCGCCCGTCGGCCAGCCTCGCTTTACCGGCGACCCTCGATCGCGCCACCGCCGTCGCCATCGCGGTGACCGATACCGGCATCGGTATTCCCAAGGAAACATTCCAGCGGGTTTTCCACGCCTTCGAGCAGGTCGACGCGAGCACCAGCAGGCAGTACGGCGGCACCGGACTGGGACTGGCCATTTCGCGACGCATCACCGAACTGCTGGGAGGCGATATCGTGCTCGCCAGCGAGCCCGGCAAGGGAAGCACGTTCACCATCGTCATTCCCGAACAGGCAACGGAAGACGGCACGCGTCCGGAACCCATTCCACGCGAGCAAGCCGCCGCCGAGGCCACGCTGCCGCTCAGTCCCGCATTGATCGCCGACAGCATCGACGACGACCGCGCGACGATCGTCTCGGGCGAAACGACCATTCTCATCGTCGAAGACGATCCCGCCTTCGCCCGCATTCTCGCCGACATGGTCCACCGCAAGGGTCATCGCGTACTGGCGTCGGCGGATGGCGAATCCGGTCTGCAACTCGCTCGCCAGTTCCAGCCCACGGGCATCCTCCTGGACGTCATGCTGCCCGGCATGGACGGCTGGACGGTCATCGAGCGCCTGAAGGGCGAACCGCGCACGCGCCATATACCCGTCCATTTCATTTCGGCGACCGACGATGCCACGCGCGGCCTGGAACTCGGGGCCGTCGGCTTCCTCACCAAACCCGTCAGCCGCGAGGCCATCTCCAAAGCATTCGAACGCCTGCTGCATTTCGCCGAAGGACGCACGCGCCATCTGCTCGTGATCGACGACGATGCCAGCGCTCGCACGGCGGTGCGCACCCTGCTCCGCGACGACTCGGTCATCATCGACGAAGCGGCGTCGGGCGAAGAAGCCTTGGTCATGACGGCCGACAACACCTACGACTGCATCGTGCTCGACCTGGGTCTCCCGGGGATCTCAGGCATGGACTTCCTCGAACGCCTGTCGAAAGCGGGCAATGTTCCGCCCGTTGTCGTCTATTCGGGCCGGGATCTCAGCCGCGAGGAAAGCCTGAAAATCAGACAGTACACAGACAGCATCGTGGTCAAGGGAGCACGCTCGCCCGACCGTCTGCTGGACGAGGTCAGTCTGTTCCTGCACAGCATACGCAGTGGCTCGAGGCGCGCCGATGCCGGCGACGCCCATCAGGGCGAAGTCGGACTGAACGGTCGCAAGGTGCTGCTCGTCGACGACGACATGCGCAATCTCTTTGCCCTGTCGAAAGTACTCCGGGCAAAAGGTATGAACGTGGTGATGGCACAGGACGGCCAGAAGGCACTGAAAGCCATCGACGACGACGGCTCGATCGAACTGGTGCTGATGGACATCATGATGCCGGTCATGGACGGCTACGAGACGATGCGCGAGATTCGCGCACGCCCAGCCGTCGCGCGCATCCCGATCATCGCGCTCACGGCCAAAGCCATGCGCGGGGATCGCGAGAAATGCCTGGAGGCCGGCGCCAACGATTATCTGTCCAAACCCATCGATGTCGATCGTCTGCTCTCGATGATCCGCGTCTGGCTGCCGTCCTGATCCGATGGATATCGAGGACATCGAAATCGAACTGTTCGTCCGCGCCATGCAACTACGGCATGGCTACGACTTCAGTGGCTACGCGCCTGCATCGCTGAAGCGGCGCGTGCAGCAGCTGGTGCGCACGCACGATATGAAAGACATCAGCGAGCTGAACCGGCACGTCCTTCACGAAGACGGCTTTCTCGCCCGCGTGATCGAAGGTCTATCGGTACCCGTCTCGGAAATGTTCCGCGATCCGAAGGTTTTCCGCGCCCTGCGCGACACGGTATTCCCGGTACTCGCGTCCTACCCCCAGATCAACATCTGGCAGGCAGGCTGCGCCCATGGACAGGAGATCTATTCGCTGGCCATCCTGCTGGAAGAAGCCGGGCTCTACGAGCGTTCGCAGATTTACGCGACGGACTTCAACGATGCCGCGCTCGCCCTGGCGCAGGAAGGCATCTACGCGACACGCGATGCACGCGACTGGTCGCGCAACTACCAGGAGGCCGGCGGCGCCCGTTCGCTCAGCGACTACTACAGCGCACGCTACGACTTCATCAAACTGGACCATCGACTGCGTCGCAACGTCACGTTCGCAAATCACAATCTGGTGACCGACGACGTGTTCTGCGAAGCGCATCTGATCTTGTGCCGCAATGTCCTCATTTATTTTTCCAATCCGCTGCAGGACCGTACGCTTGGCCTGTTCCGCGACAGCCTGGTGCGCGACGGCTTCCTTTGCCTGGGCACACGCGAAAACATCGATTTCGCGCCCTCGGCTATCGATTTCTCCGCCGTCGACAGCAGCCTCAGGATTTATCGGCTCGGAGGGCGACTCGCGAAATGAATGCGTGGAATGCAATCCTCATGGGCTGCAGCGCCGGCGGACTCACCGCCCTCCAACACGTGCTCGCGGAGCTCGACCCCGACATCCCCCAGCCCATTCTGGTCTGCTGCCATACCGGGTCGGCCGATGTCGCCCTGTTGTGCGAGCTGCTCGCGCGGCATTCGCGCCTGCCTGTCGAGGAAGCGCGCGAGCGTGCGCCGGTACGTGGTGGCGTCGTACACGTCGCGCCCAGCGGCTATCACCTGCTCGTCGAACCCACGCTGCGCTTCGCCCTGAGCGTCGACGACAAGGTCGCGTACTCCCGGCCCTCCATCGACGTCATGTTCGAGTCCGCGACCGACGCGTTCCAGGGACACCTGGTCGCCGTCCTGATGACGGGTGCCAATGCCGACGGCGCCGAGGGTCTTGCTTATGTACGCCGGCACCACGGATACGCCGTCGTCCAGGACCCGGCCAGCGCCGAGGCCAGTGCCATGCCCCAGGCCGGTCTCGACATCGCCGGCGCGGACGCATGCGTGCCGCTGAACGCCATCGCAGGAACGCTCAACCGCTTATGTCTGCCATGAACGCCTTACGTCCCAAGATCCTCGTCGTCGACGACACGCCGGCCAACCTGGTCGCCATGCGCCGGCTGCTTGCACGCGCCGACGCGGATATTTTCGAAGCCGGCAGCGGCAACGATGCGCTTGCCCTGTGTCTGGATCACCAGTTCGCGCTTGTACTGCTCGATGTGAACATGCCGGAGATGGACGGCTTCGAAGTCGCGCAGCTGATCGCCGAGGCCGACCAGCTGCGGGAAACGCCGATCATCTTCGTTACGGCCGCGTATGGCGACGACGTCAATCGCATGAAGGGCTATACCTCCGGTGCGGTCGACTATATCGCCAAGCCGATCAACGACGTGATCCTGCAGTCGAAAGTACGCATCTTTCTCGAACTGTACCGGGCACGGGCCCTACTGCAGCAGGCGCTGGACGAACTGTCGCTGCGCAACACCCAGCTGACCAGCGAGGTCGCCGAGCGCACGCGCATGGAAGAACTCGTCCGCCATCAGGCCACGCACGATGCGCTGACCGGCCTGCCCAACCGTGTGCTGTTCCGCGACCGGCTTTTGACGGCTATCGATCAGGCGAACGAAAAAAACCTGCACTTCGGACTGGCATACATCGACATCGATGGATTCAAGAACGTGAACGACGAGCACGGGCATGGCACGGGCGATGCGCTCTTGCAGGCCATTGCGTCGCGACTGAATGGCCGCACTCGTGCGGATGACACCGTCGCCCGGCTTGGCGGCGACGAATTCGCCGTACTGCTGAAGGATGCGACGGATGCCAATGCCGCGCTGGCACGCTGCCAGACGCTGTGCGACGCCATCGCGGAACCCTATACGCTCGACGTACACGGCGAGCGCATCGCGACCAGGATCGGTGCCAGCATCGGCGTGGCGATGTTCAGCCGCGACCCGGACGGCGATGGTTACGACCGGCTGGTAGCCCGCGCCGATACGGCGATGTATGAGGCGAAGCGCAGCGGCAAGAACCGCTGCGTCATGGCGCCCGGCTAACCCCTCGGATCATCGTATCCAGCAACGCCCATACGCGCCCGACTCCCTGGTCGACGTAGTCATGCCCGTCGCCTGGTTTAGGCCAGGTAGCGAGCAGACCCGGCAGATATCCCTGTGCAATGGTCGCAGCTCCGTGGGAGCGCGCCTGCGCGCGAAAGGGTGCTCGCCGATACGATCCGGTTAAGGGCAGCCGTTGCTCGGCTCGTGTTGGCAGCGGCTTCGTCGGCTCACGCCCGTGCCTCGGGGAAGCCGCGACCGGGTTGGCCCTTGGGGCCTTCGGCGCCGTCCCTGCGGGAGCGGGCCGTAGCGCCGCTTCGCTCCGTCACTAGGCGTCGCGGCCCTCGGCTAAGGCGGCCCCAAGGGCCAACCCGGCCACGGCACCGTCGGTTGCGGTTTGTTGTGGGGAGAGCGTGAGCCGAGCACGTGATGGGACAGGACCGGCATGCGGTCAGCTCTGTCCATACGTCGACGCGATGCTTTCCTCCACGTGACCGCAACGTTCGGAAGAGCCGTCGGCCACCACCCTCGACGCGACTTGCGCAACCGAGCGCGAAGGGCGGATCAGGCCCGCAGGGGGCGGACCTGGACGGTCCGCCGTTTTTGCTGAGGCAGGGATGCCGAATCAAAAACCCCCGCCCGCAGCGCGGGCGCGACGGGGCGCAGCCATCAGACACAAGCCGCGCAGCGGCTCTCCCTTCCCGAGCGACGGTGAAGCCGGAGCGTCGAGGGTGGTGGCCGACGGCTCTCCCCGAAACGTCCGAGCGCGAAAGCGATGGCGAAGCCGAGCCCTCCCCCAAAGGCGTGAAGAACAAAAAAAGGCCCGCGTTTCCGCGGGCCTTTTTCCCCATCAACGCGAACCTCAGGCCGCCTTGACGCTCTTCACCGGATGCTCGCCGCGAATAACGGCCGAGCGCAGTTCCGACGTGTCGAAGTCGTCGACCGAGATGAACTCGGCGACGCCATCACGCACGCGCTGGAGCAGTTCGCGCTCCGCCGCGGTGATGGCACCCAGCTTCTCGGCTTCGATCAGCTGGTCGTTGTACTCGTGCGCCTTGATCAGGCCGCTCTTCTGCGCCTTCACCAGCTTGCGCTCCACCGGCTCGGCGGCGATCACGTCGGGCAGCAACGCATTCATGCGGCCTACCGTGTTGTTCGCCGTCGGGGTCAGATATGTCCATGTCGTCAGGCGATCGCGCGCTTCGCTGGGCGCCGTGATCAGCGCTGCGACGCGACGACCCAGGCGATCCGACGGCGGCACTTCGCGACGGCCGAACGGGAAAACCAGCGCGCGCAACACCCACGCCACCGGACGCACCGGGAAGTTGCGGATGACGCCATCGAGCGCTTCCTGCATGCGGTACACGCATTCATGGAAGGCCCACGCCAGCAAGGGGCGGTCGGCTTCCGGGCGCCCCGTATCCTCGTAACGCTTCAGCATGGCGCTGGCGATGTAGAGGAAGCTCAGGACGTCGCCGAGACGCGCGGACAGCTTTTCCTTGAACTTCAGCTTGCCGCCCAGCACACCCATGGCTACGTCGGCGCAAAGCGCCAGCGCGGCGGAGTAACGATTGAGCTTGCGGTAGTAGCGACGGGTATACGCATCGCCGGCGGTTTCGCCGATACGCGACGCCGTGATACCGAGCGTGAAGCTGCGCACCGCGTTGGAGATGCCAAAACCGATGTGACCGAACAACGCCTTGTCGAAGGTGTTCAGACGCTCGCGATAGTCTTCGATAGCGAGCGCCTGCATTTCCTTCAGCACATAAGGATGGCAGCGGATGGCGCCCTGACCGAAGATCATCAGGCTACGCGTCATGATGTTCGCGCCCTCGACCGTGATGGCGATGGGCACGCTCTGCCAGCCGCGCCCCATGTAGTTCTTCGGGCCGAGGATGACGCCCTTGCCGCCGTGCACGTCCATCGCGTCGCTTGCGATCTGACGGCACCATTCGGTGGCGTGGTACTTCGCGATGGCCGACGGCACCGCCGGCTTCTCGCCGCGATCGACGGCTGCGGCCGTGGCGCGCGACAGCGCCTGCGTCGCATACGTCAGTCCGCCGATGCGGGCCAGCGCTTCCTCGACACCTTCGAAGCGGCCGATCGCCAGACCGAACTGCTTACGCATACGGGCATACGAACCGGTAGCCGACACGGCCATGCGCGCGGCACCCGTGGCGTTCGACGGCAGCGAGATCGCGCGACCGACCGACAGGCATTCGACCAGCATGCGCCAGCCCTGCCCGGCCATGTGCGGTCCGCCGATCAACGTCGACAGCGGCACGAAAACGTCCTTCGCGTGAATCGGGCCATTCTGGAACGGCGTATTCAACGGGAAGTGGCGACGACCGATTTCCATCCCCGGGGTTTCACGCGGCAGCAGCGCCAGCGTGATGCCGAGATCTTCCTTTTCGCCCAGCAGCTTGTCCGGGTCGTACATGCGGAACGCGAGACCCACCACCGTGGCAACCGGTGCCAGCGTGATGTAGCGCTTGTCGAAGGTCAGACGGATACCGACGGTTTCCTCGCCGTTCCACATGCCCTTGGTAACGATGCCGTAATCCGGAATCGACGTAGCGTCGGAACCGGCATAGGGACCGGTCAGCGCGAAGCAGGGAATTTCACGGCCGTCCGCAAGACGCGGCAGGTAATGGTTCTTCTGTTCGTCGCTGCCGTAATGCATCAGCAATTCGCCCGGCCCGAGCGAGTTGGGCACAGCCACCGTGGACGCCAGCGTCTGCGACATACTGGACAGCTTCTGCAACACCGCCGAATGAGCCAGCGCGGAGAAGCCGAGGCCGCCGTAGGTCTTCGGGATGATCATGCCGAAGAAGCGATTCTTCTTGAGGAATTCCCAGATGTCCGGCGGCAGGTCCGCCAGCTCGTGCGTGATCTGCCAGTCGTCGACCATGCCGCAGAGTTCTTCGACGGGGCCATCGAGGAAGGCCTGCTCTTCGACGCTGAGCTCGGGTTTCGGCTGCTTCAGCAGCTCGGACCATTCGGGCTTGCCCGAGAACAGCTGGCCCTCGAAACCGACCGTGCCGGCTTCGAGCGCGGTCTGCTCGGTAGCGGAAAGCTTCGGCGTGACCTTCGCGAACAGCGAGAGCAGCGGCGCGCTGATCTTCTTGCGGCGGAAATCCACCATCAGCAAGGGAGCGGACACCAGGGCGAGGACGATCAGCAGGACCACCGTCGTGACGGGCGCGCGGGCAAGCAGCCCGACGACCAGGACGGTGACAGCCGTCGCCACGACCCACGTACGCAGGCTGGTGCGGTGGTAGGCACACGCGCCGGAGGCGATCAGCGCCGCAAGCACAACAAGAATCACGGACATCGGGGTTACCTCGTTACTGTCTTCAGGCTTCGATGCAGCCGGGACGTTTCGGACCCGGCCGGTTGGTACTCAGGTTCGTTTACAGAGTTTCCACAAACGCGGCGATTTCCCGCGTGAACGTGTCATTGGCGTCGCCGGCGACCATGTGGGTCGCGTCCGACAACGCCACATGCCGCGCGTGCGGAACCAGTCGCAGGAATTCGTCGACGGTGTCGCGCGACACGACGTCGCTGCGGCCACCGGATAAAAGGAGAACGGGCACCTGGACTCGAGCGGCAGCGGCGAACAGACGCGGCTGATAGCGTTCGCTTTCGGCGACGACGCCCTCGAGCAGCGCCGGGTCCCAGTGCCAGCGCAGGCGGCCCGTTTCGTCCTGACGCATCAGTGGCTTCAGCTGCGACTCGGTCTTGCGTTCGCGACGATGAGGCATATAGACCTCGATCGCCGTCGCGGCCTCGTCGTAGCTGGCGAATCCATCGGGGTGCGCGCGCATGAAACCGAGGATACGTTCGACGCCGGCCGTTTCCCACCGTGGCGTGATATCGACCAGCACCAGCGCCGAGAAAGGCGCAACGCCCTCGGACTCGCCCGCGACCACCAGGCCGAGCAAGCCGCCCATCGAAGCGCCGACCAGCACCGGGGCCACGCCATCTTCGCTGGCCCGCCGGGCGACGACAGCCCCCAGGTCGGCCACGAACTGTTCCATGTGATAGTCGCCGCCGGGCACGCGATCGCTTTCGCCATGGCCTCGCGCGTCGAAAGTCGTCGCGTCGAAGCCGCGTTCGGCAAGGCTTCGGGCGGCGCCCGTCCAGGCGTGCCGCGTCTGGCCAAAACCGTGTGCGAAGACCAGCGAGGGCCGGCGCGAACCGGGCCACCGTTCGACGGCGATAGAGATACCGTCACGGGACACGACGGTCTCGCGCCGGGATGTAACGAGGGAAGGATTGGCAACCATACGCCTGAGTATGTAACTCCATGGCCACTGCGTCAATACGCCGCCGTACGGTCATTCAACGCGTTGAAAGTCAAGGTCTTATGCAGCATGGCGGGGCACACCCCGATTGCAATGCGCCGCCGGTCCGCTACCATGCGCCGATGAATGCCGGTGCCAAAAACGAACGAGTCCGTCTGTCCGCCGAAGATTGGGAAGACGGCGCCCTGGCCCTTATCGCCGAACAAGGCGTGGGCGCCCTTGCTGTCGAAGCCCTTGCGCGGCGCCTCGGCGTCACCAAGGGTAGCTTCTATTGGCACTTCCGTACGCGCGAAGCCCTGCTCCAGGCGGCACTGGAACGCTGGGAGGAGTACGGCGAGCGGGAAGTCCTGGGCAAGATGGAGCTGATCAGCGATCCGCGCCAGCGCCTGCCGGAATTGTTCCGCCGCGTGGCGCACGAATTGCAGCCGCACCGTGTCTACGCCGCCCTGCTGAAAGCGTTGGATCACCCGCAGGTGGTGCCGGTCATGGCGCGCGTTTCCCAGCGACGCATGGATTTCCTCAACGCGATGTATCGCGAGGCCGGTCTGGAACCGGTTACCGCCCTGCATCGCGCGCGTCTGACCTATGCGGCGTACGTGGGTTTCCTTCAACTCAATTTCACGCTGGGATTGCCGCGACTCAGTCACGATGAATTCGACGCTTACGTCGAACATGTCATCGCGACGCTGACGCCGGAAAAGACCGGCAACTGAACGATACGGCGCAGGATGCTGCGTCGTACCTTGCCAATACCAGCGCTCGCAAACTACTGTCTCCCCATGTTTTTGCATGGAGACCACGAAGGATGCGCGAAATGGCAAGCTCTCTGGAACCGTTGAATCGCTGGGTCGATGAAGTCGCCCGGCTCACTCGGCCAGACCGGATTCACTGGTGCGACGGCTCCGACGCCGAGTACGACAGTCTCGTCGAAACGATGCTCGGGACGGGCGACCTGATCGCACTGAACCCGGAAACGAACCCGCGCAGCTATCTGCACCGGTCGCATCCTTCCGATGTCGCCCGCGTCGAACACCTCACCTTCGTCTGCACGCCGAAGGAAGACGACGCCGGCCCGAACAATCACTGGATGGCACCGGCCGACGCGCACGCGAAGATCGACGCCCTCTTCGACGGCGCGATGAGCGGCCGCACCATGTATGTGATCCCCTATTGCATGGGCCCGATCGATTCGCCGATCGCCCGCTGCGGCGTGGAGATCACCGATAGCCCCTACGTCGTCGCCAACATGCGCATCATGACGCGCATGGGTACGCCGGCGCTGAAGCGCATCGAGCGTGAAGGCCGCTTCGTCCGCGGCCTTCATTCCACGGGCGACCTCGATCCCTCGCGCCGGTTCATCATGCACTTCCCCGACGAACTCTCGATCAAGTCGATCGGTTCGGGCTACGGCGGCAACGCCCTGCTCGGCAAGAAGTGCCATGCGCTGCGCATTGCCAGCTACCAGGCGCGGCAGGAAGGCTGGCTGGCCGAACACATGCTGATCGTCGGCGTGGAAAATCCCAAAGGCGAAAAGCACTACATCGCCGCGGCTTTCCCGTCCGCCTGCGGCAAGACCAACCTCGCGATGCTGATTCCGACCGAAGGCCATCGCAAGGACGGCTGGAAGATCTGGACCGTCGGCGATGACATTTGCTGGATGACGCCGGGCGAAGACGGACGTCTATGGGCCATCAATCCGGAAGCCGGCTACTTCGGCGTGGCGCCGGGCACCGGCCCGAATACCAATCCCAGCGCGCTGGCCACGCTAAGCCACGATGCGATCTTCACCAATGTGGCGCTCACCGCCGACAACCGTCCCTGGTGGGAAGGTCTTGGCGAAGGCGAACCGGTGACCGACTGGCAAGGACGTCCTTACGACAAGGCGAACGGTCCGGCGGCTCATCCCAATTCGCGGTTTACCGTCAGTGCGAAGCAGTGCCCGAGCTGGGCTCCCGAAGCGGAAGAAGCGCGCGGCGTTCCCCTTTCGGCCATTGTCTTCGGCGGTCGCCGCCCCTCGCTGGTTCCGCTGGTGTTCGAGGCCAGGGACTGGGCGCATGGCGTACTGGTCGGCGCGGCCATGGGCTCGGAAACCACAGCGGCGGCCACGGGCGCGGTGGGCGTTCTGCGTCGCGACTCGATGGCGATGAAGCCGTTCTGCGGCTACAACTTCGCCGATTACTTCGCGCACTGGCTGTCCTTCGACCAACCCGGCGCGCACCTGCCGAAGATCTTCCACGTCAACTGGTTCCGCAAGGATGGCGACGGCGCCTTCATGTGGCCCGGCTACGGCGACAATCTGCGTGTCCTGGAATGGATGATCGGCCGGGTCGAGGGGACCGTACCGGGTCTCGAAACACCGATCGGCACGGTACCCGCCGCAGGCGAACTGAATGTCCGGGATCTTGCACTCAGGAATGGCGCCCTGTCCGAACTGCTGAACGTGGACATCGAAGGCTGGCGGGCCGAGCTGGATCATATCGGCGAATACCTGGACAGCTTTGGCGAGCGGATGCCCGAGCGGCTGAAGGCGGAACGCAAGCGGGTCGGTGACGCTCTCGTCGCGGCAGCGGTGGGTATGGAAAAAGAACGCGCGATAGGTTGATCCAAAGCACACCCCGAAGGCAAAACGCCCGGCACTCGCCGGGCGTTTTCGTTTACCCCGCCACAATCCTTAAACCATTGCGCCCCAACGGGCATCCAAGCTGGCAAGATGAGCGCCCTATGCCTCGCCAGCAAAACATTCATGCAGCCTGAGCTGCCCGCGGAATCGTCCGACGACGATGTCGTGCGCGCCGCCGCGGCAGGCGATCGCAAGGCGTTCGAAACGCTCTACCGCCGTCATGCCGACCGTGTGTACGGCGCGGTCCTCCGGCTTGCCGCATTCGACCATGCGCGGGCGGAAGACCTGGTCCAGGAAGCCTTCGTGAAGGCGTGGCAGAAACTGGAGAGTTTCCGTTTCGAAAGCGCTTTCGGTACATGGATCTACCGCCTTGCGGTGAATACGGCGCTGATGTCCATACGTGCCCGCAACGCGGACCCGGTCACCATCATGGATGACGAACACCTTCCGGATCAGGCCGACCGGCCGTTCTGTCCCGCGGAACGCGAGGAACTCGAACAGGCGATCGGCGCACTGCCCCCGAGGGCTCGCGCTGTACTGGTATTGCACGACGTGGAAGGCTGGAAGCATGAGGAGATCGCCACCGAACTCGGTATGGCGGTCGGCTCGTCGAAAGCGCAACTGCATCGCGCGCGGGGCCTGCTCCGTCGCGCGCTTGGAGAAAAGTGATGAACGAACTCGATTACCTGCGCCAGATGCGCGCGATGAAACAACCGGTCACGCCGCGGCGCGATCTGTGGGCGGACATCGACCGTCGACTCGACGAGTCTGCGACGACAGCTCCCCCCAGTCGCCAGCGTGGACGCCCATGGCTGATGGCGGCGGCAATCGCCGGCGTCGCGGTGCTGGGTGGCGGGTTGGGACTCCATCTGATCGCGGCCAACCCGGCCCCCGACTTTGCCAGCGCTCCAGCCTGGAAGCCGACCGATCCGCGCCTTTCCGGCGCCGCCGTGGAACTGGACGCCGCGCGCATGGAACTGAGCCAGGCCATCCAGGATTCGCCCGACTCCCCGGCGTTGCAACGCCTCCTGGAACGAACCGAACACCAACGCGATCGCCTGCGTCACATCGAACAGCAAGCCGGCTAAGCCTCGCAGAAGAGAATCCCATGAAAACGCTCTATTACGTCCCCCTGCTGCTGGCTTTGTCGATCGGTCAGGCCCTCGCCGGCACCCCGATCAATCTCAATCGCGACGTGCGCGCGAATGCTCACGTCAATATCGACAACGTGAAGGGCGAAGTGACCGTCACCGCCTGGGATCGCAATACCGTGCAGGTGTCGGGCACGTTGGGCGATGGCGCCCGACCGCTGGAAATCGAAGGCGACGAGCACGAAGTGAATATCAAGGTCGAGTCGGGCGGTAAATCCGGCTGGATGAGCTGGGGTAACGATACCCGCATGCAGGCCACCATCCTCAACATACGCGTGCCCAAATCGGTCGACGTGGACATCAATGTCGTCAGTGCACCGGTCAGTATCGACGGGCTCGATGGCGGACGCATCAGCATCAATACGGTCAGCGGCCGCGTGCGTGCCAGCGCCCGTACACCGGCCATCGAAGTGCAGAGCGTCAGCGGCAATATCGACTTCTCCGGCAAAGCGAACAAGGCCGACCTGCAGACCGTCAGCGGCGACATCGTCGCGCCGACCGTCGCCGAAAAAGTGGACGCACAGACGGTATCCGGACGCATGACAGTCGGTGGCGGCCCATGGCGCCAGGCGTCGTTCAGCACCGTATCGGGGGATGTCCAGGTCAATGGCGGTCCCGCCCGCGACGGCAAGATCGATGTCGACTCCATGAGTGGCGACGTGCAGGTGCAGCTACCGTCCGACACCTCGGCACGGCTCGCGGTCTCCACCTTCAGCGGCGAAATCCGCAGCGACTATGGCAGCGCGTCGAAGGGCGAGGACGGTCCGGGCAAGGAGCTGAAGGCGACGATCGGCGACGGCAACGGATACGTGCACATCGAATCGTTCAGCGGCGACGTGAAGATACGCAAGCAGGATCGGTAAGCGATCTCCAACGGCTTTGTGCAGGAGCGCGCTTGCGCGCGATCCCTACAGAGCGAAAAGCTTGTTTCTTCGATGACGCGGGCGGTCTGCAAGTCGGGGTGCGGCGATCGTTGGCGACACGCTCCGCTTCGGATCGCGCGCAAGCGAGCTCCCACACAACAACTAGCGACTCAGAGATCCTGATGGTACTGGACGTACGGCGTGCGGCCCTGATCCGGCTCCGGACCCGCGGCGGGCGTCGGGGCATTGCCCGAGGACCAGACGTTCTGCGCACCGACACTGAGCGCGCCGCGCCACGGCAGATGCCAGGTAACGCCAAGATCGATGGACGACCAGCGACGATCGCTATTCAGGCCATTGATGGCGGCGGCTTCCGGCTGCATCGTGCGACCGGTGATCGAGCCGCTGACCGGACCGCGCTCGACGCCGAAACTCAACGCTTTCTGGTCGATCGAACCGACACCCAGCAGATTGCCGGGCAGTAGCCGGATACGGCCGACGCTGGCACCGAGGTCGATACCGTTGCGTCCGTCGAAATTCACCCTGCCGAAGGCATTCAGTTCGGTGCTGGAGGCGAATACTCCCAGCGGCAGACCGGACGCCGTCGACAGACCGGGCACGACACGCGGAAGCACCGGGTTGCTCGACGAAGGGCGGGCGGAGCCGATGCCAACGCCAAGGCTGTAGGCATCGCCACGGAAAGTGGCTCCTACTTCGCTGCCCACGATGCGCGGCGGCGCGCCGGGGGTGCTGCACAGATCCGTACGGGTGGAAACGCTGCTACCGCAGGATTCGGTGGAATTGAGCCACGCCTGGCCGCTTACGTCGGCATGCGCCTGAAGACGCGGCCCCAGGTCGTACTGAAGACCCGACGTGATCAGCCGCGAGCTGTCCAGCGGACGCAGACTCAATGGAGCGGTCGGCGCCGGGTTGTCATCGGTGTGCACGGCCAGGGTCCGGCCGTCGGGGGCACGCCACAAGGGCGTCGTGGTACCCGTCGTTTGCCACGAACCCGGCTGCTGACCCAGCAACCGTGCGGCTTCCGCGTCATTTCCGCCAGGCACGACCTGACCGGCCGCGGCGAGCGGCAGGAGCAGAAGCAAGGTGGAAAGTGATCGGCGCATAGGTATCGTGTCGACAAGGTTGGCTGAAATCCCCGAGGTCCCGTCACAGCCATACGAGAACAGCCCAAGGATACCCCATTTTACTTTTTACTAACACCCCATCTGGGTCGCTTCAGGAAAGGCTTACGCTGCCGTTTAACCATGGCGGGCCCCCGGTTCCCGGCCTTGCACCTGACTTTCACAACCCTCCCGGAACATCGCCGCAAGCGGCCATACCCATATAAACTGCCTCAACCCTGACCCGGAACCGCCGCCAGCGATGACCATCGCTTCTGAACACAGCACGGCCACGACTGAGTCCTATCCGGGGGACTACGAACCCCTGCACGGGGCGGTCGAACGACTCTTCCGCGCAGCCGACGCGGAACTGGTCGCGGACGAGTGCCGCCTGCTGGTGACGTGTTTCGTTCCCGACGCCAAGGTGACCTGGCGCAACGCGGACGCCCCGGTCGACGACCTGCCCGGCCACGTGGCGCTGGAGCTTGCCGTCGAACCGCGGACGCTGCGGGTACTCGACCTGCGCACCGCCAACACCGATCGCCACCTCTGGCACGACCCGGTGTCCTGGGTCGGACGCCTGGCCGCCGTTCGCCTGCGCCAGCTCGCGGAGACCGCGAATCTTTACGAAGCGATCTCCCGCCTGGCGCTGGCCGAACGCCTGCAACGTGCGCTGTACGCCATCGCCGAACAGGCAGGCGCCGAGCACAACATGAAGGACATGATGAGCTCGCTGCACAGCATCGTCGGCAGCCTCATGTATGCGGAAAACTTCTTCATCGTCCTGTTCGACGCCCAGGCCCAGACGGTACGGTTCCCTTATTTCGTCGACTCGCTCGACCCGGACATCCCCGATCCCGAGGGCGTCCGTCCAATCGACGAGATCGAGCACAGCCTGACGTGGTACCTGCTGCACGAGGGCCGCTCGATGATGGGCGCCAGCTCCGATCTCGAACTGGAAATTCCCGGCCCGCACCGTCGTGCCGGCCCGCCCAGCGAGGACTGGCTCGGTGTGCCGATGAAACGCGGCGACGACGTCGTCGGCGCACTCGTCGTGCAAAGTTATCGCGACGACACGCGCTACACGGAAAACGACCGCGAACTGCTGACTTACGTCGCCCAGCACGTGCAGACGGCGCTGGAGCGACGCCAGGCCCACGAAGAACTGGAACGCCGCGTCACCACCCGTACGGCCGCATTGCGCGAGGCCAACCGCGTGCTGCGCCAACAGGTATTGCAGCGCCAGCGCGGCGAACGGTTGCAGGCCGCACTGTTCCGCATCGCCGAACTCGCGAATACGTCCGACAGCATCGAAAATTTCTATGCCGCCGTGCATCGCGTCATCGGCGGCCTTCTGTACGCACGCAATTTCTATATCGCACTGCTCACCGAAGACCAGAGCAAGCTCACCTTTCCCTACTCGGTCGACGAAGTGGACGGCGCGCGCGAACCGCGCGAGCTGGGACGCGGACTGACCGAGTTCGTGCTGCGCAATGGCAAGGCCCTGCTCGCCGACCGCGACGAAGTCGACCGGTTGCACCGCGAGCAGATCCTGACCAGCAGCGGTGCACGCTCGCTGCACTGGCTTGGCGTTCCGCTGATCTGGAACGAGAAATCCATGGGCGTACTGGCGGTTCAGAGCTATTCGCCCGAACACACCTATAGCCCGCGCGACCAGGAACTGCTGACCTTCGTCAGCTATCACATCGCCAATGCGCTGCAGCGCAAATACACCACCGAATCGCTGAAGCAGGCATATGCCAGCCTCGAGCGCCGCGTGACGGAGCGCACCCGCGCTCTGGCGCTGGCCAATCGCGATCTGCGCGAACAGATCGCCGAGCGCGAGCGCGTCGAGCGTCGCCTGAAATACGAAACCCTGCACGATTCCCTGACCGGACTGCCGAATCGCACGCTGCTGCTGCAGCGGCTGGAGCAGGCACTCAATCACTATCACGAAGATCCCACCGCACTCTTCGCCGTGCTGTTCATCGACCTCGATCGTTTCAAGGTCATCAACGACTCGGTAGGCCACCTCGTGGGCGACGATCTGCTCTTCCAGGTCGGCGGACGCGTGCGCGCATGCCTAAAAACGCGCGATGTCGTGGCGCGTCTCGGCGGCGACGAGTTCGCGGTGCTGGTCGAAGGCATCACGGACCCGCAATCCGCCACGCAGATCGCCGAGCGGATCATCGACCAGTTACAGGCGCCGTTCCGTCTCGGCCCGAAAGAGATCTTCACCTCGGCATCGATCGGCATCGCGTTACCGACGCCGGAGTACAAGCGACCCGAAGAATTGCTGCGCGATGCGGATTCGGCCATGTACCGGGCGAAGGACGAAGGCCGCCACCGCGCCGCCGTATTCGACGATCGCCTGCGTCGCGAAGCCTTGTCGCTGCTGGAACTGGAGGGCGACCTTCGCCGTGCGTTGACCCGCAACGAGTTCGTTCCGTACTACCAGCCCATCGTCGAACTGGCCGACAGCCGCGTCGTCGGTTACGAAGCATTGCTTCGCTGGCGACATCCGGAACGCGGTTTGCTGGCGCCCGCCGATTTCCTGTCCGTCGCAGAGGACACCGGCTGCGCGGAGGCGATCGACTGGCAGATATTCCAGCAGGTCTGTCTCCAGGCACGCGCGCTGGCACGCAACGAGGGATTCATCAGCATCAACGTTTCGGGAAGCCACTTCCGTTCGCCGAACCTGGACCAGCGCTTGCTCGACCTGCTGGCGGAGCACGACGTACCTGCGCGTTCGATCCGCGTGGAAGTCACCGAACGCGCGCTGCTCGAGAATCCCGCGCAGGTTAAACGCATGCTCGACAATCTGCGCGCCCACGGCGTGGGTATCGCGCTGGACGACTTCGGCACCGGCTACTCATCGCTGAGCTATCTGCACCAGTATCCGATCGAGACACTCAAGATCGATCGTTCGTTCGTGGTCGAACTGTCGGACGAAGGCGAAGGCCACAGCACGGCCGTCGTCCGCGCGATCCAGGCGCTGGCCGACTCGCTGAAGATGCAGGTCATCGCCGAAGGCATCGAGACGGAATCGCAGAAGCGCGTGCTTCAGAGCGTCGGCTGCCGTTACGGTCAGGGCTTCCTGTTCGCGCAGCCGGCACCGGCGACCAAGTGGCTGCGCGCTCCGTTGACCCTGAGTCTTTAAGAGCGCGCTTCCTCGCCGCTTACTGCAACGTCGAGGGGCCTTCGGAAGCATCGGCGCCGCTCAGCAGGTGCTCGGCGTCCACACGGTCGAACGTGTAACGGGTGGCGCAGAACTCGCAGATCACTTCGATCTCGCCGCCACGCTGTTCCAGCGTGGCCTCGATTTCGTCGCGCCCCAGCGAGCGAAGCATGGCATCCACGCGCTCGCGCGAGCACGTGCAACCGAACGCCACTTCGCGCGGATCGTATAGCCGCACGGTTTCTTCGTGATACAGCCGGTACAGCAGATCTTCCGGACGCGTGGCGAGCATTTCGGCCATACCCAGCGTATTGGTGAGCTGACTCACGCGATTCCACGCATCCAGATCTTCTTCGGCCGCGCTGTGCCCGCCCTCGCCCGGCACCCGCTGCAGCATCAGACCAACGGCCTGATCGCCGTCCGCGGCCAGCAGGATGCGGGCGGGCAACTGTTCGGATTTCTCGAAATAGTTTTCGATCGCGCCCGCCACATCGGGAGCATCGTCCAGGTCGACCAGGCCCTGGTAGCGTTGTCCACGCTCGGCCGTGCCAATGGTGATCGCCAGCATGGCCGCGGGCAGCTCCTTCAGGTCCAGCGGCGAAGGCAGATCGCCCTCCCAACGGGCAAGGCCGCGCAGGCGACCTTCGTCCGTGCATTCGGCGAACAACATACGAATCGCTCCATCGCTGCGAAATTCGAGCGACAGCGATCCTTCGAATTTGATATTGCCGGTCAGCAGCGCGCTGGCAGCGATGGACTGCCCCAGCAGATCGCGCAGCTCGTCCGGATATTCCGCACGCGAGGCGATTTCGCGCCAGCTCGTGCCAAGACGCACCAGAACACCGCGCACGCCAGCGCGTTCCAGCATGAATCGGTGCAGTACGTCTTCGACGGGCACCTGTTCGACGATGGGCTCAATCACGGTAGTCCTCCGGGTCAAGCCGCGAAAGATGGGGGTTCCGGAGCGCGGGGGCAAGGCGCCGCCGCCGGACTCATGCGTCGCGGGCAAACGTATACTGCCGCATCCCTCGCCATGCCGACACCATGAGCCCCGAACACCGACCGACAGTCCGCCGCCGTATCGTTCGCATGCTCGCCGTTCTTGCGGTGTCATGGCTGGCGCTGTCCTGCTTCGTCGTACTGGCGCTGCGCTTCATCCCGCCCTGGACCAGCGCCATGATGATGGAACGCCGTGTAGACGCCGTACTGCAGGGAGAAAAGGACTTCACACTACGCCATCGATGGGTTGCGTGGTCGCAGGTATCGTCCCAGGTGCCGCTGGCCATGGTCGCGGCGGAAGACCAGAAATTCCCGTTTCATCACGGTTTCGACGTGGACGCGATCCAGGATGCCATCGATGCCGCCGACGACGGCAAGCGCCTGCGCGGCGCCAGCACTATCAGCCAGCAGGTCGCCAAGAACCTGTTCCTCTGGAACGGTCGCAGCTTCGTGCGCAAGGGACTCGAGGCGTACTTCACGGTACTTATCGAGACTCTCTGGCCGAAGCAGCGCATCCTCGAGGTCTATATGAATATCGCGGAGCTGGGCGACGGCGTTTATGGCGTCGGCGCGGCCAGCGACGCGTTCTACCGGCAGTCGCCCGCCCAGCTTTCCCAGAGCCAGGCCGCGCGGCTGGCGGCGGTACTACCCAATCCCAGGAAACTCCGTGTCGACGCGCCCAGCGCATACGTGCAGCGTCGCACGACCTGGATCACACAGCAGATGGCACACCTCGGCGGACCGGATTACGTTACCCGCCGGAATCCATCGAGCACACGCTGAAGGATGGACATGCAATCGTTAATCGTCGTCGTTCCCGCCTATAACGAGGCCGATGTACTCCCCGCATTCCACGGACGGCTTATGGCCGTGCTGGACGCCATGCCCATCGCGAGCCGCGTGCTCTACGTCGACGACGGCAGCGCGGATAACACCTGGTCGCTCATCGACAGCCTGTCCACCGCCGACGAGCGCGTCGGGGCGATCCGGCTATCGCGCAATTTCGGCAAGGAAGCGGCCATGACGGCCGGTCTCGACCGTGCCGACGCCGATGCGGTCGTCGTCATCGATGCCGATCTGCAGGATCCGCCGGAACTCATTCCCGACCTGCTGGCACGCGCCCGCGAAGGCTTCGATGTCGTCTACGCCACGCGCGCCGCGCGGGACGGCGAAACGGCATTCAAGCGTTTTACGTCCGCCGCGTTCTACCGCGTCATGGAACGTCTTTCGGATACGCCCGTTCCCCGCGACACGGGCGACTTCCGCCTGATGTCGCGCCGCGCGGTCAAGGCGCTCGGCGCCCTGCGCGAACGGCAGCGATTCATGAAGGGACTGTTCGCATGGGTGGGTTACCGGCAGACGTCGCTCGTTTATCACCGCGACCCGCGCCTCGCCGGCAAGACGAAATGGAATTACTGGCGCCTGCTCAATCTTGCGATCGAAGGCCTGACTTCGTTTTCCACGGCGCCGCTGCGGCTGGCCACCTGGCTCGGACTGTCTGCCGCGCTGTTCTCGTTCGTCTACGCGATGTGGATACTGATCAAGGTGCTGTTCTGGGGCGACCCGGTGCGCGGCTACCCGACGCTGATGATCGTTATCCTCTTCCTGGGCGGCGCACAGCTCCTGGCTCTCGGCGTCATCGGCGAATACGTCGGTCGCACCTATGCCGAAAGCAAGCAGCGTCCCCTCTACTACGTGGACGAAGAGCGTCCGTAGCCCTCCGGGAGGCGTGCCTTCACCTGACCGTTACCCCCGCAGGCAATGCGGGAGGTAGACTGACCGCGACAGCGTTTCACGACCATCCGGGAGGGAAGCAATGCGCCAGGTGAAGCATCTGCTGGAAACCAAGGGAACGAAGGTTTATTCCATAGCGCCCGACGTACCGGTGCTTGAGGCGGTCAAGCAAATGGCCGAGCGCGGCGTCGGTGCCCTGGTGGTATTACGCGGCGATCGTCTCGCCGGCATCGTTTCCGAGCGCGATTACGCACGCAAGGTCATTCTGAGAGGCCGCTCCTCGTCCGACACCGCCGTTTCGGAAATCATGACCGAGCCGGTGCTTACCGTAGGCGCCGAAGCCTCGGTGGACGATTGCATGCGTCTTTGCACGGATAGCCACATCCGCCATCTTCCCGTCGTCGACGGCGATCGCGTCATCGGCATGATCTCGATCGGCGATCTGGTGAAGGCCGTGATCGACGAGCAAGCCGAGGAAATCGGCCAGTTGCATCGTTACATCGCAGGCTAACCTCGTTCTTCGGGAAGCAGATCGGGCGCGCGGGCAGCCCTGCGCGCCACGACCGTGGCCAGGCCCGAGAGGGCGGCGCAGATCAAACCGAGACCCGCGATCGTCACGCCCACGCCGCGCAACGCCTGGATGCTGGTGGTCACCAGAAGATCGCCGAAGCGCCAGACCGTGGTCTCGATGAAGTTCTTGCCCTTGTAGCGCGCCTCGCGAGGCATGCGCGTATAGAGAGCATCCGACGCCGGCTTGGTCATGCCGTACGCCAGTCCCCGCGTGCCAATCTGAACAATGGTCAGCAATGAAATCGCCACGCCGAACATCTGGATGTCGGGCGTGCCGAAAATCGCCACCAGCGCAAGCAGGACGAAATTCACCACCGAAGGAACCACCAAGCCCCAGCCCGCACCGAACCGGCGCAGGATCAGCGGCGTAAGCGTGACCTGGAGCAACGCACCCAACAGATTGATCGCCAGGTCCAGATGCGCATAGAAAGCGGTGCGGGCGGCATTGTCGAGATAGTGCGCCTTCGCATAATCGGCAACGAGCGCGTAGGCCATCGTGGCAATGCCGTCGCTCAACAGCATGAGGAAAGCCATGTTGCGCAGGAATGGCTGCGACCAGGCGGCCTTCACGCCTTCCAGCAACGAACCGCCGATGGGTTCCTGCTCTTTCGCATGAACACCGGATTCGGCATCGCGACGGGCAAGCACCAGGAGCAGCCCCAGCGCGATCAGCAGGACGACCGCCGAGACGACAAGCAGCGGCGCCACACCGACCAACCCGACCAGAGCCGACGTCAACGCCGGACCGCACAACGCACCGCCCATGCCGCCCAGCGCGATCAGCGAGAACAGGCGCCGCGCCTGCGCGCTGTCGTAAATGTCCGCCATGAAGCTCCAGAAGAGAGACACGACGAACAGATTGAAAACGCTGACCCAAACGAAGAACACGCGTCCCAGGGCCTTCGCGCCGATCTGATCCTGAATGAGAAAAGCGGGTATGAACGCCACGAGACAGACCACGAAGAACACGTAGCTGACGATAAGCACGCGTCGTCGCGGAAAGCGGGAAACCACCCAGCCGAACACCGGGGTCAGCAGCAGCATCACTACAAACGTGATGGCGTAGAAGGCTGGCAACCCGGCCGCCCCCACCGCGCCGCTCAGCTGATCGCGTACCGGACGAATGATGTAGTAGGACGTCATCACGAAAAAAAATGCGATGGACGAAAGCGCAAGAGCGGGGCCCTCACCAGAGGCGACTTGTCGACGTGTGTTCACGTGAGGTCCGGTAGAAGAGGGGCTTGTGCGGCGCGGCAAAGCCTAGCATGGGTATCCACCTTAGCGTCGGCGCCCATCTGGCCGCCACCCCGGCCCGTTCCCGGCACGCCGTACGCGTTGTGGGCAGCGCTGAAGTAAAAGACAATGGCCGCGACAATGATCGAGAGTACGATCAGCAGCATCCAGTTCCTTTACCCGCGGCGTGTCCCCACGCCTCAATGCCGCGAGAACAGCATGTCGTTTCGTTTCGCCCTTCTGCTCGCTACCGCCCTGCCCTGTGCCCTGGTCGCCACCAAGGTCGCCGCCGCACCGCCCCCGCCCCCCACCAAGCTCCCCGTCGTGCACGTAGACCCCGAGGCGCAGCATCTGCCGCCCGAGCGCGTGCGCGCCACGATCGAAAGCTATAAGAAATGGCTGGATGAAGTCGAAGCCCGCGATGGTGCTCCCGCCGTCGTCACGGCGCTCGTTGTCGATGACAAAGTCGTCTACGAACGCGCCATCGGCTACGCCAACGCAAAAACGCACGAAGCCGCCACGCCGGAAACGGTGTTCCGTCTCGCGTCCCTTTCGAAGGCCTTCGCTACCGGCGTCACCGCCGTCCTTGTACGCGCAGGCACGCTGAGCTGGGATACCAAGCTCATCGACACCATTCCGTATTTCAAGCTGAAGGATATGCAGGCCGCGCAGCAGGCGACGGTGCGCGACATCCTCGGTCAGCGCCTGGGCCTTCCGCGCAATACGTACGATGCGATGCTGGAAGCCGACGCGCCTTACGAAGAACTGGTCCGCAAGCTCGACGAGGTCGACCTCTCGTGCAACGTCGGTCAGTGCTATGGCTACCAGAACGTCGCCTTCAGCATGATTGGCGACGTGATCTACGCCACCACGGGCGACTATTTCTTTCGCCAGGTAGAGCGGCGGATCTTCCAGCCCCTGGGAATGAATAACGCCAGTTACGGGCGCGACGCGCTGGAGGCCAGCAAGAGCTGGGCCCGGCCACATCGTGGCGGTCCGCACAACTGGATTCCGTACGAGCCGAACGATAGCTATTACCGCGTGGCCCCCGCCGCTGGCGTGAACGCCAGCCTGCGCGACATGGAGCAGTGGCTGATGGCGCAGATGGGCGGGCGGCCGGACGTGCTGCCCACGCCCTCCCTCGACGTGCTGCATGCACCCGAAGTGTCGACGCCCTCCGAGGAGCGCTCGCTCCCATGGCGACGCGCACGGGTCACCGATGCCCATTACGCACTCGGCTGGCGTGTCTTCAAGTACGCCGACGAAACGCTGATCTATCACGCTGGCGCCGTCTCCGGTTACCGCACGATGATCGGCTTCTTCCCGAAATACCACGCAGGCGTCGTCACGATGTGGAACGCCGCGAGTCCGATGCCCGCCGGCCTGATGCCGATGGTGTTCGACAGCATGCTCGGATTGCCGCACGTCGACTGGGCAGGTGTGGAGAGCGCGGCACCGGCGACGCATGCCGCGCCGGCGAAGTCGAAAGGCAAGGCGGCGGGTACGAAGAAGTCCAAGGCGAAGACGGCGAGCAAGAAGAAAGCGAAGCCCTGATGGTCGGACGCCGCAACCAACGCGGCGATGCGGGTGACCGGCAAAGACCTCACCCGCGCGCCGTCGCTCCTGCGCAGGGGCGACGGTGAGGAATACAGGTACTGAGGGAATTCACACAAAAAAAGGCGCGCCCTCCCGGGCGCGCCTTTTTCGCTTCCCACCCGGAACTCAGCGCCCCAGATTGAACAGGATGCGGCGACGCAGCGTCACCGGCATCGGTTCGCCGTTACGCATGGCGGGCTTGAACTCCCAGCGACCCACCGCGTCGAGCGCGGCGCGATCGAAGACATGCTTGGGCTGCGAGTCGACGACCGATACATTGGTCACCACACCCTGGCCGTCGACGCTGAGTTCGACATCCACCCAGCCTTCCTGATTGGCACGCATCGCAGCCGTCGGATAGCGCGGACGAACCTGCTTGGTAAGCACCGCATCGCTGATCGCATCCCCATCCCCACCTGCCGCTGCCGCTGGTTTCGCCGCTGCCGGTTTCGCCGCGCCGACAACCGCCGCCGATGCCTGTTGCTGCTGCGCCAGGCGAGCCGCCTGCTCACGCGCGACCTGCTGACGCTGCGCCTCGGCTACCTGATCGGCAGCCTGCTGCTTGGCCGCCGCCGCTGCGGTCTGCGCTGCGAGCTGCTGTTGCTTCTGCTGGTCCAGTGCCGCCTGCTGCTCGCGATCGAGCGTCTTGCGCTGCGCGTCCAGCTTCGAGCGCAGGATCGTCAGCGTGTAATTTTCCGGATCGGCCTTGGCCAGCAGATCGATTTCACGCTGCGCCTCGCCGAAGTCCCGCTGATTGATCGTCTGCTCGGTCGCCGTCGCCCCGAACGGGAAGGTTTCGCGAAGCGCGTCGGCGGCCACCGGGTGGCCAGGCTGCTTCTCGAGCACCTTCATATAGAACTCGAATGCGTTGTTTCCCGCCGGCGCGACGAGACGCTGCTCGTTCATTGCCTTGCGAGCCTCGGCCAGGAGCTGGTCGACACTGAGCGATTCGACGTTGGCCACGGGCGGCGCGGCTTTTGCGGCGGCAGCCGTCGGCGCCACTGCCCCGACCGGCGCGATGCCCTGATTGGCGTCGCGGTAGGGTTTGACAATGAGGAACCAGGCAGCGATGGCAAGCGCCAGAACAATGACCATCACGGCCAGGACAACGGGGCTGACGGCCCCGCGCACGCGCATGCGTGCCGGAATGCGGTTTCGGGTTTGCATGGTTGCTCGCTGCAGGTTCATCGATACGCGCGCCCCCTGATGGCTTGAAGCGGAAGACCCCCCGTCTCCCGCAGCGCGGATGTGGCTGAAAGGTAACTGCAATAGAGCCACGGGTCCAGCAAATGAACCTAGGAGGTTTTCTTGGGGGCCGAAACGAAGAACCCCGACACGAGGGCCGGGGTCAAGTCTTCGAGTGTCTCCCTGCGCTGGGCACCGCAGGGAGATAATTCGAAACGACAGCTCTTTCTTATTAGTGTGAAGCTTACTTCTTGGCCTTGGCGGCCTTGGTCGCGCGTACCACCTTGGCAGCGGCAACCTTCTTGGTAGCAGCCTTGCGCGGAGCAGCCTTGCGCACGGCCTTCTTCACAGCCTTCTTCACCGCCTTCTTGGCGGCAACCTTCTTCGCGGGTGCCTTGCGGGCAACCTTCTTCGCGGCGGCCTTCTTGGCCGGCGACTTGCGGGCTACGGTCTTCTTGGCAGCGGCCTTGCGAGCACCGGTTGCCTTCTTCGCGACCGGCTTACGGGTCGATGCTTTCTTCACCGCGGTCTTCTTCACGGCGGCCTTTTTGGTGGCCTTCTTGGCCGCGGATTTCTTGGCAGTGGCTTTCTTGGTTGTAGCCATGGTTCGTCTCAGCTCCTCATCAGTTGGCAGTGGTTGCCCAGTAAAAGCGTGGAGGAACGCTTCGACCAGCAGATCGCTGTTCGTCGCGTGCCTCAGGTTATTCACCTGGCGGCGAGTGCGTTCATCGGATAGCAGACGCAACACGTGCAGCGGAATCGAGACAGTGATCTTGCGTACCGCTCCCGCTTTGTAACCGTGTTCGACATACGGCCTGATGAATTTTCCCATTCCCATATCACCCGTTCCCCGTCAATTGACGCAAAAGCTATTCCTGAACATACCCGCTGTCAATAAAATTTGGTCATGAAATTAAGACCTTGCGGGTGGTTTATAGCACCCCCGAATTACGCCACAGGGGCATCCGGGGGCACGTTTCGCATACCTTCGATAATCGTTTGGATGTCCAAAGACAACCCGTGCAATCGAGTACGAATGCGACAAAAACACCTTAAAAAAAGCTATTTTCTTAACAACCGTCCGCAGCGCTCTCCGCGGGAGGTTCGCGATCTAGCGAAGCGAAACGTTGCGCGCTGGAGCTCGGCCCAACCCCGATTTCGGGGCATGAACGGAAGTCGACTGAGGTGAAAAAAAATTTCCCGATCGACCGCCATTCTGGTCCGGAATGGTCGCTTCGACACCCTTTCGCGGTCGCCGAGGCAAACCGACGCGGTCGCACCGCAGACAAAAAAAGATGCCGGTCGCGGACGACCGGCATCTTTTTTTTGCGTCGAACGATGGATCAGTGGTCTTCGTTTTCGATCAGTTCGGCGTACGCGTCGGCATCGAGAAGTTCATCGAGTTCCGCCTTGTCGGTCATCTTGATCCTGAAGATCCAGCCGGCTTCCCAGGCATCCTCGTTGATGGTTTCCGGCTTGTCGCTCAGCACGTCGTTCACGGCGACGATTTCGCCGGAAACGGGAGCGTAGATATCCGACGCCGCCTTCACAGATTCGACAACCGCCGTGCCGTTGCCTGCCTGGACGCTTGCTCCCAATTCCGGCAGCTCGACGTAGACGAGATCGCCGAGCGCGCCCTGCGCATGATCGGAAATACCGACCGTGACGGTCTTGCCATCGTCTTCGATGCGGACCCATTCATGGGACTTCAGAAATTTCAGATCGCCGGGAATCTCACTCATGGGGGTCTCCAGGGTGTCGTGTGTTGGGGAGGGCTGCCAGTTATGGGACGTAGTGTACTTCAGAGCGCACGAATCGAAAGATCGAAGAACTTGAGAGGGCGACGCCCAATAAAAAGGACCACGGGATCACCTACCGGCATCTGATCGATTATCCCGCAGACCTGTAAGGCTCGCCCTGCATATCCGCTTATGCAAGGACGCCTAAGGTGCTAGCCGTCGACATCGCCACGCCCATGCCAAACATCAGGCCGGGGCGAGCGACGGCGGCACCGCATGGCGACCCCCTTTAATGCGCCATGACCTCCCCACATGAATTGGAAAAGCATCATGAAATGGAATACCCACAAGAAGCTGCTCGCGACCGCCCTGGCTCTGTGCCTGTCGGCACCGCTCCTGGCCGCGCCGGATACGGCAAATCCCGTTGCCGCGGCCACGCGGGACGCCGCGCAAACGGTGGCCGGCATGCTCGGCGAACCGGCCTTCGATCGACTGCTAGGCACGCGCCTTCTTGCCGGCCCGGCGCAATTGCATGACCTCGTGTCCCGGTATCAGAACGAACATGGCATCAGCGACGCGACCCGGCACCTTCGGGAAGCGGATCGCCAGGCCCTTCATGCCAAAGGCCTGGATGGAATGCTGGCGGGAGCTTTCGAAGTGCGTCTCGTATTGCCCGCGGGATCGACTGGCGTGCCGCAAGATCTGAGTACCCTGCTCGTTGCGGCCGCCCCCCAGGGCGAACGGGATGACTCCCACCATGTAAAAGCCTATGACGCCTCGGGCAAGGTCGAGATTCTCGATGTCGATGCCGGGATCGACCGTCCGCTGCTCGTCGTCGACATCAACGGCGACGAGACGCTTCGCGCCGGCCTGGAGGTCGTCAGCGCCGCCCTGCAGGATGCGGGCCTTCAATCGCCCGGTTCGCCTGTGAGCCGCGCTCGCGCGGCATCGAAGGCCACCGGCGACCTGACCAAACTCACCAGCCTCCGCCTCGAGTGGGACCACGAGCGTGACGGCCTCGGCCCCGACGCCGAAGTCTTCGCCCTCGTGATGGGCATCAACAAAGCCGGCACCGGAGCGGAAATATCGCCCGTACCGCTTCGCTGGGTGGATCACGATAAGGTGACTTATGAATCGAACTTCCCGATCGTCGTATGGGACGACTACAGCATCGATGCCGTCAACATCCAGCTATGGGAAGACGATGGCGATACCAACTTTCAGGAGATCGCTGTCAATCTGGTAAAGGCGGGAACCGCCGCATTAGCCAGCAACCCGGGCACGGCACCGTACGCCCTGATCGGAAAGATCAGCGAAGCCGTCATCGGCGCACTTTCGAAAGAGTATTTCTTTAACAAGCCCGACTACGTGGACGAGTTCCACCTGATCCGCCGCGGCAAGAACTACGACGGCGTAAAGGGCGTCGTCAAACTCGAACCCGACCAAAGGAACAACGCCACGGCGTCGTTCAAATACGAAGGCCAGTAACTCACGTGCAGCGAGGAGGCATGCCATGCCTCCTCGCTTTGCCGGTTACGCGTCGGCGATACCCGGCTGGGGCTTGCCGTCGCGCACGAACGGGAACTTGACCACGCGCACCGGAACTTCCTTTCCGCGAATGTCCACGCGAACGTCGCCCGGCTCGCCAACGGGAATGCGGGCGAACGCCACCGCCCGATTCAGCGTCGGGGCAAAGCTACCCGAGAGGATTTCGCCCTCGCCGTTGGCCGTGAGCACCTTCTGGCCATGGCGCAGCACACCCTTCTCATCCAGAACGAGACCGACCATCACGCGAGGCACGCCGGAAGCCTTCTGCTTCTCCAGCGCCTGACGACCGATGAAGTCGCGCCCTTCGTCGAGCGAAATGGTCCAGGCCAGCGCGGCTTCCCACGGCGTGACCGTGTCGTCCATGTCCTGGCCGTACAGATTCATGCCGGCTTCCAGACGAAGCGTGTCGCGTGCCCCCAGACCAGCCGGGACGACGCCCGCAGCGTGAAGAGCCTTCCACAGATCAACCGTGCGCGATTCCGGTACGACGATTTCGAAACCGTCCTCGCCCGTGTAACCGGTGCGCGCGATGAACAGCGGCATGCCATCCGGACCTTCAACCTCGGCGGCGGCGAACTTGCCGAGTTTCTCGACACGGACGCGCGTTTCTTCCGGCAGCAGACCCAGCACCTTTTCGCGCGCGGTCGGTCCCTGCACGGCGATCATGCCGAACTCGGGCCGCTCGCGAACCGCGACGCCGAACGCGGTAGCCTGCTTTTCGATCCACTTCAGATCCTTCTCGCGGGTGGCGGCGTTCACCACCAGACGGAAGAAGTCTTCACGAAGGAAATAGACGATGAGGTCGTCGATAACGCCGCCCTCTTCGTTCAGCATGCAGGTGTAGAGGGCTTTGCCCGACTTCGTCAGCTTGTCGACGTTGTTGGCAACGAGCTTGCGCAGGAAGTCGCGCGTGCGCTCGCCGGTCAGGTCGACCACGGTCATGTGGGACACGTCGAACATGCCGGCGCCCTGACGAACCGCGTGATGTTCCTCGATCTGCGAGCCATAGCTGATCGGCATGTCCCAGCCGCCGAAGTCGACCATGCGCGCGCCGAGCTCGCGGTGGGTGGCATTGAGAACGGTCTTGTCGGTCATGGAGGTACCTTGGGGATAGGGCAGCCCCGCATTATCAATGCCGGCCGGCGGCAATCCAAGCGCGGGCGCAACATGCGCCGGCGCACGGGCGGTAGAGATGGCTATACATACTTATATATATGTAGCCCGGCCAAGCCATCCCGACGACCCGGACACCTGCTAGCCTTCTCCCATGACGACGACGTCCCTCCCCGGCCGAGCCAAGGTGTTCCGCGATGCGGCGGCGTCGCGGCTGGCGCTTACCGGCGACTGGACACTGCCGCATTACGTGGATCTGCAGCATTCGATCGCGGCGATCGCCCACGATGTCGATGCGTCGACGACCGTCGATGCGCGGGAGTTGGGCGCACTGGACACGTCCGGCGCGCTGGTCATCGCCGAACTGCTTGGAAGCGCCCGTACACAGGCACTGGCCCAGGACCCCACGATTCCGGTCGCGCGACGCGCACTGCTGAAAACCGTCGGCGACGCTCTGGATACTTACTGTCATGCCGCGCCACGCGAGCGACGCTCGTCGCTGTCGATCCTGCTCGAACGGATCGGCCGGGCGACCGAATCGTTCTGGAAACAGTCGCTCAAGCTGCTCGGCTTCATCGGCATGGTGCTTCAGGCTATCGCCGCGACCGTCTGGCGTCCGAAGCGCTGGCGGGTCACCGCACTGGTCTCGCATATCGAGCAGACCGGTCTCGACGCCGTCCCCATCCTTTCGTTGCTGTCCTTCATGGTCGGTGCCGTGGTGGCCTTCCTGGGCGCCACGGCACTGGCGACCTACGGCGCCAGCGTCTTCGTGATCGACCTGATCGGTTTCGCCTTCCTGCGCGAGTTCGGCGTACTCCTGACGGCTATCCTTCTGGCCGGCCGGACGGCCAGCGCGTTCACGGCGCAGATCGGCTCGATGAAGGCCCGCGAGGAAATCGACGCCATCCGCACGTTGGGCCTCGATCCCATCGAGCTGCTCGTACTGCCGCGGGTTCTGGCCCTGCTGGTCGCCCTGCCGCTGCTTACTTTCATCGCGATGGTGACGGGCATCCTGGGCGGCGCCGTCGTCTGCTTCAGCGTCCTGCACATGTCGCCCGCGATGTTTCTTTCGATGTTTCGCGACGATATGACACTGGGCCAACTCCTGGTCGGCATGGCCAAAGCCCCGGTCTTCGCGTTCCTGATAGGCGTGATCGGATGCATGGAAGGTTTCAAGGTCAGCGGCAGCGCGCAATCGGTCGGCGAACACACGACCTCCAGCGTGGTGCAGTCGCTCTTCGTCGTGATATTGATCGATGCGGCAGCGGCACTCTTCTATATGGAGATGGGCTGGTGAGCGCCTTGCCGACTCCCATACCGAAGCGCGAGACCGTGATCGAGGTGCGTGGCCTCGTGAACCGGTTCGGCAACCAGACGGTCCACGACCATCTGGACCTCGATGTCTATCGCGGCGAAATCCTTGGTGTGGTCGGCGGCTCGGGCACGGGCAAGTCGGTTCTGCTGCGCACCATTATCGGACTCGTTCGACCGGTGGCCGGCACGGTCCGCGTATTCGGCGAGAACCTGCTCGCGCTTCCACCCGAACGACGATCCATGGTCGAACGCCGCTTCGGCGTCCTGTTCCAGAGTGGCGCGCTGTTCTCGTCGTTGACGGTGTCCGAGAACGTCGCCCTTCCCCTGGTCGAACACGCGGGCATTCCGCGAGCCGATGCCGAACGCCTCGCGGGCGTGAAGCTCGCGCTGGCCGGCCTGCCGATCGACGCGGCGCGCAAGTACCCGTCGCAGCTGTCCGGCGGCATGATCAAGCGCGCGGCACTCGCGCGCGCGCTGGCGCTGGACCCCGAAATCCTTTTCCTCGACGAACCCACGGCCGGCCTCGATCCGATCAGCGCGGCGGCGTTCGACAGTCTGATCGTCACACTGCGGAACGCCCTCGGCCTTACCGTATTCCTCGTTACCCACGACCTCGATACGCTCTATACGACGTGCGATCGCGTCGCGGTGCTTTCCCAGCACCGCGTACTCGCCGCGGCGCCCATCGATGAAGTGGCGGCGACGGACGACGCCTGGGTACAGGCCTATTTTCACGGACCGCGCGGCCGCGCGGCCCTGCAATCCGCCCATCCTGAGCGGAAGGACTGACCGGAATGGAAACGCGCGCGCACCACATCCTCATCGGACTCTTCACCGTACTCGTCGTCGTCGCGGGCCTCGCCTTTGGCGTCTGGCTGGCCAAGACACGGTCGGACCAGGAGTGGAATTACTACGACGTCGTCTTCAACGAAGCGGTCACCGGCCTCTCCAAAGGAGGCGCCGTTCAGTACAACGGCATTCGTCTGGGCGACGTCACGCAGCTGCGACTCGACCCCGACGACCCGCGACGCGTCCTGGCACGCATTCGCGTATCGGGCGACACGCCACTGCGCAAGGACACCCACGCGAAGCTCGCGCTGACCGGCGTCACCGGCGTTGCGTTCATCCAGCTGAGCGGCGGCTCGCCCGGTAGTCCATTGATCGTCGGACACGATGGCGAGGTGCCGCTGATCGTGGCCGATCCGTCGCCGTTCGCGCGCCTGCTCGCCAACGGTGAAGACCTGGTCACCAATATCAATCAGGTGGCCGCGCGCGCGAACGATCTCCTGTCCAAGGACAACGTCCACCACATCGAACACATGCTCGAGCATCTGGACAAGACGACCGGCGTGATCGCCGACGAGCGCGAAGACATCCGCGACCTGATCAAGCAGCTGACCATCGCCAGCCGGCAGGCGAATGCGACCCTCGCGGAAACCCAGAAGCTGGTGCAGAACGCGAACGGTCTGGTCCAGAACCAGGGCAAACCGACGCTCGAAAGCGCCCAGCGTGCGATGGCGTCCCTCGAACACACCACCGCCAGCATCGATCGTCTTCTCAACGACAACAGCGACGCCATCAATGGCGGAGCGCAAAGCCTGGGCGACCTGGCCCCCGCATTGCGCGACCTGCGCGACACCCTCAATTCGCTGAGATCGATCACCCGGCGCCTGGACGAGAATCCGAGCGGTTACCTGTTCGGCCGAGATAAGACCAAGGAGTTCACCCCATGAAGCATGCCCGTCTCGCCGGCCTGCTCGGCCTTGCCCTGCTGTCGGGCTGCTCGATCATTCCCAAAGCGGAAACGCCACATATATATACGTTGCCCGCGAGTCCGGGCGGACGGCCCATGGCGGCACAGCAAGTCGCCTGGTCCCTGCGCGTGTCGACACCCAATGCACCGCGCGCGCTGGACAACTCGCGCATTTCCGTCGTGCCCGAGACCAACACGATCACGGTGTACGGCGGCGCACGCTGGAGCGACACCGGCCCGCACCTGCTTCGCGATCGCATCGCCGACGCCTTTCGCGACAGCGGCCGGGTCGCGGCACTCAGCACAGACGAGAACGATCTCCAGGCCGATTTCGAACTGGGCGGCAGCCTGCGCGCATTCCAGACCGAATACACGAGCGGCAAGCCAGAGGTCGTGATCCGGTACGACGCCCTGCTCGCCGATACGCATCGTCACCGCATCGTCGCCAGTCGTACGTTCGAGGCGCGGCAGCCGGTGAATGGAAAGGATGTGCCGCAGGTCGTCGCCGCATTCGGCCAGGCGGCCGATGCCATCAGCGCGCAGATCGTGGCCTGGACGTTAGAGCAGGGTGCGACACGCGGATCGGCACCGAAATGACGCCCCTCTGCTCTCTGTGGGAGCGCGTCAAGTCCGGTGAATTTTTTCCACGTACCTAAACGTCAGATTGATGCGCGGACCATGCACACGGACGCGCTTCGGCAGATCGTGCCGATAAAGCGCCTGCGTATCGCCGGCCATTCGCAGCAGGCTTCCATGAGTCAGGTCGACAGCGACCGTACGACCGCCCGTCTCGCGATCGCGAAAACGGAACGTCCGCGTTTCGCCGAGACTCACCGACGCAATCGTCGGCCGCGGCCCGAGTTCGGGCTCGTCGTCGGCGTGCCAGCCCATCGAATCGCCACCGTCGCGATACAGATTGGCCAGCACGCTATTGAAACTCACGCCACACGCTTCGCTTGCCCGATCGCGCAACGACGCGAGTACCGGCATCCATGGGTGGGGTACGAAGCGCGTCCGCGAATAGGTATAGACGGCATCGGCATCGCCGATCCATGCCGACAGACGAGGCGAATCGACCATGCGCCCGAACATCCGGATGCGATGGACCTCCCACGGCAATTCGCCGGAGAGGTGTCGCAGCAGACTATCGGCCTCCGCGACACCCAGCCATTCGGGACACATGGTGACGTCGGCACCCGGAAGATCCACGCGATACCAGCGCGCAGGTTCCGGAAACAGGCTCATCCCACGGGCTCGACCGGATACTCCGGTTCCGCGTCCAGCGACGAGGCACACACGGCCGCCAGCTCCAGCAGGCGCAGGTCCGAACCGCGCGCACCGACGAGCTGCATACCGATCGGCATGCCATTGGGCAACGTACCCATCGGGATGCTGACGGCGGGACAGCCGGCGAGGCTGGCGAAGCTGCACAGGTCGGCCTGCGAGGTGGGAACCGGCCCGTCGAGCGGGAACGCACCCTGCGATGTGGTCGGCAACACCAGGACGTCGACCTGCGCGAACAACCGGCGCATCTTCAATGTGGCGGCATCGAGCACGAGGTCGGCGGCGGCGTACTGCGCCGCGCTTTTCGTGGCGGCGAAGTCCACCATCTGGCGGAACTGGGGCGAGACCGGATAAGCCTCGTCCGCCAACTCCTCGCTGAAGGTGTTGAGCATCTCCGCTTCCATCAGGAGCAGGCCGGCGCGACGCGTCTTCGCGAAATCCCAGTCCGAGAAATCGACGGTGCGACGTTCGCCCAGTTCGCGAGGCAGTTTTTCCAGCGCTGCCTCGAAAACGTCGATGACGTCCTGTTCGACGCCGATAGCGGCCAGGTCGGGCAGAAAGCCCGCACGAAGATTGCCCGGCTCCCAATCCGGAGGCGAGAACGCCACACGGCGACGCCGCGAGCGGGCGTCGTCGGCGTCATAGCCGGCAAGCGTCTGCAGAAGCACGGTCAGGTCGTCCACGCCGCGCGCCAGCAAGCCCACCGCGTCCAGGCGCCTTGCCGCGGGCACGAGGCCCCGTGTCGATATTTCGCCATGCGTGGGCTTCAGTGCATAGACGCCGCAATAGCTCGCGGGGATACGGATCGAGCCCAGACTGTCCGAACCGATCGCCGCCGCCGCGAGACCCGAAGCCACCGCCGCTGCCGCACCGCCCGACGAGCCGCCGGCCGTATAACCCAGGCGATGCGGATTGTGCGTCGCACCATAATGTGGATTATTGGTCGCCATGCCGAGCGCGCCCTCGTCCATATTCGTCTTGCCGAGCAGGACGGCGCCCGACGCGCGAAGCCGCGCGACGGCGTGCGCATCGACCTCGGCCACCCGCGTCCGCCTGCGCATGCCGGCCCGCGTCGGCATGCCGCCCACGTCGAAGTTGTCCTTGATCGCGATGGGAATGCCGTCGAGCCGGCCGATAACGCCGTCACGGCGGCGGCGATCGGCCGCCAGCGCCTGTTCCTGGGTCAGGCTGGGACGCAGGTCGACATACGCATTGAGCTTCGGATTGAGCCGGTCGATGGCGTTCTGGTACACATCGGACAGTGCCTGGGGCTGGACCCGTCCACTGGCTAGCCAGTGAAGCATGCGCAAGAGCGTGGCGCGGCGCATTTCGATATCGGCAACAGGCGGCAATGTATTCATGAACTCTCCCTTGTCTGGGGCGATTATGGTCGGTATCCCTGAACACTTCGCAAGACCCTGCCACGAATTGCGCACGTTTCAAACGCATGATTGCCGCTGCGCGGCCGAAAACGGACAATGAGCGGTCATGCGCGGAATCTTCCGCGCGCCGCAGCCAGCCATAACGGAGCCAGCCATGAGCGAACGCGAAACCATGGAATACGACGTCATCGTCGTGGGAGCAGGCCCGGCGGGCCTGGCCTTCGCCATTCGCCTGAAGCAGGTTCAGCCGGAAACGACGGTCTGCGTGATCGAGAAAGCCTCGACCATCGGCGCACAGATTCTGTCCGGTGCGGTCATCGAACCGGAACCGCTGAATGCCCTGCTCCCCGACTGGGGCAAAAATCCGCCGCCGGTATGCGTGCCGGTGAAGAACGACGAATTCTGGATGCTGCGCGACCATGCCTCGGCCACGAAGCTGCCGACGCCGCCGCAGATGCACAACCACGGCAACTTCATCGTCAGCCTGGGCGCACTGTGCGCATGGCTGGCACCCCAGGCCGAAGCGCTGGGCGTCGATGTGTTCCCCGGCTACGCCGCCGCCGAGCCGCTGTTCGACGACGCGGGCGCGGTCGCCGGCGTACGCATCGGCGATATGGGCGTCGCGCGCGACGGCACCCACAAGCCCGGCTACACGGAAGGCATCGACATCCGCGCGAAAGTGACCGTGCTGGCCGAAGGTTGCCGCGGCCACATCAGCAAACAGCTCATCGCGAAATTCGCCCTCGACAAAGACAGCGACCCGCAGACCTACGGCATCGGCATCAAGGAACTGTGGCAACTGCCCCCGGGCCGCGCGGAAGCCGGCAAGGTCGTGCACACGCTGGGCTGGCCGCTCTCGTCGGACACCTACGGCGGCAGCTTCATCTACCACCTAGATAACGATCGTGTGGCTATCGGCTTCGTCGCCGGCCTCGATTATCCCGATCCGAACTTCTCGCCGTTCGAAGCATTCCAGCAACTGAAGCACCACCCGAAGATCAAGGAACTGCTGGACGGCGGCACTATCGTCTCCGCCGGCGCGCGAGCGATCGTCGAAGGCGGATATCAGTCGCTACCCAAAGTCGAAATGCCCGGTGCGATGCTGATCGGCGATTCGGCCGGGCTGCTGAACGTGCCGAAGATCAAGGGCACACACCAGGCCATCCGCTCCGGCATGCTCGCGGCGGAACACTTTGCCGCAACAGGCACGTCAACGGGCTGGGACGCGAAACTGCGCGCTTCCGCCGTCATGGCGGAACTGAAGAAAGTCCGCAACATCCGCCCCGGTTTCAACAAGGGTCTATGGGTAGGCCTGATCAACGGCGCATGGGAAACCGTCACGGGCGGCATGTCGCCGTGGACGCTGAAGAACCACGCCGATTGGTCGTCGCTGAAGAAACTCGGCGATTACGAAGTGCCTAAACGCGACTACGTCGATCGCACGCTCGCCCCGCGCGACCGTCTCGCCAGCGTGTATTTCGCGGCGACGGAGCATGACGAGGACCAGCCGATCCATCTGAAAGTCGCCGATACGAACATCTGTATCGAGAAGTGCACCGTGGAATACGGCAATCCGTGCCAGCGTTTCTGCCCGGCTGGCGTTTACGAAATCGTGGACGACGAGGCCGGCAAGCGTCTGCAAATCAACGCGGCGAACTGCGTGCACTGCAAGACCTGCGATATCAAGGATCCGTATCAGATCATTACCTGGGTCACGCCTGAGGGCGGGTCCGGGCCTAATTATCAGAATCTTTGATGGATATCGGCTGGAAGCTGCGTCGCCTCGGGCATCTCGTCCGCCGACTCAAAGGCAGCATCGCGATCCGCGGCTGGCATGGCACCCTGCGCCGGGCGATGCGGGATCGTGGCGTCGACGACTCGGACGTCAACGCAGACGTCGCTCTGCGTGCTCCTGCTGAAGGCAAGCGACATCGCCGGATCCTCGTCGTCGAGACGATGACTCCCGATCCGACGCGCGACTCCGGTTCGATGCGTCTATGCCATATATTCGAACTGCTCAACGCCGATGGTTGGTACATCGACTTCATCGCCGATGACGACGATGCAATGCCGCGTGACATTGCGAGGCTCGCGGCGCTCGGTGTCGAGGTACACCGCGGCAACCCCGCGCCGTGGATGCGCGAACACGGCATGGCGCTGGACGCCGTGATGCTGTGCCGATTGCCGGTAGCCGACCAGTACGTAGCGCTTACCCGTCGACTGGCACCGAAGGCACGCATCATCTTCGACACGGTCGATCTGCATTACGTCCGCGAGGACCGTGCCGCTGCGCTTACCTCCAACGCCGCGCTCGCCCGCCAGGCTATCCGCTCACGAAAGCGGGAACTGGACATGGTCGCACGGGCCGATGTAACGCTCGTCGTGAGTGGGAAAGAACGGGAAATTCTCGCCCGCGAAGCACCCCAGTCTCGAGTGGAACTGGTCAGCAACATTCACCGCGTCGCGGGCCGCTCGCAACCGTTCGCTTCGCGCAGCGGACTCCTGTTCGTCGGTGGTTTCGGGCATCCGCCGAACGAAGACGCGGTGCGCTGGTTCGCCGCCGAGGTACTGCCCTTGGTACGCGAGCGCGATACGTCGATCGTGTTTCACGTCGTCGGCGACATCGATGAATCGACACGCCACGCCATCGCGCAACCAGGCATGATCGTGCATGGTCGCGTCAACGACCTCGCCCCGGTACTCGCGCAGACCCGTGTGTCAGTGGCACCGCTGCGTTTCGGCGCGGGCGTAAAGGGCAAGGTGAACCAGGCGATGAGCCATGGCTTGCCAGTGGTGCTGACGACACTAGCCGCTGAGGGAATGTACCTGCAGGACGATATCGACGCGCTGATCGCGGACCAAGCCGGCGCCATGGCCGATGCCATCGACCGGGTCTATCACGACGAAGCGCTCTGGATGCGACTGTCCGATGGAGGGCTAGAGAACGTTCGCTCTCACTTCTCTACGGAACGCGCTCGCGAAACACTCCGTCGCGCGCTGAACGAGCCATCCGCATGAGATCCTTTTTTCGCCGCGCACCCTACGGTCTCCTTCGCTTCATCGGACGATATCCCGCACTTAAGCGTCTCATTGTCGACGCGGTCTATCGCTTTCCCGCACTCGACGCGACGCTGCGCACGGTGGCAAATCGGGCTACCCATCCGGAAGCCGCGCTCGACGTCGATGCTGCGCGCATGCCGGACGCTAGCCGTCGCGCCTACGAGCGAATGCGCGGGGGACGGCGCCCGTGAATATACTCATCGACATGCAGGGCGTGCAGACCGACAGTCGTCACCGCGGCATAGGACGCTATTGTCTCGCCGTAACCCGTGCTTTCCTGGAACTCGGGCGCGATGTCCACGATACTGGCCTGCTGTTCAACGCGGCACTGGACGGCATCGACGATGCCATGGAAGCGCTGGCGGACGTCGGTGAAAAAGTCCACCGCCGCGCCGTCGGACCGATCCGCAAAACGTCATCGGACAATCCCATCAACGACGCGCGACGCGACGCGGCCGAGCGTATCTTTACGCATGCATTGAACGCGGGGAATCCCGATGTCGTCTGGCTGAGCAGTATCGTGGAAGGTTTCGCGAACGACGCCCTCGTTCCGCATTCGACGCCAGACGCCTTCACCGTGGCCACGCTCTACGACCTGATTCCGTTACACGACTCCGCGTATCTCGGCCACTCACGGTCACGTGACTGGTACATGCAACGGCTCGAGGTCCTCAAGCGCTGCGACCTACTCCTCGCCATCTCGGAATGGGTGCGTACCGATGCCATAGCGCGACTGGGGATCGATCCCGATCGTATCGTCGCAATCGGGGCCGGTGTGGAGACGTGCTTCACCCCACTCACACCTGGCACCGATCACACGGAGTTCCTGCGCGACCGCTTCGGGATTACACGCGCGTTCGTGATGTACAACGGTGGTTTCGATAAACGAAAGAATGTCATTTCATTGATCGAGGCGTATGCGGCGCTACCCGAAAAACTGCGCGCCGAACACATCCTGGTCGTGGTCGGTCGAGTCGATCTCCTGCAGAGCGAGCGGTTCGCCGAAACGATTGCCGCGCTGCACCTGCATCCCGACGAAGTCGTCTTCACCGGATTCGTCAGTGACACCGATCTGGTTCGTCTCTATCAATCGTGCGCGCTGTTCGTCTTCCCTTCGAAGCGCGAAGGCTTCGGCCTCACCCCACTGGAAGCCATGGCGTGCGGCGCGCCGACCCTCGTCAACGACGCGACGAGCCTTCCCGAGGTAGTCGCGGACCCGGAAGCACTGTTCAACGCTGATCAGCCCGGCGCCATCACGGCACGAATCCAGGCGGTGCTGACCGATTCCGACCTCGAAGGTCGCCTGCGCCGGAGCGGCCTCTCGCGCTCATCGCACTTCAGCTGGCGCGCGGTCGCCACGCGCGCCCTGGCGGCCATCGAAACGCACGCGACCGAACCGGGGGCACGACGAAGCCGTGACGATACCCCACTGGCATTCGACCTTCCTATCTATCGGGTGGACGCTGCTAACGTCTCAGATACGCTGCCAATCCTCCGCCGGTGGCCGGGGAGCGTAATCTGGTCCGGCCCGCTCCCGACGACCGGACCTTCGCTCGCCGCCGACCGCTTCCGCCTTGGTGGCTACGCGAGACTCGACGAGCCGGGCAGCGGCAATGACTGGATCGCCCTGCTGGAGGAGGATGCCATCGGCGTGCTGCGCGGTGAAACGCTGCCGGACGATGCACTGCAAACATGGCTCAAGGACCACCAATGGAGTCATCCCCTGGCCCGTCAGCGCGCGGTGGAACAAGCCATTGCAGGACCGATCGCTGCTGCGTTGAGCGATGACGATCTAGCCTGCGTCGCGGACGCCCTGACCCGCGCCACACACGCGCGGCATGCTCGCTGGCTGGTCGACGTCACCCACATCGCTGCGAACGATCTCGGAACGGGCGTGCACCGCGTCGTGCGATCCATCTTGCGTGAGTGGCTGGTCCATCCGCCGGAAGGCATCCGAATCGAGCCCATCGCGTTCCGGGAAGGCCGGTTCCACCATGCTCACGACTACGCATGCGAGCTCATCGGGACAGATGCACCTGGCGGGCTCCCTGGCGATCTGGTTGCCATTACCGGCAACGAGGTTTACATCGGACTGGACTGGGCCATGGAAAGCCTGCCTTCCAGTGCGCCACTGCTGCGCACCTGGCGACGCGCCGGCGTGCCAATGCACTTCGTGGTCTACGATCTGTTGCCGCTGACCATGCCGGACGCGTTCCATGCGCAGTCATGCCGGAACTTTGCGAGTTGGATGGTCGCGATCGCCGGTCTCGGCGACGTCCTGCACTGCATCTCCCGAAGCACGGCTTCGGACGTCACGAAATGGCTGAGTGACAACAAGACCGGAAGAATACCGAAGGTGACCGGCTTCGAACTCGGCGCCGAACCGGGGGAGGAGCGCCGGGTAAGCGAACTCGATTCGGTCCTGAAGGAAGCGATGTCCGCCAGTCCTTCACTACTCATGGTCGGCACGGTCGAGCCGCGCAAGGGGCACGTCCAGGTACTCGACGCCCTGGAGTTGCTTTGGGAATCCGGAGTCGACGTTATCCTGATCATCGTCGGCCATCGCGGCTGGCTCGTGAAGGACTTGATCGAACGATTGCAGCAGCACCGCGAGAAAGGCAGGCGGCTGTTCTGGCTCGATGATGCCGACGACGACGTGCTGGAAGCCGTCTACCGTCAATCGACCGTCCTGGTGGCGGCCTCGCGCGGTGAAGGCTATGGCCTGCCGCTGATCGAAGCGGCGCGCCGAGGCAAACCCGTCATCGCCAGGGCGCTTCCGGTTTTCCGGGAAGTCGCCGGCGACTATCCCTCCTACTTCAACACCGATTCACCGGCGGGCCTGGCGACCCATCTTGCCCGCTGGCTCGTCGACCGCCCGCCGCCTGGCCCCCATCCGACATGGGTGACCTGGCGGCAGAGCGCGCACCTGTTGAAGCAGTCGATCATGTCGACCGGGCACGACATCGCGCCATCCTGACAACACCCCAGCCTGGATCTACTGTTGGCGAAAATCGATGCCTCGCAGAGAGGCGCCCAGCACGCGCGAATCGACGCTCATGCCCAGTGCGGCGGGCGATGTCGCGGCAGGCACGTCGACATGCAACGTGACGACACTCCGTCCTTCAGGTACCGGTACGGCTAACGTGTGCACCGCATCGTCAAGCATGGTTGCGCTGACAGGTGACGCCGATACCCCGGAGACATCCACGATGGCCAGGCTCACGGACACCGGTCGCTGAGGCGTCGCGGCGAAAGCCAGTAAGTGAAATTCAGCCGTGCATCCTCCCTGTTTGCACTCGGCAGGGACCGGGATCGTCAGGTCGGCGCTCGCTCCCGACCAGCGATTGACGGGTTCTTTGTCGTGCCAGCCATTACCCAGGACGGCGTCCGCCGCCTCGACATCATTGACGATATCCAGGGGGTAGTGCACACCCGACAGGAGCTTGGCCCTAGCCTCGCGGCGCCCCGCTTCGCTGGCGTACATCGGCTTCAGAGTAACGATGGAGAACAGGGGCTGCTCGTCCACGGACAGTAACGCGTCCTTGCGCAAGGCCTCGACGTTGCCCGCGTAGGCCGCTTTGATCTGCGCCGGGCACAGGAAGCTCCGATTGGTGTCGAACAAAGCGAGGGTCAGAGCCGAATATCCCTTGGCTTCAGCAACGCAGGGCCAAAGATGTGCCGCCCACAGGCTGTCGAAGTAAGGGATGATCACCGCGTCGACTTCATGATCAAGCAACGTCGCGCGGATAGCTGGAAGATCGCCCAAGCCGAACCTGTTCATGGCGAACTTTTGCAAGTTGGGTGGCCATCGGTCGCGCGCGATTTCGATCTGCTTGTCTCCGCCGACGTTGTAGGCAATCACTCCGAGCCTGGGGCTCAGGTAGTTGGCCATCACATCATTGCCGAAGGGCATGAAGAAGACCTTCGATCCGACGCTGATCCTCGCAGCCAACGGTGCGGCGACCTCACGATCGATCGTGGCCAGATCACGGCGGTAGTTCCGATAGTCGCGCGACATGTCGACCAGGTGCGGCATGCTCGAAACGATCAACAGCACGTACACGGCCGTCCAGACCCATCCGTGCCGGGGCCGTGCCCGCGCCGCGCCCAGGACGACGAGGCCCCACATGCCAAGCAGGAAGAGCGCTTCCCAACGGTAGGCCGCGCGCATGGCACGAAAGCCCGGAATGTGTTCGGACACGAACGCATTGCCTGTGGGCATCAAGCCGGCTTCGGCCTGCATGAAGGGACCGCTCGCTCCATCGGGCTTGACCGCTCCGATCTTGAGCGATGGCCCCAGTGACATGTACAGACCGAACAGAGCCACGACCAGGAGCAACCACGCACGACGATCGTGTTTACGAACGGCAAGGAAGCACCCGAGGCCGATGAACGACAACGGCAGTGCGAACGTCGTGATCCAGACTGATGCGTCGCCAAAAAACACGGAGTCGCTGCGAGCGCGGCTCCAGCCCAACCAATCCCACAGCCAGAACTCCCCCTGGGACGGCTTGATCAGGAAAGTAAGATCGAGCGCCCAGCCACGAAAAAAATCCAGTGGCGCAGGCGAAAAAGCCGATTGCCCCATGTATCCCGTGTAGAGCAGATAGGCACCGCCAAATCCCACCAGATACGCAGGTAACACTCCTCTCGCGATGCCCGGCCATGAGACCGGGGACGCGATGAATCGGAATGCGAGCAGGATCGCGCTTGCAACGGCAAACATCATGAACGTGTAGCCATCCATGAAGAGTGCGATGACGCAAAGAGCCACAAAGATAGCGGCGGCGCATCCCTGGCGCCGAAACGACGCCGTCGACAAATCGAACAGGGCTAGCGCCGACGACAGGTAGAGCGGAAGCAGGGCCATGCCCAGCGCGAGGGACGAATACGACTGATGTGCCCATATCATGGGCAAGGTCATCCATGCCGCTGCGGCGAGTGCCGCCATGCCGGATTTCGCTCCCAAAGCCCTGGCGAACCGATGCGCGCCGACGTAGCCGACGATAAGCCATAAGGCATCCGCCGCGGCATAGGCATCCGACGCCTGCAATCCCAGGCGGACGAACCAGCCGGCCAGCCATGCAAGCGGCAACCCTGTCGCCAGAGCTGTCGGCACCGGATACCCGAACGACCGGGCATGCAGCGAATACCAATGCTGGTCGGCAAACGCCTGCGCGTAACCCATCACGGAAGCCGCCTGACCCATCGTCGGCATACCAAAGAAAGGCACGGCGCCGTTGACGAGCAGTGTCCATAGCGCTCCGGTGGTCAGGATAAGCATCATGAATGCGGCTTTGCGGTCGAACCTGGGCATTTCGTTGGTTTCCATGTCTTTATTATTGCCTGCGAGCCAGAAGAAGCCGCCATCCCGATCCGATGAGAAATGCCAGGGCGTCGGCCAGGGTGGTGGCAAGTCGCAATGTCACGCCGAGCGCAAGAGCCGTAGCCTCTCCGAACAACGGAGAGAAAAGCAGCAGCATCACGGATTCCCTTACTCCTATCCCCGCTGGGGCACCGGGAAGAACGTAACCCGCGAGCCAGGCAAGCGCGAAGAACCCTCCCACCTCCAACAACGGCGCTTCGGCGGCCCCGAACCAATAGTGCGACTGGAGTTGCAGGACTAGTCCCATGCATAGGTAGGAGAGAACAGAGAGCAACGTCACCTGCAGTGCTGCGCGCCAACCCGGAGGCGTCATCTCGGCGTCCCCAAGCGCACGCAGCATCAGTCGGGGAAACATCCGCTTCAGCAGCAGGATGCCGATCCACGGTGCCGTCAGAAGCACGACGAAGCAGACCCCAAGACCGGCGGCGTCGAGCCATGGAGGCAATGTCGCCACGCGGTGCCCTACGAAGAGGAGCATGGAAAGCGACGAGATGCCGAGGGCCGTACCGATGCCCCAGAGTACTTCCGTCGCCATCGTCATCATGGTCACCGGGACGGCGATGCCTTCCGTCTTGGCGAGTAACACTCTGCCGACGAACTGTCCGACGTTGCCTGGAAGGTATTTGCCGAACTGCGCGACCATGTACAGGCTCTGCACACGCGCAAGCGGACGACGTATTCCCTGATCCCTCAACAACACCTGCCACACTCCGCCCGCCAGACCTATCGCACCCAGCGCAAGAAGGACCGACGCGATGGCCACCCAGACATTCGTTGCACTCCAGACGACACGTGGTATGCGGTCGACGTTTGTCAGGACACGCTGCACGAAGAAACCCGTTGCGGTCAAAGCGACAACCCACCCGATCGCACGCTTCAGCCTGCCAAGGTGTGCCCCCATCGTACTGGCCGTCATGATCCGGACCGATACGCTTCAAGCGTGCGTTCGGCAACGACACGCCACGAATATAGAGACACGATCACCTCACGCGCACCACGGATGAACGCTGTGCGACGTTCCTGAGACCAGGTACGGATCTCCTCGATCTTTTCAGCCCAACGGACGGCGTCACCGGCGGGAAGCAGGAATCCCGTCGTATGGTCGATCACTGCGTCGACAATGCCTTCGATACCGCTGGCAAGCAACACGCCGCCATCGGCAGCTGCCTCCAGCGCAGTCAAGCCGAAACCTTCCACGTCCACACCTCCCGAAGGAATGTTGGGCATGATTACTACCAGGGCACTGCTGCGAAGCGCCAACAATTCCTCGCTGGAGACGAACTCGCGATACTCGATTCTGGGAGAATCTCGAAGGACATCCAACTCATTCCGGTCCCAGCACTTGCCTACGACCACGAGACGCAGGTTTCCGGGAAGTAGTGGCATAACCTCGTTGGCGAACCATGCCGCCCCTTTGCGCTTGACCAGTCTCCCGACAAACAAGATGAATGGCTCGCCATGTCGGGGGTCGGAGAACGCACGAGGCGCAACGTCCACACCCAGGGTCACCACCGTCACGTCCGTGAATCCCGCTTCCTTGCACAGACATGCCGTGGGGCCAGAGATGGCGATGATGCGTACCGATCGACCGACCAAGCGTACGCCCAGCGCAAGGTAACGCCCATATAGCCACGGCAATATCCCGCGGCGGCGACCAAAGACCAGATCGAGTCCGTACGCCGTCATGACGATGCGTTGCGACGAGCCCTTCAGTCTTGCCACCAACGCCAGGGGCCACATCACGAGATCACCGAGGTGGATCACATCCATTCGCTTTCGCAAAAGAACCACGATCGAACCTGCCATGAAGCACAAAAGCCTAAGCAGACCCGGCGGCGCACCACTCGTCTTGCCGGGCAACGCTCTTACTTCGAGCCTGGTCCGGGTAGCCAGCTCCGAACTTAGCTTGACTGCATAGGTTTCCATGCCGCCAATGGCCGGAGGCCACTTCCGCGTTATGAACAGCACACGTTGCGGCACGTTCAACGCCAAAGTTCCGCAAGAGCATTAACCAGCGGAGGCCGGCTGCGCGACGCGTCGATGTTTTTTATCGATAGGCAGGCAGAAATCATGGCTTCATCGTATCCCAAGGAAAGGCCGCTCCTGCCTCTTCGGCATCTCGCCGGATGGTAAAGAACGGCAGCGCCATTCAATGAAACAGACGAGTCTCGGCTTCAAAACGCGAGTTGAACACAAAATCGCATCGCCGATTATCGTAGACTCGTTCAATATTGTGAATCGTGTAAACGTAAGTGGACGCTTGTGCGTTGGAGATGACCATCGGCTCCGGATCGGAGCGAGGGAGACGCATGAAGCTCATCATCCAAATCCCATGTCTCAACGAGTCGGAAACACTCGGCATCGCCCTGTCCGAGCTACCTCGACACGTCCCGGGCTTCGATGTCGTGGAGTGGCTGGTTATCGACGACGGCTCCACGGACAACACAGCTGACGTTGCTCGCTTGAATGGCGTGGACCACGTGGTCCAACACCCAGTAAATCGGGGCCTGGCGGAAGCCTTCATGACGGGGATCGACGCGTGCCTCACGCTTGGCGCGGATGTCATCGTGAATACCGACGCCGACAACCAGTATTGCGGCAGCGACATCCCGACGTTGACCTCCGCCATCGTCGCAGGCGAAGCGGAGATCGTGATTGGCGCCCGGCCGATCGACGAGACCGAACACTTCTCGTGGATCAAGAAGAAATTGCAGCATCTGGGCAGTTGGGCCGTCCGCATGGCGAGCCGCACCGATGTCGCCGATGCCCCTAGCGGATTTCGCGCCATCTCCCGCGAGGCCGCCATGCGCCTTAATGTCTTCAACGCCTATACGTACACGCTGGAGACCATCATCCAGGCGGGACAGAGCAACATGCGGGTGATCTCGGTTCCTGTCCACACCAATGAGGACCTGCGTCCATCGCGGTTGGTAAAGAGCATTCCCAGCTATGTAAAGCGCTCATTGCTGACGATCCTGCGCGTGTTCGTTATCTACCGCCCACTGGCGTTCTTCGCATCGCTCAGTGGCATCTTCATGGCCATCGGCCTGATCGCAGGCATCCGATTCCTCTATTCCTACATCGACGGCTCGGGCGAAGGCCACGTCCAATCCGTCGTCTTCAGCGCGCTATGTATCATCGTTGGCTTACTACTTCTGATGATGGGCCTGATAGGCGATCTGATCGCGACGAACCGAAAGCTGCTGGAGCGAGTCGATGTGAGGCTTCAACACATCGAGCGCGATCGTGACTGACCGAGTCTCGTCCGCCTTCGCTCCCCAGAAGTTGTAAATCGACGGAGCAGGCACCGGGCGGGGAAGTCTCATCGGAAATATTCCACTGCCGTTGACATCTCGCGGCAAAGGCCCTGATCCGCTCCGGATCGGGGCTGGCCAGACCGCCCGTTGACCGGAATCAACACCCGGAAGACATCCGTACGTCCTTACTGGCGGCCCTGACGGGGGCTCCGGGAGACTCGTGGAAAGCTACGGCCGGCTTCACGCTCCCACGCTATAATCCCCGGTCAACTCGTTAAGGCTCCGAACCCCAACGCCGGGGCGGCGCCAATCCAAGGAAACACAGATGAAGATTCTGGTCGGGTACAAGCGCGTCGTGGACTACAACGTCCGCATCCAGGTAAAGCCGGACGGCACGGGCGTCGTCACCGACGGCGTGAAGCTCTCCGCCAATCCATTCGACGATATCGCCCTCGAGGAAGCCCTGCGCCTGCGCGAGAAGGGTGTCGCCGAGGAAGTCATCGTGGTCGGCATCGGTCCGGCCGACCTGACCGCCCATCTGCGTAACGGCCTGGCTATGGGCGCCAACCGCGCCATCCACGTGCAGACAGCCGATGCCGTTTCGCCGTTGACCGCCGCACGCACCTTCCTGAAACTGATCGAGAAAGAGCAGCCGGGCCTGGTGATCCTGGGCAAGCAGGCCATCGACGACGACGCCAACCAGACCGGCCAGATGCTGGCCGGTCTGTGGGACCGTCCGCAGGCGACGTTTGCCAGCAAGGTCGAAATTGCAGGCGGCAAGGCCACCGTGACTCGTGAAGTCGATGCCGGCCTCGAAACCATCGAAGCCGACCTGCCGGCCGTGATCACCACCGACCTGCGCCTGAACGAGCCGCGCTTCATCAAGCTCCCGGACATCATGAAGGCCAAGGCCAAGCCGATCGACGTCATCGAGCTGGCCTCGCTGGGCGTCGACGCCGCCGACCACATCAAGACCACCCACTATGCCGCGCCGCCCAAGCGCAGCAAGGGCGTGATGGTCAAGGACGCCGCCGAGCTCGTCGCGGCTCTCAAGCAGAAGGGCCTGCTGTAAAGCAGCCGACCGGAGAATCGACATGTCCAAGATCCTCGTAATCGCCGAACACCTCGACGGCAAGCTCAACGGCGCCACCGCGCGAGCCGTCAGTGCTGCCTCGGCCGCCAAGCCCGAAGCCATCGACGTGATCGTGCTATCCGATGCGCCAGACTCCATCGCCGCCGAAGCCGCGCAGATCGACGGCGTCCGTAAGGTACTGACCGTCGCCCGCGCCGAGAACGCTCATGCGCTCGCGGCCGTGCTCGCACCGCAGATTGCCAGGGCCGCCGCCGGTTACACCCACGTCTTCGCGCCGTCGACCACTTTCGGCAAGGACCTCGCCCCGCGCGTTGCCGCGCTGCTCGGCGTCTCCCAGGTCAGCGACGTGATGACTGTGGAGGGATCGCACAGCTTCAAGCGCCCGATCTACGCCGGCAACGCCATCGTCACCGTGGAAGTCGACGCGGCCTCGACAGTCGTCGCCACTATCCGCACGGCCTCCTGGCCAGCGGCCGCCTCGAACGGCTCTGCACCGGTGGAGGCGCTCAGCGTCGATGCTGCCCTGCCCTCGCACACCCGATTCGTGAACCTGCAGCAGGGCAAGAGCGACCGCCCCGACTTGCAAGGCGCACCCAAGGTCGTCTCCGGCGGCCGTGGCGTCGGCTCGAAGGAGAACTTCGAAATCATCTACAAGTTTGCCGACAAGATCGGTGCAGCCGTGGGTGCCTCGCGCGCCGCCGTGGACGCCGGCTACGTGCCGAACGAAATGCAGGTCGGCCAGACCGGCAAGATCATCGCGCCGGAGCTATACATCGCCGTCGGTATTTCGGGTGCGATCCAGCACCTGACCGGCATCAAGGACGCCGGCACGATCGTCGCGATCAACAAGGACGGCGAAGCGCCGATCTTCGAGATTGCCGACATTGGTCTGGTCGGGGACCTGTTCAAGATCCTGCCTGAACTGGAAGCCGCCATCGGCCAGTGACGACCGAAGACGCCGAGGGAAGCGGGACAAGCAGGACGCTCAAGCGTCTCGCTTGTCCAGGATTTACAACGCCATTGACGCTTTCGGAACGAGACAGACATTCCGAATTCACGGCTTGACAAGGATACGTGTAACGATGCGAGCTACCGAATTTCTTGCCTTTGAAGCTGCTCTCCGTGGCAAGCGGGTGTTCGTGACCGGCCACACGGGTTTCACTGGGAGCTGGGCGTGCTCATGGCTGGCACAGATCGGCGTTGACATCTGCGGTTTCTCACTCGCCCCCGAAACGTCTCCGAGCCTGTGGGAAGAACTGGCCCTCCAGGGCAGCATGCAGTCAATCATTGGCGATATCTGTAATCGCGAGGCCCTGAACACAGCCGTCCTTGCGTTCGCCCCACAGGTGATCCTTCACCTGGCTGCGCAGCCGCTAGTCCGCCGTAGCTATCGCGAACCCTTTGAGACGTTCAATACAAACGTCATGGGCACGCTTAACGTACTCGAAGCCGCCCGTAGTGTTCCCGGTCTCGAAGCCATCGTCTGCGTGACGACGGACAAGGTCTACGAGAACAAGGAATGGCCGTGGCCCTATCGCGAGAACGATTCTCTCGGCGGGAAGGATCCGTACAGCGCATCCAAATCCGCCACTGAAATGGTGATTCAGAGTTATCAGTACGCTTTCCAGACGGCCGACGGCCATGCTCTCCCGGTCGCCACTGCGCGGGGCGGCAATATCATCGGCGGGGGAGACTGGTCGGAAGACCGACTCGTTCCTGACTTCGTGAGAGCCGTCGCGAGCGGATCGGCGCTTACCCTGCGCTATCCCGACGCAACGCGCCCCTGGCAACACGTGCTTGCCCTTGTCCAGGGCTACCTCATGCTTGCGGCGAAGCTCATGGATTCTCCCAAAGCTGCGGCTCGCAGTTGGAATCTGGGGCCCGCCGACGGGCGCGCATTGACTGTGCGCGCCGTCCTGGAGAGCCTCTCGAAAACCTGGACCCGACCGAATCTCGAGTATCTGGATAACCCCGTGAAGGAGGCCCAGCTTCTGGCGCTCGATAGCACCCTTGCGCGTGACGTGCTTGGCTGGAGCCCCGCTTGGGACGTCGAGGAGACCATCGAGCGCACCGCTGCCTGGTATCGCGACTTCTACGTGGGCGAGCACGGAGCGGCGGTGATTACAGCGGCTCAAATTTCGGCCTGGCGCGACACGCTGCTTGAACGTAAACACCACCCTGCATGACTCGCATCCTACTGACCGGCGGATCCGGATTTATCGGAAGCAGGTTCCTTGCGCATCTCGCGACCGCGAATATTGACGCGGTTTCAATCGGGCGTGGCGCGCTACGCAACGGCTATGAGACTCCCACCGACCACCGTGTCGTCTCGCAGCTTGCTGCGGAACAGGTGCGGGAGGCAGTCGGAAAAACACCTATCGACGCAGTCGTCCACCTAGCCGCAGCGGGCGTGAATCCGGGTGATCGAGATATTGGCAATCTGCGCACGATCAACGGGCTGTTGCCGGGTGAACTCGTGGAGTTGGCACACGCTTTGGGAGCTAGGGGCTTCGTCATGTCCGGGAGTAATTCGGAATATGCCCGTTTCGACGGCGACCGCATCCGGGAAGATGCTCCGCTCGAGGCAACGAAAGTGTACGGAGCGACGAAGGCCGCAGGCGCGCTCATGGCGCTCGCGACCGGCGCGGCGTTGGGGTTGCCCTGCGCAAATCTACGCCTGTTCAACGTTTACGGTCCCGGTGAAGCTCCGCATCGCCTGCTTCCGGCTCTCTGCAAGTCGCTTCTCCAAGGCAAAGACGTCCCCCTTTCCCAGGGCCATCAGGTGCGCGACTTCATCCACGTCGACGACGCTTGCTCGGCCCTCATGGCAGCCCTTTTCGGGGTGATGGACGGCACTCTTCCAACCGGCCATTACAACGTGTGTACCGGAGAGGGCACGAGCGTACGCACCTTTGCGCTGGGTGTAGCGAATGCCATGAACGCGGATCCCTCGCTCCTTCGCTTCGGCATGATACCCATGCGCCCGGATGACCAGCCCCGGGTCGTTGGTGATCCATCCGCGCTCGAGTCGCACACGGGATGGCGGCCGCGATTGTCCGTTATCGAGGGCATCGCTGAAACGCTCCCTGATTCTCATCAAGTCAAACGCGCTGGAATGCCATGACCTCACTACCGCTGATATCGATAGCTATTCCGGTTTACAACGAGGAAGGGAACATCGCAGCGCTGTATAGCCGGCTCGACACACTCTCTGCCTCGGTGGCTGACGAATGCCACCTGGAGTTCGTCTTTAGCGACAACAGCTCGACTGATGCGACATGGAGCATGCTCGAAGCCCTGGCGGCAGAAGATGAGCGCGTCAGAGCCATCCGGTTTTCGAAGAATTTCGGCTTCCAGCGCTCCATCATGGCGAACTACCTGCATACCCGCGGCGATGCAGTCCTTCAGATCGACGCCGACCTGCAGGATCCGCCCGAGCTATTGAAGGAGTTCCTTGCGCTCTGGAAGCAGGGCTATCACGTCGTGTACGGCGTGCGCAGGTCGCGCCCGGAAGGCAAGTTCATCCATTCGTTCCGAAAGCTCGGTTACTGGATCATCGACCGAATCAGCGAACATCCCATCCCACGCAATGCCGGCGATTTCCGGCTGGTCGACCGAAAAGTCATCCAGGCGCTTGAAAAGCAACGTTCGGCCGAGCCATATCTTCGCGGCCTCATCGCTGGCATGGGTTTTCGGCAAATCGGCGTAACCTATGACCGATCCGCACGCGTCGCTGGCTCGAGCAAGTTCGGCGTGGCGCAGTTGATGCGTCTGGGCCTCACCGGTGTATTCAATCACTCACTGGTACCGCTCCGCCTTGCGACTGTGGCCGGCATCGTAATCCTATCGCTGTCCGCGCTCGGCACTGTGTATTACCTGGTGCTGAAGTTGCTTTTCCCGGACTTTCCGCGAGGCCTGGCAAGCCTGCATATCCTCATCCTTTTCGGAATCGGCTTCCAGTCGTTGCTGCTTGGCATCCTGGGAGAATACTTGCTACGCATATACCGAATTCTTCGCAAAGAGCCCATCGCCATCGTCCAGGATTCGCTGAATCTGGATTCCGACGAAATCAAACTTTGAGTGGCCCAAACATGAAGGCAGTCATCCTTGCAGGCGGTCTCGGCACGCGTATCGCGGAAGAGTCCGATTACAAACCGAAGCCGATGGTCGAGGTCGGCGGTCGTCCGTTGCTCTGGCACATCATGAAGAGCTATTCGAAGCACGGGATCAAGGACTTCGTGATCTGCCTGGGCTACAAGGGCTACGTGATCAAGGAGTACTTCTTCAATTACTACCGCCACACAGCCGATCTGGAAATCAATCTCCGCACGGGTGAGGCATCGGTCCTGGATACGCAAGCCGAGGACTGGACGATCACTTTGATCGACACGGGCCAGGACACGATGACCGGCGGCCGGGTAAAGCGTGTTCGAAAATACCTCGGCGAGGAAACATTCTGCCTGACCTATGGCGACGGTCTGTCCGACATCGACATTTCCCGGGAAGTATCTTTCCATCGAGAGCACGGCAAACTGGCCACCGTTGCTGCAGTACAGCCGCCCGGCCGCTTCGGTGTCCTTAACCTGGGCAAAGACGCGAACGTGGCGAGCTTTGAAGAGAAGCCCCAAGACGAGATCGGTTGGATCAACGGCGGCTTCTTTGTCCTCGAGCCGTCGGCGCTGGACTATATCGAGGGCGACGACACATCCTTCGAGCGTGCCCCACTTGCAAACCTTGCCAAGGACGGACAGCTCATGGCATTCCAGCACCACGGCTTCTGGCAGCCGTGTGACACGCTGCGCGACAAGCGTGAACTGCAGGCGCTATGGGATGCCGGCAGCGCTCCCTGGAAGGCATGACGATGCTCGATGAGCCAGTGTCCCTCACCACGCCGACGAAAGGCAAGAACGGCATCGTTCGCCTAATCATTGGCTGTGCCCTGTCCGCCGTGTGCCTCTACTTTGTATTCCGTAACATTAGGTTCGAGGAAGTCGGGCGCGCACTCGCAACGTTCCGCTGGCCGTATCTGATCGTTGGCGTGCTTTCCCTCGCGGCTGGTTACACGGCACGTATTTTCCGCTGGAAGCTGCTACTCAAGGCATGCGGGCCGAAGGTTACGACGGCGGCATGCGCCAGTCCTTTCCTCGCTTCGATCGCGCTGAACAATGTCCTACCGTTCCGCTTGGGAGACGTTGTTCGGGCGCTGGTTTTTCCGGCTGCTCTGGGCGTAACCAAAACCGGTGCGACCGCCACTCTCGTTCTTGAGCGGCTGGTTGACCTGCTTACGTTGCTCATGTGCCTCGCGGTTGCAGCATCCTTCTTCCCGAAGGGTGCACTTCCCGCTTCGGTCGTGGATATCGTCATCGTCCTCTCAGTGATCGGTAGTGTCGCCTTGCTTGGCTTGATCCTTTTTACGGGTCTCATCGTGCGCCTGGTTCGGTGGTTCGCTACGCGAATCGAGCCGAAGGCACCGACGAAAGTGGTCGTCGTCGTGCGGGCGATCGCCGACCTCGTCGAGGCACTGCAGTCGATCTCGCGCATGCGCACGGTCTTTGCTGCGCTCGCCATATCGTTTGTGGCCTGGGCGGGTGAACTCGGCCTCTATCTGGCGCTCATGCAAGGCATCGGCATGGCGTTCTCCCTGCCCGGAGGCCTGCTGCTGATGTCGATGGCTACGATAGCGACGCTGGTACCTTCCTCGCCCGGCTATGTTGGCCCTTACCACCTCGCCGCGTTCACCGCAGCGCATTTGATGGGTGGATCGTCGACGCAGGCCATGACGCTAGCCGTCCTGTGCCATCTAGGCGTGTGGCTTCCTACGACGATCGCAGGCGCGACCGTCATGATTTTCAATCGCAACCTGTTCAATGCGGCGCGCAACCAGGCCTCACTCGAGGCACCCGGAGATAGAAAATGAACCACCCCGCCCCTGTTTATGACGCCGCCATCGTGGGTGCAGGCTTCGCCGGCCTCGTTGCCGCGTTGCGCCTCGCCCAGGCAGGCAAGAAAGTCGTCGTGCTCGAGTCGGATTCGTGCCCAGGCGGCCTCGCCGGAACCTTCGATTTCGACGATGGCGTGCGCATCGAAAAGTTTTACCATCACTGGTTCAACAACGATGCATACGTCCCGAAGCTCGTAGAAGAGCTCGGCCTGAGCGATCTCATCCTGACGCTGCCCTCTCGGACGGGCATGTATTACAACGGCCGCCTCTGGAAGCTTTCCACGCCCCTCGACGTGCTTCGCTTCAGCCCCCTGCCTTTCATCGACCGCATCCGCCTTGGCTGGTTGGTTTTTCAGGTCCGGAAGGTGAAGGATTGGAAGGAGATCGAACATCTGACCATTCGCGAGTGGCTCGAACCCCTCTGTGGAAAGAAAGTGTTCGAACTTGTCTGGGAGCCGCTCATTCGTTCGAAATTCTCGGTATTTGCCGAAGACATCAACGCGGTATGGTTCTGGAAGAAGCTCGTGCTTCGTGGCAGCACCCGCGATCCGAAGGGCGGCGAACAGCTTGCCTATTTCCGTGGCGGTTTCGGCCGGCTCGCAGAGGCAATTGCGGAGCGGATCGTGTCTCTTGGTGGCGAAATCCGCTACAACGCATCGGTTACCGGCACGATCACGGACGGCGACAGAATCCACGCGTTGCAGACGAGCGGCGATGAAGTCACGGCCAAGAGTTTCCTGTTCACACCGTCCTTCAAGATCATCGCGAAGATTCTGAAGGATGCGCCAAAGGCCTGGCTCAATTCGCTTGAGCGTGTCAACTATCTCGGCAACGTCTGCCTTGTCATGGAACTGACGCATAGCCTGTCGGATACCTACTGGATCAACGTCAATGACCCTGGCTTCCCGTTCGTTGGCGTCATCGAGCACACGAATCTCGACGACAGCTCGCACTACGCGGGACGTCATATCGTGTTCCTCTCCCGCTATCTCGCAACCTCGGACGAGACCTGGTCGATGAGCGATGACGAGTACCTCCAGTACGCGCTACCTCACCTTGAGCGGATGTTCCCCAAGTTCCGTCGGGACTGGGTGAAAGAATTCCGTATCTGGCGGGCCGACTACGCGCAGCCGGTCACTGAGCGCGGCTACTCGGAATACGTCCCGGCGGAAGAGACGCCTTATAGAAATGCCCTGATCTCGACAATGGCCCAGATCTATCCCGAAGACCGCGGAACCAACTATGCCATCCGCGAGGGCACTCGCATGGCGGAGCGCCTTTCGGATTTGTCGAAGCAGGATGCCTGATCATGGGTAACGGAGGAGGCAACATCGGCCCTCACTTGGTGCGCGGCGGGCGTTCGCTCACGGTATCGGCCACGCTCGCGCTCGGTGCATGCATTTTCGCTTGGGCATTCCCGTATGGGTACAGCGCCAGTCCGGATCTAGCACATCATTACGGCCTCATCCGCTGGTTGATGGAGCATTGGGGCGTCTCCGAGGGCGCTGCATCGATCCTTGGCGAAATGAGCATCTATCCGAGATATGCGCACATATTGGCCGCCGTCCTGGGCACCGCCGCACATTCGCCATTCCTAGGGATGCAGCTCGTCGCCACGGCATCGCTCGTTGTCTGCTGGATAGCACTCGCTTCCATGTCGCAACTCCTGCCTGGCCGTGCATCGTGGATGTTCGTCTGCACCTTCGTCGTCCTTATTGCGTTGAACCGGGAAACCATCAGTCTGGATCTCGTTGGGCACGAAATCGTGGTCAACTATTTCTTCTCGCAACTAGCTGGGCAAGCCTGCTTTCTGGCCATCGTCGCGTTCTGCGCACGTGCAGAGACCAACAAGGGATCCGGCATCGTCTTGCCGTTTGTGGTGATCGCACTGGCCGTGCTCATGGCAGGCATCCACCTCGTGCCAGCAATCGAAGGGCTGGGATATGGATTAGTCCTGCTTTCCGCGCACGCATTGTCGGATAAGCGGACCTGGCTGCTACGGTCTGCCGTGCTGGTTGGCGCTGTCGGCGTCGGGGTGGCGGCGATGTACTTGCACCCGGCATTCGCTGCGTCGCGCTCGATCAGTGAGAACAACGGCTTCCTGCCGCTTTCTGCGGTCACGACGCTTCCACGACTGATGCTACTCGCCGCGACTACCGGCCTCGCATCGCTGGCCCTCATTTGGATTTCGCTGCCCTGGCATCGTTTCCATCTGCCGCGAGTGGCAGCCGTGGCCCGCCACATTGGGTCTGCGGGAGCCGCAATCGCGTTCCTATGCATGCTGCAGGCGGTCGCCGCAGCCATGCATCTGGGTTCGGAATACGCGGTGCGAAAATACGCTTTTGGGCTCTCGACGATTCTCCTGATGGAGATCGCGCTGCTCGTGACCGTATTCTGCTCGAAACGCTTTGCGCAAGATTCAACGCGCGCGCCTTTCGCCTGGTCGCAGCCAGCGATGGTTCTCGCCGCCTTATGGATCTTTTCGTTCTCCGACAGTCGTCCCGACGTGGACGCGCCGTCGTTCCTGGCCCTGGAAAATGCCGCCACGGTGGCTAAGGAAACTGGAGCCGTTAACGGCGAGCACCCGGCCTACGCCCGCGGCCTCGTCCTTGGCGACATGAGTAATGTCGCCAACTACCTCGTATCACAAGCCATCTTCGGCGCACCACGCGATGGGAATGTCTTCGCACCACTGTACGATCGCGAGTTTCCGGCGCCCGAAACCGTAGGCGCCATATTCAGTTCGACGAACGATCCTAGCTTTTGGTCGGATGAGGGCTGCGTGCGAACCCGGCTCGACGGCGGCTTTGTCGTGAGCAACGGACAGTGCATCCGCGCCAGGTTTTCCGATGCGTGCCGGGAGACATTCATCTTCTCCTTCAAGGGATTCCTTTCAACGAGCATGATGACGGGCTTCAGCAATGCCGAGGAGGGCGGGCGCTGGACGGAAGGGAATCGCTCAACGATCACGTGTCGCAAGGCGGAAGGCAACCCTGACTGGACGCAGCTCAAGCTCGACGTTCAACCGTTCAGCCCGAACGGTCACGTGCAAGCTGTCGAGATTTCCATCAACGGCGTTTCCGCAGGAAAATATTCGCTCACCGATGCCGCGACGTTGACAGTACCTCTCCCCGAGGCAGCTCGCAACGATCATCATGCGCTCACCGTATCACTTTCGCTTCCCAATGCACTCTCACCGAAGGAAGCTGGTCTAAGCTCCGATGGTCGCAAGCTTGGGCTCATGTTGAAGAGGGCCACCCTGCAATGAAAGCTTCGACGTCGCGATGCCTTGGTGGGTTAGATCAACGCATGCCATCTCCCCGCGCTCCGTCTCACTAGCGCCGCGCGGGGCGAAGAAAGGCCGGGAGCATGCTCCCGGCCTTTTTTACCGCCGCATTGCGAATCAGTTGTCGCCGAACAAGTCTCTCGTGTAGACCTTGTCAGCCACGTCAGCAAGCGAATCTGACATACGGTTGCTGATGATGACATCCGCCTCCCGCTTGAACCGGGCCAGGTCGTTCACGACCTCCGAATGGAAAAACTTCTCCGACTCGAGCACTGGTTCGTAGACGATGACCTCAACACCCTTCGCCTTGATGCGCTTCATGATCCCCTGGATGCTGGACGAACGGAAGTTGTCCGAACCGCTCTTCATGATCAGGCGATAGATCCCAACGACCTTCGGCTTGCGGCGCAGAATATCGTCGGCGATGAAGTCCTTGCGCGTCGTATTCGACTCGACAATGGCCTTGATCAGCGTCTGCGGAACGCTCTGGTAGTTAGCAAGCAGCTGCTTGGTGTCCTTGGGCAGGCAATAGCCGCCGTAGCCAAAGGAAGGGTTGTTGTAGCCACCACCGATACGCGGGTCCAGCGAAATACCTTCGATGATGTGCCGGCTATCGAGCCCGTGCGTTACCGCATAGGTATCCAGCTCATTGAAGTAGGATACGCGCATCGCAAGGTAGGTATTGGCGAACAGCTTGATAGCCTCGGCCTCGGTTGAGTCCGTAAACAACACGGGCACGTTGTCTTTTTCGGCACACTTCTCAAGCAGGCCAGCGAAAATCTTCGCCGCCGGCGAATGGTCGCCGACGATGATGCGCGATGGGTAGAGATTATCGTGCAGCGCCTTGCCTTCCCTGAGGAACTCGGGCGAGAAGATGATGTTATCCACGCCGAACTGCTCGCGAAGCTTCTTTGTGTAACCCACCGGAATGGTCGACTTTATGACCATGGTCGCCCGGGGATTGATATCGAGCACCTGCCGAACCACGGCTTCGATCGAGCCCGTGTTGAAGTAATTGGTGTCCGGGTCGTAGTCAGTCGGCGTGGCGATGACGACGAACGACGCGCCCTCATAGGCATCTTTCGGATCGAGTGTCGCGCGGAAATTCAACTTTCCGCTCGAAAGTGCAGCCTCGAGCTCTGCGTCAACGATCGGCGAGCGCATCTGGTTCAGCATGCTGACCTTGCTCTCTACAATGTCCAGTGCGACCACTTCGTTGGCCCTGGAAAGCAGGACACCGTTTGACAAGCCTACGTAGCCAGTTCCAACGACGGCAATTTTCATAGTCATGCTCATTCCAACTGATAGTGTGAGGCGGCTCTTTCTTAGGCACGACGGCTATCTGGACCGTCGCCAGGCCTCGTTCGTTCCCGCCACTCGGAGGTCAACTGACGGAAGATACAACGGCAACGGTGGATAAGCATCAGTTATCCACAGCCACGTCACATCCTGAGGTTATGCGTGTTCTGCATGAGTTTCGGGAGCCGATCTCCGGATTCCAAGCAACCTGCACCGCGCTATCCGGACAACCGGTGCCGCCAGGCGAAGAGCCAGGTAGGAAATCACCACGAGTTGCCACAACACATACGGCCAACGGATGTTGTTCGTTATCTTCCACGCCGAGCCCGTCACGAATGGTCGCCAGAGTGCGCTGAACTCCGGGGCGTACCAGCAAAGATGTTCTTGCGCATAGTTGTTTACCCAGCAGGCATCCATCTCGTTCTGTCCAAACAAGTAGCCGTCCAGCGAAACCCACGCCGAGAGCAAAAGAACCAGCAACGTCAAAGCAAAGCGTATGGGCTCAACCCGCGTCGCTCGCAGGTCCACGGCAAGCAGGAGGGATGCCGGCGCTGAAAGGAAGAGAAAGAAGCGGGGTCCCCAGAATGCGCCACCGTACCAGGCCCACCACTTTGCATAGGTCACGACAGGCAAGGCAAGCGCAACAAAAGCGACCAAGGTAGCCTTTCGGTCCAAACCGACGGCCCTCCGAACGTCGGCGGAAAAGCAGAGTAGTAGGGCCGGCATGTAGAACACCAGTCCCTTACCGAACGAGAGAGTGATAGACATCAGGCCCAGTAACAACGGATAGCTGAAACCCGGTTTGCCGGAATACGGCAGGACTGTAACGGCGCCGTGTTCGTCGGCAGAAAAATATCCCTGTCCGAGCCCGGCATGTTTGAACCACATCTCGAGCAAGACAAGGGCGACCGCAATGCCGACCGCGACAAGGGGTACCATCCTCTTGTATACGAGAAACAAGACGACCGTGAACCCGACAAGCGAAGGGAGCAGCGCAGGCGTATTCACGCATCCCAGGGCGAACAACACCGCGGATATCATGGGCCGCCGCTCCACTAGCAACGCGGCCTGGAACACGCACAGAGACGTCAACACCTCGCCATAATAGTTCTGCAGGTGGTGGGGAAACATCGAAGCAGACAACATCAGCAGCCACCAGGCGCGGCCGACACCCGGTGTGTACCGGGCGGCCAGTTCGCGGTAGATGAAGATGGCGAATACCGCGAATACGACGAGGTTGAACCACGCGACGAATCCGGCAAGGTCCGCCTCGACCTGGCTCCCAAGCCATGCAAGGGGCATGGACAGAACCGGCTGCACGAAGGAAAACTTCGAGAACCCCCCATCGCCGCCCAGGAATGTCTGGACGGTCTGGAATCGCACTGCTCCGTCGCCGTCGACGGTTGGATACAGGGTAAAAATCATCACGATGAAGCCGGCGCTAATGAGCGCCCACTCCCACCTCTTGATCAGAGTCTTCATATCGCTTCCTTTCAGGCGTTTCTTGCCCCGCGTCAGGGTACTAGCTCATTCAGCTCCGCCGAGGCAGGAGCCACGCCACGGTCGTGCAACCACAAGCGCCCTTCAAGAACCGCGCTTACGACCAAATGCCCATGCTCACCCGCAGTCGCCGGCACGATGAAGGTCACTCTGCGAGTCTCTGCCGGCATGATGTCCGAGTCGCCGCCGATGTCCACGCGCGGGATCCACCCGTCAGGATCAATCGGGGTTTGGTCACCAACCTTCTGCCAAGAAAGACGCAACGGATTAGGCGCGGACCAAGCGGCCAACGCGTGAAGCGAACCATTTGCGATCGCCACGGTGACGCGGTATGAGTCACCCACTCGCTGCAGCGACTCGATCCGCAGAGATATCCCGGAGATCTCGTTCACGGGAACTTCGCTCAGAACGCCTTCCGAACAGGACGTCTGGCCGACAATGACTATCGGCTCCGCCGCGCCATTGGGAAAGGGCTTCTTGAGTCGCTGAGCGAAGAACGCCTTCGCTGAATCGAGCCGATCCGACGCCTGCCGACAGGGACCTTTGTCTCCGCGTGGATCGTAGCCAGGCGGGATGTTTCCCGAGTAGCCGTTCAGCGTCGGCAATCCCTTGTCCTGTGCCAGAATCACGCCGTCAAGCTCAGAATCGTAGGACGCGACGTCCGTCCTCAGAGGATTGAAAACGATGGCACGAGCGGGCATGGGCGAAGGAAGCTCGCTGGCAAGATGCGAAATGCGCCCTCGGGCTTGTTCGATATCCAGTTTGATCGTAGTGGTGGCGCCGGATTCGCCGATCATGATGACCACGAGCGCCGCACCAAGGATTTTCCAGTTAGTCCTCACGGAGCTCATGGCATCTACGCCGATCGCCACCAACAATGCGACCGGCAGCGTCATCACCACCACGATTCGTGAGACCGCCCGAACCGATGTGATGCCGGGAAGCCTCGCGATAACCATGTATAGCGAATGGCCACCCACACTCAACGTAAGCACCGCAAGCAGCAGGACGGAAACGAGTGCCACCCACCGCATGCGAAGCGTCGAGTGGATCAGTGCAACGACTACCAGTCCCAGGATGCCAATGCCGAAAAACATCTGCTGCTCGGGCCGCATCGGTACCGAGGTCACGAAACGGCGGCTCAAATCGCCCCAAATTGTCGACGCATCGGCCAATAGGTAGCTCTGCGGCCGCGGAAGCATCGTCACGATCTCTTCGGGAGCTCGCTGGAATGCGTAGACCTTTGAATAGTGAAGGTACGGATGCATCAGCCAGATCAGGGCAAGTGCCGCCATGACGATCATCGTCACGGCCCGAATCAGTTGTCGCCGCGTCACTGGCTCCTTCCACTGGCGCCACTGCCCAAACCAATACTGTGGCCCGTAACCCTCGACCATCCACTGAGCCACGGCCCACACGCCGATAAGCAACAACATGAAGTAGCCAAGATAGATGGCGATGTAAAACTGCGCGACTGTGGCGAACGCCAGCCAGCCGAGCCACCGCCACTCACCCGTCTCGCGAAAACGCTGCCACAACAGCAGGCCCGCAGGGATCAGGCAACGAAACGTCAGCTGCGCATGCCCATGGGTCGCTATGACGGGCAACGGGAAGGTGAAGGCGAACGCACCCAGTGCGCTCGCCAAAGGCGAGAACCGCAACTTGCGAAGCACAACGTGGCAGACGATGAAGTTGGCCAGGTATCCCGACAGATACCAGAGGTCGAAGGCGGCGTAACGATCCCATCCCAGCGAGCGAATCACCGAATAGAGCCAAGCGGTACCCAAATGATTGTCGGAGAACGTCAGGGTGCCCGGCATTGGGTAAAAGAACGACGGGCTCATGAGACTGCGATCGCTACCAGTTACCCAGCGATAGAAATGCTCAAGCACGACGCTATTGAAACGCGCATCGCCAAGGTCGCCGGGCACGCAGGCCAGGTGGCAGGTCTGCGCGAGCGGCACAAACCAGAAGCCGACGAGAAGCACCACCAGCGGCGTGGCCCAACGCCAAGCCCAGCCGCTCTCCATATGGCCATGAGCAGAATGAGGATGAGAGATAGGGTGCATCGCGATTCCTTCGCCGTCAGTGGCAGCGATAGTCCGTCGCCATCACGCTGTTGCGGAATGGGTCGGTCAGCGCATCGGTGTATTGACCCATCAGCAGGCGATGGGTCGGCAACAGGTTCTTTCGGTAGAAACGGCTGAACGTCGCGAGGCGCACGCCCCACGGCGTCAGCTTCACGCAGCCGTCCTGGATCACGATGGTGCCCGACTGAAGCTGCTCCGTAAGGCGCACCTCAACCAAGTGGTGTTCACGAACATATTCTTCGGTAAACACCTGCCGGAACGCATCCTCGCGGATGCCGCCGCCACGCTGCTCGAGCTTCTCGAGGATGTAGAACGAGAGCGAACGATCGATCACCGTCGGTACCGAAATGGCGAATGCATAGCCACCAAGCAGCCAGATGAGGACGAGCTGCGCGACTTCCAGGCCGGTGAATTCTCGAAACCAGCCGCATGTGGCAAACGCGCCGATAACCAGCACCGCCGCAATCACAGCGTCGAGGATCGTGGCGTAAAACACCACGTTGACGCGGAAATTCCGCATATGGATGTAATAGATCACCAACAGGGCGACGACGAAGACAATCGACGCAAGCAGCGCGCGCAAGTATTTGTTCATTTGAATACCAAAAGTTTGTTCGCTACGAAGCTGAAGGCCATTTGCATGCAGGTTGCCAGAAGGAACCCAATGCGATAGTCGAAACCAAGGCGGTCAGCCCAAACGTACATGACCGTTGCATGTAATAAGGCAATGACGGCGTACACGCCAAGGAAAAGCGACCCCTGCTTTACGACGCTGCCTTCCTGCCCCTTGAAGACGAAATATCGACTACCAAGAAACGAGACCGTAATGCCGAAGCACGCCGCGATGGCATTGGCTTCGCCCGCCAATGGCACGTGCAAAACCTCCATGCAAAAGCGCAGGACGCAGAAGTGGACCGCCGTCGCAACGAGTCCATTGATGATGTAACGGACGACTTGCCCACCCAGCGCCGTCTTAGCGCTCGCGGGCATGAAGCACCTCATCGACGAACTCGCGATAACTTCCCTTGCTGAGCACTCCGCCACCGCGCATCATGCCGGACAGCATGAGGATGATCAGGGTGAGCGCAGCCGTCTGGAGGAACACGAGCAACAGGATGCCAAAGGCCAGCGAGAACCAGCCGGGCGTGGCGAATCCCAGGGTCTTCAACAGCAGGGCGGTGATACCACCCACCACCGACATGCCCGCGACCAGCGTGCAGGCGATTCCCACGCGCACGAGGACGTCCTCCGCGAACACCATGAGCGCACGAAACCCATGCAACGCCAGGCCGACGAAGTTCATCTTGCTCTTTCCGGCGTAGCGAGGGCCACGATCAAGGGCGCAGCTTTGCACGCGCAGCTTGGAACCCAGGACGCATGCAGCAACATGGATCCACAACTCTTGCATCGATGCCAGACGGCGCACCGCGGGCATCTTCGCCGCCATGAAATTGCCAAAGCTGATGTTGCGCCCGCTGAGAAGCGAGAAGAGCGTCTTGTAGACCACGTAGAACGTTTTGAATTTGACGGACTCGACGCGGCTCTTGCGTGCACCCACGACCACGTCGACATCCGGCGAAGAGAGGCCGGCCACGAGCTCAGTGATGCTCTCCGGCGTATCCTCGCCGTCGGAATCCATCACGACCACGGTGACGTCGTCGCCGAAGTTATCGGCGACATAGCTGAGGCCGATCGCAATGGCGCGCTGGTGTCCGACGTTGCGGCGCAGCCGGACGACTACGCCATCCAGGCCCGCAGCGACGATCGCCGCCACATCCACCGGTTGACGCACCGAACCGTCATCGACGGCGACAATGTAAGTGTCCGGGCCCTGTGTTCGTGCCAGTTCCAGAAACAACCGTGAAGACGCTTCGACGTCCTCGTAGACCGGCATCACGACGACCTTCTGCGCCGAGCTCATGCCTGCAGACGGTGTCTGAAATACGCGATGGTTTCCTTCAGGCCATCTTCGAGACCGACCTTGGGCTCCCAGTCGAACGTCGCCTTCGCTAGGCTGATGTCCGGCTGGCGCTGCTTCGGGTCGTCCGACGGCAGCGGCCGATAGACGATGGTCGAGGTGCCACCGACGAGACGGACCACTGTCTCGGCCAGCTCGAGCATGGTGAATTCGCCCGGGTTGCCGATGTTCACCGGACCGGTGAAATCCGCTGGGGACTCCATGAGCCTCAGCATGCCTTCGATGAGGTCGTCGACGTAGCAGAAGCTGCGGGTCTGCGTGCCATCGCCATAAATGGTGATTGGCTCGCCCTTGAGCGCCTGTACGATGAAGTTACTGACAACGCGCCCATCGTTGGGGTGCATGCGGGGACCGTACGTATTGAAGATACGCATGACCTTGACTTCGAGGTTATGCTGGCGCCAATAGTCGAAGAACAAGGTCTCGGCGCAGCGCTTGCCCTCGTCGTAGCAGCTGCGGATACCGATCGGGTTTACGCGGCCCCAGTAACCTTCCACCTGCGGGTGGATCTCCGGGTCGCCATAGACTTCGCTGGTGCTGGCCTGCAGGATGCGGGCGCCAACGCGCTTGGCCAGGCCGAGCATATTGATCGCGCCGTGCACGCTCGTCTTGGTGGTTTGCACGGGATCATGCTGATAATGCACCGGCGAGGCCGGGCATGCCAGATTGAAGATGCGGTCCACTTCCACGTAGAGCGGGAAGGTGACGTCGTGGCGCATAAGCTCGAAGCGCGGATGGGCCAGAAGCCCATCAACATTGGCCTTGCTACCGGTGTAGAAATTATCCACACACAGGACATCGTGTCCGGCCTCAATGAGACGATCGCACAGATGGGACCCAAGGAAGCCGGCTCCGCCAGTCACCAGAACGCGTTGTTGATTCTCAGACATTTCCATTCCTCGGGATCCACGGGAGCCGTGGTTGCCGCAGAGCGCCTGCCCCTTTGCCAACCCGCCCCCAAATTCTTTCGATTGTATGCGAACTTCAGGCCACCGACCGAACTGGCAAGGAGTCCTCTTTCCAGGCCTTGGTATTCAATGACTTGTGGCTGCATTGCGGCGCCCGGATAATACACGACCCCCAAGGCTCTGCGCCCCAAATGTGCCAGTGTCGATTAGACTCAGGAATCCTATCCAGCCGGAAGATTCGGATGTCGTCTGCTGTTAAGAACCGTTTTTCGGGAATCGTCCAACCACTCCCGCTGCCACCCGGGGAAAACGAGACTTCACTTCGGACCTGGCTTGAGGGCCTCTCACTCGATAGAGCTCCCGAGGCCGAACTGACCAACTACCTGAATGAAGATTTCAGACGATTTGTCTACACCCTAGGAATGGTCCCCGAACGGACAGGGCGCCTGCTGGAAATCGGCGCCAATCCTTACTTCACCACCGTGCTGCTCAAGCGCTTCCGCCAGTATGACGTCCACTGCAGCAATTATTTCGGTGTTGACGGCGGCGGCGGGCGCCAGACGGTTGTTCACGTCCCGTCCGGCGAAGAGTTCCCCATCGATTATCTGAATAACAACGTGGATGTCGAGGATATCCCGTTTCCTGGCCCGTTTGACGTCATCCTGTTCTGTGAAGTCATCGAGCACCTCGTATCCGACCCGCTGAACGCGCTGCGCCGCATCAAGGAAAGGCTGACACCGGGCGGAACGCTGATACTCACTACGCCCAACGTCAACCGGCTCGAGAATATCGTCAAGATGGTGGCCGGGGCGAACATCTACGACCCCATTTCGGGCTACGGTGTGTACGGACGCCACAATCGCGAATACAACAAGCACGAACTGTTCCTCATGCTCGACCACCTGGGTTTCGATCTCGAGACGATGTTCTCGTCGGATGTCCACGAAAACCTCTCGGACAACTATTACCCTACCGAGCGGCTCGCCGAGCACATTCTGTCCACGCCGAACCGCGTCCACGATCTCGGCCAGTACATCTTCCTCCGCGCCCGCAACAATCGCCCTGCCAAGTCGGGCAAGCCCCGCTGGCTGTACCGGAGCTACCCCGAAAGCGAGCTCTGCGACTGAACGGCGGTTCGGGATCGCCCGGCCAGACGGGCGGGCTCCCGCTATAATTGGCCGGTTAACGTACTCTTGGAGCGGAACCCATGATTGTCCCAGTCATTCTCAGTGGCGGTAGCGGAACCCGTCTCTGGCCCCTCTCACGGAAGAACCGCCCCAAGCAATTTTTGGCCCTGGTAGGCGATACGACCCTGTTCCAGCAGACCGTCGAGCGTACGCGCAAGCTGGGCGACAGCGGTACGCCGATCGTCGTCTGTAGTGAGGATCACCGCTTCACCGTCGCCGAGCAGCTTCAGGAACTCGGCGTCGTCGGGTCGTCGATCCTGCTCGAGCCAGCAGCTCGCAATACGGCTCCCGCCATCGCCCTCGCCGCGATGCAGGCTCGCCAGAATGATGCCGAGGCCGTTCTGCTCGTCCTACCTGCTGATCACCTCATCGGCGATGAGACCAGCTTCGTGGATGCCGTGAAGCGCGCCGCACCGTTGGCCACTGACGACTGGCTGGTGACGTTCGGCATCCGCCCCGAGGCTCCGGAAACCGGCTTTGGCTATATCAAGCGCGCCGAAGCCGTCTCTGACAGCGGCTTCAAGGTCGCCCAGTTCGTCGAGAAGCCTAATGCGGAGACCGCCGCGAAGTACGTCCAGAGTGGCGACTTCGATTGGAACTCCGGGATGTTCCTGTTCAAGGCCTCACGCTACCTGGAAGAGCTCGAGAAGCACTCACCGGCGATTTATGCCGCCGCCGCCAAGGTATTCGCCACCGCACAGCCGGACCTCGATTTCGTCCGCTTCGACAAGGCAAGCATGATCGAGGTGCCAGACGACTCCATCGACTACGCTGTGATGGAGAAAACGGATCGAGCCGCCGTGGTTCCCGTGAGCTGCCGCTGGAGCGATATAGGCTCGTGGTCGGCCTTATGGGAGGCCGCTGACAAGAACGCCGAGGGCAACGCTGCCCACGGCGACGTCATTGCGCTTGACACTCGCAACACGCTGGTTCGCACCCATGAACGACACATGGTTGCGACCATCGGCCTCGATGACGTCGTGATCGTCACCACACCGGATGCCACCCTCGTCGCCGCACGTGACAAGGTTCAGCACGTCAAAAAGATCGTCGATCAGCTCAGCAGCGCGGGCCGTAGCGAGCATCTGGCCCATCGCCAGGTCTATCGTCCCTGGGGCAGCTACGACTCGATCGACATGGGCGAACGTTTTCAGGTCAAGCGTATTGTCGTCAAGCCGGGGTCCGTTCTCAGCCTGCAGATGCATCACCATCGTGCGGAACACTGGATTGTCGTATCGGGCACCGCCGAGGTGACCTGCGGCGAGAAAGTGTTCCTTCTCGCTGAAAATCAGAGCACCTACATTCCGCTCGGCGTAACGCATCGCCTGCGCAATGTAGGCAAGGTGCCGCTCGAGCTGATCGAAGTACAGTCGGGCAGCTATCTGGGGGAAGACGACATCGTTCGCTTCGAGGATGTTTACGGGCGAGCGTAATTCCGAGCTGTCCTGATGAAAAGCGGACCACTTCAGTGGCCCGCTTTTTTTATGCCGGCGTTCCGCCGATGAGGTCTCGCAACTCCGCCGTCCTTACTTCCATCACACTGGCATCGCCACGTGACTCGATATTCAGCCGCAGCAGCGGCTCGGTATTCGACGAACGCAGGTTGAAGCGCCACGTCCCGAACGACATGCTGACGCCGTCGATAGTCTCAATACTCTCGGCCGACGGCTTGAAGTACTCGACAATACGAGCCACTGTGGCTGCGGCATCGTCAACGCGGAAGTTGATCTCGCCACTGCATGGATAGGCCGCCATTCGCTCTACCAACATATCGGTCAGCGAGGTGCTCGTCTTGCCGATGCGCTCGGCAACGAGCAGCCACGGAATCATGCCCGAGTCACAATAGGCGAAGTCGCGGAAGTAATGGTGCGCACTCATCTCGCCGCCGTATACGGCGTCCTCGGAACGCATGCGCTCCTTGATGAAGGCGTGACCGGTCTTGCTCTCCACCGCGACGCCACCGGCAGCGGCAACCATGTCGACTGTATTCCAGGTCAGGCGCGGATCATGGATGATTTTCGAACCCGGATGCTTCTCCAGCAACTGGGCGGCGAGCAGACCGACGATGTAATAACCCTCGATGAAGCCACCCTGCGCATCGAAAAGGAAGCAACGATCGAAGTCGCCGTCCCAGGCGATGCCGAGATCGGCACCCGACGCGATCACGGCCTGCGCGGTGGCATCGCGATTTTCCGGGAGAAGCGGGTTCGGAATGCCGTTGGGAAACGTGCCGTCCGGCTCGTGGTTCACGCGGACGAAGGTAAAGGGCAGGTGCGGTTCGAGCAGGTCGACGATGGCACCGGCACCGCCGTTGCCCGCGTTGACCACGATTTTAAGGGGGAGAAGCGCGGCGACGTCGATGTATCCCAGCAGGTGCGAGATATAGGCAGACTTGTCGTGATCAGCATGGATGGCGCCTCTCGCCGCACGCGCCTCGCCGAACGCATTCTCTTCGACCATACGCTCGATGTCGCGAAGACCGGTGTCGCCGCTGATTGGGCGCGCACCTTCACGGACCAGCTTCATGCCGTTGTAATCGAAGGGGTTATGGCTAGCGGTGACCATAATGCCGCCGGCAACGACACGGTGCGCCGTCTGGAAATAGACTTCTTCCGTGCCGCACAGACCGATGTCGATCACGTTACGGCCTTCGTCGGCAAGGCCGCGCGCCACTTCGGCCGCGAAGGTGGGGCTATCCAGACGGATGTCATAACCGACGACCACTTCACCCTCACCCACCGTACGGGCGAAGGCTCGACCGATGCGATAGGCAATGTCGGCGTTGAGTTCATCCGGGACGCGACCGCGGATGTCATAAGCCTTGAAGCACTTCATGCAAGTTCCTGGAGGCGCGCTCAGCGCGCCGGCAAAGGATTGGCGAACATCCACTCGAGCGTCGTGCGCAGTGGAATGATGTCGAGTGGCCCGATCAGCGAACGCAAGCGGCGATTGTCGCCAGTCAGGCGAGCCACTTCGTTACCACGAACGAAGACAGGATTCACGCGGACCTCGATCTCATAACCGGCGATTTGCTGCATCATGCCAATGACCTCCATCAGCGAGACCGACGTACCCGAGCACAGGTTGACCGTCTGGCCTGCCGCACTTGCAGACAGCAAACGGACATAAGCATCGGCGACGAAGCGCACGTCCTGGAAGTCGCGCGCGACATCGATATTGCCCAGCTCGATCACGCGCTCACCGCGCTGGAAATGCGAGACGATCTTGGGAAGCAGGAAGTTCTCCGCCTGCCCCACGCCCGTGTAGTTGAACGGCCTGGCAAGAACGACCGGCAACCGATCGGACCAGAGTTTCGCCATGTACTCCATGGCGAGCTTGCTGACCGCATAGTCGTTCGCCGGGGACGCCTCGACGGATTCGCTCAGCAGCTCCACATCGCTGTTGCCGTAGACGTTTGCACTGCTGGCCAACAGGACGGCACGAGGGGTCTTCGGCAGAGCCGCGAGTGCCTCCATCAGGTGACGCGTCCCAACGACATTCGTACGGTACATCTCGTCCGCATCGCCGTGAGCCACGAATGCAATGGCGGCCAGGTGGATGACGGCATCCGGACGCGCGTCGCCCACCGCGCGAGCGACCGCCGCGCGATCCAGCAGATCGACCGACGGCGCATCGAGATCCTCAGGCCGTTCAGCCAGTCCGAGAACGTCGCATCCGGCCGCGCGAAGCGCCGCGACCACGTAACGACCCGTGAAGCCCTTATGACCGGTAACCAGCACCCGGCCGGGCGTGCCCTCAGAACGAGGCGTCACGTTCGTTCCGACGCAGATCGGCTTCCACCATCATCTTGCAGAGGTTCTCGAGCGTAGTTTCCGGCTTCCAGCCCAGCTTTTCGAATGCCTTGGCCGGATCGCCGATGAGGAGCTCGACTTCCGCCGGGCGGTAGAACTTTGGATTAATCCTGACCAGGACCTTGCCGGTCTTGCGGCAAGTGCCAGTTTCGTTTTCTTCGCTACCCTTCCAGTCGATATCGATGTCGACCGCAGCGAAGGCGAGCGTGACGAAATCGCGCACGGTTTCCGTGCGGTTGGTAGCGAGCACGAAAGTGTCCGGCTCGTCCGCCTGCAGCATGCGCCACATGCCTTCGACGTACTCCTTGGCAAAACCCCAGTCGCGCTTCGCGTCCAGATTGCCGAGCTCGAGAACGTCCAGCTTGCCGAGCTTGATCTTGGCGACCGAGTCCGTGATCTTCCGGGTAACGAACTCGCGGCCACGCAACGGCGACTCGTGATTGAACAGGATGCCGCTGGAACCGAAGATGCCGTACGACTCGCGATAGTTCACCGTGATCCAGTGCGCGTAGAGCTTTGCCACGCCATACGGGCTACGCGGATAGAACGGCGTGTCTTCCTTCTGCGGCACGGCCTGCACCTTGCCGAACATTTCCGAGGTCGACGCCTGGTAGAAGCGAATCTTCGGATTGACGATGCGAATGGCTTCGAGCATGTGCAGCGCGCCCACGCCTGTGATTGCCGCCGTGGTCGCCGGCTGGTCGAACGAGACGCCGACGAAGCTCTGCGCCGCCAGGTTGTATACCTCCGTCGCGCCGGTGGTCTGGAGCAGACGGATCGCCGACCCGCCATCGGTCAGGTCGAATTCGACCAGCTCCAGGTTCGGGTGATTCTGGATGCCCAGCTCTTCGATACGCCAGAAGTTAACCGAGCTTGTGCGCCGATAGGTCCCGTATACGCGGTAGCCCTTTTCCAGGAGCAACTCCGCCAGGTAGGCGCCGTCCTGGCCCGAAATTCCGGTGATCAATGCTGTCTTCATCTGTTTCCGTCGCTGTAAATAATTGATTTAGCTGGGCCACCCATTTTCCATGACCGACCCAGGTGACTCAAGCCCGAAAGCTGCTTTTCGCGCGCAAGCCTAGGCAACAGGCTCTATTTCCACGGTGTGGAACAGCACTTTCGCGTCAGCATCGACCATGATCCGGACTTGCATGCCCCGGATGTCTTCGTCGAGTACGAGGTCGTGCGTACCGATAACGCCTGTGCCCGGGATGAGCGGGTCGGAGCCCAGGCGCCACCGGCCCTCCTGGGCGACGACGTCTATCCATGCACGGCCATGCCCGCTCGCGAATTCGCCATCCACACGAATGGAATAGCGTCCTGCGGCGAGTTCAAAGGCGGGCGTACCGAAAAGCAATCCCGGCATGCATGTCGTGGCGCGGCACTCTCTTGCAAGGCGCCCGGTGGTCGATTCGGCTCGATAGTCGCTTGCGAGGAATCGACGATTCCCTTCGGACGCCCAGCTATCCTGCCAGCCGTCATCGGCGACCACATCGATCAACTGCGCGGCGCTCTGCTCCCATGTTAGCCAAGGCATGTCGCGCGACGCCGGCGCCTGCCCCTGTGCGTGCAATCCAAGCCAAAGCTCAAGCGCGTTGGCCATTGGCACAGCCTCGAGACCACTGAAATAGAAGGCGTGCTCCCCGGCAACCTCACGGAATACCGGGAGGTCACGCGCGATGATCGGCAGGCCGTACTGCGCCGCCTCGATCAGGGGAAGGCCAAAACCCTCGCCCTCCGAAGCCGCCAGCAATGCCGAAGCGGCGTGATACATCGCGACGAGCTCATTGTCGCCCGCCTTCTCCATCCAGAATAGACGCTTCCCAAGCTGGGGATGATGTCGAAGCACAGACACCAACTTTTCGACATGCCAGCCTGCCTTGCCGACGAGGACCAGGTTGACCTTAACGCCACGACTCCACAATTCCTCGACCGCAGCCAGAGCCTGGGCATGCCCCTTGCGCGGCTCCACGGTACCGACCATCAGTAGCGTTGGCTGAGAGTCGAGACCCGACGGAAGCGCTGACGGGTCAGCTGGGGCGGTCACACCCTTGGCAAGATCCGCACCAAGGTGGAACCAACCGAGACGCAGCGGTGTCACGCGCGGCGGCGCAGCCTGCGGAAGCCATCGTTTGAACTCATTGGCCACTGTGCGTGAAATCGCGACGATACCGTCGGCGACCTCCGCGATCGCTTCGTACCAGGCTCGGAACGTCGGCAATCCCGGCGGATCGAAACAATCCGGCCGGAATAGCGGGAGCATGTCGTACACGACGAAGGTCACGCGAACACCGAGGCTCCTCATCCGCACGAACGTGCTCTTGTGAGCGGGCACCAGGTGCGCGGCCAGATCCAGGCCCAGGAAAATGTCACCTTGACGGAAATCGACAGGGCTGTCGCCGGGCAACGTCGCGCCGTGATGAAAACGTCTTCCAACGTAAGAGCGCGCATAACGGAAGACGTCGCCTGCATGAATATAGACCGGCTCGACGCGAAAGCCTTCCGGCACTGCGCCGAGCAATTCGGCGACGATGTGCCGGACGACGCGCTGAATACCCGTCCCCGCATCGGTAAGCACAAGCTGGGAAATATCGACATACAACGCCCTCTGCCTGAAACGCGCAGGAGCGTTCTCAGCCATCGCGGCCGCGATGCGGGAGAGATCGTCAGTAGCCAGACCCGAGACGCCTGGGATCGACACCAGCTCATCAATATGAGATGCCAAACCCCGCCCCTTAGCCAGGTCCGACGGATCCGCGATATGCCACCGTGGCGAGCCTAAGCTCAACGCAGCCATGGGTAAGCCCGCAAATCCATCGATTCTTTCGCGACGATCCAGAGCCGCGTAGCCCCCCCATCCATACAGCATTGCCGTCAACAGCATGGGGTCCTGATGATTCAGCTCTTTCGCAACCAGGTCACAGACGTCGTCTCGCAATAACAACGCGGCACGACATTCCCTCGCAGCGATGAGGAGAGATGCAGTTGACTCAACATTGAGGACGTCGATGTACACCTCATCGAACATCGAACCGATGAACGAGTGAATCGAATGCTTCTTCCACGCCAGCGGCAGGCGCGCATGTGCGAAAGCATGATCGCTGAGATCACCGAAAACGTCGACATGACCTGATAGTTTTGCCAATGCATCGAGTGAGGCACCGCTCGTCAGCAGCGCAATCCTCCGCGATCCATCCACCGAGAGCGCGGACGGTTCGGCCAGCCTCTTCCGATCCTCGGCGAAACGCTGTTCGATGGCCTCCCATGCGAGACGGGCAGAATTGTCCCAGGAGAACCGTTTTGCCTGCGCAATGCCATGCTCACGAATGCGCTGCCGAAAGCCCTCGTCGGCAAGGCCGCGGTGAAGCGCCATCGATATCGAGACCACATCATAGGGATCGAAAAGAGCTTCGTCGCAGTTGATGACCTCGGGCAGGCTTGTCGTATTCGAACCCACCACCACCGCTCCGCACGACATAGCCTCCAGAGCGGGAAGCCCGAATCCTTCATGGGTCGATGGGAACGCGTAAAGCGCGCTCGCGTTGTAGAAGCGAACCAGTTCCTCGTCGCTGACAAATCCGGTGAATACGAGTTCATCCGGCGACAAGCCGTGATCGTTACGCGCATCTTTTAGCGCCTCATGCTCAGGCTCGCCGATCCCTCCAACGAAAACCAGCTGATGCTGCTCTCGTAAGGTAATCGGAAGGCTCGCATACGCCTCAATCAGCCGTACAAGGTTTTTTCGCGGATCGTACCCACCGGCGTACATCACGAAAGGCCTGACGATTCCGTATTTACGCCCGACCGCGGCGGCGTTCACCTTCCCGGAAAGCGGCCGGAACGCAGTATCAACGGCCGCGGAAATGTTTACGACCGTACCGGGCTTTACACCAAGAAGGCTCGATGCCTCCTGTGTCGTGAACTCGGAAATGCCAAGCAAAAGATCGCAACGACGCAGGTGGTCGAGCTTGCGCATGTACCAGGTCGCGACGTTCGGATTCGCCAGATACACATCTGGAACGACGAGCGGGATCAGATCGAAAACGATTGCGACTTGCAAGGCCGAGGAACCCGGCCGCACTGAGGTGACCACGGAATCACCGTAGCCATCCACCATGCTCATCGTAAGAACGACGTCAGCGCAGAAGTCCTCGATAAACTGCTCTCGAACACACTCGGCGACAATACCGCGTAGATGGTTCGCGGGATCGATTGCCGCCGTGGGAACGACGCTCTGCCAGCAGACCACGCGATCAGGGGCAACGAAGCCTCGGAGGGTGTCCCGCAAATATGCCGCGGATGCTGTCATCGCGCCGTTCAGGAGGAACCATACCTCGTGTTGTCTGTCTGCGAGTGCCATCGCCTGCGCAAGGGCGAGACAGTACCGTCCCACGCCCCGGATACGCCCACCGGGTGACTGGCATGCCTGCAGGTCGATCAGTACGCGCATATATCCCCCATAAAAACCAAACTTAACCTCGCAATTTTCTCTCGATGGCAGCACGCAGTTGCACTTCCATTGCTTCTGCACTCTCCGTCATGGCAACCGGCGGCTCATTTCCTGCTCCCGCCAATGCAACGGGGAAAAGAAAAGCCCGCCCGCGCCTGCCGATCGCCGTCTGCGGGCCGGCGACCAGGCGCACGGCCGCGCGAAATCCTGGGGTACGCAGGGCAGCATGCAGTAAAGGCTTCGACGCCCTGGCGGCACGCGCGACAATGGGGCGACTCAGTCGCCAGACTGCACGTGCGACACGCACAGACTGCCCCTTGACCAGTCTCACGGGTGCTGTAATACGCCAGGACGTACTGCGCACCATGGCGTGGACGATGTCGTCGCGCCGCGAAACCTCCAGCTCGAGCTGAGCGACCCGGCCGGTCAGCTCGCGATGCTGTTGGATCACGCGCGAGTGCTCATTGATCATCGAGTTGTGCAGGGCATCGCGTCGAGCGTCGGCGGCGAGCAGGGCATCGCGTTGAGCGACGGCGGCGAGCAAAGCATCGCGTCGAGCGACGGCGGCGAGCAGGTCTTCGTTGGCGCGCGCGCGCCAACGAGTATGCTCCTCGGTTACTACGCCCAGGCTACGCGACAGGTCGGCTACGCTCGACCGCAATGCGTTGACTTCGATGTTCAGGTTGTGAGCCAGAAGGTGGAACTCCACGCGCTGCTCATGAGCTTCCTTGTCACGCGCCCTCTCATAGTCGTCGAAGACATTTGGTGGCAGGTTGAAGGCCGCAACCAGCTCCTCGTGTTCCTTGGCGACGAAATAAAGGTTGAGGCCATCGTTGTATGCCCTCACGTAGCCGCGCTCCGTAAGCAGATCTTCCCATTGCCAGGCCGTACTCACCTGGCTATTGGGCTCCGTCGCCTCGACCACGATGATCCACGGACGAACCGTCGCGAACGAGCAGGAGGCAAGCGCAGCGCGCTCCGCGCCTTCGCAGTCCACTTTCAGGAAGTGAACCTCGTCAAAGGGGTGCGCACTCAGGATTTCATCGAGAGGAACGGCGCGTACCGTGCGCTCGATGACCTCGCGGCCTTCCGCGACATATCGCGCCGCGAGTTCGGCGTCGTTAGTGGAAAGCCCCGTACCCTGCACTTCGAAGAAGGAGAGAGCCCCCCCTTCGCCAACAGCGACGTTGAGGTTAATGTCATGCGGCCTGTCTTCCTTGAGCATGTCGAACCAATGTTTCACCGGTTCGATGTTGATCCCTCGCCAACCATTCAGTGAGAACGCCTTGGTGACCGAATCGACCGTCGGATGCTGGGCACCGACATCAACGTACACGCCATGCTGTACGTGCTTGAGCGCACGATGGAGCATAACGTCCTCGAAATTCTGAGCGTAGCTAACAAAAGTCATGGCGTGGACTTGATATCGAACTTTGGAGGAATCCAGGCGCTGCCGACGAAGTGAGCGTGCGAATGATTGGCAACCGTGAAGATCAGGGCCAGATCGCGCCACTCATAATTGTCTACCAGATGAGTATCGGTACTCACCAACGCGGTCGAGATCGAATAACTCCCTGGCCCCAGGTTCATTGTGAACCGTGCGACATAGGACACCGTACAACCGGCAGGAACATCATCGACGACTTGCCTGGTATGAAAGGTGTTGGTTCCAAAGACCGGCTGCCCAAGCCGGTCTTTGATCATGTATCCCAACACCAGACGCGGGATGTCGGCGCGCGCCTCGACATCTATGCGCAATTCGACATCCTGTCCCACGTCGACGAACTCAATCTGCTCCCCTTCCATGGTATGCAGCCGTATTCCCTTGACGACGGCTTCGAACGTTCCGGACGTGGTCTGTACCTGCCCCGTCTCCAGTCGCTCCACCTTCATCGTGCTGTTCTCACGCTCGGCTATGAGTGCGTTGTAGGCATCCATGACTTCCACGGGATCGCCGTCACGAACGACACGTCCGCCCTGAAGCAAAACCGCGCGATCGCACAAGCTCTGGATTGCGCCGCTATCGTGCGACACGATCAGAAGACTCGTCCCCTGCTCCCGGAACTCTTTGATACGCTTGAAGCACTTATGCTGGAAGTACGAGTCACCGACGGAAAGCGCCTCGTCCACGATGAGAATATCGGGGCGAAAGGCCGTCGCCACGCTGAACGCGACACGCATCTGCATGCCGCTCGAGTACGTGCGAACGTGCTGGTCAAAGTACTCACCGATTTCAGCGAACGCTTCGATTTCAGGCATGGCCGTGTCGATTTGCTCGCGCGAGAAACCCATCAGCCCGGCAGCGTGATATACGTTCTGCCGCCCCGAGAGGTCCGGGCTGAAGCCCATGCCGAGCTCAAGGATGGCGGCGATCCGTCCGTGCACGGCAACGGTGCCCTCGGTCGGCATCAAAGTGCGGGTGATCAGCTTGAGCAAAGTGCTCTTGCCCGCACCATTCTGGCCGACGATGCCGATGGCCTCGCCACGTCCGACAGAAAACGAGATCTCACGAAGGACCCAGTGCTCGTGACGCGGCGTCACCCTGACACCAAACCACGACGCGAAGCGCTTGAATTCGCTTCCATAGTCGCGAAAGGCCTTGCCCAGTCCATTCACTTCGAGGATGTTGGGCATCACAGGACATCCACCATTTCAGGTGCCGCACGGCGGAACATCAGGAAGGCAATCGCCAGGAGAAAAATACTGCCCAGCGCGGTCCAGACAAGAGGAAGGAGGTCTGGGCCGCGTCCGTAAAGCAACACGTTCTGGAACGCCGAGACGATGTAATACAGCGGATTCGCAGCGATGACACGGCCGAAGCCCGCAGGCAGGATGCTCGGCATGTAGACGATCGGCGTAATCCAGAACCACAACTGAAGGATCACGGCCATCACCTGCCCAACGTCACGGACGAAGACATTGATAACACCCAGCAATAGACCGATGCCAAGCGAGAAGGCGACGTTGATTGCCATCAGCAGCGGGAGCCAAAGCAAGGCCCACGTCGGCGGATGGCCGACGATCGCAAAAATGAAGATCGTCGCGACGAACAGCATCAGATTGCTGACCAGAGCAGACCCGACAGCGATGAACGGCAGCGTCGCCCGTGGGAAGTAGATCTTCTTCATCAGGTTGCCATTGTCGACAAACAACGTCAGAGACCGCGTCACTACTTCGATGAACAGCGACCATGCCAGCATGCCAGCCATCAAATAGATGGAGTAGGCGTACTGGTTTGTGGTGCCGGGAAGCTTCGCCCCCATTACCCTGGAAAGAACAACCGAATAGATGGCCACCTGTGCCAACGGCTGCAGAACCATCCACGCCGCGCCCAGCCTGCTGCGCGCGAAGCGCGCCTTCAGGTCGTTCTTGACCGAGGACAGAATGAAGTGGCGGTAGCGCCAGACAGCACGTAATAACTCGCTCATGAGTTCATTCTTCTATTGCGGACGGAAACACCGGACAAACCGCGGCGACAACCATCACCGGCCAAGTGCCCGGCCAAGCTCAGAACGCAAATCTTCCACATCCTCAACACCCACCGACAACCGAATCAACCCATCGCTGATCCCCAGCCGCTTGCGCGTTGCCGGCGGAATCGACGCATGAGTCATGATCCCCGGGTGCTCGATCAGGCTCTCGACGCCGCCGAGGGATTCGGCCAGCGCGAAGATCTCGCAGCGCTCCAGCATCTTGCGGGCTGCGCGGATACCGCCCTTCACTTCGGCCGAGATGATGCCGCCAAAGCCGTCCATCTGGCGACGCGCCAGCGCGTGCTGCGGGTGGGACTTCAAGCCCGGGTAGATCACCCGCTCGATCGCGGGATGCTTCTCGAGCCAGCGCGCGATATCCATCGCCGACTCGCAATGCGCCTTCATACGCAGGTGCAGGGTCTTCAGCCCCCGCATCGCCAGGAACGAATCGAAGGGACCGGCTACCGCACCCACCGAGTTCTGCAGGAAGCCCATGCGCTCAGCCATCTCGTCGCTGGCCGCGACGACCATACCGCCAACCATGTCGGAATGTCCGTTGAGGTACTTGGTCGCCGAGTGCAGGACCAGGTCCGCGCCGTATTCGATCGGGCGCTGGAGCATGGGTGAGCAGAATGTATTGTCGACCACGAGGATGAGGCCGTTCTTTTTTGCGAAAGCCGACACCTTCGCCAGGTCGACCAGCTTGAGCATCGGGTTCGTCGGTGTCTCGGCCCAGATCATCCGCGTATTGGGCTTCAGAGCAGCCTTGAGAGCGGCCGTGTCATTGAGATCGACGAAACTGAAGTCGAGGCCCGCCGACCGTCGGCGCACGCGCTCGAACAGGCGATAGGTGCCACCGTAAAGGTCGTCCATTGCAATGACGTGGCTACCCGAATCCAGCAGGTCGAGTACCGTCGATGCGCCGCCGAGACCCGATCCGAAGGCAAAACCCGCAACGCCCCCTTCCAGGTCCGCGACGCAGCGCTCGTACGCCATCCGGGTCGGGTTCTGCGTACGGGAATACTCGTAGCCCTGGTGCTTGCCCGGACTCGATTGGACATAGGTCGACGTGGCGTAGATCGGCGTCATGATGGCGCCCGTCGATGGGTCAGGCTGCTGGCCGGCATGGATCGCTCGCGTGCCCAGTCCCAGTGCTTGCGTCGATTTCTTGTAAGCCATTGATCTACCTGAAGTTGATTGGTCGGCCGGGCATGCTTCGGCGCGATAAGCGTTCCATATTACCGTCTTGATCGTCTCTCGGCTCGAGAGTCTGAAACCTCGTTCATCTACTTCAGGTCAGGGCGACGAGGCACCCGCGTATCGACCATAATCCCGTGCATCGCCCATGGGACGCCGTCCTGGGCCACGCCAAGGCTGCTCATGTCCACATTCCTGGTTACCGGCGGCGCCGGTTTCATCGGCGGTAACTTCGTTCACCGCGCAGTGGCCGCAGGCCACCGCGTCGTCAATCTGGACAAGCTGACGTATGCGGGCAATCCAGCGACGCTGGCCTCGCTCAAGGACCATCCAGGTCACCGCTTCGTGCAAGGCGATATCGGCGACCAGGCGCTGGTCGCCCGCCTCCTCCGCGAACATCGTCCCGACGCGGTCGTCAACTTCGCCGCCGAGTCGCACGTCGACCGTTCGATCGACAGCCCCGCAGCGTTCATCCTGACGAACGTCACGGGAACGCTCGCGCTACTCGAAGCCACTCGCGACTATTGGCGGAACCTTCCCGACATCGAGTCCGGCGCATTTCGTTTCCTGCACGTGTCGACCGACGAGGTCTACGGCTCGCTCGGGGAGGGACGCTTCACCGAAAGCACCCCCTACGCTCCTAACTCACCCTACTCGGCATCGAAGGCCGCATCCGACCACCTCGTGCGCGCCTTCCATCACACCTATGGATTGCCGACGCTGACGACAAACTGCTCGAACAATTACGGGCCATACCAATTCCCTGAGAAACTGATTCCGCTGGTTATCCAGAAAGCGCTCGCCCACGAAGAAATCCCGGTCTATGGGGACGGACTCAACGTCCGTGACTGGCTTTTCGTGGAAGATCACTGCGACGCAATCACTGCCGTGCTGACCAAAGGACGACCTGGCGAAACCTATAACGTAGGCGGCGACAGCGAGCGCACGAACCTCGACGTCGTACACAGCATCTGCGCCCTGCTCGACCAACGCGTTCCCGCGTCCGCGCCCCGCGAGACCCTCATTCGTTTCGTCAGGGACCGTCCCGGCCACGACCGCCGTTACGCCATCGATCCCAGCAAGATCCACAGCGAACTCGGCTGGACCCCCCGCAACGATTTCACCTCCGGATTGGCACTCACGATCGACTGGTACCTCGCCAACCAACCTTGGGTTGCACGAATTCTCGATGGCAGCTATCGCATGGAACGTCTCGGACAATGAAGAACCGTAAAGGCATCATCCTCGCGGGCGGCTCGGGGACAAGGCTCTACCCGATCACGCAAGGCGTCAGCAAACAGCTGCTGCCTGTGTACGACAAGCCGATGATTTACTACCCGTTAGGGACGTTGATGCTGGCCGGCATTCGCAACATCCTGGTGATCAACACACCGCACGAGCAGCCGATGTTCCAGCGCCTGCTCGGCGACGGCTCGCAGTGGGGGATCTCCATCGACTACGCCGTACAGCCCTCGCCCGACGGGCTAGCCCAGGCATTCCTGATCGGGAAGTCGTTCCTCGATGGAGCGCCCAGCTGCCTGGTACTGGGGGACAACATCTTCTACGGCGAAGGCCTGATCGATCGCATGCGCCGCGCCGACGCCAGGGATGAGGGCGCTACGGTCTTCGGCTACTGGGTCCGCGACCCCGAGCGCTATGGCGTAGCGAGCATCGGAACCGACGGCAAGGTCCTCGACATCGAGGAGAAGCCCGTTCAACCGAAATCGAACTACGCCGTCACCGGCCTCTACTTCTACGATGAGCACGCACCGACGTACGCGGCGGAACTGAAACCGTCGCCTCGCGGCGAGCTGGAAATCACCGACCTTAACCGCCGCTATCTACGACACGATCAGTTGCATCTGGAGCAACTCGGGCGCGGCCATGCGTGGCTCGACACGGGTACCCATGAATCGCTCATGGAAGCGGGAAACTACATCCAGACCATCGAGAACCGTCAGGGTCTCAAGATCTGTTGCCCCGAGGAAATCGCATTCGTCAACGGATGGATCGACCGCGACCAGCTTGTACGGCTGGCCACGCCGCTGTCGAAAGTAGGCTATGGGCAGTATCTTCTGCGGCTTGCCGAACAGGACGGACAGCCGTGAAATACATCGCCACAGAACTTGCCGGCGTCGTCATCGTCGAACCCACGGTGCATGGAGACGACCGCGGCTTCTTCTTCGAAAGCTTCAACCAGGCAACCTTTGCGCAGAACGGCATCGATGCCAACTTCGTGCAGACGAACGTCTCGCGCTCTCGGCGCGGCGTGCTTCGCGGCCTCCACTACCAATGGCCGCGACCGCAGGGCAAGCTTGTCAACGTGCTAGAGGGCGAAGTCTACGATGTCGCCGTCGACATCCGCCCCGATTCGCCGACGCTCGGACAATCTGTCGCAGTGATGCTTTCGGCGGACAACAAGCGACACCTCTGGATCGCTCCGGGCTTCGCTCACGGATTCTGCGTCGTGTCCGAGTACGCCACGTTCTCCTATCAGTGCACGACGCTATACGATCGCGCCGCCGACTGGGCCATTCGCTGGAACGACAAGCGTTTCGCCATCGACTGGCCGCTTTCCGATCCGGACCTCTCCTCAAAGGATCGCACCGCGCCCTATTTTCAGGACGTGCCGCGAGAACGACTACCAGACTACCTTCCGTGAAAATCCTGCTACTCGGCGCGGATGGCCAACTAGGCAGCCATCTTCGACATACCCTGCTTCACCTCGGGGATCTCCTGGTATCAACGCGGACGGGGAGCAGCGGCGCACTTCCTTGCGACCTGCTCGATACCGACGCGCTCTCTGCCATGCTCCGCCGCGAACGCCCCGACCTGGTCGTCAACGCATCGGCCTATACGGCTGTCGACCAGGCCGAAACCGACATTTCCACGGCGATGGCGATCAACGCGGAAGTGCCGCGAGCCATCGGACACGCGGTGACCGCATGGAATGGAGCCGTCGTGCATTACTCCACGGACTACGTATTCGACGGAATGCAGACGCGCCCTTATACCGAGGAGGACGCCACAGCCCCGCTGGGCATCTACGGGCAAAGCAAACTCCGGGGCGAACTCGCACTCTCAGCAAGCGGCGCGGACCATCTGATCCTGCGCACCGCCTGGGTTTATAGCCTTCGTGGCCGCAACTTCCTCACGACGATGCTGCGCCTTGCGACCGAGCGGCCCCAAGTACGGATCGTCGCCGACCAGCGAGGTACACCAACGAGCGCTGGCTTCCTCGCCGATGCCACGGTGCGCATTGCTTCATCCTGGATGGGAGACCCGATACGCCGTACGCTACGTGGCGGCGTTTATCACCTGACCGCCAATGGCGAAACAACGTGGTACGACTTCGCTGAAGCGTTGTTCTCCGATGCCCATGAGACCGATCGAATCGCCAATGTGCCGACGATCCTGCCAATCGCCACGAGCGATTATCCCACCCCGGCACGTCGTCCCGCCTATTCCGTTCTCGCGATCGACCGCATCGTCAAGACGTTCGCAGTCGCCGCCCCCCACTGGCGCGACGACCTTCGGCATGTGTTGGGAAGCGCGGCTTCCCGTTAAGGCCTTCGACCACCCCACCCTCACTCCACCGTCACCGACTTCGCCAGATTCCGCGGCTGATCAACATCGGTGCCGCGCATCACGGCTACGTGATACGAAAGCAGCTGCAACGGGATAGTGAATACCGCCGGCGAGATGAACTCGCCGCCCGACTCCAGCCGCACCATCACCCCCTGCTCTATCGTGTCGTCCATCTCCGCATGCTCGTCGGCGAAGACGAACAGTTCGCCGCCACGCGCACGAACTTCCTGCAGATTGGACTTCAGCTTGTCGAGCAAGGGACCATTGGGCGCTACCGCGACGATCGGCATGTCCTCGTCCACCAGCGCCAACGGGCCGTGCTTCAGCTCGCCGGCCGGGTAAGCCTCGGCGTGGATATACGAGATTTCCTTGAGCTTCAGCGACCCTTCCAGCGCTACCGGATACTGCACGCCACGGCCGAGGAAAAGGGCGTTGTGTTTCAGGATGAAATGCTCGGCCAACTCTTCGATCTGGGGTTCGATGCGCAGCGCGGACTCGATGAAGCGCGGCAGCGACTGGAGCTCCTTGCACAGCTTCAGGTAACGGGTGTGATCCAGACCACGGCGGCGCCCAAGATCGAGTGCAAGTAGCGCAAATGCCGCCAGCTGCGTGGTGAATGCCTTCGTCGAAGCAACGCCGATTTCCGGGCCTGCACGCGTCATGAGGCGAAGATCGGACTCGCGTACGACCGACGACTCAGGAACATTGCAGATCGCGAACGTGGCGAGGTAACCGCGACGGCGCGATTCGCGCATCGCGGCCAGCGTGTCGGCGGTTTCGCCCGACTGCGACACGGCAACGAACAACGTGTCTTCGGGCACGACGACATCGCGATAACGGTATTCGCTCGCCACTTCCACGACGACGGGAAGCCGCGCCAGCTCTTCGATCCAGTACTTGGCGACCATGCCGGCGTGATAGCTCGTGCCGCAGGCGACGATGTGGATCTGCTTCGTGCGATCGAGTACCGGATCGGCATCGATCCCGAAGATATTGGGCAGCACGCCGTGCTGACCGATGCGTCCTTCCAGCGTATCCGCGACGGCGCGCGGCTGCTCGAAGATTTCTTTCTGCATGTAGTGACGGTATTCGCCGCGCTCGACCGCGTCGGCCGACAACTCACTCTCATGCGCCGCGCGATCGGCCGGCTTGCCGTCCAGTGTGAAGACCTGAACGCTTTCGCGGGTGATCTCGACGACATCGTCTTCCTCGAGATACATCATGCGATTGGTAACCTTGATCAGCGCCTGCGCGTCGGACCCGAGGAAATTCTCGCCAATACCGATACCCACCAGCAACGGACAGCCGCGGCGCGCACCGACGACACGGCCGGGCTCATCGAGGCTCAGCACGGCGATCGCGTAGGCGCCTTCCAACTGGCGTACCGCCGCGAGTACGGCTTCACGCAGCGAACGGCCGTCACTGAGCAGGTCATCGATAAGCGCACCCATGACTTCGGTATCGGTCTCCGAAGTAAAGACGCGCCCGCGCGCTTTCAGTTCCTCGCGCAAGCTTGCGTAGTTTTCGATGATCCCGTTGTGCACGATCGCGACGCGACCCTGCACATGCGGATGCGCATTGGTTTCGTTCGGCACGCCGTGCGTTGCCCAGCGCGTATGGGCGATGCCCGTACCGCCAGGCAGCGGGTCGGCGTCGTACAGCGCTTCCATTTCACGTACTTTGCCCTTGGCGCGAACGCGGCGAATCGCATCGCCTTCGGCGATGGCGATGCCTGCCGAATCGTATCCACGATATTCGAGAGCCTTGAGGCCCGCGATCAGGATGGGAGCGACATCGCGCTGCGCAGCGGCGGCAACAATTCCACACATGGCACGTATCCTTTGGTTCAGTTGACCTTGCGACGCAGATAATTCAGCAGGTCGATACGAGTGATAAGACCGAGGAACTGGTCACCGTCGACAACGATGGCGACATGACCTTTCTCGAAAACGGGTAGGAGGGCCTGGATCGACGAGGTCACCTGAAGCATTTCGGGCGACGCGATCATTGCCGTGGAAACGGGGTCGCGGAACCGCGTCTCGTCGGAGTGCACGTGAAGCAGCACGTCGGACTCGTCGAGGATGCCCACGATGCGGTCGCCCTCCATGACCGGCAGCTGGGATACGTCGTACAGCTTCATGCGGTTATAGGCGGTGATTAGCATGTCGTCCGGCTTCACCACGACGGTGTCGCGCTGCGCGTAAGGACGCAAGATCAGATCGCGCAGATCGCCGAAACGTTCGCGCTCGATGAAGCCGTTGTCGAGCATCCAGTAGTCGTTGTACATCTTCGACAGATACTTGTTGCCGGTATCGCAGACCAGCGTGACCACGCGCTTGGGCGTCGTCTGTTCGCGGCAGTACTTCAGCGCGGCGGCGAGCAGCGTGCCCGTCGACGAACCGCCCAGCACGCCCTCCTTCGCCAGCAGTTCGCGTGCGGCGAGGAAGCTTTCCTTGTCGCTGATCGCATAAGCTTTCTTCACGCGCGAGAAGTCGCTGATCGACGGCAGGAAGTCTTCGCCGATGCCCTCGACCATCCAGCTGCCGGACTTCTCCGAGAGCACGCCTTCGTTGATGTACTGGGCGAGGATCGAACCGACCGGATCGGCCAGAACGATTTCCGTACCCGGCGAATGCTCGTTGAGATACGCGGTCAGTCCACTCATCGTGCCGGACGATCCACAACCGACGACGATCGCGTCGACCTTGCCGTCCAGCTGCTCGAGAATTTCCGGACCGGTCGTCTGGGCGTGCGCCAGCGGGTTGTCGGGATTCCCGAACTGATTGATGAAGTACGCCCCCGGCGTTTCGCGAGCGATGCGCTCGGCCATGTCCTGGTAGTACTCGGGATGCCCCTTGGCGACGTCCGACCGGGTCAGCACGACCTCGGCGCCCATGGCCTTCAGGTTGAAGATTTTTTCGCGACTCATCTTGTCCGGCACAACGAGGATCAGGCGATAGCCCTTCTGCTGCGCGACAAGCGCCAGCCCCAGGCCAGTATTGCCCGCCGTACCTTCCACCAGGGTGTCGCCGGGTTTGATCTTTCCGGCACGTTCTGCACCCTCGATCATCGACATGCCGATGCGATCCTTGATCGATCCACCGGGATTCGTGCTCTCGAGCTTCAGGAACAGTTCGCAACAGCCTGCGTCCAGACGCTGGGCGCGCACCATCGGGGTGCGACCGATCAACTCGAGGACGCTGTCGTAAACGCTCATCTGAACTCCGTCGTGTGACGCGCCGCCTTTGCGACGCCTGATTGCAACCGGAAAGTTCCGGTCGCGGACGCCCATGATAATGGTTGCGCCGCCCGGAAGCCTCCCGGCCCGACGGCCGACGACAAATGGCTTAGTCCTCGCCGCCCGCCATGAAGCAAGACAAAAAAACGGCGGGTACGTTCCCGTACCCGCCGTTTTGCCTAATTCGCGGCTTACCGATCAATGCGATCGATGTCGCCAGTCCCACATTCGCTGGAGTCGCGTCTTGGCCTGCAGCTTCTCGGTCTTCATCGCCTTGAGCGAAGAATCGTCGACAGGCAGCACGCCGATTTCGGCGTCATGTACTTTGCTGTCGAGTTCCCTATGGCGATAGTAGAGTTGACGAAAATCCACGTCGGACTTCATGAATGCTTCGACGTCGTCACGCTGCTGGTTTTCGAACATATCGATCTCCTCGCGGGTAGTCCGGGGCACGGGAACCGTGACCCTCTTCGTTCGGGAGCGATGCGCGCACGGATCTCGCCAAAGGGCGGGACGGGTGACTGGGAGGCGCGGTTGGCTCGATGAACGTACGCTTCGCTCCGGCAGGCCCGTCACGTGGAATTCTCGTGACGGGGAGATCGAAGCTACTCCGCTTGGAAGGGGCGCGCAAGGGCGCCCGGCCTACTGCGACAATCGGTCAATCGAGCGATAAATTACCGTTAAACCAGTAACTTATGTCGACACCCCATGCAGGGAGTGCGCTTGAGCGCAATCGCTGTATGGGGTGTCGTGGACGATCGCCGATACAAAAAAAAAGCGCCCGCGTTATTCGCACGGGCGCCTGTTTCGCTTAGTAGGATCGCGTTCAAGCGCGCTCCTACAACACCGAGCCTCGGGCTTACTTCTTCGGCTTCTTGACCGGAGCGGCCGTGTCCGGCGAGTTGGCATCGCGCATCGCACGCGCAGCCTGCTCGGCCAGCGCTGCCTGCTTCTTGGCTGCGTTGGCGACACGGGCCTGGGCCTCGGCCAGCTTGCGGGCCTTGTCGCCCTCGGCCTTGGCCTGATCCAGCGCCTGCGAATACTCCACGCCCTGCTGCTGCAGGCGTGCGGCTTCCTCGGTGATCATCTGGTTCTGCATCCGCTGCTGCTCGAGCTGGCGGCGGGCCATTTCGGCGTCGAGGCGGCTGGCTTCCAGCAGGATCGAGTCGTGCTCGCGATCGAGCTGGGCCGACTTGTTCTGCGCTTCCTGCAATTGGGCCATGGCCTTGGCGATGTCGACGCGGCGTTCGGCGATGTACAGGTAGTGCGGCCGCTCCTTGGAAGGAACGCCCGATAGCTGGCCGACAGCCTCACGGGCCCGCGCCTGCTCCGCCTGGGCATAACCGCCGAGGGCCGGATCGCTGGACAGCTGATCGAGGCTGGACGTGAGGCGACGGATATCGAGGTCATCCTTGGCGGCCATGGCGCCACTGGCGGCGAACGCCAGGGCGAGTGCCGAAAAAACGATGGTAAAGCGCTTCATCAGTGGCCTCCCTGATTGTCGTCGCGCAAGGGCTGGGTCTGGCCGCCTGCCGGGGGCGCGCCTTGGGCGGCCGGCTCGGGCAACACGGATTCCGTTTCCTGCACATTGGTCGGAATCGGCACGGTGTCGTTGGCGTGGTTGTCGATCATTTCGACGCGCATCCGCGCGTTTTCCTGACTCTTGGACTGGTTCTGCGCGCGGGCGGCACCCAGACGGGCCTTGGCCCGGGCCAGTTCGCTGTCGGCACGGGATTCGGCGGCCAACGTGGCGGCCACCTCGTACTTACGGGAGGCCATGGCGGCCTGGGCTTGCTGGAAGCGGCTCTGTGCGTAATCCAGGTCGACAGGGGCGTAGTCGGCGGCGCCAGCGTCGCGCGCGGCCTGCAACTGGGCCTGGGCCTGGTTCAGGGCACCGTCGGGTGGCGGGGTGCTTGCGCACCCTGCCAGAGTGGCAATAACGAACCCCAGAGCCGCCACGGCGGCTAGCCGAAGGACGATCTCATGGGGTTTCGACGGCAAGTTGTGCACCATCACTCGTTCCTCTTACAGATTTGCGAGATATTGTCGATAAAGTAGGCCGAAGCCAGGCAAAGGCTCGGGCCTTCTGTCTCGATTGTAATGCGAATCTCTGGGGGGTTAGGTGGATATCGGTTATTTCCTCAAGTTGATGGTCGACAAGGGCGCGTCGGATATGTTCCTGACGACAGGCGCCCCCGTGAACATCAAGGTCGAGGGCAAGCTCTACCCGCTCGGCAACACCGGTCTGCCGAGCGGCATGGTCAAGAAAATCGCCTATTCCCTCATGGACGAAGGCCAGGTCCCCCAATTCGAGCGCGATCTCGAACTGAACATGGCGCTGGCCGTCAAGGAAGCCGGCCGCTTCCGTATCAACGTGTTCAAGCAGCGCGGCGAGATCGGCATGGTCATCCGCGCCATCAAGAGCGAAATTCCGTCGCTGGAAGAACTGAAGCTGCCGTCGATCTTCCGCGACCTGGTCATGGAGCCGCGCGGCCTCATCCTGGTCGTGGGTGCCACGGGCTCGGGCAAGTCGACCACGCTGGCGGCCATGCTCGATCACCGCAACCAGAACAGTTCGGGTCACATCCTGACGGTCGAAGACCCGATCGAATACCTGCACCGGCACAAGCGATCGATCGTGAACCAGCGCGAGGTGGGTCTGGATACCCACAGCTACGCCGAGGCGCTGAAGAACGCCATGCGCGAAGCGCCCGACGTGATCATGATCGGCGAAATCCGCGATACGGAGACGATGGAAGCGGCGATCGCGTTCTCGGAAACCGGTCACCTCTGCCTGGCGACGCTGCATTCCAACAATGCGGACCAGACCCTCGAACGCATCCTCAACTTCTTCCCGGAAGCGAACCACAAGAACGTCCTGATGAACCTGGCGCTCAATCTGCGCGCGGTCATCAGCCAGCGTCTCGTGCTGGGCAAGGACGGTCACCGCATGCCGGCTACCGAAGTCCTGCTGAACACCCCGCTGATCCGCGACATGATCCGTCGCGGCCAGATCCACGAGGTGAAGGAAGCCATGGACCGCAGCCTGCAGGAAGGTATGCAGACCTTCGACCAGTCGCTGTATCGCCTGTACAGGGAAGGCCAGATCACCCTCGACGAAACGCTGAACAAAGCGGATTCGCGCGACGGCCTGGCTCTGAAGATCCGCCTGTCGGAAGGTTCGACCGGCAGCGAGTTCGCCTCGAGCGATCCGTACGGCATCGGGGTTTGATGGCGGCACTCGCGCTGAGGCACCAGCCAGCGCGAGGCAACCGGGTTTTCGCGCGCAGGCGCGCTCCCACAGAAAGCTGGGTCTCCGCTGCTCTCTGTGGGAGCGCGCCTGCGCGCGATGGCCTAAGAAGCGATGAAGACACGAATCAACTACTGGGCGTCCCGCTGGGCTTCCGGCGCAGCATCCATGAATGCCGGTATCCCCGCGCAAGCCTCGACGATGCGGCGGATGGCCGGACAATCGTCCAGCGGCACGCTCCAACGCACCGCGTTGTAAACCTGCGGCACCAGACACGCATCCGCCAGCGTCGGCGTATCGCCGTGGCAGAACCGGCCGGTTGGCCCGCGCGCCAGTAATGCCTCGAAGCCTTTGAGGCCCAGCGCGATCCAGTGCCGGGACCAGGCGGCCTTCTGCTCCGGGCCGGCACCGAAGTCCTTCTCCAGCGCTTGCAGCACGCGAAGATTCCCCAGCGGATGCACGTCGCATGCGATGACCTGCATCAATTCGCGCACGCGCGCCCTGCCCTCGATGTCTTTCGGCATCAACGGGCTTTCGGGGTAGCGCTCGTCCAGGTATTCCATGATCGTCATCGACTGCCGGACGACCAGCGTGCCATCGACCAGCGTGGGCAACTGTTCCTGGGGAGAAAGCTCGCGATAGTCGGGGGCATGCTGCCGGCCGCCGTCCTCGATGAGATGCACGGGCACGAGCTGGTACGGCAATCCTTTCAGATTCAGCGCGATACGCACGCGATAGGCCGCGCTGGAGCGCCAGTAGCTATACAGAACGAGTGAAGAAGTCATCCTTGTCTCCTGTGGAAAGTGCCGGAGTCTAGCACCCGCATTGCGCCGCCACGCCCGCGCCCCGGACAATAGGCGTCTTTCCTTCAGCACTGGAGTCGAATGTGTCCGTCATCCGCATGAGTGACCTCGATCTGCGCGGCAAGCGCGTACTGATCCGCGAAGACCTCAACGTGCCCGTCGCCGGGGGGAAAATTACATCGACCCAGCGTCTCGACGCGGCGCTGCCCACGATCCGCGCGGCACGCGATGCCGGCGCACGGGTGATGGTCCTCTCGCATCTCGGCCGTCCGAAGGAAGGGCAGTTCGACGAGGAAGCCTCGCTTAAGCCCGTCGCTACATGGTTGGGCGAAAAACTCGGCAAGGACGTCCGCCTCGTACGCGATTACCTGGAGGGCGTGGAAGTCGCCGAAGGCGAAGTGGTCGTCCTCGAGAATTGCCGCATGAATATCGGTGAAGGCAAGGACGACGAAGCACTGTCGAAGAAGTACGCTGCGCTCTGCGACGTATTCGTCATGGACGCCTTCGGCACCGCGCATCGCGCGCAGGCATCCACTCATGGCGTCATCCGGTTCGCACCCGTCGCGGCTGCCGGCCCGCTGCTTTCGGCCGAACTCGATGCGCTGGGCAAGGCGCTGGAAAATCCCGCGCGTCCGCTGCTGGCGATCGTCGCCGGCTCCAAGGTTTCCACGAAGCTCACGCTGCTGGAAAACCTCTCCAGTCGAATCGACCAGCTGATCGTGGGGGGGGGCATCGCCAATACCTTCATCGCCGCGGCGGGACACAAGGTCGGCAAGTCGCTTTACGAAGCCGACCTGCTCGATGCCGCAAGAAAAGTCATGGCCGAAGCGAAGGCCCGCGGTGCCGACGTACCCGTGCCGACCGATGTGGTCGTAGCGACGGAATTCTCAGCCACCGCGAAGGCGACGGTGAAGCCCGTCGATCAGGTCGCCGACGACGAGCTGATCCTCGACATTGGCCCGGACACCGCGAAGCGCTACGCCGAACTCATTGCCAAAGCGGGCACGGTCGTATGGAACGGCCCGGTCGGCGTGTTCGAATTCGACGCTTTCGGCAAGGGCACCGAGACGCTCGCCCGGGCCATCGCCGCGTCGAAGGCATTTTCCATCGCCGGCGGTGGCGACACGCTTGCCGCGGTGGACAAGTACGGCATCGAAGACGGCGTGTCGTACATCTCCACGGGTGGCGGCGCGTTCCTCGAATTCCTCGAAGGCAAGGAACTTCCGGCCGTGGCTGCGCTGAAAGCACGGGCGGCCAAGTAATGCTCTGCCTGTTCGATCTCGACGGCACACTGATCGATTCGGAGGAAGGCATTTTCGACGGCGTACGGCATTCGCTCGCCGCCGTCGGCGCGCCGATCATCGACGACACCGCGCTGCGTGCATGGGTCGGCCCACCGCTGCGCCATAGTTTCGGGCAGGTACTCGACGGCGACGTCGAACGCGTGGAGGCCGCCGTGGCGGCCTACGGTCAGCGCTTCAAAGAAGCCGGCTGGTCCCGGTACAAGGTGTATCCGGACATTCCCGAAACCGTCGCGGCACTCGCCGCGGCGGGCCACACGCTGGCGATCGTCACCAGCAAGGTGCGTCCGCATGCCGAGCCCATCGCGGCGCACCTCCCCTTCGGCCACCTCTTCTCGCGCCTGTACGCGCCAGGACCGGAAACGGCTCGCAGCGAGAAGGCCGACATGATCGCCGCCGCACTCGCCGATTTCGGTAGCGCGCCTGCCGATGCCGTGATGATCGGCGACCGGCGCTACGACATCGAAGGTGCCGTGGAAAACCATGTGCGCGGCATCGGCGTGCTATGGGGGTTTGGCGATCGCGAAGAGCTCGAAACGGCTGGCGCGTCGTCTATCGCCTCGAAGCCATCCGAACTCGAGCAACTCGTACGCGGATAGTTTTCCCACCGATCGACGTGCCACCGGAACGTCGACGGCGCGATTTTTCAGAATAATCGCGTCGTCGGGCAACCCCCGCCGTAACTACGCTATGCGCCACCCCCCGCATAGACAGCCCATGTCATGGAATCTCCGACGGTCATTGTCGATGTTGACGCCATGAGCCGTCTCGACAGGGCGCTGCACCTGTTCAGCCACCACATCATCCACAACGAATCTCCGTCCGCCTGCGTGCGGTGGACCGCCAATATCGTCAATGTCTGGCTACGAACCGCGGCGAGTGTCGGGGTGCCGCACATGGCCCGTCAGGCGGTCGCGTACGCTCTCGAAAGCGGCATAGGCAACCGCTCGCTGTCACTCGCCACCCGAACCGCCATGGGGGGAGCGGCGGGAGCCCTGCCGGTCGTCATGGCCGGTGGCGGATTGTTGCGGGACTATCGCAACGGCACGACCACCCGGGCAAGTATCGTGAGCCGGATTGTCGCCATGCTCAACGGAGCCATCATCGTCGCCATGGCGGGCGTCACGGGCGCACTTCCCTCTGTGACGGCATCCGTGGTGGCCTTGCAACTCTACTGCCTGCTGCGCGACATCATCCAGCTTCAATTGACCGCCCCGGATAACACGCACGGCGTATCGGGCCGCGCCCTTGGCGCTGCCGCTGGCGCGTATGGCAGCATCCAGATGGGCGCCAGCGCCGCCGGCGACTGGTTTGCCTATCCTTCCGGGGCGAGCGCCAGCGGATCGACGTATCCGTGGCGGAACGATCTGATTCGTACCGCGCTCGCCCAGCTCGCCGCGCTGCTCGATCACGTCACGTTCCGCGGCATGCAGCGCTTCGAGGAGGGCATTGCAAGTCAAGGAGAAGACCACGATGGTCTGCGCATCCGTTTGCGCTATGTGCCCCCGACCGTTGCGCGCATAAGCCAGGCGGCGACGGGCGTGATAACGGCACGCATCGGCCTGCAGACCAGCGGGGCGCTCGCTGCCGCCACCGCCGCGCACGCACTCGCCGGATCGAATCTCTCCGGAACCTTCCAGCAAGACCTCGCCAGACTCATCGGTGCCGCCGTACTCGGCGCTGGCTATGCGACCTATGTAGGTCAGACGATACGCAGCGACAACGTCTACCACGTGGACAACGTCCATGCCGAACTCGGACTCCCTGCCTCCGATCCCGCTTTCGCAAACATGGACACACCCAGGTTCACGACATCTTTCGCCATGGTCGATGAAACCAGACATCCCACTCGCTAATACGGTAATTAATCCAGCGGATTTTTCAGAATAATCGCCCTGTTCGCAGCTGCGCCCCGCTTCTAGCCTTCCCCATCGACGAATCGATGAGGAAGCACCATGCAACCAGGCCTATTCGTACTTACCGAAGAACACACTCGCCAGATCAACCGCTGGCTCTGGCTCTTCAGCCACGAAATCGTATCGAACGTCTCGACTTATACGCGCGGACGCTGGACCCGAAATGTCCTTGCGTCCGGAACGCGTCTACTGGCAAGCGTGGGATTACCGACCATCGTTCGTCATGGCATCACGCACCTGCTCGAGCAGAGCCTGGGGCGCACCTCACGCACGGATCGCATCGTAGCTAGCGCGACCACGGCGCTGGTTCCGCTCGTCTGGACAGGGGGAGCACTCGCCGCCGACTGGCACGATGGCGGGACCACACGCACGCTGCGGATCTCGCGAGCCATCGCGCTGCTTGGCGGAGTAGCGACGCTCGGCTGGGCGGTGGAGTCCGAAGCCGCGACCGTCATAAGCAGCGGCATGATCGGCGCTTTGCTATACAGCGTTCTGCGCGATCTTGTGCAAATGGTATTTACCGCGCCCGACAACACCCGTGGCCTGGACGCTCGGGCAATCGTCGGATCGGGAATGGCGTACAGCGCCGCGCAGATGGCTGGCGGCGAAGTGTCGGCCCGTTATTTTCCGACCGGCAATGCGGAAACCGGGGAATGGAACTGGCAGGGTGCGCTTGCCGGCGCGTCGTTCAATATCCTGCTGGAATGTGTCGACGACCTGATCTTCAGGAGCATGCAGCGCGCATTCGAACGTGCCGATAGCGACGGCCGGGATATCGAAGGGCTTCGGGTCCGCCTGCAAACGGTACTTCCATCCGGCGCCGACTTCCGCCGCTCGCTTGTGGGTGTCGCACCCGCTCGCGCGATGCTGATTACGACGGCGGCCATGGGTGCACAGGCAACCAGTCAGGAATTGCAGCGCGCCATGTGGTCGCCCGAGCTGACCGGGTCGATAAGCAACGTACTGGGAAACCTGATCGTACTCGTCGGTTATGTCGTGCTGTTCGGACAACTGATCCGGCGGCAGAACAGCTACGGCGTCCAGCAAGCCGAAGGAAACGGCCCGTCCATGCCGATGGGCGTTCGTGGCACGCTGACCGCGTACCGGCCACGCGGCTCGAACGCACCCCAACCCGGTAACGGCGCCGTTCCCGGCCAGGCCACGCAGCAGAGCAACCTGGAAGAAGTCGTCACCCAACACATGTGACGACGGGGGCGCCCACGAACGCGGGCGCCCCTCACATCAGCCGATGACGCGCTTCAGCGCATCGACGACCGCAACGGTCGTGATACCGAAGTGCTCGTACAGCTTGTTCGCCGGTGCCGAGGCACCGAACGTGGTCATGCCGATGGTGATGCCGTCCAGGCCGACGTACTTGGCCCAGAAATCGACGCTTGCCGCTTCCACGGCCACGCGGGCACGGCACCAGCCGGGCAGCACGCCTTCGCGATATTCCACCGGCTGCGCATCGAACTCTTCCGTGCAGGGCATGGATACTACGCGAACCGGCACTCCCTGCTGACCGAGGGTTTTCGCCGCTTCCATCGCCAGTTCAACTTCCGAACCGGTCGCGATGACAATGGCCTTGAACTTCTCGGCCGGCTCGTACAGCACGTAGCCGCCCTTTGCGATGTTCGCGAGCTGCTCATCGCTGCGCTGCTGAGGCTTCAGGTTCTGACGCGAGAAGATCAGGCACGACGGATTGCCGGCGCGCTCGATCGCCACCTTCCACGACACCGCCGACTCGACGGCATCGCAGGGACGCCACACGCGATTGTTCGGAATCAGGCGCAGCGTACCGAGATGCTCGACCGGCTGGTGCGTCGGACCGTCTTCGCCCAGACCGATGGAGTCATGCGTATACACGTGGATGACATGTGCCGGAATCAGTGCCGACATGCGAACCGCGTTGCGTGCGTAGTCGGAGAACACCAGGAACGTCGCGTCGTACGGGATGAAACCACCGTGCAACGCGATGCCGTTGGAGATCGCCGACATGCCGAACTCGCGCACGCCATAGTGGATGTAATTCGCATCGGCACCGCGAAGACCGATGCTCTTCGAACCCTTCCAGATGGTGAGGTTCGATGGCGCCAGATCGGCCGAACCGCCGATCAGTTCCGGCAGGTGCGGACCGAACGCATCCAGGGTCATCTGCGACGCCTTGCGAGATGCCACGTCCGGACCTTCGATCTGCATCTTGCGAACATAGGCATTCGCGACCTCGTTCCAGTCGGCCGGCAGATCGCCTGCAAGGCGACGTTTGAATTCGGCGGCGAGCTCCGGATAAGCCTTCGCGTAAGCATCGAAACGCTCGTTCCAGCTCTGCTCGCGCTTCGCGCCAGCTTCCTTCGCGTTCCACGAGCTGTACATGCTCTCGGGAATTTCAAACGGGCCGTATTCCCAGCCAAGCGCCTTGCGCGCGGCGGCGACTTCGTCGGCACCCAGCGGCGAACCGTGCGACGACTCCTTGCCTTCCTTGTTCGGCGCACCGAAGCCGATGATGGTGCGGCAGCAGATCAGCGTGGGCTTTTCATCCTGCGAAGTCGCTTCGGCGATGGCCTTCTTGATGGCTTCGGCGTCATGTCCGTCGACCGCCGGAATGACTTTCCAGCCATACGCTTCGAAACGTGCAGGCGTGTCGTCGGTGAACCAGTCGTGCACTTCGCCGTCGATGGAAATACCGTTGTCGTCGTAGATGACGACCAGCTTGCCGAGCTTCAGCGTGCCCGCGAGCGAAGAGACTTCGTGCGAAATGCCTTCCATGAGGCAACCGTCGCCCACGAAGACATAGGTGCGATGGTCGACGATGTCGTGGCCTTCGCGATTGAAGCGTTCCGCGAGCACCTGTTCCGCAATGGCGAAACCCACCGCATTGGCCAGACCCTGACCCAGCGGACCGGTCGTCGTCTCGACACCCGGCGTGTGGTGGTATTCCGGATGGCCGGCCGTACGCGAACCGAGCTGACGGAAATGCTTCAGTTCGTCGATGGGCAACGCATAACCGGTCAGATGCAGCAACGCGTACTGCAGCATGGAACCATGGCCGTTCGACAGGACGAAACGATCGCGATTGAACCAATGCGGATTGGTCGGATTGTGTTGCAGGAAATCGCCCCAGAGAACCTCGGCGATATCGGCCATGCCCATGGGCATACCCGGGTGGCCGGACTTGGCGGCTTCGACGCCATCCATAGCCAGGGCGCGGATCGCATTAGCGCGTTCGCGGCGTGTCGTCATCGGCGTTCTCCAGGTAGTCGGCAGCTGAAAACGTCAATTGTCGCCGATCGCATCGAGCTTGTCGTGGACGATCGTGCTGCGGTGCAACGGTTAACAGAGCCTTAATATTTAACACCCACGTAATGAACTCCTTCAGGTTTCCCCCGATCTAATAGACCGGCAGATGCATCCATGACACCTGCCCCTTCGGGCCCGCCGAACCCCCGGCAGCACGCAGGCCAATAAGATTTGGAGAACCCCATGAGCAAGAAAACGCTACTCGCACTCAGCTTCGTCGCCGCAGGTTTCGTCGCTATCCCGGCTTTCGCCCAGGACTCCGCGGCGTCCGTCACCGACTCGGCACCCGCCGCCGGCGGCAACTTCCAGCCCAACCAGCCTGTCGGCAGCGGCAACTGGTTCATCGGCGCCACCGTCGGCCGTACCAACGGCAGCAGCAATGGCGGCTTCGGCAGCAATGCCAGCGGCTTCAACTTCCTGAAGGGTGAAAAAGACCGTCGCACGGGCTACGGCCTGCTTGGCGGCTACCGCTGGAAAGTCGGTAACGACCTGGGTCTCGGCCTCGAAGCCGGCTATGTCGACCTCGGCAACTACCGCGTGAAGAACATCTTCAACTCTGGCGACGTCAACCAGCGCAGCAGCGAAAACGCCCTGCGCGGCTGGACGCTCGGTGTGAACGGCAAGATCAACCTCGTGCCGCAGTGGTACATCAGCGCGCGCGGCGGTTTCTTCTACGCCAACGACAACAACAACAATTACAACAACAGCGTGGGCCAGGATCTTGGCCTTTCCAACGGCGGTCGCGCAGGTCGCGGCAGCTGGTACGCCGGTGTAGGCACGGGCTGGGACATCAACGAGCACTTTGGCGTTGGTCTCAACTACGACTACTACCACGCCAATGCGGGCAAGATCCGCAACGACGCAACCGGCGTGACCACGTCGGATCTGAAGCGCTCCACGGGCATCATTTCGCTCGCGGGCGAATACCGCTTCTAAGCGACACGTTGGTTGTTCGACCCTTAAGCCATGGCGTTAATTCGCCATGGCTTAATCGTTTCTTAATACGGAAATCACGCGAGTTGAATGTTTCGGCAGGGAGCCGCATCTAGGGGTCAGCGCGACGACAAACCGCATGCGCAACGTGACCGGATCAACGCCATCCCCAAGCGCCGGTTGCGAAAAGTCCTAATAGGAGAATCTCCATGAAGAAGACACTTATCGCCCTCGCTTTCGCTGCCGCCGGCCTTGCCGCGATCCCCTCCGCTTTCGCGCAGAGTGCGAACGGTAACGGCGGCTGGTTCGTCAACGGCAATGTCGGCCGCACGTCGATCGACAAGGGCCCGTATGACGGCCACGACACCGGTTATGGCATCAACGGCGGCTACCGCTGGACCGTTACCCCGTCCGTCGCTCTCGGCGTCGAAGCGGGCTACAACGATCTGGGCAATATCAACGCCAAGAACATCTTCAATGGCGACCGCGTCGTCGATCGCGGCAAGTCGCAGCTGCACGGCTGGACGGCCGGCGTGAACGGCCACTTCAATATCGATCCGAAGTGGTACATCAGCGCTCGCGGCGGTATCTACGACTGGAAGGGTCACGGCATGGAAAGCGGCAGCGACAACAACATCGTTCGCCGTGGCATCGACAAGACCAGCTGGTACGCCGGCGCCGGTGTTGGTTACGACTTCACCAACAACGTCAGCCTGGGTATCAACTACGACTACTACAACGCGAAGAAGAACAACGTCGACCTGAGCACCGACATGGTCTCGGTCAGCGCCGAATATCGCTTCTGATCGTTGCTGTAAATGTAAAAAAAACGGGCGCCTCGGCGCCCGTTTTCTTGTCAGGCTTTCGGAGGCCGATCAGCCCTTCCACTGCCCCAGGGCAGCCAGGCCGTTTTCCTTCGCGCGTGCGGCGACGATCTTCTGTGCCTCGGCGACGTTGCCCTTCAGGTCCTTCGACCACAGGTCGAGCGCGGCCTGTTGCATGGCGCGACCGTACGAGAAGCTCAGCGGCCACGGGTGCGGTCCAAGCTTGTTCATCTCGTTGAGGTTGGCCGTGGCCTGCTCGTCCTTCTGACCACCGGACAGGAACACGATACCCGGCAGCGATGCCGGCACAGTGGCCTTCAGCACGTGGACCGTCGCCTCGGCAACTTCGCTTGCCTCGGACGGCTCCGCGGCGGTGGTGCCGGCGATGACCATGCTGGCCTTCAGGATGGTGCCTTCGAGCATGACGTTCTGCTCGTACAGGGCGTTGAACAGGCTGCGCAGCACGGCTTCGTGCACTTCGTAGCTGACTTCGATGCTGTGGTTGCCGTCCATGATGACTTCGGGCTCGACCATCGGCACGATCCCGGCTTCCTGACACAGCGCGGCGTAACGTGCCAGCGCGTGGGCATTGGCTTCGATAGCCGAGGAGCTCGGATTGTCGTCGGAGATATTGATAACCGCGCGCCACTTGGCGAACTGGGCACCCAGCCGTGCGTATTCCTGCAGGCGCTCGCGCAGGCCGTCGAGGCCTTCCGTGATGACGTCGCCCGGAAAGCCGGCGAGCGCGACGGGGCCCTTGTCGACCTTGATACCCGGAATAATGCCGTTCTTCTTCATCAGTTCGGTGAACGGCACGCCGTCCTTGGTCGACTGACGAATAGTTTCGTCATACAGGATCGCACCGGAGATGTGCTCGGACAGACCCGGGGTCGTCAGCAGCAGCTCGCGGTAGGCGCGGCGGTTTTCTTCGGTGTTCTCGATACCTACGGCCTTGAACCGCCTGGCAATGGTCGTGGTCGATTCGTCGATAGCGATGATGCCTTTACCGGGCGCGACCATTTTCTGGGCGATGGTTTCGAGATCTTCGATGCTCATGACAACTCCGTGGATCGGGGCGGTGCGTATACCGCAAGGACGGGTCTCGCCCCGACGGCAAGTCGGGGCTCGGATAGAAAGCCGGCGAAGTATAGGACACAAGGCCGGGCACCCCACGGGGCGCCGCAGCAAGGGGGTCAGGAAGCCTGGGCGTAGCCCGGCACGACACACTTCTTGAGGATTTCGGCGCGTTTGGCCTGATCGGCGGGCATGTTGAACTCGACCACGTAGTAGGTGGCGATGGGATTGCCCAGGCGGTTATTGGCTGCCGGTGCGTAGTGGAAGTTCTTTACGGCGCTGACTGCGGGAATGCCGAGGTCGCCCTCGGGCACCACACGAACGGCGACGAGGTCGCGGGTCACGCCATCGGCGCCGATGGTGTACGTGACCGCCGCGCAGCCGGGCTGATCGAGGTTCTTGCCCGTGTTGGGCACGTCGACATCCACATGGCTATTGGTCAGCGTCCAGTAAACCGGCACGCGGTCGGGGGCGACCTTCTTTACCGACTGGGATTGGGCGAACACGGGTATGGCCGCGGTGCAGAGCGCCAGGGCAAGGGAAATACGGGTGAGTCGGCTGGTCATGGCGCCCTCGGTCGTTGGGAAACTCGTCGGACTGAGTTTAACGCCGGGAGGGTGTGAGCGTGTTGCGAAAACCCGCACTGACGACAAGAGCCGCGAACCACGACGACGCGACGACCGGCCGCACCGCGCTGGGCTCCTGCCTGCGCAGGAGCGACGAACCTCGAGGGAAACTTTCCTCCTCTCCCCGTCGTCTCTGCGCAAGCTTCGGACCCACGGCGACCACCCGCGGCAGTCGCGACACGGCGGACGATCGGGATTACAGGTCGCGAAGACTATCCGCGATCCCATCCTTCCCGATCATCAGCAACTTCAGCGTATTCGTACCGCCACCGCGACCGATATGGTCGCCGTGAGTCAGGATCACGCGATCGCCCTCGATCAGCTTGCCCAGCGCGAACAGATGCTGGAGCGCCGCGCGCGCGGTATGCGCCGGGTCGAGGTTGTTCTGTTCGAAATCGATGGGCTGTACGTCGCGCAACATCAGCATGCGGCGGCGGGCCACGCCCGAGGGCGACAGCGCGTAGATCGGCACGGCGAAGCGGTAACGCGACAGCCACTGCGCCGTGGCGCCCGACTCGGTCAGCGCCACGATGGCGCGAACGCCGACCTGGGCGGCAAGCTGCATGGCCGCCAGCGCGATGGCCTGGTCGCTGCGGTCGAGATGATGAATGCCGGGACGCAGGTCGTCGCGCGGCTCGAACTGGCGCTCGGCACCGAGGCAGATGCGGCGCATCGCCGCCACGGCCTTGTCCGGATGCGCGCCCGCGGCGCTTTCCTGCGACAGCATCACGGCATCGGTGCCGTCGATGACCGCATTGGCGACGTCGAGCACTTCGGCGCGCGTCGGAATCGGCGCAGTGACCATCGACTGCAGCATCTGCGTCGCGGTGATCACCGAACGGTTCCGCAGAACGGACTCGCGAATGATTTTCTTCTGCAGACCCGGCAGCTCGGCATCGCCGATTTCCACGCCGAGATCGCCACGAGCCACCATCACGACATCGGAGGCATCGATGATTTCGCCGAGAACGGGGATAGCGTCCGCGCGCTCGATCTTCGCCACGATGGCCGCGTCGCCGCCGGCTTCGCGCAGAAGACGACGCGCTTCGTGGAGGTCTTCGGCGCAACGCACGAAGGAAACGGCGAGGAAGTCGGCACCCATTTCGGCGGCGAGCTTGATGTCGGCACGGTCCTTATCCGAAAGCGCCGCGACGCTGAGGCCGCCGCCCTGTCGATTGAGCCCCTTGCGGTCCGATAGACGGCCACCGATCGCAACGCGGCAGCGTACTTCGGCGCCCACCACTTCGATGACATTCATCGCGACGAGGCCATCGTCGAGGAGCAACACGTCACCCGCGACCACGTCGTTCGGCAGACCGTAATAGCTGACGCCGACACGCGACGCGTTGCCCGGAGGGGCATCCGGACGGCAGTCGAGCACGAAGCTATCGCCGGCCATCAGGTCGACGGGGCCGCCAGCGAATTTCTCGATGCGGATCTTCGGACCCTGCAGGTCGGCAAGGATGCCGACCTCGCGACCGACGGCTTCCGCCGCGGCACGCACGGCGGCGGCACGGGCGCGATGGTCGTCCGGCTGGCCATGCGAAAGGTTCAGGCGAACCACGTCGACGCCCTCCTCCAGGATGCGTTCGAGCATGCCCGGAGCATCGGTGGCGGGGCCGAGGGTGGCTACGATCTTGGTGCGGCGTACTTGTATGTCGGTCATTTCACGAAGTTAGCACAGGCTTCAATCGAGGGAATACGTGGACGGGCTTATGAAATTTCCCGCCCACGCCCGGGTCAGTTCCGCAGGGTACTGTTGAGCAGATCGGCCAGACGCTTGCCGGCCTCGCGCAGGCGGCGCTCGGCGATGGGCAGCTCCGCGCTGACGTACGCATCGTCGATGACGTGACCGGCCGGATAGACACCGTCGTCGCGGGTGATCCGGCAGGACTCCTCCGCCCACTGGGCATAGGGATTGTCCAGCGGCTCGCTGGCCGGCGGCGGTACGACCGGACCGTTGTCGGCCAGATTCTGCGCGTACTTCTGCCACTTCAGCCCGCGGGTGTTGAGCATGCTCGAGTCCCATACGCGATGCAGGTTCGAACCCTTGCCGTCCATCTGAACCTGATAATCGTTGCCGCCCTTGTCGTCGCGGTAGCCGGCGTGCAGCGGCTGGTGCACATCGCCGACGAAATGGACGACGAAATTCAGCGCCTGCGCACGGTCGGCGTCGGAAGCGTTGCTGTCGCCCAGGATCGCCACGTACTTCTGCAGGCCGCCGACCACGCAACGACCGTCAGAGCAGTCCCGCGGCGGCACATAAGTGCAGGTTTTATCGGCGAAATTGATGTAATGCAGCGATCCGGTAGCCTTGCCGAGCGCTTTCGTTTCGGGGTTATCCCGCAGTTCGTCGGCCCAACTGGCGATATCGCTCAGCGAATTCGCGTTCTCGGCATGCAGCAGGCGATCGACCTGGGCGCGGGCCTGCGGCGTCAGCTGGCGCTGGGCCAGATCGGCGACGATGCGGTGGCCGTTGGCCCCCCAGGCGTGGGCGGAAGGGGCGACGGCGCAGACGGCCAGCGCGACGAGGGCGGCAAGGGAGCCGCGCGCGGTAAAGGAGGTCATGGATGGCATCGGCGTAGGTGAACGAGCCACGAAGTCTGCCACACGTGTGCCTTCGGGAGATGACAACTCGCCGCGCCGCAGCAAGCCGGGTATGGGGCCTTTCCGCTAACATGACGGTTTTAAACCACCCGCACCCCTTCGAAGAGGACGCAGCTTATGGTCATCAAGGTCGCCATCAACGGTTACGGTCGCATCGGTCGCAACATCCTGCGCTCGCTGTACGAGGCAGGTCGCAACAACGAAATTCAGATCGTGGCGGTCAACGACCTCGGCGATGCGGAAACCAACGCCCACCTGACGCAGTACGACACCGCGCACGGCAAGTTCCCGGGCGAAGTGTCCGTCGACGGCGGCGACCTCATCGTCAACGGCGACCGCATCAAGGTCTTCGCCGAGCGCGATCCCTCGAAGCTTCCCTGGGGCGAGCACGACGTCGACGTGGTGCTGGAATCCACCGGCTTCTTCACCTCGAAGGCCAAGGCCGGCGCGCATCTGGCTGGCGGCGCCAAGAAGGTCATCATCTCCGCCCCCGCCGACAAGGACGTGGACGGCACGTTCGTCTACGGCGTCAACCACGACAAGCTGACCGCGGGCCACCAGGTCATCTCCAACGCCTCGTGCACCACGAACTGCCTCGCGCCGCTCGCCAAGGTGCTGCACGAGAAGATCGGCATCGTGAACGGCCTGATGACCACCATCCACTCCTACACGAACGATCAGGTCCTGACCGACGTGTACCACTCGGACCTGCGTCGCGCCCGTAGTGCCACGCACAGCCAGATTCCGACCAAGACCGGCGCCGCTGCCGCGGTCGGCCTCGTGCTGCCCGAGCTCAACGGCAAACTCGACGGCTTCGCCATGCGCGTGCCGACAATCAATGTCTCGGTCGTCGACCTCGTGTTCACCGCCGCGCGCGCGACCACGAAGGAAGAGATCGACGCCGTCATCGCCGAAGCCGGCAACGGCGCGATGAAGGGCATCCTGACGACCAACACCAAGCCGCTGGTCTCGATCGACTTCAACCACAACCCGCATTCGTCGATCTACGACGCGACGCAGACCCGCGTCATGGGCGGCACGCTGGTGAAGGTCCTCTCGTGGTACGACAACGAGTGGGGCTTCTCGAACCGCATGCTCGATATGACCAAGGCGTTGATGGCGGCGAAATAATCCGCTGAGCTCGGAAAAAAAAAGGCCCGCTTTCGCGGGCCTTTTTTTAGGTTCTTCACGCATTAGCGGGAACGATCTCGCGCGTCTGGCCGCTCTTTGGGTAAGGACCGCCGCTGCGTGGCTTGTGTCACTAGCGGCTTCGTCGGCTCACGCTCGTGCGTCGGGGAGGCCGCGACCGGGTTGGCCCTTGGGGCCTTCGGCGCCGTCCCTGCGGGAGCGGGCCGTAGTCCCGCTTTCGTTCCAACGGGTCATCGCGGCCCTCGGCTAAGGCGGCCCCAAGGGCCAACCCGGCCACGGCACCGTCGATTGCGGTTGGCTGTGGGCAGAGCGCGAGCCGAACACGTGATGGGACCGGCATGCGGTCATCACTGGCCATGCGTCGACGCGATGCTTTCCCCCACGTGACCGCAGCATCCGGAAGAGCCGTCGGCCACCACCCTCGACGCGACTTGCGCAACCGAGCGCGGCGGGCGGACCAGGCCCGCAGGGGGCGGACCTGGACGGTCCGCCGTTTTTGCTGAGGCAAGGATGCCGAATCAAAAACCCCCGCCCACAGCGCGGGCGCGACGGGGCGCAGCCATAGAACAAAAGCCGCGCAGCGGCTCTCCTTCCCCGAGCGACGGTGAAGCCGGAGCGTCGAGGGTGGTGGCCGACGGCTCCCCCCGAAACGTCCGAGCGCGAAAGCGATGGCAAAGCCGAGCCGTCCCCCGAAAAAGCGAGAGGAACCCTTTTTGTTTGCGAATCCCGGAAGAAGCGAACTACGCCTTCGCGATCGTCTGCTCAATAGCGCCAAAGATCGACACGCCCTGCCCGTCCTTCACTTCGATGCGCACGGTATCCCCGAACGAAAGGAACGGCGTGCTGGCCTTGCCGTCGCGCAGGGTTTCGACCGTGCGTTGTTCGGCGAGACACGACGCACCCTTCGACGTATCGTGATTGGCGATCGTGCCGGAGCCGACCAGCGTACCGGCCGTCAGTGGACGCGTCTTCGCGGCATGCGCGACGAGCTGCGCGAAGTCGAACTGCATGTCGACGCCGCACTCGGCTTCGCCGAACCATGCGCCGTTGATCCAGGTCAGCATCGGCAGATGCAGTTTCTCGTCGCGCCAGATATCGCCCAGCTCGTCGGGCGTGACGAAAACCGGCGATAGTGCCGAACGCGGCTTGGATTGCAGAAAGCCGAAACCTTTGGCCAGTTCGCCCGGAATCAGGCCACGCAGCGACACGTCGTTGACGAGGCCGACCAACTGGATGTGCTCGGCGGCCTGTACGGGCGTGACCCCCATCGGAACATCGTCGGTAACGACCAGCACCTCGGCTTCCAGATCGATGCCGAATGCCTCGCTCGACACGACCACCGCATCGCGCGGCCCGAGGAAACCCGCGCTCGTCGCCTGATACATCAGCGGATCGGAATAGAACGATTCGGGCACTTCGGCGCCACGGGCCTTGCGCACGCGCTCGACGTGCGGCAGGTAGGCGCTGCCATCCACGAATTCATAGGCGCGCGGCAACGGCGCGGCAAGCGCGGCGAAATCCACCGCGAAAGCGCCGGGTGCTGTCCCGCCGTTCAACTGCTCCGACAACGCATTCAGGCGCGGTGCCGCGGCATGCCAGTCGTCCAGCGCCGCCTGCATCGTCGATGCGATGCCCGTGGCTTTTACCGCCTGCGTCAGGTCGCGGCTGACGACGATCAGTGTGCCGTCGCGACCGCCTTCCTTCAATGAACCGAGTTTCATGCGTTCCCTTTGTAGTGCTTTTTCAGTCCGCGCCAGCATTCGTAGTAATCGCCCTGAAGCTGGGGCGACGACAACGCCTGTGTCGTCGGACGAATGACTTTGCGCGTCTCGAACATGAAGGCCATGGTACCGGTGATGTGATCCGGCTTCGACGTGTCCGCGGCGCTCGCCTTCTCGAAGCTGGCCGCATCCGGCCCGTGTCCGCTCATGCAGTTGTGCAGGCTGGACCCGCCGGGGACGAAACCGCCGGCCTTGGCATCGTACGCGCCATCGATCAGGCCCATGAATTCGCTGGCCACGTTGCGATGGAAGTACGGCGGACGGAACGTGTGCTCGGCCACCAGCCAACGCGGCGGGAAGATCACGAAGTCCATATTCGCCGTTCCCGGCGTATCGCTGGCGGACGTCAGTACAGTGAAGATCGACGGATCGGGATGATCGACGGCGATCGATCCGATGGTGTTGAACAGGCGCAGATCGTACTTGTACGGCGCGTAGTTGCCGTGCCACGCCACGACATCCAGCGGCGAATGGTCGATACGCGCCGACCACAGCCCGCCCTGGAATTTTGCGACGAGTTCGAACTCGCCGTCGACATCTTCGAAGGACGCTACCGGTGTAAGGAAATCGCGCGAATTGGCGAGACCGTTCGCACCGATCGGGCCGAGATCGGGCAGATGCAGGTGCGCGCCGAAGTTCTCGGCGACGTAACCACGTGCTTCGCCATCGGTAAGTTCGACCCGGAACCGGATGCCGCGCGGAATCACCGCGATCTCCAGCGGCTGGACATCGAGCACGCCAAGTTCCGTCGCGATACGCAGTCGTCCCTGCTGCGGCACGATCAGCAGCTCGCCATCCGCATCGTAGAAAAACCGCCCGTCCATCGATCGGTTCGCGACGTACAGATGAATACCGCACCCCGTCTGATCGGCAGGACCGCCGTTACCGCCCATGGTTGTCAGACCGTCCAGAAAATCCGTCGGTTCCGACGGCATTGGCAGCGGATCCCAACGCAACTGGTTCGGCGTCGCCGGCGCTTCGTCGAAGCGATTGTGGAAGGCCTTCGTCGGTAACTCGACGAACGGCGAATGCTGCGCCGCGGGCCGGATGCGATATAGCCAGCTGCGCCGGTTCTGGTGACGCGGCGCGGTGAATGCCGAGCCTGAAAGCTGCTCGGCATACAGTCCGTGCGCGACGCGCTGCGGCGAATTCTGGCCAACGGGCAACGTTCCCGCCACCGCCTCGGTGGCAAACTCGTTACCGAATCCCGACTGGTATCCCGGTGTCGTCATGGCGAGATGGCCTTTGTGTCAGAGAACGCCGCGACGCATCTGGTCGCGCTCGATCGACTCGAACAACGCCGTGAAGTTGCCGTTGCCGAAACCTTCGTTGCCCTTGCGCTGGATGATCTCGAAGAAAATCGGACCGATATTGTTCTGCGTGAATATCTGCAGCAGCAGTTTCTTCTTGGTCTCGTCGTCCGCGTCGATCAGGATCTTGTTCTTCTGCAACCGCGCCACGTCTTCGCCGTGCCCCGGCATGCGCAGGTCGATCACTTCGAAATACGTGTCCGGCGTATCGAGGAACGCGACGTTCTGCTCGCGCATCGCCTCGACGGTTTCGTAGACGTTGTCCGTGAACATGGCGATGTGCTGGATGCCTTCGCCCTTGTACTCGTTCAGGTACTCGTTGATCTGCGACTTCTCGTCCGACGACTCGTTCAGCGGGATGCGGACCATGCCATCCGGCGCGGTCATCGCCTTCGAAACAAGACCCGTCTTCGCGCCCTTGATGTCGAAGTAACGAATTTCGCGGAAGTTGAAGAGGCGCTCGTAATATTCCGACCACTTCTGCATGTTGCCGAAGTGCAGGTTGTGCGTCAGGTGATCGATGAAGGTCAGGCCGAAACCTTTCGGGTTGCGATCGACGCCCGGCAGCCAGTCGTATTCGTCTTCGTAGACTTCGCCCTTCTCGCCGTACTTGTCGATCAGGTAAAGCGCCGCACCGCCGATGCCTTCGATGACCGGCACATCGAGAGCCAGCGTTTCGGTCTTGTGGGTGAGCTTGTCCGCGCCGTTGCCGAGCGCCGTCTCAAGGACGTCGGTCGCGGGACGGTTGAAACGGATCGCAAAACCGCAGGCGCTGGGACCGTGGTTGGCCACGAAGTCAGCGGCGAAGGAATCGGGCTCTTCGTTGACGAGGAAGTTGCAGGTGCCCTGGCGGTAGAGCGTGATCTTCTTCGTCTTGTGCTTCGCGACGGGGATAAAGCCCATGCGCGGAAACAGGTTGTGCAGCAGCGCCGGATCGGGCGCGGCGAACTCGACGAATTCGAAGCCATCGACACCTTGCGGGTTCTCGAAGGTGGTGACTTCCATACCGATGTTAGTCTGGGCGCTCATGGGGGTCTCCTGGCGTGCAAAACGGTTTGCGCTGGGTATCCTTAAGTTATAGTTTCATATGAAACCATTTGCAAGGAGCGGCGCAGCATGTCCGCCAGACCGAACGTGGCGCACGCGCCCCTGGAACTCGAACATTTCCTGCCTTACCGGCTCTCGATCCTGTCGAACACGGTCAGTCAGGCCATCGCCGCCGATTACCAGCAGCGCTACGAGCTGAGTATGACCGAGTGGCGCGTGATGGCCGTGCTAGCCCGCTTCGAGGGGCTGTCGGCGCGCGAGGTGGCCGAACGGACCGCCATGGACAAGGTCGCGGTCAGCCGGGCGCTGGCGCGGCTGGTCGACGCCGGCCGGGTCGACCGCGGCACCCACGACGGCGACAAGCGCCGGTCGGTACTGCAGCTGACGGCCGAAGGCTGGGCGATCCACGACGAGGTCGCCCCCCTCGCCCGCGAGCACGAACGCGAGCTTCTGGCGAAGCTGGACGACGAGGAGCGCGCTTGGCTGAGCCGCATCCTCGACAAGCTGATGGCGGCGTAAAAAAGCGGGGGTGGGGGATGGGAAGCGGGGGCGTAGCCCCGGCGATTGCCCGAGGGGACTGATAACGCCCAGCGGATGCAACGCCTGCCCGGCGCGTGTCGTTCCCTCAAACGGGCGCCGGAAACGCGCCCCCACTGCCCGCCCCCAATCCCCGCTCTTATTTCACCCCGTGCATCAACTTGTTGATCAGCGGCGCGATCAGGAACAGCGCCACACCGGCACCCAGCAGCAGCCAGAAGCTGAAGGTGAAACCGTCCAGCGCCGACTGCACGGTCATGCCGTTCTCGCCGCTGATATGGCCGGCGAGCAGACCGGAAAGGTTGTTGCCGATGGCGGTCGACAGGAACCAGCCGCCCATCGCCAGTCCCACGACCTTGCTCGGCGCCAGCTTGGTCACCATCGAAAGACCGATGGGCGACAGGCACAGCTCGCCAAGGGTCTGCATCACGTAGCACAGCGCCAACGGCCAGAACGGGATCTGCCCGTTGCTGTCGACCGTCTTGGTCAGGGCATACATCAGCACCAGGAACGCCAGTGCGTTGAAGATCAGGCCCAGGCCGAATTTGCGCGGAATCGACGGTTCGCGACCGATGCGCGACGACCACGCCCAGGCCAGCGCTACCAGCGGTGCGCAGATGAGGATCGCGGCGGAGTTCACCGACTGGAACCAGCCGGTCGGGAACACGAACGCACCGTCGAACATATTGCGGTTGACGATATTTTCGGCGAGGAAGTTGAACGAGCTGCCGGCCTGTTCGAAGAACATCCAGAAAGTCACGTTGAACGCGAACAGGAGCAACATCGCGATCACGCGATGGATCTGCACCTTGCCGTGACGAATCGCCTCGACGACCAGCATCACGCCCACGCCGATGAACAATGCCCCCAACAACCACGCGATCACGATCGCGCCAGCCTTGGCCATCAGCAGATAAACCAACGGAATAGCGACGACGATGCCGACCACGACCATGAGCAGGCTCTTGGCCTCGTTACGCTCCGGCGGCGGCACGCCGATACCCTTCATCTGGTGCTTGCCGATCCAGAACCAGATCAGGCTGAAGATCATGCCCACGCCCGACGCGGCGAACACGACTTTGTAGTTCTGCTCCATCGGCGTATTGCTCAGCACCGAAGCGAGCCAGCCGGTGATCAGCGGCGCGACGAGTCCGCCGCCGTTGATGCCCATGTAGAAAATGGTGAAGCCGCGATCGCGGCGATCGTCGCCCGGCGCGTAAATCTGGCCCACCAGCGACGAGATGTTCGGCTTGAAGAGCCCGTTGCCGACGATCACCGTGGCCAGACCGGCCAGGAAAATCTGCTGGTTGGGCATCATCACCATGAACAGGCCCGTGCCCATCACGGCCGCGCCGACCAGGATCGAGCGCTGATAGCCGAGGATGCGATCGGCGACATAGCCGCCGAAAATCGCCGAAGCGTAGACCAGCGCCAGGTACGCGCCGTAAGTCCGGCTGGCATAGGCCTGTCCGGCCTGATCGTGGTTGAAGAACTGCGCCACGATGTAAAGCGTCAGGGCCCAGCGCATGCCGTAGAACGCGAAGCGCTCCCAGAACTCCGTCATGAACAGCATCCACAGCGGACGGGGGTGACCCAGCGTCTGCGGGAATTCGGGGATGGGGCGTGCGGTCTCGGTAACGGCTGGCGTCATGGGCTTCCCTTGGGGTTACGGTGGCGTCGGCGTCCTTCCGTTGGACGTGAAGGCGACGTGCACGTTTAACCGCCCGGGCGGTGCCCCGTCAAATGCGTGCGCAGCATCAGGTGCCTAAAACGGTGCGGACTTCCAGCAATTCGGGGAAGAATGTCTGCTCCAGGGCGCGGCGCAGGAAGGCCACGCCAGACGACCCACCGGTCCCCGGCCGGTAGCCGATGATGCGTTCCACCGTCTTCATATGGCGGAATCGCCAGAGTTGGAAGCTTTCCTCGACATCCACCAGCTGTTCGCACAGGTGGTATTCCGGCCAGTAATGCCCTGTGTCCTCGTAGATACGGCGCAGCGCGGGAAACAGGTCCGGGTTGCTGCAGTACGGCTGGGTAACGTCGCGGTCCAGCAAGGACGCGGGCACCGCGTGGCCGCGGCGCGCGAGATAACGCAGGAATTCGTCATACAGGCTGGGAGCCTCGTACACCTCGCGCAGGGCGGCCAGTGCGGCCGGGTCGTGCTCGAATACCTTGAGCATGTCCGCGAGCTTGTTGCCCAGCATGAATTCGACCATGCGGTACTGCAACGACTGGAAACCGGAGGACGGGCCCAGCACTTCGCGGAACTCGAGGTACTCGGTCGGCGTCAGGGTGGCCAGCACGGCCCACTGCTCGTAAAGCTGGCGCTGGATCTGCTTGACCCGCGCAAGAATTTTCAGGGTGCCGTCGACATCGTCCGCCCGCAGGTGCGCCATGGCGCCACGAAGCTCGTGGATCAGCAGCTTCAGCCAGAGCTCGGAGGTCTGGTGCTGCACGATGAACAACATTTCATCGTGGTGCGGTGGGTCGGACAGCGGCTGCTGCGCCGCCAGGACCAGGTCCAGCCTCAGGTATGACCCATAGGTCAGGCGACCTTCGAGGTCGGTCCGGATGCCAGGTTCGAGCTCACGCTGCCGATCGGTCATGAAGCCGCCATACCCCAGTTAAGCCCGCAATCTTAAGATTATTTGAAGGGTACGTGCGGTCTCTACACGGCTTTAACCACCCCGGCCAGACGGCCCCGTATGCTGCGCCGTCCCTTGCCGCGTCATAATACCCCTGATATCTAGTGCGCCCCGCAAAGGTCTGAAGTGTGTGCACGTCCCGCTGGATGGGCTGCCGCCTCCCTCGTAATGCGCTAAATCTTTACTCACTCCGGGAGCGAGTCGTGTCCATCGCCGCCAAGTTCGAAATCGAATACCTGCAGTACCTTGACCAGGATGGCAAGGAAGTTGGCAAGGAACTGCCTGAATTCGCAAAGGATCTCGACCATATGGTCGAGCTCTACAAGCTCATGGTGTCCACGCGCGTGTTCGACGCCAAGTCGATCGCCCTGCAGCGCACCGGCAAGCTCGGCACCTATGCCTCGTGCCTCGGCCACGAAGCCGCGCACGTCGGCATCGGCAGCGCCATGCGCCGGGAAGATTCCCTGGCGGTCAGCTACCGCGAATACGGCGCACAGCTGTATCGCGGCGTGAAGCCGCGCGAGGTCTACATGTACTGGGGCGGCGACGAACGCGGCAACGATTTCGCCGACGCGCCGAAGCACGATTTCGCCTGGTGCGTACCCATCGCGACGCAGTGCCTGCATGCCGCGGGCTCCGCGCTCGCGTTCAAGATCCGCAAGGAACCGCGCGTCGCCGTCTGCACCATCGGCGACGGTGGTTCGTCGAAGGGTGATTTCTACGGCGCCATCAACATCGCCGGCGCGCAGAACCTGCCGCTGGTCGCCGTGATCGTGAACAACCAGTGGGCCATTTCGGTGCCGCGCCGCATCCAGTCGGGTGCCAATACGCTGGCCCAGAAGGGTCTGGCAGCCGGCCTGTTCTGCATCCAGGTCGACGGCAACGACATCATCGCGGTACGCAAGGCGATGGAAGACGCGCTCGAGCGTGCACGCAGCGGCCAGGGTGGCTCGGTCATCGAAGCGGTCACCTACCGCCTCGGCGACCACACCACCGCCGACGACGCCCGCCGCTATCGCGGCGAGCAGGAAGTGAAAGACGCCTGGGACCGCGACCCGGTGCCGCGCCTGCGCAAATGGCTGGAAGCGAAGGGCAAGTGGGACGAAGCGAAGGAAGAGGCCTGGAAGGCCGAATGCGACGACTGGATGGACAAAGAGGTCGATGCATACCTCGAGACCAAGACCCAGCCGGCGACGGCGATGTTCGACTATCTGTACGCCGAACTCCCCGCCGACCTCGTCGCGCAGCGCGACTTCGTCGCCTCCCTCGATCGCCAGTCGTAAGGAATCCATCCCATGGCACAAATTACTCTTATCGAAGCCGTTACCCAGGCGCTCGCCTATGAAATGGCGCACGACGAAAGCGTCGTGGTACTCGGCGAAGACGTCGGCGTCAACGGCGGCGTGTTCCGCGCCACGCAGGGCCTGCAGGAAAAATTCGGCGAATGGCGCGTGCTGGACACGCCCCTGGACGAAACCACCATCGCCGGCGTCACCGTCGGCCTGGCCGTGCAGGGCATGAAGCCGGTCGCCGAAGCCCAGTTCGAGGGCTTCATCTATCCGATGATGGAACAGATCGCCTGCCACGCCGCGCGTCTGCGCAACCGCACGCGCGGTCGCATGACGGTACCGGCCGTGTGGCGCGCCCCGTGGGGCGGCGGCATCCGTGCGCCGGAGCATCACTCCGAAGCGAACGAGCATCTGTTCACCAACATCCCGGGCCTGCGCGTCGTCATGCCGTCGTCGCCCGCGCGCGCCTACGGCCTGCTGCTGGCCGCTATCCGCGATCCCGATCCGGTGATGTTCTTCGAGCCGAAGCGCATCTACCGCCAGTACAAGGAAGAAGTGCCCGACGACGGCGAAGCGCTGCCGCTGGACGTGTGCTTCGTCCTGCGCGACGGCACCGACGTCACGCTGGTCACCTGGGGCGCCCAGGTGAAGGAATGCCTCGAAGCCGCCGACGAACTGGCGCAGAAAGGCATCAGCGCCGAAGTCATCGACGTCGCCACGCTCACGCCGCTCGACTTCGACACGATCGCCGAATCGGTCACCAAGACCGGCCGCTGCGTCATCGTGCACGAGGCTCCGAAAACGGCCGGCTACGGCGCCGAGATCGCCGCGCGCCTGTCCGAGGAATGCCTCTACAGCCTGCTCGCTCCGGTCGAACGCGTGACTGGTTTCGACACGCATATTCCGCTGTTCCGTCTGGAAATGAAGTACCTGCCCAGCGTCGAACGCATCGTCGAAGCCGCCCAGCGCACGCTCGCTGCCAGCTAACCCATACGGAACCGACCACCATGGCCGATATCAAAACCTTCCACCTGCCCGACCTCGGCGAAGGCCTGCCCGACGCGACGATCGTCGAGTGGCACGTCAAGGTAGGCGACACGATCAAGCTCGACGCCCCGCTGGTGTCGATGGAAACCGCCAAAGCCGTCGTCGACGTGCCGTCGCCCTACTCCGGCAAGGTCACCAAGCTCTACGGCGCGGCCGGCGACATCATCGATACCGGCGCCGAAGTGGTCGATATCGAAATCGACCCGAACGCCAAACAGCGCGCCGAGGCGGAAGCCACGGGCCATCACCATGGCCCGAAGAAAAGCGTCGGTAGCCCGGCGCCGGACGATGCCGGCAAGGTTGTCGCGTCCGACGACGGCGGCGAGATCGAATCGAACGGCAAGAAAGCCGACCGCGAAGACGAAGGCACCGTCGTCGGCGCCATGGTCAGCGGCAACCACGTGCACACCGAACAGGTCAGCACGGTCGGTGGCGTGAAGGCGGTCCCCGCCGTGCGCGCGCTGGCGAAGAAGATGAAGATCGATCTCTCCCGCGTCGTACCTTCGGGCGCCGGCGGCGTGATCACCATGAAGGACGTGAAGGACGCCGCCGCGAACGGTTCGGCCGCGCTCGGTGCCGCACCGGTCCGTTCGGCTGCCGCGCAGCACCTCGCGCCCACGCTGCCCGAGCCAGGCCCGGCACCGCAGCGCACGCCCGTGTCGCTGGCCGGCAAGCCGGTCCGCACGTCGCCTCCCGGTTCGCAGGCGATGGGTCAGCCCGAACAGCTGAAGGGCGTTCGTCGCAACATGGCGCGCGTCATGGCCGAGGCTCACGCCAACGTCGTGCCGACCACCATCGTCGACGATGCCGACCTGCACGCCTGGATCGGCAAGCAGGACATCACCGCCCGCCTGATCCGCGCCATCGTCACGGCCTGCAAGACCGTGCCGGCACTGAACGCGTGGTTCGACGGCAAGAACCTTACCCGCACGCTGCATCCGCACGTGGACATCGGTATCGCGGTCGATACCGACGACGGCCTGTTCGTTCCCGCCCTACGCAACGCCGACGTACTGGATGGCGCCGGCGTCCGCGCCGCGATCAAGCGCCTGCGTTCGCAGGTCGAAGATCGCAGCATCCCGGCTTCGGAGCTTTCGGGCTACACGATCAGCCTGTCGAACTTCGGCATGTTCGCCGGCCGCTACGCGACACCCGTCGTGGTTCCGCCGACCGTCGCCATCGTCGGCGCCGGCAAGCTCAGCCACGATGTGGTCGCCGTCATGGGTGGCATCGAAGTACACCGCCGCATGCCGCTGTCGCTGACCTTCGACCATCGCGCCGCCACGGGTGGCGAAGCCGCTCGCTTCCTGAAGGCGATGATCGACGATCTCGGACTGCCGAACTAAGGCAGGTTCGAAAAAAAGCCCCGGGAAATATCCCGGGGCTTTTTTCTTGCGCCATCGCGCTCGAGAGCGCTCCTACAAATACGGCGCCCATACGGTCACAATGGATCCATCGTCCCTGTGGAGTCATGTCGCGTGCGCCTGATCGGAATGCTCGATTCACCCTTCGTACGCCGCGTGGCCGTCAGCTGCAAATTCATGGGCCTGCCCTTTTCCCATGAATCGCTCTCGGTGTTCCGCGATTTCGACACGTTCGCCTCGATCAACCCCGCCGTAAAAGCGCCGACGCTGGTGACGGACGACGGCGTGGTGCTGATGGATTCGAGCCTGATCCTCGACTACCTCGAACGCCTGGTCGCACCCGACCTGCGACTGACCCCGACCGATATCGGCGAATACGCGCGGTCGCTGCGCATCGTGGGCCTCGCGCTCGTCGCCGCCGAGAAGGCGGTGCAGGTCTATTACGAACTCAACAAGCGCCCCGAAGAAAAGCGTCACCAGCCCTGGCTGGACCGCGTCGATGGCCAGCTGCATGCGGCGTATCGCGCGCTGGAAGACGAAATCGGTTCGGGTGACGGCTGGCTGTTCGGAGCAAAACCCCTGCAGGCGGACATCACCACCGCGGTCGCATGGCGCTTCGCCAAGGACGCCCTGCCCGAATTCCTGCATGCGGATCGCTATCCGCGTCTTGCGGCCTTCGCCGAACGCGCCGAGGCACTGCCGCCGTTCCGGGACACGCCGGCCGAGTAATCCCGGCCAGCCTATCCATGCCTCGATATCCCTGTGGGAGCGCCGTTACAGGTACGGGCTGCGGTACCCTATCGTTTTAGGACTCCCCGCCATGCTCAACAACGACACTCTCCGTAGCATCCGCTACATGCTCGATCTGGCCGACGTCCATGTCGTCCAGGTCATCGGGCTGACTGGCGTGACCGTGGAACTGGCGGATGTGAATGCATGGCTGCGCCGCGAGGACGAGGAAGGCTTCAAGGCCTGCCCCGACGAAATCATGGCGCACTTCCTCGACGGCCTGATCGTCCAGCGCCGCGGCCGCGACGAAAGCCAGCCGGCCCGTCCGGTCGAAAAGCGCGTGAACAACAACGTGGTGCTGAAGAAGCTTCGCGTCGCTTTCGAACTGAAGGACAGCGACCTGCACGAAATCATGCAGGCGGCGGGATTCCCCGTCTCCAAGCAGGAAATGAACGCCCTCTTCCGGCAGCCGAAGCACGCCAACTTCCGCCTTTGCGGCGACCAGTTCCTGCGCAATTTCCTGAAGGGTCTTACGCTGCGCCTGCGGCCCGGCTGATCCTTCCATGGCGACATCGCGCACGCTCTGCTAGCGTTCGACGGACAACCACAGCAAGGTTCGGAGACAAGGACATGCACCATAGCCGCCTGTGCACGCTGGTCCTCGACTGCAAAGTCGACGACCTTGCCGAAGCCACGCAGTTCTGGAGTCGCGCGCTAGGCAAACCCATCGTCACGACCGATCAGGATGGCGATGGCAAGTACGCCGAACTCGATACCCCACCCGACGAACTACGCATCCTGCTTCAGCGCGTGGAGCGCGACAGCCGCGTGCACCTGGACATCGAAACCAACGATCTGGAAGCCGAAGCGGCACGTCTCGAAGCGTTGGGCGCGAAGCGGATCGCGATGGTGAAAGACAGATGGTGGGTGATGGAAGCGCCGACAGGTCAGCGCTTCTGCGTCGTGCATCGCCAGGGCGAGGAATTCGGACCGAACCTCAATCGCTGGGATTAGGTTCGTTTTCTACGCTTTCCGTGGGAGCCGACAGAAAGCACAGAAAGCAGTTTTACGGTCGGCGGCGCCACACGTAGTAGCGAACCAGCATCGCCAGCGCCAGCACGGCAAGAAAACCGCCATAGCCATACAGCGCCGGAATCACCTGCTTCCAGATGCCGCCACTCTCCGGGCCGAAGTCGCCGACCTGCTTGATTTCGACGGAGTCGAACGCGATCACCGCAAGCTGCACGGACGCCACTGCTGCGGCGATCAATGCCAGCACGTCGAACGCACGCCGGGTCGCGTTGCGGATCAGCGTCTTCGGATAGGCCCAATAAGCCCAGCCCAGAATCAGCAGCCAAGGCGCCAGCAACAGGATCGCGAGATAACGCATGGCTATTCCGCCTCGGCCAGCGCGTCGAGCGCACCGCGCAAGCGCAGCACGGCGGCGGCACGAGCGGCCTCGTCCGGATGCGCGGGACTGGTGGCGACTACCGCTCCGTCCAGCATCAGTGCGATATGACCGTCGCGCGATTCCACCGACGCGTTCGTGCCACCCAGGGTTCCGAGGCGCTGGCGAAGCGCGCCGGCCGCCTTCGGATCGGCGAAGGCCTGCGAGAGAAGCAATTCCTCGCCGTCCGCAGCAAACAGACGGAAGCGGAAGCTGCCGTCGGTATCGCGGAAACTGGCGAAGCGCGGCGGCTTCGCCTTGCCGGCGTGCACGGCCACCGACGCGACAGCCGTCGGCGCAGTGCGATGCTTCGCGCTACGCAGGCCAACCGCATCACGCAGCGTAGCAACGAGCGGCGCCGCGATGGCGCGGGCTTTTGCCGCACCGGCGAGCAGGATGTCTTCCATATCGTCGGGACGCGCCATCAGTGCGTCGTAACGCTCGCGCATCGGAGCCACGTCGGCTTCCACGCGTTCGAACAATACCTGCTTCGCTTCGCCCCATCCCAGGCCGCCCTTCAGCGCTTCGGCGAAAGCCGCCGTTTCCACCGGTGTCGCGAAGGCCTTGAAGATGGTGAACAACGCCGAATCGTCCGTTTCCTTCGGCTCGCCCGGCAGGCGCGAGTCGGTCACGATGCGCATGACCGTTTCGCGCAAGCGCTTGGCGCCACCTTCGAAAAGCGGAATGGTGTTGTCGTAGCTCTTGGACATTTTGCGCCCGTCGAGTCCGGGCAGCGTCGCCACCTGCTCCTCGATCTGTACCTCGGGCAGCACGAAGAACTCGCGGCCATAGATATGGTTGAAACGCTGTGCGATATCGCGCGCCATTTCGATGTGCTGGATCTGGTCGCGACCCACCGGCACCTTGTTCGCATTGAACGCGAGGATGTCGGCAGCCATCAGCACCGGATACATGTATAACCCGGCCGTGATGCCCGCATCGGCGTCTTCGCCGGACTCGACGTTTTTGTCGACCGCAGCCTTGTACGCGTGGGCGCGATTGAGCATGCCCTTCGACGACACGCAGGTCAGAAGCCAGGTCAGTTCGGGAATCTCGGGGATATCCGACTGCCGGTAAAACGTGGCGTGGTTCGGATCGAGCCCGCCGGCCAGCCAGGTCGCGGCGATCTGCAGGCGGGACGCCTCGATGCGCGCCGGATCGTCGCTCTTGATCAGCGCGTGATAGTCCGCCATGAAATAAAAGGCGTCGACGTTCGGATCGCGACTGGCCACGATGGCCGGGCGAATCGCACCGACGTAGTTGCCGAGGTGCGGTGTGCCGGTGGTGGTGATGCCGGTGAGTACGCGTGTATGCATGGCGATCTTGGGCTGGCGGGTAACCCCTCGAGTTTAGCTCGCCCGGCGCGACATAGCGCGACCCCGCCCTGCGGCAGGCCGTCGCGGGCCGCAGGCTGCTAGCGCATCAGTGTCGACTTGCCGAACAGCGACTCGACCAGGTCGACCGCGAGACGGGCTGTCTGGTTGCGCTTGTCGAACGCGGGGTTCAACTCGACGATGTCCAGCGAGCCCACGCGACCGGTGTCCGCGATCATCTCCATGCACAGCTGCGCTTCGCGGTAATTCGGGCCGCCGCGCACCGTGGTGCCCACGCCGGGGGCAATGGAAGGATCGAGGAAATCGACGTCGAAGCTGACATGGACGTGCGTGTTCGCGTCGATATCGGCCAGCGCTTCTTCCATGGCGGCTTTCATGCCGATCTCGTCGATATAACGCATGTCGTATATGTCGACGCCCACTTCGTGCACGAGCCGCTTCTCGCCCTCGTCCACCGAACGGATGCCGATCTGGCGGAAAACGTCCGGCGATGTCGCGGGCGTCACGTCGCCCAATCCGGTCAGTGCATCGGGGCCGTAGCCGCAAAGGCAGGCCACGGGCATGCCGTGGATATTGCCCGACGGCGTGATCTGGCTGGTGTTGAAGTCCGCATGGGCATCGAGCCAGATCACGCGCAGCTTCGTGCCCTTCTCGCGGCAATGCCGGGCCACGGCGGTGATGGAACCAATGGCCAGGCAATGATCGCCGCCGAGCATGACCGGCAGATTGCCCTCTTTCAGTTCGGCATAGACGGCCTCGTAGACAGCCGTATTCCAGGCGACGACCTCGTCCAGATGGCGATAGCCATCGGTCGGTGGCGCCCACGGATTCAGCGGGCCGGTGAGATTGCCGCGATCGACGACGTGCATGCCACGGCGGGCCAGACGCGCGCCGAGATTGGCGACGCGCAGCGCTTCCGGGCCCATGGAACTGCCGCGATGACCGGCGCCGATATCGGTAGGCGCGCCCACCAGGGCGACCGAGCGGGTAACAGGACTCATGAGTGTTCTCAGGGTGAGGGGCGTTCGCGCACGAGAGGACGGCCATCGGCGCGCCAGGCGTCGACGCTGCCTTCGAGCAGGTGCACGTTGGTGTAGCCGAGCGACTGGAGCGTATCGCGGGCACGTGCGGCGCGTTTGCCGGACTTGCAGTAGACGACGACTTCGCGATCGCGCGGCACGCCGAGCACGCCATGCCGCGCGGCGACTTCGTCGACCGGTACGTTCAGTGCGCCGGCGATATGCCCGTCGCCGTATTCGGCAGGCGTGCGCACATCGAGCAGGAGCGGCGCCGCGTGACGCTGCTGTAGATCGGCGAAAGCCGGACGGGTGACGTCCTGTGCGAAGCCGGATAACGGCAGCGACAGTACGAGCATCAGCAGGATCGTGCGAAAGCGAATCATCCGCCGAGTGTACATCGGGCGTCCGGACAGTCTCGTTGCAGTGCGGTAACCGGGCCATGCCGCGCCGCGAAAACCGGCTGCCCGGCTGCGGATCCGGCGTGCGTCGGAATGAAGGTGATGTTAGCTGTGCGATAACTCGCAAGCCCCTCGACGTCATTCCGGCGCACGCCGGAATCCGCAGCGATGCGATCGAAATGGCCAGAAGCGAAGGGACTGATGGTGCCGGCACCCGGATTCGAACTGGGGACCTACCGCTTACAAGGCGGTTGCTCTACCAACTGAGCTATGCCGGCATCAGGGCGGCGATTCTAGCAGGATGGACGCAGGCTCAGAAACAGCCCGTCGAACGCGTGGCGATGCCGGGCGTACGGACGCTGCGTTTCCAGTCGAAATTCGCGTCGTCGGCCACCACCAGATCCAGCCACCAGACCGGCGTGGTTTCCGTACGTTCGCTCATTTTCGCCGGAAAGCCCTGCACGGCGACCTCGTCGCGACGCTTGCGCGCATTGGCCGGATCGTGGAACAGACCCAGCGCCACGGTGTTCTGCAGATCGCCGGACGTCACCACGAAATAGTCCTTCACGCCCTTGGCTTCCAGCTTGCGCGCCTCGGCCAGCGCCTGTTCGCGCGTGGCGTACGCGGGCAGGAAAACGCGCCATCCGCGCGACTGGCTGGTCTGCTCCTGCCGCGAGCGCATGCGGGCCGTTCGCGGAGAAAGCGCGGTGCGGGCCGCGCGCATATCGGCCTGATTCGAGAAAGGCCCCAGCGCGAGACAGCGGTAGCTACGGCGCGTGCTTTCCCCCGCGCTCGACGCCGGTGCGGGAGGAGGAGACGGCGCGGTAGCTACTGACTGCACGGGCACGGGCGCGGCGGATGCCGGCGCCGCTGGGGAGGACGAAGCCGGCGTCACAAGGGCAACGGGTCTCGCCGGTGCCGCGATCGACATGGCCGGCGCCGGCAACTCGGCCAGCAGACGCAGTTTCGGTACGCCCTTGTCCGTGGGATCGACCGCGTGCACGCCGCTGTCCCCGAGCCACAGCCACGCCGCCACAGCGATGTTCAGGGCAATCAGCAGGACGAAAAGCAGGCGAGGCAGCATCGAAGGCCTTTGCGGAAGACGTGAGGCCCGATGGCCCGCGAACGGCGTGGATTCTAGATGGAATCGCCGCTCGGGGAATGAGTCGCGGCCCATACGGCCAAACCGCGCAGCACGGTATCGGGAACCAGCGTGACCGGATGGTCGAGCAAGGGCGCGAGAACATCGGCATCGCCACCGCCCAGCGTGATGGTGGGCGAGCCACCCAGGGACCCGGACGCGCGCGCCACGAAGCGATCGACCAGCGCCGCGGCGGCCTGCCAGCAACCCGATACCAGGGCGTCGGCGGTGTTGTCGGCCAGGTCACGCAGGCTGCCTGTCTGGGACGGTCGCACCTGCACCGTCGCACCCAGCACCGACTGCTGCATCAGCAACGGTCCCGGCGCGATCCAGCCGCCGAGATGACGGCCGTCGGCGGCCAGCGCATCCAGCGTCAATGCCGTGCCGACGCTGGCGAGAACGCACGGCGCCCGTCCGCTGGCTTTCGCATCGACCATGGCCAGGAAGCGGTCGACACCGAGACGCTGCGGTTCCGCGTAAGCGTTGACGACGCCGCAGGCCTGCGCCGGCGAACGCACCCACTGCACTGCACGGACGAAGGTGTCGCGTGCCGCGTCGGACACCAGCGTTTCGCGCGCCGCGTCCACGACGGAGGCGCCTACGATGCGTTCGGGCACGGGCCAGGTCTGCCAGAGCAGCGCCAGTTCGTGGCCGATGTCCGCATCCCAGCCGAAGGCGCCGCGGCGCACGAATTCGTCGCCGTCCAGCAGCGCGAACTTGAGCCGGGTGTTGCCGAGGTCGAGCAGGAGGATCATGGCTTTCCCTGTCTGCGCACGGAAACATCCGCACTGTCGATCGCAACGATATCGCCTTCGTCGCGTCGCACGAGCAACGCGCCGCGAGGATCGACACCCTCGCCCGTTCCAGCGAACTCGCTCTGCGCGCCGATCACCCGCAACGGTTCGCCCTTGAGCAAATCGTACTGCGCATAGTCCGCGACGAAACCCGCGAAACCCTGGCGGTCGAACTGGCGCAATCCTTCCACCAGTTTTTCGATAAGCACCCCCGCGACGCGATTGCGGCCGGGCGGATCGTCGCCGCGCAACGAAGCAAGATCGGTGATCGGTTGTTCCGCCTGTTCGTGCAGCGCATCCGGAAGACGAATATTGACGCCGATGCCGATCACGGCCGTACAGGGGCCAAGGTATTCGCCGCTGAGCTCCACGAGAATGCCCGCCAGTTTCGCCTGCCCGGCCAGCACGTCGTTCGGCCACTTCAGTCCGGCCGTGCGGATGCCGAGTTCGTCGAGCGCGCGCATCAGAATCACACCCACCGCCAGCGACAGGCCGGTCATTCCCGCGAAACCACCGTCGAAGCGTTTAAGTATCGACAGGTACAGATTCATACCCGGCGGCGACAGCCACGCTCGGCCACGCCGGCCGCGCCCCGCCGACTGCATTTCGCCGATGACGATGCTGCAGTCGTCCAGAGTGGGAAGCCGCCGCTGGAGTTCGCTCGATGTGGAGTCGATCTCCCAGTGCACTTCCAGCAGACCCAGGTCTTGCGCGATGTCCGGGGGCAGATGCTCGCGAATGCGCGCAGGGTCGAGCAGTTCGGTGCGCCACGGCAGCCGGTATCCACCGCCCACCTTCGCCTCGACCGGCACGCCCTTCAGGCGCAGCGCCTCGATCTGTTTCCACACCGCTGCACGGGTCACGCCAGCGCGACGCGCGAGCGCGGCGCCCGATACGGCCTCGCCTGTCGCGAGGGCTTCGAGAAGATCGCGGGCGAGCATCAGGGCGCGCGTGCCGTACGGACGGAAGAGGAACGGAGGGGGACGATAAGGCACATCTGCCGATTTTAAGGCAGCGTGAAGGCGCACGCCCATTTCCGGGGCAATATAGCCGTCGATCGGCCCGGGCAAGGTAGCCTTCCAGCATCTAAACGCATGATCTTTCGAAATAAAACGAAGGACGCGCCAGCTCGGGGCTCCTGGCACTGGCGAGCCCCGAAAGTTTCTGAGAGGATCGGCCGTCCCCACGGGACTCTTAGGGGTTACCCGATGAATGCCAGAACATACGTGTTCGGACTGCTGTGTGCCACCGGTGCCACGGGTACCGCTGTCGCATCGAGTGTCGATCTGACCGGCAACCTGCTCTCGGTGGGCGGGAATGCTGCGTCGTCGGCAAACTTCGAAAGCGGTTCGTCGCGCAGTGCGCAGGGTTCGTCGCGTAACAGCGACAATGGCGGCGACGTCATGTCGACGCGCAGCGTCGGCACCACCTCGCGCAATACCAGCACGGCCATGCCGTCCACCGGCGAAGCGGACGAAAGCCAGCGCGATGGCTCGCCCGCACCGACCGCCCGCTCGCAAAACCCCAGCTGGCAGTCGTTACTGCCCGGCTCGATGCTCTGAACGCCTGACGCTTCGCCGTCGGCAACACTTCCGTTTTCATCCCTTCGTCCCGATATCGGAACGAACGCGTCATCGTGCGCACACTGAAGCTTCCGCGTGATCGAACGTCTACGACGCTACCTGGCACGCTTTCGCTCGCCACCCGTCCCCATCGACGAGTCGCTGTGGAAGCACGCGTTGCAACGGGTGCCGTTGGCCCGGTCGCTGCCGGCCGCGAAACAGGTCCAGCTGCGCGAACTGGTAACGGTGTTCCTTCACCGCAAGCGATTCCATGCCATTGCCGGCGCCGCGCTGGACGACTTCTGGCGCCTGGCCATTGCGATGCAAGCTTGTCTTACCGTACTGACGCAGGGAGCGAAAGCGCTGGATGGCTGGACGAACATCATCGTGTATCCGGGCGAATTCAACGTGCGGCGCAGCCATCACGATGCGCGCAGCGGCGTGGTGCACGAAAGCGACGACACGCTGATCGGCGAAGCGTGGGAGCGCGGCCCCATGATCCTGTCTCTGAGCGATGTGGCGCTGGACCTCGAAGCGCCATGGGACGGTTACAACGTGATCGTGCACGAAATGGCGCACAAGCTCGACATGCGATCCGGCCCGGCCAACGGCGTTCCGCTGCTGCCGCCCACGATCAAGCGTCGCGAGTGGATCGACAGCATGCAGCGGGGATTCGACCGGCTGTCGCGCGAGGTCGCTCGCGGACGCCGTACGCAGATCGATCCGTATGCCGCCGAAGCACCCGAGGAATATTTCGCCGTGACGAGCGAACTGCACTTCTCGCAACCGACCCTGTTGGCACAGGAGCAACCGGACGTCGCCCGGCTTCTTGCCGCGTACTACGGACCGTCGCCCACCACCTGATCAACCCGGCGGAATGCGTACCGTGAAACGCGCGCCGCCCAGTTCTTCCGAACGGTCGACCTGCATCTCGCCCTGATACGCCTTGACGATGTCCTGCACGATCGACAGGCCGATACCGTGGCCCTGCACGCGCTCGTCGCCACGCACGCCTCGTTGCAGCACGCGGCCGATCTTGTCGTCGGCAATACCGGGACCGTCGTCCTCGACAATCAGCAGAAGGCCCCGACGACCCGCGCCGGTGCCCAGCGAACGCGCCGTCAGCAGCACGCGATGCTGCGCCCACTTGAAAGCGTTCTCGACAAGATTGCCCATCAGCTCGAGCAGATCGCCCTGCTCGCCCGGGAATGCCGCACCGTTGTCGATTTCGAACTCGCACAGGACGTTCTTCGCGGCGTAGACCTTTTCCAGGCTCTGCACGAGATCTTCCGCGTGGCCGGCGATTTCCACGGCCGAGGCGAAAGTCTGCCTGCCGGACGTCGCCGCGCGCGACAACTGGTAGGCCACGAGTTCGTCCATACGGCGCACCTGGTCCACCAGATCGCCACGCAACTGCGCGCCATCGGGCGCGGATTCCAGCTGCGAACGAATCACCGCCAGCGGTGTTTTCAGACTGTGGGCAAGATCCGCCAATGTGTCGCGATAGCGCGTGCGTTGCTCGCGCTCGCTGTCGATGAATGCGTTGAGGCGACGCGTCAGCACCGTCAGCTCGACCGGATACGGTCCGTCCAGATGATCCCGGCTGCCGCGCTCGATATGCGCCAGATCGCTCGAAACGCGACGCAACGGAAGCAGGCTCCAGCGCAGCAGGAACAACTGCAGCAGCATCAGCATCATGCCCAGCATCGCCAGCCACAGGAATTGCGTACGCCGGTAAGTGGCGACCTGACGTTCGAACTGATCCTCGGTCTGCGCCACCGCGAACGTCAACGGGACCGAACGCTTTTCGGTACTGTCCAGCGACACGCCGTAACTGAAAACGTATAGCCGTCCGCTACGCGTTTCCACGGGTTCGAAAGTGGTTTCGCCGGGCGACAACATGCGCACGAAATCGAAGTCGCGACCGAGCGCGGACGACGATTCCCAACGGAAGTTGTCGTTGCCCACGATGATCGCGTAAAGGCCCGAGCCCGGTCGCGAAAAATCGGGATTGGGCTGGCTGTCCGGCGTGGTGACCTTGCCGGCGCGCGTAATGTCCGTGCCGGTGATGTAAGCGATGGCGTAGTTGTGCAGCCGGTCGTGCATGGCGCTCAGCTCGCTGGCGTAATTCGCCTTGTTCTGGGCGAGCCCCGTCAGACCGAGAAAGGCCGCCAGCGCGAAACCCGTGGCAAGCGCCGCACGCGCCGCAAGGGACAGGGGCCGGGGCTGCTTATGTAGGAAAGCCATATCCATGTGCGGCTAGCTTGCATCGCCTGATGTTGGCGCACGTGTCGACGGCGGCAAGCCGCCGCCGGCACGCGCCGGTAAACGGATCAATCCTCGTCCGCTTCGTTGCGCGGAATGGCGAAGCGGTAACCGCGGCCGCGCACTGTCTCGATGGGCTTGAGAGCACCTTCCGGGTCGAGCTTGCGACGCAGGCGGCCGATGAAAACCTCCAGCACATTCGAGTCGCGGTCGAAATCCTGCTGATAGATGTGTTCGGTGAGGTCAGCCTTGGAGACCAGCTCGCCCGCATGCAGCATCAGGTATTCCAGCACCTTGTACTCGTAGCTGGTCAGGTCGACCTGCCGGCCTTCGACGGTGACCGTCTGCGCCGTGGTGTCGAGCTTGATCGGACCGCACGCCAGCACCGGCTTGGACCAGCCGCTGGCACGACGGACCAGCGCGTTGATGCGCGCCAGCAGTTCTTCGACGTGAAAGGGCTTGACCAGATAGTCGTCGGCGCCGTACTTCAGGCCTTCGACCTTGTCCTGCCAGCTACCGCGCGCCGTAAGAATAAGAATGGGATAGCGCTGGCCTCGCTCGCGCAGGGCCTTGACCAGGTCCATGCCCGACAGCTTGGGCAGTCCCAGGTCGATGATCGCCAGATCGAACGGCACTTCGCCGCCCAGGTACAGGCCTTCCTCGCCATCTTGCGCGGCATCGACCGCGAAGCCGTCGCGCTTCAGGCGTGCGGCGAGAGTCTCGCGCAGCGGTGCTTCGTCCTCTACCAACAGGATGCGCATCAATGTTTCTCCTTATTGTCCCGGTCGGTCGCTTCCGGAATCTTGGCCGTTTCGGTACGGACGGGCACCACGCGAACGTGCCCGTCTAGGGTAAGCACTTTCACACGGTATTCGGTGATGCGGCCGCGCTCGACGAGCCGCGTATCCGCAGACAGCACCTTTCCCCCCGTGTCTTTCTGAACTTTGCTCACCGCCTGCTCCAGCGTCAACGCCTGGTCGGACGCGGCGCAGACGGAGGCGCCGCAAAGCAGCGCGGCGAAAAATAGCGGACGAAACGTGATTTTCATGTTTGGCGCTGGCACGGCGGCCGTAAGGCTAATCGGCCGATCATGCCGGGCTGAATTGAATTGCTCCTGAATACGGCTCACGCGGCCTGTCGCATTGGCGCAAGAGCGGCCTCCACGAGAGCCCAACCGGCACCCGGCAGGTGGGCGCCTTCGCTCAGTGTACGGCGGAAACCGCGGGCCCCGGGCTCCCCCTGGTACAGCCCCAGGATATGCCGGGAGATGTGCTTCAGCTGGGTCCCACGGGCCAGTTCGGCCTCGATATAGATACGCATATGCTCCAGAACCTCGGCCCGATCCACCAGCGGTGCACCGTACAGCTCAGTCTCCAGCCGCGCCAGCAGGAAAGGGTCGTGGTAGGCGCTGCGGCCCAGCATGACGCCATCGACCCGGGTCAGGTGCTCCCTGACCGCGTCGACCGTCGTGATCCCGCCATTGATGACGACGACCAGTTCCGGGAACTCCCGCTTGAGGCGGTAGACCCGCTCGTAGTCCAGCGGCGGGATTTCGCGATTTTCCTTGGGACTCAGACCCTGCAGCCATGCCTTGCGGGCATGGACCACCAGAATTCCCACCCCCGCGGCCATCATCTGCTCGGTGAAATGCTGGAGGTCGGCGTACTCGTCCTGATCGTCCACGCCGATCCGGCATTTCACCGTCACCGGCACATCCACGGCATCGGCCATGGCCCGAACGCAGTCGGCCACCAGCGCCGGCTCGCGCATCAGGCACGCCCCGAACTTGCCCGACTGGACCCGATCGGATGGGCAACCGACGTTGAGGTTGATCTCGTCATACCCCGCCACCGCGCCCATCCGCGCCGCCTGCGCCAGCTCCACGGGATCGCTGCCGCCCAGTTGCAGGGCAACCGGATGCTCCTCGTGGCTATGCTCGAGCAGGCGCGTCTGACCGCCACGCACCAGCGCCGCGCTGGTCACCATCTCCGTATAAAGCCGGGCATGGGGCGACAGCAGACGGTGGAAGTAGCGGCAATGCCGGTCCGTCCAGTCCATCATGGGGGCGACGGTGAGGCGGAAGGGGGTGGGATCGATGCGGGACATGGCGCCATTGTAGCGGGCCGCACGAACGTAGGAGCGCGCCTACAAGCCTGTGGAGAACGCCGCTCGGGCCAGGAGCGATGCCCGAACTAACGAGAGTTATCGGGCAACGACAAACATCTCTGACCCGGCGACCTCGAACGTCACATCGACGCGGCGACAATCCGCATCGGTGGCCGGCGCAGATAAGTCAGATAGCGCCACAGCCATTCCATCGGACCGTAGCGGTAGCGACTCAGCCACCAGCGACTGAGCAGCAGTTGCAGCGCGTAGAACAACAGCACATAGACCACCTGCCATGCACGCGAAAAATGCACCGCGAGACCGAGCCCATAGCCGTAGAACAACCAGGTACTGACCAGCGATTGCAGAAGGTAATTGGTAAGTGCCATGCGTCCAGCCGGCGCCAGCCATGCCAGCACACGCGCACCGCCGGGATGTTGCAGCCATAGCATCAGGGCACTGAGATAGCCAAGGCACAAGAGCATGCTGGAGATTTGAAGCAGCATCAAACTGACCTGACTGAGTGGCGTCTCGAGGCCGGGAATGAAAGAAGTGCTGCACCACGACGCAAGGAGCGCGAGCAGAATACCTGGCAGCAATGTCCAGCGCAGCATGCGCCGGAAGAACGGCAGGTGCGCCTGCGGTTTGACCATTCGCCCGGAACGAATCAGCCAGACGCCGAACAGAAAGACACCGAGGATCATCGGACCCTCCAAAAAGACGTACCACCAGTGATCGACCAGATCCCGGGTACGTTGGCGCGACATCGCGGTATAGCTGCCGTGGAGCAGTAGCGGTTCCGCGACGGCAACCTTGTTCACCCACTTCTCATGTGCCTTTTCACGCTCTTCTACCTTCTGCGCATACGCTGCTGGGGTACTGTGCAGGGCGTGGTACGTCCTCGCCATGCCTATCGAATAGGTCAGCACGGGCACCAGGTACAGCAGCAACGCCAGTCGCCATAGCCAGTTCATTCGCAAGTGACGGAAGCCCAGCAGCAGAACGAAGGCCACCAGCGCATACATGACCAGAATGTCGCCAGCCCAGATCAGGCAAGCGTGGATCAGGCCGAATCCCAGCAAGGCTACGCTGCGCCGAAGATAGGGCCGCACAAAGTCGCGCCCGGCCCGTTCGGCGCGCGTCATCATCACGGCAAAGCCCATGCCGAACAGCAGACTGAACAGTGTCCAGAATTTGCCTTGCACGAAGGTGAAGATGAACCAGGCGGCGGCGTAGTCCAGTCCATGCAGGGTGGCTGGCAAGATGTCCCTGATGGCTACCAGCGGGCGCACCATGAAATCCACATTCATCAGGAAAATGCCGAGCAGGGCGAATCCCCGAAGCACGTCCAGCGCCTGGATGCGTTCGTCGAGTGGAAGCGGCATCAACGCATGGCTGTCGGTATTACTGGTCGCTTGCATATGCCCCCGCACCATGACTCGACAGCGCACAGTCTGTGGCAGGACCGTGCGCACGGCTAGTATGTCGAATGGCCCATTTATGACACCCACCTTATGCGATGCGTTCAACACATCGCACGAGGTTCGCCATGAGTCGAAAGCGGACCGTCCTGCTATCCGTTTAACTCGACGATCCGCCCCCGGGTTTCATGTTTTTTGCAATTCACTGCCCCAAAGGGGGCTCCCAAAGTTCGACCTTGTTGCCCTCTGGGTCCATGACCCAACCGAACTTCCCGTACCCGGAATCGTCCGTCTTTTCCAGGACGTTACATCCTTCGTCCCGAAGTGCCTGAAGTAAAGCGGTCAGGTCTTCAACGCGATAGTTGACCATGAAGGTCGACTGGCTCGGCGCGAATTGGTCGCCATCTGCCGCGCCGATGGACCACACGGTCGTTCCGTTTGTCGGATGGCCCGATGCGTCCGCCCACGTGAACGCCGTGCCTCCCCATGCCTGGACGTCGATTCCCAGGTGCTGCTTGTACCAAGCGCGCAGTGCGACAGGATCCTTCGCGTTGAAGAAGATTCCTCCGATACCTGTGACTCTCTTCATTTGAGCCTCCGAAGTGCGGCAAAGTTGGAGCGTACCGCATATCTGTGGCGCTCTTCTTTAAACCAAATTTTCGGGGGATACATCAAACGGGACTGAAATGCAGCAGTCAGGTCAACCTAATCCGTACAACTAAGAATGGATTGTTTACCAGACACTAGTTCGCAAACGGTCTTAACTCAGGGGCTCTCAAATGCTCGATCTCTGCAAACGGATATTTCTTGCACGGCGGATACGGTGCTCTGGGGCCATCCTGCTACTGGCGCCCATCTTGTCCTTCGCCCAGACATCACCTGCGCCGGTGGACGTGATGATCGTGGGTGTTTTTCACATGTCCAATCCTGGGCACGACATCCACAACATGAAGGTCGACGACGTACTTGCACCGAAACGTCAATCCGAGATCTCTGCCGTGGCAGACGCACTTGCTCGCTTCAAGCCAAACAAGATTGCGGTGGAGTGGTCTAAAGATGTCGTCGACGAGCGCTACCCAAAGTACCTCGCGGGAACCCTTCCGCCTTCCCGTAACGAAGTGGTCCAGCTGGGATTTCGACTGGCGAAGGTCGCCGGATCGAAAGGTGTATACGGCATCGATGCCGACGGTGATTTTCCGTATGAGCCGCTCAAGACTTATGCCGATGCCCACGGCTTTGGCAGTCTCCTCAAGGCACAGGACGACGCGATTGATCGACAGGTTGCCGAAGAGGAGCGCGTGCTCGCCACGAAGGGGATATCCGCCGAGTTACGCCTTCTCAACGATCCGGTTCGACTGAAGGGAGGCAATGCTTTTTATCGAACCGCTCTTCGTATGGGTGCAAACGACGCTCAACCTGGCGTAGACCTCCTGTCTGCCTGGTATCGCCGCAATTTCCTGATCTGCGCGAACCTTCTCCAGCTTTCCCAGCCAGGCGATCGGATCGTGGTCTTCTATGGAGCCGGTCATGCCTTCTTGTTGCGGCAGTGCGTAAGTGAAACACCGGGACTCCGGCTTGTCGAGGCGAACGACTATCTTCAGCCGTAGTGACCCGGACCCGACGCGCATAGTCGGTGCCGCGCTCCCGACCTGATCAGCGGGAGTGCGATGCTACGAGCGTTTAGCATGACTCAGGAAAAGCGATTTACCCCATTCCCGCGACCAACAGAACAAACGTCGTTGCTCAGATGATCTTGGCAGGAATCGTTGCATCCTCGTCCAGGGAATACACCGCGCACAAACGATGATAGCCATCCGCGACGATGAGTTTGCTGTTCTCGCTGTCACGTACCAACAATACCGGAGACATTCCCTCGCCCTTGACGATCTTCTCGCGATCGCTTTCGACATGGGAGTTACTGATGCCAAGCCGGGATAAGTTCGATGCGCGCAGCAGGTCTTTGGCTGCGAATTCGCATATGCGCACGCGCCGCAGTTTCTTCACAAGTCTGGTGACCGTGGCTGCATCGAATAGCAGGCTGAGATAGGACCCGGCCGCCACGTAGTCGTGTTTTTCGGGTTTGTCGAGCCATTTGATGGAGAGAGGCTTCTTGCTCATGCGTCTTCCTCGGCGGGTTGGACACTGCAGGCGTTTTTTTGCGGCAGCCTATTTCGCTCGCTTTGTTGCTGCCTTTCCGCCAGACGTATTGAGGGCGATCGCCGCACGGATGAGCGCCTTGAACGCGTCCGCGTCCACAGTATTCCCCTCTTCGATGTCGATCGCTCGCCTCGTGTTCCCGTCGAGGCTCGAGTTGAAGAGCTTGGCCGGATCTTTCAACGACGCACCCTTGGCAAAGGTCAACTTCACTTTCGCTTTGTAAGACTCGCCGGTGCAGATGATCCCATCGTGCTCCCATACGGGCGTGCCCATCCACTTCCACTCTTCGACGACCTCCGGGCCTGCCTCATGGATGAGCTTACGCATCCTAGCCAGGGTCTCCCCACGCCAGTCCCCAAGGTCGGCGATTCTTTTGTCGATCAGCTTGGATGCCGACTCGCCTTCGGTCGAACCCGACTTTTTCATGCGCTTCTCCTCCGCGAATAGGCTCCGGTAGCCATGGCCCCTGCATCGGCTCAATCCTAACGAAATCGGAAGCGGCACGCGTGGTGCGACCGGCCGGCAATCGACGAGACGGTGAAGTACATGACCGGGACTTTAGGTGGATGGCAGCGACCCGGGCCAGCGTTACCATCCGGCGACATAACGACAACGTAGAAGGAATTCCACCGCCAAAAGCCCTCAGGAGTCGCCGAGCTGCGCCAGTTCCGACTTGGCCGCCTTCAGCCATGGCTGCTCTTTGCGCCGGTAGTAACCGGGCATCAGCTCCGCGCGGCGGATCTGGCTCCGCAGCACATCGCGGGCTTCGCCTTGGCGCTGGCTTCTGGCGAGTAGACGGCCATAACGGAACCGCCCTTCCTCGCCCGGATAACTGTCGGCCAACACGCGGTACTCGCTCAGCGCCTCTTCGGTATGACCCAGTTCTTCCAGGCAACGGGCATAGAGCAGATGCCCTTCGCTGGATTTGTAGCTGGGGTTTGCCTTGATCAGCGCTTCCAGGGTCTGGCGCGCCGCGCTGTAATTTCCGCCGCCGGCCTGCGCCTGAGCGAGACCGAGCATGAAATCCGCCTCGGTCGTGTACATACCGGTGAGGAGGCTCTGGTAGAGCTCTTGCGCGTTGGCGTAATCGCCGAGTTGCATGCTTTCCTCGGCGAGGTGGCGACGATTGTCCACCGTATCGGCGAGCTCAAGCCGGCGTTTCAGCTCCCGGCGCCGCCGCTCCGGATCGATGATCTTCAGGGTCTTGCTCGCCGCGTTGCGTCCGCGAGGGTCATGACGCAGATCGGGGACAACCGCCACCAGCACGTATACCAGCACGGCCAGATACGAACCGATCACGATCAGCCATATCCAGTAAAGCGGGCGACCGCTTCGCACCACATGGATGGCGCATGCCACCTGAAGGCCAATGGACAGCAGAAAAACGATGGGCATGCCTCTTCCCTTCCACGTAGCCATGCGTAAATCGCGGATGCTACATCACCGCTGGCGTCCTGAGGAACAGACGCCCCAACGCGCTCACGCCCCTTGCAGGAGCGCGTTTGAACGCGATTCGTGAGTATGGGAGGGCCAAGCGCGGCCGTCGGCACCTCGCTTCGCAGGGGATCGCGCTCAAGCGCGCTCCTATAGGTCTGCGACGAATTCCATTCGCGTCAGGAACTAGGGCGGAACCGAGGACAGTTATCGGGCGACGATAAATGTCTCGAACCCTGTGGGCGCACCCACCATTCCTTTACCGGGCCGAATTGCTCAGCACTATATAAGCGACACCACACGTCAAAGCCGCGGACACCGCGAGTAAGCAGCGCACCCGGACAACGGTCGATTTTTCCCCGGCCGGATCCGGTTCTATCCTGGCCGCGCCGAAGTAGAGCTTCATTAAAAGCGTTCTGTCCGAGTTGGAAAACACACTGCCTTCCACCCTCGCGCCACCGATGGTCTTGCCAGCTTCGGCGAGCCGGACCAGGAGACGGTAACCTTCGATCAGGTACCAGACGTTGACCATGCCGAGAAAAATAATGGCAACGCCAATCATCCTTCCTCCGCCTGCACACCCGAAATATGCTGCAGCTCGTCGATACCGGCTGGCGCGAGATCTTTCAGCAGATCCATGAAGTTCCTGCCGACCAGCCGCTGCGCCCTTCGCAGCAGCAACGGTACCGGACTGGAAGGTTCATTGGCTGCGTAATAGGCGCAGATATCGTCAATCCTCCGCATGACATCCTGGGGTCCGGCGATGCGCCCGCTGGATGAATTCGCCGCGGCACCCTGCCCTGTCGATGCCGCGCCGCCGTCGACCTCGGCATCGTCGTCGGTCGCTTCACCACTGGAAGTTCGCGCCGCCCAATGTGGCTCGACGAATTTCGCGAGTTCGCGCAGGTCGTCGAGAAGCACTCGCAGGTCCGGTGCGGCGGTTCCCAGGTGTTCGTTCAGGATATGGTCGATGGCCCGGGCATGTTCAAGCGCTTGCCGGATGGCTTCGACCGATACCTTGAACTGCTCTTCGGAGCAATCCAGACAACATGCTTCGATCTCGCTCAGGGACGGCGCGGCGCTGGTTCCGTCGCCCGGCAAGATCTTCAGCGTACCGTTGGCGATGCGTAAATCGCGCAGACTGAAACGACCGAGGCGGGGCGATTGCACGAAGGGTGTTACCCGAAAGTAACCCAGCAGGCCCAGCGGATCGCCGAGCGACACCACGGCATTGACCCGCGAGGTCGGATCGTCGTTGTCCTCGGCATCGAGTTGCGGATGCACGCTGTCCCAGAACGTTTCGAGCAGACCGCGAATGAGGGCCAGGCCGTCGGCCCATCCACGCAAGCCATGCATGCGCGTCCATGCCGCACACAAATGCACGGACACGCGAAGATCTCGCGAACGTTCGAGCAAGCCCAGGGATCGCTGCTCCACCTTTTCCCAATCGGGCTCCTCGGCGGCAATCACGCTGTCTCCGGTAACGCGCTCGGTCTTCGCCTCGGCGGCACGTTCCAGCGCCAGAAAATCCGGGTCGTATTCGAGGTTGTCGCCCGTCGGTGCCTCGTCGGCAAGCGGCACGAGCAGTTCGCTCAACAGTTGTTCCGTCATCATGGCAGTTGTCCCAATGTCGTGGCGGCTTCCGCTCCGTCGCAGCTCGACTCGTCATCCGGATCGCAGCCCGGTTGCTGATCCGCCGGCAAATGGATACCCGGACGCACGATACCGAACGCCCGATAACTCGCTGTAACCGCACTCATATCGACGTACGAGTCCGCGCGATTGCCACTGCGCTGGGCGCGGCTGGCTGCCACCGAGGTCGGTATGTTGACGCCGATTTCGCCACCGATGGGCAACACGCTACCGTCGGCGGCCAGAGCGTAGAAATAGGCCGGGGGCTGCCCGATGAAGGCCACCGTCTGAAGCCCGGTACCCACCACATAAATCGGCGCGCTACTCATGCCGATCCGGCCGGTGGACGCGTAGGTACCGAGTCCGTCGAGGATCGGCGTCGTGCCGGTCTGCAGCAGATCGCCGCCCCTCACGGCCAGATAGAGCGCCGCCGTCCCCGCGTTCACCGAGTAGGCACTGCCATCCACCGAAGCAAGCGTCAGCGTCTGGCCGTTGGTCAGGCTGAAGCCACCCGGCGCGGCGAAATTGCCGAGCACGCCGATGCGGTTGTCGACGACATGCTGCGCATCGCCGAACATGGCGCTACCCGCCGCGCGGCCGCTGAGTGTATTGGCCATGAGACGGCCCGCGCTGCCTTCGCTGATGGCACCCGCCGAGTTCAGGACGATCTCCGTGCCGCTCACCGCACCGTCGATCGCCAGATCGCCATTCGTTGTGGTCAGCACCGTCTGGCTACCGCCATCCAGCGGACCGGTGACGCCAAGCGTCCGCGCATTGGTCAGGCTGAAGCCGCTGGCACCGAAGCCACCCACGCTGCCGATCTGGTTCGCCTGGTTCAGCGTTGTACTACCGACGGAACTGCCGGTCAGACGGCCCGCGGTCAAAATGCCGCCCGTCTGCGCGATCGTCGAGCCACTGCGCAGGTCGAGCGTACCGCTGGCCGTTACGTTGTTGCCCAGCGTGAGGCTTTGCCCGCTGAGAGAAACATCGCCACCACTCAACGCACCGCCCATCGCGAGCGTACCTCCGCGGGAGATCAGCGTCAGATTGCCGTTGCCCGCGCCGATCGCCGGCACCGTCAGGGTGCCGGCCGCCAACAGGCTCACGTTGCCGTTCGCCGTGTTCGTCAGCGAGGCGATCGTCAGGTCGTTCGCATCGGCCAGCGATACGCCAGCGCCGGTCGCGGTCACCGCACCCACGAAATCGTTGCCGGCGTTGCTCAGGTCGATCGCCCCACTGGCATTGAGGTTGCTGCTGCCAGCGACATGCAGTGCACCGCTCTGACGGATGGCGTCGCCGCTGTTAACGGTCAGCGTGCCCGCGCCCACATTGCCCAGCGTCAGTGCCGTAGCACTGGCGATCTGCGTCGCGCCGCCGGTCAGATTCACGGAGCCACCGAAGCGATTACCCGCATCGCTCAGCGTGATCGCGTTGCTGCCTGCGTTGATATCGCTGCTGCCGCTGACGTTCAGCGCACCGCTCTGGTTGATGGCGCCACCGCTTTTCGCCGACAGGTTGCCGCCGACGACGCCGCTGCCCAGATTCAACGCGCCCATACTCGTCGCGGTCAGCGCACCGGTGCTAAGGGCGCCCAACGTCAATGCACCGCCGGTGGCAATCTGCGTTGCACCGCCCGTCAGATTCACCGCACCGCCGAAGACGTTATTCGTATCGTTCAGCGCAATCGTATTGCTTCCGGCATTGAAGCTACTGGTACCGCCGACGCTCAGTGCGCCACTCTGGTCGATGCCGCCGTTGCCGGTCGCGACCAGATTGCCGCCGATCGTACTGCTGCCCAACGTCAACGCCGTGCCACTGGCGATCTGCGCCGTGCCACCCGTCAAATTCACCGCACCGCCCAAAGCATTGCCGGTATCGTTCAGCACGATGGCACCGTTGCCAGCATTGAGGTTGCTGGTGCCACTGATACTCAGCGCACCGCTTTGACCGATGCCGCCGCCGTGGCTGTTCGCGATCAGGTTACCGTCGACGCTGCCGCTGCCCAGGTTGAGATCGCCCTGACTGTTTGCCGTCAATGCACCCGTGTTCAAAGTACCCAGTGTCAGCCTCGTGCCGCTGGCGATCTGCGTCGCACCGCCGGTCAGGCTCACCGCACCGCCGAATGCATTGTTCGCATCGATCAGCGTGATCGCGTTGCCACCCGCGTTGAAACTGCTGCTGCCGCTTACGTTCAGTGCGCCGCTTTGGACGATGGCGCCGCCGCTGGTCGCGATCAGATCGCCGCCAACCGTGCTGCCGCCCAACGTCAACGCCGTGCCACTGGCGATCCGCGACGTACCGCCCGACAAATTCACCGCACCGCCCAAAGCATTGCCGGCATCGTCCAGTGTGATGGCACCGTTGCCTGCATTGAGGTTGCTGGTGCCGCTCACGCTCAACGCGCCGCTCTGGCTGATGGCGCCGCCGTTACTGTTCGCGGTCAGGTTGCCGCCTATGCTGCCGCTGCCAAGATTCAGCGTGCCTGTGCCGGTTGCCGTCAGCGCGCCCGTATTCAAATTGCCCAACGTCAATGCCGTACCGCTGACGATTTGCGTCGTGGCACCCGTCAAGCTCACGGCACCACCGAACGCGTTGCCTGTATTGGTTAACGCAATCGCGTTGCTACCCGCGTTGAAGTGGCTGGTGCCACCCACCGACAGCCCGCCGCTCTGCTGGATCGCGGTCGTATTGGTGAAATCGAAGCGGCCACCGGTACCGAAACTGCCCAACGTCCCAATCGCATTCGCGCCGGTGAGCGTCGCGTTGCCGGCGACGTTGCCGCTGAGCATGCCGGCACTGATTATGCCGCCTGTCTGCTGGACGTTTCCCCCTGCGGACAGCGCGACGTTGTTCGAGCCCGTCACATTTTGATTCAGCACCAGATCGCCGGCCGAAGCCAACGTCACGCCGGTCGAGTTGACGGCTGTATCGAGCGATAGCGTGCCGGTAGTGGTCGCCAGACCAAGGTTGCCCAAGACGGTCAACGGTCCGTTCACCAGCAACGACATGTTGTTGCTCAGACTGAAATTCGGCGCATTGAATGCGCCAAGCGTGCTTACCTTGTTCGCGCCATTCAACGCGACATTGCCCGCTGAGTTGCCGGTCAGGACATCCGCCGTGATCGCAGCGCTGCCTCCCTCGCTGATCGCACCGGCCGAATTCAAGGTGGTCGTCGTGCCGTTCACCGCGCCGTCGATCGCCAGATCGCCGGTCGTCGTGGTCAGCGCCGTCTGGCTACCACCGTCCAGCGGACCGGTGACCGTCAGCGTCCGCGCATTGGTCAGACTGAAACCGTTGGCACTGAATCCGCCCAGACTACCAATCTGGTTGAGCTGATTCAGCGCCACGCTACCGACGGCGCCGCCAGTCAACGTCGCAGCCGTCAGGACGCCACCGGATTGCGCAATCCCCGCACCGCTGCGCAAGTCGAGGGTGCCGCTGGCCGTTACGTCATTGCCCAGCGTGAGGCCTTGCCCGTTGAGAGAAACATTGGCGCCACTCAGCGCACCTCCCGTCGTCAGCGTGCCTCCGTTGGCAGTCAGGTTCACATCGCCGCCACCCGCGCCGATCGTCGATACCATCAGATTGCGGGCGGCTACCAGATTCACGTTGCCGTTCGCCGTGTCCGTCAGCGGGGCGATCGTCAGGTCGTTCGCATCGGCCAGCGATACGCCAGCGCCGGTCGCGGTCACCGCACCCACGAAATCGTTGCCGGTGTTGCTCAGATCGATCGCGCCACCCGCGGTGAGGTTGCTCGTGCCGCTCACGCTCAACACGCCGCTCTGATTGATGCCGCCGCTGCTGTTAACCGTCAGGGCGCCCGTACTCACATTGCCTAATGTCAGCGACGAGCCGTTAGCGATCTGCGTCGCGCCACCCGTCAAGTTCACCGCACCGCCGAAGGCATTAGCTGCATTAGCCAGCGTGATCGTGTTGCTACCCGCGTTGATGCTGCTGGTGCCACTGACGCTCAGCGCGCCGCTCTGACCGATGGCGCCGCCGTTGCTATTCGCGATCAGGTTGCCGCCGACGCTACCGCTGCCCAGATTCAACACACCCGTGCTCGTCGCGGTCAGCGCACCGGTACTCAGGTTGCCCAGCGTCAACGCGGAGCCATTGGCGATTTGTGTCGTACCGCCAGTCAGACTCACCGCACCACCGAAGGCGTTACCTGCATTGGCCAGCGTGATCGTGTTGCTACCCGCATCGATGCTGCTGGTGCCACTGACGCTCAGCGCGCCGCTCTGACCGATGGCGCCGCCGTTGCTATTCGCGATCAGGTTACCGCCGACGCTACCGCTGCCCAGATTCAACGCGCCCGTACCCGTTGCCGTCAGCCCGCCGACGTTCAGATTGCCCAACGTCAATGCCGAACCGCTCACGATTTGCGTCGTGCCGCCAGTCAGACTCACCGTACCGCCGAACGAGTTACCCGCATTGTTCAGCGTGATCGGGCCACTGCCCGAGTTGAAGCTGCTGGCGCCGCCCACCGACAACGCGCCGCTTTGCTGGATGGCCAGGAAATTGACCAGATCAAATGTGCCGGCGGTGACATTGCCCAACGACGAGATTAAATTCGCATTGCCGAATGCGGCCCTGCCGGTAACGGTGCCGCTCAACGTTCCGGCCGTGACGACGCCGCTTGTCTGCAGGGCATTTCCGCCTGCGGACAGTGCAACGGTATTCGAGCCTGTCACGTTCGCGTTCACCGTCAGATCGCCAGCGGAAGCCAGCGTCACATCGGAAGCAGTGATCGGTGCAGCGAGGCTCAACGCCCCGTTTCGCGTTGTCAGGCCGACGCTGTTCGTCGCATTCAGCGCTCCATTGACCAACAGCCCCGTATTGTTCGTCAGGCTGAAATTCGACGCGCTGAAACCGCCGAGCACGCTGACTAAATTCTGGCCGTTCAATGCCACATTACCGCCAGCGCTACTGCCGGCCAGCGTGCCCGCGACGATCGCCCCGGTGGTTGCCTGGGTTTGATTTCCCGACGAGACCAGACCGACGGCACCACTGCCTGCGTCGAGCGTGCCGTTCAGTACGAGGTTTCCGCCTGTCACCGCTACGCCACCTGAGTGACCGACGAGGCTGCCGGTGGCGCCGACCGTCAGATCGGACGTGCCGTTGTTGATTGTCACGCCCCCCGCGCCACCGTTGACCGCGTCCGATACGAGCAGTGCCTGCGTGTTGGTCAGGCTGAAGCCGTTGGCGGTAAACCTGCCGAGGTTGCCGATCTGGTTGGATTTCGTCAGCGTTGTGCTGCCTCCGGAACTGCCGGTCAGATAGCCTGCCGTCAACGCGCCAGCGGTCTGCGTAATCGCACCACCCGACTGCAGACCGATCTGACCGGAGCCGGCATTGATCGAGCCGGTCAACTGGATCGCGTTGCCGGACACGTTGATGCCGCCGCCCACGGGCGTGCCCCACGCATCGATACTGCCGCCCAGCGCAACGTTGGCATCCGAGACCAGGGTGACACTCCCGCCGTTCGCACCGGATACGGTGATGGCGTTGAGGTTGACGACGTCGCCGCCGTTGGCGACCAGGCTGATGCTACCGCCCGTGCTGCCGATGCCCTGGGCGCGAAGCACGCCGCTGTTGTTGACCAGTTGGGAAAACAGCGCAGGTGCCGCCGACGCCTGCAGCAGAATCGTGCCGTTGTCCGCCACGACCGTGCCGCTGTTGATCACCGCTGGCTGGCCTAAGTTGGACTGCTGCAAAGCGCCGGTAATGGCGATATTGATCAGCCCGCTGCTGTCGAAGCTGAGTACCGCCTGGTCCGCACCGTCCATCTCCACGCGACCCAGCGAGGCGGAGATGAAGCCCTGATTGCTCACGCTGGCGCCGATCAGCGCCACCGAGCCCCCCGACGACGCCGAGATCGTGCCGCCTTGATTAACGATGCCGCCACGGGTGGAACCGGCCGTAAGATTATAGGCGCCGCTGATGAAATCGCTATCCGACATGTCCAGCGTGCTGGCCAGCAGGCTACCGACGTTCAACGATGCGCTGGGGCCAAAAATGATCCCATTCGGGTTGATCAGGAAGATCCGGCCGTTCGAAGTGACGCTGCCGAAAATCTGGCTGGGAACTGCTCCGCCGATGCGATTGAGTGTGATCGCATTGGTCCCGGGTTGATTGAACGTGACCGTGGCAGCGCTACCGACATCGAAGCTGTTCCAGTTCAGAATGGCCTTCGCCGATGACTGGTTGACGGTCAGGATGGGGTTGGTTCCCGTGCCACTCAACGTAGTGCCGGCGCTGCCGCTGGACACGCTGGGGCCGTTGGGAATAGCGTTGGGCGGCGGCGCCGCCAGCAGCTCGCTGCACGGCAACAGCGACCCGGCCACCAGACCGAGCAGGGACAGACTGACTGGCAAGGCCTTGCGGCGCAGCGACGAGATACGCATACCGGCAGTTCGGCAATGCGTGACGCAATGGGTATGCTTCATGGTCGCAGCCCTCAAAAGGTAAGACCGAGCCGCGCGTAAACGCGCGTGCCCCTGGCACCCGATGCCCGGTCCGGGCCCCAGGGCCTGGATGCATCCAGGTGCAGTTCGAACTGGTGGAATCCGGGCAACCGGAAAATGAATCCCGCGCCTATGCCGCGCATCGTCGGCACCTTCGTCGTGGCATCGATGCGGTTGGCACCGGCCGCGAATCCGCGGGCGACATCGATAAACGCCTCCAGCTCCAGCACCTCTCGCCACGGACGGCCAAACGGCGAGGCCATGCTGGCGAAACCGGGCGCGTCCACGTGGTACTCAAGCGAGGCGTAGTAACCGCGATCGCTCAGGTACTGGGCCACCGGATAAGCGCGCACGCTGTCCGGTCCACCCAGCGAAAACTGTTCCAGCGGCGTCAGCGCAGCGCGGGTGTACTGGCCGTTGAACTTGAAGTAGAGCCGCTGGGTCGGCGTGAGGAACTGCAGACGGGTATAAGTCAGCTTCTCCACCAGAAAGCTTCTGGCATGCCGTGGGCTCACCAGATCCGGCTCGGCGGAATCGTCGCTGATCGACTGGCGCAGACTGACTTGCAGCAAATCGATGCCATGAAAGCGTACGTCGGTGCGGTTGAGTGCGAAGCCCAGCTCGGCGACGTCGAACCGCTCGTTCGACAGACGCATCCCCATGCTGCTCAACCTGGACTCCTCGCGGATGGCGTGCAGCGTGCCCTGCATCTGCAGGTTCTCGCGGTTGACGAACTTCCAGTCCGCTCCCGCGTAATAGAGCGAGCTGGGACCTTCGACCTTGAGCGCGGCCAACTCGCCGTTGTTGACCTGCAACGAACTCTGGCTACCGCCGATCACCCCGCTCAAACCCGGCACGACCACCGTCGGAACGCTGTAGCTCACGGAGCCGAGATGGCTCTGCCGTGGATCGAGTGCATAGGCATACGTGCCGGACAACACGTCGCCGAGACCCAGCGGGCTGTACCAGCTCGCACCGACCTGGGCGCGATAACGGCCGGTAAGCGACGTGCCGTAGTTGTTGCCGCCAACGCTGATCGCATAGGGACGCGGCGTCTCGCGCGCGACCATCACCAGATCCGTCTCGCCATCGTTCTCGCCGGGTTGCAACACCGAAGAAACGGCGATGCCCGGCAAGTCGCGTGCATACAGCAGAGCCGTATCGACATCGCTCTTGCGCAACGTCCGGCCACGCAGATGCTCGGCCGGCGCCGCGACAACCTCCGGCCGATAGCGTTTGGTTCCCTTCACGGTGACCTTACCGATCTGACCTTCGAGCACGCGGATTTCGATGATCTGGTCGGCCCCCACGTTCTGCGCCGGAAGGTATGCCGTGGCGACGATGAAACCAGCCTGGCGGTAGGTGGTGGTAATCGCGTCCGCCGCGCCCTGCAGTTGCGCGAAGCTCAACTCCGCCGCGGCACCTTCACCGGCCAGCTTGTGGAATTGCGCATCGGCAAGCGTCTGCATGGCGGCTGGCGTGATGCCGGCATCGGCATGCTCGCCCACGCCCTGCACACGGAATCCGCGCGTCCAGAGCTTTCTCGGGCCACCGCCTGCATCGCGATTCTTGACTGGCGGCAGCACGTGGCCGGCCGTCGCCGGATGCACGGATACGGGCATATCGGTCGCTGCCCCTTCCTGCCCCCACGCCCGCCCTATCCCCAACGCCAGGAGCATGGCGGAGGCCAGACACTTTATTCGCATGATCCCCATTCCCCCGGTACCAGACGCGCGCGTCCCCGCAAACGATGCGCCATGCACCGCTTCGGTCCCCGCTTCGATGGCACCCTGTTCCGTCGATAAACCCTTGCCATCCACAGTAATCCCATTTCATTCGCCATGCAGAAGCCCCCTCGCCAACCATGTCAGCACTGCAAGCAGGAGCAGGGTCAATACCAAAGCCATCAGCCATCGGCGGTCGAACCACGAACGGGATCCGAACAGCATGGGCAGCGCATCGCGCTGACTGCCCCGTCCAGGTGATTCCGCCGGCGCCACGTGCGATGGCGTGATCGCATTGCGCGCGGTAATGCCATGGCTGTCGTGTACCGAAGCCAGCACTTTGCGCCGACGCGCCCGATACTCGTCGCGGCCGATCCGGCCCAGCCGGTGCGCTTCGTCCAGAGCGTGCAGGTTCTGGTTGGCGTGGCGTTCCCATTCGGTCATTTCAGGTCCCGCATCAATCTGAAGCCCACGTCCTTCTGTGCCGCACCTTTGTCCTCGCGGCGCGCCTCGACCGTGCATTCCGACCAGTAGCTGGTGAAGCTGCCGCCGCGCACCATTAACGTGCCCCCGAGAGTTACCCACTCCCACACGTTCCCCGCCATGTTTACCAATCCCCACGGATTGGCCTCGCGTCCGCGCGCCGACACGGGCGCGCCGGTACCGTCGCCCGCACTGGCCTTGGGTGGAATGCAATTGCTGTCTTCGGCCTGGCGCCAACCGCTGCCTGCCTGCGCCGCATGTATCCACTCGGCGTCGGTAGGAAGACGATAGGGCCAGCCACCACTGGCCTTGGTAAGCCACGAGGCATAGGCCCTCGCCTGAGCGACGCCGATGTTGTCCATTGGCAGACGACCCAACTCCTGATCGTCGACAGTCACGGCACTGCACTGGCCGGTCGCTGCGCAGAAGCGGTTGAACTCGGCCACGGTGATCTCCGCGCGGCTCAACGCGTAGGGATGACCACCGTCGATGCCCGGTATCACCACCAGTGCGGGACCGCGATGGCCATCGACCTGGTCGAAACAGAATTTGCCGCGACCGACCATATCCGGATCGCCGCACGGGTCCGGACCATCCGGCAGACGAGGACCGGCCTCCGCGACCGGCGCCGTACCCGCGGCGACCGTGGCCGTCACGGGTGCGACCTTGCGACGGGCAGCCCTGGCCACGCCCGTCGCTTCTGTCGCTACCGCCGTCGACGTGGCGGCGGCGGGTGCCGCGTCGGTCGACATGAGCCGGTCCAGTCGCGCACTCAACGTGCCTTCGGGCAACTTGCCGCGCGTCTTGAGATCTTTTTCCAGCTGCGTCATGCCAGCGGCGTCGCTGCGATACAGACCGTCGAGCTGCATTTTGATCCGAGCGTAATCCGCATCGGCCAACCGCTGCTCGCCCGCCCCCATGATTGCGGCGACGACGTCGTAACGTGCCTTGGCAGCGCGTAGATCGAGACGGTTCCCCAGCGTCTCCGTACCCTGCCCCAGCATGTCCGCGGCGCGCTGGTACTGGCCCTGCTGGAAGACATCTTTCGCCTGGCCGAGATACGCCCCGGCCAACAACTGCGGACCGTCGCCGCTAAGAAATGCATTACCCGGTTGCAAGGCGCGGATCCGGCTCAGTGCGTCCCGCGCCTTGGTCACGTCATTGACGGTAGCCGCACGATGCACCGATTCGATGCGTGCCGTGACCTCGGCATCGGCGCTGTCCTTGTCCAACCGGGCCATCAGTGCCTGCTGGAGCGCGTCGAGTCGGCTTTGCTGTCCAAGTAGCGCTTCGGATTTTGGAGCAAAACGCAGACCAAAATCCACCAACGCCAGATCCTGCTGCAGATGAAGCGGGTCGGTTTGCTGGGACGCCGCGTTGGCGATAGCCACACCCAGCGCATCGGCAAGCCGATGGGTTTCCGGTGCGGTATCGCTACTCAACGTTTCCATCGTCGACGCCACCGCCGCCTGCCACGCGGGATCCAGCGAAGGTTTGGCGACCAGTCCGGCCAACGTATCGCGCGCTTCGGCCAGATCGTGCGTGGATGCGGCGGGTTGTGCCGCCAGCTGCTTGCTGGCATAGGCACGATCGGCGACGTCGACCTGCACCGCGCGCAACTGCAAGCGCAGCGACGAGGGGAACCACTGGCTGGCGACAGCGAGCCGGCCACGTGCTTCGTCCCGCCGGCCGGCGGCAAGCGATTGACCGATGGCTTCGTCGTAAGCCAGCTCCAGTTCCGGATTCTTCAGCAGGGTGCTGTCCGGTTCGATGGCGTGAATCTTCGCCAGCGTGGCGGCAGCGTTGTCGGCGTCGTTCCCGAAGATGGCACCCGCGGCGATCTGTCGACCCAGGTCGGTGTCGAAGGTATTGAGCAATGCATTCCTCTGCCGCTCCATTGCCTCGCGCCGGCCATCCAGCGTCGGTGCGTACAAACGCATGCGATCGCGCATCGCGAATACGTGCAGCGCTCCGGCATAGTCGTAACGGCCGGCCGGCGGATTCCACCGTGCATCGATCCGGCTCAGCAGGAAGTTCTGGATGGCATCGCCGCGATCGTCGAGCAGACGACGACGATCGTCGTCGTCAAGGCTGGACAGCGCCTGCAATGCCTGGTCTTCGTCGCGGTAGTGCTGTGGATCGTTCGGTGCGAAACGCGCGGATACCTCAGTGACATGGCGACCGTGCAGATATCGCACCGCCCCCCAGCTCCCTCCCGCGAGCACGGCGAGCGCGGCTACGCCGTAGCCGAGCACAGGGAGCAGCCTCTCCTTGAGACCGATATCGCGAAGCCCTTCAAGCAGCGCGTCGACGTTGTTCAGCCGGTGCTCGCTGGTAAAGGCGACGGCCTGACACAGCGTGCCGTACTGGCGTCGCGTGAGTCCCGCCACCGCAGGCGGCTTGCGATCTTCACGCATCGCTACCTCGGCGCTGAGCTTGTCGAAGGGATGCTTGCCGGTCAGCAGTTCGAACACCACGCAACCCAGCGCGTAAATGTCGTCGCCCGGTGAGGGCAACTGACCGCGAATCATCTCCAGGCTGGCATAGGCCGGGGTCAGTGCGCCGAGGGTGGCGGCATCGAACACCGTCTGCTCACCGGACGCATCGCCCATGTGTTTGCCCGCACGGGCGATGCCGAAATCGAACACTTTGGGTATTCCCTCGCGAGTCACCATCACATTGCCCGGTTTGAAATCGGAGTGGACGACACCGGCCGCATGGGCACGCCCCAGAGCGCGCGCCATGCCGTCGATCAGCGGTCGCGCGCGGCTCAACGGCATGCCGTTATAGGCCTGCTCGCGGATCAGCGTCTTCAAATCGCAGCCGTCGATGTATTCCATCGTCATGAAGACGTTGGTGCCGTCCTTGTCGAAATCGAATACACGCACGATGTTGTCGTGCGCCAGTTTCTGCGAACGCCGCGACTCGCGCTGCAGGGCGACCAGCGAATCCGGGTGACGCCTGAATTCGTCGTTGAGCACCTTGACCGCCAGCCAGGGATCGCGGTCGCGCGCTTCGACCTTGCGGTCGTCGCGGGCCAGAAACACCACGCCCATACCGCCGCGGCCCAGCTCGCGCTCGAGATAGAACCGGCCTTTGAGCAGACTGCCCACCGTCGCGTAATCGCCACCCGCCGCGTCGGCGATACGCTGCCAGCTTTCCAGACTGGAAGTGCTGTGCGAATGAGTGCCGGTAAGCCCGACATGCGTGCCCGATGGCGCGGATGGCACAGCGGCGGCGGGCTGCACACGCGTGATATCGTCCGCGTCCAAAGGCACCGCGCGCGATCTCGGCATGACCACCGTGGCGTCGTCGTCGACGAGCGACGGCGGGGATGTGCGCGCGGTGGGCTTCACTACCGTCGCATCTTCCTCCGGTGCCGGTGCGGCACGCAGCGCATCGAGCCGGGTCACCAGCGTGATGGCGTCATCGGTGCCGATACCGTCCTCTTCGCGCAGGCGGCGCAGGGTTTCGACGCCGGCGAGGTATTCGTTTTCGTGCAGCGCGCCGCGGGATTCCAGCGCACCGAGTACAGCGGCAAGATCGAGCTTCCCGCTGCGCAGGGCAGTCACCAGTTCGACGACGGAAGCGGAGTCGTACATGGCCGGTTACTCCTGTAAACGGACGATAACGGCGGAAACGTTGTCGCGGGCCGCACGGCCCAGCGCCAATTCGAACAACCTGCCCAACAGCGATTGCGGATCCCGTGCACGACCGCATTCGGCATCCAGCTCGTCGTCCGGAATTTCCTTGTTGATACCGTCGGAACAGAGAAGGAACTGCATGCCAGGACGGCAGCCTGCAACCACCCAGTCGACGAACAGTTGTTCCTCCGCACCGATCGCACGAGTCAGCACGCCGTTGCCCGGCGCCGGAGCGGATGTCGCACTGGCGGGACCGAACTGGGTCTCGTCGTCCTTCACGCCATGCACGTGATCGTGAGTAATTTGCCGCAGCCGGCCATCGTCGTAGCAATAGGCGCGGCTATCGCCCACCCAGCCGCAGAGCATGAAGTCGCGATCGTGCACCAGCACCACGATGGTCGAGCCGATCAGATCCACGCTGCGCGCTTCCGCGGTGCTGCGCAGATCGGTGTTGATCGTCTCCAGGGCGTCTTCGATCGACTCCACGAAGTCGAGCACACTACCCGGCCGCGGCAGTGCGGTAAGGCGCTCGACGATCAAACCGCTGGCATAGTCGCCCGCCGCGTGGCCACCCAGTCCATCCGCCACTACCCACAAGCCAACGTCGTCGCGAACCAGAATCGCGTCCTCGTTATGACGCCGGACCTTACCGGTCTCGGTACGTCCAACCGTGCGATAGCTCACCGTCATGACCCTGCTCCGACTGGTTCGTGGACCGCCGGCACAGGCCATCGCGCGTCGATGTGCGCGGCCTCGAGGAAGCCTGCATACAACGCGGGATCGGGCAATCCAGCGGTAAGCAGCAACGATCCGGACGCGCGATCGGCCTCGGCGCTCCACCATAGACACCAGCCGTCGCTTGAAGCGATGCTCTGCGTCCACATCGCGGTCAGCAACGCCGTCGCGTCGACGCTCTCCGGCAACGGCAAGCGGTACTGGACCGCATGCTTTCGATCGAGCCGGAAAGACGGTGCGCGCGCTGGCAACGCACGCGTTTCGACGGGCATCGTAAGGGCCGCGACCTGTGCATCGAAGGTCTCGACATTCGAACGAACCGCCTGCGCCGCACGAAAAACGTTTTCCATCGCCGCGAACCAGCGCCCGTCGTCACACAGCACGCCGGGTTGCGCAGGCGTATCGGTCGCGACGCGCCCCGCGATCACCATCGGGAAATGGCGACCGACCCGGTCCGTCGCCGGCCCCAGCACGCCCGCCCAGGCCGCTCCGGTGCAGACGCCCGGAGCGAGCAAGAAGCGCCATAGCGGGCTAGCGCGATAAGCCGACTGCCATCGCTCGCCCAGGACGTCGCGACTTTCCGCCACGGCGTGCGAGAAGTGGCGGTCCCACACATCGACGAAGGCCGAAGGCAGCCGGCGCTGCACGAAGTCGCCCGCACCGGGCAATTTGCCGAAGAAACCGGGAGCCGCGATGCTTTGCATCGTCTAGCCTCCGCACCGGAAGCGCTGCACGTCGCCACTGAGGAAGGGATTCTTCAGGTTGCCGGCCTGCAACGGCAGTTGCACGACGTGGCCGCCAAAGTCGAACTCCGCATTGAAACGCAGATCGGACTGGCGCTTGAGGCGCGCCGCCTGCAGTGCACGGAAGAACGACCATTCGCCAAGGTAATCGAGTGTACCGAGCGGCTTACCCGCCGCATCGTAAGCCGTCAGCGTGACATGCCCCGGCGTAGGACCGGGCCACTTCATCGTCATGCTCGCCGCGCCACCCTGGCGATAGTCGTACTTCTGTCCGTCGATCTCGACCAGCAACCGATCCACGCCCTCACCCAGCGTGGGCGCAAGCAAGGTGAAGCCGACCTCCGGCTGGCTGCCGCCACGGAAGTACATCTGCCGGATGCGATCGGCGGCCTGCACCTGCGCAAGGATCGCGGGCGGACCGGCCACGGCGCCCGGCCCACTCTTCCAGCGCCAGGTTTTTCCGCTGACATCGATCAGCTTTTCCAGCGACTGTCGGTACAGCGAATCGAAGCGGCCACCGTTACCGAACAGGTCGCCGAAATTCTGCAGCGGAATCTCGCTCTGGCTGTTCGCATCGAAGGGATAACGTCCCCGCGTGAAATCGGCGCAGTCGGTACCGATCGCCTGCTTGACCTGATCGCCCAGCGCACTCTGCGTGCCGCTTGCCACCAGCGCCTCGCTCTTGCCGGTCAGCGCATCGATCCACCCGGCTACCGGCGGGGGCAATTGTGTTGCTTCCTGCCGCGCCAACAGCAATTGCGGATTCGGCTGGCTCGCGCTGAAGTCGGTCATGGTGAGCAAGGTCTTGCTGAGCTGGTCCAGCACACCGAGCACGTGATCGATGGGCGCGGCGCCCGCGGCACCTTCGCCGAGTTTGTTCAGTGTGGCGAAATGTTCGCTGATGGCCTGACCGGGCGCCGGTCCACTGCCTGCTCCCGCGTGGTCACCGCCCAGCACGGCGGCCAGCGCGTGGTTGGTCGCAGCTTTCTTTTGCGCCACGCTGGCGGCCTTGGCCAGGACACTGGCTGTCGCGTCCGGCGCACTGGCGCGCATCAGATCGGTCGTGTTGTCGCGCACAAGGCCGAGCAGCAATTTGAGCGGCGAACTCGGCCCACCCAACTTGGCCGCTATCGCGCTGGCATCCTGGATGCTGGCCGCAGGCTGTAACTGCAGATCGGCGAGCAACGCATCCCAGGTCTTGATGTAATCCTGCTCATACAGCACCTGAACCTGCTGCGCGAGACGGGCCTTCTGGATCGTATCGGTGCGCGCGGCACCGAACACCCAGTCGTTCTGCACGAACTGGTCCACTGCCTCGCCGATACCTTTGCCCGCCTCGGAGGCAAACACCGACTGGGTGTACAACGCAGGCAACGGCTCGGACAAAGGTGTGCCGCTCCTGCGACGGAACACATTGCCAAGCAGGCCCAATGCCTTGTCCAGTTGCAGCGGCGGCTGGGCGGTGCTTTCCACCCCGAGTTTGAAGCTGCCGTAGACCAGGCTCGACAGGTCCGCCGAACGCAGCGTATTACGTGCCTGCTCCACCAGCGCCGCGTCTACCGGCAGCGTGTGCAGCCGGCCGGGCTCCGCGAGCAGCGCATGGAAATGCCCGGCCAACGATTTCTGCAATACGGGATCGTCCGGGAAGACACCGCGCCATTCGATATCGGACAGTGTCCCGAGCTCGTCGGCATCCACATGCGCCGGCTGGCCCAGCATCAGGTAGCCCTTGAGGTAGTAGTACAAAGCCTGCGGATCGGCGGCATGACGCGTCAGGCCGTGGCGGAACTGCGCGGCAATGCCAGGCAGCAAGGTAGCGTTGAGTTCGCGTAGATAGGCGTCGTGCAATTCTTCGCCGACCGCATGCCCCTGATAGAGGCCAAGACGCATCAGCAATGGCACGTGGCCGCGGTACAGATTCGCGGCATCGACCGCACCGCCGATAGCCTCCAGCCGCGTAAGCGACAGTGCGAAGTACTGCCGGGGCGTGGTGGCTGTCGAAGGATCGGGCGAAGCCGGGCGTGCCTGCAATGTCGTCTGCACCTGCGCCAGATAGTCGCTGTTGCGCGCATAGCTGCCGGCCATACCGGCCACCAGTAAAACGGTGGCCAGCAGCACGCCCGCATAGCACGCGACCTGCAACCACGCCTTGCGTCGCTCCAGCCTGGGATTGGTGCCTGCGAACCCCGACTCCTTGAACAGCACTTCCTTCAGAAGACGCTCGACGAAAAAGGTACGACTCTGCATGCCGGGTGCATGCACGCTCGCATCGTCCAGCCCGAAGGTGCGGGCCACCGCGCCCATCATGCGATCGATCGGCGTGCCCTCCTGCGTGCCGGAGGTGAGATACACCCCCCGCAACAACAACGGCGCGCCGTAGGCATGACCGGCGAACACGCCTTCCACGAACTGTCGCGCCGTTTCGCCCAATGCGGCGAACTGTTGCGGGAACGAGAGCACCGCCGCGCGGCGCAGCCGGTCGCGTTCCACATGCAGGCGATCGAGCAACCGCGAATTGAGCCGTTCCAGCAGCAGGTTGAATTCGTCGGCGAACATCCTTGCCGCGCTGCCGTCCATGGTCTTCGCGACCGGGAACGACATACCCCACACCTGGCTGCGCAGTTCGGGATTGAGGTCGTCGAAGAACTCCGTAAAACCGGCCACGAGATCGCACTTGGTGAACACCATGTACACCGGGACACCGATGCGCAGGTGCTCGACCATCTCGTCGAGCCGGCGGCGGATGGCCTGCACGTGCTGATCGCGCTCGGCCTCGTCGAGCACGATCAGATCGGACATGCTCATGCTGACGATCACGCCATTGACCGGCCGACGCCGACGGTACCTGCGCAACAGTTTCAGGAACTCCGTCCACGCGGCGCCATCCGCCTGACGATCGGAATCCTGCGTGATGTAGCGGCCGGCCGTGTCGAGAAACACCGCCTCGTCGGTAAACCACCAATCGCAATTGCGCGTGCCGCCGATGCCGCGCAGCGCCTGCTTGCCAAAACGATCGGCAAGCGGGAAATTCAGGCCGGAGTTCTTGAGCAGCGTGCTCTTGCCCGAGCCGGGCGGACCGATCACCACGTACCACGGCAAGGTATAGAGATTGCTTCCCCCGCGACGCGTCTTGCGCAGGGTCTGCACGGCTTCCTGGAAGCGCGCATAAAGCTGCGCGCGTTCGCCGCCGTTCTGGTCGTCGCCGACGTCCTGCGTCGCGGCCAGCTCGCCGGACATCCGGCTGGCCTTGTTACGGTGACGCAACTGCTGAATCTGCAGCCATGCCGCCCACACGATCACCAGCAGAAGAATCGTCAGCAAGCGGGCGACCGGACTGGCCAACGGTTGCATCGAGCCCAGCCCGAGATAGGGACCGAGCCACCAGATCAGCAGCGCCAACAGCAGCAAGCCGATCAGCGTCACGAACCAGCCGGATTTCATTAGCGCGACGAGCTTGCTCACGACGGTCAGGCCCCTGGTTGAAACAAAATCTCGACACGCCGATTGCGCGTGCGGTTCGCCGGCAGTTCCGCCGGCAACGCGATGGGCTGCGACGCGCCGGCGCCGCTGGACTCGATGCGTCCCGGCTGGGCCAGGCCCTGCCCCAGGATCTGCGCCACCGCCCGCGCCCGCACTGCCGATAGCTCGTAGTTGTCCTTGAAACGCAGCGAGCGCACCGGCTGATCGTCGGTGTGTCCGACCACCACCACGCGTCCGACGAGCTGATCGATCGCGGCGGCCACTTTGCGCAGCAACCCCTGCTGGTCGGGCGCGACGTCCACGCCACCCGACGGGAACATGGCGGCCGCATTGAGTCGTACTTTCGCTTGCCCGTCGGGCTGCTCGTCCACGCTAAGAAGGCCAGCCTGTTCTTCCGGCGCCAGCAACAGCTTCAGGCTCTTTCGCGCCGCTGCGGGACGTGGCGCATCCTCCGGGGGCACGGAGCTCAGCAGGCCGATCTGCGCAACCTGCGCACTGATCGGCGAGGACTGTGCATTCAGCCGCGCATGGAACCAGAGGAAGGCGCCGAACAGCACGCATGCCGCTGCTGCCGCGATCACCCACAGCGGGACATAGCGCAGCACCGGATTGCGGCGATCCTCGATACCACGCCAATGCGGCGCAAGCGCCTCGGCGGCCGGCCCGCGCTGCGCACGAATGCGCCGATAAAGATCGTCCTGGATCTCGGCCAACCGGGCCCGTCCACCCGCTTCGATCTGATAACGCCCGCAAAACCCAAGCGTCAGACCGATGTACATCAGTTCGATCAGATCGACATGGCGCGGCACGTCATCGCACAGACGATCCAGAATAAGGAAGAATTTCGCGCCGCCGTAGGACTCGCTATGGAACGTCACCAGCAGCGTCTTCTGCGCCCAGCCGCTCTGCTCGCTCCATGGCGAATTGAGCACGGCCTCATCGAGCATCGTGCACAGCACATAGCGCGCCGCGGTGACCGCATGCGCCGCGATTCCCGCCTCGCCCGCGCGACTCTCGAACTTGCGAATCTGCACCAGCACCTGCTCGCGCAGATGCGCCGTATCCGGCGGGGACGCGTTGTGCCGCAACTGCACCGAAAGCAGCAGCAACGGGCTGGCAGCCTGAACCAGCGGATTCAGGCTGCGGCCGAGAAATTCGCTGATATCCGCCCCGGCGATGCCAGGCGCCGCGGACCGTGTCGAAGCGTACGGCGGCGCGGCAGGTGGCGGTGGCCCGGCGACGGGCGGCGCGCTCTGGCGTGGACGTACGACGGTTGCGTCGGGGAAGGGATCGTCCGTACCCGGACCGGGCGTACTCATGCGCTCACCCTCTGATTGCCCATAGCTGCAAATCCAGTCCGGCGAATTCGCTGCCGAAATGGAAGGCGATGCCACCGGATGTCTTCAGCTCCCGCCACAGCGACGCCTGCTTGTCGAACTCGAAATAGAGGTAGCCCGAGTGATAAGGAATCTGCCGTGGCGCCACCGGCATCGGCGTTACCGAGATACCCGGCAGCTGCAGGTTCACCAGATCGCGAATCTTCTCGACCGGGCCGATCTTGGCCTGTGCCGGCAACTGGCGGCGCAGTTCTTCCGCCGGCAGATCGCCCTTGGCCGCCAGCACGAAAGCAGCGGTGTCCAACAGGCTCATATCCGGCACCACCGCCACCCACACACCGAACTTCCGCTTCTGCACCGGGATCGGCGTGGCCGTCTGTTCCAGCACGGCACTCAGGCTGCCGCGCAATGCCGCGATCACCGGCTCGAAGCTGCTTTGCAACTGCTCGTGGCGATACGGCGGAAATGCCGGCGGACGCTTCCCCGGCGCAGTGAACGTACTCAGTTCGCCGGCCATCGCCACCAGCGCGCTATACAGTTCTTCCGGATGCAGCAGCGGTGCCGAGGCCCAGTGCGCAACCACCGGCTCATAACGGTTCACCGATTGCAGCAGCAGGAAGTCGGCAATCTCCGCCGCGCCGCCACGATCGGTCAGCGCCACACGACTGGCCAGCGCCTCGCCACGTTGATGCAATAGCCCGAGCAGTTCGACCAGAAAGGTCGTCAGGCGCGACACCGCCTGGCAACCCAGCGCGCTCGGCATGAACGCTTCGTCCAGCACCACGCGACGATCCGCGCGACATTCGACGATCCGCGCCAATGGAATCTGCGTCAGCCCTTCCAGCGGCTGCGACTGCGGAATCAGGCGGCAACTCATGCCACCCACTTCCAGCAGCGCCGTGCCTTCCACGCTGCCCGACACATCGTTCACTTCCGTCTCGCGCACACGGAAGCGGAATAGCCGATCCACCGGTGCCTCGGGACGACCGCTGTCGGGCTGCGAAGGCGAACGCAGCGGCAACGTGAGAAATATAGTCTGGTCCCGCCAGTTGGCGTCCACTTCGATAGCGGGAGGCAACGGATCGTCGCCCGGCATCGCGAACGGCGTGCCGTCGGAAAACACGCCGCGCGCACGACGGATACCCAGCTTGCCGATCGCCAGCAAGTCCGTCTCCAGCTCCAGTTCGGAAAACCCCCAACCGTGAGGACGAACACTGCCAGCGCGCAGATCCACGTAGCGCTCCAGATAGCGCTCCTGCTGCTGCATGTGCTGCGGTCGAAGGAACAGACCCTCGCTCCACACGATTTTATTGTTCTGCGTCATTCGCCCTGCTCGTCCATCTTGATGGCCCGCCCGAGTGATACCGCTCCCTCCGTCGCAGCCGTCTTCCGCACCGCCCAGCGCACGGCGATCGCAGGCCGCTATGCATGCAGCCTTCGGCAATAGGTCGACTAACAAGGATTGTGCTGCCGGTCGCCAGAGCGCACCCGTCATTTCGTCTCAGCACACGGCGGCGTGTCGTGCTGCCGCTTCCCGCAGCGTCGGGTACGCGGGGTCGACTAGCGCTTGGCAGTACGCCGCGCTGTTTTCAACCGCGCCAGTTGCGCCTCGTAGGCACGCGCGAACTCATCGCCGAACAGTCGGCGGAAGCACTCGTCCGGGTCTTTCGCCAGACCTTCGAAGTTCTCGCGATATCGCTCCCAATAGCGCCCCTTGCCCGCGAAGGCCGAGCGTTTGCCGGAGCCATCCACTTCCTGCTCGAAACGATCGGGACTGAAATGGAACAGCAGCGACTCGAAAGCAGCGCGCATGCCCGCCAGCATCGCCATCTGGTGGCAACGAATGTCGTCGAAGGCGTCGTCGAACGCCGCCGTGCCAGACAGAAAGGCCGCGCTGGTCGGCGCCATGATTTTCTGGATCGCCTCTTCGGGCGTAGCGGCGAACTTCAGCGGATTGTTCTCGGAGCGCTGGATGATCGTCACCGGCAGACGAAAGATATTCTTGATTTCCGCGCGCGCGCGCAGGACTTCCATCACCCCTTCGACAACGATGTCGAAGATCCGCGCCAACTCCGGCGGCAGGGGTGCATCCGATGGTGGCGCGGGGGTTGCGACGGCGGGTGGTTCGACCACCGCGGCGGGTGCCCCGGCAGGCGGGGCGAAGTCGCCCATCGTCAGATCCCAGTTTTCCGGCAGCGCGTGGGCCTCGCGCAACTCGATCGTCTTCGGCGGCTGGAAGTGGTCCGCGGCACCTGACGTATGGCTCCACCCCATGTCGCCGATGGATGCATCGCTCATGGGTTTTTCTGGGGCCGCATCGAACATGCGTAGCGGATCCAGTTCGCTCGCAGGATGACCCACGCCGATGCCGGCCAGGAAACCGTCGTCCAGCAATCCGCCGCCTGGCGGTGCCTGCGATGGCGAAGGCATCGCAGGCCAGCCCCGATCGATATCGAAAGGATCGCCGCCACCTGCGCTGGTTGGCAACACAGCCGGCAAGTCCTGTGTGGCGGCGGGTACGACGGAAACAGCCCCTGCCAACTGCAAGCGCACTTCGATCTCGAACGTGTCGAGCTGCAGCCTGTCGCCGTCGCCGAGCGCTGCCGGATCGCCCTTCGCCAGCGGCGCTCCGTTGAGCAGCATGCCGTTGGTACTGCGATCCTCGATGAAGTACATGCCGTTGAGATAACGCACGACCGCATGAGTACGCGACACGCCCGGCGCGCCGAGCACCCAGTCGCTCTCGTCGGCACGACCGATGCTGCCGCCACGACTTTCGAAGGTCATGCTGGCACCGCTGCCGAACTGCGCTGCTTGCCGGCCGGCCACGGTAAGAATCAGGTTCTGCGACGTCGACATGCTGCGTTCTTCCTCATGAGTGTTGCCGATGCGGCTTCATGCGCCTTCCTGTCCGGCATCGGCGAGCAGTCCAAGCGCATGCTCGACGAAGGCGATTCGACGCGCGTCGAATCGCTCCGTATCCCGCGCCGCCAGCAGATTGAGCGCGGCGACCGCGGCGCGCGCCGTGAGATGTTCGGCTGGCGGCACCGGTGTTTCCTGATTCGCCGGTGCCAGGCTACCGCCCGACCAACCGGCCGCCGCCGCCAGCCACGCACCGATCGTGCGATAGCCGCCGGAATGGGCAAATTCAAACGCGGCACGGCGATTGGCCTCGCTGGGTTCGCGCACCCACTTTTCGGCCAGCGACGCACCCGCGCGATCTTCCGGCTCCAGCGTTTCGCCGCGCGCGCACTGGCACAGCCACGCCACCACGTACCGGCGCGGCAACAGACGCGCCATCAGTTTCAGCGCATCCCCCGACTCGCCCGCCTGCAGCAGCGTCCGCACGGCGACTTGCGGCGCCATCTCCGGAGCCAACCGTCCGCGGGCCTCGTCGGAGACGGCCATCTGTTCGCATGCCTGCCATACCGCGCTCATGCGTCTTCCCTCACCCGATCATGATCAGGCCACCGGCCAGCTGCGCGATGCCTTCGCCATTCAGGGACAGCATCGGCGCCTTGACGTCGGCCTTCGCTCCCCCTTCCACCTGCAGCATCGCGTCCGAATGCACTTTGAGGCTCGCGCCTGCGCCGACGTCCATGGTGACGCCCGCCTTGATGTTCACCTGTACCTGCCCTTCCATCTTCAGCGCCGACTGCGCGACGATGGTGACGTTAATGCCCCTGATCTCGATCTCGCCCGAGCTCTTCATCACGAGGCTGGACGCACCGGTCACCAGCTCGATTTCGGTGCCGGCATCCAGCTTGAACTTCTGCCCGATGGTGGTAGTGCCATTGACCGTCACGTCGAGCGTATTGTTGTTGCCGACCTTGTGCTTGCGGTCGTGCTGCACGTCCATGCTCTGGTCGTTCTTGATCGTGATGGTTTCGTCGTGATCGATCGCCACCACATGGTCGTGCTCCACTTCTTCGCGCATATCTTTCTGCGCGTGCAGCAGCATTTCCTCGCTGCCTTTCTTGTCCTCGAAGCGGATCTCGTTGGCATCCTCCGCGCCACCGCCGGCGTGGCTGCGGGATTTGATACCGCTCTGCGTCTTGTTGTCCGGCAACGCATAGGGCGGCATGTGATCGGCGTTGTAGACGCTGCCGATCACCAGCGGCCGGTCCGGGTCGCCTTCGAGGAAGCTCACCACCACTTCTTGGCCTACGCGCGGGATGGTTTGCATCCCCCAGTTCTTGCCGGCCCATGACGAGGCTACGCGCACCGGGCAGGAGTTCTTCGCGTTCGGCTTGTCCGGCCTGTTCCAGTGAAAGGTGACCTGGATGCGGCCGTGCTGATCGACGGCAATGTCCTCGTCGCTCTCGCCGGTCACGATCGCCGTCTGCAAACCGGCGATCGTGGGCCTGACCGCCTGCGGCAGGCTACGGAACGGCAGCTTGCTCTCGATCGTTTCGAAATCGCAGGAGAACGGTTCGCCGCCGCTGTCGCCCGATGCGTAACCGGATTCCTCCAGATGCGTCCGCGCAGCGATCACCAGATATTCCTGACTCCATTCGCGACGCGGCGCGTCGGTCAGGCCAAACAAGGCACCGACTTCCAGGCCACAGGCGCCGGTACGACCGGTGTAGCGGGCGCGCTGCGCGTTATGCGCTTCCGCGCGCACCTGCGCATAGTGCTGGCCGACGTCCACCGCGACATGGCTGCCGGGGAAGTCGAATACCTCCAGTCCCGACACGGGGTGACAGTCGGCTGCATGGCCGATCTCTTCGCCAGCCAGCAGCGAGGCACGCGGACGCAGCGGATCGTAGTCGGTCAACTGATAGCGGGTGGGATGCACGCCACGTTCGAGGCGCCACTCGCTTACCGCCGCGATGGTGCGGTTGCCTTGTTGCGCGGGAGGCACGTAAGGCAGCGTATCGAACGGCCGGTGCCGGGCGTGTGCGCCCAGTGCGTCGGCCAGCACCATGGTGTGCGCATGGGCACCGTGACTGAAGAAGTAATAGATGCCTTCCTGCTCCAGCAGCCGGCTGATGAAGTTGAAAGTGTCCTCGCGGTACTGCACGCAGTATTCCCGCTTGGGATAGCTGCCACTGAGGCTCAGTTTCACATCGCTGTAGCCGACCTCGCTCAGCGCCGTGCGCACGATCTCCGGCACGCTCATGTCGGTGTAGATGCGGCAGTCGTATCGATGGGTCAGCAGCCACGGCTTGGGCACCAGCGTCGCCTGATAGACCGCGTAACTCAGCTTGTCGACGGTGGTGAAACCGGTCTGCGCGATGTCCGCCACGATGCCGTTGAACCAGCGCTTGTACCCATCCGGCGTCTCAAGACGCACCGTCATCGAGGTACCCAGCAGCTTGCGCAGGTCGATGTGCGCGTCCTTGCCGAGCAGTTTCAGGCGAAACGAAAACAGTCGCCCTAACGCCTCGCTGGCGTCCATGGCGGCGAACAGCAGCTGGTCGCCGAGATCCGATTGCAGCGTGATCGTGCGCGCCATCAGTGAGTCCAGAAAAGATCTGCCGCCAGGCCACGGCGACGCTGGCCGATACTCACATAAACCCACGTGCGGCAGCCGACAATTCGTCTCAACCGGTACGTGCCAGCACCACCCAGCCATGCACGGGCTGACCGCCCTCTTTGCGCAGCGTGTCGGATGCCAGATGCACCTCGGCGAAGCCAGCCCCCGCCAATGCCAGGCGCACGTGCCATGCGGAATGGCGGTAGCGGCCGCTGACGCCGAGCTCCACGCGGTCGTCCTCTCCGTCCAGCGCTTCCACGGTAAAGGCAAGCCAGCCGCCTCGGCGCAGTGCGCGATGCGCCGCGATGGCGACCGTCCCCAGAGCACCGAAATACACCAGCGTGTCGGCAGAGACCACCAGGTCGAAAGCGTCGGGACGATCTTCGAGATAAGCCGTCAACTCGCCCACGACCAGCGCGTCGTAACCGCCTCGCCGGCGCGCCTTCTCCACCATGCCACCGGACAGGTCCACTCCGACCAGGCGGCGCGCATAAGGCCGTAGCAGCGGTGCGCACAACCCGGTACCGCAGCCGGCATCGAGCACATCCAGCATCCGCGATGGAGCGCTCAGCCTCGGTGCCAGGGCGTCGGCCAGCAGTTGCGGCGCACGATAGTCGAGGTTTTTCAGCAACTGCTCGTCGAAGCTTTCGGCGAAGCCGTCGAACACGTCGCGCACGTATGCGTCGTCCGCGCGTGGCGGCGCCTCCGCACCGCCGCAGGCTGCCAGCATGTGCCGTGGAACGGGATTTTCCGGCTCGCGCGTCATCCAGTCGCGGTACACCGCAATGGCTTCGTCATGACGCCCCAGCATGTACAAGGCCACCCCCAGCGATTCCAGTGCGCGCACGTTGCGCTCATCCAGTCGCAGGGCCGAACGAAAACATTCGATGGCCTGTTCGATGTGTTCTTCGTGCTGCGCGTGATTGCGCAGGAACAAGCCGAGCAAATAGTGGCCATGCGCAAACTGCGGCACCTGTTCAAGCAGCCGGGCATAGGCTTCGAACGCCTCATCCAGCCGCTCTTGCGCCTCCAGCACCACCGCGAGATTGCTCTGCGCGTTGTAATGCTCCGGACCATACGCCAGCGCAAGCCGGTAACAGGCTTCGGCATCGGCCAGGCGACCGCATTCCTTGTGGATATTGCCGAGATTGTTATGCGCGTCCGGATGTGTCGGCGTGATCGTCAATGCCTGGCGAATCAGCTCCACGGCATCGTCGCCGCGGCCGCGCTGATGACACAGCATGCCGAGGTAGTGCAGCGCATCCGGCTGCGCCGGGTGCAGATCCAGCACCTCGCGATACAGCCGCTCCGCCGTATCCAGCTCATCCGACTGATGTGCCTGCATGGCCTGCTGCAATATCGCGACATAGCGCGGCGCACTCTCGCGTGCCCGCGATTTCACACGAACGACATCGGCAGTCCTATTCATTTCGCTCGCCCCGCCATTCAACCGATCAACACCTTGAAACAACCCAACACGATCACCCCGCCATGCGCCGTGCTGTCGCCAACGCGCGCCGCCGGCAGTCCGGCAATCAACACCTTCGGCGATCCCATCACAATCGAATCCGGCGGCCCCACGCATACCGCCATATCGCTGATGCGCGCTGCCGGAAGGCCGCCAATCAGTACCTTCGGCGCGCCGGGCGCGGAGATGGGGCCGCCGACATGCGGAACGATGCCCGTCACCATCGGGCAGACATGAAGATCGGTGAGCCGGGCGGCGGGTTGCATGACGTTTCGGCGAACTCTGGTTGATACGGTCACGTGGTTGACCGGATGCTCTCATCGCGAAAGGGCCGGCACCCGGCAGATTGTCTCAACGGTTCAGCGCCCACTCCCGTCAAGAGCGCCCAACCCAAGGCATGTCGCTCAAACGATACGGACCACTTTGACGGGTGGACCGTTGGTGTTAAGTCCCAGATCCTGTCCGTATAGTTCCCAACTATCGCGACGGCGCACCCCGATCACCATGGCGTACCCACCCATGCCACCACCGCCTGCAACGCCGTAGTCCCCCACGCCAAAAGTACGGACCCCGTCGAGCGACCGCGTATCAAAGCTGCCATTCGCGTCGATGGCGGCCTTCAGCGCGACTCCCGACTGGTTATGGCGCGGCTGGATATGCGCTACGAAGACCGTACTTCCTTCCCGGTAGGCAGCGAAACAGCATCCGCTGAGCTTGCCCGTGGTCATGAACTCGACGTTCGTGGGGAGATACGCCGATTCGATGGAGGCGTAGTTAACTGCCTCGGATGCCTTGATCATTCGTACATTGAATACATCGACCGGCTCCTGTGCCAGTCCATTGGCCAAAGAGACGCTGGTGATCCTGAGTCGGTTGCGCCACGGCGCAGGCGCGATAACGCCGGCATGCTGTTCGCTTGCCTCCGAGTAGGCGAGCAGGGTCTGCACGCTGGAAACGGATTGACCGGCCTCGTTCAAGGTGTAGTTAGTCAGAAATTCCACGGGATCCGCATAGAGGTACGCCAGATACAGTTGCGCCAGAAGTCTGGAAAATGCACCGTTGGCATCGCGCGCATTGGCTGGCGGCTGCAGGTTGGGCAACAGTCCCACAGACCCCTTCTGTAGCTTGGCATCGGCCCAGGCGTTGAACGCCACCAAAGCGTCCTTGATCTCGTTGATCGAGGGGTTGTTCGGCGATAGCCGTGCCACGCAACGATCCAGGCTTTTCAGCAAGCTACTGCGCGGCTTGCCGCCGATTCCCGTATCGGTGATCCACTGCTGGTGGTTATACATCGCAACCATTCACTCGTACTCCTGCGCCCACCCCATGCTCTATTACTGTGTAGCGCCCAGGGCGAGCAGCCCCAATGCCCCATCGAACACGTCGATGCGTTCCTGCTCCCCCGCCCTCATCTTCTTTGGTCGGTGGGTTTTCATGATCTCGAATACGGCCTTGTTCTCTTTCGGCTCGCATCGGACTTGCGAAAAGGTTTCGATGTAGTAGGACGAATCGGCGCGATCCATCAGCTTCCCGTTTTGCGAATATTCCTTTACCCACGTGGAGTAGGGGCCGTTGTGCCCACCCGCATTGATATTGAAGACGATGTCGGGGCGCTCTGTTTGCCCGTCGGATATGAGCTGCGATGCCTCATCCCAGGTAAACCCCTCGTGGCGCATCAGGTAGACGATCAACACGAACGACGTACGGCTATTGCCGTTTGCGCAATGCATGGTGACCACGCCCCCGTTTTTTACTTCCCTATGGACCAGGTCCGCCGCCGACATGAAGCGGGGCACCGTCACCGTTGCCACGTCCTCGGCCTGGCCATGAAACGTCTGCGATATGTCTATCCGATACCAGCCTTCGGTGTGGTCCTTGGCGTACGCCCTTTTACCGAACACGATGAATTTATTGCCACTGCTCAACGTGCCGCCGCCGTTTTCCACCGAAATAGTCCACCCCTTAAGCTCTGGCATGAGCGTCACCTCAGTACTGTTACGTGGAATGGGCCTCGGCCCGCCATCGTCCCGTTCGCTGCGAATCACCCATTGCAGCGAACACAAACTCGCGCGTCGTTCTGCAGGCCTGCGGCCTGGTCGCCGGGGCGAGTGGCCGGATTGACTACAGCGCGCGTGAAGCTGGAGCAGGAATCGCAAAAAATCTCGCCGCAACGTCGGCAATGGTGGCGTCGTCGCAAGGTGCTGAATATCACGCCGCACCACAGGCAACCGGCCCGCGTAGCATCGACGATCCACGGCTGCCTCGTTGCAGGTACCGCGGGGACGACCGTCCAGTTCGCCCTGGCATCTCTTATTACTTTGACGATCCGGTCGACCTGACGCTGGTGCAGGCCTGTCAAATAGCAATCCCAAACGGCGAATCTCGCCATATCGATGGGCTGACGTCCCTGGTAAATCTGAATATTCGACATCCCCGGGAACAACTCGATCGCACGGCCGTGCACATCGATCCACATATGGTGGAAAGATGGCGGCAAATCGCCCGCCGCTCCGCCATCCATTCGTGTCTTGTACTCAACAAATAGCCGATACGGAGTCACGGCCGTACCGCCGGCAGCCGAGAGCGTCAGGCCATTCGCTTCAATGGCCAGCCGCATCACTGCATCGACGGCGACCGTGCGCGCAGCATCCGGGGTGTCGCTGGCGGTCATCACCCATGTCCCTTGTACCTGGCCCAACCGGTCGGCGTTGGCCTGATTACGGAACCAGCTGCGCCCGTGATGATCCAGCGAGTTTCTTCCGTCCAGACCCGTTGTCACATAGTCAAACATAAGAGAGGGCCAGACGGCGCTGTGATAACACCCGGTCAACGCCCAGTTCCAGCATGCGAGCTGGCCCCAATCCCCCGCGCGATACAGGTTGCCGACCTGGTTCTGAATAACCTGCATTACCAATGGACTCAACGTAGGCACATCCAATTCCTTGCAAATGAAATGTGATTTCTCATGGCCCGCGCCTGACCAGACCTTCGGCGAGTGAAAAGCCTCTGGCTGGAATAACGAGTAAAGGCCCATTCGGATCTTCCGCGGATCACTCAGCCTCAATAGCAGTTTGCCGGGCCCTCAGGGCTTCCTGACGACCGGCGTCGGGTACAGCCGGTAAACCCTGATAGACCGATCAGCCGTGGCTATATGTTGACCATAAATCTTCCATGCGCCCGCGCGTCTTACGCCGACGATATAGAGCTTGTTTGTCCTGTGGTCATAGCCGTCGACGCCATCCCCCGTGGGTCCGTAGACCTCCATGGCACCTCCAGCGGCATTCGAAAAATCAGCTGCTGTGGCCCCTTTCTGACCCACTAACTCTCTGGCCAGCCTGCGCCCTGTCTTTCGCTTGGAGACATCGCCATTTCTGGCATCGGGATAAGCATGCGCGGCATAGACCTTGCCATCGCCCGCAAGTTTGTAAGCCAGACTGCAACCGGTCATCTGGGTGGTAATCATGATGTCGGCATTACCACCCAGAGCCACGCCGGTCATCTGCGAATGGTCGCTTGCTCCGACTATCGAGTCATGCCACGCGATCGCTGGTATCTGGATGGCCTCGAAATAGCATCCATGTTGTTTTCTTAGCGCAGTCATGGGCTCGATACAGAATCGATTGAGCCCCCCGTCATAGCTAAAATGACAAGCAATTTTTCCGGGGGAATCGTTTCCGGAAACCAGCAACTCGTTATGGTTCAGCCATCTGACCGGATCACTCAGTAACCCGTTGTGGAGCAAGTCAAAACAAGCGGTACCGCTGGTGTCGCCGGCCCAGTAGGTTTTTTCGATCAACTCTCTCAGCTTTGCGTCTAGGTTTCCCGCAGGCAGGGTCAGATAGCCGGTCTTCTCGACCAGCGGTTGGCACAGCACAGTGGACAGCAACATGCAGGCGCGCCGCCTCTTGCGATCGGTGTCATTACCCGCATTCTGGTTGTTCCGCTGCGAGAGTCCGTTACTAAAAGCATCGAAGGTTATCTTCGAGGCGAAGTTGCCTTTGATCCAGGTCGATCCGTAATCAGCCGCCACGTGCCGAAGGTTATATGCCACACCGGGATAGTTCTTCACGAAGCCAAGGGTCTCAACCACCCTGGTCTTTGAATCCTTGCTCATCTTGTATCTCCGGTGCGATACGACGCCGCAAACCAGGCACGATGACCATGCCCAACCTATCCGTTGCAAGCGTCAGCTATAAGGAGCATGGATCAGAAAATCCCGGGCGGTGTCGTAGTCCAGCATGGAAGGAGAGCCGTACCCTACGGGCGGCACATAACCGACGGCAAAGTTATCAATCGCGCAACCGCTCTTTCTCAACAGATAGACCGCCTTGAGTAAGCAGGAAAGATCTGGCATGTAGTGGCCGCTGTTGTTGTCCACTTTCACCAGCCTGTGCGATATCCCAACAGTCATGTGACCGGCACAGATCAGCCCCTTGCCGGAGGGAATCGTCGAATGATGGACTTCACGCATGTCCGTGGGTTGCTGCTCGATGGCTAAGAAATTGCCATCCACGGTAATCACATAAATGTAGTCGCCCGGCGCAAGCCCATCGCTGGGTCTGGCGAACGGGCGATTCATCCAATGCACGCAACCGCTCAGAAAGCTGATCTGCTGATCGTCGCGTTCCAATGGAGACAGGTAGCGGGTCTGCCTTGGACCAGGATTGTCCTCGCCGCGATAATGCTTCTTCATCATGACCTGCGTGCGGTCATAGCGACGGCCGAAGACGTCCGTTGCTCCACCCTGGCTTCGCCATTGCATTTCTTCAGCGCTTATAGACATGAGCTGCGTCCGTGACCCCACTTCGAAAAATTTCGCTTCGTTGGATAGCTATTTCAGATTGCCCGACAGGGCATAGCACCCGACTGCTTCGGATAACACCTACGTTCCGGTTCGCGGAAATTCGCGGATAAAACCTTCGCCGTTCGTGTCACCCGGAGCCCTTTTCCCCCGCCGATCCGTTCTGCCGGCGGCCGTGATCATGCCGATCCCCTTTTGCACCTCCCCTTACGTTCGGCTTTGTAAGGCTGTCGTGATTTCCCTGGCGATAGCGCCCCGTTACCTCCTTGCGTGCGGCGGACTTCTCCTTTCCCTCTGCTATTTGCGCTGACTTTTTTTGACCCTTTTCGAGATCGGCCAACACAACCAGCGCCTGGTCGCCACATTTCTTGTGACGATTGTCTTCTCCATCGACGCTCTTGCCGACAAGACCACGAGCGGCGACACCGCATACATTACATACTGGAGTTCCCATTTTGTTTTACCTCTTGTCAATCGACAAATTGAACAAAGTAGCGCTAAAGAAGCGGCCACTATTTCACCCACTTAACTAGTCGAATACGTAAGAGAATGCCCCATCACTTATATGCACTCGGGCACCCGTTATCGGTCTACCGTCCATCATTTTCGTTAGAAATTCACGACTGACATCCGGCAGCATGCTATTGGTCAGAATCGCATCGATCATGCGTCCGCCCGACTCACTCTCGGTGCAACGACTGACCACCAGCTTCACCACGTCGTCGTCGTACTCGAACGGAATCTTGTAGCGCCCCTCGATCCGCTTCTTGATCCGGTTGAGCTGTAGCTTGACGATCTGTCCCAGCATCTCCGGACTCAACGGGTAGTACGGAATCGTTACCAGCCTCCCCAGCAACGCTGGCGGGAAAATTCGCAGCAACGGATCACGCAACGCCTTAGCCATTCCCTCATGATCTGGCATCTGCTTCGGGTCCTTGCACAGGTCCGCGATGACGTCGGTGCCAGCATTGGTGGTGAGCAGGATCAGGGTGTTCCTGAAGTCGATGGAGCGACCTTCGCCGTCTTCCATCACGCCCTTGTCGAAGACCTGAAAGAAAATCTCGTGGACATCGGGGTGGGCTTTTTCCACTTCGTCCAGCAACACCACGCTATACGGCTTGCGGCGCACGGCTTCGGTGAGTACGCCGCCTTCGCCGTAGCCGACATAGCCGGGTGGCGCACCCTTGAGTGTCGAGACGGTGTGAGCTTCCTGGAATTCGCTCATGTTGATGGTGATGAGGTTTTGTTCGCCGCCATACAGCGCTTCGGCCAGTGCCAGCGCGGTTTCGGTTTTGCCGACGCCGGAGGTGCCGGCGAGCATGAAGACGCCGATAGGCTTGTTGGGATTGTCGAGTCCGGCGCGAGAGGTTTGTATGCGTTTGGCGATCATCTCCATCGCGTGGTCCTGGCCGATGACTCGTGTACCCATCAACTTCGCCAGGTTCATCACGGTCTCGATTTCGCTCTTGACCATGCGGCCGACCGGTATGCCCGTCCAGTCGGCGACCACGGCGCCAACGGCGACGTAATCTACCGTCGGCAGGATCAGCGGATGCTCGCCTTGCAACTCGGCGAGTTCTATCTGCAAGCCCTTTAGCTCGTCCAGTGATGCGGAACGTTCGGCGTCGCTCAGTGCGGGTGTCGGCGCGATGGCCTCGGCATCGGCTTCCGCATTCGCCGCCTGTTCCAGCTGGCTGCCAGTGCCTTCCACCGGCGCCAGGTCGCCGCGCAGCCTGGCGCGGATGGCGAGGATTTGCTCGACCAGCACCTTCTCGGCTTGCCAGTCGGCATCGAGCTTTTCCAATCGTGTCTTCTGCGTCGCCAGCTTCTCGCTGGCGGACGCCTCCCGCTCGGCGACATCCACACCCACCGTTTTTTCGCGACCGATGATGCCCAGCTCGGTTTCCAGTGCCTGAATGCGCTTGCGCGTGTCGTCCACTTCCGGCGGCACCGCATGCTGGCTGATAGCGACGCGCGCGCAGGCCGTATCGAGCAGGCTTACCGCTTTGTCGGGCAGTTGTCGCGCGGGAATATAGCGATGCGACAGTTTGACGGCAGCTTCCAGCGCCTCGTCGAGGATCTGCACGCGATGATGTTTCTCCATCACGCTGGCGACGCCGCGCATCATCAGAATGCCTTTCTCTTCGCTGGGCTCGTCCACTTGCACGGTCTGGAAGCGACGGGTAAGTGCGGGGTCCTTCTCGATATGTTTCTTGTATTCGGCCCAGGTGGTCGCGCCGACGGTGCGCAGGTTACCGCGCGCAAGTGCCGGCTTGAGCAGGTTGGCCGCATCGCCGGTGCCTGCCGCCCCGCCCGCACCGACCAGCGTGTGCGCTTCGTCGATAAACAGGATGATGGGCCTGGGCGAGGACTGTACTTCCTCGATGACCTGGCGCAGGCGGTTTTCGAACTCGCCTTTCATACTCGCGCCAGCCTGCAACAAGCCCACATCGAGCGTACGCAGCTCCACGTCCTTGAGCTGAGGCGGCACGTCGCCGGCGACGATGCGCAGCGCGAAACCTTCGACCACGGCCGTTTTGCCCACACCCGCCTCGCCGACGAGCATCGGGTTGTTCTGTCGACGACGCATAAGAATGTCGACGACCTGACGAATTTCCTCGTCGCGGCCGACGATGGGATCGATCTTGCCGCTGCGCGCCTGTTCCGTCAGATCGACCGTGAACTGCTTAAGCGCCTCTTGCTTGCCCATCTGCGCCGGGCCCATCGCCCCGCTGGCTTCGCCAGGCGTGGCACCACCCATGTGAAAACCGTCGCTGGCGTGCTGGCCGTCTTCGGGCGAACCCGAAACGACCTCGGCGAACCGCTCGACCAGCGCTTCGGGCTTGATCTTGTCGAACTCCGCGGAGATCGCCACCAGTACATTGCGCAGATGACGCGTGCGCAACACGCCGACGATCAGATAACCGGTGCGCACCTGCGCCTCGCCGAACATCAGCGTGGCGAATACCCAGCCGCGCTCGACGGCTTCCTCGACGTTGGCGGAAAGATCGGAGATGGTGCTGGAACCGCGCGGCAGACGATCCAGCGCATCGGTGACATCGCGCGCCAGGTTCGATGGATTCAGATTGAATTGCTTGACGATGCGGTGCAGATCCGAATCCTGCAGCTGGAGGATCTGGTGGACCCAATGCACCAGTTCCACATACGGGTTACCCCGCAGCTTGCAGAACACCGTAGCGCTTTCGATGCCGCGGTAGGCAAGCTTGTTGAGCTTGCCGAACAAGGCGCTGCGACTGATGTCGGCCATGAATGCTTCTTCCTATGTTTTGATGATGCGCCAATCCACACTGTTTCGATGCCCGTATCGAGCGCCCTATCCCGACGGTCGCAACACCACGTCGTCGGCGTCGGCAATGCTCCACGCGCGCTGCCCCAGCCAGCTATCCAGACCCATTCGCCCGGCCTGACCCAGGCGAACGACCGGCACCTCGTCCGCCTTCAACACCAACTGCAAGTCCCAGGATTTCTCGTCGCCGACGAAGGTTCTGACGGTGGCGGCCAGTTGCCGCAAGGTTTCGCCGCCAGGAAGAAGGCGCTGAAAGGTCGCCCGGTCCAGCGGCCCCAGGCGTAGCCGGAAGCGTTGCTGGCAACCGCGCACCTGCGCGCCCAGTACCGCCGTGCGGCCCAGCTCGGCCACCTCACGATCCGCTCCCAACCGGCAATACGCATCGCGTGGAAGCGGCATCCATTCGGCGACAAATTCGACGACTTGCACGGGAACGCTGAAGAAACGTTCGAGTAATCCGCGCAGTCCTTCGGCATTACGCGCCAGCTGCAACAGACGGCCGGCAAAGAAACGCTTGGCGTGGTCCGGCAGCGCGTCGCGCTCTTCGAGGTGCGGCGTGGCCAGACCAATCAACGCACCAACGTAGAGTCGGAAGCGATCCTCGTCGGGCCGATCGAACTGCACCGTGGGCTGCGCATCCGCCCATGCCCGGTAGAACAGGCTCAGCATGCGGTGATGGAAAATGTCCGCGAAGGCGACGAAGGCACCGTCCTTCGCATTGAGCTTGCGATCCATTGCATATTCGGTGAAGTGCAGCGGCAACGGCGCATTCGGTCCGAACAGGCCGAGGAAAAGCCCGTACAGCCGGCCGGGCCGGTTGTCGCCGCCCGGTTCGTAACGATCGATGCTGCGTGGTGCGAAACTCAACGACGGCGTATGGCGCAGCCGCACCGGATCGTCCGACGGTCTGGCCGAACGCCCCAGCCGCGGCTTCCCGGGAAACGCGCACTCGATCGCACGAAGCGCCTCGAAAAATTCGAAGGCCTCGGGCTGTTTCCGCAGCGCCTGTTCCAGCGCTACAGGATCTGCCGTGTACCGAGCCGGGCTGGCCATCGGGCGACCTCGTTTCGTTCCAGGGTGCGCAACACGGTTTCGGTGAACGAGTTCACCGAAACGTAGCGTGCGAAGAAGTGCTGCATCACCGCGCCGAGCAGATAGGCGCCGGTGCCTTCGAAGGCGCTGTCCTCGCAGGTAAGCGTGACCTCCAGCCCTCGACCGAAGGCGATCGGGCCGGGTACCGGAATGCGCCGCACGATCGGCTGCGCGGCGACCGACTTGATGCCCTCGACCTGACGCAGTGCCGCCGCGTCGAAGGGATCGCAATACAGGGCCAGCATTTCGCGCAACGCTGCCGCGCCCTGCCCGCTGCCGTCCTCGAACAACGACAGATAGTTGAGTTGAAGGTGGCTGAGTAGGCGCCAGGCGGTCTCGCCGGTGGCCGTCGCGGCGCGCGGCCGGGTCGGACCGGCAACACAGCGCACGCGCTCCACCGGCACTCCGGCCTCGAGCGTGAAATCGGTATGCGACTTGCCCACCGGCATGTGCAACGGCAGATCGCGATTGGTGCACATCAGCTGCATGCCGAGCTGACGCAGACCGGTGGCATAGGGCGCATCCGCCGCATCCACCAGCGATACGTATAGTTCGCTGCCAACGTAGCTGGACCGTGCACCCTGCCGTTGTTGCCGCGCCGATAGCAGGCGCGGCTCGCGGCGCACCGTATAGAAAGCGGCGTGACGACTGTGCCAGCTGCGCGTATCGCCGCCGTAGAAGGGCAGAAAGCGCTGCTCGGGTTCCTGCCGGTCGCCGAAACCATCGACCTCGCCGACGCTGTGAATCTCGAAATCCATCGGCCGCGTGCGGTCGGCGAGGATGTGATACTCGGTCTTGCCCGTCGCGAGATGGACGCGGTCGGCACGGCGCGGAAACAGATTGATCGCCGGTGTGCAGAACAGGCGAAAGTGATCCGCACTCACTGTGTTGTGCAGGCTGGCGACGCTGCGATCGAACAGCACGACGATCTCGAACGCATGTCCCTGCGCCCGCTGCAGCAAGCTGTGCAGACCGGTGAATTCGGCGAACAGAAAGCGCTCGGGACAGGCAAAGTATTCCTGTAGCAAGCGGTAACCGGAGAATGAGCGCCCGTCGTAGGGAATCAGCGCTTCCTCATCGGCGAAGCCGCGTTGGCGAATGTCGCGGCCATCGCGGTACTGGCTGATCGGCCCGCTCGCGCCGGTCGCACGCACCACATAGCCCACGGCGTTGCCGTGAAGTTGTTCGTAGATCTGTTTCGGTAGTTCATCGGCGCCGGCTATGAACACCGGAAGCGCGTCGAGCGCCAGCATGCCCGCCTGCACGCCAGCCTGCGTCTCGAACTTCAGGCGCAGGGCAGCGCGAACGGTCCGGCCAGCCGGCACGTCGATGCCAGCGGCGGCGATGGCCGCGGGTGTTTCCAGGTACTTGGCTTCACTCAACGCCAGCGGCCACAGCGTCACTTCGTGCGCGGTGCGGTATTCGCATGCGGTGCGCTCGTCGCCGGCGATCAGGCTGCGCAACGACGTATGACGCGGCACGCGGCAGCCAGTCGCCAGGGTGCTTTCCTTCAGATCGGGCTGCAGTTGCACCACCGCCATCGACGGCACCGGCGCCAGGTAGTGCGGGTAGATCATCTCCAGCAGATGCTGGGTGAATACGGGATATTGCGCGTCGAGCTTGAGTTGCACGCGTGCCGCGAGGAAGGCAAAGCCCTCCAGCAGGCGTTCCACGTACGGATCGGCGCACTCGAACCCTTCCAGGCCGAGGCGGCCGGCGATCTTCGGATAATCGCGCGCGAACTCGCCGCCCATCTCGCGGACGTGCTGCAGCTCACGGTTGTAGTAACGCAGCAGGCGCGGATCCATACGATTCAGCCGTAGCCCTCCGTGACATCGAGCCGGCCCGTTTCCAGGTCCACTTCGGTCTTCAGATAGAGGTTCAGAGGCAGCGGCTGGGCCCACATCTCCGATTCGATGTCGAACACCAGCGATTTGCGATCCATGCGTGTTCCATCCGTACGCACCGTGACGCGCAACGTGCTGGCGACGAGCCGTGGCTCGAAGGTCACGATGGCTTCCTTGATCCGTTGCTGCAGGACGCTGGCATCGATTCCGACCAACGCAGCGCCGGCCAGGTCGGGGATACCGAAATTGAGCACCGAACGCACGGCCTCGGGATAGTCGTCCAGCGATTGGTGTGTGCCCAGATTGACGCAGTTGAGCAACCAGGACAGATCGCGCGTCACGCACTCACGCAAACGCGCGGCGGAGATGACACGGCGCTCGCGACTCTCTTCGCTGCGCCCCGGCTCGTCGTCGGTCAGCCGGTCGAGTAACGAGGGCTGCAATCGTTCCTGGGTCGTCAGTTCGGCCACGATGCGCTCCGGCTGTTCACGCGCCGTCGAACACGTTCCGCGGCCCGGTGGCAGTGATGGAATCGAGGGGCGGGACGGATGTCCCGCCACGTTTATGTCGCAGCCGATCAGATCTTCGCGACGCCCTGAATGTCGTACGTGAACTCCTTCGCGCCGCCCTTCGCCGTGCCCTTGTCGTCCTGCGGCTGGAAGCTGTATTTGAACTTGCCGAAGTGCAGCGTGATGTTCTCGGTCAGTCGGTCTTCACCACCGGAACCGCCGGTGGATACCGAGGTCACCAGCACGCCTTCACTCAGTTCAATGGTGAGGAAGTCGCTCTGCTCGCCCGTCGCATTGGTGACGTAGAGCCACGCGTCATCGACGCGGCCACCGGTGCAGCAAGCATCGATCAATGCGTTGGAGCAGCCGTCCACGTACTTGGTGATCGAGATGTCCTGCACGTGCGCCTTGCCGCCACTGGCGGAGCCAGCGCCGCTATGCAGATCGCCGGAGTTGCTGGTGCCCCACGACCAGGCCAGGATCGGCACCTCGCCCTTGTGCTTCTTGTGATTGGACGCGCCTTCGATCTTGACCTTGCCGGTCCCGAACTTGATGTGCATGTCGAATGCCATGAAACCGCTCCTCTGGTGCAAACGTTAGTTGGCTATAGCCGCCGGCCGTGATGCCGGCCGGCGATGTCTTCTGCGATATGTTTCGATTAGGCCTTGGCTGCGGATGGCAGACGCGATACCAGCCGCAACGACACGGTCAATCCCTCGAGCTGGTAGTGCGGTTTGAGGAAGAACTTCGACGAGTAGTAACCCGGTGCGCCCTCCACTTCCTCGACCACGACTTCCGCCGCAGCCAGAGGCTTGCGTGCCTTGGTGTCTTCGCTGGAGTTGGACGGGTCGCCGTCGACGTAGTTGGTGACCCAGCGCGTCAGCCAGCTTTGCATCTGCTCGCGATCGCTGAACGAGCCGATCTTGTCGCGCACGATGCACTTGAGGTAATGCGCGAAGCGGCAGCAAGCGAACATATAGGGAAGACGTGCGCCAAGCGCCGCATTGGCCGTGGCGTCAGGGTCGTCGTACTCATCGGGCTTGTTCAGCGACTGTGCGCTGATAAAGGCCGCCATGTCCGAATTCTTCCGATGCACCAGAGGCATCAGACCCATTCTGTCCAGCTCGGCCGAACGACGGTCGGTGATAGCGACTTCGGTGGGACACTTCATGTCCACGCCACCGTCGTCGGTCGGGAAGGTATGCGTGGGCAGACCTTCCACGGCACCGCCGGACTCGATTCCGCGAATACGCGAGCACCAGCCATAAGCCTTGAACGATCGATTGATGTTCACCGCCATGGCGTAGGCTGCGTTCTGCCAGGTGTATTTCGACGAATCGGCGCCGGTGGTGTTTTCTTCGAAATCGAACTCTTCCACCGGGTTGGTCGTGGCGCCATAAGGCAACCGCGACAAGGTGCGCGGCATCGCCAGACCGATGTATTTGGAGTCTTCCGACTCGCGCAGCGAGCGCCACGCGGCGTAATCGGGCGTCGAGAATATCTTGGCGAGGTCGCGCGGGTTGGCCAGTTCGGTCCAGCTATCCATGCCCATCAGCCGGGGCGCAGCCGCCGCGATAAATGGCGCATGCGCTGCCGCCGCCACCTGGGCAATGCCGTTCAACAGCTCGACATCGGGCGGACTCTGGTCGAAGTAGTAGTCGCCGACCAGGCAGCCGTACGGCTCGCCGCCTAGCTGGCCGTACTCTTCCTCGTAAACTTTCTTGAAGATGGGGCTCTGATCCCAGGCGGTGCCCTTGTAACGCTTGAGCACCTTGCCGAGGTCTTTCTTGGAGATGTTGAGCACGCGGATCTTCAACTGCTGATCCGTCTCGGTGTTGTTCACCAGATAGTGCAGACCACGCCAGGCGCTTTCCAGTTGCTGGAAGTCCGCCTGGTGCATGATCTGGTTGAGCTGCTCGCTGAGCTTGCGATCGATCTCGGCGATATAGGCCTTGATCGTCTGCGAGACATCTTCAGTGACTACGTCGGCGCGGCTCAGCACCTGCTCGGCGAGCGTGCGTACGGCCGACTCCACTTCCTCTTTCGCGCGCTCGCTTTTGGGCTTGAACTCTTTGTTCAACAGCGCCGCGAAATCGCCCGCGTCGAGGGTCTGAGCCTCGGCGCCGGCTACAGCCAGTTTTTCGGTTGCCATGTCCGTCACTCCCCGTTCTTGCCGTCGTCAGGCTTCGGCGCCGATGTCAGCGACTGCAGCAAGGCCGGATCGCGGATCGCTTGCGCGATCAGGCTCTCGGCACCGGCCTTGCCATCCATATAGGTATCGAGATTGGCGAGCTGGGTGCGCGCCTCGAGCAATCTGGCCAGCGGTGCCACCTTGCGCGCCAGGGCCGCGGGCGAAAAGTCGTCCATGCTCTCGAACGTAATATCCACGTTGAGGCTACCTTCGCCCGTCAAGGTGTTCGGTACGGCGAAGGAGACGCGCGGCTTCATCGCCTGCAGGCGGCTGTCGAAATTGTCGACATCGACCTCCAGTGCCTTGCGCTCTTCAAGCGAAGGAAGCTCACCGGCATTGGCGCCGGAAAGGTCGGACATCACGCCCATCACGAAAGGAATCTGTACCTTCTTCTGTGCGCCGTAGACCTCGACGTCATACTCGATCTGCACGCGCGGCGCCCGGTTGCGGGCGATGAACTTTTGACTACTCTGGGTTGCCATTTGAAGTCTCCCGTCGAACTTCCGCGGTTTCGTGGCGAGCCGGACGGCTCGCGCATGCTGACATTACGGCCGTATAGCCGTCTTTATAATGACGTCATTCAAGCGACAAGACCCTGCCTGGACCCCGCCATTTTTCGTTTGCCAGTCTAGGGTCGCCCGCGCACGACTTACCCGTCATTTCGTCTCACCTGAAGGCCCGATGTCGCCCGAGCCGGTAGATCGAGGGGCAGCATCCGCCACTTCGCCCCTCAACGGAGCGTGCGACAACCCCGGTTTCGCGCCGTTCCGACTCCGCGAATCATGCGTTGCGGCGGCCAATCCATTGCATCGCCGACTTACCCGTCATGTCCGAGATCGTCTTCCACGAGCAGATTCTTCCCGAACCCGGAGACAGTGCCGGGCCCCTACCCCGCAATCGCGGAAGGCATGTCCAGCGTCGTCAACCGATGGCTGGCAAAGGCGCGCAGGAACATGGCGCCCCATCCGGCCGATGAGATCCATCGTCATCCGCTCTGGAACGAACGGGAGCTTTTCGAAACGACCATCCTCATGTCGCTCGAGTAGTGCATTAGTTCTCTGCAAAATCGGCAAAAACATCTCCCTGGCCACTTTACGATCGCGGACCGCCATCCGGCATGGCGGGATTCGCCGTCGTCGTGCGCATACATGGATAGGCAGGTGCTGTTACCCAAAAGGTAACGCCACGCCAGTTCGTCCATCAAGCCAGAGGAATCCTGCCGTTGAACGCGCCTGTCTCCCACTCATTCGCATCATGCGGATCGAACCTTGCCTTTCCGCCTGTGGGAGCAGGTGTGGCCCTATCGTGTCCGATGCCCGGCGGCGACGCGATATCGTTATCCGTCTTCATGCCCGCCATCGATCCGCGATATCGGCGCATCAAGAGCTACATCGAAAAGAACCTCGATGACAGCGAACTCGACGCGGCATCGATCCAGGCAGTGTTCGGTCTATCCCGCGCCACTCTCTATCGGCTGTTCGACGAAGTCGGCGGCATCACCCGCTATATTCGCGACTCGCGACTGACGGCTGCGTATAACCACCTGCAGCAACACCCTTCCTGCAATCTCACCTGGTTGCTGTACGAACTGGGCTTTGCATCGGAACGGCAATTTCAGCGCTCTTTCCGGGCACGATTCGGCGTTTCACCCGCGCAATGGCGGGAACGTTGTCGACACCGCGAAGACGGATATGAGTGTGTTCTGGATTTCGCATAAGCGGCCCCGGTAGGTTCTTAGTCCAGCTTGGCAAGCCGGCGCTGAAGCCTCTTCTTCCAGTCGGAATCGGGCTCGACAGCGATCAACTCTTTCAGAGCCGCCATTTGCGCGACATCGAGCGCACCTTTTGCCAACGGCAAACAGCATAAATTCTTCCAAGTGCTAAGGGGGGGGTACCGCCGCGCATGGCAACACCCTGCACGCTAAGCTGGCTTAAGGCACCGGACCAACAAGGGGTTGGGACGAAGAAACTGAAGATAGTGGCAGGCACTGTACTCACTACGTTCCTCGCTTCCGCCGCTTGCTATGCAGAAGAGGTTACGTACTACCTGACCAATCCGCTTGGCACACCACTCGTCGTCACTGACGCGCAGAACAACATCATAAGACGGCTAGATCAGAAGCCCTATGGACAAGGTGTTCTGGATGTAGAGAGAGGGGCCGGATATACCGGGCATGTAGTAGACGAGGATACGGACCTCATCTATATGCAAGCCAGATACTACGATCCTGAACTCGGGCGATTTCTATCGACTGACCCTGTTGCATCAGTTCCTGGGACTCCTGCGACACTCAACAGATTCGCATACGCGTTCGATAATCCGCTCAGCAATCCCGACCCTGACGGAAGAGTCGTCGTCCCTGCGAACGATCGGGCTAAGCGGCTACTTGAACGCGCAGTTGCGTCAAGTACGGTGGTCCGCGGCCAATATGAGCGATTGAATGGTTCGACTAATACGTTTCGGGTCGAGAACATATACGTAAGTAGTAAAAACGGCGGTCAATCGCACGTAGTAGCGGATCAATGGCAGGACGCCCTGAAGAAATCCTATGGCGGAACAGGGAAGGGAAGTGGCGGAACGATCTATATCAATCGGTCCAGCGAGGCGGTTCTCGTGGCAGAAACAAAAGGCGGGGAACCTACAAAGACGCCGCTTTCCCAGGAAGAGGTCATCTCTCACGAATTTGCTCATGCTATCGACAATGACACCGGAAATACTTCTGGATCCCGAGAAGAACGAGAGCACAATGCACGTGAAATCGAAGATAGCTATCGTGACGAGAAAAAACTGCCCGGGCGGCGCAACAATGTGGATGGAAACTAGTGAGCGCAAGATCATTACTTATATCGACACTATCGCTCTTGACAGCGATGCCAGCTTACTGCGCTGGAGCAACGCCGCCTGATCGCGGACTCGATCCCCGGCTAGGGCGCGTGCGCGACGAAGTTACCCGCCTCGCCGACGTCGAACGAGACTATCGCGGCTGCATTGCGTCCGCGGACGATTCACTAAAGCGTGTCGCTGAGGCCATTCGAGAAGTTGAGCATCCAAAAAACGTCACTCTCTCCATCCTTCTCGTCACGTTGGGTGGCGACTATGTCTCCGGGACGTACGCGATCGTAGGGCGACGGGGAACACAGTCCTTTGTATACGATGGCAATCGGCAGAAAACCTATCCCTTGCTCACTCATACAGCGGCGGAAATCACACGAGCAACAACTGTCGCAGCGAAGCAAGTGGCGCCGCCTCCGGCCCCGTCATCAACTCAGGTAGCCGATCATGTCTCCTGCACGGTAATCGTCGACCTGACATCGGGCACCAGCCGACTCCTTTCGTCGCTCTCGGACAATGCGGGGCTGGACAGTACCGTGGTGTCTAAGGTTTCGGACATTGTCGATGAAACGGTCAAGGTACATTCCGACGACGATTAAGTGAAACTTACCGCATCTTGGGGGCAGCCCCGTACTGTCCACGGAATCGGGGATAGTCCACCCTGCCCCCATGTTGCGATCCGAACGAATGCACTAACATCGCGCTACTGCAGAGAGCCCAACTTCGATTCAGCTCAGCCGCCAGCATGCGCCGCCGCACGCGCGATCAACTCATCGTCGGGTCGCACGCCGGTGTACAGCACGAACTGCTCCACGGCCTGCAATGCGATCACTTCGGCGCCGGTAATCACGGGCTTGCCCTTCGACCGCGCCAGCTTGATCAACGGCGTTTCGGCCGGCAGCGCGACGACGTCGAACACGAGCATTGCTTGCTCTACCTGTTCGCTACTGAAAGCCAGACGTTCGGCGTCGGGACCGCCTTCCATGCCGATGGGCGTGACGTTGATCAACAGATGCGCCTGCACGTTCTGCGTATCGGGTGCCCAAGCGTAACCGCACATGTTGGCCAGCTTACGACCGGCCGCTTCGTTGCGTGCCACGATGGTGCCCTGCCTGAAGCCGGCGTCGCGCAACGCGCAGGCGACCGCTTTGGCCATGCCACCGCTGCCGCGCAGCGCAAGGACCGTGTCCGACGATACGCGGTGCTGTTCGATCAGCTTAGCGACCGCAATGTAGTCGGTATTGTATGCACGCAGGAATCCGTCGTCGTTGACGATGGTATTGACCGACTCGATGGCCGCCGCCGACGTGGCGATCTCGTCCAGCAACGGAATGCATGCTTCCTTGAATGGCATCGAGACCGCACAGCCGCGAATACCCAGTGCGCGTATGCCGCCGATCGCGGCTGGCAGGTCCTTGGTAGTGAATGCCTTGTAGACGTAATCCAGGTCCAGCGCGTCGTACAGGAAATTGTGAAAGCGCGTACCAAAATTGCCCGGGCGTCCGGATAGCGACATGCATAGCTTGGTATCGCGGCTGATGCTTTTCGACATTTATTCGTTCCTGTGACAAGCCTCTGTGCAGGCCGGCAACCGAGCGTGACGCGCGATACCCAGCGCCACGTAAAAGGCCGGAAAGCCTGTCAGGATGCCATCAAGGAAACCCGCTTTCAACGTCACCGCAAGGCAACCACCGACCATGCTCGGCGCCCTGCCGCCTTGCGCCGGACTTGAGTTCACCTCGTGTCAGGCCGCAAAGCATCGGTGGCGGCGGCCAACCTGCGCGACGCTTCTTCCACCGCCTGGGCCGTACGGGTTACCGCGGTACGTGCATCGCTCCACTTGCGCTGGTCGAGCGCATCGCGAATCGCAGGTAGCGTCGATACCTCGTAGCCTTCCTTAAGACTGGGCGCCGCCAGAAGATGGCGATACCAGGGACGGCCTGACAACCCTTCGCCGAGCAGCGCGGGCTCTACCTGACGCAAAGCATCGTTGGCTCGACGCAACGTTTTTGTCCCGGCCGACGTACCGGTGTCTTCGTAGCTTGCATAGGCACGATCGTAAGCCTGTGCGCTATCGGCGAAGCGACGTTGCGCATCGCGCAATGCACTCAGGTCGATAACGGGAACATCGTCCTCCAGACGCCCGGGCTCTGTCTGTCCGCGCCAGCTCACCGCCGCCAGCGCATACGCATGGCTATCCAGCAAAGCATTGTGCTTACGCGCCTGCTCGCCGAGTTTGCGGTTATAGGCCTGCAACGCATCGATATCCTTGCCGAGCACATTCGCCTGATCGGTATAACGCCAGGGGAGGAGATCGGCATTGGCGACACGCAGCACGACCCGTGCATCCGTCTTGGCCAGTGCATCGATGTACTTCAGGCCCGGATCGCCGAAACGCTGATAATGGGTGTAGCTGTCGTACAGCGAATGATAGACCGGTACGCTTTGTTCATCGCCGTCGCGGTCGTAACCGTAACGCACGTGCAGCGACGGAATGCCAAGGTGGTGCGTAAAGGCGACGAAGTCCGATCCGGTACCGAGCGGAGACAGCGGCAAGTCGTTCGCCGGATCGGGGCCTTTACCCTCACCTGACGCCACAGCGAGTTTCGCGCGCAGGCGATTTTCTACGCTCGCTCCCGTTTCCGGATCGCGCACGTCGGCGGCGACGCCGCCGATCAATCGCGCCAGTGCCGGAGCGCCCGCGGCACTGAGGAATCCGCGGCTGGTGGTGTCGTTATTGAGATAGAACACCGCTTTGCGACGTAGCTCGTCGGCATGTTTGTCGGTCCACGCACGCGAACCGAGGATGCCGAGCTCTTCACCGTCCCAGCTGGCGAAGACCAGCGTTCGCCGTGGCTTCACTCCCTGCCGATACAGCTCGCCGATGGCTTTCGCTTCGGCAAGCATGGCAGTTGTACCGGCCAGAGGATCCCATGCACCGAATACCCACGCATCGTGATGCACGCCACGCAGTACCCACTGATCCGGCTCGTCGCTACCACGCAGGGTGGCGATGACGTTGTACAGCGTTTCCCAATGCCAGTCCGACGTCACCGCCAGGTGCGCCCGAGCCCCGCTGCCACCGATGTGATACGCGAAAGGCAAGCCGCCCTGCCAGCGCGATGGTACCTGTGGACCACCCAGCGCCCTGAGGAAGACTTCGGCGTCGCCATAGCCAATGGTCACTACCGGAATGGACTGGCCGGGCAATTTCTTCTGCGCCTGAATTCGCGCGCCAGCCCGGGCATCGAGGGTATCGTCGATACCAAGCGTGCCGCGCTGGATAGTACGTGGCGTACGCCACGCACCTTGCGGATAGACATCGCCTTTGACGTAGCCGTCTTCACCCGGATCGGAAAAGATCACGATGCCGACAGCACCATGCTTCTCCGCCAGACGCGGTTTCACCCAGCGACCGGCACCGCTGGAACGCACCAGTACGATCTTGCCTTTGACGTCGAGACCCGTCCTCGCCAGTTCGTCGTAATCGGCCGTCAATCCCTGGTTGACGTAAATCAGCGGCGCGCTTACGTCGCCATCGGCGCTATACGCTTCCATGCCCGGCAAGACATCCTTGCGTTGCGTCGTGTCGGGATCGCCTTCGACCGCGGGCTCGGTGAAATTCGCCGCATAAGGATGCTCTCCCAGCAGTTCGAACTTTTGCCGATCCGGATAAGCGACAAGTACCCGGAACGTCTCGACACGCGTGTCCCAGCCGAACTGACGAAACTGAGAGGCTATGTAATCGGCATTTTCCTTGTTGTGTATCGAGCCGATGTGGTTGGGTGCCGACGTAAGCCGCTTCAACCACCCGTCGAGATCGGCGCTTTCGATACCTGCATCGACACGGCGCTCCAATGCGCGCTGCTGCTCGCCGTGCGCACCGATAAAACCGTAAGGTGGCGACACTTGCGTGGATTCCTGCGCCCAGGCTGTAATCGCTGTCAGCAGGAGAATCGCTGTCGCGGCAATCGACCTCGATGGATGGAAAGAACGAATCATTGCTTCTTGACCTCGATATCTTGATGCGCGTGGGCGGCGATCAGAACTTGTAAGTGACGCGACCGTAGTAATAGGCACCGTTCCAGCTCATCGGCGAGAACAAGCTATACAGGAAGTTGCCGTTCGTGGAGTTGGCATAGATCACCTGCTGGGGATGCGCATTGGTAACGTTGTCGCCGCCCACCGTGAAAGTCCAGCGATCGAGGCGATAGTCCACCGAAAGATCGAGCGTCCAGCGCGACGCGAAGGTCTGGTCGAGCTGCGGTCCGCTATTGCTGTACACGGTATAGCTGCCGTAACCATTGACGTTCGCATGCACCGCCCACCGCTGGTGCAGATAGTCCAGCCCCAGATCGAGCTTGGTGCGCGGATTGGTATCGCCCAGCAAACCCAGTCGCTCGCGACGCTCGACACGCTGCACGGCCACGCCAAGCTGATCGAGGATCGCCGGATTGGGCTTTACCGAAAGCACCTTATTCTGGTTATAGGACCAGCTTAGGGTAGTGTTCAACCGATCGCCGTTACTGAAATCGAAACCATACTGGCTGACCACATCGACACCGCGCGTGCGCGTATCCACCGCATTGGTGAAGTAACGAAGCGACTGATAGTTGGCATCGATACCGTTACCGGTGAGATAGCTCGCCACCTTTGGCGTATTCACCGGAATATTCGAGGACAGGTTGATGCGATTGGTGATCTTGATCCAATAAGCATCCACACTGAGCTGCCACGCATCGATCGGATCGAGCACCACGCCCACGGTTGCGCTTCGCGACTTCTCGGGCTTGAGTTTTTCCGCGCCGAGCAGTTGCGCCACCGGCGCGTCGACCGGGAAGGTGCCCGACTGGACCAGCACCTGACCATGACCAAGATCCTGAAGCTGGCTGGACACGTCGGCGTAGTGCTGCTGCACCAGGGTCGGTGCGCGGAAGCCGGTGGAAACCGTACCGCGCACAGCCACCCGTGGCGTGAAATCGAAACGGCCGGACAGCGATCCGGAGGTCGTCTTGCCGAAGTCGCTGTAATCCTCGTGCCGCCCCGCCAGCGAAACGGCAAAGCGATCGGTGAGATTGGTTTCCAGATCGATGTACTCGGACACATCGTGACGCTGCCATCGACCAGAGCTGTTGCCGGTGATGCCGCCGTTCGAACCGTACTGCGAATACACATCGCCCGGCGTCACCTGATAAGTCTGCCGCAGGTACTCGGCACCGAACGCGACCGACACCGGATTAGGCAGCCAGCTGGGGCGAAATTCCTTGCTCAGGTCCAGATTGACGACGTCCTGCGAACTCTTATACGTCGCGCCGACGATAGAGAACGGCGTGTATCCATACGTGCGATACCAGTCCGCATTGATCTGATCGAAGCGCGATCGGTAACGGTTCTTGCCATAGTTGAGCGAGAAGTCGTAATGCCATCCATCGCCCACTTCACCGCGCACGCCGCCCACCACCGACAGGTCGTCGACGATGGGCGTCGCCAGCGGCAGATAGCCATTGGGATAGATGGATCGTACGTTGGTCGAATCGTTGCGATGACGGTATAGCAACGCGCTTTCGGCACGGTCGCGCCGATACAGCGCGAAGCCGTAAACCTCCACGGCCTTGCTGAAGTCGTACTCCGCGTTCACACCGAGCTTGGTCGATTTCACGGCCGGATCACCCAGGCGATACACCTTCTGCCCATAAGTACTGCCCACCGCCGACGTACCAAGATCGCGACCGGCACGATTGGTGTAATCGTCGTTGGCGAATTCCCCGGAGACATGCACGAATCCCTTGTCTCCCAGCTTGAATCCGGCATCGCCCGAAAGCTGCCGCTGCTTGCCATCGCCCTTGCTGTAACCGCCGTACTGGGCGCTGACACTGCCACCCTCGCCCCCCTTCTTCAGGATCACGTTGATGACGCCTCCAATAGCATCCGATCCATAGCGCGCCGATGCGCCATCGCGCAGCACCTCGATGCGTTCGACCGCCGAGATCGGTATCGCGTTGATATCCACCGGATTGGAACCGCGACCGATCGCACCGCCCAGATTGAGAAACGAGCCGGCGTGCTGGCGCTTGCCGTCGATAAGGACCAGAACCTGATCGGGACTGAGCCCCCGCAACGTCACCGGACGCACGACCTCGGCACCGCTGATGGTGGTGGGCTGCGGAAAACTGATCGACGGAACGAGTCGGGCCAGCGCCGCACCCAGCTGATTGCTACCCGAACTCTGCAGCTGATCCGACGAGATCACATCCACCGGCTGCAGCGAGCTGCTGACCGTGCGGTCGGTGCTGCGCGTGCCGGTAACGATCACGGCGTCGAGCTTTGCGGGGTCTTTCGCGGGTGTTTCTTGCGCCAGCAGAGGCTGGCTCAAGCCAAGCGCGGAAGCGATGCCCAGCGCCAAAACACGCGGGACCGGGCGAATTGCATGGTGCATCCTGAACTCCTGAAGCCGATAACTATCGGTGATGGATGCGCCAGCCATGTCCATAAAAAAACCCGCGTCGGACTGGCCGGCGCGGGTTTGGTAAGCGGGAAAGACCTATAAGGCCAACGGTCAGCAGACCGCCTCTTCCACACTTATTCCGCGCACAAACAGGCCACGACAACAGTCGGCGGCGAGGTTTGCGGTACGCGGAAAATGAATGTTCACGGGGCGACTATAGGGATATATGAAATTCGTGTAAAGAGCGGATGGACGTCCATACGACCGTCCGCCTGTGACAAACCGCCGCAACTCGTCGGTTCCGTTACTTATGGTTCTTCGCGCAGTACGGAGGCGATCTCGCGCTTCTGGTTGCTCTTTGGTTGAGGATCGCCGTTGGGCGGCTCGTGTTGGCAGCGGCTTCGTCGGCTCACTCTCGTGCGTCGTGGAGGCCGCGACCGGGTTGGCCCTTGGGGCCTTCGGCACCGTCGGTTGCGGTTAGCTGTGGGCAGAGCACGAGCCGAGCCTACGGGTGGGCGTGGACCCGGATGAAGTCACCCATGACCATGCGTCGACGCGATGCTTTCCCCCACGTGACCGCAGCATCCGGCAGAGCCGTCGGCCACCACCCTCGACGCGACTTGCGGAACCGAGCGCTGTGGGCGGACAAGGCCCGCAGGGGGCGGACCTGGACGGTCCGCCGTTTTTGCTGAGGCAGGGATGCCGAATCAAAAACCCCCGCCCGCAGCGCGGGCGCGACGGGGCGCAGCCATCAGACAAAAGCCGCACAGCGGCTCTCCTTCCCCGAGCGACGGTGAAGCCGGAGCGTCGAGGGTGGTGGCCGACGGCTCTCCCCGAAGCGTCCGAGCGCGAAAGCGATGGCAAAGCCGAGCCGTCCCAAAAAAAGGCATGAAGAACCCGACACGATTCCCCGGCAAAACGCTACTTGCCTGCCGTAGCTCCGACGCCTTTGGGAGCCACGAATGAGGGCCTCGCAACAGCATACATTTCGCGCGCAATCTGGCTTCGCAACGCGACACGATCCTCGCCTTCCTTATAGAGATCGAAATGCCCACGACCGGCCTTGAACCGGACATCGCCTCCATCCGACAACTCGTCGAGAACCGCCTTCAGTCGATGCGCCGGGCCATCGAGATAGAACGTGTCCTCGGTGCCCACGATGACGTGGACTTTCCCGCGAAGCTGATCTTTCAGGCGTGGCCAGTCCCTTTGCAGGTACCGGACGATGTCGTAGTGCTCGCTCCAGTAGGCAAGGACCTTTGGGTCGATCGCTCCCGTGTCGCGGTCGAAGAGCTGCTGCGGACGTCCGTCGATGCCCTTGGGTGAAAACACCCATTCATAGGACGCCATTTGTCCGCCGAATTCCCCCAGCACTCTTTCCAGCCGGGCGAAGTCGCGGACCGTCCATATCACCTCGCCGCGCTCGCGCACCAGAGGTGCCTCCGAACCATCGGATCTTTTGTAAAAGTTCGCCTGCTTGCCGTACAGATCCACGCCGCTGAAGTCGTGAAAATCGGTAGGGTCGGGCGAAGTCGCCCATGCGCCGCCAAACATGGAGGGGTAATGCGTCTGAACCCACAGCGCTGCCCAGCCGCCTGAAGAATGACCGGTGAGAAACCGGCCGCTGGCCTTGCCATCCATTCTGAAGGTGCTCTCCAGATGCGGAATGAATTCCGTGGTGAGCGCACTTCCCCATGGACCGTTGTTTACCGAATCGGCGAACTCGTGCGTCCCGGTCGGACTGGACTCCTCAAGCAGCACCCAGATCATCGGAGGAATTTCTCCCCGCTTCATGCGTGCCCAGATCGACGCCACGGCATCGGGATAGTCCGCAACCGTCGCACCGTAACCATGGGTCAGATATATGGTGGGATAGCGCTCCGAAGATCCCTCCTTATAGCCCGGTGGTACCAGGACCATCGCCCTCATTTCGATCCGTCGACCCCAGAAAGCCGAAAGTGCGGGGCTGGCGAAATTCACTTCGGTGACGTTGGCTCGTGCCTCCGGCTCAGCCGCGCGCAGCCATTCGGGAGCGCCCGCCGGAAATAGCCATGGATCGTGGGAGGGGATGGCTTGCGACAGACGAAGCGAGGGGATGCTTCCACTTCCCACCTGAACCAGTGTGACCTCGCTGAGCAGATCCGGCGCCTTCCTTCCGGCATACGCATAGTCCCGGTCGACATCGAGGACAGCCTGGAATGCGTATGCTCCATGCGGAAGCGTCGAGAACGCCTGCGGCCACGCCATCGCATCGAGATCCACATCAATGGAGCTCCGGGCGTCCATAGCTCCGACTTCGCGCGCAGCCACGAACGTTTTCACCGTCATTGGCTTGATGGGATTGATATCGACCGCATCCGGAAGCTTTACCGCTCTCCCCGGCTCATGGGACCCGTCGACCGGCATGGCAAAGATAAGAAGTCGCCCACCGCCATTGCCACTGACACCCGACGAAAGGGAAACCCGGACGAACGCGTGATTCGCGTCCGCATCCTTGGCGACGCTATTCTGCAACGATGCGGCAAGAAGACATACGGCAGCCAGGGCCGCACGGAATGGCAGTTGCATGGATCACTCCCCGATACGAAGTTCGTATTCGACGCGCGCTTCGCGCCCAAGAGATCGTGAGCAATCCGCATGCCATGGCCGGCGCGAGCATTCAGGCCAGACAAACTCCGGCCGAACCTGTCCGCGGCTATCCGGAGCTGTCCGCTACCGGGAAACGGACAGTTACGCGCCGAGTCACGAACGAACCGCCACCTGCGGTGAAGCCGAGCCAGACTAGGCCGTTGGCTCAGTCGCAGCTCCGCGCGCAGCGATCGAGCGCTTTACGAGAGTAAACGCCCGCTTGCGCGCCGGTTCGGAGAAATAGCGCTCGACGATAGCGCCAAGCGCAAATGCAATCGCCAGCGTCGGGAAATACCATAGCCATGCCAACGGCATGCCAAGACCCGTGGTCTTCGCTACGGCGACGACGCCGAAGACCACGAACATATGGGTCAGGTAGATCTCGTAACTCCAGCGCCCGGGTGCCGCCAGCCACGCGAAGGCTCGCGGGACTTTCGAGCCTTCCGGCATGGCGTGCGCCGCGAGGATCAGGCAGCCTGCCGATAACGTCAGCACCAGCATGTAGCTATCGTGGATGGTTCGCCAGAGCCAGCCGCCGGAGAACATGATCGTCAGGAATCCCAGCGCGCCGATAACGACGAGAACGCGGCGAGCCATCGTGCCGGGGTGCCAGCGAGTGCTCAGCATGGCGGTGAGAATACCGGTCGCAATGGCGGCCATGCCGGGCAGGTATGCCTTCTCCTGCCATATCTCGTTGTCCGCGTTCATCGCGTGCAGCCACGGTAGTGCCAGTGCAAGTACCGCGAGTGCAAAAACGAAGGCGCGCGTTCGTCCCAGCGTCAGGCATACCAGCGGGAACGCGAGGTAGAACACTTCCTCGACGGACAGCGACCACAGCACGTCCCAGCCGCCTGGCAGGTAGCCCGTGCGTCCCTCATAGACATTGAGCGTGAACGTAAACGCCGAAGCGATCGCGCCGCCCAACGATTGCCCTTCGCGCTGGATGACGTAGTTGTCCACGCCCGCGAGATGGGAGACCGAAAGGACTGCCACCAGGACAAGCAGGCAGGGAACGATGCGAGCGACGCGCCGGGCATAGAAGTCGCGCATGTCGATGGCGGCGAAACTGCCGTTTCTATCCAGCGTGTGGCGTGCGATCAGAAAACCCGAGATCACGAAGAACACGAACACCGCTTCGTAACCGTTGTAGATCAGCCCCTTGAGGAACGGCGTGGGCAACCAGGCCGCCAGGTCGGTCTTGTGCAACGGAAGTCGCAGGCCGAGATGATGCATCACGACGAACAGAATGCTCGCACCACGCAGAGCGTCGATCCCGGCATTTCGCGAGCGCGTCGCGCCCCTTCCCGACTCCAGCATGCAACTCCCCAGACCTGATGTGCGACGCGAGTCTAGCAGTCGATCGGAGACGTGCCTGAAAGACCCCTCTTTTCAAAAAGGCCCGATCCGGGCATCATGTGAATGAGATTGATTCGCATTTATAGTGGTGATATAGCCGCGCCACGTCAGGGATACCCAAAGCAGATGACCACTAGAAGAAACGCCTTGCCAGCGCTGATGGCCGCGCTTGTGCTGCCTGCGTTAGCCATCGGCCAGACGCTTCCATCCGATAGCGGCGACGCGCAGAAAGCGGTCCAGCTCGCTCCCGTTTCAGTCCACGGCCAGACCCTCGACGAAGGCTATACGCGTACCGATGCCGCCGCCGGCACCAAGACGGATACGCCGCTGATCGAAACCCCGCAGGCGGTGTCCGTCATCTCCGCGGCGCAGCTCCTGGATCAGGGCGTACTCACGATTCAGGACGCCCTGCGCTATTCCGCCGGCGTCCGTTCGGATGCCTACGGCGTCGATAGCCGCGGCGACGATGCCTTCGTGCGCGGTACGTCGTTCACCCAATACCTCGACGGCCTGCGCCAGTACTTCGGCGGCAGCTACGCACGGACCGAACCGTATTTCCTCGACCACATCGAAGTCGTACGCGGTCCGTCGTCCGTGCTGTACGGCCAGGGCACCACGGGCGGCCTGATCGCACTGAATTCGAAGTTGCCGCAGTCGACACCCATGCATGAAGTGAACGTGCAGTTCGGCAACTACGCCCGCAAGCAGATCGCGTTCGACTTCACCGGCCCGCTGGACGACAAGGGGCACTGGAACTATCGCCTGATCGGCGTGGCGCGCGATTCCAACTCGCAGATGGACCACGTGCCCGACGACCGCAACGCGCTCGCGCCTTCCGTATCGTGGACGCCGGACGAAAACACGCGCTGGGTGTTGCTGGCCAATCTCCAGTTCGATCGCAACGGCACGACGCTGAACTTCCTGCCGCATTCGGGCACCTTGCTGCCCAATCCGAACGGACGCATTCGTACGAATCGCTTCGCCAGCGAACCCGGTTTCGACCGCTACAACACGGATCAGCGTTCGTTCTCGTCGCTGTTCGAACATCGCTTCGACGATACGTGGAAGTTCTCGCAGAACCTGCGCTATTCGCATGACAACGTGGACTACCGGTCGCTCTATCCCAACGTCTATTCCAATCCGGGCAATCCATTCCTCGACGAGGCGCAGCGGGAAGTGACTCGTTACAGCTACGTGTCGATCAACCGGCATCGCCGGTTCGTCACCGACACACATGCGGAAGCCGACTTCGACTTTGCCTCGATGCATCATCGCGTGCTGATCGGCGTGGACGCGGGTAGCTCCCATACGGACAGCCGTCAGGGCTCGGGTTTCGATGCAACACCGTTCGACCTGTACGCACCTGTATACGGCAACGGTTTCACGCCGCCCGATATTTTCAGGGCACCTTCCAGCCGCACGAAGCAAACCGGCGCTTACCTTCAGGACCAGCTCGAGTTCGGCTCGCACTGGCTGGCGACACTGGGCGTCCGCCACGACGACGCATCGACGAAGACCGAAGGCAGCCATACGATGAAGAACCAGGCGACCACGTCGCGCTTCGGCGTGATGTATCGCTTCGACAATGGAATCGTCCCTTACGTCAGCTATACCGAATCGTTCCAGCCACTGGACAGCCTCGACTTCTACAACCGTCCTTACGCACCGCTACGCGGCAAACAGTACGAGGCCGGGGTAAAGATCCAGCCAACCGGTAGCAACACGCTGTTCACCGCCACCTGGTACGACCTTCGCGAGGAAAACCGTCTGGCCCCGGATCCGGCCAATCCTCTCAATCAGATCCAGGCCGGCCGCATGCACACGCACGGTGTCGAGCTTGAAGGATCCACGCGTATCGCGAATCACGTCGATCTTCTGGCGACCTATACGTGGACGAATGCGAGGCCCGACGATGGCACCATCGTGGCCGGCCTGCCGAAAAACCAGGCATCGACCTGGGCGGTCTATCACGTGAACGCGGCGGACAGCGACGGCCTGAGCTTCGGCGCGGGTGCGCGCTATATCGGCAAAAACTACGACCAGAGTGGCACGCTGCGCATAAACGCGAAGACGCTGTTCGACGCCATGATCGCGTACGACACCGGCCCATGGCGCCTTTCCGTCAACATCGCGAACCTGACCGACCAGATTTACGAGGCGACCTGCCTTGATCGCGGCGACTGCTTCTACGGCCCTCGCCGCAGCATCGTGGGCAACGTGCGCTACCGCTTCTGACCAGCAAGAACTATCAAACCCCGGCTGCTGACGGCGGCTATCCTGTGGAACATCCGATCCATCGTGGGGTTCCAACATGGCCGCCGCCGAGAAAGCGCTCTGGTTCATCGAAACGCACTTCGCCACGGATATATCGCTGGCCGATGTAGCGACCGCCACCGGGGTATCGCAATACCACCTTTCAAGGCTGTTCCAGGCGACCACCGGCTGGTCCGTCATGAAGTACATGCGCGCACGACGCCTGAGCGAGGCAGCGCAGGCACTCGCCAGCGGCGCCCGGGACATTCTCGATCTGGCACTTTCGTCCGGCTATGGCTCGCACGAAGCGTTCACTCGCGCGTTTCGCGACCAGTTCGGCATGCCCCCGGAAGCCGTGCGTCTACGGGCGTCGTGTGCCGACCTCCCGCTCGTGTCGGCCGTGAGAGGTGGCGCCCAGCCCGACTGGCCCGTCGAAACCCCGCGCGTCGAAGTATCCGGAGCCCTGCTGATCGCTGGCAATGCAGGCCGATACAACAAGTCGACTGGCGCCGGCATACCCGCGCAATGGCAGAAACTCAACCTGAGTGCCGATGGTCCGTTACTCGAAGGGCGCGTCACATACGGGGTGTGCTGCAACGACGACGACGAAGGCAACTTCGAATACGTCGCCGGTTTCGAGGTACCGAGTTTCACGGATGTCGGCAATCGCGCGCACATCCGCGTTCCGGCAAGGCGCTACGCTGTCGTGCGGCACGCCGGTCATATTTCTTCCATCCATCGCACATGGCAGGCCATGCTTTCGGTAGCTCTTCCCGACGCGGGACTGGAGCTTGCCGACGGCCCGAGCTTCGAACGTTACGCGCCCGATTTCGACGGACGGACCGGGGTCGGCGAAGTCGAAATCTGGTTGCCCCTGGTACCGTGACTCAAGGAAAACGCAACATGCGCTCGTATCTATGTGCCCTGGTATTTGCCGCTTCGATCATTTCCACGTCGCAGGCCGCCATCGTCGGCGAAATACACCGGACGACCACCACGCCGACGGCTGCACTACGCAGCGCCGGTCACGATGCCACATTGCGCGTCACCATCTGGTATCCGGCGGCAACCGGAGCCATCGAGAAGCCATTGGAAATCGGACCTCCCGGCAATCCCCTGTTCGTATCCGGCAGCGCAGCGGCGGACGCGGCATTCGCCGAAGGCGCTCATCCTGTGATCCTGCTATCGCATGGGTTTGGCGGAAGCGCGCGCATGATGGGATGGTTGGGTACGGAACTGTCTCGCCACGGATACGTCGTCGTCGCCGTCGACCACCCCGGCAACAATGCGCTGGGCCCCATGACGGCAGCCGGTGCGCTGCTCTGGTGGGAGCGTGCCGAGGATCTGAAGGCCGCGCTTCGCGTCGCCGAAAGCGATCCGCTCGCCGGCCCGCACATCGACAGGAAAAGACTCGGCGTCGCCGGCTTCTCGGCGGGCGGGTTTACATCGCTGGTCGCCGCTGGCGCGCGTGTCGATGTCGATCGCCTCGTACGCTTCTGCAACACGCATCCCACCGACGGGGTATGCATGCCGCAAAAGGAAGCACCCGAACTGACCAGCGAGGCGGTTAAAAAAGCGTCGCACGAACCCGCGATTGCCGCACAACTCCGGCACGCGGCCGACGATCACTCCATCCCGGGGATCCGTGCCGCGTTCACGATAGCGCCGGCGATCGTGCAGGCACTGGATCCAGCGAGCCTGCGTGCTATCGATATCCCCGTACGCATCGTACTGGGCAATGCGGATGTCACCGCACCTCCGTCGACCAATGGCGACGTTGCGGCAACGCTGCTCCCCCACGCCACGCTGACCGCGCTACCCGATGTAACTCACTACGACTTTCTAGGCACCTGCACGCAGGATGGTCGCAAGCTCGTTCCCCTGTGCGCACTGAAGCGGCCGCAGGAAGACACACACAAGAAAGCACTCGATGCGGCAATCTCGTTCTTCGACGCCAACATCTGACGAGGCGGCTCAGGCGGCGTGAAGGTGCAGGCCCAGCGCCCGGATAACCCGCATCACCGTGGCGAACTCGGGATTGCCCTCGGCCGACAGGGCGCGATACAGGCCTTCGCGCGAAATGCCGGTGTCGCGAGCAAGTTTGCTCATACCACGCGCGCGGGCGATGTCGCCCAGCGCGGCACGGACGAGACTTCCGTCACCGGGGTCTTCTTCGAGGCAGGCATTGAGATATGCCTTGCGGGTGGCCTCGGTGGCCAGATGATCGACTGCGTCCCAGCGAGAGAATTTTTCCGCCATGAGTTACTCCTTCCATTCCGAAGCGATGGCCAGCGCGCGTTCGATGTCCGCGGATTGCGATTGTTTGTCGCCGCCAGCCAGCAGCACGATCAACCGTGCGCCTCGCCGCGTGTAGTACACGCGGTAACCTGGTCCGCAGTCGAGTCGCAGCTCGCTGACACCCCGGCCGACTGGCTTTACGTCGCCCGGATTACCCAGGGACAGCCAACGTATCCGCGCAACGATTCGCATCGCGCCGTGGCTGTCCCTGAGACCCGAGTGCCAGCGGCGAAACGTTTCGCTCTGGACTATCTCGAACATGACGGACTGTAACTCATAGATCACACCCAGTAAATGGCGGGGGACCTGCTGCCCCCTCATCCATTTCAGCGGCATGGGACATCTTCCCGAAGAAGGCATCCACGCTTCGGACCGTACGATCCGGCCGATCCGGACGACTGGAGCCGCCCTCGCCGCCAACCTGCCTGCATCGAAAACCCAATGGGAGGCTGCGATGCGGGACGTATGGCGAAAGACCGGACGAGGATTGGCATTGACCCTGTTCACGATGGGAAGCATCGCGGTGGCGGCGTACGCGTTCACGTATTTCCGGATGCCGCACAACATCGGCAACCCTTTCGATGCCAATTTCGCAACATCGGGCTTTGACGTACCGGGTCACTTCTTCGGCGCGGGTCTCGCCTTGCTCCTCGCACCGCTACAGCTAAGCCGGACCGTACGCCGGCGCTGGCCACGCCTGCACCGGCTGGGCGGCTGGCTTTCGGCGGGAGGCATCCTGATCGGCGCGCTCTCGGGGTTGTCGCTTTCGACCCACTCGCAAGGGGGCGCCGCCAGCGGCATCGGGTTCGCGCTGCTCGCACCGACCTGGCTATTCGTCACGGGCAACGGCATCCGCTATGCACTGGCCGGCGATACCGAACGCCATCGACGCTGGATGTCGCGCAGCGCGGCCCTGACGTTTTCCGCCGTGACCCTGCGCCTCATTCTCGCCGCTGGCACCATCCTAGGGATGCCATTCGGCGATACCTATATCTTTGCGGCATGGGCGTGCTGGCCGATCAACCTGGCCGTCTGCGAGATCATCCTGCGCTGGCCGGGCCGGCGCATGCCGGAAGCTATCGCGTCAGTCGCCTGACAAGGCATCGTGGGACTCGCGTCGGCGATAAGCGCTCGGGGTATCGCCTGTCTGCTTCTTGAAAGCGGCGTTGAAGGTCGACTTCGACGTGAACCCCGAGGCGTAGGCGATATCCAGGATGCTGCGCGAATCGTCCGGATCGGCGAGCCTCACGCGTACCGCTTCGATCCGCAGTCGATTGACGTACTCCCAGAAGCAGCAGCCGAAACGGCGATTGATTACCGCCGACACGAGATATTCGGGATAGCCGCTGCGTTTCGCGACCTGCGCGATGGTCAGTGCCGGCTCGAGGTACAGAGCACCCGGCCCCTCCATCAACCGGGCCAGCCGTGTCTCGACAGCGGGAAAGCGCGCGTCGTCCCGAGCCGGGGTATCTTCCGCCGCGGGGGCGGCCGGGATTGATTCCGGTACCACGGGAGGCTGCCCCAGGCAGCACCATCCCACCACACAGATCCACGCCGCGACCGCGCCGAACAGCAATCCATAGTCGACACCGGGAATCTTCACCAGCCATTGGGCCAGCGCGATCAGCCAGATAACGATCTGGAAACCCGCCATCGCGTCGATCCAGTACAACGACATACGATCCGCGTCCGAGCGCCGCTCCCTCAATGCGCGCCGGTAACGATGGACGCGGACCAGAGCGGCGACGACATAGGAAAGGCCATACGCGAACAGCGCGATATTCATCCATGGCGCGGTGATGCGCCCGCCCGCCGCCAGTCTTTCGAACAGCACCTGCGCCGTCGCGCGATCGACGAAAATCAGATCCGCGTTGCTGGCAAGCAGTACGGCGAAACCCGTGAAATGCAGCAAGTCGCGAATACGAAAGCCCTGCCCTCTCGTCAGGGCGCGTACGTACAAATAGAAGAAGCTGCCGTAGAACAGCGGAAACAGTCCGACGAAGCGATACGCACGCAACCACGCAGCGTCCGGCGCATGCCAGTAGATCGCCTTCACGGCGAGATCGAGACCGAGCAATGCCACCCACGCGGCGAGTACGCGATTGGCCTGCGCATTGGCCGGCCGCCTCCACAGGGCAAGAGCCAGCAGCACCGCCTGCAAGGCAGCGGCGCTATAGATGAATACCCAGGCGGTCATGAGGTGGACATGCACTCTTGAATCGGTGAAGGCACTCACGATCCTCGCCGAAAGCGGGCCGGCCGTCATCCATTACTTCCCGCATGCCGCCGCGTCGGGAGAGCGGCGTGAATCGTCTGTCTACACCGGCAGCGCTAAACTGGGCGTCGCCATCCCGCCGGAAGCAACCATGCCACCACACGCCCGAACGGGAGGTCGCCGACCGGAAGCCACGCCGCCGCTCGGTATCCGGGAACGGCTCGGCGCACTGGCCAACGTGCCACCGTTCATCAAGGCGGTCTGGCAGACCAGTCCCCTGCTGACCATCGAGAACCTGGTCCTGCGCTTGCTCCGCGCGCTGTTGCCGGTCATCACGCTCTTCGTCGGCAAGCTGATCATCGACGAGGTCACCCACCTCATCGCCGGAGGCGCGCGACACGGCAGCGCGAGCGAATGGCTGGCCAGCGGCGAACTCGACCGGCTCTGGTGGCTGCTCGCGCTGGAGTTTTCGCTGGCTGTGGTCGCCGATCTGCTGGGGCGTCTGGTTTCGCTGGTGGATTCGCTGCTCTCCGAACTCTATGCCAACGCGACCAGCGTCCAGCTGATGGAGCACGCCGCGAGCCTCGACCTGGAAGATTTCGAGGACGCCGACCTGCAGGACCGCCTCGATCGCGCGCGTCGCCAGGTGGCCGGTCGCAGCGGCCTGCTGTCGCAGCTATTCGGGCAGGCTCAGGACATGGTCACCATCGTCAGCTTTGCCGTGGGCCTGTTCGTCTATGCACCCTGGCTGATTCTGCTGCTGCTCGTGGCGCTGGTGCCTGCCTTCCTTGGCGAAATGCACTTCAACGCGAAGAGCTACGCCGTCAGCTACGAATGGACGCCGGAACGACGCGAACTCGACTACCTGCGCATGGTGGGAGCGAGCGCGCAGACCGCCAAGGAAGTGAAGAGCTTCGGCCTGAACAACTTTCTGATTACCCGTTACCGCGAGCTGTCGAAAGCCATGTACGCGGCGAACCGGAAAATCGCCGTGCGCCGCGCCGCATGGGGCGGGCTTTTCACCACGATAGGGACGCTTGGCTACTACGCCGCCTATGCACTGATCGCATGGCGTACGGCACGCGGCGAATTCACCATCGGCGACCTGACCTTCCTGTCCGCGTCGTTTCGCCGTTTGCGCACGCTTCTGGAAAGCCTGCTCGCCGGTTTCTCGCAACTCGCGGGACAGGCGCTGTATCTGGACGACCTGTTTTCGTTCTTCCGCATCCAGCCCGAAATCCACTCGCCCGAGCACCCTCGCCCCTTTCCCGAACCCATTCTTGAAGGCTTCCGTTTCGAAGGCGTGGGTTTCCGCTATCCCGGCGCGGAGCGCTGGGCGGTACGCGATCTGTCCTTCACGCTTCGCGCGGGCGAAGTGCTTGCGCTGGTCGGCGAAAACGGTGCGGGCAAGACCACCATCGTGAAGTTACTCTCGCGACTGTACGACCCCGACGAAGGACGCATTCTTCTCGACGGTCATCCGCTCGCCGAATACGACCTGGAAGCACTGCGCTCGCACATCGGCGTCATCTTCCAGGACTTCGTACGCTATTACCTGCGCGCCTCGGAAAACATCGCGGTGGGCCGTATCGAAGCGCGCGACGACATGCAACGTATCGAGGACGCCGCCCAACGCAGCCTGGCCGACGACGTCATTGCACGACTACCCAAGGGCTACGAGCAAATGCTCGGCAAGCTGTTCAAGGGTGGCGTCGACCTGTCCGGCGGCGAGTGGCAGAAGATCGCGATCGCGCGGGCCTACATGCGGGCCGCTCCGCTGCTTGTACTGGACGAACCCACGGCAGCACTCGATGCCCGCTCGGAGTATGGCGTTTTCCAGCGATTCAAGGATCTCTCCGAAGGAAAGACCGCAGTCATCATTTCGCATCGCTTCTCGACGGTTCGTATGGCCGATCGCATCCTGGTCCTCAGCCAGGGTCGAGTCGTCGAAGTCGGTAGCCACGACGAGCTTGTCGCCGCAGGCGGTTATTACGCCGAACTGTTCGAACTGCAGGCCGCGGGTTACCGCTGACGCGTAACGAAGAGGAGCCTGTATGCCGGATCCTCTTTGCCTCGAATGTAACGAACGCTAAGGTTCGTCACCGGACTGTCACGAAATATACATTCCACGGTGAAAGTATCGCCCCCTTAACAGCCTGGCGCATTCGAGCGTCGGCGCTCGACTATCAGGGGACGATACGTGCCGAAGAAATCATTGCTTGCGCTTGCACTGGGCGTGGCGCTATCGAGCACCGCATGGGCTACGCCCGGCGACAACACCGATATCGACACGGAGGGCACGGCGAAGCCGGCGGCTGTCGATCTCGATGCCGTATCGGTCATCGGTACGGGCGAGTCGCGGCAAGTGCAGCGCGTGCGCCCGAAAGACCTGGCCGTTCTCCCGCCCGGCACCAGCGTGCAGAAAGCGCTCAACATTCTTCCGGGCGTCAATGCCCAGTCGGTCGACGCGCTCGGACTCAACGAGCAGTCGCTGACCATGAGTCTGCGCGGCTTCAACTCCACGCGCCTCGGCTACACGCTCGACGGCCTGCCGCTGGGCGATAGCGCGTACAACAATTACAACGGCCTCAGCATCAGCCGCGCGTTGATCTCCGAGAACCTGGGCGGCGCGGCACTTGCCGGCGGCATCGGCGCGCTGGGCACCGCATCCACCAGCGACCTCGGCGGCACGGTGGAATACACGACGAACGATCCCGCGAAAACGATGGGCGCACGCGTCAGCCAGACCTTCGGCAGCGACAACACGAAACGCTCCTTCGCCCGTTTCGACACCGGCGAGCACAACGGATTCTCGATGTACTTGTCCGGCATGCGCGCCACGTCGGACCTCTGGGCCGACCAGGGCGCGTACAACGAATCGACCAACAAGCAGTTCAACGGCAAGGCCGTCTACGACTTCGCCGGTGGCCGCATCACCGGCTTCGTCGATACGTCGCGCATGTCGCAGGCCGACAATTTCTATCTCTCCAAGAGCGAACTCGCGCGCGGGCTTGGCTGGGACTGGGGCGGTTATGCACCGGACTGGAAAAAAGCCGTAGGCAAGGCGTACTGCAATACCGCGACGCTCAACGCCAGACTTTGCGACAGCAGCGGCGCCGACAAGGATGCCGATGGCGCGTTCACCGCAGGCCAGATCCTCCGGTCGGACGACCTGTATTACCTCGCCGGCGACTTCTTTCCGACCGACACCGTCACGATCCACGCTCAGGTCTATCACCACGAAGACGCGGGCGAAGGGCACAACTGGACCAGCGGCACATGGTCCAACAAGAGTCAGCCGAACCAACTGCCAATCGCCTTCCGCAATACGCTCTATGGCATCAACCGCACGGGCGCCGTACTGTCCGCGAGCTGGGACATCGGCATGCATCATGTCGAAGGCGGCGTCTGGTACGAAAACAATAACAACACATCGTCCCGCTACACGAGCAACGTCACCGGCCCGCGCGATCTGAGCGGCCCGGCTACCGGCCAACCCGATAACGGCGTATTCGCGCAGCGAACGCTGGTGATCACACGCCAGGCCTATTTGCAGGACACGATGAAGTTCTTCGACGATCGCCTCACCGTCGACGCGGGCGTGAAAAGCCCGCACTCGTCGGCTGCCGCGCAGGCGCTGCCGGGCATCGCGAAAACACCCATCTCGCCCACGTCGAACAATCAGTTCTCGACGGGAAAACTGTCGGCCAGCAAGGCGTTCCTCCCCGAGGCCGGTGTGCGTTACCAGATTGCGAAAGGCCAGGAAGCGTTCGTCAGCTATGCCCAGAACATCGCCATGTTCCAGGGCGGCCCGAAGCTCGGCCCGCAAGCTGTCAGCCAGTCAACATGGGATAGCCAGGGCAATCTGCAACCGGAGAAATCGCGTTCGCTCGAAGCCGGATACCGGCTCGACCGCGACATGTACCAGGCCTCTGTCGCTGCATACAAAGTGCGCTTCGACAATCGCCTGCTCCAGTACAACCCATGCGACTCGCGCCAGGCCGTCGGCCCGACCTGCGGCAACCGCTTCTACAACGTCGGCGGCGTCGACAGCCACGGTGTGGAACTGACCTTCGTCTGGACGCCGGTCAGCTACTTCCAGTGGTACAACTCCGCGTCGTTCAATCGATCGACCTATGCGAACGATTATGTGCAAGGCGGTGTCGTCCAGCACACGAAGGGCAAGATCCAGACCGATACGCCGAACAAGCTCTTCGCAAGCGAAGTCAGCTTCAACTACGGTGGCTGGTTTGCCTCGCTACGCGGCAAATACACAGGCAAGCGTTATTACACATACACGAACGATCAGGGCTTCGGCGGCTTCACCGTGCTCGATCTCGGCGCGGGTTACGACTTCGGTGCCACGGAGTTCGCGAAAGACGTCCGGCTCTCGTTCAATGTCACGAACCTGACCGACAAACGCTACGCCAGCAACCTCGACTCAAGCGCGTTCCTGCCGAGCGATCCGGCCGGCACCACGTATGTGTTCCACGGGTCGGCACCGACTCAGGTGTTCGGCACGCTCGACATCCGGTTCTGAGGATGCGCGCGATCGCTACGATCATCGTTTCGCTTGCGCTCCTGCCGGCCCTTGCGGCCGGCGTGGAGTTCGACACACCGCACCTGAGCAACGCGAAGGGGAAGGTGTCGGTCGAACTGGGCGGACAACGCTTCGTGAACCATGGACTCGTCGGTGCGGGCCGCCTTTCGGCAGGCACCGTCGACTTCATGGGTGACACGCTGGGCTCGTTCTCTTCGCTCGCCATCGACAAGGCGAGCTGGAAACGCGTCGGCGATCGGTACGAAGGGGTGATGTGGACGCTCCCCGATCGCGGCCGCAACGATCCCGGCGCGGGCCTGTTTTACGACTACGCCGCGCGGCTGCATCGCTTCCGCGTACGCGTCAGGCCGTATACGGGCAAGCCGCTTCCCGCCGATCGCGCGTCGCAACGCCAGGTCGACATCGTCCCCGATGGCGGGATCGAGTTGCGCGACTTCAGGGGTACGCCGTTCACCGGCGCGGACCCCGGCACAGGCACCCTCGTCGAGAACGGCATCACGCTACCCTCTCCGGCTAGCGGCACCGGCGCGGGGAAAGTATCGATCGACGCCGAGTCCCTGCAGTTCACGCAGGACGGCGGCTTCTATGTCGGCGACGAGTATTCGGCCAGCGTGTTCCATTTCGACCCGAAGGGCCGGTTGACCGGCGTGATCGTACCGCCCGCCGCCGTGACGCCGCGTCGCGACGGGCGTATCGATTTCAACTCGCTCACACCGCCGCAGACGGGGCGACGCAACAACCAGGGCGTCGAAGGCATGTCGCTTTCGCCCCATGGCACACGCCTCTTCGTCGCCTTGCAAAGCGCACTGTTGCAGGACTCCGCTACCGGTGACGCGAGCGGACGCGCCGACACGCGAGTCATTGTCTACGACGTCGCCAACAATCCCGTACCGGCACAACCCATCGCGCACTACGTCGTCCAGCTTCCGACCTACAACGACGCAGGCAAAGGCAAGCCAGCCAACCGGACCGCGGCACAAAGCGAAATCCGCGCGATCAACGGGCATCAGTTCCTGATGCTCTCGCGCGACGGGAATGGGTTGGGTACCGACAACGACAAGCCCATCGTCTACAAGAGTGTCCTTCTCGTCGATACGGACGGCGCCACCAATCTTGCCGGCACAGCGTATGAAACCGATACGACGCCCGTGCTGCGCGCAGCCGACAGCATCGTATTGAAGGCCGATATCGTTCCCGCGCACTGGGTCGAACTCATCAATATGCTTGCGCCGGCGCAGCTTGGCCGCTTCGGGATGAACGTCGCGACCACACCGAAGAACCAGCCAACGACGCTTTCCGAAAAATGGGAAGCCATGGACCTCGTGTCCGTGAGAGATGCGTCACACCCGGACGACTATCTGTTGTTCGTCGGTAACGACAATGACTTTATCGCTCGCCACTGTGTCATGCAGGGACAGGCCTGCGATTCGACCTTCGATAACGACAACATGATTCTGGTGTACCGCCTTACCTTGCCCACGATGCAACGTAGCGGTCGCTAGTACACGGAACCCAACCAGCGAGGCAACGCGCATGAAGAAGTCGTTCGTCAGTACGTTCGTCGTGGCCGCCGTTCTCGGCACCGCCTGCGCCCATGCAGCCAATGCACCGGCCGCGGTCGACAGCAAGGAATACAAGGTACTTCTCGATCCCTCGCGCTTCGCGAGCAATCCGTCGTCGGCTGCAAGCAGCCTGCTTGGCGACCTTTCCGTCCGTCTTTCGCAACTGGCCTTCGACAAGACCGTGTCGGGCGGCTTTTCGGTGGACAAGCGGGATAACGTCGCCTACTACGACACGGCGGGCACCTGCGTCGTGCGCGGCAATAACTACGCGGTCCGGACGCGCAGCGGCGGCGACTCCGACATCCAGTTCAAGTTCTCGCATCCGGACGAAGAACTTTCGGCGGCAACGCTGGTTACCGGCACGGGCAAGAACAAGAGCACGAAGCTGGAGACCGACGTCGGCCCGGCCAGCCTTGTCTATTCGCATTCCACCAAACAGGACCCGGCCACGACCGGTGCCCCGACCACCGTCGCCGACCTGATTACGCAGTTCTCGGGTGCCTCGACGCTGTCCTCATACAAGACGCAGGCACTGGTACCCGTCAACGGCCTGGACATCGTCCAGCAGGAATACACCGGACCGGTGTCCGATCTGGGACAGTCCGATGCGGAGTTCACGCTGACGCTGTGGTACGTCGGCGGCAGCAGCGCTCCCGCTCTTGCCGAGCTGTCCTACAAAGTGAAAGCCGACTCCAGCGCCTATTTCACGACGCCCGTGCTCACACGCTCGCAGACCCTGCTCAAGGCAATGAGTACGCTCGACGGCTGGATGCTCAGCCCGTCGACGACGAAGACAGCGTGGGTATACAACTATCGCTCGGCCGCGTATCCGAACGGATTCTGCAGCGGCACCTGATGCGACAGCCGCGGACATGTGGGAGCTTGCGCTCCTACATGTCCGTCATGGCGGCCCGCGCGTCGATCACTGCTTGCTGCGATACGCGAACCGCTCCGCGCGTTGGCTGATCGAGGTCGATAATCAGCATGCCGGCCAGCGTCAGCAACACGAACAGCATCGTCGTCGACCAGCGCATCCGCCCTTTTTCCCAACCGACCAGCGTCGCCACCACTACCGCATAAAGCAGTAGCAGCACGAGCACGAGCACGCGACGCGGCACATGGGCGGCACGGGCCGCCTTCCGCGACGCCGCCAGATCGAATGTCTCGTTGACGGTCGATATCACCGAAGCGGCAAGTGCCGTGCCACGAACGGGCTCCAGTCCACCAGTCATGGTGGACCAGATGCGTGTCTGCAAGGCACTGGTGCGGGCGTAACTGGCCGCTTCCGCCTCGTCGGTCGGCGCACTGCCATAGACGACGCGCTCGTCCGCATAGGTTCGCAGCAAGGGATTGAGTGCCTCTCGGGTATCGGCATCCAGCAGCTGCGTTCGCAGCCATGTGGTCCCGATCGCATTGCCTTCGGCGACGACCAGCTCGCGACGCGCGTCGTACCGATTCAGACTCATCGAGAACGTAAAGCTCACCAGTAGCGCAAGCAGTCCGAGGACGGTCGTCAGCGTAAATCCGTCCGAAGCCGGCTCCGTGGCGTCCGCCCCGCGAAGGCGGCTGCGCGCCAGCAGGCCGAGCTCCCTGGCTGCAACAAGAGCCGCCAGCACCACCAGGCCGAAAAGCCAGAGCGCCCAGTCGATATCCGCACCGTCGCTTCCTGGCATCAATAGTGATCCTGTCGCTGGATAAGGATATCGACCGTGCGCGGCGCGCCATCGACGACGAGTTCGAGCCGGATGGTCGATTCCCGACCAAGCGCGTCCACCGCTTTCTTACCGGACGGAAATTCCCAATGCAAATTCAGCACCTGGGGCTGTGTGATCGCCACACCTTCGTACTCATGGTCATGGGGAGGGTAGCTCTGCCCCTGCAGGATCCAGCTGGCCCGCGTCAGGCTCACGGCATGCTTTCCGGGATTGACCGTGATCGCCGGATGCAGGGTGATGTCCGACTTGCTCACGACCAGGACCGGCATGGAAACACGCCAGTCGTAACCACCCAATACGTAATTGCCATCGGCGCTCTCGATCCAGCCTTGCGGGGCATAGACCTGCTGACGCAATGCACACGCGCTCACCATGGCAAGCGAAAGCGCCAGTACGGCGCAGAAGAGCAAACGAAGAAGCCGCGGGTGTCCGGTCATACAGTAAGAGTTGCCTCCCCCAGAACTGCCGGCCAGCGCAGTTGTTCGGGTCCGCCCCCGGTAGAAGTACCTAGGCTGCCCGTTGGCATCGATTTAGCACGATCCAGTCGCAACCTTCCGCGAGACGGATCAAAGCCTTCGGGAAGGAGGCCCGGGACGTATTATTTTGATCTTTTTCTTATGCCATTTGGCACCCCCGTCCGGGCGCCCGGCGCGGCAGCGCAAGAGGTCTTTAGATCGACATAAATACGGCATTTATCCCTACAAACTGTTGCGTAGCAACACGTCGAAAAGACGTCTGGACGGCCGTACTTTCTTGTCGCGATGCGGCTAGACACAAACAAATTTGTGCTGTAAACCATCTCACTAGCCTATTTGGATCGTGACAAATAGGTGTTTCACAGGTGACGGTTCCGGGTACGCGCTTTGGCAGCGAGGGGGAAGTCATGCCTTTCGTTTCCGCGGCTCGGCTACCGCATCGTTTCGGGGGCTTTGACTTACATCGGGGAAGGCATGAACAAGAAGTTGCTGATACGCAGGCACGCTTTGGCACTGGCTGTCGCCACGTGCTTCGGTGCCGCGACGGGCGCTTACGCCCAGTCCACTACGGGTAATCTCTACGGCACCGTGCCGGCGGCCGCTGGGGAGACGGTCACTATCGAAAGCACCAATGGTCTGAAGCGCGAAGTTCCGGTCGACGCGACCGGCCACTACGTGGCCAACCAGCTGCCACTGGGTACTTACACGGTCACCCTTCGTCGCGATGGCAATGTCGTCGACCAGCGCAAGGACATCGCGCTGCGCGTCGGTACCAGTACCGACGTGTCGTTCGCGGCCGCCGCAGCTGGCGCCACCGCCGCAACGGACCTCGGCGGGGTGACGGTCACCGGCACGTCGCTACCGCCGATCGACGTCACCAGCGTCGACTCCCGCACGGTCATCACCTCCGAGCAGCTCGCCCGCCTGCCGCTCGGCCGTTCGGCCGAAGCCATCGCACGCCTCGCGCCGGGCGTGGTCAACAACGGCGGCGGTTTCACCAGTGACACGAACCGTTCGGTGGCAAGCTTCGGTGGCTCCGCCGCCACCGAGAACGCCTACTACATCAACGGCTTCAACACGACCGATCCCCTCAATGGACTCGGTGGCCTGCAGTTGCCTTACGGTGCCATCGACCAGCAGGAGGTCTACACCGGCGGTTACAGCGCGCAATATGGTCGCTCCGACGGCGGCGTCATCAGCCAGGTGGGCAAGCGCGGTAGCAATGAATGGCACTTCGGCGCGCAGGTGCTGTGGGAGCCCGGATTCGCTCGCGCCAGCAACAAAGACCTGTACTACACCAGTCCGCCCAAGTCGCAGGTGGCCGGCACCCTGTACCAGCCCAAGAGCCAGAACGAGACCTGGACCACGACGGTCAGCGCATACGCAGGTGGCCCGCTGATCAAGGACAAACTGTTCTTCTTCGTAGCCGCCGAGTTCGAACGCAAGCAGCAGAAGAACGTCAACGCCGTCGACAACACCTCGACGCCGGCGTCGGACAACCGGTTCAACGCGCCTCGCTGGTACTCCAAGCTCGACTGGAACATCACCGACAGCAACATCCTGGAGTTCACGGGAGCGTCGGACAAGCGCGAAGGCAGCGGCACGCGTTACAAGTACAACTACACCGACCGCACGCGCGGTGCCGTCATCGGTCCCGTCGACGATACGAAAACCGGTGGCGATCTCTATCTTGCAAAGTACACCGGCTACATCACCGACGACCTGACGGTCAGTGCGATGTACGGCGAAATGAAAACCAAGAACTACGACGTTCCCGGCAACTACGATCCGAACCTGACCCGCGTCACCGGCATCACCAGCCAGAATCCAGCGCTCAACGGTGGCACGCCCATCGGGAATAGCCAGGTGACGTCGCTTGCCAATCCCGGGCGAAGCAACAAGCAGACGAACTTCCGCTTCGACGTCAGTTATCACATTGGCGACCATACGATTGCCGTCGGCGTCGACAACATGAAGTCCGAGGCAAACGATCAGGGCACGTTCGATCCGGGTCCGGGTTACACCTGGAATTACCGCGTCACCAATACGCCGAATCAGCCCATCTCGTCCGGCAGCGCATCGGGTGCCAATTTCGTTCCGGCTCCCGCGCTGTTCCCGAACGGCGCCGGCGGCTATTACGTGGGCCGGAACATTTCGAACAATTCGGTCAGCGTCCGTTCCGATCAGCGCGCGCAGTACATCGAGGACAAATGGCAGCTCACGGACCGTTGGCTGCTATCGCTCGGCCTGCGTAACGACCAGTTCACCGACTACAACCCGAGCGGACAGGCATTCATCACGCAGACGAAGCCGCAGTGGGCGCCACGCCTCGGCGCCAGCTGGGACGTCTATGGCGATGGCAGCTTCAAGGTCTTCGCCAACGCAGGCCGTTACTATCTCGGCCTGCCGCTCAACCCGGCCACGGGTGCCGCATCGGGCTACGTTTCCACGCAGCAGTACTACACGTACAGCGGCATCGCGGCGGACGGCACGCCGACCGGGCTTACGCAGATGAGCGGCGTGGTTTCGGCTAACAACTCCTACGGCATCTCTCCCGATCCGCGAACCGTTACGGCGAAAAACCTGAAGGCGGAGAATCAGGACGAATTCATCATCGGCTTCGATAAGGTGATCGGCAAGAACTGGATCGCCGGAATGAAGGCTACGCAGCGCAAGCTCAACAATGCCATCGACGACTACTGCCAGATCGACCGCGTGCAGGCGAAGGCTACGGCACTCGGATACAACGTCGTCCCGAACAACAGCTGCTATCTGATCAATGCCGGCGCAAGCAATACATTCACTCTCGTGAACCCAGCCGGTACCGTATACGAAGTGCCTCTTTCGCGCGACGAAATGGGCTTCCAGCAGCTGAAGCGTAAGTATTACAGCCTCGAAACGTTCGTCGAGCACACGTTCGACGGCACCTGGTACGGCAAATTCGACTACGTCTTCTCCCGCAGCTACGGCAACACCGAAGGACAGGTTCGTTCGGATCTTCGTCAGAGCGGCGCGTCGGCAAGCGAAGACTGGGATAACGCCCAGATCATGGAGAACGCTGGCGGCGTCCAGAACAACGACCATACCCATGTCTTCAAGGCATACGGTTACTGGCAGGTCGCTCCGGAATGGCAGCTGTCGGGTAACCTCGCAGCCGTATCGGGTTCGCCGGAAATCTGCCTGGGTTACTACGGTCCCGACCATTCCGACCCGGTGTCCTATGGCAACGCCTACCACTTCTGCGACGGCAAGCCTTCGCCGCCGGGTAGCCATGGCCGCCTGCCATGGACGTTCCAGCTCGACCTCGGCGTGACCTACCGTCCGACGTTCGCGGACGAGAAGCTCGCATTCTCGGCCAACGTCTTCAACGTACTGAACCAGCAGCGCGCAACATTCCGCAATCCCAACAAAGAAGGCGATTCGCCGAACACGCCGAATCCGCAGTACCGCATCCCGCTGTATACGCAGGACCCGCGCTATGCACGTCTGACGGTTAGCTACGACTTCTGATAACGATTCACTATGGGGATGCCCAAACATCCCCTTGCGCCCTTCGAGTCCTTCGGTGCCTCCCCCACCGAAGCCCTCCAAGGGCGCTTTTTTTTGGCTCTTCACGCATTAGCGGAGACGATCTCGCGCGCCTTGCCGCTCTTTGGGTAAGGACAGCCGCTGGATGGCTCGTGTTGGCAGCGGCTTCGTCGGCTCACGCTCGTGCGTCGGGGAAGCCGCGACCGGGTTGGCCCTTGGGGCCTTCGGCGCCGTCCCTGCGGGAGCGGGCCGTAGCGCCGCTTCGCTCCGTCAATGGGTATCGCGGCCCTCGGCTAAGGCGGCCCCAAGGGCCAACCCGGCCACGGCACCGTCGACTGCGGTTTGCTGTGGGAGAGCGTGAGCGGAGCACGTGGATGGCGCGGACCGGCATGCGGTCGTCTATCGCCATGCGTCGACGCCATGCTTTCCTCCACGTGACCGCAGCATCCGGAAGAGCCGTCGGCCACCACCCTCGACGCGACTTGCGCAACCGAGCGCGGCGGGCGGATCAGGCCCGCAGGGGGCGGACCTGGACGGTCCGCCGTTTTTGCTGAGGCAGGGATGCCGAATCAAAAACCCCCGCCCGCAGCGCGGGCGCGACGGGGCGCAGCCATCAGACACAAGCCGCGCAGCGGCTCTCCCTTCCCGAGCGACGGTGAAGCCGGAGCGTCGAGGGTGGTGGCCGACGGCTCTCCCCCGAAGCGTCACAGCGCGAAAGCGATGGCGAAGCCGAGCCCTGAGTGAAGAACCTCTTTTTAAGCCTCCGGCTGTTCGCCCGCCGCCGCGACGATGGTTTCCACGTAACCGAGGATTTCCGCGACGGGCAGATCGAAGACGCCGGCGTCGCCGTTGACGAAGGCCTGGGTCCAGACGTCGTAACCGGCGCGCCACTCCGTGTCCTCGGCGGCGATGCCGTCGATTTCGAGAACGCTGGCGTCCAGCGCGGCGCGGTCGACGGGGATATGCGGCAACGATCTCTGCAAACCGCCTTCCACGCGATGGTTCCGAAGCTTCAGGTCGGTAATCGAGACATGGAAAACTTCGCCAAGCCCGGGCAACGCTTCGATCGCGCGAATGATGACCCGCGACCCGTCTTCATTTGGCCGGGTGCGATACGACCATATCTGGCCTTCGGCGTACACGTGCTGAGTCATCGTGCTTTCCTGCTGGATAAGCACGCCATCTTAGATCAGGCGTGCGCGATCGCATCGCCGCGACGCTCGTACAGCGCCGATGCCACGACCACGCCCAGACCGCCGAGTGCCACGAAAGCCCCCATCAACGGCAGATTGGTGAGCGGCAAACCGGCGGCGATCACGACACCGCCCAACCATGCGCCCGTGGCGTTGCCGACGTTGAAAGCGCCCTGGTTCAGTGTCGAAGCGAGGTTGGGTGCCGCGCGCGCCTGATCCAGAACGCGGACCTGCGCGGCGGGGACCACCGCGAAGGAGAAGATGCCCCAGACGAACAGGGTGACCAGCGTCGCGATCTGGAAATGGCTGGTCCACGCGAAGATCGCGAGAACCACGGCGTTGCACACGAACAGCGCGGCCAGCACCGGCATCAGCTTCCAGTCGGCCAGACGGCCGCCGAGAAGGCCGCCCACCGTGATGCCCGCGCCGAACAGCAACAGGACCCAGCTCTTGGCGTGATCGGAGAAATGCGTCACGTCGCGCAAGATGTACGCGATATAGGTGAATACGGTGAACATGCTCACCGAGGCCAGCGTGCTCACCAGCAGCGCCATCTGCACGCGCGGCGTCGCGATGGCACGGAACTCGCGGAGCATGCTCTGCTCTGCCTGCATCGGAATAGTCTTCGGCAACCAAAGCGCGAGCGCCGCCGCGGCCGCCACGCCGATAAGCGTCACCGCCATGAAGGTCGAGCGCCAACCCGCCACCTGCCCAAGCGCCGTACCGAACGGGACGCCCAGCACGTTCGCCAGCGTGAGGCCGGTGAACATCAGCGCCACGGCCTGCGCGCGCCGCTCGGGAACGAGGTCCGCCGCCACCACGGCGCCGATACCGAAGAAGGCGGCATGACAGAAGGCGGTCACCACGCGCGCCGCCATCAGCAGACCGTAATTCGGCGCGATGGCGCACAGCACGTTGCCGAGGACGAACATGCCGATCAGCGTCAGCAGCGCTTTGCGCCGGGGCCAGCGGGCGGTCACCAGCGCCAGCACGGGCGCCCCGATTGCCACGCCAATGGCATAGCCGGATACCAGCATGCCGGCCGCGGGCGCGGTCACGCCCAGGTCGGCGGCCACCTCGGGCAGCAGGCCCATGATGACGAATTCGGTGGTGCCAATGCCGAACGCGGCAATGGCAAGGGCAAGTAGGGGCAGGTACATGGGTGCGAGTTTACGCCCTAATGTTGCGCCGCACCATAAAGTGTCCGGCCACCCCCAATTCGCTTATCCTATGCAGCTATCGCGTGGACACAGGGTCCGTCGCGGGCTCGCAAGGCAACCGGCCATCCGCGCCGTTCCCCAGCCAGAGCCCTCTTATCTGGAAGGCATTCACATGGTGGCAATGGCGACCGAACACGTCATCGACGTGCATCACTGGAACGACACCCTTTTCAGCTTCCGCACCACGCGGGACCCGGGGTTCCGCTTCGAAAGCGGGCATTTCGTCATGATCGGCCTCGAAGTCGACGGGCGTCCCCTGATGCGCGCCTATTCGATCGCCAGCGCCAACTACGAGGAACACCTGGAGTTCTTCAGCATCAAGGTGCAGAACGGCCCGCTGACCTCCCGTCTGCAGCACCTGAAGCCGGGCGACCCGATCATCGTCAGCCGCAAGCCGACGGGCACGCTGGTGCTGAACGACCTGAAGCCCGGCAAGCGCCTTTACCTGCTGGGTACCGGCACCGGTCTCGCACCCTTCCTCAGCATCATCCGCGATCCGGAAACCTACGAGCGCTTCGACACCGTCGTGCTGGCGCACGGTGTCCGTCATGCGAACGACCTGGCCTACTCCGACTATCTGGAGAAAGAGCTGCCCGCCCACGAATACCTCGGAGACATGGTGCGCGAGAAGCTCGTCTACTACCCGACGGTCACGCGCGACGACTTCCGCAATCGCGGCCGCATCACCGATGCCATCGCGGATGGCGAAATGGCCCGCGCCACGGGACTGCCCCCGCTCGACCCGGCGCATGACCGCGTCATGCTCTGCGGTAGCCCGTCGATGCTGGACGATATCTGCGCACTACTCGACGGCCGCGGTTTCCAGGCTTCGCCGCGCACGCGCGAACCGGGCGATTACGTGATCGAGCGGGCGTTCGTGGAGAAGTAACGTCCGGCCGGATCGCGCGAGCCCCGATCGCGGCTGCGCAACGCGGCGGTTCGTTCGGTCAGCGCCTGATCCGCCCTTGCCCCTCGTTGTCCCAATACCCGAACACCTTCCGCGCGATCAGCTTGTAAAGCCGCTTGCCCGTCGCTCGCCATAGCCGCGAATGCGGCGCGGGCTGCGCGAGAATATCGCGCTGACGCAGACTCAGGCGCTCAGGCACGTAGGTGCGCTTGTGCTTGAGTAGATGCCGCAGGTCCTCGCGCGCCAGCAGGCGGAACAACCGCCCCCGCTTACCGCGCGTCCACGCGATCTGGAAATCCACCAGTCCGGGCGAGCCATCTTCCCGCACCAGCCAGTTCGGCTCCTTCGCCAGATCGTTGTGGACGATGCCGCGACGATGCAGCACGGCAAGCAGGCGCAGCGCGTCGCGGTAATACGCCGGATCGCGCGGCTGCCCCGCCTGCATCGGCTTGCCCGCCATATAACTCCGCTCCAGATGCCGGCCATCCCAGGCCAGCAGACGCGGCACGCCGTCGATACCGTCCAGACGCGAAAGCGCACGGGCCTCCCGGGCAGCGGCGCGGCGCGCGAACGAACGCGCCCACCAGCGTGCCGCGCCGATGTCGCGGCGAATGAAGGTGACGCCATCGCGCTCGACGCATTCGATGCGGCCGAGTTCGTCGGCCTTGAGCAGCGTGACGGTCTCCGTTGTCGTGGATTCCACGTTTTTCCTTCGATTCATTGACACCGCTCCCACCGACGACCGTTAAACTGTGCGCTCGCAGGGAGAAATGACGATGTTTGTGCGACACATCCTGTCGCTGGTTTTCGCGACCGCCGGGCTCGCCGCCTGCAAAGGCGGATCCGATAAAGCAGTGGACGATACGGCCGCGGTGCCCGCCGCGTCGGCTTCGGTCGACGCCAAGGATAACGAAAGCGGACCCGATGGCCTGTATACGGTCGAACTGAAGGTACCCCAGCTGGCTGCCGAACAGGCGCCGCTGAAAACCGTCATCGACAACTACGTGACGGCGCAGAAGAAGGCTTTCCTCACCAGTCTGGACGCCCCGGGCGCGCGCGATCGTGCGCGCGAATTGCCGTGGGACCTCAATCTGGACGTCGCCGTCGCCGCCCGCACCGATCGCTTCGTCAACGTACAGGTCGATGGTTCGGCATTCACCGGCGGTGCGCATCCGGCGCCGATCGTCGACAGTTTCACCTACGACTCACAGGCCCGGCGCGTCGTCACGCTGCCGGAGTTCTTCACGGACCCGCAGGCCGCCGAAACCGCCTTCGCCGCCGAATCGCGACGCCAGCTACTCGGCGCGCTGGACGACCAGGACGATCCGCTCGCTTCCACCAGCGAGCAGGTCGACGAAGGCACGGCGCCGGGCAAGGACCACTATCGCGTATTTACCCTGCTGACCGGCGACGATGGCAAGGTGCACGGCCTGACCTTTATCTTCCCGCCCTATCAGGTGGCTTCGTACGCTGCCGGCGCGCAGGCCGTGGATATTCCGACCGAGATCTTCGCCTCGTACCTGAAGCCCGAATACCGCGACGCCTTCCGCTGATGACGCTGGATATCGTTCTTTATGTCGTGGCCGCATTGCTGGTGGTCGCGGGCGTCGCGGGAGCGATCCTACCCGCGCTGCCGGGTATTCCGCTGATCTTCGCGGGACTGTGGCTGGCCGCGGGCACCGACGGTTACCGGCATGTGGGCTTGTGGTGGCTGCTCGGTATCGCCGCTGCCGGACTGATCGGCGTCGGGGTCGATTTCATCGCCGGCACATTGGGCGCAAAGCGGGTCGGCGCGAGCTCGCTGGCGTTATGGGGCGCGGCGATCGGCACGCTGGTCGGGATGTTCTTCGGCCTTCCCGGTCTGTTGCTCGGGCCGTTTCTCGGCGCGGTCGCCGGCGAGCTGATGTCCGGCAACAGTGCCCTGCGCTCCGCGCACGTCGGGGTCAGTGCATGGTTCGGCATGCTGCTCGGCACGCTGGTAAAGCTGGTCGTCTCTCTGGTGATGATCGGCCTGTTCGGCTTCGCCTTCCTTTTCAACTGATCGGCCTTCCGGCACATAGTCTCCCTTCCCGGCGGCAGCTACCCTGCCCCGATACAGAGGGAGACATCCATGTTCCGACGCCTGGCACTCGCCACCGCCCTGTCCTTCGCCATCGGCGCCGTCAGCGCCCAGTCCGCCACCCCTCCCGCCTGGATCGCGCACAGCAATGCGGATGCGCAGATCCTGCTGGACGTCGTCGCGAAGTTCAGCCCCGAATCGGCATCCAGCTTTGGTCTGGACGGCTACGACCGGAAGGTGGCGGATCTCGGCCCCGATATCGACCAGCGGCAGCGCGTGGCGCTGACCGGGGCCAGGACGAAGCTCGAAACCCGCCTGACCCAGGAAAAGGACACCAATGTCCGGCAGGATCTTCAGATCCTGATCCACCAGATCGACTCCCAGCTCAAAGGCATCGACCTCAACGCCCGCTACCTGCTTCCCTATCAGGACGTCGGCCAGCTTATCTTCGGCGGCGAATTCGCCCTGCTCAAGGATGAAATCGCACCGGAGCGTCGCGTCGCCGCCGTCGACCGCCTGAAGTGCTATGTCGGTATGACACCGGGCTGCACGCCGATCGTCGACGAAGCCAAGGCCCGTACTACCGAGCGGCTGGGCGACAAGAACCTGCTTGGACCGTACAAGGGCGACGTCGAACAGAAACTCGGCAACACCGCCCGCTACACCGACGGCGTACGCAAGCTCTTCGCCAAGTACAAGATCGCGGGCGCCGACGAAGCCCTGGACAAGATGGACGCCCAGATGAAGGGCTACGACGCCTGGGTCAAGGCGACGATCCTGCCCCGCGCACGGACGGACTTCCGCCTGCCCGAGCCGCTTTACGCGTACAACCTCGAGCAGGTCGGCCTGGACATCGCGCCGCGCGAGTTGATCAAGCAAGCGGAACTCGAGTTCATGGAAACCCGCTACGCGCTGCAGACGCTTGCGCCCGTGGTGGCGAAGGCCGAGGGCCTGCCCGATGGCGATTACCGCGCGATCATCAAAGCGCTGAAGAAAAAGCAGCTCGACAAGAACGCCGTCGAACCGACCTATCAGGACGTGCTCGGCAAGATCGAAGCGACTATCGTCAAAGAACGCATCGTCGAACTGCCCAAACGGAAGATGGCATTGCGTCTGGCCTCGGAAGCCGAGAGCGCCGCCGTCCCCGCACCGCACATGGACCCGCCACCCTTCGTCAACAACAAGGGCGAACGCGGCACCTTCGTACTGACCATGGGCAACCCGCCGACGAGCGGCGCCAAGTCGGATGCCTATGACGACTTCACGTTCCCCGCCGCTGCGTGGACGCTGACCGCGCACGAAGGGCGCCCGGGTCACGAGTTGCAATTCGCGGCCATGGTGGAACGCGGGGTGTCCCTGACGCGCAGCCTGTTCGCGTTCAACAGCGTCAACGTCGAGGGCTGGGCACTTTATGCCGAAGCGGAGATGGTGCCGTACGAGCCACCCGCCGGCCAGTTCGTCGCGCTGCAGTTCCGGCTGCTGCGCGCCGCGCGCGCGTTCCTCGACCCGATGCTCAATCTCGGTCTGATTACCCGCGACCGGGCCCACGACATCCTCGTCGAGGACGTGGGCATGTCCGAAGCGATGGCGCGTCAGGAACTGGATCGCTATACGTTCAATTCGCCCGGTCAGGCCACGGCGTATTTCTACGGATACACGCGCATCCTGCAGCTACGTGCCGAAACCGAAATCCGTCTGGGCAAGCGCTTCGACCGGAAGGCGTTCAACGACTTCCTGATCGCGCAGGGCTTGCTTCCGCCCGATCAGCTGGCCGAGGCGGTACGCACGGGATTCATGACGAAATAGAAGATCGGACCCGGCGCGCCGCTCAGCGCGGCGCGTCGGGAATGACGTAAAGCAGCACGGCCAGGTAATGCAGAACGCTGCCGGCCAGCACGAAGAAATGCCATATCGCGTGGTGATAGGGCAACCGCCGCGCCATGTAGAACGGAACGCCGGCGGTATATGCCAGGCCGCCGGCAAACAGCAGCACGAGCCCTCCCGTTTCGACATGCGTACGCAGGGGCTCGATGGCCACGACGGCAACCCAGCCCATGGCGACATAGAGGAACACTGCAGCCTTGCGATACCGCTTGAGCATACCCAGCTCCAGCGCACTGCCGACGATCGCGATTCCCCAGATCGTCCCGAACAGACTCCAGCCCCACGCGCCCGGCAGGGCCAGCAGCGTGAATGGCGTATACGTACCGGCGATCAGCAGGAAGATCGCGATATGGTCCAGCGTCCGCAACACACGCTTGGCCATGACGCCGGGAATCGCGTGATACAGAGTCGAAGCCGTGTACAGCAGGATCAGCGTCGTGCCGAAAACGGAGCTGGCCACCACGGCACGCGCGCCACCGTACAAAGCCGCGAAGGCGACCAGCACGGCGAGTCCGGCGATGCTCGCCACAAGCCCGATCCCATGAATCACGCTGCTGGCGACTTCTTCGCCATGCGGATATTGGGGCGACGCTGTGCTTGCGTTGACGGCCATGGTGTCTCCAATAGTTTTAAACGCCGCGGGGCGAACCACGCCGGGGTACGGTACCCCAGAGCCCACCAAATGAGAACCGTTCCCGACACCGCGCCATCTCATTTGGACGTCCAATGTTAAGAACGACCTCACCCGGCCTGAACATTCAGCGAAGCTCTCCCGTCATAACGTGTGCGTCGCCGGAAACGATCTCCCCCGATTCACCGGCCCTCTGCCCACCCTCCCGGTGGGCATTTTTTTTCCGCGCGCTTGACCCGACCGGCCTTGAGGTGTTCCATCGCCACATGACCATCGAACTCCTGTTGCACCTGGGTCGTCTTCCGCCGCAAGGCGCAAGCCTGCGTGCGGCCCTCATACTCGCCAAACGCATCGGGGCGCACCTCGACGGCCTGTATGTCGTCGACCTGCCAGCCGCGGCATTCACCGTCCCCGAGGCGGTGCCGATGCAACTGGACGCCGTCCGGCAACGCGCCACCGACGCGCGAGCCATGGCCGGCGAATGGCAGACACTCCTCGAACCGCGGGGCCTCGCCGGCAACTGGCGTGTCGGCAACGGCGATACCGTGCAATTGCTGGTCCATGCCTCGGCCGGTTACGACCTGCTGATCATGGAGCGCGGCGGCACGATGCGCGGCGATGCGCCGGTCGGCTTCGGCGTCGTGTCGCGAACCGTCTTCGGCAGCAACCGTGGCGTCCTGGTGATACCCGAGCAGGCTCCCGTCAACAGTCTCGGCGACAACGTACTCATCGCCTGGAACGGCAGCAAGGAATCGGCGCTGGCAGTACGTGCCGCCCTGCCCCTGCTGCGCAAGGCCGGCAAGGTCACGGTCATCGACGGCAGTCGCGACCAGGACAACGATGTCTGTTCGCTGCCCGACACGAATATCTGCGGCTGGCTCGATACGCACGACATCAAGGCGGACGTCAGGCGCCTGGACGAAGCCGCCGTCGCGGCACCCGGCCCGGCCCTGCTGGATATGGCCCATGCCGACAACGTCGACCTGATCGTCATGGGTGCCTGGGGGCGTTCGCGCCTGTCGGAGATGGTCCTCGGCGGCACGACCCGTTACCTGTTCATGCAGAGCGACGTACCCATGCTGGTCGCCAACTAGCGGACGTCTATACGCCCGCTTGCAAAGACGTCGCAGACATGCTGTTCTGTAGCCGGACCTGAACGCATCCCCACCCGGCCATCCGCCGGAGGCGTTCCGAGACCGCGCTCTACCTTCCCTCATCGTCAGGAGGTGGCTCATGTCGTCCGCACGTCCGCAATTCCTCGCCGAAGTTCATCCCGACACGGTTCGCATCGTGGCCATGAGTGCGGCCATCGCGCTCAATGCCGCGGTCCTGCTCGCCGCCATGCGCCCTATGGCCGCGGATATATCGCTGATCGAAGTCGCCAAGCCTTTCGCCATCGCATGGCACGAACCGCCGCCGGTCGCGCCGATCCCGCCACCCATCGATCTGAAGCCGATACCCGCGACACCGCACGCGCCGACGGCGGCAGCGACGCCGCATCCCACACCCGCTCCCGTTGCGGTCAGCACGCCGACCGACGAAGGCACGATCGCGCCGGTTCCCGTCACTCCCTCCATCGCGCCGCCCACCGATGCCGCACCCGTCACGGCGGCGCCGCTGGCGGGCGTCACGCTCGCCTATGTATCGGCGCCAGCGCCTGCTTACCCGACGATCGCGGTGCGTCGCCATCTCTCCGGCACGGTTGTGCTTCGTGTGCTGGTAGACGAATCGGGCAAGCCGATCGATGTGGTCGTGGAGTCGAGTAGCGGCCACGACGTGCTCGACAAGGCAGCGCGAGAGCAGGTACTTGCGAAATGGACGTTCCAGCCTGCGCAAACCAACGGTCAGCATGTAAAGGCGTGGGCACGCGTGCCCGTCACTTTCGATCTGCGTAGTCTGTAACGCGCCCGGCGATGGCGTGCCGCAGTCCTCACTGCGACCGCGGCACACCATCGCCGAACGTCACCCGTTCCCTCATCGTCATTCCGGCGCACGCCGGAATCCGCGGCGAGGCGATCGGTGATCGCGACGGCGATGGTCGCTTTCAAGCGGACACTTCAGCGTTCGGGCTTGCCCTCACGTGGTCGCTGCGGACCCCGGCGTGCGCCGGGGTGACGGTGAGGAATGTCCAGTTCGCACGCAGGTCTTGTGTAGGAGCGCTCTTGAGCGCGATGTCCTCGAGGTTGCGGGAAGTGCTGAATCACCGTTATCGCGATAACCCACTGCACCGCACTGGGCTCCTGCCTGCGCAGGAGCGACGGTGAGGGGATGGGATTTTCGCAGCGATAGCTGGGTCAGACATGGCGCGCAGCGCAACCAGGCACGAGGGATACCCGTCCCTCGTGCACGGAAAGAGCATTCAATGCGTCGTCGGCGCCGCCTGCGTGACCACCACCTGCGGACGGCGAGCCGAACGTGCGATCAGCCAGACGATCACAGCGACGAGCAGTACCGGCGCAAGCAACGGCAGCATCGCGATGGCCACGATCGGGCCGGCGATCAGCAGGGCCAATCCGCCGAACAGCACGCCGAGCACACTAGCGATGATGCTGAACACGCCGCCGATGATGCCGAAGGCGAGCTTGAACACCGCGCCGATCAGCGCGAAGACCAACCAGAACGAAACGACAAGCATAACGAGCGCGGTAAAGACGATCATCGGTATTCCTCCAGCGAAAGACGCCAACCAACCCGTGCGTCCGGTACGGCTTCGATGCACGGGCCGCCAGAAGAGTTTAAAGGCGATTTCATCAAGGAATACTCCCGATTCGGCCCTGGGGTTACGCCCGTTTAACGGCCAGCATGGTCCACTCCCGCCCATCAAGGTTTGGGGCGGCCCTTATGGGAAATCGTTCATCCGTCATCAGAACCCTGCGTGATGTCGCATTCGACTGTAGCGGAGGGCAACATCCCGATCTCGCCCTTATGGGACGGGAGCTCGGGCGTGTGATCCACAGCCGTAGCGGCGAGCTGGATGCCGCGCTGGGTACGCTGCGCGAGCGCCGTCGCGGCTTCGAGCGCTGGCTGGTGGCCGAGCGCGCGAAGCCCGGCATCAGCGTGCTCGTCATGGCGTGGCCGGCGAACTACGCCACGCCCGTGCACGATCACGGCGGCCTGTGGGGTCTGGAGGCCGCGATTTCGGGTGCACTCGAAGTCGAATCCTTTCTGCACGATCCGGTCGACCGCTCGCTGCGCAGCCAGGGCCGCACCTGGCTTGGCCCCGGCGATGCCACGTGGTTCGACGCCGCCGAAACGCACACGCACCGCTGTCGCAATTTGTCGCGGCAGGAAACCGCGCTGACGCTTCACGTGTATGGTGGCGATCTGGCACAGTACCTCGCGTACGAGCAACCGGGCCCATCCGGGCACTGGATCGCTCGTCCTCGGCATTCGGAAATAGCCGGACGCCTGACGGCCTGACCAGGAAAAGCGTCAACGACCGCCACGGGGCGAAGGATCAAACATGTTTCGAAAGGTCGCCATCATCGGCGGCGGCGCTGCGGCCGCAACGCTGGTGAGCGAATTGCTGGAACGGCGTACGACCCAGCCGTTACATCTTTACTGGTACACCGGCGACGGTTCGGGCCGCGGCATCGCTTATGGCACGCGGTCTCCGCACCATCTGCTGAACGTGCGTGCCGCGTCGATGGGTATGTTCGCGAGCAAGCCGCAGGGCTTCCTCGAATACGCCCAGGCGGCGGACCCGACGGTTTCCGGTTCGGATTTCCTGCCGCGTCGCCTTTACGGCGAATACCTGGAGTCGCGCGTCGCGCAGGCGATGGCCAAGGCATCGGCTTCGGGGCATGAAGTCCGCCAGATTCCCTTTACGGTCGATTCGCTGGTACCCGAGCCCAGTGGCGTTACGGTCGGTTATGGCGACGAGTCGAACCAGACCGACGCCGCCGTGCTGGCCATCGGCTCGCTGCCGCCACGCTCGCTGCCCGGCGTCGACGCCGACGTCATCGCCAGCGGCCGCTATATCACCGATCCCTGGCCGTTCCTTGCGAACGCGGAACCCGATGAGCGCCCTCTTCGCGTGCTGGTCATCGGGCTTGGCCTGACCGCCGTCGACGTACTGCTCGATCTCTCCGAGCGCTGGCCCAACGCGACATTCACCGCGTTGTCGCGCCACGGTCTGCTGCCCGAAGCGCATCTCAGTGCCGCGTCGGCACCGGCAGGCGATGGGGCGGAGCTGGTCGAAGCACTGGAAGACGATCCGAATATCCGCATGTGGATCGCCCGTCTGCGCGAAGCGACGGAGCACGCCGACGACTGGCGCGTCGTCACGGACAGCCTGCGGTCGGTGACATCGAAACTCTGGACGCTGTTGCCCGACGAGCAGCGCTCGCGCTTCCTGCGTCACGCACGCTGGGCATGGGAACGTGCCCGCCACCGTATGCCACCCCAGGTTGCCGAAAGCATCGCCGCCATGGAAAAAGCCGGCCGCTTCCTCCGCGGTCGCGGCCGGATGCAGACGGTGAAGCTCGCCGACGATGGCTCGCTGTCCGTCACGCGCGTCAAGCCGGGCGGCGTGAAGGAAACCGCCAGCTTCGATGTCGTCGTGCAGACGGTCGGTCTCAACACCGACACACTGCGTACCGAGCACCCCCTCGTGCGCCAGTTGGTGACCAACGGGCATGCCAGACCCGAAGCACTGGGCCTGGGTTTTGCGGCACAGGCCAACGGCGCCCTGCTGGACGGCGACGGCAAGCCGCGCCCGAACCTGTTCGCCATCGGCACGCTGCTGCGCGGGGCGCTGTGGGAGTCCACGGCGATGCCAGAAATCCGCGTACAGGCGCGCAATCTGGCCGACACGCTGCTGCGCGACCAGGGATGATCGTTACGTACAAGCGAGCAGGGCTCCGGTGGAGCACCATGCAAGACCACCGGAACATCACATAGCCGCGGCGATAGTGGCACCCCGGCTCAGAAACGAGAGGATCGCAGCATGCGTGCCGATATCGAAGAAGGCTTCATGGTGTTCATCGCCGACGGACAGGACGGCATCGGTTCGGTGCGCCAGCTCAAGCGCGACACCGACGAACTGGTCGTCTACATCGAGAACGCGGGCGACTTCGTCGTACCGGCTTCGGCTGTCGCGGAAGTGCACTCGGGCAAGGTGATCCTCAACCTGCATCACCTCGGTGCCGATCTGCGCGAAGCCATCCGTCACGCGCGGGATTCCGAATACCCGCACTGACGGGTTTCTATCGCGCAGGAAGGAACGGCGTCACTTTGCGCTCGAGCAACCGCACGAGTTCGGGCTGCATGAATTCGTAATCGTCGGGAATATCCAGACAGACGACGCGTGCCCCGCCGAGGCTGGCGCGGAATTTTTCCGCCAGCTTACGGCGATGACTCTTCTCCATCACGAAGATCAGGTCGGCCCATTGCACGAGTTCGTTCGACACCGGCACATCGGCGTCGTGCTTCAGACCCGCCGAGGCGACCTCGATACCCGGCCAGTCCGCGAAGACATGCTCCGCGGTCGGACTGCGCAGGCGGTTCTGTCCGCAGATGAAAAGAATGGTTTGCATGACGAACTTTCAGAACCCTTCCAGCACCACCTTGCCGATCGCACCAGAACTCTCCAGAAGCGCATGCGCCCTGCGCAGATTCGCGGCATCGATTTTTCCGAAGTTCTCGCGCATGGTGCTGCGCAAAACACCCGCGTCGACGAGATCGGCAACTTCGTTGAGGATCTTGTGCTGCCGGATCATGTCCTCGGTCCTGAACAGCGAACGAGTAAACATCGACTCCCAATGCAGCGAGATGCTCTTGCGCTTCAGTGCGGTGATGTCGAGCGGTTCGGCGGGATCGTCGATGAGACCGAGCTTGCCCTGCGGTTTCAGCAGGTCGACCAGCGCGGCATAGTGCTTTTCGGTATGAGTGAGGCTCATGACGTAGTCGACGCCTTCCGGCGCCACGGCGCGCACTTCGTCGCCGAGCGGCTTGCTGTGGTCGACGACGTGATGCGCGCCTAGCTGCGTGACCCAGTCGCGCGTTTCCGCACGCGATGCCGTGCCGATGACCGTGAGACCGGTGAGCCGGCGAGCGAACTGCACGGCCATGGAGCCGACGCCACCGGCCGCCCCGACGATCAGCAATGTGCCGGCCTTGCCCTGGGTGCCGGGCGCGACGCCCAGGCGATCGAACAGCAGCTCCCATGCCGTCAGCGATGTCAGCGGCATCGCGGCGGCTTCGGCGAAGCCGAGTGTCGACGGCTTGCGGCCCACGATGCGCTCGTCGACGACATGCAGTTCGCTGTTCGCGCCCGGCCGGTCGATCGCGCCGGCATAGAACACCGTATCGCCTTTCCTGAACAACGTGACTTCGGCACCTGTCGCTACGACGGTACCGGCGACGTCCCATCCGAGCACCTTGTCGGCGCCTTCGGGATCCATGCGCTGACGGACTTTCGTGTCGACCGGATTGACCGAGATGGCTTCGACACGGACCAGCAGGTCGCGCCCCTGCGCCACGGGCTCGGGCAGTTCGACGTCGATCAGGCTGTCCTCGCGATCGATGGACAGCGGCTTGCGATAGGCAACGGCTTTCATGCATCAGCTCCGGGAAGGCAGGGGGAATAAGGTCTTGGCGGATAATGCATCATGCGCATTCGGTTGCGACGGTAGCGCGAGTGTGGCGGCGATCGATGGCCGCGCTGCCCAGCGTTACGAGGAGCCCGGCCACCGCGACGGCGGCGCCTGCAAGACTCACGGCAGGCAGGCCATAGCCGCCCGCGATGACCATACCGCCGATCCATGCGCCAGCGGCATTGCCGAGATTGAAGGCGGCGATGTTCATCGTCGAGGCCAGATTGGGTGCATCGCCCGACACATGGACGACGCGCAGTTGCAGCGGAGCGACGGTCGCGAAGGAAACGATGCCCCAGACGAAGACGGTGACGATGGCGGCCAGCGTGTTGTGCATGGTCCAGGCAAAGATCACCATCACCACGGCAAGCACCGCGAGGATGGCGGCCAGCGAAGGCATCAGGCGCCAGTCGGCGAGACGGCCGCCCAGCATGTTGCCAATAGTGGTACCCAGACCGAACAGGACCAGCACCGCACCGGTGGCATGCGCGCTGATGCCGGCCTGCTCCTGCAGAATCGGCGCGATATAGGTGAACACGGTGAACACGCCGCCGAAGCCGAGTACGGTCATCAGCAATGCCATCAACACCTGCGGCTCGCGCATGACGCGCATCTCGCGCCCCATGTGCGGCGCTTTCAGGTTCGGCAGCGAAGGAACGAAACGAACGACAGCCACCGCGGCGATCACGCCCAGCGCGGTCACGGCCCAGAACGTCGAGCGCCAGCCGGCCCACTGACCGAGGATGGTGCCGAAGGGAACGCCGAGCACGTTCGCCAGGGTCAGTCCCGCGAACATCAGCGAAATAGCCCGGGCGCGCTGATTGGCCGGGACCAGATGGGCGGCGACGACCGCGCCGATACCGAAGAACGAACCGTGACAGAACGCCGCGACGACGCGAGCGACCATCAGCATGTTGTACGTGGGCGCCACGGCGCACAGCGCATTGCCCAGAATGAAGACGCCGAGCAGCAGCAACAGCGCGCGCTTGCGCTCCATCTTCGCGGTGGCGGCGGCGAGCAACGGGGCGCCGATGGCCACGCCAAGCGCATAGCCGGAGACGAGAAGTCCCGCGGCGGGAATATCGACGCCGAGATCGCGCGCCACCTCGGGCAGCAGGCCCATGATGACGAACTCGGTGGTACCGATGGCAAAGGCGGCTATCGCCAGTGCCAGCAGGGGAAGGCGGGACGCGTGGGCGTTCATACGATAGGCTCGGGTTGGCGAGCGGGCATTTTCCGCCCCGCCGGCTCTTGCACATAGCACGATAACGAACAAACACTCTTGCCGGATTGTTGAAAATGGCATTACCCAGCCCCTCAGACCGACACAGGAACGTGCCCGCATGTGGCTGACGATCATTGCCTTTGCCGCGCTTGGCCTGCACGCAGCGGGCGTTCTTGCCGCGATGCATGCGGTCATGCACGCCCGCACGGCCCAGGGTGCGTTCGCCTGGGCGCTGGGTCTGGTGTTGCTGCCCTACGTGACGCTGGTGCCTTATCTGTTCCTGGGCGAGAGTCATTTCTCCGGCTACGTGGACCTTCACCGGCAACGGCAGGAACGGCGTTTCGTGCTGTGCAACGGGACGGAATGGCCTGATCGCGGCGCTTATCTGAAGCGCCATGCCGTAGCGAACGACGAGCGTTATTCCGCCATCGGCAACATGCTCAAGACAGGCATGCACGGTGGCCATGCCCTCACGCTTCTGATCGATGGCGAGGCCGCCTTCGCCTCGATGTTCGAAGCGATTGCCCGTGCCGAGCACTACGTACTGCTGCAATTCTTCATCATCCACGACGACGAGCTGGGCCGGCGGCTGCAGACAGCGTTGCTCGAACGTGCCGCCGCCGGCATCCCGGTATGCGTGCTCTACGACAGCATCGGCAGCCACGACCTTCCCCGTCATTACGTCGCGCGGCTGCGCGAAAGTGGCGTCCAGGTCCATCCTTTCGCGACGCGACGCTGGCGCAACCGCTTCCAGCTCAATTTCCGGAATCACCGGAAAGTGCTGGTCGTGGACGGTTACTGCGGCTTTGTCGGCGGCCTGAACGCCGGCGACGAATACCTCGGTCTCAAGCCGCCCCTCGCGCCGTGGCGCGACACCCATATCCGCATCGAAGGCCCTGCCGTCGCCGACCTGTACCGTTCGTTCGCCGAAGACTGGGACTGGGTGACCGGCGAGCAGCCGCCCTTCCGGCCGCCGCACGAACACTGCGGCAATGCGCAGACGATGATCGTCGCCACCGGTCCGGCCGACCGGCAGGAAAGCTGCTCGCTGTTCTTCACCCAGGCCATTCACGCCGCGCGCGAACGCGTATGGATCACCACGCCCTATTTCGTACCCGACCAGTCGGTGTTCAGCGCGCTACGCCTGGCGGCGTTTCGTGGCGTCGACGTGCGCGTCCTCATTCCCTGCCGTCCCGACCACCGTACCGTGTTCATGGCATCGACGCTGTACGCGCACGAGGCCACGCTCTGCGGCGTGAGGGTATTCCGCTATCGCCCGGGCTTCATTCACCAGAAGGTGATGCTGATCGACTCCGACACCGCGGTCGTGGGCAGCATGAATCTGGACAACCGCTCGTTCCGGCTGAACTTCGAAATCGCATCGCTGAATGTCGACGAGGCATTCGCCGCCGAGGTCGAGAAAATGCTGACGGAGGATTTTGCGAACGCCGATGAAGTGAATCCGGAGGAATACCGACGGCTGCCGTATCTGAAGCGGGTCGCGCTGCAAGTGGCACGGATGTTCGATCCGGTGCTTTGAGGGACGGCATTCCCCACTTGCCTGAAACGCGTTACTCATCTCAGATAGACCCCCAACAGGTCGAAGAGAACCCCCATGATCCGCACCCTACTGCTGGCCACCGCCATGGTACTCACCACCGCTGCCCACGCCGCTCCCGCCCATTTCGTTTCCCGCCAGTTCGACGTCGACGGCAAACCGTTCCGTTACCAGGTATTCGTTCCCGCGGACAACGCGAAAGAAAAGAAGCATCCCGTCGTGCTTTTCCTTCATGGCAGCGGCGAGCGCGGTTCGGATAACCAGAAGCAGATGAGCCAGGGCCTGCCGCCGTGGCTGAAACAGCACATGGACTTTCCGGCCGTCGTCGTCATACCGCAGGCACCCGACGACAGCGAATGGAACGATCCACAGATCGCAGACGCCGCGATGAAAGCGCTGGACCGCAGCGTCAAGGAATTCCATGGCGACCGGCATCGTCTCTATCTGACCGGTCTGTCGATGGGCGGCTTCGGATCGTGGCAGCTAGCCGCCGATCACCCCGGCACGTTCGCGGCAGCCGCGATTATCTGCGGCGGCATCACGCCGCTCACCGAAGCGCGCGCGCTGTATGTGCGCGGCATTGCGAAAGACGGCGATCCCTTCGCGATCGTGGCGGAGAAAGTGCACGGCCTGCCGGTATGGATCTTCCACGGTGCCGACGACAACGTCGTGCCGCCCGAACAGTCGCGTCAAATGAATGCGGCGCTGAAGGCGCGTAACAGCGAAGTGCGTTACACCGAGTTTCCGGGAGTCAATCACGGCTCGTGGGAGAAGGCATACGCCACGACCGAACTATGGCCGTGGATGTTCTCGCACACGACGCCTTAGGACTTGCGCACGCCGTTTAGCGCGTCACGCAGCCCACCGGAGAACATCGCCCAGCCGATGGCGACACCGACCAACGCGCCGGTGAAATCGAAGAAGGTGCGCAGGCCGATGGCGTCCGGATCGTGCACGGCGGCCAGCTTCAGACGGAGCAGCGCCAGCGACTGGAGCGGCGCGACGTTGAAATAAAAGAGGTTCCATATGTCCTGCCCGCCGGCGAGGACGAACGCGAGGATCACCGAGATGGCCAGCTCCTGGCCGTGATGCCAGCCGTTTCGCTTACCATAGGCGTGTATCAGCACATACATCGCGATGCCGACGGCCAGCGCGATGGCGCCAGCCTGCAACGCGCCGACCATTCCATACCCCATCCACGACCTGTCGTACGGCATTCATGAACTCTTAGCGGCTGAGGCAAGCGTCCATTATGCCTGTCGCGCCATACCGGCGGAGCGTCCGAAACGCAGGTAAAGAGACCCGGCGAGCAGCGCGGCGGCGACGGAGCAGCCGCTGGCGAGCAGGAAAATCGCGGGATAGTCGTAATGTCCCGCGACCCAGCCACCGATCGGTCCGGTCAGGCCAAGCGCCACATCCAGGAACACCGAATAGGCGCCCAGCGCCGCACCGCGGTTATGCGTGCTGACACGTCCTACCGCTTCGACGCCCAGCGCGGGGAACACCAGCGCGAAGCCCGAACCGGTCATGGCTGCGCCGATCAGTGCCGCCATCGGCGTGGCGGCCTGCCAGAGCAGCACCAGACCGACGCATTCGACGAGCAGGGAAATCACGGCCACGCGATAGCCGCCGAAGCGGTTGATGGCGTTGCCGAAGATCAGGCGAATGCCGATGAAGCAGCCGCCGAAGACGGATAGCGACAGCGCCGCATCGGGCCACTGGCGACTGGTGTAGTACAGCGCGACGAAGGTCGACAGTACGCCGAAGCCGATCGAACCCAGTGCCAGACCGGCGCCATAGGGAAGCACACGCGCCAGCACGCTGCGGAACGGCAGACGTTCGCCCGCCGACGGCGCGACCTTGCGCTTCCACATCGCGAACGGCAATGCCAGCGCGCCGAGAGCGAAGGTCAGGACGCCCAGCGATATCACACCGTAATCGCGCGCCAGCGTGACGCCCAGCGGCGCACCGAGCGCGATACCGCCGTAAGTGGCGATGCCGTTCCAGGAAATGACTCGCGCCGTATGTTCGCCGCCGATGCCGCCGATGCCCCAGGTGATGGACCCTGTGCTGACCCAGCTTTCCGCGAAACCGAGCGCCAGCCGGCTGCACAGCAGCAGGGCCAGCGATGCGGCGGGTAGCGATTGCGCCAGTGCGCAACCGACGAGGAATACGCCACTCAGCGCCAGCGCACCCAGACCGAAACAGACCGTTTTCTTCGGCCCGACGACATCGGCCCAGCGACCGGCGTGCGGTCGGCTGAGCAGGGTCGCAAGATATTGCACGCTCACCGCCAGCCCGGCCCAGACCGTGGCGTAGCCAAGATCCAGATGCACGAAACCTGGAATCACCGCGAGCGGGATGCCGATGTTGAGATAGCAGACGAAGGAGAAAACGACGGCGGACAGGATGCGCGCGGTAACGGCGAAACGCCGGCCGCGATGGGGGACCAGATCGGGGAGCGCGGAGGGGGACATGGGAGGGTCTTTTGGCGCGGGGACTCCGTAATTATAGGCCAGTCGCTGCGACCCTGCTGCGTCGCAGCATCGCTGCGGATGCCGCTTTATCGCTTCGTAGGCTTTCGCGCGCAGGCGCGCTCCCACAGAGAGCTGGCGCGCACTTGATCTCTGTGGGAGCGCGCCTGCGCGCGAAAGCCTACGAAGCGGGGATGCGTCATGGCAATCTCTCTCGAACCTACAAATCCACCGGCTGCCCGCTACGCAACGACTCCCGCAACGCCACGGCAATCCGCGTCGCCTCCACCGCATCGTCGATAGTCAGCTCGAACGGTGTCTCGTCCAGCACGGCATCGACGAAATGCCTGGCCTGCGTCACGAATGCCGGTGCGAAGCGTTCGTAGAACGACGGCACAACGGTATTCCGCACGCCCGCGGCATCGGAAATCTCCACGCGATCCGCACGCGGATTGCGTCCGATGCTCACCTTCCCGGCCGTGCCCACCACATCGGTATGCGTGTCGTGACCGTGCGCCTGCGTGCGCGAGGCGTAGAACATCGCCATCCGGCCGTCCGCGAATTCGCAGATCGCCACGCCGTTGTCGACATCGCCCAACGCTTCGAGCGGCGGATACATCGCCACCGTTCCCGTCGAGTACACGCGCTTCGCAACGGGCCGACCCAGCAACCAGCGCGCGAGATCGATATCGTGCACGCTGCAATCGAGAAAAATACCGCCACTGGTCGGCGCGAATTCCAGAAACGCACCGCTCGGATCGGCCAGGTCGGTGGTCTGCGAATAGACCATGAAGGGTCGACCGATACCGCCTGCCTCGATGTGGCGCGCGGCATGCCGGTAACTCTCGTCGAAACGGCGCACGAAACCGACCATCGCACGCGACGCGCTCTTCGCCGCATGTTTCGCGACGCGGCGGCAGTCGTCCAGGTCCAGCGAAAGCGGCTTCTCGCAGAACACGTGCTTGCCGGCATCCAGCGCCTGCTCGATCTGCGTGGCGTGCAACGAAGTCGGCGTGACGAGAAAAACCGCATCGATGGCCTCGTCGGCAAGCATCGCTTCGAAGCTGTCGTACACCCTCACATCGCCCAATGCCTCGCTGGCCCAGGCACGTTCGGCTTCCACCGGGCTGGATACCGCCACCAGCTCCGCGCGCGGCACCGCACGCGCGAGGTTTTCCGCGTAGCGGCGGCCAAGCCTGCCCAGGCCCGCCAGGCCGATGCGCAGCGTTTGCTTGCTCATGGCTGTCTCCGCCTCAGACCGAACATTCGAGGGCGCGGCCTTCGCGCCAGGAACGCGCCGCCAGTTCCGCAAGTTCCAGCGCCTTGATGCCGTCGGCAATGGTCGTGCGTACAGGCGATCCATCGGTCAGCGCATCGAAGAAATGCGCGATCTCCAGCGCATATGCCTCGCGATAACGCTGCAGGAAGAAATGCTCGGGCAAGTCCGTGCTGATGGCTTTGCCGGTAAAGGCGATCACCTCGGTCGGCTTCACGTGCCCGGCCTGCAACATGCCGCCACTGCCCAGCACTTCGAAGCGCTGGTCGTATCCGTAAGCGGCGCGGCGCGACGTGTTGATCTGGCAGATACGGCCGCTGCGCGTGCGGATCGTGACCGCCGTGGTGTCGATGTCGCCGGCTTCCGCGATGGCCGGATCGCTGAGACAGCTACCGGCCGCATGGATGCTCACGGCTTCGTCGTCGAGAATCCAGCGGAAGATGTCGAAATCGTGGATCAGCATGTCCTTGAAGATGCCGCCGGACGATTTGATGTAGCTGACCGGTGGAGCGCCAGGATCGCGGCTGGTGACGATCAGCACTTCGGGCGTACCGACTTCACCCGCGACCAACCGGCTCTTCAGTGCCGAGAACGTGGGATCGAAACGTCGCTGGAAACCGATCATGCAGACGACGCCCGCCTTCTCGACCGCCGCGGCGCATGCACGCGCGCGCTCGAGATCGAGATCGACCGGCTTTTCGCAGAATATGGCCTTGCCCGCGGCGGCGGCGCGCTGCATCAGATCGGCGTGCGTATCGGTGCTGGAGCCGATGACGACGGCGCCGATCGACTTATCGTTCATGACCTGGTCGACACTGGCCACTTCGGCGCCGTGCAGATCCGCCAGTTCGCGTGCCGCTGCCTCGTTGACGTCCACCACGTAGCGCAGATGCGCCTGCGGGTGGCGAGCGACGTTGCCGGCGTGAATTTTACCGATGCGTCCGGCACCGAAAACGGCTACTTCAATCATCGTATTCTCCTCGGGATAGGGTTTCTTCGACAGTCAATTCGAGTTTGTAGGCCAGCGCGACGAACAGCGCCTGGCAGAGACAGATGGTGCTGGTGAGTCCGCGGAAGGCGAACGCGCTGCCTTCCTTCACCTTGAGCACGACGCTCGCATGGCGGCCGAGCGGGCCAAGATCGCTCTCCGTAATCGCCAGCACATTGGCCTTGTGCTGCTGCGCGACGCGCATCGCGTAAAGCGTTTCCTTGCCGTACGGCGGAAAGCTGATCGCGATCATCGCGTCGCCCTTGCCGATGCTGCGCAATTGTTCGCGATACATGCCACCCAGACCGCTGACCAGATGCACATGCTTCGTGGTGTGCTGCAGTGCGTAAGCGATATATGTCGCGATGGCGAAGGACCGGCGCACGCCGACCACGTAAATATTTTCGGCCGCCGAAAGCATGTCGACCGCGGCCTGGAAGCGTGTCTCGTCCAGCTCGGCGGACAGTTCGTCCAGGCCCGCCTTGCTGGCTTCGATGAAGCGCGACGCGATCTCGACGGCGGGGAGCTTGTCCGGACGGCCCTTGATCACGCTGCGGATGCGCTGCTGGTAGCTGCGCGCCGGCGCGGCCTGTTCGGTATAGGCGTCGCGGAACACCGCCTGCATCTCGGTAAAGCCCGAATAGCCGAAACGCTGGGCGAAGCGGACCACGGCCGAGGCGTGAACGCCGCACCCTTCCGCAATCTCATTGACCCGCTGGACCATGATGCTGGTCCGGTGCTCCTCGAGATACCGCGCCACGCCCTGCAACTGGCGCGGCAATGCCTCGAACTCAGCCCCGATGCGCTCCATCAGGACATCCACGTCGCTGCGCTTGGCCATTCTTCGTTCTCCATCCCACCAGCGACGCATTGAAACACGCGGTGGAATGTTTTTTCCATTTCTTTTTATTGTGCAATGCAAGTTGCAAGAGCCCGAAAGGCGTGCCTATGCTGATATCCGAACTCAACACAGCGGTCGGCAACACGGACCGCGTCGCAACGACACTCACCCGACGGCCTTAATCGGCCGGTGAACCGTGGAGGCACTATGCGATTCAACACGTTCTACGCCCTGTCGGCGGCAGCCCTTATCTTCGGCGTCGCATCCTCCGCGGTCAGCGCGGCACCCGGCGACCGCTACGTCCTGGTCACCCACGCCGCCGATTCGGATTCGTGGTGGAACACCATCAAGAACTCGATCAGGCAGGCCAGCGAAGACTTCGGTGTCGAAGTCGACTACCGCAATCCGCCGAACGGCGATCTTTCCGATATGGCCCGCCTGCTCGAACAGGCCGCGGCGCGCAATTACAGCGGCGTTGCCTTCGATATCGCCGATTTCAACGTGTTGCAGAAATCCGCCGCGCGCGTCACCGCCAAGGGCATTCCGGTCGTGACGATCAACTCGGGCACCGCCGAGGAAAGCAAGAAGCTCGGCGCCATCATGCATATCGGCCAGCCCGAATACGACGCCGGCAAAGCCGCGGGCGAACGTGCGAAGGCCGCGGGCATCACGTCATTCGTCTGCGTGAACCACTACGCGACGAACCAGGCGTCGTTCCAACGCTGCCAGGGTTTCGCGGACGCCATCGGTGCCGACATGCGCAAGTCGATGATCGACAGCGGCATGGATCCCACCGTCGTCGCCAGCAAGGTCAACGCCTATCTGCGCAATAACCCGAAGACACAGGCTGTACTCGCACTAGGCCCCAACGCCGCCGAGCCGACCATCCAGGTACTGGAAAAGATGGGCCTGAGCGGCAAAACCTACTTCGCCACGTTCGATCTTTCGCCCGCGATCATCCAGGGCATCAAGCACGGCACCGTCACCTTCGCGATCGACCAGCAGCCGTATCTGCAGGGCTATATGGGCATCGCGGCACTCGTCATCGCCCACGACCAGAAGACCAACGATCCGGCGAAGATCATCGCGGCGCTGAAAGCCAATCCGAAGTTCCAGGCGCGTCTGAAGGAATACGACCTCAAGCCTGTGTATAGCGCGACCGGCGTCAGCTCGGGCCCCGCCTTCGTCACCAAGGACAACGTCGCCACTGTCGAGAAGTACGCCGGTCAGTACCGCTGATCGGTCGGAGAACATATCCATGAGTGTCATCAACGAGAACGTTACCGCCATGATCGACAGGAGCCGCGCACCCGCGCCGGAAAAAGCCGCCCCCGACGACGAACGCGTCCGTCGCCTTTCCCTGTGGAAGATCCTGCTCGACCGTCCGGACCTGGGTTCTATCGCGGGCACCGTGCTGGTGTTCGCACTGTTCGGCATCTTTGCCGGCGACTCGGGCATGTTCGCGCTGGATGGCATCATCAACTGGTCCCAGGTCGCCGCGTACCTCGGCATCATCGCGGTAGGTGCCTGCCTGCTGATGATCGCCGGCGAATTCGATCTTTCGATGGGTTCGATGATCGGATTCGCCGGTGTCATGGTCGCGGTACCGCCGATGTATCTCGGCTGGCCGGTCTGGGCTTCGGTGCTGTTCGCTTTTGCCGGTTCCATGGCGCTTGGTGCCCTTAACGGGTACCTCGTCGTCCGTACGAAGCTGCCGTCGTTCATCGTCACGCTCGCCTTCATGTTCATCCTGCGCGGATTGACGCTGGTGCTGTCGACGCATTTCGCCAACAGCACGATCGTCAGCGGCGTGGGCGACAAGATCGGCAGCGACCCGGTCATCGCTGCCCTCTTCCAGGGCACCACGGGACACTGGGTATTCAGCGGGCTGGCCGGCATGGGACTGATCGACAAGTTGCCCAGCGGCGAGCCGGTCGTCGGCGGCTTGCCCAAGGTGCTGGTGTGGTGGCTCCTGCTCGCGATCGGCGCCGGATTCGTGCTGGCGCGTACGCGCTTCGGCAACTGGATCTTCCTCGTCGGCGGCGACTCCAACGCTGCCAAGAATGTCGGCGTCCCCGTGCGTCGCGTGAAGATTTCCCTCTTCGTCCTCACCGCCTTCTGCGCCTGCCTGTTCGGTGTGCTGCAGGTGTCCGACGTCGGCTCCGCCGCCGCGGATCGCGGTTTGCAGAAAGAATTCGAAGCCATCATCGCGGTCGTCATCGGCGGTACGTTGCTCACCGGCGGATTCGGTTCCGTGCTCGGCGCGTGCTTCGGCGCCGTGATCTTCGGCGTCGTCCAGATCGGCATCTCGTACACGAACATCGACTCGGACTGGTATCGCGTCTTCCTGGGCGGCATGTTGCTGCTGGCGGTGCTGTTCAACCACTACATCCGCAGCCGTGCCACGGCTAATAAGTAGGAGCGACGACGTCATGGCCAGCGAATACATCCTCGAACTCGACAACGTCAGCAAATACTTCGGTACCGTCATCGCGCTGCAGGACGTCACCCTGCGCCTGCGCCGCGGCGAAGTGCACTGCCTGCTCGGCGACAACGGCGCGGGCAAGTCGACACTCATCAAGACCCTGGCGGGCGTGCACCGCCCGAGCACCGGCGACTATCGCGTGGAAGGCGAGTCGGTGAAGTTTTCTTCGCCGCGCGAAGCGCTCGACCGCGGGATCGCCACGGTATATCAGGACCTGGCGCTGGTGCCGCTGATGAGCGTGGCGCGCAATTTCTTCGCCGGGCGCGAACCGCGGCGCAAGCTCTTCGGCGTCATTCCCGTCATCGATATGAGTTACGCCAACGAAGTCGCACGCGAGAAGCTCTCGGAGATGGGCATCAACGTACGCGATGCCGGCCAGCCGGTCGGCACCATGTCCGGTGGCGAACGCCAGTGTCTGGCCATCGCCCGCGCCATCCATTTCGGGGCGAAAGTCCTCATCCTCGACGAACCCACGGCCGCGCTGGGCGTGAAGCAGTCGGCCAACGTGCTCAAGCTGATCCACAAAGCGCGCAAGCGCGGCATCTCGATCATCTTCATTACGCATAACGTGCACCACGCCTACCCCATCGCCGACAGTTTCACGCTGCTCAATCGCGGCCAGTCGATGGGTTCCTTCGCCAAGAGCGACATCACGAAGGAAGCCGTGCTCGAAATGATGGCCGGCGGCACCGAGATCCAGAGCCTCGTCGACGAACTCGAAGGACGCGCGGCCTGACCGCGCGTCCCTCCACGGAAGAGATCCCCATGTTCAATCCCCCACCGCGATCCCCCTCTCGCCCCATCGATGTCGTCTGCCTGGGCCGGCTCGCCGTCGACCTTTACGCGCAACAGATCGGCGCGCGTCTCGAAGACGTCACCAGCTTCGCCAAGTATCTCGGCGGCTCGTCGGCCAACATGGCCTTCGGTACGGCGCGCCTCGGCCTGACGTCCGCGATGCTGTCGCGCGTGGGGGACGACCACATGGGTCGCTTCCTCACCGCATCGCTTCAGTCCGAAGGCTGCGACATCAGCCAGGTCCGCGTCGATCCCGACCGGTTGACCGCGCTGGCGATCCTCGGCATCAAGGACCGCGAGACCTTCCCGCTGCTGTTCTATCGCGAGAACTGCGCCGATATGGCGCTCGCGGCCGACGACATCGACGAAGACTTCATCGCCCGCAGCCGCGCGCTCGTCGTCACGGGCACGCACTACTCCGAGCCGGGCGTGCATGCCGCCAGTTCGCGTGCCGTGGCATTCGCGCGCAAGCACGACGTCCGCACCGTTCTCGATATCGACTACCGCCCCGTCCTGTGGGGCCTGACCGGACGCGGTAACGGCGAAACCCGTTTCGTCGCGGCCGATCACGTAACACGCCATCTCCAGGCGATTCTTCCCGACTTCGATGTGATTGTCGGCACGGAAGAAGAATTCCATATCGCGGGCGGCAGCGACGACCTGCTCGCCGCGCTGCGTGCCGTGCGCGGCGTCAGCGCCGCCACGCTGATCGTGAAGCGCGGCCCGCTGGGTTGCAGCGTCGTCGAAGGTCCGGTTCCCGCCTCGCTCGACGATGCCCCGACGTATCGCGGCGCACGGGTCGACGTGTTGAACGTACTTGGCGCGGGCGATGCATTCCTTTCGGGCTTCCTCACCGGCTGGCTGAACGGTGAAACGATCGAGCGCAGCTGTGCGTTCGCCAATGCCTGCGGCGCGATCGTGGTATCGCGGCACGGCTGCGCGCCGGCCATGCCCAGCCGTGCCGAACTCGATGCGTTCCTCGGCCGCGAAGGCGGCATCGCGCATCCGGATCGGGACGACCAGCTCGCACATCTGCACCGCACCAGCGTGCCGCGCACCGCATGGGACGATCTGCACGTGTTTGCGTTCGACCATCGCGTACCGTTCTTCGAGCTGGCGCGCGACTGTGGCGCGGACGAATCGCGCATTCCGCTGCTCAAGCGCCTGCTGGTCGACGCGGTCGCGGCCACCGAACGGCATAACCATCTGCAGGGACACATCGGCCTGCTGGCCGACGACCGTTACGGCCAGGATGCACTCAATGCCGCCACCGGCCGTGGCTGGTGGATCGGCCGTCCGGTCGAAGTGCCGGGTTCCAATCCACTGGAATTCGAACGCGGCCGCTCGATCGGCACACAGCTCGTGTCATGGCCGAAGGAACACGTGGTGAAGTGCCTCGTCGCATTCGATCCCGACGCGGAGCCGGCGCATCGCGTGGAACAGGAAACGCAGTTGCGTTCGCTGTACGACGCGGTGCGCGTCAGCGGTCACGAACTGCTGCTGGAAGTCATTCCCCCGGGCACCTACGAAGCGGCGGAACGCGACGAGCGTGTCCTTCGCTCGATGAAACGCATCTACAACCTCGGCATCCGCCCCGACTGGTGGAAGCTCTGTCCGCCGCAGAAAGATGCATGGGAAGCCGTCGACGCGCTTATCGAAGAACGCGATCCTTACTGCCGCGGCGTCCTCCTGCTGGGACTCAACGCACCGGTGGAAACCCTCGCCGAAGGCTTCGCCGCCGCAGCGGCCAGCCGAACCTGCCGTGGCTTCGCCGTCGGCCGGACCCTGTTCGTCGACCCCGCTTCGGCGTGGCTGCGCCATGAGATCGACGACGCGATGCTGGTGGCCCGGGCACGCGAAGCCTTCGAGCACATGATCGGTCTGTGGCGCGCTATCCGGCATCCGCACGCCGTTGCCGCCAAGGCGGGATACGCCGCATGAGCGATACCGTACGACTGACCTGCGCGCAGGCCCTGATCCGCTATATCGCCGCCCTGCGCACGCGCGACGACGACACCGGCGAACTGGTGCCGTTGTTCGGCGGCGTGTTCGCGATCTTCGGACACGGCAACGTGGCGGGAATCGGCGAGGCGCTGCATGCGCACCGGGACAGCCTCCCCACGTATCGTGCCCATAACGAACAGGGCATGGCGCATGCCGCGATCGCGTATGCGAAGAGCCACATGCGCCGCCGCATGATGGCGGTCACCAGTTCGATCGGCCCGGGTGCGACCAATCTCGTCACCGCCGCCGCGCTCGCCCACGTGAACCGGCTGCCAGTTCTGCTGCTGCCCGGCGATATCTTCGTGTCGCGCGCGCCCGATCCCGTGTTGCAGCAACTGGAGGACTTCCAGGATGGGACCGTTTCCGTCAACGACTGCTTCCGTCCGGTGTCGCGTTATTTCGACCGCATCGTCGCGCCGGAGCAATTGCTTACGGCGCTGCCCCGCGCGATCCGGGTACTCACCGACGCCGCGCTCTGCGGCCCGGTGACACTGGCCCTGCCGCAGGACGTGCAGACCCAGGCATACGACTATCCGGTGTCGTTCTTCGAACCGCGCGAGGTCCGTTTCCGTACGGCACCGCCCGCGAACGACGATGTGGAACGCGCCGCCGAAGCGATCCGCGCCGCCGAACGCCCCGTCATCGTGGCGGGCGGTGGCGTGCTGTACGGCCGTGCCAGCCTCGCCTTGCGCGACTTCGCCGAACGCCACGGCATTCCCGTCTGCGAAACGCAGGCGGGCAAAGGCGCGTTGCCGTGGAACCATCCCCTGCAGCTCGGTCCGGCGGGCGTCAGTGGCTCGTCCGCCGCCAATGCGCTGCTTGCCGAGGCCGACCGGATCATCGCCGTGGGCACGCGTCTGCAAGACTTCACGACCGGTTCGCGCTCGCTGTTCGCCCACGTGCCGATCCTCAGCATCAACGTGAACGGGTACGACGCGCTGAAAGGCGAAGGTCTCGATATCGTGGCCGACGCGACACTTGCCCTGGATGCGCTGTCCGCACAACTCGACAGCTACCGCGCACCCGATCGCTGGACGTCTCGCTCGCGCGATGCCGGCCAGGCGTGGCGGGACGTGGTGGACCGGATCGTCGACGCACGCACGCCGCCCGACGGCCGCCTGCCGTACGACGGCGAGATCATCGGTGCCGTGCAGCGTTCGTCGGCGGCATCGACAACGAAGGACATCGTGGTCTGCGCCGCCGGCACGCTACCGGCCGAACTCGAAAAACTGTGGCGCACCGAAACACCGGGCGGCTACCACATGGAATACGGCTATTCGTGCATGGGCTACGAGATCGCCGGCGGCCTTGGCGTGAAGATGGCCCGGCCGGACCGCGAGGTCATCGTCATGCTCGGCGACGGCAGCTATCTCATGATGAATTCGGAAATCGCCACATCGGTGATGCTCGATGCGAAGCTCATCATCGTCGTGCTCGATAACCGCGGTTACGGTTGCATCAATCGTCTGCAACAGGCCTGTGGCGGCGCGCCGTTCAACAATCTTCTCGACGATTGCCTGCAAGGTCCGCACGGCGCACCGGTCATCGACTTCGCCGCGCATGCACGCGCGCTTGGCGCCATTGCCGAGCATGTGGCCGATATCGCCGGCCTGGAAGCCGCGATGCATCGCGCACGCGCGGCGGACCGCACCTATCTCATCTGCATCGACACCGACCCCGCGCGCACCACTGACGAAGGCGGAACGTGGTGGGAAGTCGCGGTGCCGGAAGTCTCGATGCGCGACGCCGTGCACGATGCGCGCGCGTCCTATGAATCCGCATTGAAGGCCCGCAACGGCCAGGTGAAAGCATGACCATCCGTATCGGTATCAATCCCATTTCCTGGAGCAACGACGACCTGCCCTCGCTCGGCGGCGAGATCCCTCTATCGACAGCATTGAGCGAGGGCAGGACCATCGGTTACGAAGGCTTCGAACTGGGCAACAAGTTTCCCAAGGACCCGAAGGCGCTGCGCGACCTGATGGCCGGCTACGGCCTGGCCGTGGTATCCGGCTGGTACTCCGGCAGGGTGGCCGCGCGCGAAGCCCGCGATGAAATAATTGCCGTCGACAAGCATCTTCGCCTGCTGGCGGAGAACGATTGCAAGGTCATGGTCTACGGCGAGGTCGCCCACGCCATTCAGGGCGAACCCGTTCCGCTGTACAAGCGCCCACGCTTCCACAGTGCCGACGAGTGGAAGCGTTACGGCGAACGGATCACCGAATTCGCGCGGCACACGCTGAAGCACGGCGTACGCCTCGCCTACCATCACCATATGGGCGCCTATGTCGAATCGCCCGACGACATCGCACAACTGATGGCGAACACCGGCGACGAGGTCGGACTGCTGTTCGACAGCGGGCATACCTATTTCGGTGGCGGCCATCCGCTGACCGTGCTGAACCAGCACATCGACCGCATCTGTCACGTGCACTGCAAGGACGTCCGCCCCGACCTCATCCGCCTCGCGCGCAATCGCCAGTGGACCTTCCTCGAGTCCGTCCTCAATGGCGTCTTCACCGTGCCGGGCGACGGCGTCATCGACTTCGCCGCGATCGTCGCCCGGCTGAAAGAGCATGGCTACGAAGGCTGGCTGGTCGTCGAAGCGGAACAGGACCCTTCGGTCGCACCGAGCTACGAATATGCCGACAAGGGCTATCGCACCCTGCGCGGCCTGCTCGACCGCGCTTCGCTCGGGGAAGCCGCATGAGCCTGCTCGTCAAAGCCCTGCGTGAAGGCGAAAGCATCGTCACCGTGACGCCCGAGAGCGCGCACTGGAAGCACGTCGGCTTCGTCGCGCGGCGCCTCGTCGCGGGACAGAGCGTGGATATCGCCCTTCCCGCGGACCGCGAAGGCTGCCTGGTCGTACTCACGGGAACCGTCGACATCGCCGTCGGCGATTCGACATGGCGCAACCTTGGCGGCCGTGGGAGCGTCTTCGACGATCGTTCGCCTACCGCCGTGTACGCGCCACCGTCGTCGGTCTGCCGCGTCACCGCGTACGACGACGTCGAACTTGCGCTGGCCAGCGCGCCCGCGACGGGTCGTTTCCCGGCGCGACTGATCGAGCCGCAAACCATGAAGCGCTCGGCGCGCGGCACCGGCAGCAACACGCGTTACGTCTGCGACATTCTCCCTGAGACCGAAGACGCCGAATCGCTGCTCGTCGTCGAAGTCGTCACGCCCGCGGGCCACTCGTCGAGTTATCCGCCGCACAAACACGACACCGATGCGCTTCCCGAAGAAAGCGTACTCGAGGAAACCTACTACCACCGCATCGATCCACCGCAAGGTTTTGCGTTCCAGCGCGTATACACCGACGAGCGCGACATCGACGAATCGATGGCCGTCGGCGATCACGACGTCGTGATGGTTCCCCGCGGTTATCACCCCGTGGTGATGCCGCACGGCTATCGCGGCTATTACCTGAATGTCATGGCCGGACCGCGCCGCGAATGGCACTTCCGCAACGACCCCGCCCACGAATGGATGCTCGCACCAGTTTCCCGGAGTTGAACGACATGTCCGCCCAGATTTCCGAACGTAGCGCCACCCTTCCCCGCATCGGCCACTACATCGCCGGCAAGCCCTATGCCGGCAGCGCCGCGCGCTCCGCACCCGTCTACGACCCGGCCCGTGGCGAGATCGCCGCGGAGGTCGCCCTCGCCTCCGCCGACGATGTCGACGTTGCCGTGCGTGCGGCTAACGAAGCCTTCCACGCGTGGTCGCAAACGCCTCCGCTGAAGCGTGCGCGCGTGATGTTCCGGTTCAAGGACCTGATCGAACGCGACATGGACAAACTCGCACGCATCGTCGTGCACGAACACGGCAAGGTGCTTTCCGATGCGAAGGGCGAGATCGTGCGCGGGCTCGAAGTGGTCGAGTACGCATGCGGTATCCCCGAACTGCTCAAGGGCGAGTACACCGAGCAGATCGCCAATGGGATCGACGCATGGACGATGCGTCAGGCGCTGGGCGTCTGCGCGGGCATCACGCCATTCAATTTCCCCGCGATGGTACCCATGTGGATGTTCCCCATGGCCATCGCCTGCGGCAATACATTCGTACTGAAGCCGTCGGAGCGCGACCCGTCGCTTTCGTTGGAACTTGCGAAATTACTTAAAGAGGCGGGCCTTCCCGACGGCGTGTTCAACGTCGTACAAGGCGACAAGACCGCCGTCGACGCGCTGCTGGATCATCCGCTGGTACGCGCGGTGAGCTTCGTCGGTTCGACGCCTATCGCCGAGTACATTTATTCGCGCGGCAGCGCGCAGGGCAAACGCGTACAAGCCCTGGGTGGGGCGAAGAATCATATGATCGTTATGCCCGATGCCGACCTCGACAAGACCGCCGACGCGCTCATGGGCGCCGGATACGGCGCGGCAGGCGAGCGCTGCATGGCCATTTCGGTCGCCGTAGCCGTCGGCGAAGCCACCGCCGATGCCCTGGTGGAAAGGCTCGCACCCCGCGTTCGCGCCCTGCGCATCGGCAGCGGCCTGGACGAAAGCGTGGAGATGGGCCCCGTCGTCACCAGCCAGCACAAAGACCGCATCACAGGCTACATCGACGACGGCGTACAGAGCGGCGCCGAACTCGTCGTGGACGGCCGCGGATACCAGGTAGCCGGCTGCGAGCAGGGATTTTTCGTAGGCGGAACGCTGTTCGATCGCGTCACACCGTCCATGCGGATCTATCGCGAGGAAATATTCGGACCCGTCCTGTGTGTCGTTCGTGTGCGCGACTTCGCATCCGCGTTGAAACTCGTGGACGATCATGAATACGGCAACGGAACATCGATCTTCACGCGAGATGGACAGGTCGCGCGCGAATTTGCCCATCGTGTGCAGGTCGGAATGATCGGCATCAACGTGCCAATTCCTGTACCGATGGCGTTTCACAGTTTCGGAGGTTGGAAGAAAAGCCTGATGGGCGACCACCATGCCCACGGCCCCGAATCGGTGCGTTTTTATACGCGTCAGAAAGCCGTAACCCAGCGTTGGCTGAACCACGATGAAAGCACGGGTGCGGAGTTCGCTATGCCGACGCATTAAGATAGCGCCGCTGTACGCAGGGGGAATGCACTGCGCAAGGATCGCTACAAATTGAAAACCAACAACCACCACGTACATTGCGTCACTTTCAGGGAGAACGTTTCATGCTCACCAACAAACTAATGCGGCCACTGAGTACGGCGTTGCTCGCCTGCCTGGGTCTTGGTTTGGCCGGCCATGCAAGCGCGCAGGACGCGTCGGACAAATATCTGTTCGGCGACTGGAATGGAACGCGAACCCGTCTCGCGGACGAAGGCATCACCTTCGACCTCGGCTACGGTAGCGAAGTGGCGCACAACTTCACCGGCGGCACGAGCCATCTGACCCGCTATACGGATCAGTGGAAACTCGGGTCCACGCTCGATCTCGACAAGCTCTGGGGTTGGAAGGGCGCCACCTTCCGCATCATGGTTACCGACCGTAACGGTCGCAATCTCGGTGCCGACGCCCACATCGGCAACAACCAGCTGATCCAGGAAGTCTACGGCCGCGGCCAGACCTGGCATCTCACCGAATTCTCGATCGAACAGAAATTCTTCGACGGCAAGCTCGACTGGAAATTCGGACGTCTACCTGTCGGTAGCGATTTCGCCGCGTTCTCCTGCGACTTCCAGAACCTGACGTTCTGCGGCGCGCAGCCCGGCAATATCGTCGGCGATTACTGGGTGAACTGGCCGACCAGCCAGTGGGCCACGATCGTGAAGCTCAATACGACCGAGCAGACCTACATCCAGATCGGTGCGTATCAGGTCAATCCGAAATACGTCGACGATCGCTACGCGCGCAAGAACGGCTGGAAGCTCAACAATCCGGGCGGCACCACCGGCGCACTGATTCCGCTTGAGTTCGGCTGGACGCCATCGGTCGGCGGCCTGCCCGGCAGCTACAAGATCGGCGGCTGGTACAACACGTCCAAGGGCAACGATCTGTACCTCGACGTCAACCGCGAACCGATTGCCTTGACCGGCGGCAAGCCGCTCCAGCGCGACTCGCGTTATGGCGGTTACATCAACTTCGAGCAGCAGGTCTCGGGTGTAGCGGGCGGCAAGGGCACCACGGTGTTCCTGAACATCTCGCAGGCGGATCGCGACACCTCGGCCACCGATGGCCAGATCGCGCTGGGCATGGAATACAAGGGCATCTTCGATCGCCCGAACGATTTCGTCGGCGCAGCGCTGGGTGCAACGCACGCGAACGGACGCAGGGGCGACTATCAGCGCCTGTTCAACGAAACGCATCCGGACCAGGCGACCGTGGTCAACGACGGTTACGAGTACGTCGCGGAAGTGTTCTACAACTGGTCGCCGATCGCGTCGATCAATCTTCGTCCGAACCTGCAGTACATCCTGCATCCGGGCGGCACCAGCCAGAACAGCAATGCGTTCGTCCTCGGTCTGAAGACCAGCGTTACGTTCTGATAGAAGCGACATGGAAGAACGAAACGGCCCGGCACACCCGGGCCGTTTTTTTGCTTGTGCAGGAGCGCACAAGAGCGCTCCTACAAGAGCGTGCGTGCACTCAGGCGTCGTTTTCGCCGGATACCGTGACGAAAACTTCCTCGTCATCGCCTACCGTTACCCGGACATCGATCGGGCGGCAGCACACCTGGCAATCCTCGACATAGATCTGATCGCCAGCCGAGGCGTCCACGACGATCTCGATGGATTCGCCACAATACGGGCAGTGGATGTTGACGAAATCGGTCATGGGTCGTTCCTCCGGGGGAGTCTCGCCCGTTATGCTACGCGGCTTCCACCGGATTCCAAGCGGAGCACCGCCATGATCGACCTGGTCGGTTTCGACGGCGACGACACCCTCTGGCATAGCCAGGGCTATTACGACCATGCGCAGGCGGAATTCGAGAGAATTCTGGCCAATTACATCGATCTGGCCGATGCCGGCCTGCTCGATGCGCTGCTGGCCACCGAGCGCGGCAATCTTTCCCTGTTCGGCTACGGCGCGAAAGGCATGACCCTTTCGATGATCGAATCGGCCATCGAACTGACCAATGGCCGCATCGGCGCGGCGGATATCCATCGCATCGTGAAGCTCGGCAAAGACGTGCTGAGTCACCCGGTCGAGCTGCTGCCCGGCATTCGCGACGCGGTGGAAACCGTGGCGCGTACCCATCGCATCGTGCTCATCACGAAGGGCGATCTGTTCCATCAGGAGTACAAGGTCGCACGCTGCGGACTGGCCGACCTGTTCCACCGGATCGAAATCGTGTCCGAGAAAAACCCAGCGGCGTATGCGCGCGTTTTTCGCGAATTCGACATCGCCCCGGAACGTTTCGCCATGGTCGGCAATTCGCTGCGCTCGGATATCGCGCCGGTGGTCGCCCTTGGCGGCTGGGGTATCTATATGCCGTATCACAGCACCTGGGCGCACGAGACGGAAACCGATTTCGCGGTGAACGAGCGGGTGATCGAGGTGGCCGGTGCCGAAGGCATTCCCGACGCGGTCGCCACGATGCACGCCACGTCCGAACGTTAACGACGACATCTTCTTCGCGTCTTACCGGCGACTCTTCACTCCACGCTCACCTGCGGCAGGGAGACGGTTTCGTCATGCACAGACATATCCACCTCGGTTTACGCGTGGTCAAGACCACCGCGACGGGATTCAGCGACGACGAACTGATGACACGGGCCGCCGCGCTGGCGTTCTATTCCGCCCTTTCATTCGCGCCCCTGCTGGTGCTGTTGCTATGGATCGTGGCTTCGCTGCGCCCCGAATGGCAGAGCCAGCTCGTCGATAGCCTGAACGGCCTCGTCGGCGAACGGGCGGCCGGTGCCGTGCAGCTGGTCATCGCCAATGCCAAGGAGCGCCCCGGTGTCGGCAGCATGGCCGGCATCATCGGTCTCGGGGTCACCATCGTGGGCGCTTCCGCCGTGTTCGCCCAGCTTCAGGGCGCGCTGAATCGCGTGTGGAGCCTTCAGCCCAGGCCGGGACGAGCGGTGCTGGGCTGGCTGCGTGCCCGAATGCATGCACTCGGGCTATTGCTGTCGCTCGCCTTCCTGTTGATCGTCTCGTTCTCCGCCAGCGCCATGATCGCCGTGTTCGTGCGTGGCGGTACCACGGCATGGCAGATCGTCGAGGCGGTGATCTCGCTGGGTATCTTCGTCGTTATCTTCGCTGCGATCTTCAAGGTACTTCCCGACGCGATCATCGAATGGCGCGACGCCATCGTCGGCGCCGCACTTACCGCCGTGCTGTTTGTTATCGGCAAGTACGCCATCGGCATTTATCTGGAGCACAGCAATGTGGGCGGACCGTATGGACCGGCCGGTGGCGTCGTGGTGTTGCTGGTATGGGTCTACTACTCCGCGCTGATCCTGCTGTTGGGCGCCGAATTGACGGAAGCCGTCGCCGAAGCGCGCGGCAACCCGATTAAACCGCGGCCATACGCCATGTCGCTACGTGCGGATAAGGCCCCGGATGTTGACCCGTCCATCACGGGCGCGGCGGTATCCCTGTCCAGGCCCCATAAGGAGGATCCCTCATGAAGAAGCCCCTGATCGCGTTTACCGCTCTTGCCCTGATCGCCAGCGCGGCCGTCGCCCCGCAAGCCCAGGCACAGAGCAGCCATCGCCGCCAGGTGTGCGAGAACGTCGAGGTCAGGCACAGCGATGCCAAGGACCAGCACCAGATCGCCGGTACCGCCATCGGCGCGGTGGCGGGCGGCGTGCTCGGCCACCAGGTCGGCGGCGGCAAGGGCAAAACCCTGGCCACGGTCGCCGGCGCGGTAGGCGGCGGTTACGCCGGCAATCGCATTCAGAAGAACAATCAGGACAAAAACAGCTATACGACGACGGAACGTCGCTGCCATTACGTGGACGACTGAGTACCCCATGTAATAGCCGGGGGCTACGGCCGGTCTCATGGGTAAGGCGCTCTGCGGGGCGCCACCCCACTTGAGCGAGGTTCCGCCCATGAGCACCGCCGATCGATCCCGCCGCCGCTTCGTCGGCGCCCTGGCCGCCGTTTCCGCCCTGGCGCTGGCCATCAGGCTTCCCCGTGCGGCGGAAGCGCCCGCGCCGGGTAACGTCACTCTCGATTGCTTCGGCGCCGACAAGAAGCCGCTGGGGCCGTGCGTGCAGCCGCGTGTCGTGCTGTCCGATGCCGAGTGGAAGAAGAAGCTCAGCACGAAGGCTTACGACGTCACCCGGCGCGACGGCACCGAGCCGGCGTACACGGGAGAAGGCTGGGATCGTCACGACAACGGTCTGTATCGCTGCATCTGTTGCGACACCGCGCTTTACGATTCGGCGACCAAGTTCGAATCCGGCACGGGCTGGCCGAGCTTCTGGCAGCCGATTTCGAAACGGAACGTCGTCGAACACCAGGACACCAGTCTGTTCATGACGCGCACGGCGGTTTCGTGTGCGCGTTGCGATGCACATCTGGGGCATGTCTTCGACGATGGTCCGCGTCCGACGGGTTTGCGCTATTGCATGAATGCGGCGGCGATGCGTTTTGTAGCTGCCACATAGGAATCGACAGCGTCGTCGCCTGCCCTGCATGGTCGCCGCGGATTCCGGCGTGCGCCGGAATCCGCGGCGAGGCGATCGGCTATCGCGATGACATGCCACCAAGCGCCTGCCGCGCCGCCTCGTCCGTCATCGGAAAGAACCGCCAACCCGCTCCCTGCCCGACCGCCCGGATAAACCGTCCGTCGGGCAACCGGCATATCAACGTCGTCGCTTCACCGGAACGCACGACGCGAAGCACGACAGCTTCGGCCCCCGCCCACTCTTCGTCGCCGATCCGTATGTGCTCCCCCGCCAGCGAGATACCGCGCAGCCTTCCCCTGTCGCGGTATCGATAAACGAGCCAGCCGCCGATCAGACAGACGAGCAATAGTCCGAGCGATTGCATGGCTCGTATCCGTTCAACCGCCCGGAGGCGTCATCGGTGCCATCTGGTATTCCTTCGGCGGAGTACCACCCTGCAGGTTGCGCACGAAGTAATCCCAGCGACGGCGCGTCATGTACTGCGTCGCTTCGCCGTAGCCGTGATGGGCATTGGGAATCATGATCAGGTCGAAATCCTTGTTCGCCTTGATCAGCGCGTCGACCACCAGCAGCGTTTCATACGGCGGCACGTTGTCGTCCATCGTGCCGTGCGCGAGCAGCAGGTGTCCCTTCAGACCGGCGGCGTGCGCCTGGTTGGCCTGATCGTCGTAGTTGGACGTACCGTCGGCTTTCTTCTCGAGCAGACCCTGCCACTTCTCGGCCCAGTCGTCCTCGTAGTTGCGGTTGTCGTGATTGCCGCTTTCCGAGATACCCACCTTGAACAGATCGGGGTAACGGAACATCGCGGTCGCGGTCGCGTTGCCGCCGCCCGAATGGCCCCAGATACCGACTTTATCCATGTCTATCCACGAGTAACGCTTGCCCAGTTCGCGCAGACCCGCGACCTGGTCGGGCAGCGTGTTGTCGCCGATATTCTGGAAGTACGCATCGTGGAAGGCCTTCGTGCGCCACGGCGTACCCATGCCGTCGATGGCGATGACGATGAAGCCCAGTTCCGCCAGCGCCTGGTTGTCGCCATGCGCGGGAATGAAGCTGCGCGTACGCACCGAACCGGTCTGCGGGCCCGGATAGATGTAATCGACGATCGGATACTTCTTCGACGGATCGAAGTGCGTCGGCTTGAACATCAGACCGTAGAGATCGGTCTTGCCATCGCGAGCCTTGACCGTGAAGGCCGTCGGCGGCACCCAGCCCGCGGCCTTGAGGCGCGAGATATCGGCGCGCGCGACTTCCTTGACCGTGGCGCCCGTGTCCGAGCGACGCAGCACGGTCACCGGCGGATTGTCGATCGTGGAATACGAATCGACGAAGTACGTGCCGTCCTTCGAGAGTTCGACCGTGTGATCGGCATCTTCAGGCGTCAGCAGCGTCAGGCCCTTGCCGTCGAAACCGATCTTGTAGAACTGCTGGTAATACGGATTGCGGCCCTTTTCCTTGCCGACGCCGCGGAACCAGATCGTCTTCGACTTCGGATCGATGCGCAGTACTTCGGTGACATTGCCGTCGCCCGAGGTGATCTGATGCTTCAGCTTGCCGGTCTTCAGGTCGTACATGTACAGCTGGCCCCAGTTGCTGCGCTCGCTGAACCAGATGACCTCGTCGGTTTCGGGCACGTACTGCCAGTTGACCTTGCCGTTGCCGCTTTCGAAGTACGTCTTCGCCTTTTCGCCGAAGACTTCGCGCACCGCACCGGTTTCCGGGTTGGCGACGCGGAACCATTCCTGCTTGTGATCGCGCGACGTGGAAACGAACGCAATGCTGCGACCGTCGGCGGCCCAGCGCACGTCGTCCCATTCGCCGGGGCTGCACGACACGTCGTCGCACAGCGTCGAACGATGCTGGTCGGGCGGCATCTGGAAACGAACGGTTTTGTGCGACGGCACGTCGATCACGACGCGCTCGATCATCGTCACGTCCTTGTCGCCCGGCAGCGGATACTTCCAGGTGTCCACCGTCGGATGACCGACGTTGGTGCCGACCAGCGTCATCTCGCCGGTCTTGCGCTGATCCTGCTGGAAGGTCGCGATCTTCTTCGAATCCGGCGACCAGACGCCGATGGCTTCGTCGGTATGTTTCCAGCCCGCGTTGTCCGTCGCATAGCCGTAGTTGGCCACGCCGTCGGTGGTCAGTTGCGTTTCCGCACCGGTCGCGATGTCGCGCACCCATAGGTTCCAGTCGCGGATAAAGGCTTCCTGCTTGCCATCGGGCGACGCCAGGCCGGGCTCTTTGGCCAGCGGCTTGCCATCGGCGCCCTTCTTGGCGGCCGGCTCGGCGCAGGCAGCGAAATCGGCGTCGCAGACGAAATGCTTGCGGCGCGCGGTGACGTCGTAGCGGCCGTCTTCGCGCACGGTATACGCGGACACCGGAAGCTTGTTGGCCTCGACCTTCTTGCCCAGCGCGGTGCTCAGCGCCGTGGCGAGCTTGTCCTGGTCGAACGCCGGGGTGACCTGACCGGTCGCGGCATCGACGCGCAGGAAACGGTCGCCGTTCTGGTCGTGGTCGCGATACCAGAAGTGCGTGTCGTCGGTCCAGGTAACCCGGCCCACCGCATGGTCGACCAGCGGACCGGCGATGTTCCCGAGGAAGCTTTCCGCGTGCTTATAGTCATTCGCGGTGAGCGTCTGCGCGGCTGCGCCGGCGGAAACGAGGCCTAGCAGCAGAGCGCCCGCCAGCCGCGTGTTGAGAATCGTCGACATCGCATAGTCCCCGTGTCATGGCTAAGGACAGCGCCGGACGGCGCCGCAAACCCACGAGGCTACCGGCAGAAGGCCCCCGGAACGTATGCCATTGGTCACCCCTAGTGACCGCCCATCCTGAACTTGCGGCCCTGTTTCTCGACCAGCCGCAGCGCCAGCGCGTCGGGCATCAGCTTGAACAGGGACTTGATCAGCCCGTTGACCCGCCCGTTCACGTAGACCGCCTTGCCGGCCTCGACGGCCTGCCAGCCCTGCCGGACGACCGTGGGAGCGTCCATCCACATGAATTTCGGCATCTGGGACACGAGCTGTCGCGAGCCGCTGACGTCGTGGAATTCCGAATAGGTGAACCCCGGGCACAGGGCGGTGACGTTAACGCCCGTACCCAGCGTTTCCAGCGCCAGCGACTGGGAAAAACGGATCAGGTATGCCTTCGAGGCGCCATACAACGTGTGTCCCGCCGACCCCGGAATATGCCCGGCCAGCGAGGCCACGTTGACGATGCGTCCGTAACCGCGCGCCTTCATGCCGGGAAGCAGGCGATGGCTGAGTTCGGTCGGCGCCGTCATCAGCACCTGGATAAAGTCCGCGTGGGTTTGCCAGGGACTCTCGTCGAAATAGCCCGGGACGCCATAGCCCGCATTGTTGATCAGGATGTCGATGGGCAGATGCTGGTTGTCCAGCGCGGCGACCAGCGCTTCGACCGCATCGGGCCGGGCCAGATCCAGCGGCGCGACCGTGGCTTCGACGCCATGCCGCGAGCGCAGCTCGGCGGCCAGTTGTTCGAGGCGATCGGTACGCCGCGCGGTCAAGACCAGCGCGATGCCATGGGAGGCGAGTTCGCGCGCGAATGCTTCGCCAATACCGGAAGACGCGCCCGTAATGAGGGCGCGACGTGGAGGATTCGTGGTCATGTAGAAGCCTTGTGCTCGCTCACTTCCCGTCGTCCGACTCTTTCATCAATGCCGAAATCTGCGCCTTGTGCGATTCGTAGAAAGCCACGTTGGCCTGATTCACTTTCTTCTGATCGACGTACTTGGCCATCTCCGGATTGCTCTTCGCTTCCGACGCGATGGCCGCGTTGGTGACCGCGAGGTTAGCCAGCAGGAAGTCGCGCGGCGTGAAGCCGTACTTCTTGATAAGCGGCGCGATACGCGGATCGGCGCTCACCACCTGGTTCGCCAGATCCTCCAGGCTGTGGATTTTGTTGAAATCGGTCGGCGCTTCGCTGGGTTTGATACCCGCGGCCTTGGCTTCCTGGGACACGGCGACGATGCGTTTGAACACATCGTCATTCAGCTGGTAATTCTGAATCGCCTGCTTGTCCGACTCCGGAATGTGCGAAGCCGGGTAGTCCTGGGCCAGGGCGGCCATGGGAACCAGAGCGGCGAGCAGCAGCCCGAAGGCGGCGGCGACGCGGGCTACGGCGGGAAACGAAAGCTTCATCGACAACTCCTCAAGTGCGTTGGACACGTTTGACGGCCGAGGATAAGGGCGGAAAGGTTAGGTTTGTGTCTTCGCGTTCACGGAACGGTTAATCGCGAATGTCTCGCCACCGACGCGGGCGATAGGTAGGCTTCGCACATGATCCTGACCGTCACCCTGATCCTCGTCGTTATCGGCGTCCTGTTTCTCTGGCGCCGCCGCCGTCGCGCCGCCGGCACCTTCTTCGCCCTGTCTGTCCTGTGGACCTTCGCGGTCGGCTGCGGCCCCGTGGCGGACTGGCTGCTGCGCGATCTCCAGGCGGGGATGGCGCAGGACGTCGACCACTGGGGACAACGCAACGTCATCATCCTGCTGGGCGCGGGCACCCTGCGCGGCGACACGGGCGCCGTGGAACCGGGCATGGCGGCGAACGGCCGCATCCTGCGTGCCACCGAGCTTTATCGCGCGTGCAAGGCCACGGGCGCCGTATGCCGGCTGGAAGTCAGCGGCGGCGACGCGGCCGGGCTCAAGGAGCCGGAAGCCGCGGTATACAGCCGGACACTGGAGCGGCTGGGCGTTCCCGCCGATGACCTTCTGCTCGAACCGCGCAGCATGAACACGTTCCAGAACGCCCAGTTCAGCGCGCCCCTGCTGGCCGGACTGCATCCGGACCGCGTCGTACTGGTCTCGTCCGCGTTTCACCTGCGCCGCGCTTCGCTGTACTTCGCGCACTTCGCGATCGAGGCCACGCCCGTGCGGGCCGACTACCTCAAATCGAGCTACGACTGGCTGCCCCAGGCGTCGAACATGTACATGGCGGATGTCGCGCTGCACGAATACATCGGCATCGCCCGCTATCGTTTCTATAACGCGATGGGCTGGAACGTCCCGCGCGTCAAGGCATCGTAAGCGCCTGCCGGATGCGGCGCACGAACGTGTCGCCGTCGAAACCCATCATTCCCCCCGAGATTGCCATGACCGCCCCACTCACTCCCATTCCTCCCTCCGGCGCCGGTGCGGTCGTCGAACCGACGGGTGCCGGCCTTTTCCAGAGTCGCGTTACCGCGGGCAACCTGCACTTCATCGCCGACGAGCCGGTCGCCGATGGCGGCAACGGCACCGGCCCCGGACCGTACGATCTGCTGGCCGCGGCGCTCGGCGCCTGCACGGTCATGACGCTGCGTCTGTATGCGTCGCGCAAGTCCTGGGATCTCGGCCGGCTTCGCGTCGAGGTCGTCCATACGAAGGACGCCACGCGAACGCCCGCCGACGTCTTCACGCGCACCATCGTCTTCGATCCGTCGATCGACGGGCAGCAGCGCACGCGGCTGCTCGACATCGCCGACCGCTGCCCCGTTCATCGCACGCTGGAAGGCGGCGCCAGCGTGGTTACCCACGTGTCCGACGTCCTGCCGGTGCCCGTCGCCTGCGAGCCCGGAGCCCATGTAACGGATATGGAACAGGCCTGCGCCGAGACCGGCTGAAGACTCAACCGAACAGCTTCGCCGCGACCTCGGCGATGTGCTTGCCCTGATACTTCGCGCCCGCCAGTTCGTTGGCACTCGGCTGGCGCGAACCGTCGCCTTTGGCGATCGTCGTCGCCCCGTAAGGCGCGCCACCGGTGATCTCGTCCATATTCGTCAGCCCGGCGAAGCTATACGGCAGGCCGACGATGATCAGGCCCAGATGCATCAGGTTCGTGATGATCGAGAACAGCGTCGTTTCCTGACCGCCATGCTGCGTGGCCGTGGAAGAAAAGGCCCCGCCGACCTTGCCGTTCAGTGCGCCGCGCATCCACAGGCCACCGGTCTGATCGAGGAAGTTGGCCATTTGCGACGCCATGCGGCCATAACGGGTGCCGACGCCGACGATAATCGCGTCGTAAGTTTCCAGGTCCTCGACCTTCGCAATGGGTGCTTCCTGCTCCAGCTTGAAGTGCGAACTTCTTGCGACCTCTTCGGGCACCAGTTCCGGCACCCGCTTGATATCGACCGTCGCGCCCGCCTCGCGCGCGCCCTCGGCGACGGCCTTCGCCATCATTTCGATATGGCCATAGGCCGAGTAATAGAGCACCAGTACTTTTGCCATGACGGTGGACTCCGGGTGGGCCCCCAAATCTAGGCGCCCCCGGGTCAATGCGACGTAGAAGACCGCAAAAGCATGCAGCTGGCAGCATGGACGTCCAATCCACGCGGCACGGCAAGGGAGGAACATTCCCTCCCAGGACAGTGTCCAACAGCCATCGCATGACGACGAGGTGCCCCATGCCCGTGGCATTGCTCCATCCCACCGGTACGCCGAAATCCGCTGCCATCGCACCGGCCGACCGGTTCAGGACCGCACAGGCATGGAATGTCCTGCGAGCCGCCGCGCGCATCGAACCCGACCACGACGCCGTGCTCGCGTGGTATCGCGACGACCCCATCGTTTCGCTCGATCGCCGGACGGCGGAGGCGCTGGTCGCCGAGGGGCGGCATGACGAGGTGCTGACGTTTCTGGATGAGGTGCATGGGTTGGGTGACGGGGCGGAAATGCGCTGGTCGGCGTTCTGAACCATCTCAATCCCCTCACCGTCGTCCCTGCGCAGGCAGGGACCCAGGGCGACCACGCACGCATTGACCGTATCGCGCACGATCCCGCTCCCGAAGCACGAACACCCATACCGCGAAAACCTACTGCACCGCGCTGGGCTTCTGCCTGCGCACGAGCGAAGGGTAGGTAACGTAACGACAACCGGCCTGCTCGCGCTAAAGTGCCTCATCGCAAGACAGGAACCACCCCGTGTCGATCGACGAAGCGCAAAACTCCGAACGCCAGGAGCGCATGACCGCCGAGCGCGCCTACGAGCTTTTCTGGGCCGAACTGCTCGATGCCGGTGCGACCTTCGCCTGCGTCGGCACCGGATGCACCGCGCCACTCATCTGCGCCTGTCTCGATAAACCCGAACAGACCCTGCGCGTACGCCCCTACTTCCGCTCCCGCCGCATCGAAGATCACGCGGAAACGTGCGAAGTACTCCACGGCACGCGATCCGGTACACGGAAACCGGAAACGCCCACGCCCGACGTATTCGAACTGGAACGCCCCGCCGATCACTTCCGCGCTTCACCGCAACCGGGCACCCCGTCCGTACAGACCGCGCGGGAAGCTCCCGCGACGAAAAAATCGTCGGGCCTGCGCACCGGCGCCAGTCACTACTACCGCTTGTCATCCGTCGTGCAGAAGTTTCTCGAACATCGCCGCGACGGCACGCTGGCCGAAGCCACCGTCGCCATCGGCGGCGAAACGCCGACGTACGAGGCGCTGTTTCGCAATGTCTATCGGCAGAAAGTCGAGGACATAACAGGCGTCCGCGCTATCTGGTGGGGCACCGCATACGTGCAGCGCCTGAAAAAAGAAAACGGCTACTTCATCCGTTTCACGCGCGCATTCAGAACCGGCGAGCAGGAAACCAAACCGACCATCACGCTCGGCGAGAAGCTGATCGAGGTATACCCCGTGCGCAAACTGCTACGCGCGCGGCTCGACAAGCTGATCGCGGAAACCGGCGGTTACTGCGTCGTCTTCGTCTGGGCAAAACCCTGGACACCGGCGGAAAGCGAAGCATCGTTCGTTCGCTTTTACGTGAACAACCCCGACCACATCGACATACGTGGTCCGGAGGTTCTCGAAGAACTGAAACAGACCTCGCGAATCGCCCGTGCCCGGTAACGGTATGCTTTCGTCATGACGCCCAAACCGCCGAAAAAGCCCCGTCGCTGGCATCGCCTGCATTACGCGCGGCGTCCGCGCGATGCGTCGCACGACTATAACGACGCCGACTACGACGGCGGCAACGCGTCGGGCGGCCTGTATCTTCGCCACGTGATCGCCCTCGGCGCCGCGATCGTGGTTATCGTCGTGGTTGTCCGCTGGCTCATCGGCTAGGGCATATCAGTTCCGACTCACCCAAACGGGGGTAGGGAGCCGCGCGCAATACATGGACGATGGGTCCACCAGCACGCCGTCATGTGTGAGGACCCGCCCCATGATCAGCCAGCCACTGCCCGAGCGCACCGACTACCCGACCGTCATCGTCGATCTCGGCACACGTTCCGCCGCCTTCGATCCGCGCACCCGCCTTTCGGGCGATGCGCTGGACGAACGCGCGCATGCGACCGAAATACACCTGTCGCCCGAGGGACGATCGCAGGGCCAGGGACCGGAAGACCTGCTGTTGATCTATCGCGGCTCGCGCTCGTCGCAGGATGGAAACACGGAGAACATTTTCTTCCGTCGCCATACCGCGAACCCACGACGGATCGATGTCGCCTCGAAGCACACCGCGATCCATGCACTGGGCCACGTGCTGCTCGACACGCTCCAGGGCAGCGCCGTCGCGAACTCGCCGCTGCTGATGCATATGGCGCTGGCGCTGCGTGAACTGCTGGCCGGGCACGCGTCCGTTACGCAGGACGCCGGAGCGTTACGCGGCGGTCTCGCCGCATGGCAGGAGCGCCGGGCCATCGCCTATATGGAGGCCCGCCTGGACGAATCCTTCTCCGTAGCCGACGTGGCCGCCGAATGCAGCCTGTCGGTAAATCATTTCTCGCGCGCCTTCCGATGTAGCGTCGGCATGCCGCCACACCGATGGGTACTGCAACGGCGGATCGCCCGGGCACGGGAACTGCTGACCGGCACCGCCCTCCCCCTTGCCGATGTAGCCCTGGCATGCGGGTTTGCCGAACAGAGCCATTTCACCCGGGTCTTCGCCCGAAGTGTCGGACTTCCGCCGGGCGCCTGGCGCCGTATGGCCTGACGCGCGGTCAGACCGCCTTGCGGCCGAAGATCAGGTGCAGGCCGAACAACGCAAAGAACACGCCCGCGCCGCCATCGATCCAGCGGCTGGCCCGCACGTAGCCCCGGCGCATGGCCGGCAGCGCGAATACGCCGGCCACCACGGCGAACCAGGCGAACGTTTCCACTGTCACCAGGGTCCACAGTCCCCAACGCGACGACGTATCGACGCTATCGCCAAGGAACGCGGAAAAGATACTGGCGAAATACACCGCCGCCTTCGGATTGGCGAGATTGGTCAGGAGACCGCGACGCAGGGCCACGAGAGGGCTCGATCCGCGCAGGTCGACGACCGGGCCGGCTCCCGGCTGCGGCGCGCGAACGGCGCCGCGCAGCATCTGGAACGCCATCCACAGAAGATAGGCTCCGCCGCAGATCGCAATCCCCCGCTCCAGCCAGACCAACCGGTGCAGCAGCAATTGCAGGCCCAGCAGCGCCAGCGCCGCCCAGACCGCCACGCCGAGGGCGATGCCGACGACGCCGAACAGCGCTTCGCGCTTCGACCGGCTGGCGGCCAGCTGCGATACGAAGAAGAAATCGGGGCCGGGAGTAATCAGGGCCACGATGTGCACGACGGCGATAGTCAGAAAGAGATTCATGGGCGAGTCCGGGGGCGACACATGAGCCTAACGTCCTGACGAGACTGAGTAAATCCTCGCCGAAACAGCAGGCCTCCACGAACCTCGCCGCGCTGCGCCTTGCCCCACCCCGCCCCGTCCTCTACGCTGCCGCAATTTACGCGGTCACGGGGCTTTCCCCGGCCTTCTAAGGGGATTGTCTGATGCTGGCTCTGCTTGGCCATGTTCTATTTGGCCTGTTCGGTTTGGCGGTGCTCGTGGGCATCGCGTTCATTTTTTCGAACAATAAGCGCGTCGTCGACTGGAAACTGGTCGCCACGGGTATCGCGCTGCAGATCTGCTTTGCGGCGATCGTGCTGAAGGTGCCGCTGGGCCGCGACGTTTTCGATGCTATCGCCACCGGCTTCGTCCGCCTGCTCGACTACGTCGACGTGGGTTCGCGCTTCATCTTCGGCAGCCTGCTCGACAGCTCGAAGTTCGGCGTGATCTTCGCGGTGAAGGTGCTCCCGACCATCGTGTTCTTCGCCGCGCTGACCGGCGTGCTGTACCACCTCGGCATCATGCAGCAGATCGTCAAGGGCATGGCCTGGGTCATCACCAAGGTGATGCGCGTGTCCGGCGCGGAAACCACCAGCGTCTGCGCCAGCGTGTTCATCGGCCAGACCGAAGCGCCGCTGACCATCAAGCCCTATATCGAGCGCATGACCCAGGCCGAGCTCATGACCGTCATGATCGGCGGCATGGCCCATATCGCCGGTAGCGTGATGGCCGCGTACGTGGCGATGCTCGGCGGCGACGACCCCGTGCAGCGCATGTTCTACGCCAAGCACCTGCTCACAGCGAGCGTCATGGCCGCGCCGGCCACGATCGTGCTCGCGAAGATCCTCGTGCCCGAAACGCAGGAGCCGCTGACCCGCGGCACCGTCAAGATCGACGTCGAACGCACCACCGCCAACGTCATCGACGCGGCGGCCACGGGCGCGGGCGACGGCCTGAAGCTGGCGATGAACGTCGGCGCCATGCTGCTCGCCTTCATCGCGCTTATCGCGCTGATCAACGGTCCGGTGCAGTGGCTCGGTACCGTCGGCGGCCCCGAGGGCAGCCTCAATCACTGGCTCACCGGCTTCGTCGGCCACGACGTAAAGCTGAGCCTCGAAACCATCTTCGGCTGGGTCCTCTCGCCCATCGCATGGCTGATCGGCGTGCCCTGGCAGGATGCGACGCTGGTCGGCAGCTTCATCGGACAGAAGGTCGTCATCAACGAGTTCGTCGCTTATGCGGATCTCGCCAAGCACCTCGACGAGCTGCTGCCCCATAGCCGGTTGATCGCCACGTACGCGCTGTGCGGCTTCGCCAACTTCTCGTCGATCGCGATCCAGATCGGCGGCATCGGCGGGCTGGCACCGAATCGTCGCGCGGACCTGGCGCGCCTCGGCCTGCGCGCCGTGCTCGGCGGCTCCATCGCCACGTTCATGACCGCGACCATCGCGGGCGTGCTCGAGGGGTTCTGAGCGATTAAGTCTTAGCAGCCCGCCGCAGATTTACGGGACAGACCTGTGGGAGCGCGCCTGCGCGCGAAAGCCAACGTAGCGAAGATGCTATGCGTGACGTCCGCAGCCCGGGAAGCGGGCTCGCGGAGGTGAGCACCCGTCATCCTCGCCCTGTTGGCTTTCGCGCGCAGGCGCGCTCCCACAACAGGTCGGCCTCACGGCCGCGTCCCAAGGGCATGCCCCGCAGGTCTGCGGCGAGTTTGCGGGTTTAGGTTTCTATGCGGAACACATACGCATAGCGGCCTACCGGCTTAACCGGCAGCGTCAGGCGAAGTCCATCCTTCTCCTGCGTCCATTTCACCGCCTGCCCATCGGCCAGCATCGTCACCTTCCGCACGCGATCGTCCGCGCCAACCGAACGAATCGTCAGTGCCCCATCCGCGGGCCAGCCCAGCGCGATCGCATAGAGCACCCCATCGCGTGTCGTGAACCGGATGTCCTGCGCGGTGAATGGCCGTGCCTTGCCTTCCTGCATCGTGCCCGCGACATTGCGCGTCGGACCCTCGCCAAAAACACGCCACGGCTTCGACGCATAAATCGCGTCGCCATTGATCTTCAGCCAGCCGCCGATGGCGAGCAATGTCGTGCGCTCCTCCCCGGTAATCGAACCATCGGCACGCGGCCCGATGTTGAGCAACAGATTCCCGTTTTTGCTGACGACATCGACCAGCGTATGCACGACGGTTTCGGGCGACTTGTACGTATCCCCTTCGACATAACTCCACGACGCATTTCCCAGCGACGTATCGGTCTGCCAGTGCGTCGGATGGATACCATCGAGCTGGCCGCGTTCGACATCCAGCGTGCCCGCACCTTCGGGAAAGGCGCCCAGCTTGTAATCGACCACGACGCCACCGCGTTTCGCACCGTCGTTGTAGTAGTAAGCCAGCAGCGGCGGCAGCGCATTGCGGAACGACGGATGCCCGATCCACCAGTCGAAGTAGATCAGATCGGGGTGATAGCGTTCGACGATCTCGGCGGTGCGCGCCGTCCAGTCGTCGAGCCACGCTTGCGACACAAACGTCCAGTCGGCCGCCAGGTCGAGGTCGCCACGCGTGGCGACGTGCGCATGCGCCGGACCGTAGAACGCGGCATAACGTGGATCGTTCACGTCGGAATCGATCGTACGGCCGTTATCGAAGAACCAGTCGTGTTCCGCACGATGCGACGACAGCCCCAGATGCATGCCTTCGGCACGGATAGCCGCGGCCAGTTCGCCGACGATGTCGCGATGCGGACCCATCTTCATCGCCGTCCAGTCCGATAGCTGGCTGTCGTACATCGCGAATCCATCGTGATGCTCGGCCACCGGCACCACATAGCGCGCGCCGGCTTCGCGGAAGAGCTTTGCCCAGGCGCGCGGATCGAAGCGCGGCGCCTTGAACAACGGGATCAGATCTTTGTAACCGAAACGATCCTGCGGACCATACGTCGCGATGTGATGCGCGAATTCCGGCGTACCCGGCTTGTACATATTGCGCGAATACCATTCGTTGCCGAACTGCGGCACCGCATAGATGCCCCAGTGAATGAAGATGCCGAACTTCGCATCCTCGTACCACGTCGGCGCGCGATAGCCTTGCAACGATGCCCAGTCGGCATGGAAAGGCCCTTGCGCAGCGCCGTCCGCCACCCGACCCAGCAAACGAAGACGTTCCGCATCGAACGCCTTACCCGATTCGCGCCATGTCCGGTCGATGGCTTCGGGGTCGACCTTGCCAGCGGTGGGCGCCGTGGCCTGCGCATGCGTTGCACCGGAAAAGAACAAGGCGGCCGCTATCAGCGCACGCAGGGAATTAGTGACCAAGGCGGGCAAGCGCATGCTGTTTTTCCTGATAGGACTTGGGCGTGCAGCCGAGCTCGCGGCGAAACACGGTGTAGAGGTATTGCACCGACGTAAAGCCGCAGCGCTGCGCGATATCGGCATAGCTGGTTTCGCCTGCGGCGAGCATCGACTGCGCTCGTTCGATTTTGTGACGCAGGATTTCCTGGTGAACACTGCGTTTCAGGCCCATCCGGAAGTGTTCCTCCAGCAGCGAACGCGAAACGCCTACGTAATCGGCGACCTGCTCGGTCTTGATGCCCAGGCAACCGTATTGCCGGATGTATTGCAGTGCCCGCATCACGTGCGGGCTACGCACCGTCTGGTGCCGGCTCGACGCCGCCGCGTCGATGCCATCGGGCGGAACGACGACGCGTGCGTCGCGCCGGTCGATGCCCTGGAGCATCCCGTGCAACCATTCGGCCGCGGTGCGCCCCATCTGCACGGTGCCCTGTCGGATCGACGTCAACGGAATGCGGCACAGCGTGCGCGCCAGCGGATCGCTGTCGATGCCGATGATCGCGATCTGCTCGGGCACGGCGATGTCGGCCATCATGCAGGCCTGGATGACCTGCCGCGCCCGTGCATCCGTTACCGCGATCAGGCCCACGGGCTTGGGCAGGTCGCGCAGCCATGCGATCAATGCGTCGGTGGATTCGCTCCACCCCGCCGCGCTGGTCGCATGACCGCGGTAGATGCGTGCCGGCACACCATCGCCGACCACCGTCGTTGCGAATATGCGTTCGCGTTCCTGCGCCCAGCGGCTGGACGGAAGTTCCGGCAACGAATACAGCGCGAAGTTTCGCAAACCCTGCGCTACGAGGTGGTCGTAGCCGAGGCGGATCAGCTTCGCGTTGTCCGTCGCCACATAGGGAAGATTCGCGGGATAGCGCGCCGGGTCGGCATACGAGCCGCCCACCGCGACGATCGGAATGTCGACGGTCGCCAGGGCGTCGGCCACCTGCGGGTCGTCGTAGTCGGCGATGATCCCGTCGCCGGCCCAGTCGGCCAGACCGCCCAGCCGCGCACGGAAGTCCTCCTCGAGGAACAAATCCCATGTCACGCGGGTGGAACTCAGGTAAGCGCCCACGCCGGCGATCACCTGCCGGTCGTAAACCTTGTTGGCGTTGAAAAGAAGCGCAATACGGTGCACGCCGCCCGATCCGACCATCCCTCCGTCCCTTCTCCATCCGCGCCCCCGCGCGGCCATGGGGTTGAAAACTACAGGCGAAGAGGCCCGTTCAGGCACATTTGCGGCAAACGCAAACGAAGAAACGTCAATCCCGATGAGCAATTTCGTAATTGTGTGAAGAGAGGCATCGCTCCAGCATGCAGCCCAGTCGCATGCCGCCCGTCGACGAGGGGCGACGGTATGGGATCAGGAGCCAGGGGAGGCTCGTCGGGAAGCGAAACGCTGGCAAAGCGGATCGCCTCGTGGGGCGTCAGGGGTGCGGAACAGGACACCGGATCGGGGCCGGACGTCCGTCGGAAGCCCATCGCTCTCAAGTGATGCAGGAATGGCAAGCGCGCCGAAAGGGCCGCGCGGGCATGGGTAACTGCGGAAAACGTCCGGCGGGCACAGCCTCCCGGAATGAACGAAAATATTTCGGGGAGAGCAATAAATATGAATCACCGGTCCGAACAGACCAGGGTCCAGCGCGTCGACCAACGCCTGACCGTCGCCCGCCTGTCCGCGGGTATCGCCATCGCCATCGCCCTGCTGCAGGCACCGGTGCACGCCCAGGACGCAGCGCCCGCCGGAACGCAGGCCCAGACCGCGAAACCGGATACCCAAAAGAAGAAGACCGAGGCGCAAAAAAAAGCCGAGGCAAACAAGCAGGTCGATCCCACGGCCACGGAGCTCGGCGGGATCACCGTCACCGGCGTGCGCGCCAGCCTCCAGTCGGCGGCATCGATCAAGCAGAACGCCGACCAGATCGTCGATTCGATCGTGGCGGAAGACATCGGCAAGCTGCCCGACAGCAACGTAGCCGAAGCGCTACAACGCATTTCGGGCATCCAGATCGACCGCAACTACGGCGAAGGCAGCAGCATCGCCATTCGCGGCCTGACCCAGGTGCGCACCGAGCTCAACGGCCGCGACTCATTCACCGCCAACGGCGGCCGCGCGCTGAGCTTCGAGGATGTTCCGTCCGAACTGCTTGCCGGCATCGACGTCTACAAGAATCCCTCGGCGGAAATCATCGAAGGCGGTCTGGGCGGCACGGTGAACCTGCGCACGCACAAACCGTTCGATTTCGAAGGCAGAAAGCTCGCCGTTACCGGCGAGTACGATTACGGCGATCTGATCAGCAAGGGCAATCCGTCCGCGTCGGGTCTCTTCAGCAACCGCTGGAACACGGACATCGGCGAATTCGGCGTGCTGCTCGACGTCGCCTATCAGAAGCATGCCTTCCGTCAGGACGTCGTCTCCACCGAACCGTTCTATCAGGTCAATGAAGGAAGCGGCGGTCCGGACACGATCTATCCGGGCTACGCAGGCCGGACCCTCAACGTGCCGCACGGCGGTGGCGTCGGCGAAACCTACGGCGATCGCAAGCGTCTGGGCACCGCGCTGGCACTGCAATGGCGTCCGAATGCCGAGTCCGAGCTATACCTGCAGGCGCTGCGTTCGGACTATAAGTTCCAGTGGAAGGATTATGCGGTCTTCGGCTACAGCAGCGCGAACGGCATGGTTCCCCAACCCGGCGCACCGTTCCAGTTCGGTCCGAACGGCGACTTCCAGAGCGGCACGTTCAGCGGCACGACCGATGCCGGCAGCGGCGCGTACAGCGCCGGCATCCCGGTCGACTCGAACTCCAGCCTGGCGACGCGTCACTCCAAGACCACCGACATATCGTGGGGCGGTTCGTGGAATGCGACGAACTCGCTGACGCTGAGCACCGACTTTCAGTACATCAAAGCCACGACGGATCAGTTGCGCTACATCCTGAACACGCACACCACCGCACCGTCGATGTTCCAGGATATCTCCGGCGGCATTCCGGTCATCACCGTGCCGCAGGGTTCGCTCACCGATCCTTCGACCCAGCAGATGGGTTTCGCACTCGACGATCGCGACAAGAGCAAGGGCCGCGAATTCGCATGGCGTGCCGATGCCGAATACACCTTCGACAGCAATTTCCTCCAGTCGATGAAGTTCGGTGTGCGTACCACGGATCGCAAGGCCGACACGCAGACCACGGGCTATCGCTTCAGCTACTTAGGCAAGGACCTGTCGACGCTTCCGTCGTCCATGTGGATCGTCAATTCGTTTAACGACTTCTTCCGCGGCAACGCGAACACCTTCGGCGAAACCATCGCACCGAACCCGGCGCTGCTCTCCGATTATCCGGGTTCGCTCACGGCCCTCGGCATCACCGCCCCGCTTACCTATAACCCGTTCCTGGCCAACCACCAGAACGAGAAGACTTACGCGGCGTACGGCGTGCTGCGCTTCGGCTGGCGCATGTGGGACATTCCGGTCGACGGCAATATCGGCATGCGCGGCGTGCGCACGAAGGTCGGCACCTCCGGTTTCATGTCCGATCCGAACGGTAGCGGCACGTACACCCCGCTGAGCGTCAACAGCACGTACAACTCCTACCTGCCCAGCCTGAACCTCAATATTCACCTGACCGATAAGCTGCAGTGGCGTTTCGCGGCGTCGAAGGCACTGACGCGTCCGAACTTCGACCAGCTGAATCCGACGCTTTCCCTGTCCACGCCCAATGCGAGCGGCGCGAACACCTTTACCGGTTCCGCGGGCAATCCGAACCTTCAGCCGATGAAGGCCAGGCAGTACGACACGTCGCTGGAGTGGTACTACAACCCGACCAGCATGCTGTATGGCGCGCTGTTCTATAAGAGCGTGGACGGCTTCATCGCCAACGGCGTCTTCAACGAAACCTATAACGGCCAGGTCTACCAGGTCACCCGCCCGACCAACGGCGACAACGGCATCATCAAGGGTGCCGAAACGGGCTACCAGACCTTCTTCGATTTCCTGCCGGAGCCGTTCAATGGCCTGGGCGTGCAGGCGAACTACACCTATGTGTACAGCAAGGCGCCGAGCCCGAGCGCGACCGATACATCCGGCCGCCCGTTGCAGGTTCCCCTCGAAGGCCTGTCGAAGAACAGTTACAACTTCATCCTGATGTACGAAAAAGGCCCGGTTTCCGCGCGCGTCGCGTACAACTGGCGTAGCCAGTGGGTGGAAACGACAGCCGGTAACGGCACGGGCAACCTGCCGATCTACGACAAGGCATTCGGCCAGGTGGATGCATCGGTTACCTATCACGTCACCGATGCGTTCTCGCTCACCGGTGCCGCGGTCAACCTGACCAATACGAAGCGTTCGACGATCTTCGGTCTGGACTCCCGTCCACGCGATGTGCAGATCAACGATCGTCTGTTCAGTCTGAAGGCGCAGTTCACCTTCTGACAATGCAGGACCCGGCAGCCCGCCCCGAGCGGGCTGCCGGCATGTAGTGGCTTACGGGGAGAAGGATGGGCACGTACCGACGATGGCGGTCATGGCACAGCGCGTTGCTGACGATAGCGGCCGGGCTGATATCGACCGGCCCGCTGTCGACCGGTGCATCCGCGCGCGATGCCGTTCCATACACATGGAACAGCGTGCGCATCGGCGGCGGCGGATACGTCAGCGGCCTTTCCTGCCACCCGCGCGTGAAAGGCCTCTGCTATGCGCGCACCGACGTCGGAGGCGCCTACCGCTGGGATGCGGCAAAGACGCGATGGATACCGCTGACCGACTGGATCGACGCGGACGATGTCAACCTGGCCGGTATCGACAGCCTCGCGTTCGATCCGTCCGACCCCGAGCGGCTCTATCTGGCCGCCGGCACCTATACAACGGAACAAGCGGGCAACGGCGCAATCCTCCGTTCCGACGATCGCGGCGCGACGTTCCAGCGCACCGACCTCCCCTTCAAGCTCGGCGGTAACGAACTGGGTCGCGGCAACGGCGAACGCTTGTCCGTGAATCCCATCGACGGTCGCCAGCTGATGTTCGGTTCGCGCGGCGCGGGTCTGTGGCGCAGCGACGACCGCGGTGCGACCTGGCGACATGTCGATAGTTTTCCCGCCGTCGCGACCGCGCCTTCCTCCACGGCGGAAAACAGTTGGCGACGGCAGTCCATCGGTATCGTGTTCACCGTCTTCGACACGTCGACCGTCTATGCCGGTGTGTCGACACGCGAGACCTCGCTGTTCGAATCCAGCGACGGCGGCAACGCATGGCAACCGGTGCAGGGACAGCCGACAGGTCTGCGTCCTACCCATATGCGCGCCGATGGCCGTGGCGGCTGGTATCTGACTTACGGTGACGAACCGGGTCCCGACGAGATGAACGACGGCGCGATATGGCATTACGAGCCGAAGAGTCATGCGTGGACCGACGTGACGCCTATTCCGCGCGACGGCAAGCCCAGCGGCTTCGGCTGGGGCGATATCGCCGTCGACACGAAGAACCCCGACCGCCTGCTGGCCAGCACGCATGCCCACTACAAGCCTGCCGGCGATCTGCTGTTTCGCAGTACCGACGCCGGCAAGCACTGGACGGAGGTATTCGCCCGCTCCGACTTCGAGCACGACAGCGCCATCTGGACGCGCGACCACATACCGCACTGGATGACGACGGTCGTCATCGATCCCTTCGACAGCGATCACGCGATGTTCGTCACCGGATACGGCATCTGGGCCTCGCGAAACCTGCTTGCCTTCGACAGCGGCGCGCGGGCCTCGTGGTGGTTTCAGGACGATGGTCTCGAGGAAACCGTACCGCTTGGACTGGCGAGTCCAGCCAAGGGTCCGCCGCTGATAAGTGCCGTCGGCGACCTCGACGGATTCCGCCACGACGACCTGACCCGCGCACCGCTGCAACTCGCCGGTCCGCCGCGTTACATGAATTCCGAAAGCATCGACGTCGCGGGCAACGCGCAGGACATCGTCGTTCGCGCGGGACGCATTCGTGGCACCCCCACGACGGCACGGGCGGCCTGGTCCACCGATGGCGGACGCTCCTGGACTGCTTTCGCCAGCGAGCCCGACGACGGTGCCGGTGCGGGCACGATCGCCGTGGCGGCCGATGGCGTTGCGATGCTGTGGATGCCGGTGCAGGCGCGCACCGCATGGCTGACCGTCGATCGCGGCGCGCACTGGACACGTACCGGTGGCGTGCCGGTCAGGTCGCGCGTCTTCGCCGACCGCGTCGATCCGAAGCGCTTCTATGCGTGGTCGCCGATCGACGGCCGGCTGTATGTCAGCCGCGATGGCGGCCACGTATTCGCGGCCGTAGCCGGCGAATTCGCCGACGCGCTGGCCGCGGAAGCCGGCGAAGCATACGCCACGCCGGGCAAAGCCGGCGACTTGTGGTTCGCCAGCGCCACGGGCGGCCTCATCCACGGCGACAGCGACGGCCGGTTGATCGGCCGCGCCGCGCATATCGACATCGCCGATTCGCTGGGTTTCGGCAAATCGTCTCCCGACAGCACCACGTCCACGTTATTCGTCGCAGGCAAGCGCGACGGGAAACGTGGCCTCTATCGCTCAACCGACGACGGTGCGAGCTGGGTAAGAATCAATGACGACACACACCAGTTCGGCCGCATCGGACACGTCACAGGCGACCCGCGCCTCTTCGGACGCGTGTATTTCGCCACGGGAGGTCGTGGGATTTTTTATGGCGATGAACACAAGTAACCGGAAGCACACCTACCTTGTAGGAGCCCGCTTGCGGGCGAAAGCCAACGGAGCGAGGAAGACCGATGCTCACATCGCGAGCCCGACCTTCTGGCTGCGAATGCCGCGCATATCTTCTCCGCTTCGTCGGCTTTCGCCCGCAAGCGGGCTCCTACAGGTGTGCTTGCTGCTTCTGTTGCCCCTCAGCGCCCACGCCCAACTCGACCTTCCCCTCGTCTACTCCACCGGCACCGTCCTTCAACGCGACCAGCCCATGCATGTCTGGGGCTGGTCGACACCGGGCTCGATCGTCCGCGCGACATTCGACGGCAAGAATGCCAAAGCAAAAACCGGCACCGACGGCCGCTTCGACATCGCCCTCCCCGCACACAAAGCCGGCGGCCCGTACGTTCTCGCCATCGACAACGGCAAGGAACATCGCGACATAAGCGACGTCCTCGTCGGCGACGTCTGGCTCTGCTCCGGCCAGTCGAACATGGAATTCATGGTGTCGCAGACCCGCGATGCGGAAAACGAAATCGCGAATGGCAACGACTCCGCGATACGTCATTTCAAAATCCCCGACTCATGGGCGCCCACCCCCGAGGATCGCCTCGCCGGTGGCGAGTGGATTGCCGCCTCACCCGCGAGCGTCGGCAAGTTCTCCGCCGCATGCTGGTTCTTCGCACGCGAGATGAAGGCAAAGAGCGGCGTAGCGCAGGGACTGGTCAACAGCACCTGGGGCGGCAGCCGCATCGAAGCCTGGATGAATGCGGCCACGGCCGGCGTCCGCGCCGACGATGTCGCCGCGCGCATGAAAAAGATGGACGCCGACGAGCAACGGGCGACGGACGCAACGCGTCAGCGCCTTGCCCGCTGGAGCAACCCGGCGCCGCATACCGGCGCGGCATGGTCCTCGCCGGATCTCGACACGAAAGACTGGGTATCGATCACCGTCCCGGGCTACTGGGAAACCCAGGGCTATTACGGCATGGACGGAACGGCCTGGTATCGCACCACGTTTACGCTGACCGCGCGGGAAGCGAAGCAAGGTATCACCCTCGGCCTCGGAACCATCGACGATTCGGACACCAGCTTCGTCAACGGAACGCAGGTCGGCGAAACGAAGGCGAAATGGAACGGCGTACGCGCCTATCGCGTCGACCCGGCGATCCTGCATGCGGGAACGAACACGATTGCCATCAAGGTCGTGGATCTCGGCGCAAACGGTGGCATCTATGGCGAGGCGAATCTGCTTTACGTCCAGCCCGAAGGCGGCGAGAAGCGTCCCCTGAAAGGGCCATGGCTGTTCCGGCCAGATACCGTCACGGTGACTGCCGCCGAAGGAAAGAACCAGCTCGCGACACTGCTTTACAACAAGATGATCCACCCGCTCATCGGCTTCCCGCTGCGCGGCGTGCTCTGGTATCAGGGCGAAGCAAACGCCAACAAGGGCGAAGCATTGGCCTATCGCGAACAGTTCGCCGGCCTGATCGGTCAGTGGCGAGGCGAATGGAAAACACCCGGCCTGCCCGTCGTCTGGGTGCAACTGGCCAACTGGATATCCGGCAACGACACACCGGACGAAAGCCCATGGGCCGAACTGCGCGAATCGCAGTCCGCGAATCTGGCGCTGCCAGCAACCGGCGAAGCGGTCATCATCGACATCGGTAATCCGAAAGACATTCATCCGACGAACAAGCAGGACGTCGGACACCGGCTAGCGCTCGCCATGCGCCATGCCGCATTCGGCGACATGGCACCGTGGTCGGGTCCGCGCTATCGCGATCTGAAGATCGACGGTGCCAACGCCAGCATCGGCTTCGATCTGTACGGCGGCAAGCTTGCCGTCCGTAGCGGCGACGCGCCGGCAGGTTTCGAAATCGCCGGCGCCGACCGCCGCTTCCATCCCGCCACGGCACGGATCGAAGGCGACCGCGTCATCGTTGCCAGCGGCGCCGTCTCCCATCCCGTCGCCGTGCGCTACGCGTGGAGCGACAACCCCGAACAGGCCAATCTGACGAACGGCGAAGGCCTTCCCGCGTCGCCGTTCCGCACGGAAAGCGCGACTCAACGGAGTCACCGATGAAACGAAGCACACTGACCGGCGCGCTGCTCGTCGCACTCGCCATCTGCGGAGCGGGCTGGGCCACCGAGATGCCGCGCATGGCAAGCGAGAATGGACGCCACGCGCTGATGGTCGACGGCAAACCGTTCCTCGTGCTCGGCGCGCAGGTCAACAATTCCAGCGCGTGGCCCGCGATGCTCGACAAAGTCTGGCCTGCGATAGGCCAGATACATGCCAATACCGTGCAGGTCCCCATCGCATGGGAGCAGATCGAGCCCACCGAAGGCCGGTACGATTTCAGCTTTCTCGACACGCTGGTGACGCAGGCACGCGAGCACAATGTGCGGCTCGTGCTGCTGTGGTTCGCCACGTGGAAAAACAACGGTCCGAACTACGCACCTGCCTGGGTGAAACTGGATAACACCCGTTTCCCGCGCGTGATCAATCGCGAAGGCAAGACACTGGGATCGCTGTCGCCGCATGCTCCCGCCACGCTGGAAGCCGACCGCAAAGCCTTCGTCGAGCTGATGAAGCACCTGCGCGTTATCGACGGCGACCGCCATACCGTCATCATGATGCAGGTGGAAAACGAGTCGGGGACGTATGGCACCGATCGCGACCACTCGCCCACCGCCGACAAGCTCTTCGCCGGTGCAGTGCCCGATGCGTTGCTGAAGCGGGATGGTAAAAAACCCGGCACGTGGCAACAGGTCTACGGCGCCAACGCGGCGGAGTTCTTCCACGCGTGGTCCGTCGCGCACTTCATCGAACAGGTCGCCCATGCGGGCAAGGCGGTCTACGACCTTCCGATGTATGCCAACGCGGCCCTGCGCGATCCGTTCAAGCCCGGTCCGCCGGGTGGTTACTCCAGCGGCGGTCCCACGGACAACGTACTTGATGTCTGGAAGGCGGCGGCGCCTTCGCTCGACCTGCTGGCACCGGATATCTATATGCCGGAGTACGACAGGTACACGGCCGTGCTCGATCGCTACGCCCGGCCGGACAACGCACTGTTCGTCGCCGAAACCGGCAACGCGAAACCGTATGCACGCTATATATTCGCGGCGCTCGGCAAACGCGGCATCGGCTTCTCGCCATTCGGCATGGACTTCACAGGCTATGCGAACTACCCGCTCGGCGCGCGCAAAGTCGATAGCGAAACGATCGATGCGTTCGCGGACAACTACAAACTGATCGGACCCCTCGCCGGCGTACTCGCCGAGCTGTCGTGGCAAGGCAAGGTCTGGGGTGTCGCCGAGCCCGTCGACCGGCATACCCAGGATATCGATCTCGGCGACTGGTCCGCGCACATCGGCTACGGCCAGCCGCAGTTCGGTGTCGATCCGGCACCCGGCAATGCCGAGCCCGTCGGTGGCGTGCTGATCGGCCAGATCGGCAAGGACGAATACCTCGTCACAGGCCGCCACGCACGCGTGAACTTCGGGAACGGGAAAGCAAACCCCGGGCGCAATTTCATTCTTGCGCGCGTCGAGGAAGGTCATTACGAGAACGGACGCTGGATCTTCGATCGCCTGTGGAATGGCGACCAGACCGACTACGGCCTCAACTTCACCGACGTGCCGCAGGTGCTGCACGTCAAACTCGCTACGTTCTGAAGGAAGTCACGATGCTGAAGAAAGCACTTACCGTCGCGCTATTGACGGGACTCGCCGCGAGTTCGGTGTTCGCACGGATCGCCGCCGTCGACGACACGGCAGTCGATCAGCGTGTCGACGCCATGCTCGGCAAACTGACTCTCGAACAGAAGGTATCGCTGCTCGGCGGCGTGGAGAATTTCTACGTGCGCCCGGTTCCCGCGATCGGGCTGCCGCGACTTACGATGTCCGACGGCCCGTTCGGAGTTCGCGCGCCCGGCCCGTCGACGGCGTATGCGGCAGGCATCGGCCTTGCCGCGAGCTTCGACCCTGAATTAGCCCAACGCGTCGGCACGGCCATGGGCCGCGATGCGCGCGCCCGGGGCGTGCACTTCCTGCTCGGCCCTGGCGTGAATCTTTATCGCGCACCGCAGAACGGTCGCAACATGGAGTACTACGGCGAAGATCCGCTGCTGGCCGGAAAGATCGCCGTCGGGCTCATCAAGGGCGTGCAGGGCGAAGGCGTCGTCGCCACCGTGAAACATTTCGCGGCGAACAACTCAGAATACGACCGCCGCCACCTCGACACCCTTATCGACGAGCGCACTCTGCGCGAACTCTATCTTCCCGCCTTCGAAATGGCCGTCAAGGAAGGTCATGTCGGTGCGGTGATGACCAGCTACAACCTCGTCAACGGCGATTATCTTTCCGAGAACCAACCCATCAGCCACGACATCCTCAAGGGCGAATGGGGTTTCCGCGGCTTGTTGATGTCCGACTGGGAGGCCACGCACGACGGCGTCAAGGCGTTCAACGCCGGCCTCGATCTGGAGATGCCGGCCGCCACCGCCATGAAACCGGAGACGATACTTCCCGCGCTGCGCGATGGCCGTCTGACCGACGCCGCTCTGGACGATAAGGTCCGCCGCATCCTGCGCACCGCCGCGCGCTTCGGTTTCCTCGACCGGGACCAGAAAGATGCGGCGTTGCCCCTGTTCGATCCCGAGAACAATAAGGCAGCGCTGGACGCCGCACGCGAAGCACTCGTATTGCTGAAGAACGACAAGGTCCTGCCGCTCGACGCAAACACGATCCGCACGATCGCTGTCATCGGGCCGGCCGCGCATCCGGGCAACGCCAGCGCGGGCGGCAGCTCGCATATCGACACGTTCCGCACGCAAAGCATCCTGACCGGCCTGACCGATCGCCTGGGTGGCAAGGTCCGTGTGCTCTACGCCCGCGGCCTGCCCTCGCCCGAACAGGTCTTCAAGCAGGAAGCGTTCGTCACCGCGGATGGCTCGCCGGGGCTGAAGCGCGAGACCTTCGCCAATGCAAACTTCAACGGCAAGCCGTCGGCCAGCGACGTGGACGGCAAGATCGACCAGTGGAAGCCGGAACTGTGGACGACGCCCGCCGTCGACCGGACCAGCATCCGTTGGAGCGGCCGCTTCGTACCGAAGACGTCCGGCCGTTTTCTGTTCCTGACCGCGGCCGCGAGCAAGGACACTTACGTTCTCTACATCGACGGCAAACCGGTCACGACACAGCCGGAACGCGAAGGTCAGGCGCCGCTTTACGCGACCGTCGACCTCAAGGCCGGCAAGGCTGTCGATGTCCGCCTCGATTACAGGCCCGACGTCAGCTATAGCCGCATGGGTCTGGGCGTGGTGTCGCTCGACGATCTGATCTCGGCCGATGCACGCAAGATCGCGGCTTCGGCCGATGCCGCGGTCGTGGCCGTCGGTTTCGATCCCACTTCGGAAAGCGAAGCCTACGACCGCACTTTCGATCTGCCATGGGGCCAGGAAGCCCTGATCGAAGCGGTGGCGAAGGCCAATCCCAAAACCATCGTCACCGTCACGTCCGGTGGTGCGTACGCCACGGATCGCTGGCTCGGCAAGGTGCCGGCGCTGTTGCAGAACTGGTATCCCGGACAGGAAGGGGGCCAGGCCATCGCGGAAGTCCTCTTTGGCGACCGCGCGCCCGAAGGCAAGCTGCCCATCAGTTTCGAACATCGCTTCGCCGACAACCCCGTGCACGACTTCTACGACGCGCCCGCGCATCCGGCCGGCACCAACCCCACGGTGAAGTACGGCGAAGGCGTGTTCCTCGGTTATCGCTGGTATACGAGCAATCCACGCAAGGCCCAGCCGCTTTATGCCTTCGGCTACGGCCTGACGTATACGACGTTCCGCTTCGCCAATCTGAAGCTGTCCGCGACACAGGCTCATGCGGACGACAGCATCACCGTCGATGTCGACGTCACCAATACCGGCTCGCGCAACGGTGCCAACGTGGTGCAGGTCTATGTCGGCGATCCGTCGGCGAAGGTCGCCCGCCCCGCGAAGGAGCTCAAGGCATTCGAGAAAGTACGGCTGGCACCAGGTCAGACGCGCCATGTCTCGCTGACCCTCGACCGCCGCGCCTTCGCCTATTACGACGTGCATCGCCACGACTGGCAGATCGACGCGGGCCGCTTCAAGGTCTATGTCGGCGACGCCTCGGACCATACGCCGCTCGCGGCCGACCTGACGCTCGGGAACTGATCATGAAGTCCACCACACTCGCTTCCCTGCTTCTCACGCCGCTCGCCGCCGCTTTGCTTGCCAGTTGTTCGTCGTCGCCATCGGCCCATGCCACGACACCGGTCAGCCACGCGACGCGCATCGCGGACGGTGCGGTCGTCGCCGTCGATCGCTCGACACAGAAGGTACGCCTGCAGCTCGTATCTCCGAAGATCGTGCATGTCACGGTCGCGCCGGACGGCAACTTCGATCTGCCCGCCAGCCTGATGGCGGTCAAAACCGGCGGCGACGGATCGTTCTCGCTCGACGAGTCCGGCGATGACGTCGTGCTGAAGACGTCGGCCCTCGAAGCCCATGTCTCCACGAAGGATGGTGCCGTCCGCTTTACCGATGCGCAGGGCAAACCCATCCTTGCCGAGCGCGCCGGCGGCCGCACCTTTGCGCAGACGACCGTCGAAGGCAAGCCGTTCGTCGCGATTCGCCAGCGTTTCGAATCGCCCGACGACGAGGCGTTCTACGGACTGGGTCAGCACCAGAACCGCCAGATGAATTACAAGGGCGAGGACGTCGAACTCGCCCAGCACAATATGGATGCCGGCATTCCGTTCGTCGTCTCCACCCGCAATTACGGTCTGCTGTGGGACAACAATTCGATCACGCGCTTCGGCGATCCGCGCGAGTATCCGCTGGCCGGCCAGACGCTGAAGTTTTACGACGCGGACGGTAAGGAAGGTGGACTGACCGCCCGTTACTACACGGGCGACACGCTGAAGGCGACGCGCGTCGAGCGCGAGGTCAACTACGCCTACATCAAGGACCTGACGACTTGGCCGGCCGAACCGACCGCGAAGAAGACCGACCGGGTCGTCTGGGAAGGTTCATTCGAAACCGTGTCCTCCGGCGAACAGAAATTCCGGCTGTACTCGTCCAGCTACGCGAAGGTCACCATCGACGGCAAGGTCGTATACGACGACTGGCGTCAGAACTGGAATCCCTGGTACCACAACATCCGTCTGCCGATGGAAACCGGCACGAAGCACACGATCAAGATCGAGTGGAAGCCGAACGAAGGCTATATCGCGCTCTACCATCTCGACCCGCAGCCGGACGCGGAACAGCGCGATCTCTCGATGTATTCCGAGGTAGGTCATGCGGTCGACTACTATTTCGTCGCCGGCTCGAATCTCGACGATGTCGTTTCCGGTTACCGGACGATCACGGGCAAGGCGACGATGCTGCCGCGCTGGGCATACGGCTTCTGGCAGAGCCGCGAACGCTACAAGACGCAGAAGGAAATCGTCGACACCGCGACACGCTATCGCAAGCTGGGCCTGCCACTGGACAACATCGTCGAGGACTGGAGCTACTGGCCCGAGAACGCGTGGGGCTCGCACGAGTTCGATGCGGCACGCTTCCCCGACCCGAAGGGCATGATGAAACAGCTGCACGACATGCACGTGCAGCTGATGATTTCCGTGTGGCCGAAGTTCTATCCGGAAACGAAGAACTACAAGGAACTGGACGCCAAGGGCTACATCTATCGCCGCAACGTCGAAAAGGGCGAGCGCGACTGGATCGGCACCGGTTACCTCAACGCCATCTACGACCCGTATGCGAAGGAAGCGCGCGACATCTACTGGCGGCAGATGCAGGAGAACCTCGGCGTGCTGGGCATCGACGGGTGGTGGCTCGACGCTTCCGAGCCCGACATTCATTCGAACCTCGACATCGCCGAACGCAAGCTGCGCATGGGACCGACCGCTCAGGGTCCGGGCGCCGCGTTCTTCAATTCCTATCCGCTGGTCCATACGACCGGCGTCTATGAAGGCCAGCGTGCCAGTGCGCCGGATCGTCGCGTATTCATCCTCACGCGTTCGTCGTTCGCCGGCCAGCAGCGCAATGCCGCCGCCACATGGAGCGGCGATGTGGTGTCGCGCTGGAGCAACCTGCACGATCAGATATCGGCGGGCGTGAATTTCTCGCTGTCGGGCATTCCGAACTGGACGACCGATATCGGCGGCTTCGCGCTGGAACCGCGTTACGAGAAACCCGGTGCGGCCGATCTGAAGGAATGGCGGGAACTCAATCTCCGCTGGTTCCAGTTCGGCACGTTCACTCCGCTGTTCCGCTCGCACGGCCAGTTTCCGTACCGCGAAATTTTCAATCTCGCGCCGAAAGGTTCGGACGTTTACGAATCCCTTGCGTGGTACGACCGTCTCCGTTATCGCCTGATGCCGTACATCTACACCCTGGCCGGCGATATCTGGCAGGACGACGGCACCATCATGCGTGGCCTGGTCATGGATTTCCCGAACGATACGAAGGTGCGCACGATCGACGACGAGTTCATGTTCGGCCCGGCCTTCCTGGTCGCACCGGTGCATGAGTACGGTGCGCGCAGCCGTATGGTCTATCTGCCGGCCGGTTCGGATTGGTACGACTTCCAGACGGGCAAGCGCCATGCCGGCGGCACGACCATCGATGCCGACGCACCGCTCAACCGCATGCCGCTGTTCGTTCGTGCCGGCGCCATCGTTCCGGTCGGCCCGGCGATCCAGTACACCGGCCAGAAGCCCGACGCGCCAATCACGGTCTATGTCTACCCCGGACGCAACGGCAGTTTCTCGTTGTACGAGGACGAGGGGACGAACTATGGCTATGAGAAGAATGCGTCCAGCCACATTCCCCTTACGTACGACGACGCAAGCCATACGCTTCACATAGGTGAACGCCAGGGCAGTTTCCCCGGCATGGTGGAGAAGCGGCGGTTCCGCGTGCGGCAACTTGGGGAAAACGCGCGTCCCGGCGTGGACTTCGAGGCAAAGGCCGATAAGGAAGTGGAATACACGGGGCAGGCGGTGACGATCCAGCTCTGATGTGCCACCGAGGTGGCCCCCGCATGCCCGGGGGGCCTAAAATGCCCCCCATGCACATCGGCCCCTACCCGATCGCGCCTGCCGTGGTGCTCGCACCCATGGCCGGCGTCACCGACAAGCCCTTCCGCCTGCTCTGCAAGCGGATGGGCGCCGGGCTGGCCGTGTCCGAAATGACCACTGCCGATCCGCGCCTGTGGCAGACCCGTAAATCCCTGCATCGCATGGATCATGTCGGCGAGCCGGAGCCGGTCAGCGTCCAGATCGCGGGCTACGACCCGGGCATGCTGGCCGACGCCGCGCGCTACAACGTCGACAACGGCGCGCAGATCGTCGATATCAACATGGGCTGCCCGGCGAAGAAGGTGTGCAATGTCTGGTCCGGTTCGGCGCTGCTGCAGGACGAACCGCTGGTCGCACGCATCCTCAAGGCCGTCGTTACCGCCGTGGACGTGCCGGTCACACTGAAGATCCGTACCGGCTGGGATCGCGACAACCGCAATGCCCTGACCATCGCGCGCATCGCCGAAGACTCGGGTATCGCCGCGCTGGCCGTGCACGGCCGCACGCGCGCCGATAAGTACGAAGGCGAAGCGGAGTACGACACGATTGCCGCGGTGAAGGCTGCGGTGCGCATTCCGGTCATGGCCAACGGCGACGTCACCACGCCCGAACAGGCACGCCATGTGCTCGCCGTCACCGGTGCGGATGCCGTCATGGTCGGTCGCGGGGCGCAGGGCCGGCCGTGGATTTTCCGTGAAATCGCGCATTACCTGGCGACTGGCGAAACATTGCCCGAGCCCGATGCCGACGAGGTATGCGCCATCCTGTGCGCGCATCTCGAACATCTTTATGCGTTCTATGGCGAACTGCAGGGCGTGCGCATCGCGCGTAAGCACCTTGGGTGGTATGCGAAGGATCGCGCGGAGAACGCGGCATTCCGCGCGGTGGTCAATCGCGCCGATACCGCCGATGCGCAGTTGCGGCTGACGCGTGAATACTTTGCGGCGCTGGCGGCTGGGACGGCGCTGGCGGCTTAGGTGGCACGGATGGCGTCAACTGCCTGTCACCGTCCTCCCTTTCTTCACCGTCATGCATTCCCTCACCGTCATTCCGGCGTACGCCGGAATCCGCAGCGATAGTGTATGCCTGGCGATGTACTTGCCGTGCTGCGCAATGCAAAACAAGAGCGAGAACATGGGCGGATGGCGACAACCGATTGGGCGGCTGCGGATTCCGGCGTGCGCCGGAATGACGGTGAGGGGCGCGGTGACGGTGAGGGAGTGGTGTCGGCGGGGAAGGAATAATGGCGAGCGGAAAAGGTGACGGTAAGGTGAGTGGTTGCGGTAAGGAAGTTACGAGCGGGAGAGGCAGTGAATCCGATCGCTAAAGCCACAGGTCGGTGCCTGCTGCCTTGACGTCGCCATGAAGCTTCCTCACGCCAACGGGCGTACCATTCGCAAATGCGCACAGGCACGGCGAGGCGACCCATGACCGACGAAACGAAAGTCCCCGGCATCGAAGACTATGAAGGCGCGGCTGGCGGCTGGGGCGCTCTTGGCGCCGTAGCGAAAGCGATCAGTGGCCAGATGGCCATCGCCCGCGAATCCATCGCGCTGCACAAGGTCAACCAGCCGACCGGTTTCGACTGCCCCGGCTGCGCATGGCCCGATCCGAAGCACACCTCGTCGTTCGAATTCTGCGAAAACGGCGCCAAGGCGGTGTCCTGGGAAGCGACCGCCAAACGGGTGAAACCGGAATTTTTTGCGAAGAATCCGGTCTCGGCCCTGTGGAACCTGACCGACTACGCGCTGGAAGGTCTCGGCCGCCTGACCCATCCCATGGTCTACGACCGCGCCACGGACACCTACATTCCCATCGCATGGGACGCGGCGTTCGAACGGATCGGTACGGCGCTGCGCGCCCTGCCCGACCCGGACATGGCGGAGTTCTATACCTCCGGTCGCGCATCGAACGAGGCCGCCTTCCTGTATCAGCTTTTCGTACGCGAATTCGGCACCAACAATTTCCCCGACTGCTCGAATATGTGTCACGAGGCGACCAGCGTCGGCCTTCCCACATCGATCGGTGTCGGCAAGGGTACCGTCACGCTCGACGATTTCGACCACTGCGATGCGATCTTCTGCATCGGTCACAACCCCGGCACCAACCATCCCCGCATGCTTACGACGCTACGCGAAGCGTCGCTGCGCGGCGTGCCCATCGTCGTACTCAATCCATTGTCCGAGCGCGGTCTGGAACGCTTCACTTCGCCACAGCACCCGGCGGAAATGCTTACCGGCCGCTCGGTCCGCATTGCGTCGACGTATTACAAGCTGAAAATCGGCGGCGACGTCGCGGTGCTGAAGGGCATGATGAAATTCCTGCTCGACGCCGACGCGGAGAATCTGGCGGCCGGCGGCGAAGGTGTCATCGACCGCGATTTCATCGCGACGCATACGACGGGTTTCGATGCGCTATGCGACGACGTGCGCGCTACGTCGTGGGATGCGATCGAATTCAAATCCGGCCTCACCCGCACCGAAGTGGAAACCGCCGGAGCCATTTACGCCGAGGCCAAACGCGTGATCGTCTGCTACGGCATGGGCATCACGCAGCACGCGCACGGCACCGAGAACGTCCAGCAGATCGCGAACCTGTTGCTGATGCGCGGCAATATCGGCCGCGAAGGCGCCGGCATCTGCCCACTGCGCGGCCATAGCAACGTGCAGGGCGACCGCACCGTCGGCATCACCGAGAAACCGAACGAGGCCCTCAACGAGGGACTTCGCCGCACCTATGGCTTCGAGCCACCGATCGCGCACGGGCACGATGCCGTCGAAGCGGTACGCGCCATCCGCGACGGACGTTCGAAGGCACTGATCTGTCTGGGCGGCAACCTTGCCGTCGCCATGCCCGATACGAAAGAGACCTTCGAAGCGATGCGCGGACTGGATCTGGCCGTGCATATCGCCACGAAACTCAATCGTTCGCACCTGATCCTGGCAAAGGAATCGCTGATCCTTCCCTGCCTCGGCCGTACCGAATTGGACGAACAGGCCACCGGTACGCAATCGGTTACCGTGGAAGATTCGATGTCGATGGTGCATGCCTCGGCGGGCAGTCTGAAGCCCGCATCGGAGCATCTGCGCTCCGAGCCCTGGATCGTCGCCGGCATGGCGAAAGCGGCGCTGCCGCATACGAAGGTCGACTGGGATCGTCTGGTCGGCAACTACGATTTCATCCGCGACGATATCGAAAAAGTGTTTCCGATCTTCGCGCAGTTCAACGAACGGGTACGCGAGCCTGGCGGATTCCGTCTGCATATCGCAGCGTCGGAACGCGAGTGGGCCACGCCGGACAAGCGAGCGCACTTCCTCATCGCACGCGGCCTCGACGAGGATGCGGCGGTCGACGAGGGCGGCCTCATGCTGACGACGGTCCGCTCGCACGATCAGTACAACACCACCATTTATGCCCTGAACGATCGCTACCGCGGCGTCAGCGGGCGACGCGACGTTGTATTCATGCATGCGAACGATCTCGCCGCGCGCGGACTGAAGCAAGGCGACCGTATCGACGTCGTCGCCACCGGACCGAACGCACAGGATGGCAAGGTACGCGCGGTACGCGGATTCATCGCCGTCGCTTTCGATATCGCGGAAGGCGCCGTGGCGATGTACTACCCGGAAGGCAATGCGCTTATCGCGCTGGAATCGCACGATCGCAAATCCGGCACTCCCGCCTATAAGTCGGTACCCGTGATGATCAGCGCAAGCAGCGCGAAGGCGGCACGTGCGGTCTAAACAAACCAGGCACAAGGGAAGCGCGAAGCGTCCGGTCATTCGCGTCGAAGCGGGTATCGCGACGTCCACGGAGGATTACCTCGCCGAAGAGGTACCTGTCGCCATGCATTTCAACGGCACGCCGTATGCCGTGATGATGACGACGCCGGCGGATCTGGAAGACTTCGCTTACGGCTTCGCACTGACCGAACGCGGACTGGCGAAGGTCGACGATGTCGAAGTGTCCGAGTCGCTGGAAGGCATCGTCATCGACATCCGCGGCGACGTACGGGACACACGTTCGCCCCGCGACATGCCGGGGCGCAGCGGCTGCGGCATCTGCGGCAGCCGCGAACTGGAAGACATCGTGCGGCATCCGGAGCCGGTAGGCGAAGGCATCAGCATCCATGCCACGACCGTGGAACGCGCACTGGAAGAACTGCGCGATCGCCAGCCGATCAACACCGTGACGGGGTCGGTGCATGCGGCGGCCTGGATCGACGCGCAGGGCACCGTCATTCTCGTGCGTGAAGACGTCGGGCGGCACAATGCGCTCGACAAGCTGATCGGCGCCATGCGTTGCGGCGGAGTCGACCCCACCCTTGGCTTCGCGGTCATTACCAGCCGCGCCAGCTACGAGATGGTGACGAAAGCCGCCACCGCCGGCATTGCCATCGTGGCGGCGATCTCGGCGCCCACCGCGCTGGCCGTGCATCTGGCCGATGCCTGCAATGTCACGCTGCTGGGATTCGCGCGACCGGGGCGGTTCGTAATGTACGCGCACGAGCGTCGCGTACGCTGTTAGGTCAGACGTTGCGCCGGCGACGTGCGCTGTCTTTCACGTCCACGTCGAAAAGTATGCGCATGGCGTCGATGCCCCCGGTCGGCACATCGAAGATGAGTCCTTCCTTGCTCGGCAACCGCGAGGCCAGCTCGCGCACTTCGGCGTCCGGCAGGTCGATGCGCCAGTCGGCGGCCTGTCCGTCCAGTCGACACGTCCGGCCTTCGTGCAGGCTGACCGCGTAGCGCATCAGGAAGAGCGACCCGAATGCGGTGGTGCCGATGATCGACACGCCGCCCAGCAATTCGGACAGCTCGTCCTCATCGATGCGCAGACGCACTGTGTGACCTTGCAGCTGCACTCTCATAGGCTGGCCTCGTTCCATTCGTCGGGAGTATTGCAGTTACGCAGGGCGCGCGTGTCCGTCGCGTCGACGGGCAGTCCGGCGACACCCAGTCGCCGTTGCAAACCACCGATCGAACAATCGCGACCGGGGTGGGACACCATGTCGGCAAGTACGTCGCGCGTATGCGCGTCCAGCCGCATGCGCATTGGCAGGGGGTGTGCGATCCAGCACGCACATGCCTCGTCCGTGGCCAGCAGCAATGGCGCCAGCCATTCTGGCGTCAGTTCCGGCATGTCCACGGGAACGATCAGCAGTTCGCCGTCGTCCAGCACGTCGGCGACGCTGGCCAGTCCGCCAACGGGTCCGGCATCCGGCCAGCGGTCGGGAATGCCGTTGTACTGGGGACGGTTACCGCTGATGACGACCTTCGCCACGCCAGTCGCGAACAATATGTCGCGCATGTGCTCGATGAGCGGATGCCCGTGCCACGCCAGCATCGCCTTGTCGGTTCCCATGCGGGACGATCGGCCACCGGCGAGCACGATGCCGGCGGTCAAGGCGAATGGCCGGCATCGAGGGGATACGCGTCCGCCATGTTGCCGTCCGCGCTACTCAGCGACAGCCACACTTGCGCCTGTGTAAAGGGCAGCATGCGGTAAGCCGTCTGGCGACCGACCGGACGTGCGCGCAGCCGCGCGCCGTCGTCGCTGAAGAGATTCGCTAGTACGAAATGACGCAAGCCTTCGCGCAGATCCGGTGTTTCGTCCGACAGCACTCGCAGCGGCCGCTCGGAAGACAGGCCGAGCATCGTCCGTATGAGTGGGGCGACAAAGAAGCGCATGCCGACGGCCACCGCCATGGGATTGCCCGGCAATGCCATGAGCAGCGGCCCGTTCGCCAGGCGCGCCGCGAGCAGCGGCTTACCCGGGCGAATCGCTACTTTATGGAACAACGTACGTGCGCCGAGTGCGGCCATCGCCGCGGGCAGGAAGTCGTAACGCCCCGCGGATACCGCGCCTGTCGTCACGACGAGGTCGACGTGCCGGTCCAGTGCACGCGCGAGCGAAGCGCCGAAGGGTATGACGTCGTCGCCGACGGTATCGCACTGGACCACGTGCGCTCCGCACGAGGTAAGCGCCGCACGCAGGAAGGGCCCATTGGAGTTATGGATCGAGCCGGGAGTGAGTATTCCGGCACCCGCGTGGAGTTCCTTTCCCGTGCAGATGATCGCGACGCGCGGTTGACGGCGGACCGTGGCTTCGTCGATGCCCAGCGCGGCCAGCAACATCAGGGCGGCGGCATCGATCTTCCGGCCGGCCGGGAGCGCGGGTTCGTCGTGTGCGATGTCGTCGCCCGCTTTGCGGACGTGTTGTCCGCGTACCGTATCGTCCAGAAGACGAATGGTGTCGCCTTCGCGTTCGATGCGTTCGACTGGCACGACGGTATCGAATCCGTCGGGCATGCGCGCACCGGTCGCGATTTCGCAACTGTCGGCGCCGGTTTGTTCCAGCGTGACGTCGCCGGCGGCTTGCATGCCACGTACCGTATGGATGCTGCCTTTCGACAGCGCGGCAGTGCCTGCGCGCAAGGCATATCCGTCCATCGCGGCGTTGTCGAAAGCGGGAAGCCGCATGGTGCTGGCGATGTCGCTGGCGAGTACGCGGCCCAAGGCATCGGCAATGGCGACCCGCTCGGTGTCGAGCGGCTGCGTTTCGGCAAGCAGGGTGGCCAGCGCGTCTTCATAGGAAATCATGTGGGAAGCGTAGCGCACGAGGCGGTGCTGCAGGAGCGATGGAACCGGCGGCGCATCCCGCCCCCTCACCGTCGTCCCTGCGCAGGCAGGGACTCAGTGCGGTGCATCGGGTTGTCGCGATCACGCTCGATCAGCTCTTCAAAGCGTTGCGACGTGCGAGGGTGAGGCAGGGAGCTCGCCGTCCCCCACGTCGAGGCCACGTCGGGCGGTCGCTGCGCGACCCGGGTGGCCGGGCGGGGCTCGGTGAGCGGGCTTCCTGCCCGCACACCGAGGAAGGGGCGTCCTGCCCCTTCCCCCCCTGCGGGGCCTTATCCGCCCGGCCACCCTCGCCCTCCTACCGGCCTCGACGTGGGGGACGGCGAGCGCCTTCGGATGGTGGGGGAATATTGGGGTTAAGAGCCGCGTGCGGTGCAATACCTTCCGCGCTTCGCATGCGCATGTCGGGGAACGCGCCTCGCTTCATTCGGTACTCATCTTCCTCACCGTCACCCCGGCGTACGCCGGGGTCCGCAGCGACCACGTGGGGCAAGATCCAACGCTGAGGTTTTCGCTTGAAAGCGGCCATCGCCCTCGCGACCACCGACCACCTCGCCGCGGATTCCGGCGTGCGCCGGAATGACGGTGAGGGGGCGGGAGTTCCCGGTGATAGCTGGGTTCAAACATGGCATTCGGCGCCACCACAAAAAAAAGGGCACCCGAAGGCGCCCCCATCTTCATGCCGACCGTCTCGCCGGCGGGACCGATTGCTGCGATTGCGCAGGGCGATAGGCCGCGAATGCCACCGTGGCGGATGCCCGGCCCTGGCTCAACGAGCGCAGCGAGGTCGTGTATCCGTCCAGTTGCGCCAGCGGAACTTCGGCTTCGATTTCCGTCCGGCCCGCTTCTTCGACGAGGCCGATGACCTGCCCACCGCGACGCTGCAGATCGCCGAGTACATCGCCGACCGCGGTGCCCGGCGCACTGACGGACACCCGCATGACGGGTTCCAGCAGTACTGTACCGGTGGCCTCCAGCGCGGCGCGAACGCCTAGCTGGGCGGCACGGTGGAAGGCCATCTCGCTCGAATCCACCGCGTGGAATTGACCGTCCAGCACCGTGACCCGCGCACCCACCACGGGATACCCGCGCGGACCTTCCTGCAAGGCGGAGAGGATGCCTTTCTCCACGGCTGCCTGGAACGCCTTCGGAATGACGCCGCCTGTCGTGCGATCGTCGACGACGTTGCCGCCGTCCTCATGCGGTGCGACGGACAGGACGACGCGCGCGAACTGGCCGCTGCCGCCGGTCTGTTTGGCGACCTTGCCTTCGACGGCGCCCGAGTCGCGCGCTGGCGTTTCCTGATACGCCACGCGCGGCGATCCGGTGCGCACCGCAACATCCCATTCGCGTCGCAGGCGCTCGACCATCACTTCCAGGTGTAATTCGCCCATGCCCCATACGAGCGTTTCGCCCGTTTCGGGATCGGTGCCTACGCGGAAGGACGGGTCTTCCTGGGCAAGGCGGGCCAGGCCGTTGCCAAGACGCAGCAGGTCGGCGGAGCGTTCGGGCGATAGCCGCCACGCGAGCACGGCGGGTTGCGCCTCGATAGCTTCGAGACGAAGGCGATGGTCGGTGGCCGTGAGCGTTTCGCCTGTCGCGACGTCTTTCCATCCGGCGATGGCCACGATGTCGCCAGCTTCGGCGACTTCGATGGCTTCGGTGTCTTCCGCGCGCAGCACGGCCAGCCGGCCGATGCGTTGCACGCGGTCGTTGCCGCTGCGCCATACCTGGTCGCCGACGTGCAGCTTGCCCGCATACAGACGGATGAACGCGAGCGGGCCATGCGCCTGGTTGACGACTTTGAAGACGAGCGCGGCCAGTGGCGCGTCCGCATCGGGCGCGACCATGGTGTCGCCATCGTCGGTATGCGCGACGACGGCCGGACGGTCCAGTGGCGACGGCAGGTACGCGACGAACGCGTCCAGCAACGGTTCGATACCGACGTTCTTGAATGCCGAGCCGGGTAGCACGGGCGAGCCGCGGCCCGCCAGCGTCGCGCGGCGCAGTGCAGCCATCAGCATGCCTGCGTCTACGGGGCGTTCTTCCAGCCAGGCTTCCAGCAATACGTCGTCATGCTCCGCTACCGCGGCAATCAGCGTCTGGCGTTCGGAAGCGTGCAGCGCGGCCTCGTCGGCCGACCACGCGACGACCTCGGGTTGTCCCGATGCATCCCAACGCCATGTGCGTTCGCCGACGATGTCGACGAGCGCGATCATCTGCTCGTTTTCGATCAACGGACGCGCGACTGCCCACGGATTGGCGCCGAGCCGCTCGCGCATCTGCACGAGGACGGCGTCGAAATCCGCACCGGGACGGTCCATCTTGTTGATGAAGGCGATCAGCGGCACGCCATGCCGGCGCGCCTGGCGCCACACGGTTTCGGACTGCGGCTGTACGCCGGCGACTGCCGAGAACACGGCAACGGCGCCGTCGAGGACGCGCAGCGAGCGCTCTACTTCGATGGCGAAATCGATGTGTCCGGGTGTGTCGATAAGCGTCAGCCGATGCATGGCCTGCCCTTCGGGCGTCCAGGCAGCCTGCACCGCCGCGGCACCGATGGTGATGCCTCGTTCGCGTTCCAGTTCCATGTGGTCGGTGGTCGTTGCGCCGTCGTGGACTTCGCCGGTGCGATGGATCGCGCCGGCCTTCCACAACAGGCGTTCGGTCAACGTGGTTTTGCCGGCGTCGACGTGGGCAATGATGCCGAGGTTGCGACGACGTTCGACGGGGATGACTTGGCGGGTACTCATGGTGACGTGTATTCCTGTTACGAAACGCCAGGGGCTGGTTCGTGCAAGGGAGAGCGAGATCGACCCGTTCAGCTGACTCGTGGCCCCTGGCGGGTAACGGTCAGCAGTGGGGCTCGCGATGGTTTTTCATGGCACGTGTGCTCCGGTGAAAGGCAAAAAAAAAGCACCCTTTCGGGTGCTTTGGATGAACGGACGATAGCGACGGATGGATTATCCGTTCGTATCGCCCCGCTGCAGACGCACGCACCCGCGATGCGCCTGCAAAGCAGGCGACCTGTCGTGGATCAGTATGTGCATCACGCGGATCATGTTCGTTCGGTGTCCTTTGGTTGCCGCGCAGGCTACGCCTGTCGCGACAAGGTTTCAACGTGACCCATCAGATCGGGTTGGGCGCACTTCTTTTCAAGACCCGGCCGCCCGGCCGGGCTAAGCTGGCTCCCACGCGAATGAATGAGACACCCGCATGCCCCTTTTCTCCCGGTCTCCCCTCGCCTTCGGCATCCTGCTCAGCTTTGCCGCCGCTTTTGTCGACACGATCGGTTTCGTCGCGCTTTTCGAGCTGTTCACGGCCCATGTCACGGGCAACTTCATCGTTATCGGTGCCACGCTGATCGGCCATCACGGCGGCCTGGCCATGAAGCTGCTGGCGTTGCCGGTGTTCGTCGTTTCCGTCGTCGTCACGACGCTTGCGGTGCGCGCGCTGGAACATCGCGGCCGGCAGACGCTCGGCTGGCTGCTGGCCGCGCAGATCGTCCTGCTCTGCGTGTTCATGGCGTCGGGCATGCACTTTGCGCCCATTGTCGATGCGGATGCATGGAGTACGGCCGTGACGGGACTGATCGCCGTCGCCGCCATGGGCATCCAGAACGCCGGTTCGCGCATCGTCTTTCCGACCATCGCGCCGACCACGGTCATGACGGGCAATGTGACCCAGGTCGTCGTGGATCTCACCGACCTGTCCCGGCGCGGCACCGATGCGGATCTGACCGGTGCACGCATGCGTCTGGGCAAGATGCTGCCGGCGGTACTGGCATTCGCGATGGGGTCGCTCACCGCGGCGCTGCTGTGGCAACGGGCCGGGTTTGCCTGCGTCGCGCTGGCTATCGCCGCACTGGTCGTGGCTTTCTTCGTGGCGCCAGCCGGACAGCCCGCGCCGGCGCACTCGCCGTAATGCGGTCCCATCGGTATAGCTGGCGCGATCGTCCGGATCGGCACATCATTCGAGACCTTCGTTCGTTCTTATGAAGGCTGCTCGATGGAATACGTAAAACTCGGCCATACCGGTCTCGATGTCTCTCGCCTCGTCCTCGGTTGCATGACTTACGGTGTGCCCGATCGCGGCAGTCACCCATGGACGCTGGATGAAGATGCCAGCCGGCCGCTGATCCGCAAAGCCGTGGATCTGGGCATCAATTTCTTCGATACCGCAAATTCCTACTCCGACGGTACGTCGGAAGAAATCGTGGGACGTGCGTTGAGGGATTTCGCGCGACGCGACGAAGTCGTGATCGCCACCAAGACGTTCTTCCCGATGCACAAGGGACCGAATGGCGGCGGTCTGTCGCGCAAGGCGATCCTTCATTCGATCGACGCGAGCCTCGAACGGCTCGGCACCGACTATGTCGACCTATTGCAGATTCATCGCTTCGATCCGACGACGCCTATCGAGGAAACGCTGGAAGCGCTGCACGATGTCGTGAAAGCCGGCAAAGCGCGTTACATCGGTGCATCGTCGATGTTCGCGTGGCAGTTCGCGCGGATGGTCTATACCTCGCGCATGAATGGCTGGACGGAATTCGTCAGCATGCAGAACCATCTGAACCTCATCCAGCGCGAGGAAGAGCGCGAGATGCTTCCGTTCTGCGAAGACGAAGGTATCGCGGTACTGCCGTGGAGTCCGTTGGCGCGCGGTCGCCTGACCCGCGACGCGGACACCACCAGTGCGCGGCAGAACACCGATAACTACGGCGGCACGTTGTACAACGGCGCGGTGGAATCCGATCGCGCGGTGATCGGGGCGGTGGCGCGGGTCGCGGCCAATCGGGGCGTGCCTCGTGCGCAGATCGCGTTGGCCTGGGTCATGAACAAGCCCGAGGTCACCGCGCCGATCGTCGGCGCATCGAAGCCGCAGCACCTCGACGATGCGGTCGCGGCGCTGGAGATCGCGCTTTCACCGGAGGAAATAGCAACGCTGGAAGCGGCGTACCTGCCGCATCCGGTGGCGGGTTTCGAGTAGTCGAAACCCGCAGGCGCGCTCCCACAGAAAGCTCATAGAGCAACATGCTCGCGTCCTTTACCCCTAACATCGACAAATGCCCGCCGACACCCCAGACCTTGGCCTCCTTCTCGCCGACCTCGCCGCCAATCAGGCGCGTGCGCTCGCGCGTGCCCTTGGCCGGTCGAAAGACCGGCACAAGGCGATTCACGAGGCACGAAAGGCCGTACGCCGCCTTCGCGCCGTACTGAACATCGGCCTGGCCAGGTTCGACGACGATGCAAGCGCCATCGACCGGGGACTGCGCGCACTGGGACGCGGCCTGTCCACCCTGCGCGACTCACATGTCGCCGTGGTCACGGGAAAAACCCTCGTCGGCGAAGCCAAACCCGCAGAACGTGCGGCATGGGACGCCGCCATCGCGGCGCTCGAAGCGCGCCGCGACGGCATGCTCGGCGAAGCGCTCCGGCTCGATCCCGAATTTCGCCGGCGCATCGCGCGCGTGCAGCGAGCCGCCGAAGCTATCGCCGCGCTCCCCTGGAAACGGGTAAAGAAGAAGCATGTCCGGGACGCGCTGGCACTCAGTGCCCGGCGAGCCCACCGCGCCGCCGAAAGGGCGCAGGAGGAAGGCTCGCCCGTGACGATCCATAGCTGGCGCCGCCGCGTGCGCCGGGAGCGCCTTCAGTTGCAGGCACTCCAGTCGATGCACAAACGCTCGGGCGTGCATATCGAAGGCGTCGTCGAACACACCGGTTCCATTCGCAAGCTCATGCGTACGGCCGACCGCCTTGGTTGGCAGCAAGACCTGCGCCTGCTGAAGAACGGCCTGCGCGCGACGCATACCGAGATCGACGAGGCCGTACTCGCCACGATTCGTAGCGCCGTCGCCTCCGCTCGCCCCTGAAACCATCTCTCTTCCCTGCGAGAACGTTTGACTTCGGACGTCCGGACGGCTAACTTTCGCGTCGTCAGCGGTCTTTATCTTTGTATTCGAATATAGAGATAAAGCTAAGAGGGAAGCCGGTGGGAATCCGGCGCTGCCCCGCAGCGGTATGTGGAAACGAACTCGTCAGGGGCTTCGAAGCCCCGGCACTGGACCGGATCGGTCCGGGAAGCGGCGAACCAGGTGGTGCGCATGCGCACCGTGTCCACGAGCCCGAAGACCTGCCGCCGACCGAAGGCGCGAGCGACCGTCATGGGTTGCACGCGCCTGGTCCGACCTGGGTTCGCGTTTCCGTTTCCGAAACGCTACCGGTTCGCCCGCGGGGGCGAAGGTCGACGGTCAGTCCGCCATGACGCTCGCGCTTGTCTCGCTCTTCAGAGCGGGACACACGGGCGCGCGTCGCGACGGTATGGCCGCCCTTCCCTCCTCTTTGCCACGAAGAGGATGCACTCATGCCACACGTTACCTACCTTGGATTTCCCCGCATCGGCCGGCGCCGCGAACTGAAACGCGCGCTGGAAAGTCACTGGCGCGGCGAAAGCTCCGCCACCGAACTACTCGATACCGCACGCGACCTGCGTCATCGCCACTGGGCGCTTGCCCGGGAAGCCGGCGCGGACAGCGTGCCGGTGAACGATTTCTCGCTTTACGACCACGTACTTGATACCGCGGTGCTGCTCGATGCGATCCCCGATCGTTATCGCGCACTGGATGCCGCCGATCCTCTCGCCGCCTATTTCGCCATGGCGCGCGGCGTGCAGACGGCTTCGGTGGATCTTCCCGCGCTTGAAATGACGAAGTGGTTCGATACGAACTACCACTACCTCGTGCCCGAACTGTCGACCGGACAGCGATTCGCTGCGCGTACGGACAAGCTGATCGGCGAATTCCGCGAAGCCACCGCCGCCGGCCATCTCGGCCGGCCGGTCGTGCTGGGCCCGATATCGTTCCTGCGGCTGGCCAAGACCACCGACGGCAGCGATGCACTGGCGTTGCTCGATGCGATTCTGCCCGCGTATGTCGACGTGCTGACGGCGCTGGCCGCCGAGGGCGCCGCATGGGTACAGATCGACGAACCTTGCCTGGCGCTCGATCTGGACGACACGGCACGCGATGCCTATCGACATGCCTATGCCACGCTCGCGGCAGCCAACGGCCCGCGCATTCTGCTCGCTACTTATTTCGCGGCACTGGACGATAACCTTCCCCTCGCCGTTTCGCTGCCGGTCGCCGGCCTGCACGTCGATCTGGTTCGCGCGCCGGAGCAGCTCGAAGCCGTCGCCCAGGCATTGCCCACCGATCGCGTGCTTTCGGCCGGTGTCGTGGATGGCCGCAACATCTGGCTAAGCGACCCGGGCAAGGTCATGGGGCAACTACGCGCGCTGTCGGCGCGTATCGCCGACGACCGCCTGTGGGTCGCCACGTCGTGCTCGCTGCTGCACGTTCCCATCGACCTTACCGGCGAAAACGACCTGCGCTCCTCGTTGCGCGACTGGCTGTCCTTTGCCCGGCAGAAAATCGCCGAACTACGCCGCTACGCCGATGCGCTCGCGGGCGACCCCGATGCGATGAATGCTCTCGCAAGACAAAGCGAACGCGTGGCGACGCGCGCGAAATCCAGCGACGTGGTCCGCGTCGACGTCCGCGCGCGCCTGCGCCAGCTGACGCCGCAGGCAGCACAGCGTCGGTCGGGTTATTCCAGTCGCGTCGTGTCCCAGCGCGAACGCTTCGGCCTGCCGGAACTTCCGACGACCACCATCGGTTCGTTTCCGCAGACGCAGGAGTTGCGCAAGGCGCGCTCGGCCTACCGCGCCGGCAAGCTCGACACGGCAACCTACGAAGCCGTGCTGCGCGACGACATCACGCGCGCCGTACGTTTTCAGGAAAGCATCGGCATCGACGTGCTCGTCCACGGCGAGCCCGAACGCAACGACATGGTCGAATACTTCGGCGAACAACTCGACGGTTACGCCTTCACGGCCAATGGCTGGGTTCAGAGCTACGGTTCGCGCTGCGTAAAACCGCCGGTGATCTACGGCGACGTCGCACGCCCGGAACCGATGACCGTGCGTTGGTCCGCATACGCGCAGTCGCTGACCCAGCGCCCCATGAAAGGCATGCTCACCGGCCCGGTGACGATGCTGCAATGGTCCTTCGTACGCGACGACCTGCCACGCGAAGAAGTGTGCCGGCAGATTGCACTGGCGCTGCGCGACGAAGTGCACGACCTGGAAGCCGCCGGCATCGGCATCATCCAGATCGACGAACCCGCGCTGCGCGAAGGACTGCCACTGCGTCGCGCCGAGTGGGCGAACTATCTGGGCTGGGCCGTACACGCCTTCCGCATCGCGGCCGGCGGCGTCAGCGACGCCACGCAGATCCACACCCATATGTGCTACTCGGAGTTCAACGACATCATCGAATCCGTCGCCGCGATGGACGCCGATGTCATTTCCATCGAAACCAGCCGGTCGCGCATGGAACTGCTCGATGCCTTCACCCGCTTCCGCTACCCCAACGGCATCGGTCCCGGCGTCTACGACATCCATTCCCCCCGCATCCCCAGCGAAGACGAAATGGCCGACCTGCTGACCAAGGCGCTGGCTGTCCTGCGCCCCGACCAGCTATGGGTAAACCCCGACTGCGGCCTGAAAACCCGCGGCTGGCCCGAGGTGGAATCGGCCCTGAAAGCCATGGTCTCGGCGGCGGAGAGACTGAGGGCACGCGTCCGGGCGGCGGCGTAATCTTCGTGTGCAGGAGTGCCCTGGCGCGCTCCTGCACACGTTTTCTGTCTGAATATCACGCAACCGTCAGGGAGGCGCGATAGGCTTGGACTGCAAAACCGCCAAGGGCCGTGTATCATAGCCCGCCCCCATTCATCTCTTTATCCGTAAAGAAGGATATATCACCGCGATGAGCAGCTACCTCTTCACCTCCGAGTCGGTCTCCGAAGGCCATCCGGACAAAATCGCCGACCAGATCTCCGACGCCGTTCTGGACGCCATCCTGGCCCAGGATTCGCGTGCACGCGTGGCCTGCGAGACGCTGGTGAAGACCGGCGTGGCCATCGTCGCCGGCGAAATCACCACCAGCGCCTGGATCGACCTCGAAGCCCTGACCCGCAAGGTCATCCTCGACATCGGCTACGACAGCTCCGAAGTCGGTTTCGACGGCGAGACCTGCGGCGTGCTGAACCTGATCGGCAAGCAGTCCCCGGACATCAACCAGGGTGTCGACCGCAAGAAGCCGGAAGAACAGGGCGCGGGCGACCAGGGCCTGATGTTCGGTTACGCGACGAACGAAACCAACGAATACATGCCGGCGGCGATCCACTACGCGCATCGCCTCGTCGAGCAGCAGACCAAGGTCCGCAAAAAGAAGAACAGCCCGCTGCCGTGGCTGCGCCCGGACGCGAAGAGCCAGGTCACCCTGCGTTATGAAGACGGCAAGGCCGTCGCCATCGACGCCGTCGTGCTTTCCACCCAGCACGATCCGGGCGTGAAGCAGAAGGACCTGATCGAAGGCGTGCGCGAGCTGATCCTGAAGCCCGTGCTGCCGGCGAAGCTCCTGCACAAGGGCACCAAGTTCCACATCAACCCGACCGGCAAGTTCGTGATCGGCGGCCCCGTGGGCGACTGCGGCCTGACCGGTCGCAAGATCATCGTCGACACCTACGGCGGCTGGGCCCGTCACGGTGGTGGCGCGTTCTCCGGCAAGGATCCGTCGAAGGTCGACCGTTCGGCTGCCTACGCGGCTCGCTACGTGGCGAAGAACATCGTCGCCGCCGGCCTCGCCGATCGTTGCGAAATCCAGGTCAGCTACGCCATCGGCGTCGCCGAACCGACCTCGATTTCGGTCACGACGTTCGGCACCGGCAAGATCTCCGACGAGAAGATCGAAAAGCTGATCCGCAAGCACTTCGACCTGCGCCCGTACGGCATCATCAAGATGCTCGACCTGGTGCACCCGATGTACCAGCCGACGGCATCCAACGGCCACTTCGGCCGCACCCCGTACGACATCACGGACGCGAACGGCAACACGTTCACCGCGTTCTCGTGGGAGAAGACGGATAAGGCCGATGCGCTGCGTGAGGCTGCTGGTCTTGGTGTTGCGAAGCGTAAGTAATTCGCTTCGGACAGTGCGATATAGAACGGGCGCCGCGAGGCGCCCGTTTTTTTTGCGCGCGCGTCGAACGATTCAACACCGAGAGAAACATGCCCCCTCACCGTCGTCCCTGTGCAGGCTTCGGACCCAGTGCGGTGCAATGGGTTGTCGCGAATACGCTCGATCAGCTCTTCGGAGCGTTGCGACGTGCGAAGGTGAGGCAAGGAGCTCGCCGTCCCCCACGTCGAGGCCACGTCGGGCGGTCGCTGCGCGACCCGGGTGGCCGGGCGGGGCTTCGTGAGCGGGCTTCCTGCCCGCGCACGAAGGAAGGGGCCTTATCCGCCCGGCCACCCTCGCCCTCCTACCGGCCTCGACGTGGGGGACGGCGAGCTCCTTCGGATGGTGGGGGAATTTTGGGGTTAAGAGCCGCGTGCGGTGCAATACCTTCCGCGCTTCGCATGCGTATGTCGGCGAACGCGCCTCGCTTCATTCGGTGCTCATCTTCCTCACCGTCATTCCGGCGTACGCCGGGGTCCGCAGCGACCACGTCAGGCAAGCTCCAACGCTGAGGTTTTCGCTTGAAAGCGGCCATCGCCCTCGCGACCACCGACCACCTCGCCGCGGATTCCGGCGTGCGCCGGAATGACGGTAAGGGATGGTGTGGCCTCATCGCATTCTCAAATAATTACCACGCATTTTTCGGAATAATCGGATGGTTGCGTGGGTGACGGGTTGCGATGCTTGCCGAGCCGTCGACTCCTTTGACGGCCGGGCGTCGAAACCCGATTCGCTTATAGACCACGCAGGTCGACTTACGTCGCCTGCGTTCACTCCCGCGTGTTTACGGCGGGCGTGTCGGGCAGGCTTCGGCCTGGCCGGGTTTTGGTCTAGGCGACCGGTTTCGACCCCGACACGTCCGCCACCTCGCGCATCGCGGGTGGCGGCTCTTCGGTCACATGGAGCCGTGTATGTCCTCTCCCTTCCCCGATCTGATCTCTTCCTGTCCCGTGTGTCGCGGCGATCTCGCGCTTTCCGTGGATGAGTTGCACGATGCTGCGCAGGTGCGGCTTACCGCATCGGCCGCGATCTTGAGTCAGCTAGCGCTTTCGACACACACCGATTTCGATGCGACGTCGATGTCGCAGGCCATGATGGCCGTGCGGCGACTGGTCGATGAAGCGGCGGAGTTTGTCGTGGCGATCTGGCGCGAAAAAGGGTGTGTCGCCGATACCTCGGTTCAAGCTGCCTGACTCGAGCGATAAAAAGCGAAGGTCTCCACTCGCCCTCACTGTCGTTCCGGCGCACGCCGGAACCCGCAGCGAGGCGGTCGGTGGTCGCGACGGCAATGGTCGCTAACTCTCAGCGTTCGAGCTTGCCCCACGTGGTCGCTGCGGACCCCGGCGTACGCCGGGGTAACGGTGAGGGGGTGGCGGCGGTTCGCGCGCAGGTCACGGTAGGCCTTGTGTAGAAGTGCGCTTGAGCGCGATGTCCTCAGGGCCGCAGGAAGTGCTGAATCACGGTTATCGCGATAACCCACTGCACCGCACTGGGTTCCTGCCTGCGCAGGAACGACGGTGATGGGGAGGCAGCGCGAGGCGCCATCAGCGTTGCGCTTCGCTCTCCATGCTCATGACCTCAGCGTTCGGTGGAACCCGCCGGCCCGAATTGCAACGCTCTTCTAGCAACACGGCGCAAAGCGCAGCCGATCAAGCGTTCCGATTAGACCCAGACAACACATCAACCCAAACAGCCAACACCAGAATCACACCCTTAATAATCATCTGCCACGAGTTATCGACATCCATCAACTGCATGCCGCTATCGAGACTGGCCATCACCAACGCACCGATCAGCGCGCCGTAAACCGTACCCGAACCGCCACGCATCGACGTACCGCCGATAAAGCAGGCGGAGATAGCGTCAAGCTCGCCACCCGTACCCGCCGACGGCGAACCCGACCCCGTGCGCGCCACCGTGATAATGCCCGCGAAGGCGCACATCAAACCCATGATCGCGAACACGGCCAGCTTCACGCCCGCCACATTGACGCCGGAAAGCCGCGTGGCTTCCATATTGCCGCCCACCGCGTAGATGTGGCGACCGAACACCGTCTGCGTGGCGATATACGAGAACACGGCGAGCAGCGCGAGCAGGATCATCACCGGGATGGGAATGCCGTCGGCATCGTTCAGCATGTGAACGAAGGCACCGATGAACACGCCGATGGCGACCACTTTCGCCACATCGATCCAGAGCGCGCCCTGCTGAAGACCGAGCTTCGCGCGGCGCACGCGGCGACGCGCGGTCAGTGCCACCAGAGCGAGGAAGATCAGGCCGCCGATGTAGATCGACAACCGCGGCGGCACGAAGCCCTGCCCCAGCGCCACCAGATCGTCGGGTACCGGCGCGATGGTCTGGCTGTCGGTGAGATAAAGCACCAGACCGCGAAACGCGAGCATGCCACCCAGGCCGACGATGAAGGACGGCACGCGCATCTTCGTAACGACGAAGCCGTTGAATGCGCCTATGGCAAGACCGAGCAGCAGCACCACACCGATCGCCGACCAGGTGCCCCATCCGTGATTGACAGCCAGGATCGCTACGACGCCGCCGAGCAGGCCAAGCATCGAACCGATGGACAGATCGATTTCACCGGCGATGATCACGAACACCATGCCGCACGCGAGCATGCCGGTGATCGCCATCTGCCGGAACAGGTTCGACAGATTATTGGGCGTGACGAAGATGCCGTTCGTCTTGATGTGAAAAAAGAGCCAGATCACCGCGACGGCAAGAAGCAGCGCGAGGATCTTGTAGCGGACGAACAGTTGCTGCACTTGCTGGGCTTGCATGTTGGCTTCCCTGAAAACGCGGAATGGGATTCTTGTTTTTTGTCAGGCGGCGTTCGGTGTCGCAGCCGCGCTGTCGATGGCGGCGGCGAGCACCTGCTCCTGGGTCAGCCCGACGTTCGGGAAGTTACCCTTGAGCTTGCCCTCGCCCATCACCAGCACGCGGTCGCTTACGCCGAGCACTTCGGGCATTTCGGACGAGACCATGATGATCGACACGCCCTTCGCGGCGAGTTCGAACATCAATGTGTAGATATCGAACTTCGATCCGACGTCGACGCCACGCGTGGGCTCGTCGAGGATCAGCACCTTCGGGTTGGGCAACAGCATCTTGGTCAGCACGGCTTTCTGCTGGTTGCCGCCGGACAGGCCGGCGATGGCCAGCTCCGGGCTGGCTGTCTTCACACGCAGACGCTTGATCTCGGCTTCGACGGTCTGCAATTCGGCGGCGCGATCGATGCGGCCGGCATGCGAATAATGCTGAAGCGTGGCCAGCGTGATGTTGTCGCCAACGCCAAGCAGCGGAACGATGCCCTGGCGCTTGCGATCTTCCGGTACCAGCGAGAGCCCTGCGCGAATCGCCTGCTGTGGCGACGTTACCTTGATCGGCTTGCCCTCGAGCACCAGCTCGGCCGTGGAACGGCCCGGATACGCGCCGAAGATTGCCGATACCAGTTCGGTACGCCCTGCGCCTACCAGACCCGCGATGCCAAGAATCTCGCCGCGCCGCAGTTCGAACGACACATCGTCGACGCGCTTGCGGTTCGGATTGGCGACATCCCAGCACGTCACGTGGCGGGCTTCGAAGATCACCTCGCCCACGTGGTGTTCGCTCTTCGGGAACAGGTTGTCGATTTCGCGACCGACCATTGCCGTGATGATCGAATGCGTCGTCATCTCGCTCATCGGCTTGGTGAGGATGTGCTTGCCGTCGCGGATCACGGTCACCGTATCGCAGACACGCGCGACCTCTTCCAGCTTGTGCGAGATATACACGCACGCCACGCCTTCGCGCTTCAGGTCTTCGATGATCGACAGCAGCGTGTCGGTTTCGCTGGAGGTCAGCGACGACGACGGTTCGTCCAGAATCAGCAGGCGCGCGTTCTTCGCAAGCGCCTTGGCGATTTCGAACAGTTGCTGGTAACCGCCGCCGTAGTTGCTGACCGGTGCGGCCACGTTGACGCCTTTCAGCTTCAGCCGCGCGAGCAGCGCGTCGGCCTTGGCGTACATGGCGTCGTAATCCATCAGTCCGCCGAACTTGCGGATCTCGTTGCCGAGGAAGATGTTCTCGGCAACGGATAGCTGGGGTACCAGCATCAGTTCCTGGTGGATGATGACGATGCCGGCTTTCTCGCTGTCGCGCACGGAGTACGCATGCAACGGCTTGCCGTCCCACAGGATCTCGCCTTCCCACGTGCCGTAAGGATAGACACCGGAGAGGACTTTCATCAGCGTGGATTTGCCCGCGCCGTTTTCGCCACACAGACCGACGCACTCGCCGGGCCGCACGGCCAGATTGATGCCATTGAGCGCGCGCACGCCGGAGAACTCCTTGACGATATCGCGCATCTCGAACAGGTACTCGCTCACTCCCACTCCCTCGTCATGGAGAAACCCCGCCTCCCCGGCGGGGTTTCCCATTTTTACCAGCCGGCCGCGTTTGGTGCGCCGGTTTTACAGGCCTAGCTGAGCCTTCGTGTAGAAGCCGTCTTTTACGACGACGTCCGCGTTGGCCTTGGTCAGCAGCGTCGGCGTCAGCAGGATCGTATCGACATCTTTCTTTCCGTTGTTGAGCTTGCTGGTGTACTTCGGCGTTTCGCCCTTGGCCAGCTGAACCGAGAGTTCGGCCGCGTCGGTGGCGATCTGCTTGATGGGCTTGTACACGGTCATCGTCTGCGTACCGGCGATGACACGCTTCACGCCAGCCAGGTCGGCATCCTGACCGGACACCGCGACCTTGCCGGCCAGCTTCTGGCCTTCCAGTGCCTGGATGGCGCCGCCCGCCGTGCCGTCATTGGAAGCGACGATGCCCTGGATGTTGTTCTTGTTGGCGGTGAGTGCGTTCTCGACGATCTTCAGCGCATTGGCGGCGAGCCACTCGTTGGTCCACTGCTGGCCGACGATCTTGATATCGCCCTTGTCGATCAACGGCTGCAACACCTTCATCTGGCCCTGGCGAAGGATCTTGGCGTTGTTGTCGGTGGGAGCGCCGCCAAGCAGGAAGTAATTGCCCTTCGGCGCCGCGTTGACGACACCCTGCGCCTGCATCTCGCCGACTTTCTCGTTATCGAACGAGATATAGGCGTCGACGTCGGCACCTAGGATCAGGCGGTCGTAGGAAATGACCTTGATGCCGGCCTTCTGGGCCTGGGCGATCACGTTGGTGAGCGTCTTGGCGTTGAACGGCACGATGACCAGTACGTCGACTTTCTGGGCGATCAGGTTTTCGATCTGGGACTGCTGCTTCGCTTCGTTGCCGTCGGCGGAGCTGACTTTTACCGTGGCGCCCTTGGCTTTGGCCGCAGCGATGAAGTAGTCGCGGTCGCGGGTCCAGCGCTCTACGCGCAGATCGTCGATAGAGAAGCCGATAACCGGCGCTTCCTTGCTGGCGTGGGCCTGCGGCGTGGCGAACATGCCCGCGGCAATCATGGAAACGGCAAGCAATGTGTGTAATGCCTTGTGCTTCATGGTCTCTCCTTAGCTCTGGTCGCCCTTCAGGATGGGCGGATGTCGGCGCCGTTGGCGACGTCAGAAAAGATAGGCTTCAACTGCTTGTACAAGCGGCGGAACAAAGGGTGGCGGGTTTCGCGGAAATAAGCATGACGCGCTGCATCGGGCTCGCGAACGGCCAGACGCCCGGGCATCGGGCAGACCTGGTCGAGCGTAGCACCTGGCTCGGCGGCCAGGTGTGCAAGGCGCGCGGCGCCCAGCGCGGGGCCAACTTCACCGCCCCGGCGCAGGACGAGCGGCTTGCCCAGGATGTCAGCAAGCATCTGCGTCCAGTAGGCGCTACGCGATCCGCCGCCGATGACGGTGATCTCGTCGGCGACGAGGCCCGTGGATTCCACGGCGAGAAGGCCGTCCAGAAGGCCAAGGCCCACGCCTTCCAGCGTTGCGTTGACCAGATCGGTCCGCTCGGTGTCCGGTCCCAGACCGGTGAACGAACCTCGCGCATGCGCATCGTTGTGCGGCGTACGTTCGCCCGTGAGGTAGGGAAGGAACATCGGGCCGTCTTCACGCAGCCCGGCGGATTCGCCATCGGCCAGCAGGGACGGCACGTCCGCGTAACCGGTAAGGCGCGCGGTGAAATCGAGGCAACTGGCGGCGTTGAGCATTACCGACATCAGGTGCCAGGTGTCCGGCAACGCATGACAGAAGCTGTGCACCGCCTGTTCGGGACGGGAACGAAAACCGTCGGAAACGGCGAAGTACACGCCGGACGTTCCCAGCGAGAGCATCGCCTGACCATGGCGCACGATGCCCACACCCACGGCACCGGCGGCGTTGTCGCCACCGCCGGCGGCCACCGGCACGGCGTCGATGCCCCAGCGCTCGGCGACGTCGCGACGCAGACGGCCGCTCGCCTGACTGCCTTCGCGGACTTCGGGCATGTTCGCGCGCGTAAGACCGGTGGCGGCAAGCATCTCGTCGCTCCACTGCCGGCGCGCCACGTCCAGCCAGAGCGTGCCTGCGGCATCGGATGCGTCGGTGACGTAGTCGCCAGTCATCAGCAGACGCAGATAATCTTTCGGCAGCAGGACTTTCGCGACACGATCGAAAACGCCGGACTCGTGCTTGCGCACCCACGCGAGCTTGGGCGCCGTGAAACCTGGCATGGCCAGGTTTCCGGTAATGTCGCGAAAATGCGGAACGCGTTCCAGTTCCGCGCATTCGATATCGGAACGCCCGTCGTTCCACAGGATGGCCGGACGAAGCACGCGGTCGGCGCTGTCCAGCAACGTGGCGCCGTGCATCTGGCCGCTAAGACCGATACCGGAGACGCGGCGGCGACCGATGCCCGCGCGTTCCGCGGCACGCAACGCTTCGCCGACCGCCGCCTCCGTCGCCGCCCACCACGACGCGGGGTCTTGCTCGGACCATCGCGGCCGTGGATGGGATACGTCCAGCGGACTGGACGCCGTGGCGCGCACGTCGCCTTCCTCGTCGATCAGTACGGCCTTGACGGACGATGTGCCCAGATCGATACCCAGAAACATATGACTGTCCGTATCCCTGTCGAGCGGATCAACCATAAATATAGCGGTTGACGATGTTTTCAAGCAGTTCCTGTTCGCCCGACCGGTGGTTCGGATGGATATTGCGCAAGACTGCATCGTCGGCCATGGAGGCCAGACTGAAGCCACCGTCGAGGATTTTGCGACCGAACGTACCGTCCCATCCCGCATAGCGCCTGGCCTTCAGCTCGGCCAGCGTGTCGCGTTCGATCATCTTCACGGCACGTTCCAGGCCGAGCGCCAGCGCATCGATCGCGCCGATGTGCCCATGGAACAGGTCGGCCGGATCGGAACTCTGACGGCGCACCTTGGTATCGAAGTTGAAACCGCCGGACGTAAAACCGCCAGCGCGCAGGATTTCGTAGATCACCAGCGTGAGTTCCTCGACGCTGTTCGGGAACTGATCGGTATCCCAGCCGTTCTGCGGATCGCCGCGGTTGGCGTCGATGCTGCCGAAGACGCCCAGCGCGATCGACGTGGCGACCTCGTGCTGGAACGAATGACCGGCGAGCGTGGCGTGGTTGGCTTCCAGATTCGTCTTCACCTCGTTTTCGAGGCCGAACTCCTTGAGGAAACCGTAGACCGTCGCGGTGTCGTAGTCGTACTGGTGCTTCGTAGGTTCCTGCGGCTTCGGCTCGATCAGGATCAGTCCGTCGAAACCGATCTTGTACTTATGCTCGATGACCATCTGGAAGAACCTACCGAGTTGCGCGCGCTCGCGCTTGAGATCGGTATTGAGCAGCGTGTCGTAACCTTCGCGACCACCCCACAGTACATAGTTGGCGCCGCCCAGACGCAGCGTGGCATCCATCGCGTTACGCACCTGAGTGGCCGCGTAAGCGAACACGTCCGGCTGCGGGTTGGTCGCGGCGCCGGCCGCATAACGCGGATGGCTGAACACGTTGGCGGTGCCCCAGAGCAGCTTCATGCCCGTCGTGGCCTGCTTGGCCTCGAGCACGTCGACCATCTCGGCGAGGTTCTTCTGGTACTCGCCCAGGCTATTGCCTTCGGGCGCGATATCGGTGTCGTGGAACGTGTAGTAAGGCGTGCCCAGTCGCGAAAAGAAGTCGAACGCGGCATCGGCCTTCAGGCGCGCCTGGGCCATCGGATCGCCCGCCTGTTGCCAGGGACGTTCGAAGGTGCCGGCACCGAATACGTCCGAGCCCGGCCACACGAAGGTATGCCAGTAACAGACGGCAAGACGCAGGTGTTCGGCCATGGTCTTGCCCAACAGCTTCTTGCTGGGATCGTAGTGATGGAACGCGAGCGGGTTGTCCGATCCGGTTCCTTCGAAGCGGATCTTCGGGATGGCGTCGAAGTAAGACATGGCAGTCCTTGGGTGCTAGACGAATAGCCAAGATGCTGACGACGGGACTTCTGGCGGGCAATTGCGAAATTCGCCAGTCCGATGATCTTTTTCATTGCCGCGCTGCGTCATGAGGGGCGGATGACCTCGTGCTAGCGTGAGCGACCGGCAAGCCGCCAGGTCTTCCCTTCGAGAGTCATGGCCCCGCATCGCATCGCGCTGTTGTTCAACGCCAACAAGGTGTACGACCGGCAGGTCATCGCGGGTATTGGCCAGTATCTGAACTCCACTCGCGTGGAATGGGACCTCTTCATGGAAGAGGATTTCCGTTGCCGCATGCGCGATATCCATCGCTGGCAGGGCGACGGCATCATTGCCGACTTCGACGATCCGGACGCCACCGACGCCCTGTGCAATCTGACAATGCCGGTGGTCGCGGTCGGCGGGTCGTATCACGATGCTGCCGCCTATCCCGTCAACACGCCGTATATCGCCACCGATAACGCGAAGCTGGTGCGCCTGGCCTACGATCACCTGATCGAGCAGGGCTTGCAGCGTTTTGCTTTTTACGGCCTGCCGCCCAACCCACGCAGTCGCTGGGCGCTGGAGCGCGAAGGTGCCTTCGAACGCATTCTCGCCGCGGACGGCATGGAGAGCACGGTCTACCGCGGTTCGCCCACCAGCGCGGGCGGCTGGGGCCATGCGGTAGAGGAACTGGTCGCGTGGCTGCGTTCGCTGCCCAAGCCGATCGGTATCGTCGCGGCGACCGACGCGCGTGCACGGCAGCTTTTGCAGGCCTGCGTGATCGGTGAAATTTCCGTGCCCGAACAGGTCGCCATCGTCGGCATCGACAACGATCCGATGGCGCAGTTGCTTACGCGCATTCCGCTGACGTCGGTGATCCAGGGTGCCGAGGAAATGGGGCGCACCGCTGCGCATCTCCTGCATCAGATGCTGCGCGGCGCCACTTGCGCGGACACGCGGGTACTGGTGCCGCCGGTCGGCATCAACGTGCAGGCGTCGAGCAAGCACCAGCCGGTGAAGAGCCCGCACGTCATGCGCGCCAGCCATTACATTCGCCAGTACGCCTGTCTTGGCATCAAGACCGAACAGGTGGCCGACTATGTCGGCATTTCGCGCACGGTGCTCGAAGAACATTTCAAGCGCGAACTGAAGCAGACCGTGCACCAGGCCATCCTGCAGCACAAACTCGAAACGGCGCGCGAACTGCTCGCCGGATCGACGACACCGCTCACGGATATCGCCGTGCGCTGCGGCTTCACCTCGTTGCAGTACATGTATGCCGTGTTCCGCCGCGAATACGATTGCACGCCCAGGCAGTATCACGAAGCCCACCGCCAGATCATCCCCAGCTAGCACGGAAGCGATCCATGAACGCCATTACTCCCGCCCGACAATGGGGCGCGCTGCCAGACGGCCGTATCGCGCATCGCTGGACTCTGCGCAACGACAGCGGCATGGCGGTCGACATCAGCGATCTCGGCGGTACCCTGCTTTCCTGGCAGGCGCCGGATCGTCAGGGCCGCTTCGGCGATGTGCTGCTGGGTCACGCCACGCCGGGCGACTATCTGCATGCGACGGCGTATATGGGTGCTCTCATCGGGCGCTGGGCGAACCGTATCCGCGATGGCCGCTTCGAGCTGGATAACGTGCCCTACCGGCTGGACCGGAACGACGGCCCGAATCACCTGCACGGTGGACTGGACGGTTTTCACCACAGGTTGTGGGAGGTCGAGGCGTCGATCGGCGAACTGCACCTGCGTCTGGTATCGCCCGAGGGCGAAGGTGGATTCCCCGGCGAACTGAGCGTGGAGGTGACGTATCGCCTCGACGACGACGGCACGCTGGAAATCGCATACACCGCTCACACCGATGCGGCCACGCCGGTGAACCTGACGTCGCACCCCTATTTCAATCTCAACGACCGTCGTGGCGACATCCGCGACCACATGCTTCGCATCGACGCGGATGCGTTCCTGGCGACCGACGCGGGCGGTATCCCGTACCGGCGCCAGCCCGTCGCGGGCTCGGCTTTCGATTTCCGCGACGCGGCACCCATCGGCGCGCGCCTGCTCTGGCCGGACGATCAGCTGAAGATCGCCGGCGGCTTCGACCATTGCTATGTTCTTTCTGAGAGCAGTCTGCCTGAGAGCCGCCTGACTGGCGAGCACGCGCCGCTGCGCGAGGTAGCCGTCGTGGCCGATCCGGCCAGCGGCCGGCACCTGACTGTTTCGACGGATCAACCCGGCCTGCAGTTCTACAGCGGCCAGAAACTGGGCGGCACCGGCCGCCGCGAAGGCGGCCATTACGAGGCTTTTTCCGGCTTCGCGCTGGAGGCCCAGGCCTTCCCGGACCAGATCAACGGACCCGACGACGCCGCGGTGGTCCTCCGGCCGGGGGCGGTTTATCGGCAGACCACGCAGTACAGGCTCGGCGTCGACTGAGGAGCAGTCCGCTACACTAGGGGGATGTCTCTTATCCAACTCATCCACGTCGACTACAGCATCGGCGGCCCCCTCCTGCTCGAACAGGTCGATCTTTCGATCGAACCGAACGAGCGCGTGTGTATCGTCGGCCGTAACGGCGCCGGCAAATCGACCCTGCTCAAGCTCATCGCGGGTGAGATTCACCCCGACGACGGCGAGATCCGGGTCCAGGGCGGCACGCGCATCGCGCGTCTGACCCAGGAAGTCCCCCAGGGCACCGCCGGCAGCGTCTTCGACGTCGTGGCCGAAGGCCTGGGCGAACTGGGTCACCTGCTCGCCCGCTACCACCACCTGCTGGCCGAAGGCGATTTCGACGCACTTGGCGACGTGCAGAGCCAGATCGAAGCACAGAACGCGTGGGATCTGGACGCGCGCGTGCAGCGGATCGTGGAAGAACTGGAACTGCCGGAAACGGCCGACTTCGCCGATCTGTCAGGCGGCATGAAGCGTCGCGTGCTGATGGGCCAGGCCCTCGTGCGCGCGCCCGACTTGCTGCTGCTGGACGAACCGACCAACCACCTGGATATCGAAGCGATCGCGTGGCTCGAAGATTTCCTCAAGAACTTCGGCGGCAGCATCATCTTCATCACCCATGACCGCAGCTTCCTGCGTTCGCTTGCCACCCGCATCGTCGAAATCGACCGCGGCAATGTCACCAGTTGGCCGGGTGATTACGAAAATTACCTGCGTCGCCGCGAAGAGCGCCTGCATGCCGAGTCGCAGGCCAATGCACTGTTCGACAAGAAGCTGGCGCAGGAAGAAGTCTGGATTCGCCAGGGCATCAAGGCACGCCGCACCCGCAACGAGGGCCGCGTCCGTGCACTGAAGGACCTTCGCAACGAACGCTCCGAGCGCCGCGAGGTCACCGGTACGGCGAAGATCACACTGGCGAACGCACAGTCTGGCGGTCGCAAGGTTGTGGACGCGAAGCACGTCACGCAGGCGTATGGCGGCCGCACGCTGTTGCGCGATCTTTCCACCACGATCATGCGCGGCGATCGCGTTGGCATCATCGGTCCGAACGGCGCGGGCAAGAGTACGTTGCTGAAAATCCTGCTGGGCGAGCTGAAGCCGCAGGAAGGCGAGGTGACGCTCGGCACGGGGCTGGAGATCGCCTATTTCGACCAGCATCGTTCGACGCTGGACGATAGCCTGAATGCGCTGGACAACGTGGCCGAAGGCCGCGAGTACATCGAACTCAACGGCACGCGCAAACACATCATCGGCTACCTGCAGGATTTCCTGTTCTCGCCGGAACGCGCACGCGCACCCATCACCCGCCTGTCGGGCGGCGAACGCAATCGCCTGCTGTTGGCGAAGCTGTTCGCACAGCCGTCCAACCTGTTGGTGATGGATGAACCGACCAACGATCTGGACATCGAAACGCTGGAGCTGCTCGAAGAACTGCTCGGCGAATACAGCGGCACGCTGCTGCTCGTTTCGCATGACCGTGCGTTCATCGACAACGTTGTTTCGAGCACGCTGGTGCTGGAAGGCGATGGCGTCGTCGGCGAATACATCGGCGGCTATAACGACTGGGTACGTCAGCGCCCGGCTGCCGCAGCCGCGATGGCGCGCGCGTCGAAAGCCCAGCTGCCAGCGACATCCACTCCGGCTCCCGCCCCCGCGAAGCGCAAGCTGAGTTTCAAGGAACAGCGCGAACTCGACCTGCTTCCCGAGAAGCTGGAGACGCTGGAAAAGGACATCGCCACGCGTACCGACGCGATGAATGCACCCGGCTATTTCCAGCAGGACAATGCGGTGATCGTTCGTAACAACGAAGCCATCGCGAAGCTGCAAGCCGAGCTGGATGCGGCCTATAAGCGCTGGGAAGAACTAGAAAACGGTTGACGCTGAAGCGCTGACACCCCCTCACCGTCGTCCCTGCGCAGGCTTCGGACCCAGTGCGGTGCATTGGGTTGTCGCGACTACGCTCGATCAGATCTTCGGAGCGTCGCGACGGGCGAGGCAAGGAGCTCGCCCCTTAGCCTTATCTTCCTCACCGTCACGCCGGGGTCCGCAGCGACCACGTGGGGCAAGATCCAACGCTGAGGTTTTCGCTTGAAAGCGGCCATCGCCCTCGCGACAACCGACCACCTCGCCGCGGATTCCGGCGTGCGCCGGAATGACGGTGAGGGGTGAGGGGAACTGAGGGGCCGTCAGCGGTTCGCTTTGCTCGTCACACCCATTGCCTCACCGCTCGGCGGAACCAGCCGGCCCCCTCGCCGGGCCCGGTAGGAGGGCGAGGCTGGTCGGGCGGGTAGGCCCCGAAGGGGGAAGGGGCAGGACGCCCCTTCCTTCGTGCGCGGGCAGGAAGCCCGCTCACGAAGCCCCGCCAGTCCACCCGCGTCGCGCAGCGACCGCCCGACGTGGGCCCGGCGAGGGGGCCGGCTGGTTCCACCCAACGCCACAACACACCGCGACGCTCTTCCGGCGAAAGCTGGTCAAAACCAATCAACCAGTATTCTGCAACCCCTGCGACACACCATTCACGCACGCGACCAGCGCTTTCAACAATCCATCGTCCTGACCGCCCGTGGCACGCCAGCGCCTCAGCAAATCGACCTGCAGCAAACTCATGGGATCGACATACGGATTGCGCAGGCGAATGGATGTAGCCAGACGCGGATCGTCCGCCAGCAATTCATCGGCACCCTTCAGCTTCAGCACCCAACGTACCGTGCGCTCGAATTCATCGCGGATCATCGGGAAGAATGTGGTGTGGCGTTCGCCGGCAAGTTGCGAGAACGCTTCGGCAATGGCCAGATCGGCTTTTGCCAGAATCATTTCCACATCGTCCAGCATGGTCGAGAAGAACGGCCAGTCGTGCGCCATGTCGACCAGCGCCTGCTCGCCACATTCTTTCGATACCTCGTCCAGAGCGCTGCCTAATCCATACCAGCCAGTCAGCACCGCACGGCATTGCGTCCAGGCAAATACCCAGGGAATCGCACGGAGATCTTCTACACCTTTCATGCTGCGACGACGCGCCGGACGCGAACCCAGCGTCATGCGTTCGATCACATCGATTGGCGTGGCACCACGGAAGTACTCGACGAAACCTTCCGTATCGACGAATGCGCGATACGCCACGCGACTGCGATCGGATAACCGCGCCATCGTCTCTTTCCACTGCGGCTCGCGCTTTTCTTCGATGCGCGGTCGCAGCGAGGCACGCAACACAGCACCCAGCGTCTGTTCCAGGTTACGCACGGCCAGTGCGCGAATACCGTATTTTCGGTGGATGACTTCACCCTGCTCCGTTACGCGAAGCACGCCGCCGACCGAACCGCGTGGCGATGCCATGAGCGCGGGGGTGATGCGCGAACCGCCACGGCTGGCCGAGCCGCCGCGGCCATGGAAGAACCCGAGCCGGATGCCGGCGCCATGCGCCACTTCCAGCATTTCCACTTGCGCACGTTGCAGGCTCCAGCGCGATGCGACGGTGCCGCCATCCTTGCCGCTGTCCGAGTAGCCGAGCATGACCCACTGCCGATCGCCGCGCGCTTTCAGGTGATCGCGATAGACCGGATCGTCCAGCAGTGCCTGCAATGTTTCGGGGCCGCCTTTCAGATCGTCGATGGTTTCGAACAGCGGCGCGACGTCGAGGGGAACGCGGCCGTTTTCGAGCAAGCCGCCGCGACGCGCGAGCGCGAGGACGGCGAGGACGTCGGCTGCCGTTTCGGCCATGCTGATGATGTACAGGCCTGTCGCTTCGCTGCCGTAGCGTTTGCGCGAGTCGGCGAGCGTGGCGAAAACGTCGCGCAGCATGGTCGCCGCTTCGTTGTCTTCGCCTGCGACGAAGCTGCGTTCGCCGCTGGCATAGGGGCGCAGGGTGGCGACGCGGCGTGCGGTGTCGCGCTGCGCCCAGTCGTCTTCACCGAGCAGCGCCGCGAGCGCTTCGTCGTGTACCCGCGCATCCTGACGGACATCCAGGCGTGCAAGATGGAAGCCGAACGTGCGCGCGCGCCACAACAGGCGGCGAACGGCGTATGCACCGGCGTGTTCGCCACAGTGAGCCGCGAGGCTTTTTTCTACCAGCGCGATGTCGTCGATGAACTCATCGGCGGACGCGTATGCGTCGTCCTGTTCGTGCCGGGTTGCGTCGATGCGTGCGCTTACGAAGGCGAGGAAGCAGCGGTATGGCATGTCCGCGTGACGTGGACGGATGTGTGCGGCGGTGTCGGGAAGACGTTCGCGATAGTCTTCCAGACGGCGCACCAGCTTCTCGTCGAGATCGACGCGGTCTTCGGTCTGACTGAGCAGACGCGCCAGTTCGCCGAGGTCTTCTCCGTAGCGTTCCAGCACCAGCGAGCGCTGCGCGGATAGGCTGGCCGCGATCGTTTCGGCGCCGACATTCGGATTGCCGTCCATATCGCCGCCGACCCAGGTGGCGAAACGCAGCAGTCGCGGCGGGACGATGCCTTCGCCATAGGTTTCGCCCAGCGCCTGCTGCAAGGCTTCGTACAACGCGGGCAGCACGCGATAGATGGGACGGGCGATATAGAAACCGACGTGGTCGAATTCGTCCTGCACGCTCGGACGCACCGGTGACGCTTCGGCGGTTTGCCAGCCCGCGGACAGCGCCATCAGGATGCGCGCGTCGTCGTCGCGCAGTTCCTGCGGCGTACGTGTCGGATCGAATTCGTCTACCAGTGCGCGGACGATTTCCTGCTCTTTCTCCAGCAGCGAACGTCGTACCGCTTCGGTCGGGTGGGCCGTGAATACCGGTTCGACATCCAGCCTGCCGAGCAGCGCCACGAGTTCGTCGCGACCGACGCCTTCGCGCTTCAGCCGCGCCAGCACGGCGGCCAGCGACTCCGGCTGCGGCGACGAGCCTTCGCGCTGGTAGTCGCGGCGGCGCCGGATGCGATGTACGCGCTCGGCGGTATTCACCGCCTGGAAATAAGTGGCGAAGGCACGGGCGAGCGCTTCGGCTCCGGCCGCATCCAGGCCGGTCAGTGGCTTTGCCAGGGCCTCGACGGCTTCGCCGCTGCGGCGGCGCTGGATGGCGGCGGTGCGGACGTGTTCCACCTGTTCGAAGAATGCCTGCCCGCCCTGCTCGGCCAGCATCTGTCCGACGAGGGCCCCTAAACGGCGTACATCCTCGCGTAGCGGGCCGTCGTGGGGGAGGAATTCAGCGTCGCGTGCGGCTTCCATCGGGATCTCGTCTGCATGGATCGAACCCCGAGAGTACCGAAACCGACGTTCATCCGCTCATGGCGATTAAGAGATATAATCGGCGTCCGTTTTGCCCGCCGAGGGGCGCTGCGACCGTTGGGGCTTTCATGCTTACCACCGGCCAGGCTCGGCGCGGCGTGTTCGACAACGGCGCCCCCGTGACCATCCGGAGCTACGCCAATGAACGCCGTCACCCAAGACAACGTGACCCACGATTACAACGTCCGCGATATTTCGCAGGCCGCCCTCGGCCGCCGCCGCATCCGCATGGCGGAAGAGGAAATGCCGGGCCTGATGCAGATCCGTGCCCGCTACTCGAAGGAAAAGCCGCTTCAGGGCGTGCGTCTTTCGGGTTCGCTGCATGTCACCAAGGAAACCGCGGTCCTCGCCGAAACGCTGCGCGAACTCGGCGCATCGGTTCGCTGGGCTTCGTGCAACATCTTCTCGACGCAGGACGACGTCGCCGCGGCCATGGCCGCCGGTGGCCTGCCGGTGTTCGCCTGGAAGGGCGAGTCGCTGGAAGAGTACTGGGACTGCACGCTCGACATGCTGACCCATCCGGGCGAGACCGGCCCGCAGCTGATCGTCGACGATGGCGGCGACGCCACGCTGCTGATCCACAAGGGTCTGGAACTCGAGCAGGGTTCGGACTGGGTGAACAGCCCGGGTGCGAACCACGAGGAACAGGTCATCAAGGACCTGCTGAAGCGCGTCGCGAAAGAGCGCCCGGGCTTCTGGACGAAGGTCGCGGCCGAATGGCGCGGCGTGTCCGAAGAAACGACGACCGGCGTGCACCGTCTTTACCAGCTGGCCGAAGCCGGCAAGCTGCTGGTGCCCGCGATCAACGTCAACGACTCGGTCACGAAGAGCAAGTTCGATAACCTCTACGGTTGCCGCGAGTCGCTGGCCGATGGCATCAAGCGCGCTACCGACCTGATGGTCGCCGGCAAGGTCGCGGTCGTCTGCGGCTACGGCGACGTGGGCAAGGGTTGCGCCCATTCGCTGAAGGGCTTCGGCGCACGCGTCATCGTGACGGAAATCGATCCGATCAACGCCCTGCAGGCGGCGATGGAAGGCTTCCAGGTCACGACGATCGAAGAAACCCTGGGCACCGCCGACATCTATGTCACCACCACGGGCAACAAGGACATCATCACGCTGGAACACATGGCGGCGATGAAGAACAACGCCCTGGTCTGCAACATCGGCCACTTCGACAACGAAATCCAGATCGATCGCCTGAACACGGCGAAGGACGTCTCCCGCGAGACGATCAAGCCGCAGGTCGACCGTTACACGTTCGCTTCGGGCCGCGCCATCTACATGCTGGCCGAAGGCCGTCTGGTGAACCTCGGTTGCGCCCATGGCCACCCGAGCTTCGTGATGTCGAACAGCTTCTCGAACCAGACGCTCGCGCAGATCGATCTGTGGGCGAACAAGGATCTCTACGAGAAGTCGGTCTATCGCCTGCCGAAGAAGCTCGACGAAGAAGTCGCGCGCCTGCATCTGGAGCAGATCGGCGTGAAGCTGACGAAGCTGACGCCGGAACAGGCCGAATACATCGGCGTGCCGGTCGAAGGTCCGTACAAGCCGGATCATTATCGTTATTGATCGGTAGCGGTATCGGAACGAAAAAGGGTGGCCTTCGGGCCGCCCTTTTTATTTGCCGTACACATCATGCATCTTTTCATCTCGATTGAAAGATATATACTCGGAGCCAACATCCAGCCGGTTCCCTCGCCATGCCCGCCATCAGCTTCGAATTCTTTCCGCCGAAGACCGACGAACAGCGGGCTCAGCTCGATACCACCGTACGCAAGCTCAAGTCCCATGCGCCCGACTACGTGTCGGTGACGTTCGGGGCGGGCGGATCGACGCTTAGCTATACCGACGAGACGGTGAAACGTCTGCGCTCCGAGCATGCCCTCAGCGTCGCACCGCACCTGAGCTGTATGGGCGGCACGCGGGCCGAGATCGCGGCCCTGCTCGATACCTACCGCGAAACCGGTTGCCGCCGCATCGTGGCACTGCGCGGCGACCTGCCGTCGGGCATGGCGTCGCCCGGCGACTTCCGCTACGCGGCGGAGCTGGTCAGCTTTATCCGCAAGCACAGCGGCGACCACTTCCATGTGGAAGTGGCGGCGTATCCGGAGACTCATCCGCAGGCGGAAAACGCGCTGAAGGACATGCAGCACTTCAAGACGAAAGTCGACGCGGGTGCGAACGGCGCGATCACGCAGTACTTTTTCAATGCCGATGCGTACTTCCGCTTCGTGGACGATGCAACGAAGCTTGGCGTGAACATTCCCATCGTGCCGGGCATCATGCCGATCGCGAATTTCAGCCAGTTGCAGCGTTTCTCGGAAGCGTGCGGCGCGGAGATCCCGCGCTGGATCGTGAAGCGGATGCAGGCCCATGGCGACAATGCGGCGGCGATTCGCGAACTGGCGGCCGACGTGGTGGCCGAGCTGTGCCGGCGGTTGCTGGATGGCGGGGCGCCGGGGCTGCATTTTTATACGATCAATCGGGCGCGTTCCACGACGAGTGTGTTGGAGCGGTTGGGGTAAGACCCCGCTTTTTCGTACGTGATCGCTCTAGGTTCCTGCCTGCGCAGGAACGACGAAGAGGGGCTGAGAGCGACGCCGGCCCCCCCCACTTATCCACCCCGGATCGTCATTCCTGTGCAGGCAGGAATCCAGTGCGGTGCAGCCTGTTTTCGCGAGACGGTGCTACACGCTTCAAAACCGTGATCCACCGCGCGTGCCATTCACGCCCGATCCGATAGTCTCCGCCAGCTACCCTTGGCGAGACATCGTGACCACCCTCCTCCGCGCCACTTTCGTCATCGTCCTGCTCTGCGCGCCGGCCATTGCTCTCGCCCAGAACCCCATCCGCCGCTGCATCGGCACCAACGGTCAGCCGGTTTTCACCGACCAGCCCTGTTCGGCAATGAACGCTACCGCGGCCGTGCCGGCGCCGACGGGCACCCCTGCGGGAAACTCGTCCAGCGCGCAGCCGCCGTTGCCCATGCTTTGCGCCAAACACGTCGCCGACCTGCGGCAAGTCATCGTCGACGCCTTCGCGACGAGGGAGGCGAACCGGATCGGCGGAGTGGTGCTGTGGGATGGGTACGGGTCCAAAAGCGCCGTGGCCGATATCCAGGTCATCGGCGCCATGCTGCGCCAGCCGCTGGTTTCCGTAGGTGGCGCCGGCGAGGACGCCGACTCGGCATCCGAGATCGCGGTGACCACGTCGGATGCCGGCGGCAGCCGGACGTCGCGGTTCGGGATCGTCCGGCAAGCGGGCTGCCTCTGGCTTCGGCCACCGGACTGAGGGTGCCGCGCCAACCGTGTCGGGCTATTATGGGCGGTCACCTGGAGACCCCCCTCATGTCGCAGAACTACCCCGAATGGATCTGGCAGAACGGCGAGATCAAGCCGTGGCGCGATGCCACCGTGCATGTCATGGCCCATGCCCTCCATTATGGTTCCTCGGTTTTCGAAGGCATCCGTAGCTATGCGACGCCCGACGGCGCAGCGATTTTCCGGCTCACGGATCACCTGAAGCGTCTGTACCTCTCGGCGAAGATCTACGACATCGAGATCCCCTACACCATCGACGAGCTGGCCGCGGCCTGCCGCGATGTGGTGAAGAAGAACGACCTGCTCGCGGCGTATCTGCGCCCCGTGGCGTTCCGCGGTCTCGGCGGTTTCGGCCTGTCGGCCGAATGCCCGACCGATGTCGCCGTGGCGACCTGGCCGATGGGCCCGTACCTCGGACCCGAGGCCCTGGAAAACGGCATCGACGCCTGCGTGTCGAGCTGGCAGCGGTTCGCGCCCAACACCATTCCGGCCGGCGCCAAGGCGGGCGGCAACTATCTCTCCGGTCAGCTGATCGCGCGCGAAGCGCGTCGCCTTGGCTTCGGTGAAGGTATTGCGCTGGCTTCCACGGGTCTGCTCAGCGAAGGCGCGGGCGAGAACCTGTTCCTGGTATTCGACGGCGTCCTGCACACCACACCGGCCAGCGCGTCCATCCTTGCCGGCATCACGCGCAACACGCTGATCACGCTGGCGCGCGAGGAAGGCCTGGAAGTGGTCGAGCGCGACCTGCCGCGCGAGTACCTCTATCTGGCGGACGAGATCCTGATGTGCGGCACGGCGGCGGAAGTCACGCCGATCCGCTCGGTCGACGGCAAGCAGGTCGGCAGCGGCAAGGCCGGTCCAATCACGCGCCGTCTGCAGGAGCGGTTCTTCGGGCTATTCACCGGCGAGACGAAGGATCGCTGGGGCTGGCTCGAAAAGCTCTGATCGAATGCGCAGGCGCGGCTCTCTGCGGGAGCGCGCCTGCGCGCGAAAGCCTACGTTGCATTGAAGCAGCACATGGCATTCGCAGTTGGAAACACGAGCTCGCGATGCAAGTTCCCGGCTTCACCGCTCCGTAGGCTTTCGCGCGCAGGCGCGCTCCCACAGGTTCATAGCTTCGCCGTTTCATAGGTTTGCACCCACGATAAGGGGGAAACCGCGCAGTTTTTTACCGGAAATCGATGGTCGACACCGCGCCCGCCATATCCGGCCGGGGGCGTAGCGATACGTCCCAGTCGTACAGCTCGCACAGGCGACGCACGATCGCGAGGCCCAGACCCGCACCGCCGCCGGCAGCCCCTTCACCGCGAATGCCTCGCTGGAAGAGCTTTTCGGCGTCTTCGGGCTTGATGCCCGGTCCCGTGTCGAGCACGTCGATGCGGCCGTCGATCACGTGTACGGTGACCTTGCCCTGCATCGTGTACTTGATGGCATTGCCGATGAGATTGGTCAGCGCGACGGACAGCACCGACGCAGGTGCGTTGACGGTGACGGTATCGCCGACGATCAGCTCGATATCGATGGACTTGCCGCCTATCTGCGGACGTTGGCTCTCGATGACATCGGCCGCGACCCTGGCCACATCGGTGCTTTCGCCGCGCGTCGGTCCACGGCGCTCGGCACGCGACAGCAGCAGCAGCGCCTCGATCAGTTCGGTGGCCTGACGCGAGGCCCGCTCGATGCGCTTCAGGCGCTCGCGCAGCTTGTCGGTCAGGTCGGGCGAACCCTGCAGCAGCTCGGTCGTACTGGCGATAACAGCCAATGGCGTGCGCAGTTCGTGGCTGACGTCGGAGTTGAATTCGCGATCCCGCTCGACGACCGCGGTCAGCCGCGTCGCGTATTCGTCCAGCGCCTGGGCCAGCTGACCGACCTCGTCGTCCGCGAAGTGCGGCGCAAGCGGCTCCGCCTTGCCGATCTTGCGGAAATCGCGCAGGCGCTTCGCCAGTTCGGTGACGGGCTTGAGTACCTTGCGCGACAGCCAGAAACCCAGCGCCAGCGATAGCAGGCCGAACAGAAACACGGCGCCGATGACGCTGATGAGCAACTGCTGCTTACCCAGCTCTTCGCGCGAGGCGTCGTAACGCAGGAAGCTGATGATGCCCTTGTCGCGATAGACCGCCAGTTTGTAGTGACGACGCTGCGCGGTCTCGGGATCGACCTCGTAAATGTCGTGCACGCCGGTGTCCAGCGCCTGCCACGGAAGCGGCGCCTTGTAGAGCGTGCGATCGCTGAGGACACTGGCGGTGAGCAGCTTCGACGCAATGGGCTCGCCAGGATGCGCGACGACCTGCTCGTTCGCGTAGCGGGCATCGTCCAGCAAGCTGGCGTTGACGAGCTGGTCTTCGACGCGCTCGCGGATATTGAGCGCCGCGACCGCGAACAGCGCACTCAGGCCGAAGCCAAAGAGCGCGAACGAGACGATCAGGCGGAAACGAAGCTTACGTCTGGACCGCATCCGGATCGACCATGCGGTATCCAATACCGTGACGCGTGTGGATGAGCGGCTTCTCGAACGGCTTGTCTATCGCCGCGCGTAGACCATGGATATGGACGCGCAGCGAGTCGCTGTCCGGCAGTTCCTCGCCCCAGACGCGTTGTTCCAGGTCCTGCCGGGTAACCACCGACGGGCTGGCCTCCATCAGGGCCTGAAGGAGCTTGAGACCGATGGGATTGAGCTGGATCGACTTGCCCTCGCGGTTCACCGTCAGGGTGTCGAGGTTGTACGTGAGGCCATCGACCTTCAGTACCCGGCTCTGCGGCCCCTTGCCGCGACGCGCCAGCACTTCCAGGCGGGCCGCCAGTTCCTGCAGCGCGAAGGGCTTGGTCATGTAGTCGTCCGCGCCCGACTCGAAGCCGGTGAGCTTCTGCTCCAGCGCGTCGCGCGCGGTCAGCATCAGCACCGGGGTCTGCTTGTGGGCTTCGTGCCGGAGCTTGCGCGCCACGTCGAGGCCGTCCATGCCGGGCAGCGTCAGGTCCAGCACGATGACGTCGAAGTCGTGGACCACGGCCAGATGCAGGCCGGTCACGCCGTCGCCGGCGAAATCAACCACATGGCCACGGTCTTCGAGGTAATCGCCGATGTTGGTGGCGATGTCGTTGTTGTCTTCGATCACCAGTACGCGCATGCGGCACTCCGTGGATGGCTTTGGATTCGCGGGGGCCAGTGCCCCGTATCGAGAGCATAGAGTCTAGTGTGAAGAGTGAGAATAGCGTCGTAACGTCTCAATCTTTCTTTGACTCCGCTCCTCGGGACAAAGAAAGGCCCAGACCAGACTCTCGTCTGCCCTGGGCCCAAGCTACTGCCCCGATACCATAAGCCCGCGCGCGGATTCACAGTAGGACACGTATAAACCAGGACCGTTTAAATCGCTGTTAATGCCCTGCTTTCGCCTTGCGGCGGCGCTTCGGCTCGGGCGACGGACGCTCGGCAACCCGGGTTTCGCAGTGCGCCACGATGGCGCCGGCCACGTCGACGCCGGTGCTTTTCTCGATGCCTTCCAGGCCCGGCGACGCGTTCACTTCCAGTAGCAGGGGGCCCCGGGAGGACCGCAGCAGGTCCACGCCAGCCACTTCCAGACCCAGCGCCGAGGCGGCGTGAATGGCCACCGTGCGCTCGTCGTCGGTCAGTTCGACCGCCGTGGCGCTGCCGCCACGATGGAGATTGGCCCGGAACTCGCCCGGGGCCGAGGAACGCTGCATGGAGGCCACGACCTGGTCGCCGACAACAAAGCAGCGCAGATCGCTGCCATTGGCCTCGCGAATGAATTCCTGCACCAGGAAATTCGCGTACAGACCGCGGAATGCCTCGATCACGCTCTGCGATGCCGAACGCTTTTCGGCCAGCACCACACCCTGCCCCTGCGTGCCTTCGTTGAGCTTGATGATGTGCGGGGGCTCGCCAAGCATCGCGAGCAGGTCGGACGTGTCGTCCGGTGCGTCGCCGAACGCCGTGACCGGCATGTCGATACCGCGGGCTGCCAGCAACTGCAGGCAGCGCAGCTTGTCGCGCGCGCGCAGCACCGCGTCGGAAGGATTGGGCGTATACACGCCCATCAGTTCGAGCTGGCGCAGCACCGCCGTGCCGTAGAACGTGCTGGATGCGCCGATGCGCGGGATCACGCAGTCGACCGCGCCGAGCGGCTTGCCCTTGAAGTGGATCGCGAACGACTGCGGAGCGATGCTCATGTAGCAACGCAGTGGATCGATCACGCGCACCGTGTGCTTGCGCTTACGCGCGGCCTCGACAAGCCGCTGCGTGGAATACAGCCGCGCGTTGCGCGACAGGATAGCGATCTTCATTTTGTTTCCGTGGCGGCACGCCGCGCGGGCGACTGCGAGTAGGACAGAGAGGGGTCGACCCGGAAGCGTCCGTCGAGCGCGGTACGTCCCAGCAATAGGGGAAACAGCATATGGCGGCGATCGGTGAGATTGATCTCGGCGGCGAAACGCTCGCCGGCCAGTTCGATGTCCGCCAGGATGAACCATCGTGTGGTCACGTGACCGCCGGAATCCGTGACGGCGCGCCGCCCGGTGGCGCGTGCCTCGCACGGTTCGGACAGACCGCCCTTGCGCGTGGTGCGCACCTGGAAGCGCAGCCACGTACCGTCGGCGCGCTCGTCGACCTCGAGCCATTCGACGTGCAGCGACGAACTGCGCGCGCCGGTATCGAGTTTGGCCTTTAACGAAGCGATGCCGAATTGCGGAATCGCAAGACGTTCCCGCCAGCCGAGGGTGATGACATTCGCCATGAGTCTCGCGCGCTCGACCGGTGTGTTGCGGGGGGATGCGGATCGGGGGATCGATCCGGGGAACCGCTTCGACCAGCCGCGGCAGGGAAAGCATGCCGAAGGACGAAGACGGATTCAACTGGCACGAGTAAGAACCGCATTCCGCCCGTCACTTCGGTCAAGGTTCCGTGAACCATAGACAACCGCTTCCTCGACCGGATGGAGGCTCAGGAACGGATCGCGCGTACGGGATGTCGCGTCGACCGAGATATGCAGCGCCTCGTCCAGCACGTCGTCCAGCAGCCATTGCCAGGCCTCCCCACCACGCTTGGCGCTGCCAAGGTCGAGAAAGCGAAGTCGCCGCAGCCCGAGACCGGTGGCGAGCCGGGTCAGGGCCTGGCGTCCGGGCACGCCCTCGCCAAGACCCACGGTAAGTACCGCCCCCGGCGGGTGCAGGGCGGATATTTCACTGGCGAGACGCTCGAAAAACACAAGAAGACGCCCACGAGCCGTTTCGTTGTCGACCGCGGGGAATTCGGGAACCGCCAGCCGCAAAGGGCGTGGGTGGCGCAGCAGCCACTCGACCCGCAGGCGGCACAGGGTGCGGTGGAGATCGTCCGGGGAATCCGGACGGACCGGATGGCGCTCGTAACGTGCGAGCAGGCCGGCGATGCAGCGGGCTTGATGACTGTTATCCATAGGGCACTCCATTGCGTGGCATTGGCAACCGGGACTGCGGGAAAGTTATCGTCCGGCTAAGGGCCGCCGTCTTCGGTCGGCGCACATGATGTCGCCAATGCCCTTCACGGATGCAGGGGCGCATCCGACAAAACGTGTAGGGGAATGCCTCGTCGCACGCTACGCCGGGGTCGGACGACCCACCGATGACCAGTCGCGCGTATCGGACACGACCAGACCACTTTCGAGTTTTATGACGCGGTCCGCCACATGGAAATACCGGTCGTCATGACTGATGGCGATGATCGTTTTTCCGCGCCGCTTAAGTTCGGGCAACAGAGAGCAGTAGAAGAAATCCCTGAAGTGGGCATCCTGGTCCGCGGCCCACTCGTCGAAGAAAAATATCTCCCGGTCTTCCGCGTAGCACTGGAGCAGAGCCAGCCTTTTCCGCTGCCCCGTCGAGAGGGTCAGCTTCGAGAGTTCGCCCTGATTCGCCTGGACGTGCGACCCGAGGCCCAATGCGGCAAGCAACGTCTGGATGCGCTCGTCCGACAGATGCCGACCGTTCGAATCCAGAACGTGCGGGAAGAGAAAGAAGTCGCCAAAGACCCCGGTGAAACGCTCTCTGTAAAGAAACGGGTCGCCGTCGAGCGGGACGCCGTCGACGGATACGCCGCCGGCATGCGGACTTAACAGGGAGCTGAGCAGTAGCAGCAACGTCGACTTCCCGCTTCCGTTCCCCCCCACGATAAAGACCATGTCCCCTCGCCTGAAGTCCAGGCTGATGGGCCCCAGCGTCGGCAGCGATTCGACTTCGCCGGGATAGCTGTAGCAAACCCCGCGAAGGCTTATGCATTGCCAGTCGTCGAACGAGCGGCGCTCTTTGTCCGCGGGCCTGTTGTCGGGAGCTTCGCGGCCCAGGTCCAGACCGACGCGCTCGAGATGACGAAGACTGGCCGTACCCACGCCAACCTGTCTTGCGGCACTCACGATGAAGCCGATGGGGCCGCTCAGGAATAGCGCACCGATCACGAAGCGGATGATGGTGATCTGCGACAGCTCCAACGCCGCATAGCCCAGATACACGATCAGGAAAACCGACCCGTAGATGACCGCCGTCGACCAGGCCTCGTTGAAGCCCAGGCCTGCATGAACGTGGATCATGATCCGTCTTGCACGCTGGATAGCCGGCTGCATCAATTCGTCGGTGACATAGGATGCGCGGGAAGCATTGAGCGTCATCTCCTTCTTTCCTTCGCTGATGTAGCGAAAGTATTCGAAGACTTTCTCGTTGGCCTGCCGCAACTGGTCGAACTTGGATCGCAGTAATCGCTCGAGCGTCAGTGAAACCACAAGCGTCGTACACAGGAATCCAAGCAGGATGCCGAGCAACTGGAACGAAACGCTTGCCAGGTAACCTGCATACAGAATGGCCAGCAAAATATTGTAGGCAAGCAAGGGTGCAACGAGTACCAGCGGAGCGATGCTTGCGATGTCCTCGATAAGCGAACCGAAGACCGCATGTTTCTTGTCGGCTAATTTCTCGTATTCCAGATCGATGAATTTCTTCGACAGCTCGATACGTAACTGAGCCACCAGGTTCCCGCCCAGATTGGCCAAAAGAAACTGGGACGCCGCACTGGTAATCAGCAGCGCAACAAGCCAGCAGACACCGATCGCGAATGGCCGTAACCCAAGCGCGTGAAAACCGCCCGATGCCAGGTTATTGATGTGGGAAAGCAGCGCCATGGTTGAAACCGCGCTCGCCGCCGAGAGAACCACCGCGCCAATCAACGAGCCCCGATACTGGCGAAGAAAGCGTTTTAAGATCATCGAACCTTCCGACTGATTGATAAGTCGCTTCGTCCGGTGAACTTACATCGACATTTCCGGACTGCAAGCGGCGGTCTGTCCCTGAAGCATCTTCGCGCATTTCCCCGAACGGTAGCCTGAGTTCATCGACAAGCAAACCGTCATGTTTCATTGCTATGCAATTTCGGCAAATCTCATGAAGCTCGTAAAGATGCCGGCTTCAACTTCTGTGATCCGGTAGTCCTAAATCCATCCAACTCCGGAGCAAGAATGTTTTCAGGAGAACGTCGCGATGCGGAAACGCCTTGAAATGAAGGTGCGGTTGTTACGCTGGCGCAAACCGTGACCTTGTGACTAGGATTGCCCGACTCGGGAATTTGTCACCGTAGAAGCGTCCACTACGGTAAGTCGTTGTGCCATATCTGGGCGCATACCTGTAACAAACCATGGAGTACTCATATGCAGACCGACAATATCTTGGCTGGCTGGTTGAGTGGTGCTGACAGCGTAGATGGGTATGACAATCCTGCGGGATCGCTTTACACGGAAGGTCACGCCAACACGATGGCGGCCATGACCAGCCCCGATATCGCACTCGCATCGAACTGTAGTTCCTGTACGGCCTCCAGGCCGGGTTTCTGCTGCTGATATTCAGCAGTGGCGATAGCCGTGGCTAACCCCCACGGCTATTTCTGAAACGATGAGGTGCCTACATTCGGGAATGCCTGGAATTCAAAATGGATGAATCCCACTCGCAAAATACGTTTGCATCGATCATCGAGTACCTGACCGCCGACGCCAGGCAATCTCTCGCCAAGGACATTTCCATGCAGGCGGCCCTGGGCGAAGACGAGATACGCATCGTCCAGCAGGTCGCCGACAGAGCACTGCTCGACAGCGCCGAACGAAAACTCAATCGGGTTCTGTTGCTGGAACTGCATGCCGCGAAGCTATCCGGCCAGCTCCTCGGAGCCAACGAAACGGCGAAGTTCGCGGAATTCCTCAGACAAGCCAAAACACCCGGGTTCATCGAAAAAATCGGGCAACGCTACCCCGTACTGAAGCCGCGCTTGAACCGGGTGCTCGGGCAACAGAGCCAGGCGACTATTTCCCTCGCCGCTCGTATCGCTTCGGATCGCGACGACCTTTCGGCATTCATCGGGAATCCCGTTGGCGAACTGCTCTCAGTGGACCTTGGCGAAGGCGATGTTCACGACGGCGGACAAACGGTCGCCAGAGTGAAATTCACTGGCGGCACCGTGATGTACAAGCCGCGCTCGCTTCGTATCGATGCCGCGCTTGAAGGCTTCCTCGACAGACTTCTTTTCGACCAGCCGGACCACATCCAGGTCCCGGCCGTGCTTGACCGGGGCGACTATGGCTGGACGCGATACGTCGAGCACACATACTGCGTCGACGACATCGAACTCGCGGCGTTCTACCGGAACATCGGCCACTGGCTGGCGGTCATGCGCTTGCTTGGCGGCACGGATATCCACTACGAAAACCTGATTGCCTCGGGCCCCATACCTTTCGTCGTCGACGTCGAAAGCCTGTTCGTCGTCGATCTGATGCCACCCTCTTCGGATAAGGGCGAGGCGGTCGATCTGGCGGAAGCACTGATTCGTTCCTCGGTACTGCGAACCGGTCTGGTGCCCTTTCGCGCTCCGGCACTCGGTTTAAGCGGCGTGGACATTTCCGCCATTGGCGCATTGCAAGGCGAACAACCAAAAATACGCATCCCGGAAATCGTCAACCACGGAACCACCGATGCACGGGTCGGTCTGGTCAGTATCGATATCGAGATGGCCAAGAATCATCCCTGCATCAACCCGGACATCTCGCGGTTCTGGGAAAACATCGTGTCCGGTTTTCGGGAACTGACCGATCGTCTGGCCCAACTCCAGCAGGACGGACAACTGGCTCCCATGCTCGTTGCATTCGGGGGCTGCCGCATCCGGCTCATTCGCAGACCGACGCAGACCTACGTCGAAATCATGCGCATGCTCTGGCATCCGGCGTCCCTGCATGACGAACCGGCGGCCATCGAACGCGCGAGGGACTTGCTGGCGCGAAACGCCGCCGTTTCACCCGTGGCCCCTTCCGAGCCGGAAATCATCGCTTCCGAAATCGACGACATGCGTTACGGCGACATCCCCGTTTTCGCCAACGAACTGGGCCAGTCGCAAATCGACGAGGTGTTCCAGAGCTGGCTCGATATGCGTACAGAGCTGGAAGAACTGACGATACGAGGTGCCCTCGTCACCGCGCATCTCAACACGCGCCTCAACGACGACAAGCGCTCTCCTTACGACCTGGCCGCGCGTCATCCGCACGCGGCCAACATCGATCGGCGGCGACGGTCCATGGCCAGGAAAACGATCGAACAGCTGCTCCAGCTTTCGGTGCGAGGCCGCGACGGGACGATCACCTGGATCAGTCCCATCCTGGGACGAAGCGGATGGACGATGCGCACGCTGCAACCCAATCTTTATGTCGGACTGTCGGGCATTGCACTCGCACTGGCTGGCTATGACTATGAAATGAAGCGGGGACGCGTCGACGAAGTGGCTGGCGTATCGAGCGCGCTGGATGGTGTCCTGCAGGTACTGAGAAAAGCGGAAGACGCCGAGCAGCCGGAGGCCGTGGGTGGCTTTGTCGGACTGGGCTCCCAGATTCTCACGTGGCTGACAATGGATGTACTCAAGCCGGGATCCGGACTGCTCGAGAACGCGGTGAAACAAGCGGCCGTCATGGAGCAATGGGATATCGAGAATGAGCGTGTCTTCGATATTCTCGAAGGTATCAGTGGCGCAGTGGTACCCATATTGCAGCTTGCCGAAGCCACGGGAGACGCCCGTTGGCTTGCACTCGCCGCACGAGCGGGAAAACGCCTGGAAAGCGCCGCGATTCTCGATGAAAAGGGCGCCTGCTGGCCCGCTTCGATATTCAGCGAACCCATCGGCGGATTCGCCCACGGTGCAACCGGCACCGGCTGGGCGCTTGTCCGTCTTGGATTGAGCCAGGCCGGAAGTGAGGACGACCGGCAGCGCTGGCTTGCACTGGCCGAGCGCGCTTTCGATTTCGAAGAATCGCTTTACGACGCCGAAGCCCGCAACTGGATCGACGTACGAAAGCCCGAGAGTCGCGACTTCGCCAACACGTGGTGCCACGGCAGCGTCGGCATCGGACTGGCCGCGTGCGATCTCTATGCGCGCACCGGTCACGCCCGTCACCTGAGTACGCTGCAGCGCGCGGTGAACGCCGCCATCCAGGGTGGCTGGGGTTATAGCCATACGTTATGCCATGGCGACCTGAGTTCGTGGGAACTACTGATGCGCGCAAGCAAGATCGATCCCGATCTGGTTCCGCCGAGCGCCATGCCCGGCATCGCGATCATTCTTTCCAGTATCGAAGAACACGGGATCGTAGGCGGTCTCGCCAGGGATGCCTTCACGCCCGGACTGATGAGCGGCATCTCCGGCTCGATCCATCAGTTGAACCGGATGCACCCCGACTGTCCGCTTCCCTCCCCGCTTTTGATGGAGTACCGGGCGGGGGAGTACGTGCGAAACAAGGCGTTTGAAGGCGAGCTCGTAGCCAGCGGGTAATCTCCCGGGTGTAACGTGCAAGGCGAGAAACCAGGACAATCGTCGACCACGCCCAGAGCGTGGTTCCGGTAGCTCGTCATCGCGTAACACAAGGGGTTCTGAATGCGTCGTCGTTCCTTGCTTGCTCTATTACTGGCGTTTTACGTCATATCAGCCATGGCGGGTACGGACCCGGGGCGCCTGACGACGCGGAATCCCGACGGCTGGTTCACCTTATCGATTCCGGCTGCGCTAGCCAAAGTGCATCGCCATGCGGATGTCGATGGCGGCTTCTTCGATGGCGACGATACCGGCGCCCGGATATTCGTATCGTGGACCTACTGGACCTATGAGGCCACCCCCAATGCCCAACGCGACGGCAACGGTAACTATCCAAGAAACGCACCGTCGATGTGTAAGGAAAAATCCCAGAGCAAGCACATCGTTGTAGATGGACACCCGGCGATTGTGGAGCAATGCAAATTGTCCGCATCGATCCCTGCCTATCGCCAACAGAACTATCGCTATCGATATGCGGTTGGTTTTTCAGAACTATCCGTAGCGCAGGATGTGGACACCACGAGTGAGCCACCCGCAACGGGCGCGAAACGTGGCAGTGGTGTTTTCACTATCTACGTGGACTATCGCAATCAGGGAGACGAGGCATTGGCGAAACGCATCGCGACCTCGCTCAGATTCGTGCCGTGAACATGCGCTCGTTGACGAAATGCGTCGCCCTTAGCCTGCTTGTTGCGTTGCCCGCTACCAGCATGGGTCCGTTGCGTGCACAAACAGCCAGTGCAGCGGCAACCGATCGCGAGTTCTCGGGCACTTATCAAGCAGCCGATCCGGAACAACCCGGCATAGGCTTTCAGTTCAAAATCGCTCGAAAAAAGAGCGCGCTTCGCCTGTACGTCATTCCGGACGACATCGACTGCGACCCCATCCCATGGCTTGCCGAAGACGGTAAGACGCCCATCCAGGTGCACGCTGCGTCTCCGTCAAAACTGAAACAACTGGTCGGCGACCACGCCAATCAAGTCCATGCGATCGATCTGGATGGCGTGGGAATACTTGTTCACGCCCCTGCGGGGTGGCGGCTCAACGAGCATTTCGTTACGCAAACCGGCTACTTCATGGCACCGGCAACCGACTCGCAAGTCATGGCCGACGCGAGGCCTGTCGACATGAAGAAAGTCGATCCCGAATCCTTGTGCCCTGCGGATAGATGGCGCAAGGCGGGGATACGCCCGATTTAGTCCAAAGGCGAAACCATTCCTTCGAGCAGCGTCTTGAGCAGGCGCCTGCGGCCGTGCTCGTGGTCCGCTATCCGGCGCCAGTAGCAGATACCGTCGTGAACACAGATTTGCGGGAATTTTACGGCGAGCGATCTGCATTACGTATCATCTTTACGGAGTGTCGCAATATCTTGCTGTCTTCGCGCAAAAACGTGTTTACGCGTGGCGCCGAGGACGTTTGAAAGCACAATGACAAGTACATATGGCCGGCTAAAATACTTCAACTTCGCCGCTGTTCTCTTCACGGCTCTCATAGCCTCAGCCCACGTGCCCAGGTTGCACGCCGAAGCAGCACCTTCCTCTCCGATCTGCACGGATCGCCCCACAAAGGCAAACTCGACCTGCACAGTGCCGGCGGGCAGTTGGCAGTTAGAAACGGATATCGGCAGCTACGTGCGTGACAGTCAGCCAACCGTTCTTACCGAAACGGTCTACTACACCAATCCCACTCTTAAATATGGTCTGACGGACAGCACCGATTTGCAGGTGAACTGGGCACCTCGCATCCGCATTCAAAGCCAGGATCGAACGACGGGCGAGAGCAAAGTCTCGCGCGGCGGTGGCGACATCTACCTCCGGCTTAAAACCCGCATCCTTGAAAGCGACCGGGCCAGCATCGCGCTCATCCCGTTCGTCAAGGCACCGACGGCCGCACGTGGCATCGGCAACGATACGTGGGAAGGCGGCATTGCCATGCCCATTGCCTTGCCGCTGTCGGGCGGGTTCTCACTCACGCTTGGCCCCGAACTGGATGTACTCGCTGACAGCGATGGATCGGGACACCACGGAGCGTTGATCAATTTGATCAACGTCTCCCATCCTGTCACAAGCCGACTCACGCTGGCCGTCGAAGTGTGGGACTCCGTCAATCGGGATCCTTCGGGAACGGTGCGCCAGCAGTCAGCCGATATCGCAATGACTTACCTGGTCGGTCCTGACTTTCAGCTCGATGCCGGTGCGAACTTTGGTCTGAACAGCGCCACACCCGATAGCCATATCTACATCGGCCTGTCGCGCCGGTTCTAGATTCGATGCGGTCGGCTGCTTCCTTTGAAAGGAAAAGCGTAAGCCATAACGGTATCGGTGTGATCCAATTCGCAAAAATCGTGTGTGCATGGTGATGAAAACGCGTTACGTGCCTAGCATGGCCGACCGCACCCGATTCGTGCGAGATTCGTAACGGCTAACGAGGAGTTGTAATGGCTACTGTGGACTATCGCTCGGACCCGAAAATCAGCGAAAAATGGAAGGCGCGTTTCGCATTTTTCGACCAGTTCGGTGCGCCGAACACACCCGAATACAAGGCTGAGCTGAAGACGCTTCCCTTCGGCAAGAAGATCCTGATCAACACCAACATCTGGGCGTTTTTCTTTGGCCCCATCGCCATGGCGGTCATGGGCATCTGGCGCAAAGCACTGTCGCTGCTGGGCATCATCATCGCCGTGAGCATCGTGCTTGCCGTGCTGAATGTGCCCGATGCCGCCACGCGCGGCGTAGGCGTCGCATTTGGCTTCATGTGCGCCATCTGCACGAACTACGCGGTCTACCTCAAGAAGGTAAAGGGCCAGGATGGCTGGAACCCGTTTGAAGGTATGCGCCTCTGAGGAAACGACCAGGGCGAACTGATTCCGTAACGCGGGATCATGTGCGCCAGGGAGACCTCGAGCCCGGGTCCGGCAACTTGTCGGGCCCGGGCTTTTTCACGGGCATTACGGTCGTGTCATCAAATACTCCGCCACTGCGGAATAGGCGGGCAAGGATGTCGGGTCGTTCGCCGCATTGCCTGCGGTGGGGTGTGAGCTGAAGCGCGCGATCACCATTTGCGCGACGGGGTCGACGTAGATCGTCTGCCCGTGAACGCCACGGGCCATGAACGCGCCGTGCTCATTGTGTGTGATCCACCACATGTCGCGGTAGCTCCATCCTTTGAGCAGGCCATAGCCTGCCTTTGCAAAAGCGGCTTTGTCTCCGCCTGCACGGATGCGGTCAATCGCAGTCTTCGGCACCAGCCGCTTACCGTTGATGGTGCCGCCTTCGAGCATCAATTCACCGATCCGGGCCATGTCGCGCAATCCGGCATTAAGTCCTCCCCCGGCGTAAGGCGTTCCGAGGGAGTCGACGGTGTAGTAACCGTCCTGCTCGGCACCCATGCGGCTCCAGATGCGCTCAGCAAGTAACCGGGCAACCGATTTACCGGTCTTGCGCGCGATGATCCAGCCCATCGTATCGGTATTGATCGTCTTATAAGCAAAGGCCGTCCCGTGCTCTCCTTGCTTGCGGACGGTTTTGAGATATTCCCAATAGCTTCGCGGCCCCTTGTAATCGCTGGGCCGGGGGAGCGGGCTTCCCGCCGCCGAATAGGTCCAGACTTCCGCATTGGGATCGGCATAGTCCTCGCTGTACTGAAGCCCGGTCGTCATATCAAGCACCTGACGAACAGTGGCATCGCCGAACGCACTCTGCCGCAATTCGGGCACGATGGTTTCGACACGCGCGTTGTCATCGATCACGCCTTCTGCGACGAGCATTTCGCCCAGCAATCCCGTTAGCGATTTTGTCACCGACATCGCTCCGTGCTGTCCGGTTGCGTCGAGACAGCCCGCATAACGCTCATAAACCACCACGCCCTTATGCAGGACGACGATCCCATCCGTATAGTTTGCGTCGAACGCCTGCTGCCAGGTCATCGCTCCGCCGCCGCCCAGCGGGGTAAAGCGGATAGCGTCGATACCTGGGTCAATCCTCTGCACAAACGGGACGGCCGCACCCGGACCGCGCGACACACCCACTGTCGGCATGAGTTCGCGAAAATGACAGACCGTCCAACGCGACTTGGGGAAAGCAAAATAGTCGCTATCGGTGAAACGGATGACTTTGTCATCGGGCGGCGGGAAGCCAGTCATCCAGCCCAGCTTGCGCGGATCGGATTGCGTTGCCGTCAAGGAGGCTGCCGTCTGCGCGTGCACGGCGATCGGCATGGATGTCGTAGCGAGCCCCAACAGCCCGATTATTGCGGCAAAGCCCGATCTGAATCTTGATAACGACATTGGCGAAAGCTCCTTGCCGCGCTGGGGAAAAGGGTCGGCATGTTCCGGTAAGCGAATCCATCCCCAATCTCTCTCCGAACTCGCGCTCAGCACAACCAGCCTTTAGTTCCGGGGCGGAGGTAGGATGAATTTGGTAACGGCCGCGTAGTTGGCCCCGCCCCTCCTCTCCCCTGTATCAGGCGGGTGTTGCCGTATTTGCATATTGCTCGACCGGATAGCGGGCTTCAGATTACTCACAAGCCGCCGCCGCGGAAACCGAGAGGAGATAACAAGTGTGCTTAACCACCTCCGTCTCGGTTTCCCCGCTATCCTGGTGACATGCGGTGGGTGTTTACCGCAGGGGCCGCCTCAGCAAGTGTCCTTTGGTTCACCACTCTTGGATATGGCGCCAGGCTTTTGCAGCCAGTCTTCCGCAATCCTCGTGCCTGGCGAATCCTCGATGGCCTGATTGCCATTTTCATGCTCGTCCTTTGCCCCTGTTGCTGCGCCCACTGCAGTAAGGCGCCGCTAAAACACGATCGGGCGATGTCCAGACCGACTAAATGCGCACGTCAGCGCCATCGGCTAACCAACCCGCGATGCCGGCTGTATGCCAGGCGAGCCGGCACCTTCAAGGTCGCTCGCGTCCCCCCTTGCGGGCCTCGACCGATGGCCAGACTGCCCCCGATTTGCTTCGCTCTCTCGTGCATGCCCGCAATGCCCCAATGACCGCTTTTGATCGCGGCATCGGAATCGCCGTCGATACCGCGACCGTCATCAGTGACTACCGCGACTAAGGCTTGCCGTTCGTAGTAGAGATCCAGTCGAACATGCGTCCCTTGGGAGTGACGGAAAGCGTTGGCTACAAGCTCATGGGAAATCGCGTGTACTTCATCTGCAACGGCAGGACGCAAAGGCCGAAGTTCACCGTGAACCTCTACCGAGAATTCCATGGCATGAATGTCACCCAGGAGCTGGGCGAGCCTGGCAATGTCATTTGGCAGTGCATCTAACGAATCGCTTACGGACCGAAGTTCCATAATTTTATCGCGCCCCTCGACAAGAGCCTCGCCTGCGATCTGGATAACCTTTTCCAGCTTCACTCGCGCCACGCCATCGGTCAGCCCCGAGGTAGCTGCATGTGCATGCAGAAGAAGGGCCTGGAAGTATTGCAAGAGGGAATCATGAAGGTCGCGAGCGATCCGCTCACGCTCGCGCACGCGAGCCTGATGACTCGCGAAGATGCGCGAGATGTGCATTCGATACAGTGACCACGCAACCAGCAATGCGGCGAGTATGCAAAGCCCCTTGAACCACCATGTCTGGTAGAACGCTGGCAAGATTTCGAAGGAAAGCCTCGTCGCCGACGCTGGCCACACGCCATCCGCACTAGAAGCCTCCACAAGAAAGATGTAGTGACCAGGCCCGAGGTTGGAATAGTGCGCACTGCGCTGCGTACCTGCATCCTGCCAACCGTCGTCGATACCGTGAAGCACGTAGCGAAAGTGCGATCGTCCCGGCAGGGAGAGCGTGGCGGCTGTGTACGCCACGTCGATGCTTCGCGCCCCCTTTTCAAGCATGACTTCCCTACCATCGGCAAAGCGCAGGTCCTTCCCATTCAGGGAATCGATCGAAACCGGAGGTGGCGCAGGAACCGGTGGGATATGCGTCGGATCGATCCAGGCGACGCTTCGTTGGCTGGCTATCCATAGCCGACCATCCGTCCCCACTTCCAGCGGATCGAGCTGCACCGTGCCGATCGATCCGCGCAGCCCATCGTCCTGATCAAATAGCTCGTAGCCAACGGCATGGCTTGGCGCGGCTATCGCGGCCTTGATCTCCCCAGCCGCCACTCGATAGGCCCCGCGACTGGTAAGAATCCACAAATCGCCATTATCTAATTCGACGATATCGGCCGTGCTCAGGAAGCGTTCCCCATGCGTGCCAAGAAGACGTTGAAAGTACTCTCCTCGTTTGAGCATGAGGCCGTTGTTGCCGCCCATCCAAAGGCCGGCCTTGCCTGAATACAGGGCGCTCACCGCGCCCACATCGATACCCTGGAGCTTCGTATAACGATGCTCCTTGCCTTGCTCAAGCACCACCAGGGTGTTATCCGGTCGCCCTACCCAAACCCGGTCCTCTTGAACGGCCAGGGAAAGTGCTGTCTTAGGGTAGGCTAAATTCCATTCATGACCGTCCCAATGCCATAACTTCGAATAGATATCCAACCAGATATCGTTACGGGTGCCTACGGCCAATCCCGCGCAACCTCGCCCCGGTGTCCCGTTCCCTTTCGGCGCGCCGCTTTCGTGCGGCAGAGGAATGGAACGGGTCAAGCCATCGTGATAACGATGTAGAACGCTGTCGGCGCTCAACCAGACAGCGCCATCGGGCGCACGCGCGAGACAGGCGACATAACCCCCGAACTCTGGGTGGGCTTCGGTTAGCTTACCCACGCGCAATGGCGGCAACGATGAAAGACTGGCAACCCAGAGCGCGCCGTCGTCATCTGCAGCAATAGTTGGGCGATAGGTGCCGGCAGGCAGCGATAACGGCGTGAAGCGGGTGGCGCGAAACTGCTCCAGCCCTCGCGAACTGGCTATCCATACGTTGCCGTCCCTGTCGCTATAGGCGGCGGTAACTTCCATTTCCTCGCTTCCGTCGCCCGTCCGTACGCGCTCGGTAACAAGTTGATATCCGTCCGTGCTCGTCTCCACATGCACCCTGAGTAGCCCATCGATTGTGGGTACCCACAATGCTCGATAGCGATCCACGATCATGTCGGCCGTCGATGCCGCGCTGGAATAGGTCGTACTCGCTGGAAGGCCGGCCATTGCCGCCATTCCCTCGTCAGCGGTGAATCGCTCGAACTGCGACGACGCCGGAAGACGCCGATAGGCGACTCTGTCACTAAAGACCCAATACGAACCGTCCCATCCCTTGCCATAAAGATTGACGTCGATACCTGTCTTAGGGGAGTCCGCGGAGACGTGGATCGGGCGCCAGGTTTCGCCGTCCAATTCGTCCAGGCTACTGGCAGTGCCTACCCATAGCGCGCCATCCGTTCTTTGCGTGAACGCCATGATGGTTGCCGGGGAGCGGCCGCGATTCATTTGCGTCAGCACGCCATTGCGCAATCGAGTGATCCCGCCACGAAGATCGCCTATCCACAGACTCCCATCCTTATCGGCGAATAATGCGGAAATCAGGATAGCGGGCAGCTTGTCCTCGAACATTTTCTCGAAGCGGACACCGTCGAAACGGTATAGCCCGCTCGAACCGCCGACCCATAGATAACCCTGCGGATCCTGCGTGATCGCATAAATGCCCTGAGGCGCCCCCTCCCTGGCGGTGAACAAGGTCCGCTGGAGTTGATCGACGGGCAGAAATGGAACTGGATGCCCCTGCACTCCGACCTTGTCGTTTGCTCTTCCCAGATCAACGTCCGCCGCCTGCGCAGGAAGGTCCAGCACCATGCAGGTGACAATCAACGCGCGTGCAAAAGTCCGGAGCAAGGCTTTTATGCCAGGCACCGGCAGCGTAAACATCATCCTGGCGGTCCCCTGCAATGGTTGCAATGGTAATGGTAGGAACAAAGCTGTCAGAGACAATTGATCGGAATAGCTAAAGCCAGCAATCAGGTTTAACTGCCGATCCGGGCCGTTGCGGCCACGAACAAAGGAAACTAGAGCGGGTGAAGGGAACACCCACCCCCTATCCCAATTGTCTTTAAGACCAACAATTTGCGGCGGGACAAGAGGTTACAATCAGGGATACCAAAAACGGGACTGTCGGCAGGCTAGCACGCTCGGAGGCGGAACCACTAGGGAAGCCTCGTCACGGGGCCCGTTCCGGCACTTCTCGAATGAGGTGATTTTGCCATCCAATTCCGTCCACGGCCCCCTCTGTTGGTCGACGACCGGGAGCTAAGGTCCATCCGGCTCGACCCCTCATCGTGTGTCAGAATGACAGGCCGGCCTGTCGTATATCCGCCCAATGACCTACGCCGAAGACCTCAAAGCCCTGGTCATCTCAGCACTGCTCCCCACCCTCACCGTCGATGAGGTTATCGGAACCGAAGTACGGTTCGGGGAGGGGCAATTCCGCGCTGACCTCGTAATAGCCTCGCCCGTCCGGCTGAGCGCCCTCGAAATCAAAGGGCCCCGCGACAACCTCGATAAGCTCGCGGGCCAAGCTGAGGGGTATGACGCGATGTTTCTGGATTTTTCGGTAGTCGCGGATGCCGCGTGGCTCGACGCGCTCCGAATCAAACTACCCCGTTCGGCCGGCCTAATGACCCTCAGCGGGCAATCACTTCTCCGTATCCGGCAGCCCCGCATCCGTACCCGCCTTGGACCTGAGACGGCGCTTCGGTGGCTGCGAACGGAAGACCTCAAGCTTCTTCTTCGGGTACCGGGGCAGTCACTCCCGGGGCACTACGAGGGTCTTGTCGAGTTGGCGAGGAGAACGGTGCCGGCGCCGACCCTTTCCGCATTTGCCCTCATGTCCGTACGGGACCGGCTGCAACCTCGCTTTGACGCCTTTCGCCAGGAACTGGGAAAGACCGTCACGCTTGATGATGTGAGGATGCTGACTCTTGGCGACCGGATTACAGGCCCAGACGGGAAATCTGCCGCGCAAGATGAAAGTTGACTCGGTTCGCAATCCAAAAGGATGGGCTGCGCCCCGGGGGGTTGCCTGCCGCCGCCGCGTCGATGTTGTCATGCGCCCAGCACTTCAACGTCACGTACCGTCCATCGGCCCTGGCATCCTTGGCCGCCCGGATGTAGCCGCCGTCGGAACGGCGGTATCGATAATAGTAAAAACTCTCGTCGAGCATAACGTCGACGCGCGGGACCCAGTTCGTCACAGTCCCCTTGAAATCCATCGGATGGATTGCCGCATAGTCACCGTAAGACACTCCGGGGAAATGAGTCCGGCACCAGTTTCCAAGGTCGACCTCAAGTAGCCGGAACTCACCTGTGTCGTCACCTCCGCCTGCGGAGACCACGCTGTTGGGGAACGAGCTAGACGCCACGGAAAGATGCCGAAGACCAAGATTTCCTACGGAATTCAGCATTTCTACGAGTCTTGCAGCTGCGCCGTTGATGGTGGCGCGGGTGATGAACCCTGCGTCCAAAATGACCACGACATCTCGAAAGCCGACCAAACCGGTCAATGCAGCGGTGAACGCGTCGAAGTCACGATAGGAAGTAGGGATTCGAACTGCGACACGATGAAACTTCTCACGAAGACGCCCAACCTGAGTCAAGAACGGTTGCAACTCGAATGGCTCAAGGAGATGAACCATTGGAACGCAGTTAGTAGGAAGGTTGGCGTGCGCGAAATCTGTCCACGCCTTGAATCCGGCTGTGTCGTCAAGGAGTCGGTCGAATTCTGAATTTTGTAGGCTTTCGAGCGACGTTAGGTCTGCGACAAATGGGGCACCGTCCAGAACTTCGGACACCAACTCGACACTCTTGGCAACATCCCCGCCCGCATTCTTGGGCGTCCGTCGTGAACGAGTGAGCTCAATCACCGGAAACAGCTTTTTCAGGTCCGCGCCTGGTAGCTCACGAAGGCCACGAATTTCGGCCACACGCGAGCGAAGGATGGGGAGGTAATCCGTCATTGGTTAACCTGATATCCGAGTTTTTGCACGCGGTACTTCATCGCCAGAGCGGACACCCCGAATTGGGCGGCTAATGCAGAGAGGGACGTTTCACCGGCTGCAATTTTCTGCCGGACATCCTCGGCCGGCATCAAAAGCTCAGCGGCAAACTGGTCAGCCTCTCGTTCCATGCGACTCGGGTCATTGGTCCGGCGTGCAAACGTCCTGTCCCTAAATTCGGTCTGTCCCTCTGAGTGCAGAAGGAAGTGGGCGATTTCATGCGCTATGGTGAATCGCTTGCGGTTGAGGTGATGGAATGCGTTCACCCCGACAACCCATTGTCCGCTGCGAATTTCCAGGAACCCGGACATGTCGTCGTCCATGGGCTCTTCAACGACCTCAAGGCCCAGATACTCAGCCACTCCCCGGACGTTGAGCGGCAATCGCATAAGGTTCGCGGCCTTCAACTTGGCGACGAGCTCGGGACCAGTCATCGTGACAGCAGGGCCGACCGTTGGTTGTGTCGTCTTCTTTCGGACAATAGCCATCAGGGCGCCTCTTTGTCCGGAGGGAGCCCAATGGTGCCTTCCTCGTCTTCGCTGTTATCAAACGCGGACGGCTGTCGTTCTTTCAGATGCCTCTTGATTGCAACCAAGTCTTTTTCAACCGATTCCAACTGTCCAGATAGACCAATGTCCTGTACTGCATAGGACACCTCGTCTCGGAATTTATTTGTCTCAAGGTAGTGATGCATCGCAGTCTTCGCCGCTTCGTGGGCCATGTCCTCAGCCGCCGCCTTGGAGAAAAACCGCAGGGTCAGAACGGAGAGGACTCCCATCACGGCGATGAGAATTCCCATATAGGTAATTATGGTCTGGTAAAAACTGCTGAGTGCGGAGACCACATCTCCGTCGCTCCAACGGTTTTCTTGTACAACGGGCAAAGCTGCGGCTAGCGGAGCAGACACGACCGGTGCAGCAGCGCTAGAAATTGCCGCCGGCGCCCCAACTTTTGGACGGGCCGCATGGTGCGGCATGTGGCGAACGACGTCCTGGACATCGAAGGCATGCACCCGCCAAGCCTGAAAGAACAGACCCAAGATAGCAACTCCGGTCAGGACAGCATAAACATAAGCCTTGCGTCGATATTTCTGGCCAGGCTTGTCCTTCATAACCGTTCCCCGTCTCGTCCCGTGCGACATTGTGAGCGACTTCTTAGACGGCTGCCACTCTGATTTGGCCAAGTAGGCGCCGCGCCCTACGCTCTGTTGGCTGATTTATAAGCGAGTGGCTTCCATGCAAATGGGAATGACGTTGCAGCATCCCCATGCCCTTGGTTGCTCAGGACTATAGGGATGGGCATCCAGCGCGACCCGTGGACGACTCCTGTCTAGGTCGGCAGGGGCCGGCAAGGCTCCTCGATAAGGAGATTGAAGAAGGCGGACAACCTTTGCCGGTGCTTATTCATTGTGTGTCCGGCAGGCGGCTCAACTCCGTCGACCTTCGCCCTCTTGATGATGTCTTTAACCGACATATCCTTGTTTCCGGGAATCTTCGATGCGTTTCTCGGCCAAAACTGCACCTCGTCGAAGAACAGACAGCAATCATCGGACGAAAGAAACGAAAGCGGCTTGTCCCCGACGATGCCCAGAAACAGGCGGAGAGTGTGGCGACTGTCGAGCACCGTTTTCTTCTCGCGGCCCGCACGCTCCAGGTCGCTGATGTGCACGCCAATCTGGTGCGCCAGCATCTCTTTCTGTTTCGCTCGTCCCGCGCAAGGTGCCGCGCCGTTGTCGGCTGCCTGGGACGCGGGAGTCTGGGTGGCCTCTCGGACGAGCTCACGGAACTGCCGCTCGTCTTCCGCATTGTCGATTTGCACATTTCGGAAGACGGTGCCATTGGGAAGCGCCACCTCACCCAACGTCAGGTCGCGCCGGCCAACACTTCGCGCTGCATCAAGCGCTTTTTTTGAGGTCCACGCCCTCCCCCTTTCGTAGGCTTCTAAATGCCTCAGAGAGTGCCACAGCCATGCATTCCGCAACCAGTCGGGCAGCGTCCCCTTTGGTCATGTGAAGTGGACGAACAAGAAAGCGGGAGCCGACGACCGGCAAGAGGTCCGCAGGGACGCGGAAGCGGACGTAGAGTCCGGCCTTACGATGGAGGAAGAGGGGCTTTGGCACTGCGGCGATACCTCAAACGATACCTTTTAGGGGCCGTTTTCTGGGTATCGCTGATTGCCCGAATCCGTTGTGCCGCATGGGACACAGGGGTCGATGGAGCGGGTGAAGGGAATCGAACCCTCGTCAGTAGCTTGGGAAGCTACAGCTCTACCATTGAGCTACACCCGCGTCGGGCTGGGATGTTAGTACGTCGGTCGGTCTGCTGGAAGCGCTATCGGTTAGCGGCCGGCTGAACAGCCTGCGGGTCCCGGCCTGCACGGGCCCTGGCGGCCGCGCATAATCGGCGCAGGAACTTACCCGTCGGAGCTCGAAATCATGCGCAGGTCCGTCCGTCCAGCATCGCCTGTTCTTGTCGCGCTAGCCTGCGCCGCGTGCGCGCTGTCGACGGTTGCCATCGCGCAATCGGCCAATCCGCCCGCCCGGACGGTTTCGACGGCCAATATGCCGAAGCCCGGGGTCAGCTTCATCCAGGGTCCGACGCCGGAACGGCGCGTGACGACGACCAGTTACGGCACGTTGCCGACACCGGCGCGGCTGCACGTCACGGAGAGGCGTACGGACGGCAGCTATTACAGCGAAGACAACAACGGTAATTACAGCGAAGGCGCCTATTCGTCCGGAAGCTATGTCAGTGGCTATGCGGCAGGTTTCGGCGGTTGGGGCGACGACGACCGCCGTGGCGGTCATGGCGGCAATCACGGCCACGATCATGGGCATGACGGTCACGATGGTCACGATGGTCACGACGACGGTCATCATGGCGGCCGCCCCCAGAATGGCAATTCGGTCAGCGTCGCGCAGCCGACGCCCTCGCGCCCTTATCCGAACGCGGGCGGCGGACAGATCACGCTCGCGCCATCGCCGCCTCCGCCCCGGGACAACCACGGCGGTCGTCCGCCCCAACCGGGAACCGGGATTCCCGCCAATGGCGGCCCGCAGCCGGGTACGGGCATGACCGGTAACGGCTGGCGGCCGGGTAGCGGCCACTGAGTCCACACTCCCGATCGCTGCTGTAATAGCGTCGCAGGCGAGCGGCTCAGGCCGCCAGCCGCTACAATTGCGGGCATGCAAATCGTGCTCAACGGTAGCCCGCGCGACTGCGCGTCCGGCACCACTATCGCCCTGCTCCTCGACCAGTCCGGTTATGCCGGCAAGCGTGTGGCCGTGGAAGTGAATCTCGATATCGTGCCGCGCAGCCAGCACGCCAGCCATGCGCTTGCCGACGGCGACCGCGTGGAAATCGTGCACGCCATGGGCGGCGGCTGAGCGACCCGGCTTTTATCAGGACCGAACACCATGACCCAGCTAACGCAGACCGGCGACGACACGCTCGTCATTGCGGGCAAGCACTTCCACTCCCGACTGCTTACGGGCACCGGCAAGTACAAGGATTTCGACGAAACCCGTCGTGCCACGGATGCCGCGGGTGCGCAGATCGTCACGCTGGCGATCCGCCGCGTGAATATCGGTCAGGACGCCAGCCAGCCGAACCTGCTGGATGCGCTGCCGCCCGATCGCTTTACGCTGCTGCCCAATACGGCCGGCTGCTATACGGCCGATGACGCCGTGCGCACCTGCCGTCTGGCGCGCGAACTGCTCGATGGACATTCGCTGGTGAAACTCGAAGTGCTGGGCGACCAGCGCACGCTGTATCCGGACGTGGTCCAGACGCTGGCGGCGGCCGAGAAACTCGTCGCCGACGGTTTCGACGTGATGGTCTATACGTCGGACGACCCGATCCTGGCGCGCCGTCTCGAAGAGATCGGCTGCGTGGCGATCATGCCGCTGGCCGCACCGATCGGTTCGGGCCTGGGCATCCAGAATCGCTACAACCTGCTGGAAATTATCGAGAACGCCAAGGTGCCGGTGATTGTCGACGCGGGTGTCGGCACGGCGTCCGACGCTGCGATCGCCATGGAACTCGGTTGCGACGGCGTACTGATGAATACCGCCATCGCCGGCGCGAAAAATCCGGTGTTGATGGCCCATGCGATGAAGCTCGCCGTGGAAGCCGGCCGCGCCGCGTTCCGCGCGGGTCGCATTCCGCGCAAGCGTTTTGCATCGGCGTCCAGTCCTATCGACGGTCTGGTGGGTTGAGTTAACGCCATGCAGCACGACGACGAAACACCGGAAACCACGCCTTATCTGCGCCGCATCCGCAGCTTCGTGCTGCGCGAAGGCCGCATGACGCCCGCGCAGCAGCGTGCCTTCGACGACCATTGGACGCGCTTCGGCCTGGACTATGCGGCCCAGCCGCGCGATCTCGATGCCACATTCGGCCGCTCCGCACCCCGCGTGCTGGAAATCGGCTTCGGCAACGGCGAGGCGCTGGCCTGGGCCAGCGAGCACGATCTGGAACGCGACTACGTCGGCGTGGAAGTGCATAGCCCCGGCGTCGGGCGCGTGATGAATGCGCTGGCCGAACGCGATGCGGCCAACGTTCGCGTTTATAAGCACGACGCGGTCGAAGTGCTGGAAAACGAAATCGCACCGGGCGCACTGTCCGAAGTGCGCATCTGGTTCCCCGATCCCTGGCACAAGAAAAAGCACAACAAGCGCCGCCTCGTGCAGCCAGCCTTCGTCGAATTGCTGGCGTCCCGCATGGCTCCCGGCGGCCTGCTGCATCTGGCGACCGACTGGGAGGCTTACGCCGAACACATGCGCGAGGTCATGGAAGCCGCGCCGGGCTGGCGCAATCGCGTCGGCCCCGGACTTTCGGCGGACAAGCCGGCATGGCGTATCGAAACGCACTTCGAGCGTCGCGGTACCCGCCTCGGTCACGGCGTCTGGGATTTCCTTTACGAGCGGACGACGACGGCGCCTTGACCCGGCTTCGGGCATAACGCGGGGCTATCCCCCGCGGAGCCCCGAGTCCATGTCCATCGAAAGTCTGGCCGACCTTATCGCCGAAACGTTGCAGGAAGCCGGTGTCCGCCGCATCTACGGCATCGTCGGCGACAGCCTCAACGCCATTACCGAATCGCTGCGCGAGCGCGGCCGGATCGACTGGGTGCACGTGCGCCACGAGGAAGTCGCGGCCTTCGCGGCGGGCGGCGAGGCACAGCTGACCGGCGAACTCACCGTCTGCGCCGGCAGTTGCGGCCCCGGCAATCTCCACCTGATCAATGGCCTGTTCGACTGCCATCGCACGCGCGTCCCCGTGCTGGCCATCGCCGCGCATATTCCCAGTGCGGAAATCGGTAGCGGCTATTTTCAGGAAACCCACCCCACCGATCTGTTCCGCGAATGCAGTGTCTACTGCGAAATGGTCTCCGACCCCGCGCAGATGCCACAGGTTTTCGACTCGGCTATCCGCGCCGCGATCGGGCTGAACGGCGTGGCGGTGGTCGTGATTCCGGGCGACGTAGCGATGAAGAAATCGCCGGTAAAGCGAACCACACCGCTGGCCGGCCTGATCCCGCCGGTGCCGCGCATCGTACCGGCCGAGAAAGAACTCGACGCACTGGCCGCGTTGCTCAATGCCGGCAAGCGCGTCACCCTGCTATGCGGTCGCGGGTGCGCGGGTGCGCATGACGAACTGATGGCGTTGGCCGGCGCGCTCAAGTCGCCGATCGTCCACGCACTGGGCGGCAAGGAATACATCGAATACGACAATCCCTTCGACGTCGGCATGACCGGCCTGATCGGCTTCAGTTCCGGCTATTACGCGATGGAAGACTGCGACACGCTGCTGATGCTGGGCACCGACTTTCCCTACCGCCAGTTCTATCCGGAAGACGCGACAATCGCCCAGGTGGACCTGCGGCCCGCCAATATCGGCCGTCGCTGCCGGGTGGATCTCGGGGTGGTGGGCGACGTAAAGGCCACGCTACAAACCCTCTTGCCGCGGATCGAAGAGAAGCGAGTCAGCGGTCATCTGGATCGCTGCCTCGCCCACTACCAGCGCAGCCGCAAGGACCTGGACGACCTCGCCGCCATCGAGCCGGGGCACGACCTGATCCATCCGCAACAGGTCACGCGGCTGGTCAGCGAATTGGCCGAGGACGATACCGTGTTCACCTGCGATGTCGGCACGCCCACGGTATGGGCGGCTCGCTATCTGCGCATGAACGGTCGTCGCCGCCTGCTGGGTTCCTTCGTGCACGGTTCCATGGCCAACGCCCTGCCCCAGGCCATCGGTGCGCAGTCCGCGTTTCCCGGACGGCAGGTGGTCTCGCTGTCGGGCGACGGCGGTTTCACGATGCTGATGGGCGACCTCATTACGCTTACCCAGCAGCGGCTGCCGGTGAAGGTCATCGTGCTCAACAATGGCACGCTGGGCTTCGTCGAAATGGAAATGAAGACCGCGGGCCTGCTGGAAACTGGCGTCCAGCTCGACAACCCCGATTTCGCCGCCATGGCGAATGCGATGGGTATCCACGGCCGCCGAGTAACCCGTGCCAGCGACCTGCCCTCGGCCATCGCCGAGGTGCTTGCGCACGAGGGGCCAGCGCTACTCGATGTGGTGAGCAATCGCCAGGAACTGTCGATGCCGCCGAAGATCAGCGCCGCGCAGGTGAAGGGTTTCAGCCTCTATGCGCTGAAGGCGGTGATGAGCGGACGAGGCGATTCGATCGTGGATCTGGCGTTGAGCAATCTGAGCCGCTAAGCCGGCTCTCGCGCCGCTCCCACAGAGAGCGGCGCAGCCGCAGGCCTGATGGCGGGAGAAGGCCGCGCATAGAACGACACCCATTCAGCCCCCGCGCAACTTCGCATCTCATGCGCAGCGTATACTCCGAACGCATAACCCGCTGCCCTGGCCACACGATGCCGACAGCTCTACGTACGCGCAACACCGACCGGACCAGGAACGCCGGCTTGTGGCTCTGACTCTCACTCCCGAAATGATCCTCGTGCTTGGCCTGGTGGGCTTCACCATGGTCATGCTCGTGCTGGAGTGGATTCGCGCGGACATGGTCGCGCTGCTGGTGGTCGTGACCATCGGCCTTACCGGCCTGATTCCCGGCGACCAGGTGTTCAACGGCTTCGCCGGTAACGCGGTTATCGCCATCATCGCGATCATGATCATGGGCGCGGGCCTCGACCGGGCCGGTGTCCTGAACCTCACGGCCGCCTTCGTCATGCGCATGGCTCGCGGCGTCGAATCGCGCCTGGGCGTGGTGGTCAACAGCGTCACCAGCCTGTTCAGCGCCGTGATCCCGAGCCAGGCGCTGGCGGCGCTGATGATTCCCGTTACCAGCCGTCTTTCGGCGCGAACGGGCGTGCCGCTGTCGCGACTGCTGCTGCCGATGTCCTTCTGCATCCTGACGGCGACGAACACGACGCTGATCGCGAACTCGCCGCTGATCGTACTGAACGACCTCATCGCCAGCGCCAACAGCAACCTGCCCCCGGGTGCGCACACCATTCCGAAATTCGGTCTGTTCAGCGTCACGCCCGTGGGTCTGGTGCTGGCCGTGACCGGCGTGCTGTTCTTCTATGCATTCACCCGCAAGCTGCTACCCGAGCGCGAGGACGACCGCCTGAAGGTCACGCCGGGTCGTACGGAAAGCTACTTCGCGGACACCTATGGCATCGTCGGCGAAACGGCCGAGCTGACCGTAACCGCCGAAAGCCCGCTGGTCGGCATGAGCATCGGCGAGGTCGAACAGCTGCACGGCGCGCCGCTGATCCTCGCGATCAAGAACGGCAACGAATCCCGAGTGGCCCCGCCGTCCGACCAGATGATCTGGGTCGGTACCGTGCTCGGTGTGCTGGCTCCGAAAGAGGCCATCGGCGTTTTCGCGAACAACCAGCTGTGCCGCGTATCCACCCGCATGCGCCAGCTGGGCGAGCAGTTCAATACGACGCAGGCCGGTATTTCCGAAGCCGTCATTCCGCCTAGCTCGCGCTTCATCAAGCAGACCGTGGGCGAACTCCGCCTGCGCAAACGCTTCGGTATTTCCGTGCTGGCGGTGAACCGCGGCGATGAAGTGTTTCGCGAGGACGTGCGCGCCGTGGCGTTGCGCGCCGGCGATACCCTGGTCCTGCACAGCAAATGGCGCGACCTGATGCTTGCGCAGGAAGACCGCGACATCGTGGTGGTGACCGACGTACCGAAGGACGAAGCGCGCCCCGGCAAAATCTGGCAGGCGGTGGGTTTCTTCGTGCTGGCCAAGTGCCTCGCGCTGTTCACGCACCTGGACCTGTCGGTGGCGATGATGACGGGCGCGGTGGGCATGCTGCTGACCGGCGTGCTGAACATGGACGAGGCTTATAAGGCCATCAACTGGAAGACCATCTTCGTCACGGCATGCCTGATTCCGTTGGGCTGGTCGATGGATTCCACCGGCACGGCCTCGTGGATCGCCCAGGAAGTGCTGCAGATACTCGGCGGCGCGCCGCAATGGACGCTGCAGTTGTCCATCGCCGTACTGACGCTGCTGTTCTCGCAGGTGATGTCGAACGTGGGCGCGACGGTGATGATGGTGCCCATCGCCATCAGCGTGGCGGTCAGTACCGGCGGCAATCCATCGGCGTATGCGTTGATCGTCGCCGTATCGTCGTCGAACACGTTCCTGCTGTCGTCGGGCCACCCGGCACTGATGATGGTCGCGGGTCCCGGCGGTTACCGTTCGAAGGACTTCCTGCGGGTCGGCATTCCGCTGACCATTCTGGTTCTGACGCTGACGTTGGTCACCATCAATTACATGTATCGCTGAGCGCCGGCCCAGCCGTGCTTTTTGCTTTTCTGTGGGAGCGCGCCCGCGCGCGAAAGCCAACGGAGAGATGACGCGGTGGATGGCATCCGCAGCCAGACGATCAGGCTCACGGATATGAGCGTCAGGCTTCCTCGCCCCGTTGGCTTTCGCGCGCAGGCGCGCTCCCACCAAGTTCCCACAAAGACAGGCGTGGCCGGCTTACGGCAGCACAACCTGTCCATCCGCCACAGCCACCGGGACCGACCGCAAACGATCGCCGCGACACGGGCCCGCCGTGCATTCGCCGGTCGCGGCCGCGAAACTCGCGCCATGCGCCGCGCAAACCAGCACGCCGTCCTTCACCAGGAACTTGCCCGGCGCCCAGTCCAGACGACGCCCGGCATGGGGGCAGATATTGAGATAAGCGCGTGCTTCCGTGTCCCGGCGCCAGACCACCAGCGACTCGTCTTCGCCATTCACGACGGCGTTGACCTCGATGGCCTCGCCGTCCGGAATGTCGTCGAGGCGGCACAACACGGTGGCCGGGGATGAAATGGCCATGGGCACTTGTCTCCTGAAGGATTTGGCCCCAAGGTTAGAGGCCTGCATGCATGTCATTGTGCCATACGGATTTTTAACCAATGAGCTTCACGTTTCCGCCTCCCCGCCGCTCCCGCAATCCGCTCGTCCGCGTGTTCTCGCTGCTGGCGGGACTGGCCGTGCTGGGGGTTCTGCTGGTGTTCGGCGTAGTGGTTCTGGGTGTACTCGCGGTCGGCGGCATCGTCTTCTTCGGCTGGCGCCAGTGGAAACTGGCTCGTGCCCGCGCGACCGGCGCGGCCCCTGCCGCCCAGGCCCGCGCCAAGCACGATCCCAATGTGCTGGAAGGCGAATTCGTGGTGATCAACCAGAATCGCCACGCGCATCATTAATGCGCAAGATGCGGATGGTATGGGGCGTCGCCTCCTCCTAAGCTGGTCTTCTTCGGGAGACCTATGATGAATTCATCGACAGCTATCGCCTCATCGTCCACGTCCGATGCCCTCGAACGGGTACGCATCGAACTGGAACAGTCCGAAACAGCGCCGAACCTCGCCGATCTGGCGCGTATCGCGAACCTGAGCCCCACCCATCTCCAGCGCGCCTTCCGGCGTCGCTATGGCGTCAGCCCCGCCGAGTACGCCCGCGTCCGGCGCTTCGGCCAGTTTCGCAGCGCCCTGCGCGACGGCGCCGCGGTTACCGATGCCGTTTACGAAGCCGGTTTTGGCTCCGGCAGCCGGGTCTACGAGCAGAGCAACCGCCTCCTCGGCATGACTCCGGCGAGTTATCGCTCCGGCGGCGCGGGCGCGAGTATTCGCTACACGACCACCGACACCCCGCTGGGTGCGCTGTTGGTAGCGACCACCGAACGCGGCATCTGCGCCGTAACGCTCGGCGACGACGACGCGACGCTGGAAAAAAGGCTGGCGGACGAATTCCCGCTTGCGGCGCGCGAACGTGTCGATAACGGGCGGGAAGAATGGCTGGATGCCGTTATCGCCCGCGTGGCGAACGAACTGGGCTGGAGCGACCGGAAGCCGCCCGAACTGCCGCCGCTCGATATCGCGGCTACCGCCTTCCAGTGGCGCGTATGGGATGCGCTCACCCGCATTCCCCACGGCGAAACGATGAGTTACGGAAAACTCGCCGCGCAACTCGGCACACCGAAGGCGGCGCGAGCCGTCGGGCGTGCCTGCGGAAGCAATCGGCTGGCGTTGATCGTGCCCTGCCACCGTATCGTTCGCGAAGACGGGACGCTCGGCGGCTGGCGCTGGGGCGTGGAGCGCAAGGACCGGTTGCTGGCCGCCGAGCGTGCCATGAACGTCGCTCAACGCTGACCACGAAACGTTTCGCTACCGCCGCGCCACGCGCGGCGATATCGTCTCGGGTCCGCGTCTCCGGCGCGGCCCACGGACACTCCCCATGAACGACTCTGCCTGTACCACCGAGACTGTCACCACGCCCAGCCTTGCCGATCCCCGCTGGATGGTGCCGCTCGCGCTTTTTGCGCTGTATGTCATTTGGGGTTCCACCTATCTGGCCATCCGCTACGCGCTGGCAAGCTATCCGCCATTCCTGCTCGCGGGCGTGCGTTTCACCGTCGCCGGCCTGCTGTTGTTCGCGGTGCTGCGCCTGCGCGGCGCGCCGTTGCCCACCGCGCGGCAATGGCGCAATGCCGCCGTTACCGGCGTCCTGCTGCTCGGCTTCGGTAACGGCCTGGTCTGCTTCGCGGAGCAGTCGGTGAGTTCCGGCATCGCCGCCGTGGCGGTGGCCAGCATGCCGCTGTTCGCCGCCATCTTCGCCGGCATGTACGGCGACTGGCCCAATCGCGGCGAAACCGTCGGGCTGCTGCTGGGTTTCGTGGGTGTCGTCGTGCTGAATCTGGGCACCGGCCTGTCCGGTTCGCGACTCGGCGCGCTGGCGCTCATCTGTGCCGCCACGGCCTGGGCCTTCGGGTCGGTGTGGAGCAAGCGGCAGGACATGCCCAAGGGTCCGATGAACGTCGCGGCGCAAATGCTCTGCGCCAGCGTCGCGCTGATCCTAGTGGCCCTGCTGCGCGGCGAGCGCCTGCCTGCCCATCCCCTGCCCAGCGCCACGTTCGCCGTCGCTTACCTGGTGGTATTCGGTTCGATCGTCGCGTTCAGCGCGTATCTGTATGTGCTGAAAACGGTGCGTCCGGCGCTGGCGACCAGCTACGCCTATGTGAATCCCCCCGTCGCGGTGCTCTTCGGCGTGGCGTTCGCGGGCGAGCATGTCGGCCCGTTCGACATCGCCGGCATGGCGATCATCCTGGTCGGCGTGGGCATCATCACGCTGATGCGGCAGCGGGCCGCCGCACGCTGATTCGACCATCGGCCAGTTGCCCGTAGCGTCCGCTGCTTCCACCATGGGTGCGAATCAGGAGACGCTACGATGCAACCGAACGAAGAACGAGGGCTGGCCCGTTTTGCCCTGCGCTGCACCGCGTGGGCGGAAAGCTGGTTTCCCGATGCCTATGTGTTCGCCGCGCTGGCGGTCATTGTCGTCGCGTTGCTGGCGATGGGCATGGGCGCCACGCCGGTCGCGACCGTTACCGCCTTCGGCGACGGCTTCTGGAGCCTGATTCCCTTCACGATGCAGATGGCCTTCGTGGTCATCGGCGGCTATGTCGTCGCGACAGCCCCGATCGTCGCGCGTTTTATCGAACGGCTGGCACGCGTGCCGCGCACGGGGCCCGGCGCGATCTGCTACGTCGGACTCGTCAGCATGCTGGCTTCGCTGCTGAGCTGGGGTTTCTCGCTTGTTTTCGGGGGGCTGCTCGTTCGCGCGCTGGCCAGACGGGAAGACCTGCGCATGGACTACCGCGCGGCGGGAGCCGCGGCCTATCTCGGACTCGGCGCGGTATGGGCCATGGGACTGAGTTCGTCGGCGGCGCAATTGCAGGCCAATCCGGCGAGCATGCCGCCCGCCCTGTTGAAGATCACCGGCGTACTGCCCTTCAGCCAGACGATTTTCCTGTGGCAGTCGATCCTTCTCACCGTCGTGCTCATCGGCGTATCGCTGGTGGTGTGCTGGCTGACTGCGCCCCGTGCGAACGCACGTACCGCACGCGATGTCGGCGTCGAGGACAACGTGTCGACGCCTCCGCTACCGAAGCGCGAGCGGCCCGGCGAATGGCTGGAATACAGCCCGGTGCTGTCGGTCCTGATCGGTTTGCTCGGCCTTGGCTGGCTGGCGCATGAGTTCGCCTCCAAGCCGGTCGTCACCGCGATCGCGAACCTCAATACCTATAACTTCATGTTCCTTACCGTAGGACTGTTGCTGCACTGGCGTCCGCGTAGTTTTCTCAATGCCGTGGCGCGTGCCGTTCCGAGTACCACCGGCGTACTCATCCAGTTTCCGCTTTACGGTGGCATTGCCGCGTTGCTCACGCAGGCGAAGGGCGCCAGCGGCGAGCCGCTCGCGCATCATCTGGCGAATGCTTTCGTGCGTATCGCATCGACGGATAGCTTCACGCTCGTCATGGGCGTGTATTCGGCGATTCTCGGATTCTTCGTGCCGTCGGGTGGCGGCAAGTGGGTCATCGAGGCGCCGTATGTGATGCAGGCCGCCAACGATCTGCACGTGCATCTTGGGTGGGCCGTGCAGGTTTATAACGCGGCCGAGGCGTTGCCGAACCTGATCAATCCGTTCTGGATGCTGCCGTTGCTTGGTGTGCTTGGACTGAAAGCGCGCGATATCGTCGGCTTCACGTTTATGCAGTTGCTGGTGCATATCCCGTTGGTGCTGGGGTTGCTGTGGTTGTTGGGGATGACGTTGGCGTATGTGCCGCCGGTGATGCCGTAGCGCACGTTGGGCAACGCAACACGGACCCAAAACATTACCGCGAACGTCCCTGCACCCTCACCGTCATTCCGGCGCACGTGCGCCGGAATGACGGTGAGGGAGGTTGTCGTGCCACTGCGACATCTCCCTCGACCCGGCCCTACAACTCCCGCAACGCCGTCGTCACCGGCACCCGCGCGGCGCGCACCGCGGGAAACAACCCGCCGATAAACCCGATCGCCAACGCCCACTTCAACCCGGTCCACAGCAACGCAGGCGATACCTTGAACTGAAAGACGACCTGACTGAAGTTCGCCCCCAGCGTCGACGCGGTGTATCCGTTGAATATCGCCCAGACGATGCCAGCTCCGATCGCTCCGCCGATCAATGCCAGCAGCATTGTCTCCAACATCACGGACACCACGACCGGAATACCGCGAAACCCGATGGCTCTCAGCGTGGCTATCTCGCGAGAGCGCGCGGCGATGGCGGCGAACATGGTGTTCAGCGCACCGAATACCGCACCCACCGCCATGATCGCACCCACGACGATACCCACGATGCGCAATACCTTGGTCAGACCCTCGGATTGTTTACCGAAGTATTCCTTCGTCGTCGTTACGTCGACCTTGATGCGCGGATCGCTGACCAGCGCCGCCTTGAACGTATCGAATGCCTGCGGCGAGTCGAGGAGCACGGTGATCGATTGCACGCTGCTGCCCCGGCGATACGCCGAAGCCACGCTTTGCGTGTCGCCCCACAGTTCCGATTCCAGCACATCGCCCGATGCAAACACGCCAACGACCGTCCAGGTCTGCCCGGCAAGACGAAGCTCCTTGCCGACATCCAGTCCTTCGAATTGCTTGCGCGCGCCTTCGCCCACGATGAGTTCGCGCAGTCCCGGTTTGAACTTGCGTCCCTGCGTGATACGCACCTGATCGCGTAGCCCCCACACGGCGTCGCTGACGCCGCGAATAGGCACGTTCGCGTCGCTGTTCGGATCGCCCTTCATCGGAAGGTTCGCCACGACGACGATTTCACCCGACGCCGTCGGCCTGCCCTGCGCATCCTTGCGCACACCGGGTGCCTGCATCACGACATTGGCGCTGTCGCGATCCATGACCGAATTAAGCTCGGCCTGCGAGCCGCCGCGCAGGACAATCGCCGTGCGGTCGTTGCCCGCCGATTGCAGCGTGGCACTGAAACCGTCGCTCATGGCCAGCATCGCAACCAGCACACCGACGACGCCCGCAATGCCGATCACCACGACCGACGACGAGCCGATGCGCTGACGCAATGTACTGAGTCCGACGCGGGTGACCGACCAGGTCTGCCGGCCGCGACGGGTGAATACCATCCATAACGCCAGACCTACGGCGATGATGACGACGCCTTGCCAGGGGAGGCTGATCCACAGGGCAAGGAAGGCGGCGACGACAACGAGCATGCCGAGTCCGAAGAAGAACTTGTTCATGGCTTTCACGGGATAGTTCTCCTTAGCGACCGGCAAGCGCGTCGACGATGTTCAGTCGCATGGCGCGCATGGCAGGCAATGCCCCCACGGCGGCGCCGATAACGATCATCAGCACGATCCCGAGGACCCACGTACCTGTACCGATAGGTGGCAACTGCAACATGCCTCCGCTGCCCGCACTGATGATCGGGACGAGTACCGCGGCAAGCGCCAGTCCAAGAATGCCGCCGATAAGCAGCAACAGCACGCCTTCGGACAACACCATGGCCAGGACGCTACGGCTCGAGAAACCGATCGTCTTCAGCACGGCCAGTTCGTTGGTGCGTTCGCGTACGGCCTGAGCCATCGTGTTCGCCGTCAGCAGGATCAGGGTAAAGAACACCGCGCCCATGATCGACCCGACGATGAGCCCGATATTGCCAAGCTGCTTCGCGAACGATGCATTGAACGCCTGCTCGCTCTGCGACTTGGTTTCATGGTCGGAGTTGGCCGAGAGCGCATCGATGGCTTTCGCGACGCGATCAGCCTCCTTCGCATTGGTGAGTTTCACGATGTACCAGCCGACCGTCCCCTTCGTGTATGCGTTGGCTTCATCGAAGTAGGTCCAATGGAACAGGAACTGCTGATCGGTGCCGTTGGCGGCACCCTTGGCCGGCGTGTAGATGCCGACGATATCGAACGGCCAGGTCTTGTCGCCGTTCTTGCGTGGAAAGATCGTCGACTGAAGCGGAATCTTGTCGCCCACCTTCCAGCCGTAGCGCTTGGCCAGCGAGGCACCGACAATGGCGCCCGTTCGAGTCTGCTCGTAGGCTTTGCGTTGGTCGGCGGGGAGCTCGATCTCTTTATACATATCGAGATAGTTGTCGCTGACGGCAAAGCTCAGCACGAAGTTCTTCGGGTCCTGGAAGATGCCACCGAACCAGTTCGCGTGACCGACCGTGGCCACGCCGGGTATGGCGGCGACGCGTGTGGCAAGGCTGGCCGGTAGCGACTGGATGATTGAATAACGCGACGTCACGATCAGCCGGTCGACGCCCACGACGCTGTTGCCGCCCGACGTAAACGCGATGCGTACCGCGTCGAGCATGCCGAACAAGAGGAAGGCGGCAAGAATCGATACCAGCGTCAGGAACGTGCGCGACTTGCGCCGGAAAAGCGCGGCCCAGATCAGATGCAGATATTTCATGGCGCTTCCCTCAGCCGATGGCCTGTTCGACCAGCGTGCCCTTGTCGAGGTGCAGGGTGTGATTGGCGTATTCCGCGGCCTTGGGGTCGTGGGTCACCATCACGATCGTCTTGCCGTGTTCGCGATTGAGTTCGCGCAGCAGGCCGAGCACGTCTTCCGCCGACTGGCGGTCGAGATCGCCCGTCGGCTCGTCGCAAACCAGCAACGTGGGATCGGAAACGATGGCGCGCGCGATGGCGACACGCTGCTGCTGACCGCCCGACAGCTCGCCGGGTTTATGCGTGGCGCGATCTTCCAGACCCACGAGTTGCAGCGCGATCGATGCATTCTGCCGTCGCTGCGCACTGGATAGCTTCGTGAGTAGCAACGGCAGTTCGACGTTGCGCTGCGCGGTCAGCATCGGCATCAGGTTATAGAACTGAAACACGAAACCGACATGCGTCGCGCGCCAGCGGGCAAGCGAACCGCTGCTCATCTTGTCGATGCGTTCACCGGCGACGGTGATGCTGCCACCTGTCGGCGTATCCAGACCGCCGATCATGTTTAGCAGTGTTGTCTTACCCGAGCCCGACGGCCCCATCAGCGCGAGGAAATCGCCTTCCTCGATTTTCAGATCCACGCCGTGCAGCACTTCCACTTTCTGTTTGCCGCGTTCGTACACCTTGGAGAGGTCGTCGATATCGATCAATGTGGTCATGGGTCGGGCTCCGGTGATGGATGTCGCGCTCAGGGCGCGGGTTCGTTGGCGACGGCTGAGCCGTCCTTCAGTTCGGCGGGAGGCGAAACGACCAGCGTGTCGCCCGTGTTCAGGCCATCGGGGACAAGCCGCAGGTCGCCATAGGCATTCTTCGCCGGGACGACATCGCGCTTCCTTGCATGACCTTCCGTAACGAGGAAGACGACATCGTGGCCGTCGCGATGGACGATGGTCGTCGCGGGGATGAGGACGCCGCGAGGTACGGCCGCATCCACCGCCTTGCGTTCGAGAAAGGAGACGCGGGCACCCATGTCGGGAACGATGCGCCCGTCCTTGTTTTCCAGCGCCACACGCACTTTTACCGTTGCCTTGCCGCGGTCGGCGGCGGGAACGATGGCGATCACGTGTGCCGGAATCTTCCAGTCGGGATACGCGTCCAGCACGGCTTCGGCCGGCATGTCGGCCTTGACGCGACCGATGTATGCCTCGTTGACGTCGACATCGACTTCGAGCGAATCCATGTCGACGATAGTGCCGACGCCCGTGCGCGTGAACCCGCCGCCCGCCGAAAGAGGCGAGACGATTTCGCCGACTTGTGCCGCCTTGTCGGTGATCACGCCATCGAAGGGCGCGCGCACGATCGTGTAGTCGAGATTGACGTTCGCGACAGCGACCTGTGCCTCGGCCGAGTCGGCCTGACGCCGCGCCGTATTCAACTGCGCGCGTAACGTCGAGGCCTGCGTACGTGCCTGTTCCGCGATCTGCTTGGACACCAGCCCTCGCCCGACCAGTGCGTCCTGGCGGTCCGCGTCGCGCAACGCCTGATCCAGTTGCGCCTGCGCCTGGGCCACCTGGGCGTGCGACGCCGCCGCGCTGGCCCGGTAAGCGTCGAGGCTGGCGCGGGTAGCGTTGTCTTCCAGGCGGGCCAGTATCTGACCCTTATGCACCCGGTCGCCTTCTTCGATCAGCACTTCGGTCAATGTCCCGGTGATCTGGGCAGAAACCGTGGCTTGCCGACGCGCGGTGACATAGCCAGTGGCCTGAAGCACGGCGCCCGCATCGGGGTTGCTCGCCGGCGATACGGCGGTCGCGGTATGTATGGCTATGGGACGCCGTCCCATGACATACCAGGTCCCGCCAGCCAGGATGGCCACCACGACGACTGCGATGCCTGCGATCAACGCGATGCGACCACCGCGTCCCCCGCCGCCGTGCTGCTCGCGATGCGACTTCTCAATCCTGAGCTGCTTCAGGAGTTCAGCGTTGCTACTCATGCGTTTCCTCGCCCCCGCGGCATCCGCCGCCCGTGATGAAGCATGCGCTCCGTAAGAATTCGAAGGAACTACGGGGCATCAGGTGGTGGGAGTGACAGGTGTCAGGCCGAAAGTCGCGCCCCTCACCGTCGCCCTGCCTGCGCAGGGGCGACGGTGAGGGGTAGAAACGCGACGCAGAGGCATGCGCTTCCCGACATCGCCCACGCCCGCTACCCTTCCCCCATGACCACCATCATCACCGCCCCCACCGCCCCGACAGTCCCCGTCCAGGGAAGCGACCTGCGCTTCCCCGTACGCCGCATCTTCTGCATCGGCCGGAATTACGCCGACCACGCCAGGGAAATGGGCGCCACGGCGGATACGGCAAACCCCATGTTTTTCTGCAAACCCGCGGATGCCGTGGTAACCGACGGGGCCGACCTGCCCTATCCGTCCGTCACCAGCGATCTTCATCACGAAGTCGAGATGGTCGTGGCCCTGAAGGCCGGTGGCAGCGACATCGCCCCTGCCGACGCCGCCGGCCTGATCTGGGGCTATGGCGTGGGCCTGGACCTGACCCGCCGCGACCTGCAGGCACAGGCGAAAGCCAAGGGCGCTCCGTGGGACGTTGCGAAGGGTTTCGACCATTCGGCGCCGGTATCCGCGCTGCGCGCTGCCGAAACCGGGGTACCCGGCCCCGAAACGGAGATTACCCTTCGGATAAACGGGGATGTGCGCCAGCGGGCCACGCTGGGCGACATGCTCCTGGACGTACCCCATATCATCGCGGCATTGTCGAAGCTGTTCGAACTGAAAGCGGGCGATCTCATTTTCACCGGCACGCCCGCGGGCGTATCGGCGCTTCAACGGGGCGATCGTTACGAAGCCGAGCTGGTCGGCTTCGCGACGCTCTCCGGCAAGGTAATCTGACGTTTCGCGCCCTGCTTACATATAAACGATTAGTTTTCGCCCACCGCACACGAGGAGCAACAACCGATGAGCCTTATTTCGGAATTCAAGACATTCGCGCTGCGTGGCAACGTAGTCGACCTGGCTGTCGGTGTGGTGATCGGTGCCGCCTTCGGCAAGATCGTCACGGCGCTGGTCGACAACATCATCATGCCGCCCATCGGCTATCTGATTGGCGGTATCGACTTCTCCGACTGGAAGTGGGTGCTCAAGGCGGGCGACCCGACCACCAAGACGGCCGAGGTCGCCGTTCAGTACGGTGTCTTCATCAACGTGCTGATCCAGTTCGTCATCATCGCGTTCGCCATCTTCCTCGTCGTCAAGGCGATCAACCGCATGACGCGTCGCGAAGCCGCCGCTCCTGTCACGCCGCCGGACGTGGTGGTCCTGCAGGAAATCCGCGACCTGCTGAAAGCGGATCGACAGAAGTAAGCGGAGCGGGATCCACCTCCAAAACCGTGACCTTCGGCCTAGAAGTACGTGAGTCGAATAGACACATAATCGGGACTTTCCCACCGGGGGTCCCCATGAACCGTATCGTTCGCTTCCACGCGCTGGCACTTGGCCTGTCGCTTGCCTTATCGGCGCAGGCCGCCGATAAGGCCACCACTATTCCCGCAAAAGCGGTCAGCGCAGCCGAACAGCTGCGCGATCGCGCCGTGACCGACCAGACGGCATACAAGGTCGTCGAGTCGCTGACGACGGAAGTCGGTCCGCGCGTCGCGGGCAGCCCGAACGACGAGCGCGGCCGTGCATGGGCCGTGGCTAAGTTCAAGGAACTCGGCTTCGACAAGGTCTATACCGAGAAGGTGACCTACCCGCTTTGGGAGCGCCGCAGCGAGCACGGCGCGATCGTGTCGCCCTATCCTCAGCCGCTGACGCTGACTGCGCTTGGCTACTCCGCAGGCACGCCCAAGGGCGGCCTGACTGCCGATGTCGTCGGCTTCGCGGACCTCGATGCCCTGAAGGCAGCGGATGCAGCCACGATCAAGGGCAAGATCGTCTACGTCAGCACCCACATGCAGCGTCAGAAGGACGGGCACGATTACGGTATGGGCTCGGCCACTCGCACACTCGGTGCCGTCCTTGCCGCCCAGAAAGGCGCGGCCGCTTATCTCCTGCGCTCCGCCGGCACGGATGCACACAGCCGCACACCGCACACGGGCGTGACCGGATTCCGCGACGAGAAGCAGGCCATTCCGGCCGCCGCGCTCTCGCTGCCGGACGCCGACCAGCTTGAACGCGTCCTGGCCAGCGGCAAGCCGGTGACACTGAAGCTAGACCTCGATGTCGGTTTCAACGGCACCTATACCGGCGCCAACGTCATCGGCGAGATCACCGGCCGCAAGCATCCCGATCAGGTCGTCGCCATCGGCGGACATCTGGATTCATGGGATCTCGGCACGGGCGCCATCGACGACGGCGCGGGCGTGGCCATCGCCATGGCGGCCGCCAAGCTCATCAAGGACATGCCGCAGCGTCCGGACCGCACGATTCGCGTGATCGCTTTCGCGAACGAGGAGATGGGTCTGTGGGGCGGTCGTGCCTATGCCGACCAGCATGCCAAGGATGTGGCGAAGCACCAGCTCGGTACGGAATCCGATTTCGGTTCCGGCAAGATCTGGCGCATGACGGCGAGCGTAAAGCCGGAAGCACGCGGCGCCATCGAACAGATCGCCAAGGTCATCGAACCCCTGGGTGTCGCCTACGACGCCACGAAACCGGGTGGCGGCGGTTCCGACCTGTCGCAGATGCACGGCAAGGGCATGGCCGCGCTGTCGCTCACGCAGGACGGTACCGACTATTTCGACTACCACCACACGGCGAACGACACGCTGGACAAGATCGATCCGAAGGATCTGGCCCAGAACGTCGCCGTGTACGCCGTGTTCTCGTACATGGCCGCCCAGGCCAACGGCGACTTCGGCTCGGCACCGAATGCGTTTGCCAATGACGGCGCGCGCGACTGAGTAAGAACTGGCGCGTCTCTCCTGGGACGCGCCAGACACCGTCGCGCCGGACACCTTGTGTATGAGCCCGGAAGGCCGCGTTACACCTCCGCGGCAATGTCGCGCGGTTTGCCCAGCTTTTCCTGCAAACGATTCATATACAGATAGATCACCGGCGTGAGGTAGAGCGTCAGGATCTGCGATACCACCAGACCGCCAACCACGGCCAGACCCAGCGGGCGCCGGGTTTCCGCGCCCGCGCCGATGCCGAGCGCGATCGGCAAGGTGCCGGCGAACGCGGCCATCGTCGTCATCATGATGGGGCGGAAACGCACGCGGCAGGCTTCGGCGATGGCCTTCGCCGGGTCCATGCCCTCGTCGCGCTGACGCTCAAGTGCGAAGTCGATCATCATGATCGCGTTCTTCTTCACGATGCCGACCAGCATCACGATGCCGACGAATGCGAACAGATCGAGCGACGCGTTGAAGATCACCAGGGTCAGCAGCGCGCCGACAGCCGCGGCGGGAAGGCCGGAAAGAATCGTGAGCGGATGGATGAAGCTTTCGTAGAGAATGCCCAGCACCAGATAGATCACGAACACAGCCAGCAGCAGGAGCATACCCATGCCCTTGACCGAATCCTGGAAGGCCTGCGCCGTGCCCTGCACGCTGCCGCTCAGAGTTGCGGGCAAGCCAAGCTGTTTTGTCGCCTGATCGATCTGTGCGACGGCCGTACTCAGCGAGACACCCGGCGCCAGATTGAACGACACCGTGACAGCCGGTAGCTGACCCTGGTGATTCACAGTGAGCACCTGCGGTTTGCGCTCGAAGCGGGCGACGGTATCGAGAGGAATCGATTTGCCGGTACTGGACGTGACGTACAGCTTCGACAGCACCGCCGGATCGTCCTGCATGCGGCGTTCGACCTGGAGAATCACCCAGTACTGCGTCGCCGCGCCGTAAATCGTGGATATCTGACCCTGTCCGAACGCGGTACCGAGCGCCGTCTGCACCTGGTCCATCGTCAGGCCCAGCGGCGCCAGCTTGTCGCGGTTGACCGTCACCACCATCGACGGACTGTTCAGATCGAGATCGCTGGTGACGTCCTGGAAACCCGGGAGCTTCTGGAATGCATTCATCAAACGACCCGACCAGTCGTACAAGGAGTTCAGATCGGTCGACTGTACCGTGTACTGGTACTGGGCCTTGGATTGACGGCCACCCACCTGGATGGCCGGCGGATTCTGGATATAAGTGCGGATGCCCGGCACGGCCGCGAACTTGTGGCGCAGTTCCTGGGTGATCTCGTCGGGCGTGGTGTCGCGATCGCTCGCCGGCTTCAGCCGCAGAAGCATCGAGCCGGAATTTGCCGTCGCACGCGCACCGCCCGCACCGACGCTGGACATAACTGCTTCGATGTTCGGATCGTCGCCCGCGATTTTCGCCAGCACCTGCTGTCTTGCCGACATAGCGGCGAAGGAGATATCCGTCGGGCCTTCGGTCGTCACGCGCAGTTGGCCGCTGTCGCCGGCGGGAATGAAGTCCTTCGGTACGATGAAGAACAACAGGCCGGTCGCGGCAAGACTCAGTGCGAACACGAGAAGCACCGAACGCGGATGCCCCATGCACCAGGCCAGCGTCCGGGTGTAACCGTTCTGTACGGCCAGGAATCCCCGATCGAACCACACGACCACGAAGATGCGCTTGTTGTGATCGTGCGCGCGTACGAAGCGGCTGCACAGCATCGGTGTCAGCGTGATGGAAACAAAGCCGGAAATCAGGATCGACACGCTGATCACGACGGCGAATTCGTGGAAAAGCCGGCCGACGATGCCGCCCATGAACATGACAGGGATGAAGACCGCGACCAGCGATAGCGTCATCGAGAAGATGGTGAACCCGATTTCGGTCGCCCCCTTCACCGCCGCCTCATAAGGTTTTTCGCCGGCTTCGATGTGCCGCATGATGTTCTCGAGCATCACGATCGCATCGTCGACCACGAAACCCACCGCAAGGGTCAGCGCCAGCAGTGAAAGATTATCGAGGCTGTATCCCAATGCGAACATCGCGCCGAAGGTGCCGAGCACGGAGATGGGCAGCGCAATCGCCGGAATCAGCGTGGCCGATGCGTTGCCGAGGAACAGATAGATCACCAGCACGACCAGCACACCGGCAAGGACCAGCGTGAACTGCACGTCGTGCACCGATTCGCGAATGGATTGCGAGCGGTCGTACATCACATCCAGCCTTACCGACGGCGGCAGGGTTTCGGTGAATGCGGGCAACAACGCGAGAATATTGTCGACCGTCTGTACGGTATTGGCGCCGGGCTGACGCTGGATAGCCAGCGTGATGGTCCGGCCGCCGTTGAACCAGCTGGCCTTCTGATCGTCCTGCACGCTGTCGCGCGGCGAGGCGATATCACCCAGGCGCACCGGCGCACCGTTGCGGTAGGCCACGACGATCTGCCCGTAATCGGCGGCGCGCATGAGCTGGCCATCCGAACGGATCGACAGCAGCTGCCGGCTGCCGTTGAGGGAACCGGTCGCCTTGTTGACGTTGGCGGCAGCGACCGCATTGCGCACCTGATCGACGCCGATACCCGTCGCAGCAAGGCGGTCGGGGTCTACGTTGATACGCACGGCGTACTTCTGCGACCCGTATACGTTGACCTGCGCGACACCGTCGACCATCGACAGCCGCTGCGCGAGTTCGGTTTCGGCGTAGTCGTCGACGGTCGACAGCGGCAGTGTCGACGACTGCATGGTCAGGAACAGGATCGGCGCGTCGGCCGGATTCACCTTCCGGAAGGTCGGCGGCGTCGGCATGTCCTGGGGCAACTGCCGCAGTGCCGCCGAGATGGCGGCCTGAACGTCCTGCGCTGCCGCGTCGATGCTGCGGTCCAGCGTGAACGTGACGGTGATGGATGTCGAACCCAGCGAACTGCTGGAGCTCATGGAATCGATGCCCGCGATCGTCGACAACTGCGCTTCGAGCGGCGTCGCCACCGACGAGGCCATTGTCTCGGGCGACGCTCCGGGCAGGTTCGCGCTGATGTTGATCGTCGGGAAATCGACGTTGGGCAATTCGTTGACCGGCAGCTTCGGATACGCGGCGATACCGAAAATAACCAGTGCCGCCATCAGCAGCGTGGTCATGACGGGGCGGCGTATACAGAGTTCGGGCAGGGTCACGACGGAACCCTCAGTTCTTTTCGACGCGGATGTGCGCGCCGTCGACGAGCAGCATCTGTCCTTCGGTCACCACGCGTTCTCCCGCAGCCACGCCCTTGTCGATGACGACATGGTCGTTACTGGTCGGGCCGACGACAATGCTGCGCTGTTCGACGGTATTGTCCGCTTTGACGATAAAGACGAAGCTCCCTTCCGTCGAACTCTGCAACGCCACGACCGGAATGCTGACCGCGTCGCTGAGGCGGGTGGTCGGCAAGGTCACCTCGGCGAACTGACCGGAGGTCAGGCGGCCATCGGCGTTGTCGAATCGGCCCTTCAGCACGATCGTGCCCGTGGTGATGTCGACAGCGTTATCGATGAATTCCAGTTCGCCGGTCAGCGGCGCGCCCTTGTCGCCCGTGACCCGTGCCGTGACCGGCATCGCACCGCGACGCAATGTCGTGCGCACGGAGGGAAGGCTGTCCTCGGGGATGGAGAAGGCGACGCGAATCGGATCGATCTCGTTCAGCACGACGATGTCCGTGGTATCGGCCGAGAGCGTCGCGCCGGGATACGCCAGCGGCGCACCCGTCACGCCATCGAATGGCGCGGAGACGGTCGTGAAATCCAGTTGCACCTGCGCGGCCTGCGCGGCGGCGCGGTCGCTTTCCAGCGCGGCGCGGGCCACGCCGAGGTTCGCTTTGTACAGATCGAAATCGGCACGCGAAACGAATCCCTTGCCAAGCATGTTCTGATAGCGCGAAAGATCGGCCTCGGCCTTCACCAGTTGCGCCTGGTCGCGCGCGATGTTCCCTTTGGCCTGGTCCAGTGCTGCCTTCAGCGGGCGCGGGTCGATACGCGCGAGTACGTCGCCCTTGCGCACGTGCGCACCGGGCGTGAACGCCAGCGATTCAAGCTGCCCATTCACACGCGAACGGATGTTGACGGTCGAATAGGCCTCGGCACGGCCGATAACCTTCAGCGACAGATCGATATCGCCACGCGTCGCGGTCGCCACCGTGACGGGAACCGCGGCGCTCGCGGCCGGCTTCGCGGTCCCCGCGTCGCCACCCTTTCCGCCCACGTGTCGCCAGATCGCGAACGCGATAACCGCAACGACGAGCAGTCCGGTCAACAGGAGAAGTTTCTTCCTTGGGGAACGCTGCATGTGTACTCCGGCCGGACCGGCTGCGGTCCAGGGATGTCGTCCAGGGCAACGCCCGTGACGACAGCGGGTGGGTCGGCCATCGGCCAGTAAAAACGTGTAAACGGCGCGCGCGTTGACGCTGCCCCAAGAAGGGGTCAGTCCCCGTCGGCCGGATTATCCAGCGCCTGGAGGTTATCTTTCATGCGATTGAGCACATTCATGGTCGTTACCAGGTCCGCGTGGGAAATGCCGTTATGGGCATCCAGCCTGAGACCGCGGGCAATCTCGTCCATGCCGTCGATCACGCCACGAGCCTGTTCGGTGTCGTGCAATCGCCACGCACGGCGGTCGCGCGGGTCGGGGCGGCGCTCGACGAATCCCGCCGCCTGCAGGCGGTCGATGACGCGTCCCACCGCGATGGGTTCCATTTCCAGTTGCTCCGCCAGCTCGTTCTGCCGCTGGCCCGGATGGCGATGCAGCGCTTTCAGCGCGCGCCATTGGGCACGGGTCAGTCCGAAACGCACGGCTCGGCGATCGAAATGCTTGCGGAAAAGTAAGGTCACGTCGTTGATCAGGTAACCGAACGACATGTCTTCTGATTTAAGGGTCTCGGGCATAACCTTCGATACTGGCCGCTGGGGCCTTGGGGTGGCAAGGCGCCCATCGTAACTAATTGCCGCGTCGGAGGACGAATGGACATCGATTTGCTGGAAAGCGACATCACGATCCTGAACGTGGATGCGATCGTAAACGCGGCAAACGAGTCGCTTCTTGGAGGTGGCGGCGTCGATGGGGCCATCCATCGCGCGGCGGGACTCCGCCTTCTCGCGGCCTGCCGGGCGCTGCCCGAGGTCCGCCCCGGCGTGCGCTGCCCCACCGGGGAGGCCCGCATCACGCCTGGCTTCGACCTTCCGGCGCGCTTCGTCATCCACACCGTGGGGCCGGTCTGGCACGGCGGCGGGGACGGGGAAGCCGGTCGGTTGGCGGCGTGCTACCGGAACAGCCTGGCGTTGGCCCAGGCACACGGCCTCCGCTCGATCGCCTTTCCGGCGATCAGTTGCGGGGTTTTCGGCTATCCGCTCGATGAGGCCGCAGCGATCGCGGTACGTTGTGTGCGCGCCGCGATGGATGGGCCGGAGCGGGTGGTGTTTTGTACGTTTGGGAATGTGGCGACTGGCGCTTTTTCCAAGGCGCTTGGGGTGTAGTCGCGTACGTTCGCTTTACGCTTCCGGAAGGCCGCCGCGAAGCCTCATCGAGGATAAAGCGGCGGCAGCGGATCGTCGCTTTTCGAAACCGTATCGACTATCCAGACAAACCCCTGCGCAAAAGCCGCCCGCAGCGCGGCGCCATCGACCGTTCCCCCGCCAAAGCGTGCCCGCTGCAACGCCGCGACGGCGTCGCGCTGCGCGCCATCGCCAAGTAGCGGCAACAACGCACCCAGGCTTCTGAGTTCGGGATGCGCGACGCGTGCCCAGGCGAGAAGCGTCGACTCCTGTGCAGCCAGGTCCTCGCCGTGTGTCGTGGCGACGAAAGCCTCGCGTCGCTTGCCGTGATCGCGCACGGGCGCGGATGCTGGTTTTCCGCCGCTCGCCGGCGCTGGACGCCGGCGCGCCGTAACGAACCACGCAAGCATCGTCAGTGCCCAGAGTCCCAGCGCGCCCAAGAAAAGCCAGCGCCAGGGAAAGCCCGAAGCCGATGGAGCCACCGCGACCGGCGGCGCAACGGTACCCGTGTGCGCCGGAGCGACCGACGTCGGCGCAGCAGCCGCACCTCCCGTGACCTCGAGGTCGTGCGCCGGAATGCGCGCGGTTTCCAGACGATCCGTCTGGACGTTCCACCAGTGCAGGGTGGTCTCGGGAATATGCAGCGTCCCCGCACGACTGGGCACGACAGCGAAACCCTGCTCGCGCCAGCCTGTTATCCATGGACCGCTGTTCGCGCCGCCGGTATTCGGTTTATCCGGATAGACGTCCGCACCGTCGATCGGCGGCAGCGACAACGCCGGCAGCGCCTCGAAGGGAATGCCCGTGGCCTGCAGACGCATCGTCAGGGTGACCGGCTGCCCCACCCCCGCTTTCCCATCCTGCGGCCATCCACCGATGTTGAGCGTCAGTTCGCGGGCCGGCAGCCACGCGCCCTCCCCGGCTGTCGCCGGCTTCGCGCTTATCTCGATTTTCTGCGGCTGCCCGACGGCGTTGACCGGTGTGCCCGCGCCGAAGAATGCGCCCGGATCTTCCGCGTCGACCGCGGTACCCTGGAAGGTCGGCGGCCCGATCTGAAGCGTGCCGGCGCGCTGCGGCATGATGGCGTAGTGGCGTTCGATGACGTTGAACGTACGGCCGCCGCGCTGGGTCTGGAACGTTACGTCCTGGCCGACGCGGCGGATGTCCGTGCCATCGGCGCCCGGATCGCCCAGCGTGCCGTCGGCCAGTCGCACGCCGTAATAAAGACGCAGCGTGTAATCGATCTGCTGACCGACATACGCATGCGTGGTGTCGGTTTTGACGTCGAGGAAAACGGTCGCATTCGAGCGGGCCGGCGCGTTGGGATCCGTCGCGTCGACATTCAGTTCGAGAGCCGGCGTTCGCTGCCCGCCGATGGTCAGCGCCGGAACGGTGATGTGTCCCTCGTGACGAGGGCGCAGCGCGATGCCCAATACCGCCCGCGCACGACGCTGCCCGTTGACGACACTGAGCGATCGACTGACCTGCGTACCGAGCACGACGAAATCGGTGCCGAGCGGCGTCAGATCGGGTGAATCGATATCCACCGAAGCATCGGCTTCGATGTTCAGCGTGACGGTTTCTCCAACGCCCACGTCGGTGCGATCGAGCGATGCGCGCACGCCCGGCGCCTGCGCCAGTGCGAGATACGGCGCGCAGATCAGCGCGAACAGCACGAGGATCCTTCGCGACATTATTCCTCCGGTCCGACGCCATGACGGCGCTGGTATTCGAGCATGAACTTGCGTCGCAACAGACCGCCGGGATCGTCGGGCACGCGCTGCAATGCCTGGCGCACTTCCTGCGGAAGTTTCTGCGTGGCATCGCCGGGCGCTTCGGCGCCAAGATCGTGCACCTCATGGTCGGTGGGCTTCGCGTCCTTGTTGGCATCGCCACGGGCGAGTGCGGCGTCCATGCGCTCCTTCAACGCCTGCTGGGCTTTTTGCGCTTCGGCTTTCTGCTCCGCGGTTTTCGCATCGGCGTTGCCTTGCGGTGCCCCCGCAGGCGATTGCTTGTCTCCAGCGGACTTGCCGTCGTCGCGATCCTTGTCGCCCGGCTTGCCCTGCGGACCCGCTTCGCCGCCTTCCTTCTGGCCTTCGCTACCGTCGCGGGCGTCCTTACCGTCCTTCGACTGGTCGCCTTCCTGTCCGTTGTCCTGTTTGTCGCCCTGCTGTCCCTGCTGATCGGAACCACCGGGCTTATCGGGCTTCTTCGAACCGTCCTTGTCGTTGTCGCCCGACTTTTTCTGCTCCTGTTTTTTCTGCTGTTGCAGCCAGTCCTCGACCGCCTTGCGATTGGCTTTTGCGTCGTCCAGCGACGGATCGGTCCCGAGGGCGCGATCGTATGCGGCAATCGCATCGTCGTAGCGCCCCTGCTTCGCCAGCGCGTTGCCGAGGTTGTACTGAGCCTGCGCGCCCTGCTGTCCGTTCAACGCCGCCGAGGCGCCCGCGTAGTCGCCAGCGCGGTAAGCGGCGGCGCCACGCAACGCATCGCTATGCGCCAGAGACTGGGCACGTTTGGCATCGCCGCTGGCGAGTGCGTTCGCAGCCTGCTGATCGCGCGTGCGGAACAGATCCTCGATACCGTCGGCGTGCGCGCGACCCGGAACGAGAGGCATGAAAGCCAGCGCCAGCACCAGCACCAGCAGCCAGCCGCGCCTGAAGACTAGCGCGAGCAGGGGCAACAACGGCAGCAGGAACCAGGGACCGCGATCCTGCCATTCGCCGCCCTTCGCACCGGCGACCGCTTCCGCGCCCGCCACGTCATCGACCTGCGCCGCCAGGGCGTCGGTGTCTTCGTGACCCGAAGCAATCGGCACGTAGCGACCGCCGCCCGCGGCGGCGACCGCGGCGAGCGATGTGTCGTCGCGCGCCGCCATGACGACGTTGCCGGAAGCATCTTTCACGAATCCGCCATCGCCGGTGGCGATCGGTGCGCCCTGCGCGGTTCCTACGCCCAGCACGGAAACCCTTCGTCCTGCCGCGCGCGCGCGCCGGGCGGCGGCCACCGCGCCGGCGTCCGCACGATCGGTGACCAGGACGATGGAGCCACCCGATACGTCGGCATGACGAATCAGTTCGACCGCCTGATCGATGGCCCTGCCCGGGTCGTCGCCTTCCGCGGGCATCGTGTCCGGAGACAACGCATTCAGGAGATCGTCGACGCTGCGCGCATCCGAGGTCAGCGGTGCCACCACGAACGCTTCGCCCGCATAGGCGACGAGTCCGTTCAGACCGTCATGATGAGCGGCGAACAGATCGCGAACCTTGAATCGCGCGCGACTCAGCCGATCGGGCACGACGTCGCGCGAAAGCATGTGCGGCGACATCGACATCGCCACGACCTGCGCGGAACGCTGTGCGAAAAGCGGTTGTACCTGCCGGTCCCAGGCAGGACCGGCGAGAGCGATCGTCGCGAGCAGGCCCGACGCCAGCAAGGCCAGCGGAGCGAAGCGCGAGCGATTCGGCGCGCCGTCGAGCAGATACGGTAGCAACGCCGGATCGGCAAGCCGCGCGAGCACGCGCTGCTCGCCGGAACGACGACCGGTCAGCCATGCGACGAAAACCACGACAGGCAGCAACAACAGCCACGCCGGTTGCAGGAAATGAAACGAGCCGAACAGGGTGCTCATGTGCGCACCTCTGGCCCGACGAAACGCGGTAACGCGGCAAGCGCGAGCAGCACCATGGCCGCCAGCAGCGGCCAGCGAAACAGTTCGTAATGAGGACGTAACGGCTGGCCTGCCTGCGGCATCGGTTCGAGTGCGTCGATAGCGCGATATGCCTGGGCCAACTGATCGGTATCCGTAGCGCGGAAGAAGCGGCCGCCGGTCTGGTTCGCGATATCGGTAAGCATGCCGACATCGAGATCGGCCGACGGATTGATGACGCGGCTACCGAAGAAGTCCGGCACACGCATTGCATTCGCGCCGATGCCGATGGTGTAGATGCGAACGCCGGCAGCCTTCGCCGCCTTGGCGGCTTCCGCGGGCGAGATCGAGCCGGCGTTGTTCACACCGTCAGTCAACAGCACGACGACGCGTGCCTGCTCGGGAAGGGCAATGAGGCGTTTGACAGCGACAGCGAGCGCATCGCCGATGGCCGTCTCGGTGCCCGGCAAACCGACCACCGCACCGTGTAACTGGGCGCGCACGGCGTCCAGGTCGTAAGTCAGCGGCGTCACCAGGTAGGCCTGCGAACCAAACAGGATCAGACCCACTTCGTCGCCGGCACGCCGGTCGATGAAATCGCCCGCGATGGCTTCGACCGCGGCGAAGCGGCTTACCTGTTGTCCGGCGAGCAGCATGTCTTCGCGCGACATGCTTCCGGACAGATCCACCGCGAGCATCGTGGCGCGGCCACTGCGCTGCTGCGGCTGCGGCGGCCCCAGCCACTGCGGACGCGCCGCCGCGACGACCAGGCAGCACCATGCCAGCGCGAACAGCAGGACGGCGCTGGTGGAAGGGCGTGCGCGGCTTGCCTGCGTCAGTACCAACCCGGGATGCGGAAGATTGAGTGCCTGCGCCGGCGCGGCGGGACGCCATACACGACGGACGACGAAGGGAAGCGGCAGCACGAGGAACAACCAGGGCCACGCGAACTCAGGCAGGAGCATGCGCAACCTCCCCCATCCCGCGCGCGGCCCGTTCTGTCGATGCGAGCGCCACGGCTGCCCATGCGCGCAGGTCGCGCGCCACAGCATCGACATCCAGTTCGACAGCAGGTGCATACAACGCGTCGTCCAGCGCCGCGAGCCGATCGATATCGACACCCGGCGCGAGTTCGCCGAGAACATGACGCCATGCCTCGCCGCGACGGCTTACCGATGCCGGCCTGCGCGCGCGTGCGATACGACGGAGCAACTGCGATGTCGCCGCGACGAACGCGGCAACCTCGCCATCGCGGGCGTAACGCGCTTCCGCCGCACGCAGATCGCCGAGCGCCGCATGCACGAAACGACGCTGACGGCGACGTCCGCGCAGCCATAGTGCGAGCAGTACGATCGCAAGCAGGAGCAATGCGATAAGCACCCACCATCCGGGTGCGAGCGGCCACCACGCACTGACCGTCGGCACGTGGATGTCGCGAAGTTCGGGGCCGTTGGGAAGGATCACGGGCCGCGTCCCCTCGCGCCGAGCAGCGCGATGGTCGCGTCCAGAGGATCGACGACGGTGTCGATCGTGCGCTGTCGCAGGCCGGTAGCGGTGGCGAGCGCTTCGAGTTTCATCCGTCCCTGGCCGAGCGCGAGTGCAAAATCATCGCGCTGACGCGTCGCGTGCAGGACGACGTCGTAATGCTTTCCCTCGTGGGCGAGCGGATAACGCCCCGGTGGCGGCGCGGCCAGTTCCATCGCATCGGCCACGGTGAGTACGGCGACATCCGCGCGACGCATCAGATCGAGCAGTGGACCGCGCGCACCGTCGTCGCAGCTGAAGCCATCGCTGATCAGCAGCACGCGGCTGGCACCGTGCATGAGGCGTCCCGCACGCTGCAAGGCACCGGACAGGGATTCGAAGCCAGCATCGTCGGCGCGTGCGTCCCACGCGGCGATAGCCCCCAGGGCGGCAAGTGCGCCCCGCGCCCCGCCACGAGGACGCAGCAGGTGACGTTCCGCACCGAAGGCCAGCACGCCGACGCGATCGCCACCGCGTACCGCGTACCACGCTGCTACGGCCGCGGCACGCGCGGCCTGCACGGATTTGAAACGGACGCGGGTACCGAAACGCATGCCCGCATTGGTGTCCAGCAGAATCAGCAGGCGCCCTTCCCGTTCTTCCTGAAAGAGCTTGGTATGCAGGCTTCCGCTACGCGCGGTCAATCGCCAGTCGAGCCGGCGCACATCGTCGCCGGGCTGGTAGATACGCGATTCGGCATAGTCCATGCCGCGCCCATGCAACCGGCTGGGTTGCTGGCCGCGGCGCGCGGCGCGCGATACGACCGGCGGCGAAGGCGCACGCGCCACCCGCGCGCGGAGCGCGATCAGTTCGGCGAGACTGACGCTGACCTGTCCATCGCCATCGCGGTTCATGGAGACGCTGGCGTTCACGGCAGCGGTACGAGATCCAGCAGGCGATCGATGACGCTGTCGATCTTCACGCCCTCCGCTTCCGCCTCGTAGCTGGGCAGCACGCGATGACGCAGCACTTCGTGAGCCACCGCATGCACGTCTTCCGGCAGCGCATAAGCGCGCCCGGCCAGCCATGCGCGCGCACGGGCGCAACGATCCAGCGCGATGCTGGCACGAGGACTCGCGCCCCAGGCGATCCAGCGCTTCAGTTCGGGGCCGTAGACTTCCGCGCGACGCGTCGCCACGACCAGCTGCGTGATGTACAGCTCCAGCGCGGGCGCGACATGTATGGCGAGAACCGCATCGCGCGCCGCGAATACGTCCTCCGGACGCAGGACATGCGCCGGCGGCGGTACCGGATGCATCGCCTCGCGCGCCTGCTCGCGTGCAAGGCGCAGGATCGCCAGCTCCGCGTCGGCGTCCGGATAACCGATGGTCACGTGCATCAGGAACCGGTCGAGCTGCGCTTCGGGCAGCGCGAACGTGCCCTCCTGCTCGATCGGATTCTGCGTGGCCATCACCATGAAGAGTTCGGGCAGCGGCCACGTGCGGCGACCGATGGTGATCTGCCGCTCGGCCATCGCTTCGAGCAACGCGGACTGCACCTTGGCGGGCGCGCGATTGATTTCGTCGGCAAGCACGATGTTATGGAACAACGGGCCGCGCTCGAATTCGAATGCGCCAGTCTGCGGCCGGAAGATATCGGTACCCGTGAGATCGGCCGGCAACAGGTCCGGCGTGAACTGGATACGATGGAAATCGGCCTCGATCCGGGTTGCCAACGCCTTGATCGCCGTCGTCTTGGCCAACCCCGGTGCGCCTTCGACGAGCAGGTGCCCGTCGGCCAGGAGGGCGATCAGGAGGCATTCGACCAGATGCGGCTGACCGATGATGCTACGCCCGAGCTCCTCGCGCAGACGGACGAACGCGTCCTGGAGGGGCGTGGCGACGACTTCGGGTAGGGACATAGGGGATCTCGAGACATGGAACGAGGGTGAGACCACAAGGTACCCCAGAAGTTTAGACCGGAGCGGCGTTTTGTAGGAGCGCGCCGGCGCGTTCACCTCCTCTCCGAGGGCGAAAAGCCAACGGAGCCGTATAGCCAGAGGTCACAACGGGCCGAGTGGCGAAAACCTTCCGGTGCATCGAAACATGGCTGTTTCGTAATGCTGCGAATACCTTGCCGTCGGAGCTGCCTTCGACCCTATCGCGAGCGCCCATCGCGCGCATACGCGCTTCGCCAGAGAGCGCTCGCGGCATTCTTCGCAACAAAAAAAGGGCGGCTCGCCGCCGCCCTTTAACGTGACGTCGCGAGTAAGTCGCGACGGTATTACGGATTACCCCCACCGGTGGGTGTAAATATCGCATTGTCGCCCGAGCGGATGTAGCCGGGTGCATCGCTCAATCCCCCCCCTGTGAGGCGAGCGCTCCGATGAAGGGTCTGAACCAGATAGGGCTGACACTGGATCGACGATGAACCGCCTGTCGCGTACCAGCCAGTGGGAATAGGCGAATTACTGCAGATCGAGAGCCCTTCCGAGGCCTGGGCGATGGTAATGATGCCGTAGCCGTTACATTGAAGCGTCGTCAGTGCGACAGATGTTATGACCCATGGATTCCAGATCACTCCTGGGGCACAGACCGCGATGCCGTTGGTCGGCAGGCTCAGAACCATTCCGCCTTGAAAACCAGCGCAGGTCGAACTATTCGTTATGGCAGTGATGACATAAGGAGCGGGATAACCCGAACCGAAACAAGCCGACATATTGTTACTCGCAGGCTGGATATTCCACCGGAAAACATTGGCTCCCGGACAGGCCGCGTTGACGTCGGAATTTGTGACGACATAGCCAGCGGGCAATGCCTGGGTGCTGCATATGACCAGTGCAGTCGCCTGGACGGAAGCGCTTCCGGATTGTTCGGCCCGAACACTGGGGCTCGAAACCACGGCCAAAACGATGGCAGCGCAAAATCCAGGCACCATCGTTAGTCTCGAAAACAGCATCGCACGTACTCCTTTACGGTGATTTACACAGGCTGCCGATGAATGCAGCCGCTCAACCGTATCTCCCACAAACAGCAGATGCTGTGTAACCCGTCACGATCATTGCAATTGACAAATCCGTGAGCACAAAAAAAGCCCGCGATAATCGCGGGCTTTTTCGGGATCGTGCCCGTTTATTGAAGCGTCTCGCTCAGAATGCGCGGTGTCACGAAGATCAAAAGCTCAGCCTTGTTGTTGCTACGTTCGGTGCGGCGGAACAGTACGCCCAGACCAGGAATATCGCCAAGACCCGGCACCTTGGTATTCGTATTGGACTTAGTGATCTCGTAGATACCGCCAAGGACCACGGTCTGACCATTGTCGACGAGCACCGACGTGTTGATTTCGCGCGTGTCGATCTGCGGCACCGAACCGCCGCCCGGGCTCGGCACCAGGGCCGCCAGCGCATCCTTCTTCACGTTGATCTTCAGATAGACGCGGCTATCGGCCGTGATGGTCGGGGTGACGCGCAGCTCGAGCACGGCGTCCTTGAACTGGACCGTCGCGTTCTGCGCACCGCCGCCGCTGGAGCTTGCCTGATAGGTCACGTAACCGATCTGCTGACCCTGCTTGATGACCGCTTCCTGTTGGTTCGCGGTGATGACGCGCGGGCTGGAGATAACTTCGCCACGGCCTTCCGTCTGCGCCGCCGACAACTCGAGGTCGACGAGGTAGTTGGAGCCGAGAATCGCAAGACCCAGGCTGCCTGCCGGATTCGCGACCGGCAGGTTGACGTTGTAGCCGCCCGGCAGTTCGACCGAACCGGGGCGCGGGGCGGCACCCGTGCCGCCGTTCTTCACGTAGTCCGCGTAGTCCTGACCATACTTGACTTGGCTGTTGTGAACACCCGTCACAAGACCAGCGGTACCGGTACCGCCCGTACCGCTGCTGAGATCCGGCGTCGTACCGATGACCTGGCCGCTCGGATTCGTATTGGACGCCTGCACGCCCCAGCGAACGCCCAACGCACGGGTAAAGGTATCCGTGGCGACCACGATGCGCGATTCGATCAGCACCTGCTGCACCGGACGATCGAGGGTACCGATCAGTTCGCGCAGGTCCCGGATCTTGTCCGGCGTGTCGTTGACGAGCAACGTATTGGTGCGGTCGTCGAAGGAAACGCTGCCGCGCGCCGAGAGGAAACCGCGGCTACCGGTGCCCGCAGCGCCACCGCCCGTGGACTGCATGCTGCCCTGGGTCAGCAGCTTGGCGATGTCCGCCGCCTTGCCGTAGCTGATCGGGATGTAGTCGGAAATCAGTTCCGCCGAGTTCTCCGCTTTCTCGCGGGCATCGGCCAGGCTCTGCTCGTAGCTGGCCAGTTCGGCCTGCGGCGCGATCCAGATCACGTTGCCGCTGCGGCGCTTGTCCAGGCCCTTGGCGCGCAGGACGACGTCCAGCGCCTGATCCCAGGGAACATTGACGAGACGCAGCGTGACGCTGCCGCCGACGCTGTCGGACGCAACCAGGTTCAGGCCGGAGATATCGGCGATGAGCTGCAGCGCCGAGCGGACCGGAATGTCCTGGAAATTGAATGTGACGCGGTTGCCGCTATACGTCGGGTCCTGCCCCTTGACCAGCTTGGGGTTGACCGGCGCGGCCTTCTTCGGGGCCACTTCGACGACGTATTCGCCACCGCTCTGGTAGGCCGACACTTCGACCTCGCCCTTGGTACGGATGTCCATGCGACCGCCGCCCGGCGCGGCCTTCGTGTCGATCGACTGCACCGGTGTGGCGAAGTCGAGCACGTCGAGGCGCTGGGCAAGTTTCGACGGAATGCTGGCACCGCCGAGGCTGACGATGACGTGATCGCCTTCGCGATGCATTTCCGGGCTGGCCGTGGTGCTGCCGAGCGTGACCAGAACGCGGCCTTCGCCGTTCGGACCGCGGCGGAAGTCGATGTTGGAAATCGGCGTGCCGCCCGACGAAGGCAGTGCCTTGGTCGGATCGGAGACAACCGCCGTGGTCGTCGTGGCGCCCGTCGGTCCGTTGTTCACGGTGACGTAGAGGTTGTTGCCGTCGACCCGCGTCTTATAGGCGGACTCGCGGAACAGTTCCACCACGACACGGGTCTTGCCGCCCGCGGCGATGACCGAAATGCCGGATGTCGAACCCTTGCCGATGTCGATATGTCGCGTGGCGAAAGCGTTCGTCGTATCGGCCAGGTCGACGGCGATGCGAGGCGGGTTGCTGGTCGTGAAGACGTTCGGCTGCGGTGCCGGACCTGCGAAAGCGAGCTTCAGCTCCACACGGCCGCCGGGCTGGACGTCGTAGGTGACATTCTGCAGTGCCGTCGCGGCGGTCGCCGCGCCGGCGAAGATCGCCGAACAGGTAAGGGCCACGCCGAGGAACCAGCGGCGCATAGTGAAACGCGCGCTACCCGGCAGATGATTCTTATTGATGGTCATGTGCGTCATCCCCGAGTTCATTTTTCACCGACCGCAATGCTTGCCTGCCTTTCCATCCAGCCGCCGGTGCCGTTGGGCACCAGCTCGACGAGATCGATGCGATCTTCGGCGACACCGGTGATACGGCCATAGCTCTGCCCCAAGTATTCGTTGCGATGGACGCGGTGGATCACCCCGCCCGGATCTTTGATCAGTGCTTCCATCGACGGACCGGCACCTACCGTGCCCACCATCTTCAGGCTGTCGAGCGAGAACATCTCAAGCGGCTGCTTGGCGCGATTTTCGTCCGGCCGGGGGCCCGAACCATTCCCCTGCGCCTGCTGCATCTCGGCGCTGCTGGGACTGAACGGATCGCGCTGGTTCTGGTCCTGATAGGCGAACGTTTCGAAGGTACGGATCACGGGCAGCGGCGGAATCGGCGCGCCTTTCTTGTGTTTTTCCTGCGCGACCCAGTCGCGCAGGTCCGACTGGCCCCGGGTGCAACCGGCCAACGCCAGCGCACTGAAGGCCACGAGCAGGAACTGACGGTGTGTAGCGTGCATGCGCTTCATCACTTCTGCCCTCCCTGGGTCGCCGGCGCCGACTTGTTGACGTCGGTACTTTCGTCGTCCTCGAGGTAACGGTAAGTCTTGACCGTCCCCTGCAGAACCAGCATGCCGCCCGGTACCGGATCGCCGCCCTTGGACGCTGCCGTCTTCGGGGTCAACGACACATCGTGCAACGTCAGGATGACGACACGCGGCAATGAGGCCACACCGCTGATGAACGCGCCGAACTGGTGATAGGTACCCACCATGCGCAGCGTGATCGGCTTCTCGGCGTAGAAGTCCTTGGGCGTCTCGGGACCGGGCTGGAACAGCTCGGTCTCGATGCCGGCCGCAAGGGCCGTCTGCGAAACGTCGACGAGCAGCTCGGGCATTTCCGTCTTGCTGGGCAACTGACGCAACAGCGTCCGCAGCATGTCCTGCATTTCGGCCAGCTGCTGCTCCAGGGCTTCGAGGTTCGCCGCCTTGGCCTGCTTGTCGGAGAACTCGCGCTTGAGTTGCTCTTCTTTGCTTTCCGCCGAGGTCAGATCGTCCTGCTGATTGCTGATGTAAAAGTACCAGCCCGCCAGGGTTACGACCACGAACACCAGGCCCGTGAAGAACAGCTTGATCGACTTCGGCCAGGCGCCGACGTTATGCCGATCGAGATTGCGCAGATCGTCTAGGAATTTCATGGCTTGGCTCCTACCGTGGCGGCGGGAGTCGGACGCGGTGCGGCGACCGGTGCGATGGTGGGCGTAGCGGGAGCTGCCGAAGCGGCACCCGCGGCTGGCGGCGCGGCGACCGGTGCCGTGGGCTTGACCATCCCTGCCACCGGACCTGCGATAGCGGCGGGCACGGCGGCCGGAGCCGTCGAAGCGGCGCTTGCCGGAACCAGCGGTGCGCCACCGGCGGCGTTCGGATCGGAGGCGTCGGTACCTGGCTTGCTCAGGCGGACATCCAGGCCGAACGTGTACGGCATACGCGATGCGTCGTGCGTGTTTTCGGTCTTGCGCAGATCGACATGCCCCATCCACGGGCTGGCTTCGATGTTGCGCATGTAGTCGGCCACGCTGGTGTTCGACTGGGAAACACCGTCCAGCGAAAGCGCATCGCCGGACTGCTTCATGCCGGTCAGGCGGGCGCTGCCCGGGACGGTCTTCACCATTTCGTCGAACAGATGGACCATCTGCGAACGGTTGGCCTGCAGCTGTTCGATAATCTGTTTGCGCTGGAGCAGGCTCGACCGGACCTTCTCCAGATCCTTGATCTTCGCGATGCGGCTATCGAGCTGCTTGATCTCGTCCTGCAGATACGTATTGCGCTCGCCCTGATTGCTGATACGGGCATCCATCCAGAACGACCACGCCAGCAGCACGAAGACCGCGGCGGCAAAAGCAATGCCCAGCTGGATGTAAAACTCGCGCTCTCGCAGCTTGCGCCGCTCGGCTCGCCAGGGAAGTAGATTGATCCGTGCCATCAGTCGAAACTCCTCATGGCAAGACCTACCGCGATCATCAGTGCGGGGGCATCTTGTGCGAGGGACTCCGCCTGCACCCGGTTCGACAGCGACATGCGTGCGAGCGGGTTGGCGACGATGCAGGGAATGCCGAGCTGCTGTTCGAGTACTTCGCTGATGCCTTCGATGGAAGCGCAGCCACCGGCCAGGACGACCTGATCGACGCGGCTGTACTCGCTGCCCGCGAAGAAGAACTGCAGAAGGCGACTGACCTGCTGTACAAGCGATTCCTTGAACGGCTCCAGCGCTTCGATCTCGTAGGATTCCGGAAGACCGCCCTTGCGCTTGGCCCGGCCGGCTTCCTCGTAGGACAGACCGTAGCGGCGCATGATTTCGTCGGTGAGCTGCTTGCCGCCGAAAACCTGCTCGCGCGAATAGATCGTGCGCTGGTTCTTCAGCACCGCCAGCGTCGTCATGGTCGCGCCGATGTCCACGACGGCAACCAGCGCATCCCGGGATACCGAGAGCTGGTCGGCCACCATGCCGAAGGCGTTTTCCATGGCAAACGCTTCGACGTCGACCACCCGGGCGGACAGGCCGCCGAGGTCGAGAGCCGCGATGCGCATGTCCACGTTCTCGGTCCGCGAGGCGGCGAGAAGGATGTTGTTCATTTCGGGATTGTCGCGAACGGGGCCCATCACCTCGAAATCGAGACTAACTTCCTCGATTGGGTAGGGAATGTACTGGTTCGCTTCGACCAGGATCTGTCCTTCGAGGTCATCCTCGGACAGATCGGCCGACATGGGAATGACCCGGGTGATAACCGCCGAACCCGCCACGGCGGCAGCCGCGTGCTTCAGCTTTGACCCGGACCGGGCCAGGGCGCGGCGAATAGCTTCGCCGACCGCCTCGACCTCTACGATGTTCTTTTCGACTACAGCATTGGGCGGCAGCGGTTCAACGGCGTAGTGTTCGACGCGATAGCGCCCGCCTGTCTGACTGAGCTGCAGCAACTTTACGGCAGTCGAACTTATGTCGACGCCGATTAACGGCGCCGTCTTGGGTGTAAAGAGCCCCACGTTGTCCCCCTTCCCCGCGCCTTGTCGGAATGTAATGTCTTCGGCGCGAAGGCATTAGAACGAATCCTTAATGGATTAGCAACGGCCGATCAGACCCCTCTTCGGGAACTGAATCACAAGTTTAGTCACTGGCTTACATAATCCCCTTCAGGTTTGACCGAAAGTCCCCCCGGCGTCCCCAAACCGGCGTTGCATCTATACTCTGGACGATCCCTTTACGGTCGAAGATCCGATCCCGCATCCATGCGAATTCTCAAGCGTTTACTGCGCTATGCGCTGATTCTCGCCCTCGTGGGCGTGCTTCTGGCGGTTGGCGCCGTCGGTGTCGCCTACTGGCTGATCGCCCCCCGCCTGCCTTCCGTGGCGGTTTTACGCGACTATCACATGCAGGTTCCGCTCAGGGTTCTGAGCTCCGATGGCCGGCTTATCGCCTCCTTCGGCGAAACCCGGCGCATTCCCGTGCGCATCGCCGACGTGCCGCAGCGGCTCAAGAATGCCGTCCTGTCGGCCGAGGATGCCGATTTCTATAGCCATCCCGGCGTGGACTGGCACGGCATCGCCCGCGCGGGGATCCACGTCATCCTGTCCGGCGGCGACAAGGGGCCCGGCGGCTCGACCATCACCCAGCAGGTGGCGCGGAACTTCTTCCTGAGCCCCGAGAAGCTCTACTCGCGCAAGCTGACGGAGATGTTCATCGCGCTCCGGATGGAAAACGAGCTGACGAAGGACCAGATCCTCGAGCTCTATATCAACAAGATGTTCCTCGGCCATCGCTCGTACGGCCTTGCCGCCGCCGCTTCGTATTACTACGGCAAGACGCTCGACCAGCTCACCGTGGCCGAAAGCGCCACGCTGGCGTCGACGTTCCAGCTGCCCTCGGTGGTCAATCCGCTCAATAACCCGAAGCGCATGCTCGCCCGCCGCGACTGGGTACTGGGCCAGATGCTGTCGAACCGGTTCATTACCCAGGCCGAGTACGACGAGGCCGTCAAGGAACCCAACGACGCCTATCCGCACGAGCAGCAGATCGAAGTGGATGCGCCCTATCTCGCCGAGATGGCTCGTCAGCAAGTACTGGAGAAACTGGGCAACGATGCGCTGACCGAAGGCTATGTCGTGAAGACGACCGTGCCCAGCGACAGCCAGCAGGCCGCCAACGAAGCGCTGCGCACCCGCCTCGCGTCCTATGACCGCCGGCACGGCTATCGCGGTCCCGAAGGACACGAGGAACTGCCGGCGCAGGCCGGTCCCGAAGACTTCGATCGCGTTCTCGCCGGCTACACGAGCATCGCAGGCATGATGCCCGGCATCATCGTCGAAACCGGCGCGAAGGAGGCCAGGGTGTACCTGTCGGCGCGCGAATCCGTCACGCTCGATTTCGATACCGTCGCCTGGGCCCGCCCCTACGTCAACGAGGGTCGCGCCGGCGCTGCGCCGAAGGGCGTCGACTCGGTACTCAAGCGCGGCGACGTCATTCGACTCTCCCGTGGCGAAAAGGGCGAGTGGGAGCTGACCCAGATACCGGCCGTGCAGGCCGCGCTGGTCGCACTGGACCCCGAAGACGGCGCGGTGCGCGCGCTGGTCGGCGGCTTCAGTTTCGTACGCAGCAAGTTCAACCGTGCGGTCATGGCGGCTCGCCAGCCAGGCTCCAGCTTCAAGCCGTTCCTTTACTCGGCGGCGTTCGATCGCGGCTTCACGCCTGCATCCATCGTCAACGATGCGCCGGTCGTCTTCCCCGATCCGTCGCGCCCGGACGGCCAGTGGGCTCCCGCGAACGACGACAACAAATTCGACGGTCCGATGCGCCTGCGCGAAGCACTGGTGAAGTCGAAGAACCTGGTGTCCGTGCGCCTGCTCGATGCCATGGGCCTGCGCTACGCCCGCGACTACCTGCAACGCTTCGGCTTCACGCCCGACGCCCTGCCGCAAAACCTTTCGCTGGCGTTGGGCACGGCATCCGTGTCGCCCATGAGCATGGCGCGCGGCTACGCGGTGTTCGCCAACGGCGGCTATCTCGTCACCCCGTACTTCATTTCCGAGATCGACGATCGCGACGGCAAGCCCGTCTACCTCGCCAACCCGGAGCGTGCCTGCGCCGACTGTCAGGAGCGACTGCTCAGCCCGACCCAACCCGGCCCGCCGCCGGTCAATGCGCCGGCCGTCGCCGCGCGTCCGGCTGCTGCCAGCAGCACCGGCGGCAGCGAAACGGGCGATGCCGTACTGCCCGCCGACGCGCATGGCGATGCCACACGGGCTCCGCGCCTGGCGCCGCACGTCATCGATGTCCGCAACGACTACCTGGTGACGTCGCTGATGCAGGATGTCATCAAGCGGGGCACCGGCTCGGCCGCAAGAGAACTCGGTCGCGACGATCTCGCCGGCAAGACGGGCTCGACGAACGATCATCGCGATGCATGGTTCGTCGGCTTCAACAGCGACGTCTCCGTTGCCGTATGGGTCGGCTTCGACGACTTCACGTCGCTGGGCAAGGGCGAGTTCGGCGCGAAAGCCGCCCTGCCGATCTGGATGGACTATATGGGCAGCGTCCTCAAGGATCGCCCCTCGCACACGCTTTCGATGCCACCAGGCATCAGTACCGTACAGATCGATCCGGGTTCCGGCCTGCCCTCAGCGGGCGGCATGCCGGAGATCATGAAGGTGGAAGATGTCGACCGCCTTCGCCAGCAGGCCACACAAAAACAGGAAGAGGACCAGCAGCAACACGCCTACGATATCTTCTGACGCGAGGCGCCCGGACGGGCGCCGTTCGTGACACGCCAAAAACACCAGCACGGGGGTGAGCCATGGCAAGAGGCGAACATCATCGTATCCACGCGCAGGACAGAACACTGCGCAACCGCGTCCGCGTCGCCCAGGAGGCTGCCCGCCTCATGAGCGAGCACGGCATCCGCGATTTCCACCACGCGAAACTCAAGGCCGCCGAGCGGCTCGGCATACTCGATACGCAGGCTCTGCCTCGCAACAACGAGATCGAAGACGCGCTGCGGGAACATCAACGCCTGTTTCAGGCCGATAGCCAGCCGCAAGCCCTGCGCGAGCGGCGCGAAGCGGCCATAGAAGCGATGCGCTTCCTCCGGGGCTTCGATGCCCGGCTGGTCGGTGCGGTCCTCGAAGGCACGGCGGACGAACACTCGGCCGTCTGCCTGCACGTATTCAGCGACGATCCCGAAGCCGTCACGCTCTTCCTTCGCGAGCAGGGCATTCCACTGGAAACCCAGTCGCGCCGCCTGCGCTGGTCGAACAAGGAGCAGACCGAACATCCCGTACTGCTCTTCGGCGCGGACGGCATTCCTTTCGACATCACTGTATTGCCTCTCGACGCCATGCGTCAGGCGCCGCTCGACCGTGTGGACGAACGTCCGATGCGCAGGGCATCGGTGTCGATGGTGCAGACGTTGCTGGAGGAGGAAGACATGCAAGCCTTCGACAACGCGCAATGAAAAGACCCGCCACGAACGCGAAACAGGCCGAGCAAGGCGCATAAAAAAACGCCCCGCATTGCGGGGCGTTTTTTACTTGCCGAACGCCTTAGCGCTTGTCGGCGCCCACGTAATCGCGGACATCCGCACCCGTGTAGATCTGACGCGGACGGCCGATGCGCGATCCCGGGGTTTCGTGCTGCTCGATCCAGTGAGCGATCCAGCCGGACGTGCGGGCAATGGCGAACATCACCGTGAACATCTCGGTCGGGATACCCAGTGCCTTGTAGATCAGGCCCGAGTAGAAGTCGACGTTCGGGTAGAGCTTGCGCTCGACGAAGTACTCGTCCTTCAGTGCCGCCTCTTCGAGCTTCAGCGCCACGTCGAGCAGCGGATCCTTCACGCCAAGCTCGTTCAGCACCTTGTGGCACATCTCGCGGATGATCTTGGCGCGCGGGTCGAAGTTCTTGTACACGCGGTGGCCGAAGCCCATCAGGCGGAAGCTGTCGTTCTTGTCCTTCGCGCGCTTGACGGCGGTCTCGACGTTATCCGGCGAACCGATCTCCTCGAGCTGCTTCAGCACGGCTTCGTTCGCACCGCCGTGAGCCGGGCCCCAGAGCGCGGTGATGCCGGCGGCGATCGACGCGTACGGATTGGCACCGGTCGAGCCCACCAGTCGAACCGTGGAGGTCGAGGCGTTCTGCTCGTGATCGGCGTGCAGGATGAAGAGCAGGTCCAGCGCCTTGGCGGCCACCGGATTCAGTTCCAGCGGCTCGCTCGGTACTTCGAACATCATGTGCAGGAAGCGCGTGACGTATTCGAGGTTGTTGCGCGGGTAACGCACCGGCCAACCGACCGAACGACGATGCACGGCAGCGGCGATCGTCGGCATCTTCGCGATCAGACGGATCGCGGCAAGCTTGCGATCTTCCGGATTATCGACATCGAGCTTGTCGTGATAGAACGCGGACAGCGACGCGATCGACCCGGCCAGCATGGCCATCGGGTGCGCATCGTGGTTGAAGCCACGCAGGAAGAACTTCAGGTTCTCGTGCATCATCGTGTGATGCGTGATGTCGTGCTCGAACGACGCGAACTGCGTCTTGTTCGGCAGCTCGCCATTCAACAGCAGGTACGAGGTTTCGAGGAAGTTCGACTTCTCGGCGAGCTGCTCGATCGGGTAACCGCGATACAGCAGGACGCCCTTGTCGCCGTCGATATACGTGATGGCGCTCTTGGTGCTGGCGGTGCTTCCGTAGCCCGGGTCGTACGTAAAGTAACCCGTGTCCTTGTACAGCGTACCGATGTCGACGCACGCAGGGCCCAGGGTTCCGCTGATGAGCGGCATTTCGCTCTGGGTCTTGCTGGATTCATCGACCAATTTGACGGTTTTGGCGTCGGACACGGCGAGCTCCTTCAGTCTGCGCCGGCGCCCGAGGGTATAGGCACCGACCAATGTACGTTTTAGGGAAACGTCGCCCGGGGAGAGGCGACGCGACGGCCGCCGGAGCGACCGAATCCGCTCATTATCGCACACCGAAGAATCAAACGACCGTTAGATCTATGTCCGGATCCGGGGCGCAAAAAAGCACGGGGCGAGCATGGCTCGCCCCGTGTTTCTATCCTCGCGCGCACCCCGCAGGCGCGCTCGGGATGATTCAGGCTTTCTTGGCGTAACGCTGACGGAACTTGTCGACGCGGCCGCCGATATCCAGCGTCTTCTGCTTACCCGTGTAGAACGGGTGCGAATGGCTGGTGATATCGAGCTTGACCACCGGGTATTCGTTACCGTCTTCCCACTTGACGGTGTCCTTGCTGGACATGGTCGAACGCGTAAGGAACGCGAAGTCGGACGAGAGGTCCTGGAAGACCACGGACTGGTACTTCGGATGGATGTTTTCTTTCATGGCAGACTCTGGAAAGCGGGGTGAAAAGAGCGGCATTGTAGCCCGCCCACCGAACCTCTGCAATACAAGGGGTTACCCCCACGCTCCGCGCCCACGGAACCCTTGGTGTCGCCCATTGTCAGAAGCGCGCTCCCGACAATGGGCGACACAAGCAATCAGGCAGCGGGAACGCCCAACGCCGCGGCGATCAGCTCGCCAAAGCGGGCGTGATCCACGTCGAGCACGATCCTGGCGTTCGGCGTCCCACCCAACCGACCGTGCCAGTCGACGACCGTCGCACCGCGGGTCAGGCGGCCATCGAGTTCGATGGCGACATGGCGCGTTTCGGCGCGGGTCACGATGGAGGGATCGACCGCGACGGCCATCGCCAGCGCATCGGCTGCTATGAACCCCGCGCGCTCGTGCTTCGCATTGAATTCGCGCGCCGTGCCGAAAATGGCGTGGAAGAACCGCGCACGCTCATCGCCCTGCGCCGACCATGCCTGGTACACGTCGTCCGGAAACGCATGCCGCACGGTGGCTTCCCAGTCCACGAGTTCGAACATGGGAAACGCTTCGAAGACCACGTGCGCGGCTTCCGGGTCGAAACCGATATTGAACTCGGCGGGAATCTTCCCGGTATTGCCATGCCCGGTGACGGCGCCGCCCATGATCACCAGACGTTTGATGCGCTGGGGAAGCGTAGGGTCGAGTCGCACTGCCAGCGCAAGATTCGTGAGTGGCCCCAGGGCAACCAGCGTAATCTCGCCCTGCCGTTCGCGCGAGATACGCAGAAGCGCCAGCGCGGCGTGCTCGGCCTGCGCGCGAGGCGCCGGTTCCGGAAATCCGACATCGCCGAAACCGTCCGCGCCGTGCACGAAGGCGGCGTCTTCATCGGGAGCGCGCACCAGCGGCGACGGACAGCCGGCGAAGACAGGCGTATCGACATCCAGCAGCTCGACCAGCTTGCGCGCGTTGCGCACCGTGTGGTCCAGACCCACGTTGCCCGCGGCAACCGAAAGTGCGATGACGTCCGCATGGGCGTGCGCCATAAGAATCGCCAGGGCGTCGTCTACGCCGGGGTCGGTGTCGATAAGCAACAAGGGTCGGGTCATGGCCTGGCCTGATCTGATCGGCCGCACAGCATAGCGCTGCCCGGCGCGTTCAGACAGCCTCGGTCGCGCCCCAAAACGAGAACCCCAGTTCGCCGACCACCCGCTCCACCGACGCGCACAACGCGTCGAGCGCCGGACTGCGCTCCGCGACGCGCGTCCGCAGGTCCAGCGTGCACGCCAGGGCAACCTGCAGCAGATCGCCGTGCGCCACGTGCAGCGTATCGGCCTGCTCCATCGTCAGCAGGCCGACGTCGCGCAAGGCGTCGATGAGGCTCGTGTTCGCGGTCGTGTCGAGCAACGTCGGGTATCGGGACGCGTGCGCCAGAACCATGCCCTGCAATACGAATTCGATATCGAGCAGCCCGCCACGCCCCTGTTTGAGGTCGAGATGCGTCGCATCCGACCGGTCGCGCTCCTGCCGCCAGCGCGCACGCATGCTGCCGACCTCGGCGTACACGCGTGCGGGATCGCGCTCGGCCGAAAGCACATCGCGCCGCACCGCCGCCAGCGACGTCCCCAGCTTCGCATCGCCGGCGACGAGCCGTGCGCGCAGCAAAGCCTGGTGCTCCCAGGTCCATGCGCGACTGCGCTGGTAGCCGTCGAATGCATCGAGACTGGCCACGAGCAGACCTTTCGACCCGTCGGGGCGCAGTCGCGTATCCACCTCGTAGAGTCGACCCGCGTGGGTCGGCGCACTCAGCCAGTGCATGACGCGCTGGGCAAGGCGCTGATACCAGCGATTGCCATCCACCGGGCGCGGACCGTCGCTCATGACCGATGCGCGCGTACCGTCGTAAACGAAGACGAGATCGAGATCGGAGGCGAAGCCGAGTTCCTCCCCACCGAGACTGCCGTATCCGAGCACGGCGAAGCCCGTACCGGCACCGGGCAATCGCCCGTGCTGTGCGGCCAGTTCGCGCGTGGCGAGTGCCACGACCGCCGCCACGACCGCTTCTGCAAGGCCCGCGAGCCGGCGCGCCGTGGTCGCCGCATCGGCGCGTCCGTCATTGAAGGCCAGTCCCAGGCGAAAAGCGATGCTCGAACGAAATTCGTTGATGCGTTCCAGCTCGCGTTCGGCGTCGCGATCGTCGAGTGCGCCAAGCACGCGTACGATCTCTGCCGAAATATCCGCGCGCCGGAGAGGAATCTGGTCGATTCGTGGATCGAGCACGTCGTCGAGCAACAACGGCTGCGCGATCACGCGCTCGGCAAGGAACGCGCTGTCGGAGAAAACGCCGGCCAGACGCCGGCGCGCTCCGGGCTGCTCGTCGAGCAGCGCCAGATAGGACGAGCGTCGCGCAACAGCCTGGACCAGACGAACCAGTCGAAGCAGCGAGCCGGTCGGCGCCGCACTGGCGCGCGCCGCGGCAATCAGCTGCGGCATCAGCCGTTCCAGACGCTCACCCGAACGTGCCGACATCGCACGCACGGAACTGGCGCGTGGCAACTTGCGCAGCGCGTCGGCCGCTTCGTCGCCGGGCACGAAGCCGGAGGCCTCCATCGTTTCCGCGGTCAGCGATTCGTCGCGCGCGGCAGACCACAGCTCGACATCGGCCGCGGGCGCACCCGTGGCGCTTCCCCCTTGCGGCATCAGTACAGCGGCGAACTCTTCCGATACGGCATCGCGATGACGTGCAAGCTCGACGCCCAGTTCGTCCCATGACCCGTAACCGAGACCCAGCGCGATACGTTCGCGGGACAGTTCGTCTTCGGGAATATCGTGCGTCTGCGCGTCGCGCAACATCTGGACACGATTTTCCAGCCTGCGCAGGAAGAGATAAGCCGCGCGCAGCAGTTTCGCGCGAGCGGCCGGAATATGTCCGCGCGCCTCGCAGACCTGCAGGGCCGGCAGCAATCCGCGCACACGCAACGCAGGGTCGCGACCGCCCCGGATCATCTGGGTAAGCTGGACGATGAATTCGATCTCGCGGATGCCGCCCGGACCGAACTTCAGATTTCCCGCCAGATCCTTGCGGACCACCTCGGCATCGATCAGCGCTTTCATCTCACGCAGACCGGCGAAGGCCGTGTAATCGAGATAGCGGCGATAAACGAAGGGTCGCAACATATCCTGCAATTCGCGACCCGCGGTGCGGTCGCCCGCCACGGGACGCGCCTTGATCCAGGCATAGCGCTCCCAGTCGCGCCCCTCCCGCTGGTAGTACTGCTCCATCGCGGCGAACGGCAACACCAGACGCCCGGCATTGCCGAAGGGACGCAGGCGCAAATCCACGCGCGCGCAGATACCGTCCGACGTCGTCTCTGCCAGAAGCCGCACGAGCTGACGGGCCTCGCGAATGAAGTACTCGGCATTGTCGAGCTTGCGCGGGCCATCGCTTTCCCCTCCGGAGGCATAAGCCAGCACGAGGTCGATGTCGGACGAAAAATTCAGTTCGTTGCCGCCCAGCTTGCCGAAGCCGAGTACGACCATGCGCTGCTCGACGCCAGCGGGATCGCGCGCGCGCCCGTAGCGTTCCAGCATCGCGTGTTCCGACCAGCGCAAGGAAAGCTCCAGCAGCGTCTCGTATAGCGCGCTCGTCGACGAAAGCGTTTCGCCGACATCGTCCAGGCCATTCACGTCGCGGAAGACCAGGCGAAGCGACTCGGCGTGCCGGAAGCGACGCAACGTTGCCATGCAATCGGCCTCGTCGGCCGAAAGTGTCAGCGTCGCACTGCGGGTACCGGCATCGGCGGCGGAGCGAAGTCGCTCCAACCCGTCCGGAGCGAGCAGCTTCGGCTGGCGACGAAGTACGTCGAATGCGAAATCGCTCGCAAGCAACGTGCGGCGAATGCGTTCGGCGACACCCGCGTCGTCATGCAAAGGCACCCGGGCGGCCCGGCACGCGGCCATCACATCCGCATAGCGGCTGTCGATCAGGGCCCGGAGTTCGGCGCTTTCGCGCGGGTTGGCTGAAGGCGTGTTCATGGGGCGGCCATTGTGCCGGAGAAGGCGACCTTCCGGGCGCGCGCGCCCGACCCCTGGCTTTCCGCGATGTTGTCATCTGCATGTCGCCTGACAACCGGTTCATGTCAGCTGCGTTACAGTCCCTACCCCTTTGGGAAAGCAGCCGCGAGCTTGGGAACTTATGGCTTATAATTCAAAAGCTTGGAACGACATGAGCAAGCGCATCGCGCTACCTCTGCTGCTCGCCGTGGCATTCGTGCTGTACACCGGCATCCTCGACGGCAATCCCGGCGTAGCCGCGGATCGCTGGAGCGACCGTCCCTGGCACCTGTTCGCCAATGCCTTTCCCGGCCTCCTGCTCGCGTCGCTCCTCCTCGTCCTCACGCGACGCGCGCTACTGTCGTTCGGCCTCGCATTCTTTGTGCAAGGCGTCGTGCTGGCGGTCAGCGCGATCAAGATGAAAAACCTGGGCAGCCCATTGCTGCCCGCGGACTTCCGCATGGTGGGCCAGCTGAAAAATGGCGGCGCCTCCCTGCTCGGCGGCTATCTGCCGCACCAGATCGCGCCCTACCTGATCATTGCGGCCGGTATCGCGATCGTCGTGCTGCTCGCCCGATATGAAACTCCGCTGTTTGCACGGCGGACTCAGGGACGACGCCTGGTGACCGCCATGGCGCTGACCGGCCTGATCGGCACGCTGCTGGCAGGCGTACCCGCGTGGTCGCACGTTTACGACCACAACCGCCTGGGCATGGAGCCCTGGTCGGCCGCCGCCAATGCCGGCAATAACGGCGTAGTGACGACCATCATGCAGTTCCGCCTGCAGAACGCCGGAAAGAAAGTAAAGCCCGATCCCAACGCCGCCATGCAATTCCTCGGCACCACGGATGCCCAGCTTCGCGCGCATATGGAACAGGCCGCCGGCAACGCGCGACAGACGCCGGACATCGTGATCGTGCAAAGCGAATCCTTCTTCGACCCCTCGATCATCCGGGGTTACGAGCACGAGGACTTCGCACCCAATCTTCATCGCCTGGCGAAAACATCCAGCGCAGGCTCGCTACACGTACCGACGTTCGGCGGCGGCACGATTCGCACTGAATTCGAAGTATTGACGGGACTGTCCCTGCGCTACTTCGCGAACATGCAGTTCCCCTATCTGCAGATGCACAACGCCGTGGTACCCGGCATGGTGCGCGCACTGCGTTCGCACGGCTACGAAACCGTCGCCGTACACGGCAACGATGCAGGATTCTGGAACCGCACGACGGCGTTCAAGGCGCTGGGCTTCGATCGCTTCGTGTCTTTACCTGATTTCCCCAAGGATGCCCGGAAGGACGGCGAGTACATGGCGGACAGCGCCATGACCGACGAGATCATGTCGCAGCTACCCGACGCCGGTTCGCCGCGCCTCGTCTTCGCGATCAGCATGGAAGCCCACGGCCCGTACGACAAGACCGTCAACATCGACGCCGACGAACGCGATGCCATTCCCGTTCCCGACGGTATCGATGGCAACGCGAAGCTTCAGTTGCAGAATTACATCTATCACATGCGTCATGCGGATGCCGAACTCGGGCGCCTGGCCGAATTGCTGGCCAGGCGCGAACGTCCGACGCTTCTCGTTTTCTACGGCGACCATCTGCCGGCACTGGTCGAAACCTATGCCAAGGCGGGCTTCAGCAACGGGCAAAGCATGCTGACGCAGACGGTGCCGTGGATTCTCGTCGATGCGCATAACGATGGCCCCGCGCCAGCGCATGAGGATCTTGCCGCATGGATGCTTCCGGGCTTCGTACTGGAACGCGCCGGCGTGCATGACGATGCCTACTTCGCGCTGACACAGGTACTCGCGCCGCAGCTTGCGTCGCTGACGCACGCCCCCGATGCACCCACGGCGGCCGAAGACGCCGAGATGAAAACCACCGATAAGGCCATGGGCAATCTCGCGTTGCTGCGTTTCAAGAACCGCCTCGATCCGCTGCTTGCGCAGTACGTGCTGCCGGATGCCGCCACACTTGCGCGGCAGAAGGGCGAAGAGGAAGAACGCGCCGCGGCCGGTGCGCGGCAGTAACCTCGACGCGCGCAACACAGCGAATCGCAATAAAAAAAGGCCCCGCCGAAGCGGGGCCTTTTTGTATTGCGGCCATCATTTTTGAAGCAGGCGCGCAGAGAGAGGCAAGCTATTTGAAAGCCTTATATTCCCCATAAACAGTATTCGTTATCCGTGAGGCCATCTTCTGTTTATGGTCGACGTGTCGCCACGTGGCGAAGGCCTTGCTCTGGCCACGCCAACTCTCAGCAGAGGTGCTCATGTCGAAGAATGAAGATGCTCCCTTCTGGAGGTTGGCCCGGCAGCATCTTATTCGCTATGGCGGCCATTTCGAGCCGATGATCGTCGAGCGCGCGCAAGGCAGCTACGTCTACGACGCGGACAACCGGGCCATCCTGGATTTCACCTCGGGTCAAATGAGCGCGATTCTCGGTCATGGCCATCCCGAGATAGTCGATGCTGTCGCGCATCATGTCGCACATCTGGATCATCTTTTCAGCGGCATGCTGTCGAGACCCGTAGTCGACCTTGCCAGTCGCCTGGCGGCAATGACTCCCGGCGCGCTTGAACGCACGATGTTGCTCAGCACCGGTGGCGAAGCCAACGAGGCGGCTATCAAGATGGCGAAGCTCGCCACGGGGAAATACGAAATCGTAGCGTTCGCAGAATCGTGGCACGGCATGACAGGAGCGGCATCGTCCGCGACTTACAGTGCCGGTCGAAAAGGCTACGGTCCAGCAGCGGTCGGTTCGTTCGCCATCCCCGCACCTCACGCGTATCGGCCCCAATGGGTGCACGAGGGAACCTGGGATTGGCAGGCGGAGTTGGACTATGCGTTTGCGCTCGTAGACCGCCAGTCCAATGGAAGCCTTGCCGCATTTATCGCCGAACCGATCCTGAGTTCGGGTGGGGTGATCGACTTGCCACCCGGATATCTGACTGCCCTCAAAAGAAAGTGCGAGGAACGCCAGATGTTATTGATTGTCGACGAAGCACAAACGGGCATCGGTCGCACGGGCCTGATGTTCGCTTGCGAACGGGATAGTGTCGTGCCAGACATCCTCACACTTTCAAAGACGCTTGGGGCCGGACTTCCCTTGTCGGCCGTGATCACCACCTCCGCCATTGAGGAAGCCTGCTACGAGCGAGGTTTTCTGTTCTACACGACGCACGTTTCCGATCCACTGCCGGCCGCCGTCGGCCTCAAGGTATTGGAGATTGTCGAACGCGACAGGCTCGTTGACCGGGCGAAGGTATCCGGCAGGCATCTCGAGCTGGGCTTGCGCGCACTTCAGGATCGCCATGAGTGCATTGGCGATGTGCGTGGACGCGGCCTTCTATTAGGCGTGGAGATCGTCCAGGACAGACACACCAGACAGCCCGCGCCGGTGCTGGGTGCAGCAATTACTCGCCAGTGCATGTCGATGGGGTTGAGCATGAATATCGTGCAGTTGCCTGGGATGGGAAGCGTTTTTCGTATCGCGCCACCTTTAAACGTGAGCGACGACGACATCGATCTCGGGCTGGACATTCTCGATCGTGCGATCGCGCTGGTCGCATGACGCACAGAAAACACAGGAGCACATCCATGGTCATCGAAAAGCCGCAGTCGAGAATCGGCATCTTTCTGCTTCTGGCGTTCGGTCTTAGCGCCATCTTTTATGCGTTGATCATCGCGTGTGGTCATGTTTCCGGTGCCGGCGGGATGTATGTCACCGGCATGATGTGGGCACCGGCAATCGCCGCGATTCTGACGTGCCGCCTGATGGGGAAACCATTAACGGAACTCGGCTGGGGATGGGGACGTTGGCGCTATATCTGGATGGCTTATCTATTGCCTGTGGCGTATGCAGGCATCGCCTATGTGATCGTCTGGGCGAGCGGTATGGGCCACTTTGGCAGTCCCGTCTTTCTCTCGCAAATGAGCAAAACCCTCGGCTGGGTGTCCGCACCGCCATGGTTGATTGCGGCCGGTTCGCTGCTTGTTTTCGGAACGATGGGCATGGTCAGTGGCGTGGCTACCGGGTTGGGAGAAGAGTTGGGATGGCGCGGTTTTCTCACGCCTGAAATGACGCGAGCCTATGGCTTTACGCGCGGCACGTTTTTTACCGGCGTGATTTGGACGGCATGGCATTTACCCATCATTTTGTTCGCCGACTACAACTCGGGCACGCCAGTGTGGTTCGCCATCGCCTGTTTCGCGGTCATGGTGATGGCGCTGAGTTTTGTTTTTTCCTGGTTGCGGCTGCGCTCTGGCAGCGTTTGGCCAGCGGCGATTTTGCATGGCAGCCACAATCTTTTCATCCAGGTATGGTTGACGCCGATCACCGCGCCGAGCGGCCGCATTACGCCTTATGCCATCGACGAGTTCGGCTTCATGCTGCCCTTGGTGTGCATAGCGATGGCGATCGTCTTCTGGCGCTTGCGCGGCAGCGCGCAACCGGCCCTTGATCGCCATCACTGATCCACGACCGGCAGCAAGACCGCGGTGGGCTGGAGACTGGAACGCAGAATCGTGATGTTCGCCGGGCGATAGTCCGCCGCCTGCGCGTCGAAGATGTTCGGCACGAAGGTCTGCGGGTTACGGTCGTAAAGCGGAAAAAGCGTCGACTGGATCTGCACCATGATCCGGTGCCCGGACTTGAATACATGGTTCACATTGGGCAACTCGAATCGATATCGCTGTGCCTCGTTGGCCGGTATCGCCGTCGGATGCTCGAAGCTGTCGCGGTAGCGGCCACGGAAGATGTCCAGCGCGATCGGCATCTCGTAGCCACCCATCGAAGGATCGCTGGGTACATTCGGCGGATAGACATCGATGATCTTCACGACGAAGTCGCCGTCGGTTCCCGTAGTGATCGCACGGACATCCGCCACGGGAGTGCCACGCACGCGTACCGGCGAGGTCAGTACCGACGTCTCGTACACCAGCACATCCGGCCGGCCGTCCACGAAACGCTGGTCGTGCACCAGCCACGTACTCCAGGGGATGTATCCGGCATAGGTCGAGCCAAACGCGAAGAAGGGATCCAGCACGGGGCGTGGCAGGAAAGGAACAGGTTTGGCCGGATCACTGACATAGGTGTCACTCGCCTGCGACTCGGAAGGAGCGTCAAAGGACAAGATGAATCCGTGGTTGAGATACAGCGGCTTCAGGCCCGTCGCGCAACCGTGCTCACATGCCGCTGGCCAATCCTGAAAACGCTCCCAATGATTGTCGCCCGTGTTGTAGATCGACACGCGTGCAAGTTGCGCCGGCGGCCCGCCACGCAGGTGCTCATTCAGGAAGGGCAGCACCATGTCGCGGTTGTACTGTTTCGATGTGTCGCCTTCCGACTTGAGCGGTCCCACGGCATAGCCGGTGCCGTTGACCTGGCTGTGCGACCACGGCCCCATGACCAGCCAGTTGTTGGACGCGTGGCCCGCCGCTTTCAGCGCGAGCCACGCGTGGTTCGCACCCCACATATCCTCCTGATCGAACAGGCCTTGTTCCCACAACGTGGGGACCGAGGACGGACGGGCCGCCAGCAACCGGATGAGATCCTGCCCCTGCCAGAACGCATCGTATGCCGGGTGCGCCATCATGCGCGGAACGAACGGCAACTTGTCGAGCCCTCGGCTGCGCACGTAGTCTCCGGTGGAACCGGCGCGCAGGAACTCTTCGTACTTGTCGTAGACATCGCTCGGAGTCACCACGCCCGGCCCCTGCTGCACGGTCTGCATGTGTACGTAGCCGAGCATCAGGTTGCGAAAGGCTCCGTAGTGGAACCAGTCATCCCCCATGTACGCGTCGAGTACCGGACTCTCGGGCACCACGGCCTTGAGTGCGGGATGCGGATCGAGAAGGGCCATGGCCGCCGTGAATCCTTCGTAGGACGAGCCGATCATGCCGACGCGACCGTTCGATTCCGGCAGGTGCTTCACCAGCCAGTCGATGGTGTCCCAGGCATCGGTGACATGGTCGACCCTGGTTGGATTCAGCGCTCCGCGCACGGGGCGCATCATCACGTAGTCGCCTTCCGATCCGTACTTGCCGCGTACGTCCTGATAGACCCGGATGTATCCCGCTTCCACGAACACGGCATCCCCAAGCGGAAGCGCCGTCAGAAGCGATGCGCTAAGCGAGTTCCCCGCACGCTCTTCCGCGTTGTAAGGCGTCCGGGTCAACAGGATGGGAGCATCGTGAGCACCCTTCGGCACCATGATGACCGTATTCAACTTGACGCCATCGCGCATCGGAATCATCACGACGCGCCTGGTGAAGTCCTGACCACCAGGAACGACATCCGTGAATTTCTTCGGGATATCGTTCACACCAATCGATTGACCCTGCTGCTTCGGCGATTGCGCCGACGTAGCGGTTGCCGTGGCAACCACCACGACGGCAAGGAAACACAGCAGCCCCACTCTGCCCGGAGTCGTCCCCATACGTATTCCCCTGCTTTCTCGAAGTGATCGAAGTCTCGCGATCCTAACGACGCCTCTCCGGCAGCGATAACTAATAACTCTAATGAGCCTCATAAGACGCGGTTATCCGACGTGATCGGAAGTACGCGTAGCCATCCTTTTTACCGAGGCGTACCGACTTAACAATTGCTAATATCCATCCTCCGCGACATAACGCAGGGTGATGGCATGGGCATTCGACTCGATATCGCTCTGTTGCGAAATTTCGTTGCCATCGCCGACGCGACCGTCATGAGTCGCGCCGCGGAGCAGGTGGGTCGAACGCAGGCGGCCCTGAGCCAGCAGGTAAAGAAACTGGAGCAGACGATCGAGCAGCCGCTGATGATCAGAACCGGTCGCGGCGTCTCTCTCACGATCCACGGAGAGCGACTGCTCGCTCACGCGCACAAGATTCTGCGCATGCACGACGAAGCGGTGGCCGAACTCACGGGCGCGACTTTGTCGGGTCAATTGCGTTTTGGCTGTCCCGACGACTACGCCCGCATTTTTCTGCCCGGCCTGTTACAGAGCTTCGCGCGTCTGCATCCCCAGGTATTCATCGAAGTAGTTTGCGCATCCACGCCGCGACTTCTCGAGCGCCTGAAAGGCCAGTCTCTGGACATCGCGATCACTTCACTGCCAGACAGCCCGGAACGCGGCCAATTTCTGCGCTGCGAGCCGTTTGTGTGGGTGGGCCGCAAAGGGAGCGACGCCTTCAATCTCGATCCCTTGCAACTGGCACTGTCCGATCCGGACGCCCTCGACCACGTGGCCGCGACATCGAGCCTCGATCGCGCGGGACGCAGTTATCGCATTGCCTATGCCAGCGGCAGCGTCGCAGGACTGACGGCAGTCGTGCGTTCGGGCCAGGCGATAACGGTCATGACGCTGACCGGTGTGCCTCCCGATCTTCAGGTGCTGCCTCCTTCGAGCGGCTTGCCCCCACTTCCATCGGTAGGAATCACCGTTCAGACCGCCAGCCGCAGCCCCTCCAGATTGCTGAGTCGCTTCGAAGCACACGTGCGATCCGTTCTGCCGACGCTTTGATGTCGGTAATACGTAAAGAAGGTTCTTCACGCATTAGCGGGGACGATCTCGCGCAGCTCGTCGCTCTTTCGTTGAGGACAGTCGCTGGTTGGCTCGTGTTATCCGCGGCTTCGTCGGCTCACGCTCGTGCGTCGGTGAGGCCGCGACCGGGTTGGCCCTTGGGGCCTTCGGCGCCGTCCCTTCGGGAGCGGGCCGTAGTCCCGCTTTCGCTCCAACTGGGTATCGCGGCCCTCGGCTAAGGCGGCCCCAAGGGCCAACCCGGCCACGGCACCGTCGACTGCGGTTGGCTGTGGGGAGAGCGCGAGCCGAGCACGTGATGGGACAGGACCGGCATGCGGTCAGCTCTGTCCATACGTCGACGCGATGCTTTCCTCCACGTGACCGCAACGTTCGGCAGAGCCGTCGGCCACCACCCTCGACGCGACTTGCGCAACCGAGCGCGGCGGGCGGATCAGGCCCGCAGGGGGCGGACCTGGACGGTCCGCCGTTTTTGCTGAGGCAGGGATGCCGAATCAAAAACCCCCGCCCGCAGCGCGGGCGCGACGGGGCGCAGCCATCAGACACAAGCCGCGCAGCGGCTCTCCCTTCCCGAGCGACGGTGAAGCCGGAGCGTCGAGGGTGGTGGCCGACGGCTCTCCCCGAAACGTCCGAGCGCGAAAGCGATGGCAAAGCCGAGCCCCCCCTAGTGCGTGAAGAACCCAAAAAAAAAGCCCCGCCGAAGCGGGGCCTTCTGTATTGCAGCGAACTGAGACTTCTTAGAAGTCCATACCGCCCATGCCACCCATGCCGCCGCCCTGGCCACCATGGCCGTGGCCATCGTCCTTCTTCGGCATTTCGGTAACAGCGGCTTCGGTCGTGATGATCGAGCCGGCAACCGATGCGGCGAACTGCAGTGCCGAGCGGGTGACCTTGGTCGGGTCCAGAATACCGAACGCAACCATGTCGCCGTACTCGCCGTTGGCAGCGTTGTAACCGAAGTTACCCGTACCTTCCTTCACCTTGTTCAGGACGACCGACGGCTCTTCGCCGGCGTTGGCGACGATGGCGCGCAGCGGGGCTTCCAGTGCACGACGCGTGATCGCGATACCCAGGTCCTGGTCCGTGTTGGCACCCTTCAGGCCTTCGACAGCCTTCAGCGCGCGGATCAGGGCAACACCACCGCCCGGGACCACGCCTTCTTCGACGGCTGCGCGCGTGGCGTGCAGGGCGTCTTCGACGCGGGCCTTCTTTTCCTTCATCTCGACTTCCGTCGCGGCGCCGACCTTGATGACGGCAACGCCGCCGGCAAGCTTGGCAACACGCTCCTGCAGCTTCTCGCGGTCATAGTCCGAAGAGGTCTCTTCGATCTGCGCCTTGATGTTGCCGATACGTGCCTGGATCAGCTCGGCTTGACCCGCACCGTCGATGATCGTGGTGTTTTCCTTGGTGATCACGACGCGCTTGGCGCGGCCGAGATCGTTGATCGTCGCCTTCTCGAGCTGCAGGCCGACTTCCTCGGAGATCACGGTGCCATTGGTCAGCACGGCGATGTCTTCCAGGATCGCCTTGCGACGATCGCCGAAGCCCGGCGCCTTGACGGCGGCGACCTTGACGATGCCGCGGATCGTGTTGACGACGAGGGTCGCCAGGGCTTCGCCCTCGACTTCCTCGGCGACGATCAGCAGCGGCTTGCCAGCCTTGGCAACGGCTTCGAGCACCGGAAGCAGCTCGCGGACGTTCGAGACCTTCTTGTCGTGGATGAGGATGAACGGGTCGTCCAGTTCAACCTGCTGCGACTGCTGGTTGTTGATGAAGTACGGCGACAGGTAGCCACGATCGAACTGCATGCCTTCGACGACGTCGAGCTCGTTCTCGAGACCCGAGCCTTCCTCGACCGTGATCACGCCTTCCTTGCCGACCTTCTTCATCGCGGTGGCGATGATGTCGCCGATGTTCGCATCGGAGTTGGCCGAGATCGTACCGACCTGGGCAATGGCCTTGTCGTCGGCGGTCGGGTTCGACAGCGCCTTCAGACCACCAACGGCGGCGGCAACAGCCTGGTCGATACCGCGCTTGAGGTCCATCGGGTTGATGCCGGCGGCAACAGCCTTCAGGCCTTCCTGGATGAACGCCTGGGCGAGAACGGTCGCGGTGGTGGTGCCGTCGCCGGCGACGTCGGACGTCTTCGAGGCGGCTTCCTTCACGATCTGGGCGCCGATGTTCTCGTACTTGTCGGCCAGCTCGATTTCCTTGGCGACGGAGACGCCGTCCTTGGTAACGGTCGGAGCGCCGAAGCTCTTCTCGATCACGACATTGCGGCCCTTCGGACCCAGGGTGACCTTGACCGCGTTGGCCAGGGTGTTCACACCCTTGAGCATGCGCGCACGTACATCTTCGCCGAAGCGGACTTCTTTAGCTGCCATGGGACAAATCCTCGTAAATAGATGGGGTTGGATCGGGGGTTACGCGGCGAGCGAAGCTCAGCCCTCGATAACCGCCACGATGTCGTCTTCCTTCAGGAAGACCAGATCTTCGCCGTCGACCTTGATTTCCTGGCCGGCGTACTTGCCGAACAGGACGACGTCGCCTTCATTGACGCCCATCGGACGCAGCTGACCACCGGCCAGGATCAGGCCGTTACCGGCCGCGATGACCTTGCCGCGGGTGGGCTTTTCGGTCGCGCTGTCCGGGATGACGATGCCACCGGCCGAAACACGCTCTTCTTCCAGACGCTTGACGATGACGCGATCGTGCAGCGGGCGCAGTTTGCTCATGACTATTTCACCATGTAGTTGACTTGAAAGGAAAAAACATCACCCTGTTAGCACTTGGCCCGGGTGAGTGCCAGAATTTTAGCCGCAATCTTTCCTTTATCGGAAGAGGTTTGCGGTCCCAGCACAGATGGCGTCGCGGTGGCGGGGATCAAGGGGGCGCCGCGAATTCCTTGCATCCCGCCTAGACAACCGGCCCGCGTTGTCGGCCCCACGTCATTCGCGCGCCATCGCCCGCTGCCAGCATGCCTTCGCATTATGACGGAGGCGGTATGGCATTCGAACTGGCGGTTTTCGACATGGCGGGCACCACGGTGCACGACCCGGACCTGGTCACCCAGGCACTCACCGAAGCCCTGGGCGCCTTCGGTTGCCAGGTGAGCGCGGCCAAGGTGCGCCTGCTCATGGGCTACACCAAGCCGGCGGCCATTCGCAGCCTGCTCAGCGAGCACGATTTCGCGGCCGACGATGCGCAGGTCGATGCTGTCCATGCGGACTTCGTCGAACGCATGCTGCATTGCTACCGGAACGGCAATGACGTGCGCCCGATGGCCGGCGCCGAAGACGTTTTCGCGCAATTGCGCGGTGCCGGCATCCGCGTCGCCGTGAACACGGCGTTCTCCCGCGACATCGCCGAGACGCTGATCGGCCGCTTCGGCTGGCGGACTCGCGGACTTATCGACGATGCCACCTCGGCCGACCAGGTGGCCGAAGGGCGTCCCGCCCCGGACATGATCCGGCAACTCATGCTGCGCAACGGCGTCACCGATCCGCGCCGCGTCGTGAAGGTGGGCGATACGGAAGTGGATATCCGGGAAGGACGCCGTGCGGGCTGCGGACTGGTGATCGCCGTCACGACGGGTGCGTATGGCCGGGAGCAACTCGAGCCTTACCAGCCCGATGCCCTGCTCGACAGCCTGGCCGAGCTGCCACCCCTGCTCGCTTCGTTCGTCCCCGGCCAGACCCGCTAAAGGAGCGCGCGCCATGCGCATCGCTACCGGGTGGACTTCGCCGGAACGCTGGCCCGCTGGCATGCTGCCCGTCGCCGCGGGCCTTGCCGCCTTTTCCACGTACCTGTGCATGTACGCGTTCCGCAAGCCGTTCAGCGCGGGCAGCTACGACGGCATGACATGGCTGGGCATCGACTACAAAGTCTGGCTGGTGATGGCCCAGGTGCTGGGCTATGCGCTGAGCAAGCTCTGGGGTATCCGCCTTGTGCCTGAATTGCAGACCGCGCACCGGGCGCGGCATATCCTCGTGCTCATCGGACTCTCCTGGATCGCGCTGCTCGGCTTCGCCACGCTGCCGCCCGTCGCGGGCATCGTGTGCCTGTTCCTCAACGGCATACCGCTGGGCATGGTCTGGGGCCTGGTCTTCGGTTTCATCGAAGGCAGACGCGCGACGGAACTGATGGGGGCCATCCTCGCATCCAGCTTCATCTTTGCATCGGGCGTGGTCAAAGGCGTAGGCAAAGCCATGCTGCTGGCGGGCGTGAGCCAACACTGGATGCCCTTCCTGACCGGCCTGGTCTTCATACCGCCGCTATTGTTTTCACTGCACGTGATTTCGCGCATGCCGCCACCCGACGACGCGGACATCGCCGCCCGCGCACCGCGCGGCCAGATGGACCGCGCCGCGAGAAAGGCATTCGTTCGCCGGTTTCTTCCCGCACTCGTGCCGGTCATCACGCTATACGTTCTGCTGACGGTGCTGCGCGATTTTCGCGAAAATTTCGATACGGAAATCTTTCGCGAACTAGGACTCGGTTCGAGCGCGACGGTCTTCGGCGAAGTCGACACACCGATCGGCATAGGCGTACTGACGATGACCGCGCTGCTATGCCTGGTTCGCGACAACATGCGCGCCCTGATGCTCAATCACGCACTCATCGGCGGCGGCCTCGTCTGCGCGGGACTCGCCACGATGGCCTTCGTCGAGCACATGCTGACCCCGATGGCATGGATGACCTTTGTCGGTCTCGGTCTCTATCTGGCTTACGTGCCGCTCAACTGCATGTACTTCGAACGCGTCATGGCGAGTTTCCGTGTCGTCGGCACCGCGTCGTTCGTGATGTATCTCGCCGATGCATCCGGCTATCTGGGCAGCGTCGCCATGCTGCTGATCAAACAGTTCGGTGGATTGCACCTCAACTGGACCGAATTCTTCATACGAGCCGTCCTGTTATGCAGCATGGCCGGCATCGTACTCATCTCTCTTGCCGCGCACTGGTTCCGGCGCCATGGCCGGCAGAACGCGCACGTTCCCGCGCCGGCTCTATTCATGATGGAAAGCACCCGAGTATGACGAACGGAAAGACACGTAGCGCGATCGTGATCGGCGCAGGCATTGTCGGCCTGGCCATGGCGCGCGCACTCGCCGAGGACGGCTATCAGGTCACGGTTTACGAGCGGCACGAACGCGCGACTGGCGCTTCGGTCCGGAACTTCGGCACGATCTGGCCTATCGGCGTGCCCAACGGCAAACTTTACGAGCGTGCGATGCGTTCGCGAGCTGTCTGGAAAGCATTCTGCGAGGCCACGGGCGAATGGCACGACCCGTCTGGCTGCCTGCACGTCGCATGGCAGGACGACGAACTGGGCGCCATGGAAGACTACGCGAACATCAATGGGCAGCGTCGCTCGTGCCGGATGCTCAGCGCGGCGGAAACATTGCGTCTCGCACCCGCCGTCAATGCAAGCCATCTTCGCGGCGCGCTTTTCAGCGGCGATGAAATGACCATCGATGCACGTAGCGCGATACGCCGCCTGCCCGACTGGCTGGAACAACGTTACGGCGTCCGGTTCAACTGGAAGCGGCCGATTACCCGTGTCGACTATCCGCACACCTGGTCGGGTCGGCAGCGCATCGCATCCGCCGACCTGATCGTCGTCGCGGGAGGCGCAGACTTCGAACTGCTTTATCCGGACCTGTTCGCGCAGCAACCGATCACCCGCTGCAAACTGCAAATGATGCGGCTAGCTGCGCAACCAGCCGATGTCAGACTGGGTCCCGTCCTGTGCACCGGCCTGTCGATGGTTCACTACACGGGCTTCGCCGAAGCGGCCGGCGTGACCGCATTGCGCGAACGCTACCAACGCGAGCAGGGCGACCTTCTCAAGCTGGGTATTCACGTCATGGCCGCGCAAAACGGTGCGGGAGAAATCACCATCGGCGACTCGCACGAATACAGCCATACCGTCGAGCCGTTCGACGAAGCGCATATCAATCGCAAGGTCCTCGCCTACCTGGAACGCCTCATGGTGCTCCCGCATTGGGAACTGAAGCAGAGCTGGCACGGCGTTTACGCGAAGCGAACCGACGGCGGGACCGAGATGGTGCTCGAACCCGAGTCCGGTGTCCTCGTGGTCAATGGCTTAGGCGGTCTCGGCATGACGCTGTCGTTCGGACTGGCCGAAGAAATCGTAGCCGGATCGCGCCGTGCGGACCCTGTCGAAACCGATATCCGCACGGCGGTCGGCGCCTGACCCGAAACCGGCTCAGCGATCGCCGGTCGACATCACCAGTTGCACGCGCTCGGAAGCAAAACAGGTCAATCCATACTGCACGGGCATGTTCTGGCCGTCCGCATTCAGCGACTCCACCTCCAGCACGGGAAGCCCGGGCGACTGACCGAGTACGCGCGCCGTCGCGGCATCCGGCAGTCGCGCGCTGACTTTCGTATAGCTACGGAAATAGTCCGCGATACCGAATTCCGCCAGGGTGCGACTCACCGAGCCCGTGCGCTCGTAAATCGCGTCCAATCGTGGGAACCGCGCCGCCGGGAACCACGCCTGACTGTGGTCGACGACACACTGCTCGGCATAAGCCGAGGATTCGATCCACCAGGCCCGCTCGCCCCGCGCCAGCGCGAGTGCCGCCGCAACGCGCGGTGGCGGCGTCACCAGACCCGTCGCAAGCACTTTATTGCCGGCCGCGACATTCAGATTGTGCATGTTGCGGCTGAAGCTGGTCTTGCGTCCGATGACGTAGTCGTAGCATTCCTCGCGAACGCGCAGGCCGCCGCCGGGAGCAGTAAGCAGGACACCGTTCCCCGTCATCTCGCCCAGGGCACGTCGGACGGTATGCCGGTTGACCTTCAGCTGCCGCGCCAGCTCCAGCGCGGAAGGCAGCCGCTCTCCTCCGCGCAGGCTCCCGTCCCGAATCCGCTCGAGAATCCGCTGCTCGATCTGTCGCCATACGGGCATGTCGCATGTCCGGTCCGGCGGGATCATCCCCTGGCATGTCATGTTCATTGCATCTTGCTCGCGCAAACTTGCCCATGATCACAGGCGTACGGATTCGAGTGTGCAGCAGACAGCTTTCAGATCGGTGACAGATGCAAAGAAAGGCCCGCCGCCGTGGTCGATCGTCGGCGCAAGGGTCGTGCTTCGCGACGGCGTAATCGAGGGAGGCGTCGATGTCGAAGGGGGCCGGATCGCACGCATCCATACCGGACGCCGGATGCACGAGGAGGCTATCGATTTCGACGGCGACTTTCTTCTGCCCGGCCTGGTCGAGCTGCATACCGACAATCTCGAGAAACATCTGATGCCACGCGCGGGAGTGACCTGGCCCGCGCTGCCCGCCTTTCTCGCACACGATGCGCAATTGCTGGCCGCCGGCATTACCACGGTACTCGACGCCATATCGCTCGGCGATCTGGAGCAGGGCGGCGGCCGCTTCGATACCTTGCGGAACTCGCTCGATGCACTCGACGAGGCGCGGACGCATCGTCTGCTTCGTTGCGACCACTACCTGCATCTTCGCTGCGAACTCAGCTGGCCCGGTTTGCCCGGCTTGCTGGAACCGCTCATCGGGCGACCCGACCTGCGCCTGCTTTCCCTCATGGATCACACGCCAGGCCAACGACAGTATCGGGACGTCGATCAGTACCGTACCTACTACAGCCGCAATGGCCTGCGCTGGAACGACGACGAATTCGGACAACTGCTGGAGCAGCGTCGCGATCAACAACACAGGTATCGCGACCGGCAGCTCGCCGACGTCCTCCGCCTGTTAAGCGGACACCCCGTCCCGCTGGCCAGTCACGACGATACCGAAGTAGCACACGTCGACGATGCCGTCGCGGCGGGCGCCAGCCTTTGCGAATTTCCCACCACGCTCGAAGCCGCGCGTCACGCCCGCGCCGCGGGGCTTGGCATCGTCGCCGGTGCGGGCAATCTCGTTCGGGGCGGTTCGCACGCGGGCAACGTCGCCGCTTTCGATCTTGCCCAGGCGCACTGCCTCGACATCCTTTCGTCTGATTACATGCCCGCGAGCCTGCTGCAGGGTGCGTTCATCCTGCATCGACAAGCCGGTTGGACCTTACCCGAAGCCATCGCCACGGTGAGTCAGACGCCTGCGGCCGCGCTCGGTTTCACCGACCGCGGCCGCATCGCGTCGAACACGCGAGCCGATCTGCTTCGCGTGCACATGCACGGCGATCAACCCATCGCACGTAGCGTCTGGGTCGAAGGCATCCGGCATTTCTAGAACGTCATATCCACGCTCAGGAATCCCTGGCGGGGCGATCCGGTAAGCAGCGTCTGGAAGGTGCCGTTGGGGTCGGAGGTCGTGAAGCCGTTGCTGTCGATCGTCGCGATGTACTTCTTGTCTAGCAGGTTGCTGACCGTCAGCGACACTTTCAGCGACTTCGCGAAACCAAGGTTCTTGCGTTCCCACGACAGACCCGCGTCCATCAGCCAGAAGCCGGGTACCCGCTGGTCGTTGACGTACGTGTAGTAACGCGCACCCGTGTACTTCGCGCCGAGCCGCGCGCGAAACTCCCCGAACGTATACGACACGTCGCTGGCGAACATCGTCTTCGGCGAATCGACGACGGTCTTGCCGCGCGTGGCAATGAGCGCGCCGGCATCCAGGTAGTTATCGCGGTATTTCGCATCGTTGTACGTGGCCGAGTTGAACCAGCGGAACGCATCCGTCGGCTGCCAGACATAGGTGAACTCCGCACCTTTTGAATTGACCCTGCCGACATTGGCGATCTGATTCGGACAGCTCACCACACCGGCACAGGGAACGATCACGAGGAGCCGGTTCTTGAAATCGATGTTGTACAGCGCAAGCGACGACTGCACCGTGCGATCGATGTAACGCAGGCCGATCTCGCTGTTGCTCGAACGCTCCGGATGAAGACTTCCCGCCAGGGCGTCGAACGTTTTCTGCGTTGACGACCACGCGCCCGCGGCGCCCGGCTCGAAAGCGTTCTGGTTCATGGTGAACGAGGCGAACGATTCGAAGCCATTGCCGAAACGATAGTTGGCGCCGATCTGCGGAAGGAAATCGCTCTGCGCACTCAGCGTGCCGCTTGCGCGACCGGGCAGCAGCGCCACGGCACGGGTGGTCACGTCATGGCCCTTGAATCCCGCATCGATATGCAGCGCATCGTCCATCAGCGCCCAGGTGTCCTGCAGATACCATTGCCGGGTCAGTGTCGTGAAGCGCTGGCGGAAGAGCGTGTTGTAGTACGTGTCGTAGATCGTGTCCTGACTGATCGGTCCCGGCGCGGGAATGGGCTGGAAACTGCGGGCAATCGTGTACTTGCTGTCCTCGAACCAGAAGCCGCCTTCGAGGCGATGGTCGCCGAGATCGAGGGCAAGCGAGCTGGTAAGACCCCCGCGATTCATCAGGTAATGCGAGAGACGCAGCGCGATCGGCTCGTCGCCGGGTGCAGGCGTGTAAGGAAGGTCGCTTGCCGGCGCGAACCAGTGCCCCTGCCCCAGGTCGTGGTGATAGTACGGCTGGACCGTCAAGGTGAGACGGTCGTTGAGGAAGAACTCGCCCTTTACGGATGCCAGTTCGTCGTGGCGAATACCGTTGCCTGCGTAGTACGTGTCGTCCGCGGATGTCACGCAACCGCTGTACTTGCCATTGGCAATGTCGACCGCGCGTTGCCAGTCCGGCGCGAGATAGTCGAAGTTGTAACCGCAGCGCTTCAGCGAATCCTTGGACAGATCGAGATACGGCTGCTCGACCCGACGACTCACATCGACCAGCGCGGTGATGCGTCCGCCCGTCCAGTTGTAAAGCGCCTTCGCATTGATCTGGCGCTGGCGCTGGCTGTCCTCGCCCTTCCACTTGGGCGCATCGACATACATGCCCGAGAGATAGCCGCTGAAGCCTCCGATATCGCCGGTGTCGGCGCGAATGAAACCTCGCTTGAATCCGTAGGAGCCGCCGGTGGCGTTGACGCGCACGCCAGGCGTCATGGCCGGATCGTCCGTATGCAACTGCACCGTGCCGCCCAGATTGCTGGTCGACGCCGTGCCCAGTCCTCCGCTTCCCTGCGACAGTTCGAGATCGCCCAGATTTTCGCTGATCCACGCACGGGTCACGCTGAGACCGTCGCCGGAGTGGTAGTCGGTATTGCCCAGCGGAATGCCGTCGAGCGTGTAACCCAGCTGGGTGTGATTGAAGCCGCGAAGGCTGATGCGGGACGACCATTCGTCCGTGCCGAACGGATCGTTCGATACGAAGTTCACGCCGGGCAGCGTCTGCAGCATCTGGATCGGGCTGGTACCCGGCGTCGCGTTGTCGATCTGCTGCTTATCCAGCTGCTGGACCTGTCGCGTGGCGCTCTGGCCCACGACCGAGACGGTTTCCAGCGTTTTCGCGGCGCGAGTCGACGCCGCAGGGGACGACGTATCGCCCTCGACGACGCCATCGGTGGCGAGTACCGGTGCGGCAAGGGCCGCCAGCAGCGCGAGACTGAGCGAAGTGCGGAGCATGTTCATCGGTATGTCTTTTGTGTGGGTGGAAGGTTGACGACCGGCACGGACAACGGGCTCAAAGCAGCCGTCATTACGCGCGAGGGTCGTTACACCCCGGTTTTGGACACATGTCTTCCCTCGGGCACGGCGTGGACAGCGCGTCCGGGCTGTCTAGACAACCCTGCGGCTTTGATGCCGGACCTCGCGGGAGCTACCGTGGATGCCCCTGCCGCCCGAGCCCCGCCCATGAATCCGAACGACGACACCGAACGCGTTCTCCTCGCAATGACCGGTTGCGGGGAAGCGGCGGCCGCGCAAGTCATAGCGACGGCACTGGTCGAGGAGCGTCTGGCCGCCTGCGTCAACATCATTCCGGGAATTCGTTCCACCTACCGATGGGACGATCGGGTCCAGACGGAGAACGAAGTTGTACTTCTGATAAAGACCACGGCCGGGCGGTACGACGCCATGCAGGCCCGGCTGATCGAGCTGCATCCTTACGAAGTGCCGGAAATCGTCGCCATACCGGTGGAACGCGGTCACGCGGCCTATCTCGACTGGGTGCGGGCGTCCACGGGGCGGTGAAAGCGAAAGTCCACCGCACCGGTCATAATCACCGATGCACTTCGCGCGACCCAGAATCGCGCACCGACCGTGGAGCCGTGATGTCGCAATTTTTTCGCCTGGCCAGAAAACTGGCCGCACTGTCGCTGATCGCGCTCGCCTTCCCGGCACTCGCGCAGAACGACGACGACCTGCTGCCCGTCACCCAGGCCTTCCACCTCACGCCGGACGCCAGCCAGCCCGGCGTGGTGAAACTGCACTGGAAGATCGCCCCCGACTATTACCTCTATCGCGGGCGGATCAAGATCAAGGCGGAAGATGCCGGCGCGGCAACGCTGGGTGAACCGGCGCTGCCCGACGGAATCAAAAAGCACGACGAATACCTCGGCGACGTGGAGATCTACCACGGCGACGTCGAGGCCACGGTGCCGTACACGCTGACCGATCCGGCCGCGAAGACCCTGAAACTGTCCGTGCAATATCAGGGCTGCCATGAAGTCGATCCGAAGATCTGCTATCCGCCCAACACCGAACATCTGAGCCTGACGCTCGGCGCTGCCCCCGCGACACCTGCGGCACCGGCCGCACCGGCCGCCAGCCCTTCGGGCGCATCGCTCCTGGGCGCGCCCGCGGCGCTGCCGGGTACCGACGCACAGGCGTTGCCAGCCGATCGGGCCTTCCGCTTCGAGGCGATCGCGAAAGGCCGCAACGGTCTTCTGCTTCGCTGGACGATGCCGAAGGACTATTACCTTTATCGCGACAAGACCACGCTTGCCGTGTCCGGTGCATCGGGCGTTTCGCTTGGCGAACCGGACTGGCCGAGCGGCGTCGCCCATCACGACGAGCATTTCGGCGACACGATCGTGTACTTCGATCAGGTCGAATTGCCGATCCCGCTGATCGGCGCCGACAAGGCAAAAACGTTCACGCTGGACGTGGGCTACCAGGGCTGCCTGGAGAATGGCATCTGCTATCCGGTGATGAACCGGCAGGTGAAGTTCGATCTGGATGCGGGCACGGCAAGCATCGTCACTCCCGCCGCAGCGACCGCTGCGGCGCCCACCTCCGCCGACGACGTCGCGCCCACGCCACCGCCTCCGGGCGCTGCCGCGGAAGGCAGCGTCGGTATCGCCGCTGCACTGGGCCTCGCCCTGCTGGGTGGACTCATCCTCAACCTGATGCCCTGCGTCCTGCCCGTACTGTCGCTGAAGGCGATCACGGTCCTCGAAAGCGGAGAAAGTCCGGTCGAGGCGCGTCGCCACGCCTTGTATTACACGGCAGGCGTGCTGGTTTCGTTCGCCGCCGTCGGTCTTGCCGTCGTCGGCATCCGGGCCGCGGGTCATGCCGCGAACTGGGGCGCCCAGTTCCAGCAGCCCGTACTGGTCGCGGTGCTCGTCTACGTCATGCTGGCCGTCGGCCTGTCGCTGTCCGGCGTGGTCAACTTCGGCTCGTCGCTCGGCAATGTCGGCAGTGGCCTTGCTTCGCGCTCGGGACGATCGGGCGATTTCTTCACCGGCGTCCTCGCGGTCGTCGTCGCCAGCCCCTGCACGGCACCCTTCATGGGCTCGGCGATTGCCTACGCCTTCGCGGCACCGATGGCAGTCGCCTTGCTCATCTTCCTCGTACTGGGCCTCGGGCTCGCCCTGCCGTTCCTCGTCATCGGCTTCGTTCCCGCCGTGGCACGCCTGCTGCCACGTCCGGGCCGCTGGATGGAAACGCTGAAGCAGGCGCTCGCTTTCCCGATGTACCTCACCGCCGTGTGGTTGCTGTGGGTGCTGGCCAAGCAGCGTGGCGCCGATGCCGTCGGCCTGGTCCTTGTCGGTGCGGTGATGCTGTCCGCGGCGCTGTGGTGGTTCGAACGCAGCCGTGACCGCGCCACATGGTCACGCGTGTTCGTCGCGCTTCTCGCGCTGGGCGTCGCCAGCCAACTGTATTACCTGTACCGCCTGCCGGCCGCTCCGATGGCGGCGATCGCAGGCGACGAGGTGCCGTATTCACCAGAGAAACTCGCCGAACTGCGCAAGAGCGGTGTTCCCGTTCTTGTCGACATGACGGCCGACTGGTGCATCACCTGCAAGGCCAACGAAAAGGCCGTGCTCGATACCGACGCCTTCCGCGCGCTGCTGAAACGCACGGGCACGGTATACATGAAGGGCGACTGGACCGACGTCAATGCGCCCATCGCCGCCTTCCTCGAGCAGTATCACTCCGTCGGCGTGCCGCTTTATGTCGTCTATCCGAAGGGCGGCGGCGAAGGTCGCAAGCTTTCTACCGTGCTGACTTACGACAAGGTCGAAACGGCACTCGAAGCGGCGGCACACTGACGTGGCACGCGGACCTACGTTCTGGATCGTGACGCTGTCTGTCGTGGCAGCCGTCGCGGGTTTCTGTATCGAGCACCGGCGCACGGCACCTCCCCCGCCGCCAGCCGGTGTGGTCGTGGCCGGCATCGGCGACATACGACCCGATGCCTCCTACGTCGATGTCGACGGCCATTCGCATCGTCTGGCCGACTGGAACGGGAAGCGCGTCCTGCTGAACTTCTGGGCAAGCTGGTGTGCGCCGTGCCGGAAGGAAATGCCGCTGTTGAATGCGGCTCAGAAAAAATATGCGGGGCAGAACATCGTGGTTGTCGGCGTCGCCGAGGACACCGCGGACGATGTGCGCGCCTATCTCGCCCAACGTCCGGTCGACTATCCGATCGTGCTGGCGGCCAGCGATGCACCCGGCGCGTCGCTTTCGATGGGCAATACCCGGCGGCTGCTGCCGTACAGCGTGCTGATCGGGACGGACGGACGCATTCTGAAGAGCAAGCTCGGGGCGCTCGGCGAAGACGAGCTGGACGATTGGCTGGGATCCGGCCCATAGCCCGCTTGCTTGCGTGTAGGAGCCCGCTTGCGGGCGAAAGCCAACGGAGCGGCGATGCCATGCGTGACATCCGCAGCCCGTAGATCGGGCTCGCGGAGGTGAGCATCCGTCTTCCTCGCCCTGTTGGCTTTCGCCCGCAAGCGGGCTCCTACAATAAGCTGCCACCTTCCACGCTTCCGGATATCCCATGACCAACGACACCGTCATCGCCGCCACCCGCCAATGGCTGGAACGTGCCGTGATCGGCCTGAACCTGTGCCCGTTCGCCAAGGCCGTGCACCAGAAGGGACAGGTCCGCTATGTCGTCAGCCAGGCGACCACACCCGAAGCACTGCTCGAAGATCTGCAGGCCGAACTGGAATATCTGCGCGATGCCGAGCCGAACGAGACCGACACGACCCTGCTCATCCACCCGCACGTACTTACGGACTTCCTCGATTACAACGAATTCCTTGAGGTCGCGGACGCTGCCGTGACGGATCTCGATCTGGAAGGCGAAATCCAGGTCGCCAGCTTCCACCCCGATTACCAGTTCGCCGATACCCTGCCCGACGACATCACCAACTTCAGCAATCGCTCGCCCTATCCGACCCTGCACCTGCTCCGCGAAGACAGCATCGACCGGGCGGTAGCCGCCTTCCCCGATGCGGCGTCGATCTTCGAGAAAAACATGGACACGCTGATAAAGCTGGGGAAGCCGGGCTGGGACGAGCTGATGTCGCGCTAAGGCGCCTCCGCGCCGCTTTGCGTGCAGGAGGTCGAGGGGTCTACTTACCATACGCCGCCGTCTGGAATTCGCCCATCTCCAGCGAACTGCGGCGAACTGCGCCGAACTGGACAACGGGATGGGCGAGGCGCACACTGCGCCGCGTTCCGGGTAACCCGGACCCTGGCCTGAGGTAACCGTGGCAAAGATCCTCGTCCTTCATGGACCGAACCTCAATCTTCTGGGCGTCCGCGAGCCGGACGTCTACGGTCGCGAGACCCTGTCCGACATCAACGCGTCGCTGTCCGCGCGCGCCCAGGCAGCCGGCCATGACCTGAGCTGGTTCCAGTCCAACGCCGAACACGAACTGATCGCCCGCATCCACCAGGCGCGGGACGAAGGGACGGCGATCGTCCTGATCAACCCGGCTGCCTTCACCCACACCAGCGTCGCCATCCGCGACGCGCTGGCCGGTGTGGCGATCCCGTTCATCGAGATCCACCTGTCCAACCCGCATGCACGCGAACCCTTCCGTCATAAGTCCTACCTGTCGGACCTCGCGATCGGCGTGATCTCCGGCTTCGGTGGCGACAGCTACCGGCTGGCGCTCGAAGCCGCACTGTCGCGCCTGGCCACACCGGCGACCGCCTGACTCCGCTTCATCAAGACACCCCTACCCACGGCGCGCCACGGCGTGCCTGACCACAGCCATAGAAGGTTTGTCCCATGGACCTGCGCAAGATCAAGAAGCTGATCGACCTGCTCGAGGAATCGAATCTCGCCGAGCTCGAAATCAAGGAAGGCGAGGAAGTCGTTCGCCTGTCCCGTGTACCCAAGGGCAACGTCGCCGTCGCGGCACCGCAGATGATCGCGGCACCCGTGGCCGCGCCCGTCGCCGCCCCGGTGGCTGTCGCGCCGGTCGCCGAAGTCGCCGCCAATGCACTGCCGGCCGGTCATGTCGTGAAAGCACCGATGGTCGGCACGTTCTACGCGTCGTCCACGCCGGGCGCGCCGGCATTCGCCGTCGTTGGCAAGCAGGTTCAGGCCGGCGAAACGATCGGCATCATCGAAGCGATGAAAATGTTCAACCAGATCGAAGCCGATGTCTCCGGCACCGTCGTTGCCGTCCTCGTCGAGAACGGTCAGCCGGTGGAATTCGACGAACCCATGTTCGTAATCGCCTAAGGCCGTGCCCATGCTCGAGAAGGTCGTCATCGCCAACCGCGGCGAAATCGCGCTGCGGGTCCTGCGCGCCTGCGCCGCGCTGGGCATCAAGACGGTCGCGGTGCACTCCACGGTAGACCGCAACCTCAAACACGTCGGCCTCGCCGACGAATCGGTATGCATCGGCCCGGGCCCCTCGGCCGAGAGCTACCTCAACATTCCCGCGATCATCGCGGCGGCGGAGATCACCGACGCCGGCGCCATCCATCCGGGATACGGTTTCCTGTCCGAGAACGCCAACTTCGCCGAACAGGTGGAGCAGTCCGGCTTCATCTTCATCGGCCCGACCGCCGACGTCATTCGCCTGATGGGCGATAAGGTCGAGGCGATCAAGGCGATGAAGGCGGCGGGCGTACCCTGCGTCCCCGGCTCCGGCGGCCCGCTGGGCGACAATACGGATGAAAACATCCGTATTGCCCGGGAAATCGGCTATCCCGTCATCATCAAGGCCGCGGGCGGCGGCGGCGGTCGCGGTATGCGCGTCGTGCGCACCGAGGCCCACCTCGCCAATGCCATCACCATGACCAAGCAGGAAGCCAAAGCGGCTTTCAGCAACGATCAGGTGTACATGGAGAAGTTCCTGGAAAATCCGCGTCACGTGGAAATCCAGGTACTGGCCGACGGTCAGGGCAACGCGATCCATCTGGGCGAACGCGACTGCTCCATGCAGCGCCGCCACCAGAAGGTCGTCGAAGAAGCGCCGGCACCGGGCATCACGCCCGAGCAGCGTGCCCAGATCGGCAAGGTCTGCGTCGACGCATGCCTGCGCATCGGCTATCGCGGCGCCGGTACGTTCGAGTTCCTGTACGAAAACGGGCATTTCTACTTCATCGAAATGAACACGCGTATCCAGGTCGAACATCCCGTGACCGAACTGGTCACCGGTATCGATCTCGTTCGCGAGCAGTTGCTGATCGCCGGTGGCGAGAAGCTCTCGATCCGCCAGGAGGACATCGTCCTCAACGGTCATGCGATCGAGTGCCGCATCAACGCCGAAGACCCCGATACGTTCATGCCGAGCCCCGGCACGGTGAAGCGTTTCGAGGCACCAGGCGGTCCGGGCGTGCGCGTCGACACGCATCTGTACGACGGCTATCGCATCCCGCCGAACTACGATTCGATGATCGGCAAGCTGATCGTGCACGGCCCCGACCGCGCCACCGCCATCGCGCGCATGCGCATGGCGCTGACCGAGACGGTAATCGAAGGCGTGAAGTGCAATATCCCGCTACAGCAGCGGATCATGGCCGACGTCGGCTTCCAGTTGGGTGGACAGAACATCCACTATCTGGAGAAGCGCATGGCCGAACAGAAGGAACAGGCTGCGCTGGGCGGTAGCTAAGACAAACCCCTGGCTTTCTGTGGGAGCGCGCCTGCGCGCGATTCCTGCGAAGCGCAACCTTCGTGAAACGAATAACGCCGCTGGCCCGAAAGGACCAGCGGCGTTATTCGTATTAGGTCAGGGAGCGGTGTCGTGCCTTCTTCGCTTCGCAGGAATCGCGCGCAAGCGCGCTCCTACAGAGAACGCCAGAATCGTTACAGACGCACGCCGCTGATTCTCACCCAGTCTTCCAGCGTCGCGACGTCCAGGTCGCCGAACCATTCGGCATAACGCGTCAGCAATTCCTCGTGCTGGCCCACCAGAATGCCCGACAGCGCGAACGGCGCGCCCGGCTTCACCGCCGCGGCGAAGGTCGGCGCCAGCTCGCCCAGCGGACCGGCAAGAATATTGGCGACCAGCACGTCGGCCAGATCCTTCGGCGCCTCGCCCGGCATATAGACATCCAGATGTCCCTCGACGCCATTGCGCTCGGCATTGTCGCGCGAGGCGATCACCGCCTGCGGATCGTTGTCGATGCCGATAGCGTGCGTGGCACCCAGCTTCAGTGCCGCGATGGCGAGAATGCCCGAGCCGCAGCCGAAGTCGAGTACCGTCTTGCCCACCAGATCCTGACCATCCAGCCATTGCAGGCACATATCCGTCGTCGGATGCGTCCCCGTGCCGAATGCAAGGCCGGGATCCAGACGCACCACGACGGCTTCGGCGTCGTCCGCCGGCGGATCGATGTTCGACGGGTAGACCCAGAGCCGGCGACCGAACGACATCGGCTTGAAGCGATCCATCCAGACTCGCTCCCAGTCCTGGTCCTCGACATCGCGGTATTCCAGTTGTGCGGGTTCGATCCAGGGCAACAGGTCGGCCAGCGCTTCGGTAAGGCCGCGGCGATCCGTCTCCGCCTCGAACAGGGCGTTCAGCACGATCGTGTTCCACAGCGGGAGCTCGCCGACGCCGGGCTCGAAAATCGCCTCTTCGTCCGGCGTCTCCGCATTGGCATCCTGCAATGTGACGGACAGCGCGCCGAGATCTTCGAGTGCGGATTCGACGCGCGGCTGCTCCGCGAGGCGGACGGTTAGGGAAAGTTCGAGCCAGGGCATGACGTGTCCGTTGCGTGGGGGCCGGTCGCGGGAGCGGGCCGGCCGATCGGGGGATTCTACCGGCCCTGTCCGCAAGGCGCAGCCGGACATCCCGCCACCTCGGGCTACAATCGGGGGATGTACACCCAGTGTCCCGAGTGTCTCACCGTATATAAGCTGGACGCGGCGCTTCTCGTGCCCGCGTGCGGCTGCGTCCGCTGCAGCCATTGCGATGGCGTTTTCAACGCGCTCGGCACGCTGGCGGAACAGCTCCCGCCCGAACCGTTCACCCATCTCCCGGTGCACGATCTCGACAAGGACCCGCCGCCACTGGACATCGCCGTCTTCCGGCCAAAGGCTGCGCCCGCCCCCGAGGAGCAGCCCGCTGCGGAAGACGGAATCGGTGCAAAGGAAGATGAAACACCCAGCGAGGACTTCTCGCACCTGGTATTCACTCCGCGTTTCGCAAAACGCCGCCGACGCTCATGGCATGCTTTCGCCTGGACCATGGTATGCGTCGTCCTGCTCGTCGGACTCGGTGGCCAGCTTGCCTGGGCCAAGCGCGACACACTCATTGCCGACCCCACATTCGGGCCATGGCTGCAATGGAGCTGCGACATGCTGGGCTGCGAGCTGCCGCTGGTCAGCGACACGCACCGCCTGCGATTGTTGGCGCGCGACGTGGAAGCGCATCCTTCGGTGCCCGACGGGCTGCTGATCACTGCCAGCGTGCGAAACGATGCCGCTTTCGCGCAACCCTATCCCACCGTAACGATCACACTCGCCGACGTCGACGGTAAACGGTTGGCGATGCGTCGCTTCCAGCCTGGAGACTACGTGGGCGATCCAGCGGCGCGTGCGCGCGGGCTGGCAGCCGGCGTGACCTCGGCGATGGTGTTCGAAGTGCAAGACCCGGGCCAGAAGGCGGTCGCTTTCGAGTTCGCTTTTGAATGAAGCTGCAATTTTTTTATTTCGCAAGCCTTAAATTCGACGACGGGGACGGGTACACTCGATCCCTTCGCGAGCCGAAAGACCGACGCGCCAGCGTCCGTGCCGCATCGCCGCGACCATACCGATAACCAGCCCCGGAGCGCCTCGTCGCTTCGTCGTGACGAAGGGGATTGCCTTGAACGCTGTCAGACTGCCTGCCAACGAGGCCGCGAACGAGACCTCGATGCAAAGTGCACTCAGCGAATGTGTCAGCCGTACGGTCCGTCGTTACCTGGCCGACATTGGCGATACCGAATGCTCCGAAGGTCTGCATGCCCTGGTCATCCGCGAAGTGGAAGGTCCGCTGCTGCGTGAAGTACTCGCGTTCCACGAAGGCAACCAGAGCCGCGCCGCCGCGGCACTGGGCATCAATCGCGCCACGCTGCGCAAGAAGCTCGCGGCCCACGGCCTGGTCTGAGCATCGTCCGGCGCCCGGCTCAGCCGTCCGGGCGGCTATAATGGCAAGCTTTCCTCCCCGGAAGCCGCCATGCCCTCGCCCGATCTCGTCCCCGTCCGCCGTGCGCTCGTCAGCGTTTCCGATAAGCAAGGCCTGATCGAACTGGGTCGTCGCCTTGCCGCCCATGGCATCGAAATCCTCTCGACCGGCGGCTCCGCGCGCGCCCTGCGCGATGCTGGCGTGAACGTTCGCGACGTCGGCGACCTTACCGGCTTCCCCGAGATCATGGACGGCCGCGTCAAGACGCTGCATCCGCTGGTACACGGCGGTCTTCTCGGACGTCGCGGCATCGACGACGCCGTCATGGCCGAGCACGGCATCCAGCCCATCGACCTGCTGGTCCTGAATCTCTATCCGTTCGAGCGCACCGTCGCCGACGGCAAAGCCTCGCTCGACGACGCCATCGAGAACATCGACATCGGCGGTCCGGCGATGCTGCGCGCCGCCGCCAAGAACTGGAACGACGTCGGCGTACTGACCGACCCCACCCAGTACGATGCCGCGCTTGGCGAAATCGAAACGAAGGGTGGGCTGTCGCGCGCCACGCGCTTCCGGCTTTCCGTCGCCGCGTTCAACCGCGTATCGAACTACGATGCGGCGATCAGCGACTATCTGTCGGGCCTCACGCTCAATGAGACACATACGGAAGTCGCCAGCCACGCGACCTTCCCCGGGCAGAGCAACGGCCGCTTCGTGAAGATGATGGATCTGCGCTACGGCGAAAACCCGCATCAGGCCGGCGCGTTCTACCGCGACCTGTATCCGGCGCCCGGTACGCTGGCCACATTCCGCCAGCTGCAGGGCAAAGAGCTGTCGTACAACAACATCGCCGATGCCGACGCGGCATGGGAATGCGTGCGCCAGTTCGATGTGCCCGCTTGCGTCATCGTCAAACACGCCAATCCCTGCGGTGTCGCCATCGCCGCCGATCCGCTGGCGGCTTACGAGCTCGCGTACGCGACGGACCCCACGTCCGCATTCGGCGGCATCATCGCGTTCAATCGTCCGCTCGACGCCGCCACCGCCAAAGTCATCCTGAAGCGCCAGTTCGTCGAAGTACTGATCGCGCCCAGCGTCGAGGCAGGCGCGGTCGAAGCCGCCGCCGCGAAAGCGAATGTCCGCGTCCTCGAAATTCCGCCGGGCGACGGTCGCAACTCGCACGACGTGAAGCGTGTCGGCTCGGGCCTGCTGATCCAGACCGCCGACGATCGCGAAGTCACGCGCGACGAACTGAAAGTCGTCAGCAAGCGCCAGCCCACGGCAACCGAACTCGACGACCTGCTGTTTGCCTGGCGCGTCGCGAAAATGGTCAAGTCCAACGCCATCGTCTATGCAAAGGACGGCCGCACTGTCGGCATCGGCGCCGGGCAGATGAGCCGCGTGGTAAGCGCGAAAATCGCCGGCCTCAAGGCCGAGGAAGCCGGGCTGGTCGTCCCGGGCAGCGCCATGGCCTCGGATGCATTCTTCCCGTTCCGCGACGGCATCGACGCCGCTGCGGCCGCGGGCATCCGCGCGGTCATCCAGCCGGGCGGTTCGATGCGCGACAACGAAGTCATCGCCGCCGCCGACGAAAACGACATGACCATGGTGTTCACAGGCATCCGCCACTTCCGCCACTGATGTTGCAGCGGCGCTGGTGTAGGAGCCCGCTTGCGGGCTCCTACACCTCGTGCTGGAGCACCGGCTCTACATGCGTCTCATGGCGCATCGCATAACGCCGCGCCAACACCGCGCAGGTCATCAGCTGGATCTGGTGGAACAGCATGATCGGAAGCACGATCGTGCCTAGCGGATGCCCCGCGAACAGCACATTCGCCATCGGCACGCCGGCGGCAAGACTCTTTTTCGAACCGCAGAAGACGATCGTGATCTCGTCCTCCTTCGCGAAACCCAGCGCGCGCGCGCCGTACCGGGTGATCGCCAGCGCGACCGCGAGCAGGACGATATTCACCGCCGCCAGCCCGGCCAGCACGGGCAACGGCATCTGGTGCCAGAGGCCCTGCAGAACCGCGGCACTAAAAGCGGTGTAGACGACCAGCAGGATCGATCCGCGATCGACGGTATTCACCAGATCGCGATGACGCGCCACCCACGCACCGATCCAGCGCTGCGCCACCTGTCCGGCGACGAATGGCAGCAGCAGCTGCATGACGATCTTCCCGACGGATTCCCATGACATCGGCGCACCGGCGCCATGACTGCTGATGACCAGCCCGACGAGCAACGGCGTGATGAAGATACCGAGCAGACTCGACGCCGACGCCGAGCAGATCGCCGCGGGCACGTTACCGCGCGCAATGGACGTGAACGCGATCGACGACTGCACGGTGGACGGCAGCGTGCACAGGAACAGCACGCCGAGGTAAAGCTCCGGCGTCACCAGCGGCGAGAGAATCGGTTTCAGCGCCAGCCCCAGCAGCGGAAACAGGGCAAAGGTGCTGGCCAGCACCGTGACATGCAGCCGCCAGTTCGTCATGCCGGCGACCACCGCCTCACGGGACAGCTTCGCGCCATGCAGGAAGAACAGCAGCCCGATAGCGACGTCGGTCGCGACGCCGAAAACCTGCGCCACGACACCCCGGCAGGGGAGGATACTGGCCAGCAACACCGTCGCGACCAGCGCGCAGGTGAAGCCATCGGGCAGGAGGCGGCGAAGAGACATGGCGGCGTGGCCAGAAGGGAAGGCGCCTATTGCAACGCGGAACCGTTGATAAGACAAATCGCTTTATCTGATCCGGTGATACATTTACCGAATGAACGTGACTCTCCGCCAGCTTCGTGCGTTCCTCGCGGTGGCGCGATACCGGCATTTCCGGCGTGCGGCCGAGGCCGTTCATCTCACCCAGCCCGCCATCAGCCGGCATATCGCGGACCTGGAAGCGGAACTCGAGGTCCGGCTGTTCGATCGCACCACACGCGAGGTGGTCCCCACCGAAACGGGGCGCTATCTCGAACACGCGCTTAGCCGCACGCTGGACGACCTGGATGCCGTGCTTGCCCATGCCCGGCAGCAGGGCGATCCGCTGCGGGGTCGCGTACGTATCGCTGCCGTGCCCACGCTGTCGGCCAGCATCATGCCGCGCTGCATTGCCCGTTGCGCGGCGGAACACGCCGAGATCGACATCCTGTTACGCGACCAGAGCCAGACCCAGGTCCTCGACGCGATCCGCGGCGGTGAAGTCGACTTCGGGCTGGCGATCGAGCCGTCGACAAACGAGGAATTCGATACGCAGACCATCCTGCGCGATCCGTTCTGGCTGGTATGTCCCGCCAGCCACGCATTCGCCGCACGCGCCAGCGTGTCCTGGAAGATGCTGCGGGGGCAGCCGCTGGTGTTGCTCGATCATGCGTCCGGCAGCCGGCGACTGATCGACCACGCACTCGCCGAAAAAGAGATCGACGCGAACGTCGCCATTGAAGTCGGCCACGCGCAGACCGCCTTTCGCATGGTGGCCGCCGGCCTCGGCATCACCGTCACGCCGGGCCTCTCACTGGATGCTCTGACCGACGACCTGGTCGCAAGGCGCATCACGCCCGTCGTTTCGCGCGAGGTCACCCTGGTCCGTCGTCGACATCGCTCGCTGAGCCCGTCCGCCGATACGGTGTGGCGCATGCTCGCGGATGTCGCACAGAACATCGTCACGCGAGATTGAAAGGCCGTCCTCCAGGATCGGCGAATCATCCGCCCGGAGTACCCCATGAGTTACGAGCTCTACTACTGGACCGGCCTGCAGGGTCGCGGGGAATTCGTCAGGCTGTGCCTGGAAGACGCGGGCGCGCCGTATATCGACGTCGCTCGCGAGAAAGGCGACGACGCGATGATGTCCTGGCTCAACGGCGACCATGAAGGCGCCCTCCCCTTTGCGCCGCCGTTCCTGAAGTCGGGACGGCTCGTCATCGCCCAGGTGGCGAATATCCTGCAGTACCTGGGACCGCGTCACGACCTGGTGCCCGCCAGCGAATCGAAGCGGCTCTACGCGCACCAGCTCGAACTGACAATCACCGATCTGGTCGCCGAAGTGCACGACACGCACCATCCCGTCGCGACCGGTCTGTATTACGAGGATCAGAAAGCCGAGGCAAAACGGCGCGCGAAGGATTTTCGCGAGAACCGCATCCCGAAATTCCTCGGATACTTCGAAACGGTCGTCGAACGCGGCGGCGGAAACTATCCGCTGCGCGAGCATTCGTATGTCGACCTGTCGCTGTTCCAGATACTCGCCGGGCTGGACTATGCGTTCCCGAAGGCGATGAAGAAACTCAGCCCGGAAATCCCGCTACTGCGGGGATTGGCGAAGCGCGTGGCAGCGAGGCCGAACGTGGCGGCATACCTGGCGTCGGAACGCCGCGTGCCGTTCAACGAAACAGGTATCTTCCGGCACTACCCCGAGCTGGACGGCTAACGACGCTGTCGGTGTGCCCGCTCCGGCTCTCTGTGGGAGCCGGAGCAGTAGAGCGAAATTACTGCCCCGCCGGCTTCGGCGCCGCGCCCCACTCGTAAACCTTGTAATAAACAGGGCTCACCGGGCCGTCTTTCGGGTCGTGGTACAGCTTGCCGTTCTGGTCGGCCATATAGGTCTGCGGCACGCCGTTCTTCGGCGTGACGACCACCATGAACAGCTTGCCGCCCGTACGATATTCCTCAACGCGATCTTCGCCCTGCTGGCGAACGGTGACCTGCGGCGGCGGCTGGCCGCGACGATCGTTGCTGCCACCGTTGTCGCGCATTTCGGGCAGCGCGGTCGACGACCGGGGGGCCGGCTGCGCGTCGGTAGTGGCCGGCGTCGTCTGGCCCGCTTCGGCGCTGTCATAGGGCACGGGACGCGGGATTTCCGCAGCGCCGGACCGGTCCTTCTCGCCGGCTTTCACGCCGGGGTCGTTCAGTGTCGGCGGCGGCAGACCGGGCTTGTACTCGGGCTTCTTCGTGGAATCCTGCGCCGCGGCGGGCAAGGTGGCGGCGAGAGCGAGCGCGGCGGCGAGAACGGGGGCGATGCGTTTCATAGGGATCTCCGTGCAGGCGTCGAGCATACCAGCGGCCCCACCTGTTGAGACGTGAACGAAGCCATCCTCCCGCCAACCCGTGCGAGAATCCGGCCATGCCCATGCTTACCCTGATCGACGGATCCTCGTATCTGTATCGCGCGTTCCACGCGCTGCCGCCGTTGACGAACCCGGAAGGCGAGCCGACCGGCGCGCTGTTCGGCATCGTCAACATGTTGCGCACCACGATGAAGGCCGGTTCGGACTACGTCGCGTTCGTCTGCGACGCGCCGGGACGGACGTTCCGCGACGATCTTTACCCCGAATACAAAGCCAACCGGCCGTCGATGCCCGACGATCTGCGCGCGCAGATCGAACCGATGATGAAGATCGTCGGCGCGCTCGGTTTTCCGATCCTGTGCGTTCCCGGGGTTGAAGCGGACGACGTCATCGGCACGCTGGCCGTACAGGCCGCCGCGAAGGGCATCGACGTGATCATTTCAACGGGCGATAAGGATTTCGCGCAGTTGGTCAACCAGCACATCGTGCTGATCAACACGATGACCAACACCACGATGGACATCGATGGCGTGGTCTCGAAATTCGGCGTGCGCCCGGAGCAGATCGTCGATTTCCTGAGCCTGATGGGCGACAGCGTCGACAACGTTCCCGGTGTCGAGAAATGCGGCCCGAAGACAGCGGCGAAATGGCTTGCCGAATACCCGGACCTGGACCAGCTGATCGCGCATGCCGACAAGATCGGCGGCAAGATCGGCGAAAACCTGCGTGCGGCCATTCCACGCCTGCCGCTATCGCGCGAGCTGGTCACGATTCGTACCGATGTCCCGCTCGATCAGGGACCGACCGATCTGACGATGCGCGATCGCGATGTCGACACACTGCGCGAGCTTTACGCGCGCTACGGTTTCAAGGCCGCCCTGAACGACCTGGACAGCGCCGCCACGCCCACGGCGGCATCACAGGCACCATCGCCCTCCGCTGCGGCGGCAGCGGCAAGACCGGCCGCGCCAGCCGAGGGATCGCTCGCCGGTGAGGGCGAGTATGAGCTGGTCATGACGATGGACCGCTTCACCGCATGGCTCGAAAAGCTGGAAACCGCGGACCTGATCGCGTTCGACACCGAAACGACCAGCATCGATGCGATGCAGGCGGAAATCGTCGGGCTTTCGCTCAGCGTCGAAGTAGGCAAAGCGGCTTACGTGCCGCTCCGGCACGACTATCCGGGCGCGCCGAAGCAGCTCGATCGCGACGAAGTACTCGCGATGCTGAAGCCCATCTTCGAAGATCCGAATCGTCCGAAAGTCGGCCAGCACGGCAAGTACGACATCAATATCCTGTCGCACTACGACATCGCGGTGCGCGGGCTGCGCCACGACTCCATGCTCGAATCCTACGTATACAACGCGACCGCGACGCGCCACGACATGGATTCGCTGGCGGCCCGTTACCTCGGCTACACCACGATCAAGTACGAACAGGTCGCCGGCAAGGGCGCAAAGCAGATTCCGTTTTCGCAGGTCGACTGCGACACCGCATGCCGCTACGCCGCCGAAGATGCCGACATCACCCTGCGCCTGCACCATGCGCTATGGCCGAAGCTGCAGGCCGAGCCGAAACTTCGCTCGGTATACGAAGACATCGAGATTCCGCTCGTTCCGGTACTCGCCGCCATGGAACGTCGCGGCGTACTCATCGATGCGGACGAACTGCGCAAGCAGAGCCAGCATCTCGGCAAGCGCATGGTCGAACTCCAGCAGAAGGCATATGCCAGCGCCGGGCATCCGTTCAACCTCGACTCGCCCAAGCAATTGCAGGCCGTGCTGTTCGACGAACTGAAACTGCCTGTAAAGGTGAAAACGCCGACCGGCCAGCCATCGACCAACGAGGAAGCGATGGAAGCCATCGCGGATGCGCACGAACTGCCGCGCATCCTGCTCGAGTATCGCGGCCTGGCGAAGCTACGTTCGACATATACCGACAAGCTCGCCGGCATCGTGAATCCGCGTACGGGTCGCGTGCATACCAGCTACCACCAGGGCGCGGTAGCGACCGGCCGCATCAGTTCCTCCGACCCGAACCTGCAGAACATTCCGGTACGTACCGAAGAAGGCCGCCGCATCCGTCAGGCGTTCGTCGCACCCGAGGGCTGGGTGGTGATGGCCGCCGACTATTCGCAGATCGAACTACGCATCATGGCGCACCTCTCCGGCGACGAAGGGCTGATGCGCGCCTTCCGCGAGGGTGGCGACGTGCATCGCGCCACGGCAGCGGAAGTGTTTGGCGTCGCGCCCGAAGAAGTCACCACCGACCAGCGGCGCGCGGCCAAAGCGATCAACTTCGGCCTGATGTACGGCATGAGCGCCTTCGGTCTCGCACGTCAGCTGGGCGTCGACCGCGGCGAAGCCTCCGATTACATGGGCCGCTACTTTTCCCGTTATCCGGGCGTACGCGCCTTCATGGACGCCACGCGCGACCAGGCCCATCGCGACGGCTACGTGGAAACCCTGTTCGGTCGGCGGCTCTATCTCGAGAACCTGACGTCGCGAAACCAGGCACACCGGGCCGGTGCCGAGCGCGCCGCCGTCAATGCGCCCATGCAGGGCACCGCTGCCGACATCATCAAGCGGGCGATGATCGCCGTCGCTTCGTGGATCGAACCCCGCGACGACGTCCGCATGCTGATGCAGGTGCACGATGAACTCGTCTTCGAGGTGCGTGCCGACGCCGTAGAGGAAGTACGTGCAGGCGTCCGGGAACGCATGTCGGGCGCCGCGGAGCTTCACGTTCCGCTGGTGGTGGACATCGGTGTGGGCAAGAACTGGGACGAAGCTCACTGACGGCTCGGGTCCAGACGTAAAGATTTCGTTGCGCCCGGAGGCCGCCGCTACGCGGTTTCGGCATCCGGGCCGCCTATCTGCTTGATTGTTCAGCCCATGAATGCCGGCTGATTTTTTTTGTGGGCGACTGTGCAACTTTTGACCACCATCGCTCTCTAATCCTTCGGATGTCGCAACGACGTCCCATCGGTTGGCTTCACCTCCCTGAAGCCGCCTCAGGACGACGAACCTCACCCCTGGGTTTCGTCGCCCGCAGCCCCGAAGGCTCCCCTGGCTTTCGGGGCTTTTTTTTGTTCTTCGCGCACTACGGGGGCGACCTCGTGCACCTGGGCGCTCTTTGGGCAAGGACAGCCGCCTCACGCTCGTGCGTTGCGGGGACCGCGACCGGCATGCGGTCATCACTGGCCATGCATCGACGCGCTGCTTTCCCCCACGTGACCGCAGCGTTCGGCAGAGCCGTCGGCCACCACCCTCGACGCGACTTGCGCAACCGAGCGCGGCGGGCGGATAAGGCCCGCAGGGGGCGGACCTGGACGGTCCGCCGTTTTTGCTGAGGCAGGGATGCCGAATCAAAAACCCCCGCCCGCAGCGCGGGCGCGACGGGGCGCAGTCATCAGACACAAGCCGCGCAGCGGCTCTCCCTTCCCGAGCGACGGTGAAGCCGGAGCGTCGAGGGTGGTGGCCGACGGCTCTCCCCGAAACGTCCGAGCGCGAAAGCGATGGCAAAGCCGAGCCCCCCTCCCAAAAGCGAGAAGAACTTCTTGCCCGGCGCCGCATTCCCACAAAGGCTTCACATATGTGACGCCATGCTCTCCGGCGGCAAATCATCAAGGAGCCCTCATGCGCATCGGACTCATCGTCATCGGTCTCATCATTCTCGCCGCCGGCATCTGGGTTGTTGTCGGCAACGGCAGCTACAGCGCCACGGATACCCTTGCCCAGATCGGCTCGGCGAAGATCACCGCCACGCATGACAAGGCCATACCGCAATGGGTCGGGATCGCGGGCATCGTGATCGGGGGTCTCGTGGCCGTCGGCGGCTTCGTCCGCAAGCGCTGAACCTTCCGACGCCGGCTTCGGCACGAAGCCGGCGTCGATGCCTCCGGTACAATCCCGGAGATGGATGTTTCCTATCTGCTCGACTCTCTCAACGATGCCCAGCGCGAAGCCGTCAGCGCGCCGCCGGGGCATTACCTCGTGCTCGCGGGTGCCGGCTCAGGCAAGACACGCGTCCTCACCAATCGCATCGGCTGGCTGACCCAGGTCGAACGCGCGCCGCCGTGGTCCATCCTTGCGGTGACCTTCACCAACAAGGCAGCCGGCGAAATGCGCGCGCGCGTGGACGGCCTGATTCCCGGCGGCACGCAGGGCCTGACCGTGGGCACCTTCCACGGCATCGCCCACCGCCTGTTACGCAGGCACTGGCGCGAGGCCGGTCTGGTCGAAGGTTTCCAGATCCTCGACTCCGACGACCAGCAACGGCTTATCAAGCGCGTGATCGCCGGCATGGGTCTGGACGAAGCCCGCTTTCCGCCGCGTCAGGCCAGTTGGCAGATCAACAACTGGAAAGACGAAGGCAGGCGCCCGGACGCGATCGAACATCGCGACCACCCGGTCACGCGTACCTTCGTCGAAATCTACAAAGCCTACGAAGAAGCCTGCCGTCGCGCCGGCCTGGTCGATTTCGCGGAGCTGTTGCTGCGCGCGCACGAGCTCTGGCTGAAAGATCCCCAGGTACTCGCCCACTATCGCGAACGCTGGCGCTACCTGCTGATCGACGAATTCCAGGACACCAACACGCTTCAGTACGCATGGATTCGCGTGCTCGCCGGCAGCACCGGCCAGGTCTTCGTGGTCGGCGACGACGATCAGGCGATCTACGGCTGGCGCGGCGCGAAGGTCGAGAACGTGCAGCAGTTCCTGCTCGATTTCCCCGGCGCGAAAACCATCCGTCTGGAGCAGAACTACCGTTCGACATCCACGATCCTGAAAGCCGCCAACCACGTCATCGCCCGCAACGGCGGCCGCCTGGGCAAGCAGCTGTGGACCGACGGCGAAGAAGGCGATCGAATCGCCCTGTACGCCGCGTACAACGAACAGGACGAAGCACGCTTCGTCATCGAGCGCATCCGCGAACACATCGCGGAGCACGGGCACGCGCGCGACTGCGCCATCCTGTATCGCTCGAATGCGCAATCGCGCAACTTTGAAGAACAGCTGATCCAGCGCGACCTGCCCTATCGCGTCTACGGTGGGCAACGCTTCTTCGACCGCGCCGAAATCAAGGACGCGCTGGCCTACCTGCGGCTGGCCGCCAACCGTCACGACGACGCGGCGTACGAACGCGCGGTCAATACGCCGCCGCGCGGCATCGGCGATCGCACGCTCGACGAATTGCGTCGCCGTGCGCGCACCGACAATACGTCGATGTGGGAAGCGTCGTTGGCGGAAATCGGGTTCGGCTCGCTGGCCGGCCGTGCAAAGAATGCGATCAAGGCATTCGTGGCGCTGATCGACGATCTGGCGCGTACGTTTGCCGGCCGCGCCAGGGGCGACGAGGAAGCGCCGACGGCGCTCAATCTGGCCGAGCAGATCGAGCACGCCATCGTGCACACGGGCCTGCGCGATTTCTACGAGAACGACCGCCGCGGCAACGGCGAGGCCCGCGCCGAAAACCTGGACGAACTGGTCAACGTTGCCAGCCGCTTCGAGATGACCCCTGACGACATCGACGCCGGCCTGACCGAACTGCCCGCTTTCCTCTCGCACGCCGCGCTGGAATCCGGCGAGGGACAGGGCGAGGCATGGGACGACTGCGTGCAGCTGATGACGCTGCATTCGGCCAAAGGCCTGGAATTCCCCATCGTCTTCCTCGTCGGCATGGAAGAGGGCCTGTTCCCGAGCCAGCGTTCGACGGAAGAAGACAACCGGCTGGAAGAAGAACGCCGGCTCGCCTACGTAGGCATCACGCGTGCGCGCCAGCGCCTGTTCCTGACCCATGCCGAATCCCGCCGCATGCACGGCACCGAAATGCTGGCCCGTCCGTCGCGCTTCCTCGGCGAAATTCCGCCGGAGCTGATCGACGAACTGCGTCCGCGCGTACAGGTCAGCCGCCCCGCTTATGGCGGTCGATTCGCGGAAGTCGCACCGATCGACGAAGCGTTGCCGGTAAAGCTCGGCCAGCGCGTCAGCCATCCGAAGTTCGGGGAAGGCACGGTCGTCAGCGCGGAAGGCAGCGGCACGCACATGCGCATCCAGGTGAACTTCGAAGACGCGGGCAGCAAGTGGCTCGTCTACGCTTACGCGAATCTCACGGTGATTTAAAGAGAGAGAAACCTCATGACCCAGAGCATTCGCAAGGACGAGCGCAGCACCAACGAACGCAGAAACCTCGACGAAGATCTATGCGTGCATATCTTCACGGCCTCCGCCGGCATGGTCGGCGTATGCCTGACGGTGATCGGCATCATCCGGGTCGTGATCAGCCTGCGGGGCACCGACACCATCGCCGATGACCTCCTCGCGGCGGACGCCATGTTCTACCTGACGTCCTGCTTCCTTTCCTACTGGTCGCTGCGGACCAAGCGGATTGCGCGCTCGCATCGGATCGAGCGCGCTGCGGATGCTATTTTTCTCGTCGCTCTGCTGGTGACCGTCGTGGCCGCCGCTGTCATTACCTGGGCCGTCTCCGTCGGGTAAACTCCGCCGGCGCAAGGCCCATGGGGTCGGGGGAACGCGACGGACAACGCAACTCGTGCCTCCGTTCCGCCGAAGAGTGTCCCGGTCAGACGCTACGGCACCGGTCAGTTCAGGCCGGTGGCCAGGAAAGAACACATACAAGGAGCGATGTACATGAAGTACCTGAAAGTTTCCGTCACCGCCTTTCTGCTTTCGATCGCCCTACTGCTCGCGGCATGCGGCGCCGGTACGCCGGAGCGCGCCGCGAAGGATTTCTACGGTTATATCGCCGATGGAAAGACCGACAAGGCCATCGACATGTTTTCCTATAGCGACGTGAAGGACACCGAGATGAGTGCCGCACGCGGCAAGGTCACGATGATCGTGGGCGAAATGCAGGCACGTATCGCCGGCGCGAAGGGACTGAAATCCGTCGACGTCGACAACGTCGAGAACCCGACTGACACCACCGCGAACGTCGCGGTGACGCTCAAGCTCGGCGACGGCACCCAGAAGAAAGACACGCTGCACCTCGTTCGCGAAGACGGCAGCTGGAAGGTCAAGCTGCGCTGATGCGTACGCGCCACGTCGTCTGCGCCGCGGCCATCATCGCCGTGGCGGCATCGATGGCGTGGCGGTATCTCATGCCGGTCCATGCGACCGGCATGATTGCCCTGCCCGACGACGTTGCGAGTCATCTCGAAGTGGGCGACCTCGTCTTCCGCCAGGGCAGCGAACCCGTCAGCGACGCTGTGCGCGCTATCGATACGGGTGAATACAGCCACGTGGGCATGCTGGTCGGTTCGGCCGGGCACTGGCGAGTCGTTCATGCCGTGCCCGCCGAGCGAACAGACCGCAATGACGGAGTCGTTGAGGATTCCCTGGACGAATTCCGGTCGCGCGAGCACGCGCGTCGCATCGTCATTTTGAGGATCGCGGCCACGCCGATGCAGCGCGAGGCGGCGGCGGAATGGACCGAGACCCGTCTGGGCACACCCTTCCGCATAGCGGGTGGAGGCACGTACTGCACGCAGCTGGTCTGGCAGGCATATCGCGAGAACGGCGTGGATCTGGATGTGCGGTTCCAGCACCTGAATCTTCCACTGCTCGAACCCGGCGACTATCTGTTGCCGTCGGCACTGTTGGCGTCGCCGCGTGTCAGTCGCGTTTACGAATCGCCTGAAGGTTAGAAGCGCCACAACACGGGGACGTTACGAAAGAGGTCCACGTCCATGTGGGGGGCTTCATTGCGGCGCGAGCGCTGCTCCTTGAAGGACTCCATTGTTGTCGGATCGCACCGTGCGGAGAAGACGAAAATTCTCAAAAATCGGCGTGAATTAATTTGAGCTGGATTGAGCAGGGAGCCGCGTCTTCGTTTCGTTGGTTTTCGCGCGGGCGCGCTTCCCCGGAGGGCACCTGCGCAGCCTGCTTGAATTTAACTTGGACTGGATTCATCGCTCCGTAGGTTTCGCGCGCAGGCGCGCTCCCACAGAGAGCCAACGCGCACCTGATCTCTGTGGGAGCGCGCCTGCGCGCGAAACCTACGGAGCGGAGCAGCGGCATCCCCCATCAGGGCGAAAGCCGCGGCACCCCATGCTGATCCCGCTCTTCGACCGCCGTCACCCGCGTATCGATACGCGCGGCGCGGTTTTCCGGCAGCGCCTCGGTCGCGTCGCCACGGGCCAGCGCCAGCGCATTGCGATAGCAACGCTGGGCGATTTCCGGATTGCCTTCGCCCACGTAGACATCGCCCAGCGCTTCCCACGCGGCGGCGCCGGGCTCGATCGCCAGGGCACGTTCCAGATACGGCTTGGCCTTGCCCCAAAGACGCACGCGCACGCACATGCGACCAAGCGCCGTGAGCAACGCGGGATCGTTCGGGTGCGTGTCGACCCAGGCCTCGGCACGGCGCAGGCGCGTCTCGATATCTTCCGCGCCAAGGCTGCCGTAAGTAGCGATCAGCACGGGAGACCACTCGCGACGAAGCGACGATTCCAGTTCGTCCATCGCCGCCATGGTCTGACCGAACCGTGCCGCCTGACGGGCATAAGCATCGATCGCGACGGGCAGGCGACGCTGCCCCTTCGGCAATTGCGCCCACAGACTGGCCAGAGTGGCACCGTCGGGTGCCGCGGCGATCTGGGCGACGATGACGCGACCTTCAAGTTCGGCGAAGGCACGGTTGCCAAGTTCACCGCTTTTTTGCAGGGGATCCAGCGCGCGGCTCGCACCGCGGGCGTCGCCCGTGGCCAGGGATGCTTCGACGAACTCGATCCATCCCGCCGGTGTCAGCGTGCCGTTGTCCGCTTCGGGCGCCAGCAGCGGCAGGGCTTCGGCCGCACGGCCGCTGCGACGAAGCAGGCGCGCGCGAAGAATGCGCGCGGCGCGAGGCGTTTCCTGCGCGGCCTGATCCAGTGTTTCCAGTGCACGCGCCGTTTCGCCATGCCTTTCGGCCGCCTCGGCGGCGGCGAGCAGCGCCGGCCCACGGATCGACGGATAACGCGCCGCACGATGCAGATCGCGTTCGGCCTCGCCATGACGGCCTTCGATCAGCAGCACGAGTCCGTCCGCCAGCCGGCGACGGCTGAGGCGGCGATGGCGACGGTTCATGGCGCCGAACGGCCAGCGAACCAGCCGTACGACGGCACCCACGACCGCCCATGCGAGCAGCAGGATAACCAGCGCCGCGACGACGGTGGTTTCGACCGTCCAACCGCGCAGGCGCAGGAGAACGTAACCGGGGTCCGCCGCGACCCAGTGCCAGCCGAACGCGGCGAGCGCCGCGATCAGGATCAGTCCCAGAATCCAGCGCCAGGGCTTCATGGCGTGACCTTCGCAGGTTCACCCGCGGTAGCCGCATGGGCGGGGGAAGACGGGGCGGCGGGCTTGACCGGCTTCAACGCATGGACGGCGCGCAGATTGCGCAGTTCCGCGAGCGCGCCACCCAGCTGCGGTGCCGGCCCAGTGGCCTGCGCCGTCACCAGCGCCGAGACACGGGCACGGGCGTCGCGGACGGCGGGCGACGCCGGATCGAACTGACTGGCCAGCGTGTCGTCGACACGCTTCAGCGCCGACGTACGCGCGACATCGTCGTACGCCAGAATCGCGGCTTCGGCATGGGCGATGTCGAGCATCGCCAGTTCGCGCGCGATCCGGCCATCGGCCGCCGCGAGCGGCGCAGCGTCATCGCGACGCACGCTGACCACCGACCCGAGGGCCTGGCCGGCGCGCTGCCAGAAACTCACCGGCGCGCCGGTCGGCCGCGCACTGTCCAGCGGCTTCAGCGCCAGCTCGGGCAACTGCGCGCGCAGTGCCGCCAGCGTTTCCAGATCGTGCTCCCGCGTGGCCGGGCGAATGGCCGCGAGCGCTTCGCGTTCGGCGCCCAGGCTCTGCCGCACGCCGGAGAAAGCCCCATCGTTCACACCCGCCAGCGTCTTGTCGGCCAGCTCATAGGCGGATAGCGCACCGGATGCATCGCCGAACAGCGCGAAACGCTCCTTGGCCATACGCAACAGGGATTCGGCTTCGTCGAGCAGCATGGCGTCGTGCCCGGACAGGCTCTGCTCGGACAGGTTGGCAACGGCGTCTTCGAGATTGCGCGTGCGCTCCGAAACACCAAGCACTTCCTCGCGCAGCGAACGGTTTACCGAGTCCGCATCGCCCATGCGCTGACGCAGGACGGCGCGTTCCTCACCCAGCGCGGTGACCGAAGACGACAAACTGCCGACCTGCGCTTTCAGCGCTTCGACGGTGCCGGTCTTTTCGACATCCCGCTGTTCCAGTTGCCAGACCCGGTAACCGGCATAACCCGCCGCGCCGAGGGCGACCAGGGCAAACAGGATGGCAACAGCCAGCGTGCCGCCGCCGCGACGGGGAGCGGGGGCCACGGATCGTTGCGGCGCGGGCGCCGGACGAGGTGCCGCGTCGGAGGCCGGCGTTGCCGGAACGGTGTCGGTCGAAGAGGAGTCGGTCGTCATCGGCTCATGCTATCAGGCAAGGTGGAAAGTCCATTCACACACGTTCAGGATGGGTGAAATCGAATCGGGCCGCGGCTTCGACCAGGTCGGCCGGCCGGGCGGAACGTGCCACGGCGATGCGTTCGAAGCCCGCCGCGGACGCGGCCTCGCGCATCCGTTCGCTGCTGACCACCGCAACGGCGGCCACGAGTTTGCGCCATGCGGAAGGCACCAGCGCGCGCTGCAGGTGGCCAAGCGCTTCGGCGCTGGAAAGCAGCACCATGGAGCGGCGCGTGAGTTTCAGCAGCGGGTCGATGTGCCGACCGTCCAGGCGCGGCGCGCCGCGATGGTAGACGTGCACTTCGTCGAGGTCCGCGCCACGTGCGGCCAGTTGCGCGCGAAGCAGCCCGCGGCCGCCTGGCGCACCGATCAGCGCCACCCGCCGGCCGGTCACATTGGCCAGCTCGGGCAAGGCGAGCACGCCTTCGCTGTCCTGCGACCGGTCCGAGCAGATGGCGTCCGGCAGACCGGCCAGCCGCAGCGCGTTGGCCGTGCCGAAGCCCACGGCGATCACCGTCGCCGTGGTCGTCAGGGGCGCGATGGCGGCGGCGAAACGCACGGCGGCGGGGCTGGTGAACACCACGATGTCACCGGTAAGGGCCCGGCCGAGCGCCGCCGCCACGGGAATCGAGTCCTCGATGGCCCGCAACGTGAGCCCCGGGACCGTCACCGGCACCCCGCCCAGGTGGCGGATGCGCCGCGCGAGCGGGCTTGCCGTGCCTGCGGGCCGGGTGACCACGACGGTGATGTTTTGCAGTGGGCGACCGGGTTTCACGGGGCTCTCCATGCGTCGGTGGAACGGGCATAAGTCTACCCCGGCTTGCCTGAGTCGCTGTCGCTCGGTCAGACTCGGCGGCTTATGAATGTACGCACAGCCGCAATCGCCGATCTTGAGAGCTTCATCCTTGACGGTATTCCCCTTGCCCGCGCCATGAATCTCTCCATCGAGTCCTTCGACGGCGATCGCCTGATCATGACGGCGCCGCTGGGGCCCAATATCAACGACAAGGGCTGCGCATTCGGCGGCAGCCTCGCCAGCGTGATGACGCTTGCCTGCTGGGCGCTCGTGGAAATGGCGCTGCGCAGGCGCGGCGACGACTGCGACGTGTTCGTCGGCGAATCGACCGTCCGCTACCTGGCGCCCGTCTGGGAAGACCTGCGTGCCGAGGCCTCGCTCGCCGTCGGCGCCAGTTGGGACGCGTTCTTCGCCATGCTGGACGCCCGCGGCAAGGCCCGGGCGGCTTTCCGCTGCTTCATACCTGGCGAGGCCAAACCCCGGGCCAGCCTGGACGCCGTCTTCGTCGCGAAGCGCCGTAAGGCATAACAGCGCGCAATCGGGCAGAATCCGCGCGACCACCGAGAGGATTCTCCATGTTCCGCTTTTCGCTTCTGCTCCTTGCCGCTGCGCTCGTTCTTCTGGCCGGTTGTACCTCCGCCAAGCGCAGCGACGGCCTCACGGCGACGCTGAACCGCTACGGGTCCACGGTCCGTTGGGGCGATTTCCAGACCGCCGAGCAGTTCGTCGACCCGAAGTACCGCGAAGAGCACCCCATGACCTCGCTGGAGGCATCCCGTTATGCGCAGCTTCGCGTCACGGCCTACGACGATGGCTCCGGCCCGACGCCCAGCGGCGAGAACGAAGCCACCCAGGTCGTACAGATCGGCCTGACCAATATCAACACCCAGGCCGAGCGCATGATCGTCGACAAGCAGATCTGGCATTACGACGCCGAAAAGAACCGCTGGTGGCTGATGTCGGGGCTACCGAACGTCAACCCGCAATAAGCCGTTATAATCGCGCGTTTACCTCTCAGGGCGCGTGCGTCCACGGACCGAAGCAATGAACGACGTACTGCACAAGCTGCCCGAATTCGTGGGCAACCACATGATGCTCGCCCTGCTCTTCGCGATCATTCTCGTGGCGCTCATCGCCGGCGAAGTGGGCCGCCTGTTCCGCAAGTGGAAGACGATCACGCCCGCGGGCCTCACGCAGTTGATCAACCGCGAGAACGCGCTGGTCATCGACCTGTCGAGCTATGCGGACTACGAGAAAGCCCATATTCCGAACTCGCGTCACGTAGCGCCCAGCCAGTTCGATCCGGAAACCAACAAGGATCTCTCGAAGGCGAAGGATCTTCCGGTCGTCGTCGTCGACAAGGACGGCCGCGGCGTGGCCAAGGCCGCCAATCGCCTGATCAAGGCCGGTTTCCAGAAGGTCTACGTACTCGACGGCGGTGTCTACGCGTGGCAAACCGCCCAGTTCCCAGTAGCCAAGGGCAAGAAATAACACCGCTTACCAGCCGTGAATCCCCGCCCGGCCCTGCAGGATGCAGTCCAGCACGTCGGGCGCGTAATCGAACGAGTCGAAGTACAGCCGCTCCTCGGGCAGGTTCGCGTCGAGGAATAGCCCCTTGCCCGCGGCGATCATCGCTGGCGGGCCGCTCATATAGACGTCGTACGATCCCAGGTCGGGATGGTCTTCGAGCAGCGCTTCGTGCACCAGGCCCTCGCGGATGCCGCTGCGTGCCGCCTCCGCCGCATCGGAAACCACGGGGATGAAACGCAGCGTCGCCGTCTCGGCGGCCCAGCGCTCCGCCAGTCCGCGCAGATAGATATCGGCCGCTGTACGCGCGCCCCAATAAATTTCGATCGGACGGCGGGTACCGAGCGCGATGAAGTGCTCGACGATGGCCTTGACCGGTGCGAAACCGGTCCCGCCCGCCATGAAAATCATCGGGCGCTCGGAATCCTCGCGCGGCACGAACGTCCCGAGCGGCGCCTCGATGGACAGGCGGTCGCCCACGCGCAGCGATTCGTAAACCCATGACGTGAAACCGCCACCCGCGACATGCCGGACGTGCAGTTCTATGGCGCCATCGGCGCGCGGGCATCCGGCGATGGAGAACGGACGGTGTTTGCCGTCTTCCAGCACGACGTCCAGATACTGCCCCGGAAGCCAGTTGAGACGCCCTCCGTCGGTCGGACGCAACCATACGCCCACGACATCGGGCGCCAGCGTGCTGCGCTCGATGACCTCGACCTCGACGCGGCGGCGGGGAATATCCTCGACCGAGGCGATTTCACGCGCCTCGATGACCAGGTCCCCACAGGGCACCGCCTGGCAGAGCAGCACCGCATGATGGCTTCGCGCCACGGCATTCAGGGCCACCGGCGGGTTGCGCGGATAGGCGCATTCGCCCTCGACCAGCGTGGCCTTGCAACTGCCGCAAACCCCGCCACGGCACGAGTACGGCAACGCGATACCGGCGCGTTGGGCGGCTTCGAGCACGGTTTCGTCGACGGCGGCGTCGAACCGGCGTCCGGACGATTTCAGGGTAACTGTGGGCACGTGCGCATTGTGGAGGCTGGGACAGTCCAACGACAATGATGGCGCTTCGTCCCCGGAACAAGGTCGTAGACTTGTCCGGATACATCTCCTGGAGTCCCGCATGTCGATCTGGAAACAGCCCGTGGAGCTTTCGCGCATCAATGCGTGGAGCGCCAACACGATGATGCAGACGCTCGACATCCGCTTTACCGAAGTGGGCGACGACTGGCTGCGCGGCACGATGCCCGTGGACAACCGCACGCGGCAGCCATTCGGCCTGCTGCATGGCGGCGCGTCGGTGGTGCTGGCGGAAACGCTCGGCAGCAGCGCGGCACTGCTGACACTGGACATCGAAAAAGAGCTGGCCGTCGGCCTGGATATCAATGCCAATCACATTCGCGGCGTGACGGCGGGCATCGTCACCGGCACCGCGCGTGCCGTGCACCTGGGTCGCAGCACGCAAGTGTGGGAAATCCGGATCGAGAACGAGGAAGGCGCACTAGTCTGTCTGTCCCGCCTAACGATGGCCGTGATCGCGGCGCGCGGCGGCGCACCGGCGAGCCTGCGCGCGTGACCCTCGAGGCACCCTACGCAACGCTCTCGCCCGATGTCGTACTTTCCGCTGTCGAAGCCGCGGGCCCGTGGACCGACGGCAGGCTGCTGACGCTCAACAGTTATGAGAACCGCGTCTTCCAGATCGGACTGGAAGACGGCGGTTTCATGGTGGCCAAGTTCTATCGCCCGGGTCGCTGGTCCGACGAGGCCATCGAGGAAGAACACACCTTCGCACGCGAACTGGCCGACGCCGAACTCCCCATGGTCGCGCCGCTGGCATTCGACGGACGCACGCTGCTGCGTCATGCGGGATTTCGATACGCCCTGTATCCGCGACGCGGCGGGCGGGCACCGTCGCTGGAATCGCCCGATCAGCTGACCTGGCTCGGCCGCCTGCTGGCGCGCATGCACGCCGTCGGCGCGCGCGGACGTTTCGCAGCGCGCGGCGTGCTGGACCGGAGCACGATGGTGACGACACCGGTCCGTGCGGCGCTGGCTTCGACGCTGTTGCCTGTGCATCTGCACGATGCTTACCGCCGGGCGGCCGAACGGGTGAGCCATGCGATCGACGCGCGCGTGGACGCCATTGGTCCGGTCGCACGTATCCGTCTGCACGGCGATTGCCATCCGGGCAACGTCCTCTGGACGGACGATGGCCCGCATTTCGTCGATCTGGACGATGCGCGCACCGGCCCGGCCGTGCAGGACCTGTGGATGCTGGCCGGCGACGAGCGCGCCATGGATGCCCTGCTCGAAGGCTATGGGCAGTTCCGCGATTTCGATCCGGCCGAACTCGCGCTGATTCCCGCGCTAAGGGCCATGCGTCAGGTTCACTATGCGGGCTGGATTGCCGAACGCTGGCATGATCCGGCTTTCCCCGCCGCGTTCCCGTTCGCCGCCGAAGGGCGCTGGTGGGAACAGCACATCGCCGACCTTCACGACCTGGCCGACGAACTCGGCTGATTCCCTTTTTCGCTTTCCGGAGTGTTCATGCGTTCGTTGCTCTTTCGCATCATCGGTGTCTTCGAAATCGCCGGCGGCCTGTTCGGACTGGTGGCCCTGCTTCATCGCGTCCTCGGCGCCGGCGGCCTCAATGCCATCGTGGCCGTCCTTGGCCTGCTCGCTTTCGCGTTCGTACTGGTCGCGGGCGTGCTGCTTATCGCCGGCGACGCGCTCGGCGAGCGGCTGTCGATATGGGCGCAGTTCCTGCAGACGCCCCTGCTCGCCACGCCGCTCGTCAGCTACGCCTTCAGCAGCGGCGCCTTCGCCAATCTCTTCCTGACCCTGCAGTCATCGCCGCGACTGGGTTTCGACTGGTCCATCGCCACGCACGGCTGGCTGCTGGCCTTCGGCGGCCCGTCGGTATCGCACATCGGCGTGAATCTGCTGGCGCTGGTGTCTTGGTTGATTTTGCGGTTTAGCCGTTAAAGCGGCGCGGTTCCTGCCGCCCTCACCGTCATTCCGGCGTGCGCCGGAATGACGGTGAGGGAAGGGGTGTGTTTCCGGCATCCGGGGCGCAAGTACGCCCCACCCGCTACAATTCCCCCCATGAACACCCCCGCCCCCCGCCCCACCATTCGCCTTAAAACCGACCGCGCCCCCGGCCATCCCTGGGTCTGGTCCGCGCAGATCGTAAAGCCCGACGACAAACTGCCGCCCGGCAGCGTCGTCGATATCGTGCATGCGAAGGGCGGTTTCGTCGGTCGTGGCTTCTGGAACGGCCATGCGCGCGTCGCGCTTCGCGTGCTGACCACGAATGTCGACGAGGCGGTCGACGAGGCATGGATCGCGGCGCGAATCGCACGTGCGGTCGACCTGCGCCGCACGGCGCTGCGCCTGGACGAACAAAGCGACGCCTGGCGTGTGGTGCACAGCGAAGGCGACGGCCTGTCGGGCCTGGTCGTCGACCGCTACGCCAATCACCTCGTCGTCGAGTATTTCGCCGCCGGCATGTGGCGCTTCCGCGACACCATCCACGCCGAACTGCTGCGCCACTTCCCGGGCAGCTCGCTCTACTGGTTCGCCGAACAGCACGTTCAGCGGCAGGAATCGTTCGACGTGCGCTCGGGCGAAGCGCCCGATGTCGTCGAAGTCCACGAACACGGTCTGCGCTTCCTCGCGGCACCCGGCCTCGGGCACAAAACCGGTTTCTTCGCCGACCAGCGCGATAACCGCCGCCGCTTCGCCGAACTGGCGCGCGGCCGGCGCGTGCTCGACCTGTGCTGCAATGCCGGCGGATTCGCCGTGCACGCCATGGCGGCCGGCGCTCGCGAAGCCATCGGTGTCGATGCCGATGCCGCCATCCTGGAAGTCGCGCGTGCCAACGCCACACTCAACGGCGTGGAAGCGACGTTCGAACAGGGCGATGTCTTCGAATGGCTGCGCGCGGCCATCGCGCGCGGCGAAACATACGATGCCATCGTGCTCGACCCGCCGAAGCTCACGCGCGACCGCAACCAGGTCGTCGCGGCGCTGAAGAAATATTTCGCCATGAACCGTACGGCGCTGGACGTCGTCGCCCCCGGCGGCATCCTGCTGACCTGCTCATGCACCGGCCTGGTCAGCGAAGGCGATTTCGTCGAAATGATCCGCCGCGTCTCGCTCAACGCCGGGCGCGAGATCCAGATCCTGCAAAGCGCCGGCGCGGGTGCCGATCATCCGGTCGCCAGCACGGTGCCGGAAGGTCGTTACCTCAAAGCAATCTTCTGCCGGGTCGACTGACGAACCGTTCACCGGGTCTTGATCGCCCGCTGGCACACACTGCGGGCATGACGAAGAAATCATCCGCCGACACTCTCGTCGACAGGCGGATGAACGTGCAGGGGCTGGAGTGATATGCGGCGATCGATGTGGCGGCTCGTGGTAGTCGGGATGCTCTGCGCGGCGGGCGCGGACGCCTATGCCGGACAGGTACCGGTCACGCCACCCTTTGCCCTTCCCGATGCGACGGCGCACAAGGGCGTGGTCGACGACAGCTGGGTCATAGCGCCGCGGCACCTGACGCACGCCACGCTGGCCGCGATAAAAAACTATGCCGACGAAGGCGACATCGCCGCCGGCGTCTCCCTGCGCTATCACATCGAAGGTGCCGACTGGATCGTCGCCGATGTCTTCGTTTATCCGGCGGGCCAGGGCGATACCGCACGGATGTTGAAGCAGGCGTCGGAAGACTTCCGCGAATCGATCGCATACGCCGAACGGCAATCGATCTACAAGAACATCTGGTGGGGCGAGGAAACGCCCTACACCGTCGTCCTGCACGATGGCGCAAAGCTGGCCGGCCTCTTCCTGCCGCTGGTGTTCGATGCCCAGGAAGACATGCTCACCTCGCGAACCTATCTGTTCTACCGGAAGCTTTATTTCCTGAAGGTGCGTCTCAGCACCACGGTGGAAGCGGTCGATTCGCTCGCGGAGATCGCGGATGGCTTCGTGCACGACATCGCCGACGGCCTGGATATCGTCAGCGCGGGCACCTGCGGTCGCCAGTTCGACCTGCAACTGTTGCCGGCAGGCCAGACCTTGCCCGCCGACATGCCCGACGGCGTGAGCCAGGATGGCTTCCGCGCCATGCTACGCACCCAGCCGGGCAAGACCGCCTACGGCACGCAGATGGCGAAGGCGCTGGCTCTTGCGGCGAAACGCCAGCGGGCATTGGGCTGCACGAACCTGGAATACCGCCCGCCGACCGACGACACCGAGCGCGCCGTACTGCACCTGGGTTTCGGCCCGGACGACTGGGGCGCCTCTGCCAGGCCCTGATCGCAGCGCCTGAGACCTCACCGGGTAAACTGTGCGCCAGCCACCCGGACTACCCCATGCCCCTTACCTCCATCCTGCTCGCCGCCATCCTCGTCATTGGCCTTGGTTGTCTCGGCCTGCTGATCGCGCTGCTATCGCGCGGCAGTGCCGACGCCGGCCTGGGCGAGCGGCTGGACGCCATGCGCGACGACAACCGGCGACTGGAAGCCGCGCTGCGCGACGAACAACGCGCCGGACGCGGCGAACTCGGCCAGACCTTCGGCCAGTTCCGCGGACATATGCAGGAACAACTGGGCGCCATGTCGCAGCAGCAACAGGAACGCATCGAAGGCTTCGGACGCCGGCTGGACCAGCTGACCGAACGGACGGACACCGGACTGCAATCCCTCCGCCAGGGACTGGCCGACGATTCGCGCAAGACCCGCGAGGAATCCGCGCTGACGCTGAAGCATTTCGGCGAGTCGCTGGACAACCGCTTCGCGGTGCTCGGCGCCGAGAACGAAAAGCGCCTTGGCGACATGCGCACCACGCTGGAAACCCGTCTGGCGGCCATCCAGCAGGACAACTCGGCCAAGCTGGAACAGATGCGTGCCACCGTCGACGAAAAGCTGCAGACGACACTGGAAACCCGCCTGGGCCAGTCTTTCCAGCTGGTATCCGAACGCCTGGAAGCCGTGCAGCGCGGCCTCGGCGAAATGCAGACGCTGGCGGCCGGCGTTGGCGACCTGAAGCGCGTCCTGACCAACGTCAAGACACGCGGCACCTTCGGCGAAGTACAGCTGGGCGCCTTGCTGGAACAGATCCTGGTCGCCGAGCAGTACGCCGCCAACGTGGCTACCGTCCCCGGCTCGTCCGAGCGCGTGGAATACGCCATCCGCCTGCCCGGCGCGGAAGAAGGCGAGCCGGTCTGGCTGCCTATCGACGCGAAGTATCCGATCGAGGACTACCAGCGCCTGCTCGACGCCCAGGATGCCGCGGACGCCGAAGGTGCGCTGATCGCGGGCAAGGCGCTGGAACTGCGCCTGCGCGAGGAAGCCAAGCGCATCCGGACCAAGTACGTCGCGCCGCCGCACACCACCGATTTCGCGATCCTGTTCCTGCCGACCGAAGGCCTGTACGCCGAGGCGATCCGCAGGCCGGGCCTGTCCGACCTGCTGCAACGCGAATATCGCGTCACCATTGCCGGTCCCACGACGCTGACGGCGCTGCTCAACAGCCTGCAGATGGGTTTCCAGACCCTGGCTATCCAGAAGCGCTCAAGCGAGGTCTGGAAGGTCCTGGCCGCGGTGAAGATGGAGTTCGGCAAGTTCGGTACGGTCCTGGAAAGGACCGGCAAACAACTGGACTCGGTGCGCAACAGCATTACCAGCGCGGGTGTCCGTACGCGCAAGATCGAAAAACACCTGCGCGGCGTGGAATCGCTGGCCACGGACGAGACCCAGGCCGCGCTGGAACTGCTGCCCGGCCTGGACGACGACACGGCGGTCGATAGCGATACCACCACCCCCGACAAGAGCCCCAGCGACGCTGGCTAGGCCAAAACTCCCGGTTCGCCGGGTACAATCGATGTTTATTTGCCTTGAGGAATGCCTCGATGAGCGACGACGCCAAGCCGGGCAGCGTGACCCGCGAGCAGGCCGAAGAAGCGGTTCGCACCCTGCTGGTATGGGCCGGCGAAGACCCCTCCCGCGAAGGTTTGCTGGATACCCCGAAGCGGGTCGTGAAGGCCTATAGCGACTGGTTCAACGGTTACGCCGTCGACCCGGCCGAATACCTGCGCCGCACCTTCGAGGAAGTGGCCGGTTACGACGAGATGGTCGTGCTGCGCGACATCGAATTCGAAAGCCATTGCGAACACCACATGGCACCGATCGTCGGTCGCGCGCACGTCGGCTATATCCCGACCGACCGCGTCGTGGGTATCAGCAAGCTCGCACGCGTGGTCGACGGATTCGCACGCCGTTTCCAGGTGCAGGAAAAACTGACGGCGCAGATCGCCCACTGCATCGACGAAACGCTGCGTCCCCGCGGTGTCGGCGTGGTCATCGACGCCAGCCACGAATGCATGACCACGCGTGGCGTGCACAAGCGTGGCGTGTCGATGGTCACCAGCCAGATGCTCGGCAGTTTCCGCGAAGATCCCCGGACGCGCGGTGAGTTCCTCCGCTTCGTCGGCGTCGACCGTCGCTGACCTTGGCCGAGACGACCGACTTACCGACCAACGACGAACGTCTGCAGGATCTCTTCCGCGACGGCATCGTCGCCGAGGACCTGCCCAGCGTCTTCCCGCTGCTGCGCGGCCGTTCGCTGCTGCGCGCATTCAGCGCGCTGTTCCACGGCGGCGAAGCGCAGGTGCTGTTGCGCCTGCTGGTGCTGCGCACCCTGGGTGGCCGCTCGCACGCACCGGAATGGACGCCGCAGGAAATCCGCGACAACCTCGCGTTCGTCGATCCCGTAAAACTCGACACCGTGGTCCAGCGCCTGAAGGACCACGAACTCCTCGTCTGGGACAGTGAAACGCTGCGCTATCGCATCGGGCCGCTTGGTCGCAAAGCGCTTGCGTCGCTGGCCACCATGCTGGAATTCGAACGCGATGACGACGATGGCCTCGGCTATCTCACCGCGCAGCTGGCCGCCGGTCAGGCGGTCGGACGTATTTCGGTCGACGAACTCGGGCATCTGCTATCGCGCCTGTCCGAACTGAAGGACGACTTCGATCGCGCCGTCCTGTCGGGTTCCGAGCATCGCATCCGCCGTGCGGCGGACCGTCTCGACTCGGTGTGGACGTGGGTCGAGAAAGGCACGGAAATCGTGGCGCGTATCGGCGAACTCGACGACATCGATCCCGCCGCGCACCGGCTTGCGCAGGCAGTCGGCCGCGCGCAGAGCGCACTGCTGCGGCAAGCCGGCACGTTCCAGCGCGAACTCAACAAGATCGACCAGCATCGCGTGCATCTGGGACGCACGGGCCTGTCGTCGTCGGATCTGGTCGGCTGGCTGCGCTCCCTCGATGTCGACGGATTGATCGCGCACGCGGACGAGCAGGTGTTGATGCCGCTGCCCGCGCCCTTCGTGCACGACCAGATCGCGCTCGACGTTGCCGAATTCGAACTGCTGGAACGCGAGCGCGTCGCGGCCGAAATCACCGCATTGCCCGACGCCGAAACCACACCGGACACCGCCGACCTGCCGATGGACGAGGACGATCTTCGCCATCTGGAATCCTGGCATACCCAGTTGGCCGCCATCGGCGAACCTACCACTCTCGAATCGACGTTGATCGGTGACGACTACGCGCTGAGCGCGTATCGCCTTTCGCTGCTCGGCCTGCTGGGCGATCCCGAATCGGCCGCACTGGAAGGCGGTACCGCGGATCTTGCACGCCTGCCGCTCGCGCTCGAAATCGAACCCACCTTCATCGATGTCGATCTTCCCCGGATCGCACTGGTCAGCGTCGGACGCCTCGTTCCGCGCGCGCCTAACGGAAACAAGACCGATGCATGACGAAACCGCCACCCTGGTCACGCGCCTTCTGGCGCAGCGCTGGCTGCCGCGAGAAGACGTACAGGCGCGCCGCGCCCTGCTCGACGACGGCTTCCGCGAAGAACTCGACCGGCGCCTCGCGTCGGTCGGACTGGAACTGCGCGAGCATCCTTACGCGGCCTATATCGGTCTCGCCGTCGCGCGCGGCAGCGAACGCGCCGTGTTCGGGGGCAGCGACAGCTGGATATCGAATACCCTGCAGCTGGACCGCGATGCGATCGCCCTGCTCGTCGTGATCTGGGCATTGATCGTGCTGCCCAAGCGGCAACGGCAGATCGAGCGGCAGAAGGCGGAAGCCGACGCCTCGCAGACGCAGATGTTCGCGGAAGGCAAACCGATTCCGCGCGAACCGGCCATGGCGCCGGTCATCGCCGAACGCACGCTGCTTGCCGACTTCGGCGAGAAACTCGGCGGCAAGATGCGCATCAACGTGAACCTCGGCATGCTCGCGCGCCTCGGCTTCGTCGTTCGCCGCAAGGGCGAAGTATCGGAAGGCCCGCTGCTCGACCTCGCCTTCGACTACGACCGCACCGCGCGGCGCATTCTCGACGGCGCGCTGGGCGACCTGCTGGCGAACACGACGCCGCGCGAGGCGGCGAACGACGATGCGGCTGACGAACTGGATGACCTGGACGATATGAACGAGCCCTCCGACGCGGAGACCAGCGATGTTTGATATCCGCAGTCTGGAAGTCGTCCACTGGGATTACTGGCAGCGCTTCAGTCTTCCGCTCGACACCAATATCGTGACCGTCGTCGGTCCCAATGGCTCCGGCAAGACGACCCTGCTCGATGCCCTGCGCACGCTGCTCACCATCGACTGTGCGGGCAACCGCGACTACAAGAGCTATCTGCGCCACAACGGCAAGCCGTTCGCCTGGCTGCGCGCACGCGTGGGCAATACGCCGGGTCCCAGCGGCGAGCGGCCTTTCTTCCCGCTGATGGATCGCGAGGTCACCCTCGCCTGCCGCATCCAGAAAAAGGGCGGCGAATGGCAACGGCAGTACGCCGTGCTGGGCGGCGACGTGAGCATCGACGAGATCGAAGCGCGCGGCGACTGGCTGGGCCTTCGCGAATACCGCGTGCGCCTGGAAGGCGCGGGACTGTCCCAGGCCATCCGTCGCGTGCTCACGCTCGAACAGGGCGCCACGGATAAGCTCTGCCAGATGCCACCGAAGGCGCTGCTCGACCTGGTCTTCGATGTCTTCGGCGATAAAGCCGTCCTCGAAGACTATCAGCGCGCGCGCAACGAGCAGTTCGAAGCCGACCGCGAACAGCACGACCTCGAACACCAGCTCTCGCTGATTGGCGTCAGCCTGCAGGAAGTCGACGGCCGCACGCGTTCGTTCCAGGAATGGAATGCGCTCAAACGCGAACGTGTGGATCTGGTGTCGGACGTTCTTCCACGCACCGAGTTCGCGGAACTGCATGCCGGCATCCGTGGCGCGCGCCCGCAACTGATCGGCCTGAAGCGCAAACGCGACGAACTGGAACGGCGCGATCGCGACATCGGGGCGAAACTCGGCGAGCTCGATCTCGCCGAACAGACACTGCGCGCGGAACAGAACACTGCCGATCAGGCACGCCAGGCAGCGAGGAAAAGTCTCGACGAGGCTCGCGCCGCGCTTACCGAAAACGATCTTCTGCTCCGGCAGGAAACACGCCTGCGCGAACAGGTCGCCGCCCAGGGTGGCGCCGATCACGAACACCTCGCCGACGTGCTCGTGGAAGCCCGCGCGAAACTGGCCATGTTGCAGACGGACGAGAATCGTCTGCGCACCGAACTGGCGACGCTGACGTCGCAGCTCGCGGCGTGGCGCAGCGGGCGTCGTTATACACCCGAATTCGAGCAATCGTTCCGCCGTGCGTTGGACGACGCCGGTATCCGGCACAGCATGCTCAGCGAGATCGTCGAAATCGTCGAGCCGCGCTGGCAGGCCGCCGTGGAGGCCGTACTCGCGGGCTACCGGCATGTCGTCCTGCTGGACGACCCCAGCGATCGCGAGAAAGCCTGGGCGCTTGGCGAAAGCCATCGTTACAAGCACTTCGTCGTTGCCGATCGCGCACCCGCCGCCAGCAACGTCACGCGCGGATCGCTGCTCGAAGTCGTCGACTTCTCCGCCGCCGCGCCCGAATGGCTGCTGCGCCAGCTCGATCGCATCCGTCGCGTGGACGATGTCGCGGATGGCGCGAAGGTCGCGCGCGATCAGGACTGGATTACGCCGCAAGGCTATTTCCGCGAGCGACGCGGCGGTCGCCATCTCGGCGTCGACGACGTGTATTTCGGCGCCGCGGCGCGCGAGCGTCAGCTCGACGATGGCGAAGCACGCCTGCAACACATCGAGAAACAACTGCGCGACTTCGCGGAGGCGCGCAAGGAATGGCAGCGCAAGGCGGGCGACGCCGAGGGCGTGCTTCGCGGCGCGAACGCCAGCGGCCAGCTTGCCGATCGCGCGGACGAATTCGCCGAGGCGCATGCGCAGCAGTCCGGTCTTCGCGAAGACATGCAGCGCTGCGCGGACAGCTATGCGGCCACCGAGGCGCATTACGAAGCCGTACGCGAACGGCGCGTCGACAACTCGCGCTCGCGCGACAACGAGTCGCGCGAGCATCGTCAGGTCCAGAACCAGCTAGCGGACAGCGTGCGCATGTACGCACATGGCCGAACCGAACAGATAGAACGTCTGAAAGCCATGCGCACCCGTCGCGGCCACGTGCGCATCGAACATCGCACGCGCGCCGCCATGGGCGCCCTGCGCGAACGCTACGAATCTCCCGCCGCCGTGCGCCGCGAAATCGAGCGCATCGAACGCCGTCTCGCCGAAGGGCACTGGGAAACCGATGCAAGCTGCGTCCCATTGCGCGACAAACTCGGCGCCGACCACGATGGTCTGAAACACGATCTGGAACGCCGTCGCGTCCATCTGGAACGCGCCTCGCGCATCACGACCGAAGCGCGCGGCGCCTATATCCAGGTGCTGCGCAATACCGTGCGTCGTTACGCGAAGAACCTCAAGGTACTGGCGGAGCTTGCCGGTATCGGCGTCGAGGTCGACCTGCCCGAGCTCAGCAACGATGATCTCGCGCTCGCCTCCGCCGCGCTCAACGTGCGTTTCGAGTTCGACAAAAAGGGCTGGATCGGCATGGACGACGGCGAGGCATCCGGTGGCCAGCAGGTCATGAAATCCCTGCTTCTGCTCGTTGCACTGATGCGCGACGAAGATCGTCCCGGCGGTTTCGTTTTCATCGACGAACCGTTCGCGCATCTGGACATCTTCAACATCGACAAGGTCGGCGCGTTCCTCAAATCGACCAGCGCGCAGTACATCCTGACCACGCCGGCCACGCATAACGTCAACGTGTTCCAGCCGTCCGACATCACGCTGGTCACCAGCAAACGTCGTCCGGGAGCGACCTGGGCGCAGCCCCTGGCGGTACTGCGCCGCCGGCCCGAACCGGCCGGAGAGCCGGCGTGAAGCGCCGGATCGTCACCTTCCTCGTGCTGGCCGCCACCGGATCGGCGGTCCTCGCGCAGGCCCTGCCCGGGACACCCGCTGAGTATCTCAAGCGCATGGACGCCAACGGCGACGGCAAGGTCAGCGAAGCGGAGTACGTCGATTACATGAGTGCCGGCTTCCGTCGTATGGATATCAACGACGATGGAGTGCTCGACGCGAACGACGGCCCCATGCGCCCCGGCGCCCGCCCGGTTCGCCTGGACGAGTTCCAGCGCAATCTGATCCATCAGTTCCACAAGCTGGATCGCAATCACGATGGATTCCTGAACGCGCGGGAGTTGACCCAGCCGCCGCAGGAGTGAGGGGCGTCGCTTTCTGGGGCTCTCTGGCTCTCTATGCCTGTGGCCCCCACAGAGAGCCGCAAAGCGCCGGATCCCCGGTCGCGCGCCTATTCCACCCATCGCTTGCCGCTCCAGCTTCTCGTAAGATGTGACCTATTTCGCAGAACAACGCGACGGTCGGGGACGTGCGTTTGGACAACCAGCTTTGGGAAGGCAAGTACCACGCGGCGCTCGAGCGCATGGACCGCGAGGTATCGCAGTGGCGGTCGGTCGAATCCTTGTTGCGCCAGCTGGTCGGCTGTCTCGGACAGGCTGCGCGAGGCGCGCACGACGAACTCGACCGGCATCTGGATGGCGTTCGCGATGCGATACACGGCCCCGCCGATCCCGCCATCCTCGAACCCCTCGTCTCCGGACTGACGGATGCCGTTGCCGGCCTGCAACGCCCCCGCGTCGCACACCACGAAACAGCCGATGCGCCTCCCCGCGTTGCCCGGACGGAAAACGGTTCGTCCGTTCAATCGGCGCTGAGCCGCCTGGTCGACCGTATTCTCGTCGTACCCCGGCTGACGGAACGCGCCGCCAACCTGCGTCGCGACGTAGCCAATGCGGACACCCTGGTGTCGCTCGCGTCCTGCGGCGAAAAGCTGGCCGACCTGATCAACGAACAGCGGCTCGCACTGCAGCGCGAAATCGATACTCTTCAATCCATCCTGCGCCATGTGACCGGACGTCTCGATGAGATGACGCGGCACATGTCGCGCGAACTGGCCGACCAGTCGACTGGCGAAGCGAACGGTCAGGCACTCGATGCTTCGGTCGCGAACGAAATGCGCCTGCTGGGCGATGCCGCGCTGGAAGTGGACGACATCACCGAGCTGCGCTTCCAGATCGGTACCCGGCTGGACGCCATCAACGATTGCTTCCGCGAGTTCCGCGAGCGCGAAGGTGCGCGGTTATCGGCCTATCGCGAACGTGCCGAAAGCATGCGCTTGCGCGTCGAGCAACTGGAAACCGAGCGCGCCGCGCTGCAGCGTTCGCTCGAACGCGAACACGAACTGGCGCAGACCGACACGATGATCGGCATGCCCAATCGCCTCGCCTACGAAAAACGCATCGAGGCCGCGCACGAAAGCTGGCTGGTCACGGGGCACCCGCTTTCCATCGCCGCGATCGATATCGATCATTTCAAGAGCATCAACGATACGTACGGCCATACGGCGGGCGATGCGGTGCTGCGGATCATCGGCCAGGCGCTGGTGAAACATGTGCGGCCCTGCGATTTCGTGGCGCGTTACGGCGGTGAAGAGTTCATTGTCGTTTTCGATGGCGCCGACGAAGCCGAAGCCCTGCAGGTAAGCGATCGCCTGCGCAGCAAGATCCAGCTTTTGTCCTTCCATGCCAGCCGGCAACACGTCCGTGTCACCGCGTCGATCGGCGTCGCCCGTTTCATGCCCGGCGATACTCCCCGGTCGGTGTTCGAGCGAGCCGATCTTGCGCTTTACACCGCCAAGAATGGCGGACGCAATCGTTGCGTGGTCGGCTGAAGCGGAAATGCCCTAGCACGCCCTGGCGCGTGGCCGTAGCAGATCGCGGTCGTGCGCCGGCGCTTCCTCGCGATGCGATGTCTTCTGGTGCCCCGGATACGACGTGCAGTCATCCACGAGGTCGCCCCTGTCGTGGACCGCATTCAGCGTCGTCGTCGGCATGACGGCCGATGTGCCCTGTACCTTGCGGTCGTCGATGTGGGCAATCGCCAGGGCCAGCCCGCAGAACCAGGCCATAAACAGAAGCACGAAGTAGCGCTGATTCATGGATCATTCCTCAACATGACAGGTCCACCCACGTGGTGTCGGTGGCTGTCCCATTTTCTTGAGCGCGACCATCGGCGCACCATGCGCCCATCGCCCGGTGCGGACGCTACGGATTCTGAAGGACATGTGGGCGCTCGCCGACACGGCCCCTGTTCTCAGGCAATGCCGAATAATGCACCCACGGCCGATGTGGCCGCCATCGCGGCGGCACCCCAGAAGCCGATGCGAGTGGCCCCGCGCAGCATGCTCGCACCGCCGAGCCGCGCGGACAGCGCGCCCAGCCCCAACAACGCCAGCAGCGAAACACCGACCACCCCGACCGCCAGATAGCCATCGGGCGCCAGCCAGGCGGCCAGCAGAGGCAGCAGCGCACCGGTCGCGAAACTGGTCGCCGAAGCGGCGGCCGCCTGCAACGGTCGCGCCGCGGTGGTATCGGACAGTCCCAGCTCGTCGCGGGCATGCGCCTGCAACGCGTCGTGCTTCATGAGCTGGTCGGCCACGGTATTGGCAAGGTCGCGGTCCAGGCCGCGCATGACATATATCTCGGTCAGCTCGCGGTGCTCGCCGGTCGGATCGTTCTCCAGTTCCCAGGATTCGAGAGCGAGTTCGGCTCGTTCGCTGTCCGCCTGCGAATAGACGGACACGTACTCGCCCGCTCCCATCGACATGGCGCCGGCCACCAGACCGGCAACGCCCGCGATCAGCACGTTGCTGGCACCCGATTCGGCGGCGGCCACGCCGATCATCAGGCTCGCCGTGGACAGGATGCCGTCGTTGGCACCGAGTACGGCCGCGCGAAGCCACGCGATGCGCCCCGTGCGATGCTTCTCCCGATGTCGCCTCATGCGTCGTCCTCCCTCGTATGTTCGTGGATAAACAGGGCCTGGATCCGAGCCATGGCCCAGCTCACCGAAAGAGCGCAGACCGTGCCCAGGGCCACCTCGCCTACGCGAATAAATGCGAACTGCCATGCCGGGCCGGTCGATGGCACCAGCAGGACGATCGTGGCGGTAATCGCACCGAGCCGCGCCGAAGCGCCGGCGTTGAGTATCCAGCAGGCGACGATCACGACGAATACCGCGACGACAAAGGACACGATCTGCCCGACGTCCAGCCATATCCCGAACAGACCCGCGACGGCGCCCAGCGCCGCGCCGATGCACTGGTCGCGCGAAGAGCCGCGGGTATCCGTGTAACTCAACTGGGTAACGGCGATGGCGGTAATCGCGGCCCAGAAGGCCTGCTGAGTATGCAGCAGCAGACCGATGCCATAGGCGATCAACGATGCGGTACTCGCCTGCGTCGCCATCAGCAGACCCTTGAGCACCCTGTGGCCGACAGGCATCGAACGAAACAGGTAATCCAGCGCCCGCTCGGCACGATCCAGACGCAGCAACCGATACGCGGCGGCGGTGCGCCGGGCGTCGCGTGCGGGCTCGTCGGCTTTCATCCTGCGGCGGTCCTCGATCGGTCGGCACCTGACGGCACCGGTTCCGCCCATGGTATCGCGCCAGTTCCCCGCAGGGCCGGGTGGCCGCACAATAGCGCCAGTTCAGCGCCCGGCTACGGCTGTGTCCTTACCCAACAAGCGAGTTATTCGATGTCCATCACGATGTACCACGCCACGGTGCCCGGTCTTGTCCGTGCGCTCAACGCCCTTTCGAGCGTCCTGAAGAAGGGCGAAGCCCATGCGACGGAACGCAACATCGCACCCGAAGTACTGCTGCATACGCGCATTACCCCGGACATGTTCCCGCTGATCCGTCAGGTGCAGATCGCCACCGATATGGCCAAGGGCGCCGTCGCCCGCCTGGCTGGCGTCGACCCGATCCGCCTCGACGACAACGAAACCACCTTCGCCGAACTGTATGCGCGCATCGACAAAGTCGTGAGCCTGCTGGAGAGCTTCACGCCCGAGCAGATCGACGGCAGCGAAGACCGCGACATCCTGCTGAAAATGCGCACGGGCGAAATGCATTTCAAAGGCCAGGACTACCTGCTCGGTTTCGTGCTGCCCAACGTGTACTTTCACTGCACCACGGCCTACGCGATCCTGCGCGGCGTCGGCGTCGTGCTGGGCAAGTCCGACTTCATCGGCAAGCCGTAAGTTACTGCACTCGCGGCGCGCCATGCGCCGCGAGTTGTTCCCGGGTCAGGACTTGAGCTTCCACCCCGTGCGGAAAATCCACCACACGATGGCAAGGCACAGCAGCATGAACCCGAAGGTCACCCCGACGCTGACGAACACGTTCACGTCCGCTTTGCCGTAGAAACTCCAGCGGAAACCGCTGACCAGGTATACGACCGGATTGAACAGCGTGATCTTCTGCCACACCGGCGGAAGCATGCTGATCGAATAGAAGCTTCCGCCCAGGAAGGTCAGCGGAGTGACCACCATCAGCGGCACCACCTGCAGCTTCTGGAAGTCGTCGGCCCACAGGCCGATGATGAAACCGAACAGGCTGAAGGTGATGGAGGTAAGTATCAGGAAACCCACCATCCAGACCGGGTGTTCGATGTGGTACGGCACGAAGGCGCGCGCCGTGATCAGGATCAGCAGACCGAGCGCGATCGATTTCGTGGCAGCCGCACCGACATAGCCGATGACGACTTCCACGTACGACACGGGCGCGGAAAGCAGTTCGTAGATCGTGCCGGCCCACTTCGGCATGTAGATACCGAACGACGCGTTGGAAATACTCTCGTTAAGCAGCGAAAGCATGATCAGGCCGGGGATGATGAAAGCACCGTAGCTCACGCCGCCGATATCGCCCATGCGCGAACCGATGGCCGCGCCGAAGACCACGAAGTAAAGCGATGTCGAAAGCACCGGCGAGGCGATGCTCTGCATCAGCGTGCGGAACGTGCGGGCCATCTCGAAACGATAAATGGCGCGAATCGCGTGGAAGTTCATGCGCGCGACCTCACCAGGCTGACGAAAATATCCTCGAGCGAACTCTCGCTCGAATGCAGATCCTTGAAATCGATACCCAGCTCGCTCAGTCGCCGCAACAGGCCGGCGATACCGGTCTCTTCGCTCTGCGTGTCGAACGTATAGACCAGCTGACGGCCTTCGTCCGACAGTTCCAGAGGCAGGTCGGCGAGGTGTTCGGGAAGTTGCTCCAGTGGGTTCTGCAATTGCAGGGTCAGCTGCTTCTTGCCGAGCTTGCGCATCAGTGTCGCCTTATCTTCGACGACGATAAGTTCGCCGCTGCTGATGACGCCGATGCGATCGGCCATCTCTTCAGCTTCTTCGATGTAATGCGTGGTGAGGATGATTGTCACGCCCGACTCGCGCAGCTTGCGCACCATGTCCCACATATCGTGACGCAGTTCGACGTCGACGCCCGCGGTGGGCTCGTCGAGGAAAAGCACGCGCGGTTCGTGTGCCAGCGCCTTGGCGATCAGTACGCGACGCTTCATGCCGCCGGAGAGCGTCATGATCTTCGAATCGCGCTTTTCCCATAGCGACAACTGGCGCAGTACGCGCTCGAGGTAGACGGGATTGGGTGCGCGTCCGTACAGACCGCGGCTGAACTTCACCGTTGCCCAGACGCTTTCGAACGCATCGGTGGACAGTTCCTGCGGCACCAGGCCGATCAGGGCGCGCGCGGCGCGGAAGTCGCGAACGATGTCGTGACCGTCGACCGTCACGGAACCTTCGCTCCCGTTGACGATGCCGCAGACGATGCTGATCAGCGTCGTCTTGCCGGCACCGTTCGGACCGAGCAGCGCGAAGATCTCTCCACGGCGAATATCCAGGTCCACGCGTTTCAGCGCCTGGAATCCCGACTTGTATATTTTGGAAAGGCCGCGCACGGAAACGACTGCGTCGGCGGTGGCAAGGCCGTCTGGCCGGGATTGCGTATCTGGCATGGGGACCGGTCCGTGGGATCGTGCGAAATCGCGATGGTAGTCCTCCTTCGACGGGCTTGTCGCGGGACTTGTCGTGGACCATTTCCGACCCCACCCTCTCGCAAACTTCCATAAAAGGACCGCGGCCATGACGATTTCGCTTTACGAAGCTTCCGTTCCCGTCTTCGTTCGTGGCCTGGGGGTGCTGGAGCATCTGCTGGACAAGGCCGATGCGCATGCGGGCGCGCATGGCACGCCGCACGATGCGCTGGTGCAGGCCCGCCTCGCACCGGACATGCTGACACTCGCCGGTCAGGTCCAGCGTGCCAGCGATACGTCGAAGTTCGCCGTCGAGCGCGTTTCCGGCGTGGCGTCGCCACGCTTTCCCGACGACGAAACGACGTTTCCGGAACTGCGCAAGCGCATCGCCTCGACGGCTGCGTGGCTGGAATCGGTGGATGCCGCCACCGTCGATGCCGCCGAATCGCGCCAGGTCGAATTCAAGCTCGGACCCGACGTGCGCCATTTCACACCGAAGGCATATCTGCTGACATTCGCGCTGCCCAACTTTTTCTTTCACATCGCGACAGCGCACGACATTCTGCGCAATCAGGGCGTGGCTGTCGGCAAACTCGATTATCTGGGACCGTACGCGTGAAGCGCTGCGCGTGGTGCGATACCGACGACATGATGCGCGCCTATCACGACGAGGAATGGGGCGTGCCGGAACGCGACAGCCGCGCGCTGTGGGAAAAACTCATTCTCGATGGATTCCAGGCGGGGCTCTCGTGGCGAACCATCCTTGCGCGACGCGATGGCTTCAGACGGGCATTCAAGGGATTCGACCCGAAGGTCATCGCGCGGTTCGGCGAAAAAGACGTGGCGCGGCTGGTGGTCGATGAAGGAATCATCCGGTCCCGCAGCAAGATCGAAGCGACCGTCGGCAACGCGAAGGCCTATCTGGCGATGCAGGCGGCCGGGGAGGATTTCTCCGATTTTTGCTGGGGATACGTGAAAGGCAAGCCGATTGTGACCAAGGGACCGCGTCCGACCCAGACCGAACTGTCGGTGACGCTGTCCAAGGCATTGAAAAAACGCGGGTTCAAATTCGTGGGCCCCGTGATCGTCTATGCGTGGATGCAGGCCGTCGGACTGGTAAACGACCACGACGCGAGCTGCTTCCGCCATAAGCAGGTAGGCCTGTTGTAGGAGCCCGCTTGCCCAGGTCTCCATTAACGCTTTTATTCCTCGCCCCGGCGTAGCGTGGCTGAACGGCCCATCCTGTGAACGAGGACATCATGGCTTCGAGTTCCGCCCAGCTTTTCATCCCTTACTGCGACGTCGCGCAGGGGCCATGGATTGTCCACCGCGCCTCGCTGCCCCTCGGTCGTTATTCCTCGCAAGTCCAGGCCATCGAGGCCGCGGAAGCGATGGCGCCCGCGCTGTCCTCCAATCTCGGCAGGCCCGTGAAGATCCACGTCCAGCAGGTCGACGGGACCTGGCTGGAGCACACGTACGTCGCGGCGGGCCTGGTGAACCAGGTGCGCGAACCGCTGCCGTCGGGACATCACGGCTTCCACCACTGAAACACTGCTGACACGACCGGGGTCTGGCGGCCGGTTTAGGCCACGGTTTCCGTTACCCTAGGGGGGTTGCCGTACCGACCCCCTTCCCATGCTCACCGATGACACCAAGACCGCGATCCGCGCCTCGTATGCGCGGCTGAAAGACGGCCTGACGGGTTTCCGTGGGCGCGCGTCTCAGCTGCGCATGATCGCGGAAGTCGCCAAAGCGCTTTCCGAAACCACCGGCGCCGCCGTGATCGAGGCCCCCACGGGCACCGGCAAGTCCATGGCGTACCTGATCGCGGGACTGGAAGTCGCGCGCGCGCAGAAGAAAAAGCTGCTCATCGCCACCGCCACCGTCGCGCTGCAGGAGCAGCTGGTGCAGCGCGACATTCCCCAGTACCTGACGCTTTGCGGCGTCGAAGCTAAGGTCGCCCTGGCCAAGGGCCGCCAACGGTACCTGTGCCCGCGCAATCTGCGCATGGCGCGTGCCGAACCGGCGGCGCAGACCGGGTTTTCCTTCGACGCGGATCTCGCGATCTGGGCAAAGCCCCCCGCGGCGCGCGACACCCAGGCCATCGAGAAGCTCAGCGAAGCCTTCGAATCCCGAGCCTGGAACGGCGATATCGATACCAGTCCCGAGCCGTTGTCGGACCTGGTCCGCGGCATGGTCACCACCAGTGCCGGCGGCTGCACCGGCCGGAAGTGCGGCTCGTTCGCGGTCTGCCCCTTCTTCGTGGCGCGCCGCGCCATCGGCGAGGCGGAAATCGTGGTCGCCAATCAGGATCTGGTGCTGGCCGATCTCACGATGCCGCGCGACGAAGACACCTTCGGCGGAGTGATCCTGCCCAAACCGGAAGAAACGCTCTACATCTTCGACGAGGCGCATCACGTTCCGGCGAAAGCCATCGATCGCGGAGCGGCCGACGTGCACCTCGCCACGGCGGTACGCCGCATCGGCCGCCTGCAGAATCAGGTGCACGGGGCGTATTCGCTCACCGACAAGGAAAACATCGGCAATCTCTCGCTGGAAGCCGGCGACGAGAAACTGCTTGAGCTTTCCGGTGCGCTCGAGGAAATCGAGCGCGACATACGCATGAGCTGGACGCCCTCGGGAAACGAACTGGAACCCGTCTTTCGCGCATCGCTCGGTCAGCTTCCCGACAACTGGAAGATGCTCGCGCAGGGCCTGCACCTGCTGACCCGCGACATTCAGCGCTGGCTGCGTACGGTGCGTCGCACCGTCGTGGAAATGGAAGCCGGCGGACCGACGCAGGAAGCGCTGTCGCGCGAACTCGGCGTCGCGCTGGAACGTCTCGAACGTCAGGTGCGCACGTGGTACGCATGGTCGACCGACGACCGCGAGAACGGACCGCCGCTCGCACGCTGGGTCACGTTGACGCCCGATCAGCAACTGGTCTGCCATGCATCGGCCGTGTCCGCCGGCGGCCTGCTGCGCAACGTCCTCTGGGACAACGCGGCGGCTGTCGTCATGACCTCGGCGACATTGAGCGCAGGCGGCAACTTCCGTGGCTTCGCCGACGCCGTCGGCCTGCCCAACGATGCCGTGACGCTTAGCCTGCCGTCGCCTTTCGACCTGGAAAAACAGGCCACGCTCGAAGTGCCGGCGATGCGTACGCTGCCCGACGACCGCGAAGGCCATGCGCGCGAAGTCGCCGAATGGCTGGCGGCGAATCTGGATTGGGAAGCCGGTAACCTCGTGCTGTTTACCTCGCGCGCGAAACTCGATCGCGTCTTGCAAGTGCTGCCTATCGAACACGTGCGGAAGGTACGCGCGCAAGGTTCGTTGTCAAAAGCCCAGTTGATCGCGGAGCATCGCGAAGACGTCGACGCGGGCAAGGGCAGCACGCTGTTCGGACTGGCATCGTTCGGCGAAGGCCTGGATCTGCCGGGCAAACTCTGCGAAACCGTGGTCGTCACGCAGCTACCCTTCGCGGTACCCACCGATCCTGTCGGCGCAACGTACGCCGAGTGGCTTGAATCGCGTGGCCGTAATCCATTCATCGAGGTCAGCGTGCCCGACGCGACACGTCTCCTTACGCAGTATTGCGGCCGTCTCATCCGTACGGAAACGGATACGGGCCGGATCGTCCTTCTGGATCGTCGCGTGATCGTCAAGCGTTATGGCGCCGGCATGCTGCGCGCGCTGCCGCCTTTCGCACGCGATATCGAGCGTGCCGCATGACGACGATCCGCGCCACCGATCTTATTGCCGTGCCATGGAAGAACGGCATGGGCGTGACGCGTGTCGTCGCCACCGAGCCGGCCGATGCCGGTATGGACGATTTTCTCTGGCGCGCCAGTGTGGCCGACGTCGACACCGCTTCGCCGTTCTCGGCCTTTCCCGGCGTCGACCGCACGATCGTGCTGCTTGAAGGTGCCGGCTTCGTCATGACGTTGAACGGCGAACGCACACACGCACTTACCACGCCATGCGATCCGTTCGCGTTCGAGGGGGAAGCCACGGTCGATATCGAACTGGCCGGCGATGCCACGCGCGATTTCAATCTGATGGTCCGACGCGGTCTGGCCAGCGGCAAAGTGGACGTGCTGCGTGCGTCGGCACGGCTCGGCGACGATGTCGCGCTCGTCTATCTGGCTGGCGGCGGCGCATCGATCGCAGGCACGACGTTGGCTGTGGGCGATGCGTATCGCCCGGATAGTGGCGATTGTCTCGAACTGAACGAGCACGCCGTCGCACTGGTCGTGCGTATCGATGCAGGTCGTGTCGAATGACTGCGGACAACCACGGAAAAACCTGCGTATGCGGCTCGGGCAAAACATATGGCGCATGCTGTGCGCTTTATCATGAAGGCGCCGCGGCACCTACGGCCGAAGCGTTGATGCGTTCGCGTTATAGCGCATACGTCTTCGCGCTCGAGGACTATCTGCGAGCGACATGGCATCCGGACACACGTCCCGCATCGCTGAATCTCGCCGCGCAGTCGCCGAGGCCCACGTGGTTGGGTCTCGACGTCAAGCGTCACGAGATATCCGGCGCGGACACCGCCGTCGTCGAGTTCGTCGCGCGCTTCCGCCACGGGGGCGGTCGCGCGGAACGACTCCACGAAACCAGCCGCTTCGTCCGCGAAGACGGACGCTGGTTTTACGTCGACGGCGATATTCAGAACGACCGTCTGTAGGAGCACTTTTTAGTGCTCCTACAAAAAAACAGCGGGATCAGACGATCGAACGGACCACGCCACCGTCGACGCGAACCGCGGCGCCCGTCGTCGCGGACGCCTGCTCCGACGCAAGATAGACGGACAGGCTGGCGACCTCATCCACCGTCGCGAGACGCTTGATCAGCGACGTCGGACGATGATCGGCAATAAAGTCCTTCTCGACCTGTTCCAGCGATATACCCTTCTCGGCGGCGATCTTGCCGAAGAACTCACCGACACCTTCGGATAGGGTCGGGCCCGGAAGAATCGCATTGACCGTAACGCCGGTGCCGGCAAGCGTTTCCGCCAGGCCACGCGATACGCCGAGCTGCGCCGTCTTGGTCACGCCGTAATGCACCATCTCGGCCGGAATCTGCACGCCCGACTCGCTGGAAATGAACTGGATACGTCCCCAGCCACGCTTCGCCATGCCCTGCGCATAGTGCCGCGACAGACGAACGCCCGAGAGTACGTTGACGTCGAAGAAGCGCTGCCATTCGTCGTCGTCGATATCGAAGAAGCCCTTAGGCTCGAAGATGCCAAGGTTGTTGACGAGGATGTCGGTATCGGCGACCTGGGCGATGAGCTTTTCAGCACCTTCACGCGTACCGAGGTCGCCAGCCACCCCCGTCAGTTTCGCGCCGGGAACCTGCGCAGCGATGGTAGCGATCGCCTCGTCCACACGAGCCTGTGTACGACCGGTCACGACGACATGCGCGCCCGCGGCCGCAAGGCCGGTGGCGATGGCCAGGCCGATACCGGCCGTGGAACCGGTAACGACAGCGTGGCGGGAGCTGAGATCGATATTCATTAGTAGTTTCGCAGGGATAGAAGGTGTCAGCCGATAGAATCGGGCCGACACCTCACCGAATCAATCGCGCCCGCTGCAAAAGACTCTATCCCAGCCGGCAAGGAACGGTCAGACCAGATGGCGCACGATGCCACCGTCCACACGGAATGCGGAGCCATTGATCGCCGATGCCGCATCGGAAGCGAGGTAGATAGCCATGCTTGCCACCTCATCGACCGAAGCCAGTCGTCCCAGCAGTGAGGTGGGTCTGTTCCGTGCGATGAAATCGCGTTCGACCTCCTCAGGCCTTTCGTCGCCACGCACGGCCATGCCAGCGAACATATCGGCCATGCCTTCGGTAAGGGTCGGCCCCGGAAGAATCGTGTTCACCGTGACGCCGGTTCGCGACAGCGTCTCCGCCAGACCGCGGGCAAGCGCCAGTTGGGCCGCCTTCGTCGCGCCGTAATGGACCATCTCCGGTGGAACCTGCACAGCGGAAATACTGGAAACGAAGACAACGCGCCCCCAACCGCGCGATGCCATCCGCGGCGCGTAGTGCCGCGAAAGTCGCGCACCGCTCAGCACATTTACCTCGAACAGGCGCTGCCAGTCTTCATCGTCGATCTCGAACAGCGGCTTCCGCTCGAAGATGCCGAGGTTGTTCACGAGGATGTCGGCTTCCGGTTCGTAGGCAACGAGCTCCTCGACCCCTTCGGTCGTACCCAGGTCGCCGGCGAAACCGCTCAGCAGGGCGTCCGGCGTCTCGCTCCGGATCGTTGTCATCGCGTCGTCGATGCGTTTGGCGCAACGTCCATTCAGGACAACACGCATGCCCTGTCTGGCGAGTCCGCGCGCAATGGCGAGGCCGATGCCTCCCGTGGAACCGGTGACGATGGCGCGGCGGATGGTGGGGGTAGTACTCATGTCGGTCTCCCTGACCTTGTTGGCGATGTCTCGCCGTGAAACCGAACCGTCAACGGTTCAGTGTGAAGCAGTATCCGTATCGATGCGTGTTTCGCCCAGCGGAACGCCATTGGGTCCGAAGCGACGTTCGACGATAGTAGCGCGGTTATCGTGGTCGATCATGATGATCGTGCTCGCGCGCGTGCCGTAGTTTTCGCCGACGATGAACGCGCTGGACAGAAAGCTTTCCCGTTCCACGCCGATGCCGGTGTCCGGAAGGAGGTCGTCGGGCCAGCGTTCGCGATCGGACAGCATCGCGAACAACGCATCGGTGTCGTCATTCCCGCCATCGGCGATCCATGTCGTCAGACGCCGCTTGAGCGCCTGGGTCTTGGGCCAGGGTGCATTGAAGTCGGCGTTCGAAAGGCCATGAATGCCGGGCAGCACCGCCTGCCCGCGTGTGCCCGGATGATTGCCGAGATAGAACGCGCTACGTTCGTCGAACGTAAGGAAATTGAAGGGCCGATACCGATCCGCGGTCGCGCCCAGCTCATGCGCGTGGTCTTCGGCGGAAATCGATGCGTCGAGATAATCGGCCGCCAGCAGTCCGCGCGATGCGCCGCTATGGTCCGCGGATGGGTCGCGCACGTTGGTGATAACGCACGCCCGGCCGTGCGGTGCGATGCCCATCCACGTGCCGCCAGCTTCCAGGTCGCGCCCCGCCATGATTCCGGGGGCTTCGTCCCATCGCGCCAGCGGCGCCGTCGGACGCACGTGGAATTCGTCGCGATTGCCGAGCAGCAGTAGCCGCCAGCGTGGATGCGCATGCCAGGCGAAGGCGATCAGGCACATGGAGGGTGACCACGGCTAAGCATGGGGGCATTGTCGGGGATGGAGCGGATTGAGGCTAGTGGTGCACCCTTGCTCGTCGTTCCTGCGCGGGCAGGAACCCAGCGCGATGCGACCGGCTGTCTCGACCGCACTCGTTCGCGCTTTACGCTACCGCTGCGATTGCAGCCTTCTTCCCAGCCAGCATCCGCGCTATAGACCCAGCCGCCTCACGCCCGTCATACACGGCACGCACAACCAGATCGGCGCCGCGTACGTTGTCACCACCGGCGAAGATATTCGGATGGCTCGTCTGCAGCGGAAGATTGCCATTCTCGCCGACACGAATTCGACCGCTCTCATCGCGATCGACACCGTACACATCGCACCAATCCGGTGGACTCGGCTGGAACCCGAAGGCCTGAATGACCACATCCGCACGCAGCTCACTTTCGCTGCCGGCTACGTTACGCGGACGCGGGCGACCGTCGCCATCGTCGACGAGCTGCGTCTCCACAACCTGCACGGCACGCACGCGCGTACCGTCGCCAATCAAGGCCAGAGGCTGGCGCTGGAACAGGAACCGCACACCCTCTTCACGGCTGTAACCCACTTCGCGCCTCGATCCGGGCATGCTGGCTTCGTCGCGACGGTATACACAGGTGACCGATGCGGCTCCGAGACGGATCGCCGTGCGGTTGCAATCCATACCGGTATCGCCGCCGCCGAGAACGACGACATGCTTGCCGGCCAAGTCGTACTCCGGCGCGGGTTCTCGTTCGTCCAGAAGACGCTCGGTATTGGCGATCAGGAAAGGCAGCGCATCGTGCACGCCGACCAGGTCGCGTCCTTCGAGGCGACCGTCGACATAGGTGTAGGCGCCCGTACCGACGAAGACCGCATCGTAATCGTTGAGCAGTTCCGCGAAATCGATATCGCGGCCGATCTCGACACCCAGATGAAAGCGCACGCCCATGCCTTCAAGCACCATGCGACGCGTACGCACCACGTTCTTGTCGAGCTTGAACGGCGGAATGCCGAAGGTCAGCAGACCGCCGATTTCATGCTGCCGATCGAACACGTGCGCGGCAATACCCGCACGACGCAACCTGTCGGCGCAGGAAAGTCCAGCCGGCCCCGCGCCCACGATGGCGACACGCGCACCGGTTTCGCGGACATGCGAAAGATCGGGCCGCCAGCCCTGCCGAATCGCCTCGTCGGTCACCCAACGCTCGACGCTACCGATGGTGACCGCGCCGAAATCGCCCTGCTCCAGCGTGCATGCGCCTTCGCACAAACGATCCTGCGGACATACGCGGCCGCAGATTTCCGGCAGCGGATTGGTTTCGTGCATCAAAGTGGCGGCTTCGAACAACCGCCCGTCCTGCACCAGCTTCAGCCAGTTCGGAATGTAGTTGTGTACCGGACAGGCATGTTCGCAGTACGGATTGCCGCAATCGATGCAGCGCTCCGATTGCGACGCCGCTTCGGTCGACGCAAAGTCGCCGGAGATTTCGCCATACCCGAGTACGCGTACCGCGACCGGCACGGTGCGCGGCGTCTGCCGCGGAATCTCGAGGAAACGGAAGTCCTTCGAACTCATGCCGCACTCCTCAGTTCTTCGGCCAGCGCATCGAGACTGGCGGCCTTCGGCTTCACCAGCCAGAAGCGCTGCAACAGACCGCGGAAATCGCCGAGCACATGACGACCCCACTTGCTGTGCGTGAGTTCGACATGGCGCGCGATGAGCTGGCGCAGATGCTGCATGTAATGCTCCATGCCTTCGGGCGAAATGCGCACGATGTCCACGAGTTCATGGTTGTAGCAATCGACGAAGTCGCGCTCCAGATCGAGCACATAGGCGAAACCGCCCGTCATGCCCGCGCCGAAGTTCAGACCCGTGCCGCCGAGTACGGCGACGATGCCGCCCGTCATGTATTCGCAGCAGTGATCGCCGGCGCCTTCGACGACCGCGAGTGCGCCGGAGTTGCGCACGGCGAAGCGTTCGCCCGCCTGACCCGCAGCGTAAAGCTCGCCGCCGGTCGCACCGTACAGACAGGTGTTGCCGATGATCGTGGCGTCCTGACTGGCGAACGGAGAATCGTCAGGCGGACGCACGACAATGCGACCGCCCGCCATGCCCTTGCCGACACCGTCGTTTGCTTCGCCGACCAGATCGATGTGGACACCGCCAGCATTCCACGCGCCGAGACTCTGCCCCGCCGCACCTTCCAGATGCAGCACGACGGGCTTGCCGGCCATACCGACATCGCCCCAACGACGCGCGACGTCACCCGACAGACGCGCACCGATGGCGCGGTCCGTATTGACGATGGGGTAACGGAACGTGCCGCCCACGCCATCGGCGACAATGAGGCGTGTATCCGCCGATATGCGATTGGCCAGTGTGGCCGGATCGCGCATCGGATTGCGTGCCAGCGCGCAGGCGAAGTCGACCTTCGAACCCAGCGCGTCCTCGGCGATCAGCGGCGAGAGATCGAGCTGATCCTGCACCGGCGTGACGCCATGACGTTGCTCCAGCCGGCCGCTCTGGCCGATGAGTTCGGCAAGCGAACGAACGCCCAGCCGCGCCATGTGCTGACGGACATCTTCCGCGACGAAGCGGAAGTAGTTCATCACCATATCGGGCAGGCCGAGGAAATGCTTCTGACGCAATACCGGATGCTGCGTAGCCACGCCCGTGGCGCAGTTGTTCAGATGACAGATGCGCAGGTATTTGCACCCGAGCGCGACCATCGGTCCCGTACCGAAACCGAAACTCTCCGCGCCGAGCATCGCCGCCTTGATGACGTCGAGGCCAGTCTTCAGGCCGCCATCGGTCTGCAGGCGCACGCGACCGCGCAGGTCGTTCAGGCGCAACGTTTGCTGCGTCTCGGCCAGACCCAGTTCCCACGGCGTACCGGCGTATTTGATCGACGTCAGCGGACTGGCGCCCGTACCGCCATCGTGCCCGGACACCGTGATCAGATCCGCGCCCGCCTTCACCACGCCCGCCGCCACCGTGCCGACGCCTGCATGCGAGACGAGCTTCACCGAAATCAGCGCCTGCGGATTCACTTCCTTCAGGTCGTGGATCAGCTGCGCGAGATCTTCGATGGAATAGATGTCGTGATGCGGCGGCGGCGAAATGAGGCCAATACCGGGCTTCGCATAACGCAGACGCGCGATGGTGGCGTCGACCTTGTGACCGGGAAGCTGACCGCCCTCGCCGGGCTTGGCGCCCTGCGCGATCTTGATCTGCAATACCTCGGCATTGACCAGATACGACGGCGTGACGCCGAAGCGGCCGGACGCGACCTGCTTGATCTTCGACGCGCGGTCGGTACCGTAACGCGCGGGATCTTCGCCACCTTCGCCGGAATTGCTGCGCGCACCGAGACGGTTCATCGCGATCGCGAGAGCCTCGTGGGCTTCCGGCGACAGCGCACCGAGCGACATGCCGGCCGAATCGAAGCGACGCAGGATATCTTCCACCGGCTCGACTTCGTCCAGCGGAATCGCCGTGCCTTCGCGCGGTACCAGGAGATCGCGCAACGCCGATGGCGGACGCGTATCGACGTACTGGGCATAGCGACGGTAATCCGCCCATTCGCCCGTGCGTACGGCCACCTGCAGACTCGCGATGACGTCCGGGTTGTACATGTGGAACTCGCCGCCATGCACGTACTTGTACAGGCCACCCGCGCGCAGCGACTGCGCCTCGTCCCACGCTTCCGCGGCAAGCAGGCGCTGTTCGTGCTCCAGATCGGCGAAGCCCGAACCGCCGATGCGCGACGGCGTGCCGGGGAAACAAAGTTCGACGACGTCGGGCGCAAGGCCCACGATTTCGAAGAGCTGCGCACCGCGATAACCCGCGACGGTCGAAATGCCCATCTTCGAAAGGATCTTCAGAAGACCTTTGCGAATACCGCGACGGTAGTTACGTCCGATTTCCCGCGGCGCGCCTTCGCCCTTGCGGATGTGGCCGCTGCGGCCCATGTCGAACAGGCTCTGGTAAGCGAGCCAGGGATAGATGGCCGTGGCGCCGAAGCCGAGCAGGCACGCGAAGTGATGCGGATCGCGCGGCGTGGCGGTCTCGACCATGATGTTGCATTGACATCGCAGGCCGGTATCCACCAGACGCGCATGCACCGCGCCCACCGCCAGCAGCGAATGGATCGGCAGCATGTCGCGACGAGGATAACGGTCGCTCAGGAATACGACGCGCACCCCCGAGCGCACTGCCGCCTCGGCGGCGTCGCAGATACGCACGAGCGCCGACTGCAAGGTTTCGTCGTCGCCGTACATCAGGTCGAAGCGCGGCGTGTCGGCGTAATCCGGATGCGCGAGGATCTGGCGAAGCTTGCGCTGGGAAAGCACCGGCGAATTGAGCAGGATCTGCTTCGCGTTCTCGGGACCGAGATCGAAGATGTTGCGTTCCTGACCGATCTGCGTCACCAGCGACATGACCAGTCGCTCGCGCAGCGGATCGATGGGCGGGTTGGTGACTTGCGCGAAGCCCTGGCGGAAACGGTCGAACAGCGGACGGATCTGACGCGACAGCACGGCCATCGGCGTGTCGTCGCCCATCGATCCGGTCGCCTCGGCTTCCGTTTCGGCCAGCACTTTCAGCACCGACTCGCATTCTTCGCGCGACAGTCCATAGAGCTTCTGGTAACGCTTCAGTTCGTCGGCAGGCAGCGGTTCGGCGGCGAGACTGGGATCGATGAGATCGGATTCCAGATAGGTCACGCCCGCACGCAACCAGTCGCGGAACGGTGCGCGGGCACGATTGATCGCATCGATGTCGGCATCGCGCAGCAGGCGGTGCTCGCGGAAATCGACGGCGATCATTTCGCCGGGTGCAAGACGCCCCTTCGCCACCACGCGCGCCGAAGGCACGTCCCACAGACCTGCTTCGGAGGCGACGATAAGATGATTGTCGTCCGACAACGCCCAGCGCGCGGGACGCAATCCGTTCCGGTCCAGCGTGCAGGCGGCATAACGGCCGTCGCACATCACCAGACCCGCTGGACCGTCCCAGGGTTCGCTGTGCAATGCGTAATATTCATAGAACGCCGAAAGATCTTCGTCGATATCCTCGCGCGCCGAATACGCCGGCGGCACGAGTACGCGCATCGCGGTGAGCAGGTCCATGCCGCCGACCAGCAGCACTTCCAGCGCGTTGTCGAGGCTTTCCGAATCCGAACCCTTCTGCCGCACCAGCGGACCGATATCGGACAGGTCGACCTTGGGCGATCGCATGACCGACTGACGCGCCTGCATCCAGCGGCGATTGGCGCGGATCGTATTGATTTCGCCGTTGTGCGCCAGCAGACGGAACGGCTGCGCCAGACGCCACTGCGGCGACGTATTGGTGGAGAAGCGCTGATGGAAAACGACGGCGTCGGCGATCAGGGCCGGATGAACGAGGTCCGAGTACACCTGACGCAGATGGCCCGGAGCCGCCATGGCCTTGTAACCGATGACCTGAGCGGACAGCGACACCACGTAGAAATGCACATCGTCGGCCAGCGCCACTTCGGCGCGGCGACGGGCGCGGAACAGGGCCGCTTCGAAAACGGCATCGTCCATATCGGCGCCGGCGTCCACGAATACCTGGCGCACGCGCGGCATCGCCGCGGCGGCCTGGGGTCCGCATGCTTCCGGGTCGACGGGAACGTCGCGCCACCCGGCGACCGTCAGACCCGCGGCGAGCAGGTGACGGCCGAATTCGTCGGCGGCACCGTCGTCGCCGGACGGATCGAGAAAGACCACGCCCGCCGCGAAACGATCGCTCACCGCGATACCCGAGTCGCTGGCCAGTGCCCGCAACCAATCGACGGGACGGCGGATAAGCACGCCGCAACCGTCGCCGCTGACGCCATCCGCATTGACGCCGCCGCGATGGGACAGTTTCGCGAGCGCCGAAAATGCCGTATCGACCAGTGCGGCGCTCGCATGGCCGTCTATCTGCGCAACGATGCCAAAGCCGCAGCTATCGTGTTCGAACGCCTCATCATAGAGTCGCGGAATGCCTTGCTTCACCATCCGCCTCCTCCTGGCATTAGGCTTTGCTGGGCGCCCGGAGCGCAACTTTCCTGCGCGGCGATAGTTCTGCCGCACACGAAGCACGATCGGGCATGCGCCCCACTTTACGCACATTTGCCGCGACGCGTCAAAACGTCTGGACGTCTAAATGGGATGGCAACGGCCGCACAACGGAATTCTTACAGCGCGAGCGCGCAGACCAGTCCCGACAAGCCCAGTCACGACGCCGGTCCACGGCGATACCAACGCCCTTCGCTCCCCTTGCAGGAGCCCGCTTGCGGGCGAAAGCCCACGGAGCGGGAGACGCGGGAGGCTTTCTCCGCGAGCCCGGACTCCCGGCTCACGGACGTCACCCACGGCATCTCCGCTCCGTGGGCTTTCGCCCGCAAGCGGGCTCCTACGAAAAACGCCGGGGCCAGCGGCCGGGTGCCCCGCGCCGCCCGGCGCTGGGTGATAATCCGGCCATGCATCCACGCACCTGCCTCTTCACCCTCCTCCTCGCCGCCCCGGTCGCCCTTCACGTCCTCCCCGCCACGGCGCAGGAGGCCAAGGCCCGAACCGAACAGGCCGAGACGAAACAGAAGCTGGACGACGTCCGCAAGAATCTGGACTCCCTGACCCGCGAACAGCGGGAAACGGCTAACACCCGCGACAGCGCCAACGCCGAGCTGGCCCGTCAGGCCGAACAGGTGTCGACGGCCGCCCGCGCGGTACGCACCACGGACGCCGAGCTGGCATCCAAACGCCAGGACCTGGAACAGCTGGGGCAGCAGCGCGATGGCCTTCAGGCCGGTCTCGCGAAGCAGAAGGGAGCCCTGGACGACCTCCTTCGCGCCACCTATACGCTGGGCCGGGGTTCGGACCTGCAATTGCTGCTGGGCGACGAGGATGTCGCCAAGATCTCCCGCGCCCTCGCCTACTCGCGCTACTTCCAGGAAAACCGGGTAGAACGCATCCGCTCCCTGCTGGCGGATCTTTCGAAGCTTCAGGAGGTCGAATCGGCGATCGTGGCCGAACAGGAAGCGCTGAAATCGACACTCGCCGAACGGGAAAAGCGTGCGCGCGACCTGGAAAGCCAGCGCGGCAAACAGCAGAAGGCCGTGGCCGAGGCGGATTCGAAGTACAAGGATCAGGCCCAGCGCATCGCCGCTCTGAAGCAAAACGAAGAGGCCATGAACTCGCTGGTCGCGAAGCTGCAGAAGATCATCGACGAGGCACCCAAGGCCACGGCACCCAGCGCGCCCAAGGGAGTGCCGGCGAACGCTCCGACAGCCAACCTCCGCGGCAACCTGCCGTGGCCCGCGTCCGGTCCGGTCCATGCATTCGGCGCAGGCGTACTGATCGGTGCGCCGCGCGGCGGCGAAGTGCATGCCGTGTCCCGCGGGCGCGTGGTTTTCGCCAACTTCCTGCGCGGGTACGGCATGATGCTGATCGTGAACCACGGCAATGGCTGGATGAGCCTGTACGGCAATAATGAAACGCTGCTGCACAACGTCGGCGACATGGTCGAGGCCGGCGAATCGGTTGGCACGGCCGCGCTGCCCGCTGGTGCCAACGGCGGCGTGTATTTCGAGCTGCGCCAGAACGGCAAGCCGGTCGATCCCAGAACGTGGCTCAGCCAGCACAAGTAACATCGATCACACGCGTCCCCCATCTACCCCCTGCAAGCAATACCGGAGACTGGCATGCGTCATCACCCCCTGAGCACGGCACTTTGCGCGGCGTTCGCCATCGGCGTCGCAGCCATCGCCCTGCCCGCCCATGGCCAGGCCGTGAAACAACCCGATGCGCTCGCCGCTTCGTCGACGACCGCCGCCGCCATCGCCGCGAAGGCCGACGAACCGGTCAGTCTGGAAGACATTCGCAATTTCACGCGGGTGTACCAGATCGTGCGCCAGGCCTACGTCGAAAAACTCGACAACAAGACCATCATGAAAGCCGCCATCAGCGGCATGCTGGCGGGCCTCGATCCGCATAGCCAGTATCTGGACAAGGAAGGCCTCGACGAACTCAACGAGGACACCACGGGCCAGTACGGCGGTCTTGGCATTGAAGTACTCCAGGTCGACGGCCTGCTGAAGATCGTCTCGCCGATCGACGACACGCCTGCGTCGCGAGCGGGCATCAAGCCCGGCGACACCATTCTCAAGATCGACGGCAAGCTGATCGACGCGCAGAACATCGACGAATCGTTCAAGAAGCTGCGTGGCGCTCCTGGCAGCAAGATCACGCTCACGATCCTTCACGAGAAGACCGACAAACCCGTCGACATGCCGCTGGTACGCGAACGCATCGCCGTGACCAGCGTGAAAGTGCGCGAACTGGCGCCCGGCTTTGCTTACATCCGCCTCAGCCAGTTCCAGGAAGACACGTCCAGCGATCTGGAAAAGAAACTCAACGCGCTGATCGCGAAAAACGGACCGCAGAAGGGTGCGGTGCTGGATCTCCGCTCGAATCCCGGCGGCCTGCTCACGGCAGCGGTCGGCGTCAGCGACGCGTTCCTCGACTCTGGCAACATCGTCACCACCAAGGGCCGCCTCACCGACGCCAACCTGCGCTTCGATGCGCATCCCGGCGATCTGCTGCGCGGCGCACCGATGGTCATCCTGACCGACAACGGCACGGCATCCGCTGCCGAAATCGTCGCGGGCGCACTGAAGGACAATCGCCGCGCACTGACGATGGGTCGTCGCACGTTCGGCAAGGGCGTCGTGCAAACGGTATTGCCACTGGATGCCGAACACGCCGTTAAAATCACCACGGCGCGTTACTACACGCCGAACGGCACGTCGATCCAGGCCGAAGGCATCAAGCCGGACATCGCGCTCGCGGATCTCGCGGTCAACAAAGCCGACACGCCGCCGCAGCTGATCGGCTCGGAAGCCGACCTGCCGAATCATCTGGTCAACGAAAAAGCCGGTGCCGACGAGCAGTCCGCGAACGACGACGAGGGCAAGCTGGCGATCGAAGACTATGCGCTGTCGCAAGCGCTGAACGTACTGAAGGGCATGGCGCTGAATCGCCCGGCGCCCGCAACCAAGTAGCGAACGCTGTTTGTAGGAGCGCTCTTGAGCGCGATAGCCGACGGGAGGTGGAAACGGATGCTCACATTCGCCAGCCCCGATCCACGGGCTGGCGTTGCAATGCACGGCGTTTTCGCTCCGTTGGCTTTCGCGCTCAAGAGCGCTCCTACAGATCAGTCGTGGAATGTTGCTTTCGAACGAAACGGCACGATCTCAGAGGGACAAAAGCAATCGCAACGCTATCGCCCACATGACCAGCGCGATCAGCCCATCGAGCACGCGCCACGCCATCGGTTTGCGAAACAACGGTACGAGCACGCGCGAGCCGTAGGCCAGTCCGAAGAACCAGACGAACGACGCGGTAGCGGCGCCCGTCGCGAACCATGCGCGCGCGGCGCCGGGTGTCCATGCGGTCGACAGGCTGCCGATCAGCACGACGGTGTCGAGATAGACGTGGGGATTGCCCCAGGTGAATGCCGCGCACGTGGCGAGTACCGGCAGCAGGCGCGCGGGTGGCGCGCTTTCGTCCATGTGAATCGTGTCGGGATGAAAAGCGCGGCGCGCGGCCTTGATGCCGTACCAGACCAGCACCAACGCGCCGGCGATACCGATCGCGAGCATCAGTCCACGATGGTTGCCGATGAGGCTACCGAGCCCGGCAACGCCGGCGATGATCAGCAACGCGTCCGACAGCGCACAGAACAGCGCGACCGGCAGGCGATGCTGCCTGAGCAACCCTTGCCTGAGAACGAAGGCGTTCTGCGCACCGATGGCGATGATCAGGGACGCGCCAAGCAGCAGTCCCGAAACGAAAGCGTCGCTCATCGTTCCTTGATTTCCTGCCCAGGTTTCAAGAGAAAACGCACCGCCAGCAGACCCAGCTCATAAAGCAGGCACATCGGAATGGCGAGCATGACCATCGACAGCAGATCGGGTGGCGTGATGAACGCCGAAATCGCGAAGGCACCGACGATGGCGTAGCTGCGTCCCTTGCTGAGTTTCTCGGCATCCACGACGCCGACCGCCGCGAGGATCACGACCGCGACCGGCACCTCGAAGCAGAGACCGAACGCGAAGAACATCAGCACGACGAAATCGAGGTAATGCGTGATGTCCGTCATCATCTGCACGCCCTCGGGCGTGACAGCGGTAAGAAAGCGGAACGCCGCCGGCATCACGATGTAGTACGCGAACGCGCAGCCGGCGTAGAACAGCACCAGCGCCGCGACGAGCAACGGACGGGCAAGACGCTTTTCGTGCCGGTACAGACCGGGACTGACGAAAGCCCAGAGTTGGTACAGGATCATCGGCATGCTGATGAACAGCGCGACATAGAACGCGAGCTTCAGCGGCGTCACGAACGGACTGGCCACTTCCGTGGCAATCAGGTGCGCCCCCGCGGGAAGACGCTGGACCAGCGGCAGCGCCAGTTCCGCGTACAGCCAGTTCGCGACGGGCACCAACGCAAGCAACACCAGCAACAGGGTGACGATGGCGCGGAGCAGACGGGAACGCAGTTCGATCAGGTGCGAGAACAAGCCCTCTTCGATCGCGTCCTTCTCGGACGGATCGGGGTCAACTGCGGCCATGCGGGTCGTTCCTGGGCTCCGGGTCCACGGATGGCTCGGCCTGCGCCGGCGCATTCAGGGGGAGCATATGCTGCTGGGGATCGGGTACGGCGTCGGGCGCGGTATGGCGGGCGATCTGCGAGTCGGTGAAGGAATCGCGCACGCGGTCCGTGGTCCCGCGAATGTCGTCGCGCACGCTGTCGTGCGTGGCGCGTGCGGCATCCGCCGTTTCGCGCAGCGTGCGCTTGATCTCTTCGGCCTGGATTTCGCGCTCGACCTCGGCGCGTACGCTGTCCCAGCCGCTACGCATGCGACGCAGCAGCGCGCCGGCCGTGCGGGCGGCCCCGGGAAGTTTCTCCGGGCCGAGCACGATCAACGCTACCACCGCGAGCAGCAGCAGTTTGCCGAAGCTGATCTCGATCATTGTCGCGGAAGATCAGTTGCCGCGATCGCGCGGCGTCTCGTTCGCGTCGGCTGTCGACGGCGGCACCGGCTTCGCGGGCGGCGGATCGGCGCGCAGGCGCTCGGCTTCCAGGCGCTCGCGTTCGGCCTTGGCTTCTTCGTCGCCGTCGAGACCTTTCTTGAAGTCGCGTACGGCGCCGCCAATGTCGGAACCGATGTTACGGAGTTTCTTCGTACCGAAGATCAGTACGACGACGAGTAGCAGCAGAACGATGTGGGTGATGCTCATGGGGGCCTCTCGAGCGCGTGTCCGGACGGATTAATGTACCGGACACTCGCAGGATTGTTCAGGATTATCGCTGAGTGTACTCCTCCAGGCGGTCGCGGAAGTCGACCACCTGGGAAGGTACGTTGCTTACGCCGCCCTCGAAGATACGGCGCGGCGTGACGCCTTCGCCATAGATTTCCTTGTTGGCGTCGTCGTCGATGCGCAGGGCGGCACCGTCGAGCGCGACACCGGCGAAGAGGCCCTTGGAGCGCGAATACGAGTAGATCTCGGCCTTCAGCTGGCTATCCGTCGATGCCTGGGCGGTGCGGCCCACGGGACCGGCGGCGGCGGAAGCGTCGGCGCCGATCGTGAATTTACCGTTGACGATGGAGTCCACGCCACGGTCGGTGCGGAAGACCAGGATCAGGTCGGTCGACGAGATACCGGCCTGGAAGCCGAAGCTGCCGCCCGTGATGGTCACGAAACTGGGGTTGGACCAGGTGCCGTCGGGGCTCTTGACCGAAATCAGGCCTTCGCCGCGCTTACCGCCGAAAATGAAACCCGCCTTGACCATGTCGGGAATGACGGCGATGGCGCGCGCATTCTTGAGCAGATCGGAAGGAACCGCCTTGTCCGGGGCTTCGTTGACCATTTCCTTGAGCACGCGCACCGCGTTCGTCGCGCGCGTCAGCGGCGGGTCCTCGGCATGTGCCGCCATGGCGGGCACGAAGGCAAGCAGGCCGAGTATGAGCAGGCGTTGCAGGCGATGAGTCATCGAAGAGGCTCCTTGTTTGGAAATTCGAGGGCGGCAGCGGCAGCGGCGCCGAAGGTGTGGCCGCGACCTTGTGGCAGACTTCGTTTTTCCGAAGAAATTCCGAAGCCGAAGATGCCAGGCACCCCAAACTATACCGGCCTTGCCGGCTATTCCCACGACATACCGCCCCAGGCTGGGGTGCTGCTGGTTAATCTTGGTACACCTGAGGCGCCCACCGCCGCGGCCGTGCGTCCGTATCTGGCGGAATTCCTTGGCGATCCACGCGTTATCGAATACCCGCGCTGGCTGTGGAAGCTGATCCTGCACGGCGTGATCCTGCGCATTCGTCCCAAGCGCTCCGCCCATGCCTACGCCCGCATCTGGACGCCGCAGGGTTCGCCGCTGCGCGTTGGCAGCGAAGCGCTGGCGGCGGGTTTGCAGGCCGAACTCGGCCGGCGCCGCAGCGGCCCGGTCCGGGTGGCGCTGGCGATGCGTTACGGCCGGCCCACGGTGCGCGAGACCATCGAGCAACTGCAACGCGAGGGCGTGCGCCGCCTGCTCGTCCTGCCGATGTATCCGCAGTATTCGGCCACGTCCACCGGCACGGTGTTCGACGCGCTCGCCGACACGATCAAGTCCCTGCGCTGGCCGCCCGAACTTCGCACCGTCAACGACTACCACGCCGATCCCGGCTACATCGCCGCCTTGGCCGACAGCGTGCGCGCGCACTGGGCGCGCCACGGCCGCGGCGAACGCCTGCTGCTGAGCTTCCACGGCATTCCGGAGCGCTACGTGCGGGCTGGCGATCCGTATTTCTGCCAGTGCCATGCCACCGCGCGCCTGCTGCGCGAGGCGCTGGGCATGGACGAAAACGAAGCGCTCTTCAGTTTCCAGTCGCGCGTGGGACGCGAGCGCTGGCTGCATCCGTATACCGACGAGACCGTCAAAGCGCTGGGCAAACAAGGCATTAAACGGATCGACGTCATCAGCCCGGGATTCGCGGTCGACTGCCTGGAAACGCTTGAGGAAATCGCGATGCAGAACGCCGACTTCTTCCGCGAAGCCGGTGGCGAGACGCTGAGCTACATCCCCTGTCTCAATGCCGAACCGGCGCACGTCGCGACGCTGGCCGATCTCGTCCTGCGCCACACGCAGGGCTGGCCGGAGTTCGCAGAAGACTACGACGCAGCGGCGGCCGCCGGCCGCCTTGCCGCATCGCGCGACCGCGCACGCAAGGCGCAAGCCGATGCGTGAGACGAAAATCCAGACACCATCGCTCGGTATCGCCGCACAGGAATGGGGCGACCCGGATGCGCCGCCGCTGGTGATGCTGCACGGCTGGCTCGATAACGCCGCGAGTTTCGATCTGCTCGCACCGCATCTGGCAAAGCGCTTCCGCGTCATCGCGCTCGATCTTCCCGGCCACGGCCATTCGGACCATCTGCCGCCGGGTGCCGACTATCACTACATGGGCCACGTACGCGCGGCGCTGGCCGCAGTCGATGCGCTGGGTCTGCCGCGATTCCACCTGCTTGGACATTCGCTCGGCGCGGGCATCGCCACCCTGCTCGCGGTCGCGGCGCCCGAACGCGTGCGCCGGCTGCTGTTGATCGAAGGTCTGGGTCCGCTTGCCGACGACGGCTCGCGTACGCTGGATCGATTCCGCGATGCGCTGGCTGCGCCGCCGAAAAGCACGCGCAATCTGCGCGTCTTCGCCGATGTCGACTCCGCCCTCGCCGCGCGCGTGGCGGTCGGCGGCCTCGCCAGCGATCTGGCCCGTCCCATCGTGGAGCGCGGTTTACGCGAAGTGCCCGGCGGCTACAGCTGGCGCAGCGATCCGCGCCTGTCGGGCTTGACCCCGATCCGCTTCGCCGAAACGCAGGTGATGGCTTTGTTGCTGGGACTCGCGGCACCGACGTCGCTGCTGCTCGCCCGGCCGCATCCGCCGTACCTGGAACCCGAGGCGCTACAGATACGCATCGACTGCGTGGACGACATCCGCACGCAGACGATGGAAGGTGGACATCATCTGCATCTGGAACATCCGGATGCGGTGGCTGCGTGGGCGCTGGATTTCGCCTGACTCGCCCAGCTCTGCGCGCTCCCACAGAGACCAAAAAACACCGAAAGCACCGAAAGCACCGAAAGCAAAAAAAAGAGCGATCAGACCACCGGTTCGAGACTGAAAGCCGGCTGCACGACCGGGTCGACCAGCCAGTGGTCCGCCAGCAGGAAGGCGAACAGCACCATCAAGTACACGATGGAATAGTTGAACACCTTCATCGCGAACAACTCGTCCGGCGGATTGAACAGGCGCACCGCGTAGTAGAGGAATCCACCGCCGAGCACCACCGCGCCGAACAGATAGATCAGGCCGCTCATGCCCGTGAAATACGGCAACAGCGTGACCAGGAAAAGTAGCACGGTGTAAAACAGGATATGCCAGCGCGTATAGACCACACCGTGCGTCACCGGCAGCATCGGTACCTGTGCACGCGAATAATCGTCGCGGCGGAAGATCGCCAGCGCCCAGAAATGCGGCGGTGTCCAGACGAAGATAATCAGCAGCAGTTGCAGCGCATAGGGATGCAGCGAATCGGTGACCGCCACCCAGCCAAGCACCGGCGGCGCGGCGCCGGCGAGACCGCCGATGACGATGTTCTGCGGCGTGGCGCGCTTCAGATACGCCGTGTAAATCACCGCGTAACCGATCAGCGAAAAGAACGTCAGCACCGCCGTGAGCATATTCACCAGCAGCACCAGCACCAGCATCGCCACGATGCCGAGCGACATCGCGAAAATGAAAACCTGGCGCGGCGTGAGATGACCCGTGGCCAGCGGACGATGCGCCGTACGCGCCATGACCTTATCGATGCGCTGGTCGATCAGGTGATTGAACGCTGCCGCCGATGCGGACGCCATCCAGATACCGATCGTTCCGAAAAGCGCGGCATGCCATGTCGGCAACACGCGCACGCCGTTCGAATCGACGGCCAGGAACATGCCGATGACCGCGCAGAACACCAGCAGCGCGACGACGCGCGGCTTGGTCAGTTCCATGTATTCGCTAAAGGTGCTCACGTCAGTTCCTCGTCGCCACGGCGAGCTGGGTCGCCGGCAGGCGCTGGGTACGCGCGAGCGCGACCAGCAGGGTAAACAGCAGCAGCGCGGCGACGCCATTGTGCGCGGTGGCGACCGGCAACGGCAGGCCCAGATGGACGTTGCCGATACCGAGCACGATCTGCGCGATCAGCACGACACCGATGGCGATGCCGATCTTGCGCAGACCCGCGCGCGCCATCTTGTGCGACAGCCAGCCGAGATAGCAGAGGACGACGAAGGCGCCGATGCGATGCGCCATCTGGATCGCGCTGCGCGCGGCCATGTCGAGCACGCCGCCTTCGTAGTTCACGCCGATGCCGCGCCACAGGACGAACGCTTCGCGGAAATCGGTCGCCGGCCACCACGCGCCGAGGCACTTCGGGAAGTCCGTGCCGCAGGCGAGTGCCGCGTAATTCGAGCTGGTCCAGCCGCCGAGCGCGATCTGGCAGACGAGAATGACGATGCCCAGTGTGACGGGCGCACGCAACGCGGCATAGGCGTCGTCGCGCGAACCGACGCCGGCGAAACGCAGCGCCGCCCAGGCCAGCAGGCCGAACGTGGCCAGACCGCCGAGCAGATGACCCATGACGACAATGGGCTTCAGCAACAGCGTCACCGTCCACATGCCAAGCATGGCCTGGAAGATGATGACCGCCAGCGCGGCGACGCTGATGCGCCATGCACCCGGTCGACGCAGGCCGATGGCGACGGCCAGCGGCAAGGCGATCGCGAGCGCGGAAAGCACCGACGACACCATGTGTTCGCCACGCATGTACATCGCCACGCCTACCGCCGCGAACGCAGCCGCGACGACGACCGTCAGCATGGCCCACCAGCGGCGCCACACGGCGATAAGCGCCATCGCCAGCACCATCACGCCAAGACCGCCGGCGAGGAAACGGTGGACCTGCTCGCGCCACGCTTTGTGCGTTTCGTACGGGCGATCCGGGAATGCTTCGTTGGCCTGCACGATGTCCTGCGCGTGTCCGGGCCAGCTGGCCTTGCCATAGCAGGTAGGCCAGTCGGGACAGGACAGGCCCGCGTTCGACAGGCGCACGAACGCACCGAACATCACGATGCAGAACGCGAATACCGCCGCCAGCATGGCCAGCGTGCGCAGGATTTTCAGCGTGCGCGCCGACATCAGCGAATCACCTTCTGCATGTCCTTGCGCAGCCCCGACGGATCGAAACCCGAGGGGTAATAGGACAGTGCCGTCGTGTTGGATTCGACCAGTACCGCCGAGACGGTGTCGGGCTGCGTCGGCCGGAAGGCTTCCAGCTTGTTCGCCACGTCGTTGCCGACCAGCCAGTCGCTCATCACCGCCGGCTGCGACACCGGGGGCTTGCCGACATACAGCAGACGCAGGCGGTCGGCATTGCGATTGAGCGTAATGCGCGCGTTGCGCATCAGTTCCAGCATGGCGATGCACTGCTTGCCGCAATCCGGGCCCGGCAGCGCGACCAGTGTCAGGCGCGGCTCGCTGTCGCGCCATGCATAGGTGCCGCCGCCGACCAGTTCGATGTTCACGTCGGCGAAACTGCGCTGCGGTTCGATCGGCTGGCCGTTGCCCTTGCCGGTCGGCTGCCAGCCGCTCACAGTGAGCAGACCCGCCGCGACGATGGGCGCGAGGAAGACCAGCATGATCAGCACCAGCTTCAGCCGGCCACTGGACGAGGGTTTGTCGGGGGAGACGTTCGGTGCGGTCATGTCGTTGAAGGCCGTTTCGGGCGTCGCTTGCGATGCAGGAGAACGAAGATCACCACCGCCGCGACAGCGAAGGTGAACCACTGGAAAGCGTAAGCGCGATGGCGTGCCGGCGGCATAACGTCCGGCGTCCATTCGCGCGTGTAGATGCTGGCCGGATCGGCATCGAGCAACAGCACGCGAGGATACAGCGTGTGGCCGAAGTCGGCTCCGATCTCGCCGAGGTCGATATAGACGACCGACTTGCGGGGCCCCGTCTGCCCGGGCAGCGCATCGCCCCCCATCCGCATGCCGACGCCCGGCGACGGGACGTACAGGCCGTGGATCGCTTGCCGGCCCGGCGGCAGCGGCGGAAGCGACGGATTCTTCCCGCCCTCCTTCGGAAGGAAGCCCAGGTCGACCAGCAGTACCTTGTCGGTGTTTCGCGGCAGGAAAGGCACGAAGACACGGATGCCGACCTGTCCGCCATGGGTCTGGTCGTCGAGGATGTAATAGCGGTCGGGTACGAACTCGCCCTCCGCGCCCAGGCGCGGATAGCGGTCGGCGGGCGCGCCGTCTTCCACGGAAGACAGCGGTTCCTGCGGCGCCGTGGCCGATGCGGCATACCGCCGCAGAAGTTCGTCCTTTTCGTCGGCCCGATGCAGCTGCCAGAAGCCCAGACCCACGAAAATCAGGGTTCCCACGACGGTAAGGGCCACCGCGAAGCGCGACGGACGGCGCAGCCAGCTCATGCCGGGCACCGCTTGTCGGCCGCTATACTTCGACCATCGCATTCGAGGGGAACGGTCACGTGGAAACCATCTATAAATACGCGCTGGTGATACTTCTGCTGGTCGTTCTGTTCAATCTCGGCCAGGCGCTGTTCTTCATGATGACCGACAAGGGTCAGAGCAAGCGCACCGTCTGGGCACTCACCCGCCGCATCGGTCTGTCGCTGCTGCTCATCGCCATGGTGGCGCTGGGCATCTTCATGGGCTGGCTGCACCCACATGGGGTGGGCCAATTCTAACCCGCTTGGGGGTTTGACGCTTCGGCTGCGGCATGGTGACTCAGGTGCCGAACGAAAAAGCCCGCCGAATGGCGGGCTTTTTTCATCCATCGTGACGGGCTCGGCTTAAAGCACGTACACGAACAGGAACAGTGCGAGCCAGACCACGTCGACGAAGTGCCAGTACCACGCGACGGCTTCGAAGCCGAAGTGGTTGTCCTTCGTGAAGTGACCCTTGGCGCAACGGAACCAGATCACGGCGAGCATGATGGTGCCGAGCGTCACATGCATGCCGTGGAAGCCCGTCAGCATGAAGAAGGTAGCGCCGTAGACGCCGCTCTTCAGCGTGAGGTTGAAGTGGGTATAGGCCTCCATGTACTCATGGGCCTGGAAGTACAGGAACATGCAGCCCAGCAGCACCGTGGCGCCAAGACCGACGAGCAGGCGCTTGCGCTGGCCAGCCTTGAGGGCATGGTGCGCGATGGTGATCGTGACGCCCGAGGACAGCAGGATCAGCGTGTTCAGCAGCGGGAGACCCCAGGCCGGAATGGTCTGGAAGAAACCGCCGATCTTTTCCGGGCCGCCGCCACCGCTGGCGCCCCAGGCGGCGCTATAGCCGTCCCAGACGAACTGGTGGGTGAGGACGCCGTGGCCTTCGCCGCCCAGCCAGGGAATGGCGAACATGCGGGCGTAGAACAACGCGCCGAAGAAGGCACCGAAGAACATCACTTCGGAGAAGATGAACCACATCATGCCCATACGGAACGAGCGGTCCACCTGGTCGTTGTAGCTACCGGCGAGGGACTCGCGGATGACCGAACGGAACCAGCCGAAGAACATGCCGAGGATCATGGCCAGGCCGACGTAGAACATCGCCTTGCCGAAACCGGGCTGACCGGGCTGGGCGTTAAGCCAGTGCGCCGCACCGAACACGGTGACGAACATGGAGACGGCGGCCACGATCGGCCACTGGCTCTTGCTCGGTACGAAGTAAGCGTCTTGCTGATGACCCATGGTGACGTTCCCGTGGATGTCTTGTCTCTAACGCCCGCGGCCCCTCAGGGAACCGCGGGAAACTGCCTGCTCAGATCTTCAGCATCTGCACGATGGACATCACGAAGATCGCCAATGCGACGCACCCTGCGATGAGAGCGGTGCGGCGAGCGCGCTTTTTTCGCGCCGCGATGTCCTGTTCCTGCAAAGACTGTGTCATCTGTCCGGTCTGTCTTTAGTGCGAGGTATCGCCATGGGCCAGCTCGTCGTCATGGATGACGGGCGGCACATCGAAGGTGTGATGCGGAGCCGGCGACGGCACCGTCCACTCCAGGCCCTTCGCGCCTTCCCACGAGCGGTCGGCGGCCTTCTTCTTCGAGAAGTACACGCAATGGACGACCACGCCGAGGAAGATGAGCTGCGAGGCGCCGAACCAGAAGCCGCCGATCGAGCTGATCATGTTGAAGTTCGCGAAAGCCACGTTGTAATCCGGGATACGGCGCGGCATGCCGGCCAGACCCAGGAAGTGCTGCGGGAAGAACAGCACGTTGACCGAGATGACGCTGGACCAGAAATGGATCTTGCCCCAGGTCTCGCTGTACATGTTGCCCGACCACTTCGGCAGCCAGTAATACGCGGCGGCCATGATCGAGAACGCGGCGCCGGTCACCAGCACGTAGTGGAAGTGGGCAACCACGAAGTACGTGTCGTGGTACTGGAAGTCGGCCGGAGCCAGCGCGAGCATCAGGCCCGAGAAGCCGCCGATGGTGAACAGGATCACGAAGGCGATCGAGAACAGCATCGGGGTCTCGAAGGTCATCGAGCCGCCCCACATCGTGGACACCCAGTTGAAGACCTTCACGCCCGTGGGCACGGCGATCAGCATCGTGGCGTACATGAAGAAGATTTCGGCACCCATCGGGAGGCCGACCGCGAACATGTGGTGGGCCCAGACGATGAACGACAGGAACGCGATGGAAGCGATCGCGAACACCATCGCGCGGTAACCGAAGATCGGCTTGCGCGAGAAGGTCGGGATGATTTCCGAGATGATCCCGAATGCCGGCAGGATCATGATGTAAACCTCGGGGTGACCGAAGAACCAGAAGATGTGCTGGTACAGGACCGGATCACCGCCGCCGGCGGCGTTGAAGAAGTTGGTGCCGAAGTACTTGTCGGTCAGCAGCATGGTGACCGCGCCGGCGAGGACGGGCATCACCGCGATCAGCAGGAACGCCGTGATCAGCCAGCTCCACACGAAGACCGGCATTTTCAGCAGGTCCATGCCCGGAGCGCGCATGTTCAGGATGGTGGCGATGATGTTGATCGCGCCCATGATCGAGCTGATACCCATCAGATGGATCGCGAAGATCACATAAGCGACCGACTCGCCCTGCAGCGACAGCGGCGGGTACATCGTCCAGCCACCGGCAGGACCGCCACCGGGCATGAACAGGGTGGACAGCAGCATGATGAACGCGAACGGGAGAATCCAGAACGACAGGTTGTTCATGCGCGGCAGCGCCATGTCCGGCGCGCCGACCATCAGCGGAACCATCCAGTTCGCCAGACCGACGAACGCCGGCATGATCGCGCCGAAGATCATGACCAGCGCGTGCATGGTCGTCATTTCATTGAAGAAATACGGCTGCACCAGCTGCAAGCCGGGTTTGAACAACTCCGCACGGATAACCATGGCGAAGGCGCCGCCGATGAAGAACATCGTCAGCGAGAAGATCAGATACAGCGTGCCGATGTCCTTGTGGTTCGTGGACAGAAGCCAGCGCTGTACGAAGCTCGCGGGAGCTCCGTGGTGATCGTGATGGTCGTGGGTGGCTGCGTGCGCCATGGCCTTAAACCTCTACCTGCAATACGTGTTCGGTTAGCCCTGGTTGGCAGGGGCGGGAGCGGTCTGAGCGGTCTGCGCAGCCTTCTGAACCTTGGCTTCGTCCTGCTGGGTGGTCAGCCACTGCTCGAATTCGGCCTTCGGCACGGCCTTGACCACGATCGGCATGAAGCCATGGTCCTGACCGCACAGTTCGGCGCACTGCCCACGATAGACGCCGGGCTCCTTGATATTGGTCCAGGCCGCGTTGGCGATGCCCGGGATCGCGTCGATCTTCCAGCCCAGCGCCGGCACCCACCACGAGTGGATGACGTCGCCGCCGACGATGACGAAGCGGATCTTGGTGTTGACCGGCACGACGAGCGGCTTGTCCACATCCAGAAGATAGGTGTTGTAGCCGTCGACCTGGATCTTGGCCGGGTCGAGGTTCGACTTCAGCTGGCGCGTGCGATCGCTCGATTCCTCGAGCTTGGACATGAAGCCGACCTTGTCGACGCCCTTGCCCTTGTAATCGACATAGTCGTAGCGCCACTTCCACTGGTAGCCGGTGATCTTGATCGTCATTTCCGAACCGGTGGTATCGGCGAACGACGTCAGGCCGCCGGTGGCGAGCTTGGCCAGGACGATAAGGATAATGACGGGAATGACCGTCCAGACAATTTCGAGCTTGGTGCTGTGGGTCCACTTCTCCGCCACGGCGCCGCGCGACTTACGGAAGCGGAACATGGCGACGAACATCGCGCCGAAAACGAGGATGCCGATAACGACGCAGACCCAGAAGCCCACCATGTGCAGCGCGTAGGGAGACCACTCACTGACGCCCTTGGTCATGTTCAGCTGGTTGGGCTCGGGGTTAGCCCATGCCGCCGTGCCGAACGACGCGCAGGCAGCCGCCGCCCATGCCGTTACCGATCGCCTGATGCCGCCAGATGTCATGTCTTGCACCTTTATTGAACCTACCTGCGCGTCTGACCGGTTACTTCCGACAGCAGCACCATGAGTTTCGTCGACAACTCGACGCGTTCCTCTTCGCCGAGGAATGCGCCGATTTCCAGCTCGTCGCCATGCGACCTCAGCAACAGACGGTGACGTCCGTTGCCCGGCGCAAGCAGCACCCGCACCCAGTACGACTGGAAACGGCGCGACCGGTGACCCGGCATCGTGCGTACTTCCAGCGTATCCGGACCGATGACGATACGTTCGCCACGGCTGCCGGCCCGCCAGGCCGCACCGAGCGCGAACGCGAGAACGAAGCACTCGACGAGCGCAAACACGGGAGCGAATACATTCCCCTGCCACGCTCCAAGCCATGCTGTCGTCAACGCCAACGCCGCAAGACCCCCTATGAGACGACGAAGACCGCGACGGCTCAACGCGCGATTGGGCCGTAGCCACATCACGCGCGGGTGACCCGCGACGGTCGGTCGAAGCACGATCACAAGGAGTCCCGCGTGCCTGGAACAGCGGAATGATAGGGCGGTGGGCTGGAACCGGCAAGGATGGAAGTGGCGGGAGGGCGGAAGAGCGGGGATGGGGGGTGGGTAGTGGGGGCGCAATCCCGGCGTTAGCCCGAGGGTACGGAACCGGTCGGCAGACCTCGGCGCATCCGTAACGCAACAGCCCCTCGAACGTACGCAACTTGCGCCCCCACTACCCACCCCCCATCCCCGCTCTGCTACACCCCACAAGTCCCTCGTCACGTACAATCGGCGGTTCCCTCCCCGGTTCCCCGAGCCCGTCCCCCGTGAACCCAAGCATTCTCAGTCCAGAACTTCCCCCCGGCGCCGAGCCGGCGCGAGCGCGTATCACGTCCGCCTGGCTGCGCGACGAAACGGAAGCCGTCAACGACCTGCTCGTGCAGGCCACGCTGCCGGCGACCGAGCGCGAGCAGATCATCGATCTCGCCGCCGGACTCGTCTCGCGCGTCCGCGCGCGGGCGAAGGACCAGAGCGCCGTCGAATCCTTCATGCGCCAGTACGATCTTTCCAGCGAGGAAGGCGTCCTGCTGATGTGCGTGGCCGAAGCGCTGCTGCGCATTCCCGACAAGGCCACCGCCGACAAGCTGATCCGCGACAAGCTCGGCGAAGCCGACTGGAAGAAACATCTCGGCCAGAGCGAATCGCTGTTCGTCAATGCGTCGACCTGGGGTCTGATGCTGACCGGTCACCTCGTGAACCTGGCCGAGGAAACCCGCCACGATTTCGCCAGCGCGCTGCGCCGGCTGGTCGGTCGCGCCGGCGAACCCGTCGTGCGGCTGGCCGTGCGCCAGGCCATGCGCATCATGGGCCACCAGTTCGTCATGGGCCGCACGATCAAGGAAGCGCTGGACCGTTCCGCCGAAAAAGAACACGCGGTCTACCGTTATTCGTACGACATGCTCGGCGAATCGGCACTGACCCAGGAAACCGCCGAACGCTACCAGCAGGATTACCGCGACGCGATCAACGCGCTGGGCGCGCGCGGTCCGTTCCCGAACAATCTCGAAGCGCCGTCGATCTCGGTGAAGCTGTCGGCGCTGCATCCGCGCTACGAAATCGGCAATCGCGAACGCGCGCGCGCCGAACTCGGCGCGAAGCTGCTGGAACTCTCGCAGCTGGCCATGAAGAACGGCATCGCGCTCTCCGTCGATGCCGAAGAAGCCGACCGCCTGGAACTGTCGCTGGACATCATCGGCGACGTCTTCGCGCATCCGTCGCTGCAAGGCTGGAACGGTCTAGGCATCGTCATCCAGGCGTACCAGAAGCGCGCGCCGTTCGTGATCGACTGGGTGACCGAGAAAGCTCGCGAAACCGGCCGTCGCTGGTACGTGCGTCTGGTGAAGGGCGCCTACTGGGACGCCGAGGTCAAACGCGCTCAGGAAAACGGCCTGCCCGGCTATCCGGTCTATACGCGCAAGCCGAACACCGACGTGTCGTATCTCGCCTGCGCGCGCCGCCTGTTCGCCGCTGGCGCCGACGCGATCTATCCGCAGTTCGCCACGCATAACGCGCACACCATCGCCGCCATCAACCACATCGCGCAGGGTCGTCCGTACGAGAACCAGCGCCTGCACGGCATGGGCGCCGACCTGTACGCGGAAGTGATCGGCAAGGACAAGCTCAACGTTCCCTGCCGCGTGTACGCGCCGGTCGGCAGCCACGAAGACCTGCTGCCGTATCTCGTGCGCCGCCTGCTGGAAAACGGCGCGAACACCAGCTTCGTGAACCGCGTGGTCGACGAATCCGTGCCGGTGCGCGACCTGGTCGCCGATCCGTGCGAAACGGTCCGCGCCTTTGCTTCTATCCCCCACCCCCGTATCCCCCTGCCGGTCAATCTCTACGGCGAACTTCGGAAGAATTCCATGGGCATGAACTTTGCGAACGACAACGAACTGCGCGAACTCGCGGAGTCCGTCAACCGTCACAGCGGCCCGTGGCACGCCGCTCCGCTCGTCGCCGGCGCGTCGCATGCCGGCACGAAGGTCGAGGTCACCGATCCGTCCGATCGCCGCCGCATCATCGGTACCGTCGAGCTGGCCGATCCGTCCATGGTCGACCGCGCGCTTGCCAACGGCGTCGCCGCCCAGCCGGCCTGGGACCGCCTGCCGGCCGCCAGCCGCGCCGCGATCCTCGAGCACGCCGCCGAACAGCTGGAACACAACCGTGCCGAATTCATCGCCATGTGCGTGCGCGAAGCCGGCAAGAGCCTGCCCGACGCCATCGCCGAAATCCGCGAAGCCGCCGACTTCCTGCGCTACTACGCCACGATGGCCCGCCGCCACTTCGGTCAACCGGAACAGCTTCCGGGCCCCACCGGCGAGAGCAACCAGCTCTTCCTCAATGGCCGCGGTGTCTTCGTCTGCATCAGCCCCTGGAACTTCCCGCTGGCGATCTTCATCGGTCAGGTTGCCGCCGCGCTCGCCGCGGGCAATGCCGTCGTCGCCAAGCCGGCCGAACAGACCTCGCTGATCGGCTACGCCGCGGTGAAGCTGCTGCATACCGCCGGCGTGCCTGCCGACGTGCTGCAATACCTGCCGGGCGACGGCGCCACGGTCGGTGCCGCACTCACCCGCGACCCGCGCGTCGCCGGCGTGGCCTTCACGGGCTCGACCGAAACCGCCTGGGCGATCAACCGCGCGCTTGCCGCGCGTAACGCGCCCATCGCCGCACTGATCGCAGAAACCGGCGGCCAGAACGCCATGATCGCCGACTCCTCCGCCCTGCCCGAGCAGATCGTGAAAGACGTCGTCGCGTCGGCGTTCCAGTCGGCCGGCCAGCGCTGCTCCGCCGCGCGCGTGCTGTTCGTGCAGGAAGACATCGCCGACAAGGTGATCTCGATGCTCGCCGGCGCCATGGCCGAACTGACGGTTGGCGATCCGGGCCTGCTGTCCACCGACGTCGGTCCGGTCATCGACGAAGATGCACGCAAGATTCTCGTCGACCACGCCGCACGCATGGATCGCGAAGCGAAGAAGATCGGCGAAGTCGCGTTGCCCGACGCCACGGCGAACGGCACGTTCTTCGCGCCGCGCGCTTACGAAATCCCGGGCCTGAAGACGCTCGATCGCGAAATCTTCGGTCCCGTGCTGCACGTGATCCGCTGGAAGGGTAGCGAGCTGGACAAGGTCGTCGACGAAATCAACGCAACGGGCTACGGCCTGACGCTCGGCATCCACAGCCGCATCGACGACACCATCGAGTACATCCAGAGCCGCGCGCGCGTCGGCAACTGCTACGTCAACCGCAACCAGATCGGCGCGGTGGTCGGCGTGCAGCCGTTCGGCGGCGAAGGCCTGTCCGGCACGGGCCCGAAGGCCGGTGGCCCGCACTACCTGTTCCGCTTCGCCGGCGAGCGCACCCTCACGATCAACACCACGGCAGCGGGCGGTAACGCGTCGCTGCTGACGATCGGCGAATAAGCCACACCAACGCTCGATCCGAAGGCCGCGTCTCGCAAGGGACGCGGCCTTTGTGTTCCTGGCACGCCGGCAATCAGCCTATGCACCTGAACCCCCTGACGATATCGACCATCAAATGTAGGCGCCCTGCAGGAACGCTCTTGAGCGCGATAGCCGACGGAGCGAAGACGCCATGCGTTGCAACGCCAGCCTGCGAATCGGGGCTGCGAATGTGAGCATCCGCTTCTACGCTTCGTCGGCTTTCGCGCGCAGGCGCGCTCTCGCAGACATCGGGGAATCGCTGGACTATTGCATTGGCATCCGGCACCCCTTCTCATCGCTCCCCTGACTCATCACCCGATACATCTCGACGACCTCATCGATCAACCCGCGCAACACATACGCGGCCTGCGCCACCGAGCCCTGCTCGGCATCGATCATCGGTACGTCGATAAGAAGATCGGTCACGCCACGCATGCCCGACAAACGCTCGGTGATCGCTTCGTCGATATCGCCCAGCGCCAGGGCACGACGGTCTTTGCAAAGCGGGCAGGGAATGGACAGGTCGTGGTCAGACTTCAGGACATACGACGCGGATAGTTCGTTTTGCTTGCTGCTCATGGCGGCATCCTCTCCGTGGATGTCCGCCACCCGCGGGATGCGGGTGGCGGGCGTGCCAGGGTGCAAATACCGGTGCCGTTGGATCCCGGCCGGACCGAAGTCCGCCCGGCACGCCCGCCATAAATGACGAACATAACGTAGCGCAACGCATGAAGACGTCGTTTGAGACGGCGTCTTCAGCGCCAACGGCATAACACGGGTTTGCACACCCGGTCGCCGATATGCGGCGACCGGGAAAGCATCGCGGCCGTGCGTGCACACGTCAATCCATCGAGCTAAATAGGCACGATTTTTCAGATTAGTCTGAGGGAATGAATCGCCGCTCATCGCAAGAATGGTGACCAGTGCGCGGAATTGCGCACGAGGGAGATCAAGGATGAGCAAGATCAAGGTCGGTCTGGCACTCGGATGTCTGGCGTTGACCCTCATAGCGGGCATGTGCGCTTCAGGCTTCGTGATGCTGTTCCTGTTGAAGGCGAGCCACGTTCCCTGGACATGGAACACATACTGGAAGTACTTCCAGATACTCGGTCGACCCGACGTCGCTCCCTACGCCGACACAGTCAAAGCAGCGGGTCTCGTGGGATTCGGCGTGCCGCTGATCCTGTGGACATTCCTACTGGTGAAGCTGTTCAAACGAATCGCCCCGGCCACGCATGGCGAAGCTCGCTTCGCACAGCGCGGCGAGCTTTCCCGACAAGGGCTGCTAAAGCCCACCGGCAATGGCATCGTCATCGGTAAAACCGGCAACGATCTCCTGCGCCTGCACGGTACGCGGCACGCATTGCTGGCGGCACCGACGCGCAGCGGCAAAGGCGTCGGCGCGGTGATCCCGAATCTGCTGACCTACGGCGATTCGGTGGTCATGCTCGACATCAAACAGGAAGCCTATGACCTGACCTCCGGCTGGCGCTCGAAACTCGGCCCGGTGTTCCTCTTCAATCCGTTCGCCGAAGACTTGCACACGCATTGCTGGAACCCGATGTCGTACGTCAACGACGATGCCACGTTCCGCACCACCGACTTACAAGCCATCGCCGCCATTCTTTACGACGATGAAGGCGGGAGCGATCCTTTCTGGACGAACAGTGCCCGCAACTGCTTCCTCGCGGCGAGCCTGTATTTGTTCGAGCAATGGGACCACGAACGCCGACGCGGGAAGAAACGAGGTCGGGGCGGGATTCCCACACCGGGACGCATCTATCGACTGTTCTCCGGCGATGGCATCGACCTCAAGGCCTACCTGAGACGCCTTGCCGCACAACCCTTCCTGAGCCCCGACACCCGCACGGCGTTCGCCAACCTGACCACACTGGCCGACCAAACCCTGGCGTCGGTCATCGGCAGCTTTCAGGCGCCGCTGCACATCTTCCTCAACCCTATTCTGGATAAGGCCACATCGAGCGACAGCTTCCGATTGACCGACCTGCGCCGCAGGGCGATGAGTATCTATGTCGGTATCTCGCCGCACAAACTCGCCGAGTCGAGCAAGATCCTCAACCTGTTTTTCAGTCAGGCCATCAACCAGAACGTCAAGGAATTGCCGGAAAAGAATCCCGCACTGAAGCACCAGTGCCTGATCCTTCTGGACGAGTTCACCGCGCTCGGCCGTGTCGACATCGTCGCCAGATCGATCAGTTATCTCGCCGGCTACAACCTGCGGATATTCACCGTTATCCAGTCGCTGTCGCAGCTGGACGCGACGTACGGGCGCGATGTCGCACGCAGCATGGTGACCAATCTGGCCTGTCAGATCATCTATACGCCACGCGAACAGAACGACGCGAACGAGTACTCGGAAATGCTCGGCTACACCACACTACGCAAGCGCAACGAAACCCGCTCGAACGGCCGCGAAAGGAATATGTCCTACACCGAGGTCGAAGAGCGCCGCGCGTTGATGCTCCCGCAGGAACTGAAGGCATTGAGTCCCGAAGAACAGATCATTTTCATCGAAGGTAGCCCGCATCCGATCAGGTGCGGCAAGATCCGGTACTACACGGATCGCTTCTTCAAGAAGCGACTTTTGCCGAAGATCGACGTGCCGAAACTAAGCCTGCACTGATTGAATCGAAAAGGAAGCACGCATGATTCGCCCTCGAATACGTCACGCAAGCTACGCCTTTCTCCTCAGCTTTCTTTCTCTATTTGCCACAGGGTGCCAGACCGCCATGTCCAACACCGATCATCCGCATGAAGCCGGATCGTTCCGGAAGAATAGTTTCCCTTTGAAGTTCACCGATCACAATTTCTCGGCTTACTGCTTCAGCACTATTGGCTGCAAGGTTTTCTATCACGGCAGGTATGACGTCGAAGACCGCGACGACGAGGTATCGAGTCCTCTCATGGGACCGGACCACCTTCAACACCTCGATGCCGTCAGGGTCGGTATACAAAATTTTCCACCGCCAGCGATTGTTTCCTGGCGATCAAAAGACGGCGCGTATCACGAGGCGAAGATCGACCTCGATGAAATATTCAAAGACAGACGCATCGTGCACAACGTGGACGAGCGAGACATTCCCGATAACGCTTCTGTCGCCGACCCCGACATCTTATTGGTAGTCAATGATCGAACCATAAGTGTCTACATGAAGGCATTCATTCCGCTGAAGCATCAACGGGATCCAGGAAATAAGTACAGCGCGCTGAGCCACGACGCGATTCTCGTTTACGCAAAGACTTACTGACGGATCGCAAAAGGGACAAGGAATGACCGAGAAGCACGAGCGTGACCCGAATGGACAACTTCAGGACAGTGTGAGTACGTATGCCCTCACAGCGACTGACATGGCTATTTTTCAAGGCGTAAGCGTGGGCCTTGCATCGCTTCCCGTGCCTACGCTGTATTGCTCATCCAATCCGCATGATCGTCTCTATGTGGCGAGTTTCGATGGCACTGGCAACGATGTGGACGGTGATCCCGAGCACGCGACCAATGTGGCTCTGATGAGCAAGTCGCTCAAAAACATCGAGCGGACCAATCCCAATATTCGTGTTCAGTATCTTGAAGGCCCGGGAACGCAGAAAAATGCCCTCGTACGCATGGCAGATGGTGCTCTGGGCTATACATACGATGCTCGGCTTGAGGCAATGTATCGTAGATTTATCGGTCAAGCATCGGCTTGGCTGGAAGAAGATCCCCAAGCCAAAATACGAATCATCGAGACCGGTTTCAGTCGCGGTGCCGATCAGGCCGCGGGCTTCGCGCGCATGGTGCACGAACGTGGCATTCAAGACCCCAGCGGCTTTGAGCAATCCCAGCACCTGATTGGTCCAGACGAAATTACCTACAGCAAGCCAGCACTTGTCGCCCCTGGCAAGGTGCCCCAAGCCGTCGCCCTGTTCGACCCCGTCGGTACCGGCACACCCCAGAAGCGCGATCGCCATCTGCCGCCTTCGGTCGTGTCGGGTTTCCAGATCGTCGCGCGCGACGAGCGGCGCAACGCGTTTCCCTCCAGCCAGATCATTCCGCAGGGGCTTTCGGCGGACGGCCGCTTCCTTGGCGTGACTGTCCCGGGCGCGCATTCGGACATCGGTGGCAGTTATCACGTCGATGGACTGGCGCGCCTCAACGGCAACCTGATGGCCGATTACATCAATGCCCTGAGCGATACGCCGCTGGTGCAGAAGCGGGAGCTTCCGGACGATCCGGAGCGGTATGTCATCCACCGTTCCGAAGAACACCTTTTCATCTATCGAACCTCGACCTTCGAGCAGGATGGCGTACGCGACGTCATGGGTGCGCAGATATCGCCGCCGCATTGTCGTCTCGTCGAAACCTGCGCACCGCCCGACCCGGTCGATCCGGCCCTCGCCGCCGAGTTGGGCGAGCGGCACCGGGTCGCCGAGCCAATGATGGCTCCGCTCTATACGGCTGTACGCGACATCGCTCCGGCGACGCCTGCCTATAGCGAGAATCTTGTCGAACCACTTCCTGCGCGCCGCTCGTATGACCTCGAACGCAGTCGCGCCATCGGCAATATCCCGCTGCCCGCCGACTACAACTACCGCGACGACACCTTGCCCGCCTCATCCATTCAACCGGTGCACCGGTTGCCCACGGCGGACCCGGTCGCCGAGCGCGGGTTGTCGCGCGATGTGGACCTGATCAATCAACGGACGGAACAGGAGCTTGGCAGGGCGATTCCGGGCCAGGAACACGCGCCTTTTCGCGCGCCATCCCATACGCCGGACAAGAGCATCGAGCACCGGCATTCGCCCATGCAGACGCAGACGCCGCCCGAGGCCTCCATGCCGCGCACGGCTGAGCCGATCAATGCAACGCAGCCGCCCTTAACCCGGGAGCCGGAGGTTCCGGCACCTCAAGCCCACATCACACCGCCGCCTGTACCGTCGTGGCCCGAACCGTCGCGGTCGGCGATTGCCCAACAGCCTCCCGCGCCGTATGCCGGGTTTGCCCCGGAGCCCACCTATCAGGCGCCATTCGCATCGCCGCCAGCGCCGCCCGCCGGTGACGTGGCGCCCTCGATGGACACGTTCCAACAGCGCCCCGATCCACGCACCCCGGGCCATCCCGACCACGCCATGAACCAAAGCGTGCGTGAGCAGGTGCGCAAACTCTATGCCGATGAAAACATCACCCTGTCCGAACAGCACCTCGAATGCACGACGGCGGCCGTCATGGCCGATGCCCGGCTCTCCGGCATCACCCGCGTGACGTCTCTGGAATTCAGTTACGACGATATGAACCGGCCGGAGGTGAACGGCTACATCTTCGCCTATCAGGGTGACCCGAACCAGGACGGCACGCCGGAAAGCTTCACCGATAGCAAGGCAGCGGCGATCACTCCGCCCGAGCAGTCTTACGAACAATTCCAGCAAGCCACCCAGCACCACCACGACCGGGAAATGCAGGTCCAGCTACAGCAGGCACGTACCAACGCGCAGGAGCAGCAGCAAGGGCTGACGATCTGATCGATGCCGCCACGCGGCAACGCCATGTAGCAGCGACGGGAATCCTTTAGAATTGAGAGAAATCTCAATTGGAAGGAACCAGCGTGAGCTTCGAATCCGCCGTCAGCCCTGAGGTTCGCGCCAACGTCGACGAGCAGGCAAAGGCTTTCGCCACCGCGTCGCCCTTTCGTCATCTGGTGATCGACGACTTCCTCGATCGCGGATTCGTCGACCAGCTGCTACGCGAGTTCCCCGCCTTCGAGCGCGGCAACTACTTCGGCGAAGACGGGCGGCCGGGTGGAAAATCGACGGTCGACAGCATGCCCCAGCTGGGCGAGGCTTATCGCCGGCTCGATGAAGTTATCCAGACACCGGCGTTCCTCGATTACGTCGGCCGCATCACTGGCATCGACGATCTTCTTTACGACCCGTTCTATCTCGGTGGCGGTACGCACGAAAATCGCCATGGACAGCCGCTCAGTGCCCATATCGATTTCAACTACCATCCGAGCGAACGCTGGCACCGCCGCCTGAATCTCATCGTGTATCTCAATCACGAGTGGGACGAATCGTGGGGCGGCATGCTCGACCTGTATCGCGATCCATATGAAGAGCCCAGGCCGACCGTGCGCGTGGCACCGCTGTTCAACCGTTGCGTGATTTTCGAAACCACGGAAACCAGCTGGCACGGCTTCGACAAAATCCAGCTTCCCGAAGACCGCCCGGACCTGTCGCGCAAGTCGATCGCGCTTTACTTCTATACGAAAGAACGTCCCGTCGAAGAAATCGCCGGGCGGCATACGACGCACTACGTCAATCGCCAGATGCCCGAACACATCGTCGCCGGACGCGTGCTGTCCGACGACGATGTCGCGGAACTGCGTGCACTGGTCGCCGCCCGAGACGTCCAGCTGCGCATGCTTTACGAAGAGAACGGCAAGCTGCTCCAGGCCCAGGACAAGGGTTTCGGTGGCCATCTCCTCTATCTGATGAAGCGCCTCTACATACGCTATCGTCGCCGCACGGCCGCCTGACCCCACGGCGCCGCGCTCCGCCTTATGGGCGAGTCTTCCGCCTCATGCCGGATCGTCTTCGCGGCAATCGACGTTACAAGCCGAGCTCGCTCAGACCGGCATACTCGTCGGGTCGGCGCCCCTGCGGCCAATGGAAAAAACGATCCGCCGCTTTTATCGGCAGGTCGTTGATGCAGGCGTAGCGCAGGGTCATCAGGCCGTCGCTGTCGAACTCCCAGTTCTCGTTACCGTAAGAACGGAACCAGTTATCCGCGTCGTCGTGCCATTCGTAAGCGAAGCGCACGGCTATCCGGTTTCCGTCGAATGCCCACAACTCCTTGATCAGGCGATAGTCCAGTTCGCGGGTCCACTTGCGCGTCAGGAATCCGACGATCGCATCGCGGCCCGTGACGAACTCGGCGCGATTGCGCCAGCGACTGTCCGGGCTATACGCGAGAGCGACCCGTTGCGGGTCCCGCGTATTCCAGCCGTCTTCGGCAAGACGCACTTTCAATGTGGCCGTTTCCTGCGTGAAGGGCGGAAACGGAGGACGCGATTCGTTAGCTGACGACATACTTTCTTCCTCGTTCGACTGTCTGTCATGCGGGCGGGCGGGCCTGTTTAGTGTGCCCCCATCCGCGCATAAAAAAACGCCTGTCCTCACGGACAGGCGTTTCAGTTCGACACGAAAGGAACGACCCCTTACTTCAGACCGCGATCCTTCAGCATCGGCTCGATGCTGGGTTCCTTGCCGCGGAAGTCGCGGTAAAGCTTGCCCAATTCGATCGTGTTGCCCCGCGAAAGAATCTTGTCGCGGAAGATCTGACCGTTGTCGCGCGTGAGGCCACCGTGTTCGGTGAACCACTGGAACGCATCGGCGTCGAGCATCTGCGTCCACAGGTACGCGTAATAGCCTGCGGCGTAACCGTTACCCCAGATGTGCTGGAAGTAGCTGGAACGGTAACGCGGCGGCACCTGCGCCATGGTGAAGCCGGCCTTCTTCAGCGCCTCGGACTCGAACGCATCGACGTTCTTCTTCTCGCCACCGGCGGGAAGCATGTGCCATTGCATGTCGAGCAGCGCCGCCGAGATAAGTTCGCTCATCGCGTAGCCCTGGTTGAAGCTCTTTGCCTTCTTGATCTTCTCGACCAGTTCCTTCGGCATCGGCTCGCCGGTCTTGTAGTGCTTCGCGTAGTTCGCGAATACCTTCGGATCGGATGCCCAGTGCTCGTTGAACTGCGATGGAAATTCGACGAAGTCGCGCGCCGTGCTGGTACCCGACAACGACGGGTACTGCTGGCTGGCGAAGATGCCGTGCAGACCGTGGCCGAATTCGTGGAACATGGTGACCACGTCGTCGAACGAGAGCAGCGCGGGCTGGCCGTCGGCCGGCTTGCTGAAGTTGGCGACGTTATAGATGACCGGCTTGGTACCGAACAGCTTCGACTGCGTGACGAAGTTGTCCATCCAGGCGCCGCCGCCCTTGTTATCGCGCTTGAAGTAGTCGGTGTAGAACAGCGCGATCGAACTGCCATCCTTGTCGAACACTTCGTACACATGGACGTCCGGATGGTAGACCGGGATGTCCTTGCGCTCTTTGAAGGTCAGGCCGTAGAGCTGGTTCGCGGCGTAGAACACGCCGTTCTGCAGCACACTGTTCAGTTCGAAGTACGGCTTGATCTGCGCTTCGTCCAGATCGTACTTGGCCTTGCGCACCTTTTCCGCGTAGTGGTCCCAGTCCCATGCTTGCGCCTGGAAACCGCCCTTCTCCTTGTCGATGACATCCTGGATGTCCTTCGCTTCGAGGGTCGCGCGTGCGACGGCGGCCGGCACGAGGCGCTCCATGAACTTTTCGGCAACCTCGGGCGTCTTCGCCATCTGGTCGTCGAGCGTCCATGCCGCATAGTTCGGGAAGCCAAGAAGCTTCGCACGCTCGGCGCGGAGCTGGGCGATCCGGGAAACGAGTTCGCGGGTATCGTTCGCATCGCCATGTTCGGCGCGATCCCACGATGCCTTGAACAGTTTCTCGCGCGTGTCGCGGTCGTTCAGCGCCTGCAGGTTGGGCTGCTGCGTGGTGTTCTGCAGCGCAATGACCCACTTGCCGTCGAGCTTGCGATCTTTCGCGGCGCCAGCCGCGGCTTCGATATCGGCGGTGTCGAGCCCGTCGAGCTTTGCCTTGTCGTCGACGACCAGCGCACCGGCTTTCGTGGCGGCCAGCAGGCGGTTCGTGAACTGCGTGCTGAGGGTCGACTCTTCCTTGTTGATGTCCTTGAGCTTCGTCTTGTCGGCCTCGGACAGACGTGCGCCCGCATGCACGAAGTCTTTGTAGTAGTACTCGAGCAGCCGCGCCGATTCCGGATCGAGCTTCAGCGTGTCGCGCTGGTTGTACAGCGTCTCGATGCGCTTGAAGAGTTTGTCGTTGAGGTAGATCGCATCGCTGTGCGCGGCGAGTTTCGGCGCCTCTTCCTCTTCGACCTTCTGCAACGTGTCGTTGGTGTTGGCGCCCGTCAGCGCGCCGAACACGTGCTGCACACGGGACAGCAGGACGCCCGACTTCTCGAGTGCGACCAGCGTGTTGTCGAACGTCGGCGCGTCGGCCTGGTTGGCGATCGCTTCGACTTCGGCTAGGTGCCGCTTCATGCCCTCTTCGATAGCGGGCTGGAAGTCGGCGTCCTTGATCTTGTCGAAGGGCGGCGCCTCGAAGGGCAGCGTGCTCTTCGCGTAGAACGGATTTTCAGTCATCGGCGTGGCGGCGGTGGTGCTGGCGGACGAAGGTGCGGCCGGCGCCGTGGAGGCGGGCGCGGGCGTGGCTTTGTCGGCGGGTTCGGAGGACTGCGAGCAGGCACCAAGCGCAAGCGAGGTGGCGATCACGAGGGTACGGATCCGGAGCATGTGGCGCTTTCCCTGTACGGACGGCAAAACAACGACTCTAGCGGTGTGCGCCGATTACGCACAACCGCCGTCCGTCACGGGCGAAGCCTTGCTGCGGCGCGTCAGCGCATGTCGCGCAGTTGCCAGTTGGGCCCGATGAGCCAGTTCAGGCGCTGCTTGACGATGCTCATCGGCAACGTCGTCACCAGCTCAATGTCGGCGCGGTCGCTGGTCTGCTTGCCCGTCGCGCTGACGCCGGGATCGGTCGCGCCCAGCGAGGGGGCGACTTCGTCGGGGTCCGGCTGCATGGCTTTCCATTGCTGGAACAGCGTATCGCTGCGCAAGGCGTCGGCGAGGTCGGAAGCGAGCTTTTCGGGGCCGATACCCTCGAAGGCCAGCGACGGTTCGGAGCCGCGCGCGTTCGCAAGGTCGGCAACGGAGAGGTAGTAGCGGTGAGTGGTTGGCATAGGTGTCGTAAATAAGATGCGGAACGTGGCGACGGTGTGAACCGTCAGGCGAGAACGGCGATATCCAGCAACGCGGCGGCATCCCGGGGCGACACGCCATAAGGAATGACGCCCAGGCACGGCGCCGGCAGCAGGTCCACAAGGGTTTGCAGGTTTTCGTCCCGCAAGGCCATGTCCGGATCGATGGTATTGGCGATCCAGCCGACGAGTTCGCAACCGTCGGCCTGGATGGCGAGGGCGGTGAGACGCGCGTGGCTGATGCAGCCCAGACGCAACCCGACGACGAGGATCACCGGCAGGCGCCACTCGCGCGCGATGTCGCTGGCGCACAGCGTGGGCGACAGCGGAACCATCCACCCGCCCACGCCTTCCACGACGGCCCATTCATGATCGACGGCCAGTGCCTCGAAAGCGGCGCGAAGCGGCGGCAGTTCGATGGAAATCCCGGCATGCGCCGCGGCGAGATGAGGTGCCACGGCCTCTTCCAGGGCGACCGGATTCACCCTTTCGTACGGCGGCACCGGCGAGCTGGCCGCGAGAAGCGCCAGCGCATCGTCATTGCGCAGACCGTCGACGGTCCGCTCGCAGCCGCTGGCGACGGGCTTCATGCCGGCCACGGAATGGCCTCGCGCCCGCAGCGCGTGGATCAGCGCGCAGGCCGCATGGGTCTTGCCGATACCGGTGTCGGTGCCAGCGATAAAAAGGCTTTGCATTGCAGGGATTCCGATCTTGCACAATGGCCGGGAAACCTCCATAGAGGAGGCCTTACCCGCTGGCGGCAGTGTCCCATGTTCGAGACCTCATCGATTCCCACCGACGACAAATCCACGCTTTATAAAGAGCTGGCCCAGCAGGCCTCGGGCATTCTCGCGGGCGAAAGCAACCTGATCGCTAATGCGGCCAACTTCGCCGCGCTGGTCTTCAATACGTTGCCGGATATCAACTGGTCGGGCTTTTATCTGTTCGACGGCACCGAACTGGTCGTCGGTCCGTTCCAGGGCAAGCCGGCCTGCGTGCGCATCGCGCTGGGGCGCGGCGTCTGCGGCACGGCCGCCACTACGCGGGAAACCCAGCTGGTCCGCGACGTGCACGCCTTCGAAGGCCACATCGCATGCGACGCCGCCTCGCAATCGGAAATCGTCGTGCCGCTGGTCAAGGCCGACGGCACGCTGCTGGGCGTATGGGACGTGGACAGCCCGTCGGTGGCGCGCTTCGACGAGGAAGACCGCAAGGGCATGGAAGAGCTATGCCGGGTATTCATGGCCAACGTGGCCTGACAGGCGTTTTGTGCAGGAGCTCGCTCCTACGACAGATCGGCTACAGCTCGTGCGGGCGCGGCGTATGCAGTAGCTCGATGATCCGCGCCCTCGCCTCTTCCACGCCGTTCTTCGCCGATGACGAGAAGACCTGCGCCGTACCGGTGACGCCGTCCTTGCGCATCTCTTTGCGCAACGCTTCCAGCGCGGCAGATGCCGGACCGCGGGAGATTTTGTCCGCCTTGGTCAGCAGCACGTGGCAAGGCAGTTCGGTGGCGGCGCAGAAGCCCAGCATCATCCGGTCGAATTCCTTCAGCGGATGGCGGATATCGACGATCAGCACCACGCCGCGCAGGCTGCGCCGCATTTTCAGATAGGCGTCGATCTCGCTGCGCCAGTGCAGGCGGATGGCCTCGGGCACCTTGGCGTAACCGTAACCCGGCAGGTCGACGAGACGGGCCGTCAGCGGCTCGGTACCCTCGGCGCCCTTCAGCGGGGGCAGGTCGAACACCACCATCTGCTGGGTGCGCCCCGGCGTCTTCGATGTCCGAGCCAGTCCGTTGTGTCCGGTCAACGCGTTGAGCGCACTGGACTTTCCGGCATTGGAGCGACCGGCGAACGCGACTTCGGCACCCGAGTCGTAAGGCAGCTGGGTAATCTCGTGGGCGGCAAGCACGAAGGTCGCGCCGTTGAGTACGTTGTGTTTGGTGGACATAGGCGAGGCACGCGCGCCGACACGGGAAAGTCATCGGCAGGAAAGGATGGGCGGGCAGTGTATGCGATGCGGCACATCGATGCGTTTGACCGCCGCCCGTTGGCACAGGGATAATTCTTCGGTTACGTCGCCTGAGCACACATGCTCGGCCCAGAAGCATCCCTTGGAGAGAGTGTATGAAGTTTCGGCACGCCGCCGCTGCCATTACCGCAGTACTTGTCATGAGTGCCGCTGCGGCCCAGACCGCCGCGCCGAACGCGAACGCTCCGGCCAAGGCGGGCTCCGCCCCCACGACCGCGACGGCCGCCGCCGCTGCCCCGGCAACTGAAGCCCCCGCCGCCAGCGCGGAAGCCACGGCCGCCGTCAAGCCGGGCGACGCCACCGCCGGTGCCGGCAAGGCCGCCGCCTGCGGCGCTTGCCACGGCATGGACGGCAACTCCTCCGATGCGCAGTACCCGCGCCTGGCTGGCCAGAACGAGGCTTACATCGTTCGCCAGCTGACCGACTTCAAGTCCGGCGCCCGTGCCAACCCGATCATGATGGGTATGGTCGCCGCGCTCAGCCCGCAGGACATGCACGACATCGGCGCCTACTTCGCCTCGAAGCAGTCGCTGCCGGGCGTGGCCGACCAGACCCTGGTCGCGCAGGGCCAGACGCTCTATCGCCAGGGTGACTCCACCCGCGGCATTCCGGCCTGCATGGCCTGCCATGGCCCGGACGGCCGTGGCAACCCGGGCGCCATGTACCCGCAGCTCACCAGCCAGCACGCCAATTACATCCAGGCGACGCTGAAGGCCTGGCACGACGGAACGACCTGGGGCACCGACGCGCACGCCAAGATCATGCCGGCGATCGCCCAGAAGCTCGACGACAAGGACATCGCGGCGCTAGCCAGCTACATTGAAGGCCTGCACACCGCCGAGTGAAACCGAACGGGCCCCAGCGGCCCGTTCCTGTTTAAGGACTACAGGAATCCCCATGCTCAAGCGTCTGCCGCTCCTCTGCGTCGCCCTGCTCGCCCTCGCGGCTTGCTCCGGCAACGACAACACCCCTGCGCCCGCTCCGGCTCCCGCCGCGGCGACCACGGCTCCGGCTGCTCCCGCGTCTTCGCCTGCACCCGCCACACCGTCCACTACCGCGACGGCACCCGCACCTGCCGCCAGCAGCGCACCAGCCCAGGCCGAGGCGCCCGCCGCGCCGAAGGTCGCCGCCGCACCGTTCGTCGACACCGGCAAGTGGGAAGAAGGCAAGCACTACTCCCGCATCGAGCCGTCGCAGCCGACCAGCACGCCCGGCAAGATCGAAGTGACCGAGGTCTTCTCCTACGGTTGCCCGGCCTGCTTCCAGTTCCACGGCATCGTGGACGAGATGGCCAAGCACCTGCCCGAAGGCGTGGTGATGACCTACACGCCGGCCTCGTTCCGCCCCGACGAAAACTGGCCGCTGCTCCAGCGCGCCTATGTCACGGCGCAGACCTTCGGCGTCGCCGGCAAGGCGCACGACGCGATGTTCGACGCGGTCTTCAAGAGCGGCGAACTGGGCATGTTCGATATGAAAACGAACAAGCCGAAGCCGCAGTCGGCGTGGCCGACCATCGAGGACGTCGCGAAGTTCTACGCGAAGTTCGGCGTAAACGAACAGGAATTCGTCGCCACGGCGAACTCGTTCACCATCAACACCAAGATGAAGCGCGCGGATGAACTGATCCGCGCCTACGGGGTCGAAAGCACGCCGACGATCGTCGTGAACGGCAAATACCGGCTCACCGCGATCACCGCAGGCGGGTATCCGCAGGCGGTCGAGCTCACGCAGTGGCTCGTCAGCAAGGAAGCCGCGGGCAAGTAACCCGCTTCATCACGCCATTGACCGGACGAAGCCCCAGGGCTTCATCCACTGGAGATATCCATGTTCAAGCGCATAGCCCTTCTCGCCTGCGGCCTCGTGCTCGCCACCGCCTGCACCGCGGGTCCCGCCGATACCGCCGCCACCGCGACGTCGTTTACCGATGGCAGCGAGTACGTCTCGATTCCCAACCCGCAGCGCGCGGGCAAGGACGGCAAGGTCGAGGTGGTCGAAGTGTTCTCGTACGGTTGCATTCACTGCGCCCATTACGAGGAATACGCCGAGAAGCTGCAGAAGGAACTGCCGAAGGATGTCGTCTTCCGCTCCATGCCGGCGGCTTTCAACGACGCATGGCTGCCGTATGCCCGCGCGTTCTACGCCGCGAAGAAGCTCAGCGCGCTCGACGCGACGCATGCCGCGCTCTTCAAGGCCATCCACATCGACCATTACCCGATCCGCACGATCGACGAACTGGCCGACTGGTATGCAAGCAAGGGCGTCGATCGCGCCGCGTTCCTGCGCGAAGCGAACAGCGAAGCCACCACGAAGCAGATCCAGGCCGATACGAAGCTGATCCAGCAGTGGCAGGTCGATGGCACCCCAAGCATCGTGGTCGACGGCAAGTACCGCAGCAACAATTTCGGCGACTTCGACAAGCTCAACGCCCTCACTCAGTTCCTGGTGAAAAAGGAACTGGCCGGCGTCAAGTGAGACCTGCCCGCCCGGCGCGCCTGAACAGGCCGCGCCGGGTGGACGCAACAGTTGCTGGATGCCCGTTGTTCACATCGCGCCGGGCATGCTCGATCCCCAACGGCCCGCCAGCATCATCAGCAACGATATGAATCGCCCTGTGCCGCCCCGCTCTCCGACGACGCCGCTCCCCGCGGCCGAACGCACGTTGCGACTGCTGAGTTGCAACATTCTCGCGGGCGCCAGCGTCCAGCGTTACAGCGACTACGTCACCCGCAGCGTCAATGCGGTGCTGCCCGGGCGCAACAAGCTCGATAACCTCGATTCGCTGGCCGATCTCCTTCAGGACTTCGACGTCGTCGGCCTCCAGGAAGCCGATGCAGGCAGTCTGCGTTCCGGTTTCCTCAACCAGACGCGCTACCTGGCAGAAGCGGCCGGTATGCCTTTCTGGAGCCACCAGCCCAACCGGCCGATGGCGCGGGTCGCCCATTCGGCCAACGGCCTGATCAGCCGGATCGAACCCACCGAAGTCATCGACTATCCGCTGCCCGGCCGCATCCGCGGACGCGGTGCACTGTTCGTTCGTTTTGGCGACGGCCCGGACGCATTGGTCGTCGTCATCGCCCATCTGTCGCTGGGTGCGCAGGCACGCGTGGGCCAGCTGGCCTTCATCGCGGAACTGCTTGCCAACCATCCGCATGCGGTGCTGATGGGCGATCTCAATACCGTGGTCGAAAGCCCCGAGATGCAGCGGCTGTTCGCGAGGACGTCGCTACAAATGCCGACCAGCCATACGCCGACTTTCCCCAGCTGGAAGCCACGCCGCGCGCTCGACCATATCCTGACCTCGGCCGACATCAAGCTCGACCGGACATGGACATTGCCCCAGGCGTTCTCGGATCATCTGCCGATCGCCGCAGAAATCCGGTTGCCGCCGTCGCTGGCCGAGGCCACCGCGAATCCCCAAGGACCCGTCCGCAAATGAACTCCCGCATGCGCATCGCCGCGCCCTGGATCGCCATTGTCGTCATCGCGATCGTCGCCGCGCTGCTGCGTTATATGGTGGTCGAACCGCAATACATGCAGCACGCGTGCGAGGAAGGCGTCGCGCCGTGGTGGTGCTCCGCGCGTCTTGCCGTGGTGCAGGGATTCCTGACCTATGGCTACGGCTACGCCGCTGTAGCCGCCGCCGTGCTGGCGCTGGTGTGGCGCCATCCGTTCTCCGCCGCGCTCGCTACGGCACTGGGCCTTGTCGCGTTGCAGCTGTACTGCTTCGAAGCCGGCGCCCTCGCACTGCTGATCGGCGCGCTGCGCCTTATCCGTATTCAGTACGACGAGCGCACCGCCGAAGCGGCGCGGTAACAACGGGGCGACTACGACTGCGCGTTGCGTGCTTTCTGCCACGCAAGCAGCACCGGTATCGCGATCGCCAGATTCAGACCGCACCAGAGCCACGAAACCGCGTTGGCGGCGAGCTCCTGCCCAACGACCGTGATGCCCAGCAGCACGAGAAGGATGGCCAGCATCCGCTCTTCGATCAGCGGCAGCAGACGATCCGCGCGTGTACGCAATATTCCCAGCAGACCGAAGCCGATGCAGGGCAGTGCGAACAGGCCGACCGGGAAGTCGCGGTAGCGGCCGTTGAATACCAACAGCAGTCCATACAGCGCCAGTACGAACATCCAGAAAAAGCGCTGCATGGTGAATGCATCGGTCCAGTCCCTGCCTATGCGGCGACGTTTGACGACGGTCGGAGCGACGGTCGTCACGGCGGCGGGAACACCGCCTGCAAGACGCGCAGCTAGTGCGCGCGCAAGGCTTAGCGCGGTCAGCAGCGCGAGTACGCCGGCAGCGATGCCGATGGTCCATTCCGTCGTGTTGCGGCAGGCGAACAGCAGAAGGCGCGTATGCGCCGCCAACGCCGTGCCCGTCGCGAAACCGGTCAACGCCAGCGCCAGCCAGCCCGCACCGCCGTGCCAGCGACGACGCCACACCCCGGCCAGCAGGAACACGATCGCGCCGATGCCACCGGCCGCGAGCGCCCAGGTCCAGCGAGGCTCTTCCACCACCGGTCCCTGCATCGGAAACTTCGGTTTCGCATCGACGTCGAAGATGCCCCAGTAGCCGCCGACCGTACCTTCCAGGTCGCGCTTCCACGGCTGGTCGAATGCCTCGATCACGTTGTAAGGCATGTTGACGGTGGACGCATACACGAGGAATTCGCGCAGGTAACGCGCTTCGTTGACCACGCTGGCGCTGGCGTCGCGCCGCGTGCGGCCCTGACTTGGCCAGCCGGTTTCGCCGATCATGATGTCCTTGCCGGCGAACTCCGATTTCATACGCGTATAGACGTCCGCGACGTGCTGTACCGCGCGTTCGGGCGCGACGGGCTCGTCTTCCCAGTACGGCAGGATATGGATCGTGAGGTAGGTCACCGCCTTCGCCAGTTCGGGATGGCGCAACCAGAACTCCCACACGTCCGCATAAGTCACCGGTACGTCGGTCTGCGAACGCACGCGTTCGATATACGCGGACAGTTGTTTTGGCGTCAGTTCGCCGCGCAGCAACACTTCGTTGCCCACGACGATGCCGCGCAGATGCGCACGGTCGCGCTTCGCGGCGGCGATGCCCAACGCCATTTCGCGCTCGTTGGCGACGGTGTCGCGGCTGAGCCAGATACCCATGATCACTTTCATGCCGTAGCGGCCGGCGATATCCGGCACGGCGCCCAGACCCTGCCCCATCGAATACGTACGCACACAGTCGAATCGGGTCGACAGCGCACGCAGGTCGGCGTCGATGCGTTCCGGCGAAATGACCGCGTTGATATCGAACGGCGTCTCGCCCTTCAATCTGAACGGGGCGTACGACACACAGGCGATGCGGGCGGAAGGCGCATCGGGGAGATTCACCGGGCGGCCCAGCGTCCACCAGTACACGGCGCCGGCCAGCGCGCAGAGTATGAGCACGATCCATGCGAGCGGACGCGCGAAACGCGCGGAGGGGGTGTGAGGCGACATGCCGTTCCTGGTATCGGTGAGCCCCGCAAGCTTAACGGGCCGGGCCCGTACGGCGAAGCCCCGTGCCGTTCATCCAGCCTGCAAGGACCCATGAACTACAATCGGGGTGGATTTCGTACGTCATCTAAGGAAAGGCTTATGCCCGCTACCCCGGCATCGCGATACGCCATCTCCCGTATGCGCCAGTTCGGCCGCCATACGCTTCTGCTACTCGGCGCGTCTCTCATCATCGGCCAGGTACACGGCACGGGCACCGAAGCCCAGCGCACGCGCTTCCGTCAGGCCTATGTCAGCGCCCAGCAAGGCGGCGACACATGGCGGACCCAGGCCCAGGGCCTGGAGACCTATGCACTGTTCCCCTATCTGGAAGCCGCGTCGCTGGAGCACGACCTGCGTCAGCTGGACCGCGCCCGGGTCGATGCCTATCTGGCCCGCTATCCGAACCTGATTCCTGCGAACGACCTGCGCCGCGATTTCCTTGGCGAGCTTGCCCGGCGCAAGGACTGGACGACGTTCTCGGCCATGTATCAGCCGGGCCAGGGCGACGGGCTTACCTGCTATGCGTTGCAGGCTAGCCTTTCGCGCGGCCAGCCGCTCGACTTCAACCGCGATCTGGCCGACCTGTGGAAGAAGCCCAGCCTGCCCAATGCCTGCGATCCGGTTATCGCTGCCGCGCACGATCAGGGCCTGCTGACCACCGAACGGCTGTGGTCGCGCATCCAGACGGCCGCCGACGCCGGCAAGGGCGGCACTGTCGCCTCGCTGGCGCCGTGGCTGCCTCCGCAGGATGCCCTCGCCGCCCAGCACATCGCGCAGGCGATGAACGATCCCTCGCGCGCCGTCGCCGATGCCAAGTCCTGGCCCGACACGCCGCGCAACCGGCAGGCGGTGGTGCTCGGCGTCCAGCGACTGGCGCGACGTCAGTCAACGGCCGCGGATGTGGCGTGGACGAATCTGTCGCCCCGTTTCACGCTCGACGAACAGCAGCGCGGCGCGGTGCTGAACTCGCTAGCCCTGTTCCATGCGACGGACTTCGACGAAGGGGCCCTCGACCGCCTCGAAGCCCTGCCGCCCGGCGCGCAGACCGATGCCACGCGCGAATGGCGCGTCCGCGTCGCTCTCGCCCGGCAGAACTGGACCGCGGCACTCACGGCGCTGGACGCCCTCGACGAATCGCAAAAACAGGACGGCGAATGGCGCTACTTCCGCGCCATGGTGCTCGGCAAGCTGGGACGCGCGGGCGAATCGCGTACCGGCTACCAGTCGGTAGCGCAGGAAGCGACCTTCTTCGGCTTCCTTGCGGCGGATCGTCTGGATACCTCGTACGCCATCTGCCCGTCGACCATGGCCTCCGATGCTGCGCGCGAACGGGCGTTGCTTGCCGATCCGGGGCTGGATCGCGCCTTCGAGCTTTATGCCGTCGGCCTGCAAAAGCAGGCCCGCCGCGAATGGACGCAGGCACTGGCGAACGCCACGCCCGAAACGCAGCGTCTGGCGGCGGATCTCGCCTATCGCCAGGGCTGGTACGACCGGGCGGTATTCGGACTCAGTTCGGGCGACGCCCTGCGTCTGTACGAGCAGCGCTTTCCGCTGGCCCGGCAGGATGGCGTCGTCGAACAGGCTGGCCAGGCGGGGATCGAGGCGTCCTGGGCCTACGCCATCATCCGTGCCGAAAGCGCATGGATGACCGATGCGCGTTCCGGCGCGGATGCGCGCGGCCTCATGCAGTTGTTGCCCGACACGGCGTCCAATGTCGCCCGACGCAACGGCTTGCCGTGGAACGGCGGCGAAAGCCTTTACGATCCACCGACCAATATCGTGCTGGGCACGCGCTACCTCGCGCAGATGGCGGCGCGTTACAACGGTGCGCCGTGGTTGGCCAGCGCGGCTTACAACGCCGGTCCGGGCAGGGTGGACCAGTGGCTTGCCGCGCGGGGCAGCCTGGACCCCGACCTCTTCATCGTCAGCATTCCCTATAAGGAAACCCGCGAATACGTCGCCCGCGTCATGGCCTTCGCCGTGATTTACGACTGGCGTCTCAACGGCAATGCCGTGCCGATCGGATCGCGCCTGACCCGCATCGGACAGACCTATGCGCTGCCGACCAGCGCTACGGTACGCAAACCCGTGGCATGCCCGGCGCCGGCCGTCGTCAAAGCCGTTCCGGCCACGCCGGCCACGACCCTTCAACCGTTGCCCGCCGCTGCGTCGTCGACCGAAGAGCCGCAACAATGAGCTTGTTGCCTGCCCGGATGCGCGCTATCGAGATATCCCGGCCGGGCCCTCCCGACGTGCTGAAGATCGCCGACCGCCCGGTGCCTTCGCTGCGCCCGGGCGATGTCCTGATCCGCGTGGCCGCTGCCGGCATCAATCGCGCCGACACGGGCCAGCGCGCCGGAACTTATCCGCCGCCGCCCGGCGCTTCGGACCTGCCGGGCCTGGAAGTGTCCGGCCGCATCGCCGCCGTGGGCGCGGATGTCGACGACTGGCGGGTGGGCGACGCTGTCTGCGCGCTGGTCGACGGCGGCGGCTATGCCGAATACGTGGCGGCACCGGCGGGGCAGTGCCTGCCCGTACCGAAGGGCCTGGACTGGGTGCAGGCTGCAGCGCTGCCGGAAACCTGCTTCACGGTATGGACGAACGTATTCGACCGCGCGCGACTGGTTGCCGGCGAGACCTTCCTGGTCCACGGCGGCAGCAGCGGCATCGGCACCACCGCGATTCCTCTCGCCAAAGCCTTCGGTGCGCGGGTGTTCGCCACGGTGGGTTCACGCGAGAAGGCCGAGGCGTGCCTTGCGCTGGGCGCCGAGCGAGCGATCAATTATCGCGAGGAAGATTTCGTCGCCGTGGTGAAACAGCTCACGGACGGCGCGGGTGTGGACGTGATCCTCGACATGGTCGGCGGCGACTACGCACCCCGCAACCTCGACGCGCTGGCGCTCGATGGCCGTCTGGTCATGATCGCCCTGCCGCATGGCCGGACGGCCGAACTCGACCTGGGCAAGATCATCTTCCGCCGGCTGACCGTTACGGGCTCCGGCTTGCGCGCCCTGCCCGCCGCGCGCAAGGTGGTCATTGGCCGGGAGTTGCGCGAGAAGGTGTGGCCATTGATCGAAGCCGGCACCTTCCGCCCTCTCGTGCATGCTCTTTTCGGTTTCGCGGATGCCGCCAAAGCGCATACCCTGATGGAAGATGGCTCGCATATCGGCAAGATCGTTCTGGAAATTGATAGCTCTCTCGCCTCACCTTAAGGGCTACACATGAAACCGCAGCGCATCGTCATACTCGGCGGCACGGGCTTCGTCGGCAGCATTCTGGTGCCCCGCCTCGCCGCCGACGGTCATAACATCGTGCTGCTTTCGCGCAACCGCCAGAAGCGACGGCCCAGCGCCGTGGCGCCGGGCGTCACGCTGCGTTCCGCGGATATCTACGACTCCGCTGCGTTGCGACCGTATTTCTCGGAAGCCGACACGGTGATGAACCTCGTCGGCATCCTCAACGAACGCGGACGCGACACGTTTCAGCGCGCGCATATCGACCTGACGAAGACGATCATCGATACGTGTCGCGATACAGGCGTACGCCGGCTCCACCAGATGAGTTCGCTGAAAGCGGGTCAGGGTCTGTCCCGTTACCTCAAGACGCGCGGCGAAGCCGAAGCGCTGGTGAAGCACTCCGGCCTCGACTGGACGCTCTACGAACCCAGCACTATTTTCGGGCCCGGCGACGGACTGGTAACGCGCTTCGCCTCGCTGCTGCGTCTGATGCCGGTCCTTCCACTCGCGCGGCCGAAGGCGAAAATGGCCCCGGTCTATGTGGGCGATGTCGCCGAGGCGATCGCACGCTGCGTCGGCGACACGGCGCTGTCGCTCAACCGTACGTTCGAACTCTACGGACGGGAGACGCTCTCGCTGATCGACATTGTGCGCCGCATCCGCGACGAGACCCATCCACGCCGCGCTGTCATACCGCTGCCGGACAGCCTTGGACTTCTCCAGGCGGAAGTCGCGCAATGGATGCCCGGCAAACCGTTCTCGCCCGACAATTTCCGTTCGCTACGCACCGATTCGGTCGGCAAGACCGATGGCCTGGCCATGCTGGGCATCCAGCCGCAGTCGTTTACCGCATGGCTACCGCGCCTGCTCGGCAAGGCGGTGCGCCAGCGACGTCTGGACGACGCGCGCGGCATGCGCCGTTAATATCTCTGGCATGAAGACTTATCTGGTAGGCGGCGCCGTCCGCGACAAGCTGCTCGGACGTCCCGTGGTCGACCGCGATTTCGTGGTGGTCGGCGCTTCGCCCGACGAGATGATCGCGGCCGGCTACAAAGCCGTCGGCAAGGATTTCCCGGTTTTCCTCGAAGCGAAGACTGGCGAGGAATACGCGCTGGCTCGCACCGAACGTAAGACGGGTCGCGGTTATCACGGTTTCGCGTTTCAGGCCGACGCATCGGTCACCCTGGAACAGGATCTGGAACGGCGCGACCTCACGATCAACGCCATCGCCGAAGCGGACGACGGCACGCTGGTCGATCCCTATGGCGGCGTGCGCGACATCGAGGCGCGCATGCTGCGCCATGTGTCCGATGCTTTCGTCGAAGATCCCGTGCGCCTGCTGCGCGTGGCGCGATTCGCCGCGCGGTACGCACCGCTTGGATTCACCGTCGCGGCCGAAACCATGGCGCTGATGCGGCGGATGGTCGCCGACGGCGAGATCGATCATCTCGTTCCCGAACGGGTATGGGCGGAAACGCGCAAAGCGCTGGCGGAACCGAAACCGTCGGCCTTTCTCAAGGTGCTGCGCGAAAGCGGCGCCTTACGCGTGCTGTTTCCCGAAGTCGACGCGCTTTACGGCGTGCCGCAGCGAGCCGAGTACCACCCCGAAATCGACTGCGGCATCCATATCGAACTGGTGCTGGACATGGCCGCACGCATCGCGCCCGGCGATGCGCTGGTCGGGTACTGCGCGCTCACGCACGATCTGGGCAAGGCGCTGACGCCCGAGGAGATATTGCCGCGCCACGTCATGCACGAGCAGCGCGGCATCGAGCCGGTGCGCGAAATGTCGTTGCGACTGAAAGTGCCGACCGAATTCGCCGTGCTCGCCGAAGCGGTATGCCGTTACCACCTCAATGCGCACATGGCCTTCGAACTGAAGCCGGCGACGATCCTGAAGATGCTCGACAGCCTGGGCGCGCTGCGCCGGCCCGAGCGTTTGGAGGTTTTCCTCCGTGCCTGCGAGGCGGACAAGCGCGGCCGCCTGGGCAGTGCGGATGCCAGCTATCCGCAGGCTGCGTTTCTGCGTGCCGCGCGCGAAGCGGCGGCAGGCGTTACGTCGCAACCGTTCGTCGACCAGGGCCTGACCGGCCCGGCCATCGGCGAGGCGATGGATCGCGCACGGGTGAAGGCGATTGCGGCTGTGCCGAAGCCGATACCGTAATCCGGAGTGCCTTAGTGCTTTCTGTGGGAGCACAGAGCACAGAGAAACGCCGTGCCGTTGCGGCGTTACAACCGCGAGCCCTGATCCGCCAGCATCAGTTCCGCCGGTAGCGCGACGGCGTCGATGCCGCGCGCGAACAGCATCGCCTGAAAACGCTCGCCCATTTCTTCGGGCATGGTCAGCTTCTTCACCTGCTGGGCCAGACGATAACGCGTCGCCTCGTCTTCGGTAGCCATGTAGCCGGCTTCGAAGAACTCCTGCAAACCCGACGCGATGAGAAACTGCGCCTGCGGAACATAAGCCGCCACACCGAAGCCGGCGTTGTTGCCCGCTTCGGCCAGCGCGGTGAAATCCACGGACGACGTGAGGTCCTGCAGACCCGGGGCGTAGAAAGGATCGGCATGCGTGTAGTGCCGGTAGAAAGCGCGCAACGTGCCGTCGGTGCGCTCGGGCAGATAGAACTCCGCACGCGGATAGCCATAGTCGATGAAGAGCATCGCGCCCGTTTCCAGCATACCGCCCACGGCCTGCATCCAGTACGGCAACTGCGGAAGGACCTCGGTGCGATAACCCGCCTCGAACTCGCGACCGAGATCGCGCTCCAGATGACGCACGGCACCGCCTGTGAGCGCATCGGCGGGACGATCGATACGTGTCAACCCCCCATCGCCATTCAGTACGACGTATTCCTCGTACACCTCGCCATCGCGCACGGTGAAGCGCGTGGTCGGCAGGGCGTCGATCACTTCGTTGGCGAAAAGGACACCCTTCCAGCTTTCTTCCGGCGGACGGTCGATCCACGCAACCCGCGCATACACCGCGGGAGGCAGCGCCGCGGCAAGGCGTTCGCGCTGGCGTTCGCGAAGATCCGCGCTGGGTTCGAGAATCATGTAGCGTCGCGGTAATACGCCAGCGGCATCCATCGCGACGAGCGCACTTTCGGCGAAAGCGCCGCTGCCGCCGCCAAGCTCCAGGAAGTCCGCTTCGTCACCCAGCATCGAAAGAATGGGCTGCACGGAACGCACTACGCACTGCGCGAAAAGATCGCCCAGCTCGGGCGCGGTGACGAAGTCGCCTTCGGCGCCGAATTTAGCCTTGCCCGCGCTGTAGTAACCCAGTCCCGGCGTGTAGAGGCAGCGTTCCATGAATCGCGAGAACGGCATCGGCCCCTGGGAGGCGATGTCCTCGCGCAGCAGCGCGAGCAGGTGATCGGAATGGGCGCGCTCGTCGGCGGAGGGTTCGGGAAGTCGGGCGTTCATCTCAAGGTGCAGGCTGGGGGCGAAGCCGCAGGATAACGGATCGCCCCCTCTTTCACCGCCGCTACCTCAGAAGTCCTTCTGCACCGAAAGGTACACGCCACGACGCGGACCATACTGCGGCGCGCCCACGCCGATACCCGATCCGTCGCGGAGCTGGTACGTACGATCCAGCGCATTGATCAACGCCAGTTGCGTGTGCAGTGCGCCGGTCTTGTCGAAGTTGAAATCGTGCGCGACGCTGAGATTGAGCTGGAAGTACGACGGCATGGAGGCGCCGTTGGGTACCGCACCGTCCTTGCGCAGCCCCGAACCGAAGAGATAATCGGCACCGATCCGCGTTGTGGAATCGATGGCGTAGTTCACCCCGCCCGACGATGTGAATTTCTGGTCGTGATCCAGGTGGATGTAGTTGTTCGCGATATAGGCGAGGTCGTCGGGTGCGAAGTTGTACTGACCCGTGATGATCTTCTTACCCAGCGAGCGGTTGTATGCGAAGTTGAAGTACGCGGTCAGCGGGCCGCCATCGAAATTCAGCGTGAACTCGGTGCCCTGGATGCGACCCTGGTCGTAGTTGAAGGTCGAGTAGACCACGGCCGCACCGAACTGCCCTTCGTCCTGGATGCGCGAAACGCGGCGATAGTAAGCGTCGATCCCGGCCGTCCACTGGCTGCCCAGCTTCTGCGAAATACCGATGTCGTAGTAATCGGAACGCTCGACCAGCGGCGTGTTGCTACCGTTGTCCGGCAGTGCATTGGTCGTGCCCGCGAACTTCTCGATCGACGTGGACGTGATCGCTTCGCTGGCCGGCGGCGTGAAATAACGCGAATACCCGGCGTGCACGGTGGTGCTGTCGTTCGGCTGCCAGATAGCGCCGATGCGCGGGCTCAGCTGGCTTTCCACACGGAAGGCGTTGTACTTGTCGGCGCGCACGCCGTAGTTGACCGTCCAGTGATCGCCGATGCTCCATTCGTCCTGCACGTAAAGCGCGTAGGTACGGGCGATGACGCGGCTGGCGTCAACGATGTTCAACGGTACGGTGCTGGTCTGATTGCCGTTGTCGTCCGCGGGGAAAACCATCGCATCATTCGTCGATTTCGCGCTTTCGTACGCACCGTACAGGCCATATCGCAGCGTGTGGTTATCGCCCACCGGCGTCGAGAAATCGGCTTGAAGCGTCGTCGCGCGATTGCTGCGACGGACGTTCGATGCCACGCCATTGAACATCAGATCGCCGATATCGTCGGGCGTGAACGAGAGGCCGCTGTAACGTTCGCCCGCGGAGACCTGATACGCCGTCTCGCCCATCTTTCCCTGCAAGGAGAGGATGCCGAACCGGGTCTTTTCCTGCTGGCGCTCGTTGAGGTTCGCCGAATCGAAGTTCGTGACGTCCAGATAGCCGAACTGCGGCGCCTGGCCCGGATTGTTCGGAATCTGGAAGCGGTTGTTCGTCGCGCCAAACATGAAGCTCAGGCGCGTGTCGTTGTCGATCAGGTACGAGATGTCGCCGAACGCTTTCACCTGGTTGGTGCGGTCGTGCACCGGCTTGCGGCTGGACGTCGGATTTTCGATACCGACGTCGTTGACCAGGTAGTTCGCCGTGGCGAACCAGCTCCACGCACCCGAGCGGCCGAAGATCGTCGCGTTCGGGTTGATGGTGCCGAAACTGCCGCCGGTCACGCCAACGCTGCCGCCCGTGCCTTCCTTGCCGGTACGCGTGGTGATGTCGACGATGGCGGCGGTACGCTCGCCGTACTGGGCCGGCAGCGCGCCGGTGAGGAGCTTCATGTTGTCGATGAGGCGCGCGTCCAGCGTCTGCCCGAAGCCGCCGATGCTCTCGGGGATCAATACGCCGTTGATGCGGTACTGCAGATTCGCGTGATCGCCGCGGATATGCAGCTGCCCGTACGAATCCTGCACGACGCCGGGTGCCTGCAACACGATCTGGTTCAGCGGCGTCGCGTCGCCCAGCGGCAGCGCCTGAATGGTCTGCCGATCGATGACGTACTGGCTGCTACCCGTATCCGGCGACAGACTATTGCGCGCTTCGTCCAGTCGCGCACTGACGTCGACGGCGCCGAGCGTGGTCGCCTTCTGAGGGTTGGTCGCGTCGTCGCCGGTCCCGTCGGCCGCGAAAGCCGGCATGGCGGACAGGCTGGCAAGCGCTCCGGCGATAGCCAGGGCAAGGCGGGCGTCTTTGATGGAGCGGATTCTCATCGGGGCGTCTTCTTATTAGGGGACAGGGGACGATATAGCGCAATGTTATAATGTTACGCCAGTATCCTGATCCGAACCTTTCATGCCGCTTTCGCTTCATTCGGGGCTCACAAGGCTGCCGACACCATGTTCCGAGGCACAATCGCGGAGATAACGATGGGAAACGACAAGGAAACCTCCGGCTCCCGGGAGATCGTCCCGGCCCGGGCCATGCATGAGGAAAGCCCCGTGGCCCGGGCGATTCTGGAGTTCGTCAGCCGGATTCCGGCCAGCGAGGTACCGGCGGCGGGCCACGCCAACGCCGAGGAGGCATGCCGGAAGATCGCCAGCTCGGCGGCCCACCGCGCCGGCCTGACCGCCGGCTCGCTCGCCCTTCCACCCGGCCCGCTGGGTTGGCTGACCGTGCTGCCCGAGCTGGTGGCGATCTGGCGCATCCAGGGCCAGATGGTCAGCGATATAGCGGCGGCCTACGGCAAAACCGCGAAACTGGGCCGCGAACAGATGCTGTGGTGCCTGTTCCGCCATACTGCCGCGCAGGCATTCCGCGACGTGGCCATCCGCGTGGGCGATCGCCTGATCTTTCGCACCACGGCAACCAGCGTGCTGCAGCGCCTGGCCCAGCGGATCGGCGTCGGTGTGTCCAAGCGCGCGGTCGGCAAGGGCATTTCGCGCTGGCTGCCGATCGTCGGCGCACTGGGAGTAGGTGCGTACGCGTACTACGACACCGGCCAGGTGGCCAAGACGGCGATAGATCTTTTCAGCGGGGATATCCACGTCGAAGACAGTGACGGGGAGGCACCCGTCCCGGCAAAAAAACCTCGTAGGGCGGCCGCTGGCACGAAGAAAGCGACCGTCCGCAAAATCGCCGCCAAGAAGACGACGGTCAAAACCGCGAAACCGGCTCCGGCGAAAACCGGAACGAAAGCGCGCAAGGTCGCGGTAAAGAAAACCGCCAGCCGGAAGACCGCGACGAAGACCACGAAAGGCGGCAAGTGACCTCGACGCGGGAATGCGGCAAGCTCGTACGCCCCAATCGCCAGGAAGCGCAGCAATGGAACCGAAACGCGTCGTCCTCGTCACAGGCGGAGCCCGGCGCGTAGGTGCGGCCATCGTGCGCCGCCTGCATGAAGCGGGCTGCGATATCGCGCTGCATTACCTGCGCTCGGAGCACGAAGCCGCCGCGCTCGCGTCGGAGCTTCAGGCCATACGCCCCGGCAGCGTCGTTCTCTTCCGTGCCGACCTCGCCGACACGTCGGCGACACGCCGCCTGGTGGATGAGGTCGTCGCGCGTTTCGGCCGGCTGGACGGTCTGGTCAACAACGCATCGTCGTTTTATCCCACGCCGGTGGACTCGGCCACGCCAGAACAATGGGACGATCTCTTCGCGGCCAATGCACGCGCGCCCTTCTTTCTGGCGCAGGCAGCCGCTGGCGAACTGCGTCGTTCGCGCGGCGCCATCGTCAACATCGTCGATATCTACGGCGAACGCCCGTTGGCGGAACATCCGGTCTACTGCATGGCGAAAGCCGCGCTGGGCATGCTTACGCTGTCCCTGGCGAAGGATCTGGCGCCGGACATCCGCGTCAACGCGGTCGCGCCGGGCGCCATTCTCTGGCCCGATTCGGGTAAGGACCAGGCGGCGGCGGATGCCTTGATGGAGAAAACTCCGCTGGCGCGGATGGGACAGCCCGCCGAAGTAGCCGAAGCCGTGCGCTGGCTATTGCTGGATGCGAACTACACGACCGGTCAGACCGTGCGCGTCGACGGTGGCCGCGCGCTGGCGATCTGATCCATAAAAAAGGGAGCCCTGAGGGGCTCCCGTCAGCTTCCCTGCGGAGGAAGTGTCGTTCGTATCTCGTGCGTCCCCACTGATCCGGAGACAAACGTCGTTCCGTCGACAGGGAGATGCTAAACGTCAGCCGCCCGATGAACTTGAGATACCTCTCACGCGCATCACCTGTAGGAGCGCTCTCGAGCGCTCCTACAACAGAACGCGATTACTTCGAGCGGAACGCGCCTTCCAGCAATGCCGGCTCGAAGCCCGCGCCCGCTTCGCCTTCTTCCGCGAACCGGTAAAGCGCAGCGGAATAGATACCCTGCAGCGCGGCCTGGATCAGCGACAGCGCCAGCAACGCGATGAAGGTCAGCACGCCGATGATCGCGAACACCACATACGACTGCGTGGCGAGGGTAGCGAACACCAATGCCATGCCGGCGATAATGATGCCGAAGCTGATGAAGCCGAACACGAGACCGAGGCCACCGTTGCCGATGAGGTTCTCGCCCCACGTCTTGCGCAGCAACTGGACGCTGCGCTTCAGTGCGTCGACAGGACCGACGTTCTGGCTGGCGAGTACGGGAACGACCAGGAAGGTGGCAACCGTCCAACCAAGACCGAGCAGACCGGCCACCAGGCGACCGACAAAACCCAGACGCTCCTGCAAGGCGCGCAGGAACACGCCCACGGTGGCGGCAATCAGCGCGTAGCCAAGGATCGCCGGGAACCGGGCCATCGCCGCGCGGATACCGCCGCCGACCGTGGGAACGCCGCCGCGAAGACGCACGAGCGCCGCGGAGACGAGTGCGGTATTGAAGAAGAAGATGACCGTGTACTGGACGAGATAGAACGCGAACAGGCCCACGTAGTGCAGGGGCGACAGGCGCTCCTGGTCCAGCTGGTGCCCTTCGTTGTGCATGAAGAACACGACGACGGGAATGAAGAAACTCGCGACTACGATCAGCGAGCACAGACCCGAAAGCAACGGAAACAGCATCAGCGTCTTGTCCTGTTTCAGGACGCGACCGCTGGCCTTCATCAATTCCCAACTACGCGCGAACTTGCCGGCCATGAACCTCTCCCCTTGACTGGCCGACGTTGTAGCACCTCGCCGGGGCGTCCGCCAGCGGCGTCAGGCGGAAAGATCGTCCGGCACCATGGGCTCGCTGGCCACGGGGAATGCCGCCCACAACTCGCCCATCGTGCGACCGGTTACCGGATGTTTCAGATCCGGCGCGATATCGGCCATCGGGCGCAGCACGAAGGCATGCCGCAGTTCGCCGCGCGGAATTTCCAGATGCCCCTCGCCGCTGAGTATCAGGTCGTCGTACAGGACGATATCGACATCCAGCGTACGGTCGGCGTAACGCGGACCGCCGCGCAGACGTCCGTGTCGATCCTCGAGCGCATGCAGCCATTCGTTGAGGGCGACGGGCGGAAGGTCGGTATCGAGACCCACCGCAAGATTGACGAAGTCCGGTCCGTCGAAACCTACCGCGACGCTGCGATACGCGGGCGATACGTCGAGTGCGCCGAAGCGCGCGCGCAGTTCGTCGAGGGCCGCGCGCAGATAACGATGGGGTTCGACATTGGAACCGAGGCTTAAATAGGCACGCCCCATCAGCGCGGACGCTCGCCGCGTTCGATGCATACGCCCACGGCCTTCGCGCCACGGACGGCACCCGGCTTGGAAAGTTTCAGGCGGACCCAGCTCACGCCGAATTCTTCGCGCACGATGGCGGCGCAGCGTTCGGCCAGCGTTTCGACCAGGCCGAAACTGGATGCTTCGACATAAGACTGCAGCCGCTTGGAAATCGACTTGTAGTTGAGCGTGTCGGCGATATCGTCGGTCGCGGCCGGGCGCGTGTTGTCGAACGCCATTTCCAGATCGAACGAAAGCGTCTGGCGAATACGGCGTTCCCAGTCGTAGATGCCGATGACGGCATCGATACGCAGGTCTTCGATGAAGACGATATCCATGGAGCGGGCTTTCTGTGTGCGGGCCTTACAGGGTCCGCGACACGGAGGGGTTTCGCAAGAGCGGGGGTGGCGGCTTCACGCCGCCGGCAACGTCTCCAGGCTCCACCGCGGATGCACCGCGATCGTCTCGTCCTGGTGCTGGCCCGACGCAAGACGGATGGCGCCGGCAAGCGCGATCATCGCGCCGTTGTCCGTACAGAAGGCCAGACGGGGGAAGTACACGCGGAACCCATCGTCGCTGGCGGCCTGTCCCAGTTGCTCCCGCAGACGCTTGTTCGCGCCCACGCCGCCGGCGATCACCAGACGCTTCGCGCCGGTCGCGGCCAGAGCGCGGCGGCACTTGATGGCCAGCGTATCGACAATGGCTTCCTGGAATCCGCGCGCGATATCGGCGCGGGTCTGGTCGCTGCGGTCGCTGGCCTGCCAGGCGAGCAATACCTGGGTCTTCAGTCCCGAAAAGCTGAAATCCAGCCCGGGCCGGTCGGTCATCGGACGCGAAAAGCGGAACGCGCCCGGCGTGCCCTGCTCCGCCAGCGCCGCCAGGGCGGGACCGCCCGGATAGGGCAGCCCCATCATCTTGGCCGTTTTGTCGAAGGCTTCGCCCGCCGCGTCGTCCAGCGTATCGCCCAGAATGCGGTACTGGCCGATGGCCTGCACCTCGACCAGCATCGAATGTCCGCCGGAGACCAGCAGGGCCACGAACGGCGTTTCGGGCGGATCTACTTCGAGCAGGGGCGCCAGCAGATGACCTTCCATATGGTGTACGCCGATGGCCGGTACGCCCAGCGCCCAGGCCATGGCACGGGCGGCGGAAGCCCCCACCAGCAGGGCTCCGACGAGGCCCGGACCGGCCGTATAGGCCACGCCGCCCAGGTCGGCGGTGGTCAGTCCGGCGTCCTTCAGAGCCTGGCGAACCAGGGGCAGCAGCTTGCGGACATGGTCGCGACTGGCCAGTTCGGGCACCACGCCGCCATACTCCGCGTGCAGGGCAATCTGGCTGAAAAGCGCATGGGAAAGCAGCCCGCGACCGGGTTTTTCAGGGTCCCAGCGCAGCAGGGCGACCCCTGTTTCATCGCAGGAGGTCTCGATTCCCAGTATGGGCTTTGAAAAATTCTGTTCGGTCACGTTATAATCCACGGCTCGCCCGATCTTACGGGTCAGTTTAAACATTAGTGGAGTTTCCATGCCGAGCGTTAAAGTCCGCGAGAACGAGCCATTTGAGCTTGCCCTTCGCCGCTTCAAGCGTACGTGCGAAAAGGCTGGCGTTCTGGCCGAAACGCGCAAACGCGAATTCTATGAAAAGCCCACTCAGGAGCGTAAGCGCAAGCGCGCCGCTGCTGTGAAGCGTCACCTGCGTCGTCTGTCGCGCGACACCACGCGCCGGACCCGCATGTACTAATCCCATCTGCCCGTCAGGGCAGGTGAGATTAACGGTTGGCGCGGCAACGCCGCCACCGTACGCATGGCGAACTCCCGAGCCGGCTTTGCCCATGGCAAAGCCGGCTTTTCGTCGTTCAGGAGGAATTGTGTCACTCAAACAGCAACTTACTGAAGACATGAAAGCGGCCATGCGCAGCGGCGACAAGACGCGGCTGGGCGTCATCCGCCTGGTGCAGGCCGAGATCAAGCGCCGCGAAGTCGACGAACGCATCGAACTGGACGACGTCCAGGTCCTGACCGTGCTCGAAAAGATGCAGAAGCAGCGTCGCGATTCCATCGACCAGTTCGACAAAGCCGGTCGCACCGACCTGGCCGACATCGAGCGCTTCGAGATGGGCGTCATCGACACTTACCTGCCGGCGAAGCTATCCGACGCCGAACTGGATGCCATCATCGATGCCGCCGTGACCGAATCGGGTGCCACCACGGCCCGCGACATGGGCAAGGTCGTGGCCCTGGTGAAGGAAAAGGCCGCCGGACGAGCGGATATGGGTGCTGTGGCGCAGAAGGTGAAGGCGCGGCTGGCCTGAAGGGCCCCGCTTCACACCTCCCCCACAGCCACCTGAGCATCCTCCGCTGCCATACGGAGGTAGACCCATGCTCAAGTTCGCCATCATCTTCGGCCTTATCGCGCTCGTCACCGGCGCACTCGGCTTCGGCCGGATCTCCGGTGCGGCGGCGACCATCGCCAAGATCTGCTTCGCCATCTTCCTGATCCTCTTCCTGCTTGCCTTGCTCTCGATCTTCGGAGTGCTTCACCTCGCATTCTGACGACGCGGCCAGCGGTGCCCCATCCGGGGGCACCGCGTGGCATCCTAGTCGTCTTATGCGTGGTCGAATTCCTGACAGCTTCATCGACGAACTGCTTGCCCGCGTCGACATCGTCGATGTGATCGAGCGGCGCGTGCCGTTGAAAAAGGCCGGCCGGGAATGGACCGCCTGCTGTCCGTTCCATAACGAACGCTCGCCTTCGTTCTACGTCAGCCCGCAGAAGCAGTTCTTCCACTGTTTCGGCTGCGGCGCGCACGGCAGCGCGATCAAGTTCCTCATGGATTACGAGCGGCTGGAATTCCCCGATGCCATCGAGGAACTGGCGCAGTCGGCGGGTCTCACCGTTCCCTACGAAGGTGGCCGCGACAACGCCCCGCGCGAGGACAAGACGGATCTCTACGGCCTGCTCGACGACGCCGCCAGCTTCTATCAGAAAGAACTGGGAGGCAGTCCCGAGGCCATGGCCTATGTGGACCGTCGCGGCCTGGACGCCGAAACGATCAAGCGCTTCCGCATCGGCTGGGCACCGGCCGGCTACGACGGCGTGATGAAAGCGCTCGGCACCAGCGATAAGCGGCGCCAGTTGCTCAACGAAGCGGGCATGGTCGCCAGCAACGAGCGGGGCAATCGCTACGATCGCTTCCGCGAACGCGTGATGTTCCCGATTCTCGACCGCCGGGGTCGCGTCATCGCATTCGGCGGACGCGTACTGACCGCCGAGCAAAGCCCGAAATACCTCAACTCGCCCGAGACCCCCCTTTTCCACAAGGGTCGCGAGCTCTTCGCGCTATGGCAGGTGAAACAGGCCAACCAGAACCTGACGCGGATCATGGTCGTCGAAGGCTATATGGACGTCATCGCGCTCCATCAGGCCGGCCTGCCGATCGCGGTGGCCACGCTGGGTACCGCGACCACGCCCGACCATGCCGAAGTCTTGTTCCGCGCCGCACCCGACGTCTTCTTCTGCTTCGATGGCGACCGCGCCGGCAAAGCGGCCGCCTGGCGAGCGCTGGAATCGGTACTGCCGCGCATGCGCGACGGTCGCCAGGCGTTTTTCCTGTTCCTGCCCGACGGCGAAGACCCCGACACCCTCGTACGCAAGGAAGGCAAGGACGGTTTCGAGAAGCGCATGAAGGAAGCGATGCCGCTGTCGGAATACTTCTTCGAGGAACTGGCACGCGATGTGGACATCACACGCCTCGACGGCCGCGCACGACTGGCCGAACGCGCCCGCCCGCTGATCGCGAAATTTCCGGATGGCGCATTCCGCGACCTGATGGCGCAGGAGCTGGAACGACGCACCGGCGCCCGCGCCATGCTGGAACCGGAAAAACCCTCGCGGCCGTCCTCGCGCAACGTCAACATCCAGCGCAGCCTCGTGCGCAGCGCCATCACGCTGTTGCTGGCGCAGCCGTCGATGGCCGAAGAAGTCGAAACGCCTTATTCGTTTCTCCGCCTGAATAAGCCCGGCGTCGACCTGCTGGCCGAACTGCTCGACATCGCGCGCGCGCGGCCAGGTATCAATCCCGCCCTGCTCATCGAGACGTTCGCGGAACGTCCCGAATATGCGTCGCTGCAGAAGCTCGCGCAGGCGGACGTCATCGGCGAAGCGGAAATGCAGAAGGTCGAATTCATGGATGCGCTCCGGCAGATGCAATTGCAGGCCGTGATGCAGCGCCGCGAAGCGCTGATCGCGAAGAGCCGCGAGGGCGTGCTCGACGACGCCGAGAAAGCGGAGTTGCGCATGCTGTTCGCCGCCCGCGTTGTCCAGGTCATCGCCGAATGATGCATTCGCAAGCGCTCGTAACTCGTTCCGTGGGATCATCGCCCACCGAACCTGGCAACGGACCGGCAAGCGCCGGACACGAGCGACGTTGATGGACCTGCTTGAACGACTCGTAACCATCTTCGGCGAGAACGGCTATGCGGCCGTCTTTCTCGCGCTGATGCTATGCGGCGCCGGCGCACCGCTACCCGAGGACATCACGCTCGTCGCGGGCGGCATTATCACGGGCCTCGGCTACGGCAGCGTGCATATCATGGTCGGCGTCGCCATGGTCGGCGTACTGCTCGGCGATTCCACGATGTTCCTGCTGGGCCGCCACTACGGCGCCCGCATCCTGCGCTGGCGCTTCGTCGCCCGATTGCTCACACCGGCGCGCTACGCGCGCGTGCAGGAAAAATTCGAACGCTACGGCAACCGCCTGATGTTCTTCGCGCGCTTCCTGCCCGGCATGCGCACCGCCGTCTACATCACCGCCGGCGCCACGCATCGCGTAACCTTCCTGCGCTTCTTCATCCTCGACGGATTCGCCGCGCTGATCAGCGTGCCGATCTGGGTTTACCTCGGCTACTTCGGTGCGAATAACCACGAGTGGCTGGTGACGTGGATCAAGCGCGGGCAGACCAGCCTGTGGATCGCACTGGCGGTGATCGTGGTGGTCATCGGCGTGATCTGGTGGCGGAAGAAGCGCAAGAGCTGCTGTTAAACCGCGCATATCGCTCTTCCGACGAAATAGGCACGAAGCACCCCATCACCGTCGTCCCTGCGCAGGCAGGGACCCAGTGCGTTGCATCAGGTGGTCGCGATCGCGCTCGATCAGCTCTTTCGCCGTAGCCCCGGCACATCGTTACGCATGGCACAGAGCCTGCCACTACCCTCGTCGGGGTGACGGTGAGGGAGTGCGTGGCCTCATCGCACTCTCAAACAATTACCACGCGTTTTTCGGAATAATCGGATGGATGCGTGGGTGAGGGATTGCGATGCTTGCCGGGCTGTCGACCCTTTCGATGGCCGGGCGTAGAAACCCGATTTATGAGTCCACGCAGGCAGCGAATGCTCCTGCGTTCATTCCCGCGTGTTTACGGCGGGCGTGTCGGGCAGACTTTGCGTCTGGCCGGGGTTGGCACTCGTAACCGGTTTTCTACCCCGACACGTCCGCCACCCCGCGCAACGCGGGTGGCGGCTCACCGGTCACATGGAGCCGTGTATGTCCCCGCCCTTTCCCAACCTCATTTCTTCCTGTCCCGTGTGTCGCGGCGATCTCGCGCTCTCCGTCGACGAGTTGCACGATGCGGCGCAGATGCGACTTACCGCCTCGACGGCTCTATTGAATCAACTGGCGCTTTCGACACACACCGATTTCGATGCGACGTCGATGTCGCAGGCCATGACGGCCGTGCGGCGACTGGTCGATGAAGCGGCGGAGTTCGTCGTGGCGATCTGGCGCGAGAAAGGTCATGTCGTAAACACCCCGGTTCAAGCCGCCTGACCCAGACGATAAAGAGTCGAAGACCTCTCCCTTCGCCTCACGGCCTCCTCTCCCTCACCGTCACCCCGGCGTACGCCGGGGTCCGCAGCGACCACGCGGAGGCAAGCCCGAACGCTGAGGTTCCCGCTTTTAAAGCGACCATGGTCGTCGCGACAACCGACCGCCTCGCCGCGGATTCCGGCGTGCGCCGGAACGACGGTGAGGGCTATGGAGTCGTAAGGCGATGGCCGGCACAGCACCTTTCACATCAAAACCTGACGCGAAGGATGAGCGACTACGCCACCTCAGCGAACAACCAATCCTTGAATATCTCCGTCTCCACACGCCCCGCGGCATCGCGCGACACGCATAAGTAGTAAGCATGCCGCAGCGGCACATCGACCCGGAACGGTTCCGCGAGGCGCCCCGCCGCAAGGTCGTACGCCACCAGCAATTCCTGCGCGAGCGCCACGCCCTGCCCTTCGATGGCCGCCTGCAGCATCATCGTGCCGTCGCCGAAACCCATTTCGCGGGAGACATCGCCAAGGTCGATGCCACCGCGCGCAAGCCACTGATCCCAGCCGGGGGACGGCGCGGCGCGACGGTTCTGGCGTTCATGCAACAGCGTATGGCTCGCCAGGTCCTCCGGGCCGTGCAGTCCGGCCGCCAGCGCGGGACTGCATACCGGCGTGTAGCCACTGCTGACCAGCAACACCTGCTCGCCGCCTTCGCTCAGACGGTCGTCGATGGCGATATCCCATCCGGCCGCGTCCGGCTGGCCGTCCGTGACCACCTCGACACCGATGTCCGGATAGCGATCGAAGAAGCGAAAAAGGCGAGGCACGAGCCACTTCGTGCCGAAAGTTGCCGGGACCAGGACACGCAACGAGGCGTTGCGGTGGTCCAATAGCTGATCCGTCGCATGCTGCAACGCACGAAAAGCTTCGCGAATGCGCGGGAAATAGTTCTCGCCGGCTGGCGTCAACGACAGTTTATTGTTGCTACGCACAAACAACGGTATACCCAGCCAGGATTCCAGCTGCTTGATCTGCTGACTCACTGCGGCGGCCGTCAACGATAACTCCTCACCTGCCTTGGTGAAGCTCAGATGTTGCGCTGCAAGTTCGAAAACGCGCAAGGCATGCAGGGGGAGCGAGCGCTTCATTGCGGACTCATTAAAGAAAACTTGGGGAAGCCCCCGAAGAAATCTAGTTTGCCACGCCCGCCGCCACTGCCAACAATCCGCCGCGATACGAAGCGGACAACGCATGAACATCCTCACTATCGATACCGGCACCACGAATACCCGCGTCTGCCTCTGGCGCGACGGCCAGGTCGTCGCCCACGCGGCCCGGCAGGTCGGCGTGCGCGATACCGCCATCAGCGGTAGCCGCGACAAGCTCGAAGCCGCCGTCCGCGAAACGATCGAGGAAGCGCTGACGCAGGCATCGCTCGACGAGGACGCCGTCGAACTCGTGCTGGCCTCCGGCATGATCACGTCGAACATGGGCCTGTGCGAGATACCGCACGTGGTCGCCCCCGCAGGACTCGACACGCTGGCTGCCGCGATGCGCGAGTCGACCGTCCCGACGGTGTGGAAGCGCCCCATCTGGTTCGTCCCGGGCGTGCGCAATGCCGTGGAACACATCGGCCTGCACAACTGCGAAGCCATGGACATGATGCGCGGCGAAGAAGTCGAATCCTTCGCGCTGGTGGAACGGCTCGGCCTGAAGGAGCCGGCGGTGATCGTGCTGCCCGGCTCGCACTCCAAGTTCGTCAGCATCGATGCCAAGCAGCGCATCGCGGGCTGCGTGACCACGCTGGCGGGCGAATTGCTGCACGTCATCTCGCACGACACCATTCTCGCCAGCTCGCTCAAAGAGGGTTTCGCCAAACGCATCGACAAGGAGATGCTGCTGGCCGGCGCGCGCTCGGCGAAACAGATCGGCCTGGGGCGCGCCTGTTTCAGCGTGCGCATCCTCGACCAGTTCGCCGTCTACGACGCGAATGCCCGCGCCAACTTCCTGCTGGGCGCCGTGCTTGGCTCGGACCTGCTCACCCTGAAGAACTCCAGCGCCATCCGCATGAACCCGGGTACGCGCTTCGTGGTCAGCGGCAAGCCGATCCTGCGCGAGGCCATCGCGCTTCTCGTCGAAGGCGACGATTTCTTCTCCGGTGCCGTGACGGTACTGAGCGACGACGAACAGCGCGACCTGGCGGGATACGGCGTTATCGCCGTCGCTCGCGTCCGCGGACTGGTCGATACGAACGAACCCGCGCTTGGCTAAGGCCATACGCAATTAACGATCCAACGAGGGAGCAATGATGAAAATTCGATTCGCTTTCGCACTGCGCGCACTTGCCGTCGCACTGGCCATGGCCAGCGCGCCCGCCTTCGCCGCCGACACCGTAAAGATCGGCTTCGTCGTGAAGCAGCCCGAGGAACCCTGGTTCCAGGACGAATGGAAGTACGCCGAGCAGGCGGCGAAGGAAAAAGGCTTCACCCTCGTCAAGATCGGTGCGCCGAGCGGCGATCAGGTGCTGACCGCCATCGACAATCTCAAGGCGCAGCACGCGCAGGGCTTCATCATCTGCACGCCGGACGTGAAGCTCGGACCGTCGATCGTGGCCAAGTCGAAGATCAATAACCTGAAGCTGATGACCGTCGACGATCGTCTTGTCGACGGCTCGGGCAAGCCGATCGAAACCGTGCCGCACATGGGCATTTCGGCAAGCAAGATCGGCGAGCAGGTCGGCGAAGCTATCGCGGCGGAAATCAAGAAGCGCGGATGGAAGCCCGAGGACACCGGTGCGCTGCGTATCTCCTACGACCAGCTGCCGACCGCGCGCGACCGTACCGACGGCGCCATCGCCGCGCTGACCGCCGCGGGCTTCCCGAAGGCGAACATCGTCAACGCGCCGGAAGCGAAGACGGATACGGAAAACGCATTCAACGCCGCGAACATCGCCATCACGCAGCATCCGAACTTCAAGCACTGGATCGCGTTCGGACTGAACGACGAGGCAGTGCTGGGTGCCGTACGCGCCGCCGAAGGTCGCGGCTTCCGCGCCGAGAACATGATCGGCGTCGGTATCGGCGGCAGCCGCTCCGCACTGAACGAATTCGCCAAGGGACAGCCGACCGGCTTCTACGGCAGCGTGCTGATCAGCCCGAAGCGCCACGGCTATGAAACATCCATCAACATGTACGACTGGATCGCCAGCAACAAGGCGCCGCCGATGCTGACGCTTACCACCGGCAAACTCGTCACGCGCGACAACGCAGCCGAAGTCCGCAAGGAAATGGGCCTCTGATGTCGTTTCTCGAGTTCCAGGGTATAGGCAAGGCATTTCCGGGCGTTCGCGCGCTGTCGGACGTGAGCTTCGGCGTGGACGCGGGTAGCGTCCACGGCCTGCTCGGCGAGAATGGCGCCGGCAAGTCGACCATGATGAAAATCCTGGGCGGCGAGTACGTGCCCAACGAAGGCCGGCTGGTGATCGACGGCCAGCCGCGTGCGTTCCGTTCCGCCGCCGATGCGATCGAAGCCGGCGTCGCGATCATTCATCAGGAACTGCAGTACGTTCCCGAACTTTCGGTGATGGAAAACCTCCTGCTCGGCCGCTTGCCCACCCGCCTGGGTCTGGTCGACCGCCGCCGTGCCCTGGACTGGACGCGCCAGCGCCTGAACGCGCTGGGCGTCGACCTCGATCCCCGCGCGAAGCTCAAGCAGCTTTCCATCGGCCAGCGTCAGATGGTCGAAATCTGCAAAGCCGTGCTGCGCGATGCGAAGATCCTCGCGCTGGATGAGCCGACCAGCTCGCTGTCGCATCGCGAAACCGACGTGCTGTTCCGCCTCGTCCGCGACTTGAAGGCACAGGGCAAGGCGATGATCTATATCTCGCATCGTCTGGACGAAATCTTCGAGCTTTGCGATGCGGCGACGATTTTCCGCGACGGTCGCAAGGTCGCCGATTTCCCGACTCTCGAAGGCATCACACGCGATACCCTCGTCCAACGCATGGTCGGTCGCGAAATCTCGGATATCTTCGGCTACCGTCCCCGCGTACAGGGCGACGTTCGCCTTGCCGTGCGCGACGTGACCGGACATGCGGTCGCCGAGCCCATCGGCTTCGATGTCCGCGCGGGTGAAATCGTCGGCTTCTTCGGTCTTGTCGGCGCGGGTCGCAGCGAGACCATGCGCCTGATCTACGGTGCCGACAGCAGAAGCGGCGGCACGGTGGCCATCGATGGCAAAACGCTACGTAGCTCGGATATCCGTTCCGCGATTCGTGGCGGCCTGATGTACTGCCCCGAAGATCGCAAGGAAGACGGCATCATCGGCGTGCGCTCCGTCGCGGAGAACATCAATATCAGCGCGCGTCGCAATCATCTGCGCGCCGGCATGTTCGTCAACGAAACCAACGAAGCGCGCACGGCCGACATCTTCATCGAGCGTCTGCGCATCCGTACGCCGAATCGTCGCCAGGAAATCCGCCTCTTGTCCGGCGGTAACCAGCAGAAAGCCGTGCTCTCGCGCTGGCTTGCGGAGAAAGATCTCCGGGTGCTGATTATCGACGAACCCACGCGCGGCATCGATGTCGGCGCGAAGAACGAAATCTACAACGTGCTTTACGAACTGGCCGAACGCGGTGTCGCGATCGTGATGGTGTCGAGCGAACTGCCTGAAGTACTCGGCGTGTCCGACCGCGTCATCGTCATGTGTGGTGGCCGGATCACCGGCGAGTTCACCCGTGAGCAAGCCAGTGAAGAAGCCGTGCTGGCCAGGGCGTTGCCCGAAGGCGCGGCGCGCGCGGATGCGAATACCACGAGGACTGTTTCACCATGACCGACAGCAAGACCGCCCCGGCACTCGACCTGGCGCCCGGCAGCAGCAATACCGAACGTCGCGCCGCATTCTGGCGGTTCGTCGACGACTACAGCCTCATCCTTATCTTCATCGCACTGTTCGCGGTGCTGAGCTGCACCGTCGAATATTTCTTCTCGTGGGATAACGTCGTCGGTCTGGCGCTATCCGTGTCGCAGATCGGCATGGTCGCGTGCACGATGATGTTCTGCCTCGCGTCGCGCGACTTCGATCTTTCGGTCGGCTCCACCGTCGCCTTCGCCGGCGTGTTGTGCGCGATTGTGTCCAATGCCACCGGAAGCGTCACGCTCGGCATCGCGGCCGCGCTGATGGCGGGTGCGGCGATCGGTTTCGTCAACGGCGCTGTCATCGCCAAGCTGAAGATCAACGCGCTAATCACGACGCTGGCGACGATGGAAATCGTACGCGGGCTGGCCTTCATCTCGTCGCAGGGTCAGGCCGTCGGCGTCGCCAACGAAGCCTTTTTCAGCATCGGCAGCTCCATCCTGTTCGGCTTGCCGGCGCCGGTATGGGTCACCCTCGCCTGCTTCGTGCTGTTCGGGGTACTCCTCAACAAGACGATCTACGGACGGAACACGCTCGCCATCGGCGGCAATCCGGACGCGGCGCGGCTGGCCGGCGTCTCCGTCGACCGCACGCGCATCCTGATCTTCCTGGTGCAGGGTGCCGTGGCGGCACTCGCCGGCATCATCCTCGCCTCGCGTATGACCAGCGGCCAGCCGAACGCGGGCGAAGGCTTCGAACTGAACGTCATTTCAGCATGCGTGCTGGGTGGCGTATCCCTGATGGGCGGCCGGGCAAGCATCAGCGGCGTGCTCGTCGGCGTTCTCATCATGGGCACCGTACAAAACGCCATGAGCCTGATGAACATCGATGCGTTCTATCAGTACCTCGTGCGCGGCACGATCCTGCTGATCGCCGTGCTGGTCGATCAGCTGAAGAATCGCCGGCAGTCCCGCTGATGGCAGCGAACGATACCTTCCAGCCCCTGGGGGCGACCCGTCACGCACTGGCCGAAGGCGTGCTGTGGGACGATCTTTCCGGCGTGATCCGCTGGACCGATATCCATGCGTCGCGCCTGTGGGAATACGATCCCGCCACCGGCAAGAGCCGGGACTGGATTCTTCCCGCGCGTCTGGCGTGCTTTGCCCTGACGCATAAGCCCGGCGTGCTGCTCCTGGCGCTCGAGCACCAGCTTGTGCGCTTCGATACACACGACGGCTCGATCGTGACGCTTGACGACATCGAACCCGAAATCGCCAGCACGCGCGCCAACGACGGTCGCTGTGACCGCGCGGGCAACCTCGTGTTCGGCACGCTGAACGAAGGCGGCAGCGAGAAGATCGCGTCGTTCTATCGTTATGGCGCCGACGGTCGCCTGAGTCGCCTCGCCCTGCCCAAGGCAGCGATCACGAACAGCATCTGTTTCAGTCCGGATGGCGAAACGATGTACTTCACCGACTCGCCCAGCCTGCGCATCATGGCCTGCGACTACGACGCCGCGACCGGCGAAGTCGACCGCATTCGCGGCTTCGCCGAACTGGACCCCGCACTCGGCGGTGAGCCGGATGGCTCGACGATCGATGCCGATGGCTTCCTGTGGAATGCGCAATGGGGCGCCTCGCGCGTCGTACGTTACGCACCGGATGGCCGCATCGACGCCATCGTCCACCTGCCTGCCCGCCAGCCGAGTTGCGTCGCCTTCGTGGGCCATGAACTCGACCAACTGGCAATCACGTCGGCGCGCCAGGGATTGAACGACGACGACATCGAACGGCAGCCATTGCATGGCGCCGTCTTCCTCGGCAAAGCGCCGAAAGGACGCGGCCTGCGCGAAAGCCGTTATGGACACGCCCCCCAAGGAATACACGCATGACCGCGGCAACCACGCGCTCCGACCCGCGCACGACACCCCTGCCCCGTCTGGCTGGCAAGATCGCCATCGTCACCGGAGCTGCCCAGGGCATCGGTGCAGCCACCGCGCGCCTGTTCGCGGCACACGGTGCGAAAGTCGTCGTCAACGTGCTGGAAGAAAACGCGGCGGCGCATGAAACCCTCGCCGCGATCGGTGTGGACGATGCCATGCTGTTTCAGGCGGACGTCACTGATCCCACTGCCATCGCCCGCATGGTGGAAGCCACCGTGCAACGCTTCGGACCGCCCGACGTCCTTATCAACAACGCCGGCATCAACGTCTTCAACGATCCGCTGAAGTTGAGCGACGACGAGTGGGCACGCTGCTTCGAAGTCGATCTCAAAGGCGCGTGGAACTGCAGCAAGGCCGTGCTTCCGCACATGCTCGCCGGGAAAGCCGGCAGTATCGTCAACATCGCCTCCGTGCACGGGCACAAGATCATTCCGAACTGCTTCCCCTATCCGGTAGCCAAGCACGGACTGATCGGCCTGACACGCGCACTGGGCATACAGTACGCCGCGCAAGGCGTGCGCGTGAATTCCATCTCCCCGGGTCTCATCCTTACCGCCATCGCCGAAGCCGGCTTCGCCTCCGCGCCGGATCCGGCGGCGGAGCGTCAGCGTCAGGCCGATATCCTGCCGACGAAGCGCATCGGCGAACCCGACGAAGTGGCCTATACCGCGCTCTTCCTCGCCAGCGACGAAGCACGTTTCATCAACGCCGCCGATATCCTCATCGACGGCGGCCGCTCCCAGCTGTACCACGAGTGATTCCGATGACCTGGCCGACTGCCCTTCCCCTGATCGCCATCCTTCGCGGCATTACTCCCGACGAAACGCTCGCCCATGTCGGCGCACTGGTCGACGCGGGATTCGACGCTATCGAAATCCCGCTCAATTCGCCCGACTGGATGCTGAGCATCCCCGCTGCCGTTTCGCGATACGGTGCACGCGCGCTGATCGGTGCGGGCACGGTCCTGACGCCAGAAGACGCCGTGGAGGTCGCGCGACTCGGCGGCAAGCTGATGGTGACGCCGAACACCGATCCGGCAGTGATAAGACAGGCTCGCGAGAGCGAGTTGTACACGGCCATCGGCTTTTCCACGCCAAGCGAAGCGTTCGCCGCACTCAAGGCTGGCGCTCACTCCCTGAAACTCTTTCCCGCGACGACATTCGGTCCGGCGTATATCAGGGCAATCCGCGCGGTGTTGCCGAAGAACGTTCCCCTGTTGGCGGTCGGCGGCGTGACGCCGGAGAATCTGCACGAATTTCTCGACGCTGGCTGTATCGGCGCGGGTCTTGGAAGCGATCTGTACAAGCCGGGCCAGTCGCCCGCACGCACGAGCGAACGCGCCAAGGCATTCATCGACGCTTACCGCAGCTATCGCGTTTGAATTCGCCGTTCACGACGATTCGTGCAGGGTGTCTCTGACGGAATAACGGCAGTAAAGCAACGCCCGCGCACATGCGTGGGCCTTCGCTGCAGCGGGTATATGCGAATTCACAATGGGCATGCGACGACCTTAGAGTCGACCGGTCGCGGAATCGACCGCGATAAACCCTGTGAAGGACCACTTATGCCATCGTTACCCTTACGCAACCGCTTACGACGACTTCTACCCGTCATGGTATTCCTACCCGCGCTCGCGGTAGCGGGAAATCCATCCGCGCCGTCCTCCCACGCCATCGCCATGTTCGACGAAACAGTAGCGGCGGGCCTGCCTCGCGCAGTCGCGCTGCCGACGTCGGCGAAACAAGCACGCGGGTCCGCCAGCGAGAGCGAACTCCTCATCGAATCGCCACTGGATATCGAATTGCATTTTCCCGGCGACGTGCCGGCCACCATGTACACCGCAACCTGGCAGGGCGAGCCCGCGGTCGTAACCCGATCGGACGGACACCTGGACATCACCGTACTCACCCCGGACGGCGTCGCCATTACGGGCTACAGCGACGACGCCGAAGAGCCGCATCACGCCTCTCCGGACACCATGTCCCGGGAAACCGACCCACCGGCATCGCATGACGTCGCGACGACGTCCCGGGGTACGCGCGCCTCCCGCCCGGTCGACCGCATGACTTTCGACGCTAACGCGTACTCCTGGACACGACCGAAGATCGTTTTCTGGATGTTCCAGCACGACGACACGCTCGATATCAGGCTACCCCACATTCACGCGGGCTACGTGGCCTGGTGGCTCGCCGACATGATGAAGATCGTGCCCACACGCCAACTGGCCGTGATCTACAGCGAGAATGTCGAGGGCGTGACGGATATGGCTTACGGTCACCCGTCCTCTCTTGAGGACTGGTCGAGGGCGATAAAGTCCTATGCGCTGCAAGAAAATCTGCCCTGGCTTCCCGGAAAAATGGACTTCAAGTTCATGCTCCTCACGAAGAACCTGCCTGTGCCCAATGCTACCGGTGTGGCGTGGCACGGCGGCGATCAGGCCATGGGGTCGCTCAATGGCCGCTATACCATCGTCGCCCACGAGTACGGCCACAGTCTTGGCACGATGCACGACGATGCCGAAATATTCTGGAACAGAGGCTGGCCGTGCGAATCGAACATGATCGCGGTCACCACACCGCTAAGAGCAAACTGCTACCGCTACACGGCGAAGAACGAACGAAATATACGAGTCTTCCTGGCCCGTGAATGGAGCTCGACCCTCAGCCCAAACATTCCGGACATTCCGAAAAACATCGCTGACGAACCTTCGATCTGGCCACCCGGGGTAATTCGCGATATCCCGTCCATCGTCATCGATTGACTGCCGTGAACAGGCGGGGACGAGGGATCGATTCGCTCATTACCGATCCCTCGTCCCCGCGGTCGACTTATCGGACCCCACAACAGGCATGCGACGACCTTACAGTCGGCCGCGATGAACGACGATACCGCCTGCCCGGGCAGCCCCGATATACCGCTTAACAAACTCGACGCACACCCCACACCATCGAATGATGGTTTATTCAGTGTCGCCGTCGTCTTCAAAGCGAAGATGCTTCACGCTACGGCCATGACGACGCACCAGCTTCAGCGCTTCGACACCGACCTTGATGTGCCGCTCGACGAAGTTGGCGGTGACGTTCTTGTCGCTGAGTTCCGTCTTCACGCCTTCGGGAATCATCGGCTGATCGGAAACGAGCAGCAATGCACCGCAGGGAATGTGGTTGGCGAAACCGGCGGCGAAGATCGTCGCGGTTTCCATGTCGACTGCCATGCAACGCGTACGGCGCAGGTAGTCCTTGAATACCTCGTCGTGTTCCCAGACGCGGCGGTTGGTCGTGTAGACCGTGCCAGTCCAGTAGTCGTGCCCGAGGTCGCGGATCATGGTGGACACCGCGCGCTGGAGCTGGAAGGCCGGTAGCGCGGGAACTTCGGGCGGCAGGTAATCGTTCGAGGTGCCCTCGCCACGGATCGCCGCAATCGGCAGCACCAGGTCGCCGATGGCATTTTTCTTCTTCACGCCACCGCACTTGCCCAGGAACAGCACGGCCTTGGGAGAGATGGCACCCAGCAGGTCCATGACCGTGGCGGCGTTGGGGCTGCCCATACCGAAGTTGATAAGGGTGATGCCATCCGCCGTGGCATTGGGCATGGGCCGGTCGCGACCGTTGACCGGCACACCATGTTCTTCGGCGAAACGTTCGACGTAATGGCCGAAATTGGTCAGCAGGATGTGCTCGCCGAACTCCTCGACCGGCGTACCCGTGTAACGCGGGAGCCAGTTGGAGACGATTTCGTTCTTGGTTTTCATTGCGGATCACGCCAGGCGGGGCCGACACGGCATCCGTTGGACCCTGAGGTCCGGGACGGGTTTGTGCGGCGCGGTTACCGGCGACGCCACGCCGGCGAGCTGCCAAAGTTTGTGACGCACAGTGTAGCATCCGCCTTAACGAAGGTAGGCGAAGCGGAAGGGTGCTTCTCAACTACCGACCACCCGCAAGGGGACAGGAAGGGGGGAGCTCCAGATGCGAATCGGCGTAGCTATCGACGCGGCCTGCGATGTGCCGCAATCCTTCATCGAGCAGAACGGCATCGCCGTGATGCCGATCACCGTCCGGGTGGACGGTCACGTGTTCAAGGACGACCGCGATCCCGTGGAAATCCAGCGGTTCCTGGACCAGAAGCTCGGCAGCCGGGGCCATTCGGCGGAAACCGAGCCCAGTACCGTCGAGGACGTCCAGCACCTGTTCCTGGATCGCATGGTCAAGGAGTACGACTGCGTCATCTGCCTGACGATCATGGCGACGCGCAGCCCGATCCACGACAACGTCATCAAGGCCAGTTTCGCGATCCTGAAGCACTATCGCCCCGTTCGCGAAGCGGCCGGCATAACCGGCCCCTTCCTGATGCGCGTGGTGGACACCCGCAGTATCTTCGCCGGCTCCGGGCCGTCGGTGGCCGAAGCCATACGAATGATCCAGACCGGGCAGCCCCCGCAGCAGTTGCGCGAACGGGTGGCGCATATCGCCAACAACTCCTACGGCTACATGATGCCCCGCGACCTGCACTACCTTCGGGCACGGGCGAAGAAGAAGGGCGATCGCAGCGTCAGCGCCCTGAGCGCGATGCTGGGCTCGGCGCTGGATATCAAACCCTTGCTGCGCGCGTATCGCGGCGAGACTGCGCCGGTCGGGAAAGTACGCGGGTTCGAGCACGGTGCGCAGACCCTCTTCGACTACGCCGCGAAGCGTGTGCAGGCGGGCCTGCTGGTGCCGGCACTTTCGCTGAGCTACGGCGGCGACCTCGACGACATGCGCAATCTCGTCGGCTATCACGCGCTCACCCGCGCCTGCGGCGACGCCGGTGTTGAGTTAATGGAAAGTCCGATGAGCATTACCGGCATGGTGAATGTCGGGGAGGGCGCGCTGACAATCGGCTTCGCCTCCGAAGAACACGTCGCCGAGTTCTGACGATGCGACTACGCTGGTTTTTCCCGCTTCTGCTGGCGACCTGTGCGCCGGCAGGCGCGGAGACGATCTACAAGTGCGTCGGCGCGAACGGCCTGCCCAGCTACCAGCAACAACCCTGCGCGAAGGGTCAGAAACAGAACACCATCCAGCTACAGGATTCGGCGCCTGCGTCCGGCCAGGTCGCACCGATGCCGGCGCCCCCGCCGCGCGAAGAGGCGTTGCCGCCTCCCCCGCAGCCCACGGCGCCGCGCGTGCCGCCGCCGCGCGTCTACGCCTGCGTTCGCGCGACGGATGGCAAACCATATACCAGCGCCAATGGTCATCCCGATCCCTATCTCGCACCCTTCGGCGTACTCGGCGCGGTGCAACAGCCACTCGCCGATGTCTATGGTCCGCCGAACAACGCGGGCGGTTCCGCACCGGAACTCAACCGCGGACGCGTGAGTTCCACGCTCGTCGCGAATAACTATGTCTGGGTGCAGGACCAGTGCCGCGAATTGAGTCCCGCCGAAGCGTGCAGCGCGATCCGGGACGAATACGACCAGAACGATCTCAAGCTGCGCAACGCGTTCAAGAGCCAGCAGGGGCCGTTCGAGGAGCAAGCCGCACGGCTGAAAGCGAAGCTCGCCGGCTGCGGTCAGAACCCGTAGCGCAGGAACCCGCCGTCCACGGCGATGACCTCGCCGGTGACGTAGCTGGATGCCGGCAGGCACAGAAACGCCACCGCGCCGGCCACTTCCTCCGGTTCGCCAATACGACGCATGGGCGTGCGGTCGAGGACTTCTTCCAGATACTCGGCATCCGCCAGCGCGGGTTCCGAACGCTGCGTGCGGATATACCAGGGCGCCACGGCGTTCACGCGGATACCGTCTTCGGCCCATTCGCAGGCGAGGTTGCGCGTGAGCTGGAGCAACGCGGCCTTGGTCATGCCGTACGGCGATCCGGTGCGTACATGGGTGATACCGGAAACGGAGCCGACGTTCACGATCGCGGCGTTGGCGTGCTGGACCAGATGCGGATAACCGAGACGGCACATCTCGAAGGCCGAGAACACATTGAGTTCGAAGAGCTGCCGGTATTCGGCCTCGGCGTATTCGAGCGTCGCACGCGGGACGTTGCCGCCCACGTTGTTCACCAGCACGGACAGGCTGACTCCCAGATCGACGACCCAGTCGAAGACCGACAGGCGGTCTTCCTGATCGGCCAGATCGGCGGCGAATGCCAGAACGTCCACGTCGGGACATTCTTCCGCCAGTTCGCCACGCACCTCTTCCAGTTGCAGTTCGTCGCGTGCCACCAGCAGCAGGTCGGCGCCAAGCGCCGCGAGTTCGCGCGCGCAGGCATAGCCGATGCCCTTGCTGGCTCCCGTCACCAGGGCCGTTCGGCCGTCCAGTCGCCAGTTGCCGAGTCGTGGGTGCATGCGAGATCTCCGTCGTTATCCGCGCATCGTACAACGTGCGAACATGAGGCGACCCGCACCCGCATGGAGACGCCCCGTGGACCCGACCGCCCCGCTGCTCGAGATAGACCACGCCACCGTGGTCCGCGACCGGCATGCCCTGCTCGACCGGCTTTCGCTGCGGATCGAAGCCGGTCAGCACACGGCGATCCTCGGCCCCAATGGCTCGGGTAAGTCGACACTGGTCAAGCTGATCGAACGGCGCATCTACCCGCTGGTGCACGACGACGGCAAACCGGTGCTACGGGTATTCGGACGCGAACGCTGGAATGTCGTGGAACTGCGTAGCCTGCTCGGCGTGGTTTCGTCGGATTTGCGCCGCGAGTTCGAAGGGATGACGCAGAACGCCCTGGATGCCGTGCTGTCCGGTTTCTTCGCTTCGTTGACGCTCGGGCTCGATCACGAAGTGACGGACACCATGCGCCGGGAGGCACTGGACGCGCTGCATCGCGTCGATGCCGCGCATCTGGCCGACCGCGATGTCGCCACGCTGTCCACTGGCGAGGCTCGCCGCGTCCTCATCGCGCGAGCACTCGTACATCGGCCTCGCGCGCTCCTGCTCGATGAACCATGCGCCGGACTCGATCCGGGCACCCGCCGTCGTTTTCTCGATCATCTTCGCCGTCTGGCGCAGGAAGGCACGACGCTGATTCTCGTCACGCATCACATCGAGGAAATCGTCCCCGAAATCGGTCACGTCGTCATGCTTCGCGATGGCGCCCTGTTCGATCAGGGCCCGAAAGAGCGACTGCTGCGCGACGAATGCCTTTCGGCGCTGTTCGACTGGGATATCGCAGTCGAGACGGACGACGACTTTTACGCGGCGCGGCTGCGCTAGACTCCGGGCGAATCGCCTAGAGCCATCCATGAACCGACTTGCCGTGTTCGCCGTGCTTACGCTCGCCTGCGTCGCCTGCTCGAAGAAGATCGAACCGCAGCCGCCGACCCCGCAGGCCGCCGCATCCACCGCGCGCGTGGCTACGCCATGGGATCCGCTGCTGGCGGATAAGAAGCGTGCGGAGGATGTGCAGAAGACGGTCGACGATCAGGCGAAACGGCAACGCGATGCTGTGGATGCGCAGGATAAATAATTCCGCCGCAGGCGCGCTCTATCGGTAGGAGCCCGCTTGCGGGCGAAAGCCAACAGGGCGAGGAAGACGGATGCTCACCTCCGCGAGCCCGGTCTTCTGGCTGCGGATGTCACGCACATCTTCATCGCTTCGTTGGCTTTCGCCCGCAAGCGGGCTCCTACACAAGCACCGCTTACAAGCTACCGCGCAGACACTATCTCGGCGAACAGAAACAATACGCATAAACCTGCGGCTTGCCCGGCTGCGCGTTGCGGAACAGCGCCAGCTCCGGCGCCAGCATCGGCAGCTGCGAGACCCACGACGGCAGTCGTACGCCGTACGACAGTGCGACGTGCGCCGAAGAGCTCTCGCTCATATTCGTCAGGAATCGTTCGAACGCACCCATCGGCTTTTCGGCATAGCGAACGCTGAAATCGTCACCGAGGTTCGCCTTGGCCGCAGCCGCGTGAACGGCATCGTCGAGGCTGCCCAGCTGATCGACCAGACCGCGCTCCAGTGCCTGCTTCCCTGTCCACACACGCCCCTGTGCAATGGCGTCGACCGATGCGAAGTCTTTGTTGCGCGCCTTGGCGACGCTGCCGACGAAGTCGCGGTAACCCTTGTCGATGATGCTCTGGATCAGCACGCTGACCTTCGGGTCGAGCGGACGAGTAATGTCGAATGCGCCGGCAAGCGGGCCGGTGCCGACGCCGTCGCTGGTGACGCCGAATTTCTGCAACGTATCGGGCACGGTGAAGAACATGCCGAAGATGCCGATCGAACCGGTGATCGTATTGGGTTCGGCGAAAATGCGATCCGCATTCATCGAAATCCAGTAACCACCGCTCGCCGCCATATCGCCCATCGACACGACGACCGGAATGCCCGCGTCGCGCGTGAGTTCCACTTCGCGGCGAATCTGTTCCGCGGCGAACACTTCGCCGCCGGGCGAGTTCACGCGCAGCACCAGTGCACGGGTACGCTTGTCGTTGCGCGCCTGACGGATCAGCTGTGCCGTCGAATCGCCGCCGATGCTGCCCGGTCCCTGTTTGCCGCCGACGATTTCGCCTTCGGCCACGACGACCGCAACGCCGGGCTTCGTGGTCAATGCGTCCATCGAAAGACCGCGATCGGCGATATATCCCGACAGGTCGACCTGTCGGAACGCGTCTTCGCGGCGTCCGGCCGGTACGCCTTCCTTATGCAGCAGTTCGACCAGCTGCTGTTCGGTGGCGATGCCGTCGGCGAGGTGCTCCTTGAGCGCCAGCTCGGCAAGATTGCCGTTGGTGCTCTGGATACGCTGCGGCAGTTCGTCGATATCGGCGCGCAGCGCGACGGGATCGATGCCTCGGCGCTTCGACACTTCGTCGATCCACGTATCCCATAGGCCGCCGAGCCAGAAGGCATCGGCCTGTTTCGATTCGGGCGACGCGTGGTCGAGGATGAAGGGTTCGGCAGCGGACTTGAACTGACCGACGCGGAACAGGTGCACCTGCACGCCGAGCTTGTCGAGCAGGTCCTTGTAGAAGAGCCGGTAGTTCGCAAGGCCCGTGGCGACGACGCCGCCTTGCGGGTCGATCAGGATGCGGTCGGCATGTGCCGCGAGGTAGTACTGGCCCTGGTCGAGATTGACCGACCAGACCAGCACCTGCTTGCCGCTCTTGCGGAAGCGGTCCAGCGCCGCGCCAACTTCGCGCAGCGCGGCGAAACCGCCAGCCTGGAGCTTGTCCGGCTTCAACAGGATGCGCGTGATCCGCGCGTCTTTCGCCGCCGCGTCGATGGCGCCGACGATGTCGCGCACCTGGGTCTGCTTCGGCTGCTCGCCGGAAAGCCGGCTGAACGCGCGCGACAGCGCATCGATGCTGAATTGCTCGACGAGCTGGCCTTCCGGCGCGAGCACCAGCACGGTCTTGTCCTGGATGGCATTGCTTCCGCCACTGGTGAACAGCACCAGCAGGAAGACAAAGAGCAGCCCGAAAAAGATGCCGTTGATGATGACGAGCCGCACCACGTTGACGCCGCGGCCGAAGCCGAACAGCGCCGCGACGAAACCGTTCCGGCGACGCGGCGGCGGAGCCGGGCGCGGCAGGGGCGGCGGGATGGCGTCGTGGCGTTCCGTCATGGGGCAGACCTCTTGGAGTTGCGTGCAGCGTAACGCGTCAGGCGACGCGCATCACGTGTGTAACGGCAGGGGCGGCGAAGTGTCCGAATTGCCCCGCCAGCGTTCGGTGGCGCTGATCCGGTAGAACCTTGCGAACAGCAGCACGGCGGCCATCGAAAGACCGGCGATCAGGCCCATCCACATGCCTCGCGCACCGAGGTCGTGCACGAAAGCCAGGTACCAGCCGACCGGCATCCCGACCACCCAGTAGGCGAACATGGTGATGACCATGGGAACGCGCGTGTCCTTCAACCCGCGCAGGGCGCCGTTGGACGCGACCTGGATACCGTCCGAAAACTGGAAGAAACCCGCCAGTATCAGCAACTGCGATGCCATGGCGAGCACGCCGGGATCGCCCGTGTACAGCCGGGCGATGGGACCTGGTATCGCCAGCATCACGCCCGACGAAACCAGCTGTGTCACGAGGATCAGTGCGATGCCGCAGAACCCGGCATAGCGCACGCCCGCGCCGTCCCCGCGGCCGACGGCGTTGCCGACGCGCACGGTGATGGCCATCGACAGACCCAGCGGGATCATGAAGGCGACCGATGCCACGTTCAGCGCCACGTGATGGGCGGCGGTCACCGTTTCGCCCAGTCGGCCGATCAGCAGTGCAACGGCGACGAACAGTCCGCCTTCCATCAACAGCGTGACCGCCATCGGCACGCCGATATGCAACAGCTGGCCGATGGGTTGGCGACGCGGCAGGACAAAGCGCTGGCGAAGATTCAGGTCGCGATAGTTCCGGTGGAGCAGCACATAGGCCGCGAAACCCAGCATTTCCAGCCAGAGCACGATCGCCGTGGCGATACCGCTGCCTCTCGCGCCCATGGGCGGGAAGCCGAGCTTGCCGTACATCAACACGTAACCCAGCGGCGCCAGCACCAGCAGTCCGCCGAAACTGAAGTACATGGAGGGCCGCGGCATGGACAGACCTTCGGACAGCCCGCGCAACGCGAAATACGTGGTGAGCGCGGGCGCCGCCCAACTGATGGCGTGCAGGAAACCGGTCACGTCGGGCCGCAGCGAGGGCACCACGCCGAACGCATTCATCAGCGGCGCGGCATGGCGCACGCCGAACCAGAGCAGGATGCCCAGCCCCCAAGCGATCCACAACGCCTGATGGAATACCGCGCCGACCTCGGCGCGACGACCGGCACCGTCGAGCTGGGCCACGGTCGGGGGCACCGACATCATCGTGCCGATACCCGTGACGATAGCCAGCGCCCAGATGCTGGCGCCCGTGACCACGGCGGCCTGCGTATGGGCGTTGAGGTGTCCGGCGAGCACGGCGTCCACGACATTCGTGCCGATCGCGCTCAACTGGGCAATCACCATCGGCAGGGCAAGCCGGAGGGTGGCGCCAATGTCGCGCCTGGCGCGGGCACGGTCGATGGACATGGGTGGGGACTGCGGGGAAAAGTGGTCGGTATTGTAAGACACAACCTCAAATGGCGCTGAGGAGCCCCATCCGTTTGCCGGTTGCAGGAGCCCGCAAGCAGGCTCCTACAAGAAGGCGGCGGGGCATGCCATCATCTGCGCTTCATGTCGGGGGACAAGACGAATGAACGAACTTAAGCCGGCACCGGTGCTTCTTTGCGCCAATTGCAGCACCGAGTTGCAAGGGGAGTTCTGCTACCACTGCGGCCAGTCGGTGAAGAGCGTGCTGCGACCGGTCTCGCACATGATCGAGGACGTGGGCGATCTGTTTTTCCACCTCGACGAGCGCGTGATCCATACCCTGCCCGCACTGTATTTCAAGCCAGGCTTCCTGACCCTCGAATACTTCGCCGGCCGCCGGGTGCGCTACATCGCGCCGTTCCGCCTGATGTTCGTGTTCTGCCTGCTGGCGTTCTTCTTCGTCCACATGATGCTGGGCGCCGCCGAACATACGAGCTTCAAGAACGAAGAGCCCGTCGCCATTGGCAATACCGACGCGTTCGTCGCAGCGAAGACGCCAGAGGAGGTAAAGACGATTTACACCTCCCGGATCGAGAGCCTGGAACACGCAGCGGACAACCCCGAGCTTCCCGCCATGGCCCGCATGGGGATCGAAGCCGGTCAGACAATCGTCTGGAAAGCCGCCAACGAACGACTGATCCAGCTCGGCGCCGACGCCTTGCCGACGCCCAGGGCGTTGCCCGGCAATGGCAACGACCGGGACATGTCCACCTTTCCCGTGGAGGTCCATGCCTGGTGGCTTCCCAGTTTCCTCAACGAGCGCATCAGTGAAGGGCTCGTTCATATGAAGGCCAACGTCATCCTGCTGAAGAACGGCGGTCCGCAGCGCCAGCTCGCGGCACGTCGCCTCCAGGATGGCGTGTTCGGTGTGTTGCCCCAGGTCATGTTCGTCCTGCTGCCAATCTTTGCCCTGATCCTGAAGCTGTTCTATGTCTTCCGCCGACGGCTCTACATGGAACACTTCATAGCGTGCCTGCACAGCCACGCGTTCATGTTCCTGTCGCTGCTGATCCTGACGATCCTGGGCATGCTCGCCGCATGGGTGAGACCGCATGCCGGGTTCGTGGCTAGCAGCATTGGCTGGGTCCAGTTTGCGATGGTCCTCTGGATCCCGATCTACCTGTTGATCATGCAAAAGCGGGTTTACCGGCAAGGCTGGGGTATGACGGTCTTCAAATACTGGCTGGTAGGCAGCATCTACTTCTGGTTGCTGGTAGCCGCGCTGTGCATGTCCATCGTGATTTCCATGGCCCATTGACGGCTAGGATTTTTTCCTAGCCGAACCAGGTTGTACACAGCCCGCGAACGGCCGTCGCAATTGTCAATATCCTGACGAAGCGAAGTGAAGAGCCTTCGCCATGTTTTTTCAGGCCATTGATATATAAGCATATTTCAGCTTGGTTAAAATGTACCCAAGCTGACTCGAAGGGCCTAACCATGCGCCTTGGATGGCCTCCATCCGACGCTCATCCACAGACTTATCCACAGGACTTGTGGATAACCGGGAAACCCTTCGCACGACGGGCACTTACCGGGGACTCCTCTGACAACCCGCGTCATCCGACGCCAACTCCATGATCGTGCCCGCAAAGCCGCTGGTCAAAGATTGACCAGCTTCAATCTCTCGCGCGGGTACACTTCCCGACCATGCCCGCAGTCCTTCGCGTCGCCCTTCCCCTACCCTTGCTGACCCTCTTCGACTACCTGCCTCCGGAGGCAGGTGTCGCTGCCGCGGGGTCTCGCGTGCGGGTGCCGTTCGGCCGCGGCGAGATGCTCGGCATCGTGATCGATCCTGCCGCCGAGGCAACGGTCGGCAAGGGTCGGTTGAAGCGCACGCTGGAAGTTCTGGACCCCGCGCCGTTGCTCGATGCGGAACTGCTGGCGACGCTGAGCTGGGCTGCCGAGTACTGGGCTGGCGCGCCCGGCGAGGCCTTCGCCAACGCACTACCGCTCGCCCTTCGCGAACCCCGGGCATTGCCCGCGACCGGACGCGAGGTATGGGCCATGACCCTGCAAGGACGTAGCGCGCTCGACGCAGGCAGTCGCAAGGCCGGAAGCGCGGCTTTGCTGACGGCACTCGCGGACGGACCGCGCGCCGCCGACGAACTGCAGCTGGCGTTGCCGGGCTGGCGCGCGGCCGCGCGTCGTCTGGCGGAAGCCGGGCTCGTCGAAAAACTCGATCTCGAAGAAGTCGCCCTCCCCGCCAGTCCGGCACCGGGCCCGGCACTCAGCGACGAACAAAGCCAGGCGGTAGACGTCATCGGCGCCGCGTTCGGCCGGTTCCAGCCCTTCGTGCTGGACGGTGTTACGGGCAGCGGCAAGACCGAGGTATATCTGGCGCTGATCGAGCGGGCGCTGGCCGAAGGCCGGCAGACACTGCTCCTGGTTCCCGAGATCGGCCTCGCCCCGCAAACGGTACGCCGGCTGCGCGAACGACTGGGCGTCGCCATCGAAGTGCTGCACTCCAATCTTGCCGAAGGCGATCGCGCCCGTGCGTGGTTGCGCGCCCGGAATGGCACGGCCAAGGTCGTACTCGGCACCCGTTCGGCGGTGTTCACTCCCCTGCCCAAAGCCGGGCTGATCATCGTCGACGAAGAACACGATCCTTCTTATAAGCAACAGGAAGGCTTCCGCTACCACGCCCGCGATCTCGCCCTGGTCCGAGCCCGTGCCCACGGCGTGCCCGTCGTGCTGGGCTCGGCCACGCCGTCGCTGGAGAGCCTCGCGAACGTGGATGCCGGACGCTATGAACGCGTCGCCCTGCGCGGCCGTCCCGGCGCCTCCCAACCGACGCAGGTACGCATTGTCGACATGCGTGCGCAACGCCTGGACCACGGCCTGTCGCCGACCCTGCTCGCGGCCGTGACCGACTGCATCGGCCGGGGCGAACAGGCGCTGGTGTTCCGCAACCGGCGTGGTTACGCCCCCGTCCTGCTCTGCTACGATTGCGGCTGGCATGCGGACTGCCCGCGTTGCGACCGCCCGCTGACCCTGCACGCCCGGCGACGGCGCCTGATCTGCCACCACTGCGACTACACAGCGCACGTTCCCGAGGCCTGCCCCAGCTGCAAGTCGGCCAATATCAGCCCACAAGGACAGGGCACCGAGCGTCTGGAAGAGGCGCTGACCGAGCGCTTTCCCGATACGCCCGTCATCCGGGTCGACCGCGAAACGACCCAGCGCCGGGACGCCTTCGACACACTGCTATCCAGCCTGCGCGACGACAAGCCGGCAATCCTCGTCGGCACGCAGATGCTGGCCAAGGGACACGATCTGCCGAACCTCACGCTGGTCGCGATCGTCGGCGTGGACGAGGGACTGCACAGCATCGACTTCCGGGCCAGCGAACGGCTGGCCCAACTGGTGGTCCAGGTAGCCGGGCGCGCCGGGCGCGCCCGCAAGCCGGGCAGCGTATTGCTCCAGACCCATCATCCCGACCACCCGTTGCTGCATACCCTGCTGCGTAGCGGTTACGGCGCCGTGGCGAAGGAGCTGCTGGCCGAGCGCAAGCTGATTCAGTTGCCACCGTATGCCCATCAGGTGCTTCTGCGCGCCGACGCCCACGACCGCGCCGACGTCGATGCTTTCCTGATCCAGGCGAACGAGGCCATCGGCGATCCCGGCGACATGCGCGTCGCAGGGCCGATGCCGGCGCCCATGCCACTGCGCGCAGGTCGTCACCGGGGGCAATTGCTGGTCGAAGCCGACACCCGTGCGCGCCTGCATGCCTTTCTGCGCCCTTGGCAATACGCGTTGGCCGCGTTGCCGACGGCCCGCAAGGTGCGTTGGTCACTCGACGTAGACCCGATCGATCTATATTGAGCACTCCACATCGGCGGGAGCTTTCATGCATAGCGACGATGCCGCGCGGGGCAAGCGACACCGCGTACTGATCATCGGCGGCGGTTTCGGCGGACTGTCGGCCGCCAGAGCACTGGCGAAAACGCCAGTCGAGGTAACGCTGGTGGACCGGCGCAACCACCACCTGTTCCAGCCCCTGCTCTATCAGGTCGCCACGGCTGGCCTTTCCGCGCCGTCGATCGCCGCGCCGCTGCGTTTCATCCTGCGCGAACAGGCCAACGCGTTCGTCTACATGGACGAGGCCCTGGAAATCGACCGGGAACGGAAAACCGTGCGCTTCGCCCATGGGGTACGCGAGTACGACACCCTCGTCGTCGCGACCGGCGCGGGTCATGCCTACTTCGGCCACGACGAGTGGGCGAAGGACGCACCAGGACTGAAGACGCTGGAAGACGCATTCCACATCCGCCGGCGCATCCTGCTGGCGTTCGAGAACGCCGAGCGCGAAACCGATCCCGCGAAGCGGCAGGCGTGGCTGAACTTCGTCATCGTCGGCGGCGGCGCAACCGGTGTGGAACTGGCTGGCACGCTGGCGGAAATCGCCAGACATACGCTGCCGCGCGAATTCCGCAACAGCGAGCCGCGCGATGCCAACATCATGCTGGTGGAAGCCGGCCCACGCGTGCTGCCCGCCTTCGCCGAAGATCTTTCGGAGAAAGCCCGCAAACAGTTGGTGAAGCTGGGCGTCGACGTGCGCACCGGCGGCGCGGTCACCGCGATCGATGCGCATGGCGTAGATCTCGGCGACCAGCACATCGCAGCCCGTACCGTACTGTGGGCCGCTGGCGTGGCGGCCTCGCCATTAGGAGCGCTGCTCGGCGCGCCGGTCGATCGCGCGGGGCGCGTGCAGGTACTGGGCGATCTCAGCATCCCCGGTGACCCGGATGTCTTCGTCATCGGCGATCTGGCCAGCGTCAACAGCGACGGCAAGCCGGTGCCCGGCGTAGCGCCGGCGGCAAAACAGATGGGCGCGTACGTCGGATCGGTCATACGCGCGAGGATCGAGGACCAGGCCGCACCCGCGCCCTTCCGCTATCGCGACGACGGCTCGCTCGCCACCATCGGCCGCATGGCGGCGGTGGCGCAGTTCGGCAAGGTGAAGCTGTCGGGCGTCCTGGCGTGGTGGGTCTGGCTGATCGCCCACGTTTACTTCCTGATCGGTTTCCGCAACCGTCTGGTCGTGCTCATGGACTGGGCGTCGTCGTACTGGACCTACCAGCGGCACGCGCGCATCGTGCAGGGCGATATCGGCCGCGACGATCCGCCACGATGAACGGCCGCGTTCCCTGCACATTGTCTCCACGTAGTTAAACCCAAACCTACAGATGCATACCCCCCGGCGCCAATCGGCGCGACAATAGGGGTCTTACCGGCACAGGAACCGCTCTCGTGACGAACCAGCTCGAACAACTGCGCAAGATCACCACCGTCGTGGCCGACACGGGCGACATCGAAGCCATCGCGAAGTACAAACCCGTCGACGCGACCACCAACCCGTCGCTGCTGCTGAAAGCGGCCGGCATTCCGGCGTACGCCTCGCTGCTGGACGAAGCCATTGCCTGGGCGAAGGGCAACGGCAACGATCGCTCGCAGCAGCTGATCGACGCCGGCGACAAGCTCTCGGTCCTCGTCGGCCGCAAAATCCTGGACGTGGTTCCGGGCCGCGTATCGACGGAAGTCGATGCCCGCCTCTCGTTCGATACCAACGCCACCATCGCCAAGGCCGAACGCCTGATCGGCATGTACGACGAAGCCGGTATCTCGAAAGACCGCATCCTCATCAAGACCGCTTCGACCTGGGAAGGCATCCGCGCCGCCGAGCAGCTCGAAAAGAAGGGCATCAAGTGCAATTGCACCCTGCTCTTCAGCTTCGAACAGGCCGTGGCCTGCGCCGAAGCCGGCGTGTTCCTGATCTCGCCGTTCGTCGGCCGCATCTTCGACTGGTACGTCGCCAATACCGACAAGAAAATCTACGCGCCGGAAGAAGATCCGGGCGTGCAGTCGGTCCGCAAGATCTACGATTTCTACAAGCTGCACGGCTACGAAACCGTCGTCATGGGTGCCAGTTTCCGCAACATCGGCCAGATCCAGGCCCTTGCCGGCTGCGACCGCCTCACGATCAGCCCCGAGCTGCTCGGCGAGCTCGAAGCCAACACCAACGATCTGCCGCTGGCGCTGAAAGACAGCGGCAAGCGCGAAAAAGCGGGCGAGCGCCTGACGGAAGCCAAGTTCCGCTGGGGCCACAACGAGAACGCGATGGCCACCGATAAACTCGCCGACGGCATCCGCAAGTTCGCGGTCGATCAGCGCAAGCTCGAAGCGTTGCTGGGCGCGAAGCTGTAAATCCGTTCCCACAGGCGTAAAAAAGGTTCTTCACGTTTTTTTGTGGAGGGCTCGGCTTCGCCATCGCTTTCGCGCTGTGACGTTTCGGGGAGAGCATCGCGTCGACGCATGGGTATAGCTGACCACATGCCGGTCCAGTCCCGTCACGTGCTCGGCTCGCGCTCTGCCCACAGCCAACCGCAGTCGACGGTACCGTGGCCGGGTTGGCCCTTGGGGCCGCCTTAGCCGAGGGCCGCGATGACTGACTGACGGAGCGAAGCGGCGCTACGGCCCGCTCCCGCAGGGACGGCGCCGAAGGCCCCAAGGGCCAACCCGGCCGCGGCTTCCACAAGGCACGAGCGTGAGGCGGCCAAGTCACGGATAACACGAGCCACCCAACGCTTGTGCTTACCCGAAGAGCGACGAGAAGCGTGAGGCCGTCCCCGCTAAGACGTGAGAAACAAAAAAAAGCCGCTCGCGCGGCCTTTTTTTATGCACCTGTCGTCGACCAGCCTCCGCCTAGTGCACGAATCAGCTGCACGCTCGCACGCAACTGGCGTGTCTGCAGATCGAGCACGCTGCGTTGCGCATCGAGTGCGGCCGTCTGCGCCTGCACGACATCGAGATAGCCCACCGCACCCGCGCGATAACGATCCATCGACAGATCGACGGAACGCTGGGCGGCATCCGCCGCTGCCTTCTGATCGTTCAGTGCGGAACCGAGATCCTTCAGCAGCGTGAGATTGTCCTCGACCTGCTGGAACGCCGTGAGTACGACGCCGCGATACTTCGCACCCGCTTCGTCGGTCGCGGCTTTCGCCGCTTCGACGCCGGCTTTGCGACGACCGCCATCGAATACATTCAGCAACAGGTTCGGTCCGATGGCCCAGAAGCGATTCGGCGCGCTGAGCAATCCACCGTAAACATCGCTCTGATAGCCGCCCTGCGCACTGAGCGTCACTTGCGGAAAATACGCGGCTCGCGCGACGCCGATACGCGCATTGGCCGCGGCCGTACGACGTTCGGCTGCCGCGATATCGGGACGACGCTGCAACAGAAGCGATGGCACTTCGAGCGGAATCGTCGGCACGGGGACGATATCCGTCTGTGCGGCGACGTGGAATGACGACGGCGAATCGCCGACCAGTACAGCGATGGCGTGTTCGACCAGCGCCCGCTGTGCCTGCGCCTGCTGAAGCTGCGAGCGTGCCGACGACAACTGCGTCTGCGCGCGTGCAACGTCGAGTCCCGAGGCGATACCGCCCTGGTGACGCGTCTGCGTGAGCTGCAACGCACGCTCGAAAGCGTCGATGCTTTCCTGCAACAGCTTTACCTGCCGATCCAGTCCATTGAGCGCGAGATAGCTGTCGGCAAGCTGCGCCTGAAGGCTTAGCCGCGCCGATGCAAGATCGGCTGCCGATGCCGCCTCTTCCGCGGTACCGGCTGCGACGGAGTCACGCACACGGCCCCACAGATCGACTTCGTAATCGACTTCACCACCCAGCGTGTATGAGTCGTATACCGCAGGCGATGTCGAACCGCGCAGCGGCTTGGTATCCGACTGCCGATCGCGCTGGCCATTGCCGTTGAGACCGACCTGCGGGAACAGTCCGGAACGCACCTGCGACGTGAACGCCTGGGCCTGGCGGTAATGCGCCAACGCGGCGGCGAGGTCGGCATTGTTTTTCGACAATCGCGTCTGCAGATCGTCCAGTCGCGAATCGCCGTACAGCTTCCACCAGCCGTCGCGTGCGAGATGATCGGCGGGCTTCGCGTCCGTCCAAGGTGTCGTCGCACCCGCGTATTCGGTGGCTTCCGGCGTCACGGGCGCCTGATAGGTCGGGGCGAGCGAGCAGGCCGAAAGGCTCGCTGCCAGCAACACGACGAGTTCAAGCCTGCGCATGGGTCGCCTTCGCCTTTTCCGGAGCTGCAATGCGTACGGTGTCGCCATCCGCGAGACCGTCGGGCGGGCTTTCGATGACGCGGTCACCGGCGGCGATGCCGGAACCCAGCTCTACGCTCTTACCGTAGTCGCGCGTGATGGTCACGGTCTTGAACGCCACTTTGTTCTGTCCGTCGACGACAGCGATGCGCAGACCCTTGTCGTCGAACACGAGCGCACTGGCTGGCACACGCAACGCACCGGCATCCGTCGGCAGGTCGAACGTCACGCTGGCATAGCTACCGGGAAGTAGCTGGCCATCGGTATTGTCGACCGCCAGCTGGACCAGGGTCGTACCCGTCGTCGCGCTGATGGCGTTGGCCGATGCTTCCACCGTACCCGTGAAGGTCTTGCCCGGATACTCGGGAACCGTCAGCGTGGCTTTGGCGCCCGGACGAATGGAAGGTGCATAGTTCTGCGGCACGTTCACGTACATGCGCAGCATATGCGTATCGGATACCACGAACAGCTCCTGACCGCCGCCGCCTGCGTTGATGAGCGCGCCGACATCGGTTTCGCGCGCGGTCACCACACCGTCGAACGGCGCGACGATCCGGGTGAAGCTCTTGAGCGCGACGATGCGATCGACGTTCGCCTGACCGGAACGCGCCAGTGCCTGCTTCGCGGTGTAGTCGCCGGTTTTCTCGTCGACTTCCTGCTTCGATACGGAATCGGAATCGCGCATCGCTTCCCAGCGTTTCGCGGTGGTACCGGCCAGTGCGGCATTTGCCTGGGCACTGGCGAGGTCCGCGCGAGCCTGCAGCAATTGCTGGTCGAGGTCCGGGGTTTCGATTTCGGCAAGCAGCTGACCGGATTTCACCTTCGCGCCGATATCGGCCTTCCAGTACTTCAGGTAACCGCTGACGCGCGCGTAGATCGGCGCACGTGCATAGGCGTCCAGACGGCCGGGCAGTTGCAGGCTGTGATTGGCGTCGCCGGTTTCCGGCGCGACGATAGCGACGGTCGGGGTCGACTGCTCGTCCGTCCACTTGCGCAGCTTGTGCGCGTCGTTCGCGCGCGTGGCCACACCGGCTACGACGATGGCAAGCACGACGATGGCTGCGATGATGCCTGCGAGCCGCAAGCGACGACGCGGTGAGGGGGACTGGAAAGAATCAGACGACATGGACGGGCTCTCCGGAAGCGGGCACCGGTGCGGGCGAGGCACGGCCGTGCTTCGCGTGGATGATGCTGAAAACGACGGGGACGAACATAAGGGTTGCAATGGTGGCGAACACCAGGCCGCCGATCACGGCGCGGCCGAGCGGTGCGTTCTGTTCGCCACCTTCGCCAAGGCCAAGCGCCATGGGTGCCATGCCGATAATCATCGCCAGTGCGGTCATCAGCACGGGGCGGAAGCGAACGAAACCGGCTTCGATCGCGGCCTTCGTCGCATCGCCGTGTTCGGCAAGGCGTTCGCGACAGAAACTCACCACGAGGATCGAGTTCGCCGTGGCCACGCCCATGCACATGATCGCGCCGGTGAGTGCGGGGACGGACAGCGTCGTGTGCGTCGCGAACAGCATCCAGACGATGCCTGAAACGGCAGCCGGCAACGCGGTCACGATCACGAACGGATCGCTCCACGACTGGAAGTTCACGACGATCAGCAGGTAAATGAGCACGATGGCGCCGAGCAAGCCGAGGATCAGGCCGGAGAAGGCGCTGTTCATCGTCTGCACCTGACCGAGCAGCGCAACGTTCGACGCCTTCGGCAGGTACTGCTTGTTGGCGTCGATGACTTTCTGGATATCCGCCGCCACGCCGCCGAGATCGCGATCCTGGGTCGTGGCGAATATCTCGACCATCGACTGGATGTTGTACTGACTGACTACCGCATTGGATGCATTGCGACTGATGGTCGCCAGACCGCCCAGCACCTGCGACGTACCGCCACCGCTGGAGCTGATGGGCACGTTCTCCAGTGCGGGCAGCGAGTCGAGACTGTACTGCGGCGTCTGCATCACGATGGAATACGAAATGCCATTCGCGGGATTGAGCCAGAACGTCGGGGCGACCTGACTCGAACCGGCGAGGTTCACGCCAAGGCTGCTGGTGACATCGCGCTCGGTGATGCCGACCTGCTGCGCACGGGAGCGATCGACGTCGATGGCGAAGCCGGGGTTGGCCTGCGACTGCTGAATGCGTGCGTCGACCACACCGGGGATGCGGCGGATATCGCGTAGCAGACGATTCGCGTAAGCAAAGTTGCCCGGCAGGTTGGCGCCACGAATCTGCAGATCGATCGGCGCGGGCGCGCCGAAGTTCAGGATCTGGCTGATGATATCGGCGGGCGGGAACGAGAACGTCGTACCGGGGAATTTGCGCGGCAATTTTTCGCGCAGCGTACGCACGTAGCCGGCGGTCGGCGCGTGACCTTCCTTCAGCGATATCTGGATATCGCCATCCTGCGATCCGATGGTGCCGGTGTTGTTGTATGCCGTGTTGATACCGCTGGCGGACAGGCCGATGTTGTCCACGACCGTACCGAGCTGCTCTTCCGGAATGATCTTGCGCACGGAGTCCTGCACTTCCGCGAACAGCCGTGCGCTTTCCTCCACACGCGTACCGACCGGTGCGCGCACGTGCATCAGGATCTGACCCGAGTCGACCGACGGGAAGAAGTTCCGGCCGAGCATCGGTACCAGTGCGAACGACAGCACGACGAAGGTCATGAACCCGATGATGAAGACGCGGCGATGTGCCAGCGCCATCTGCAGCAGGTCGTTGTAAACATCGCGAACGCGCTCGAAGCCACGCTCGAACGAGCGCTGGAACTGGACCAGCGGATTGCGCGACGGCGGCTTGCCGACGCCGTTGCCGTGTTCGTCCGTATGCGGAGCATGCGGGTGCAGGAGATACTTCGCCATCGTCGGCACCAGTGTGCGTGACAGGATGAACGAGGCGATCATCGCGAACATCACGGCTTCGGCCATGGGCACGAACAGGAAGCGCGCGACGCCATCCAGGAAGAACATCGGCACGAAGACGATACAGATACACAGCAGCGACACGAACGCAGGCGTCACGATCTGAGCCGCGCCGTCGAGAATCGCCGTTTCGACGTCCTTGCCGTGCTCCAGATGCCAGTTGATGTTCTCGATGGTCACCGTCGCATCGTCGACGAGGATGCCGACCGCCAGTGCGAGACCGCCCAGCGTCATGATGTTCAACGTTTCGCCGAATGCGGAGAGCGCGGCGATGGAGCCGAGGATCGCCAGCGGAATCGACGTCGCGATGATCACCGTCGAACGCCAGCTTCCAAGGAACAACAGGATCATCAGACTGGTCAGCGCCGCGGCAATGATGCCTTCGCGTGCCACGCCGGTGATCGCCGCGCTGACGAAGAGCGACTGGTCGCCGATGGGCGCGATCGTCAGCGAGTCGGGCAGCGAGCTCTTCAGCGCCGCGACCCTTTCCTTGATGCCCGAGATGATCGCGAGCGTCGACGCGGAACCGTTCTTCAGCACGGTCATCAGTACCGAGCGGTTGCCGTCGACGTGCACGATATTGGTCTGCGGCGGCGCACCGTCGCGAACGTGCGCGACATCGCGGATATAGACCATCGCTCCGCGCACGCTCTTCACCGGAAGATTGCCGAGTTCCTGGATATCCGACGGCGCGTTGTTGAGCTGCAGCGTGTATTCGAACTTGCCGATCTTCTGCGTGCCTACCGGTGTGATCAGGTTCTGCGCCGCCAGCGCATTGGCGACGTCCTGCGCGGAAAGACCGCGGGCCTGCAGCGCCGGCGGGTCGATGTCGATCTGCACCTGACGCGTCTTGCCGCCGAACGGATAGGGAATCGCGGCACCCGCTACCGACGTCAGCGCCGGGCGGATGACGTTAAGGCCAAGATCGCCGAGGTTCTGTTCCGTCAGCCCCTTGCCGGACAACGCCAACTGGATGATCGGCACCGTCGAAGCGTTGTAATTGAGGATCAGCGGCGGCGTGGTACCGGGTGGCAGCTGACGCAACAGCGTCTGCGCCACGGCGGTGACCTGTGCGTTGGCGGTGCGGATATCGACGGTCGGCTGGAAGAAGATCTTCACGACGCCGAAGCCGGAGATCGACTGGGCCTCGATGTGTTCGACGTCGTTCACCGTCGTGGTCAGCACGCGCTCGAACGGCGAGGACACACGTCCGGCCATCTGGTCGGGAGGCAGGCCGGTGTACTGCCAGACCACCGCGATGACGGGAATCTTGATGTCGGGAAAGATATCCGTCGGCGTGCGGATAGCGGCCAGCGGACCCACGATGAGGATCAACAGAGCGAGAACGACGAATGTATACGGTCGCGTGAGAGCGATCCGGACAATGCCAAGCATGGGGACGGGTTCCGTGCGCGATGTTGCGACGCGCAAAAGTGTGCACCCCACGGCCCGTTCAGCGTAGTGAAGAATAATTCATGCTGGATTTAAATGCGCTCATCCCTGCGCGGAAGTGCCCTGTGCAGGCGGTCAGGCTGCCTTGGGATTGCAGATCACGCTGAATTGCGCCCCGTGGGCGTCGCCGCCGATTTCCAACGAGTATCCGTGCAGCTTCACGATGGCGTTGACGATGCTGAGCCCCAACCCGGAGCCCGGTTGTGCCCGCGTGTTGTCGCCGCGATAGAAGCGACGTACGACCGCCTCGCGTTCGTCCGTGGGAATGCCCGGACCGCTGTCGACGATATCGATGCGTGCGTTGCCTTCCACGTCGACACCCGCGGTCAACCGAACCGCACCGCCGTTGGGAGTGAACTTGATCGCGTTGCCGACGAGGTTCGCCAACGCTTCGAACAAGAGCTGCGGGTCGCCGCGCAATGCCGGCAGTTCGCCGACCGTCAGCTCGAACCGCTGCCCGCGGTCCTCGGCCAGCGGCACATAGAATTCGTATACGTCGCGAATCACCTGCGCGAGATCGATGTCGGCGAAGCAGGCGCTGCGCTGGCGATCTTCCAGTTCCGACACGCGCATCAGCGCGCGGAAGCGGGTGAGCACGGTATCGATGTCGTCCACGCATGCATCCAGCAACGCTGCTTCGGGACGCTGACCGATCTGTTGCTGCGTGCGATACAGCCGCGTGCGCAAACGCGTGAGTGGCGTACGTAAATCGTGGGCGATGTTGTCGCAGACACCCTTCACTTCGCCCAGAAGACGTTCGATTTCGCCGAGCATCGTATTGACGATGCCGGCCAGAAGATCGAGTTCGTCGCCACGCCGGCTCACCGGCAGGCGACGCGTCAGATCGCCTTCGCGAATAGGAGCCGTCGCGTCCTGAATTTCGCGAATGCGTCGCGCGGGTCCGCGCGCGATCAGGATGCCGCCGAGCAGACCGGGCAGCAGCGTGAGCGAAAGCCCCCACAGGAGCCCGCGCTTGATGATCGTGCCGACACCGTCGATCGTATTGCTTTCCTTCGCCACGACCAGCCGCTGACCGTTCGCCAGGTGCACGGTCACGCCGCGCGCACGCGCCGGACGGTTCGCATCCGGATCGGCCAGACTCGCCTTCAGCGGATACACCACGCCGTCCTGCACCAGCTCGTCGGGAAGCCGGGTGATATTGCCCGCCACCGGCTTGCCGTCCGCATCGAACAACCCGACCCACATGATGCCTTTCGGGTCGATAACGCTGGCCGCTTCCACCGTCCCCTGCAGGCGACGCGGATCGGAGACTTCGAGATAGTGGATGCGCTGGAGAAGCATCTGATCGATGACGCCAACGAGATAGCGCGACGCCTCCCACTGCACGACGCCAAGCAGGATCACGCACCAGATGGCGAACAACGCGCCGTAAATAAGGATCAGGCGCGATGAGGCCGACCGCCAGACGTCAATCAGCGGGCGCAAGGAGATACCCCGAACCGCGTACGGTGCGAATGAGTGGCGACTGACCGGGACCGTCGATCTTGCGACGCAGCCGGCCGATATGGACGTCGATTACATTGGTTCCCGGATCGAAATGAAATCCCCACACCTGCTCGAAGATCATCGTCCGCGTCAGCACCTGGCCGGCGTTGCGCATCAGGAATTCCAGCAGACGGAATTCGGTGGGCAGCAGCGTCAGCGGCTGGCCGTTGCGATTGGCAACATGGCGGACGAGATCGAGTTCCAGTTCGCCGACGCGCAGCCGGTTCGATTCGACATTGGGCTGACGACGGCGCAACAGCACTTCCGCGCGTGCGGCCATTTCGTCCGGAGCGAATGGTTTGGTGAGGTAGTCGTCGCCGCCGGCGCGCAGGCCGCGCACACGGTCGTCGACATCGCTCAGCGCACTGATCATCAGTACGGGCGTATCGATGTGGCGCTCGCGCAATGCCGCGACGATGTCGATGCCGTCCATGCCGGGCAGCAGGCGATCGAGCGTGATGATGTCGTAGCCGTCGTTCAGAGCACGGGTCAGACCCTCGCGCCCATCGGCCACCCAATCGGCCGTCATGCCGTGGGAAGCCAGCTCCGTGACGATTTCACGCGCCGTGACTTCGTCGTCCTCGATGACCAGCACCCGTGCCATCCAAACTCCGCGACCTGAGGGAAAGGGAAAAGGAAACGGCCCCACGAGGGGGCCGTTCGTTATCTTACGCCTTGCCGAAGGTCAGGCCGCAATGGCCACGCGCATCTTCTTCATGGCATTGGCTTCGATCTGGCGGATACGCTCGGCCGAAACGCCGTATTCGTCCGCGAGATCCTGCAGCGTGGCCTTGTTGTCTTCGGCCAGCCAGCGACGCTGAATGATGTCGCGCGAGCGATCATCCAGGTTGCTGAGCGCCGAGGACAGCGCGCCCATCTGGTTTTCGCTGGCGTCGGCATCCGCCACGTTGTCGTACGGATCGGCGCCTTCATCGACCAGGAACGCCGCCGGAGCCGGCTTGTCGTCGTCATCGGCGTCGGCCGGAGCCTCGAAACCGATATCGCGACCGGACAGACGCGATTCCATCTCGCGAACGGTGGCCTCGGGAACGCCGAGATCCTTCGCGACGACGCGCACTTCCTCGGCATTCATCCAGCCCAGGCGCTTCTTGCTCTTGCGCAGGTTGAAGAACAGCTTGCGCTGCGCCTTGGTGGTGGCGACCTTGACGATGCGCCAGTTGCGCAGGATGAACTCGTGCATTTCGGCGCGAATCCAGTGCACCGCGAAACTGACCAGGCGAACGCCCTGATCCGGGTCGAAGCGCTTCACGGCCTTCATCAGGCCGATGTTGCCTTCCTGGATAAGGTCGGACAGCTGCAGGCCGTAACCGTTGTAACCGCGAGCCACGTGAACGACGAAGCGCAGGTGAGACATCACCAGCTGCTTGGCGGCATCGAGGTCGGTCGCGTCGCGGAAACTACGCGCCAGCGCCTGCTCCTCGTCCAGGCTGAGCACCGGAATACGATGAACGGCCGAGATGTAGGAATCCAGGCTGCCAACGACGCTCGGGACACCGAAATTACGGGTGACGAGGGCTTGGGACATCTTGGAACCTCCTGAAAATTCTTTTGGCAGGTTAGCACTGACCCTATGAGAGTGCTAAGTCCGATAAAGGTTCATCGGTTAACTGTACGCAATGGTACAGAAATACCCCGGGCGTGTCCATATAGGGGCCACGGCTGTTCAGGAGGTAGCAGGTTGTGGGGGCTACTTAACGGATGAGTTTGGGGCTAAGTCGTGGATTTCAAAGGGGGAGGATCACTTAGCCTCGGGCCCTTTCATGGAATAGGTCACGTTCGAAACCCCTGTGACATAGAGCACGCCATGGCCGACCTTGCCGCTGAAGACCCCCACGAAATCGGCCTCAATGGTCTTACCGACGGAGCCCTGATACCCCACACCGTCGACAACCCGGTCGACCGGCGCCCAATTCACGTCCTTTCCCGCCGAGTCCACGGCAAGAGCTTTCCCGCAGGAGGGGTCGACGATGGCCGCACCGTGAATCCCGTCGGTCACGTACTGAGCATGCAGGCGGACGCTGCGACCTTCGAACAGCTCGGGGTGAGCTCTAATGTCGCAGACGGATGTTTGTTTACTTCCGGACGACGGTCGTGAGCATGCGGCAACCAGGGTGCATAGCAGGATGCAGGGAACGAGAACGGCGAGCCTCATGGACAGGAGCCTCCATTGGCGCACCACAAGATCGCACTCATCATCAAAGGGATAGATTTATCGACTCCATCCAGACCATGGCGACCTTTACGTAACTTCCTCGGCGTGTAGAGCGAAGCTCCCCCATACGCAGGCCGACAACAAGCCCCAAAATCTATACGTCGCGCTCCCCTATCCATGTGCAAGATGTTTATACCTAGGGACCGCGGGATGGTGCAACCTGAGCGCGCTACGACAAAGGGAGAGGCGGCAGCGACCAGTCGATCGGCTCTTGCCCGTGCGACATCAGGTAGTCGTTGGCCTTGCTGAAATGCCCCGAGCCCAGGAATCCCCGGTGCGCCGAGAGGGGCGAGGGGTGGACGGACTTCAGGACCAGATGGCGCCTTGTATCGATCAGCTGACCCTTCTTCTGTGCGTACGAGCCCCACAGCATGAAGACCAGACCTTCGCGTTCGCGGTTCAGCGCTTCGATGGCCGCGTCCGTGAAACCTTCCCAGCCCTTGCCCTGATGGGCGTTGGCGTTGGCCTGCTCCACCGTCAGTACGGCATTGAGCAGCAGCACGCCGCGGTCGGCCCAGGCGGTGAGGCAGCCGTGGCCTGGGCGCTGGATGCCGAGGTCGCGGTGGATTTCCTTGAAGATGTTGTCGAGCGACGGCGGTACGCGCACGCCGGGCTGGACCGAGAAGCAGAGCCCGTGGGCCTGGCCCGGGCCGTGGTAAGGATCTTGCCCGAGGATGACGACGCGGACGTTGTCGAATGGCGTGTGGTCGAAAGCGGCGAAAATATCCGGGCCGGGCGGGAAGATGACCTTGCCCTGCCTTTTCTCCTCGCGGAGAAAATCGCTGAGCGACCGCATGTCCGGACGGTCGAGATAGGTACCGATGCGCTCCTTCCACGACGGCTCGAGCTTTACCCGTTCGTTCATTCCGCGGCGGCCCTCTCTCGCAGGTGCAGTGCGACGCGAAGCTGGAAGAGCAACTTGGTGATCAGCAGCTTCTCTTCGATGGGTTTCTCGACGAGATCGTTGGCGCCGGCGCGCAGCAGCGCGGCCTGGTTCGCCGGATTCTCGTCGCCCGTCATGACCAGCACGGGCAACTTGCCCTTGCCGTAACCGAACTCGTTGCGGATGCTTTCGACGAGGTCGCCGCCGGTAAGCTCACCCTTGAGGCTGACGTCGGTCAGGACGATGTCCGCGCCGATCTCGCCCTGCTTGCGTGACGTTTCAAGCCGCGCGATGGCGTCCTCGGCACTGATGACGTGATGCACGGTCAGCCCGTATTTCTCCATCATGCGGCGCGTGGCCAGCGCGACGACACGGCTGTCTTCCACGTAGAGGACTTCGCCCTCGGCGCCACCTTCCGGCCGGATATAGCCAAGGATGAATTCGGCCAGCGCGCCGAAGCCGAGGGATTTGTCGAAGTAATCGGTGACGAATTCGCCGAGTTCGCGCCGATGCAGGCGCGCCTCGACGTCGCCGGACACGACGACGATCGGCATGTATATCTGCGGCGCGCTTTCGCGAACGAAACGCGCCAGCTCCAGTCCATCCATATCCGGGAGGCGCAGCGCGATCGTGACGAAGTCCATGACGCCATGCTGCAACTCGGCCTGGGCCTCGGCACCCGTGCCGCAGCCGATGACTTCGACGCCGGGCATTTCCGCGGTGACGACGCGCGTGATCAGCTGGCGCACGACCTTCGAGCCGTCGACCACAAGAATTCTCGGCGACGCCCCCGCGACGCGCGAGCCTATCTGACGATCCATTCCCCCTCCCCCACTCATGCCGCGGCTGCGCGACGCAGCTGCCGGGCACTGACCAGACGCGCTCCCAGCCAGCCGAGCAGGGCGGAAACCAGCGGAACCGCCAGCAATAGCCACGCCGGCAGACCACCGAACGACACGCTGCCATCGTATGCCGCGGCGAGGCGCCCGACTGGGCCGGCCATCGCAAGTTCGGCCAGCACGGCCAACCCCACGGCGAGGACCCCGGCGAAGAGCCCGAGCCAGATGCCGGCATACAGATAAGGTCGGCGCACGAACGACCGGCCGCCGCCTATCAGCAGCAGTACGCCGATTTCGGCGGCGCGACTCTGGATATCGACGCGAATGGTATTGCCCACGACCAGCAGTGCCGCGACCGACAAGAGGATCGCCAGCAGCAGCACCGCCCGGGTGCCGACGCCGATAAGGGCATCCAGACGCTGACGCCAGGTGCCACTGTCCTGCACGACGTCCACGCCGGGCATGCCCCGCATGGCCTGCACCAGAGTGTCGACGGCATCGGCCGGCAGGCCGGGTTTCGGCTGGACCTGCAACACAAAGGGAAGCGGATTGGTGTCGAGCGACTGCAACGCGCCGGTGAAGCCCTGCATCTGGGCCAGCTCGTCCAGACCATCCTTCGGCGTTTTAATCTGCACGTCGGCGACTTCCGCCCGCTCCCGCAATGCGGCGGCGGCCGTTTCCGTGCCACCCGCGTTCTGGCCGGACTTGAGGAAAACGCTGATCGACTGATTGCGGCCGAGGGCATCGCTCATACGCTGGACGTTGCCCAACAGCAGATAGAAAGCGAGCGGCAACGCCAACGCGAAGCCCATGACGGCGACGGTCAGCGCGGTACCGAGAGGGCGCGCCCGCAGCCGCTTGAAGCTCGTTACAAAACTCCAGGCGTGATGCTCGCGCCACGCCGAGAAATGCTGCGGACCGCTGCGCTTGCTGGGGCCTGCGTCGGGACGACGCTCTTCGCGCGGCGTGTTCATACGACCTCCGTGGCGGGCACGTCGGCTACAAGGCGGCCGTGGTCGAGGACGACGACGCGCTTTTTCATTCGTTTGATAAGCATGAGGTCATGGCTTGCCACGAGGACAGCGGTGCCTACCTGCTGGAATTCGGCGAAGAGGCCCATGATTTCCATGGCGAGCTGGGGATCGAGGTTGCCGGTGGGCTCGTCGGCGATCAGTACGGAAGGCTTAGCCACGATGGCGCGGGCGATACCCACGCGCTGCTGCTCACCCGTGGACAGCGCGGAAGGCAACTGCTTCTCGTAGCTAAGCAAACCGACCTTTTCCAGCGCCGCACGTACGCGTCGACCGCGATCGGCGGGCGCGACGCCCGCGATGACCAGCGGCAATTCGACATTGGCGAAAACGGTACGGTCCAGCAGAAGCCGGTGATCCTGGAACACCATGCCCAGCTTGCGCCGCAGTTTCGGAATATCGCGGGCCCGGACGGTCGCCAGATTCTGGCCGTCGAGGGTGACGATGCCGTTGGTTGGCCGCTCGATCAGGGCCAACAGTTTGAGCAGAGTGCTCTTGCCTGCGCCGGAATGGCCGGTGACGAACGCCATTTCACCGGCGTCGACGCGAAAAGACACATCGGAAAGGGCCTGGTGATTGCCCTCGTATCGCTTGCTCACCAGATCGAAACCGATCACCGAATCATCCGCCCGTTGCACGAAGTGCAGAGCATAAGAGATGTGCCGGTGAATAAGGCGATTAGGGGTACCGGAACGCTGAACGAATCCCCCGTAGGAGCGCGCTTGAGCGCGATCCCCGAGTGCGGGGTGCGGACGACCGGGGCAGATACTGCCGAGGTCGCCCGCGTATTTCGTCCGGTTCAGCTCATCGCTTCGCAGGAATCGCGCTCGAGAGCGCTCCTACGGCAAAGCGATGGCCAGGCGACGACAGCGGCTTACTTGCCGCCGAACAGCCGGCCCAGGCGCTTGAAGAACCCGACCTTTTCGGTGGGCACGGCCGACTGCGACGGGCGGGCCGGAACGGCTGCCACGTGGCGCGACGGACGCTTCTGCTCGTTGCCCTGCGATGCTTCGCGGCGCGGGCGCTCGCCCTGCGGGCGGGCTTCGCCACTACGCGGCACGGCGCTGCTCTCGCCGGCGACGCCTTCGCGCCCACCGCGACCCTTGCCACCACGACGGCGACGACGCTTGCGCGCGGCACCATCGGCGGCGATGGCTTCCGCCGCCGCGGGCAGGTCGGCCACGGTTTCGGCGACGACAACCGTGGTTACCGGCACTTCCGTCGACACGGACTCGGTTTTCTCGACACGCGGCGGACGCGGACCACGCGGACGATCGCCCGAACGGCTACCGCTGCTGCCACCACGACCGGCACCGCCGGCACCGCTGCCGTTGCGGGGACGCTTCTCGGGCGGCGCGCCACGGGTCGGGATATGGCCGTCGTTGTCGTTCGGATCTTCGACCTCGTCCTGCATGCCGTCGGCACGCGGACGCGGCGCCGGCATGATGAGCATGTCGGGCTCGACACGCGCCGTCGGGATCTTCTGGTTGATATAGGTTTCGATGTCCGGCAGCCCCATCGCGTACAGGTCGCAGGCGAAGCTGATGGCGTCGCCTTCGGCACCCAGACGCGCCGTACGGCCGATGCGGTGCACGTAGTCTTCGGCGTCCTGCGGCAGGTCGTAGTTGAAGACGTGGCTGACGGCCGGGATGTGCAGACCGCGGGCCGCCACGTCGGTGGCGACCAGCATGTCGATCTGGCCTTCCTGGAAGCGCTGGAGCAGCTTCTGACGCTTGATCTGCGGCACGTCGCCCGAGATGGCGCCGACACGGTAGTTATTCCGCTTCAGGCGATCGGTGATGCGCTCGGCGGCGGCCTTGGTGTTCACGAAGATGATGCTGCGCTCGGCGCCGGTGCGCTCGAGCAGATTGAGCAGCAGCGGCATCTTCTCTTCCTTGGACGGGAAGTAGACGACCTGGCGAACGCGGTCGGCCGTGATGTTGTCCGTCTCGACGACCAGCTTCTCGGCGTTGTGCATGTGCTCGTAGGCCAGTTCCAGCACGCGATGGCTGAGCGTGGCCGAGAACAGCAGGACCTGGCGGGCTTCGCGCGCCGGCAGGCGGCGGAAGATGAAGCGCACGTCCTTGATGAAGCCCAGATCGAACATGCGATCGGCTTCGTCGATGACCATGACTTCGACGCTGCCGAAGCTGAAAACGTCCTGCTTGTAATAATCGAGCAGGCGACCCGGCGTGGCGATGATGATGTCGCAGCCGTCGCGCAGTTGCTGGCGCTGCTTGTCGTAGTCGACGCCACCGTAGATCAGCGCGGTACGCAGGCCGGTGTGGGCGCCGATGGCCTTGGCGTCCTTTTCGATCTGGATAGCCAGCTCGCGCGTCGGCGCGATGATCAGGGCGCGGGGATCGCTGTCCTTGCGGTCGGCGTGGGCCGGCGAGGTCAGCAGGCGGTTCATCAGGGCGACCAGGAACGCGCAGGTCTTGCCCGTGCCGGTCTGCGCCTGGCCGGCGACGTCGCGGCCGGTAAGGGCGACGGGCAGCGTCAGTGCCTGGATCGGCGTGCAGCGCGTGAAGCCTGCGTCGGCGAGACCCTGCTGAAGGAGGGGATGGAGGTCGAGGTTTTCGTAGAAGACGTCGGTGAGAACGGTTTGCGACATGAGTATGGGATGACCGGATCGGGCGGCCGCGAAGGCGGGCGCCGGTCCCTTGAGGCCAGGATTGGCCAGGGACGGTGGGGTGATCCGACGTGCGGTCGGGAGGTGGCGGCAATGCGGGCTCTGCCCCGCCTGCCGGCGACACGCTCCTGGCCATAGGCCGGAGGCGGCTGGCGCGCGACCCGACAGCTCCCGCTGGCATAGGTGAAAAGGCTGGCCAGATGCGGGGTTAACCCACGAGCCACTTCACCTATGTCAACGGAAACCATCCGTCCGCGCCCTTGAATCGCTTGAATCGCGCCCCGAGTTGCGTTGGAATGAAGACCAAGGCCGCAATGGCTTGTGTCCTCGTCCCCGGTTCAAACCGCGCAACAAGGTTCCATAAGTGTAGCCGAACCCGGCCGCGCGGTCGTCAACCCCCACTTAACACTTCCTGGAGAACCCGGTGAACGACCTGATCACCCATGTGAGCGACGAGGCCTTCCAGCGCCACGTGCTCGAATCCGACACACCCGTCCTGCTCGATTTCTGGGCCGAATGGTGCGGTCCCTGCAAGTCCATCGCTCCGATCCTGGACGAACTGGCGACGCAGTACGAAGGCAAGCTGAAGGTCGTGAAGATCAATATCGACCAGAACCAGAAGACACCCCGCGAATACGGCGTCCGTGGTATCCCGACCCTGATGGTCTTCAAGAACGGCAAAGTCGAGGCGACGCAGATCGGCGCCGTCGGCAAGGGTCAGCTGACCCAGATGATCGATAAGGCGATCTGATCGCCCTTCAGAGTGTGAGGCGCTTTACGGCGCGCCTCACACGGTGCTAGGCTCTTTCGGGTTCGCCAGGACTGTTCTGTCCTCCTATTGGGCGAGCCCCCTCCCTTTTTCTTCCAACGGCGCCCCGTGAGGTTTGCCCGTGTCCGATATCGAAACCAAAAATCCCAACGACGCCAAGAGCGCCGGCGACCAGCCTGCAGCCGAACCGCGCCCCCGCGCGACTCGCAGCAGGGCGAAAGCCGCTGTGGACGCTCCGGCGCGTGCCGCTCCTGCGGAAGCCAAGGCAGTTGCTGCCCCGGCACCCGCTCCAGCGGCTCCAGCACCGGCTCCGCCTCCCGCTCCGGCCCCTTCGCCTGCTCCGGCACCACAGGCCGAACTCCAGCTCGGCGGCGGTTCGCAGGACGGCAACGTCCAGGCGGCACGTCCATCCGAACCCCGCGAGGGCAACGGCAACGGCGGCCAGCAACCGCAGGGGCAGCAGCCCCAGCAGGGTCAGAACAACGGCCAGCAGCAGAACAACAACGAGCGCCGCGACCAGCAGCAACAACGCGAAGGTCGTGACGGCCGCGGTCGTCGCCGTCGCAACGAACGCAACAACCAGAACCAGCAGCGCCCGCCCGGCGGTGGTGGCGGCGGTGGTGGCAATCCGCGCAACAACAACGGCTATCCCGTCGACGACGACGAGAACGCCGATGCGGGCAGCAGCGATCGCCTGATCAACCTCACCGAACTCAAGCGCATGAACGCGGTCCAGCTCCTGGACTTCGCCGAGTCACTGGGCGTTCGCGAAGGTGTCGCCCGCCAGCGCAAGCAGGACGTCGTCTTCAACATCCTCAAGGCGCACGCACGCTCCGGCGGCGGCATCTGGGCGGAAGGCGTTCTGGAAATCCTGCAGGACGGCTTCGGCTTCCTGCGCTCGGCCGACGAGTCCTACCTGGCCGGTCCGGACGACATTTACGTGTCGCCCAGCCAGATTCGTCGCTTCAACCTGCGCACCGGCGACTACATCACCGGACGCGTACGTCACCCGAAGGAAGGCGAGCGTTACTTCGCCATGCTGAAGGTCGACGACATCAACGGCGATCCGCCGGAAGCGTCGAAGAACAAGCTGCTGTTCGAGAACCTCACTCCGCTGTTCCCACGCAAGGCTTTCAAGCTCGAGCGCGGCAACGGTTCGACCGAGGACATCACGGGCCGCATCCTGGATCTCGTCGCACCGATCGGTCGCGGCCAGCGTGGCCTCATCGTCTCGCAGCCGAAGTCCGGTAAGACGATGATGCTGCAGAACATCGCGCAGGCTATCCAGTACAACCATCCGGACGTCCATCTGATCATGCTTCTGATCGATGAACGCCCCGAGGAAGTCACTGAAATCGCCCGTACCGTCCGCGCCGAAGTCATCAGCTCGACGTTCGACGAGCCGGCCGTGCGCCACGTGCAGGTCGCCGAAATGGTGATCGAGCGCGCCAAGCGCCTGGTCGAGCACAAGCGCGACGTCGTGATCCTTCTCGACTCCATCACCCGCCTCGCACGCGCCTACAACACCGTGGTTCCGAGCTCCGGCAAGGTCCTCACCGGTGGTGTCGACGCCAATGCGCTGCAGCGTCCGAAGCGTTTCTTCGGTGCCGCACGCAACGTCGAGGAAGGCGGCAGCCTGACGATCATCGCCACGGCGCTGACCGACACCGGCTCCAAGATGGACGAGGTGATCTACGAGGAGTTCAAGGGCACGGGCAACATGGAAGTGCACCTGTCCCGCCGTATCTCCGAGAAGCGCGTCTACCCGGCCATCGACATCAACCGCTCGGGTACCCGTCGCGAAGACCTGCTCATCGACCCCGACCTTCTCGCGAAGATCTGGATCCTGCGCAAGCTCCTCCACCCGATGGACGAACTCGCGGCGATGGAGTTCATGCTCGACAAAATGAAGACCACGAAGTCCAACGACGAGTTCTTCAATTCGATGAAGCGCTGATCCAGCGCCTCGTTCGGAACGGAAAGGCCGCCCTCGGGCGGCCTTTCTTTTGTAATAAGTCGCCCGGCTGATGCATAACCTTGCTAAGGTTACGCATCATTGACTTTGGGGGAAGTCATGCACGACTCAGCGTTGGCATTAGGCGCATCTTCATACCGGATGTCGCCTTCCAGGCGATACATTTCATATCTCGCATTCTTTATTGCGAATCTTCTTTGCTCCGCCATACGGGCGGAAACCGTGCGCTACTACTTCTCGGATCCACAGGGCAACATTCTAGTTGAGACGGACGGACAGGGTGTCATAACAGCGGTCCAGGACTATCGTCCGTACGGCCAAATTGCGTTGGGCCCAGCACATGACGGACCTGGATATACGGGACACGTAACTGACTCAGACACGGCTCTCGTGTATATGCAGGCCCGCTACTACGATCCAAGCATAGGGCGCTTTCTCAGCGTCGACCCACTGGGGCCCGACAGTGCCAATCTTCCCAGCTTCAACCGATATATGTATGTAGCGGGTAATCCTATTGCCAACATCGACCCCGACGGCCGAGACATACTTGTTATTGCGGGTGGTCACCGCGCAGGTAGCTTGAGCCCTTTCGGACACGTGGCATCCTCCATACAGGGATATGGAGTTGCGAGTTTCGGCAACGGCACTCCTCTCGGAACATCAACAACGCAGTACCTGACAACGGAAAGCACCTTGCGTAGTCAGGTAGTGACTATTCTCCCCACGAGCACGACTCAGGACCAGCAGGCATCTAGCTTCGTTTCGACAAAACTCATTACGAGTGACGCCGGACTGATCGACAATTGCGCAGTCAAGACAAATCTTATACTGAATGCGGCAGGTGTTTCGACCCAAGACATTCCATTCCCAGGCGGTCTCTCCAGGGACGTGTCGTCCACACCCGGAGTCAAGACTTACTTAATTCCTAAAAATGGTCCAATCCCACAGGAATTGCAGAACTTCCTTAAAACATTCGATAAACCATCGTCTGAGCCCAACAAGGATCCTGCGCCCCAACCTCCCCCGCCGCCGGACAAAAGCCCCGATCAACTCATTTAGAGTCAGCAATGATGAGAATAATGAAGCACATTCTTGGCGCAATACGCTCATTGATGATACTTCTGGCGCTGACAGCTGCCGCCGCGGTTGGGGCTTGTGCCTGGATATCGCGTCAGGGCAACGCTGCATACACTGAAATTCATACCGGGGACGAGAAGCGCCAAGTTACCGAGCGATTCAATATGCCCTTCTCGGTGCAGCGCAGCGGTGAGGGACACCTCGCTTTTACTAACGATTTGTGCAGCAAGCCATGCGCTCAGCGCCTCTGGTTCGACAACCGCTTCTCCCTCGATACTCAAGCGTGGTCGTTCGATCTCGACGAACAAGGCCGTGTCGTAGGAAAGAACGCATGGGCATCCCCCTGACGTAGACGGTCTGGCACCTGACACCGCCTCTCACCTCTTAGCCATACCGGCTGCGCGCCCCCAGTACAGCAATGGTTTCCATCGCCACCGGCAGGCGATACGCTGCGCTCCGTTACGCCTTTTGAATCGGCGCTGGCGCCCCCAATTAGGGCGCTCCCGAAGGTCCGCCATCGTCAAGGAAGTACCCGTGTCCATCCCCAGCGCCGCAAAGAGCACGCCGATCGGCGATCGCAATGAACTGGTCGACTATCTGGCGCAGGGCGAAAAGCCGCTGGACGCGTGGCGGATCGGCACGGAACACGAGAAGTTCGGCTTCCATACCGACGACCTCAGGCCACCTGCATTCGAGGGCGAACGCGGCATTCGCGCCATTCTCGAAGGCGTGGCCTCGCGCTACGACTGGGAGATCGCCCGCGAAGGCGAGACCCCGGTCGCACTGACGCGCGGCAAGGCGAACATCACCCTGGAGCCCGCCGGTCAGCTGGAGCTTTCGGGTGCGCCGCTGGAGACGATCCACGATACCTGCGAAGAAGTGATGGGGCACCTCCACGAGGTACGCTCGGTCGCCGACGAGCTCGGCATCGGCTTCCTTGGCATGGGCTTCCAGCCGAAGTGGCGTCGCGACGAAATGCCGTGGATGCCCAAAGGCCGCTACAAGATCATGCGCGAGTACATGCCCAAGGTCGGATCGCTCGGCCTGGACATGATGACGCGCACCTGCACGGTGCAGGTCAATCTCGACTTCGCCACCGAAGCCGACATGGTGAAAAAATTCCGCGTCGGACTTGCGCTGCAGCCGATCGCGACAGCACTGTTCGCCGACTCCCCTTTCACCGAAGGCAAACCGAACGGTTATCTGTCCTATCGCTCGCACGTATGGAGCGACACCGACAACGATCGCACCGGCATGCTCGATTTCGTCTTCGAAGATGGATTCGGTTACGAGCGCTATGTCGATTACATCCTCGATGTGCCGATGTACTTCAGCTACCGCGATGGCAAGTACGTCGACCTGTCCGGTCAGGACTTCAAACGCTTCATGAAGGGCGAGCTACCCGCATTGCCCGGCGTGAAGGCGACCATGAAGGACTGGGCCGATCACCTGACCACCGCGTTCCCGGAAGTCCGTCTGAAGCAGTACCTGGAAATGCGCGGTGCCGACGGCGGTCCGTGGAATCGCCTTTGTGCGCTGCCGGCATTCTGGGTTGGACTGCTATACGACGATCAGGCGCTGGACGCCGCGTGGGACCTGGTGAAGGATTTCTCGCGCGACGAACGTCACGCATTGCGCGATGGCGTGCCGAAGCATGCGCTGAAGCTGCCGTTCCGTGGACACAGCGTGCGCGAACTTTCGCTGGACGCCCTGAAGATTGCATCGGGCGGCCTGAAGCGTCGCGCGAGATTGAATAAGAATGGTGCCGACGAATCCATTTATCTCGAGCCGCTTTTCGAATTCGCTTATGCGAACCAGACACCCGCCGAGCGCAAGCTCGAACTCTTCCATAGCTCGTGGGGCGGCAGCGTCGATCCCGTGTTCCGCGAATTCGCGTACTGACAGGCAGGGCCAGCCGCAATGATGCTCGACGAAGACAAACTCGAACGCCTGGAAGCCCTGCTTACCGATACCAACCGATATTCGGTGGAAACCGTCGACGGCTTGTTCAGTGCTGCCATCGTCGGTCCGGGCAACGCGACGCTCGACGATTGCATCGCCTTGCTGGAAATAGGTGGCGCGCAGCCCTGGGCTTCCGAGCGCGACGAAGCCGAAGCGCACAAGCTGCTCGAAGCACTCTGGAAGATGATTGCGTGGCGCGTCGGCGCCGACCCGATCGATCTCGCCGACGAAGCACTGCCACTGGTCGACATGCCGATCGAGTTCGAGGAACTCGACGATGTCAGCACATACAAGGGCGATTTCCCCCTCGCCAGCGACTGGGCCATCGGTTTCCGTTTCGGCATCAACGAATGGACCGGCGCATGGTCCGAATGGCTGGATGACGATGTCAGCACGTTCTTCGGCATCGTGACCACGCTGTCGAGCGATCAGGCACCCGCCGGCGGAGACGAGGACGGCGCCAAGCCGCCCACCTTTACCGAACGCCTGCAACTGCTCAACGCTATTCCGCACTACCTCTCGACCTTCCATCGCCGACGCCTCGGCGAAGCCCACCCGGGCACCGTGCGACACGCGCAGGGCAAGACCGGGCGCAATGATCTGTGCCCCTGCGGCAGCGGCAAGAAATACAAGAAGTGCTGCGGGGCGTAGTGACGTAAGCGCTCTTTGTTTAAGGACCGCCGCTGGGTGGCTTGTGTTATCCGCGGCTTCGTCGGCTCACGCTCGTGCCTCGGGGAGGCCGTGACCGGGTTGGCCCTTGGGGCCTTCGGCGCCGTCCCTTCGGGAGCGGGCCGTAGCGCCGCTTTCGCTCCGTCAGTGGGTCATCGCGGCCCTCGGCTAAGGCGGCCCCAAGGGCCAACCCGGCCACGGCACCGAAGGTTGCGGTTTGTTATGGGCAGAGCGCGAGCCTGCGGGCGTGGCGGGCATGCGGTCATCACTGACCATGCATCGACGCGATGCTTTCCTCCACGTGACCGCAGCATCCGGAAGAGCCGTCGGCCACCACCCTCGACGCGACTTGCGCAACCGAGCGCGGCGGGCGGAAAAGGCCCGCAGGGGGCGGACCTGGACGGTCCGCCGTTTTTGCTGAGGCAGGGAGGCCGAATCAAAAACCCCCGCCCACAGCGCGGGCGCGACGGGGCGCAGCCATCAGACAAAAGCCGCAAAGCGGCTCTCCCTTCCCGAGCGACGGTGAAGCCGGAGCGTCGAGGGTGGTGGCCGACGGCTCTCCCCGAAACGTCACAGCGCGAAAGCGATGGCGAAGCCGAGCCGCCCCCGACAATGCGAGAAGAACCATAAAAAAAACCTCCCCGTCACCGGGGAGGTTTTTCATTCAGTACCGCGATTCCGGATGGATCAGAACGCGTACTTGGCCGAGACGCTGAGCAGGTTGCCCTTGTCGTCGTTCTCGCCGGTCAGGATGTCGTTCGTCGCGCTCTTCGCGCCAGCGATGTGCGCGCTGTTCACGAAGATATGGGCGAAGCCGGCATTGAGTTCGAAGTGCTCGGTAGCCTTGTAGCCAACACCGAACGAGATCCACTGGCGGGTCGAGTCCGGCACGCGCGGCGAGCGGGTGTCGTCGTACGTCGGGGTGCTGTCGATGGCCACACCGGCGCGAAGGGTCAGCTTGTCGTTGACGTAATACTCGCCACCGACGGAAGCGAACCAGCTGTTACGCCAGGCGTAGTTTTCGACGCTGGCCGGCTGCGACGGGTTGCCGTAGTTGACGCGCAGTTCCTTGAAGGAATCCCACTTCGTCCACGACAGGTCCATACCCAGACCGAACTTCTCGTCCTGGTGCCAGAAGCTGGCCGAGGCGATGGCCGGCGTGGTGAAACCCGCCGTACCGGTGGTGTGGGTGAACGGGGGCTGGCCCGAGCCCAGCAGTGCGCCGACGGCCGGGTTGGACAGCACCGCGCTGACGTTGGCCGGAACGGTGTAGTTGGCCGTGCCTTCCAGCGTGTGGGAGATCTTGGAGCGGTAGTTCAGCGAGAGGCGATCGTTCGGCGTGAGCTTCCACAGACCGCCGACCTGCCAGCCGTAGGCCCAGTCGTCACCCTTGATGCGGGCGGTACCGTCGCTGCCCGGCGGGACCACCGTCGCCCAGGTGCGGGCAAGCGCAGCGGCGTTCGCCGGCGGAAGCTTGCCCGACGCCGCGGCCTGCTGGATGAGGCCGAGGCCGACCGTATTGAAGTTGATCGCGCTGGTCAGTTCCGCGCTGGTCTTCTGCGCGATACCGCTGACGCCGACGGCGAAAGTGTCCGACACGTCGTACGACACCGAGAGCGTCGCGTCGAGGGACTTGAAGTCGGACTTGATGCCGTTGTAACGGCCCACCCAGTTCGAGTCGTATTCGGTCTTGAAGCCGAACGGCGCGGTGAAGCCGACGCCGACGTGCCACTTGTCGGCAAACTGCGTGGCGAAGTACATGGCGGGCACCGGAATCGTGGTGCCTGCGTCGCCGCCGTTGCCGCCCGAGATGGGACGACCCTGGGCGTCGTGCCCCGTGCCGGTGAACTTGGTGCTGAAGTTGACGCCCGTGACGTCGGCCTGGAAGACGTTGCCCTTGAGCAGCGTCATGCCAGCCGGGTTGTTCACGATGGTCGATGCATCGTCACCCGCGGTCGTGGAACCGGCAAAGGCGCGACCCAGCGCCTTGGCGCTGTTCTCTTTCAGCTGGAAAGCGCTCGCATTTGCTGCCTGCGGGGCGATCAGGGCACCGGCGATAGCGACGGTGAGGGCGGCGAGTACCAGCGGGCGGGTACGGCTGAGGAAAGTGGTCTGCATGCGGTATGGCTCCTTGCGTGCTCTTCGGGCTTGGCGTGACGACGCAGCGAAAAGATCACCGCATTCATACGCGCGTTTAACATCTTGGGGTGGAACTCTGATGGCATTGACATAAATTTTGCAAGTGCTGGTGCAACAAACCCCAAATATCGGTGTCGAACGCACACACATGCGCGCGGACCCGCTGGTAGCATGGAATGCCGAGCCGTCCGCGAGACCGAAGCCCATGCATTGTTTCGTCTACGCCAGTCAGCGCAAACCCGGCACGTACGTATGGCTCTCGCGTCGCGAGGGCTACGACCTGCTGCCCGAACCGCTCGCCCTGCTTTTGGGGGACCTTCGCTTCGTGCTGGAGGTCGAACTCACGCCCAATCGAAAGCTGCCGAACGAGGACACCGACCGCGTGCTCGACGCCCTCGGCAGGGACGGCTGGCATCTGCAGTCGCCGCCCAACGAAATGCTCAGCGTCGGCAACCAGCAGAACCACAATCGCGAGCTGAACATCGATGAGGACGTTGCCCGCGTTTAATCGCCGGCCGTTCATGTCGCCGATGTGCAACGGCGGTTAACACGACGTTACCGCGAAGGCCCCATACGCTACGTATACTGCGGCGCATGGCCAATCCCAAACGTCGTCGCCCGCCGCTGCACAAAGCGCTGCTCTGGTTCCTGCCCGCCCTCGCCGCCGTGGCGTGTGCCGGATTTTCCGCGCATCCGCTAGCGCTGATTCCGCTCTTGCTGGCCAATGCGCTGGCGATGGGCGCGATATGCCATGCCATAGGCTTCGACCCCGAAACGAGTTTCATCAGGACGATGCTGCGACGCGGCTCCGCCCATGTCGTGATGTTCACGGCGTATACGTTCGTGGTCTTCGTGCTGGTCGCATGGCCTTTGCTGAAACTCACGCAGGCACCCAGCCTTGGCGCCGCGTTGCTGCTGGCTGCCACGCTGGTGGTCGCGCTCGCTTCGTTGTGGCGGGTATGGCCCGCGTTCGGGCTGCTGTTCCTCTGGGACGACGCCTATCCGGAACACAGTGGCGAAGGCTCCTGGATCTTCACGGCCATCGCGCGCAGCGTCGCGTTCGGGCGACACCTTTCGGCGGAAGAGCGCTTCTTCTCGCACTTCATTCCCGCCGCGCTCGGCTTGCTGGTACTTGCCTTCTGCGCCGTCGCGCTCAGCGGACTCTACGGCGTACTCCCTTCGGAGATGCGCATCGCCGCGCTGGCGATTTACGGCGTTGTCCTGTTGCCGCTGGCCTGCATGGTCATTGCCAATCGCACCCTGCGCGCCCTGCTCTGCGATCGTCGCGGCCATATCCGCGGGCATGCCGCCACCGATAAACCACCGGCTTCCAAACCGGCACCGATCGCCGAACGCCCGCCTCTCGTACTGACGGCGGAAGAGATCCAGCCGGGCCAGCGCGAAGCGGAGCTGCTGGCCGCCGTGCGCGCCGGCGATATCGAACGCGCTATCGCACTCGTCGAAGCGGGCTCCGATCCGGATACCGCAGCGGAACCCGGCGATCGGGACCAGCGGCCGGTCCTTACGCTAGCCGCGCTGCTGCCCGATCCTCGCCTGCTGCGCTCGCTGATCGCGCGCGGGGCAGACGTCAATCGCGCGCAAGGTGGCGTCACGCCACTGCTCGCCGCGACGCGGGACAGCTGGCACGGTCGTCCGGACTCGGTGCTGACCCTGCTTGCGAATGGCGCGAATGCCGCCGGGACGGATGCCGAAGGCAATACGGCGCTGCATGGCGCGGTCCTCAGCGCGGAGCCTATCGTGGCAGCGATGCTGCTGGACGCGGGCGCTCCGGTGAGTGCGGTCAACGCCGCCGGTGCGACGCCGCTCGTGATCGCGTGTCGCGCGGCGAACTGGACGATCGCACGCTTCCTTCTCGAACACGGTGCACGTCCGGCTGTCGCCGATGCGGAGCCGGCCCTCGTCGCGGCCGCGGGTATCGCCGACGACGACGCGGAAGGCGTGAAGCTGCTGCTTCGGCACAAAGCGCCGGTGAATGCGACGGGCGCGCAGGGTCGCACCGCTTTGCTGGTCGCCGCGGGAGAAGGTCACGAACAGATCGTGCGCGCGCTATGCCTGGCCAACGCCGATCCGAATATCGCCGATCGCAACGGCACCACGCCGCTGATGGAAGCCGCGCGCGCCGGTGCGCACGGTATCGTCCAGTTGCTGGCCGAGGCGCAGGCGAATGCCCGTGCGCGGGACAGCCACGGACGCGATGCGCTCACGCTGGCCTGCCAGTCGTCGCGTGCGCAAGCGGCAACCATTCGCGCGCTTCTCGCCCTTGGCGCACAGCCGAAGGAAGCCGGCGGCGATGGACGCAGCGCACTGGACCATGCCGCCTCGACCGGCCGCTGGGACCTGGTCGCGCTACTGGACCCGGATACGCCGCTGCCGACATCTCTTAGCGAAGCGGTCATGCCCGAGGCGGGCGCCGATTCGCCGACCCATCTCCTCGATGCACTGCGTTTCGGTCACTGGGCCGTGGCGTCGACGTTCTCCGCACGCGTTCGCGAATGGCCGCAGGACGAACTCGCGGGACTGTATGTCGACCTCAGCGGCACGGGCCTGGATGCGGCGCGACGCTGGCTGCTGGACCACGGCCTGTCGGCCGAAGCGCGGCTGGCGCCGACCAGCCTGGACGACGACACGGCGCCGCAACTCGGTCGTCGCCTCTTCGATGCGCTGCTGACGCAGCTTCCCAATGCGGCCGACGCGCTGTTCCAGCTGATGCGCGCGGGCGCGACGCCAGCCGGTACGGGCCTGTTGGGACACGCCATCTGCCGGATGGAAGGCAACGACGACCGGCTGACGATGGCCATGCTCGAAGCGGGCGCCGATCCCTTCGGTGCGGACAGCCGCGGCCGCACGCCGGTGCATATGGCCGCCGCCACCGGCCGGGCCACTCTGCTGGGCGCGCTGCTCGCCCGCGGCACGAATCCGAATGCGCGCGATACCGGCGGCCGCACGCCGTTGCATGCCGCGCTCGAACAGGGCGACGACAGTCTTCCGCTGGTGCGGCTGCTGGTTTCCCACGGTGCCGATCCGGAAGCGACCGACGTCAATGGCGAGACGCCCTTTGGGCTCGGCATCGGCCACGGCGACGTCGAGCGCTGGCTGACCTGGCCGCAATGGCCGCTGCCGCGTCGCGCGCTGCGCGCCGACGATCTTCCGGTCGCCGCGGCGGCTGGCGATACCCACGCCATCGACCGGTTGCTGGAACTCGGATTCGCCGTCGACACGCGCGATCCCCAGGGCGCGACCGCGTTGTTGCGCGCCTGCGGCGCCGGTCAGCGCGACGTCGCCGCTCACCTGCTTGCCGCGGGTGCCGATGCCACGACCACCGCCGGCAGTGGCGTGACGCCGCTCGCCGCCGCGGTCAACGCGCGTCGCGACGGCATCGTCGATCTGCTGATCGAGCACAAGGTACCGGTGGACCAGCGCCTGCCCGGCGAGGCCACGGCACTGATGATCGCCGCCACGCTCGGCTATCCCGAGATCGTGGAGACACTGCTGGCCGCGGGCGCGGACAGCAATGCGGAAGATGCGCACGGACACACTGCGCTGCATGCCGCCGCACAGTATTGCTTCGGCGGCACGGACAGTCTGCGCGCGCGCCGGCTGCTGGACCTGCTGATCCGTCACGGCTCCGACGTGAATAAAGTCGACCGCGAAGGGAAGACGCCCCTGCTCCTGCTGCTGGGCGCACACATGCGGCCCGGCAGCGCGGCCGACGCCACGCATCTGGGCGCCTTGCTTCCGGCGATGCTGGATGCCGGTGCGCGCATCGAACATGCGGACCAGCGCGGCGTAAGCGCATTGCACGCGTGCGCCATGCATGCGCTGCTACCGCCTGCGCGCGTCCTGATGACGCGCGGTGCCGATCGCGGTGCGGCCGACGCCTTCGGACGGACGGCGGCCGATGTCGCGCGGCATCTTGGTTTCGTGGATATCGCGCACGAACTCGGCGCGCGTAACAACGCGATCCCCAGCGTGCGGCAGACGCTGCGCCAACCGGCGCAGCCTTCGGAGTAGTCGCTCACCTAAAAGGAAGCGCGCGTCAGGCTTTCCGTTCGCGCTCGCGCTCTTCCGCCGAGTCGGCCTCGAACAATTGCTGGAGGTCGACCAGGGCGTCCCTCGACGACTGAATCAACGCCGCTTCGTCGTCGTAGACGAGGTATTGCGAGCGCAGCAGCTGTTCGTCCTGCTTCTTGAAACGGTCGATGCGGTCCTGCGCGATCGACTCCGAAAAACCCAGTGACACGAGTACGTTCCGAGTCATCTTCAGGCTCGAATAGAAGGTCTCGCGCACCGGATCGTCGACGCCGATGTCCATCAGACGAAACGCGTGCTGACGGTTACGGGCGCGGGCCACAATCTTCAGGTGCGGGTACTGGCGCCGGACGAGACGCGCGGTACGGATGTTCGCCTCGGGGTCGTCGGTGGCGATGACGAAGACCTTGGCCTTGTCCGCCTGCGCGGCGCGCAACATTTCGGGACGGGCGGGATCGCCGAAGAACAGGGACGTGCCGCCGAAGCGCCGCGAGGTATCCACCTGTTCGACCGAACTCTCCAGCGCCACGAACTGGATGCCCTGCGCGCGCAGCAGACGGGCGACGATCTGACCCATGCGGCCGAAACCCGCAATGATGACCTGGGGGGTGTCGGCCTGGATTTCGTCGAACTCCCGGTCGGGTTTTTTCGCCTTCTCGTGAACCAGTTTCGACGCCGCGATCACCAGCACGGGCGTCAACGCCATCGACAGCGAAATCGCCATCACCATCAGGCCGCGCTGGCTATCGTTGATCAACCGGTTCTGCTGAGCCAGGTTCAGGATGACGAACGCGAATTCGCCGCCGCTGGCGAGAATGGCCGCGAGCCGGAGCGAGTCGCCGTTCGTAAGCGAGCCGACGATGCGGCCGAGCGGCCAGATCAGGATGGCCTTCACCGCCAGCAGCAGTCCCACCATGCCGAGGACCAGCAACGGTTTGGATGCCAGCAGCGCCAGATCGACGGACATGCCCACGCTGACGAAGAACAGGCCCAGCAGCAACCCCTTGAACGGCTCGATGTTCGATTCGAGTTCGTGGCGGTATTCGGAATCGGCCAGGAGCAGACCGGCGAGGAAAGCGCCGAGTGTCGTGGAGACCCCTGCAACCTCCATCAGCCACGCCGTACCCATGACGACGAGCAGCGCCGTAGCGGTGAACACCTCGGTGCTCTTGGCGCGCGCCACGAAGCGGAAGACATGACGCAACACCAGCCGGCCGCCGACGATCACGGCGACGATCACGCCCACGACCTTCAGCACGTTCATGATGTCCGGCCCGTGGGCATCGCGGGCGACGGCGCCCCCGAGCAGCGGCACGGCGGCGATAAGCGGGATAGCCGCCAGGTCCTGGAACAGCAGGATCGCGAACGCCTGACGGCCATAGGCGGAACCGGCCTCCTTGCGCTCGGCAAGGATCTGCAGGCCGAAGGCCGTCGACGAAAGAGCCAGACTGCCGCCGACGATAACCGCGGCCTTCCAGGTCAGGCCGAACAGGAGGTAGCCCATCGTGCCCAGCGCGATGGCGCAGACCGCGACCTGGAGCAGGCCGCTGCCGAATACGGCGCGCCGCATGACCCACAGGCGCGATGGCGAGAGTTCGAGGCCGATGACGAACAGCATCAGCACGACGCCGAAATCGGAGATCTCGGCAACGCCCGCCGTATCGCTGACCAGACCAAGCGCCGACGGTCCGATGACGACGCCGGCGAGCAGATACCCCAGCACCGCACCGAGCCGGAAGCGTTTGGTGAGCGGCACGGCGATGACCGTCGCGAGAAGGAAGACGACAGCGGTCTTCAAGAAATCATGGTTTTCCATGCACGCACTCCCTGACGATCGCCCGGGATTATGTCATGCAGGGATGGGTGGCGTTTTGCGAAAAACAGCTCTTTGACGCGGATGTTCAGCCGAAGCCGTGTAAGAGCGCGCTCAAGCGCGCTCTTACAAACAGGACAGTCAGCCTTTCAGCCAGCGTGCCACGTCGACCGCGAAATACGTCAGGATGGCATCGGCACCGGCGCGCTTCATCGCCAGCAGCGATTCCATGACCACCGCGCGCTCGTCGAGCCAGCCGTTCTGCGCGGCGGCCTTGATCATCGCGTACTCGCCACTGACCTGGTACACGAAGGTCGGCACACCGAAGGTGTCCTTCACGCGGCGGACGACATCCAGATACGGCAGGCCGGGTTTGACCATCACGGCATCGGCACCTTCCGCGATATCCAGCTCCACTTCGCGCAGCGCTTCGTCGCTGTTGCCCACGTCCATCTGGTAGGTGTGCTTGTTGCCCTTGCCCAGGTTGGCCGAGGAACCCACCGCATCGCGGAACGGGCCATAGAAGCTCGACGCGTACTTCGCCGAATAAGCCAGGATGCGGGTATGGATGTAGCCCTCGTCCTCCAGCGCCTCGCGAATGGCGCCGATACGGCCGTCCATCATGTCCGAGGGGGCGACGAAGTCCATGCCCGCCTCGGCCTGGGCCAGCGACATCTTGATCAGCGCCTCGACGGTCGGCTCGTTCATCACATAGCCGGTCTCGTCGATCAGGCCGTCCTGACCGTGCGTGGTGTAGGGGTCGAGGGCAACGTCGCCGATCAGGCCCAACTCGGGGAAACGCTCTTTCAGTGCCCGGGTGGCGCGCTGGAACAGTCCCTGCGGATTCCACGCCTCGCGGGCATCCTCGGTCTTCACCGATCCGTCGACGGACGGGAACAGTGCCAGCGCCGGAATGCCCAGATTCACGCATTCCTCGCCCAGCTTCAGCAGTTCGTCGATCGACAGCCGATCCACGCCCGGCATCGACGGCACCGGCTGGCGGACGCCCTCACCTTCCACCACGAATGCGACCATGATCAGGTCGGCGGTCGTCAGCACGTTCTCGCGCATGAGAGCGCGGGAGAAGGCATCGCGGCGCATACGGCGCATACGAACGGCGGGAAAGGTCATGGGGCGTGCCTCGATGGGGGAGCGATCCGCCCATTTTACCCCCGCCCCGCCATCCGCGTGGGCGACAGGGCGTCGCAGGCTAGCTGGGCACGATCGTCCAGCCGGTAGGGTCGTGGGCCCGGCGTTCCAGCGAAATGCCGTAGACCTCCGAGAGCATCGGGGGATCGAGGGCCGTCTCGGGCGTGCCCTGGCGCAGGATGCGGCCACAGGCGATCACGGCTATGTCGTCGGCGTAGCGCGCCGCGAGGTTCAGATCGTGCAGCACCGCGATCACGCCGAAGCCCGCCGCCGCCAGTTCGCGCGCGCGGCGAAGAATGAAGTGCTGGTGCGCGATGTCCAGTCCGGCCTCCGGTTCGTCCAGCATCAGCCAGGCGCCTTCGTCGGCGGCATCCCATATCTGGGCAAGCACTCGCGCCAGTTGCACGCGCTGCTGCTCGCCGCCGGAGAGTTCGAGGAAATTCCGTCCACGAAACGCCCAGGCATGCGCGGCGCGAAGCGCCGCGTCGACGATGGCGCGGTCGCGCGCTTCGTTCGGCGTATGCGGACTGCGGCCCAGTGAAACCACTTCTTCGACGGAAAAACCGAACGTCAGCTGGACGCGTTGCGAAAGCATGGCTCGCCGGCGCGCCAGGTCACGGGTCGGCCACGCACCCAGTGCCACGTCATCCAGCGTCACACTGCCCGCCGCTGGCGGCAACAGCCCGGAAAGCACGTTCAGCAAGCTGCTTTTGCCGGCACCGTTCGGGCCGACAAGTACCAGCACGCGACCCGGCCGGGCCACGAGGTTCGCTTCGGCAATGATCGTCCGTGCGCCTCGCACGACGTCCACGCCCCTGCAACGAAGCACGCCACGTTCCGCGTCCGGCTTAGTCATTGCACACCCTCGCCGACGCGATTGCGCAGCAGAAGCCAGAAAAAGAACGGACCGCCGACGATGGCCGTCAGCACACCGATCGGCAATTCGGCGGGAGCGACCACCGATCGCGCCAGCGTGTCCGCCGCCACCAGCAACGCTGCACCGCCGATCGCGGAGGCGGGAAGCAGCAGGCGATGATCGGGGCCCCAGACCATGCGCAGAAGATGCGGTACGACCAGCCCGACGAAGCCGACGACACCCGTCATGGCGACGGACGCACCCACCGCGAGAGCGACCAGCAGAATCAGCACGGGCTGAAGACGCTCTGGCCGGAAGCCGAGAAGCGATGCCTCGTTTTCGCCAAGCAACATGGCGTTCAATGCCCGCGCCACACGCGGAAGCAGAACCAGTGGAACGACGATCCATGGCGCGACCACGCCAAGCCGCATCCAGTCGGCACCGCCCAGGCTACCCAGCGACCAGAACGTCAGATCGCGTAGCTGGTTCTCGTTGGCGAGAAACGTGAGCAGTCCCACGCCGGCCATCGCGATGGCATTGATGGCGACACCCGCGAGCAGCAGGTTGGCGACACCCGGGCGCCTGCGCCCGATGCCATAGACGATACCGGTCGTGACGAGGCCGCCGACGAAGGCGCACGCCGCGATGACGAAACTGCTCGCACCGCTGTGCCCCGACCCGCCGAGCACGATGGCGGCGACGGCGCCCAGCGCCGCGCCGGCGGAAACACCGATCAATCCGGGGTCGGCGAGCGGATTGCGGAACAGGCCCTGCATGGTCGCGCCGCTGCTAGCCAGCGACGCACCCACGATGACGCCAAGCAACAGACGAGGCAGGCGCAGCATGAGAACAACGCGGTCGTCCCCGATAGCATCCGCGCCCGCGAACCAGCGGCCAATGGCACCGGCGACTTCGCGCGCCGGCACGTCCATGGCGCCCGTCGTCAGACTCCACAACGCCGTTCCCGAAAGCAGCAGGCCCAGCAGCGGCAGACTCCAGCGACGGCTTCCGTGCCGCGTAGCCCTCGGCAACGGAATCGCGTTCATGGCTTATATGCCGCCCATTGCGCCTGCAATGCCTGCGCCGTTTCTGCCGTGCGCGGACCGAAGCCGAGCAACGCCTGCCCGTCGACGAAAACGATGCGCCGCGCGCGGCCCGCGGGCGTCTGCGCGATGCCTGGCATCGCCAGCACACCGTCGACACCACCCACGTCTTCTTCGCGTTCGTGCATGAGCACGATGACGTCCGGCGCCAGTGCAACCATTGCTTCGGGCGACACCGCCTTGTAACCGGCGAACGAATCGATAGCGTTATGCCCACCCGCCAGCGCCAGTGCGCGATCCGCCGCGGTATCGCGACCGGCCGCCATCGGACTGCCGCTTCCCGTCGACATCAGGAAGATCGCGCGCGGATGACGCGGCATCGCCGCAACGGATTTCGCCAGCGCGGCGAAGCGCACATCCACATCGCGCGCCAGCGCGGCGGCTTCTGTCTCGCGACCGAGCACTTTGCCGATCGCGAGGATCTTCGCGGTGACGTCGGCCGGTGTCCGCGAGACCGGCAACAGCTCCATCCGCACGCCGGCATCGCGCAGCTGGGCGACCGCGGTCGCCGGACCGGCATCGTGCGTGGCAAGGATCAACTGCGGATGCAGGGAGAGCACACCCTCGGCACTCAGCTGACGCAAATAGCCGACTTTCGGCAGACGCGCCGCGGCATCCGGCCACTGGCTCGTCGTATCCGTCGCCAGGAGTCCGTCCTCGGCGTGCAACGCGTAGACGGTTTCGGTGATATCGCCACCCAGCGAGACGAAACGCGTCGCCGCCGACACCGTCGTTGCGGCCATCGACGCAACGACGAGACATGCCGCCAGCCACCGCCGGCTCACGACACACGCTCCAGACCGGCGAGCAGCGCGCGCCAGTCGTCGCGTTCTGGAACGCCGGGCTTGCGCTTGCCGAAGACCTGCGCGATCTGCGTACCGTCTTCCGCGTAAAGTTCCAGCGACGTAACGACGCCTTCGGGCACCGGCTTGCGCACCACCCACGATTCGACGATGCGCCCCTCGCGCAGATGCAGGTTGAAGCCTTCGTCCAGCACATTCAACCAGGGATCGGCGACCTTGATGTTCTTCACCGGCCCCGTGTGGATCTGCACGACACCCGGCGATCCGACGAAAATCATCAGCGGTACTTCGGTAGCCGCCGCGCCCTCGAGCATGCTCCGCATCGAGCCATTGTCGACGCGCTGCGCGAACTCGTCGCCGACCAGTCGCAGGGCTTGCGTGCGCGTGGTCTGGTGACGTTTCAGCAGAGCGAAGAAATCGTGGGGATCGCGCAGTGCACGCCAGCCGTCGCGCAGCGAGTCGACATTCACTTCGGCATCGGGCCGGCGCGAAGGCAGCGGATCGGCCACGTCGACCAGCTCAAGCAACGGCGACTGCACCGCCGCCGTATAACGATGCACCAACGCACGCCATGCCGAACGGTCGGTGCCTTCGGTGAGATAGACCTTGTGCACGGCACGCCCGTCGCCATCGAAGAACTGCAGACTTTCCAGTTCGCGACCGCGCGAGGTTTCGCGAACGGCGAAACCGAAGTGCCAGTGACGGAAGAACAACCGCAAGTCGATATCCTCCGCGAGCACGATACCCATACTGCCGCTGGCATCGACGTTGTCGTACTGCCCTTTCTTTTCGTGCACGCAGTAATCGTTGCGTGTGAGCACCATCACGCGGCCGAGCGACGGCAGGTCGCGGATCAGATCGGCGAACGTGCCCTCCAACCGGATGACGCCGTCGCCGCAGCGACTGGCGACAAGTTCGCCTTCGCTCACGCCCAGACGGGCGGCAACATCGCGGGCACGCAGCAGCGGCTCATCCTGGCGAAGGCGCAGCCAGCCCGTACGCAGACTGGGAATATCGACCGGAGTGGGTATGGCATTCGTGTTCTCGAGCATGGTTCGTCTCCTCAGAAGCTGTAACGGGCGGACACGTTGAACGACCGGCCCGGCATGGTCAGGCGCTCGATCTGGGCCGTGCGCTGCTGCGTATCGTCGACACCGCCACCGCTGGCAACGTTGGCGAGCACACCGCCGTGCAGGGCGCCCCAGTCCCAGTAGCGCCGGTCGGCGATGTTGCTGACGCCCGCGGCCAGTTCCACCGAGCCGATCGGCGTCCAGTGCGCGTAGAGATCGATCGTCGCGTAGCCCGGCGCCGAGAACAGCGACGTCGCGTCCAGACGATCTTTCCGGCGCACCGCCTTACCAATCAGTTCGACGCCCCACGCTTTTGCGTCATAGGAAATACCGAGCACGGCCGATGCCGGATCGACGCTGTTGAGCGGCGATGTGCCGGTCTGGCCGATGACCGTCTTGTCGCCGCGCGCGGCACTGAGGCTGCCTTCGAGTTTCCAGCCGGCAAGCGAGCTATTGAGCGCACCCAGGTTGAGTCCCGCCGTCGCTTCCGCGCCCTTGATCGTCGCCTTGGGGAAGTTGACCGCCTGCATCACGATCAACAGGTTCTGATCGAGGGCCCATTGCGGCCACTGCGAACGATCGAGCGTGTAACCGCCGAAGATGAAGTTCTTGTACCGGTTGTAATAGACGTTGGCGGTGAAGTAACCGAGTTCGCCCGTACCGCGCACACCCAGTTCGATGCCCTTGCTGGTTTCGGGTTTCAGACCGGGATTCGGGATGATGCCGTACGCACGCGGCGTACCCCACGCGACAGCCAGCTCGCTGTACAGCGGCGGCCGGAATCCCTGCGAATACTGCGCGTACGCACTGATCGCATCCGTCACGGCATACTCGACGCCAAGCTTGGGCGACACACGACTCTTCTTTACGTCGGTCAGGCCGCTCTGCACGAACGAGCTCTTGTAGTAGCTGTCGTTCTCGTCCGGCTTGAAGGAGTAGCGATCGACGCGCACGCCCGGCGTCACGCGCAGGCGTCCGTTGAGGAACGACATCTCGTCCTGAGCGAACACGGCATAACGGTCCGTGTCGTTCTTCGGGAAGAAACGCAGCGGATAGTTTTCCGGCATGTACGGCGTATTGCTGGAAACGACGCCCGTACGCGTATCGCGTCCCTGACCACCCAGCTGGCCCGTGGGGGTCGTACGCGACACTTCGATACCGTAGGCGATGCGATGTTCGACGGCATCGCCGGTCACCGACTTGAACAGCGTGGCCTTGCCGCCGAAGAGACGCTCGTCGAGGTTGCTCAGATACAGGCGATCGTAGGTCGCTCCGCGCGACGGCACGTTTGCCAGCGTATGGGTGGTCGACTCGGTTTCGGTCTTTTGCCAGTACACATTCCATTCGATGCGATCGACCAGCGTCGTATCGAGATTGGCGTAGCGCTGTTCGAACGAACCGCGGATACGCGACGACGTGTCTTCGGCGCGGTCGTCCAGCAGGCGAGTAGTGCCGGTCGCCTGATTCATCGCGCTGTAGATATGCGTGTTCACCTTATTACGGAACACATCGACCGTGACGCGATCTTCGCGACCCGAGTCGGCGGTATGCACGTACTTTCCAAGCACGCTGTTCGTCGTCGACGACATCGGATCGGGCCGCGTGCGCAGATAATTCGTCGTGTCTACGTCGCCTTTGTTGTTCGTCGCACTGGCTTCGCGATGGTTTGCGACGAAGACGATACCGTTGCGCTTATCGCCGCCGGCCAGCGTAAGCGACGTGCCCAGGCCGCGATCCGCGCTGCTGTACTGCTCTTTCACCGAAACATAAGTATCGCGTCCGTCGCGCAGGTAATCGGCGGGATCGCGTGTCACGTAACGAACGGTGCCACCCAACGCATCGGAAGGATCGAGAGCGGAGGCCGGACCACGCGCTATCTCGACGCTTTTCACCGAATCGAGATCGATGAAGTCGCGGCCCGCACGCATACCGGTGGTGGAGAAGCCGAACGAATTCGCCGTGGCGACGCCGTCGGTCTGGATGTTGACGCGATTGCCGTCCAGACCGCGGATGCTGAAGCTGTCCAGGCCCCATCGTCCCGCGGCACCGATAGCCGACACGCCCGGCTCGTAACGCACCAGGTCGCGGATATCGACCACCAGATGGCGATCCATCGTTTCCCGGTCGATAACCGATACCGTGGCGGGCACGTCGAAACGGAACGCCGAACCGATGGCGGTGACCGTGATGCGCGGCAACTGCTGCGTATCGTCGGTGGAAGGCGCCGTATCCGCGGCGTACGCGGACGGGGAGCCGCCGAGCACCGCGCACACAAGCGCGGCCAGTGTGGTTTTCTGGAGCACAGGAAGTCCTTCGCAATCGTGCCTTTGCACGAATCGGGGGGCTTGCGAAGGAGGCCTGGCCTCCGGCTGGCGACCGGGGTTGATGGGTAGGAAAGAAGATCGCAGAAAGGCGTCTTCTTCACATGGTATTGAGAATCATTCCTATTTACAACACATGGCGCCCATGTTTCTCAAATGTCGATGCGACACGTTGTTTCGGGATCGAAGAAATGCAGCCGCTCGGCGGCGAAGCCCAGCGCCACATCGGTACCCGGCTGCACGACGGAATGCGGCGGCGCGCGCGACACGATTTCGCCACCGGCGTAACGCATGTTGAGGAAGATTTCGTTGCCGACGGGCTCGACGACTTCCAGGTGCGCGTGCAGTCGCGTTGCCACGCCGTTCGCTTCGGCAAGTTGCAGATCTTCCGGACGCACGCCGACGATGACCGGCTTGTCGACGTACGCGGCAAGCGCGTCGGACGTCACGCCCAGCGACACCGTGCCTTCGGCCATCTGCAAACTCAGGCCATCGGCACGACGAAGCGTGCCGTGGAAAAGATTCATCGCGGGACTGCCGAGGAAGCCCGCAACGAAAAGATTCACCGGCTTGTTGTAGAGATTCATCGGTGTGTCGAGCTGCTGGATCACGCCGCCATTGAGCACCACGATGCGCTGACCGAGCGTCATCGCTTCGATCTGGTCGTGCGTGACGTAGATCATGGTGGCGCCGACACGACGATGGATGCGCGCGATTTCGACGCGCGTCGAAAGACGCAGCTTCGCGTCCAGGTTGGAAAGCGGCTCGTCCAGCAGGAAAACCGCCGGATCGCGCACCATGGCACGCCCCAGCGCCACGCGCTGACGCTGTCCGCCCGACAGCGCGGCGGGCTTGGAAGACAGGCGTTCGTTGAGACCGAGCATGTCGGACGCTTCGGCGACGCGACGATCGATTTCTTCTTTCGGCTGGCCACGCAGACGCAGACCGAAGCCGAGGTTTTCCTGCACCGTCATGTGCGGATACAGGGCGTAATTCTGGAACACCATCGCGATGTCGCGATCCTTCGGTGCCACGTCGTTGACGACGCGGTCCCCGATCCACAGTTCGCCGCCCGAAATGGATTCCAGGCCGGCGATCATGCGCAGCAACGTCGTCTTGCCGCAGCCGGAAGGACCGACGAGGACCAGCAACTCGCCATCGGCGATGTCGAAACTGGCTTCGGCGACGGCAACGTGCCCGTTCGGGTAAACCTTGCGTACCTTATCGAGCCGAACACCAGCCATCTTCTTCTCCGTAGACGCCCGCACCGCGTAACGCCGCATCATCGTAAAACCCGTAACCGGCGCGGCATGGGAGCCTGCACTTTGTCGGGACAATCCGGTATTCTGCCGATGTAATCGTTTACGTCCAAGTGTAGGCTCCAGCGATGGGACTCGAAGCGGTCCACCGACCGTCCAGGGCGCGCCACCGGAATTGTCACTAGACGTCAGGCCCCGCCCAAGGCACCCTTGCGGGCTCAGTGACATGACAGGTTCTCGATAATGGTCAACGGTAGCGCTTCGGCGAAGACCCTGCTCGCCGATCTCGGCGGCACCAATGTTCGCTTCGGCATAGCGGACCCATCCCTTGAGCAGCCCCTGCTCCTGGATACCGTCAAGCGTTACCGCGTGAAGGATTACGAGTCGCTTACCCACGCGGCACGTGAATATTTCAAGGAAACCGGCCATAACGCCGATCGCGCGATCATCGCTGCGGCCGGTCGTATCGACGATGGCGAGACCGTGAAGGTCACGAACAACCCCTGGGCGATTTCGGCGAAGAAAACCGCCGCCGAGCTCGATCTCGAGTGGGTACATCTGGTCAACGACTTCGCGGCGCAGAGCATGGCCGTGATGCTGCTTAAGGGCAACGACCTGGTTCAGGTCGGCGCGCCGCCCCTGCCGAAAATTGGCAGCGACGAGGAACAGACGTTCGTCGTGGTGGGCCCGGGTACGGGTCTCGGCGTCGGCGGCCTGCTGATCCGCGGCGAAAAAGTCAGCGTGCTGCAGACCGAAGGCGGTCATGCCGGTTTCGCCGCGCATACGGCCGAGGACATCGAAATCCTCAAGGTGCTGAATCTGCGCTACGGCCGCGTGTCGAACGAGCGCCTGATCTGCGGCGCCGGACTCGTCAACCTGTACAGCGCGATCTGCGAAATCGCGGGCCAGAAGGCCGAAGATCTGACGCCTGAAGACGTCACCGACCGCGCCAAGGCCGACACCTGTCCGATGTGCGTACGCGCCGTCGAAACGTTCGCCGGTATCTTCGGCAGCGTCGCCGGCGATCTGGTGCTGACTCTCGGTGCGTGGAACGGCGTTTATCTCACCGGCGGCATGATCCCGATCCTGCTGCCGTGGCTGGAACGCGGTCACTTCCGCGAACGCTTCGAAGCCAAGGGCCGCTTCCGCGACACCATGGAAAAAGTACCCACCCAGGCCATCATGAATCCGGAACCGGGCCTCGTCGGCGGCGCCGCGCTCGCGGTCGTCGAATCGGGGCGTTCGCTGCTTAAGCGCTGATGGCCGGGCTTTCCGCGACGCTCTCTGTGGGAGCGCGCCTGCGCGCGAAAGCCAACAGGGCAAGGAAGCCGGATACCCACATCCGCAAGCTCGATCTTCGGGCTGCGGATGCAACCTTCATCCTTACCGCTCCGTAGGCTTTCGCGCGCAGGCGCGCTCCCACAGTGTCACGGTCGCGGCAGAACTGGTGGTAGCTATTACTGCGCCGGCGCCAGCAGCGCGTCCAGGTCGCTTTCGTCGAAGCTGAGCCTCTCGCGACTGCCGCCGCCTTCGAGGACGGCTTCCGCCAGCTCCGCCTTACGCGCTTTCAGTTCTTCGATGCGCTCTTCCACCGTACCCGCCGTAATAAGGCGATACACGAAGACCGGCTTGTCCTGGCCGATGCGATGCGCGCGGTCGCTGGCCTGCGCTTCGGCCGCCGGATTCCACCACGGGTCGTAGTGAATAACCGTGTCCGCCGCGGTGAGATTGAGACCCACGCCGCCTGCCTTCAGCGACAGCAGGAACATCGGAACCTCCCCGTTCTGGAACCGCTCCACGGGTTCGGCGCGATCGCGCGTTTCGCCGGTGAGCATCACGTAACTCAGGCGACGGCGATCGAGCTCGACCGCGATCAGCTTCAGCATTTCCGTGAACTGACTGAAGAGCAATACACGTCGCCCCTCGGCGAGCAGCGCGGGCAGCATGTCCATCAGCAATTCGAACTTCGCCGATTCGCGCACGCCACGCGCCGCTTCCAGTTTCACGAGTCGCGGATCGCAGCACACCTGACGGAGCTTCAGCAGCGCATCGAGTACGACAATGCCGCTGTGCGCGATGCCGCGTTGCGCGATGACTTCGCGCAGTTCTTCGGCCAGCGAAAGACGCAGGCTTTCGTAAAGATCGCGCTGACGCGGCTCCATCACGACGCGTCTCGTGATTTCCGTTTTCGCCGGCAACTCGGAGGCCACCTGACCCTTCGTGCGGCGGAGGATGAAGGGCGCGATGCGCCGGTTCAGCCGCTCCTGGCAGTCGACATCCTGTTGCCGCTCGATAGGCACGCGGTAGTGGCGCCGGAATGCGCCCTCGTCGCCCAGCAGACCCGGTACGGCGAGATCGACCTGCGACCATAGTTCGCCGAGATGATTTTCAAGCGGCGTGCCGGTAAGGCACAGACAGCGCGGCGCCTGCAGCGCGAGCAACGCGCGACGCGCCTGCGTGCGCGGGTTTTTTACCTGCTGCGCTTCGTCCAGCACGACCAGCGCGAACGATTGTTTCTTGAGTGCGTCGACATCGCGCGGAAGCAACGCATACGTCGTGAGAATGACGTCGTGCTCCGCGATACGCGTGAAGGTTTCGGCGCGCTGCGGTCCGTGCAGCGCCAGCAGACGGAGGTCGGGCGCGAACCGCGCAACTTCGGCCACCCAGTTGGGAACGAGACTTGTCGGCACCACTACCAGTGCCGGCGAATTCAGCGAACCGCTTTCCTTCAGCGCGAGCAGATGCGTGATGAGCTGCAACGTCTTGCCCAGGCCCATGTCGTCGGCGAGGACGCCACCGGTACCAGCTTCGGCAAGCGCGTTCATCCAGCGCAGGCCGTCGCGTTGATACGGGCGAAGCTCCGCGCGCAGACCCGCGGGCACCGCATCGCTGGCGCGCTCGGCCGCTTCGCGCAGACGGCGCGTGAAACCGCGCAATCGCTCGGGCGCTTCGAAGGAACCGCCGGACGGCAGCGCCTGAACCAGTTCTTCCAGACGCCCCGCCTGCACGCGCGGCAAATGCAGCTGCTGACGCGGGCGCTCGAGATATTCCGCCAGCGGCGCGAGCAGGCCGCGCAGCTCCTTCAGCCGGACGGGCACGCGACGTCGTTCGTCGACCGGGGCGTACCACACCGAGTCCTCGGCCTCGTTCGGCGCGGGGCTCAGGCTGAGCTGATTTTCGGCCAGCGCCTGGGCCACGGCGGGAAGCAGGTTGACGCGCTGCCCTTCGACCTCGATACCGATTTCCAGATCGAAGGCCTGGTCTTTATCGTCTTCGGCGGCGCGGCCATACCAGCGCACGGGGCCTTCGAGCACTTCGAACGGGAAACTCGGCGCGTACTCCAGCACGAAGCCGTCGGCTTCCAGCTTCGGCCGCAGCGCGAGCCATCGCGCCGGCGTGTTGACCTCCAACGCGCCCGCGTAGCCCTTACCCGGAAAGAGCCACGCATCGTCGGGCAACGTGTCGGCCATGTCCCAGGGCAGGCCTTCCGTATCCACGGCGGGATTAAGGCCGGCGGTCTCCAGATGCTCCATGGAGGCGAGCTCTTCCGCGCGGCGGCGCGTGATTTCGAGCAATGTTCCGTTCCGTATACGCCGCACCAGCGGCTCGCCGCCACGACCGGGCAGGCGCTCGCCCGCATAGTCGAAGGCGAGACGACCGTATGCCAGCGGCGGCGTACCGGCCGCCAGGCGCGCGTGACGGGTGAGCGCATGCAGCACGAGGACCGGCCGCGGCGAAAGCTCGGCGCGCCGCATGTCTTCGAATACCTGGGGGGCCGGCATGCGCGCGGCGAGCGGCGTGCTCGCCAGGGTGCTGCGGAAAATGCCGCTGTTTTCGGGCGGCAGCGGCGGCAGGTCGAGCCACTCGCTTTCCTCCCTGGCACCTTCCAGCTGACCGACTTCGGCGTGCTCGGCGTCGAGGAACCATAGCGCCCCCACGCGGAGCAGGCGCTGGCTGTGCGGGACGACGGGCAGCAGCTTCTGACTGCCGTCGTTCTCCAGATGCCAGCGCCAGCTCAGCGGATGCGACTTGCCGCGCGACAGGTGCAGCCCGGCCACGCCGCCGAAGAAGCATGGCGCCGTGTCGAGGATTTCGGTAAGCAGGGAATCGCCCAGCGACCCGGCGAACCGGGCATAGCTACGACTCTTGCGCAGGGTTTGCGGCAGCCCCAGCACCGTGGCGGCAAGACGCTGCTCGGAAGCGCTGAGCGATGCGTGCAGCAAGTGCTTGCTGTCCAGCGGCGTCGGCCGCGTATAGCGACCTTCCGCGCTGACGGTAAGCAGGACCGGAGCGACGTCCAGATGGGCCGACGGCTCGTGGGCGTCGTTGACGGCCTCGAGGAAGAAGCCCAGGACGACCCGATCGGACGAACGCACCTGTGCCGACGCGTCCAGCGCCCGGCGCCATGCCACAGGTAGCGATTCCGCCTGTCCGGCCGAAGCCTCGAAGCGACTCCGTTTGTCGTCCGGCTGGTGCATCCGTTTCGATCCGCCTGCGCGACCAAAACAAGAAGCTTAGCAGGGGCGGACGTCAAGCCTTGTAGGACTATTTCCTGTTTTGGCACATCCGGACCGGCACGGTTCAGCGACGCGGGCAAGCCCTGCGTCGCCAACGGACGATCAGGCCGGCGAGGCGCCGAACAGATTGGCCGGATATTCCGGTTTGCGCTCGCGGGCCATCAAGGCGCGCAGCCCTTCTACCGGCGTGACCTCGCCATGCAGCACGGCCCGGACCCCCGCCGCGATGGGCAGGTCGAGCTGGTGCTTGGCGGCGAGACGGGCCACTTCGTCGGCGGTGACCACGCTTTCGACCACCTGGCCGATCTCGCGGACAGCCTGGTCCAGCGGAATGCCCCGCCCAAGAGCGAGACCGAGCCGGCGATTGCGGGACAGATCGCCCGTACAGGTCAGGACGAGGTCACCCAGACCGGCCAGACCCATGAGGGTTTCCGCCCGGGCACCGAGGGCCACACCGAGGCGCAGCATCTCGTTCATGCCGCGCGTGATGAGGCCGGCGCGGGCATTGAGGCCAAGTTCCATGCCGTCCGCGACACCCGTCGCGACGGCCAGCACGTTTTTCATGGCGCCACCGAGCTCCGCACCCAGGATGTCGCTACCGGTGTAGGCGCGAAAATTCGGTGCGTGGAGCATCGTGGCGAGCAACTGCGCGAAGTCCGCGTCGTCCGAATGGACGGTAACCGCGCTGGGCAGGCCCGCCGCCACTTCACGGGCGAACGACGGCCCGGTCACCACGGCCGCCGCACGGCCCGGGAGCTTTTCCTGCACTACTTCATGCAGGAAGCGGCCGGTTCCCGTCTCGAAACCCTTGGTTGCCCACGAGATCGATGCACCGTCGTCCAGCAGTGGCTTGATCTCGTCGAGCATCGACGCGAAGGCGTGACTGGGAACGACGATAAGCACGACGCCGGCACCGCGAAGCACGGTGGCCAGATCGGGCTCGTAGGTCAGCTCGGCCGGCAGGTCCAGGTCCGGCAGATAGCGGGCATTCCGCCCGGTTTCCGCCATGGCGGCGAGGGCAACGGCATCGCGCCCCCACAGCCGAGTGGGCACGTCGTTACGCGCCAGCAGCGCGGCAAGCGCCGTGCCCCAGGAGCCGGCGCCGAGAACGGCGACGACCGGATGATCGGGCGTTGTCATCGATCAGCTATTGAGCGTGCGGGTCTCTTCGGCGCCGGTACCGCCATTCTGCTGGGCGGCGTAGAGCGCATCGAAGTTGATCGGCTGCAGGAGGAACGGCGGGAAGCCACCTTCCTGAATCATCGACGACACCATCTGACGGGCGTACGGGAACAGCAGGTTCGGGCAGTAGCTGCCGAGGATGCCGTCGCGATCTTCGTCGGTGAAACCACCGATGCCGAAGATACCGGCCTGGTGCACTTCGGCCAGATACGCGGTGCGCTCGCCGAGGTTGCAGGTAAGCGTCAGGCTGAGGACCACTTCGAACGTGTCGTTGCCGAGGTCGACGGCCTTATGGCCCAGATTCAGCTGGACCTGAGGCTGCTGCTCGTTCTCGCCCATTTCCTGGAAGACCTGGGGCGCGTTCGGTGCCTCGAACGACGCGTCCTTTACGTAGATCTTCTGCAGCACGAGCTGCGGCTGGCCTGCCTGGCCGTTTGCGTTGATCTCTGCCATGCGCTTACCCCTTAAGAATGGAAGCTTTTATGAATGAAAGACGGATATACGAAAGACGTCGATTGTTTCATAGAACCCTTGCTGCCGCACAGCCCCGGGTTGCGTCCGGACGTCGGATTCTGCGAGAATGCCCGGCTCCCCTATGCCGACCCGATCCCTCGGGCAAGTCCGCCACGCGATGCGGGCCTTACGGCGAGGACGCTTTACCCCCTCCAGCCATCGCGTGGCGACCTGTTCGCCGCTGGGCCGATGCCACCCTGGCCAAAGGGTGGTCAAACGAATTACGGAGGTCATCATGGCCCGTAGATGCCAAGTAACGAACAAGGGTGTGCAGACCGGTAACAACGTCTCGCACGCTAACAACAGGACCCGTCGCCGCTGGTTGCCGAACCTGCACGAGCGCCGCTTCTGGGTTGCCAGCGAAAACCGCTGGATCAAGCTGCGCGTTTCCAATCACGCGCTGCGCACGATCGACAAGAAGGGCATCGAGGCCGTGATCGCCGACCTCCGCGCCCGTGGCGAGAAAATCTGAGGAGCATGAGACATGGCTGGTAAGCGTGATAAGCATCGCCTGATTTCTTCCGCGGGTACGGGTCACTTCTACACCACGGATAAGAACAAGAAGAACATGCCGGAAAAGATGGAATTCATGAAATATGATCCCGTCGTCCGGAAACACGTGCTGTACAAGGAAGGCAAGATCAAGTAATCGCCCGGCGATTCGATCTTCGAAAAACCCGCCCTCGTGGCGGGTTTTTTGTGCCGATGCGGGACCATCGGGGTCTGCGCATCAGGGACAGCCTTACATGTCACCCGGCCTTTTCCAGTCACTCATAGGCGACGAAATCTGGGCCACGCTGCCCGCGCCGGTTCGCGATTTCCATGGCGACGACCGCGACCTGAGTGCGCGCGGCGACAGCATCGTCGATGGCTCGACGAAGCGCCTGGCGGCACTGGTAAGACGCGTTTCAGGCCTGCCCGCGCCAGGCTCGTCCGCTGCCCTCGATTTCCAGCTGCATCGCGAACATCTTCTAGAGCACTGGACCCGCCGCTTCGCCACCCGCACCATGCGCTCGATCATCGACCGCTCGTCGCGTCACGACGGTTGCCTGCGCGAACGCCTGGGGCCCGCCACGCTGCATTTCGAACTGGTCGTCGAAAATCGGGCGATCGTCTGGCGACTGCGCTCAATGCAGGTACTTGGCATCGGACTTCCGCCCTCGTGGTTGCGCGGCATCAACGCCCGCAGCTCGGCGGAAGGCGAACGCTACCGCTTCGAAACCCACGCAACCCTGCCACTGATCGGCCTGCTCGTCGCCTACCGCGGATGGCTGGAACGCCATGACTGACCAGCACATTATCGTCTTCGACGGCGTATGCCTGCTCTGTAGCCGATGGGTACGCTTCATTCTGAAGCACGACCATCATGCGCACTTCCGCCTGGCAGCCATGCAGACGGCGACCGGCAAACGACTGCTCGAAGAACACGGGTTGGATCCGGCCGATCCCGCATCGTTCCTGCTACTGGAAAGCGGTCGTGGCTATACCGACACGGACGCGTTGGCGCGCATTCTCGTGCAACTCGGCGCGCGTCGCTGGAAAGTGGCCGGATGGCTGATCGCCGTAACACCACGATTCGCACGTGACCTCGCGTATCGATTCGTCGCGCGTCACCGCTACCGAATCTTCGGCAAGAGCGACACGTGCCTGCTTCCGGCCGCCGACGACGCTTACCGTTTCCTGGACTGATATCAACGCGTGCGCTTTTTTTGTTTTTTGTAGGAGCGCGCTCCGGCATGTCCAGGGTAAAAAAAAGCCCGCCACGAAGGCGGGCTTTCGATCTTCCGGAGGAAGGCGCTTTACGCGCCGACCGCCGAGTACCCCTTCAGGCGCTGCGCGAACTGCTGAAGCGAACGGATGCCGCTCTGCTCCGCTTCGACGATCCACTGCTGGAGCGCCTTCAGTGCGTTGTCCGCACCGCGCTGCTCCATCAACGCCACCAGACGGGCGCGGAATTCGCAGACGGTGGTCAGCGTCGGACGCTTGGCCATGACGGCCTGCAGGCGCTCGCGACCTTCGTGATCCAGCCAGCGGCCACCATCGGCCAGTGCGCGACGCATGCGACGCGGGACTGCCTTCATGTTCTCGCCAGCGTGGCCGACTTCCTCGCGCATCGTCGGAAGAATGACGTCGCGGTAGTAGTCGGTCGTAGCCTGGAAGCGAAGCGCAAGCACGCCCTTCAGCGTCTCGGCATCCGGCAGGTGCACGTTCGGACGGATGTTCAGCGTCGGCGCGACACGCAGTACCTTCGCCAGACCAACCGCACGCAGCGTGCAGATCGCAGCCCAGCCAATGTCGAATTCCCACTTGCGCAGGGCGAACTTCGCCGAACTCGGGAACGCGTGGTGATTGTTGTGCAGTTCTTCGCCGCCGATCCAGAAACCCCACGGCGAAATGTTCGTCGCGGTGTCGGAGCTTTCGAAGTTGCGGTAACCCCACCAGTGACCGATGCCGTTGACGAAGCCGGCGGCCCAGAACGGGATCCAGATCATCTGGATGGCCCAGATCGCCAGACCCGCCGCACCGAAGAGCGCGAGGTCGATGAATGCCATCAGCGTCGGACCCCAGTACGGATGACCGCCGAGCAGCTTGCGCTCGATCCAGTCGCCCGGGGTGCCGCGGCCGTACTTCTCCATGTCGGCCTTGTTGTAGCTGGCTTCGCGGTACAGCGAGACGCCGTCCCAGAACACCTTCTTGATGCCGTAGACCTGCGGGCTATGCGGATCTTCCTCGGTCTCGACCTTGGCGTGGTGCTTGCGGTGAATCGCAACCCATTCGCGCACGACCATGCCCGTCGTCAGCCAGCCCCAGAAACGGAAGAAACCGTTGAGGGTCCAGTGGAAGTCGACGCCGCGATGGGTCTGGCTGCGGTGGTAGTAGAGCGTCACGGTAAAGATCGTGAGCTGCGTCACCACGAGCAGGTAGACCAGCATGCTTACCCAGCTTGCGCGGGTGAGCCCATTGGCCAGAAAGTCGAGCAGGGAATCGAGCATGTAGGCGATAACCACGCGAGTAAGAAAAGGAATCGTGCTCACGCAGTCTACACGGGCCGCTTCCATACCCACCAGCACGGTCTGCGGCCAAATGTGAAGAGGTCGGTTGTATGAAAACGGGGCGGCCGCGACAATCGCCGGATGACCCGAAACCCGCACGTTCATATTGCCGTCGCCGGCTATCCCGATAAGGGACCGATGCACGCACGTTGCCCGCTGTTCGGCGACGAACGCGCATGACGGCAACCAGCTTGCTGAACATCTCGGGGGTTTCGAGGCAACGGGCGGGTCGGGCCGCCGTTTCCGACCTCTCCCTGATTCTGAATCGCGGCCAAGTACTCGGTCTTCTCGGAGTCAATGGCGCGGGCAAATCGACGACCCTGGCGATGCTTGCCGGGGCCCTCAGGCCGGATCGGGGTTCCATCCTGCTCGACGGCCAGGACTTCGTGGCCTCTCCGGAACTGGCTCGCCAGACGATCGGCTGGCTGCCGGAAGCCGCGCCGCTATGGCCAGAACTGTCGGTGGACGAACATCTGATGGGCTTCGCCACGCTGCGCGGCATGACCCGGCGCGATGCACGGCGCGCCACGGATGCCATCGTCGAACGGCTTCAGCTCGGCGAATTGCGCCGACGCCTGGCAGGCGTACTGTCCCAAGGGCAGCGCCAGCGGCTCGGACTGGCCTGCGCACTGGTTCACGACCCGGCGCTGCTTATCCTCGACGAACCGGCCAACGCGCTCGATCCCGTACAGGTCGGCGAGTTGCGCAAGCTGGTGCGCGAACGCGCGGCCGCAGGCTGCGGCGTGATCCTGTCGACCCACGTACTGGGCGAAGTGACGGCGGTCTGCGATCGCGTCGCCATCCTCCACGAAGGCCGTCTGCGCCACGACGCCGCGCTGCGCGACGACGCGGACGGCCACATACTGGAATCTACCTTCTTCGCTATCGCGACGGGAGCCTCCGCCGCATGAGCATCCGTGCCGTTACCCGCCTCGAACTCCGGCGACTTCTCGTACGTCCGATGGCATGGGCGCTCGCCGCGCTCGCCATCGCCTGGCTAGCCTGGACCTACGTGCTGTCGCTGGGCAATTTTCTCAACGTGCAGGTAAAGCTCGCCGCACTGGCCGATGCACCGGGCTTCACCGATCTGGTGTCGGTGCCGCTGCTGGCCGAGCTCATCAAGCTGGCGTTCCTCGTCGTACCGTTGCTGACGATGTCGCTGCTGGCCGGCGAACGCCGTGCCGGCACCTTGCCGTTGCTGGCCTCGACGGGCATTGCGCCGTGGAAGCTGATCGTCGGCAAATATCTCGCCGTACTCGCATGGCTTGCCGTGTGGCTGATCGCGACGCTCGCCATGCCGCTGGTACTCGCCGGATCCACCTCGCCCGACTGGGGCAAGCTGGCCGCCGCGACGCTGGGTACCGCCCTGACCCTGGCCACGCTTGCCGCGATCGGCATCGCCTGTTCGGCGGCCACCGGCTATCCCGCGATCGCCGCGGCGCTGGCGCTGATCGTCACCTTGCTGCTGTGGACCGTCGATCGCGGTGCGCAGGCCGCCGGCGTGAGTGGCGGATTCCTGGAATGGCTGACGATGAGCACGCACCTGCAGAACCTGCTGCGCGGCCTGGTGACCAGCCCCGACCTGATCTGGTTCGCGCTCGCGATCGCCCTTCCGCTGATCCTCGCCGCGCGACGCCTGTCGGCCGACCGGGAGCGTCACTGATGCGTCGTTTCGATCGCTGGTTCGTGCTTCTCGCCCTGATTGCCGCCACCGGCTGCATCGGTTATCTCAGCACCCGGCACGTATGGGTGGCGGACTGGACGCGCGGCGCACGCGCGAGCCTTGCGCCGGAAAGCGTCGCGGTGCTGAAAAAACTCGACGGCCCGGTCGATGTCGTGGGGTATCTCTCGTCGGCGGGCGATCTGCGGGAACAACTCGCCGCCATCGTCGAGCGCTATACGCGCGAGAAAGGCGACCTGACCCTCCGGTTCGTCGATCCGGACATCGATCCGGCCGCCTCGCGGCAGCTCGGCATCACCGGCGACGGCGCCTTGCTGCTACGTCACGCCGGACGCGAAGAACGCGTGGAAAGCCCGGTCAACGAACGCAGCTTCAGCAACGCGCTGGAACGTCTCGCGCGGGGCGGGGAACGCGTCGTGGCATTCGTTTCCGGCGATGGCGAACGCCAGGCCGACGGCAAGGCGAACGCCGACCTCGGCATGTTCATGCTGCAACTGGAACGTCGCGGCGTGCGTGCGGTGCCGCTCAATTTCACCCAGGTCATGGGCGTACCCGAGCACACGGACCTCGTGGTGCTCGCCAGCCCAAGCGCGCCCCTGCCCGATGGGGCCGTGCGCGCACTGGTCGACTATGTTCGCGGTGGCGGCAATATCCTCTGGCTGACGGAGCCCGGCGAAGACAACCTGGGCACGGGACCGCTTGCCGACGTGCTTGGGGTCCGCGTTCTGCCGGGCGTTCTGGTGGATGGTCAGGGTTCCGCGCTGGGCCTTCAGGACCCGCGCCTGATTACGTTGGGCGATTACCCGTTCCATGCTGTCACTCATGGCTTCCGCCTGACCACGCTCTTCCCGCAGGTGGCGGCGCTGGCCCAGGTATCCGACCACGACTGGGCCGTCGTGCCCTTCCTCCGGTCGGGCGATCGCAGCTGGACGGCCTTCCACGGCATCGACAACGACAAACCCTCGACGATCCGTTTCGATCCCGCCGCCGGCGAACTCAAGGGACCGCTGGATTTCGGCTTCGCGCTGAACCGGCTATCGCCGCGCCCCGACCGTAGCGAACAACGCGCGATGATTGTCGGCGACGGCGACTTTCTTTCGAACACGTTCGTCGGCAACGGCGGAAACCGCGCACTGGGCGAGCGCATGTTCGACTGGCTACTCGGCGACGACGTACTCGTCGACCTGCCGTCGCGTGGTGCACCGGACCGCGTGATCCGTCTGTCGCAGGACGCGCTGAATATGCTCACGCTGGGCTTCCTGATCGCGCTGCCCATGCTGCTGCTTGGCGCCGGGGCGTTCATCGCCTGGCGACGCCGGAGGCGCTGAGTGAATCGCGAACTGCGCCTCCGTCTGATCGGTGCGCTGGGCCTGTTCGGCCTGCTGGCCGCCGTGGCCTGGCAATGGCGCGCCGACGAAAGGGATATTCGCGAACACACGCTGCTTTCCATCGATCCGGCGACCGTCGACCGCGTGGACGTGGCGATCAAGGGACTTCCGCCACAACACTTCGAGCGTCACGATGGCCGCTGGAGCAGCGATGCGGCGCTTCACGACGACGTCGGTCGCATCGAAGAACTGGCCTCCCTCGCCGCCGCGCCTGTCACGACATGGAAGGCCGCGAGCGATTTCGTCCCCGCAAAGATCGGCCTTTCCCCACCCATCGCCGTCCTGACGCTCAACGACCAGCGCATCGAGTTCGGCGAAATGACCGCACTGGGCAAGCAGCGCTACGCGAAGGTGGGCGACCGCATCGCGTTCGTCCCCGCCCAGGCCCTGCCAAGGGCGCCCCGCAGCGCGTCGCTGCCGGCGCAATAGCCCGCTCCTACACAAAAACGATATTGCGCCACGGGGTTACAGGCTCCATCTTGCGCATATGCCCGAGCTCCCCGAAGTCGAAACTACGCGTCGCGGTATCGCGCCGCACATCGAAGGCCGTCGCGTCAGCGGCGTCGTGCTGCGCCGGCCCGATCTGCGCTGGCCGATTCCCGAAGAAATCGTCACCCTGCTTCCCGGGCAGATCGTCGAAGCCGTGGAACGACGGGCGAAATACCTCCTGCTGCGCACCGCCATCGGTAGCGCCATGGTGCATCTGGGCATGTCCGGCGTGCTGCGCGTGCTGCCTTCGGATGTACCCCCCGGCAAACACGATCATGTCGACATTGCATTCGACTCGGGCCAGCTCCTGCGCTTTACCGACCCGCGCCGTTTCGGCTCGCTGCTCTGGCAGCCCACCGGCGAAACCCACGAACTGCTTGCCGCACTCGGCCCCGAACCGCTCACGGAAGCTTTCGACGGCGATGTGCTCTGGCATCTGTCTCGCGGACGCGTCGCCGCTGTGAAGACATTCCTGATGGATAACGCCGTCGTGGTGGGCGTGGGAAACATCTACGCGAGCGAGGCGCTGTTCGCCGCGGGCATCGACCCGCGACGCGCAGCGGGCAAAGTGTCCAGAGAGCGCTACGCCCGCCTTGCCATCGAAGTCAAACGTATTCTCGCTCATGCGATCACGCGCGGCGGTACGACATTACGCGACTTCCTGAGTCCCGACGGGGCGCCGGGCTACTTCTATCAGGAACTGTTCGTCTATGGGCGTGCAGGCGAACCGTGCAAGGTCTGCGGCAGCACGATCCGCTCCGTCGTGCTCGGGCAACGGGCGTCCTTTTTCTGTCCCGCGTGTCAGCGATGACCGACACACATACCCGGCAACACCCTGGTCAATGACACGTCTTTCGCCGGGAGAGTCGTAAGTCACCACCTCATAACCTATGGCGATCCATCGAAAGGATCGTCATGCGAGAAAGAAAGGAATCGCTCTGCTGCTTGCCCTGGCAAGCCTCCACGCCAGCGCCGGAGATCGCCCCTATGTCCATGATCTCGATCGCCGCTTCGATCAGTACACCTGGGTAACTACCCACAATTCGTTCAACACCCGGCTCTCTCCCGTACCGAACCAGAGCAGGGACATCTCCCAACAGCTCATCGATGGCGTGCGCGGCCTGTCGCTGGACCTGCACGAATTCGGCTTGCCGGCCGGCACGACATTCACTTTATTCGACTCACCTAACGGGAAACGATCCGACGATTACACGACGATTCGCGTCCTCGGGGATATCACGAACCGATCGGTCGTTATCCCTTCGTTTCATACCTCGTACAACGACGGTAACGTGTCGGTCGATGCACGATACCGAAATGGCCTGGATGGAAAAATCTCCCGCGTGGAGCTCACGCCGGCAACCTCTCAGCCCACTCCTCCAATCATCAGGCTACCGCCTCCCGGTTCGCGGGTGGAGCCGGGCAAATGAAACAACGCACCGGCATGCACCTATCGGGAGCTGTTCGTTCATGAGAATGCCGTACTCGGCGTAGCGCGTCATTTTTCTGCGCGCCATGTCAGCGCTCACCCACAAAACAACCCGGCAACACCCTAGTCTCTGAGCAGGCAAGCGCTTAGACGAAATTCCTGCGCGCCGACATAACCTAAAGGCCCGACCGAAAGGATGCCTGTCATGAAGACGAAAGGATTCGTCGCCCTTCTTGCGCTGACCTGCGCCACGCCGACGCTGGCCAGCCCTCCCTATGTCCACGATCTGGACAGGCCTTTCAACGAATACACATGGGTGACCACACACAATGCGTTCGCCACGAGAGCGTTTCTCTTTCCTCCACCGAATGGCGGCATCGTCTGCGGCATTCCCGGGCGCGAGAAGACAACCGTGGACCTCAAGGCGCGGGACAATCTTGGCTGCGAAAACGACGATGCCTCATCGGCCACTCTCACGGGGCTTCGTGCCGGCACCCAGCTCAACGTATTCGATTCGCCAGACTCGGACATCAAGGACGACTACGCGCTCATCGTCGTCCGGCGCGACATTGTCGGCCGGGAAGTCACCATTCCATCCTTTGAGCGATCGTATAGCGACGACGATGGGGTTGTGCAGTCGCACTACCGCAATGGCCTGGACGGATACGTATCGCGCCTTAGCCTGGACCCTGGGCAATGACGGCCAATGATCGCAAGGACGCATCATGAAACGGCTACTACTCCTGCTCGCACTCGGCTTCGCAACGGCTACGCAGACGATGGCGACCGAAATACAAGACCTCGACCGGCGCTATGACCAGTACACGTGGCTGACCACGCACAACGCGTTCAACGTGGGATTCGGCGGCAACCAGAATCGATCGATCCCCGAGCAACTCGGCGACGGCGTACGCGGCCTGATGATCGACATACACGATGACAATGGGCGCGCCATCGTCTGCCATAGCTGTTACACGGGAGGCCCGTATTTCGCCGATGTCCTCGGCAAGCAAATCGTGCCGTTCCTCCATGCCAATCCGGAAGCCGTCGTCATGATTCACCTCGACGACTTCGCCTCGCGCGAAACATTGCATCGGGAGTTCGACAACGTTCCCGGTCTTGCCCCACTGACATTCAATCCCGATACGTGGAAAACGGATCAATGGCCTACGTTGCGGCAAATGATCGCTACGGGACAACGACTACTGATCTTCGATATTCCGAAGAACACACAGACCAACACGGGGGATTACGAGACACCCGATGGCAATGTGCACGTGATGGCGGGCGACGAAGCAACCGTGGAGAATTACTGGAGTCTTGGCCTCACGCAGTGGATGCACGACTTCAGTTGCTACAGCCGATGGAAGCCACGCATACCTCTCACCACGGGAACGGTTGCATGGGAAGACAAATCATGGAACCGGCTCTTCGTCATGAACCAGTTCCATGGCGTGGCCTTCACGGCCGATGCGAAATTCGACAACAGCATGGAGGCCCTGATGGACCGCTTCGAGAACTACTGCTTCCCGGCGGCGGGACGAAAACCCAACTACGTCGCCATCGACCGGTACGACATTGGCGATGGCAAGGCATTCGTCAAGGCGTTGAACGAAGGAACGATCGGGCCACGCGAGCACTGAACACTCAAGCGCAGCCCGACACCCTCAGTCGGGCCAGCGCATATCCGCATGGGTGTTGTTGAAACGCGGATCGCTTTCGTCGCCGCCGAGCTTCACGGTAAGGCCATTCGCGATACCGTCGACCTCCATGACCTGGCCATCGCTGAAACGGGCACCGAAAGCCTGCAATTCGACGAGGTTTTCAGCGAGGGCGCCGGCGCGGTCGATCTCGCGATCGGGCACGTTCGTCAGACTGATATCCGGACGGCCAAACTTGCGCATGCCGCGCGTACGAATCCATGAGCGACCGCGAATTTCCTCGGGGCTGCACAGGATCAGCACGTGATGGCGCGGCGGCGCGCCGCCCTGCACGAGGTAATGGTCGCGCCAGCTCTGGGCATCGAACAACGTGAGAATCTGCGGATCGATAACGACCTTGCCGCCGATGTCGGTCAATGCGGCGACGACGCCCAGCGTGTCGCGCAAGTAATCCAGACCGGGCCTGTCGGGAAAACGACCGCGAATGGCGATCACATGCGGCGCGGCCTTCGCGGCGGCGAACGCCTCGGGGTTGTCTTCCTTCAGCACCTCGCCGAGCGCGCCCGAGAGGGGATAGCCCTCCCAGCGGGACAGCACGGTGTTCTGGAAGCGCTGGAGTTCCACGCCTTCGGGCAAGCCGGGACTACCGTACTTCGCGGCCGGAATCACCAGATCCTCGGGGAACGCGCCGAAGACGAAAAACAGCAGCAAGCCTTGTTCGTCGCTTTCCTGCCAGTAAGGGCGGGGCCAGTTTGGGGTATTGGTCTCGTCGGTCACAGTGGTTCCTTAGCCTTCGCCAAGCGGCAGTACGGACTGCTGCAATTCGATACGTCCATCGCCAGCGGTGATGGTCTTGAACTCCGCCCGGCTCACGGAGACATAGCGGTCGTTGCCGCCGATCTCAACCTGCGGCCCCTGGGTGACGGCGCGGCCCTGTTCATCCACGCGCACGACCATCGTCGCCTTCCGGCCGCTATGGCAGATGGTCTTGATCTCGTCCAGGTTGTCGGCCCAGGCCAGCAGGTACTGGCTACCCTCGAACAGTTCGCCCCGGAAATCCGTGCGCAGGCCGTAGGCCAGCACCGGGATATTCAGCCGGTCGACCACGTCGGTCAGCTGCCAGACCTGGGCCTTGCTCAGGAACTGGGCCTCGTCGACCAGCACGCAGTGCAGCTGGCCGCGCGAGGCGATATCGGCCTCGACGGTGGCAAAGATATTTTCGTCGGCGGCAAAACGCATCGCCCGCGCCTGCAGGCCGATCCGCGAGGCAACCACGCCTTCGCCGTAACGATTGTCCAGTGCCGGCGTGAGAATCAGCGTGCGCATGCCGCGCTCGTGATAATTGTGCGCACTCTGCAGCAGCGTGGTCGTCTTGCCGGCGTTCATCGCCGAATAATAGAAATACAGCTTGGCCATGGTTGCGCCCCGAACGTGACCGCACATGGTAACGCGAGCCGTGCGCCGGGGCACCGGCACCCGGCGGAGCGAGCTGTCCCAAGGCTCTCCGGCCAGCAGGGCTGGCTCTGCTAACATCCCCTCGCCCGATCCTCTAGCGCCAACGGCCCCCGACTCCATGCTCAATCCGCAACAACACGCGGCGGTCGAATACTGCGACGGCCCGCTCCTCGTGCTGGCCGGCGCCGGCTCCGGCAAGACGCGCGTCATCACCGAGAAAATCTCGCACCTGATCTCGCGCCGGCACCTGGCGCCCGAGAAGATCGCGGCCATTACGTTCACTAACAAAGCCGCGAAGGAAATGCGCGAGCGCGTGAGCAAGCTCATCTCCGACGACGCCTCTAAGGCGCTGACGGTGTGCACGTTCCACGCCCTGGGCCTGAAGTTCCTGCAGATCGAGCATGACCGCGCCCAGCTGCGCCGCGGCTTCTCGGTGCTGGACGCCGACGACAGCGGCAACATGATCAAGGAGCTGTCGCCGAAGGGCATCAAGCCGGACGTGCTCAATGGCATCCGCAATCTCGTCGGCCGGGCCAAGAACGCGGGACTGACGCCCGACGAGGCGATGGCGGCAGCGCGCAGCCCACGCGAGCTGGAGGCGGCCCAGATCTACGACATGTACCAGACGCGCTTGGCCGCGTTCAACGCGGTCGACTTCGACGATCTGATCCGTCTTCCGCTGCGCATCCTCGAAGCCGACGACGAAGCCCGCGCCATCTGGCAGGAACGCCTGCGCTACCTGCTCGTCGACGAATATCAGGATACCAACGACGCCCAGTACCGCCTGTTGCGCACGCTGACCGGGACGAAGGGCCGCTTCACCTGCGTGGGCGACGACGACCAGAGCATCTATGCCTGGCGCGGCGCCAATCCGGAAAACATCGACCAGCTCGGCAAGGACTTCCCGCAGCTTCGCGTGATCAAGCTCGAACAGAACTATCGCTGCGCCAAACGCATCCTGCGCGCCGCGAACCATCTGATCGCCAATAATCCGCACGTGCACGAAAAGAAACTCTGGAGCGATCACGCGGAAGGGCCGCCGATCCGCGTACTGGAATGCAAGGACAACGAACACGAAGCCGAGCGCGTCGCATCGATCGCCGCCAGCTTGCACGAAAAGTACAAGGACAAGGTTCGCTGGAGCGATTTCACCATCCTCTACCGCGGCAACTTCCAGGCTCGCGCGCTGGAAAAAGCGCTGCGTCTGGCTCGCGTTCCGTACCATCTGAGCGGCGCTCTTTCCTTCCTCGATCGCGCCGAGGTCAAGGACATCCTTTGCTATCTGCGTCTGCTGACCAATCCGACCGACGACGCCGCGTTCCTGCGCGTGGTCAACGTACCCAAACGCGAAATCGGCGCCACGACGCTGGAGAAGCTCGGCACGATGGCGCAGACGCGTAACGCATCGCTGCTGGAAGCCTCGCGCAGCGATGCGGTACTGAAGACCATCGCGCCGCGCTCGGCGTCGGCGCTGGCATCCTTCTCGCGCCTCATCGACGAATTGCGCAGTTCATCGATTCACCAGAGCGCCGCCGATCTGGTCGAAACGGTGCTGGATCGCACCGGTTATGCCGCACAAATCGCATCGACCATCGCCGATCCGACCCTGCGCGAGCGCAAGCTCGGCAACCTGCGCGAACTGGCCGACTGGTTCCGCGCCATGGGCAAGGACGGCGGCCGTACGGGCGATCTCACGGCGCAGCTTGCTCTGCTGAGCCATGCCGATCGCGACGATCCGGGCAACGCACTGCGCATGATGACGCTGCACTCGGCCAAGGGCCTGGAGTTCCGTTTCGTCTTCATCGTGGGCTGCGAAGACGGCACACTGCCGCACGAAGGCGCCATCGACGAAGGGCGTCTCGACGAAGAGCGTCGCCTGATGTACGTAGGCATCACGCGTGCGAAGGAACTGCTCACGCTGTCTTTCTCGGCGCGCTCGAGGAAGTACGGCGAAGTGCTGTCGAACGATCCCAGCCGCTTCCTGCAGGAATTACCGCAGGACGATCTGCATTGGGATGGCAAAGACCCCGACGCCGATGCCGAGGTCACACGCGAAACAGCGGCGACGCACATGGCCAGGATCAAGGCGATGCTGGCGGGCGGGGTCTGAACCGACCGCTCGCCCCACCATTTTTGTAGAGCGCGCCTGCGCGCGCCTACAAAAAGAGCGGCGGGGTGTCAGATCAGCCGCTCCGCTTCCAACTCGCTCTTCAGATACGCGTAGTAAATCGGCGCGGCCACCAGTCCAGCCAGTCCGAACGCGGCTTCGAATACCAGCATCGCCACCAGCAGTTCCCAGGTGCGCGCGCGGATCTGTCCGCCGACGATGCGCGCGTTGAGGAAGTATTCGAGCTTGTGCACGACGATAAGAAAACCCAGCGCCGCAATGCCCACCCACAGCGACACGGATAGTCCGGCGATGGTGATCAACGTGTTCGAGATGAGATTGCCGACAACCGGCAACAACCCGACCACGAACGTGACGATAACGAGCGTCTTGGCCAGCGGCACATTGATACCGAACAGCGGCAGTCCGATCAGCAGGAACAGAGCGGCCAGGGTCGTGTTGATCGCCGATATCTTCAGCTGGGCGAAGATGATGTTGTGGAATGCCTCGGCGAGACGCTTCGTACGCGTCGCCAGCTCGAACGCTAGCGGGTGCGCCGGACGACCACCCGCACCATGACTCAGCGCCACGATGCCGCCCAGCACCAGACCGATGACGATGTGGGCAAAGACCCGTGCGGCGGTCGTACCGACCAGTTGCAGATCGACCGCGTGCTTCTTTGCCAGCGTCATGCCCTGCTCCCTGAGATCGCCGAGGCTATCGGGGAGATTCGAGGTAAGAAAGGCAGGCAATTGCTCGTGCGCCTTGGTCAGCAACGGCAACAGCTTCGTATTCCATAGTTCGTCCGGGCTACCCAGATCGCGCCGGTAGAAGCCAAGTCCGCCGGCCACGATGAGGATAATGGCGCCGACGACGACCACGGTGACAAAGCCCACCGCGATCAGACGCTGCCGCTCGCCCGGCAGGAAGCGGCGCAGGACGGGAGTCAGCGTTTCGACCACTTCGTAGACCAGCAGGCCGGCGAGCAGCGCGGAGACGAGGTGCAGCATGAGTACGCCCCACAACGCGACGGCGGCCAGCACATAGCTGGCGATGCGTATATTACGGGTGTTGGCGGGGGTGTCGATCATGCGCTCCATCCATTGACGAACGCCCGGCGGGCGTCGGTGCGGCATTGCATCAGTGCCGACATGAAACCTAGATCAACCGCTCCGCTTCCAGCTCGCTCTTCAGGTAAGCGTAGTAAATCGGTGCGGCGACCAGTCCAGGGAGCCCGAACGCCGCTTCCAGCAGCAGCATGGCGACCAGCAGCTCCCACGCGCGGGCACGGATCTGGGTGCCGACGATGCGCGCGTTCAGAAAATATTCGAGCTTGTGGATCAGGATCAGGAAGCCGAGCGCCGCGACGCCGACGGACAGCGAGACGGACAGACCGGCGATCGTGATGGCCGTGTTCGACAGAAGGTTTCCTATCACCGGAAGCAGACCGACGATGAAGGTGATGACGATCAGCGTCTTGGTCAGCGGCAGGTGCACGCCGAACATCGGAAGCACCACCAGCAGGAAGATCGCGGTGAACGTGGTGTTGACCAGGGATATCTTGATCTGCGCGAACACGATGTTGTGGAACGCGTCGGCGAGCCGTGCCGCGCGCAGGCTGAGTTCGGCGGCCAGCGGGCCGACCTGGTGCGCGGGGCGTGCGCGGCTCAGCGCAACGATCGCACCGAGTACCAGTCCGATGATGATGTGCACGAAGACGCGCGCGGCCTCTTTACCCGCAAGCTGCAGGGTAACGGCATGGGAACGCGTCCATTCCATCGCCGTGATACGCAGGTCGTCCACGCTGTCCGGAAGACGCTCGACGATGGACTGCGGCAACTGCGAACGCGCGCGCTCGACCAGCGGCATGAGTTTGTTCTGCCAGAGGTCCTGTGGATTGCCGACCTCGTTCCTGAAGAAGCTGATAGCGCCAAGGATCAACAGGATCAGCAGGCCGACCACGACGATGCCGATCAGCGCCACGGCCAGTACGCGCGCACGGTCGCCGGCCAGCCGGCGTCCCATCAGCGGCGCGACGGACACCACCACTTCGTATACGAGCAGTCCCGCCAGCAGGGCCGGCAGCAGGCGAAGATAGAGAACGAAAAAGAGACCGGCGGCGGCTCCGACGTAACTGGCGATGCGTATAGCGTGCGACGGCTTCTTTTCGACACCCATGAGACATACCGGACGACAGGAGGCCCGAGTCTGGCAGGTGGACGGGTTGCGGGCCAGTGGTTCCGGTGTCTCCTGCCTGTCGTAAACTTGCCCGACTATCTCGACGTTCCATCCAGGGGATTTCCGCTCCATGTCTTTCAAGCTCCTTCCGGTCGCGCTGGCGTCCGTTCTCGTTCTCGCCGGCTGCGCGTCCGGTCCCGCTACGGCTCCGAAGCATGTCGACACGTCGACGATGGCGAAAGAAGAGGCCGCCGCGCCCAAGGGACGCGCCGCGGACGACAACCTCAACGCCGTCGCCTGGTCGCAGCATGCGGTAGAGCACGACCTGATCTACACCGAGGTCTTCCGCAACGCGCGGGAGAAACTGCTCGCGGCAAAGAAAGACCCGAAGTGGGATGCGCTGGCGCATGACGACCGCGCGGCGCACAAGGACCTCAAGGGTCTGAAACCCGCCATCGTTCTCGACATCGACGAAACCGTTCTCGACAACTCGCCCTATCAGGCACGTCTGGTGCGCTCCGGCGGCGAATTCAACGAGGCCGACTGGGCCGCGTGGTGCAAGGAAGCCATCGCGCGTCCGTTGCCGGGCGCGCTGGAACTGACGAAGTTCGCCGCCGACCACGGCATCGCGGTTATCTACATCTCCAATCGCGCCAAGGATCTGGATACCGCCACGCTTTCGAACCTGCGTACGGCCGGTTTCCCGGTGGCGGGGCCCGATTCGTTCCTGGGCCTGGGTACGTTTGTCGAAGACTGCGAACAGGTCGGGACGGAGAAGGGTTGCCGACGTCAGCGCGTTGCCAGCCAGTACCGCGTACTGATGCAGTTCGGCGATCAGATCGGCGACTTCGTCAACGTACTCGGCAATAACGCCGAAGGCCGCGCGAAGGCCATCGCGCCCTATGGCGACTGGTTCGGACAGCGCTGGTTCGTGCTCCCCAATCCGACGTACGGCTCGTGGGAACCGGCCCTGTTCGACAACGACTACACGGCTCCCCGCGAGGAACGCCGCCAGAAGAAAATCGACTCGCTGCGCATTAACTAATAAAAACAATAAGTTAAACACTAACATCTAACGTATTGCTTTAACTTTGTCGCACAACTATCATCGCACTCGCCAAAACCGCTGAACCAAAAGCCAAGCGGACGAGGCCATTTCCCTTACCGGCTTCGGGCCGGATAGCCCCGTGAGGCCTTGCGCCTCCGGGGTTTTTCTTTTTACGGTTGTGGGCCGACCCTTCGCCCGCGTACGCTGACCGACCCCATGCGTCACGCGATGCGTGTCGAGAGTCCTCCCATGCGCCGCCTCCTGCTCCGCTCCCTGTGGTTCGCACCGCTGCTGGTCATCGCACTGGCGGCTGGCTGCGGCAAGAAAGAAACGCCCGCCACACCGGAAACCAGCTCACCGGAAGAAACCGTTCGCGCATCGCTGGTCCTGTTGCGCGACGGACAGTTCGACGCCTTCTGGCAACACGCGCTGCCGCCTGCCGATTACCGCGACCTCAAAGCCGACTGGCCGAAGCGCGATGCGGCGAACGAACCGCTTACCGCCGATGACCGCGAACGATTCGCTACCGGCGTAAAGCGACTCACCGAAGCGGACGCCGAGAAAAAACTCTTCGCCAGCCTGAAGCCGACGCTGATCCAGTACGACCGCGAATACAAAGACCAGATGATCCTGACCCTGGGTATCTTCCAGTCGATGGCCATCACCGCCATCGATCAGGCGAAGGACCTGACCTTGTCCCAGAAGCGCCAGTTACGCGACGCGCTGGTCATCCTCAATCCCTGGGCCCAGACGGTGCCCTGGGGAGACCAGGCCAAGGCGAAGGAGGCGATCGCGATCGTTACCGACACGGCCCGCAAGCTGAACCTGTCGACGCCCGAAGACATGCGCACGATGGATTTCGACACCAGCATGAAACGTTACGCGATCGTCTGGAGCGGCCTGAAGCGCACGCTGGACGTTTACGGTCTGTCGCTGGACAAAAGCTTCGATTCGGTCGCGGTGGACACGCTGGAGAACGGCGGCGGCTCCGCCCACGTCAAGATCCGCTACACCTTGCTGGACAAGCCGATGGAGACCGAGGCCACCCTCGTACAGCTCGATGGCCGCTGGTACGACAGCGACATGCTTCAGAGCGTTCGCGAACAGCACGCCCGCCTGATGCCCCCCGCGACGCCCGCGCCCACAACCAGCGCGCCGCTGCCGGCACCCGCCAGTTCCGTACCCTCCACTGCCGGTGCGCCGGTAGCGGACGCACCCCGCCATTGAGGCCTTACAATGCAAGGATGCCTGACATGTCTATGACTTCGGACCCGCACGTCCCGCGCGCGCGATCCCCCTGGTGGTTCAACCTGCTGGGGCGCCTCCTCGAACCCTGGGTCCGCATCAAGCGGGAACCTTCGGAACCCGCGAGCCTGCTCAATAGCCAGACCGCCGTCTGCTACGCCATCGAACGCGACGGCGTGTCCGATGCGCTGATCCTGGAGCGCGCCTGCCGCGAGGCTGGCATGCCCAGCCCCATGCAGATACTGAATCTGCCCGGCCGCCGCCGTCGTTCGGTGTTTTCGCTGAGCCGCCGCCAGGGCTGGCTGTTCGGGCGTACTGACTCGCGCGGACCCAAGGAACCCATCGGACAGCTCATCCAGGCTCTGGAAGATGCACCCGAGCGCGATATCCAGGTCGTACCCGTCTCGATTTACGTCGGCCGCGCGCCCAACCGCGAGAGCGGCTGGTTCAGCGTGCTGTTCGCGGAAAACTGGATCGTCGTCGGCCGCTTCCGGCGCATGCTCGCGCTGCTGTTGAACGGTCGCGACACCGTCGTGCATTTCTCCCCGCCCGTCTCGCTGCGCAGCGTGCTCGGCGAATCGCATGGCCTGACGCCCGAGCGGCTCACGCGCAAGATCGCCCGCGTATTGCGCACGCACTTTCGCCGTATCCGCGCCGCGGTAATCGGACCGGACCTGTCGCATAAGCGCACCGTGGTCGATTCCGTCCTGAATGCCGAACCGGTACGCGCGGCGATCGCAGCCACCGCCGCCAGGGAAAATATCCCGCTGACGAAAGCGGCGCGGCGCGCTCGCGACTTCGCGCTGGAAATCGCGGCGGATTATTCGCATCCGGTCGTACGATCCACGTCATTCCTGTTATCGAATTTCTGGAACAAGCTTTACGACGGCATCGCCATGCATCACTTCGACAAGGCGCGCGCCGCGGCGCCCGGCCATGAAGTGGTCTACGTACCCTGCCATCGCAGCCATGCCGACTATCTGCTGCTGTCTTACCAGTTGCATCAGTCCGGTGTGGTACCGCCGCATATCGCCGCGGGCGTGAATCTGAACCTGCCCGTCATCGGCCCCATCCTCCGTCGCGGCGGCGCGTTCTTCCTGCGCCGCAGCTTCAAGGGCAACGCGATGTACTCGGTGGTGTTCAACGAATACCTCGCGCAGCTGGTCGATCGCGGCGTACCGCTCGAATACTTCATCGAAGGCGGACGTTCGCGCACGGGTCGCCTGCTGGCGCCGCGGGCCGGCATGCTGGTGATGACGGTCCGAGCGTTCCTTCGCGCACCGCGTCGCCCGGTCCTGTTCCAGCCCGTATACATCGGCTACGAGAAGCTGATGGAAGGCAAATCGTACGCTGGCGAACTGTCCGGCAAGCCCAAGGAAAAGGAATCGCTGCTGGGGCTGGTTCGCGGCCTGAAGGTGCTGCGTCAGCGCTATGGCCATGTCACGCTGAATTTCGGCGAACCTATCGAACTGAACCCGCTGCTGGATGCCGCCGCACCGGACTGGCGTGGCGTCGGCGGCGATCCGGACGCCAAGCCCGAGTGGCTGAACTCCGTGGTCGACGATCTGGCCGAGCGCATCCTGATCAACATCAACCGCGCGGCGGACGTCAATCCGATCAACCTGCTCGCACTGGCCCTGCTGGCCACGCCCAAGCACGCCATGGCCGAGAACGACCTGCTCGCGCAGCTCGACCTCATGAAAGCCATGATGGTCGAGCTGCCCTATTCCGACCGGGTCACGGTCACGCCGATGAATCCGGCCGGCATCATCGCCTATGGCGAACAGATGGGCTGGATCCGGCGCGTACGCCATCCCCTGGGCGACGTACTGGTCGCTGAAGGCGAACAGGCCACGCTGCTTTCGTACTTCCGCAACAACGTCCTGCACCTAAATGCCAGCGCGGCATGGGTCGCAACCTGCTTCCTCAACAATCGGCGCATGTCGCGTTCGTCGGTGTTGCGCCTGGGCCGCATCATCTATCCGTTTATCCAGGGCGAGCTGTTCCTCCCGTGGAACGACGAAGGCTTCGGCCAGCAGCTTCACGAAACCATCGATTTCTTCGTACGTCGCGGCATCCTGGAATCCAACGGCGAGGGACGTCTGCTCGAACGCGGCCCCGGTCAGGACGATGGCGCCTACCAGCTACGCGTGATTGCCCGAAGCATGTTGCAGGCATTCGAGCGCTATTACATCGCGATTGCTGCGCTGGTGAAAAACGGTCCGCATACGCTCACGGCGGCCGAGCTGGAAAACGCGTGCACGCTCACGGCGCAGCGGCTCAGCCTGCTCAACGAGCTATCGGCACCTGAGTTCTTCGACAAGGCACTCTTCCGCGGCTTCATCCAGAAGTTGCGCGAAGCGCGTATCGTCTGGACCGACGACGACGGTAAGCTCGATTTCGACGCGGTCCTGGAAGACATGGTGCGCGACGCGCGAGTGATCCTCGCACGCGAGATACGTCATTCCATCCTGAAGATCACGCCGGGCGGCGAAAACGATCGCGATCTGGATGCGCGGCCGCCGACCGATCCGGGCGCGACCAGTACCAGCGACTCACTGCACGAAAGACACGTGGCGGCCGAGCGGGAACGGCATTCGTGATGGGTTTTCGCGTCACCGCTTCGTTGGCTATCGCGCTCGAGAGCGCTCCTACATTCACTTATTGAAGTCCGACCATGACCGACGACAAGAACACCGGCACAACCCATTTCGGCTTTCGCGACGTGCCCGTCGACGACAAGCAGAAGCTCGTCGGCCAGGTCTTCACCTCGGTCGCGCGCAACTACGATCTGATGAACGACCTGATGTCGTTCGGCATTCATCGCCTGTGGAAGCGTCACTTCGTGGCGGTCAGCGGTGTGCGGCGCGGCGATCGCGTACTCGATCTGGCCGGCGGCACGGGCGACATCGCCGCGCTGTTGAAGCCGGTGGTCGGCGCGGAAGGCGAGGTCGTTGTCGGCGATATCAACGCCGCGATGCTGGGTGTGGGTCGCGACCGCCTCACGGATCGCGGGCTCGTTTCCGGCCTGCGTTGGGCCCAGATGAACGCCGAGGCGCTGCCCTTTCCGGATGCGAGTTTCGACGCCGTGACCATCGCCTTCGGCCTGCGCAACGTTACGGATAAGGACAAAGCGCTGGCCGACATGTGTCGCATCCTGAAACCCGGCGGCCGCGCACTTGTGCTGGAATTCTCGAAAGTGAAGAGCCCGCTCTTCAGCAAGCTCTACGACGTGCACTCGTTCAAGATCCTGCCGAAGCTCGGCAGCCTGTTCGCAGGCGACGCTAACAGCTACCAGTACCTCGCCGAATCCATCCGCAAGCATCCGGATCAGGAAACGTTGAAGGGCATGATGCTGCGCGCGGGCTTCGGGCATGTGGAGGTGCGCAACCTGACGAATGGCATCGTGGCGATTCATCGGGCTTATAAGCTCTAAATCACCACGAAGCCGACGTATCGCCCGCTCCCCCTCATCGTCATTCCCGCGCACACGGGAATCCGCAGCGTCATGGCCCAGATGAGCGACGACACCACACTGCAAGATCACGCGAAGTAACCGCCAGCCACACGTGGCCGCTGCGGATCCCGGCGTGCGCGGGAATGACGGTGAGGGTACGCAAACGTCGTTTGAACCCGTGACGGGAAGGTATGCGAGCGCCGCGCGAGGCGCGAGCAGGGATCGAACTGGTGCAGGTGCTGCACAGGGCGTGTCCCAGAGGCAACGACCGGCACACGTCCCTCTCGGCATGCAGTGGCATACTTGGACCTTTCCACCATCGGATCGCCCTCGATGCGCCTGCTTCCCCTCTTCGCACTGACCCTGGTCTTCCCGGCCGTGGCCCTCGCCGCCGACCCGCACAGCTACGCCCAGCCGGCGAAGGTGCGGGTGACGCATCTCGACCTCGACCTCAAGGTCGATTTCGCCCAGCGCCAGCTCGACGGCGGCGCGACACTGAAGCTCGACTGGAAGGACGCGAAAGCGAAGGACCTCGTCCTCGACACCCGCGACCTGAAGATCGCGAGCGTGGAAGCCGTCGGCACCGATGGCAAGACGCAGCCGCTGAAGTTCGCGCTGGCACCGCGCGACAAGGAACTGGGCAGCAAGCTCACGATTCAGGCACCGCAGCACCCCGCGCAGGTACGCATCGTCTACACGACGGTGCCCGAGGCTTCCGGCCTGCAGTGGCTACCGCCCGAGCAGACCGCGGACAAGAAGCTGCCCTTCATGTTCTCGCAGTCCGAATCGATCCACGCGCGCTCGTGGGTGCCGTTGCAGGATTCGCCGGCCATCCGCTTCACCTATAACGCGCATGTCACCGCGCCCAAGGACGTGCGCGTCGTCATGAGCGCGCTCAACGATGCGAAGCATCCGCTGGACGGCGACTTCACGTTCGCGCAGCCGCATCCGATTCCGTCCTATCTGCTCGCGATCGCCGCCGGCGGTATCGACGTGCGCGAAACCGGTCCGCGCAGCGCCGTCTACGCCGAACCCAGCGTGGTGGCGAAAGCCGCGCACGAATTCGAGGACACCGAAAAGCTCATTGCCACGACCGAAAAGCTCTACGGTCCGTATGCATGGGGCCGCTACGACATTCTCGTGCTGCCACCGTCGTTCCCGTACGGCGGCATGGAAAATCCGAACATGACGTTCGCGACACCGACCGTGCTGGTCGGCGACAAGAGCCTCGTATCGCTGGTATCGCACGAACTCGCGCATTCCTGGTCGGGCAACCTGGTGACAAGCGCCGCATGGCGCGACATCTGGCTCAACGAAGGCTTCACCACCTACGTTCAGGGCCGTATCACCGAAGCCGTCTATGGCAAGACGCTCGCCGACGAAGAAGCATTGCTATCGGCGCGCGCGCTGCAGAAGTCCATTGGCGAAATGTCCGCGAATTCGCAGAAATTGACGCCCGATCCGCGCGGCGTCGGCGCCGACGATTCGCTTTCGTCCGTCGCGTACGACAAGGGCTCGTGGTTCCTGCGCACGCTGGAGCAGCGCTTCGGTCGCGAAACCTTCGATGCTTACCTGCGCGGCTACTTCGATCATTTCGCGTTCCAGAGCATCGACACCGACACGATGTTCGCGTACCTGAAAACCAATCTACTCGACAAATATCCGGGCAAGATGAGCGAGGCCGAAGCGCGTGCATGGATCTGGCAGCCGGGCATCCCGAAGGACGCGCCGCTTCCTACGTCGCCGCGCTTCGACGGTATCGACAAGCAGCGCACCGACTTCCTTGCCGGCAAGCTCGCCGCCGACAAACTGGATGCAAAGACATGGAATACCCAGGAATGGATGTTCTTCCTCGATCGCCTGCCCGACGTAACGCCGCTGGAAAAGATCAAGGAAATCGACGCGGCATGGCATCTCACCGGTACGCCTAACGCCGAAATCGGTATGCGCTGGTACGTGCACGCCATCGCGGCGGGCGACAAGGATGTCTGGACGGCCGCCGGCGAACACATGGCCCGTATCGGACGCCTGTACCTGACGACGCCGGTCTACAGGGCATTCGCGAAGACGCCGGAAGGCCTGGCATTCGCCGAAGGCATCTACGCCAAAGCGAAGTCCGGCTACCACCCGATGACGCAGGGCGCGGTGGAAGGCATCTTCGCCAAGGCGAAGAAAGCGCAAGCAAAGTAAGTAAGGCAGACGGGCGGCGCCTTGATTGCGCCGCCCTCCTCCCGCATCTCGCGGGACATCCATCAAGAAAGACCGACTCATGGCAAAGCCACTTCCCGTCGTCAAAACCGATTCACGGCCGCTCTGGAAGCGGCTGCTGCTGCGTCGGCTGAAATTCCTCGTCGTGGTGGCCGCCGTACTTGGCGTGGGCTTCGGCGGCGTCTACCTGTTCGCACCCCAGCTATTGGTGAAGGCCGACTACGCCCGCCTGGCGATGGCGGCGCATCTGGAAAAGCACTCGGTGCAGGCGGGCGATACCAACTGGACGTACTACGAGGGCGGTCAGGGTCCGACGATCGTACTGCTTCACGGTTTCGCGGCGCGCAAGGAAGTCTGGCTGGAATCCGCGAAGGAGATGACCAACCACTTCCACGTCATCATTCCCGACCTGCCCGGCTGGGGTGAGTCGTCGCGCCTGACGGATGGCAATTACAACATCGACGCCCAGGCGGCCCGACTCGATGCCTTCTTCAGCACGCTCAATATGAAGGGCTTCATGCTGGTCGGCCATTCGATGGGCGGTGCCATCGCGGGCGTCTACGCCGCGGAGCATCCCGAGCGCATCGCCAGCCTCGTGCTGATGGATTCGCTGGGCCTGACGTTCAAGGAAAACGACTTCGCGCGCGAGGCGCTGGCGGGCAAGGATCCCTTTATCTTCGACGACCGTGCAAGCTTCGAAAAAGCCAACGAACTCGCCTTCCTGCATCCGCAAAATGTCCCCGGTCGCGTGGCCGATGTGTTCATCAAGGAAAACCAGAACGACCGCGCGTTCATCGAGCGCACGTTCAATCAGCTCAGGGACAAGTCCCAGTCGCTCGCACTGGACCCGCTGATCGGCAAGCTGACGATGCCGGTACTCGGCGTGTGGTGCCACGACGACAAGATCATCGACGTTTCCGCGCTGGAAACCCTGCGCAACGGACTCAAGTCGTCGCCGTCGATCTCCGCGACCGTGCTCAACGGCTGCAACCATATGCCGATGATGGAACGTCCGACGGAGACCGCGCAGATTCTTACGGGATTTGCGATCGCGCATTAAGTCGCGAACACCCAACGCGCTCGAAAGCGCTCCTACAACGGCGTATTGCTGTGTGTAGGAGCGCTCAGTCGGCAACGTCCGCAATCAAACGGTCCAGCTGCGCCTTCATCCCGCTGCCGTTTACCCGCAGCCAGTCCCGCTGTTCTTTGTAATCGGGAAGGATGCTCGCGACCCAGTTCCAGAAACGCGGCGAATGGTTGCGCACTTTCAGATGGCACAACTCATGGACCAGTACGTAGCGCAGGGCGGCCGGCGGAGCGAGCGCCAGGGCAAGGTCCAGGTTGATGCGGTCGCGGGTGTCCAGACTGCCCCACAGGCTCTTCAGGGGTCGTATGCGCAACGCGGTGGGCGCCGCATTGATCAGCGGCACGTACACCGGCAACCAGCGCGCCACATCGCGCCGGATCTGCATTTCGAAGAATGTAGCCAGCAGTCCCCGCGCGAGCATCAATCCGCGCGTATGCGGACGCGGCAACACCAGCGTCAGGTTCTCGCCGTGATGTTCGACTTTCGGATAAGAGCCTTCGGCCCAATCCAGATCGATCGTTTCGCCGCGTAACGGAAACGACGTGGCATGGCCGACCTTCAGCGCAGGTAACGGCTCGGAGTCGAGGTTGAACTCGCCGAGCTTCCGCTCCAGCCAGTCGGCGTGATGGCGAAGAAACGCCGTCATCTGTGCCGTATGCGTACCGTTGGGATAGGTAAGTCGCGCGCCTTTGGGCGTCACCGTCAGGCGCAGGCGACGCGCGCGCGGATGCGCCGCCTTCAGCACGCGAATAGTGCCTCCGGTCGGCGTCGCCAGTTCCAGCCAGTCGCCTTGGTCGTATGTCATGCCGCCCGTCTCGTGATTATCCGACGACGTCCATACCGTCACATATACACCAACCACCGCGGCACGCCGGAGGATTTACTCCGGGCGCGGTAGCTTGAACCACTCTTCCAGCTTGCCGAGCAGCCTGTCGAATTCCAGAGCCATCAGGGCGAAGTTGGCATCCATTTCCGCCGCCTGCGATTCGTGGCTGTCGCCCTGCTCGTCGAGAACCACATCCGTGAATCGGATTTTACGCAGGATCAGGTCTTCGCCGAGCGTGAAAGTGATGCGGTCGTCGAAAATCAGCCCCAGCTGGAAAACCTGTTTTCCGTTGCGCAAATGCTCCCGAATCTCATCGGTATCGAGATCCTGGCGACGGCAACGGGCAATGGCGCCCGCGGCGGTCGCCGGATCGCGCAGTTCGCACTCGTCCCCCAGCGCCAGGCCGGCGGGCAGGTCGCCCGAGGACACCCAATCGGTCATCAGGACGCGGGGCGATTCCTCCGGGGCCAACGGCACTGCCGGGAAGCTGCCCAGTGCCTCGCGGATCTGGGTAAGCGCGTTCTCAGCGGACTTGCGACTGGAAGTATCGAGCACCAGCCACCCGTGCTTCTTATCGGCATAGGCGGACATGCGCGAGCTGCGCACGAACGCACGCGGCAGGAGCTCGTTCATCACGTCGTCCTTCATGCGCTTGCGCTCGCGGCCGCTGATCTTGCGCCCTTCTTCCTCCGCGATTTTCTGCACACGGCGTGACAGTTCATCGTTCACCACGGCGGCCGGGAGGAGTTTGTCCTCGCCGCCGACCGTCACCATCGTGTTGTGGCTGACGTTGTGGGTCAGGGCTTCCTCGTTGCGTCCCAGGGGCGAGATGAAGCCCCTGGTGGACATTTCGAGGGGGCCGACGGGACGCAGACGATGTTCCGGAAGCGCTTCTTCGAGGCGTTCCAGATCGGCGGCGACGGGGGCGGAAAAGCGAAAGAGCGTCAGATTACGGAAGAACATGCGTGGACGGATCTCGTTCGAATAGGTGACCGGAACGGACGGCATGCGCCCGTTCGCGGATGGACCCCCTCAAGGAAGGGGATCGGCTCTGGATTCAGCTGACCTGGGCGATCGCCTCGGCGACGCGGTCAAGATTGCCGTCGTTGAGCGCGGCGACGCAGATGCGTCCCGTGCCGACGGCGTAAATACCGAACTCCGTGCGCAGGCGTTCGACCTGTGCGGCACTGAGTCCGGAATAAGAGAACATGCCGCGCTGGGCTTCGATGAATCCGTAATCGCCCTTCGCGCCATGCGCCGCCAGACGCTGGACGAGACCGCGACGCATCTCCCGGATGCGATCGCGCATTTCGCCGAGCTCCACTTCCCAGGTGGCGCGCAGTTCCGCGTGATTGAGCACGGCGGAAACCACGGCGGCGCCATGCGTCGGCGGATTGGAATAATTGGTGCGAATGACGCGCTTGATCTGCGACTGCACGCGCACGGCTTCGTCGTGGCTTGCCGTGACGATGGACAGAGCGCCCACGCGTTCGCCGTAAAGCGAGAACGACTTGGAGAACGAACTGGCGACGAAGAACGGCAGCCCCGAGTCGGCGAACAGACGTACGGCGACGGCGTCGGCATCGATACCGTCGCCGAAGCCCTGGTACGCGATATCGAGGAAGGGCACGAGCGCATGCTTGCGCACGGTGTCGATGACGCGCTTCCAGTCGCCGGCGCCGAGGTCGACACCGGTCGGGTTATGGCAGCACGCGTGCAGTACGACGACCGCGCCCTTGGGCAACGCCTCGAGGCCCGCGATCATGCCGTCGACATCGACGCCGTGCGTTGGCGCGTTGTAATACGGATAGTTCACGACCTTGAAGCCCGCAGCCTCGAACAGCGCGCGATGGTTTTCCCAGCTGGGGTCGCTGATGGCGACCGGCGCGTTCGGATTCAGGTGACGCAGGAAATCGGCACCGACCTTGAGCGCGCCCGTGCCACCCAACGCCTGCGCGGTAACGACGCGACGATCGGCGAGCAACGGCGAGGATGCGCCGAACAGCAGACGCTGCACGGCCTGGTCGTAAAGCGCGATACCGTCGATGGGCAGGTAACCGCGCGGCAGCATCGCCTCGACGCGCGCTTTCTCGGCTTCGCGCACGGCGCGCAGCAGCGGAACATGCCCGTTTGCATCGTAGTAAACGCCAACGCCGAGATTGACCTTGTCCGCGCGCGTATCGGCGCCGAAGGCTTCGTTCAGGCCGAGGATCGGGTCGCGCGGAGCGAGTTCGACGGAAGAGAAGAGTGTCATGGTCGATTTGCCGGTTACGGTACGGAAGAAGTGTCGTCGCTGGTGTCGCCACCGGCGAGCCAGGCATGCGCGTCGGGCCGGACCGCGCCTTCGCGCGCACCCAGCGATGCGAAGTCGAACAGATTGCGGTCGACGAGCTGCGAAGGCGCGATGTTACCCATCGCGCGGAAGATGGTTTCGCTACGGCCGGGATGCAGTTTTTCCCAGTCCTCGAGCATACGTTTGACGACCTTGCGCTGCATGTTCTCCTGCGAGCCGCACAGGTTGCAGGGAATGATCGGGAACGCCTGCGCCTCAGCGTAGGCGGCGATATCGTCTTCGCGGCAGTAAGCCAGCGGACGGATCACGACATGCCGGCCATCGTCCGACCGGAGCTTGGGCGGCATCGCCTTCAGGCTGCCCTGGTAGAACATGTTCAGGAAGAACGTACCGAGGATATCGTCGCGATGATGACCAAGCGCGATCTTCGTGATGCCATTGTCGGCCGCCCACTGGTACAGCGCGCCGCGCCGCATGCGCGAGCACAGGCTGCACATCGTCTTGCCCTGCGGAATCACACGGGTAACGACGCTGTAGGTGTCCTGCTCGATGATATGGAACGGTATGCCGCGCGCCGTGAGGTATCCGGGCAGCACGTGCTCGGGGAAATCGGGCTGCTTCTGGTCGAGATTGACCGCGATCAGCTCGAATCGCACCGGCGCTTTCGCCTGCAGCGAAAGCAGCATGTCGAGCAGGGTGTAGGAATCCTTGCCGCCGGACAGGCAGACCATGATCCGGTCGCCGTCCTCGATCATGCCGAAATCGGCGATGGCCTGACCGACCTGATGGCGCAACCGCTTGGCCAGTTTGCTGGCTTCGTAGGTCTGTTTGCGATGGATTTCGGGACGGGCGGACATGGGCGTACGACGGAAAGGCGGACCCCTATTGTAGCCGCTGCCGGGGACGGCGCCGGAGAGGTACACTCTGGGTCTTCCCTTCCGTGCCGGCCACCGCCATGCAGGTCCAGGATCCGACCCAGCTCGCCCACCGTCTTGCCGAACTCAAGGTCGAACATCGCGACCTGGATTCGGCCATCGACCAGCTGGCCGCCAGCATCGGGCGGGACGAGCTCCAGCTGACCCGCCTGAAGAAGCGCAAGCTGCTGCTGAAAGACACCATCGCCCGAATCGAAAGCCGGCTCATTCCCGATCTGGACGCCTGATACCGCCCATGACCTCGCTGGAAAACGCTCATGTCACGCTGGAACCCCTCAGCCCCTCGCATGTTCCGGAGCTGGAACGGGCCGCGGCCGATGGCGACCTGTGGAATCTGTGGTTTACGTCGGTACCCGCCCCGGGCGGCATGGCCGACTACGTCGACAAGGCCCTGCTCGGCCGGGATGCCGGGCTGATGCGGCCGTTCGCCATCCGCGAGAAGACCACCGGCCAGATCGCCGGCACCACGCGTTATTACGACATCGTCCCCGACCCGGCCCGCGCCGCGATCGGCTACACGTGGTACGCGAAGCGCTGGCAGAAAAGCCATCTGAACACGGCTTGCAAGCATCTGTTGCTGGAGAACGCGTTCGGGAACCTCGGACTGGTCGCGGTGGAGTTCCACACCGACTCGTACAACTTCGACTCGCAGCGGGCGATCGAGCGGCTGGGAGCGAAGCGCGAGGGCGTACTCCGGGCCCATAAACGCCGCCCCGACGGCAGCCTGCGCGATACGGTCTGCTACAGCGTGCTGGCCAGCGAATGGCCGGACGTGGATCGCTGGCTGCGGATGCGGCTTCAGCGGCTGACCGCCTGACCCGAGCTGTATCGCTCTCGCTCCCGCAGTAAAGATCAAAGCGCTTTACAAGCCTCAGCGGTGCTGGGTACCGTCCCCACTCGGATGCACCACCAGCGTCGCCGTCATGCCGGCGGCCAGCACCGTGTCCTTGGGCATGTTCTCCGGATCGATCTTCACGCGCACCGGTACGCGTTGCGCGAGACGCACCCAGTTGAATGTCGGATTGACGTCGGCCAGCAGATCCGAGCCGGTCGGGTTGTCGGCATCGGTGATGCCGCGAGCGATGCTGTCGATCGTGCCCTTCAGATGCACGCCACCGCTCATCAGGCGGATATCGACGGCATCCCCGATACGCAGGCTGGGCAGCTTCGTCTCCTCGAAGTAGCCGTAAATCCAGTACGAGTGGCTGTCGATGAGGGCCATGCGCGCACCGCCCGCACTGGCGTAATCGCCGACGCGGATATCCAGGTTGGTCACATAGCCGTCCACGGGCGCACGGACTTCCGTGCGATCCAGATTCAGCTCGGCGGATGCCAGCGCGACCTGTGCCTGGGCGACGGCGGCCAGTGCCTGTTCCTGCGATGCGCTGGCCTGCTTCTGGCTGGCCTGAGCCTGCTGCCAGCCCGCGCGAGCCGCGTTGGCGACGGCGACGGCATTCGCCTTGTCTTCTGCCGAAATCACATTGTTGATGAGCTTCTGACGACGATCGGACTGCGCCTGATACATTTCGAAATTCGTGCGGCTCTGCGCGATGCCCGCCTGTGCGGCGTTGATCGTAGCGCCCGCCGCACGTGCGGCGGCCTCGGAAGCGTTGAGGTTCGCCTGTGCCTGCGCCACCGCGTTCTGATAACGCGCCTGATCGACGACGAAGAGCAGATCGCCCCTCTTCACCACCTGGTTGTCCTTCACGCGGACGTCGGTCACCAGTCCGGAAACGTCGGGCGCGATGCGGACGATTTCGGCACGCACGCGACCGTCGCGCGTCCATGGCGAGTACATGTAGTGCTTCCACAGTGCGTGCGCGATAAACGCCGCGACGATGACGACGATAGCGGTAACGGCGAAACGGATAAGGGTCGGGAGCTTCATGGAATGACTCAGAACAAGGTGAGCGCAAGGGCGCCGAACACGCAGACAAACAGCGCGAGCCGGAACAAGGGCGGATGCCAGACGAGACGGTAGATGCCGAAACGCCCCGCCGCCCAGTCGAGCAGCCAGAGCAACGCCAGCGACACGACGAAGAGAACGAACAGGCCCGGAACCAGCGCGTCGCCAATAGCAATTTCACGGGGCATTGGAAATCTCCTGCGCAAGAGGGGCCGAAGGCATGTACGCGGCGAGGACCGATTCGCCATCGAGCAAAGCCATCCGGATCAGATGGAGGTGTTCCAGCAAGCCATGCGAGGCATCTTTCTCGCTGACTGCCGCAATCGCTGTCGCGACGGCATCGCGCGCCAGCAGGTACTTCGCTGCATCGGGCGCTTCGTAGAAGCGCGCCAGCGAGGCCAGCGCCGTGTCGATGTATCCGCGCACTCCGCCGGGTGCGGTGCCGCGATCGAGGTCGTGTCGAAGCTCGATCAGCGCACGCCCCGTTTCGTGCACGGCCAGTGCCCAGGCCAGCAACGCGCGGGAGTCGGCACTGCCGGGCTCGGTCTGCGACACCACCTGGCTCACCAGATCGTGATTGATGCTTTCGAAACGATGCCGCAGGCCCGGCAACGGTGCTTCGGCGGCCAACGCCACCTGACCGCGCAACCGCGCGAGTTGCCGCTGGCGCAACCAGCGACTGCCGATCACCGTGGGCACGAATACGAAAGCGATCGCGGCCGCCGACAGACCGACTACCTGGGCGATGGCATCGTTGATGAAATGCACGGGGTCGTAAACCATCGGGTTCTTGATGGCCAGGATGTACGCGAAGCCCATCGAGTAACCAAGGCCGATGCTGCCGAGCGTCGCACTCGTCATCATGACCAGGCCGATCATCAGGAAAGGCGCGATGCTCGCGACCATCAGCGGATAGCCATCCACCTGGGTCAGCACGGCGAACTCGCATACGAAGCCGATTATCATGCCGATGAGATAGCCGAACATGACCTGGCCGGTCACGCGCGTGGGGTTCGGCGCGGCGGCGAACAGTCCCGCGAAGATCGTCGCGAGCAGCATGGCGCTGGAACCCATCGGCCATGCGCTCAGAATCCAGAACACACCGAGCGCGAGCATGGTGATCGTCGTACGGAACGTGGCCAGTATCGCGCCGGCGTAGTCATTGCCCCGCGCGAAACGGACGCGCTCCGCCGAGCCGGCAATGATGCGCGGCGCCTGCAGCGTGGCGGCCGTGTCCACGTATGCGTACAGCTCATCCGTGAAACGTCTGAGCAGCGCGGCGCCCGTATCGAAATCGCGCACGTCCTGCGTGTCGGTCATACCTTCGCGCAAAAGAGGCGCTTTCGCCGCCATCTCATCGCGCGCGCCAATAAGCCGCGGCAGCAACACGCGCGCCGCGGCGCCCGCTTCTATCGGAGCGTCGAGTGCCGCACCCAGCGGTGCGTAAAGCGCGATCAATGCCTCACCGGTCGTGTCGCGATGCGCGCGTTTTAACCGGTTGATCAGGTGGTGCAGCGACTGGAAGCTGGTCGACGCGGCCATGAAGCGCTGATTGAACTCCTGCAGATGGCCGCTACGCGCGCGGGCTTCCGCATCTTCGAAGATGACCGAACTGCGCAGGTCTTCCAGCGTCACCGCATCGCGCACGAAACGAAGATGGGCGCGCTCCATGGTCGAACGCGCGATGGTGCCGCCCGTGCTTGCGCGCACGAAACCGACGAAGTGCGCGAACTGTTCGCGCGCCGTGCGGCGAAGCACGTCGCGCATGCGGCTGGGAAAGACGGTGTCGTTGATGACGCCGCTGACCAGAAGGCCAAGCAACACTTCGCTGATGCGCGCCGTGGCCGAATCGAAGACACCCGGTGGGTTGTCGATCACGGGAAGGGCAATGATCGCCGCGGTATAGCCGCCAAGAACGAACGCGTACGACTTGAAGTTCCGGTATAGCGTCGCGCCGCCGGAACAGATGCCCAGCCACAGGGATAGCGCCACCAGGAACAAGTCGCGCTGCTGCGGGAAGGCCGCCACGATGAGGAAGGCGACAACGGCGCCACCCAGCGTGCCGATGGCGCGATAGAAACTTTTCGCCAGGACCATGCCCGACTGGCGGTTGGCCACGATGATCGTCGTGAGCATCGCGGTCGACGGCGCCGGCAGCGACAGCCGCATGGCGATCCAGCCGGTAAGGAAAAACGCCAGCATCGTTTTGAAGACAAACAGCCAGATCGACACCTGCTCGCGCAGTGTGTCGACGACGATCTGACGCGTCGCGGGGGCCTGTTTTTCGATGTCGATGGCGGACATGACGGACCCCTGCCTCAGGCGGGAAAACCTTCCAGCATCTTCTTGAGCAACTTTTCCAGCTGGCCCTGTTCGTCTGTCGTCAGGTTGCCGGTCTGCTGGAGCAGAAGCATCGAAATTCCGGGCAGAAAGCTCTCGATCAACGCCGTGCCCTCATCGGTAAGGGTGAGCGTGACTTTGCGGCGGTCGTCTTCGCTGGCCGTACGGGCGATGAGTCCCTTGTCGCACAACTGGTTGGTCAGCCGCGTGACGTTCGCCGACTTCTCGCCGGCCGCATCGCTGAGCTGGGACGGGTTCATCGCGTTGTCCGGCGTGCCGTACATCATCATCAGGATGTTGTACTCGGGATGGTTGAGCCCGTAAGGCCGCAGGATCGCATTGGCTTCGTCGTGAATCTGTTTGTACAGATGCTTGACCAGGCGGACCAGAACGGCCGGCTGGCGGGGAAATTCGCGGTACTTGCCCAGGGTGACGTCAAGGCGCTGCTCGGTCGGGGCGAAGCTGGACATGGTCGCGAATCTCGTTGGGTTACCTCAGTAGTATATAGTTCATAACTGAATTATCAATATATGGATAAGTTCATGGCGCCCAAGCTGGCGCGCCATGAAGGCCCTGGTTATTGTTTTTGCTCGATTTTCTTATAGAGAATCGCAAGTTCCGCCGTCTTTCGCCTGATGACCTCCATGTCGGCAGCCACCAGTTCGCCGGGCGGCAGGTCCCGGCCAAAGAAACGTCGCAGGATGTCGTCCGGCTTCGCGGCGAACCCCTCGGCGAGCAATCGCGCGTAGCGCTTCTGGAAATCCGCCGGGTCGCGAGTGGCCATGTCGAACATTTTCGTCGCGAGCAAACCGGCGTACAGATAGTTCACCAGGTAGAGCGGGTCCTGGTACATGAGGCGCTTGGTCATCCACGCATGCGCAAGCTGCGGGTCGCGGGCGGGCCATATCTCGAAGCGACTTATCGTCGACAGCGTCAGGGCATCCAGGTCGGCGGCGTTCTTGATCGTTCCCCCCACGGTACCGTCGTAGATCGCCTGCTCGAGCTCTCCCTCTTCGGCCGAGGTGAATATCTCGAAGGTCATCTCGTCCAGTTGCGATTGCAGGTAGAACGCGCGGGTCGCGGGATCCTTGCTGTTCCGGTACAGGTCTTCGTAGAACAGCATCTCGTTGAGGATGGCGATGCCTTCGTGCATCCAGCTTGGACCGTGATTGAAGAACGGCGACACGCCATGTTCGTTCATCAGCTGCGCATGGATGGCATGCCCACCTTCGTGCGCGACCACGCTCGCGTCTTTAACGGCGCCCTCATAAGTCCCGACGAAGAGTCCCGCCGGCACGCCAGGCGCGGCGATGGAAAACGCATCGCTCACCCGAGTGCCCTGCTTTTCGGCCAGGTCGGTACGGTTGGCGACGGGATCGAGCAGTGCGGCGAAATGCGCGACATAGTCGGGACCAAGCGGACGCAGTGCGCGCAAGACCGAGCTACGCATGTTCTCGTACGTGAATGCCGGCGCCACGAATCCCGGCGGCGGAAGCGCCATGTCCCACGAATGCACGTCGACGATACCCGTCATCGCGCCTATGTGCTCCGCACGGATCCGCTGATAGTTCTTCAGCGTATCGGCCTGAGCTTCGACCGCCTTCGTTGTTTCGTCGACGTTCTTACGATCGAACTGGCGCGAGAAATAGGCCGCGGCGGGGGCATCGTCGAAGTGCTGGAGGCGCGCGGCGCGGTCGTTGAGACGTACAACGCCCAGAAGAATGCTGGCGTAGATGTCGCCGCGATTCGCGTAGGCGTCCCAGCGCCGCGTCCATGCCTGCTGGCGCACGGACCGGTCCGGATCGCGCAACAGGGCATCGGCATCCTTGTTTATATCCCGCTCGCCCGAGGCCGTGGCGATCTTGCCAAAATCGGTGCTGCGCTTCGTCTTCTGGTAGATGTTCCAGTAATCCGACGACGATGCATCGCTGAGCGAATCGAGGATGGACTGCTGCGCGTCGGGAAGTTCGTGCGGCAGGCTGCGCACCGCCCGTTCCAACAGATAGGCATATGTACCCAATGCGGGCTCGCGTGCAACCGCCTTGTCGAAGCCCTCTTTGCCGAGGCTCCGCAATGTCGTGCGAACTTGCATCACGAGTTGTCCGTCCGCACTACCCATGGCGCTCTTGGCGTCGGCGGTTTCGCGATCATCGATGTCCAGCGCGGAACGCAGATGCAGCCAGGCGTTGTGCCTCTGTGCCCGCGCCAACAACGCCTCGGACCGATGCAGATAGTCGAGCAGCTCGCGCGGCGTGGGCGACGTCGGCGATACGACAGCCGCCATGTCGGCAAGCAATGCCTTGCGGTCGGATTGCTCCGCCTCCGGGCTCGCAAAGTAAGCGTGCTGATCGATGCTATGCGTTTCAGCGTTCGCGGTCGCCATCGCGAACGCTAAAGCCAACCCCACAACCACCATGGTCCGTACACGCATATCGCCGCCCCACCATCGAAAGATCGCCCACTTTATCGGGCGTTACCGGCTCCGTGCTTTGCGTTATTTAGCGGACTTGCGTCGCCTTAGCGCACAGCCTTGCGGTAACTGGACGGCGTGCTGTCGAACGCCGCCCGAAACGAGCGGGAAAACTGCGCCGCGCCAGCGAAACCGCACTCGATCGCGATATCGATAAGCGGGCGTCGCGTCGAGCGAAGAAGCACGGCGGCTTTCTCGACGCGTAACCGTCGCACGTAATCGCCCACGGGAACGCCGTAGAACGCATGAAAACTTCGGGATACATGCACGGGGTGCCGCCCGGCAACTGCCGCGAGCCGGTCGAGCGAGACATCGGCGGCGGGATCGTCATGAAGACAGTCGCGAAGGCGCCGCAACCATAACGGCGGCGATGGGTCGGCGCGGTCGTTGAAACCGCGACCCAGCGCCGCTACCAGTTCCAGCGCCAGTCCCTGGGCCGACAAACTGGCGAATGGATCGTCGATTTCCAGCTCGGCGGCAAGCCGGTCGCCGATATGGAGAAGCCGTGCCGACCGGCGAACGCTGGGGGCTTCGTCGAGATGGACGCCATGTTCCCGCAACAACGCCTGCAGGTTCTCGTCGGGGGAAAACAGGAGTTTGCGCGCGCCCGCGGCTCCAAAACGCTGTTCGTGCACGGCATGCGCCGGGCAATAAAGCAGGTCGCCCGGAAGGTGATCATTCGCTCGCGAGCGAATACGCTCTTCGTATCCTCCCGCCAGCACCAGACAGAACCACGCCTCGTCGTGCTGGTGCGCATCCATCATGCCGTGCGGTCGATAGCTGGAGATATGCAGTTCGCTGATCCCGCTCAATGCCGTTCTCTCTCCGCAGCCCGAAAACCATGATGGGGGCGTGCACCGGCACGCCCCCAAGATCGTCGTCGGAGATTACACCCGGCGCGGATGCAGCAGATCTTCCAGACCGATCCGGCGGAACATCTCGGTCCGTACCCGATCGGCGACGCCGTTCACCACTTCCGCACCGTCCTGGGACGGATCGACATGGACGCGGAACGGACGCTTGCCATGCTCCATGTCGACGATTTCGACCATGGCGGTAGCGACCGAGCCGGCATCCGCGTCGGCAGGCTCCAGACCCGACAGTCCTTTGAGGATCGCGTCCGGCAGACCGGCATAGGGACCGTTGTCGTATTCGGCGGCGCGTGCCTCGTCGGCCGGCTTGCCCGAGTGAGCGAAGTGATTGGTGCCCTTGGTAAAAGCGCCCGGCACCATGATCGTTGTTTCGATGCCCCAGCGGGCCAGCTCGCCCGCATAGCTGACGGCAAGCGCATCCATCGCGGCCTTGGCGGCGAAATACGGTGCGAGATAGGGCGGTGTGCCGCCGCGCGTGCTGCTGCTACCGACCCACAGCACCAGACCTTTGCCCTGCTTGCGAAGCTGGGGAAGCGCCGCGCGGTTTACGCGCTGGGTACCCAGGACATTGACGTCGTAAAGCTGCGCGTATTGCTCGGCGGTAAAGGACTCCGCCGGACCGAAAACCATATGACCGGCGTTGTGTACCAGGACATCCAGATGGCCATCCGTTTCGACAATGTGACGCACGGCGGCGTCGGCGGATGTCTGGGACGTGACGTCGAGTTCGACGGTTCGCAGGTCGATACCGCGCTCCTTCGCTTCGCGCGCGATGGCTTCGGCCTGCGGCGCGTTGCGGCCGGCGATGTCGCGCATGCTGGCGTAGACGGTGTGGCCGGCGGTGGCCAGGGCGCGGGCGGTCAGCAGGCCGAAGCCGCTGGATGCGCCGGTGATGAGAATGATCTGTTTCATGGTGACGTACCTCGAATAGATGACGATGCAGGAAGGGGTCGAATCAGATAATTCCGCCGTTGGCGCGCAGGGTCTGGCCGTTGATCCAGGAGCCGTCCGGGCCAGCAAGGAACGCGACCGCGGCGGCGATGTCTTCCGGCGTGCCCAGACGCTCAAGCGGTGCGAGTTTCGCGAGACGATCGATCAGCTCGTCGGACTTGCCGGTCAGGAAAAGGTCGGTGGCGGTCGGCCCCGGGGCGACGGCGTTGACCGTGATCTGGCGGCCGCGCAGTTCGCGGGCGAGGATGGTCGTCAACGATTCGATGGCCGCCTTCGTCGCGGCATACGGACCGTATGTGGGCTGCAGCAGCGCGACCACGCTGGACGAGAAGTTCACGATGCGGCCGCCGTTGCGCAAACGCTTCGCGGCTTCGCGCATGGTGTTGAAGCTGCCTTTGAGGTTGACCGCCAGCAGACGGTCGAACGCGTCGTCGTCCGTCTCGGCGATGCTGGCCAGGTGCATGATGCCGGCGTTGTTCACCAGCACATCCACGCCGCCGAACACGCTTTCGGCCTGATCGAAGAGGCGGCGGACATCCGCCGTGTTCGCGACGTCCGCCTGGGCGGAGATGGCCTTGCCGCCCGCCTTTTCGATCTCGCCGACCAGCGCCTCGGCGGCGGCCGCGCTACCGGCATAGTTCACGACGACGGTGAAGCCGTCCTTTGCCAGCCGCTTCGCGACGGAAGCGCCGATGCCGCGGGAAGCGCCCGTGACGATGGCAACCTTGTTCGTAAGCTCGTTCATGTCTTTCTCCCGATCCGGCGGAATGCCGGTGTGGAGAAAGCTTGCTCGTTTGCGCCGGAAGGATAATCAGCCTAAATTTGCCAACACTATTCCGTCAGAACGAACAGTTGGGGGTTCGGTGGACCGTTTCGACACCATGCGTCTGTTCGTCCGGATTCTGGAACGGCGAAGCTTCACGTTGGCCGCCCAGGATCTGGAACTGCCTCGCTCCACCGTGACCCAGGCCATCAAGCGGCTGGAAACCCGGCTGGGAGTTCGTTTGCTCCAGCGAACGACGCGCCACGTCAGTCCCACGCTGGATGGCGAGGCCTATCACCGTCGTTGCCTGGCGATCCTGGCCGACGTGGAAGATGCCGAAGCCGCGTTCGTGAATGCACGGCCCAGCGGGCTGATCCGCATCGATGTCCACGGCACGCTCGCCCGCGCTTTCGTGTTGCCTGCCCTGCCGGCCTTCCTCGACGAATACCCGGATATCCGGGTGCATATGGGCGAGGGCGACCGCCTGGTGGACCTGGTGCGCGAAGGCGTCGACTGCGTGCTGCGCGTGGGTGACCTGCAGGACAGCAGCATGGTGGGAAAGCGCGTCGCGCTACTGCAAGAATCGACCTTCGCCAGCCCGGACTACCTCGACCGCCATGGCCGTCCGGAGACCCCGCGCGACCTGGAAGGTCATCGCGTCGTCGGATTCGTTTCGTCGGCGACGGGAGCGGTGTTGCCGCTGGAATTCGTCGAAGGAGACAGCGTGACCGAAGTCATCCTGCCGGCCACCGTAACAGTCAGTGGCGCGGAAACCTGCGTGGCGATGGCCCGGCTGGGCCTTGGCCTGATCCAGGTGCCGGTCTATCACGTAGCGGCCGACCTGGCGGCTGGACGGCTGGAACGGGTGCTATCCGATTACCCGCCCACGCCGTCACCCGTATCGTTGCTATATCCGCACAACCGCCAGCTGTCGCCGCGCGTGCGGGTGTTCGTCGACTGGCTGACGCGGACTTTCGCAGCGCAGTCAGCCGGGGCCGGCGACGTCTAGTTCTTCAGCGGAACGGTTTCGAAGCCGCCTTGCGGCGCGGCGGCAGGGGCAGGCGTCGTCGACGGCGCGACGTTACGTGCGGGCGTCGCACCGCGGGCTCCGCAGGTGTAAGCACCCCAGGGCTGCGAGCCTTCCGAAGGTTCGCCCAGCGGCTTGATCGTGTCGGCGTGCATCTTGGCCGCTTCATTGCGGGCGAGCACTTCCAGTTCGTCGCGGACCGTAAGGTCGTTGCGATCCACCGGGCCGACGCGATTCATGACCTGGACGGTGACCTTGCCCAGTTCCTGGCAACTGGAGACATCGCCGTTCCACGCGGTACGCACGTTCTTGGCCGCGTCGTCGAGTTTGATGCCCCAGGTACACGCGGACAGGGCGAGAGGAACGAGTAGGACGAGAATCTTGCGCATGCGGAACTCCGTGAACTTGCGGACGGGGCTATCGTAGCCGAAGGCGCGGCCCGGAACGGGCCACGCCTTCGAGTCCGTTAATGCGCCGGCTTGCCGTCGGCGTCGATGACCTGCACATCGCCGAGCTTCAGCGCGCGGACCGGCGCCTCGATCTTCTTGAGGTCGCCGACGATGACCCAGGTCAGCGCATCCGGCTTGATGACTTCGGCGATAGCCGCCTCGGCCGCCTTCTGGTCGACCCCTTCGATGCGCGACTTCAGCGTCTGGACGTAATCGTCCGGACGGTCGTAGATGACGATGCCGCCCATGGACGAAAGCACCGCGCTGGTCGTTTCGAAACTGCCGGGCAATGCACGGATACGCTGCGAACGGATCTTGCCGATCTCGTCCGCGGTGAGCGGCCGCGCACCGACGACGTCACGCGTCTCCTTGAGGATTTCCGCAGCGGACTCGGCGGTTTTGTCCGTCTGTACCGGTGCGTAGAACAGCATCGGACGCTGCCCCTTCGCATCGGAGAGCATGCTGCCCGCACCGTAAGCCCAGCGTTTTTCCTCGCGCAGATTCATGTTCAGCCGCGATGTGAACGTGCCGCCGAACGCCCCGTTGGCAATGCCGAGATCGAGTGCGTTCTTCGCCTTCGTGGACGGTGCGACGAGACCCGCCAGGATCAGCGACTGCGGTGCGTCGGTACGGTTGATGAGGAAGACGCGCGGCTTCGGTTGCGCGGCGACCTTGCCGATGTTTTTCTTGGGGATAGCCGAAGCGGGCGCCTTCCAGTCGCCGAACGCGGCATCGAGCTGAGGCAGGATCGCGGCAAGCGTCGTATCGCCCGCCACGAGAATCCGCACATTGTCCGGACGCAGGTAATCGCGCTGGAAGTTCGTCAGGTCCTGCGCGGCAAGCGAACGGATAGCCTCTTCGTTACCGGTACCGGTGAACGGAATGCCATACGCGTGACCGGCGCCGTATAGCAGCGGCGGCAGAGCGCGCAATGCCAGGCTCGTGGGCTCGGTTTTTTCCTGCGCGATACCGGCCAGCCACAGACGACGGACGCGTTCGATGTCGTCGGCCTTGAAGGCGGGATTGCGCACGATGTCCGCGAACAGGTCGAGCGACGGCTTGAGGTCGCTGTTCAACGCGCTGAGTCCGGCGGAACAGGTATCGAGCGAGCAACTCGAACCGATCACCGCGCCGAGCCGCTCCTTGCGCCGCGTGACTTCGACCGAATCCAGCGTGCGGGTGCTTTCGTCGATCAGCGCGGACGTGAAGCTCGCGGTACCCGACTTGCGTCCTTCGTCGGCGGCGTAGCCCGCATCGAACAGCAGCTGTATCTGGGTCACGGGGATCGTATGGCGCTCGGCCAGGACGACTTCGATGCCGTTCTTCAGTTTCCCGCGCTGAAGTGTGGGGAAGGACAGCGAGGGGAAGGTGTCGACGTTCGGCACGCCCTTGCTGCGATCGACCTGACTGGCCGCGACGGTGTACGCGTGCTTTGCGGGCAGCACGGCGACCGGACGTCCCGTAGCGGTGCCAAGACCGGCAACCGCTTTGTCTTCGGCATCCGGATCGAAGCCCTTACCTGCCGGCAGCACGGTAAGCGTGTAGTCGCCCTTCGTCAGCCACGTCTGCGATGCCTTGCGGACGCTTGCGATCGTCGCGTCCTCGGAGCGCTGCAGATCCTTGCGGAAAGCGGCCGGATCGTCGCGATAAACCTGCCCGCTGGCCAGAAGCGCGGCCTTGCCGCTGACCTTCTCCAGCCCACGGACGAAACCGGCGCGATTGCTGACCTTGGCGCGATCGAGTTCGTCCTGGGTCGGGCCATCGGCGAGGAACTGCTTCCAGACATCGGCGACGGCGGCTTCCACCTTCGCCGGGTCCACGCCTTCCTTTACATCGACGCTGAGCTGGAACTGGCCGGCAAGCGCGAACGGCGCGATGGTGACCGACACGTCGTCGGCGAGCTGATCCTTGTAGACCAGACGCTGATAGAGGCGAGAGGTCTTGCCGCCGCCCAGCACGGTCGAGGCAAGGTCGAGCTGCGTAGCGTCGTCGGTACCAAGCTCCGGCACGACCCAGGTACGCAGGATGCGCGTCTGCGCGACCTGATCGTGCTGCGTGCCACGGGTGGATTTGGCGACCGGCGTGATCCACGCCTGCTGACGCGGCACGGGCGGACCGGCCGGAATGTCGCCGAAGTATTTCTCGGCCTTGGCTTTCGCCTGCGCGGCGGTGATGTCGCCGGCGAGGACCAGCGTGGTGTTCGCGGCGCCGTAGTAGTCATGGAACCACTTCTTCACGTCCGCGAGCGATGCCGCGTCCAGATCGGTCATCGAACCGATCGTGTCGTGGTGGTACGGATGGTTCGCCGGATAGGTGTTGACGAGGATGTTCTCGTCCACGCGCCCGTAGGGGCGGTTTTCGCCCTGGCGCTTTTCGTTCTGGACAACGCCGCGCTGGGTATCCAGTTCCTTCTGCCCGATGGCGCCGAGCAGGTGGCCCATGCGATCCGATTCCATCCACAGCGCCATGTCCAGCGCCGTGGTGGGCACGGTCTCGTAGTAGTTCGTGCGGTCGAACCACGTCGTGCCGTTCATGTCCGTGGCGCCGGCCAGCTCGAACGGCTGGAAATAGGTGCCCTTGCGGTTTTCCGAACCGGAGAACATCAGGTGCTCGAACAGATGCGCGAAACCCGTTTTGCCGGCCGGTTCGTCGGCCGAGCCGACGTGATACCAGATGCCGACGGCCACGACCGGCGCCTTGTGATCCTCGTGAACCACCACGGTCAGGCCGTTGGGCAACGTGAAGCGGGTGAAGGCGATATCCGGGATGGTGTCCGCCGGATTCGTGGCGGCGGCAGCGCCGACGAACGAAATCAGGCTGGCGGCGAGCAACGCGATCGGTTTCTTCATGCAGGTTTCCTTACCGGCCGTCATGGCCGCATCCCATCGAGGCTAGCCCGTCGCCACAGCCGGGCGCAAATGCTCGAAGGAAGGGGTTGTCCGCTGTCCGATTGACCGCGAGCGGTGTCCGCGGACACCGTCCGGCGCCGGGCCGATATGACAAACCTCATGCAAATCAGGTTATTGCGGGCTCTGACGAAGTGGCACGGCGTTTGCGTTACTAGTCATGCCGCAAAGGGCGGCTTCGTCGAAAACACGTCATAAGGACACGGTCATGAAATACGAAATGCTGATGCTTCGCGGTCTCTTCGTTGCCTCGCTGCTCGTCTCTGGGCTGATCCTCGGCAACATGCTCATTTCCCCCAGCGCCGTCGTGCAGCTGGCCGCCAATGGCAGCACGGGTACGGCCGTCAGCGCCGCCAAGACCGGCTGCGCCGTTCCGCCGGATGGCCTCATCTGCCCGCGTCTGGATTCATAATGCGCGAATGCTGAATGTCATCCTGTTCCGACCCGAAATACCGCCCAACACGGGCAACGTGATTCGCCTCTGCGCAAATACCGGTGCGGCATTGCACCTTGTGCGACCGCTTGGCTTCGAGCTGGACGACAGCCGCCTGCGCCGCGCCGGTCTGGATTACCACGAATACGCGAGCGTCGCGGTGCACGACGACCTCGAAACCTGTCTCGCCGCGCTGGAACAGCCCCGCGTATTCGCGTTCTCCACGCGCGGCCGGACGGCCCATACGGACGCACGCTTTGCTCAGGGCGACGCCCTGCTGTTCGGCTGCGAAACGGCCGGTCTGCCCGACGCGGTGCTCGATGCGCTCCCCGAGACGCAACGCCTGCGCCTGCCGATGCGGCCGGGTAGCCGCAGCCTCAATCTATCCAACACCGTTGCCATTGCCGTTTTCGAGGCGTGGCGCCAGTTCGGCTTCGAGGGTGCGGCGGGCTAGGGATGCTCTGAACAAGTTTACGTAGCGGTGACGTCTACGCAAACTTGTTCAGAGCATCCCTAACCCATCGGGTACGGCGCCCACGCTACAATCGGGCGATGACTCCTTCCCGTCCCACGGCCGACGCCGGCCCCCATCGGTTTCTACCCCGGCCGTTGCGCGTGCTTGCGGGCCGCGCGCTCGAAGCGGCGCTGAATCGTGCCGTCGATCTCGATATCGAAACGCGCCAGCGCCTCGACGCGCTGGATGGCCGAAGCATTCAGGTACATCTGCGCGGCCCGGAACTGGCCTTGCGCATTGCCGTCGAGAAAGGCCGCCTGCGTGTCGGACCAGCCGAGGAAGGCGGCGGCAATCTGCGCGTCACCGCATCGCCCGGCAGTTTGCTGGCCATGGCCATGCGCCGCGACGAGGACGGCGTGTCGCCGGGCTCCGTCGACATTTCCGGCGACGCCGAACTGGCACGCCGGCTGGAGCGCCTGGCTCGCCAGTACGCACCGGACGTCGAAGAAGCTTTCGCCCGCACATTCGGCGATGTCATTGGCGTCCCGCTGGCCCGCGCGCTGCGCGAGGCGCTGGCACACGCCCGCACCTCCGCCGCACATCTGACGGAAGACGGCGCCGACTGGCTGCGCGACGAAGGCCGCGTCGCCGTCGCTCCCGGCGAGATGGACGGATTCCTCGATGGTGTCGACACCGTGCGCGAACGCGCCGAACGACTCGAAGCGCGGCTGGCCCGACTGGACCGCACCGTGAAAGGAAACCGCGCATGACGCCGCTGCGTCTGGCGCCGCGCCTTCTGCGCGTCGCCGCCATCCTGCTTCGCTATCAGCTCGACGATCTTGTCGATGGCGCGCATCTGTTTCGCCCGCTGAAAATTGTCCGCGCATTCCTGCCGCGCCCCTCCGCCGATGTGCGGGCCCTCCCCCGCGGCGCACGACTTCGGCTCGCGCTGAACGAGCTGGGCCCCATCTTCGTCAAGGCCGGACAGGTGCTGTCGACCCGTCGGGATCTCGTGCCCGCGGATGTCGCGGACGAGCTGGCCCTTTTGCAGGATCAGGTACCTCCCTTCCCCGGCACCGAGGCACGGGCGATCGTCGAACGCGAACTGGGCGCATCGGTCGACACACTGTTCGCCAGCTTCGACGAGACCGCACTCGCATCCGCATCCATCGCACAGGTGCATGCCGCGACGTTGCGTGACGGTCGCGAAGCCGTCGTCAAAGTGCTGCGTCCGGGTATCGACCAGCGCATCGCGCGCGACGTCGACCTGTTACATGCATTGGGAACGCTGGCGCAGCGCTGGCATCCCAACGCAGACAAAATCCGCCCGCTGGACGTCGTGGCCGAAGTGGAGAAGATGCTCTCCAACGAACTCGACCTGCAACGCGAAGGCGCCAGCGCAAGCCTGCTTCGCCGCAACTTCGCTACCGGCGTCGACCTGTACGTTCCGGAGATCTTCTGGGACTTCAGTACCGAGCGCGTACTCACGCTGGAACGCGTACACGGCGTCAGCGCCGACGATGTCGCCGCCATCGAAGCGGCGGGCATCGATCGCAAACGTCTCGCCGAGAAGGGCGTACGCCTGTTCTACGAACAGGTATTCCGCGACAACTTCTTCCATGCCGACGCGCACCCGGGGAATATCTGGGTCGATACCGCGCGCGTGGACGAACCGCGTTTCATCGCGCTCGACTTCGGCATCATGGGATCGCTTCCCGAAGCCGATCAGTACTGGCTGGCCGAAAACTTCATCGCTCTGTTCGAGCGCGACTACGCGCGTATCGCGCAGTTACACGTTGCCGCGGGCTGGATGCCGGGCACCGTGCGTATCGACGAACTCGAAGCGGCGGTACGCACGGTGTGCGAACCGTATTTCACGCGTCCGCTGTCGCAGATATCCATCGCGGAACTGGTCGTCAAGCTGTTCCAGACGGCCCGACGTTTCGAGCTGACGCTGCAACCTCAGCTGATCCTGCTGCAGAAGACCCTGCTGAATATCGAAGGCGTCGGCCGTATGCTCGATCCGGAGATCGACATCTGGGCCGTGGCGCATCCGGTGCTGAAACGCATCCTGCGCGAACGCTACAGCCCGCGCGCAACACTGCGCGAGTTCCGTCGCCGCGCGCCCGAATGGTTGCATATGGCGCCGCAGATACCCGAGCTGGTGCGGGATGCACTGCGACGTGTCGCCAGTGGCGAGAAGCGCGAAGTCGCCGACCCGGTCGCGCTTGCCGCGGCGCGCGACGATGCAAGGCAGACGCGCCGGTTGCTGGCTTTTACCATGCTCGGCAGCGCCCTGCTGATTTGCGCCGCGCTGTTCGCCACGCTGCTTCCGCACGGCTTCTGGCCTGCGGTTACCGCCGGTGTCGCCGGTACGCTCGCGTTCGTCGCGGGCTGGCCGCGCGGCACGCGCTAACCACCCATGCTGGAAATCCTCTTTCAGGACGACGACATCGTCGCCGTCAACAAACCCGCGAACCTCGCCGTGCACCGGTCGAAGTTCGTCGGCCCCGATGACGCGTTCCTTATCGATATGCTTCGCGAGCAGATCGATGGGCGGGTACACCTTGCCCATCGCCTCGACCGCGCCACATCGGGCGTGCTGCTGATTGCACGCTCGCCGGAAGTGGCGGCGGCGCTCGGCGAGCAGTTCATGGGCCGGACGGTACGCAAGCGCTACATCGCCGTCGCACGCGGCTGGCCCGAACCCGCCGAAGGCACGATCGACTACCCGCTGCCCGGTTCGCGCGACACCGGCCCGCGGCGCGAGGCGTCAACCAACTACCGGCAACTGGCGACGACCGAAGTCGAAATCGCACTCGGGCGCTACGAACGGCAGCGCTATTCGCTACTGCTGGCCGAGCCGAAAACCGGCCGATTCCGGCAGATCCGCAAACATTTCGCGCATATCCACCATCCCCTGATCGGCGATAGCCAGCATGGACGCGGCGACCATAACCGCCTTTTCAAGCAGTACTTTTCATCGCATCGCCTGCTGCTGCACGCACTGCGACTGGATATCACCCATCCGGTCAGCGGGCAGCCCCTGGCGATCGAGGCGGGGCTGGACGATACGTGGCACCGCATTCTCGAGCGTTTCCAGTGGGGCGAGGCGCTGACATCCGCGCTCCACGACGACTGCTAGAATCGCCACCCATCATGCTAATCGTTACCCGGTCCATCGCCATTCCCGAATCCGAGCTCGTCGAGCGCTTCATGCGCGCGGACGGTCCCGGCGGGCAGCATGTGAACCGGACGGAGAGCGCCGTCGAGCTTCGCTTCGACGTCGCATCGTCGCCTTCGATATCGGATGAGTTACGCGAACGCCTGCTAGCGCGCCGCGACCGCCGCATGACGGACGCCGGCGTACTCGTCATCCAGGCCCGCCGCTTCCGCGATCAGGCACGCAATCGCGACGATGCGCGAGACCGCCTTATCGACGTCATTCGCGAAGCGACCGTCGTTCAGAAGAAGCGTGTGGCCACCAAACCCACGCGCGCCTCGAAGGAGCGCCGCCTCGTCGGCAAGCAGAAGCGCGGCAACATCAAGAGTACGCGCAGCAAGGATTGGGGCCGCGAATGAGCGAATTGCCCGACTATCCGCCGCCGCTCGCGCCTGCGTTACCGGATTCGCTCTGGAAGCGGTTCTGTCGCTGGGCCATTGCTCGCAGCGGCTGGCGTCTTGTAGGTCAGTTGCCCAACCTCTCCAAGGTCGTGGTCATCGGCGCGCCGCATTCGTCCAACTGGGATGGCGTCTGGGGCCTTCTCATCAAGTCGGGCATCGGCGTCGATCTCGGCGTCATGATCAAACGCGAAGCGCTCAATGGACCCTTCGGTCCCATCGTGCGTCGCCTTGGCATGGTGCCGATCGACCGCAAGGCCGCCACCGACGTCGTCGGCCAGATGATCGAACGCTTCAACTCCCGCGAACGCATGTGGCTTGGCATCGCACCCGAAGGCACGCGCAAACACGTGCAGCACTGGAAATCCGGTTTCCTGCGTATCGCCCGCGGCGCCAACGTCCCCATCCAGCCGATCTTCATCGACTATCCCAGCAAGACCTTCACACTGGGACCGCTGTTCCATCCGACCGACAGCGTCGAAACCGACATGATCGCCATCCGTGCGATGTTTGCGCCGTATCGTGGGAAGCATCGCGGGGCGTGAGGCGACGACGAATTCCGTCTCATTGCATGCTTCTCTATAGAAAGAACAAAGGCGCGCTGCCTTCCGGTAGCGCGCCTTTGTTCTGTACGTGCTTAAAGTACTCAACCGATTCCGTAGTTGTAGACGACAACATATTCGCCTGTTCGTGTCCAGGCGTTATAAGCAAGAATACGATACGTACCGCCGTCGACGGACGGAAGATATGTATTGGTGCCGGTGCTCCCGCTGTCTGCGATGGTCGTCCAGCCGCCATTCGTCAGCCGCTGGAATCGGAAATGCATCGAGCTACCGGATATTCGTACGTTCACGAACCCGGTGCAGCTTGTGGTCCATCGAAATGCCTCCCGTTCCTCTCGGTCGCTCAACGTACCCGAAGCCTGTCCGTCCCGGATACGAAATGGACAGTCGCGCGCCGTGGAACCGGATCGCTCCACATCGATAGCGACCGCCATCGGCTCCACAGTTCCATTTGACTTCGCCCCAACTGCGCCGGCCATAGACATGGCAATCAACCCCATCATCATGCTTTCTACAATCTTCATGATCTCTCCCTGGAATGCGCGTCAATGCGCCAGACGAACATAGCTCACGATTTCGTGAAAAAGATCGTCGGGGCAACGGAAAGTCGTTGTACCTACACGTCGAGTTTAGGAAGGCGAAGCGGAAAGAGCGCAGCGGACCAACAGCCCATCTTTCGCCGACATATCGAGGGGTAGATCGCGGATCGCGCGCGGAAACTATTCGACGCACGCTGATGCTCGGACCACCGCATCGGATTCTGCCAATGGATATGCCCCCGGTTTCCACGCCCTCCTACGATTCAAAAGGCTATAAGTACCTCAAGGTCGAGTCCAGCGAACGCGGCTACGTCGACAATCCCCTCGAATGCACTTCCGCAACCGAATCTCTCTCATCAATGTCGGAAGACACAAAGAACCTCCTTCGCAATGTGAATCTCCAGAGCATTCGACCAAAGGAGCTTGCCAAAATCATTGGCAGGCTCTATGACGAGGGACACATATCAGATAGAGCATCTAGTACGTTCTTCGTACTTCCCGCTGATGGAAACGACCCAATCGACGCCGTCGCTTTCATGGCTGCGGAAGCCAGAAAGTGGAATCTGGATAAATCCGAGTACGGACCAAACACCGCCCGCTATTACGCGCGCGCTTCCGAAGCAGCGACAAGGCTGCAAGATGTCATTGATGTTTTGAGGTCCGAATCGCGCCTCGATGTCGTCGCCTGACATGCATCGTCAACGCTCCGAATGCCCCGACTCATCGTAGTCGCGATGCGTCAACAATCCAGGCCTGATCAAATCGATGAACGCACGCGCCTCCGGACTCAGGAACTTGCCCTTGCGCATCACAACGCCGTAACTGCGTTGCGGGAAGTACTGCCGCATGTTGCGCACGACAAGTCGCTCGCGATCCGCGTCGGTGATGCAGATGCCCGTAACGATGGAGATACCGAGCCCCATAGCGACGTATTGCTTGATGACATCCCAGCCGCCGACCTCGATTGCGACGGTGTACGGCACGTGGCGCTGCTGGAAAACCATGTCGACGAGGCGATACGTCGTCAGGCGCTGCGGCGGAAGGATCAGGCCGTAAGGTGAGAGGTCTTCCAGGCGTAAGTCGGTACGTTTTGCCAGCGGATGATCGGGCGGCATGATCAGCATCGGGTCGTAATGCTGGAACGGCGCCCAGGCTATGTCGTTGGGTACATCGATCATCGATCCGATCGCGATATCGGCTTCGTCGGCGCGCAACAGAGCCAGGCCGTCCTTTCCGGTGACGTTCGCGAGCTGGAGTTGCACCGTCGGAAAGCGCTCCCGGTAGGCCTTGACCAGTTCTGGGAGCAGGTACTGGATGGTCGAAGACCCCGCTGCGACGGTCAGGCGCCCGGTCTGGGTGCCGCGTGTTTTCGCGAGGAAGTTCTTATCGAGAGTCTCCCAGCCTTCGACAAGGGGACGCGCCATTTCGTAAAGCGTCTCGCCCGCATCGGTAAGAGTGATGCGTCGACGGGTTCGCTCCAGAAGTGGCAGGCCAAGCTCTCGCTCCAGCGCCTTCAATTGAAGGCTGATGGATGGCTGGGACAGGAACAGGGCCTCCGCGGCTCGCGTCAAGGTGCCGAGGCGAACCGTGTAAACGAAGGCGCGAAGCTGCTTGAGCCGGTTGCCCTTGTAGTAGAAACGGGCGACATCGCCTTCGCCAGCTGACTGACTACCGGTGCGCTTCGCTGGCGCTTTTCGAGCTTTTACAGAGCCAGTCAGCTTTCTAACCATGACCATTTTCCATTTAAATCATGATGATAGATATAACATTAGTATTGTTAATGTTATGAATTGAAACATTTTCTTTGTCAACATGACATCCGAACGCCTAGCTTGCAATCACGACTTACGTGGAGAGCAACGCCATGGCTGTACCCAAGGACGTCATCGACCTGACCTCCGGCATCGAGGTATCAGGCACCGTTTCGGTGAACTATGCCGACGTGCTGACGCCCGCCGCGCTGGCATTCGTCGCCGCTCTGCACCGCCGTTTCAATGGTCGCCGTCTCGAGCTCCTCGCCGGGCGCGTGATCCGGCAGGCCGCTTACGACGCTGGTGAGTTACCGGACTTCCGCGCGGACACGGCGGCTATCCGAGAGGACAACTGGACTGTGGCGCCGATCCCGGCAGCACTACGGGACCGTCGCGTGGAAATCACCGGCCCAGTCGAACGCAAGATGATCATCAACGCGCTCAACTCGGGTGCGAAGGTATTCATGGCCGACTTCGAGGACTCCAGCGCCCCGACCTGGACCAACCAGATCGACGGCCAACGCAACCTGCGCGACGCCATCGACGGTTCGATCGAGTACACCAGTCCCGAGGGCAAGCAGTACCGCATCGGCGTCGACCCCGCTGTCCTCGTTATCCGACCGCGTGGATGGCACTTGCCCGAACGCCACGTCACGGTCGACGGGGAAACACTGGCCGGTGCATTGCTCGACTTCGGCCTGTTCGCGTTCCACAACGCCGCAAGACTGCATGCCGACGATCTTGGACCGTTTTTCTATCTGCCCAAGTTGCAAAGCATGGAAGAAGCGGCGCTGTGGGAAGAGGTGATGTCGTTCGCGGAGAATCAGCTGAGCCTGCCGCGCGGCACCATGAAAGCAACGGTGCTGATCGAAACGCTGCCCGCCGTTTTCCAGATGGATGAAATCCTGCATGCGCTTCGTCGCCGCATCGTCGGGCTGAACTGCGGGCGCTGGGACTACATTTTTTCCTATCTGAAAACGTTCCGCGCACACGCCGATCGCCTGCTGCCGGAGCGCGGCCAGGTGGTGATGACGGTGCCTTTCCTGAAGGCGTATTCGGAATTGCTGATCCGAACCTGCCATCGTCGTGGCGCCTTTGCCATGGGCGGCATGGCCGCACAGATTCCCATTCGCGGCGACGACGCGGCGAACGAAGCCGCCATGGAAAAAGTGCGCGCCGACAAACTGCGTGAAGTTACCGCCGGCCATGACGGTACATGGGTGGCGCATCCCGCGCTGGTCCCCATCGCGAAAGCGATTTTCGATGCGCACATGCCTGCACAAAACCAATTGCACGTGTTGCGCGACGACGTGAATCCATCGCGCGACCAGCTGATCGCCCCGGCGACTGGCACCGTGACGCGGGCGGGCTTCGACAACAATGTCGAAGTCTGCCTTCGCTACACCGCCGCGTGGCTCGACGGCCTGGGCTGCGTACCCATCCATAACCTGATGGAGGATGCGGCCACCGCCGAGATCGCACGCGCACAGCTATGGCAGTGGCTGCATCACGGACCGATCGAATTCAGCGATCACGCGCCCATCGACTTCGCACTTTTCGACCACGCACTCGCCACGCATGCGCGCCGGCTGCGCGAGAGCCAGTTCCCCGGTCACGACCGTGCCGACGAAGCCGCCGCATTGATCTCGACCCTGACCCACGCAGACGAACTGCGCGACTTCCTCACCCTGCCCGCCTACGACCAGCTCGCCTGATCGCCACGACATATCCACTCTTGAACGGAGATCCATCATGAAGACGCAGACCGCCGAACAGATCAAGCTGGAATGGAAGAATAACGACCGTTGGAACGGTGTCGAACGCCCGTATACCGCCGAAGACGTCACGCGTCTGCGCGGTACGGTGCAGGTCGAGTACACGCTTGCCCGCCGTGGCGCCGAACGCCTGTGGCGCTCGCTGCACGAGCAGCCCTACGTCAACGCGCTGGGCGCCCTGACCGGCAACCAGGCGATGCAGCAGGTCAAGGCCGGGCTGCAGGCGATTTATCTGTCTGGCTGGCAGGTCGCCGCCGACGCGAACACGGCGGGCACCATGTATCCCGACCAGTCGCTGTACCCCGTGGACTCGGTGCCGAACGTCGTGCGCAAGATCAACAAGACGTTGCTGCGCGCCGACCAGATTCATCATGCGGAAGGTAAGGACGGAACGGACTGGCTCGTGCCGATCGTCGCCGACGCGGAGGCGGGTTTCGGTGGCGTCCTCAATGCGTACGAGCTGATGGCGCACATGATCGAATCCGGCGCGGCGGGCGTGCACTTCGAGGATCAACTGGCCAGTGCCAAGAAGTGCGGGCATATGGGCGGCAAGGTGCTGGTGCCGACGCAGGAAGCGGTGCAGAAGCTCATCGCGGCACGTCTCGCCGCCGACGTAGCCGGCGTGCCGACGCTGATCGTCGCACGCACCGATGCCATGGGCGCGGGCCTGGTCACATCGGATATCGACGACCACGACAAGCCGTTCCTGACGGGCAAGCGCACGGTGGAAGGTTTCTACGAAGTCAGGGAAGGTATCGAGCAGGCCATCAGCCGCGGCCTGGCCTATGCACCCTATGCGGACCTGATCTGGTGCGAAACGTCGACGCCGGACCTGGAGCAGGCACGCCGGTTCGCCGAAGCCATCCGCACGAAGTTCCCGGGCAAGATGCTGGCTTACAACTGCTCGCCGAGCTTCAACTGGAAAAAGAATCTCGACGAGAAGACGATTGCCAGCTTCCAGAAGGAACTCGGCGCCATGGGTTATGCGTTCCAGTTCATCACGCTGGCCGGCTTCCATGCGCTGAATTACTCGATGTTCGATCTCGCCCGTGGCTACAAGGATCGCCAGATGGCCGCCTATGTGGAATTGCAGGAGGCGGAGTTCGCCGCCGAGAAGCATGGCTATACCGCCGCAAAGCATCAACGCGAAGTCGGTACGGGTTACTTCGATCAGGTGAACCAGGTCATCGCCGGCTCGCTGAGCTCGCTGTCGGCACTGAGTGGCTCGACGGAAGAAGAGCAGTTCCACGCGTCGGCGGCGTGAGGGATAAGGGCATCGCAAACGATGCCCTTATTTTGCAGGAGCCCGCCTGCGGGCGAAAGCCAATGGAGCGAGGAAGACGGATGCTCACCTCCGCGAGCCTGGTCTTCTGGCTGCGGATGTCACGCACATCTTCTCCGCTCCGTTGGCTTTCGCCCGCAAGCGGGCTCCTACAGCGGCGGGACCAGTGCTATGACGGTCCAGCCCGGGCGCGGCTCCAGCTCGTGCTTGCCCGATGCAATGCGCAGCGTGCCCTTTTCCTCGACGCCAAACAGCATGACCGTCCGCGAACCGTACTGCTCGATGAAATGCGGCCAATCGAACGTTTCGGTCAGGCGCGTCGATTTTATCCGCCAGCCGTCGCGCAGCATTTCGGCGAAGCGCGTATGCGTCATGTCTTCGTCGAACAACGCGGTCGCGAGCAAACTACCCGCGAGCGACGCGCGATCGTGACTTTCCGCTGGCGACAGATTGCGCAGGCGATAGACCTTGTCCCGCCCGAATGCTTCGCGGTAATGCACGCTGACCAGCGAATTCAGTTCGCGATGCGTGGACATCGCCAGAAGATTTCCCACGCCGGTCAGATCGAGTTTGCGATCCGCGGCCTGCGATGCCGGATTGCCGAAGAACGTATTCAATCCTTCCATACGCGCGAGACGTATGCCGTTCCAGTCATAGTCGGCGACCACGACGCGAAGATCCTCGACCTGAGCCAGCGCACGCGCGATTTCCAGCGCGACCGCGTCGGAACCGAAGATCAGTACACCGCGCGGTTCGGGCTCGGCGACACGCAGCCATTGCGCCAGCGGTCGCGCCGTGGCGCTCTGGAATACCACGGTGCCGATGATCAACAGGAAGACCAGCGGTACGAGCCGATCCGCCCCCGCCATGCCGATCTTTTCCAGACGCAACGCGAACAGCGCCGACACGGACGCGGCGACGATGCCGCGCGGAGCGACCCATGCGATAAGCGCGCGCTCCCTCCAGTTGAGTCCACTGCCCACACTGGACACCAGCACGGATAGCGGACGTATCGCGAGCTGCGCGACGACGAAGATGGCGATACCGGACACCAGCGCGCCGGGAGGCAATGGCCAGCCCAGCCGGGCCGCGAGCATGATGAAAAGCGTCGAAACGAGCAGCGTCGTCAGATGCTCTTTGAAGTCCATGATGTCGTCGACATGGACGCCACGCATGTTTCCCAGCGCGATGCCCATGATCGTGACAGCCAGCAGACCCGACTCATGCGCCAGCGCGTTGGATGCGCCGAATGCCGCCAGCACGGCAGCCAGCGTGCCGTAATTCTGCAGATACTCTGGAATGCTCTGCCGACGCAGAAGCCGCCCCAGTACAAAGGCCGCGATAGTGCCGATGATGGCACCGCACGCGATGGTCCCGAGGAATACCTGGATGGAATGACCTTCCCGCCGGGAAACAATGGCTTCGTACACCAGTACGGCGAACAGCGCGCCGACAGGATCGATGACGATGCCTTCCCAGCGCAGCACATTGGCAATGCGCGCATTGGGCCGCACGGTGCGCAGCATGGGAGCGATAACGGTGGGACCGGTAACGCAGGTCAGCGCGCCGAACAGCAGCGACAGCTCCCAGCTCAGACCTCCGATCCAGTGCGCCGCGGCGGCCAACAGCAACAGGGCGAGCACCGCGCCATAGGACACCAGTCCACGCACGGCATTGCCGATGCCGGCCAACTCGCCGAAACGCAGCGTCAGGCTGCCTTCGAACAGAATGATCGCCACAGCCAGGGAGACCACAGGGAACAGCAGATCGCCCATCAGCCGATCCGGCTGAAGCAGGCCGGTTACCGGGCCCAGCACAATGCCCGCGACAAGCAGGAAAAGAATGGCCGGCAAACGAAGACGCCACGCCAGCCACTGGCAGAGAAAGCCCACCACGAGCATCGCGGTCAGGACCAATCCGATTTCGAGCCCCATGCAGCATTCATCCTTTGCTTGCGGAGCGCCGGCCCACAGGTCGACGCAAAGCGAAGGATAGTAAGCACCCTTTCGTGAAGAAAGGCCGAGCCCGGTATCGAAGCGGGGGAGGGAGGGGATCCGATACCGGGGCGGCCATGGGAGTTCATTAAAGAACTGCCCGGTACAGGATTATCCGCGCGCCCCGGACATTCGTCAACTCACCAGTACATAAAATATATTTCACCTAGCCACGGCGATACATCAGCGCCTCGGCGAGATGGCTTTTCTCCACACAACCGGACCCGCCTTCCAGATCCGCGATGGTGCGCGATACCCGTAGGATGCGGTGATAGGCACGCGCGGAGCAGCCGAGCTGCTCCAGCGCCTTTTCGAACCAGTGGCGCTCGGCGGGAGGCAACGCGCAGTCGCGCTCCAGATTGACGACGCTGAGGTCGGCATTGGGCTGCCCGGCACGAAGCAACGCCTTTTCGCGGGCACGAACGACGCGCGCCCGTACGGTAGTCGTATCGTCGTCGCCCTTACCCGGCGGCGACGTGAGATCGGACAGGGGCACGCGAGGTACGTCCACGCGCATGTCGATACGATCCATCAGCGGACCGGATATCCGGGAGCGATAACGCAGTATCTGGTCGGGAGTGCAGCGACAGGTCTCCCGGGTGTCGCCTGCATAACCGCACGGACAGGGATTCATCGCGGCGACCAGCTGGAACTGGGCGGGAAACGAACACTGCCGGGCGGCCCGGGAGATGACGATTTCGCCCGATTCGAGCGGCTCGCGCAGGACCTCGAGGACATGCCTGCTGAATTCGGGCAATTCGTCCAGGAACAGCACGCCGTTGTGCGCCAACGAAATTTCGCCCGGCCGCGGCAACGATCCGCCACCGACGAGTGCAACGCCCGACGCGGTGTGATGCGGCGCGCGGAACGGACGGCGGCGCCATAGCGCGGGATCGACGGTGTCGCCATTCAACGATCGCAGGGCGCAGCTTTCCAGCGCATCGGACTCCGTCATCGGCGGCATGATGCCCGGCAGGCGCTCGGCGAGCATCGTCTTGCCGGTACCGGGGGGACCCATGAGCAACAGGTGATGTCCGCCGGCTGCGGCGATTTCCAGAGCGCGCCGCGCCTGCCACTGTCCGCGCACATCGCGCATGTCGGGGCCGGTATAGGGTGGATCGTCCAGTTCGGAGTTGGCCGGCGCCGAAAGTTCGGCGGTACCGCGCAGCCAGGCACAGACCTCGGCAAGGCTGCCCGCCAGAAGGATATCCGCAGGGCCGAGCAGCGCCGCCTCGGCGGCATTGGCGCGCGGCACGACGACGCGACGCCCGCGTGCCCGCGCGCGCAACAGCGCGGGAAGAATGCCGGGTACGGGCCGGAGCTCGCCGGACAGCGCCAGCTCGCCGAGGAATTCGCAGTCGTCGAGACGCTCGCGTGGAATCTGCGAGGCAGCCGCCAGAATGCCGAGGGCGATGGCCAGATCGAACCGTCCACCGTCCTTGGGTAGTTCGGCGGGCGCGAGATTCACCGTCACGCGACGGTTGGGATATTCGAAAGCGGTGTTCTGGATGGCGACACGAACGCGATCCCGGGCTTCGCGAACCGCCGCTTCCGGCAAGCCTACGATCGAGGTACTCGGGAGACCGCCCGACAAATGCACCTCGACGACGACCTGTGGCGCGGAGACGCCTTGCTGGGCACGCGTCAGGGTGACCGCGAGGCTCATCGAGCGGGGAAAATACAGGTTGGCGCGCGCTGAAGCCGCGTCACGGCCTGACCGAGCTTCGATCTGGCTCGCATACGCACTCCTTGCGTCGTTTGAAAAATAACCGCCCCCGACCGCTCTCGGGGTGAGGGTGACGAATCGGGGGCGGCTCCCGGGAGGTGGCGGGCTATTGCCCGCGAGCGGCAACGCTGACTTCTAGGTCGGCGATGCGCTGTTCCAACTGTTCGAGCTTCTCGCGTGTCCGGGCCAGTACCTGGCTCTGGACGTCGAATTCTTCTCTGGTTACGAGATCGAGGCGGCGTAATCCCTGCGCCAGAATATCTTTGAAGTTGGCGTGCAAATCCTCACGCGCCTGTGCCAACCCTGGCGGCACCAACGACGCCAACCGCTGCGCGAGCTGGTCGATACCCTGCACATCCATCATTGCGCACCCCGATGTCGTGAATGAGAGTCTAGAAGAGCTGTAGAAAGTCGCCATAGGCGCTCGCCACTACGTAGTGTAGGGTTTTTCCTACAAAGAAGCCGTCAAGCCCCCCGCCCGGGACGCCGCGACGCGCCAATGGCACAATGGTCCGTCAGGGCGCAGGCATGTGGCCGCGCCAGCAGGGAGTAAGGCAATGAAGCTCGTGGTGGCCATCATCAAGCCGTTCAAGCTCGACGACGTGCGCGAGGCGCTGGCCGAGGTCGGCGTTCAGGGCGTGACCGTCACGGAAGTGAAGGGTTTCGGCCGCCAGAAGGGCCATACGGAGCTATACCGCGGCGCCGAGTACGTCGTGGACTTCCTGCCCAAGATCAAGCTGGAAGTAGCTGTCGCGGACGACATGCTGGAGCGCGTGACCGAGGCAATCTCCCAGGCGGCACGCACGGGCAAGATCGGCGACGGCAAGATCTTCGTGAGTTCGCTCGAGCAGGTCATCCGCATTCGCACCGGCGAGCTGGACAACGACGCGCTCTGAGCGCGTCCGTTCAGGCCAGGTCGGCCGCGAGCCGGCGATTCTGCCGGTGGCGCAGCAAAAGGCCGCTGTAGTACGCGACGTAATAGCCAATGGTCAGGCCGATCACCAGCATCGTCAGCGGACTGTTCCCCGGCGCGGGTCCATTGACCTGCGCCACGTGCTCACCGCCCGCGAAAACCGGGGCGAGCACTGTGAATCGCCATACCAGCCGCCCGATCAGCAATACCGACAATGCGCCGCCAATCCAGGGATTGGGGATATAGCTGTCCCCGTCCGGGCCCGATTCGAAACGGGTCAGGCGCAGTCCGAACCAGGCAAGCATGCCGCCCAGCGCCAGACCGCCCAGCGCGCCTTCGGCAAGCCGGATGTCCTGCAGACCGGAAAGCATCATCAGGCATGCAATGACCGCGAAAATGGCCACGCGGGCGATCATCCGCTTCCTCCGGATCGGCTGCCGGCCGAAATGGCTGCGCAGGCGGCGATAGATACCGAAGGCAATCAGCGGCGCGACGATGAACGGAATGTAGTTCGGGGCCATGACGACGGACTCGGAGGCGGGGTGTGAGCGGATATTAGGCGTATGCGCCACCAGCCACGATTGCGGCCCGCCATGCATCGCGGGTGACGGATGTCATGCCGGCATTACTTTGCCTTGCCCTGGTTCGCCACCGCGGCCATCTTCGCCGCGATCTCGGCCTGATCGCCCAGGTAGTAATGCTTCACGGGCTTCATGTCGGCGTCGAATTCGTAAACGAGCGGGATGCCGTTCGGGATGTTCAGCTCGGTGATGTCGTCGTCGGAAATTCCGTCGAGGAATTTGACCAGGGCGCGCATCGAGTTGCCATGGGCAGCCATCAGTACGTTGTTTCCGGCGCGAATCGCGGGCGCCAGTACGTCGTGCCAGTACGGCAGCACGCGCTCGACGGTGTCCTTCAGGCATTCGGTCAGCGGCACCGGAATGTTCGCGTAGCGCGCATCGGGCGCGCTATCGGCGGTGGCCTGGGCCGGCGGGGGGATGTCGTAGCTGCGGCGCCAGACTTTCACCTGGTCGTCGCCGAATTTCGTGGCGGTCTCGGCCTTGTTCAGGCCGGTAAGCGCGCCATAGTGGCGTTCGTTGAGGCGCCAGTCGGTCACGACGGGGATCCACATCAGATCCATGACGTCCTGAACGTGCCAGAGGGTGCGCACCGCGCGCTTCAGGTACGAGGTATGCGCCACGTCGAAGGTGAAGCCCGCCTCCTTCAGCAGGCGACCCGCCTCTTTGGCCTCGGCGACGCCCTGCTCGCTGAGATCGACATCGGCCCAGCCGCTGAAGCGGTTTTCGAGGTTCCAGGTCGACTGACCGTGGCGAATCATCACGAGTTTGTACATGGCGTTGGCGTCGATCGGCGAAAACGACGATGGTGAAACCTGGCTCCGCCGCCGTCAACACGGGCCCATGCCGAAGGTCACGCTAAACGAAGCGCGCGGTTGGGGCATCCTAAGATGACTTTCCACCCTCGCGGAGTCGCTGCATGCGCCGTCAACTGCTTTCCCTCGTTATTGCCCTGTCCTTCGCCGGCGCAGCCGTCGCCTCGGACACCGAAAAGGTCAACGGCGCCGTCCGCATTCCCGCCGGACAGCATGTCGAAGACGTCAGCACCGTCAATGGAGCGGTCGAAATCGGAGCTGGCGCCACTGCGCAGAAAGCCAGCACCGTCAACGGTTCGATCACGATCGGCGACAACGCCAGCGCCCGCGAACTCGAAACGGTGAACGGCGCGATCACGCTGGGCACGAAGGCACAGATCGCCAGTACCGTCGAAGCCGTCAATGGCGGCATCCGCCTTGCTCAGGGTGCCGACGTAAAAGGCAAGACATCCAACGTCAACGGCTCGATCGTGCTCGACGCGGCGCATGTCGGCGGCGGTATCGAAACCGTCGCTGGCGACATCGACGTGGGCGCCAACTCGCGCGTCGAAGGCGGCATCCTCGTGAAAAAGCCTGGCGGCTGGTTCAACTTCAATTCGTCCCACAACCGCCCGCCGCGGATCGTGATTGGCCCGAACGCCATCGTGCAGGGCACGCTGCAGTTCGATCGCGAGGTCGAACTGTATGTCAGCGACAAGGCCACCGTCGGTGCCATCAAGGGTGCCACGCCGGCGAAGTTCTCCGGCGCGACGCCTTAAACCCAGTCGCGCGGCTTGAGGTACTCGTCGAGCCGCGCTTCAGGACTGCCAACCTCCGGCGTATAGGCGTATTCGAAACGTACGCGCGGAGGCAGGCTCATGAGAATGGACTCCGTGCGCCCGCCCGATTGCAGGCCAAACAGCGTGCCGCGGTCGTAAACGAGATTGAATTCGACGTACCGCCCGCGACGATAGAGCTGGAATTCGCGCTCGCGTTCGCCATATGGCGTGTCCTTGCGGCGGTCGACGATCGGCAGATAGCCGTCCAGAAGGCCTTGCCCGACATCGCGCGTGAACGACAGGCAGCGCTCGAAACCGCCTTCGTTGAGATCGTCGTAGAACAGGCCGCCCACACCGCGCGTTTCGCCGCGATGTTTCAGGTAGAAATACTCGTCGCACCAGCGCTTGTAGCGAGCATAGACATCGTCGCCGTACGGCGCGCACAGGTCGCGCGCCACGGTATGCCAGTGCTTTATGTCTTCGTCGACGGGATAGAACGGCGTCAGGTCGAAGCCGCCGCCGAACCACCATACGGTATCGACACCCTCCTTCGAGGCTTCGAAGTAGCGGACATTCGCATGCGTGGTCGGTATGTGCGGATTGCGTGGATGCAACACCAACGACACGCCCGTGGCGACGAAGCTCCCGCCCACCAGATCGGGGCGGTGTGCCGTGGCGCTGGGTGGCAACGGGGAACCGTGAACGCGCGAGAAGTTCACACCCGCCTGTTCGAAGATCGCCCCGTTACGCAGCACGCGCGTGCGGCCGCCGCCGCCCGCCGGACGCGTCCAGGCGTCTTCCTCGAAACGCGCCGAGCCGTCGATTTTCTCGATGGCAGCGCAGATACGGTCCTGTAGCTCCCGAAGGAACGAGGCGGCAACGTCGGCTTGTTCTGACATGTCTTCGATTCGCAGGCGATAAATACCGGTCAAGCTTATCAAGCTGGCGAACGACGTCGCTGCGGCAGGCGGTCGCGCCTAGGAAATCCGCTCTACCATCCGCCGGTTGCCGATCAGCACCGCCCAACGCAACCCTATGTCGGTCCACATGATGTATCCCGCTTCAGCGGCGATACGGACCACGTAGCGAAGCGAGCGCGGCAGGCGCGGCTCGGCGGCGACCGGCGTGGCGTCGAAGCCCAGGCGGCGGGCCAGCAGCAGGCAACGGGCCAGGTGATAGCGACTGGTCACCAGCGCGACAGCCGGAAGCGCACCCCCGGCGTCCACCTGATCGCGCAGCATGCTGCGTGCGTGGCGCAGGTTCTCGAGGGAATCGATCGAAGCCTGTTCGAGTTCCAGCGGCACGTTTCCGGGCCAGCCCTGTGCGAGAAGCCAGCGCTGCCCCGCTTCGGCCTCGGACACCACGCCACCGCTAAGTCCGCCGAGCAAAAGCACCTGCTCCGCATTCCCCGCGCTGGCGTTATCCAGCCCGCGGCCGAGACGTGCGCGGTAATCGGCCTCGGGCTCGTCGGCGACGAGACGCCGCCCGAATACCAGGATGACCATGCGTCGCGGCGGCACCAGCGGACTACGTGCGGCCAGATGCCAGACGTGCGCGAGATAACCCACGTAAACGAGGCCGCAACTGGCGACGACGGCGAGGATCGTGACGAAACCGGCGTGGAGAATGTCGCGATCCGAAAGATATCGCCATACGCCGCGTCGGAAGGGAGTGAGTAAGCGAGTCATCGGCAGGGCTGTGGACGAACCGAAGGGAGTCTGCGCACTCCCGCCGCGATGCGCAATCGAACAGACCGCTTCCCGGGCAGACATCATGACGCGCGCGTAAACCGGTTCGGAGCATCTCTAGGCAATCCAGAGAGCGCCCGCTAGGCTCACGACATGCCACATCCCATCTCTCCCCTCGCCATTCGCGCGTTCACGGCGACGTCCGCGCTCGGCCGCGGTCTGGACGCCCATGCGCAAGCACTGGCCGCCGGACGCGGCGGCCTTACGCGTAACGACTTCAGCTCCGCCCCGCTCGATTGCTGGATCGGTCGCGTTCCCGGCCTCGAGGACGAACCCGTGCCGGAGGCGTTTGTTTCCCTGGATTGCCGCAACAACCGGCTTGCCTGGGCCGGTCTTCGCCAGGATGGCTTCGTCGGGCACGTACTCGCCGCGCGCGAGCGGTACGGCGCCTCGCGCGTCGCGGTGTTGATGGGCACCTCCACGGCCAGCATCGGCGCGACGGAAGAAGGCTATCGCCGGCTCGACGACGGCCACCTGCCACCCGAACTGGCGTTTCCCGCATTGCATACGCCCCATTCGCTGGCGAACTTTGTCGCGTCGCTGTTCGACCTGGAAGGCCCCTGCATGACCGTGGCGACGGCCTGCTCGTCCAGCGCCAAGGTATTCGCCAGCGCCGAGCGGATGATCCGTCTTGGCCTGGTGGACGCGGCCGTCGTCGGCGGCGTCGATACGCTCTGCGACAGCGTGCTTTTCGGCTTCAATTCGCTGGAGCTCGTGTCGCCCGAACCCTGCCGCCCCTTCGATGCCGGCCGCCGGGGCATTTCCATCGGCGAAGCCGCCGGATTCGCCCTGCTCGAAAGGCTTGAGGCCGCGCCCGACGCGCCACGGCTCGTTGGCTATGGCGAGTCCAGCGACGCCCACCACATGTCGACGCCCCATCCAGAGGGTCTGGGTGCCGAACTCGCCCTGCGCGACGCGCTGGCGCGTGCCGGGCTCGCGCCAGCGGATATCGACTACATCAATCTGCACGGCACGGCGAGCATGAAGAACGACGAAGTCGAAGCGGCTCTCATCACGAGGACCTTCCCGGCGACGACGCGCGCCAGTTCGACGAAGGGATTTACCGGCCACACGCTTGGCGCCGCAGGCATGCTCGAAGCGGCGATCACGCTGCTGGCGATGCGTGAAGGCCGGGTGCCCGGCAACATCAATGCCGAAGCACCGGACCCGAACTGCGGCCCGCAGATGGCATGGTCCGCCGAAAAGCGCGACGTACGCATCGCGCTCAGCAATTCGTTCGGATTCGGAGGCAACAACGCCTGCCTCGCCTTCGCGGCAGCGGAGCGTCTGGCATGAGTCCGGCACTCACGGTATGGGTCCGCGGTATCGGTCTGTGGGCACCCGGCATGGCCGACTGGACAACCTTTCGTGCCATCGTCCGCAACGAGGCATCGCCCGGCGAAGTCACCCGTCCGGTTGCCGACACCTTGCCCGCGAACGAGAGACGTCGTGCACCGGAAAGCGTCCTGCTCGCCGCGGCCGCCGCTGGCCAGGCGGTCGCCATGAGCGGACTGTCCGCGGCCGATCTCGCCTGCGTATTCGCCTCCGGGCACGGCGATCAGACCATTACGGATTACATGTGCGCCACGCTGGCATCGGCGCCGGCGGAGCTGTCGCCGATCCGGTTCCACAACTCGGTACACAACGCACCGGTGGGTTACTGGACCATCGCCACGCACTGCCACGCGGCCTCGAGCGCGGTGTCCGCCGCCACGTACAGTTTCGGCGCGGGACTACTCGAGGCCGCGATGCTGGCCGTCGCGGACGAGCGCGATGTCCTTTTCGCCGCCTACGACATCGCCGGCACGGGTCCACTTCGCGAGATGACCGCCTGCACGGGCGCGTTCGCCGCCAGTCTCGTATTATCGCCCCACCCGCATCAGGGTGCCGCGCGCATCGACCTCACATTGGTTCCCGGCAACATCCGGGACGCATCGCTGGGCGATGCGCGCATGGATGGCCTGGCGCACAGCAATCCAACGGGTGCGGGACTACGGCTGATGGAAGCGCTCGCGCAAGAACAATCGCTGGCGTTGCGCGTCGCGACAGCCGATAGTCTCGACGTACATCTCGATGTGGAGGCATGCCGGTGAGCGACGCAACAGCGCGCATATGCGTGTTGATTCCCTGCCTGAACGAAGAGAAAGCCATCCGTGGCGTCATCGAATCGACACTCGCACTGGGCATGCCCGTGATCGTGGTGGACGACGGCTCAGACGACCGGACGCCGGATATCGTGTCCGGACTGCCTGTGACGCTGCTGCGTCACTCCACGCGACAGGGCAAGGGCGAAGCACTGCGCACGGGCTTTCGCGAGGTCCTGAAACAGGGTTTCGATGCCGTAGTCACGATGGACGGCGACGGCCAGCACCTTGCATCCGATATCCCGCGCATTCTGGCCGCCAGCGAAAAACATCCCGGAAGCATCGTTATCGGCGCGCGCCTTCTGGAGCGCGACCAGCAACCGAAAGGCCGCCGCCGGGCGAATGCCGTGGCCGACTGGGGTATTTCCTGGGCGTGCGCCCAACCGGTGGCCGATACCCAGAGCGGACAGCGTCTCTATCCCCGCGTCGCGTTATCGCTTGTCGACCTTCCCGCGGAGCACTTCGTTTTCGAGGCCGCACTGCTGATCGCCGCCTCGCGCGAACTCGACGTGGGCGTCGTATCCGTTCCCATCGCGTCGCGCTACCAGGGCGAATTCCGGCTGAGCCATTTCAGCCCCGTGCGCGACGTGACCCGCATAACGGTCTACACCGTTCGCCGTGTATTCCACTATGGCGACGTGATGGCCAGCTACCGCCGCTCGCGTGCGCATACGCCCACCATCGTGGATACGCTCCCGATCTAGGAGATGCCCGTGGGCCCAGCCCTGTTGCTCGTGCAGCTGGTGGCGATCCTCCTCACGGCGCGCGCACTGGCATGGGTGCTGCGCTGGCTCGGACAGCCGCCGGTGATCGGCGAAATGATCGCGGGCATCGCGCTGGGGCCGCTGTTGTTCGGCGCCATCGCACCGGAAGCCCAGGCCGCGCTGTTCGCGAAACCCAGCCTCGCGGCGCTGCAGAGTCTGAGTACGCTCGGCCTGGTGCTCTTCATGTTCGTGGTGGGTGTCGAACTGCGCATGCCGGGTGGTGCCCGGCGCCAGCTGACGGCCGCCACCAAGGTCGGCGTTCTCGCCGTGGTCCTGCCGATGCTGCTGGGCATCGCGGTCGCTCCGGCGCTGTATCCACGCTTTGCACCGCCCGGCGTCGCCTTCTGGCCATTCGCCCTGTTCATTGCCACGGCGGGCGCCATCACCGCACTTCCGGTCATGGCCCGCATCCTGAAAGAACGGCAACTCGCGCACACCGGACCCGCGCGGCTCGCCCTGGCATCGGCGGCCGTCGCGGACGCGCTGGCATGGGTCGCGCTGGCCATGGTCGTGGCCCTCGTCTCCGTGCACGGCGACTGGATGCCGTTCTGGCGGACGCTGGGCGGCATGATCGCGCTGACCGCGCTGTGCTTCGGCGTATTTCGCCCAATGGCGGCACGCATGCTCGCTCGTTACGCCGCGGATAGCCGTCCGCACGGCAACATGCTGTTCGTCCTGCTCATGGGTGCGCTTGCCTGTGCGGCGGCTACCGAATGGCTGAACCTGCATGCGGTATTTGGTGCATTTCTTTTCGGCGCATGTCTGCCGCGCGACGATCGTCTGCTCGACACCATCGTCGAACGCATCGAGCACGTGACGGTACTCCTTCTGCTGCCGGTGTTCTTCGCGCTTGCGGGACTCAACACCAGCGCGGATGCATTCACCGGTGGCGCAGGCTACGCATTGCTGATCATTCTTGCGTTCGCCATCGCCGGCAAGGTGCTGGGCGGCATGGCCGGCGCGCGCCTGGCAGGTCAGGGTTGGCGCGATGCGTTCGCGGTGGGTTCGCTGATGAACGCGCGCGGCCTCATGGAACTGATCGTCATACGCGTCGGCCTCGATGCCGGAGTCATCGGCAAGGAGATGTTCACCATGCTACTGATCATGGCGATCGTCACCACCATCATGACGACGCCGATGCTGGTGTTCTTCATGCGCCGGCGCCCCGCGGAAGCACAGGCGACGCGCCGGCAGGAGCGTATCGCCGGTTCTTCGGATCTTACGGGTGAATGACGGCCGCGCGGCCCGAAGCGACGACGACGCCATCGTGCTCGATACGAAACGTATATTGCGCACCGGAATCGTCGGCATACAGGCATTCGGCATGGATATCGAGTGCACCCTCCAGGGTGTCCACGCGCTCGACCGCGAGGTCGACGCCGCGCAGGCTTACCAGCATGCCCGGCCGCGCCGCGCCGCCGCCAGCCGCACGCGCGCGCAATGCGCCATGCACCGCCATCGCCTGTGCGCCGTACTCCGACAGGTGCACCGCGTGCAGCCCGTGGTCGCCGCGCAGCGGATGCGAGGGCATCGTGTGATTCGTGCTGCGTGCATGGATCGTGCGTTCGTCCCATGCAAGCACGACATCCAGCAGGCACATATCGCCCGCATGCGGCACGAGGTGCATCCAGTCAGTCTTGTCGAGCATGTGGCGCCATCAGAATCGAAAGACAGAAATGGAATGCTACGCCGAGACTAACCGTCAGACCGATCGCGCGAAGCACCGGTATGGACGACCAGCCGAGCATGCCGAATACCAGCAACGCCGAAACGACACAAACGACCGTGGCGTGCAGCGTACGCCGCTGCTCGGCGGGATCGTCCGTGTCGCGCTCGAAGAACAACGCGTAATGCAGGCCGAGTCCGGCGGCGAGAATCAACGCGACCAGATGGAACAGCGACAACGGAATACCGGCCGCGCGTTCGACGGCAAGGACGAGGAACGTCGCGAGCGTCATCGGCGCAAGGACATGCCACGCCCGTCGCACGCTGCGCAACGCCAGCGTGATCGTCACCAGCAGCAGCGCCGTGGCGGCGAGCAGTGCATGGAGGATGCGCGTGCGATATTCGACGACCAGCGATTCGGAGGCCTCTTTCAGGTCCAGCAGGCGCACGTTTCCACCGAAGTCGGCGCCCAACGCCGCGACGGCGTCCGGATCGCGCACGCCGCTCAACGTGCCGAGCCCGATCCAGTGATCCCCACGCTGCACGAGCATGGCGGCAAGTCTCTGACCCAGCGGCGACCGGACGAATGCCTGCGGCGTAAGCGGCAGCGCCGTACGCGCCATTTCCACATCGTGCCGGAACGGAGCGAACAGGTCTTTGCGAAACGGCATGCCTTCCAGTGCACTCTCAAGAGACGCGTCGAGCGCATCCGGGGCCGGAAGCTTCGCCTGCCGGGCACGCTGTACCGCTTGGCTCGGCAGGTAGATCGACGGCAGCTCGAAGGCATCCAGCGCCTTCTTTGCAACCAATGCGCGCATGCGTGGTTCGACGGACTGCGACACAGCAAGCACGTCGTCGGCCGTCGCCCCCTCCACGATCAGCAGGTAACGGACATCGGGAGCACCGAGTTCGCCGCGCAGCCGCGCATCGGTCGCCAATAAGTCCCGCGGCAGTGGCGTCAGGGCGGACAGGTCGTTCTGCCAGAAGGGACCGGGCGCGAAAACCAGCATCAGCACCGCCACGAGAGCCACCGGCACGGGCAGCCAGCGCGGACGCGGCAGCCTATCGAGGAAGTTGCGAAACGCCGCGAGACCCGGCGTGCTCTCGACATCGCGGACGTTGTCCGGCAAAAGCCAGGGCAGCGCATAGCGCGTCGTGAGCCCGGCGGCGAGCAGACCCGTAATGGTAAAGACGGCAAGTTGTTTCAGGCCACCCACGCCCGATGCATAGAAAGCGAGATAGGCAATGCAGGCCGATGCGATCGCGGTCAGCAACAAGGGCCAGAGACCGCGCACGCTTTCGATGGCGGTTTCGCCAGCGCGGCGATGACTCAGAAGACGAATGGGATATTCCTGCGCGACGCCCAGCAAAGTAAACCCGAAGGCGAGCGTGATGCCGTGGACCTCGGAGAATGCGAGCGTCATCACCGCAATGCCCGCGAGCGCACCGCTGACGACGGGCAACGCGCCGAGGAGCAGGCTACGCACACTGCGATAAGCGGCCAGCATGAGTACGATGAAACCGATCGTCGAAATGCGTCCGATCCAGTCGGCCTCGCTACGTGTCTGCGCGTTCACCACAACGCTGAAGTAACCGGGGCCGCTCAGGGTCAGATGCGCTCCGGCACTATCGGGCAACGCGGCGAAAGCGGCACGTATCCGATCGATCGCTTCTCCTTGCGCCCCCGGATCGAACCCGGCGGCGCGCGTCTGCACGAGCAGCAATGCTTCGCCCCGGGAAGAGAACCAGACACCATCGCGCACTTCCGGCGAATGCGCCGGCGTCCACTGCTCCGCAAGCTTCAGGACTTCCAGCGTCGGATCGCGTGGCAGCAGCCCCTTGAGCAACGTGGCTGCGGGAGACCCCAGATCGTCGAGGCGTTGTTCGAGCTGATCGGCGAGATAGTCGCGATCGAACGATGCGGTATCGAGCGTCGGCGAGAGCAGATACCGGTAAGGCAACAGCTGATCGTCGAGCATGCCGAGATCGAAATCGCCGTTGATCGTCTGCGAGAAGGCGCTGTCGGACCGCAGTTTCGCACTCAGGCCGCGACTCAGCGCGGCGAGTTTCTCATCGCTCGCACCATCGATCGCGACAAGCAGCAGGCGCGAACCGGGGCCCTCGCCCACCTGCTCCATAAGCAGCTTCTGATCCGGCGTGGTCGGCGCGGGCATGAAGCTGCGCAGGTCCGTACTGACTACAAGCCGCTGCGCGATGAGCAGGCCCAGGCCGGCCAACGCCAGCAGCCAGCAGATCAACAACGCGATGCGTGCGCCGCGGCGCATTCAGCGCATCGTCCGGCGGAGATAGGTCACGGTGCCCCGCCGCACAGTGCCGCAAGATTTTCACGCGTGGGCGTCGCCGGCATTTTCGTTGCCAGATCGCCCAGTAAATCGATGGCGACATCGCCGTCGGCTTCCTCCATGCGCATGCAACCTGGCTCCGTACCGGCGCCGTCGATGCGAATAGCCGAGATCTGCTTCGCGATGCGCGCGTCGCGCGGCGTAAGGGTAAGCGTCCAGTGAACGTCGCCGCGCGCGAGCTTCACATCGAATGCATCGCCGAGACGCGACGGATCGCCACCGAGCAACGCAACGAAACTATCGAGCAGCACCTTGAGCTGCGGCGCCCGCTGCAATGAAAAACTGCGTGGCTTTTTCCCTTCGCGTTGCTGGGTGACTTCGCCGTCCGCGATGGTGGCGGTCTCGCGATTGGGTGCGTCGACGCGGCGTTCCAGCCGATCGCCGCCGAGCCAGGCCAGTTCGCCCGAGACGACCAGCGGCTTGTCGAGCACGCGCATGAAGCGCGCTTCCGCGAACGGCGTGCGCGCGGGTGGCGGGCGCTTCAGCGTCGCGATGAACGCGTTCGCATCGCTCGCTTCAGGCGTCGACCTGGCGTACGAGAGAAGCGGTATCAGCGCGAGGATTAACACCAGTGTCTTGCCAGAAATCATAGAAGTTGAACCAGTTATAGGGGGCCAGACGCGCGTAATGCTCCACCCGCTGAGCGTAGCGGGAAATCAGTTCGTCGAGAGCCTGCGCGCGCCGTTGCCGAGGAATTTCCACGCGGTCGCTCAATGCTTCGAAAATCAGCTTGTAGCGATTGCCGCCCATGTACAGGCCCATGCACAGCACGACCGGCACCTGTAGCGCCGACGCAACCAGCCAGGGTCCCACGGGAAACGGCGCGGGCGAGCCGAGCAGCGGCGCTTTGCGCAAGGCCTCGTGGGCACGGCCGCGGTCGGCGAGCAACGCGACCATACCGCCCTGACGCGTCGCCTCGGCCATGGCGAGCGTGATCGACGTACCGTCCATCGACGAGTCGATGACGCGAGCGCCCACATCCGGTGCAAGCGCTTCGAGCAACATCGTCATGGCTGGGGTTTTCTGTTTGTCGAGCACCACGCGCAGCGGTATGTCGGGCCGGCGCGCGCCCAATGCACGCAATGCTTCGAAACTGCCCTGGTGGGATCCGATCAGCAGAACGCCACGGCCCATGGCGATGCGCTCGTCGAGGACGTCGAGACCGATCGTTTCTATATCGAAACGTTTTTCGCCGTGTGCGAGAAGAAATATCCGATCCAGCAGCGTCGACGCGAAACAATGGATGTGACGCATCACTTCCAGCGGAGTCGCCGGCCGACCGAATACCCGCGCCAGATAGGCCTTTGATGCCTCGCGCTCTGAGCGGCGACGCAGATAGAAATACAGGGTGATCGGGTACAGCAACGCGCGGCCGGCACCACGACCGCCATGCAGAGCGATGGCGCGAATGAGCCAGATGGCGAAGCGACCGCCGCCTTCGCGCTGATGCTGCCAGTGTGCGGTCATGTCGATCCTTCGACGGTGCCCCGTGCCAGCATCGTGCCGGCACGTACGATCGTAAAGCGCATGCGGTATTCCGAAATTTCAGTAAGAGTGAGCATCGCCTCTTCGCCGGGAAGCAAAGGCGCGACGAATTTCGCATCGGCGATGGACCGCAAGCGAAGGCCTCGCCATTCGCGCCATGCCAGAGCCACCTGCTCCAGCAGCAGAACTCCCGCGACAATGGGGCGCCCCGGAAAATGCCCCGCAAAACTGGGATGACCGGGCTCGAAGCGGATACCGCGGGTTATCTCCGGCAAATCGCTCATGGGCCACCCCGACGCCAGTTGCTCAGCAGTTCCGGCCAGCGCAGCGCGAGCTGCGTCGCCATGTCAACGGGCCCCACATGAGGCACGTCGCGAAGCAACACACGACGCACCGGATACTCGACGAGAAACGCCGCTGCAATGACGAGATAGCAGCCAACATGTGCGTATGCCATGAAGATGCCTCCTTCCAGCCGGATGGGTACGGCGACGCCGAGCGTCGCCAGCAAGCCTTCCGGTGCGGCAAAGCAGAACACGAGCGACAGGAGCAAAGCCTGAACAGCCAACAGCCCCGTCCAGAAAACGGTCAGGCCCCGTGCATATCTGGCCACGCCCGGCAGGGCGAGCCGGTCCCCGCCCTCGATAGTGGCGATGAAATACGCGATGAGCGGCTGATGGCCTCGCAATAACGTGCGCCCGAACAGCCATGCGATAGCCAGATTGATCAGCGCCGGTAGCGCATCCATCGACGTCGTCAGCCAGCCGCGTGCCGCCAGCCAGACGAGCACCGCCGCCAACACCGGCCACGCGATGTACGCAGGCGTGCGTCGTGCCAGCAGCGCGGGAAACAGCACAGCGGTAAGCAGCGAAAGCATGGCCAGCAGCGACAACCATTGGCGATGCGTCATGGCGCCGGCGAAGGCCAGCACGGCATACGTCGCGACACAGGCGATCATCCACGAACGGCCCGGCGCAGCCTGGGACGCGGGGAGAACGGATGGGGATGCCGGATTGCCGGCGTCGGGACGAGCGCGCTCGACGCTCATCGACGTTCCGGTCAGGCGACGCGGTGCTGTTCGATATGCTCGGACAGTTTGCGCAGGTTGGAGAAGATCTGCCGGTTGTCGGGATTGTCGGAACGGAGCTGGAAACCGTAACGCTTCGACACCGCCAGCGCGATCTCCAGCGCATCGATGGAATCCAGTCCCAGGTCGCCGCCGAAGAGGGGAGCTTCGGGATCGATCTGTTCCGGCTTGGTACTTTCGAGGTTCAGGCTGTCCACGATAAGCGTGGCCAGTTCATTTTCTGCTGCGGTTTGTTCTGCCATGCTCTTTCCAAGTCCCCAAAATCTGCCATCCCCCCCGGATGTCAGCGGCCGCGGAGTGTATCACAGGGCTTGCCGGCGGACGCTCTTCACCGATGTGAAAACCGCTAACTATCAGTAGCCTGCGTCACTTCGACACGACCGCGTTATATGATGGACTGCACGAATCGAACGGAAGGTCAGATGGCATCAGGCAGCGAAATGAGGGAGCGGGACAGCGCCCCTGTCCACCCAGCTCCCAGGGTCTGTTACCTGCCGGAAGACCGGGCTCCCTCATCCCACGCACTCGCCACGTTCGGCTTCGGCGCGCACGCCGCGACGTATGACGACCCTCGACACCTGAGGCTGGCCATGGAGCCGCTCGGCATGTCGATGGGCGAGGAATGGCGAGTGTCGTCGCCCGTGACCTTCGGACGCGAAGGCGCCCTTCGCTGGTCCCGCGGAGGCGGCTGGCTGTACGCCGCGATCGAGCTGGACGAAGACGAGCATGGCGGACCGGAAGCCACGGCGGCTCGCGCCTACGACGCGCTGTCGCGATTCGTGGCCGGCAGTCCCGAGTGTCACGTGCAGCGCATCTGGAATTATCTGGCCGACATCAACCTCGGTACCGGCGACGACGAACGCTACAAGCATTTCTGCAACGGCCGCATCGTCGGCATGGGCGACATCTTCGCGAACGGCTATCCGGCCGCAACTGCCATCGGCCACCACGACGCGGCGAAAATCCTGCAGGTCTATCTGCTGGCCACCGATCGTCCGGGCACGCGCGTGGAAAATCCACGCCAGGTAAGCGCCTGGCAGTATCCCCGCCAGTACGGACGTACCCCGCCCAGCTTCGCCCGCGCCACCCTGCTGCCTGCGGACGACGTTCTCGCCATCTCGGGTACCGCATCGGTCGTGGGACATGCGTCGGCGCATCGCGACGACCTGGACGCGCAGCTTGGCGAGACACTGGCGAATCTGGACGCACTACTGACGGCAAGCCACATGCCGGCAGGTTTCGACAGCTACGCCCCGCTGAAAATTTACGTACGCCACGCGGACCACGCCGCTCGCGTGCACGCTTTTGCGGCCGCGCACATGCCGTCGGCACCCTTGCTGGTGTTGCACGGGGATATCTGCCGTTCCGACCTGCTCGTCGAAGTCGACGGCTGGCGCTATCGCGCCTGAGCCCTATTTTTTCTTCGGTCGCTGCCAGCCTTCGATCGACGTCTGGCGGACTCGCGCCACCGTAAGCGCATGAGGGGGAGCATCTCTCGTCACGACCGCGCCAGCACCGATGGTGGCACCTTCGTGCAGCGTGACCGGCGCGACCAGTGCGCTGTTCGAGCCGACGAAGACGTTGTCCTCGATCGTCGTGCGACTCTTGTTCGCGCCATCGTAATTGCAGGTAATCGTACCCGCGCCGATGTTCACGCCACGACCGATGACGGCATCGCCCAGATAGGTGAGGTGATTCGCCTTGCTGCCCTCGCCCATCGACGTCTGCTTGGTTTCGACGAAGTTGCCAACGTGCACGCCGGCGGCGAGATCGGTCCCAGGACGCAGCCGGGCGAACGGACCGATCGTGCACGGTCCATGCGTCACCACGCCATCGAGATCGCAGTGCGCGAGGACGACGGTGCCCGTCGCAAGGCGCGCATTACGAATACGCGTGAACGGACCGATGCGCACATCGTCGCCGAGTTCGACGCTGCCTTCGAAGATAACGTTCACGTCGACTTCGACATCGCGTCCGGCACGGACCGTTCCGCGAACGTCCAGTCGCGAAGGGTCCGCCAGACGCACGCCGGCAAGCGCGAGTCCGCGCGCCATGCGCTGGCGATACAGCGCTTCGAGTTCCGCGAGCTGCCACGGATCGTTCGCACCGGCCGCTTCGATCTCATCGCAGTCGACGCATAGCGCAGGCGTGCCATCCGCGGCTGCGAATTCGAAGACATCGGTGAGGTAGTACTCGCCCTGCACATTGGCGTTGCCGAGGCGGGATGTCCATGCCAGTAACTTCGCCGCGTCGCCGGCGAGGATGCCGGTATTGATCAGGTCGACCGCGCGCTGCGCTGCGCTGGCGTCTTTTTCTTCGACCACGTGACGCACATGCCCGGAAGCGTCGAGGATCACGCGTCCATAGCCTTTGGGATCGGCGACGCGGGTCGCAAGCATGGCCAGCGGCTCGTCCGCCGCGACCAGCCGGCGCAGCGTCTCGCCGTGAATCAACGGAACGTCGCCGTAGAGCACGACCACGCGCCCTTCCAGTACGCCGTTGGCGCGGAGATGTTCCAGCGCGGTGCGTACGGCGTGACCGGTGCCCAGGCGCTCGGTCTGCTCGATCCAGTCCAGCGTCGTATCGTGCGCGAACGCGGCCGTGACTTTGTCGCCGCGATGCCCGTGCACGACATGGATACCGGCGGGATCGAGGGTCCGCGCCACGTCGATCACATGCTGCAACAACGGGCGTCCCGCCAGCGGCATCAATACCTTGGCGGTCGCGGACTTCATTCGCTTGCCTTCGCCGGCAGCGAGGATCACGACATGGATGGGTGTTTGGGTCATGGCTTATCTTCGGCGCATGGTGGCAGGGCGTCACTTTGGCCGGTTTCGGCGAGCATGCCAAGTCCGCCGGACGTTACGGGTTATCCGGGCGGTGGGTCAGGTGCTCGAGGTTCGGTTTATACGCCTCGATGAATGCATTGCGCAGGATGCCGAGGATCGCCGACACCGTATCCAGGTCCTTATCGCCGATGTGACCGCTGATCGGCACGCGGGTGGCGAACTGATCCTTTTCGTGGTTCTTGAAGACCTGAACCACACCTTCCGCTACCGCCTCATAGGCGATTTTCAGCGGCCCCTTCTTATCCTGCTGAACGTCCTGCTTCCAGCTGAAAATCTTCAGGCCATGGAAGAGCGGCTTGGCGTATCCGGTGAGATTGCGATCACGCGCTTCCAGCTCCATCACGAAATCGCCCTCGCCACCCGCGAAGTCGAGCCCTGAATACGCCCGCGCGAGGTCGTTCGCTTTCACGAGCTTGACGTTGTGCACGGTGAGTTCGTAGTGAAAATCGCCAAAGCGCTCCAGCGGATCGAACGAAGCGCGCGTTTCCAGCGGCGCATCGCCCAGCACGTTGGCCGTGGCATGCAACTGCGCGACGCGCGACCCCGACGTCTTCTCCACATTTGTGAGGTTCGTCGCCGTGCCGTTGACATCGGTCATCTTGAGATCGACCTTTGGGCTCGACACGAAATTGTGGAACGTCACGACACCATCGACGACATTCACTTCTTCCAGGCGCATCGGCGACAGAGCCTTCAGCTGCGCACGCCAGTCCACGCCTTTACCCGTCTGCGTATCGCCCTCGCCCTTACCGTCCACGAAGTTGAGTTCCGGACGGAAGAAGTCGACTTTCCCACGCACGTGGCCTCGTGTGAGCGCGCGCCAGCTGAGCGCGATTTCTGTACGCTCGGCACTGAACAGCGGCACGGGTACCTTGCCGTCGACCTTCGTGATCACCAGACGGTCGATGCTGTACGCACCGCGCCAGAGATGGATGTCGATATCCGCCATGCGCCCCGAGTAGGAGCCCATGCTTGCCATGCGTCCATTGAGGTAATTGAGGACGGCAAAAGGCAGCGCGATTCGCGCCGCGATCAGGACGACGGCAACGATCCCGAGGATCCAGAGACTGCGGCGATAGTGGGATTTCATGTCACGGAGGCTGGCATGCAAACGGTCGTCGGCAGATGAAGGAAGCAGTAAAAGCAAAAAGCCGGCGCTGGGCCGGCTTTTTGCTTTTACTGTGCGACTGACTCAGTGCTTCAGCGTCTTGCGCAAGCGCTCCAGCGCCTGCAACTGCGCGAGGGCTTCGGCCAGCTTGGCCTGGGCTTCGGCAACGTCGAGCGTATCGCCACGGTTCGCGAGCGCGTCCTCGGCTTCCTGCTTGGCGGCCAGGGCCGCTGCTTCGTCGAGATCGGCGGCGCGTGCCGCGGTGTCGGCAAGAATGGTCACGACCTGCGGCTGCACCTCGAGGATGCCGCCGGAGACGTAGAACTGCTGGCGCTCGCCGTTGGCCAGAACCACGTCGATGTGACCGGGCTTCAGGCGGGTGATCAACGGCGCGTGCCGGGGAGCGATACCCAGCTCGCCGAGTTCACCGGTGACGACCACCAGCGTAGCGTCGCCCGAGTAGATCTCGGCTTCGGCGCTGACGATGTCGACACGAATGGTGTGGGTCATGGGTGCGATTCCGTAAACGAAGGGGGATCAGGAACGAGAAGCGTCCGGGGTGCGGGACGAGATGCCTTGCCGGCGTCTCGTCCCTGACGACCTCAGGCGGCCTTCTTGGCGCCCATGTCCTCGGCCTTCTTGATGGCTTCGTCGATGCCGCCGACCATGTAGAAGGCCTGCTCCGGCAGGTGATCCACTTCGCCGTCGACGATCATCTTGAAGCCGCGGATCGTTTCCTTCAGCGCCACGTACTTGCCCGGCGAGCCCGTGAAGACTTCCGCGACGTGGAACGGCTGCGAGAAGAAGCGCTCGATCTTACGGGCGCGCGACACCGCTTCCTTGTCTTCCTGCGACAGCTCGTCCATACCGAGGATGGCGATGATGTCCTTCAGTTCCTTGTAGCGCTGCAGCGTGCCCTGAACGCGACGGGCGACGTCGTAGTGCTCCTGGCCGATGACGGCCGGGTCCAGCTGACGGCTGGTGGAATCGAGCGGATCGACCGCCGGATAGATACCCAGCGAAGCGATGCTACGGCTCAGCGTGACGGTCGCATCGAGATGCGCGAACGTGGTCGCCGGCGACGGATCGGTAAGGTCATCCGCGGGAACGTAGACGGCCTGGATCGACGTGATCGAGCCGGTCTTCGTCGAGGTGATGCGCTCCTGCAGCACGCCCATTTCCTCGGCGAGCGTCGGCTGGTAACCCACCGCCGACGGCATACGGCCGAGCAGCGCCGATACTTCGGTACCGGCCAGCGTGTAGCGGTAGATGTTGTCCACGAAGAACAGCACGTCGCGGCCCTTGCCGTTCTCGTCCTTCTCGTCGCGGAAGTACTCGGCCATGGTGAGGCCGGTCAGCGCGACGCGCAGGCGGTTGCCCGGCGGCTCGTTCATCTGACCGTAGACCATCGTCACCTTGTCGAGAACGTTGGAGTCCTTCATCTCGTGATAGAAGTCGTTACCTTCACGAGTACGCTCACCCACGCCGGCGAACACGGACAGACCCGAGTGCGCCTTCGCGATGTTGTTGATGAGCTCCATCATGTTCACGGTCTTGCCGACACCGGCGCCGCCGAACAGGCCGACCTTGCCACCCTTGGCGAACGGGCACATCAGGTCGATGACCTTGATGCCGGTTTCGAGGAGTTCGTTCGCGGCTGCCTGGTCGTCATACGACGGGGCTTCGCGGTGGATGACCCACTCGGCTTCCGCGCCGATCGGACCGGCTTCGTCGATGGGATTGCCCAGCACGTCCATGATGCGGCCGAGCGTCTTCTTGCCGACCGGCACCTTGATGCCTTCGCCGGTGTTGCGGGCGATGAGGTTGCGGCGCAGGCCGTCGGTCGAACCGAGGGCGATCGCGCGGACGACGCCGTCGCCCAGCTGCTGCTGGACTTCGAGCGTAATCGCGGTGCCGTCGATCTTCAGTGCGTCATAAATGTTCGGCACCTGATCGCGCGGGAATTCAACGTCGACCACCGCACCGATGATCTGAACAACTTTGCCCTGGCTCATGGGTATAGCTCCGGATGAATCTTCTAAGGTATGTGTTACGGCGCCGCTTCGCGTCGCCATCGATGTCTTGCGTCAGACCGCGGCCGCGCCGCCGACGATTTCCGAGATTTCCTGGGTAATCGCGGCCTGACGGGCCTTGTTGTAAACCAGCGTCAGTTCGTCGATGACCTTGTTCGCGTTGTCCGATGCCGCCTTCATGGCCACCATGCGCGCGGCATGTTCGCTGGCCAGGTTCTCGAGCGCGGCCTGGTAGACCACGGATTCGATGTAGCGCCCCATCACGTGCTCCAGCACGGTCCGGGCATCGGGTTCGTAGATGTAGTCCCAGTCGTGCTTCTGCTCGACCTTGACGTTGTCCGCGCCAGCGCCTTCCGCCTGTTCCATTTCCGTCGCCACCAGCTGCAGCGGCAGCAGGGCGTGGACGGTCGGCTTCTGAACGATGGTGTTGACGAAGTCGTTGTAGACCAGGAACACGCGATCGAGGCTGTTCGCGGTGTACGCGTCGAGCACCACCTTGATGACGCCAATCAGGTCTTCCAGCTTCGGGCGGTCGCCGAGATGCGTCGCCGTGCCGATCAGGTTCACGCCCTTGATGCGGCGGAAGAACTGCACGGCCTTCTGGCCGACGGCAACGATGTCGACATCGACACCCTTTTCCTGCCACTCGCGCACCGCGATAAGCGTGCGACGGAACAGGTTGGAGTTCAGGCCACCGGCCAGACCGCGGTCCGTCGACACGACGATGTAACCGACGCGCGCGACGTTCGTCCGCTCCGTGAGGAACGGATGGGTGAAGTCGGTGCTCGCCTGCGCAACATGTGCAATGACCTTGCGCATCAGGCGCGCGTAAGGACGCGACGCCTTCATCATGTCCTGCGCCTTGCGAATCTTCGAGGCCGAGACCATTTCGAGCGCGCGCGTCACCTTGCGCATGTTCTGCGTGCTCTTGATCTTGGTTTTGATTTCGCGTCCGCTTGCCATCTCGTACTCGCAGTTGGTTGAATCGTCGACCGTTTAAAGCTTCAGCCGTGCAACGCGAACCGGCATTGCCGGCCCGCGCTTACGACGGCTGCTTACCAGCTACCCGTCTTCTTGAACTCGTCAGCGGCGGCCTTGAAGGTGGCCTCGATGTCGTTGTTCCAGTCGCCGGACTTGTCGATCTTGTTCATCAGTTCGGCATGGTTCTGACGCATGAACGCGTGCAGACCCTTCTCGAACGGCAGCACCTTGTTGACCGGCAGGTCGTCGAGGTAGCCCTTCTCGGCCGCATAGACCGACACGCCGAGTTCGGCGATCGACAGCGGCGAGTACTGCGCCTGCTTCATCAGTTCCGTGACGCGCTGGCCGCGGTCCAGCTGCGCGCGCGTGGCGGCATCGAGGTCCGAAGCGAACTGCGCGAACGCGGCGAGTTCGCGGTACTGCGCGAGCGAGAGCTTCACGCCGCCCGAGAGCTTCTTGATGATCTTCGTCTGCGCGGCACCACCGACTCGCGACACCGAGATACCGGCGTTGACGGGCGGACGGATACCGGCGTTGAACAGATCGGTTTCGAGGAAGATCTGGCCGTCGGTGATCGAGATCACGTTGGTCGGAACGAACGCCGAAACGTCGCCCGCCTGGGTCTCGATGATCGGCAGCGCGGTCAGCGAACCGGTCTTGCCCTTCACTTCGCCATTGGTCATCTTCTCGACGTACTCCTCGCTGACGCGGGAAGCGCGCTCGAGCAGACGCGAGTGGAGATAGAACACGTCGCCGGGATACGCTTCGCGGCCCGGGGGACGCTTCAGCAGCAGCGAGATCTGGCGGTAAGCCACGGCCTGCTTGGAGAGATCGTCGTACACGATGAGCGCGTCTTCGCCGCGGTCACGGAAGTACTCGCCCATGGCGCAACCGGCGTACGGCGCGACGTACTGCAGTGCGGCCGACTCGGACGCCGAAGCGACGACGATAATCGTGTTGGCCAGCGCGCCGTTCTCTTCGAGCTTGCGCACGACGTTGGCGATCGAGGAGCGCTTCTGGCCGATGGCGACGTAGATGCACTTAATGCCGGAGTCTTTCTGGTTGATGATCGCGTCGATCGCGACGGCGGTCTTGCCCGTCTGGCGGTCGCCGATGATCAGCTCGCGCTGGCCGCGGCCGATCGGAATCATCGAGTCGATGGACTTGTAACCCGTCTGCATCGGCTGGTCGACCGATTTACGCCAGATGACGCCCGGCGCGACCTTTTCGATCGGGCTGGTGCCAACGGCGTCGATGGGGCCCTTGCCGTCGATCGGGTTGCCGAGCGCGTCGACGACACGGCCGAGCAGGCCCGGGCCGACCGGCACTTCGAGGATGCGGCCGGTGGTCTTGGCGGCATCGCCTTCGCGCAGGTGGACGTATTCACCGAGGACGACCGCACCCACCGAGTCGCGCTCGAGGTTCAGCGCCAGCGCGAAGGTGTTGTTCGGCAGTTCGATCATTTCGCCCTGCATCACATCGGCCAGGCCGTGGATGCGCACGATGCCGTCGGACACGCTGATGATCGTGCCTTCGTTGCGTGCCTCGGCGCCGAGCTTGAACTGCTCGATGCGGGTCTTGATCAGCTCGCTGATCTCGGACGGATTCAGTGTGGTGCTGGACATGGTCGGTTCCTTGGGTTGCGCCGCGCTAGCGGCACCCGGTGTTATGAGAATCTCGTATCAGTGCGTCAGCGCGCTGGCCAGTCGCTCGAGGCGACCGCGAGCGGAGCCGTCGATAACCTGCTCGCCCGTGTCGATCACGACACCGCCCAGCAGAGCCGGATCGATATGCGTGTCGATCTCGATCTCGCGCTTGAAGCGGCGCTTGAGCGAGGCACGCAACGATTCGGTCTGTGCGGCGTCGAGGTCGAGGGCACTGGTGACCTTGACCTTCATCGTCGACTCGGACTCGAGCTTCAACTCGTCGAAAAGCGCAGCGACTTCGGGCATCAGGTGCAGGCGACCGTTCTCGGCCAGTTCCTCGAGGAACCGCGCGAACGGAGCGTCGTTACCCATGCCTTCGGGCAGATGCAGCGCGACCAGCTGCGCAGGAAGCACGCGCGGATCGTTAATCAGGTCGGCCACTCGGGAATCCGCAGCCACGACGGCGGCGAAGCCGAGGGCGCGGGACCAGTCGGCCAGCGAACCCGACGCGTGCGCTACTTCGAAGGCAGCGCGCGCGTAGGGGCGGGCAAGGGTAAGCGCCTGGGCCATGATCAGATCTCGGTAGCGAGCTGGTCGAGCAGTGCCTTGTGGGCAGCCGGATCGATTTCACGCTGGACGATTTTCGATGCACCCTGGATAGCGAGGGCACCGACCTGCTCACGAAGCTGCTCGCGGGCACGCTGGGCCATCGAAGCGATGTCGTCCTGGGCCTGGGCCTTCAGACGGTTGATCTCTTCGGTTGCTTCCGCACGAGCCTTTTCGAGCAACTGGTTACCCTGCTGCTGAGCCTTGTCGATGATCTCGCTGGCCTGCTGACGAGCCTGCTTGATCTCGACGGCGACCTTGGCGTCGGCATCCTTGAGTTCGGCGCGGGCACGCTCGGCGGCGGCGAGGCCATCGGCAACCTTCTTCTGACGTTCTTCGATGGCGCCGCTGATCTGGGGCCAGATGAACTTGGTGGTGAACCAGACCAGGATCGCAAAAGAGATCATCTGGCCCAGGAAGGTCATGTTGATTTCCATGATCTCTCCGATTTACTCCGAACGCGTTTGGACGAACGGTTGCAGTGGCGGAAACCGCCACGGCAACGGCGATCACACAATTAGTGTGCTGCTGCGGCTGCAGCCTGGAGCACGCTGATCAGCGGGTTCGAGAAAGCGAACAGCAGGGCAACGGCCAGACCGATAATGAACGCGGCGTCGATCAGACCGGCGAGCAGGAACATGCGGCCCTGGAGCAGCGGGACCAGTTCCGGCTGGCGAGCGGCCGACTCAAGGAACTTCGCGCCCATGAGCGCGATACCGAGACAGGCGCCAAGCGCGCCGAGGCCGATGATGATGCCGATGGCAATGGCGGTCAGGCCCTGCACGTGTGCGATGAGTTCCATGGTGTTCTCCTGCAATGCGTAATTAAAAAATGGAAAAGAAACGAAACAGAATGGGACTAAAGGGTCTAACGTCAGTGCGGTGAGTTAGTGATGTTCACGCGCCGTGGCGATGTAGACGATCGTCAGCATCATGAAGATGAACGCCTGGAGGGCGATGATCAGGATGTGGAAAATCGCCCACGCCGTGTTGAACACGACGCCGGGTACGAAGCTGATCCAGCTCACCATCAGACCGGCAATCAGCATGAACACCAGTTCGCCGCCGTACATGTTGCCGAACAGTCGCATGGCAAGCGACACGGGCTTCGACAGGGTTTCGACGACGTTGAGAAAGAAATTCGGGAGGACCAGGATGGTCTTGGCGACCGGGCCTTCGGCATGGAACGGCGCGGTGATCAGTTCCTTGCCGAAACCGAAGCCGCCCTTCGCCTTGATGCCGTGGCCGATGACGATGAACAGCACCGCGACGGACAGGCCGATGGTAGTGTTGATGTCGGCCGTGGGCACCATGCGGAAGAACGTGTGGTGCGCCGTTTCAGCACCGGCGAAGGTGTGGACCAGCCAGCCGCCGAGGTCGACCGGCAGCAGATCCATTGCATTCATGAAGAACACCCACATGAAGATGGACAGCGCCAGCGGCGTCACCGTGCGACGGTCGCCATGGAACGTGTCTTTCACCTGGGTATCAACGAACTCGACGATGATCTCGACGAACGCCTGGCCCTTCGAGGGCACACCCGACGTCGCCTTGCGGGCGTACAACCAGAACCACAGACAGAACAATGCGCCCAGCACGAACGAGACGACGATGGAGTCGACGCGCACGTTCCAGAAAGCACCTGCATCCGGACGGAAATTGATCACCATGTGGTTCAGGTGATGCTGGATGTATTCGGTCAGACCGCCCTGCGGTTCGCTCACCATGCCTCAACCCTTGAATCTGAATGCAAATACGTTGACCGCGAAGCCCGCCACGAGCCCCACGAGGGCGGCCAGCGGCGGTAGCTTCCAGTAAGCCAGGACCAGCAGGACGCCACCGATGAAGACGGTCCACTTAAGGAACATCCCCAGCAGCAGCCTCCCCGTCGCTACCGTCGCATTGCCCAGCGTGCTGAAGAACCGCGCGGCGAACAGCGCGTTACCTAAAGCGACGATGAGGGCGCCCGCAAAGGCGGCCAGACCAGCCGACCGACTCTGCAGTGAGAATGCGATGCCCACCAGCACGGCCATCACCAGCTGCGCGAATACAACGCGCAAAGCCAGACGACGACCGGCGGCAAGACTGTTCAGCAACGCGAGGCTCCCGTGAGGTTTCGCTCAAAGGCGGCACCAGATAGTTCTACGGGCCACGGTCTAATCTGGAAAAGTATACCAGTGCCGTAAACATACGGACAAGCTGCAAAACCTGCGACAACGCTCTCCGGCGTGACCGACGTCACGCCGTCTCGGGAACGGCCCGGGGTGGAGGGGTCAGTCGTTACCGGCGGGCGTCACCATCGCGGTCAGGGTGTTGGCAGTCTGGCGGGCCACGTCGAGGATTTCGCCGGCGGTGGTTGTGGCGCGGGCCGCATTGTCGCGCTGGCATCCCTCGCCCTTCTCCCAGATGGCACGGAGCGCGGTGGCGTCCTGCGCCACCATGGCATCGGCGAAAAGCCCGGCCACGGAACGCGCCTGGTTTTCCATCGCCTGCATCTGCAGGTCGGCAACGCGTTCGAAACCGCGCCATGCCACAGCCTGCGCCGCGGTTGCCTGCTCGACGAAATGCGCGAACGAACGATGATCGGCAAACGGCGTCATGAGGAACTGCCAGGGGAGGTGGGGACCTGAGTGTAGCGACTGCTGCTGCGATGCACCATCGGGTGCGGCTCAGACGTCGGCGACGCCGAATTCCGCACCGGAGGTGCAGGTTTCATGGATCACGACCTTCGCCAGACCGGGGACGTCCACGCGCAACCGCTCGAAAATCCAGCGGCACAGATTTTCGCTGGTCGGATTTTCCAGCCCCTCGATATCGTTGAGGTAATGGTGATCCAGGCGGTCGTATAGCGGAGCGAACCGCGCCTTGAGATCGGCGAAGTCCATCACCCAACCGAAGTGCGGATCGGGCTCGCCCTCGACATGCAATTCGACCTTGAACGAATGACCATGCAATCGCGAGCACTTATGCCCCTCGGGAACGTTCGGCAGGCGATGGGCGGCCTCGATGTGGAAGATCTTGAAGATGCGCATGGGCCTACGGAAGAACATGGGAAGCGCCTATTGTACCGGGCTGGCCGACATCACGAATGTCAAAGTGGTCTTCACGACCTGGTTCTCAATTCCGTGCACCAGATCACATGAGCGCAAGACTTTTCGCACGTGCAAGAATCAAGTGGTATCTTCCGCAATCTTCTGCGACCCGTAATTCCGGTCCTTCGCCGCCTTGGAGGCTTCGATGTGCCTGACCCCGAGTTCAATGATTCCGCCCGCCTCGCACCACCTGTGCGGACTGGCGGAAGAGGTTTTCGCGGCATCGCCGCTGCCCTGTCTCGTCTGGCAGCACGATGTGGAGCGCGCAGTGATGGTGAACGCAGCCTTCGAACGCGAATTCGGTGCGGACCCGAAGCTGGCCGGCCCCGAATGGCTGACCCAACGATTCCAACCCTGCGGCGAGGACGATGAATTTCTCCTCCGGAAGGACGGCGAGCCGCACGGGCGCTACCGCATCACCCGGCAGGCCATGTCGGTTCCGCCCACCATATTCCATGCCGTATTCCTGCAGCCGCTGCCAGACGATCCGCCGCTCGGTCACGAACGCGCGAGTCACGCCTTCTCGGCCCTCCGGCCCGATGTCGCGCTGACCCGGCGCGAAATCCAGGTGCTCGACGGCATCATGCGCGGCAAGCTCAACAAGATCATCGCCGGCGAACTGAGCATCAGCCAGAAGACCGTCGAATTGCACCGGGCGAACCTGATGGCCAAGCTGCGGGTGCACAACGTCGTGGAACTGGCCCGCGCGGTACTCGACACACCGCATATCCCGCTCCACCTCGCCGCCGACTGATACGAAACGCCAGAACAAAGCCGCCAGAACGAAAAATGCCCCTTGCGGGGCATTCGGGACCCAGGGGTCCGGTGACGCATATTGGTGGCTAGAGGCGGGCTCGAACCGCCGACCTCAGCATTATGAGTGCCGCGCTCTGACCAGCTGAGCTACCTAGCCGTGGAACCTGGTCGTCGTGAACTGTAACGATTCACGAAGGCCGGGCAGTTTAATCGCGGGACGGGTTCCATTCAAGTAGCGCCTTGCCCGCCGTTCGTACGCTGTGGTTGAATCGGGGCGCGAGGGCACGCTGCCGCGATGAAGGAAGCTTCCTGCATCGCATGGCTTCGAGCGAGGAGGCGAGATGATCGACGCTGATGGCTACCGACCAAATGTGGGGATCGTGCTGCTGAACGCGGATGGCCGCCTGTTCTGGGCGCGTCGCGTGAACCGTGACGGCTGGCAGTTCCCCCAGGGAGGCATGCGCAGCGACGAAACGCCGCTGGAAGCCATGTATCGCGAGCTCGAGGAAGAAACCGGCCTCGCCGCGCACCATGTCGAAGTGCTTGCCGCCACGCGCGGCTGGCTGCGTTATCGCCTGCCGAACCGCTTTGTCCGTCATCACCAGCACCCCACCTGCATCGGCCAGAAACAGGTCTGGTTCCTCCTGCGCCTGACCGGCGGCGAGGACGCGCTGAAGCTCGACGCCTGCGAGAAACCGGAATTCGACCTGTGGCGCTGGGTGGATTTCTGGTATCCGGCCAATCACGTGGTGAACTTCAAGCGCCAGGTATACGAACGCGCGCTGCGCCAGTTCGCGCCGATGGTCGAAAGCGTCTGCTCGGTGACGATCGGAACCTGCCCGGCATCCGCGGCACCCCAGTCCGCGACGGGCTGACCGCTCGACCGCCGGCCTTCACATCCTCGCGGTTGACAATCGTTCGCATTCGCGTTCAAAATCTGCACCCATGTACATCTGCATGTGCAATGCCGTCACCGACCACGCCATCCGCCGCGCCGCGGCAGACGGCGTGCATTCGTTCGCCGACCTTCAGGCCCGCACCGGTTGCTCGGATTGCTGCGGCACCTGCGAGCCCGAGGCGCGCCAGTGCCTTTCGGACGCCGTCACCGAGGCCCGGTCGACGCTTTCGTTCCTGCCGACGACCGCCTGACACCGCCAGTCCGGCGCCATTCGCACAAGCGAACCATGTTCATTCTCGTTACGCCCTGGGATTCGCGGCTTGCGTATAGTCGTGTCTGAACTATCAGGGAGATCCCCATGAAGGGCGACGCGAAGGTCATCGAATTCCTCAACAAGGTCCTCTACAACGAGCTGGCCGCCATCAATCAGTACTTCCTGCATTACAGGATGTTCAAGGATTGGGGATACAACGAACTCGCCGACCACGAGTACAAGGAATCGATCGAAGAGATGAAGCACGCCGATAAGCTTATCGAGCGCATTCTCTTCCTCGATGGCCTGCCGAACCTCCAGCACCTCGGCAAGCTTCGCATCGGCGAAAACGTCGTCGAAGCACTGCAGGGCGACCTCGATCTGGAAATGGTAGCTACGAAAGACCTGCGCGAGGCCATTGCCTACAGCGAAGGCATCCACGATTTTGTCAGCCGCGACCTGTTCCGGCACATCCTCTCTGAGGAAGAAGAGCATATCGACTGGCTGGAAACGCAGTTCAGCGTCATCAAGGACATCGGTCCAGAGCGCTACATGCTCAGCAAGGTTGGCAAGATCGATAGCTGATCGACGTTTTGAAGAGGCCTCGCTGAAAAGCGAGGCCTCGTTCCTTGACGGTGGCGGAAACCGGGGGGTATACCTTCACGCCGCCTGCACGGAATCCGTCCATGGCTTCTACGCCGCCGCCCCGCTTCATTGTGCGCACGGCCGACGACGTCGGCCGCCAGCGCCGGCTGCGCCTGATTCTGATCGGAGCATGGGCCGGCAGCATCGTCCTCGCCTGCGTCCTGACCTGGGCGCTCACGACCCACGCGCCTGCACTGGTGTCCGATCGCGGCCAGGTCCGCACACTCACCCAGCAGAACGACGACCTCCTCCAGCAGCTGGCGAACGTCCAGCGCTCGGACCAGGTGACCGATATCGCCGGGAAGGAACTCAAGCGCAGTCTTGCCGAGCGCGACGAGGAAATCAGCGGGCTGCGCGCCGACCTGGCGTTCTATTCCCGGCTTGTGGGCGGGGGCGCCCAGCGCGAAGGCCTGCAAGTGCAGGACACCCGGATTTCACCCGTAGGCGGGGCGTCACGTGCCTGGAATATCGTCCTGACGCTGACCCAGAACGCGAAGCGCGGCGAGGACATCAAGGGCAAGGTCTCGATCGCTGTCGAGGGCATTCGTGCCGACAAGGTCGTGGCGCTGGAGGGCGCCGCCCTGGGCGAAACTACTCAAGACGGCATGGCCTTCTCTTTCAAATACTTCCAGCAGTTGCATGGCAGCTTCGTGCTGCCGACCGACTTCAAACCCACCCGTCTGCGGATTACGGTGACCGCCGACGGAAGCAATGCGGCGACCAGTTCCGTTGCCTGGAACGACGCCATCAAAGGTAAAGAGGAATCCGATGTTCAACGGTAATCGCAAGAATCAGGGGCCAAGCGTCAACGCGTCCGATACCAGCCTGGTCTCCCGCGGCATGACCATCCGGGGCGATGTGAAATTCAGCGGCGCATTGCACCTGGACGGCGTGGTCGAGGGGTCGATCCAGGCCGACGCCAAGGGCGACAGCGTCCTGACCATCAGTGAGACGGGCCGGGTGACCGGCCAGATCAACGTCCCGCATGCCGTCGTCAATGGACGGGTGGTTGGCGATATCGACGTCTTCGACAGGCTCGAACTGGCGGCCCAGGCCCGCATAGAGGGCGATGTGCGCTATCAGGTGCTGGAAATGGCCGCGGGGGCACAGGTCAACGGCAAGATGGCGCACCGCGCCCCGGAAGCACCCCGACAGCTGGAAGCCCCGGAAACCGAAATCATGCCGTCTCTCGCAGCGCAGGCTTGACCTGCCGGCAATCGGCGCCATTATGGACAGCATGAATAACCCGTTTCCCATGGCGCCCGATTACCGCAGTAGCGGTGCTCCCCTGGTCTTCACCGAGGCCGCGGCGGGCAAGGTACGCGAACTGATCGACGAAGAGGGCAATCCCGGCCTCAAGCTGCGCGTCTACATCAGCGGCGGCGGGTGTTCGGGGTTCCAGTACGGATTCACATTCGACGAGGAGCAGGCGGACGACGACTTCGCCGTTTCCCGCAATGGCGTGACGCTGGTTGTCGATCCGCTTTCGCTGCAATACCTCACGGGCGCGGAAATCGACTACGCGGAATCGTTCAGCAGCTCCCAGTTTGTCATTCGCAATCCCAACGCAAAGACGACCTGCGGTTGCGGCTCGTCCTTCAGCGCCTGACCGGCTGCCCTGGGGAATGAGCGTCGAACAGGAACGTGACAAGGCGGTCGCAACGCGCGCCCGCGAAAATGTCTTCGCCGGCATCGACATCGACCGCATGGCCGAACGTCGCGACGACCGGCTCTGGGTCGACGAACTCGAAGCGACCGACAGTTCGCGCTTCCTGGTACTGGACAGCGAAGGCCAGGCCTTCGCCCACGCGGATGCGGATCAGCTCCAGTGGATGACGCCCGCCACGCGCTCCGATCGCTTCGGCGACATTCCCGCCACGCTGCTCGGCATTGCCGGCGGCGTCGCTTATTTCACGCTGGCCGTGGACGAAGCACACGCGGAAATCTTCGTGGCGCTTTCCAGTGCGCGGCGCCTCGGCCTGCGCGATGCCGGCCTGCTTTTTCCCGAATTCGAAGCCGGACTATTCGCTTTCGCCAAGGGCATCACCCACTGGCAGCGACAGACCCGTTTCTGCAGTTTCTGCGGTTCTCCCGTGTTGCTGGTGGCTTCGGGCCATCGCGCGCAGTGCACCAACGAAGACTGCGCTCATCTGCACTTTCCACGCACCGACGCGGCCATCATTGTCATCGTCGAGCACGATGGTGCCTGTCTGCTCGGTCGCCAGCGCGGCTGGCCCAAGGGGCGCTATTCAACGCTGGCCGGTTTTATCGAGCCCGGCGAATCGCTCGAAGATGCCGTGCGCCGCGAAGTGCGCGAGGAATCGGGCGTGGAAGTCGCGTACGCCACCTACCATTCCTCGCAACCCTGGCCGTTGCCCGCATCGCTGATGGTCGGCTTCACCGCCACGGCCCGCACACGTGACATCCACCTGCGCGACAACGAACTGGAAGACGCCCGCTGGTTCACCGTGAAACAGATTGTCGATGGCATGACCGACGGCAGCCTGGCGGTTCCACCACCGTTGTCGGTGTCATACCGGCTGATCGAGCACTGGCTTGCCTTGCGTGGCGTCGACCTCGGCGAACTCGCGCGAATCAAACAGGCATAGCTAACCGCCGCACGTTGGCTACAATCGGGGCGAACTCCACGGATCGCTCCCTATGGCTCTACGACTGCTCGCTGCCCTGATTGCCCTGCTACTGGCGTACGCCCTGCCACAGCTGGCCCGCTGGCGCGACGACCGCTGGTTCCGGGCCTGGGTGGATCGCCTGGGCGACGCCTCCGGCGGCGGCCGGGTCGCTGTCGCACTGCTGGTACCGGTGCTTGCCTGCGCGATCATCGGGGCCCTCCTCTCCGGCCTGCCCCTGTTCGATCTGGCGTGGCTGGCGTTCGCCGTCATCGTACTGGTCTACGCACTGGGTCCCCGCGAGATAGAAACCGATATCGACGCGATCCTGAAGGCTCCGGATACCCTGCGCCGCCACGAAACCATACAGGCACTGCGCCAGAACGAAGAACCCCTTCCCTGGTTCGCACCCGCGCTGGTCGAGGCGGCCTTCTTCGCCGCGCTACGCCGGCGATTCGGCGTGCTGTTCTGGTTTTTCCTGTTCGGACCGTGCGGTGCGCTGCTCTATCGGCTGGCACAGATCCTTGGACGCGAGATGACTCAGCGTCTCGACACCGATACGCGCCCCGCTGCTCAGCGCGTCGCGGACGCCCTCGACTGGGTGCCGGCACACATCATGGTCTTCGCCATGGCGCTCGTTTCCGACTTCGACGCGGTCGTCGGATCCTGGCAGCACTGGCACCGGAACTCCGGCAGCCCGCGAACCCGCCTCGATCCCGACTTCCTCGGCGCCGTCGCACGCGCCGGCGTGGATGCGGATGTGGAAGCCGGCGATGGCTACGTCGAAGACACCAGCGACCCCATCGCCGAACTCGCCGATGCACGCCACGTCATCCGGCGCGTACTGATCGTATGGCTGGCGGTCGTCGCGGTCATCGTGGTCGGCGGGTGGTTCGCGTAACGCCCGCTGTTATGCCTGATCCCCGCGCAGCTCGCCTACCCGCGTCTCCAGCATCGCGGCATTCGCCTGTTCCGCGGGAACCAGCGCTCCACCCACCAGCTCGATACGCGACCAGAAACGGCGCGGCACGCGCATGCGCCGAAGGGCCGAATCGCGGCGGCTGAAAATGCTTCCCCACATGCCGCGCAATGCCAGCGGCACGACCGGCACCGGTCGACGCGCGAGAATGCGATCGACGCCTGGCCGGAAAGGTGCGATGGCACCATCCCTCGTGATTCCGCCTTCCGGGAAAATGCAGACGAGCTCGCCGTTCGCGAGCGCTTCGTCGACACGCTCGAACGCCTCGTCCATCAGCGCCGGATCTTCCTTGCGACCCGCGATAGGGATCGCCTTCGCCGTCCGGAATACGAAGCGTAGGATGGGGATGTTGAAGATCTTGTAGTACATCACGAAGCGCACGGGACGACGCACGCTGGCCATCAGGATCAGCGGATCCATGAAGCTCACGTGGTTGCACACGAGCAACGCGGCGCCCTCTTCCGGAATATTGCGCAAGCCATCGACGCGCACGCGATATAGCGTGTTCACCAGTACCCAGGTGATGAAACGCATCGGGAACTCGGGGACCAGCGTGAAGATGTATACCGCCACGACGATGTTGATGAGACCGGTGGCGAGAAATATCTGCGGGATGCTGAAGCCGAAATGCGACATCCCGATACCGAAGCTCGACGCGATGCAGATAAGCAGCGCATTGACGATGTTGTTGCCCGCGATGACGCGGGAAAGTCGATCGCTGGGCGTCCGGCTCTGCACGAAAGCGAACAGCGGCACCACATAGAAACCGGCGAAGACACCGATCATCGTCAGGTCCAGCGCGATGCGCCACGTACCGGGCGCCCTCAGAAAGCCGTGCCAGTCCAGACCGGAAACCGGTGCCAGACCCGAACGCGCGAAGTACAGATCCACCGCGAACACGGTAAGGCCGAACGCACCCATCGGTACGAGACCGATCTCGACGCGACGCCCGGACAGACGTTCGCACAACAGGGAACCCACACCGGTGCCGAGAGAAAACAACGTCAGCACCAACGTGTTGACCGAACCGTCGCCACCGAGATTGTGCAGCGTGTAATTCGGCAGCTGCGCGATCATCACGGTACCGAAGAACCAGAACCAGGAGATACCCAGTACCGCGTTGAATACCGCGCGATCGGCACGCGTAATGCCGAGTACACGAACGGTTTCGGTGAAGGGATTCCAGTTGAATCGCAGATCCGGCGCCGTCGCCGGCGCGACGGGAATCGAGCGGCTTACCGTATAACCCGCGATAGCGATGAGGATCGTGGTCGCCGAAGCGGCAAGCGGACCGTACCCGGCGATCAACATGAGCGAATTGCCGACGATCATGCCGATCAGCATGGCCAGCTGCGTGCCGGTTTCGACGAGGCCGTTGCCACCGACCAGTTCCGAACGATCGAGCGCCTGAGGAAGGATGGCGTACTTGATCGGACCGAATACGGTGGAGTGGACGCCCATGAGGAACAGCACGACGAGCAGCAGCGAGACGTGATGCGTGAAGAATCCGATGGCCGCGATCGTCATGGCCACGATCTCGAAGATCTTCACGTAACGGATGATCCGCGTCTTCTCGTATTTTTCCGCCAGCTGCCCCGCGGTGGCGGAGAACAGGAAGAAAGGCAGGATGAACAATGCGGGCGCGAGGTTCGTGTACAGCGACACCATCTTGTCGCCGAGCGACATCTGGAACGCGACGAGCATGACCATCGCATTGCGGAACGCATTGTCGTTGAACGCTCCGAGAGCCTGCGTCCAGAAGAACGGAGCAAAGCGACGCTTTCCAAGCAGACTGAATTGGCTCACGGGGTCTTCCATCTGGAGTCGTGGGGCAAGCGTAGCCTGAAACGATGTCGGATGATGCGACGTCCCAACATCAGTCTGACGCGCGCCAACTACCCCTCACCGTCACCCCGGCGTACGCCGGGGTCCGCAGCGACCACATCTGGCAAGACCGGACGCTGATGTTCCGGCTTGAAAGCAATCATCGTGGTCGCGATACCCGATCGCCTCGCCGCGGATTCCGGCGTGCGCCGGAATGGCGGTGAGACGAACACGCAGGTCGCTGCAAACTGAGCCAATAACGAATAGCCGATCCCTCAGCCCAACGCCCGATGCGCAATATCGTGGCGATAGAACGCCCCCTCGAAGCCAACATGCGTCAGCGCCTCGTACGCTTTCGCGCGAGCCTGCGCGAGGTCGTCGCCCAACGCACAGACCGTCAGCACGCGTCCGCCCGCGGTCACCGCACGACCATTCGCATCCTGTGTCGTGCCTGCATGGAAGACTTTGACATCCGGACCGAAATCGCCGTTCGCACCTTCGATGACATCGCCGCTGCGCACCTTGCTGGGATAACCGCCGGCCGCAAGCACGACGCCAAGGGAAGGGCGCGAGTCCCACTGCGCATTCACGCGCGAGATATCGCCATCCAGCGCAGCCTCGATCAGGTCGACCATATCGGATTGCAGACGCAGCATGATCGGCTGCGTTTCGGGATCGCCGAAACGCACATTGAACTCGATGACCTTCGGCGTGCCCGACGCGTCGATCATGAGGCCGGCGTAGAGGAATCCCGTGAACGGAACGCCATCGGCGATCATGCCCGCCAGCGTGGGATCGATGATTTCCCGCATGACACGATCTGAAATAGCCTGGGTGACGACGGGAGCGGGCGAATACGCACCCATGCCACCCGTGTTCGGCCCCTTGTCGCCATCGTCGCGACGCTTGTGGTCCTGACTGGTCGCCATCGGCAAGGCGCGTTTGCCATCGCTGATAACGATGAAGCTGGCCTCCTCGCCATCGAGGAATTCCTCGATCACGACACGCGACGACGCGTCGCCGAACGCCTGCTGGCCAAGCATGTCCTCCAGCGCGGCCTCGGCCTCGGCGAGCGTCATTGCAACGACGACGCCCTTGCCTGCCGCCAGACCATCGGCCTTGATGACGATGGGCGCGCCCTTTTCACGGACGTGGACGAGCGCCGGCGCCAGCTCGGTAAATACCGCGTAGTGCGCCGTGGGGATGCCGTGACGCTGCAGGAAATCCTTCGCGAAAGCCTTGCTTCCCTCGAGCTGGGCAGCGGCCGCACTCGGGCCGAAACAACGCAGACCGGCGGCGTCGAAACGATCGACGACACCCGCCACCAGCGGAACTTCGGGACCGACGACCGTCAATCCGACGCCTTCGTCGCGGGCAAGCGCCAGCAGGCCGTCGATGTCCGTCACGGCCACCGGCGCGTTGCGCAGGCCTGGCTCGAGGGCCGTACCGGCATTGCCGGGCGCCACGATCACTTCGCTGACACGCGGCGACTGCCGGAGCTTCCAGGCCAGTGCGTGTTCGCGGCCGCCGCTGCCGATAACGAGGACTTTCATGCTTGCTCCGAATGATCCGGCGCCCTTCCGGCGCAACGTGCCATTGTACCGGCCGTCGTGCCCGAGTATCGCCACTTTCCTGCCCGTCCCGGGCCGTTGTGGACCGCCATGCTCCCCGCACCTGCCCCCAAGGACCTTATGACGATGCGCCGATTATTCCTGTGGATCCCCGCGCTGTTCCTGACGCTGGCCGCCGGCCATGCGCACGCCGCTTCGAGGCGCGAGCACCCGGAATGGGCTCCGATATTCGACGACGCGGGCCTTCGCGGCACGATCGTCGTCTACGACGAGCGCAACGACACATACGACGTTTTCGATGCGGAACGCGCTAAGCACCGCTACCTGCCAGCCTCGACCTTCAAGCTCTTCAACGCCATGGTCGCGCTCGATACCGGTGCCGTGAAGGACGAATACGAAACCGTTCCGTGGGATGGCACGGTACGGACTCTTTCCGGCCCGCCGAAAACCGAATGGAACCGGCCTAATTCACTCGCCAGTGGCATGCGCTATTCCACGGTCTGGTTCTATCGGGAAATGGCGCGACGCGCCGGCGAGCCGCGCATGCGCGACTGGTTGCATCGTGTCGGCTACGGCAACGAGAAAATCGAGGGCGGCATTGACGATTTCTGGCTGAACGACACGTTGCGTATCTCGGCGGAAGAACAGGTGGCCTTCCTGCGCCGCCTCGCCGACGGAACGCTGCCGTTTTCTGCACGCGCCCAGGAAACCGTTCGCCGCATCGCGATCACGGAGTCGCAGCCGACCTACGTGCTTCACGCAAAAACCGGCATGGCCACCGAGGGCGCTCAGAACGCATCAAAAGGAAAGAAGTCGGACGGTCTGGGATGGTATGTCGGCTGGGTCGAATCGAACGGCCGGCGTTGGTTCTTTGCGTCCAATATCGATATCGTAAAACCGGAGGATGTCGACAAGCGCGTCGAAGTCGCCAAACGCATACTGGCGATCGAAGGCGCGTTGCCGCACTGATTCAGGACGACACGCGACCGAGCATTTCCAGCAGAAGACTGCGCGGGAGCTTGCCGGTTTCGTTGCGAGGCAACGCCTGCACTTTCCGCAACGGACGCGGCAGGAATACCGGGTCGATCGACTGGCGCAATGCAAGGGCGATCGACTGCTCGTCGAGATCGGGCGCCACCACGAGCGCGGCGATACGACGCACGCCGATGATGTCGCTATCGTCGAGCTGAAATACCACGCCGTCGAGCACACCGGGGATGGCCAACAGACGCCGGTTGAGATCGCCAAGCGATGCGCGCTTGCCTGCGATTTCCAGCAGGTCGGTATTGCGTCCACGCAAACGGAAACGTCGACCGTCGTCATGCAGCGTGACGATGTCCGCCAGCGCGATCGGCGCATCCAGCTGGGGCGCTTCGACCAGCGTGCCGTCCGGCTGCGGATGCAATCGCACGCCATCGTAAAGCGACCAGTCGTCGTCCGTCGCCGTGCGACGGCTGGCGAAGACACAGGTCTCCGTCGAGCCGAATACTTCGTGCAGCGGCGCACCGAAGCGACGCTCGGCGGCCTGCGCCAGCTCGACGGGCATCGGTGCCGTCGCCGACACGAAGGCGGCGAGAGGCGGCAGGTCGATGTCCGCCTCGACAAGCGTACGCAGGTGGACAGGCGTGATGACCAGAACGCGCGGCGGCGGCACGCTGGCCAGCGTCGCGGCAACATCGGCGGGAAAGAACGGCCGCGCGGCATGCACCGAAACACGACTGAACAGCGGCATCACCACCGACATTTCCATACCGTACATGTGCTGCGGCGGAACCGTCGCGACGACGTGAAACGCTTCGCCCGCGATACTGCTCAGCCTGGCGACATTGCCGAGGTTGCTGGCATGGAAACCACCCCACGTTTTCACGTTGGGCTTGGGCTTTCCCGTCGAACCGGAGGTGTAACCGATGGCAACCACCCTGTCGGCGGGCACGGTGGCCAGCACGTCATCCGACAATGCGTCGGGCGCGCTGTCGGGCCAGACGATGCGGAGATAGCCGGCCGGAGCGGGTTCCAGCACCTGCTCGCCAAGGGCATAACTGCCCGGGTGCGCGGCAAGCACTTCGTCGACGGCACGGGGAGCGCGCGACGGTGGCAACAGATTCGTCTGGCCGCGCAACACCAGTGCGCAGAACGCGACGAGAAACGCATAACGATCCTCGCAGAGGTTCACCGCGCTGGGCGCATCGGGCAGAGCGGCCGCGACATACCGTACGTGACTCAGGAAGGTCGCCGCATCGATACCGCGCCCGTCGCGCCAGGCGACAATCCGCCCGGCCGGTCCAAGCACCAGCGGGAGCCTTGCTCCACCTTCCTGCTCGACAATTTCACAGACAATCGACACGTACGGGGGCTCCAGGTCAGGCGCGGATAATAGCGCCGGTCAGAGCGTCGCGAATGACGGTAGGCGAAACGAGACCGCCCACCGGGGCGTCCAGCAGCCCATCGAGCGCATCGCCGAACCAACCAGCCAGAAGATGGGCATCGCGGGCGGGCGGAACACCGTGGGGATTGGCGCTGGTGGACACCAGAGCCCCGCCAAACGCGCGGCACAGCGCGGCGGCGGGCGGATGGGCCGTGACCCTCAGGGCGATGCCCGCATGGGCGCCAGCCACCCAACCGGGCACGCGGTCCGTTCGGGGAAATACCCAGGTGTTCGGACCAGGCCAGGTGGCGTACACCTGTTCCAGCACAGCGGCAGGAACTGCCGCAAAATCGACATAGGGCTCGATCTGGGCGATGTCCGAGGCGATCAGAAGTACGCCCTGGGTCGCGGGACGGCCCTTGAGTGCGAATACACGTTCGAAGGCCACGCGGTCGTGCGGATCGCAACCGAGGCCGAATACCGCCTCGGTCGGGTAAGCCAGCACGCCACCGTCGCGCAGAAGCGCGGCGGCGGCATCCACCTCGGACAGCTCGAATCGCTGCACGTTACGTTGCCTGTTTTGCCGGCGCTTTCTTCGCAGCGGCTTTCTTGGTCGCGGTCTTTTTTGTCGCGGCTTTCTTCGTGGCGGTTTTCTTGACCGTCGTTTTCTTGGCCGCCGCTTTCTTCACCGCGGTTTTCTTGGCCGGCGCGGCTTTCTTCGTAGCGGTCTTCTTCGCGGCGGTTTTCTTCGTCGCCGTTTTCTTGCCCGCCTTGCCACCGCGCGGCTTCTTCACCGGCGCCGCGGCAAGCAGCTCCAGGCATTCGGCTTCGGTGAGCGTTTTCGGATCGCGGTCTTTCGGAATGCGCGCGTTCTTCTCGCCGTCGGTGATGTAGGGGCCATAGCGACCATTCAACACCTGCACGTCGTTGCCGAAGTCCTGGATGATGCGGTTCGCGATGGCTTCCAGCTTTTCCTGCACGAGCTGCAGCGCACGCGGAAGTTCGATAACGTACGGATCGTCCTCGGGTTTCAGCGAGGCATAGGTGCTGCCCTGCTTCACGAAAGGACCGAAGCGGCCGATACCGACCGTCACGTCCTCACCCGCGTCGGACTGTCCGAGATTGCGCGGCAGCTTGAACAATTCCATCGCGTCTTCGAGCGTGATGGTGTGCATGCTCTGGCCCGGACGCAGGCTGGCATAGGTCGGCTTGTCTTCGTCGTCCTTGCTGCCGATCTGCGCATACGGTCCATAGCGACCGAGACGCACGGATACCGGCTTGCCGGTCTTCGGATCGGTACCCAGTTCGCGCGCGCCCGTGGCTTCGCTGCGATCGACGCTTTCGGTCTTGTCGTCCACCAGCGTTTTGAACGGCTGCCAGAAACGTTCGAGCAGCGGGACCCACTGCTCTTCGCCGCGACTGACCGCATCCAGCTCGTCTTCGAGCTTCGCGGTGAAATCGTAGTCGACGTAACGCGTGAAGTGACCGGAAAGAAAATTGCTGACCGCGCGACCGACGTCGGTCGGCTTGAAGCGACGGCTGTCCAGAAGCACGTATTCGCGATTCAGCAGCACCTGGATGATGCTGGCGTACGTGGACGGACGGCCGATGCCGTATTCCTCGAGCGTCTTCACCAGACTGGCTTCCGAATAGCGCGGCGGAGGCTCGGTGAAGTGCTGGTCGGCGGCAATGGCCGATACATCCACCACATCGCCCTCGGCCAGACGCGGCAGACGGCGCTGATCTTCGTCTTCCTCGTTTTTCTGATCGCGGCCTTCTTCGTATACGGCAAGGAAACCCGGATCGATGACGGTCGTACCGGTGGAACGGAACGACGAATCGGCCACCGCGAATTCGACGGAGACGGTGTTCATCGTCGCGTGAATCATCTGGCAGGCGACGGTGCGCTTCCAGATCAGTTCGTAGAGTTTGCGCTGGTCGTCGTTGAGGTACGACGCCACGCTGCGCGGCGTGAGCATGGCCGAGGTGGGGCGGACAGCTTCATGCGCTTCCTGCGCGTTCTTCGATTTCGATTTGTATACCTGCGGACCATCGGGCAATGCCTGCGCGCCGTAGTCGCGCGCGATCAACTCGCGCAGCTCGGTCACCGCATCGTTGGACAGCGCGGTGGCATCGGTACGCATATAGGTGATGAGACCGACGTTACCTTCGCTGCCCAGCGACACGCCTTCGTACAGACCCTGCGCGATTCGCATCGTGCGGCTGGTCGTAAACCCCAGCTTGCGCGCGGCTTCCTGCTGCAGCGTCGACGTAGTGAACGGCGGCGCCGGACGACGTTTGCGTTCGCGACTGGTGACTTCGCTGACCGTGAATTTGCCGGCCGCGGCCTTTTCCAGCGATGCGCGGGCGGACATCGCATCGGCTTCGTTGGTCAGGTCGAACTGTTCGAATTTCTTGCCATGCAGCTTCGTCAGCTTGGCGGTGAATGCGCCATCGGCGTGTGCCAGGGCCGCTTCGATCGACCAGTATTCTCGCGCCTTGAAGGCTTCGATCTCTTCCTCGCGCTCGACGATCATGCGCAGGGCGGGCGACTGCACGCGTCCGGCCGACAGACCGCGCTGCACCTTGCGCCAGAGCACGGGCGACAGATTGAAGCCGACCAGGTAGTCCAGCGCGCGACGTGCCTGCTGCGCGTCGACCAGGTCATGCGACAGCTTGCGCGGGTTGGCGACGGCTTCCTTGATGGCCTTCGGCGTGATCTCGCTGAACACGACACGCAATACTTCTTTGCCTTCGAGCAGGCCGCGCTCTTTCAGAATCTCGCTGATGTGCCAGGAAATGGCCTCACCTTCGCGATCCAAGTCGGTCGCGAGATAGATGGTGCTGGCCTGGCGGGCCGCCTTGGCGATGGCATCGACATGTTTCTCGTTGCGGTCGATGACCTCGTAGGCCATGGCGAAGCCGCGCTCGGGATCGACGGCGCCCTCCTTGGGGCGCAGGTCGCGGACGTGACCATAGGACGCCAACACCTGGAAATCGGTCCCCAGGTATTTGTTGATCGTCTTGGCCTTGGCCGGCGATTCGACGATGAGGAGGTTTTTTGCCATGGATAAAGCGTTTCCTGGTCCGTCCCGGCCAAGGGCCGCGGCGAACTGCCGGTTCGGTTTCGGATTGTGGGGTAACGAGAAGCTGGCACCCAGCCAACGAACCGGGGTGTCAGTCACTCTATATATATAGTTAGAGACACAGCGCCGTGACGGCTGTCAAGCGGCGGGTGGTTCGGGCAGCCTCTGGTAACGATTTCCGGGCAGGCTGGCGACCTGCCCCTCCAGTTCGAGCATGATCAGCATGGACGACAGCGCGGCCGGGGCGAAGCCCGTGGTTCGCAGCAATGTGTCCAGAGGGGCGGGATCGTAACCCATGGCGTCGAGCAGGCGGCGATATTCAGGATCGGCCCGCCAGTCGAAGGGCCCGGATGAACGCTTTCCGGACGCCTGGGTAGCCGGAAGGGCCAGCCGGGCCGCCAGTTCGGCGCCGAGTTCTCGTGCGGCCGGTGCAAGCGCTTCGAGAATCTCAGCCGGTCGCTGGACCAGCCTCGCACCCTCGCCGATCAGCTCGTGACAGCCTTCCGAGAGCGGATTGTGAATGGAACCGGGCAGCGCGAAGACTTCGCGGCCCTGCTCGCCCGCCTGACGCGCCGTGATCAGCGACCCGGACCGCAGGCCAGCTTCGACGACCAGCACCCCCAGGCTCAGGCCCGCGATAATGCGGTTGCGGCGCGGAAAGTGATACGGAAGCGCGCCGATGCCGGGCGCATGCTCGGTCACGATGACTCCGTGTTCGGCGATCCTGCGGGCCAGGGCGTGGTGCTTTCTGGGATAGACCCGATCCGGTCCGGTACCGACCACCGCGACGGTCGGCATACCCGCGTCCAACGCCGCCTCGTGGGCCGCGCCGTCCACCCCGTCGGCCATGCCGCTGGTCACGATCAGACCATCCCGGGCCAGGGCATCCGCGAATATCCGCGCATTGGCAAGCGCAGGGGCCGCCGCGGCACGGGATCCGACGATGGCAATCTGGGGCCGGAGGAGCAGCGAGGCGTCGCCTACGACGAACAGCGCCGCTGGCGGCTGTGCGATCGATTCGAGCTGCGGCGGGAAATCCTCGTCCGTGCACCGGAGCAGGCGATGGCCGGGCTCCGCGAGCCAGGCGAGGTCGCGGGCAAGCATCGCTTCGTCGGGGTTGTCGAGCCATGCCCTCGCCTCGTCGGAAAGCCCCAACGACCGCTTCCGAAGCACATCGAGCACGACGCCTGCCCGTCGCGACGCGACCAGCGCTTCGCGCAGCCGCGAGGCGGGAAAGTCGGGCGTGCGCAGCAGGATCAGCCAGTCGCGGTCGTCGTCGGTCGTCATCGGAACAGTGTATGGGCTGGACCGGCGTCGCGGAGGGGCGCCGAGCGCCCCAGGGCGTAGCCCACGCCGACGCTTTTCTGTAGGAGCGCGCGCCTGCACGAGCAGCACCCCAAACGAAATCGCCCCCGGCCTTGCAACCGGGGGCGATGGAACGTGCTTTACGGCGTGTCTTATTCGGGCTGCGTGGCCCGGTCGCCCTTGTGGATCGGACGCAGTCCGTCCATCACCAGGCCGTAACTCACGCGATCGAACGTGCGGAAGATCATCACGTGGCCGGCGTATTCGTCGGGCAACCTGACGTTCTTGGCCGTGCCGCGCTCCTCGCTGTTGCTTGCCACATCGTCGGAGATCGTCTCGCCCGCCGACATGACGGTGAACGTCGTGCCGTTGTCGATGCCGTCGTGGGCACCGGCCGAAATCGCGACCACCTGACGGCTACCCACGGCGGCCAGTGCGTCCGAGAACGCGATGACCCGCGGATCGGCAGGCATGGTCTTCGGTGCATGCGGATAGTAATAAGCGTCGTAAGGCGCGTCGTCGACAGGCATCAGGCGATCGCCCTTGCGAATCTCCAGCGTCGAATCGACCAGGACCAACGAGGCGGGATCGCCCGCGCGCAGGACTTCCGCCGTACCGATCACGGTCACCTCGACACCGAGCGAAGCGCCCTTGCCGAAGTGTCCGTTATCGCGGCCGTCTTCGTGCCAGGGGCCGCGATTCATCGATACGTCGCTGTCGAGCGAGTCGCCGACCACGCTGCCGCGGTCGATATTGCCGACGTCCTTGAACTCACGGAACGCGTTGGTCGGACGTACGATCGCCCAGCGCTGGCCCGGCTCGGCACTCAGCTGACGCGCGTAGACCTTCTGCCCCGGCGTGGCCCGCAGGTGGTTTTCCTCGAAGCCGACGACGTAAGGTGCGGACTTGACCTGATCCTCGGTCATGACGCGCGTGTCCTTGAGGAACATCCGCAGTTCGCTCAACGGAATGGCCGTAACGGCGTCCCCGTCGATGCGTACGCGCGGCTGCAGGCCGAGGTGAGCACCGCCCTGCATCGACAGGTTCAGCACGTCGCCCGGGTAAATCTTGTGTGGGTTTCGGACCTGGGGATTGGCCTGCCAGATCTCCGGCCAGAGCCACGGTTTGCTCAGGAAGCGCGCCGAAATATCCCAGAGCGTGTCGCCCTTTTTCACCGTATAGGTGTCGGGATGATCCGGACGAAGCTGGGCGGCTGCCGCATAAACGGCCACAGTAAAGAACATGCTGCCGAGCAGCATGGCGAACTTCTTGATCATGACGGGATTTCCCCCTTCCCCGGTGCTGTCGCGAGTGTAACTGAATCGTTAAAGGGCACAATACGGCGCTGCGCTCGCCCGACTTGACCGGCCGGCGTAGAATACGGGCCCATCCTACCGGGTAGCGGTGTTTGGATTTCGCCGATTTGCCCGCATTCTGGGCACACCGCAATCGCTCCCGGCCCGAGAAGAAAACAGGTGCCATCGTGTCCGTCCTTACGATCCTCGAATTCCCCGATCCCCGCCTGCGCACCGTCGCGGCGCCGGTGACCGTGTTCGACGACAAGCTGAAGCAGTTCGTCGACGACATGTACGAGACCATGTACGAGGCCAATGGCGTCGGCCTGGCCGCGACCCAGGTCGATGTCCACCAGCGCGTGCTGGTTGCCGACATGAGCGACGACCGCAACGAGCCGCTCGTACTGATCAATCCCGAGATCGTCGAGAAGGACGGCAGCCAGGTTTATCAGGAAGGCTGCCTGTCGTTCCCCGGCGTCTACGCCGACGTGACCCGTGCCCTCAGCGTGAAAGTCCGCGCGCAGGACGTCACGGGCAAGGACATCGTCGTCGAGGCGGAAGGCCCGCTCGCCGTGTGCATCCAGCACGAGATGGACCATCTCGCGGGCAAGGTCTTCGTCGATTACCTCTCCCCGCTGAAGCGCGGCATGCTGCTCAAGCGGATGGAAAAACAGCGTCGGGCAAGCGCCTGACCGATGACCGACCGCCCTCTGCGCCTGGTATTCGCGGGCACGCCCGATTTCGCTGTCCCTTGTCTTGAAGCCTGCCGCGCCTCCGGCGCTGACGTCGTCGCGGTCTATACCCAGCCCGACCGCCCCGCGGGTCGCGGGCGCAAGCTGACCGCCAGCCCGGTCAAGGAAGCGGCGATCGCGGCTGGCATAGCGGTCGAGCAGCCCGAATCCTTCAAGGCGGAGGCCGACCGCGACACCCTCGCCGCCTATGCTCCCGATCTGATGGTGGTCGTGGCCTACGGTCTGATCCTGCCGCGCAAGGTACTCGCCATTCCACGCCTGGGCTGCTGGAACGTGCACGCCTCGCTGCTGCCGCGCTGGCGCGGCGCGGCTCCGATTCAGCGGGCCATTCTCGCGGGCGACACCGAGTCGGGTGTCGACCTCATGCAGATGGAAGCCGGCCTGGATACCGGCCCCATGCTCGTCGAACGCCGCACGCCGATATCGGCGGACGACACCGGCGGCAGCCTGCACGACCGCCTTTCCGTACTGGGTGCCGATGCCCTGGCCGAAGGTCTGCGCCGGGTCATGGCCGGCGAAACCCTGGTCGCCACGCCGCAGGCCGACACCGGCGTCGAATACGCGCACAAACTCGACAAAGCCGAAGCGCTGCTCGACTTCACCCGGCCTGCCATCGAACTGGAACGGAAGGTACGCGCCTTCGATCCCTGGCCTGTTGCCGAAGCCGAGGTCGCGGGCGAACGCCTGCGTATCTGGTCGGCCGTCGCTATCGCGGGCGAGCCCGGCGCCGTGCCGGGTTCGCTTCTCGCCGCCAGTCGCGACGGGCTGGATATCGCCTGTGCCGAGGGAGCGCTCCGCCTGCTCGCCGTACAACGCGCGGGTGGGAGACGGATCGGTGTCGTCGACTATCTCAACGCGCGACCGGAACTACGGAAGGCTCGTTCATGAGCACGATGTCGACCCGGGCGCTCGCGGCCGAAGCACTGGCCGACATCGCGCTTGCGGGTCACTCGTTGCGAGAGGTCGCCGACCGGGCGACCAGAAAACTTTCCGACTCCCGCGATCGTGCATTGCTGACGGCGCTGCTCAATGAAGGCGCGCGATGGTGGCCACGATACGACGCCGCGATCGACCGCCTGCTGGATAAATCGCTGCGACGTAACGAGCCGGCGATCCATGCGCTGCTCGTCCTGGGCCTGATCCAGATCGAGGTCCTGGAAATGCCGGGATACGCCGCCGTGGCAGCCACGGTCGAAGCGGCTCGCGAATTGCGCCGCCCGCGATTCGCGGGACTGGTCAATGCCGTGCTGCGTCGCTGGCAACGAGAGCGCGTATCGCTGATCGAAGCACTGGATGCGACACCGGCGACACGTCACGCCCATCCCGCATGGCTTGCGAAGACCATCGCCGCGGACTGGCCGGGCAGGGCCGACAGCGTGTTCGCCGCCAACAATCAGGAACCGCCGCTGATGCTGCGGGTGAATCGTCGACGCGCCACGCGCGAGACGGTGGCCGAAGCATTGCGGGCGGCCGGTCAGAACGCGACATTGCATCCATGGCTGGTCGACGGGCTCGTCCTGCCGCACAGCACCGATATTACCCGGCTGCCCGGCTTTCCCGAAGGTCACTTCGCGGTACAGGACGGCGCGGCGCAGATACCCGCCGACCTGCTCGACGTTGCCGACGGCCAGCGTGTGCTGGACGCATGCGCCGCACCCGGCGGCAAAGCCTGCCACGTGCTGGAGCGCGCCGATGTCGCGCTGGTCGCCGTGGAATCGGAAGCGGGACGCGCCCCACGCATCCAGCAGAATCTCGACCGCCTGGGCCTCGCCGCGACTATCGTCGTCGGCGATGCGGGCAACCCCGATAGCTGGTGGGACGGGCGTCCTTTCGACCGGATCATGATCGACGCGCCATGCTCCGCGACGGGCGTGATTCGCCGCCGGCCGGATGTACGCCTCCATCGTCGTGCTACCGATATCGACAACCTCGTCACACAGCAGAAGCGCATCCTCGAAGCACTCTGGCCGCTGCTGGCTCCGGGCGGAAAGTTGCTGTACGTGACGTGTTCGCTGTTGCGACGGGAGAACGAGGGCGTGGTCAGTGCTTTCATCGACTCCCACACCGACGCCGTCGCTGCACCGTTCTCGTTGCCCGTGGGACAAGCGGCCGGCATCGGCTGGCAGATACTTCCCGGCGATGGCGATCTTGACGGCATGTATTACGCGCTCGTCGAGAAACGCAGCACACCTTAAGGCTGTTCTCAGCTGTATTATTTCTACTGAAGCCCCACCATGCGCCGCACTAGCGGTAGCCGTCGAGCCTATCGAGATATGGACGCAGTACACGACGATTCGCAGGAGCGCCGCTATTTCTGGTTTCTGATGATTGCCGCATTGGTGGTGATCGGCGCAGGAATCGGATTGCGCGATCCCTGGCCCTCGGACGAACCGCGATTCACGCTGGTCGCACGACAGATGTTCGAAAGCGGGGACTGGCTGTTCCCTCGCCGCGGCATCGAGCTATACGCCGACAAGCCTCCGATGCTGATGTGGCTGGAAGCCGGCTTCTACACTTTACTGCGCAGCTGGCGCGTGGCGTTCCTCCTGCCTTCCCTGCTCGCGTCGGTCGGAACGATTGCCCTGGTCTACGATCTCGGCCGTCGCCTATGGACCCGTCAGGCGGGTCTTTATGCGGGTGCCGCGCTGCTCGTCACTTTCCAGTTCGCGTACCAGACCAAACGCGCGCAGATCGACCCGCTGGTGATGTTCTTCATCACACTTGGCAATTACGGACTCCTTCGACATTTCCTGCGCGGCCCCGACTGGCGGGCGTTCTGGCTTGGCTGTTTTGCCGCGGGGCTCGGCGTCATCACCAAGGGCGTCGGCATCCTGTCGCTGTTCCTGTTCATTCCCTATGTCGTCGCTCTCGTCGCGCGCTTCGATGGCGTCACGCTGGTGCGTGGGCACGTTGGCCACTGGCTGCTGGGCCCGGTTGCGTTCCTGCTCGCCATCGCCTTATGGCTGGTGCCGATGCTGCTGACCGCGCAGGCCCATTCGAGCGATCCCGCCTATGCCGCTTACGTCAACGACATCCTGTTCCAGCAGACGGCGAAGCGATACGCCAATTCCTGGGATCACGGCCAGAGCGTCTTTTATTTCCTGCCCGTCATCATCGGCACATGGCTACCGCTGTCCCTTACCTACTTCGGTACCTTTCCGCGCTGGTGGGCGAAGCTGAAAGCCCGCGACGCCCGATACCTCCTGCCCCTGGGCTGGATCGTGCTCGTACTTATTTTCTTCAGCATTCCCCACGGCAAGCGGGACGTCTATGTGATGCCGGCGCTGCCCATGCTGGCCCTGGTCACCGCGCCGTTGCTCGACGAACTCCTCGGCAAACCGTGGTTGCGACGCCTGGGGCTGGCAACGCTGACGGTCATCGGCGCCGCCCTCGTCGCCGGCGGCGTGCTGGCTCTCACGACCCATCCGAAATTCGCCGTGAACTTCATCGAACAGCGCGGCCTGGAACAGGGCGATACGTCGATCTGGTGGATGGCGATCACGATCGGCGTCATTCAGCTCGCCCTTGTCGCGACGATGCGCATGAAGCGCGCCGTTACCGCGGTCGTGGCGGGCATGGTGTCTTTGTGGCTGGTGTTCTCGCTATGGGGTTACCCGGCGCTCAACGCATCCAGCTCGTCGGTCGAAGTCATGCAGCGTACGCGTGAGCTGGTACCCCAGGACGACCAGTTGGCCATGGCGGGATGGAAAGAGCAGAACATGTTGATGTACCCGGGCCACGCCACCGACTTTGGCTTCACGGTGCCCTGGAACGAGCAGTTCGCCGCGGCGGCGGCATGGCTCCAGCAGGACCCGGATCGGCGCTGGGTATTCATCCAGGATGCCGTCATGGGGAACTGCGTGGACGTGGCAAAAGCCACGTTCGTCGGTACGGCGAACCGCCGTGGGTGGTATCTCATCCGTGCCGGCTCACTCGTTCCGGGTTGCAAGCCCGGCGAGGATGTCAACGAAAACGGAGCCTCGGGCGATTCATAAAGAGTCGGGCTGGTTCAGGTTCGTGATGTACCATTCGGTCGGATAATGCATCATTCAAGGCACTCCCGATCCCCGGCTCTCATCCCGGGGTTGGGCAGCACGGCGACAGGACTGACCCGCTTCAATGACCGACACCCCGCCGTCCAAAGACAGCCGAGCCTACTGGCGTACCCTCGCCCTTAGCGCCCTGGTGGCAATTACACCGTTCAGCGTGGCCTTGCCCTCGAAAATGAAAGCACTGTCCATGCTGGCACTGCTTATCGTCGGCGTGACCCTGATCGCAACCAGCACCGAGACGCGGCAACGCTATCGCGTGGCCGCTGCCATTGTGGTCGTCTGCCTGCTGCGGTTCGCGCTTGCCGCCACCAACATCGCCTGGCACGGCCTTGGCTGGACCGAACTGGACCTTCCCGCCCAGACGCTGATGTTCCTGGGAATCGCCGGGGTCTTCACCGCCCCTCTTAACTGGCGTTTCATCTGGTGCGGCTTTGCCATTACCGCCATGGTGTTCGGCAGCGCCTGCATCGTGCAGCACTTCTTTTTGGGCGCCGACCGGGCATATGGCCTCAATGGCGGCCCCTGGAGCGCCATCGAATTCACCATGATCACGCTGACGATGGTGCTCTTCAGCATCATTCAGTTGATGGCTCGCGAGCCGTCCATGCCAGAGCGCTGGCTCCACGCCATCGCGATCGGCGTGGGCCTTTACGGTGCCTTGCTGACCCAGAGTCGCGGCCCGTTGCTGGCTTTTCTTCCGGCGCTGGCCATCGCGATGATCGTGACCGTGCGGCGAACCGGCCGCCTGCGTCAGGCGATAACCTTTGTCGTCATCCTCATTGCGGGCGCAAGCGTTGCCACGTTCAGCCTGCACCGGGAGCTCGTCGACCGCTTCGGCCAGGTCCAGGGCGAAGTCGCCACGTTCAGCCGCGACAACGCGCAGGGCCCCGTCCGCGAACGAATCGAAATGTGGATCACGGCCTGGCAGGCCTTCGAGGAACATCCCGTCATGGGCGTCGGGCTGGACAAGTTCGGTCAGTATGCACGCGATCAGATCGCGCGGGGCCAGGTCAGCCCGGTCATCGAAAAGTACGATCATCCGCATAACGAATACCTGGAAGCGGCGGCTACAGGCGGCGTTCCCAGCCTGATCCTCCTGCTCCTGCTATTCGCCCTGCCTGCGGTGTACTTCGCGCGACGGACACTCCAGACGGACGAACGGCGGGCCCTCATCGCGACGGCCGGGCTCGTATTGGTCGTCGTCTACTCGCTCTGCGCGTTGACCGACAACGTGTTCTATCGTGCCATGCCGCAGTCGGTTTTCCTTTTCCTGATGCTCGGCTTCGCCCTGGCGACCGCCTACCCCGTCAGACGCATCGATACGACCGCGACGCCGGCCTGACATGGCTCGTATTCACCTGATCGCGTGGGACAACCAGCGCGGGCTGAGCCACGACATCCGGGTCATGGCCGATGCGCTGGCCGCTCTTGGTCACGACGTGCACATCAGCCGGCTGGGCTCCAAACGGCGCGACGGAACATGGACCCTGCACGCCCTCCGCCTGCGCCGATGGCTGGGCTGGCTGTTCAGCGGCGGACGGCAACCGGCGAAGTTCGATATGAACCTGTCGCTCGAACACGTGCGGCCCGCCAGCTTCGGACTGGCGCGCATAGATGTCCTCATGCCCAACCCCGAATGGATGTCGCTCCGTAGTCAGCGTTATCTGCCGCGGTTCGATGCGCTGCTGACCAAGACCGCCGAAGCCAGTCGCATTTTCTCGTCGCGCGGCCTGCGCACGCTGCATGTCGGATTTCGCAGTCGCGACTGCTACGACCCCGACGTCGTGCGCACGCCGCACGCGTTCCTGCACGTCGCCGGCGCCAGCGACCTGAAGGGGACAGCGCGCCTCATCGCGGTCTGGAAGCGTCATCCGGAATGGCCGCGCCTGCGTGTGCTGCGTGCCGGCGCCAGCGAGGAAGAGGCTCAGACCGAATGCGCGAACATCGAGGTGGTGCGGACGTATCTGCCTGCCGACGAAGTGCGCCGTCTTCAGAACGAGTACGCGTTCCATATATGCCTGTCCGAAACCGAAGGCTGGGGTCACTACCTCGTCGAGGCGATGAGTTGCGCCGCCGTGGCGATCACCTGCGACGCGCCACCCATGAATGAACTGGTCACTGAAGACCGGGGGCTGCTGGTCGCGGTCGGCGAGCCCCGGCCGTTCAACGCCGCGCTGGCCTATCCGTTCGACGAAGCCTCGCTGGAACGAACGATAGCGCGCGCCATCGCCATGCCGGACGACGAACGCGAACGACTGGGCGTGAACGCCCGGACCTGGTTCCTCGACAACGATGCCGGATTCACCGATCGCCTCGACCGCGCGTTACGCGATCTGCTCTGAGTTCCGCGGACGGATATCGACGGGCGGTTCGGAAAATTCCGCCAGATGCTGGTCCACGCCGTTGTCGCAACGGACGAGCTGCCGCCGGCGCGTATCTTCCAGAAACCGGTCGTTGGGATTGTCGACGACATTCTTGCGCGTGCGGTGATACAGATGAGTGGCCAGCGCGCTGAAACGCAGGTCGCGGCGACGGATCCCGGCGTGGAAAGCGCGCGCCACCAGTTCGGTGTCTTCGCGCCCCCAACCCGTCATGCTCTCGTTGAAGCCATTCAGCCGAAGCAGGTCGTCGCGCCAGAAACCCATGTTGCAGCTTTTGATGCCACGCGTTTTCTGCGAAGGCTTCGCGTACCAGCGCGCCAGCGCGGGTAGCCGCAACGTATGCCGGCGGCGCTCGATGCCCGGGGTGAAGAACGAGGCGCGCACCGTGCCGTCCGCCAGCATGCGCCGGGTCAGGGTTTCGTCGCTGAGCACGCGGGAACCCTGCACATAGCAATCGGCCATGGCGAATGCCTCGTGGTCGGCGATGAAGTGCGGCTCGGCGACCATGTCGCCATCGAGCAGGATGATGTAGTCGCCGGTAGCCGCCGCGATGGCCCGGTTACGTGCGCGGCTCATACGGGCACCGTCGTCGGGCTGCCAGAGGTGGACCAGTCTTACCGGAAACCATGCGGCCACGCGGCGCATGACCTCGGCCGTGGCCTCGCCGGAGCCGTCGTCGGTCACGATGACCTCGTCGGGCAGACGCGTCTGCCGGGCCAGCGACTCCAGCACGCGTTCCAGCGCGTCGGGCCAGTTATAGGTGAGGATCGCAACCGTGATACGCATGGCGAAAGTCTAACCGAATCGCCGGAAATACCCGCCACGAACCGGGCTTCATGGCGATTCGGTTAGACTTTCACGATGGCGAACCTCCCCCTCTCCCTTGTGGTCATCACCTATAACGAGGCGCATACGATCGCCCGTTGCCTGGACAGCGTGCCTTTCGCCGCGGAGAAGATCGTCGTCGACAGCGGGAGTACCGACGACACCGTCGCGATCGCGATCGCCCATGGCGCCCGCGTGGTGCATCAGGACTGGCTCGGCTTCGGCCCCCAGCGCAACTTCGCCACCGGTCAGGCCAGCCACGACTGGTTGCTGGCACTGGACGCCGACGAGTTTCTTTCGCCCGAGCTCGCCGCCGAACTCAGCCAGGCGTTGCCCGGCATCATGGCCAGCGACGCGCCCGCCGCCTGGCTGCGCCGCCGGACCATCTACATGGGCCGCCCCATGCGCTGGTACCGCCCGGCCGTCGGCGAAAAGATGGCGCGCCTGTGGCATCGCGACCGCGCCCGCTGGACCGACGCGCGCGTGCACGAGTCGCTGCGCTTCGAAGGATCGGCGCCGACGCTTCGCGCGCCCTTCGACCACGTGAACAATCCCAGCCTGGCCGAGAAACAGCTCAAGGTCCTGCGCTACGCCGAACTGAAGTGCCGCGACTGGCTCGACAAGAACAAGCCCGTGCGCATGTGGCAAACCCCGTTCGTGTTCGCACTGGCGTTCATCAAGGATTACATCTTCCGGCTAGCGTTCCTCGACGGCTGGCGCGGCTACGCTATCGCGCAGACCGCCGCGAGCTACGCCGTTTACAAACGGATGCGCTACTACGAAATGCGCAACAACCCCCTGTCGCGCGATACCGCCGCGACAGCCCTTCATCGACACGGACTCGACCGTTGAAAAAGCACTACCTTCTCTACGGCTCCGAGCGCTACGCGCTGGCCATCCTGCGCCCGCTGCAGGAAGCGATCCGCGCACGCGGCGACGAAGCCGCGTGGTTCTTCGACGGTCCGGGCGGCGAAGACCTTGTCGCAGGCGAAACCTGGCTGCGCACGACGCAGGAGGTTCGCCGGTTCGATCCGATCGCCGTGGTGACCTCCAGTAACGCCGTGCCGCACTTTTTTCCCGGCGTGAAAGTCGAAACCTTCCACGGTTTCGATGCAGGTAAGCCGCGCCATATCTATATCCGCGGTTTCTTCGACCTGTACTGCACCACCGGCCCGAAAGACACCCGCGCGTTCGGCGAGATCGCCGCGCGCCTCGGCCACTTCGCCGTCAAGGAAACGGGCTGGCCCAAGCTCGATCCGTTCCTGAAGGACATCGGCGAAGGCCCGGTGCCTCCCGTGCGCCAGCCTCCGACGATCCTTTACCACTCGACGTTCTCGCCGTCGTGGAGCGCTGCGGAAACCCTTTACGACAAGGTGCGCGAACTGTCGCGCGACGGCCGCTATCGCTGGATCGTGACCTTCCATCCGAAGATGAATCCGGAAACGACGGCGAAGTATCGCGCACTGCAGAACGACCATCTGCGCTTCGCCGACGACGACAATATTCTGGATCTCTTCGGCCAGGTCGACATGATGTGCTCGGACACGTCCTCCGCACTGAGCGAGTTCCTGCTCACCGGAAAACCGGTGGTCACGTTCAAGAATCGCCGGCCGGGTCCGCAGCTGATCGACATCGCCGACGCTGCCGACTTCGAGCCGGCGATCGAGCGCGCGCTGTCGCGTCCGCCCGAACTGATGCGCGCGATCCGCGAATACGCCGACTCGATCCATCCCTACCGCGACGGCCGCTCGAGCGAGCGGGTGCTGGACGCCATCGACCAGTTCATCGCCGAAGGCGGTCGCAGCCGCAAGCGCAAACCCCTGAATCTGTGGCGCAAGCTGAAAATCCGGCGCCGGATCGGCTACTGGGGCCCGGCCTGACGGCCAGGCTCCACGCCAGCTCCACACTCCGAGCTGTACGCAGGCGGTCAGCCGAACGGACCGTCATGCGTTTAGACTGACCCGACCAACGACCCGGTGAAGACAACCTTGCCTTCCAGCGCCTATACCCGTTCCGAACATCTTCGCGCCCTGTGGCCCTGGCTGCCTTTGTGGGGTGCGATGGCCCTGCTGGCCATCTTCTCGCATGGTCCGATGCCGATGTTCTCCACGCGAACCCTCGCCGTGGCATGGGAAATGTGGGCACACGGACACTGGCTGGTGCCTTACATCAACGGCCAGCCGTACAGCGAGAAAGTCCCGCTGCTCTTCTGGATGATCCACGCCGGCTGGTTCGTTTTCGGCGTTACCGACGTGTGGCCGCGCTTCCTGGAGGTCCTGTTCGGGGGCATCCAGCTCGTGCTGGCCTCGGTACTCGCCTCGCGCCTGTTCCCCTCGCGACCGTGGGTCGCCAAGGCGACTCCGTGGTTGTTGATGGGACTGACCTACGCATTCCTGTTCGGCCAGCAGATCATGTACGAGGTGCTGCTTGCCGTCTGGGTACTCGGGGCCATCCTGTGCCTTACGCCCACGTCGCGGCGCGCCGAACCCCGCTGGTGGCTGTTCGGGCTGCTGGTCGGCGCGGGCCTGCTCACCAAAGGCCCGGTGATGCTCCTGCACGTGGTGTTCCCGCTGCTGCTCGGGCCGCTCTGGAACGACTGGGCACGACGGAATCGTGCCCGCTGGTATGGATTCGGACTGCTCGGCCTGTTGCTCGGCTTCGCGATCCTCCTTGCCTGGGCCATCCCGGCGGGTTTCGCCGGTGGCGACGAATACCGTCAACGGCTGTTCTTCACCCAGACAGCCGGTCGCGTCGTCGATGGCGATCACGCCCGTTCGCTGCAGAATCATGCGCGCTCCGCATGGACTTACCTGGTCTGGCTGCCGCTCCTGCTGTTTCCCATCACCGGCTGGTTGCGCGCGCTGGTCGCCGTACCCCTCACACTGTTTCGCCGCCCCTGGGACCGGTCCGTCGTGCCAGCGCTGGTCATCGCCGCCGTGGCCGCACTTGCGCTGCTCGTCATTGGCAATCTCGACCTGAACGTGCCGGCCGGCATCCCGCAGTTGCTGGTCTGCCTGCTGATCGTCCCATTGCTGGTGGCCATACTCCGCCAGCCCCTCGAGCCCGGTCTCCGGCTGCTCGTCTGCTGGCTGCTTCCGACCCTGCTGGTGTTCTCGCTGATCACGGGCAAGCAGGGTTATTACGTGCTTCCGGAACTCGGCGGGGCCGTGATGCTGATCGCCGCTGCCATTGCGCATCTTCGCGAGCGCCATCTCAAGCTGGCGGCGCACTACGCACTCGGTACATGGCCGCTCGCCCTGGGCGGGTTCTGCCTGGCGGCCTTCCTGTTCGCCATGCCGGCACTCGTGGCCTCGGGCCGACTGACCAATGTCTGGATGGTCGACATGGCACCTTACGCGCGCTTCTTCGCCGTGGTGTTCATCGTGCTTGGCGTCCTGCTGTTGCTTCCGGGACGCGGCGAAATGCGCCGGCTCGCTTTCGCGGGGCTGATCGGCACGCTCGCGGTCAATTCCCTGTGGACGCTGGGTGCGTGGCACAACTACGACTTCCAGCCGACCGCCCAATACCTCGGACAAGCCGAAGCCTCAGGACTTCCCATCGCCAATCTGGGACGTGGCTACAACGGGCAGTACCATTTCGCCGGTCGGCTCATGAACCCCATCGTCAGGCTCAACGAGGGAGCGGGTGCACCTCCGGACGACGAGGATGACGATGACAATCCGGCGATCCACGACGGCGACACTCTCGACGAGTTCGCACGCAAACATCCCGATGGCGTGGTGATTTCCTATACCAGCAGCCTCACCCAGAACGACCTGCGTTATGCCCATCTCATCCAGCCGTCCTTCTCCAGCTGGCTGCTGATCTGGGACGCGCGCACCATCTCCGCGCTACGCGCCGGACGCATTCCGCCCGAGCCGAAACTGCCGACCCTCATGTATCCGCGCGATTACTGGCGCTACAAGGTCGTCCGTTGAACGACGAACTCATCCAGCGGCTTCGCACGCAGGTCGGCGGCGTCCGGGATGGGGCGCTGTTGCGGTTCTCCATCGGCAACGCCCTGCTGGGCGACGCGCGATACGCGGAAGCCGCTGTGGAGTTTCGCGAAGCCGTCGCCTTCGATGCCGACTATTCGGCGGCATGGAAGCTGCTGGGCAAAACGCTGCTGGCTCTTGACGACGAAGCCGGCGCCGCCGCCGCGTGGCGGTCGGGCATCGAAGCATCCGAACGCCGGGGCGACAAACAGGCCGGCAAGGAAATGGCGGTCTTCCTCAACCGGCTGAGCCGAAGCGCGCCGTAAACCTGGCCGGCGCTTATGTTGCCGGAGGAACTACCGGTACGGACTGGCGCGATCGTTCGCCGTGTATCGTTTGTAATGCCACTGATATTGCGGGAAGGCCCGCTCCACGCACGATTCCACACCACGATTGAGCGCCGCACAGGCCACTTTCAGATCGGCGTCGGCCAGACCGGCGGGCGCCGGAAGAATATGGATGCGGTAACCCGCCCCTTCGGGCAGTCGCTCGGCGAAGCTGAAGAGCACAATGGAACCCGTCCGCGCCGCAAGCCGGGGCAGCAATACGCCAGTCAACGCGTCCACGCCGAAGAACGGCGCGAACTCGCCCTCGCCCTCACGCGGCTTCTGGTCGGGCAGGATGCCCACGGTGCCGCCGGCGGCCAATCGTTTGTATAGCGTGCGCACGCCTGCGCCCTCGGCGCGCACCTGTTCCGGAGCCAGCGCGCCGCGCACTTTGCGTAGCAACGCCTCGATGGCCGCGATGCGCGGCGGCCGATAGAGAATCGCCATCGGCGTGCGGCTGCACAGCCAGTAATTCAGCAGCTCCCAACAGCCAAGATGGGGTGCGGCGATGATCACGCCCTTGCCGCTCGCCAGCGCCGCCTCGAAAAGTTCGCCACCTCGAACCTCGCGCACCAGCCCGAGGGCACGCTCCGCGCCACCGCCCCAGATGCTGGCGATCTCAGTCAGGGATTTGCCGCTTTCTTCCATGGTCCGCGTCAGCAGCGCCTTGCGGTCGTCCTCGACGAGGTCCGGTTGCGTAAGCCGGAGGTTGACCTCGGTGTAATGCGCGGCACGCGTGCGACGGCGCAGGGAAAAACGCCCTATGGCCGCCCCGATGGCCTGCACGGTACGCAGGGGCAGCAGGCTGACGAGCCGCAACAGGAGATAAACGAGATAGATATCCGGGCGCATGCCACAAGTTTAGGGCATAGACAGGTTCACCCCCTTCCCGCGAGCCCACCTTCCGTTAAGCTGTCGGCCACTCAGCCGTTACCTCATCCATGATCGCACTTATCCAGCGGGCCGAATCCGCGCGAGTCGATGTCGATGGCCTCACCGTGGGTGCCATCGGAGCGGGCCTGCTCGCCCTCGTGGCCATCGAGCCCGACGATGGCGAAGCCCAGTGCGCCCGCATGCTGGAACGTCTGCTGGGTTACCGGGTCTTTTCGGACGACCAGGGCCGCATGAACCTCGGACTGGCCGAAACCGGCGGCGGACTGTTGCTGGTCAGCCAGTTCACCCTGGCCGCCGATACCCGGAAGGGCATGCGCCCCAGCTTCACCACCGCGGCGCCGCCCGAACACGGCAGGCGCTGGTTCGACCGGCTGGTCGAACTGGCCCGCGCGGCGCATCCTGGGGTGGAAATCGGACAGTTCGGTGCCCATATGAAAGTTCACCTGGTCAACGATGGTCCCGTCACTTTCTGTCTGGAAGTGCGTTGAGCCACGCATGGCATCGAAGCCACCCTTTCCTCCCGCCTTCGCGGCGCGCTCCGGCCGTATATGGCTGTCTGGCGCGATTCTTGCGTTGCCGCGTGGAGGCCGATCCACTTGAAAACTGGTCAAAAAATCATCAAATGACTATACTGATCGGTTCCTGTAACCCGCGGCGGTCGGCATGACTAATAAAGCTCACGAGCAGCAGTCGGAAATCAAACAGCTCATCTCCAAGGGTTTGGAGCAGGGCTACCTGACCTATGCCGAGATCAACGACCACCTCCCGGACGACATCGTCGATCCGGAGCAGATCGAAGACATCATGGCGGTGCTCAAGGGCGTCGGCATCGAGGTCCATGATTCCGCGCCCGACACCGACACTATCGCCGACGGCGCCGCCCCGGGCACCAGCACGGACGACGAGTCCGCCGCCGAGGAAGCCGTGGCCCTGCTGTCGGCCGTCGATGCCGAGGTCGGCCGCACCACCGATCCCGTCCGCATGTACATGCGCGAGATGGGCACCGTCGAGCTGCTGACGCGCGAAGGCGAAATCGCCATCGCCAAGCGCATCGAAGAAGGCCTCAACCAGGTCCAGACCGCGCTGGCCAGCTTCCCGCTGACCATCCAGCTGCTGCTCGAGGAATACGACCAGCACGTCGAGGGCAAGCGCCGCCTGAGCGAAATCCTGGCCGGCTTCGCCGATCTGGAAGAAGCCGCCGATGCCGCGCAGGCCGCCGCTGCCGAACTCCCGGCCGCCGACGCTGAAGACGCCGAAGAAGAAGAGACCGACGACACGGCCGCCGAGGAAGAGGAAGCCGGTCCCACCGGCCCCGACCCGGAAGAAGTGAAGCGTCGCATGGAAGAACTGCGCTCGCTGCACCAGAAATTCCAGAAGGCGGCACCGAAGGCCGAAATCAACGACAAGAAGGTCACGAAAATCCGTGAGCAGATGTCGGAAGCCTTCCTCAAGCTCAAGCTGCCTTCCGCGCTGATCGACAGCTTCGTGCGCAAGCTGCGCGAAGTGGTGAACGACATTCGTCACCACGAGCGTCTGCTGATGGATATCTTCGTCAAGCAGGTGAAGATGCCGCGCGCCGAGTTCCTGAAGACGTTCCCCAGCAACGAGGGCAACCTCGAGTGGGCCGCCGACCTGTCGCGCAAGCGCCAGAAGTGGTCGCCGAACATCAAGAACTTCCGCGAAGTCATCGATGGCGAGCAGGAAAAGCTGGCGCAGATCGAGCGCACGCTGTACCTGCCGCTTACCGACATCAAGGAAATCAATCGCGCCATGTCGGTCGGCGAGGCGAAAGCCCGTCGCGCCAAGAAGGAAATGGTCGAGGCCAACCTGCGTCTCGTCATCTCCATCGCCAAGAAGTACACCAACCGCGGCCTGCAGTTCCTCGACCTCATCCAGGAAGGCAACATCGGCCTGATGAAGGCGGTCGACAAGTTCGAATACCGTCGCGGTTACAAGTTCTCGACGTACGCCACGTGGTGGATCCGTCAGGCCATCACGCGCTCCATCGCCGATCAGGCCCGCACCATCCGTATCCCGGTGCACATGATCGAGACGATCAACAAGCTCAACCGCATCTCCCGCCAGATGCTCCAGCAGTTCGGCCGCGAGCCGACGCCGGAAGAACTGGCGAAGGAAATGGAGATGCCGGAAGACAAGATCCGCAAGGTCCTGAAGATCGCGAAGGAACCGATCTCCATGGAAACCCCGATCGGCGACGACGAAGATTCGCATCTTGGCGACTTCATCGAAGACACCAACGCCAGCTCGCCCGTCGAGTCGGCCACGGAAACCGGTCTCATGGAAACGGTGCGCGACGTACTCGCCGGCCTCACGCCGCGCGAAGCGAAGGTGCTGCGCATGCGCTTCGGTATCGATATGAACACGGATCACACGCTGGAAGAAGTCGGCAAGCAGTTCGACGTCACCCGCGAGCGCATCCGCCAGATCGAAGCCAAGGCCCTGCGCAAACTGCGTCACCCGAGCCGCTCGGAAACGCTGCGCTCGTTCCTCGATATCGATTGATCGGGGTTACAACGCAGAAGTGAAAACGCCCGCGAAAGCGGGCGTTTTTTTGCGCGTGTTTCAGAGCGTAGTCGTGCGTGGTCTGAGCGCGAACCACGCACGAACATGCGTTAAAGATTCTCCAGCCCGGACGCAATCGACCATTGCCGACCAACGCCGAAACGCCCAAGAAACTCCTCAGCGCATAACGTGACAGCGCACGCACAACATCGGCGACGCACCCCGTATCCTCGCCGGCCCGCGTTCACCGGAAGAACGATGCTCGTCCCCATCACGCCGACCTCGCGTCAGTACCTCGAGCACACCCTGCGAATGTTGGATGCGCAATCGATGGGCGGCCTTTGCCAGGGTGCATCGGCACACTGGATGATGGATGTCATGTCGGGAAGGTTGGCGACGTTCGACCTGATCAAGCTGCCGCGGGCACTTCTGTATCAACGGCATTACGAAGCATTGATGAATCCGGACACTGCCATCCGGGCCGTCCACGCCGCCATTGCGTATTACCTCGATCGCTTCCGCTGTACGACGTCATTCGAAACCAGTGCCCGAAAAATCGGCGGCGCGCTCAATTCGCCTTGCAATGTCGCCGCCATGCTCGGCATGGATGCTCCGACAGGAGGCAGCCATTCCATCGTTCTCTTCAAGGCAAAAAGCGGACGACGGTTTGTGTATTGCTCCAACGCAGGCATCTACGAGTGGGCATGCTCGCCTCACAACGCCATCGGCGTGTTTCTGTCTGAATACAACACGCGCTTCGGCACCAACTACGACAAGATCAGCGAAGCGATCATATCCACGACGCCACACGATCTTCCCGTCAATGCCTACGCCTGACGCCCGACGCCCGACACCGGGAGATGTCCTCGTCGCTCAGCGAGCGCGCTTCAAGCGGATCAATGCCGAAATATCGTCGTCGCCATAACCTTGCGACATCAATTCGGCAAAGTCGGCGAGCGACTTCTCGATCACACCGCGATCCGTGCCGGCTTCCTCGGCGATACCCCGCACGATGCCCAGATCCTTGTGCAGCAGCGCCAGCTTGAACCCGACCGAGAATTCGTTGCGCAACATCGTCGCGCCGCGCTTGTCGAGGAACCAGTTGCCCGCGGCACCGGCAGCCAGCGTGGGAATAAGGCGGTCGGCTTCGAGGCCCAGCGCATCGCCCAACGCGAGGCCTTCCGTCACTGCCTGCGCGATGCCGGCGACCAGCACCTGGTTCACCGCTTTCGTTGCCTGCCCCGAGCCCACCGGACCCATATGCGTGATGCGCGCGCCATAGGCTTCCAGCACCGGTCGCGCACGTTCGAGTACATCCGCTTCACCGCCGACCATCACGGACAGCTTGCCGTTCTTCGCGCCTTCCACGCCACCCGAAACCGGTGCGTCGAGGAAATGCGCACCCACTTCGGCGAGGCGACGCGCAACACGCTTCGCCGTGGCGGGCGCCACCGTCGAGTGGTCGATGACAATCGCGCCTTTACGCAACGAAGGGGCCATCGCGTCGACGACGCCGATCACGTCGGCGTCGGCACTGACGCAAAGGGCAATCACGTCGCACAACGCCGCGATACCGGCGAGGTCCGGCGCCGCGACCTTCAGCTCCGCGGCGAGCGCGTCGGCTTTCGCCTGGGAGCGATTGCCGACGGCCGCGAGCAGGCCCTTATCGTTCAGATGCCCGGCCATGGGAGCGCCCATGGCGCCGAGACCGATAAAGGCTGCTTTGATCGACATGTGTTTTCCCGTAGAGGAGATCAGTCGCCGGTGTTTTCGGCGAGGTAGGTGTAACCGGTCAGGCCCGCATCCAGCGCGGCATACAGACGCTCGCCTTCCGCGCCCGCGATACCCGCGGCGGCAAGCCGGTCGGTATAGGACTGACGCAGTGCCTTCAGGTCGTAGCCGACGTAGTCCAGCATCAGGTCGGTAGTGTCGCCACGACGGATATGGGCGAACTCGTAGCCGTCCGCGGTCGCGCGGACATTCACCGCATCGGTGTCGCCGAACAGGTTGTGGATGTCGCCGAGCGTTTCCTGATAAGCGCCGACCATGAAGATGCCCAGCCGGTACGACTCGCCCGAGCGCAGCTCGTGCAGCGGCAGGCTGACGTCGACGCCCTCGGCGTCCACGTAGTGATCGATGCGGCCATCGGAGTCGCAGGTCAGATCCGCGATGACGCCGCGGCGCATCGGCTCTTCATCCAGGCGCGCAATCGGCACGATCGGGAAAATCTGGTCGATCGCCCAGATATCCGGTACCGATTCGAATACCGAGAAGTTGACGAAGTACTTGTCGACCAGCTTCTCGTCCAGATCGTCCAGCGCCTGACGATGCGCGCGCTCGGCGGGCAACAGGCGGGGACGCACGGCATTGGCGATGGCGTAGAACAGTTCGTCGAGACGTGCGCGGTCTTCCAGATGCAGCTGGCCCAGCGCGTACAGCGCCTGGCCCTCGGCGAAATGGTGTTGCGCCTCGTGGAAGAGTTCCAGCGCCGGGCGGCTGTCCAGTTCGGCATGCGTCTCGCGCAGATGGCGCAGTACCGTCGGCTCGCCTTCGCGCTCCGGCGGAATCGTACCCATCGGCACGGCCTCGACCTCGCTGACGTTCACCACCATCACGGCGTGGTGCGCCGTCATGGCGCGGCCGGACTCGGTGAAGATCACGGGCGCGGCCATGCCATATTCGGTCACGGCCTCGGCCAGCGGCTGCACGATGCTGGCGGCGTACTGACCCAGGCTGTAATTGATGGAGTTATAGCTACGCGAACGGGTGCCTTCGTAGTCGACACCCAGGCCACCGCCCACATCGACGACTTCGATACTGACACCGAGGCGGTGCAGTTCGACGAAGTAACGTACGGCTTCGCGCATGCCCGCCGCGATGTCGCGCACGTTCGAAATCTGCGAACCCATGTGGAAGTGTTGCAGCTTCAATGTGTGCTTGAGACCGGCCGCGTCGAGGCGTGCGATCAGTTCCAGCACCTGGCCCGGGCTGAGGCCGAACTTACCCTTGTCGCCACCCGTGTTCTGCCATTTGCCGGCACCGATCGAGGCGAGACGGACGCGCACGCCGAGCAGCGGCTCCACGTCCAGCGCTTTCGCCTCGGCGAATACGTGGTCGAGCTCGGAGAGCTTCTCGATAACGATATGCACGCGCAGGCCGAGCTTCAGGCCGATCAGCGCCAGGCGTACGTATTCGCGATCCTTGTAGCCGTTGCACACGACCATGCTGCCCGGACGAGCATGCGCCAGCACGGCCATCAGCTCCGGCTTGGAACCCGCCTCCAGCCCGAAGCCCTGCTCGCCGGCGGCGACCAGCTCGCTGACGACGCCGCGCTGCTGGTTCACCTTGATCGGGTAGATCGCCGTATAGCTGCCGGCGTAGTCGGCATCGTCGATGGCACGGGCGAATGCTTCCTGCAAACGGGCAAGCCGGTCGGCAAGGATGTCCGGGAAGCGGACCAGCAGGGGAAGGCGCAAACCCTGCGCCTTGGCCTCGTCCACGATGGCCGACAGGTCCAGCGCGGGGCCTTCGCTGCCGCGCGGACGCATCAACAGGTTGCCATTGCCGGCCACATCCACGTAGCCGTTGCTCCAGTGCGGGATAGCGTAAGTCTGTCGCGCGCGTTCGATGTTCCAGGTCGCCATGGGCGTCCGATCTCCTCGTCGATAGTCGTGCCCCCTCGGGGGCCAGAAGCAGTCGCAGCGGCGAACCTTGACCTGAAGCGTGTCTGGCGGCCGGGAGCCTCGCACGCCGCGGGGCCGGTCAGACAGGGCCTGACCGCGGCCATGGCAACGGACAGACCGCCTATTGTAATAGCCGTTCGTGACGCGTGCGTATCACCCCAGCCCGGGGTGTCATAGCGCCGGCAGGACGGCGTGCGCCCGCGATAGCCGGTACAATCACGGTTTTCCGTCCTTACACGATTCTCAGGAACAGCGTCATGTCGCAGCTCAGCTGGTTCACCGAAGCCCATCAGGCTTCCGGCTCCTCCATCGGTTTCCGCGTCGAGCGACTGCTGCATGCCGAAAAAACGCCCTTCCAGACGATCGAGATCTATCAGACGACCGACTGGGGCAACCTGATGGTGATCGACGGCTGCGTCATGCTGACGGCCCGGGACAATTTCCTGTATCACGAAATGATGACCCACCCGGCGCTGTTCACGCACGCACGCGCCAAGCGCGTCGTGGTCATCGGCGGCGGCGACTGCGGCACGCTGCGCGAAGTGCTCAAGCACGAGGAAGTCGAATCGGCCGTGCAGGTCGAGATCGACGAGCGCGTCACCCGCCTCGCCGAGGAATACTTCCCGGAACTGTGCGAATCGAACAACGACCCACGCGCCGAGCTGCTCTTCATCGACGGCATCAAGTACATGGCCGAAGCCGATCCCGAATCGCTCGACCTGATCATCGTCGACTCCACCGACCCGATCGGTCCGGCCGAAGGCCTGTTCAACGCGGCCTTCTACGCCAGCTGCTACAAAGCCCTGCGCCACGGCGGCATCCTGGTCCAGCAGTCCGAATCCCCGCTGGCCCACATCGAACTCATCAAGGCGATGCGTTCGGCCATGCGCACGTCGGGCTTCCAGGCCGTGAAGACCCTGCCGTTCCCGCAGCCGTGCTATCCCACCGGCTGGTGGAGCTGCACCATGGCCCGCAAGGGTGGCGACCTGTCGGGCTTCCGCGAGCGCGGCGCCCTCAGCAAGAACTTCCCGACCCGCTACTACAACGCAGACATCCACAAGGGCGCACTCGCCCAGCCGGAATTCATGCGCGAAGCCCTGGGCGAATAACCCAAAGCCAAAGCAGGCGCGCTCCCTGTGGGAGCGCGCCTGCGCGCGAAAGCCAACGAAGCGAGGAAGCCATGCGCCTCCTTAGAGCGCGCAGAGCACCGGACATCACCCAGTCCGCATCCTCAAAACATCTTCGCCCGCACCTTCGGCAGCACGACCAGAATCAGCGTCGCGATCGGCCCGAGCAGCGCCGACAGCAAAAACCACAGCAGACCGCTGCGATTCTTGCCCTGGGCGAGCCCCGCGTTAATCAACATCAACGTGCCCCATCCGGCAAGCCAGCCACCACGATCGCTGGCAATAAGCGCGAATTGTTCCATCGTATTCTCCTGTTCTGTCGCAGGATTGGTATGAGCGTGGGGTACGAATACGCAGCACGCCCCCGACGTGAACGCCGATAGTAGCAAGACCCTGCGACACCGCACGTTTTGTCGCCCACGTTCCGTTCATGCAGAAGCCGTATCCTTACCCTTTTGTGACGGAGACGGATCCATGCGCGGATGGCGCCTTACGACCTTGGCCCTGATGGCCACGTTATCGCTTCCCGCACTGGCTGCCCCGCCCAAGGCGCCCCCAGCCGCCTCGAAAGCCGAGGCGAAGGACCAGACCAAGGCCCTGCTCCAGTTCCAGCGCGATCTGGCCAGCGTCCTGGCCCTGCGCACGGATGCCGAGCCGCTGCTGGCCGCCGCCCTGCTTGCACGCCCCCTGCCGGATGCGCCGGAAGTACTCAGCTACCACGCGCTGCTTGAGCGCGCCGCCCGCAACGAGGACGCCGGCCCCGCCGTGTCCTGGGCCCAGTTGGCCGATTGCAGCCGCAAGAGCGGCGACTGCCCCAACGTCGACGCCCTGACGAAACTGGAACAGCAGGCGCCGGACAATGCCGCCGTGTGGCTGCTGAAGCTCGCCGTCGACGACCACCAGGGCAAGAAGGACAGCGTGCGCACCGACCTCGGCCGCGCCGCGAACGCCAAGGCCTACGACGACTATCTCGGCAATAGCCTGAAAGCCCTGGCCAATTCGGTCAGCCAGCTTCCGCCGCCGCCCGCCACCTTCAGCCCGCTGGCGGGTGCCGGTACCGCGGGCGTCCAGATGGTCCTCGTCTTCGGCCTGGGCAGTGCGCAGCCGATGCCCGGCTTCCAGGTCACGGCCCGGTTCTGCGAAGACAACAAATCCGACCAGGGCGTCGTCGACGACTGCCTGAAGCTGGCGAAAGTCCTCGAGTGGGGCAGCAGTCCGCTCGGCCGCTCGCTTGGGCTGCACCTGCGCGAAACGCTGTCGCCGGACGCCGCACAGCAGCAGGGTGCGAAGACCGCCCGCCTGAACCTCATCTGGCAGATGCAGCGCTTCGCCCAGTTGAACATGCAGGGTCAGGGCGACAAGGTAACGGCGCAGAAACTGCTCGCGCTGGCCCGTACGGGCGGCACGGAAATGAGCGTCATCCTTTCGGCCCTGCGCACCTACGGCATTCCCGCCGAGGCGCCGGCAGGCTGGGAACCGGCGAAAGCCGAGAGCTGATAACCGCTCGTCATGCAGGAGCGCCCCCAGGCGCGCTCCTGCATGACGATTGCGCCTCGCGTTAGGCCACCTGCGTGGGTTAGCCTTGTCCCATCCTTCGGGCAGGTGACGACGTATGCTCACGACGCTTGTGGCAAGCAGCAAGGGCGGATGCGGTAAGTCCACGGTGGTAACCCAGCTGGCGGCTTACTGGACCCAGGCGGGCAAACGCACCGCCGTCATCGACGCCGACCGGCAACACTCCAGCCTGCGCTGGGCCGGAAGACGACCGGACAACGTCCCGGCCGTCGCCGCCATCGAAGGTAGCCGCAAGGCCCTCGATCGCGTACCGGAACAAACCGAACGGGTCATCGTCGATACCCCGGCGGGCGTCACCGAGCGCGACCTCGAGCCATACATCGAGAAAGCCGACGTCCTCCTCGTGCCGGTACTCCCGTCCAGCTTCGACCTCGACGCCACCCTCGATTTCCTGCACATGCTCCGGAACATCCCGCGCATCAAACGCGGCAAGTTGCCGGTCGGCCTGGTAGGCAACCGCCTCAAGCCCTGGACCAACGCCAGCCAGAGCGCCATCGCCGAACTCGCCGAGCGCGCGCCCTTTCCGGTGGTTGCGGAACTTCGCGACTCCCAGGCGTACGTCTTGCTCACGGCGCTCGGTAAGGGCATCTTCGACTACAACTCGGAAAACGTACGCGGACACCAGGACGACTGGACGAAACTGTTGCGCTGGATAAAACGTAACGGTTGAACCCTAGGCTGGCGACGCGCGACACGATCCCGCCACGCTCGCGTGGCACGTAGGAGGCAACAACCATGCACGAACTCATCCTGTTGCGTCACGCCGAGGCCGAGCCTCCCGAGAAGGCGAAAGACGACCGTTCGCGAACCCTGACGGAACACGGCAAGCGCGAAGCCCGCGATACGGCGAAGTGGTTCGCCGAACACCACATCGAATATGACCGGATCCTCTGTTCGCCCGCGGTGCGAACCAAAGAAACCGCCATGCTCGCCCTCACCCACGGCAAGCCCCAATTCGTCGAAGAAATCTACGATGCCACCCCCGGCGACCTGATGGCCGTGCTCGACAAGCACCACGGTGTCGGACGCGTCGTTTTGGTCGGCCATAACCCCGGCATCGAACAGCTCGTCGCCCTGCTGGTAGACGGCCGCTCGGACGACTATCGCGGCATGCCCCCTGGCGGCGTGGCTCGACTGACGCTCCAGAAGAAGGGCTCCATCGAGCCCGGCATCGCGAAGCTGGAAGCCTTTTGGTCGCCTAGTTTCAAAGAGTCGAAAGCTTCCTGATCACCTTGAAACGGGCCCTCCGCCACATCGTCCCGGCGGCTATCTTTCTGTTCACGACGGCGCCGGCCGGCGCCGCCGATCTTCGTATCGATCCCGTGAAGTCGCACGCCGAATTCGGTGTGCGACTCCTTTGGGTGAGCACGGTATCGGGCGTTTTCGACAATATCCGCGGCGATATCGCCATCGACCGGATCAATCAGACCGCCGTGGTCGACGCCGTCATCGACGCGGACAGCATCCGCATGGAGTCGGCCCGGCTGCGTCGCTGGGTGCTCGCCCCCGAATTCTTCGACTCGGTGCACTATCCGCAGATCCAGTTCGTATCGACGCCCACGCCGTTGGAATCGTTGACCCATGGCGGCACATTGCAAGGCCGGCTCACGATCCGCGGCATCACCCGCGACGTCGACTTCCGCCTGCTTCCCAGCCCATGCCCCACGGAATCGATGGATGGCTGCGTAGTACAGGTGCAAGGCACCATCGACCGCACGGATTTCGACATGCTCGGTCGTCGTGGCGCGTTGTCCGACCGCGTGAACCTCGGCCTGATCATCGTACTGGCGATGCCCGAGGCGTACTGACTCCACCTGTCGCGGCATCCTCTCCCCTATCATGTCCGGATATGCGTCGCCTCGCGCTTTTCCTCATCCTGACCGCCACCGCACTCGTGCAGGGGTGTTCCCTGTCACACGCCCATATCCACCGGGCGGACGTCATCGTGGCCCAGACCATCGACAGGGAATCGACCTGCGCCGGCGCCGATCATTGCGCGACCTCGTCGCCGCTTATCGCCGCCGCCGAGGAAGCAAATTCGGCATCCACCGCGGATAAGCCCGTACACGTGGCCACGCTGCTCGACGACGGCGAGGCGGCGATGGCTGCCCGGATCAACCTTATCCACGCAGCGCGCAGGACCATCGACGTCCAGACCTACATCTGGGAGCAGGACGATGCGGGCAATCTGGTACTGAATGAGCTGATCAAGGCCGCCCGGCGCGGTGTGCAGGTCCGCATCCTGGCCGACCAGTTGTTCTCTTTCCGCGATCCGGAATTGCTTGCGAAGCTCGCGCGTGCGAACGAGAACCTCCAGATCCGCCTGTACAACCCGACCTTCCAGAGCGCGAAGACGCCGCCGCTGGAATTCGCCGCCGGCATCCTGTGCTGCTTCTACAAGTTCAACCAGCGCATGCACAACAAGCTGTTCCTCGTGGACGATCTCGTCGGCATCGCCGGTGGCCGCAACTATGAGGATCGCTACTTCGACTGGGACAACACCTTCGATTACGTGGACCGCGACGTGATGATCGGCGGCCCCGTCGCGAAAACCATGGCGGCCAGCTTCGACCTCTTCTGGGAACACAAGCGTTCCGCTCCCCTTACCCATCTGCGCGACGTGAACCAAGCCATCGTCGCGGACGACGAGGGAAAGCAGCGATGGACCGAACCGGCATACGAGAAACCCGATCGTGTCGAGCAACTGCTGTGGGAAGCGGACGATCCCGACTGGCTCGATCAACATATCGGCCGCGAAACGCTGCGAATGAACAAGGTCGAATACCAGTCCGATCTTCCGGGCAAGACCGACAACCCGAAGCGCCGTGAAGTCCGCGCACTCACGCGGCACCTGATGGGACTGATGCGCAACGCGAAAAGCGAAATCGTGCTGCAGACGCCCTACCTGGTCATGAGCAAACCCGCCCGTCGGATCTTCAAGGAAATTCACAAGCGCGAGCAGCCACCCCGGGTCATCGTGTCCACCAACTCGCTGGCATCGACGGACGCGTTCGCGGTGTATGCCGTGTCGTACAAACACCGCAAACGCTACCTCATCGACTACGGCTTCGAGATCTACGAAATGAAGCCGCGTCCGGGCAATACCGATGGCGATGGGCTCGACAGGCGTCCCGAAGCCGGCACGCTCCCGCCTTACACAGCGACCGCCGGAGGTGGCAGCGGTAGCGGCAGCCGGGGCCGCCGCGGCGAGCGCGCAGGCGCGCCCAGCGAAGCCACCGGTCCTTTCGCCTTGGGCAGCCACTCTCACAAGGGCGCGCGCAATCGACCCGCGCCGCTGATCACCGAGGGCGTCCGCTTCGGACTGCACGCCAAGTCGATCGTCATCGACGACACCTTCGCGATGGTCGGGTCGCACAACTTCGATCCGCGTTCGGACCACTACAACACCGAATCGGGCGTGATCGTCTACGACAAGCGCTTCGCCGATCGCCTGCGCCAGTCGATCATGCAGGACACGCTACCCGGCAACGCCTGGGTCATCGGTCCGCGGGAGAAAACGCTCGGCGTGCTCTCGGAGGTCAACGAGGCGATCGGAGACGTGTCCGAACACCTGCCGTTCTTCGACCTGTGGCCCTTCCGCTATGCGACCAGCTACGACCTGAAACCCGGCTGCATTCCCATGCGCTGGACCGATCCGCGGTTCTTCGAATGCTACGAGCCCGTCGGCGACTTCCCGGAAGTCGACGTATCGCTGAAACTCATCTACACCCGCATGATCACGGCCTTCGGCGCATCGGCGGCCGGCATCCTGTAACGCGCGGCCGACCTGTAGGAGCCCGCATGCAGGGCCCGCACCAATGCAGGCATGGGTACGTTACAACCCGCGCGTCAGTTCGAACCTGATCGGCAGTTCCGCCGTATACGAGGCGGGTCGCGACTCGACCTGCGCGAAACGCCAGGTACGGACAGCCTGTTCCGCCGCACGATCCAGCTCGATGTCGCCGCTGGACCTTCCCACCGCGACATGGGTGACATCGCCACTGGGCGTCACCGTGACACTCAGCACGACCTGACCTTCGCGCTGCGCACGTAACGCCGACATCGGATAACGCGGCGAAGGCATGTACACCGGCACCAGCGCGGGTACATCGGCCACTTTCGATCCAGCGGCAACCACGGGGACGGCCATCGATGAAGCCCTGGCGGCAGAACGTGACGGATCGTCGGCCGCGTGCCGCGGCGACGTAGCGGCAGCGGCATGCCGGGCCGCGAGCGGCTCGCGATCGTAGGTAAGCGCCGTGAGCCAGGTCGTGCCGGCGATGCCGACTACCAGCCCCAGCAAGCTCAAGGCCGTCGTGCTGCGCATGGAAAACATGAAACCCTCTATAACGAAGACGCCCCACACGAACACGCATGGGGCGCCGGTTTAGCGAAGCGAAGAAAATCAGGGGCGTTCGAGAATCGCCGTGACGCCCATGCCGCCAGCCGTGCAGATAGAAATCAGACCGCGGCCGGAGCCCTTCTGTTCCAGCATCTTCGCCAGCGTCGCCACGATGCGCGCGCCGGTCGCCGCGAACGGATGACCCGTGGCGAGACTGGACCCAAGCACATTGAGCTTCGCCGGATCGATGCTGCCCAACGGGGCGTCGAGGCCGAGGCGGTTGCGGCAATAATCTTCCGACTCCCATGCACGCAGCGTGCACAGCACCTGCGCGGCAAAGGCTTCGTGGATCTCGTAGAAGTCGAAATCCTGCAACGTCAGGCCCGCCTGCTTCAACATGCGGGGCACAGCGACGGTAGGTGCCATCAACAGGCCCTCGCCGTGCACGAAGTCGACCGCGGCAACCTGCGCGTAAGTGAGGTAGGCCTGGATGCCGAGTCCGCGAGCCGCCGCCCACTCGTCGCTGGCGAGCAGCACCGCCGCCGCGCCGTCGGAAAGACCGGTGGAATTACCAGCGGTCAGCGTGCCCTGGCCCGATGTCTTATCGAACGCGGGCTTCAGCGAGCCGAGTTTTTCGAGCGTGGAGTCGGGACGCAGGAATCCGTCGCGCTTCAGACCGCGAAACGGAACGACCAGGTCGTCGAAAAAACCGGACTCGTACGCCGCGCCCAGCTTCTGATGGCTTTCCATCGCGAGCTGGTCCTGCGCCTGACGGCCGATGTGCCATTCCTTCGCCATCATCTCGCAGTGATCGCCCATCGACTTGCCGGTGCGCGGTTCGGCCACGCCGGGGAACGACGGCTTCAGTTCCTTGAACGAGAACCCGCGCGTGGCGGCGGTGAACTTTTCCTTGAACGTCTTCGCGCGGTTCATCGCCAGCAAGCGCTTACGCAGCCGCTGGCCATACACGATGGGTACGTCGCTGGTCGTGTCCGAGCCGCCCGCGATGCCGGCGTCGATCTGGCCCGTCGCGATCTTGTTCGCGACGATGATCGCGTTATCGAGCGAGGTACCGCAGGCGCGTGCCGTGGTGATGCCGGGCGTTGTGGGGGCCAGGCCGGACGAAAGCAGGGCTTCGCGCGCCAGGTTCCATTCCGAGGAATGTTTGATGACCGCGCCCATGGCCACTTCGCCGAGTTCCACGCCATGCAGCCCGAACTTCTCGACCAGGGCGCCAAGCACCTTGACCGACATGCCGAAGTTACCTACGTCGGCGTAAGCCGTATTGTTGCGACAGAAAGGGATGCGGACGCCACCCACTACACCCACGCGCTTTTGCGTCTTTTCCATGCTCAAGGACAATCCGAAACCGATAGGGGGCCGTTACCGGCCAAAAGGAGCCCGGACGCCGACGATCGCCGACGAACGCGTATCGGCAAGGCTAACCCGCATCACCCCACGACGAAAGCCCTGCGCGACGCACGGCAGCACTTTATTCAGGCGTCATGAGATCCAGCGCACGTCTGGGCCGATGCTAGACTTACCCTCCTTTGCCGTTCGGAAACCGCGTCGTGAACGAGTCCCTTATTGCCTGCCCCGCCGTTCTGGCGCTGGAACTGGCCGAGGGCGAACGGCCTTCGCGGCTGGAACTCACGCGCGACGAGGCCCAGACCCTGGCCGCCCTGATCGCCGACGACCTCCGTGCCCTGCTGCCAGGCGTCGAAGACTCGCGCTTTGCGCTGGCTGGCGCCCTCTTCGACGGCGTGGAACTGCTGCGCCCCGGCTTTCCGGTGTTCGCGACGCTGGAAGAGCTCGCCCGCCGCGTTCCGCGCGTCACCACCGCTGGCGGCATCGTCTCGTTCGGCACTCATGAAGGCCACATGCCCGCCCAGCCGCTGGTACCGGACATGGTTTACGCCGACGGCCCCATGCGCCTGATGCCGTGGATGCTGCTGGCCCCGGCCGATCTGGCCGAGTCGCTGACCGAGCGGATGGAAGTGGAGCTGGTGGGCCGGGGCGAAGCGAGCGCTGCCACGGCCGACTTCATCATGCGAACCCTTGGCATCCGCCTGGAGCACGCGCGCTATCTCAGCCGCGACGACCTGCTCGCGCTGACCTGCGTGCAATACGAACACGTAAACCTGGCGCCGCTATGGACGGTGCTGGAAGCCGCCCTGCTCACGCCGTATCGCGAGGAAACCGCGCTCGGCTCGCGCGGTCTTCCCCTGCATTACGCCGACGGCCGCGTCGGCATTCCCGGTCCTGCCGCCTGGTTCGCTGCGTCGGGCAGCCGTCGCGACAATCCGGCGCACGAGTTCGCGGGCACCATCTTCGAACTGCGCCAGTACGCGGCGCTGCTAGCCGCACACCACGTACCGCTTCATCTGGAGGGAGCCCCCGCCAGCACCGCCGGCTATCTGGTCGAAGCACTGGCCGAGCCCGATGCCAGCCTTCCCACGCCCCAGTTCTACGCCCACGAAGCGACGGGTCTTGGCATCGCCGCGATCACGGTCGCGCAGCCAGTACCCGGCCGCGCCCGCGTGCTGGCCCACGGTTATCCCCTGGCACCGGATGCACTGGGCCCCATGCTCGACGCCCTGGCCGAACGGTATGGCTGCGACCTCGACATACATGCGCTCGGCCGTGTCCTGCTCGACGATCAGGCAACCCTGACGGCACCGGCGCCCGCCCTGCACTGAATGTTGTCCATTCGGTGACGGAATTCGCGACCTTAGCGATATACGGCCGCCGCCCCACGGATTAGAGTGCGTCATCGTCACAACGGCGTTTCCATGCACGATCCCGTAAACCTCCAGCGCGAGCCCATCGAAGGGTGGCCGGCCTATGTACTGGCGCGCGCGCCCGCGCTCGTCGCCTACGTGGACGCCAGTCTTCGTTACCGCTACGCCAACGAACGCTATCTGGAATGGATGGGTGTCGACTGGAGTTTTGCACTCGGCTCTCATCTGGCCGATGTCCTCTCCCCCACGCTCTATGCCGGCATCGAACCCAATCTGCGCGCCGCGCTGTCCGGCCGCACCGTCGTGTCGGACCACGAAATCGGCGAAGGCGACAACACGCGCTATGCGCAGGCCACGTTCAATCCGGACGTCGCCGAAGACGGCGCGATCCGCGGCGTCATCATTGCCGTCATCGACATCTCCGAACGGCGCGAGCTGGAAAACCGGCTGCTCGAAAGCCAGCGAAGGTTCTCGCAGGCCTTCCGCTACGCCGCCATCGGCATGGCGCTGGTGTATCCGGATGGGCGCTGGCTCCAGGTCAACGACGCCATATGCTCGATGCTCGGCTATAGCGAAGACGACCTGCTGTCCTCGACCTTCCAGGACATCACGCATCCGGACGATCTCGCCGCCGACCTCGCGCTGGTGGACAGGCTGCTGGACGGCGAACTTATGTCGTACCACATGGAAAAGCGCTACCTGCATCGCGACGGACACGTGGTCCATGCGCTGCTCAGCGTTTCGCTGGTACGCGACGAAACCAATCAGCCGCTGTACTTCGTTTCGCAGTTGCAGGACATCACCGAGCGCAAAGCATTCGAGGACGCACTGTTCCGCGAGCGCGAGCTGGCCGAGGTCACGCTGAAATCGATCGGCGACGCGGTGATCACCACCGACCCGAACATGATCGTGACGTCGCTCAACCCCATTGCCGAGGCCATGACCGGCTGGTCCAGTCACGAAGCCGTCGGGCGTCCGATGGACGAAGTGTTCCATCTGCGCGATCCCTTGACGCGTCAGCCCATTCCTAACCCGTTGATCTCCGCCGTCACCAAGAACGCGATCGTCGGACTGACCACCGATGCCATCCTCGTTCACCGCAATGGCTTCGACAGTCCGATCGAGGATTCCGCGGCACCGATCCACGACCACGCCGGCAACGTGGTGGGTGGCGTGGTCGTGTTTCACGACGTCAGCGAGACGCGCGCCCTCGCGCTGAAGATGGCGCACCTGGCACATCACGACACGCTGACCGGCCTGCCCAATCGCGCTCTGTTGCAGTCGCGCATCGAACTCGCGGTCACCGTTGCCATGCGTCGCACGCAACGCACCGCCGTACTCTTCGTCGACATCGATCATTTCAAACAGATCAACGACACGCTCGGCCATGCCGCCGGCGATGCCATGCTTCAGGAAGTCGCGCGCCGCATACGCATGAGCGTGCGCAGCGACGATACGGTAAGCCGCCTTGGCGGCGACGAATTCGTCGTCCTTCTGCCGCATATCGAATCGCAGCGCGATGCCGCGTCCGTCGCGGAAAAGGTACTCGAAGTCTGCAGCCAGGCCGTCGCCGTCGAAGGCTCCGAGCTGGCTATCAGTTTCAGTATCGGCATCAGCGTTTTTCCGGACGACGCCCGCGACGCCGACGCGCTGATGCGAAATGCCGACACCGCGATGTACGAAGCGAAGATGCAGGGCCGTAACGGCTTCCGCTTCTTCAACGCGGCCATGAACGAACGCAACGCCGCACGCGTGCGCATCGAAGTCGAACTCCGCAAGGCGCTGGCACGCAACGAACTGAGCCTGCACTACCAGCCCAAGGTGGACACAAGGCTCGGCATCATCATCGGCGCCGAAGCGCTGCTGCGCTGGCAAGTCGATGGCGAGGACGTGTACACGCCCGAACAGTTCATACCGGTAGCGGAAGACTGCGGCCTCATCATTCCCATCGGCGAATGGGCCCTGCGCGAAGCCTGCCGGCAGACGCAGGAATGGCACACGATGTATCGACCGCTTTCCGTATCGGTCAACGTGTCGCCATTGCAGTTCCAGCAAACGCGCTTCTTCGAAACGCTGCGCGACGCACTGGCCGAAAGCCAGTTGCATCCCACGCTGCTGGAACTCGAACTTACCGAACGCATGGTGATGGAGGGTGGCGACCACATCGCCAGCCTGTTACGCCGCATCAAGGAACTCGGCGTCGTCCTCAGCCTGGACGACTTCGGCACGGGTTATTGCAGCCTTTCGTATCTGAAGCACTTCCCGATCGACACGCTGAAAATCGATCGCGCCTTCGTTCGGGACATTGCCTGGGACGCCGACAGCGCGGCAATCACCAGCGCCATCATCGCCATGGCGCACAGCCTCAACAAAAACGTGCTGGCCGAAGGCGTCGAAACCATGGAACAGGCGACCTTCCTCGGCGCCGCGGGTTGCCCGCAGATGCAGGGCTTCCTGTTCGGCAAAGCGGTATCGGCGAAAGAGTTCGAGGCGCGCATCGCGGCGATAAACACGGGCGACCTGACGGTCTGAACACCCCGCCATCCCGTCAGTCCAGCATCGCCTCGTACATGTAGTAGTGGCAACGCTCCATGCCCAGGCCCACGTACGTCGCCTGCGCCCGCTCGTTCTCCGTCTCGACGTAAAGCCTGATTCCCACGGCACCGGCCCCCTCGGCCATGGCTTTCACATGGACGTACATCTCGCGGAACACGCCCGAACGACGCGCCGCCGGCACGACATACACGCTCTGTATCCACCAGAAATCGCCGTTGCGCCAGTCGCTCCATTCGTACGTTACCATCAGACAGCCCACCGGCACGCCGTCCATCTCGGCGACCAGATAGAACCCGCGACGCGGTTCGTCGAAGATCGCCGCGACGCCTTTCGCCAATACGTCGTCGTCGAGGCGCTTCGCCTCGGTCTCCCACGCCATCGCGGCATTCCACGCAGCGATATGGGCGGCATCGGCCGATTCGGCGCGACGAACGTAGAGGGTATTCAGCGGCATGATGTTATTCCGTCGAAGGACGCCGCTTGCGCGACGCACCGAGTTTGCGGGTAAGCGTATTGCGACCGACCCCAAGCGCCGCCGCGGCGTGCTGGCGATGTCCGTCATTGGCGATAAGCGCCGCTTGAAGAAGCGTGCGATCCAGCGCATCGCGAGCCCGCGCGTGCACCTCCGTCTCGCCCTGGGCCAGGGCATCCTCGACCCACCGGCGGAGCGCGTCGGTCCAGTCGGCATCACGCGTGTCGCGCGCCGCCACGTCGCCGAGATCGGTCGCGAGAATTTCGGGACCGGGCGCAATCACCGCCAACCGTCTGCACAGGTTTTCAAGCTCGCGAACATTGCCCGGATAATCGCGCTGCTCGATCAGCTTCATCGCACCGCGGGAAAACCGCTTCGGCGGCAACTTCAGTTCGTTCGCGGCGGCAGCGAGAAAATGTCGCGCCAGCAGCGGAATATCGGCGCGGCGTTGACGCAGCGATGGCAACGCAATACGCACGACATCGAGCCGGTGTTTCAGATCCGCGCGGAAATGCCCACTAGCCACGCGCGCATCCAGGTCCTGGTGCGTCGCCGCGATAATGCGCACATTGCCGCGCATCAACTCCCGGCCACCCACGCGATAAAACTCGCCACCCGCCAGTACGCGCAACAGGCGCGTCTGCAAGGCAATAGGCATGTCGCCGATTTCATCGAGGAACAGCGTGCCGCCATCGGCCTGTTCGAAACGACCGGCATGACGGCGCGTCGCGCCCGTGAATGCGCCCGCCTCATGGCCGAACAATTCGCTTTCCAGCAATTCGGAAGGAATAGCCGCCGTGTTGAGCGCCACGTAGGGATGTCCGCGCCGCGCACTTTCGTCGTGCAGCGCACGCGCCACCAACTCCTTGCCGGTTCCGGTTTCGCCCGTGATCAACACATTCAGATCGCTTGCCGCCACGCGACCGATCAGGCGAAACACTTCGCGCATCGCCGGACTCTCGCCAAGCAACGCATGCCCATCCGTCGCGGCAACGGCCGGGATCTCGACATCCGCAAGCGTCGCCAACGCGCGTTCGACGGCTTCCACTGCCTGATCCAGATCGAATGGCTTGGCGATGTAATCGGCCGCGCCAGCGCGATACGCCGCCGCGGTCGTGGCCACATCGGTATATGCACTCATGACGATCACCGGACCGATACCGCGCGACGTCAGGTCTTCAAGCAGACGCAATCCATCCTCGCCCGGCATGCGCACATCCGTCAGCAGCAATCCCGGCCGCCCTTCGGACAGCGCCGCGCGCACTGCGTCGCCCGATCCGAATTCGCGTACGCCATGCCCCGCATCGCGCAACGCCTCGGCCAGCACGAAACGTACCCCACGATCGTCGTCCGCGATCCATATCTCAGTCATGGTGACGCTCCATGGGCAGGAACAACGAGAAAACGGTTTCGCCCGGTCGACTGCTGTAACGCAACTCGCCACCGTGTTCGCGCGCTATTTCGCGCGATAGCGCAAGACCGAGACCCGTGCCGTCCGGACGGCCGGAAACCAGCGGCTGGAACAACGAATCGCGTATCGCATCGGGTACGCCAGGACCGTCGTCAACGATATCGACGCGCAACGCGCTACGCACCGTGCGCTCGCCAAGTCTCGCCCCGTGCTCCACGCGCGTGCGCAACGTAATGCAGGCCGCACCGGCCTCCGTCGCATTGCGCGCCAGGTTCAACAGCACCTGCAACAAGCGATCCGCATCGCCCGTCGAATCGGGTAGGCTCGGATCGAAATCGTGTTTCAGACGCGGCGCGTCCGGCTGCGCTTCTATCAGCGCGTCCAGACGTTCGAGCAATTCGTGCACATTCACCGGCGCGATGCGCGCCGCGCCGCCATGTCGCAGCAGGCCATCGGCCAGTGCCGCAAGACGATCCGCCTCGGCGATCACCATCGCAGCCAACTGCTTCAGGTCCGCCTCCGCCACGCGACGTTCCAGCAACTGCGCCGCACCGCGCAAACCCGCGAGCGGATTTTTCACCTCGTGCGCGAAACCGCGCAGCGTCGCCGACAACGGCGTAGCCGCGGCATCGAGCCCGGCCGCCAGTGGATGCAGTTCCAGCAATAGTTGCGAACCGTCGAGCGGCTGCACCGCCAGATCGGCGGTCACTTCGCGACCCCGCGCGATCCCGAACGTCACATTGCGCAGATTGAACGCACGCCGCTCACCCAGCGCCCGCGCCAGTTGCCCCGGCAGCGAGGGCTCGCGCATCAGCAACCCCACGTCCTGCCCCACCGCCGTACGTGGCCCCACATCCAGCATTTCGCCCAGCGCGGGATTCAGCCAGACAACCCGCAACCCCGCATCGAGCACAGCCAGTCCCGTGCCCATCAAGGTCGTCAGGTCGTTCGGATCGGGTGCATGCATTGCACCAATGTAGGGATTTCCGGGTAATGGTGCAAACTGGGATAGGGGCCAATTTGTTGGACGGATTCCCATAGTTGCGACAGCGGTACCAACTATGGGAATCGCTCGGTGACATCTTTGCGGCCCCGAATCGCGACTGGGCGAAGGCGTACGGGTGAGCCGGGGGTTGAAAATCCCCGTGTCGGCGGTTCGATTCCGGCTCGAGCTACCGTTTACCAACGCTTCCAGACCCTCGCGAGAGCTGCGGCGCTAAAAACTTCCTCACTTGCTAAAAACTCACGGCGTTTTTTGCTTCGGTGCGTTGAAGTATCGCGAGCGTCTGCTGAGCATCTTTCGCCCTTCGTCACGCCCGAACGTCGATCGAATTGCGAAGTCATGCAACCCGTCAATCAACAGGTGCGCCGAGAGATTTAAGAAGTCCCAGTTTGGCAAGGTCAACGACCCGTTGACGATATAACGGAAGCGATGGCCTCTATAGGGATCAGACAGAAGGTCGATCGCATGCATCTGAAAATCGTGCAGCTGAATAAGCCTGTGAAGGCTTAGTGCCCGTGCCTCTTGAAGGGCTCGGGATAGGTCGTGTCCAACCTTCGATCGAACGTATGGCATTTCGATTCCTCTGGCTCGCAGGAACGATTTCAGCGCCAGCTCGATCGCCTGCCCCATGAGGGAGTAGGAAGGCATCGACGCGGGCGCCAGCAGCGGCGACGCACGAACCACTTCCGCCGCGACGCGGTAGTCATACGCGAATCGGAGCATGCCGAACGGAGAGGTTCTTCCCCACTTTCCCAAAATCATATCGCTCCCGCCCAGGGGCTCAGGCGCAGCCTATCGGAAAGACACTTGACTGTTAATCAGGGGGTCATTGGTTCGAGCCCAACTTCGGGCGCTAGGTTTTGCAAGGCCGTGCAATGATACGCGGCCTTTTTCTTGGCCAACGTGTAAATTAATGTGTAAAAATCAGTCCGTCTTGATCATGGATTGACCATGCCGCCGATCGATATGTTCCCCGTACGCGCCCTGCCAGAAGATATCGAGCGGACGAACCTTGAGCAGCTCGGTTCGAAGAGCAAATTCTGGTTCGAGGAGCAGGGGCAGCGAGTGATGTTCAAGGAAGCCCGTCCTGCGACCGGTGAGGATTGGGCGGAGGTCGTGTGCGCTGAGCTAGCCCGGCTGTTGATGTTGCCGCACGCCAAGTACCAGCTGGCGACGTGCGGGGAAGCGCGCGGTGTCATCACGCCGTCGTTCATCCCCCCGGGTGGCCGTTTGATCCCAGGCAACGAATTAATCGGGCGAGTTGTCTCGGACCTTGAGACGGCAAGACGCGAAACTATCCATGTGCATCGGGTAAGCCGAGTCATGGCGCTCTTGGCACATCCCGTCATCCAGCTTCCGAATGGCTTTGAAGCGCCATTTGACTTGCCGCGCGCAGCCGACGTGTTCGTAGGCTACCTATTACTTGACGCGTTAACCGGGAACCAGGACCGCCACGATGAGAACTGGGGCGTCGCCCGAATCGAGCGGGGCGTTCACCTACTTCCTACGTTCGACCATGCATCAAGCTTAGGGCGGAACGAGCGGGACGAGGTGAGGGTTCGGCGCCTAGCCTCGAAAGAGGCAAATGCCGGCATGGAAGCGTATGTTAGTAAGGCCCGATCCCGCTTCTATGAGGGTTCTATCGACGGCCGCCGGATGACGACACTTGAGGCATTTGAAGCAGCAGCTCGGTTGTCACCTAAAGCGGCAGCGGGCTGGATCGATATGGTGAGGAAGATCGACAACGACACGTTCAGATCCGTGCTTGACCGGGTCGATGGCGGCCTCATCAGCGAGCCAGGTCGAGAGTTCGCAGGAAAGATGCTTGAAATCAATAGACTACGGCTGCTGGAGTGTGAAGCATGAAGGCGATCTTCGTGGCCATCCAAAACGAGCAAACGCGAGCTTGGACGCCAGTTGGCAGGCTGACCAAGGACGCCGGCGAGTATATTTTCGAGTACACCAAGGGCGCCGAGAAGGTTTCCGGCTTCCAGACGTTCGGCCGGATGAAGGATCTACACGTACGGTACGTCTCACCAACGCTCTTCCCGCTTTTTGCGAATCGGCGCCTGCCGAAGAGCCGGCCCGAGTATGCGGAATATCTCGATTGGCTGGGTCTAACGCCGGAGTCGGGGTCAGACCTTGAAGAGCTCGGGAGGACGAACGGACGGAGAGCGACCGATGGAATCGAGCTTATCCCTTGTCCCGAGGCGGATGCCGAGGGGCTGTGCGAGCTTTTCTTCTTCAGCCGCGGGATCAGGCACGCCGCCGCTGGCGGTGGAGATCGCGTTGCCGCGCTCAAGCCTGGCGAGAAGCTCTATCTCTGCCGTGACGTTCAGAACTCTTTTGACGAGGCGGCTCTCATTCTGAGAACCGACGACCCTGTGGCGTTCGTCGGATATCTTCCTGCGTACTTCACGCAGGCGTTCTCGTCTCTCATCGACTCTTGCGGCCCTGAATGCTTGCGTGTGGTCGTCGAGAAAGTGAATTCCTCGGCCCCCACTCATTATCGGCTGCTCTGTCGCCTTACGTCGGTGTGGCCAAAAGGATTCGAACCGTTCTCAGGTGAGGATTTTCAGCCGCTCGAGCGGTTGGGTACTGAGGCGCACCATGGGATCGGACGGGTGAACCTGGCCGAGCCCTACGAAGTCGCGTACTGGACCAAAGCGCTTGGCATCAGCGAACGCGAATTGCGGGACGCTGTCGACTCGGCCGGAGCTTCTGTCCCGGATGTCCGGAACTTCGTAGCGAACGGTCATTGAGGGAATGACCGGTCGCGACGCTTGAGACATGACGGCAGGACAACGCTGCCATGGATTCCTACCGACGCTGTGCGCGCGACACGCGCGAACAGCGCCAGGCGCTGACCCGAACCTCGCCTCCCGCGGGCAGGGCTTTCGAAAAACGGGACGGAGGTAATAATTGGGCTTAACCACCTCCGTCCCGGCTTCTGACAATGGGGAACGCGCACATGGATTGCCCTTTCAGAATGCGGATCCGCTGGCTTCTGGTTTGCGCCCTGATGTGGCCAGCCATCAGCGTGCAGGCCGCGATACCCGACATGCGCGTACACCTTCCGACGTGTTACGCCGGGCCTGACACCTATGCCGGCGTGACTCGTCGGCGCGATCAGGGCCGTCCCATGGATACTCAGTTTCAAAAGGCCGTCTTGCCGCCACCAGGTAGCAGCGTCGACCTGTCCGCCATCCAGACCCGCGTGCATAACCGGCTTGTCCGGGAGATTTATGAGCATCCGGAGTGGACACCCGATGAGGTCGCTAAGCGTTGGCTGGACCGATGCAAGGCCAACACCCAGAACCCGAACGCACACCTGCCCCCAACTATCGGGGTCGAGACCCTGTTGTAAAAACTTCTCGCTCTCCACGTCTTTATTGGTGAGGACGCAGCAGCGGTTCGCACACAGGTCTTGTGTAGAAGCGCGCTTGAGCGCGATGTCCTCGAGGTTGCAGGAAGTGCTGAACCGACGTGGTCGCGATAGCTCCATGCACCGCACTGGGTCCCTGCCTGCGCAGGGACGACGTTGAGGGGGAGTGGACGTCTTCGGCTCTTTAGGCAGCTTGGGACGAGGTGTCGGCGACATGACTTTTCTCGCGCCAGATCGCCACGACAAATTCCGCCGCTTCATCGACCAAACGTCGCACCGACGATAGCGCCTGCGACATCGACGTCGCATCGAAATCGGTGTGCGTCGAAAGCGCGAGCAGGCTCAGAATCGACGTCGATGCGGTAAGTCGCATCTGCGCGGCATCATGCAATTCGTCGACGGAAAGCGCGAGGTCGCTGTGGCAAACGGGGCAGGATGAAATGAGGGGAGAGGACATACACGGCTCCATGTGACCGATGAGCCGCCACCCGCATTGCGCGGGTGGCGGACGTGTCGGGGTGGAAAACCGGCTGTAACCCAATCCCGGCCAGACCGAAGCCTGCCCGACACGCCCGCCGTAAACGCACGGAAATGAACGCAGGGACCGAAGTCGCCTGCGTGGGTTAAACGAGATCGGGTTTCCACACCCGGCCATCGAAAGAGTCGACGGCCCGGCAAGCATCGCAACCCGTCACCCACGCATCCATCCGATTATTCCGAAAAACGCGTGCGATTTATTGAGAGCGCAAAAGCCGCGGCTCTTCGCTACAACAAACCCCACCATCCGGAAGAGCCTGCCGCTGCCTTCGTCGCGACCGGTAGGAGCGCGCGTGAATCCGAAAGGACGAGGCAGTCATTGCGCGACGTGGGCGTGACGAGGGTAGCGGCAGGCTCTGTGCCATGCGTTCCGATGTATGTCACCGCGAAGAGCTGATCGTGCGTGATCGCGACAACCTAATGCACCGCACTGGGTCCCTGCCTGCGCGGGGACGACGGTGAGGGGTGGTGAGGGTGCCGCCGCGGCGCCTCACCCAGGTCGACGAACGCTTCTCACCTTCCCGCTGCCCCCGCCTCCGCAGAAGAACCGATCTGCGCCATCGGACTCAAGCCCCGATACGCCTGTGCCAGGCGGCATGTCGAGTGTCTCCAGAACCTCGCCCGTTAAAGGGTCGATTCGCCTCAGATCGCTTTCGTCGCCTTCCCACGTGCCGTGCCAGAGCTCTCCGTCGACCCAGGTGACCCCGGTGACGAAGCGGCTGGAATCGATGGAACGAAGAATCGTCCCTGTCTCGGGATCGACCTGATGGATCTTCCGCTCCCGATATTCCCCTACCCAGAGCGACCCTTCGGCCCATGCCAGTCCCGAGTCGCCGCCGCCACCGGGTGCGGGGATCGTGGCGAGTACCTGGCCGGTATCCGGGTCGATCTTCTGGATGCGATCTTCGGCGATCTGAAAAATATGCTGGCCGTCGAAGGCCGTACCCGCATGCGCGGCGACATCGATCGAGCGCAGCGTCTTGCCGCTCACCGGATCAAAGGAATTCAACGTATCTCCGGCGGCGAACCAGACTTGCCGGCCGTCATAGGTGACCCCGCCCACGCTGTCGACACCCGGAAAAGGTCCATATTCACGGAGGATTTTGGCTGCTGATTTTTTCATGCTTCCATCCTAGTACCCCGATAGCGGCGCTGGGAGTAACAAGGTCGTCGCGAATCCCGGCACCGGCGGGGTCATCCACCGACGCGCCCGCCCGTGACCGAACGACTGCACTTTACCTTCGACCGCAAGCAAGTCGAGTGTCCGCTGCACGGTACGCTGGCTGGTTCCAAGCGCAAGCGCCAGGGCCGAGCTCGACCACGACTCGCCATCGGCCAGGAAGGCGAGCACCGCCGCATGTTTCTCTTCGACCGGACGCAGCAGAACGACGACCTCGCGTGCACGATGCGGCACCAGTGCGAACCCACGCTTGGTCGCGCTCACGTCGGCCAGCGCGCCCAGCATCGCGCGAAGCCGCCCGACTTCGACGCGCAACCGCGCGCGATGCGATTCGTCGGCGTGCTTTGCCCGGAACACCCGTGCGACGAGCGCGTCCCTCGACACGTCCCCAGGCCACGCTTCGCCCAGCGCGCGTGCAAGCGCGAACAGTATCGGGCGTCGCGCCAGAGGAATCACCGTGCGCGCGTCGCGCACGACATGACGGCATGCGTCCACCACAAGCGCCTTCGACGCCAATAGCACCTCAACTTCCTCGAGCAGGAGCAGGCGCTCCTCACCACGAGTCATCAGGCGAGCAGACGGTGTGTTCAGGACGAGGGACGCACTTTCGATCTCTGAGGACAACGCGGGGATGCCCGCCTCACGTGCTTCGCGTGCGGCCCGGGCAAGCGCCGTGCGTGCCGCCTTCGTCCGGAGGCGGCGCATCGCAATCCCCGCGACGAGCAGTTCCCGGGCGGCCCGCGACGCGGGCGGGAGATGCGCGGGATCGCACTCGGCGAGCTTGCGCTCCGCCTCGTCGAGGTGCCCGATAAGAAGCAAGCGCCGGACTTCGAGATAACGCGCATGCGCGGCGTTCACATGGTCGCCATGCGCCTCGAGCGTCGCCCGTGCCGCATCGAGCGCCTTCGCAGGCCAGCCCAGGTCGCGCGAAACAAGCGCGATCTCGGCCTCGGCGACGACACATCTCGCACGGGCTACGGCTTCTTTGGAACCGAAGGCGCGCGCCGCACTGCGCATGAGTGCCTTCGCCCGAACAAGATCGCCGAGCTGGGCCATCGCGATGCCCCGAAGCGCCAGCGCAGGCGCGTCGTCGCGCAACGCGATGCGATTCAGTGCGCCGAAGGGATCACCCGCGGCTAGCGCGCGTGCCGCGGCCGTGATCAGCGAGTCCATCTGAATCCCGCCACACTTGTCACTCCCACCGTTCGGGTCCCCGGTTCCAGTCTATCTCACGACCACCAACCCAAAGGTCTGGAGAAAAGACGATGACGACACACATGACCGGAACTCGCGAAGAATGGCTGGCAGCGCGTATCGATCTGCTCCGTGCCGAGAAAGAACATACGCGGCACGGCGACGAGATGACGCGACGGCGGCAGGAACTGCCGTGGGTTCGGATCGACAAGGACTATCGATTCGAGACTTACGAAGGAAGCGTTTCGCTGGCGGAACTCTTCAGAGGATGCTCGCAACTCCTCGTCTATCACTTCATGTTCGGACCCGATTACACGGCGGGATGCCCGTCCTGCTCGTCGATCGCGGACGGCCTGAACGGTGTCGCCGTTCACCTGGCGAACCACGACGTCATGGTGTCGGCGGTATCGCGGGCGCCACTCGCGAAGTTGCAGGCGTACAAGCAGCGGATGGGATGGACGTTTCCGTGGGCGTCCTCGCTCGGCAGCGACTTCAACTTCGACTTCAATATCTCGTTTACCGAGGAGCAAGATCGCGAGGGCACCGTCGAATACAACTACCAGCGCGGCGGCCATGCCATGGACGCGAAAACCGCTCCGGAGCCGGTCGTCCGGTTGGCGGCCAGCTGCGGAACCGACGCGCCCACATACGCGCGCGACAGGCCGGGCTTAAGCGCCTTCGTTCTTGAGGACGGCGTCATTTACCACACGTATTCCACCTATGCGCGGGGCGTGGACGGCTTCTGGGGCATGTATCAGTGGCTTGATCGCGCGCCCAAAGGGCGTAACGAAACAGGCATCTGGTGGCGCCGCCACGACGAGTACGACAAGGCCTGAGCAGAAGCCATGGCTTCCGAACGAGTTTCGCGGCAAGCATTCTTTGGCGCCTCGGTACTGCTTTTCGCCGCAAGCGCAGCGATAACGATCGTCTGGTGCGCATCCATGTCGACGGCAGGCGAGATGCCGATGCCCGGCGGCTGGTCGATGTCGATGGCATGGATGCGGATGTGCGGACAGACGTGGCCGGGCGTCGCGACATCGTTCCTCGGCATGTGGATCGCAATGATGGCAGCGATGATGCTGCCATCCCTGGCGCCAGGGTTGTGGCGCTATCGACAGGCCGTCCGCAACACAGGCGTGACGCATCCGGGCCGGCTGACCGTGCTGGTTGGCGTGGGGTATTTCTCCGTGTGGACTGCGTTCGGCATGGCCGCATTCGTGCTGGGCGTCGCGCTGGCGGCGCTCGAGATGCAGATGCCGGCGCTCGCGCGCGCCGTTCCGATCGCGGTCGGCGTAGTGGTCCTGATCGCCGGCGCGTTTCAGTTCACCACATGGAAGGCGCATCACCTCGCTTGCTGTCGTGAAACCCCTGGGGCGCGGTCGCCGGTACCCGCGGATACCGGCACGGCCTGGCGATACGGTCTGCGCCTCGGCCTTCACTGCAGCTACTGCTGCGCCGGCCTGACGGCAATCCTCCTCGTCATCGGAGTCATGGACCTGCGCGCCATGGCCGTCCTGACGGCTGCCATCACTGTCGAGCGCCTTGCGCCGGCACCCGCAGGTAAGCATGTCGCGCGGGCCATCGGGGCTGTCGTCGTCGGAGTGGGGTTACTTCTGATCGCGCTGGCAGCCGGGCCTGGGTGACGCATCCGCATCGAGTGGGTCGTTGAGCTGATGGCGCAACATGGGCCTGTCGCAGACCGACATTGAAAGCGGAACGGGGGTGAAACAGGCAACGCCCTCTCCGCCCCGCTTCCGGCTATCCCTGCCTTTTACCTTCCCGGCGACGGCTTTACCCACTCGATGAATGGCGCGACAGCCTCCTGCTCCGCCATGCGCCCGGCTTCGTCCGTAACGCTTTCCGGCACCCATTGCGGAAAGGGAATCTCGCGATTCACGTGCTTCCCCGAGGCGGTGTGTTCCTGATGAACCTGAGTGATCCGATCGGGCACGAAGTGTTCCGCCGCGCGAACGAGCGACGGCCATAAGCGCCGGTGCACCATCGTCAACTTGCCATCGACCAACCGGCAGACCAATACCTGATCGGACTCGGCGATAGCACTGAGGATGGCGAAGATACGGCGACCTTCGGGATGCGCCCACCAGCTACCTCGGATCGACTCCCCCACGATGGCCTCGGTAAGACGAGGCGCGCCGCCCTTCGCCGAGACGAGCACGACGCCGTGCTCTCGTACAAACGTCAGGGCGTCTTCCGTGCGGGTGATCCGGTTCATAGGTTCGACTACATAACATATCTATCTGTGGAGCCGAAAATCGAGACGATGGTAACAAGTGGACTCAACCATTCCCGCCCCGATTTTTCGTGTCTCAGTCCTTCTTGATCGATTCCACTTCTATACCAACCTGCTTGCAGGCTGGGACAGAAATCCCCCCCAATGAAGATCGAATCATCTTTAGCGATAGCTTCAAGTCATTAAGCCGGAACACGTACCTGAGGTGGCTGGCCGTACTTAGTCTGTGGCAGCGTGATATGCCCGATCACATAGCTCTCGATCACCTGCTTCGCACTGCTTCGCAATATTAGCAATTACTGCCAAGCGATCCGCGGGAACGGTGTCGTCGATATGGCGAATGACGAACGCAATGAAAAGAGGATCTGTCTTCTTAAGTGCGCGAAGAGACGCCATAGCACTAGGGTCTTTCGCAATCACCCGCCCGACACTCTCACTGTAACCTTCAGCAATAGCACCATCATCGCATCCTGAAAAATGCCGATACGCAGCACGGAGACTCGACAACGAAGGCAACGACGAGGCTTGCTGTTCCGCCGCAATAGCCATTGCCTTGTCACACTTTTTTGCCGCTTGAGCCATAGGAGCGATCAGAACCATACAAGCAAGTACAAGCCCTACTTTCATCTTAGTGCTCCACAGTAAGCGTAGTAATCGGGTCACCCCGATGTTCAAGATCGCCCATTAATGCGGTTGCTCCATCGGTGGTTCGAATACATCCATTGGTCGCAAAATTGACCCCAGATCGACCCGCGCGATCGGTACTATTGGCACGCCCCGAATGAACGCCACATCCGATGCAACCTGGCACGTTGATACGATATTGCCATTGGAACCGTCGCACGGATAACGGAAATGAGTTCTGCGACAAAGCAGTGCTGACCTAGGCAAAAGCACGTGGCGTCACGCTACGGCTGATCGAGCCAGGAAAATTCAACTAGAACGCCTACTGTCGAGTCCTTCAATGGCCGCCTACGCGATGAGTGCCCTATGAGCATGTTTCATCAGCCTTGCTCACGCTCGGGCTGTCATCGAGGCGTGGCGACGCGACGCGAATACAACGGTGAGCGCCCCAAGCGAGCGCTTCGCGGACTAACGCCATCGGCCTATTTCCGACGACTGGCTGCTGAAACGATTACGATTACTGCCAGACTCCGAAGCGAAGCGCTACTGAGAACGGGTTGACATCGCGGCGCTATCGTCTTGCACGCGAAAGCACTTAAAAAAGCACAGAAAATACAATGACCGAGAAGCTTATCAGCCCGTCCGGTGAGGTTAACTGTATTAATGACGTCAATGTGGAGGGCGGCGTTGCCTCATCCAATTCAAGTGCAATACAAAACCGACCACGGTCAAAGCGAAAGCCGCGACGAAAGTAATCACACCAAGGCCAGGAAATCCCACGAGGAAAACGCCAAATGCGATAAAAGCGAGAAGAACCCCAAGGACTCCAAACCGGAAGCCCTTGAAGCGCGGCTGGCTCAATATTTCTTTCAGATCGAACTTATATTCCGGCGTCATCGGCAACTCTTTTCCGTTTTGGGCTCTGGCTCGCGCGCGCAGAGGAATTGAGTATGGCAAACAAAAGCACCTAAATAAGTCCCGCCCCCTATGCCAAAGATACCTCTACTAGCCGAAACCTGACCAGTCGCCCCATCGATCTCAACTCCGGCCCCAGCAGTAAGACCACTCCCGACATCAGCAGTGATCAAAGCAGTCATCTGGGGCCCGGAGCTAAGGGCACCGGTACCTAGGCCTCCAGCAACGGAAACGTTGGCGGCAACTCCTACTCCAGTAGCCGCCATTGCACAGAGTTTGGTGTAAAAACACATATTGGGTGTCGAATCGACAGCGATACCAAATTCGCTCTGCTCGCCCAGAAGTGCGCCGACGGCAGTTTCATTGAGACCTATAGACCCATTCGCAACAGCTGATGCGCCCTTACCCCATCCGCACCACGAAGCGTCGATCCTACAATAGGTATCATCAAGCGCCAGGGGATCGATTTTTCGGAACGGATTTCCGGAAACGTAGCCGTAGGTACTGGGGCCGGCCAGCATCCCTACGGGATCACTCTGATGATAACGCCCTGTCGATGCCTCATAGTTGCGATTGAGGTTGTAGCTCTGCCCTGACTCGATGTCGTAGTACTGCCCCGGAAAACGAAGATTAAAAGTGTAGCCGCTGCTCGATACGGGCCGCTGCTCCCCAAACGGATTGCCCTGATAAGGCCACTGCCATTGCGTCACACCACTGGCATCAGTGACAACTCGGGGCGTTCCCAGCCCATCCGCAACTACATAGTTCATTGTGCTGACTGTGCCAGTCGTGTCCACTACGGCAACGGGCAGATCATCCAACCAAATATAGTCGCGATTGTTCGTACCATATTCGCCGATTAGCTGACTATTTTGATCGTACGCAAAGCGTTCATTGATGGTCTGCGGCAACGTGGCCGTCTTGGCAATGCGCTGACCCAAGACGTTATAGGTATAGGTTCCCACCGTGACGCCGTTGCGCTGTACTACGGTCAAACGGTTCCGGCCGTTGTAGCCGAAGCCAAAGGTTTCGCCACCAACCGCACTACCGGTGGTATTGCCATTCGGATCGTAGGTACGCGCAGCATTGCCGATGGTGGTTAGCCAGTGCGTGCTGCTCTGATAGCCATAGCTGCCGGTAGCGAGGCCGCCCCCCGATTTGCTCAGACGGTCGCCTGTCTTGCTATAGGTATAAGCCTCAATGGCTGCGCCCGCCGAGTCGTTCACTGCACTGAGCCGATACAGCGGGTCGTAGGTGTAGCTTTCGGTCGCCAGAGTGGCGCCAGCCGTCGCGCCCAATGAAATGATGTTGCCCATGGCATCGCGTGCGAAGTGCAGGCTAAACGCAGGACTGGTGAGATCGGTCAATTGGTAGTTTGCGTCGTAACTACGCGTAATGGCCTGACCGTTGCCCAACATATAACCGGCAATGGGGCCAAATGGCAGATAGCTGATCGCACTGACCACCGCTTGTCCCGCACCGCCCGACGGCGTCACCGAGACCCCACTGACCCTGCCGAGCCCGTCGCGGCTGTACTGAGTGATGGTCAAGCCCGGACTGGTCATGCCACCAAGGCGCCCAGCCAGGGTGTAGCTATAGCTCGTAATGTCGGTCATCGCGCCCTGAATCTGACGCTTTTGCGTGATATTGCCTCGGGCGTCATAGCAGAACACGGTAGTGACCGCCGCCTCGACGATCCGGGTCAAGCGACCAATGGGATACGAGTTGGCGCATCCCGTGGAGGCATTAGCTTCGTCGTAGGCATAGGTGACATTGAGCGCCGCGTCGGCGTAGCTCACCGAGGCCGCTCGATTGAGGGCATCGTAGGAAAACGTGTTGACGACGCCCCTGGCATCGGTTTGTTGGATCCGGTTGCCTGCCGCGTCGTACGTGTAGCTCGTGGAACCGGTGTCCGGACTATGCAACCCGGTCAGATTACCCAAGCCATCGTGATCGTATACGGTGTTCAGACCATCTGGATCGCTAACACCTTCAAGATTGTCACTGGCATCGTAGGACGAGACTGACTGTGTGTTCCGTGTCGCTATATCGGTGCCGTTGTAGTTGTCTATCGTACTGACCAAGCGATTCAAGGCATCGTAGCCTTGCTTGCGCTGCACGTCAGCCGCATCGGCGCTATGCGTCGGATGACCCTCTGCGTCATAGCCGTCTGCCGTGTCGAAGGCAAGAATCGTCCGGTTTAGTGCATCGACAACCGTTAGCAACTGGCCGAGACTATTGTAAGTGCGCGATACGGTTCGCTTCACCGTACCCAAGGCATCAATAGTCTCCTCTTTGGTCTTATTTCCCGCCGCGTCCAGGGTGTAGTGAATATGATTACCCGCGCCATCGGTGATGTCAGTGACCCTATTCGCGCCATCGTAAGTGTATTTGGCCACAACGCCATCGGCGTCCTGGCTTTGGGTAACGTTGCCGACAGCATCGTAGGAAAATGAGGTCGTCGCCGCACCACCATTTGCATCGCGCGTGGTCGTTGCAAGCCATCCCTCGGACGTATACGTCATCGTCGTGACCACACCGTTCGGGTCAACGATTCGGCCCGCATGCCCGTACATATCGTAGCCGCCGTACGTTGTCATATGCCCCAAGGCGTCGGTAACCGTTGCTAGCCGCCCTTGTCCGTCGTACGTGTATTTAGTCACATCCGCGACATCCGTTCTCGGACCATCCAGAGTCTCGATCTGGCCATTCGCGTTATAGGTGACTATCGAGACTCGATCTGCGGCGGCCACTTGGGCGCATGCTGCCATCAGAGCCAGAACAAGAGGTGACAAGCGCAATCCATTCTTCATGACATCATTCCTTGATTGAATGGACGTTAGTGGAAAGCAATCGGCCCTTCGGATCGTACGAATACGTAGTAATCCGATCAACGCTTGTCACGGTCGCTGGACGAAAGCTTTCGCCATCCCAAGTCGTGCTTGTAGTGCGAGCCTGAATCGAACCCTCAGCCTCGACTCGTCGCGTTTCACGTCCGAGCGCATCGTAGGTGTACGAGGTTACATGCCCCAGCGCGTCTGTCTTTGTCGCGACCTGTCCATTCACGGTGTATGTATAACTGGAATTGGCCGCAGGGCATCCAGGTGCTGGCTCACCCTCGATGGCGGTAACACGCTTGACGCCTTGTACAACGCTGTACCGATACACGACGGCATGGCCAAGCGCATTCATCACTGTCGCTGAACCATCGTCGGCATAGACAACCGACACCTTATTGGCGCCACCAGCCAGCTCGTTCGAGAGTGCTCTGCCCTGCGAGTCGTAAGTCCAACTCGCTGAGCGAACGCCTCTCTCATCGATTAGGCCAGTGATCTTCTTTGGATTGGCCTCATCTTCGTACAGAAATGTACGCGTGGCTGCGTGCCCTGGCCAACTGCGCGTTACCGACGCGAGACGTGCCGATGCGTCGAACTGGTAGCTAACAACCAGATCGCCTGCGGTCATTTTCGACAGTCGGCCGCTAACATCGGCCACGAAAGTCAGCTTATGTCCACGCGAATCCGTCACCGTCGCCGTCGTGTTGTAGGCGGTGTCGGTAACGTAGCTCAACGTCTGGGCCAGGCCGTTTGCGTTCTGCCACCTGATCAAGCGACCTCGGGGGTAATCAAAAGTCATTTTTTCATTGGTTGGAGCCGCGTAGGTCCACTGCCCCCCTTGATAGGTCGCCGTCCCCATTTCGCCTGGCTCAGCGGTGGCTACATTATTCTCCACTGCGAAGACGGACTGCCGACCATCCGCGAAATTCATCGCAAGAGAATGTGGATCCACAGGAGCAAGCAGCGCCGCATAACTGTGGTCCCAAGTACCTATCTCACTATTATAGGTACGACTAAAGCGGAGCTCTCCATCCGTATCTTCGTAATCCACCTCCTCCTCAAATACGTTGCCCGTACCAACGTTGATAGGGTCGCCACAGGACACTACACCTACCACCGCAGGGTTATTTGGGTTGCCTAGTTCCTTATACGGCTGCTCCTGATCCGAGGTTTGGCAGGCACCGGAAACGGGGTTGTAATACTGCCCATCCTGGCAATTGTTACCTTCTCGACTAATGTAGTAACCAATACTAGTCACTGAAGTCGAGGTGACATTGCCGTTGCTATCCAGGAAGGAAATTGTTGCGGAGGTATGGCACCCGTAAACCAGTACTTTTGGCGGGTAGGATTGGAAAACCGTGGGCGGTTGATACGGAAGAGGCGCGACCGGATTTTTTCCGGCTCGCGCAGGAAAAATAACGGATTGACTGTAGTCGTATGCTGCGTGACACGTTTCGTCGGCACTCGCGAAATGCGCGTCAGCCAACGGGGGAATATTGTAGATGACATAGTAATAGTCATTGGCTGAAGCAGGCCCTGTGGCCAACAGCAATATCGAGAATATTATGAGTCGCATACCGTCCCCTGGATGTGTGCGATGACGTTGACCGCCCCTGTCTCGCTCACGAATAGAAAGTGAAGCGAAATTGTTTACGAGTTAACACCGTGGGACGGGGCATGCCTGTAGGGGATAGCTGATAGACGCGTAGGCGTTATCCGAACACCATGATTTCGTGACAACGCTCACGTTCCGGTAGTCAGAGTCATTTTCGCAGTTGCATCGAATGGAGCGCGAGAAAAACGGATTGAAGATAATGAATGACTTCACACCTCGGGCTCGATTTACTACCAGGGCATCACCACACAACCGCCGGAACCCGCATCCAACCGAGCATCCATGCCGAACCCGCCGAGAAACACCTCGTCGTGGGAAACAATAACGATGGCACCGGGATAGCTCCGAAGCATCTGCTCCATCGTTTGCACAGAAGACAAATCGAGAATGAGGCTTCGCCACGCTGCCGTTCCGGCTTGCGCTGCTCCAGTTCGCGGACGGCGTACTCGTGTTCCCGCGCTATGCATTCAACGTAGAACGAATATCCGGCGAAGGAGAACACGGCTCCGCTGGCACGCGCTTCATACGCACCGTGCCATTAGTCACGACATTTACCCTTCGGGAGCAATTTGCCAGACTGCGGCGATTACCCCAAAAGGCCACGCCATGCGACCGCTGCGCCCTGCCCTGTCTTCCGCCGGAACCGCATTGTCGTTTGGCGCGGCGACGTTCCTGCTCGCATTGGCCCAGCCCGTCGCGGCGCAGGCCGTTCAGACGCCCGAACAGAAAGCCCTTGTCGCCAAGCGCAACGACATCGAGAAGCAACTCGGGGACATCGCCGTCATCGATCGCAAGGTGATGGTGAAGATGCGCGACGGCAAGCGCATGGCGGCGGATGTTTACCGTCCGAAGGACGCCACCGGAAAAGTCCCCGCGATCTTCGTTCGCACGCCGTACAACTTCAATTTCTGGGACGTAAAGATCGGTGCGCCACGCGACATGAGCCGCGAACTGGCTGCCGTGAAACGCGGCTATGCGTACGTGGAAATGAACGAGCGCGGCCATTACTTCTCGGAAGGCAATTACGAGATCCTGGGGGCACCCGTCACCGACGGTACCGACGCGGTCCGCTGGATGACGTCGCAGCCGTGGTCGAACGGCAAGGTCGGCACCACGGGCTGTTCGTCGACCGCCGAGTGGCAACTGGCCGTGGTGGCCCAGAACGAACCGGGCCTGGCCGCGTTCAACGTGCAGGGCTTCGGTGCCGGCGTGGGCCGCGTCGGTCCCTACTACGAGCAAGGCAACTGGTATCGCGGCGGTGCCGTGCAGATGCTTTTCATCGACTGGCTGTACGGCGAGCAGAACCAGGTGCGGCCCATGTTCCCGTCCAACGCATCGCAGGCGGACCTCATCCGCGCCTCGAAGGCCTTCGATCTCGATCCGGCCATGCCGCCGGTGGACTGGAACAAAGCGTTCTGGCACCTGCCCGTGAAAGACATCATGAAGTCGATCGATGCGCCGAAAGGCATCTTCGCCGATGCGATGGACGTACCCACCGGCGGCAATATGATCGCCCGCACGCCCAACAGTCCGGCCTGGTACAAGGGCGGCCTGTGGCACGACAACATGCAGGTGAAGAAACCGGGGCTCTGGTTCATGAGCTGGTTCGACGTATCCGTCTCGCCGAATCTCGCCGCTTATAACCACGTGCGAGCCACCGCACCCAAAGCCATCGCCGATCAGCAATACGCCATCATCGCGCCGGTACTGCACTGCGCGTACACGCGCGCTACCGAGCACACGATGATCGGCGACCTCGACGTGGGCGATGCCCGCTTCGACTACGACGGACTGGTCTATGGCTGGTTCGATCGTTTCCTGAAGGGCCAGGACAGCGAGGTACTCGCGAAGCAACCGAAGGTCATGTACTACGTGATGGGCGAAAACAAATGGCGCAATTCGCCCACCTGGCCGCCCGCCGGTGCGATCACGCGCGACCTGTTCTTTACCAGTGAAGGCAAAGCCAACACCCTCTACGGCGACGGCAAACTTGTCGCGGCCGCCGGCGATACCGACCGTCCCGACACCTTCGTCTATGACCCGGCCAATCCCGTGCCGACCTTCGGCGGTGGCGGCTGCTGCCAGGGCACCGCGGTAAAATTCGGCTCGTTCGACCAGACCTCGCAGGAAGCACGCAACGATGTGCTGGTCTACGACTCCGAACCCTTCAGCGAAGGCACCGAAGTCAGCGGCCCGATCACCGTAACGCTTTACGTATCCTCAAGCGCGAAGGACACCGACTTCACCTTCAAGGTGATGGACGTCTATCCGGACGGCAAAGCGTTCAATCTCACCGAGAACATCCAGCGCATGCGCTACCGCGAAGGCTACGAGAAACCACCCGTGTGGATGAAGGACGGCGAGGTCTACAAGGTGACCTTCCAGCCCATCGACACGAGCAACTTCTTCTTCCCCGGTCACAAACTGCGAGTGGCTGTATCGAGCAGCAACTTCCCTCGTTTCGATCGCAATCTCAATACGGGCGGCAACAACTACGACGAGGCCAAAGGTGTCATCGCGCACAACGCGGTGCATCACGACACCGCGCATCCGTCGAAGATCACCTTTACCGTGGTTCCGCGAGCCCAACCGTAACGAACCGGTTCAATACAGGTGCTTACAAACGTCCTTCCTGCACGAGATGCTCCCTGATCGACAGGATATGCGCTTCGCCATCGCGAAGCGCTTCCGGCGACGTATGCACCGAGTAATACCCCATCACCAGGTCATGCTCGTGCGGAACAGCCGAGCCGAGAACGAACTCGGCATCGGTCAACGCTTCGAATTCGACGGCTTCGTTCGATGGTTCGAATGCCGCCAGATACCCGTGCTGCAACTCCTCGGGCGCCGATAGCGCGCCCGAGGCGACGGCGACCCACAGAACGGTGTGGCCCGCCGGGGGCTCGTAGCGCCAGCGCTCGCCGGCCTTCAGGCGCACGGCGAGGTAATTGATCGGCGAAGGCGACTTCAGTGCACTCGACGCCGATCCGTAGTTGCCCAACAGCACCCGCGCCGGACCATCCGTCGGCACGTCTTCCGGCGCCTGGTAAACACTGAACGTCGGGCCCAGTTCCAGTTCCGGCGGCAAGGCAATCCATAGCTGGAATCCTCGCGTCCGGCCCGCTTCGTCGAGACCGCCGCCGTGCCACATACCGCGTCCCGCCTGCATCCATTCGACGCCGCCAGCCGGCAGCGTGCCTCTCGTATCGTCGGGGTCGATGTAGTTCACCGCGCCTTCCACGAGGTAGGTCAGCGTCGCGATACCCGAGTGGGGATGCAGGGGTCCGGCGAACGGCGCGCCGCTGTGATCGAACAGATCGAGAAACACGAACGGCTTCAGGATCTGACCGACGTCCGATGGACTCATCAAACGGGTCATGGGGCCGTGCGTCCGGCCGCGCGTGCGCTGCACGATCGACCGCGTACGACTCGGGGATAGCGATTTAGCTGTGGCAAGAGACATGGCAATTCTCGGTAAATAACGCGGAAGCGAACCGCCGCGCATGGGTGGTCAGACGTTCCCGGCGCGGGCCGATTTCAAGGCGGCGGTCCACCAGAGCAGATCGTCGATCATCGCGTCGGCGGGCTGGCCCAACTCGGCTAGTCCCGCGTCGACATCGCCGCCCTGGTAATGAGCCCACAACGTCGCGACGGGGATATGGACCGACGTGCGGATCGGGGCAACCTGAAGCTCGATCATCGATTCACGAAGCTGCTGCACGCTGCGCACACCGCCCGCGGAGCCATAGCTCACGAAGCCGGCCGCCTTGCGATGCCACTCCGGATAAACCCAGTCGAGCGCGTTCTTGAGCACCGCGGCCGGACCGTAGTTGTATTCGGGAGTGACGAAGACGAAGCCATCGGATTGCGCGATCGCGGCGGTCCATCGCCGGACGACATCGTTTTCGAATGCCGGACGCCCGGGCATGGCCGGCGTCATGGGCTGGTCGAAGAACGGCATCGGAAAGTCGCGCAGGTCGAGCAGGCGTGCGTCGATGCCATCGCGCTTTTCCAGGTGCTTCAGAATCCAGTGCGCGGGCTTTTCGGAGAAACGGCCTTCGCGGGTGCTGCCGACAATGACGGAAATGACGGTCATTCGTTTAGTCCTGTGGTTCGCCAAGATGAAAGTCAGGTATCAAATAGTTACCTGGACTAACATAGATACCCGAGCTATCGTTCACAAGAACGCACAGCTCTGATACCTGGGAACACCGGAATGACCGTCCACCTACCCGATACAGCCAGCGAGGATTGCCGCGCCATCAGTTCCATCCTGGCGCGGGTCGGCGATAAATGGACCGTGCTGATCGTTGTCCTGCTTGGCGATGGCCCGAAACGGTTCAACGAGATCAAGCGCATGGTCGGCGGTATTTCACAGCGGATGCTCACCTTCACGCTGCGGGGATTGGAGCGGGACGGGCTGGTGACCCGGACGGTTTATCCCACCACGCCGCCGCGTGTGGACTACGAGCTGACGAAACTCGGCAGTACCTTGTGGACGGCCGTGGAACCGCTGGGTTCGTGGGCACGCAATCACGTGAGCGAGATCCTCACATCGCGAAAGCAGTACGACGGGAACGACGCAAGCTGACGTCAACCCATCTCAGGGCTTGGGCAGCAGATCCATCAGCGGCTTGATCAGGTCCAGCGGCAGCGGAAATACGATAGTCGAAGCCTTGCCGCTGCTGGACACATCGACCATCGTCTGCAAATAGCGCAACTGCAAAGCCTGCGGCTGCTGCGACAGCATGGCGGCGGCATCGCGTAGTTTCTCAGCCGCCTGCAATTCGCCTTCGGCATGAATCACCTTGGCGCGGCGTTCGCGCTCGGCCTCGGCCTGGCGGGCTATAGCACGCACCATCGTTTCGTTGAGGTCGACATCCTTGATTTCGACATTGGCGATTTTGATACCCCACGGATCGGTCGCCTCGTCGAGTATCTGCTGCAGGCTGCGATTGATCGAATCGCGCTGGGCAAGGATTTCGTCCAGCTCGTGCTGACCGAGTACCGAACGCAGTCGCGTCTGCGCCAGCTGGCTGGTGGCCTGCAGGAAATCCGCCACCTGCAATACCGACTTATCCGGTTCCATCACGCGGAAGTACACCACGGCGTTGACGCGTACCGAAACGTTATCGCGCGAGATCACATCCTGGGGCGGCACATCCATCACCGTGACGCGCAGGTCCACACGCGTCATCCGCTGCACGATCGGAGCGAGGATCACCAGGCCGGGCCCTTTGATTCCCGTATAACGACCGAGCGTCAGCACGACACCCCGCTGATACTCCGGCAACACCTTGATCGACAGAAACAGCAGTGCCACCACGATGGCTACGACAACGCCAGTGAATCCGATCATGAAAGTTCTCCTTCGCGCGCCGGCACAGGTATCACCTGGAGCAACAAGCCCTGACGACTTGTCACGCGCACGCGCGTACCGGCGGGAAGCGCCGCCTCGCTATGCACGCGCCAGCTCTCGCCGCCGATGCGTGCCCAGCTTTCGCCACCGGCCATTACCGCCTGCAGCAATTCGCCGGTAGCCCGCAACATCTGTTCGTCGCCGTTGAATACGTGGGCCCGGCGCGCACGCATTACCAATCGCAAAAGCAACGCGAGCAAAACGATCGCACTGCTCGCGATGCCGGCGATCACACCCAGGTTCACCGCATAACCGGGCACCCCCGTACGGAACAGCATGATCGATCCCAGCACGAACGCGACCACGCCGCCGACACCCAGCACACCCGCCATAGGCACGAATACTTCCGTCAGAAGCAAAGCGAGGCCCAACGCCATCAGCGCCAGTCCGGCGTAGTTCACCGGCAGCAATTGCAAGGCATACAGACCGATCAGCAAGCAGATGCCTCCGACGACGCCCGGTAAAAACGCGCCAGGATGAAACGCCTCGAGAATCAGGCCATAAATGCCGACCATCAGCAGGACATAAGCGATGGTCGGATTGGTGATGATGGCAAGGAAACGCTCTCGCCAGTCCGGCAGATAGTCGCTCACGGGCAAGCCGCGCAGTTTCAGCGTAATGGTTTGTCCGCCGGCCTTCACGCTATGGCCGTCGGCCTGCGCCAGCAACGATGCGACATCGGCCGCGACGAAATCGATCACGTGTTGATCGGCCGCTTCGCTGGCGGTCAATGTGGCCGCGCCGCGCACCGCCCGTTCGGCCCAGGCGGCGTTACGGCCATGCAGCTGGGCCAATGAACGGATGGACGCGATAGCGTCGTTGAGTACCTTTTGCGATTCGGCATCGGGTGCCGGTTCGTGTTGCGCTGGCGTGCTGGCCGATTTCGCGGGCGCGAGCGGATTCTGCGCCGGTGCCGGCATGGGTGAACGACCGCCCAGGCTGACCGGCGTCGCCGCACCCAGATGCGTGGCCGGCGCCATCGCCGCGATCGGACAGGCATACAGGATATAAGTGCCCGCCGAGGCCGCCCGCGCGCCACCCGGAGCGACATAGCCAAGAACGGGCAGCTTCGAAGCGAGGATGTCGGCGACGATACCGTCCATCGATTCGGCCAGGCCACCGGGCGTATCCATCTGCAACACAACCGCCGTGGCACCGTCTTCGGCGGCGTGCCGCAACGCGCCGTGGACATACTCTTCCGTGGCCGGCCCGATCGGGCCGGTCAGTTCGATGCGGGCTACGAAACCGGCGTTTGTCCGTACCGGCCCAGGGGATTCGCTGGCGAAGGCCACCAGCGAAATGCCTATCGCAACCACGCAGATGAGCCAGAGCACTCGTGACATCTCGCCCGCCTCCTGTCGTCACAGTGCGCCGTCGAGTGTTGTCGCAATGTCTAAAACCGGACTCCTGTCGCGAACCGGGTATCAGGCGTGCCTGTCCAGGAACGGCAACATCAACGCCGCGATTTCTTCCGCATGGGTTTCCAGGGCGAAATGGCCAGTGTCCAGCAGGTGGACCTCGGCGTCGGGCAGGTCGCGCCTGTATGCCTCCGCGCCAGCCGGGAGAAACGCCGGATCGTGGCGCCCCCATGCCGCAAGGAAGGGCGGCTGGTGGCGACGGAAGTATTCCTGGAACTCCGGATACTTCGCCACGTTGCTTCGATAATCCAGTATCAGGTCGAGCTGAATCTCTTCGGCATCCGGTCGCGCCATGTAGGCGATATCGAGCGTGTAGCCATCCGGCGACAGGCGCTCGGGATCGGCGCCCGTCGTGTACTGCCAGGTAATGGCCTCGGGAGACAACGCTTCACGACATACCTCGCGATGCTCTGGGGTCGGCTCGCGCCAGTACGTCTGCCACGGCCCCCATACGCCGCTCAGGCCTTCGACGTATGCATTGCCGTTCTGACTGACGATAGCCGTGACGCGTTCGGGATGCGCCGCTGCAAGCCGGAAACCCGTGGGTGCGCCGTAGTCGAACACATATAGCGCATACCGCTTCAGACCGAGTGCGACCGTAAAACCGTCGACGATGCGCGCCAGGGCATCGAACGTGTAGCTGAATTCCCCGCGAGGTGCTGCTTTCGTTTGCCCGAAGCCCGGCAGATCGGGAGCGATCACACGATACCGCTGAGCCAGAAGAGGGATCAGGTCGCGGAACATGTGACTTGCGGTCGGAAATCCATGCAGCAAGAGAAGGACGGGTGCGGCGGGATCGCCGGCTTCGCGGTAGAAAACGTCGACGTTCTCGACTCGCTGCGTACGATAGGACAAACGATGTTGTGTCATGGCGCTCTCCTGTGACCGGTCATCATGCGGTGGGTAACCAGCGTCAACGATAGGCACGAGGTATAAGAACGCCTATGCGCCAGCGTCGCGCTCCGTTGCCCTATCGTCTCAACCGCACCGTCAAGGTCTCTGCGTCATGGACATTCTCAGCGAACTGATCGAGGCCCATCCCGGGCGAGGGAATTTGGATGCCCGTTGCCAGTGGTCGGGCCATTGGTCGCTTATTCACGAGGCCGAGGCGCCGGGCACCGTGCGATATCACGTCGTCGTCGACGGCGAGCTTTACGTCGAGATCGCCGGACAACCGCCCTTCGTCGCGGGAACGGGCGACGTAATCATGCTGCCGGGCGGAGACAGGCACACCCTCGCGGCGAACGCGAAAGACGAAGGCGCCGCGCCGCCGGCGTACCGGCTAAGGCCTCATCCGCTGGTGCAGTGGCGCAAGAGCGACGACGAAAGTACCGCGGCGCTCGATCTGTTCTGCGGCCTCATCGACTTCGGCGAAGGCGCCACCGTGCTGCTTCGCGCGCTGCCTCGCGTATTGCATCTGCCGGCGGGAGAAGGCCCCTGCATCCAGGCCGCCCGGTCGGTGGTGGCATTGATGCGTTACGAGATACAGAACCCTTCGGATGGATCGCGCGCCCTTATGGGGACGCTTTCCCAGTCGCTGTTCACGCTTACTCTCCGTTACTGGTGGCGGACCGACAGCCATTTGCAAGGCATTATCGGCCTGTTGCGCGAACCGCGTCTGCGGCCGGCCGCCGTGACGATGCTGACGCGATACATGGACGATGTGACGGTTCCCGCCCTTGCGGACGCATGCCACATGTCGCGCGCCAGCTTTATCCGCCTCTTCGAAAAGACGACGCAGGACACGCCAGCGGCCATGCTTACGCGCATGCGCATGGATGCCGCGGCGGTCAGGCTGTCGCGCACGAAAGAGAACGTCGGCCAGATTGCCGCGTCGGTTGGCTTCCAGTCGGACTCCGCCTTTATCCGCGCCTTCGAGCGCGAAAAGGGTCAGTCGCCCAGCGCTTATCGCCGCCAACTCAGCGGCAACGATTGAGACGAATGGGCAATCGACCGCGGCGACAAGCGATGTCGCCGGTTTCCCCACGGGTCCATAGTATCGACAGCGGTGAGCAACCCGCCCTCCGCATCGCGATCGATGGAGACATCCCATGCTCGACTGGCTGACATATCGCAACGAACTGATGAGCAAGATCGGCGAGCTCGGCAAGCTCACCCCCGATACGATTGCCGGCTACCAGACGCTTTCCAGAGCCGGGCAGAAGACCGGCCATCTGGACGCTAAGACCCGCGAACTGATCGGACTGGCCGTGGCCGTGACCACGCGCTGCGACGGGTGTATCACCGTGCACACCGGCGAAGCGCTGAAGCATGGTGCCAGCCGCGAGGAAATCGCGGAGGCACTGGGTGTCGCCATCGCGCTCAACGCGGGCGCGGCGCTCGTTTATTCGGCACGCGTGATGGATGCCGTGGAACAGCACGCCAAGGCGTGAGGTACAGGGTCGGGAGGGGTGGGACTTTATCTCACCCCTGCGACTCGCAACCCCAACCGTCGTTGCTACCGCCAAGCGGTTCGGCACCGTCGGCGAGCAACGTCTCGAAACCCGAGATGTTTTCTACCGTCGGCAGCATGAAGGGGTGAACCCGAACTTCCCACGGCAGTTCTTCGTTTTCTTCATACGCCGAGAACGATACTTTCAGATCGTTCCGAAGCAGATGAATCGCGAACTCGAGGGCAGCGCCCTCCGTCGGAAAGAGGATGGAAAAATCCATCTCGCGAGGAATGGAGAGATCGTCGCCCTGTTCCACCATCTCCCGAAGCACGGCGCGGTTTTCGTCGTCGGCGGCGGACGACACAATATCGTTTGTCATAAAAGTCCCGCTTGTCGGTTCAGCGGAGCTTAGCGTGTCACCGCCGATTTTCAGAAGTGCCGCCCGATGCCGATGGTCAGAAGAGCACCGCGAGAACCTGCACTATGCCCCATATGGAAACCGCCCAGATCAGCGTCCGCAGGTAAGGAATGCCGATGATGTAAACCGGCAGATACACGAGACGTGCCCAGAAGAAAAGCTGGACACCCAGGGCGGTTGCCGGCGACGTTCGTTGCGCCAGCACAACCGTGAGCACCGCGGCGGCAAAGAATACAAAGGTTTCAAGCAGGTTGTGCACGGCGCGGTCCGCACGAGCCGCGGCCCCGGTCAGGGCAGGCGTCGATCCGTCGCGGTTGCTTGCGTTCCAGGCCAATCCACGTTGCATGGCCCCCAGACCGGTCGCCACAACGATATAAACCAACCCCAGCAACACCGACCAGCCAAGCATCTTCAATTCGATGGGCATACCGCCTCCACGGCATTGATGGTGACCGGATCATGCGCCACGACGATCGATAGCGCCATCATGGTCAATTACCGGCGAAACGGGCCCTGTAACTGGTGGGACTGGCACCCAGACGTTCCCGGAAATGATGACGCAACGTCATCGACGTACCGAATCCGCTTTGCTGTGCGATCCGGTCCATCGACAGGCTCGTGGTTTCCAGCAGTTCGCGCGCGCGTTCCAGCCTCGCTTTGACGAGCCAGTCGCCCGGCGTCTCGCCTGTCGCCTGACGAAAGCGGCGGAGGAACGTGCGCTCGCTCATCGTCGCGCGGGATGCCAGCGCCGCGATGGTGAGTGGTTCGACGGCGTGTCGTTGCATGTAATCGAGTACCGAAGACATCGCATCGCGTTCGCGCGTGGCGACGGGTCGCTCCACGAACTGCGCCTGCCCGCCTTCGCGATGGGGTGGAACCACCAGTCGACGCGCCACCGCGTTCGCAATCGCAGGTCCGTGATCGCGGCGTACCAGATACAGGCAAAGGTCGAGGCCCGCAGCGCTTCCCGCCGACGTCATCACCTGGCCCTCGTCGACGTACAGCACATCGGCATCCACTTCGATGGCGGGATAACGCGTGCGCAGCGCATCCGCATAACGCCAGTGCGTGGTCGCCCGACGGCCATCGAGAAGACCCGTCGCCGCGAGTACGAAAGCTCCCGAACAGATCGACACCAGTCGCGCGCCGCGTTCGTGCGCGGCGCGCAACGCGCGAATCAAAGCTGGCGGAACGGGAACGTCGATACCCTTCCACCCCGGCACGATGATCGTCCCGGCCTCGGGCAACCGGGAAAGACCGTGGTCGGCCGCGATACGCATACCGTACGCCGCACGCAGCGGTCCGGATTCCGTCGCGCATGTTTCGAAGCGATACCAGCTCGCATCGAGTTCGGGGCGTGGAAGTCCGAAGACCTCGGCCGCGCAAGCGAATTCGAAGTTGCACAACCCGTCGTAGACAAGGGCCATGACAAGCGGATTGGGCATTTTCGCGGGCATCGGCATGAATGGCCTGATTTGATCGAACAATGGCAATACCGCCACTGTAAGACCGAAGGGCCCGGGGGAACAATGGCCCCACATCCACCACCCGGAACCCGCCCATGCCGACCGCAGTCACCCGCACTCCCGCCGCTCCGTCCGCACTGGCCCTGGCGCATTTCGAGGCCGGCTTCGCGTTCGAAACCGACTGCTGGGATACCCACGAAGCCATGGCCCAGCCGGACCCGGATTTCGTCGTGCTCGATGTGCGGTCGCCCGCGCTGTACGAACGCGGCCACCTGCCCGGTGCCGTCAGTCTTCCGCACGGAAAGATCATCGAGTCGCGCATGGCCGCCTGGCCGGCCGATACGCTTTTCGTCGTCTACTGCGCGGGACCGCATTGCAATGGCGCTGCACGAGCGGCGGTACGCCTGGCGCAACTGGGGCGTCCCGTAAAACTCATGGCCGGCGGTGTGACGGGCTGGCTGGACGAGGGTTTCCCGCTGGAAGAAGCGTACTCGCCCGCGTAATTTCAGCCACCCACCGCCCCGGCGTCCGGCTCGGGACGCTTCCCCCGGCGCCAGCGCGCGAACAGAACGACCACGCCCGGCATCAACACCAGCGGAAGATTGCTGAATCCGGGCCAGAAGAAGCCAAGCACGAAGGCGATGGACGCCATGATCGGCAACGCAAGACTGCGCCGGCGGATCATGGCGATATCGGCGGCGGATACGTCGGGCTTCAGGAAAGGCTCGCGCAGTGCGCGCCGGATCAGGCGTATCTGCAACAGCCCGGCCACGATCAGCGTGAACGCATAGAAAAGTTCCGGCACTCTTTCCGCCGAGTGGGAACTCATCAATGCCGTGGAGAACGGCATGAAGGCAACCGCCATCAAAAGGACGAGGTTCGGCCAGACCAGGGTGGGATCGAGGCGCCGCAGCATCCCGAACACCCGATGATGCGCGACCCACATCGCACCGACCACGATAAAGCTGAGTATGAAACCGGCGAAATTCGGAATGAGATTCGCGAGCGTAATGAGCCATTCCTTATCCGTGGACACCTCCGGATGCGGTACATGGATCTCGATAATCAACAACGTGATCGCGATCGCGAACACCGCATCCGAAAAAAACGTCAGCCGTCGAGCTGCTGATCCTGACCGGTCGACATGTATTTTCCCCAAGTGATGCTTCCCCGATCGGCATTGTACGGCCATATAACTGTGGCGCAGATCGAATGGAAAACCGGAAGCGCGACCTGCCCGATTTCCGTTGGCATGCCTCCCCCTCACCGCCGCTCCTGTGCAGGCAGGAGCCCAGTGCGGTGCAGTGGGTTATCGCGATCACGCTCGATCATCTCTTCGCCGTAGCGTCGTGCATCGATGCTTACCGCGCGCGTTTCTCGGATTAAGTCGAAAACATCCATCCGCCCTCACCGTCACCCCGGCGTACGCCGGAACGACGGTGAGGGAGTGGCAGCGGTTCGCGCGCAGGTCGCGGCAGGTCTTGTGTAGGAGCGCTCCTGAGCGCGATGTCCTCGAGGTTGCAGGAAGTGCTGAATCACCGTTATCGCGATAACCCACTGCACCGCACTGGGCTCCCGCCTGCGCAGGAGCGACGGTGAGGGGTGAGATGGACAAGGGATTGTCAGTGGTGCGCTTTGCTCGTCACACCTATTGCGTCGCCGCTCGGTGGAACCAGCCGGCCCCCTCGCCGGGCCCGGTAGGAGGGCGAGGGTGGACTGGCGGAAAAGGCCCCGCAGGGGGAAGGGGCAGGACGCCCCTTCCTCGGTGCGCGGGCAGGAAGCCCGCTCACCGAGCCCCGTCAGTCCACCCGCGTCGCGCAGCGACCGCCCGACGTGGGCCCGGCGAGGGGGTCGGCTGGTTCCATGCAGCACCCGCTCAAGTCGCGACGCTCCTCCAGCGAATAACTGGTCAAACACCGCGCAGAACACAACCAATACGATATGGTTCGCTCCGAAGGAAGACCAAGGAGACACCCACCCGTGCACATCATCGTCGTCGAGGACGACCTCCAGTTGGGCGCAGCCATTCAACGTGCGTTGGAGCGCCTCTCCTACACGGTTACCTGGCTTCGCAACGGTGGCGAGGCGCTGATGGCGCTTCGCGACCAGACCGCCGACCTGATCCTTCTGGATCTCGGCCTACCGGGTAAAGATGGACTGGACGTGCTGATCGAGGCCCGACGTGCCCGGGTCGGCACGCCCGTGATCGTCATGACCGCCCGCGACGCGCTGGAATCGCGCATTCAGGGACTGGATGCCGGTGCCGACGACTACATCGTGAAGCCCTTTCATCTCGACGAACTGGCGGCACGCATTCGTTCGCTGACCCGGCGCGCCCAGGGTCTCGCGGACAATCTTGTGGAAGCGGGTACCCTGTCCATGAATCTTGCGACATCCGAAGTCATCTATCGCGGCCAGCGGGTGGACCTGACCCGCAGGGAGTTCTCGCTGCTGCAGATCCTGCTCGAACGGGCGGGACGGATCGTGCGGCGCGAAACGCTGGAAAACTCCATTTACGGACTCGACAGCGCCATGAGCGCGAACGCGCTCGAAGTGCTGGTGCATGCCGTGCGACGCAAGCTCAGCTTCGAAGCGATTCAGACCGTGCGCGGTTTCGGTTACATGATTCCGCGGGACGCCGCATGAAATCCATGAGTATTCTGACTCGCCTGCGCTGGCTGATCATCGGCCTGATGCTGGTTATCCTCGTGCCGCTCGGTTTTTTCAGTTTCAAGAAAACACTGGCGGAAATCGACGAGCTTTCCGATGGCCGGCTGGCCCAGGCCGCGCGAACGCTGGATGTGCTGGTCAGGCATATCGGCGTGGACGCGCTGCGCGAGCAAGTGGACAGCCGACTTCACGTGCCGATTTCCGGGGTTCACGACAATCCGATCACGGTGCAGGGACACACGTTCGAATCGGAAGTCGGCTACCAGGTGTTCGATCGGCAGGGCCACGCCATCCTCGCTACCGACAATCTCCTCGTGCTGCCGCGCCCGGACGGCGCCGATGCGGATGGCGATTTTCAGGACACAAAAGCCAACGACCATTTGTGGCGCGTGTATACGTTGGCCGATCCGGATGAGGGCGTCACCATTCGCGTGGGTGAGCGCTACGACAGCCGGCACGACATTACGCATGCGTTGTGGATCGAACATGGGCTGCCGCCGCTGATCCTGCTGCCGTTGCTTGCGTTGCTTATCGGCTGGGCGGTCCGGCGCGGACTGCGTCCTCTCGACGCCCTGGTCGGCGCGCTGACGGCGCGCGAGCCCGGAAGCCACGCACCTATCGTGCTGGACGATGCGCCGCGCGAACTCGAACCGGTCGTTGCCGCGCTCAATGCGCAGATCAGCAGTATCGAAGACGCACTGGAGCGCGAACGGCGCTTCAGTGCGGACGTCGCGCACGAACTGCGCACGCCGCTTTCGTCCACCATGATCAACCTCGAAAACGCCATGGCCGTGCCGCGTGGCGAAGACGCCAGTGTCGCGCTCGGCTCCGCGCGTGAATGCCTGGAATCGCTTGCGCGACGCATCGAGCAGTTGCTGGCCCTCGCCCGCCTCGAAGCCGGTGCGGCCGCAGGACCGCGCGTGGCGGTCGATCTGGGGCGCGTCGCACGGGACACCATCGAAGAATTATCTCCGCTGATCGCCGATAGCGACGTCGAACTCAGCGTGGCGTCGCTGCCCGAACATATTCCGATGCTGGGTTACGAGGCGGCGCTCGGGGCCATGCTGCGCAATCTGCTGGAGAATGCGCTGCGCCATGTGCAGGCGGGAGGCCAGGTGTCCCTGTCTATTGCGCAGGACGCGAAGGAAGTCACGATCGACGTCGTCGACGACGGTCCCGGCATCCCTCCGGAACGCCGCGAGCTGGTATTCGCGCGTTTTCACCGTGAGCCGGGAACCGGCGGCGATGGATTCGGCCTGGGGCTTTCCATCGTGCAGCGTGCAGCGCATTTCCACGGCGCGACGATCGATTTGCTGGATTCGCCACTGGGGCGCGGACTGCGCGTCCGCGTGCGCATTCCCAATAACGGACAAGCGGCCTGACGTCGCTTTCACGGTACATCGGGAGATGATGTTTCGATGGATGCTTCCTGGCTTTATCGCATCGATGCCTTTGTCCTTTGCATGGGCCTTGCCGTCGCCATGCTGCTCGCTACCCTGGCGGGCACGGTACTGGCACGTCGTGCCAGAAGGCGCGGCATGCGGGATAATTCGATCCGTGCCGTCGAAGGTGGCCTGCTGGGTCTGTTGAGCCTGCTGCTGGCGTTTACTTTTTCGGGCGCCGCATCGCGCTACGACGCACGCGGCGCGATGATGATCGATACCGCGAACGCTATACGTACGGCGATCCAGCGTACCGAACTCTATCCCGACGATGCGGGAGCGGCGATCCGGGCCGACCTGGCGCGATACGTCGACGGGCACGTAGCGCTTTATCGCGCGGAGCAGGACCCGTCGACACGCGAAGAGATCGCGGCCCGGTTGACCGTGCTCGAAAACGATATATGGGAGCGGGTAGCAAAGCTCTCGCACGATCCTTCCAACACGCTGGCTACCGGCCAGATGTCCCCCGCGCTGGATCGCATGTTCGGTCTGTCGCATACGCGGCAGGTCGCGCTGGCCATCCATATTCCCGACGTCATCGTCCTGCTGCTGTTCGTGATGGCGACGGCTACCGCATTGACCAGCGGCTATGCCTCAGCGCTGTCCGGCGTCGTACACCCCTTCGGCCATCTGGGTTTCGCCTTGCTCACGGCACTCGTGGTCTACGTGACGCTGGATCTGGACCGGCCCGGACGCGGCATGATTCGCCGCGATGCGCAGGAACAGGCGTTCGTAACGCTGACGACAAGCCCCTGAGACGGCCACGAGCTACAATCGGCCCCGACTCAACGAATAACGATGCAGATGCGTAACCCTTTGCAGGAACAATTACTTAAGGCCGGCCTGACGACCAAGGGCAAGGTAGCCCAGGCGGTTCGCGAGCAGACGAAGCAGCGCCAGGGCAAGGCACCGGTCCCGCCGGCGGCGGAACAGATCGATGCGCAGCGCCTGAAAGCCGAGAAGGCCGAGCGCGATCGGGCCATCGAGGCCGAACGCAAAACGCAGGCCCAGGCAAACGAAGTGCGCGCGCAAATCCGCCAGATCATCGGTGCGCACAAGGTCAAGCGCGAGGGCGAACTGGAATACCGGTTCACCGATGGCGACAAGATCAAGACACTGCTGGTCAACGAAGCCCTTCGCGCACAACTAGCGAAAGGCGTCCTGGTCATTGCCCGCGACGACAACAGCTATGCGCTGCTGCCGCGCCCCGCCGCCGACAAGATCTACACGCGCGATGCGTCCGTCATCCTGCTAGACCACGGCACGCCCGGCGAAAGCACCAGCAACGAAGACGACGAGTATTACAAGCAGTTCCAGGTACCCGACGATCTGACCTGGTAACTACGCCGGCTTACGATTTCCGCGCCGCCGGCTTGCAATCGGCGGTGACCGCATCGGGCTGCTGCGTTACGCATTGCACGAAGTCGTCGGGAAGCCCTACCAGTTTCAGATCGTCGCCCGCCGCAAGCGAGAAGGTCCGGAACGAACTGCCATTGACGAACAACGCGTAGTGACATTGGCCCGACGCGCTATGCAGGCAATGAAACGCCGCCGTACCAAGATCGAGATCGGTGCGGCTGTCGAGTATGGAGTCGCCGTTGACGCTGGAGTTCACGACCATCGTGCGGCCGCGTCCATCCGTGCAACCCGCGAGCGACATCAGGCAATAAACGAATGCGACAAGGATGCGCATGACCTTTGCTCCCATCGATTGGCGCCCGCGCTACATCGCACGGAACAACGCCATGAACGGCTGGCTTACGCTCAGCGTTTCCGGCCGGTTGCGCAGTCGTAGCGCCCCCTTGCCGGTATCGTCGCGAATCACCGAGGCAATCTGCCGGAGATTCACGATCGTCGAACGGTGGATCTGGCGGAACATTCTCGGATCGAGCTGACGCAACAGGTCGCGAAGCGGCCGCGTCAGCAGTGCCTCGCCTTCCGCCGTCGCCACCAGCGTGTATTTGCTGTCCGCCCGGAAATACACGACGTCGTCGATCAGGATCAGGCGCGTTTCCCTGCCTGCGCTGGCGGTGATCCAGGTCAACGGCTCTTTCGCGGCATCCGGCTCCGGATCGTGCAGTTCGTTGGCAAGCGTCGCCAGCGCGGCCGGATCGCGACGTCCTTCCGCCAGCCTTGCGCGTACGCGGGCCAACGTGCGTTCCAGACGTTCGGCCGTGACCGGTTTCAGCAGATAGTCGATGGCGCCGCGATCGAACGCTTCGATGGCGTGCTGGTCGTAGGCGGTGACGAAGACGATCAACGTGGACGGACTGGCTTCCGCCGCGGCCGCAGCCACCTGCAAACCGTTCAGTCCCGGCATGCGGATATCGAGAAAGGCTATGTCGGGATGGTGCGTGGCAATGGCGTCGAGTGCTTCGCCACCGTCCTCGCACGACTGTGCGATATCCAGCGAAGGCCATGCGTCGCGCAACATACTGGCGAGCGCATCGCGCAGCAGCGCTTCGTCTTCGGCGATGATGCAATCAGGCATGAGCGACGCCCTCCTTCGTTCCGACCGGCACCGCGATCGTCGCGGCGACGCCATTCGGGAAGTTCGCGACGATGACGAAGGTCGCCGCGGCGCCGTAAGTCAGGCGCAGACGTTCGCGCAGATTCTTCAGGCCGATGCCCGTTCCCGCACCATCGCTGCGGAAGCCCAGGCCGTCGTCCGCCACGGTAAGCGAAAGCACGCCGTCCTGCCGCGTGGCGCGAATCCACACGCCGCCACCGCCGGTCTTCGGTTCGAGACCATGTTTGATGGCGTTCTCCACCACGGTCTGCAACATCATCGAAGGCAACGGATCGCTGCGCAGATTCGCAGGTACGTCGACGTGCACGGCCAACCGGTCGCCCATGCGCAGCCGCAGGATTTCGAGATAGGCCAGCGAACGGTCCAGCTCCTCACCCAACGTGGACAGCGATCCGTCGACGCGCGGCAAGGAACGGCGCAGGTAGTCGATCAGGTGCCCGAGCATCTCATCGGCACGGGGTGGGTCGATGCGCACCAGTTGCTGGGCATTCGCCAAGGTGTTGTAGAGAAAATGTGGCTCGACCTGGGCTTGCAGCAGACCAAGTTGCGCGACGGTCAGTTCTTTTTCGGTCGCGGTCTGTCGCGCTTCGGCCTGTTCGCGGCGACGACGCTCAGCGACACGACGCGCCATGGCACGGACGATCGCTTCGGCATTCTCGAGGCTCCCGCCACCGTCGGCGACGAACCAGTCGAACCATGCCCCATGCTCGGGTTCGCAGATAAGCGTGACGCTGCTGCTGCCGTCGCCCGGCGTGACCGTGGCCTGGAGCATGAAACGGTGCTCGCGCCGGCCTTTGCCTTTGCCAGCCGGCTGCTCACGGCTAAAGGGTTCGACCTGACGAATGCGGGCGCGAACCTGCAGGCTGTCGCGAGCACTTTCCACATGGGTAACGCGCGGCAGTTCGCGCACGGCGGCGTCGATAATGTCGAACGCTTCGTCCGCGTCGTACGGCACTTCGATATGGCGGCGCTGGCGGTTCGCCAGGAGGCTGCTGTCTTTGCGACCGGCAATCAGCTGTACGCGATGCAGGTGACTGGCCGCACGAATCAGCAGAAAGCCCAGCCATACGAAGCCAGCGGCGAACAGCACCCACGGCGGATCGCCGAACCAGCCGATGGCCAGCCACGCGATGATCGCGATGGCCATTGCCACCGCCCATGCGAACACGATCCGTGCAAGAAAAAACAGGCTGCTCATCCGATTAGCTCCCCCATCAGTTGCCGGCGAGCATAGCGCCGGTACCCGGGCAGGGAAGGCCTCTTCCGACGAAAGGCCCTTCAGGCGGGGCGAAACACCGTGTAACCCGACGTCCCTGGCAGCCACCCTCCCTGTAGGAGCCCGCTTGCGGGCGAAAGCCAACAGGGCGAGGAGGACGGATGCTCACCTCCGCGAGCCCGATCTACGGGCTGCGGATGTCACGCATGGCATCGCCGCTACGTTGGCTTTCGCCCGCAAGCGGGCTCCTGCAAAAGGCTCAGCGTGGCGCTGCAGCTGACTCAATCCAGCGACGATGGCGACCCGAAGAACCCGTAACGAACCTGTGCATCCGGCACGCCCAGCTCGCGCAAGTGGGACCGGATGGCCCGCATGAACGGCCTGGGGCCGAGGACGTATACGTCGACATCTTGCGTCGACGGCATCCATGTCGCCAGCAGGGCCGCATCGAGAAAGCCTGTTGCATCGGGCATGGGTGTCTCGCCGTCGTGTACTTCGTAGCAGTAATAGCGTTTCAACCGGGGATGATGCTCCGCCAGATCGTCGATCCAGTCGCGGAATGCATGAGCATCGCTGTGCCGTGCCGCGTGGATGAAATGAATCGGACGATCCGCGGCCAGCGCCGCCTGAAGCATCGGCAGGGTCGACGTAATACCCACGCCGCCACTGATCAGGACGAGCGGCTTCCCGCTATCGTCCAGCACGAAATCGCCCGCCGGGGGAAACAGTTCGACGGTATCGCCAGGATGCATGCAATCGTGCAGATACTTCGATACGACACCATTGGGACGACGCTTCACGCTGATGCGATAACGCTTGCCGTCCGCGACGGACGAAAGCGAATAGCTGCGACGCACTTCCACACCGTCGACGAACGCACGCAAGCCAACGTGCTGTCCGGGCTCGTGCGCGACGACCGCATCGCCGTCCGTCGGCTCGAACCAGAACGAGGTAATTTCATTGCTTTCGCGGATCTTCGCCATGACGGTGAATGAGCGTGCACCGCGCCAGCCGCCCGGACTATCGGCGACGCTGTCGTAAGCCGTTTTCTCCGCACCGACGAGAATGTCGGCCAGTTGGAAATACGCTGCGTGCCATGCCTCGATCACCGCATCGGTGGCGATGTCTTCGCCAAGCACCTCACGCATGGCGCGCAGCAGGCAGGCCCCCACGACCGGATAGTGTTCGGCACGTACCTGCAACGACACGTGCCTGTTGACGATCGTCGTCACCAGATCGCCCAGGTGTTGCAGCCGGTCGATATGCCGGGCATACATCAGCACGCCATTGGCGAGAGCTCGCTGCTGTTCGCCGCTTTGCTGGCTGGCCTGATTGAAATAGGGCCGCAGTTCCGGGTGATCGGTCAGAAGCATCCGGTAGAAGTGGGTCGTAAGCGCCTCGCCTCCGGCTTCGAGCAACGGAACGGTTGCCTTGACGATGGCGCGGTGTTCGGGAGAAAGCATGTCGTGATCTCAACAGGTGGATACGGGGCTGTATCAACGACCATGCCAAGCACGTGCCACGTATCCGCTCAATGACTTATCCGTCGACCGGGTCGTTCTGACCGGGTCAGTGGCCAGGTCGGCGAGACTCCTGACAACGTCGTTATGACCTCATTGTCGTCAGGCCAGCGGCCGTATCCCCTTCGCCACCTCGCGCTAGCTTTGTCCAAGACCCTATCGCGGGCATCCCGCACCATGCGAAACGCCACCCGCACGCCACACCGCCTGGAGAGCCCCATGAGCACCGGACTTGCCGCACTCACCGCCATCCATACGCTCATCAGCTTCGTCGCCATCCTTCTCGGGATCGGCGCCATCGCCAGTCTGATCGGCAAGCCCCGCGCCGTGGGCTGGACCACGTGGTTCCTGGCGTTCGCCGTGGCCACCAGCGTCACCGGCTTCTTCTTTCCGTACCATGGTTTCACGCCGGCGATCGGCGTCGGCATCGTTGCGCTGATCGTCCTGGCCGGTGTGTACGTGGCGATGCGGGTCGCCAACCGCGGCGGATTCTGGTGCTGGGTGTACGCGGGCGGCATCGTCGCCAGCGAGTATTTCCTGGTTTTCGTACTGGTCGCCCAGGCCTTCGCCAAGGTGCCGGCCCTGCATGCGGCGGCGCCCACCCAGCAGGAGCCGCCCTTTGCCGTGGCACAGCTGGTAACACTATTGGTCTTCGTCGTCCTTGGTGTCATGGCCGGACGCAGGTCCCGCCGGCTGGCATAACGCATGACCTGCGGGAGCGTTGAGGGTATGGTCGTTCCTGCGCCCTGACCGTAGCGGGGACGACCTTCCGCTCAGGGGAGCCTGCGATGAAACTGTTGGGATCGGCGAGCCTGCTTCGTGCGCGTGACGGCCACGAGGCGAAAGTCTCGAACATCGAATTATTTTTCGACCTCGTCTATATGTTCGCGGTCACCCAGCTGTCGCACCATCTGCTTACGCACATGGATGCCGTCGGCGCATTGCAGACGCTGGTCCTCTGGTTCGCCGTCTGGCTGGGCTGGCAATACACCTCCTGGGTGACCAACTGGTTCGATCCCGAACGGCTTCCCGTCCGTGTACTGATCATTGCGATCATGCTCGTCGGTCTGGTGATGGCCGCCTCCATTCCGGAAGCCTTCGTCGGACGCGGCCTGGCTTTCGCCGCGTGCTACGTCACGATCCAGGTCGGACGCACGCTGCTCGTCCTGCTGCACCTGGGGCGCGATCATTCGCTCGCGGCCAATTTCCGGCGCATGCTCGTCTGGTTGTGCATTGCCGCCGTGTTCTGGATCGCGGGCGCGTTCGCGACCGGCAGCACCCGCATGATGTTCTGGATCGTCGCTGTACTCTGCGAATACATATCGCCCATGACCGGCTTCCGCCTGCCCTTTCTTGGCCGGTCGAGTACGCGCGACTGGACCATCGAAGGCGGACACCTGGCCGAACGCTGCCAGCTGTTCGTGATCGTTGCACTCGGCGAATCCGTCCTCGCCGTGGGCGCGAGCTTCGCGCATGTCGCATGGGACATGCCGATCCTGATCGCCCTGCTCACCGGCTTCATCGCCAGCGTCGCCATGTGGTGGCTGTACTTCGACACCAGCAGCGGCGACGGAAGCGAAACCATCGTGCGCTCGACGGATCCCGGTCGCGTAGGCGCGTACTTCCACTATGTGCACGTCACGTTGGTGGGCGGCATCATCGTTGGCGCGGTGGGCAACGACCTGATCGTCGCCGAGCCCGCGGCGCATTCGGAGCCAGCGGCACTCGCCGTACTGGTGGGCGGACCGGCGCTGTACCTGATCGGAAACCTGGCTTACAAGGCCGTGGTTTACGGTCGCGTACCGCTATCGCACCTCGCAGGACTCGCCGCGTTGGCGGTCGTCGCCGCACTGGGCAGCCTTACCGACCATCTCATGGTCGGTGGACTCGTTACCCTGGTTCTTGTCGGCGTCGCGATATGGGAATCGTGTTCGCGGCGAATGTTTAGCCAGCAAGAAAAAACTTGACGACCACTCGCGTACGGCTGTGTTAGCTTGGTGAATTCCTGCATTGCCGCTCTCGTCATTTGGCCACCCGAAACAAAAACGACCATGTTCCGGCGGACGATCCTACCTTGACGACGCGGGATGCCGCGACGTTACTTGGCGTCTCGGTCAGCACGGCGCAGAAGTGGATCGAAAGCGGGGATATCGCTTCGTGGAAAACACCGGGGGGCCACCGTCGAATACGGCGAAGCGCCGTACTCGGGCTGCTCGACGAGCGCACTGCCGGCGGCACCCAGGCAACGGATATCCACAAACTCGTTACCGACGTATCCACCGAACTGCATCCCCTGGACGAACCCGGCTATCCGGTATCCGATGAAGAGAAAGCACGCCTGCGCGCCGTTGCACGCACCGGCCTGCTCGACACGCCCGCCGAACCCGCATTCGATCGCATCACCTGGCTGGCGGGTCTTATCGTGGGAACGCCGGTCTCGCTGCTGACCTTGCTGACCGGGCAACGGCAATGGTTCAAGTCGCGCCAGGGCACCGAGATGCACGAGACGCCACGCGACTGGGCCTTCTGCGATCACGCCCGCTCCGACAACGGCGTACTCGTCGTCGAAGACGCACGCCAGGACATTCGCTTCGCGAACAACCCCCTGGTGACCGGCGATCAACACATCCGTTTTTACGCGGGATACCCGGTCCGGTCGCCCGACGGGCATACGGTAGGCGTCCTGTGCGTACTGGACCGCAAACCGCGCTCGCTCGATGCGGTGCAGGATCGCGGCATGCGCGCGCTGGCCGCCATCGCGAACGACGCGATCCGGCTGCGGATGGTCGAGCACGGGACGTCATAAGCCGCCACACAGCGCATACACAATAATTTGGCGCACAATGCCGCGGCTACCACCCGTCATGGAGTTCGTTATGCGCCTGAACGCTATCGCTATCCTGATTGCCCTCGCCCTGCCAGCCTCCGCCATGGCTTCGCCCCCGGCGAAAACGGCCGGCGCGGCACCGGCTTATGTCACCGCCGCCGTGAACGACCCGGACCGCAAGGACGACGCCAAGAACGACGCCCGCCGGAAAGTCGCCGATCTGGCCACGTTCGCGGGTATCAAACCCGGTCAGCGCGTCGCCGAACTGATCCCCGGCAGCGGCTATTTCACCCGCGTCTTCAGCGGCATCGTCGGACCGCAAGGCCGCGTCTTCGCCATCTGGCCCACCGAGTACGCCAAGGAAGCCCAGTCCGACGTCGACGGCTCGAAGGCCCTGGCGGCGAAGCCGCACTATGCCAACGTCGTGGTGCTCGTGCAGCCCGCGGCGGCCGTGAGCCTGCCCGAGCCGGTGGACGTGGTGTTCACCTCGCAGAACTATCACGACTATCCCGATCCCTTCATGGGCAAGGTCGACCTGGCCGTCTTCGACAAGCAGGTATTCGACGCCCTGAAGCCCGGCGGCACGTTCGTCGTCGTCGACCATGTGGCCGAAGCCGGTTCGGGTCTTCGCGATACCAATACGCTGCATCGCATCGACCCGGCGCTGGTGCGCAAACAGGTCGAATCCGTCGGTTTCGTATTCGACGGCGAGAGCGATGTGCTGCGCAATCCGGCCGACACGCACACCGTCAAGGTGTTCGACCCGTCGATCCGGGGCAAGACGGATCAGTTCGCTTACCGGTTCAAGAAACCGGCGAAGTAACGCTTCGTACCGCTACGACCCCTGCCAGGGGTCGTAGCTTCCGAACCACCACAGGTGGCCTTCCGGATCGCGTGCGCTGTAGCCCGCGCCGCCGTAATCCTTTTCGGCATAGTCGTCCACGATCGTGGCCCCTACGGCTTTCGCCGTTTCGTAGTGGGCTCGACAGTCGACGACGGTCACGCAGGCACACTGCGTTTCTTTTCCTCCGATCTCGTCCGGCTGGATCACGCACTGGCCGAAATCCGTATCCGGGCGCACCGAACCGAGCATGATCATGCCGGCTCCATAGGTCAGCTGGGCGTGCTGCACATCGCCCTTCTCGTCCTCGTAAACGGCCTGGCGCTCGAAGCCGAACGCGCGACACAGGAAGTCGATGGCGGCATGCGCATCGCGATAGCGCAGACAGGGAATGATGGTGCTGCCGTTCTTCATGGGGTTCTCCGGCTTGGGTTTCGTTGAGCCGATCCTGCGCCATGGAGCACGCGGCGTATTGTAGTTTTTCCGGACGTCAGGCCAGTGGCACGTGATTGATGTGTTCGCCCCGGCGGCGCAGGTAATCGCCAGGAGTCATTCCCGCGAAGGAACGGAACTCGTGGACCAGATGCGCCTGATCGCAGAAGCCGCCATCGGCGGCCACTCCGGCCCAGTCCACTGCGCGGCCATGGCCAAGGGTCGCGATGACGACGCGGAAGCGCTGGAGCCGTGCGTACCGCTTCGCACTCAGTCCGACCTGCGCGCGGAATAGCTGCCCGAAGCGCTGTGACGACAGTCCGGTAGCGGCGACGACATCACCGATCCGGACGACCGCCGGATCGGCGTCCAGCAGACCCAGCGCCCCGCAAATGACGTCGCTGGGCCCCGTTCCCCGCGCCCTGGCGATCAGCCACGCCTGCAATAACGCAATGCGTCGCGCCGGTTCGACCGTGTGCAGTAGGCGCTCGCGCAGTGCCCGCGCCGATGCCCCGCAGACCGCGTCCAGCGCGACATCGGTGTTGCTCAGGACATCGAGGTCGGTACCGAAGAACGGCCACGCGCCTCCGGGCCGGAACACGATACCCATCACCCGCTGCTGTTCATGCGTGTCGATAACGAAACTGCGCGTGTACGGGCCGCTGACCACGCTACCCGCCGAGCGCGTGCATGAAACACCCAGATCGTCCGCATAAACGCGGGTTTCGTCTTCCAGGAGATTGAGGATCAACGACGCGCCGGGAGCGGGAAGGATGCGTTCGAAGGCATGCGCCACGGGCGCGCAGTCATAGTCCCAGATCGATTCGATCAGCGAGTCGAAAGGCTTTGGCGGTACGTGGTGGACGAAGCCCATGGCGTGGCGCGTTCCGGGTCCGGCGATGCCCCAAGATAGCCCTTCGCCATCCGGGTCGCCAAGGGGGAGTGAATCGGCACGAGGACTTGTTAAGCTTCCCCGATCAGACAGGGCGGGAAACCATGAAAGTCGCAATCGTAGGCTACGGAACGGCCGGGCAAGCGGCTGCCCTGTTTTTGTCCGCGCAGGGTCACGACGTCACCGTCTTCGAAAAGAGTCCCGTACTCGGTCCGGTGGGCGCCGGATTCCTTCTCCAGCCGACGGGCCTCGCCGTGCTCGCGCGACTCGGCCTGCACGAGAAGGCGCTCGCACTCGGGCAACGCATCGACGAATTGCACGGCGCCACGCCGCGCGGTCGCCCCGTCATGGCCATGCGCTACCGGGACCATCGCGACGATTGCTTTGGTGTCGGCATGACGCGCGGCGCGCTGTTCGAACTGCTCCGCGAGTCGTGGCCGGGTGCCGCAGCGATACGCACCGGCGTATACATCGAGTCCTATGACGCCGATGCGCATACGCTGCGCGATAGCGAAGGGTCTATCCACGGTCCGTACGAGCTCGTCGTCGCTGCCGACGGCGCGCATTCGGCGTTGCGTGCCGGCTGCGAAGGGCACGTAGCCCGCGAGACCATTTATCCGTGGGGCGCCGTGTGGTGCCTGCTACCCGCCGACGACTGGCCGACACCGACCCAGCTTCAGCAGCGCTATTCCGGCACGCGCTCGATGATCGGCATGCTTCCGGTAGGCAAGCGACCGGGGCACGAGGGCAACTGGGCAACATTCTTCTTCAGCCTGCCCGGCGAGGCGGTGGATCGTTTCGACGACGAGGCCGTGGCCGCCATGCGGGACAGCATCACCGCTATCTGGCCCGAACTGGGGCCGCGCGTCGCCCATCTCGTCAGCGCATCGCAATTGCAGAAGGCCCGCTATCGCGATGTGGTCCTTCGCTGTCCGCACCATGCACGCATGGTCGTGATCGGCGACGCCGCACACGCGATGAGTCCGCAATTGGGTCAGGGCGCCAACATGGCACTCCTCGACGCGGCCGCACTGGCCGACGCACTGGCGGATCATGGCGATGTCGACAAGGCGCTCGATGCTTACCGGCGCGAACGACGCGGTCATGTGCGCACGTATCAGTACATGAGTCGCTGGCTCACGCCGCTATTCCAGTCCGACCACGGCCTTCTTGGCTGGTGGCGCGACGCGTTCTTCGGTCCGATGGGAAAACTCCCCGGGGCGAAGTCGCCGATGCTGAAAATCCTGACGGGCGAGGCAAGTTTTCCCCGTTCGAAGCGGCGTCGATCCTGAGAGATATTCTCGGGACGACGCAGCATCTTCTCGAACGAAATTGCGACATATCAATTCATGTCTCATTAGCGCGAGCGCGGTGACGATGCGCGCTGAAAGAGGCGTGCTCGTGCCAACATCGGCCGCCGTCTTTACCTGGTACCGAACCGACTAAGGACATGGATCGATGTACGGAAAACTCTCTCGGATCGGCTTTGCCGCATCCGTTGCAATGGGACTGACTGTCCTGGCATCGATTCCCGTACATGCCCGCGCCTCGGATCGAGCGGAAGGCATCCGCGAAGAGCGGACGGACAAACACGGTGCCGGCACCCAGGTATTCAACCTTCAGCTGCAGGGTGGCGGCTCACAGCGCGTGCTCTACACCTCGCCGGCGCGACAGCGCGCCACGCTCGTAATGCTGCCGGGCGGTTCGGGCGACGTGGGCATCGAGTCCGACGGAGACGTCCGTCATGGCGATAACTTCGTCGTGCGAACAACGCAGGACTGGATCGATCGCGGCTTCGCGGTGCTGATACCCGATGCACTCGATCACGACAACCTGCGCGGCTTGCGAAGCTCGCCGGAATACGCATCGCTGGTAAGCGATCTGGTCGCCGCAGCGCATGACCGCGCCGACGGCCCGGTCTTCCTGCTGGGAACCAGTCAGGGCTCGATCGCGGCAATGAATGGCGCGGCACATGCCCGCGAGGGAAGCATCGCCGGCGTCGTACTCACCGAATCCGTCTCCATCATGGGCGGAAGCCACGAAACGGTCTTCGATGCCGACCCCGCGCGAGTGCGCATCCCCGCGCTGGTCGTCGCCAACCGCAGCGACCAGTGCGACGTCGCTCCACCCGGCGAAGCACCGCACATACTTGCTTCCATGACGCATTCGCCCGACAAGCGAATCATCTACGTCGAAGGCGGAGAGCAGAAATCCAAAAAGGCATGCGGCTCGCTGACGCCGCATGGCTATTACGGCATCGAGCAGACGGTTGTCGGCGAAATCGCGAATTGGCTTCTTGCGCATGTCGAAGATACATCCGGGAATCGCACCAAATAACATCTCGATTTCAGTGCATTGGAGTGATGTCTATGCGAACATCATCCCGCCGTTCGTACAGGGGAGGACGGTCAAGCTGTCGATGTCTTCGCGCTCCGCAGTACTTAAGGGAGGGCAGCGCGTGGCTATCCCCTGTCGGTCGAAAACTGGATTTTCAATCACCATCGGGGGCAGGACATGATTCATAAGTACATCGCCGCGGCAATCGTTGCCGTGGTTCTTGTCGTGAGCGGTTGCGCGAGCGTCCCCATGGCAAACAAGGGGGCCGATGCCGAAGCCAAGCAATTCGCTCCCATCGCGGATAAGGCTACTGTCTATATCTATCGCGATGAAATCATGGGTGCGGCGATCAAGATGCACCTGCTCGTCGATGGCGCCGCCGTCGGCGACACGGCCGCGAAAACCTACGTCCAGATTTTTCTCTCTCCCGGACAGCATGTCATTACGTCGAAAGCTGAAAACGACACAACACTCTCCGTCGATGTGCAGGCCGGTCGTTCGTACTACGTCTGGCAGGAAGTGAAAATGGGCATTTTGTACGCCCGTAGTGCGCTGCACCTGGTCGACGAGAGTAAAGGTCAGACAGCAGTACGAAAGTGCGACCTGGTCAGGCCCGCGGATCCATCGCTGCATGCGTCCCCAAGCATTGCGCGCGTACCAGCACCGGAAGCAATGCAATCCGTTACCGATAACAGTCAGTCACCTACACCCATCATCGACACGCCCGTCAGTGCGGGCGCGACGGCCCCGGCGACGGGTGGTCCCGCAAGCCTCGATCCGCGTGTCACGGTACCGATGTTCAACGCTGCGCAGGATGTCGCCGCGGTGCATCAGTGCGATCGCATGATTCGCGTGGAAAGCATAGAGGGTGAGCATGCGCGATTCTTCACATCATGCCCGTCCACAACCGCTCGTCTGGACATTGAGTGCAATGGCAATCGATGCATCGACGTGAACTAGCGCGATAGATGATCGCGTGACGTCCGACTGACGGAACGCTTAGATATGCTATGAAATTCTGAAAATGGTCGCGATCAACCCGAAACGAGAAAGTCGCTGACTGGCTCAAGATTGATTTCCGGAAGACGTTCCGCGATTGCCGCTTCTATCTGGGCAATGGCGGATACGTCCGCAGGAACGCCTGAGAACGCAAGCTCCCGGGCTTCCTTGCTCGGCCATTGCGCGTAGCTATACCAGACGCCGTCCTCCCCCTTGTGCAAACGGGACCCGAGCGAACCGCTCCGGGTAAGGAGGCCTTCGGATATGCGCGACCACGCTTCCACGAAACTCTCTTCCATGCCGGCATGCACCCGCCAGCGATAGAGCACGACAAAGCCGATACGCGGCATCACTGTCGTACTCCCCGAAGCACCCAAGATAGTCACTGCCTAGACTGGCCATCATCGCCCCAACGCCACTTAGGCGGCTCTCCTTTGAGCCAGCACACGGCAACGAAGATGCCCGAGGCAACAAAAATGCCTGCGACAAATTCACCGGTATGAATACCCGGCGGGAAGAACCATTTAATCAGGGCAAAAGAAACGACGTAAGCGGCGATCACAAACCAGCCCTGCCATCGAGTCGGAATTCCCCAACCCCATCCGTACTTCTTGGCGGGAAACCAATAGTCTTTCTCGCCAGACATGGCATCTACTCCAGAAGAGCGGGTCGGCAACGAGCCTGAATCCAACGGTCGCAGCTTGCTGGTCCGACTGCCCGATTGCAATCTACGTCAATAGTCAAAAACGGATACGGAGATAGTTAACTCATCTATGCTATCTCCGCCCCTTTTGAAAGCACGTCCGGGAGGTCTCATGCTAAACAAGCTTGTAGGTCTTACGCCGTTGTTCCAGGTATTCGATATGCCGACGGCACTGGCTTTCTACCGTGACAAGCTGGGCTTCGATGTCGTTTCGGCATCACCCGTTGTCGAAACGCCGGAAGGTCGCTTCTCCCATTGGATGTGGCTACGTTCGGGAAACGTCGATCTTATGCTCAACACAGCTTACGATTCCGGCGAGCGGCCAAGCGAGCGCGACGCATCAAGGATCGCCGCGCACTCCGACACATGCTTGTTCATCGGATGCTCGGATCTCGATAGTGCCTACGCCGCGCTCATTCAAACGGGTTTGACGATCGAGCCCCCGGCAATGTCTGGATACGGCATGAGGCGATTCAGCCTGCACGATCCAGACAACTTCGAACTGGTGTTTCAGGAGGCCTGATGTGGCCTCATCCGCTTTCGTCCCAGAGCGCACGTTCCTTCAGTACCCAACGGAAATCCATGAGGGGAACCGATGAAGAAAATTGATTTGGCGGAAGCTTTCGTCGCCATCGGTCTTAGCACGGCAGCTCTATCGTGTCAGGCGACAACAAAGCCCCTGAAGGATCAGATGTGCGCTCCCCTTAGAGCATTTGTCGCATCGGTCAAAGCGGACGAAACCAGAAAACTTGAGTTCCATACCTCATGGGGCCAGAACTTCAAGGACTCGACGGATTACGCATTCCTGGCGAAACGTTGCATACATGACAGCTACGCACCTGCTAAAGCAGTCTGTGACCACTTGATGGAGTACGGTGCCATTGAGTTCTCCGGCAACAATGCAACGCGCGCAATCGCCTGCTTGTCGCCTGGCACTCATTTTGGCTGGCCCTTCCAGTTGGATCGTGTAGAGGTAAGCTTTCCGTACGGTAGCGAACAACGCGGTAGCAACGTCACGATCCAATTCGATAAAGACAGCGAGCTGGGTGGAATGGTCCTGAAAATCACAGCGGACGGATACTGACCCTTCTGCCGCGAGCAAAGACGACGCTAAAGACTGTTACGTTTCCGGATGCATCAGACGCTCGTTGAGGTGCTTTGCCCTATCCACAACCGATTCCGTCCGGATCGTCGATGCGGAATTATGAAGCCTGACTATCTTCGCCGAACTACGGAGCCTCGTAAATCGGCCCGCCCCATCCATCGAAGTACTTTGGCAGTTCGTCGACAATGTCGACAATCCTATGGCGATAGAAAAGATGCATCGTCGGGCGAATGTCGTTCGGCAAATCGCCGCCTGCCGCCCGGGCGACGATGCTGTTGGGAAGGACGCGCATAGCCAATCGGTTCGTACCAAAAACCGTTTCGCCGCACTCCTTGCAATAAGTTCGCGATAGCTGCTTTGCCGGATGCGGATAAGTTGCCACGCTGCGGCTGTCGACGATGACCTGCGCCGCGTCCCATGCCGTTGCCGACAACATCGACGTGCCGTAGAAATCCCGGCACGATTCGCAATGACAGTAAGCTCTCGCCACCGGCAGGCCGTTCAGTTCGATGTTGACGGTGCCACACAAGCAGCGCACGAATTGCGGGACGGTCATTTACTATTACTTGTATTCGGCATCGGAACGCGAGGATTGTCGACCATGTCATTGAATGGCTCAATAGACGGATGAAAAAGCCCACGCTGCCCGTACAGAATGACTTTCCTCCGGGTTCGTCCTTTGCGATCAAGGAATTCGACGTCCCGCTCGTTCACATTCCTGGGAAGGGTTGGTTCAACTGGTTTGGTGGCACGCCCCGGCCTTACGACGCAACGTGGCTTAAAGTCGACAATCACTGGGCCGCCGATTCCTTCGAAGCATGGGTCGCGATCATTGCCGACTCCCTCTGAACCGCTGATGGCGATACTTACCGGGACGAATCCGCGACTTGCGTAGGGCTTAATCCAAGCACGCGCCGCATGCAGCGGGCCATGTGGCTCGAATGTGCGAAGCCTGTTTCCAGCGCAATATCCGTCAGACTCATTCCTCCTTCGAGCAGGCGTATCCGTGCGCGTTCTACGCGCCGCTCAAGGACAAAACGATGAACCGGCATACCCACCGCCTGTTTGAACAGCGGCTTGAAGTGCGACAGGCTGAATCCCGCTACACCCGCAAGTTCGGCGAGCGTGAGGTCTTCGTCGAGATGCGCTTCGATGTACTCGATCACGTGACGCAACCGCCATGCCGGCAGCGCGCGACCCGGCTTGGACGTCGACGCTCCGCGACGCGATTGCAGTGCAAGCAGACGCGCGGCGAGGGCCGAGGCGAGGCTGTCCGCGAACAACCGTCCTCCCGGATACGCATCGTGATCTTCGGCCTGCATCATCCAGCCGATCCGTTCGATCTGGGGATCCCGGATATGAATCGAAGGGGCGAGTTCCGCGTCCGGCGAGCGCAGGCCCATGGCGTCCGCGGTGTCCCGAAAGAGCGAGGGCGTCAGGCGGAGCAGCAACGATCGTGCGGGTCGCGATACGGTCCAGCGAGTACTGGACCGCGCGGGCACGACGCAGAACTGGCCATGGAGTCGGACGCCTTGCCGCTCGTAGTTGCCTGCGCGGTAAGAGACCGGAACCGGGTTGCCGAGGTGAAGACAAAGAACGTGACGGTCGTCCACCGGCGAATCGAACAATCCCGGGGGAACGGGTGAGGTAAGTACATCGAGCAGCGGCAAGCGCTCCCGAGCCACGCTCGACAGCAGCGCGGCCGGGGGGCCGGGGTAGCACGAAGGGCGGTCGGTCATTGGCCGATCCTTCTACTCGCCCGGGGGTTTTGCAAGTGCTCCAGTCATCCGCCTGTGCCCAGCGGCAGCCGTTTGTGCGAGCGGTCCTGGGGGCGGCGGTGCCAGCATGCTTTCACGCGACGGCATTCGCTCGCATGGAGACCCGATAGTGAAACGTAGACAGTTCCTGGCATTGACCGGCGCCACCGTGGCCGCCGCTGTCGTCGGCGCGAACATATCGCGCGCGGCTCCCTATCTCGGTGCGGCGGGCGCCGGTGCCGCACATCCCACGGATGCGGCGGCATTTCGCGCGGCGCGACGTTTCGCCGACCTCCCCTTCGGCAAAATCGCCTATGTCGAGCGCGGTTCGGGCGACGCGGCTCTGTTCTTGCACGGCGCACCGCTCAATGGTTTTCAATGGCGCGGTGCGCTCGACCGGTTGTCTCCCTTCCGCCGGTGCGTCGCACCCGATTTCATGGGCCTTGGATACTCCGAGGTTCCCGAGCAGCAATCGCTGAGGGCGGACGCACAGGTGGCCATGCTTGCCGCATTGCTCGACACCCTCGCGATCTCCCGCGTCGATATCGTCGCCAGCGACAGCGGCGGAGCGGTCGCGCAATTGTTCGCGGTCCGCTATCCCGGGCGTGTGCGGACGATGCTTCTGACGAACTGCGACGTCGAGCCCGATAGTCCTCCGCCCAAGGTCAAACCCGCCATCGAGATGGCACGCGCGGGAACACTCGCGGATGCCACCGCCAAATGGCTGACCGATAAAGCGTTGGCGCGCTCGACGTTCGGTGCGGCCGTCTATCGCGACCCCAGTCGTTTTGCCGACGAGACCATCGAGTACTACGTCACACCACTCGTCAGCTCGCCGTTACGCAGGGCGCAATACCATGCGTTCCACATCGCCCTGGAGCCCAACCCGCTGGCGGGTATCGAAGCGTCGCTCAAGCGCAGCACCGTGCCGGTGCGGATCGTGTGGGGCGCAAGCGACGACATCTTCTCGCAGGCGGACGCCGACTATCTCGACCACACGTTTCCACGGTCGCAGGGCATCCGCCGCGTGCCTGGAGCGAAGCTGTTCTTTCAGGAAGAATTCCCCGACATCATTGCCGAGGAAGCGAAACGGCTGTGGCGAATCGGTTGAAGACCGGATCAGTCGGCGTAGCGGCCGATCGTTTCATTCAACAACTTTTCCAGCGATACCCACGTCTCATCGAGGGCATCGATTCCATTCGCCTCGGCGCGTAATTCCATGGCCTGGCAGGCTTGTGCGGCATCTCTTTCACCAAGCATGAAAAGCACGCCCTTCATCGCATGTAGCCGGTCGAGAAAAGCGACACTGTCGTGTCGGCTCAACGCGTCGCGCATGGCCTGAACATCGTGGGTTCCCGATTCGACAAATGCCCGTCGCACCTTCTCCGAGGGCTTGCGTACCGGCGGCGCTGCCTGTGTCGTTTCCCGGGCAAGGTCAGGTACGTGGCGCGACATCGCCGCATCGAGCTGATCCAGCGAAATGGGTTTCAGCAGCAGGTCGGTAATGTCGGCTTCCTTGCATCGCTGTTTTTCGCTGGACAATGCCATGGCGGTGATGGCGAGAATCGGAGACGTCTCGCCGCGCTCGCGCAACGCGCGGGTCAGGTCATAGCCATTCATGCGCGGCATGTTGATGTCCGTCAGTACGGCATCGTAGAACCCGGGTTTCCACAGGCGCAGGGCATCTTCCCCGTCCTCGGCCAGGTCGGCATGGAAGCCGAGTTCGTCGAGCTGCTCGAGAATCAGTTCGCGATTCACCGGATGATCGTCGACCAGAAGCACCCTGCCCCTCGACTTGCTGCCGGCACGTTTTTTCTCGAAAGCCGTGACATCGTCGTTCGTTACCGGCGCTGTCATATCGCCATGCAGAATCGCCGTCAGCAAGGTATCGCTTGAGTAGCAGGAGACGTGCCACCCATCGTCGTGCAACATCGGCAATAGCGGTCCGTTCGCAAGGGCGCGAATAACATGCCGTGCGTCTGCAACAAGCATTCGCTCGTCCTCGCCGCTCCAGGCCTGTTGCGCGCCAAATATCAGCAACGCGTCGGCACGACGGAGCCATGCCGCATCGAAATCGGACGGCTGTCCCGCCACGACGACATCGGCACCCCGGGATTCCAGCACCGCGGATATCTCGGTACGCCACTCCGCCGCACCGGAAAGCAGGGCGATATGTTTCCCGGCAAGCTGTCTGTCGGGAGGCGCCGCATGGGGATCACACCCGACCGGCACGTCCAGCGTGAACACGCTGCCAACACCCGGCGTACTCCGCGCATCGATGGAACCACCGAGCAACTGCGCCAGCTCGTGGCACAACGCAAGACCAAGACCGCTACCGCCGAAACGTCGCGAGATACTGGCATCGGCTTGCGAGAACGGTTCGAACAAGTTAGCCAGTTGCTCTTCGGACATGCCGATACCGGAATCGACCACCTCGAATCGCAGGCGCGTCCGGGTATCGGACGGGGCACTCGCAAGCGATGCGCGAAGGCTGATTCGCCCGGACTCGGTGAACTTCACCGCGTTGCCCAGCAGATTGTTGAGGACCTGCCGGATGCGATGGGCATCCGCGATATAGCCCGATGCCAACGCGGGATCGATCCCGAAGTAAAGCTTCAATCCATTTCGCTGTGCTGCCGGTGCGAACAGCAACGTGACCTGCTCGATCAACGGCCTCAGCTTGAACGGCACAGGATCGATATCCAGCTGCCCGGCTTCGATTCTGGAAAAATCCAGCACGTCGCTGATGATGCCGAGCAATGCATCGGCGGACAGGCGCACGCGGCCCAACCGTTCGCGCTGTGCGGCTTCAAGCTTCGAACGGGACAGCAGTTCCAGATGACCAAGCATGCCATTGAGCGGCGTGCGGATTTCATGGCTCATGGTGGCCACGAATGTCGACTTCGCGCGACTGGCCGCTTCCGCCGCCAGCTTTGCCTGCTCGGAATCGTGGCGGGCCTGTCGCAGATGCGCTTCCACACGCGATGCGTCGGCAAGTGCCGGCGCGAGCACCCGTCGATCGATCCGCAGCAACAAGAGCCACAGCCCCGCCAGAATCAGCGCGGTTGCCGTCGCGGCCAGCGCCAGGTGTTCCCACAGATCCGCGAGCACCTGTCGCCAGGTATAGATGTGGACAATCGACCAGTCGACACCCTTGAGTCGATCCGCCACCAGAAACGTACCGCCACTGCGACGAAATACCGGACCGGATGGCCACAACGACCAGAGATCGGCCGACCGCAGCAATGCCTCGATCTGCGCCGGCGTGGTATCGGGCTGGCTGCGATCGATAACGACTTCGCCGTCATGGGTGATCACGACAAATTCCGAGGTCGACATCGCCTTCAGACTATCCCTGATCCTGTCCGCCGACTCGAAGGCCACCCTGCGAAAGTAGACGTTTCCATCCACCGCCATCGTCATCGTGCTCGCCAGCGAAGGCTCGCCGGTGACAGGGTTATACGCAAAGTAGAACGATATCTGGCCGCTGCGGGCCGGCACGACTTCATTCGATGTCGCCGGTTGTGCTGGGGTATCGTGGACCAGCCTGGCGAAGGCCTGTTCCCGCGTGGATACTTTCAATGCATCGAGCAGTTGCGCCTCGTCGCGCACGCCGGTCACCGCGAACAGCGAGCCACCCGGCTCGTATCCATACGCCACGAGCGGGCTGGGCGACTCAATCGCTGCGATGGTGGACGAGGTATAGGACGAGTATTCGTCGATCACACCCAGATACGCCGCCAGACGTGTCGAAGGCAGCGCCCCGCTGCCATGTCCGAGCACCAGCCAGGGGATGGCGGATTCGCTGGACTGAACGGTAAGGCTTTCGCCCTGGACGGCGAACTGTTTTGCCAGCGGCTCGCCGGTCTGGATCAGGTAGGTCTGGCGGTCGTGCCATAGCGCATTGTTGGCAAACAGACTGGCGCTATAGCCATGACTTCTCTGCAAGAGGAACGCATTGACCGCGGTCCTGCCGTCCTGAAATATCTGCCGTTGGCCGTCGTGATAGTCGGCGATGCCGAGCAGGCAGCTGCCGATGGCCGCGAGCAGGATCAGCAAGGTCAGCAGACCGCCTCCCCCATAAAGCAGCCGGCGCTGGTGCCGACGCAGCGATTCCAGCTGGCGATGGCCATCTTGCGCGACCACGGAACCGGACGGCTGACGTTCGTTTTCGGTCTGGCTCATCGATAACCCGCGGTTGGCTGATGCAAAGCCGTGCCCTGGCAATCTATATGATTTCGTGGCCGCCGGTTAGCCGCCGTTCGCGACGTAACCTGCAAAAAGAGACCCGGATGCATGGCATCCGGGTCTCCTGTCGCAACGCACTTACCAGGTGAAGCGTATACCGGCGTTGGCGGTGAAGCTGTCACGCTGGGCGTTCTTCGTCGCACCGACGCCGACCTGATAACTCGCCGAGGCATAGATGCCGAGGTTGGTCGTCAGACGTGCCGTTACGCCACCGGACACTTCCACGCGGCTCGCGGTCGACAGCAGCGGCGCACTGTCCGTACCGGAATACACCGTCGTGGCGCGTGCGCCCCGGTCGTGCCAATAGTTCACCGCGACATACGGTTCCCAACGCGCACCGCTGCTCGTATCGACCTGCCACTTGCCACGCAGGCCCACTCGACCGCTGGTGCCCTGGGTCGTACCCAACGCCACGGAACCGGCGGCGTCTTTCTCCTCGCCGAAGCGTACCTGCTGCCATACCGCCTGCACCTGCGGCTCGAGCACGAAGCTTGAACCCAGTTGCGGCATGGCGAAGGGATATCCGAACTCCAGCGAGCCCATGAAGCCTGTGCCACTGGGGCTGAGGCGCGTCGAATCCGTACTGGCTGTGCCGCGATAGGTCGAGGCCTGCACCACACCGTCGAGATACCAGCCGCTGCGACCGTAGTGTGTCCAGTACGCGCCTGCCGAATTGGCTTGCAGGTTCACCGAACCGGTGCGCTGCATCTCGTAGTTGGTAGCGGCGTCGTTGGTCACCAGGCCGCGCACTCGTACATCGGCGTTGCTGTGCGCAAGGTATCCGCCAAAGCGATAGCCACTACCGTCGCTCGACGTGCTCTGCCACAGATCGGCACCGACCTGCAGACCGGACAGATTGCCCTTTGCACGCGGCGCGGCGAACGCGCGGTAGGTGTTGTCGATATTGCTGGCGAATACGCGCGTCCACACGGCCGGACGCGAATCGTCGCGAGCCGGTGCCGGCTGCATCAGTGCACTGTCGCCAGTCCGCTGTTGCATCGTGCCCAGAGTCAGCATGCCCAGTTCGCGTGCGATCGGCTGGATGACGCCATAGGTAGCGATTTCCGGCCCGATGATCGGGTACGAACCCGGCGGCAGCGGCGGCTGCACCGGATTGGGATCGAGGACCAGATCCGGTGGACCGGGTGGGGTCGTGGGATCGGGTGCGCCGGGATCGACGGGGGTCACCGGATCGGGGCCGATCGGATCGACCGGCTTAACCGGATCGACGGGGTCCGGCACGACGAACTGATTACGCAGATACCAGTTATCCGGATTCGTGCCGGCAAGATCGCCGCGGAACAAACGATAGCTGCTCGCGCCGCTACGTGTCTGACCTTGCAGCGCAAAAGCATTGGTATCGGTCGTGCCGCCGTTGGTTGCCGCGATCACGAGGATGCCGTCATTAAAAGTCTGGCCGATCGTTGTGCTGGTGTTGTGCAGCACGACGTTGGTGGTGCCGCTGGCATTGCCGCCATCGATCACCAGCTTGCTCGACGGCGAATCGTCGGTGCCAAGGAAGCTGTTGAGGGCAAGCCGCCCGTTATTGCCGACATAATCGCCCTGGATCGTCAGCGTGCCGTAGGTCGTGTCGCCGGCAATCGCATTGCCCGGCCACAACGTGCCCTCGTTGTACACATTGCCGTGAATGACGCCGAAGCCCGACAGCGTCGCGCCAGCCGCCACGCTCGTATCGGACTGGATCGAGCCGCCGATCGACAGCGTGCCGCGCTGTACCTGCGTCGCGCCGGTATAGGTCTGGTCGCCGGAAAGATTCAGCGTACCCAACCCCAACTGGGTCAGTCTGCCCGTACCGCTGACGGCGTTGGAGAACGTCACGTCGTCGGCGCGATTGAACGCCAGCGTGCCGCTGTTGGCGACGTCGCCGAGCACACTGCCCGTGCTGCCGCCGTTGCCGAGCTGCAAGGTACCCGCGTCGATCGTGGTGCCGCCCGTATAAGTGTTATTGCCGGCCAGCACCGTCGTACCCGCGCCGATCTGTTCCAGCGCGCCGGCGCCGGAAACCGTGCCAGGCAGGAGCGACGCGTCCGCACGATCGGTGCGCAAAGTCGTACCCGATGCCAGCACGACATCGCCGACGATGCTGCCGCTGGTGCCACCGTCGCCCAGATGAAGATGACCGGCATTGACCTGCGTCGTGCCGGTATACGTGTTGTCGCCGGTCAGCACGGTGGTGCCGCCGCCGTTCTGCCACAGGCTGCCCGTACCCGACATCTGGCCCGACTGTGTCACGGTGTCGGCCCGGTCGATGGTCAGGATGCCGTTGTTGATCGCATCGCCGACGATACCGCCGGTCGTACCACCGTCGCCCAGTTGCAGGATGCCGCCACTGATCAGGGTGCCGCCGGTATACGTGTTATCGGCGGTAAGAACGGTGGTCCCGGTGCCTATCTGCGCCAGCATGCCCCGGCCCGACACTGTACCTGCCAGCGTGACGTTATCCGAGCGACCGATCGCCAGCGAACCATTGTTGACGATATCGCCGACGATACTGCCGGTCGTACCACCAGAGCCAAGCTGCAACATACCGCCGTCGATGACGGTACCGCCCGTATTGGTGTTATCGGCGGTCAATACCGTCGTGCCACCCATCTGCTGCAAGCTACCCGTGCCGGACACCTGACCCCGAAAGATTGTGCCTCCGGAAAAATTGAAGGCCAGCGTGCCGTTGTTGACGACGTCGCCAACGATGTTTCCCGTGCTGCCGCCATTGCCCAACTGCAATGTACCGGCCGCGATGGTGGTACCGCCGGTATAGGTCTGGTTGCTGGCCAGCACGGTGGTGCCAGTACCGACCTGCTCGAACGAGCCCGCACCCGAAACGATGCCTGGCAGCAGGGAGATATCCGAACGATCGACGGCCAACTTCGTGCCCGCGGTCAGCGAAACATTGCCGGCCACACTACCGCTGGTGCCACCATTGCCGAGCTGCAAGCCACCGGCATTGACCAGCGTATTGCCGGTGTATGTGTTGTTGCCAGTCAGAATGGTCGTGCCCGTACCGGCCTGCACCAGCGTGCCCACCCCAGAGATCGCACCCGCCAGGGTTGCCGCGTCCGAACGGTTGATCGTCAACTGCGTGTTGTTGACGACGTCGCCGGCGATGCTACCCGTGGTGCCGCCGTTGCCGACGACCACGTCACCGGCATTGATCTGCGTGACGCCGTCATAGGTATTGTTTCCCGTCAGGGTCAGCGTGCCCGCACCTTGCTTGATCAGCTGGCCATTGGCACCGGTGAGAGCGCCCGCCAGTGTCACGTTATTGCCGTTGGTATCGAGCACGGCGCCGTTGCTTCCCAGCGCATTGAGGCGCGTGGAAATATCCAGCGTATTGCCGGTGGCCCACTGCAAGCCGCCGCCGTCGAGCGTGATCCCGCCAGTGCCAAGATTGGCGCCGGTCTGAAAACGAATCAGGCCCTCATTGACGGTGGTGCCGCCTGTGTACGTATTGTTCGCGGTCAGCATAAGCGTACCGGTGCCTGCTTTGTTCAGCGTGCCACCAGCACCGCTGGTCACGCCACTGACAGTCATCAGCGCATTGGCGCCGTCGACCTGGAAGGTATGCGTGCCCGCCGCAGCCAGAACGATCGGTACGTTCACCGTCATATCCTGACCGTTGGCATAGTTGCCGAGCACGCCGTTGTTGAAATTGATGACACGCGTGGCGGTACCGGCCCCCGCGACGACCGATCCGGCGCGCAACGCGCCGCCGTTGAGGTTGATCGTGGACGACACCGTGCCGGTGGTGCCTGTGCGAACGCCCACAGTCACGGTATTCGCAAGGACGGTGCCGCCTCCACCGATGTTCAGGCGGGCGGTCGTATTGCCTGCACCGGATGTGCTGGTTCGTTGACCCAGCAGAATCGTATTGGCATCCAGCACGCCCTGACCCAGGGAGAACGTACCGGTCGCTGGGTTCGTGCCGAAGACCGAGGTAGCGATCGTGAGTGCATCTACTTTCGCATCCAGAATTCCGCCGGTGAAATCGGCCAGACCGACGGCTCCACTGTAGTTACTATTCGAGCCGGTCGCGATATTCCAGTTGCTGACTGCACTGATGCCGTCGGTGCCACGAATTTTTACCGTGCCGCCGGAAATTCCATCCTGAAAGTTCAGCGTGCCGTTGGTCTGATTGGTACCAATCGTGATCTGATCCGCATTGATCGTATTGGTCTGACCCAGACGTACCGTGCCTTGGTTGGTAGCGGGTCCTTGTACCGTACGGCTCGTGTCGGCTACGCCAAACGACGATGCGGTAATGACATTGGTGCCGGAGGCGAGGTTGAATGTGGTGTTGCTGACGCCCGTGGTGTTCGCCGCGCCACCCGTGGCACGGCCACTCGCGCTGAAGACAGCGGTGGGGCTGTCGAACACGAAATTGGTCAGGCCACTCATGTCCAGGTTCTGCACGGTATTGCTGGCCGTGCCGCCAATGCGGAAATCGCCACCGTTGTAGATCAGCGTGCCGCCCGTGCCGATGATGGTTCCGGTAGCGCCATTGCTGACTGTCAGGCCGTCGATGACGCGTGTATCGCTACCGATATCGACGGTGGAACCACTAGGGAAACTGATGGTATCGGCATGCACCTGTGCCATGGCTACGCCAGCCAACAGAAAGCTGACGGCAAGCGGCGTGAGGCGGCGCCGGTTCATGCGAGTGCGGCTCTTGGCCAGTTCGGACGCAACCACCCATTTACCGGTAGCGGCGTTCCAGACGATGCGATAGATGGTGTTCATTCGTATTCCTCTCAAAGACGTCGAGTGGCTCGGCGCCTTTCTCGAAGGCGCATGGCTCCAGCGCCCGGACTATCCGCGCGGCTCTGGATGCCTTGATTGGGGGAGGCACGAAAACATGGTAGGCAACGCGACGTCCGCGACATATCGGACGGGGCCTAAATACGCGGTGGATGGGGGGATCGGGGGTACCGCGGGCGCAATGACGCCAAAGCGAACCGTCGATGGCCCGCCGCTATGTCAACGCGGCGCCTTCTTTGCGCCGACTTTGCCCGCGTGAGTCCAGCGCTCTATCAGCTGGCGACGCTTATCGGGAGAAACGAACAGGAATCGGTTGAGTCCATCGACGAAATGGTTCTGTTCCGCCTTGCTCAGGTGGCAGAAACCGAGAAGCAACTGGGTGGTCTTCGCTTCGTTTGCTTCTTTCACGTTCCGGTATCCCATGCGCGGCGTGCAGGCGTGGGCCGTGCATCGACCTCTCGCGATGCAACGAGCCTAGGGATGCATGGGCGGCATAGCTATGGGACTGGGCCTATTCCCGACGACGGTCATTCATCCCGATCCGGATCGGCGGCGTTATAGCGCGCGGACTGCGATGCCGGTACAAGGCCGTGGCTGATGGCGTAACGGAAAACATCGGCATCGCGTTCGAGACCCAACTTCTTCATCGCCGCGTTTTTTTGCGTGCTGATCGTCTTGCGGCTACGTCCGACACGATTGCCGATTTCCATCACCGAAAGTCCTTCGGCGAATAAGCGGAGCACTTCCGCCTCGCGCTTGCTGAGCTTTTCGCTCGCTTCGCCCGGAACATCCGCTTCCCCGACGAAGGCTTCAACGATCCGGCGCACTTCCGGAGAAAGAAATTCCCGGCTTTCGTGCGCCATGTGGATCGCTGTCTCGAGATGAGCGTAATCGTCGGATTTGCTGACGACAGCGCGGACATCCATGTCCAGAATGCTGCGCAGTACCGTCGCGCTATCGACGCCCGTAAGCACGACCACGCTTACCGTAGGGAACCGCCGTTGCAGGAACCGAAGCAGGGAGATGCCATCCCCGTAGCGCCCCGCGGGCATCGAGAAATCGGTAACGACCACGTCGCAGGGGTTACTTCCCAGCAGTTCGACGAGCCGGGTCGAATCCGTGACCAGACCGATCACTTCGATACCCGCGAATGCCGAAAGAAGATGCTCCATGCCGGCAAGCATGGCCGGATGGTCATCGGCGACAGCAACCCGAATGGTCAAGCTCCGGCTCCTCGACGTCATCTCGCAGTGTGATCGCGATCTCGTGCCAACATCGGCACAAGGAATGAGCGGGCTGTCGTCGCCCGCTGTGTCGATATACTACGGCCGTTCGTGACGCGCCAGTTGGCGCGGGCAAGCCTTCTCTGGACCCAACGCTGGCGGTCACCATGGATAGCAAGCACATTCTCGTCGCCGTCGCCGATGACCATCCTGTCATCCTGCTCGGCATCGAAGCCGCGCTGGACGACATTCCGACGATCCGGCGAATCGGCTCCGTACGAAACTCGTCCGAACTGGTGGCTTTGCTGGATGCGCAACCCTGCCACGTCCTCGTCACCGACTATGCGATGCCCGGCGGCAGTTATGGCGACGGCCTGAACCTGCTCTCGTTTCTTGCCGAGCGATACCCGGACATCGCCATCGTAGTCATCACGTCCATGGATAAGCCGGTGCTGATCCGCACCCTGCTGGCCCGAGGCATCGACCATCTCCTCAGCAAGGCCGACGATATCTCGCACGTCGCCGCCGCCGTTCAGGCGGCGCATGTGCGGCGGCGTTATTTCTCGCCGACCATCGCCGCCATCGTGCAGGCGCTGTCGGGCGGCGAACCCATCACGAAATTGTCGGCGCGCGAAACCGAAGTGCTTTCGCTTTATGTGGCGGGCAACAGCATCAACGACATCGCAGAACGCCTTGGCCGGAGCAAGCAAACCGTCAGCACCCAGAAAGTAAGCGCCATGAGCAAATTGGGCATCGCTTCCGACGCGGACCTGTTCAAGTTCGCCGTCGAGGTGGGATTGGCCAAGCCGTCCGACGCACCCTGAAAGTAAACTGGCTACGACTTCATAAAGCACCGGAGAGGGATGTCATGACGGAAACCCGGATGGATGTGGGCAGGGCGAGCGAGGCCGATCTGGAAGGCATTCTCGAACTGCAGGAGGCAAATCAGATGACGCGTGGCGGTACGCTTTCGGCGAGTCTGCCGCGCGACCGCATCCAGTCAATGATGGACGCCATGCCGCTTATCGTGGCGCGGCGCGGTGGCCGCGTCACCGGATTCCTCATGACGACCACCCGGACGATGAATGCCGACCTGCCCATCATCAAGGCAATGTTCGCCGTCTACCACGGTTCGGCCGACGCTTATATCTACGGCCCCATCTGCGTCGATACGTCGGAGCGCGGCAAGGGACTGGCTCAGGCGATGTTTGCGGAACTTCGGCATCTGGAGCCTGGACGCGAAGGTATCCTTTTCATACGGGTCGACAATGAAGCATCGCTTCGTGCGCATGCGCGGATGGGCATGCACAAGGTCGCGGATTTCCAGTTCAACGGATTCGACTTCGCCGTTTTTTCTTATATTGGCTAGGACGCTTCCAGGAAGGTATCCGCTACGCACGAGATGAAGAACAGGACGGAGATAGTTTGAATGACGCAACCATCTCCGTCCTGCTTTCGGATGAAACGTAAAATCGAAGCATCCGGCGATTTACCGAGACAATTCCAAATTCCCGACAGGTATCGACGGCGGCTGCCCGCGCACGAGCGCCTTCACCACAAGACGGCACAGCAGAATAGACACGACAAACCAGATTAGCGCCACCAACGCGCTGAATCCTACGCCCGGTCTGAAGTAATCGACAACGGCCTGACCTATCCGAACCATGACATACGTAGAGCCGACCATGACCAGCGCACAAACCACCCATGCAGCCACGCTCGCGAGCAACAAGCGCAGGGGCCGGGTCAGTGGCATCGTCTTCGGTAGGCCAAGCAGTCCGCCGATGAAGGCTGGCAATACCAGCCCCGTGGACCCCGCATAGACTGCCAGCGGCAGCATTCCTGAGTCGTATCCGTAAGACGCGCCAAGCGAAAGTCCAACGGGAACGGCAAACTGCATGATCAGCAAGACCCACGACCAGGCAAACAGGCTGAAGATCAGCAATGCACGCCAGCGAAGATCGGCAGGATGAGATGCCGGCGTCTCGTACTTGCGCAGCAGACGAAAGACCAGCAACACCGGCAGGACGGCGAAAAGCATCTTGAGGATATGCCCTGCGATCGCATTGACGACGACCAGTACATTCATTCCCACGGTGCCCGCGTTTTTCGTAATCGCCTGCGTGATGAACCACCATGCAAAGCTCAGAAGCACGCTCAGAACCGCATAACCGACACCGATGCATATCGCGGCATATCCCGGCAAACCCCCGATCCGGCGCCGCTCCATGAGCCACTGGGTGCAGGCCACGCTGAAAGCAACGGAGACCACCATGGCGACGAACTCGTTACCCAGCACGCTGTACAGCGCACGCTGGGCAAAAGAATCGTCGCCGGACATGTCAGGCATGTGGAACACTCGGTAGACGCTGATTGCATCGAAGGCCAGGTTCACAAGAATGATGGCCAGCATCACCGCATATGGAAGAAGCGATGGCTTTTCCCTTGAAAACTGCACTATCCAAACTCCTTTATGAATCTATCGCTTAACTCAAATAATCACTATTGACGAAGTAAGCCACTTCAGACAGAAAGCGAAACGGATATTACACATCTTCCCATGCTTGATTCATTTAATCGGAAGTCCGCCCCTACCAGACACGCGTAAAATAATTCGTCCGCATCACGGGTAAGCCGTCGTGCCCGAAATATACGGCAAACGCGAAACATCGACGGTCCAGCTACCGACCAAAGGAGAAGTCGTCGATGACCGGGCCAGAGCCGGTACGCTCTGAATCGCACCTGCGATCAGCAGGATGGCAAAGAGCGCCTTCATGTGAGCTCCCCGTGGGTTGGTGGGCCGCAGGGTATGACAAAAGCGGAGTCCGGCAAAAGTCCCGGCAATCACGTCCGCTTTGGGTGGCGGACGTCACCTGCACGATCGCGCCGATGGGCTTGGTATTTAGTCCTGCACGATGTCGATCGTTCGCAGCCATACCTCGGCCAACCGAGGCCAGTCCGTGATCGGAAGCTGCGTCCGCCGCAGGCCGAAAGCATGGCCGCCGTGTGCGTACAGATGCATCTCCACCGGCACGTCGGCTTTCTTCAGCGCGGCGTAGTAAACCAGTGACTGGTTCACACCGTCCACGTTGTCGTCTTCTGCCTGCACCAAAAACGTGGGAGGCGTTTCACGGGAGACCGTAACATTGGAATTGAACGCCCCCTTGTCGGTCACGAGATGCCCCGGATAGATAGGCATAGCAAAATCCGGGCGGGCACTTTCCTTATCGGCAGCGTCTACGGGTGAGTACAAGCGCCGCTTATAGTTCGTACTGATTTCCGCCACCAGATACCCACCCGCTGAAAACCCGAGCACGCCAACCTTATGGGGATCGATGCGCCATTCCGCGGCATGAAAGCGCACCAACCTCATCGTTCTCTGGGCATCCTGCAACGAAGGCACCGACAGCTCGAAATTGTGCGGACGACAATCGCATTTCCAGACATAGGGCACACTCGGAACGCGATATTTCAACAGTACGCAGGTGATGCCCCTGGATGTCAGCCAGTCGCAGACCTCGGTGCCTTCGAGATCCATGGCCAGTATCTCGAAGCCGCCGCCCGGAAACACCACGACCGCAGCCCCCGTGTTCTTTCCCTTTGGGGCATAGACCGTCATCGTGGGCTGGGTCACATTCGTCACAGCCGTCACGGGTTTGCCTGCAATCAGATGATCTGTCCCCACGGTCATGGTTTCCGGCCCTGGCACGGGCTTTACGTCAGGTGCCGCTCCCGGCCATAAAGGCAATTGCGCATTCCCGGCGGTGGGCTGCCAGACCATCGTCTCCGCATATACGCTTCCGCTTGCAGCCAACAGGCACAGGGCGATGGCCCATAGTTTCATGATGTTTCTCCGTGTCGGCGCTCGGCCCAGGTTGCACGATCGAGGCTGGAAATCGGGTAGGACACCTCTGCCCAATCCTGCAGGTCGCTTCGGGCCTGCCGCGGTGGCTCCTGTGATTTTTTCGGGCAAGCCTGCTGCAAATGCCACCGAACATGCGGGAGAGGAAGCCGGATGCTCACATTCGCGACCCCGGTCTACGGACTGCGGATGTCACGCACATCTTCGCCGCTACGTTGGCTTTCGCCCGCAAGCGGGCTCCTACAAGGGAATCGCTCGACCGTGCCGCTCCTGTTGCGATCGTCGCCAGGGCTTCTCGTACATTGTCGGGAGTCCATGGTGTTTGCTACGGTATTCCCATACATCGGCCGATCCGGACAACTTGAACGCCTTTGCCGAAAGTGAACTTTCGGATTGTCTCCAGCCCCGCGAAGTACTTCTTCCGGCAGGACGCCAACATCCATGAATCTTGTTTCCGTTGCGTATCCCCACTCCGAACCGGAACTGGCGGTCATGCTATGTCTGCTCGAAGCGTATGGCATTCCTGCCTACGTACAGAATGGAGGTTTCGGAGGATTGCATCCCGGGCCTCAAATCGCGATGTACAACACGCGACGCATTGTGGTCCCGCGTGCCTTCGCGGAGGAAGCACGCGATGTATTGGCGGTGCTAGAACGCCCAGATGAATCGCCTCGCGAACCACAAGATTCACCCACCCCCGACAGGTGGCGGCTGGTGCTGGAGTTCTTCATTTTCGGCTGGTTCGTTCCGGGTTCCAGACGCCACAAGATGACAGTCGAAACATCGTAAGCGGAAGGACTATTCGTGGCTCGGCCGCATAGCGGAGTGCGTCGGTCAGACCGGGAACGAACAGGTAAGCCGGCGCACGATTGGCGCTTTGAGGCCCTTGCGAAAGTACCTCGAGGTCCTTCGTCAGTGCATAGAATTGCATGCCCGGAAGGGGACGAACGCCGCCATCCCCATCGGGTGGCTTAAAGTCCTTTGCAGTCTGATCGCCTGTTGAAATCAGATTTGTTTCCGAGCCCGAACCCCAGTCGAACAAGAACCAATAGCTTCGCCCGTTTGCGAGCAACAGCTGCATGGACAGGTCGGATATCCAATGGTAGCCATGTCGTACAAAGCGGATTTCGGTCTTTCCGTCGACAACCGCCACGTACCGCGCATCAACGATCTTGCAGTTCGGTGTGATGTCTACGGCCTTTGATGCGGCAGCCACAGAAGCGAACGCAAACGCGACACATATAAGCAGACTCGCAAAACCTCGCATGGCATCCCCCGTCCTTAAGACCGCGCATGCTACCAGCGCGGGAAGGCTCCATGACGGCTCCTGCCATAACGACAGACCTCCGGCCGTATCCGGCCCCAAAAGCGCCATAAAGTCTCGTCGGGTTCCTTGTAGACTTCCCACCAGGGAAACAGGGGACAGACCATGACGTACAGATACCTTATCGGGGCGCTTGCCCTGATGTTGCCGATCGCGAGCCATGCGCAGCTGCGCGTCGAACAGCTGAAGTCGCCGGTGGATCCGAAGGAAGCGGAGACGTACAAGGTCCCGCTCATCGTCGGCACGCCATCGGATGTCGCCGATCGCATCAACCTCTGGTTGCAGTACGAGCAACTGGATGTTATTGCCGGGCACTACAAGAAGTCGCCCTTCGAGCACGAAGACGGAAACTCGGGCACGACGAGCCTCGATTACAGCGTTCTGGACCAGACGCCAAACACGCTGTCGCTCGAGATCGGGGGCGAATACATGGGCGCCTACCCGAGCTCGGGTCACGTTCGCTACGTATTCGATCTCAATACCGGCCGGCCTGTCCGCATCGGCGACCTGTTTTCACCCGAAGGCATGGCTCGTTTCAGCAAGCGCGTGACTCGTGAGCGGATTGCGACGATCAATGAGACGATCGCCCAACCGGACCCCACGCGCACGAACGAAAAAGATCCCGAAGCCACGGACGATCTGAAGATGCAGCGCGAGCAGTACGAGGAGTGCAGCCAGAGTCTGGCTCAGAGCGGTCTGGACTATGACGCCCTGGTCCTTGCCGACGGCCACGTGAAAGTTCTCCGGGGTTGCGGCTTCCCACACGTGATCCAGGCGCTTGACGATATCGGCGAGATGGAGCACAGCGAGACCTATGCCGCCCTCTCCCACGACCTGAGCAGCTATGGACGATGCCTGCTCATCGACAAAAAGACCGACTGCAAGCTCCCCTCCAACAACGTTCATGCCGGCGTCTATCGCGGCAAGCTGGGTGGGCGCACGCCGATCACGTTGATGTTGGTATCGAACTATTCGAACGGTTACACGTCGTTCTATTTCTATGATCGCTACGGCACGCCGATCGGCCTCGAACTTACGCAGCCATCTCCGGGGAAAGTACGTCTGGAACGCCGCGACGATGCCGCCGCAAAGGACGCCGAAGGCAACGCACCGGTTCTTGAAACCTTCGACCTGACCCTCGGTGCGGATGGCGGCCTCACAGGCCAATGGATACAGCAGGGCAAGCCGCCGATGGCGGTTACGTTGCACTGAGCACTATTAGCGGCAGGGCCTGGCCCTGTCCCACTCTGAAAGTCTGGAACCGGGATGTTCATGGCTACGCGTATCTGGCTTTTGCCCTGCTTTCTTGCCTGCGTGTTCGTATCGACAGCCTATGCGGCCGATGCACCAGCCGCTCCGGCATTGCCGATACCGGCCGTGCCGCTCTTCGAGCATCTATATATTCCGGACATGCCGCCGCTTAACGCGAATGCAGCCGGCGAATTCGAATGGCTCGGCATCCGTATCGGGGCCGGAGCCGCGGCCGACTATCGATGCACCCGATACGCGACCTTGCGCATGCACTGGAATCCTTCCACGGGAAAGACCGGTGAAGATCCCGTTCTGCATGACGGCAAGCCGATGGAAGGATCGCCCGAGGGCCAGGTCGCGCTGGAAAACGGCGTGCTCTGGTTGACGAACAATACGTGTCCCGGCCAGGAGAAGGCCCAGTTCCATTTCCTTGGCAAGGACGGACGCCTGCTCGCAGTCGATACCGATCCCGGAATGGTGCAATACCCCCTGCAGGTTCAGGCGCTCTCGGCGACATCCGCCGCCCTTGTCATACCCGATCCGGTCTCGCGGTATCTGCGTGTGCACGTCGTCAGCGTGCGCGATGGCAAGTTGGTGGACGAAGCCATGCCGGAGCTTGCCATTCCCTATCGTCGGGATTTCGCGGCGACCGCCTATGGTTCCGGCAATCTGATGATTCTGGGCGGCTCCAATAGCGAATATCGTGGCTGCTCGCCATGCCGTTCGGACACCCATATCCTCGACGTCGCGACCCGGACCTGGAAGGACGGTCCCTCGATGCTCGAATCCCGTTCGGAACTCGACGCGACAACCCTGCCGGATGGCAGCGTGCTCGTCAGCGGCGGTTATACGCGGCTCGCCAACTGGAGCACTGGCCCGTCGCGCACGGCTGAACGATTGTTCCCGGTCGCCGACCATTTCGAAGCCATCGCACCGATGCCCGTGGGCAATGCGCGCCATCATGGTGTCTGGATGCCGGGAAGCGGGAACAAGATCCTGCTCATGGGAAGTGGCATTGGGAAGCATATCGCGGCCTATGACATCGCCAGCGGCACCTGGCGCGTCGTCGCTTCGAATACGCGGTCGAACAACGGTGGCGGTTGCGGCTTCTTTCCGTTTATGGCCGGTGGCCAGATGTATGCGTGGATACGAAATCAGAACGAAGCGAACGGCAAGTTCTACGATTGCATCGAGCAGAAACAGGCAGGGCTGGTCATGATCCGCCCGTTCGCGGACGATGTGCGTACGGCCGCTGTCTTCGACCCACAATTCCTCGCCATCAACCGCGGTTCGGCGGGCTTTCTCCCCGCCCAGGGCGAACTTCCCGCGCTTGCGATCGGCGGCGACAACACGGCCATGGTCGACGTCTTCGGCACCGACGGCCGTTTCGAGCCCGCACCCGAACTGCTGGATACGCGCAACGAAGGGAGGGTTCTGCGAATGCATGGCGGTGTGTTCGTTTTCGGCGGACACGTGAACCCGGACGAGAACCCCGACGCGGTGCCGATGGAGTGGCTGGAGTCAGGCGATCTCCGGCATTTCGGACGCTGGCGCCGCGTGGAGGGTACGCCACCGGCGAAGCTCGGCGCCGTCGCCGCGCTGAGCGACGGGAGCCTGATCGAAGTCGATGCCAAGGGTGATATCCATTTCATCACGCTGGATACCGCGCACGATCCTGTCACGCTGAAGCGCACGCCGGGACCGACGTTCGATGTTCCAAGACGTCCTTCCGAAGGCGCGCCGATCCTGATCCGACAGCTTGCCGACGGACGTATCGTGTTTGCCGGTGGCGAAACGAATGCATTGCGCGTGGCTCTGGTCACCGACGACGTGAACAAGCCGCAAGCCAGGGACACGTTCGCATTCCTCGGCACGTTCCAGCAGGCCGACACGTATACCGTCTACGATCCCAAAACGCAGCAATGGACCGCGTCGGCATCGGCCCTGCGGGTAGATGGCGTCATACGCATGTTCGGCAACGGACGCGTGGCCTGGTTCGGCGGTGCGCCTGCCGGTGGAGAGCCTCCTGCGGAGAAGTCCATCGTCGTGTCCAGCGCAACCGGAGATCGCTGGATTCCGCTGCGAGGCAAGTCGTTGCCGCATGTGGACCTCACAGGCTATATCGAGACGATCACGCTCGACGACGAGCTGTTCGTCAAAGGAAGCCTGCCGGCATCCGACAACGGACCGGGCAAGACCATCGTGGAATGGTTCGACCCGGAGGCGCTGACTTGGACCACCGTGTGGACTATCGACGACCAGCCCAGCGCCATCGCTACCTACAATCGCGTCAAGCTATGTCATTTGCCCAACGGCAAGACGGTCCTGTTGCCGGAGATGCACTCATGAAGAAGCTGGCCCTCTTTGTCGCCATGGCCAGCCTTGGCCTCGCAACGGTTATCCACGCCGATGACGACGCTACCGCATCCGGCAAGATACGCATGATCGTCGGCAACGACGTCGCCACATCCGACGAAGACTATGCGAATGGAAGCAACTGGCTGGCCCTCGATTGCGTCGCCAAAGGTTGCCAGCTTCTACCCGCGAAGCTTCAGATAAACCCCGGCCAGGGCGGCATGCACCTGCTTCATTTCAGCCTGGTCAAAGGCGACGCAGCCCATGTACAGGCATGGTTGCGTGTGGACGCCGCGCGACCGTGGATCAAACCCGGCCCGCTCGTCACATACGTCTCCGGCGAAACCGACATCAAGCATCCTGTCGGCGATATGTCCGTGGCGATCCCCACTCCCGGACATCAAGCCATGCTCGTCGGCTTGCTGGATCGCAGTCGCGAAACCGTGATGCTGCAATTGCGCGAGCCGGCTACACGGCAAATGCTCGACGCATTGACCACCTGCGCCTCGCCCGGCGACACCTCGTGGCTACGCTGGGCTGGCGACATCGATGGCGACGGCAAACCCGACTACCTGATCGTCTATCCACGCAGCGACAACGGCGTGCACGCGGTGCTCTATCTGTCGAGTGTCACCGCGGCCGGACAACTCGTCGGCGAAGCCGCTGTATTCGACTCGTCCTTGGCGTTTTCACGTTGCAGCGGTGAGGAATGGTCCCTGACTCGGTAACGCGACTGGACGCTCGGCTGCGGCATGCTGCGAAACAGTGCGGGCCGATCGGTTTCCAGCGCACCCACCGCTTCCAGCCATGGCTCCCGCGCGACGGTGGGCGTGCAAGGCCCCAGCGTGCAGATGCGAATGTCACGGTCGATCGCTTCCGTTCTCAGCTTGTCCAGAACGTCGCGCAGTATCGCACCCGTGAACGGCGTGTACAGATAGAACACCGTGCCTGCCGAGAGGTCGGCCTCCCGTGCATCCTGCTGGATAAAGGTCGCGCGACCGAGGTTCAGGGCTTGCGCGCAACGGCGGGCGCAATCGACATATGCCCCTTCCCATTCGATGCCTGTGCTTCGAGCGCCCGTACATATGGCGGCAAGCAACGGCACGTGACCCAGACCGGAGCCCAGATCGATCAGTACATCGCGCTCGTTTAGCGCACTGCGTTCCAGCATCCCGAATATGTGGCGAGCCGGCGTGGGTTGGTAGAACACCATCTCCGCCGCCAGCTCGGCAATTCGCGCATCGGGCTCGTCGATCTGCAGGACGCCGCTGATCAACGCGTCGAGATAGTCGTAACTGTCGCCGTTATGTCCATCGTCCGCACCGACCGCGATGGCCCATTCGCGCAATCGCGACGCGCCCTGCCCGTGCTGGATATCCTGACGGATGCTCTCGTAAAGCCTGCGATCGGCCGCTTCGAGACGGGCGCACAAAACCCCGATCCGGCCACGGAGTTCCGTATCCTCCGTCAGTTCGCCGGCGAGATAGGTTTCAAGACGATCGAGTACATCGCCGCGCTCGCGTAGCCGACCGGGTTCCAGCAGCGAATCGTCCCGCTCCAGCTCGTCGATAAGCGCATGCGGTGCACTCGTCATCCCTAGTTCTTCGGAAACCGGATCACGACGTCATTCAACGGAAGCTGACCATGACGGGGCTGCGGTTTATCGCTTTTCCATGCATCGCCCGTTCCGAATAGCTGCGCTTCGACTTCCGGTCCATAGAAGTCGTAACTTTCGAAGACATACGGAATACCCTCCGAACCTTCGAACGTCGCCGCGTTCGCCAGCTGGAAATGCAGATGGGGGGCGGCCGAATTTCCCGATTGCCCCAGATGCGCGAGGACCTGCCCCTTACTGACGCGATCGCCGACTTTGACCTTCACGCTTCCGCGCTGAAGATGGGCATAGTCCGCAAAGGTATCCGGACCGATTTTCAGGATCACGTAGTTACCGAACAATCCGTTGGCCGTCAGGGACGCGGGTTCGGGCTGCCCGGTGAGCGGCGCGTGTTCCTCTTCGCCGTCTCGCGCACCGACGACGGTGCCGTCGGCCACGGCGATGACATCGGCGCCGTAACCGATCCAGTCCGCGTAAACGGTTTTCTGGATATTGGCGACACCCTTGCGGATCGCACGACCCGAGTCGTCCACACCCACCAGATCCAACGCGTATCGCTGTGGAATGGTCAGGTCGCCATTCACCGCCACGAGACTTCCCCAGTGATGCGAGCCCGATGCACCGGGCCCTTCGTGCGCCAGCCACCGCCCACCCCGAAGCGGTGCGCCAATGGTCTGCACTTTGTTTTCACTGACCGGCACCCGTACCCCATCGAGAATGGCAACGCCGTTCTTGTCGGTTCCGAACTCCACGCGATGGTGCAAGACTTTCGGTATGGCCGCGCCTTGCGGCAACGTGATCCATAGATAGATCACGCCACGCTTGCCAGGGGGAATGGATGCCGAAGCACCCTCGGCCGGCGCGGGCCGGATTAAACCGGACACCGCAGCCTGATCCAGCTTGAGCAATGGCTGCGTTGCATCGTCGCCGAAGACCAGCACCGTCGAAGGCTTCAACGGACCTGTATCGCCATAGAAGTTGGTTATGTGCAGCTCGTAGGCAAGATGCGTTGCGCCATCGCTACCCACGAACGGACTGGGTGCAAAGGGTACGCGGGCTTCGACGGGCGCCAATGCTTCCTGGGCGAAAGTCAGGCCGGGCAACGACGACATGCATACGACGAGTGCGGCAATCAATCGGATCACTAGCGAGCATCCTCTGCGAGAGCTTTCAGGGAACGGAGTACATCGGGAAAATCCGCGGTCACCATCGGACCGAACTCGCTGGCTGCATGACCGGTCACCTCCGTGGCATACGTGATCCGGGTATGTCCGGACGGGAGACTTTCAATCCGGTGATACACGACGACGCGCGTACCGTCGATCGACGTCTCGTCCGTAAAGCCTTTGTTCTGCGTAACCTCGATCAACGTGCTTTCGAAGGCGTCGTCGCCCGGCGGCTTCATCGTGAAGCGGGTGCCTTTGGCGAATGGGCCATGGATATCGATGCTTTCAATGCCCGCGTTCCATGCCTTCCATCCGGGTACGTCCGAAAACAATGCCCATATCCGTTCGGGCGATGCCGTCGTCTCGATGCTTTCTTCGTGAGTCCACATAAGTTTTCCCGATGAGTAGTCGCACAAACAAGGTCAGTCGTTCTGCGATGGATTGCAGGCTTTTTCACAGGCGAACCATGCCTTACCACTCGAATAGTCGAGTGTCATCGCGAAATGCATGAAAACATTGGCGCCGACCGCCCCTTGTACCGGCTCGTCCGTGTAGGAGGACATGTGGCCATCGGCTGTCGAAAATGCTGCATCGGGACGCTCGGTGAACCAGACGGGCCCGATGGTCCAGCCAGCAATCTGCACTTTGGGAACTTCGATCAGCCTTGCTGTGAACTTGCCGGCCAGCTCGTCGCCATCGATTACAACCCGCCAATCGGGATGGAGGCGCCGCCAGCTGTCGAACACACTGGTAATGACGTAACTGGTTACGCCCGTGCCACGGATCGTCGGCGTGCCGCTCGCTTCGGCACCAGCCTTGGTCGGTTTGGCCGTGGCACCTGTATCCAGAAGCATCTGCAGCGGATGGCCGTCGACCAGCAACGTGATGCGGGCCATGCCGGTCGCGATTCGCCCCTGTGCATTCCGAAGTAAGCCAAGGTCCGCCTTATGGCTATTCCGGACCGCCGCAGGCCGCCAGTTCGTCGGCTCCAGCCAGAGTTGTTGTCGCAGATAATCGAACGTCCAGGTGTATCTGGGAAGATAGCCCGCTCCAAGCTGTCCGTCTTCGCCATCAATACTTCCGCCGCCATTCGTTACCAACGCCACGGCTCCGCACGGCGTGCCCGGAACGACCGGCAAACCTTTGCCCGATACGAAGGGGATGGGCCCGACGACGTCCGCGTGTTCATCGCCGATAGCGCAGGACGTCACCGGCAGTTTCAACCGCTGCGCTGCCTTTCCCTCAATGACGTAAAAGCCGCTTCCACCGCCACCGCCCGTATCGACAATGAGTCTCAGATTTTTGCCGTCTGGCATTTTCGGCACGGCATAGAAATGTCCCGCCTCATACACCGTCGGCATCAGTACGCGTTGTTGCGCGTGAACACCGCCGATGGACGTTGCCATGACGAGCAGGGTCACGGGGACGAATCGGACCATTCCCTTTCCTTAGATGGGCTATCGCTAACGATATTCTGGCATCGCCCCCGTACGGCGAACAGGGTCATCCGTCGTGGCTGTAGACGATGAAACCCAGATGCTTTGCGACCGAATCGTACAGGCGGCGACCGGCCAGGTTCGTCTCGTGCGTCTGCCAGTAGACCCGCTTTATGCCTGCCGCTTTCGCCTCTGCGTATACGCCCTCGATCAGCAACCGTCCGATGCCTCTGCCCCGTTCCGATTCCACGGTGAAGAGGTCTTGCAGATAGCACGTCAGTTCCAGCCGCGTGGTGCTGCGATGGAACAGGTAGTGCGTGATGCCAAGCAACTTGCCGTCCGCTTCCGCGACGAGCGCAAAAACCGGTTCGGCCGGATCGAAAAATCTCTGCCACGTGGCCTGCGTGATTTCAGATGGCAAAGCGGTTGCGTCGTGCCGTCCGTAGAACGCGTTGTAGCCATCCCATAGCGGCTTCCAGGCCGGGTAGTCGTCTTGCTGGATCGCACGTACGAAAACGGCTGGCGACATGGCGGCGGGGACTCCGGGTTTGGGATTCCGAGTTTAGCTTCGCTTCGCCTCCCAACCCGGCCGCCCGTGCGGCAGACCCCGTCGCGACCTTATGCCGCACGCCCCCGGGCGGGCTTCGGCAGGGGCAAGAAACCGGTTTCAGCCGCATGGGAGCGTCGATCTGACAGTCCCGCAACAGATTTATGACGAATCATTGACGCGGTGCAGCATGTGACATAGCCTGAGTTTGTCCCAGACATTTATCGAAAAATGCTGCGACGCAGGATCAAAGGGGAGGGAGCAACACTCATGAGAGGAATCGACTTGCCGTAACTGTCCGATTGGGGAGACACAATGAAAGAACGACTTTTGCGATGTCCGCTGGCAGCCGCACTGCTGCCCTTGCTAGGCACTAGCCTTGCCCTCGCCGCTACCGTGGCCTGGGCCGACGACACCGTCGATCCCGCAACACCCCAAAATGCCAGACAGCTCCAGCAAGTTGTCGTTACCGGCACCCGGTCCACTAACCGCACCGAAGCCGAATCACTTGCACCCATCGACGTGCTGACCCCCGCGGATCTCACCGCCAGCGGCAGCACCGACCTCGCCAGCGCGCTAAGTACCTTGTTGCCCTCGCTGGATTTCCCACGCCCCGCCATCAACGATGGCAACGATGCCATCCGTCCCGCCACGCTGCGCGGCCTGTCGCCCGACCAGGTGTTGGTGCTGGTGGATGGCAAGCGATATCACACCACCAGTCTGGTCAACTACAACTCGTCCGTCGGGCGCGGTTCGGCGCCTGTCGACCTCAACTCCATCCCGATCGCCGCGATCGACCACATCGAAGTACTTCGCGATGGCGCGACCGCGCAGTACGGTTCCGACGCTATCGCCGGCGTCATCAACGTGGTGCTCAAACACGGTGGCGGCCCCGGAACCAACAGCATCACCGCCACGGGCGGCGTCATGGACAAGGGCGACGGTGCGCAGAACGGCATACAGGGTTCTGTCGGCATTCCGCTGAGCGGTCCCGAGGGCAGCGCACCCGGCTGGGTGCGGCTGGCGTGGAACTACCAGAACGCGATGAACACCAATCGCGCCGAGAACAAGGACGTGGCCACCACCATCGCGGGGGCGCCCAATCCCAGCGGCATTCCCTACGAACGCTACGGCGATCCGGCGGTGAAGACGTATCAGATGCTGCTTAACTTCGGCTACAACCTGACGCCGAATATCGAGCTGTACGGGTATCTCAACGCAAGCAAACGCGACGTAACGTCCAACGGTTACTACCGCGCTTACAACTCGGCACGCAACGTCCCGCAGATCTATCCCAACGGCTTCCTGCCGCAGATCATCAACCATAGCAACGACATTGCCGCCGTGGTTGGCGTCAAGGGCAAGACCGATGGCGGCTGGCGCTGGGATCTCTCGGCCGATTACGGCGAGAACAACCTGGGATTCGATATCCAGAACAGCGTCAACACCAATCTGTACAACACGCTGGGTTACTCGCCGACGTATTTCAATGCAGGCACGTTTCGTAACAAGCAGGGTGTGGTCAACCTCGACCTGAGCAAGGATTTCAACTGGGGTTTCCTGCCCAATCCGGTCACGGTGGCTTTCGGTGGCGAGTACCGCAAAGAGAAATACGTCATCGATTCGGGCGATCCGGATTCGTATTTCTTCGATCCCAACACGCTCATCCCGGGAACCACGACACCGTATGCCGGCGGCTCGCAGGTATATCCGGGTCTCACGCCCAGCGTTGCCGGAAATTTCGGCCGGCATAGCGAAGCGGCTTACGTGGATATGGAAACCGATCTCACCAGCAAGCTTTCCGCCGGTGTGGCCGCCCGTTACGAAAACTACAGCGATGCCGGCTCGACCCGTTCGGGCAAGATCTCCGCACGCTATCAGTTCACCGATACGTTCGCTTTGCGCGGCACTGTATCCAATGGCTTCCGTGCACCCTCCCTGGCCCAGCAGAACTACGAGTCGGTAGTGACCCTGATCCAGAACGGCCAGCTCGCGCAGATCGGTACCTTCCGTACGTCCGATCCGGCCGCCATCGCACTGGGCGCGAAACCGCTGAAACCGGAGAAGTCGACCAACTACGGTCTGGGCGCGGTGTGGCAGCCGCTCGACAATTTCAGCGCGACGCTGGACCTGTACCAGATTCGTATCTGGAACCAGATTCTCTACTCCGATCAGATTGCCGTCGATCCGACGCCAACCAGTCAGGTCACCGGTGCACAGTTCTTCGTCAACGGCGCGACCTCGCGTACCCGGGGCGCGGACCTGCTTACCAGCTACCGGCTGGACTTCAACGACTACGGCAAGCTCAACCTGACCTTCGGCGGCAATTACAACAAAACGAAGGTTCTCGCTGTTTCGACGCCTGCATTCGGTCGCGCCAGCCAGGGTCTGCTCACCGACGCGACACCGCACACAAAGTACGTGTTCGGTGCCGACTGGTTGTTCCACGACTTCAATCTGCACGGCAACCTGACGCGTTACGGCTCGGTAACGCGCCGTGGCGATGCACAGGATGGCAGCCAGGATCAGACGTTCTCGTCTCGATGGCTGCTGGATCTTGCCGCGAGCTACAACCTCAAGGACTGGACGTTCACCGTGGGTGCCGACAACGTCACCAACCAGTACCCGACCAAGGCTGCGCTCAACAACGTCTACGAAGACCGTGCGGACGGTCTGCAGTATTCCGCGTTGTCGCCGTTCGGTTTCAACGGCCGTTATTTGTACGGCAGGGTCACGTTCCGCTTCTGATCGCTTCGCTCGCAGCGTCGCCGTTCCGGCCTGGGCCGGAGCGGTGGCGTTGCCATCGAGAACGGGCGCTCTTCGACTTTCCAGAGGTGATCGATGCAAGACGGTGGTAGCAATTTTTCAATGAAGCGCCGCGATCTGCTGCGCATGATCGGCCTCACCGCCGGCAGCGCGGCCATGTATCAGGCGATGAGCAGCCTGGGATTCGCCGCGGAGTCAAAATTTAAGCAAACCACGGGATTACAGGGCGCACCGAAAGGGGCATCGGTACTGATTCTTGGGGCCGGGATCGCCGGCATGGTGGCGGCGTACGAATTGCGGCAGGCCGGCTACAAGGTGCAGGTGCTGGAATACAACCATCGGCCTGGCGGGCGTAACTGGTCGCTGCGCGGTGGCGATTCGTTTACCGAAATGGGCGGTCTCACCCAGCATTGCCGTTTCGACGACGGCCTTTACGTCAATCCGGGTCCCTGGCGCCTTCCTTATCATCACCATGGCATCCTGAGTTATTGCAAGAAACTCGGCGTGCCGCTCGAGTCCTACGTGCAGGTCAACTACAACGCCTATCTGCACAGTGCGAATGCGTTCGGCGGAAAGCCACAGCGCTACCGCACGATCAACGCCGACTATCGCGGACACGTCGCGGAGTTGCTGGCCAAGGCCACGCAAGGTGGCAAGCTCGATGCGCCGGTAAGCAAGGAAGACCAGGAACTGCTGCTGGAATCGCTGCGCGAATGGGGCGCGCTGGACAAGAACTTCGCTTATGAGCGCGGCACGACCAGCAGCAATCGTCGCGGCTTCGATAAAGACCCTGGCGGCGGCCTGTCCGCACGGCCGGTTCCGTCCACACCGCTAGGTCTGAAGGATGTGCTCGGCTCGCGTCTATGGTCGAACCTTTCCGCGGGTGAAATCTACGAGTTCCAGACCGCCTTGTTCCAGCCGGTGGGCGGCATGGGCCGTATCGGCGAGGCCTTCGGCCGCGAATTGAAAGAACTGATTCGTTACAACGCCAGGGTTACCGCGATCCAGCAGGACGACCACGGCGTCAGCGTCGCTTACGAGGACACGAACACACCGGGTCAGACGCTCAATGCCCGAGCCGACTGGTGCTTGTGCACGATTCCGCTATCTGTCCTGGCCCAGCTTCCGATGAACGTGAGCCAGCCCATGACGGATGCCATCAATGCCGTTCCGTACGCGGCATCGGTCAAAGTCGGCTTGCAGTTCAAGCGGCGCTTCTGGGAAGAAGACGAGCATATCTTCGGCGGCATCACCTATACCGATCTGCCGATCAGCAATATCAGCTATCCGAGCACGGGCTTTCACAGCAGCGGCAAGGGCGTATTGCTCGGCGCCTATATCTGGGGACTCAATGCGTATGAGTTCACCGCGATGACTCCCGAACAGCGCGTGCGCAAGGCCGTGGAATACGGCAACCAGATCCATCCGCAGTACAAGGAAGAATTCGAACATGGCGTCGCCGTGGGCTGGCATCGCTCGCCGTTCACCATGGGCTGCTTCGGCGTGTGGTCGGAAGAAGCGCGCGCCCAGCACTACGACAACCTGTGCAAGGTCGACGGCCGTATCGCGCTGGCCGGCGAGCACGCGTCCTATCTACCTGCCTGGCAGGAAGGGGCCGTAACCTCCGCGCTCGATGCCATCGGCCGCATTCACCAGCGCGCCATGTCGGGAGCCACGGCATGAACAACATGACGGCGAAACGCCCGTGGGTACGCGTGCTGTGCGGCACGGTCCTGCTGTGTTGCGCGACATCGCTGTATGCGCAGTCATCGGACAATAAGTACTACACGCCCGGAAACCTGGGCTCGGCCAATGGCGAAGCGATCTTCCAAAGTATCTGCCAGGGCTGCCATATGCACGACGCCAAAGGTGCGCAGGGCGCGGGAACCTATCCGGCATTGACCGGAAATCCCCGTCTGATTTCGCCGCAGTACATGGCCGCGGTCATTCTTAACGGACGCCGCGATATGCCGTCGTTCGCGATGGGTGGTGGCGACGGGGACCGCTTCCTCGACGACACCAAACTCACCGATGCGCAGATTGCCGAAGTGATCAATTACGTGCGGACGCATTTCGGCAATCCGTATACCGACCGCATCGGCACCGCCGAGGTCGCATCCATGCATCGTTGAGGGGCAAGTAGCCCGGAACGGGCGATTCCGGGCTCACGCGTCAGAAAACGTGGACGTATCCCACCACAAGGCGTGACTGGGTCGATGTGTCGACGAGTGGGCTTCGGGTTATCTCGCTGCCCAGATGTTCGACGGCCGCATCGACGAATACCGAATCGCGCGGAGCGACATGCCAGGCGGCTCGCATGCCGGCTTCGACATTGACTGTCGCGCCGGGACGATAGGCCGGGCGATCCGGACGCGCTTCGTCCGGCCGGACGCCAAAGTAGTAGTTCGTATATTTGCCGTCGAGGCTGATGGCCGCGAGCCTTGGCGTCATCTGGAAACGACCGTAGTTGAACGTTCGCTCCATGGTCAGACTGACCGTCATTGCTTTGCTATAGCCAGACACGTCGCCCGTCCATTCCGCGATGACATTCATCCATGGCGATCGCCATGTCGCGGACCCACCCATCCAGAATTTGTCGCGCCGCGGGGCCATACCGGCAAGAACGGGTGAGTCCGACGCGCGATAGCCGTCCCGCGACAACCGTGCAGTGAAGGCAAAAGCGATGGGGCCCGTGGGCGGAAGCATGAAACTGGCAGCCGGGCCGTACACGCTGACCCACTTGCTGTTGTAGATCAGCAACGGAATAACCCAACGCTGCGGACTGAATCGACGGTACGGCTTCTGGATGGCGATGGCGCTCACGCCCCATCCCCAACGAACGGCTTGCGTCTCGGTGGCATCGTCGGCCCAGGCCACGCGAGCGGGGATCATCGCCAACGCCAGCAATATCGCCAGCGTCGGCAGCGGCTGCTGGATTCTCGTTGTCAGTGGCAGTTCCGACGACGGTGTCCCGTCCCGTCGCATGGCGACGGGTGGCATTCGGGGGTCGATACCCATGGGACCGGATCGATGCGCGAGTACGGTGTTCACGTATCAGTCGAGCCTTGCCACCAGATCTTCCGCCCCTTTCCGGATGCCGGTTTTCGAAGCGGTCAACGCGCCGATACTGGATTTGACGTTCATGGCATTCGGATATTGCTTCGCGACATATGCAGCCAGCAGCCGGTTCGTCGTCGAATCGTAGATTTCGACGGCATAGCTGACCGAGCCACCCATCAGGCCTTCCTTGCCGCGTATGGACTGAACCACGTTGTACGGGCCGCCGCCGAGATCGAACTTCGTAAAGGTACCCAGGAACTGCTTGGTCGGCTTTGCACCGGTGAGCGTGAGCTCGATGCGGAGGCTGCCTGGACCCGCACGGTGCGTCGTGCCGAACTTGCTCTGCAATGCCTCGCTGAACTGCGCGCGCATGTATTCGGCCAGTACGCGTTTGTCGTCCTCCGACATATTCTCGAACTGGTTGTCCTGGCCGTGGTAAATGGCAACAGAGTCGACGACGGCACTTCCGTACCGGCTCCAGTCCGTCGCGGAGGTGTATTCGTACGGAATGCGTCCGGACGGGTTACTGCTTGGCTGCAGCCTTGTCGATGACGCCAGTTCCGAATAGGGGATCGGCCGCGTGGCGGCGCAGCCCCCAAGCCAGAGCGACGTGGCGGCCAGCGCCACCGTGTACATGATTGTGCGGTTCATTGTGCTGTCCTTGGGATCGGGAGACGTTGGGTGGGTTTGGCGCTGTCTTGCCGTGCTGTATCCACGCGCGGACGAATGCGTTTCGTCGACGCGGGCAAGCCTTCGGCGCAGCCCCTTTACGGGGCTGATACAATTAAGTTTTAACAAAACCGTACAGTACGGTACATTATTGATATCGCGCTTTTGGCTTGTCAAGCAAAAGCGTACACCCCGGTTCACTTACGAGAGGTAGGGATGAAAGTTCGGACAGACACCAAGCGGGCATCTATCGTGGAAACGGCCGCGGAGCTCTTTCTGGAGCTGGGTTACGAGCGGACGTCCATGAACGAACTGGCCAAGCGGCTTGGCGGGTCGAAGACGACGCTGTACGGATATTTCGAATCCAAGGAACAGCTCTTCGAGGCCGTCGTCCGGACATTCGCTACCGGTCACCTGGCCGAGGCCGCGCACGGCATGCAGGTGAACCATGTCGATGTGACGGAACTTCAGACGACGTTGCTTCGCTTCGCCGAGCGCATGCTCCGGGTGTTGACCGACGACGCGCGCGCCATGGCCTGCTACCGCATGGTGCTTGCGGAGGCGGGTCGTTCCAACGTCGGGCAGATGTTCTATGAGGCTGGTCCGAGCGAGGCGGTGTCGACGGTGGCCGAGGTGTTGGGCGCCGCGATGAAGCAAGGCATCCTTGCCAAGCACGATTCGCTCGTCCGCGCTCATCAGTTGCTGGCACTCATTACCGCCGAGATACAGCCACGGCTTTATGACCCGGAACCCTCGCCCATGGAACGTCCGGCCATTCGCCGCTTGACCAAACGCGCCGTCGACATGTTCCTTGGCGGTGCGCTGCCGCGGTAAGGTGCGTCGACTTATGACAGGAAGCAACCAGCAAATGATCGTCGACGGGCAGCTCGATAGCGTCGAAGGCAATCTCGTCCGCGGACGATTGGGCGAATCCGCCCGACTGTATCGCTTACGTATCGACGGCCGTTGGTATTTTTGTACGGCCAGCCGTTTCGCCAGCAGCAAAGAGGCCGGGACGGTATTGCGCCATGTCCGGTTGCCGATGCGGGTAACGGCGGCTACCCATGTCTCCCACGGTCGCGGCGGCCTGTACTGGCTCTATATCCACGACACGGGCGACGCGCTGGAACCGGCCACGTTCAAGCGAGCGGGAATATCCCTGCTGTTTATTCTGCTCGCCGCGTTGCTGGGGCTTGCATTGTTTTTCGGCTGGCCCTGGATCAACCGATTGCCAACGTTTGCTTTCGCCGTTTTGTTGCCGGTAACGCTCGCGCTGATGATTGCGGCACTCGCCAGCACGGTGTTCGCGGTGTTCGGAATGGCGGATATCGTCAGCCTCCTTCGGCCGCGTCGTGTGCGCGCCTATCGCGCCTACCTGAATTTGCGGAAGGCACTCACCCATGCCAATTGAGCTGGTCAATGTCGGCGGAACGGTCGCCAGAGTGCGGGATCGCACCGTGGGCATCGAGGGAGGGACAAGCACGGGAGATGCTCCGTCCTACGTTACAACCCGGTACTTCAACGAAATCGAGATCGACGTAAGCGAGTCGGCGACACCTCTGGCCGTGCTGGCTCGCTGGCCCGACCGCCTGTTTCTCCAGAACGGCGATCGCATCGTAACCGCCGGCAACCATGAGCAAGGCAAATTCCAGGTACTGGCCCTGTGCAACCTGACGGATGGCTCGAACTACCTGTTCAGCGGCTCGCCTTCGCGGCGGCGAAAACTCAAGCGTATGTTGGCTCCGCTCTTGCCCAACGGCACGGCGGAGCATTGGTTGTCTGCTTGAAAAGAGGTGACTTCGGAAAACGGACACATAGAAGCTTCACAAGGTGCCGCTTCTGTTGCCTGGATATTGCAGCCTGATCGATTCGGCCAGGTCGCCGGCATCGCCGCTGCGGCCATGCACGCCGACGATATGATCGACCGCGAGCTTCTGTTGTGCGATCAATCCCGCCAGTTCTTTGCCGCCCTCGAAGGCAGGAGGAATAGGACCCACTTCAGGCAGATAGAAAAGATCGCCCTGGAAAAGAGTTCGGGCCTGCGGTGCATAGCCCACCAACATGGTGGATGCGTGTGTACTGGTGAGCGGGTAAACCACGACTTTGGTATGGCCCAGATCCAGTTCGCGTGCACGGGTGATTTCCTGCAGGTGCAGATCGACCTTGTCACCGAACTGGCGGCGGAGCGCTATCCCCGCCCGAGCACCGGCAAGCACCTGTACGCCGTCACCGACATAGACCGGCAATCCCGCCACATGATCACCATGCACATGCGACACGACGACATAGGCGATTGGTTTGCCGGGCGCGGCTCGCTGGATCAGCGCCTTGACCTGTCTTGCCTCTTCGACGCCGACCGGAGCATCGAACACGGCAATGGATCGCTCGCCGACGACGAAGCCGGTGTGGTACCCCGATGGTGTGCCGTCCACTCGCCAGGCGCCGTGGCCAAGATCGGTGGCGCGCAATGCGCCCCGGGACTGCTTTTCCACATAGCCGTCGGGCAACTGAAAAGCAGCAGGCGGGATCGTGGTCAACGGTCGGGCTGAAACGGCCGTCCAGTCCGCAATACGCTGTCCATTACGGAAGCGCTGCACGTGAGACGGCTGGCTCAGCTTCTCTTGAACCCGATAGTCGGCATAGGTGTAGCGGTCCTTGTCCACTTCCGCGGCAACGACTTGTGCGCGCACAGGTTCGATCGTGAGTTTGACGGCGCGTTTGGCGTCGTCGTCATATGTCACTGTCACGCCGTCCGCGCCGCTGTTGGCCACCGTTTCGTGAGCCATGGCGTCGTTGAGTAACAGGGCGGGCGACAGCAGCAACAGATCCGCGCCATCGCTCCTGGCCTGATCCGCCGGGTCGCGGAGAATCTCAATGCCTTCGCGCCAGTGCATCGGATCCACGGTGGCTTCGCCATCGCGCGAGCCAATGGTGAGAAAACGAAATTCGATGTTGCCGGGGTAGTGCGTGTCGGTCTTTAGTCGGTAGTGCCCGTCGTTGGCCCAAAGCACAGATTGCTGTGCACCGATCTCCGCCACCGCCGTGGCGGGATCGCGTGCTTGCTCTGGTGAATAGCGGATACCGCGCATCTGCAGTTCAACAGCGACCGTGCGGGGTGGAAGCGCCAGCTGGGCCGTCGCGCGCTTCAGAATCGATTGCGCGGAGAGCGTCTCCGAGGCATGGGCCAGTTCCGGCATATACGCGCCGATGAGACAACTCGTTAACGCAAACGCCATAACGCGCATGGGTGATTTCTCCATAAAAGGGTGTCACGGATTCCGATCGCTGCACGCGCGGAAGCGACAACGACCGTGGCTATTTCTTCCCCGGCGTCCTGGCATCCGCAGCCGCTTCTTCGGCTTCCGCTTTCAGATACGCCGCATAACCCTTTGCTTCGTTGGCCTGGCAGGTAATGTGGATCGTCACCTCGTCGCTGACCTGAGGGACGAACTTGCCCAGGCCGAAGTCCGAGCGCTTCAGCGTCGTCGTCGCTTCAAAACCCACCGCGGGCAAGTTGAGCCTCGGATTCGTTCCAACCTTGTTGATGGTGACGTCGAGCGTCACTGGCCTGGTCACGCCACGCACGCTGAAGTTGCCCGTGACCTTGAGTCGATCCGGCATCGAGGTTTTCTCTACCCTGGTGCTTTCGAAGGTCGCGGTCGGGTACCTGGCCAGGTCGAAGAAAGCGGTCGAACGAAGATTTTCGTCCAGATCGGGCACGCCGCTGCTCACGTTGGCCATCTGGATCGTGGCTTTCACGAACGACCTGGCTGGATCGGCCGGATCGAATTCCAGCGTGCCCTCGACCCGGCTGAACTGCGCGGTCGGATACGAGAAGCCCAGATGGCCCCAGCGAATGGTCCCCTCCGCATGGTTGGACTCCAGCGTATAGGTCGTGGCGCAGAGCGAGAAGGATGCGAGGGCGAACACGGCGGCGAAAGCAGAACGGCGGATCATGCGGCGAACTCCTGTGATGGATAGAGACGTGCCGAAGCACTGTGCTCATGTGCCCACGGGAAGTCCTGAAATCGCTCTGAATCGGCCTGAAGGCTTCTGAATCGCTCATCGCGGATCGTGGTTGTTGTCGTCCAGGAACGTTGATGCGAAGATCGGCGAGCCATACGTTTATGGCGATAACTTATTGAGTTATATGCCGTCTGAAAGGGAGCGCCCAGCCAAGGCAACGCTGCGCATCGGCGATTGGACCGTCCATCCGATGGCCGACAAGATGTCGCGCGGCGAAGAAACCATTCGGCTGGAAACCCGCACCATGCGGCTCCTGCTATGCCTGGCCGACAGGGCCGGCGAAGTGGTCAGCATCGACGACTTGCTGAGCGAGGTCTGGGCTGGCGTTATCGTCACGCCCGACTCGGTCTATCAGGCGGTGACGTCGCTGCGACGCCTTCTGGGAGACGATTCCAGGAAACCGACCTATATCGCGACGGTACCGCGACGCGGATATCGCCTGATCGCGCCCGTCGACGCGCAAGCGGATGAATCCGTTTCGCACGCCGACGCACCGGCCGTCCTCGTCGGAACATCCATGCCGCCGCGTGATGGCATATCGGGAATGGGCGCACGCCCTCTTATGCGTATCGCACTGATCGCCGGAGCCGTTCTGCTTCTGGGCGCCCTTGCTACTTCGTATCTGTTCCTCCGCGACCGCTCCTCCGCCCAGGCCGTTGCCTCGACCGAGGTGGCGCGGAGTTCAAAGTCGATTGCCGTACTGCCCTTTCTCGATCTGACCGATGCCATGAACGAAGAGCCCTTTGCCGATGGCATGACGGAGGAGCTGATCGACAAGCTGAGCAAATATCCAGGCCTGCACGTATCGGCGCCGACTTCTTCGTTCTATTACAAGGACAAGCAGGTGCCGGTGGCCGACATCGCCAGATCGCTCGGCGTGATCTATGTGCTCGATGGAAGCGTGCGTAAATCCGGCAGCACCATGCGCGTCTCGGCGCGACTGGTTCGTGCCGGCGACGGTTTCGTGGTTTGGTCTGAAACCTATGATCGCCCCTTGGGCGATAAGCTGAAGGTGCAGGACGAGATTGCCAATGAAGCCGCCAAAGCGCTGAAGCCGTCCATCGAATGACGATCCCCGGCATACGGCAATGTTCCCTACCCTGAAGCAATGACTTTGCCTGCTTGAAAGGCACCGTAGTCATTCGAATCCGCACCCGGCACTCAGGGATCGCGATTGAAAGCGCTCCTATAAAAGAATCGTCCGCGTTGTCGACCGTTTTATCGGTTACGCATTCTGGCGGCCGCGCAAAAATGTGCCGCTACGGGTGAAAGGGCTTGTCGTGGGTACGCCAGAAGCAACTCGGCACGCTCCGGGATGTCCGGCAGCGCCTTGAAGACAACGCCGCCCGGCAGCACGGCCCTGGCCGAATCGGGTGCGATCGTAATACCCAGGCCCGCTTTGACCAGACTGATGACGGATGGCCAGGAACTCGCCTCATGAACGATATGAGGTGAGAAGCCAGCTTCGATACACAGGCTCGTGATGGTGTCGTGCAGACTGGGCGCCACGTGCCGCGGAAACAGAATGAAGGGCTCAGCCGCCAGCGCGGTAAGCGTTACGCGCTTTTTCTTCGCTAGTGCATGCCCCGCTGGCACCGCCAGCACAAAGCGCTCCCGCGACAACAATTCGACATCGACACCAACGTGTTGAAACGGCGCGCGAACGATCGCGATGTCCAGGTCGCCATTGACGAGTGCCGCACCGATGTCGAGTGCATCGCGATCGTCCAGCCGCAGTACGACATGAGGATGTCTGGCGCGAAAACGTTGGACGATTCCCGGAAGTACGCCGAATGCGGATGACGCACCGAATCCGACGCGCAGCAGACCGGCCTCCCCTTCGGCCACGCGCTGCACGAAGGCTACAACTTCGGCTCGCTTGGCGAGCAACGCCCGTGCCTGTTCCAACAGATGCGTGCCGGCTGGCGTCAGCGTGACGCGACGACTCGAGCGCACCAGCAGCTGCGTTCCCAGCTCCATTTCCAGTTTGCGGATCTGCTGACTGAAAGGCGGCTGAGCCATGCGGACGCGCTCCGCCGCCCGGCTGAAGTGCAGCTCCTCGGCTACCGCAACGAATAACTGCAATTGGCGGAACTCCACGATCCATACTCCCTGAGTATCGATAGATACTCGAGGATATATTGGTACTACATGATGGGTCCACCTAGAATGATTCGCATATCGGGCGAATCGGGGCTGAGTGTCGGTGACGTGTGCGATGCCCACGCCGGTCGACGTGCACCGGTGCGTCGACCGTCACACTTATGCCGTCGGGATTCCTTATGAAGCCTCTACTTTTCGCCAGTTTGTGGATGGCCCTTCTTGGCGCGGTGTCGCCGCCTGCACTCGCCGACACCGGTCCGGTCTCAAGCGCTTCCGCCATCGGCAATAGCGCCGACAAAGACAAAGCACTGCAGGCACGCCTCGACTTCGCCGAGCAGCACTATCGCTACCCCGAGCGGATCAAGGACACGCTGATCAATCCCCAGTGGCTTCGCGACAGCGACCGCTTCGTGTACTGGTCGGCAACAGGGTCGCATCCCGATACCTGGGTGATGGTGGATGCGCGCACCGGTGCGGACGAACCGTTGATCGATGTTGCCGATCTGCACGCGCAGTTGAATCGCATCGCCGGAAAGCAGATAGCGGCGCCGAGCAATCCCCTCTATGCAATATCACCCGACCAGCAACAGATCGTCTTCCGGCATCTGAATCGCACTTATGCGCTGACTCTCTCCAACCGACGCATCATGGCGCTCGCGCCGACCGATCCGCTTGCCCTGGCGCTGTCGCCCGATAGCGTCGCCTCCTCCGACCGGAAGGCCTTCGCGATACAACGAGAGACAGGATTCGCTGTAGTGAACGCCAATGGCCATGCGCTTGTCGAGCGCACCGGCCAGGAAAACCATGAATGGCAGATTCCCCCAAAAGCCTGGTCGCCGGATAGCCGGGTGTTGATGGCCTGGCGCAACGACAGTCGCGCCGTGCACAAAATACCGATCGTCGACTACTCCAGCGCCATCGAGAAGGTAGCGATGGTGCCGTACGCCAAATCAGGAACACCTCTTGTTCGTCAGGAGCTCTATGCCGTCGATCCGGCAACCGGGCGAGTCGCACGAATGTCGATGCCCGATGGTGAAACCTACAACTGGTTAGCCGGATGGCGTCCAGATGGTAGCGAAGCCTTGCTGCTCCAACTATCGCGTGACGGCAAACGGCTGGATCTGTCGGCGGTCGATCCTCGTAGTGGCAAGACTCGCCTTGTACTGCACGAAGAACGACCGCAAAGTTTTGTGGGCGCGCTCGACTTCGCCACGGAAGGCTGGGCGATGCAGGTGACCCCGCTGGATGACAATCGGCACTTCCTGTGGATATCGGAACGTGACGGCTGGCGCCACGTTTATTTATACGACTACAGCGGCAAGCTCATACGTCAGGTCACCCACGGAGACTTTCCGGTGCATCGGGTGATGGGGCTGACACCGGACAAGCAGGCCGTTCTGGTGGTTGCTTCCGCCGACAAGAGCGCTCCCTATGATCGCCTGCTGTATCGGGCGGCCCTGGATGGAAGCGCCATGGAACGGTTGACGCCGGATCCAGGCATCCATCGCATTATTCCATCGCCATCGATGCGCTATTACATCGATGGCCATGCCACGCGTACGCAGCCGCGGGTATGGGATGTGAACGCCGTCGACGACAAGACGTCATTTCGCTATGCGAAGGCGGATGCCAGTGCTTTGGCGAAAATCCACTATGCGCCGCCCGAAGGCATCACCGTACTTGCCGCCGACGGCGTGACACCGTTGTATGGCGTGCTGTACAAACCGTGGAACTTCGATCCGCGCAAACGCTATCCGGTCATCGATTGCATCTATGCCGGTCCGTTCATCGCGGTAGTGCCCTGGTCTTACGCGGGATCGGGCGAAGCCAGCCCTAATGCCGCCGCCGCACTGGCTCAGCTGGGTTACATCACATTGGTGCTCGATGCGCGCGGTACACCGGGGCGCGGCAAAGCCTTTCAGGACGTGAATTACGGCCGGGTGGGTCAGACGGAAATTCCCGACCACGTCGCCGCGTTACGGCAAGCGGCGGCAAGCCGGCCTTATATGGATATGGACAAGGTCGGTATTTATGGTGCTTCCTGGGGTGGTTATTTCGTCCTGCGCGGCATGCTCACCGCACCGGATTTTTTCAAAGCCGGTTACGCGGCAGCACCCGGCGCGCCGGACGAAGATGCGTTGGTCAACGAACCCAATCTCGGGCTCCCGGGAGTCAATCCGGAAGCTTATAAAGCCGGCTCCAACGAACTGATCGCCGACCGCCTTCGTGGCGCGCTTCGCATCATGCACGGCACCAGCGATATCGACGCACCGCTATCGACCACGATGCGCATGGCCGATGCCCTTATCCGTGCGGACAAACGATTCGAGTTGCTGATCATGCCGGGCCAGCCGCACAACGCTGTCGGCCCCGCACGCCGGTATGCCAACGATGACGCGAGGATGTTCTTCCTCAGAACGCTACCGCCGCCTGAAGCTGGGCCCGATATATCTTCTTCGAGCGACGCGGTGACAGTTCTTGAACGCGATGGCGGGATGCTAACCCGATAGCGATCCCCTTGTAGGAGCGCTCTTGAGCGCGATAGCCGACGGAGCGGAGACGCCATGCGTTGCAACGCCAGCCCGTAGATCGGAGCTAGCGAATGTGAGCATCCGTTTCTACGCTCCGTCGGCTATCGCGCTCAAGAGCGCTCCTACGGGGAATCCGGATGCCAGGACTGTGACGGCAAGCAAGCCTTTCACCGATGCCCTCACCCTCAAACAACGCGTGCTACCGACGATTCAGCAGTCGACGCCCGGGGGATTGCATCTCTCTGGCTTTCAAGTATACGCTGTATACATGACTCGCTTAACCACCGCCGAGAAGATCCTTCGGGTTGCGCACAGGCTATTCGACCGCAAGGGCGCGGAAGCCGTGACCATGCGCCGCGTAGCCGACGCGGTAGGCATCACGCCGATGGCGATCTATCGTCATTTTCCTACCCGCGAAGCGCTACTGAAGAGACTCTCCGACGATAGCTTCAATGCGGTCGCACACGAGTGGGAAGCGCGCCGCGCACATAGCCCCGATGTGCTCACGCGGCTGACGGCGCTGGTGGAGCCTTATCTCGATTACGCGCTGGCGCATCCGCACCTTTTCGACCACGCTTTTTCTGTGCGTCGCGACGATGCGCGGCGCTATCCCGAGGATTTTCGTGCGGGCCTTTCACCTACCTTCAATGTCGCGCTCGACGCGGTCATCGAAGGCATGGCTCAGGGCGTGCTGAAACAAGACGACCCGTACGACGTCACGATGGCTATATGGGCGCAGCAGCATGGCCTGATCGCCCTCTATCGCGCCGAGCGCTTCAGTTTCGACGAGGCGCAGTTCCGCGCCTTCTATGCACAATCGCTGAGGAGGCTGATCGATGGCATCAAAGCATGATGGTTTCGTACGGCCGGCCTGGTGGATAGCGACAGCATTGGCGGCGCTGGGCTGGTGGTTCGGGAGTGGGCTGCAACCGATATGGTGGCTGACCTGGCTCGCGCCGCTACCGGTGTTGTGGCTTGCCCCCCGGGTTCGTGCACCCTGGGCGGCGCTGGCAGCCCTTGTGGCATTTGCGGTCGGCGGTCTCAATCAGTGGGCTTATCTGCACACGTACATCGGGCTGCCCCTGCCGATCATCGTGAACGCCATCGGCATGCCCAGTGTCGCGATGACGTTATGCGTTCTGCTGTTCCGGCGACTGCTTCTACGTGGCCACATCGTGGCGGCGGCATTGGCTATGCCGACGGCATGGATCGCCGTCGAATACGTCAACAGCCTGCTTTCGCCGCATGGCACGTTCGGCAGCATCGGCTACACGCAGATGGATGCTCTTCCCATTCTTCAGGTTGCCGCCGTCACGGGCATCTGGGGCATCGGCTTCCTCGTGTTTTTGTTGCCGACCGCTATCGCAGTGCAAGTGGCGCCGCAAGCCACGAAACGCGGCCGCCTCGCGGTCGCCGCGATAGCCGTGTTATCGATCGTCGTTACCGTCGCCTGCGGCAGCTGGCGGCTGCACGCGCCGCCTTTGACGACGCTGCGCATCGGATTGGTGTCGCTGGAAAAACCGATCCGGCCCTCCTTGAGCGATACGGATGGTCAGACGCTGGCAGCGCGCTACGTCGACGCCATCGACCGCCTCGCGAACGAGGGTGCCCGAATAGCAGTGATTCCGGAAACATCCTTCGCCACGACCGATGCGACCGTCCCGATGTTCGTGGCGCTGGCGACGAAGCACAATATGACCGTGGGCGTCGGCATCGATTTCAAGGGCGATCCGCGCGCCGAACGCAACATGCTGACGGTATTCCAGCCCGGCGCCATCTCGCCAGTCACATACGACAAACATCATCTGATACCCGGGTTCGAACACCAGTACACACCGGGCGACAGCTATAGCTTACTTGCCGGCACTCCGCGCATCGGATTGGCGATTTGCAAGGATATGGATTTCCACGATACCGGCCGCGCCTATGCGTTGCGCGATGCGCAATTGCTGCTCGTACCCGCATGGGATTTCAGCATAGACGGCTGGCTTCATAGCCGCATGGCGATCATGCGTGGCGTGGAAAGCGGTTTCGCCATCGCACGTGTGGCCCGTTCCGGCCGCCTTACGCTGAGCGACGATCGCGGTCGCGTGGTGGCAGAGGCTTCCAGCGAGAAGCACGACGCCGAACTGGTGGGCGATCTGCCCCTACACGAAACGCAAACGCTGTATGCGCGATGGGGCGACTGGTTCGTCTGGCTCGACCTGATCGCCCTGGTGGCATGGCTGGTACTGGCCTTAAGGCGCCAGAGTCCGCCAGGGACTAGTCCGCCGCGTTAGCCTGAGTACGCAATGCACCGGGCGGCTGACCCACGATGCGTTTGAAGGCACGACTGAATGCGGCCAGCGAGCCATAGCCCAACCGGAACGCAACGGTTTCGATCGATTGCCGGTCGTGACCGATCCATTGCGTTGCCAGACGCATGCGCAACTCCGTCAGATAGCGAACGGGAGTCATGCCGGTCACGGCAAGGAAGCGCTCCGCGAACACGGAGCGGGAACTATCCATTTCCGCAGCAAGCTCCGCGACGGTCCAGTTTCTCCCCGGATCGCGATGCAGCGCGAGGATGACTTTGCCCAGCCGGGGATCGCGCAACGCTTGCACCCAGCCAGTGGCATCGCCGCAGCCGCACTCCACCCATCCGCGCACGATGAAAGCGGACACCACGTCGGCGAGCCGGGCAAGGATGCCGGCAAAGCCCGCGCGCCTGAACTGCGATTCGCGTTCCATCGCATCGAGCATCGCGCGGAGCTCGGGATAGCGATCCAGAAGCGTGCCGACCAGCATCACCTCGGGCATGGAGGCCACGAGCAGTTGCATGCCGCCCAGATCGAACTCCATGCAACCGCTGAAGATCAGCGCACCGCTGCTGCATGAGGCCGCGTTGTCCGTGTTCGACCTGACGGCGCGAACGGTGGCGCAGAGATCGGTCGTCTCGAACACCGCGATGTCCTGGCAGGAAACCTCCGGGGACGAGAGAAGCGCGTGCGCTCCGCTATGCGGTAACAACGCGGCGTCGCCCGTTTCCAGGCGATGAAGCGCCCCGCTGGCACTCCGCAGAAACACCGGGCCACGGCCGATGAAATGAAATTGCGCGCGCCCCGGCACGGTGCCGAAACCAAGGCCGAACGGCGGTGCCATCTCGATCCGTTTGTACTGCACGCCAACCAGTCGCATCCCCAGGAGCAGCTCGCTGGCCAGGTCGTAGGTGTCGGAAGGCTGGGACAGGGGTGTGGCCATGGGAATCGGACGATTAATCAATAATTGCGGAGTCCACATCATAGACCGTCCGACGACCGCCTCCTACCCTTCGACTTCTTTTTTCGCAAACGCTTTAGAAATGGAAGCCCATAGATGAATGCATGCGTGCAAGCCACCGTGACCCCCGCGGAGGAAAAGCCCGCCTGGGGCGCCGTTTTCTCATTGTCGCTTGGCGTCTTCGGACTGGTTACGGCAGAGTTTTTACCGGCCAGCCTGCTGACGCCGATGGCGTCGAGCCTGGGTGTCACCGAAGGCATGGCGGGCCAGACGGTGACCACGACCGCCGTCGTCGCCATGGTGACCAGTCTGTTGATCGCCACGGCGACGCGAAAGATCGACCGGCGATGGGTGTTGCTGGCTTTCTCCGTGCTGCTGATCGTCTCGAATCTGCTGGTCGCTTTCGCGCCGAACCTTTGGGCCATTCTGGCTGGCCGCGTGCTGCTTGGCGTCGCGATCGGCGGGTTCTGGACGATGTCCGCGGCAACGGCCATGCGTCTGGTGCCGGAGGCATTGGTGCCCCGGGCGCTGTCGATCATGTTCAGCGGCGTGTCCCTCGCCACGATTGCCGCCGCGCCGCTCGGCAGCTACCTCGACGGCATCATCGGCTGGCGCAATGTCTTCCTGCTGGCGGTGATTCTGGGCGTGCTGGCCCTGGTGTTGCAGCTTCTGACTCTTCCCAGGATGGCGCCCAATGGTGCGACGCGCCTGGGCACGCTGATCGAAGTGCTGCGGCGTCCCGGCATGGGACGGGGCATGATCGCCTGCACCCTGGTGTTCACGGGCCACTTTGCCTTCTTCACCTATCTGCGTCCCTTTCTCGAAGGCGTGACAGGCGTGGGCGTGACGGGTGTTTCGGCCATCCTGCTCGGGTTCGGCGTGGCGAACTTCCTCGGCACCTCGCTAGCCGGCCTGCTGCTGGAACGAAGCTTGCGCCTGACACTGATGGTCATGCCGTTGGCGATGGCCCTCATCGGGTTCTGCCTGGTCGCGATGGGGCGGATTCCCGTTGCGCATGCCGTCCTGGTATCGCTGTGGGGCATGGCGTTCGGCGCGGTGCCCGTTGCCTGGTCCACCTGGATTACACGGACTATTCCCGATGAGGCGGAAAGCGGTGGCGGCTTGTTCGTCGCAGCGGTGCAATTCGCCATCTCCATGGGTGCGGCCGCCGGCGGCGTCCTGTTCGACATGAGTGGCGCGAAGGGCGTATTCGGCGGAAGCGCGCTGGTTCTTTTCGCTGCGGCCCTGATCATCTCGCTGAAATTCAGAACCCAGCCGGCGCTTGCTACGTCATGAATGAGGCAAACGCGATCTATTGGGTCAAGGACTTCGCTATCGACGCGTACTTTAGCGATCCCGTGGGTGAAGGGTAATAGTGACGCTTGCCAACTTTACTGCCTGAAAATCCACCTCGCTGTCCGGCCGATAGGCGATATCGAGGTGTTGCGGATTGATCCAGGTCATTGTCACGGCTTCAAGCACAGGATACGCAGCCTTTATATGGGAAAAACTGGCGATCAGCTGATAATCGTCGCGCCCCTTCTGCACGAGCGTAACTTGGGTGGAAACCCAAGCGTTACCCGGGCCGCCTTGCTGGACGGTTTCGGCGTGCGACGTCCATCTTCCATCCTGCGATGTCGAATCCGCTTTCCAGATAACTGCCTGATCGGAGTAGCACCCCGTTAAAAGGGACGACAGCATGATCGCTGCCGCTGCACAGAGAAGTAGCCGGCCAACTGTCGCGCAACTCTTCTTCATACGATTCACATTACCGCCCTGGGACGCGACAGAGCGTCCCGTTCCATTGGTCATTGTAGCCGTGGGTGATGTTCCTGACATTGTCTGCTGGAATGGAAAACCGGGACGCGAATAGTTAAGCCATCTTTACCACCTTCGCCCCTTTTGGGAGAGGCCATGGAAGAAGAAAGAACCAGCGTGACGTCGGCCAGGGCGCTTGTGAATCAGGCATGGTCCAGTCCGATGAGCTACGAACCCTTATGGGAAGCTCGCACCTTGCTTGAGAACGCACTAAAGGTCGATCAAGACAATGTGGTTGTTCTGACGTGTCTCGGCGCCGTGCTCTGCGATCTCCACCTGCACCCGGAAGCACGGACAGTCCTGGAGCGAGCAGTGCGGTTAGGATCAACCGATCGAAATACATTCTTCAATCTTTTCGTTGCAACGATCGATTCCACGACCCGGAAAAATGCGCGCGCCGTACTCGACCGAGGCGCGCATCTCGATCGCAACGAAGCCACCTGGGAGGCGTATTTCGATGCGCAAGCGCGGTAGTTCATCGCGGGGATGGAAGGCTTGCTACCTGGACGAGTTTGGGCTTCGCGTTCGATCCGAATGCGGACATTGCATTACACGCATCACGACTCCATCTGCTCCCGCGCATACCGCGCGGGCGGCCGTCCGACATAACGGGTGAATGCAACACTGAACGTGCTTGCGGAGCTGTAGCCAACGCGTTCCGCAACTTCGGCGATGCCACCTTCCTTCCGACGCAGCAGGTTCTTTGCCAAAGCCATGCGCCAGGCGAGCAGGTACTCCATTGGGGGGACGCCTACTGCGCGGTTGAATCGCTCGAAGAATGCCGAGCGGGAAAGGGCTGCCTCTTTCGCCAGTTGCACAACTGTCCATGACCGGGTCGGACTTTCATGCATCCGTCGTATCGCGACCGCGAGGCGTTCGTCGGCAAGCCCGCGCAACAGGCCTGGCGATGCCGCAGTCCCCGCCGTGGAGCGGAGGGCTTCGATGAGAAGAACTTCCAGGAGTCGTGCGAGGACGACATCCCGTGCGGGCCGCAACGCGCGCGATTCATCTCCTACAAGCTGCACGAGGGTGGCCAGCCTCCTCTCACCACGAACGTGCACGAGTTGCGGAAGCAGCGAAACCAGCAAGGCTGCATCCGGCGAACCAAAGACGCAGTAGCCAACCAGCAATCGAACGTCGGGCGGCCCACCTGGAACGCCGTGCCTGAATTCGCCGTTGAGCAACTCGACGGGAGGGGTATCGATGTCCTCCGATACTGGGGGCTCGAAGCTCGACATAGTGAAGCCATACGCCGAGGGGATCAGAACAAAGTCGCCCTCCCGGAGGCTGATAGGTTCATGCCCGTCGACCGCCACGCGGCACGATCCGTCGAGGATCACGCAATAGAAGGGCCGCCCGGCCTCCGAGCGGCGAACGCTCCAGGAACCTGCGCAGCTGACGACCTTCGAGAACGGGGCACCCGGTTGGAGCAGCACGACTACTTCGGTGAGCGGGTCGACCATTTCCGGACTCCTGCAAACAAAACATGGACTCCTGATTGTAGTAGGTCCGGCTTCCGCGACCTATCGTCTCGATACCGCAAACCATCACCAGGAGCCCCCATGAAAACCGTACTGATCACCGGATGCTCGTCCGGGTTCGGCCTCGAAACCGCCCGGTACTTCCTTGATCGCGACTGGAAGGTCATCGCCACGATGCGCACACCGCGCGAGGACGTTCTGCCGCGTTCCGAGCACCTGCGTGTGCTCGCCCTCGATGTCACCGATCCGGAAAGCATCCGTCAGGCCGTGGAGGCCGCAGGGCCGATCGACGTCCTGGTCAACAACGCAGGAATCGGCATGCTGGGTGCCCTCGAAGGCACCTCGATGGAAACGGCCCGCGATATTTTCGAAACGAACACCCTCGGGACGATGGCGATGACCCAGGCAGTGCTGCCTCAATTCAGGCAGCGCAAGGCAGGCGTCATCGTGAACGTCACGTCGAGTGTGACGTTGAAACCGCTCGCTCTGCTTTCCGTATACACCGCAAGCAAGGCGGCGGTGAACGCGTTCACGGAATCTCTTGCGCTGGAGCTCGAACCATTCAATGTTCGAGTGGGCCTGGTGCTTCCAGGACGGGCTCCGGCGACCCGCTTCGGTGAGAACGCACAGCCCCGGATACAGGGTGGCATCCCCGAGGCTTATGCCGGCTTGGCGCAGAGTGTCTTCGCGGGATGGACGCAATCGTCGTCCGCGGTTACCAGGTCGCTGGACGTGGCGGAAGCGGTGTGGCGTATGGCGAACGATCCATCGTCCCCGATTCGTGTGGCCGCCGGCGCTGACGCCCTGGCGTTGGCTGAGGCAGGTTGAACTCAGAGCGCCCCTTGATCGGGGCGCTGCGGTTTCCGTATCGGAGATGGGAGGGGATGACTATGCCTCGGTTACAGACATCCAGCCACTGCGGGCCGCGATCACCGCGATCGGATGAAATCGACAATAACCCTGCCGCTGCTTTTCTTTGTTGAAGGAGCATTTACGCTTGAGGATCCGGATCGGAATCCTTCCGAGGATAAATTCGGACCAAGCGCTCTGAGCACCTGGACAAACGGCGATCTTTTAACCGTGCATATGCTGGACACGAACCAGGTAAGTCGAGCACCTTCGCCATCTCAATGCTCGACGAAATCAGGAACCATGATCACCGGATACGGATACGCGAGGAGCGCCTTAGCCCCATGAAAGTGCCTGAAAGCGGAATGCCTGAGGAACAGGACTGGGCGCGGTTCTTCGATGTCGAAGGCGCGATGGATGCCTTCCTCGCCGGCGAGCGTGCCGTCAAACAAGCCGTGGAATTCGGTTGCGGCTACGGCACCTTCACCGTCGCGCTCGCGCGCCGGTCGAATGGCCACGTGACCGCGTTGGATATCGAGCCGGAGATGGTCGCGGCTACCCAGGGCAAGGCTGTACTGAACGGCACGACCAATATCCATGCGCGGCAGCGCGACTTCATCACAGGTGGCACCGGACTGGCGGCGGCGAGTCAGACCGATGCGCTGGTTTTCAACATTCTGCACCTCGAACGGCCTCTCGCGCTTTTGCAGGAGGTGCATCGCGTCCTTCAGCCAGGCGGACAGATTTCGCTTATGCACTGGCGAACCGACGTGCCGACACCCCGAGGCCCGCCCTTGTCGATTCGACCGACACCCAGCCAGTGTGAGCAGTGGCTTGTCGAGACCGGCTTTTTACACGTTCATCCGGTCGACCTGACGAAGAGCTGTCCCTATCACTACGGGCTAATCGCCACCCGATAGGCCGGCCGGCACGCTCACACGGTACGGGGCGCGAACAGGATGACCGACGCGCCGGCCAGGCAAATGGCGCCACCCACGACGTCCCAGCGGTCGGGCCGAATGCCTTCGACTAACCAAAGCCTAGCAGCGAGGCGGCTATGTAGACGCCCCCGTATGCCGCGTAAGCGCGGCCCGCCGCATCGGTATCCGTACGGGAAAGAAGCCACGCGAACAGCGCCAACGAGCCCATCGCCGCGACCGCGATCCAGGCCGTTTTGTGTTGTCGTTGCCACACCCAGAAGCCAAAGCAACCGGCTATTTCGGCAATGGCGGCCAGGACGTAAATCAAGACAGCTTTGGACACCATGTGCTCGCGCCGAAAAACGTCAGTCTACCCGCGGTCGACCGTCGCGACGCAGGTACGCAAGCCCGATTGGAAGCGCGACGGTTGCAACCAAATTGCCTGCTCATGCATCTGAGCGCAGGACCCCATGTTGCGATCGCGAACCTTTCATGAAGAATCACCTGCTGCTGCCCTGCGCAACTCTCTTGCTGTGGAACCTGTGCGCCCAGGCTCAGTCGACATCGGCACCAGCTTCCGCCGAAGCGACGCCGTCCGCGCTTCAAGCGCGGATCACCAGGGTTGAGCAGGGACTCTCCACACGCGTCGTGGTCAAGGGTTCGCCGGATCAGAAGATGACCCTGAAGGAGCGCATGGCCTTCTATCAGGTTCCCGGGATCAGCATTGCCCTCATCAATCATGGCCGGATCGAATGGGCACGTGCCTATGGCGTGGCCGATATCGCCAGCCAGCGGCCCGCGACCACGACGACGCTGTTCCAGGCCGCTTCGATCAGCAAGGCGGTCAGCGCCATGGGAGCCTTGCACCTGGTCGAACAAGGCAAGCTCTCGCTGGACGGGGACGCGAATCGCCAGCTTGTGTCCTGGAAGATCCCGCAGAACGAGTTCACCCGGGACAAGGCGGTCAGTCTGCGCATGCTGCTCAATCACAGCGCCGGCATAACGGTGCATGGTTTCAAGGGCTACGCGCAGGGGCAAGAGCTGCCCACCTTGTTGCAGGTGCTGAACGGTGCGGCGCCGGCGAACTCCGAGCCAGTCCGGGTCGACATCGCCCCCGGTAGTACCTGGCGCTACTCGGGCGGCGGTTACAGCATCGTCCAGTTGATGATGAGCGAAGCCAGCGGGCAGTCGTTCGACCAATACATGAAAGCAGCGGTCCTGGATCCGCTGGGGATGGTCCAGAGCACCTTCGTCGCGCCGCTGCCAAGCGCCTGGCGCGACCTGGCGGCCACGGCCTACGACGGCCACGGCAAGACCGTCGCGGGTCAATGGCATAACTATCCGGAGTCCGCTGCGGCTGGCCTCTGGACCACGCCCAGCGACCTGGCGCGTGTGGTGATCGAGGTTCAGCAGGCGGAAGCGGGTAAATCCGGCAAGATCCTGTCGCGCGGCATGACCTCGACCATGCTGACCCGCGGCCTGGGTGAATACGGCCTGGGTTTCTTCGTCGAAGATCTGGGCGACCGCACCAGCTTCAGCCACAGCGGCGGCAGCGAAGGATTCCGCACTCAGCTTTATGGCTACACCCGCTCCGGCCAGGGCGTGGTGGTGATGACCAACAGCGACAACGGCGCCGCCCTCATCGACGAGGTCCTGACCAGCATCGCCGCCGAATACGGCTGGTCCGAGTTCCATGTGATCAAGAAAACCGCGATCGCTGGCGATGCCGATGCAAATAAACAGTTGGCAGGCGATTATCAGTTGGTGAACCTGCCCGCCCACATTGTCGCCGAAGGCAAACGACTCTACTTCCAGAGTGAATTGTTCGGCGCCAAGCCCATGGAGCTGTTTCCGGAGTCGAAGACCGCGTTCTTCATGACAGCACAGGACATGTCGATTCGCTTCGAACGAAGCGACGACGGCGCAATCGCCGGATTCAAGCTCGTTCGTGGGGCGAATACCTACCCGGCCACAAAGACCAGGTAGAAAGAAGCGCCCTCCTGAAGCGTCAGCTGCTGCTTCGCACCGGCCGATAACAGCCAGTTGGGCCGTGGTGGGTAGCGATCAGCGCGACCGGATGAACTCGACAAATGCCCGTAACGGAGCAGGCAGATGGCGGCGTCCGGGGTAGTAGAGAAACGGGCCGGTAAACGTCTGCCACCATGGTTCCAGCACAGGCTCGAGCGCACCGCTGTCGAGGTGGGGGCGCAACCAGTCCTCGAACAAATGGATCACGCCCAGACCCCCCACGGCGGCTTCGACGGCGAGATCGACCGCAGCACCCAGGCGAACCAGCAACGGGCCGGTGGGATCGACGCGTACGATTTCGCCGTCGCGTTCAAACTCCCACGTGGGAATGGCGCCGCTGGCAAACTGCCCGCGCAGGCAGGCGTGACCAAGCAGGTCGCGCGGGTGTTCCGGTCGACCTCTTGCATTGAGATAGTCGGGTGACGCGGCGGTCGCGAAGCGCTGAAAGCGCGGGCCGATAGGCAACGCGATCATGTCCTGCTCGAGCCGTTCGTCATAGCGAATGCCGGCATCGCAGCCCGCCGCCAGCATGTCGACAAAGCTGTCCTCCACGATCACGTCCAGCCTGATCTCGGGATAAGCCTTGAGGAAGGGCGTGACGATCGAAGGAAGGACGAGACGGGCGACGGTGGCGGGTACGTTGAGCCGGAGCGTTCCCGTCGGCCGGTCCCGGAAACTGTTGACGACATCCAGTGCCGCTTCCACTTCGCCAAGAGCCGGCACGAGTCGTTCGGCAAGGCGGGCTCCGGCCTCTGTCGGCAGGACACTGCGAGTCGTACGGTTGAGTAGCCGGACGCCCAGACGGGTTTCCAGGCGCCGCACGGCTTCACTCAGACTCGAGGCGGAGGTGCCACTTGCGCGGGCTCCTTCACGGAAGCCCTTCGCCTGCACCACCGCCAGAAACGCAAAGAGATCCTGGAGCTCTGTCGTCATTGTTCGGCATTCCGCACAACCCGTGCCGATTTCACCAGATTATCGTCCAGCCAGTCAGTGCCTATAGTCGTGTCGTGTCCACATTCCGTCCGCACTTTTCCTGGAGGCAACATGACCAACGTTACGAAATCGGGGACTTTCTCCTTGGGCGACCGCAAGGTGACCCGGCTCGGCTACGGCGCCATGCAGCTGGCTGGACCCGGCGTGTTCGGACCACCGAAGGATCGCGATGCCGCGATTGCGGTGCTTCGCGAAGCGGTGGCCTCTGGCGTGGATCACATCGACACCAGCGACTTCTACGGCCCTCACATCACCAACCAGCTGATCCGTGAAGCACTGCATCCCTATGCGCGGAACCTGGCGATCGTGACCAAAGTGGGCGCAACGCGCGGAGCCGACGCGTCGTGGAATGCGGCACAGAGTCCCGCGGAGCTGACACGTGGGGTGCATGACAATCTCCGCAATCTTGGCCTCGATGTGCTGGACGTCGTGAACCTGCGCGTCATGGGGGATGTCCACGCGCCCAGCGAAGGCTCGATCGAAGAGCAGTTCACGGCGTTGGCGGATCTGCAGCGGCAGGGGCTGATACGGCACCTTGGCCTGAGCAACGCGACCTCTGCGCAGGTGGCGGAAGCGCAGCGCATCGCCGACGTGGTTTGTGTGCAGAACCACTACAACCTCGTGCATCGCGAGGATGACGCGCTCATTGACGAGCTTGCCCAGAAGGGCATCGCCTATGTTCCCTTCTTTCCGCTCGGTGGCTTTACGCCGCTACAGTCCGAGACCTTGTCCTCCGTCGCGCAAAGACTCGGCGCGACGCCGATGCAGGTCGCCCTTGCATGGCTGCTCGCACGCGCACCCAACATGCTTCTTATCCCGGGCACGTCGTCGCTCAAGCACCTGAAGGAAAATCTGGCGGCAGCCGATCTGGTGCTTGCGGAAGACGTTCTCGTCGAACTGGAAGAGATCGGAAAGAAGCGCGGCTGAGGCGCGAACTCCCGAAAGCCTCTGCGATCGCGGCGCCATGTCCGCGCGCCGTGATCGCAGCCGTTATTTTTTAGCGGGCAATCGCGAGGCATGACTGGCTACCAGGACCCAGCCGCTCGGTTTACGCACGTAAGTGTCGGTGAACTGGAAATCCAGCGCATAAGGCTGGCCTTCGCTTTTGCCCTCTACCCGCGTGATGCCGGTGACCACGGCGGCATCGCCGTACAGCCGCACTTTCGAATCGCGGTTGCGGAACACGTCGTATTTCGTACCGCCGCGCAGGTCGGCGACCTCGTCTGCTCGCGAGGTGACCTTGCCGGTGGAGCTGGTCAGCGTGAACGTGGGGTCCAGATGCTGCTCCAGCCAGTCCGCGTCTTCATGCTCGAAAGCCATGCAGATATCGCGTTCGGCCTGCAATATCTTCTGCACGTCCTCTTTCTCCGAGGACATGACCGGCGCGCTTACGAGCAGTAGCGTCGGCAACAACAGCGAAAGAAGAGTATCGGCGATGCGCATGGGCTTCTCCTGCATGAGGCGTCAATTTACCGTATGCGATGCGTGGAAGGCTGGGGTGTAGTCACCCGTTTGTGGTCCAGCGTTTCCGAAGTTGCAGGAGGACGGCGCGGTCGTCAATCTCGTAGTCGCCCGACTTCCTCCCTGTTGCAGCGACAAGGTCGAGCTTTGCCAGCTTCTTGATCGCGGACTGGATCTTCGCGGCGGCGACGACTTCGGATTTCCCGACCGCGTTTTGCACGAACGACAGCGCCTCGGCACTGTAAACGGTAGGGTGATCGCGCTGTGCAAGTAGCTCCATTACCGCGAGCTCAATAGGGCGAAGGTCGCTCAACACGGAGCCTGCTCCTGCTTCTCTATGTGCCTCTTGCCATGCCTCCATGGCGCGATCGATGTTTCCGTCGTTGGCGATGATGAGGTGAAGAATGACTTCATTGAGGAATTCCGGTGTTTTGCCCAAATCGTCGAAGACACGCTCCAGTGCCTCCTTGTTGACCTGGGCTTGGGAGCGCTCTGCGAGGAAGACCAGACGGTCCTCGATAAAGTCATCTCCCAGATCCGGCAAATGCACCGGCATGGCCGAGGCGAAAAGTGGTGCCTTTTGCAGCCGGAACATGCTGTTGAGCCCGTCGCGCGAAGATCCGGTGTAAAAAACTACCAAGTGGCCCTGTAGCTTTTGGATCACGGTGCGGAGTGCGGCGACAAAATCGTCCCTTTTGGCGCCGGCAAGGGCTTGCACCTCATCGAGTATGAGAAGCGTACGGCGATTGCCAACCAACGCTGTCAGCGCAGCGTCGAGACGATTTTCGAGAACTCCCTCGGGACTATGGGAGATCGGTTCCATCGTTGACTCAACCTCTCCACCCGGACCTTTGGCCTTGGCTTTGACCTGTTTCAGCTTCAGCTTGCGTCGAAGCCCCGACTGACGTTGCTCGACGGTCGCTTCAAGTGCTTCGACGAGGGCAAGCTCCGGCTCCCCCCTGCGCTTCCAAAGGTCGACATAGATGGTTTGCCATCCCAATTCCCTGGCGGCGGGTACGAGTTCGTGCTTCACGAAAGAGGTCTTGCCCTGGCGACGCGGAGCGAACAGGGTTACTCCCTGCTTAAATCCGCTCTCATAGACCTTGAGAACCTCCTCCAGGAGGCCGTTCCGAGGGAAGTATGGAAGGTCGAAAGCGAGGCTCATTTATGCACCTTTATGCTTGGTCACATAATTATGTGAGTCGCCATAAAATAGCATAATTGGCACTAGCTCCAGGCAGCGTGGGATTTCCGGAAACTGGCAACGAAGGGTTACCGGATACCTCACATCCACGGGCTTGAGCACTGCCCTGCAACGTGAAACGATCATGCGGGTGAACAGCAGATCCGCCGCAGAGCAGCATTTGCGCGACCTCGCACGACTGCGCCGCGTTCGCGACCGGATCGACCGGGAGTACGCGCAGCCGCTGGACGTCGAGGCGCTGGCCCGTGGTGCGCATATGTCCGCCGGTCACCTCAGTCGCCAGTTCCGGCTTGCCTATGGCGAGTCGCCCTACTCCTACCTGATGACACGGCGCATCGAGCGCGCGATGGCGCTGCTTCGTCGTGGCGACCTCAGCGTCACCGATGTCTGTTTCACGGTCGGCTGCGCGTCGCTGGGCACCTTCACTACGCGGTTCACCGAACTGGTCGGCATGTCGCCCGGCATCTATCGGCGCCAGGAGGCACACGCGACGGTGGGGATTCCGTCGTGCGTGGCGAAACAGGTGACACGACCGATCAGGAATCGAGAAGCGCCGCCCGCCGAGCCGGAATTAGACTGATCGCCATGGACTTCCCCCCACTGAGAGAGACGCCATGGACATCACCATTCACTCGAGCTTCCTCCCGCAGAACGATCCGGACACCGCGCTGGCCTTCTATCGCGACACCCTCGGTTTCGAAGTCCGCAATGACGTCGGATACGGCGGGAAGCGCTGGATCACGGTCGGCCCGGCGGGTCAGCCAGGCACCTCCATCGTCCTGTATCCGCCGGACGCCAGCCCCGGCGTCACCGACGACGAACGCCGCACCATCGCCGAGATGATGGCCAAGGGCACGTTCGGCATCCTGCTTCTGGCCACCCGGGACATCGAGGGCACCTTCGAACAGCTGCAGGCCCGCGACGCCGATATCGTCCAGGAACCAACCGACCAGCCATACGGCGTTCGCGACTGTGCCATCCGCGATCCCGCGGGCAACATGATCCGTATCCAGCAGCTGCACTGAGTCCGTCGTCGATGACCTCACTCCTCCCCAGACAGATGAATCCGGGAAGGCATTTCGACTAAAAGCCGGCTTAGCAGTAGCGTCCGTTTTCAAACCGAAGCGGCAGGCGATCCCTCGGGTCGCCTGCCGCTTCGCTGTTCCATCAGGCTGCGAGCGTCGCCATATCGATGACGAAGCGGTACTTCACGTCGTTCTTGATTAAGCGATCATAAGCTTCGTTGATCTGATCGATCCGCACCATTTCGATGTCCGAAACGATGTTGTGTTCGGCGCAGAAGTCGATCATTTCCTGGGTTTCGGCCATGCCGCCGATCGCCGAGCCGGAGAGCTTCTTGCGGCCGAAGATAAAGGCGACGCCGGTGAGCGGCGGGTCCAGTTCGGTAAGCACACCGACCAGCACCATGCTCGCCTCACGCTTGAGCAGCGCCATATACGGATTGAGGTCGTGCGAGACCGGCACGGTGTTGAGCAGGAAGTCGAAGCTTCCGGCATGGCTGGCCATGGCGACCGGATCGGTGGACAGCAAAACCTCGTCGGCACCGAGGCGCTGCGCGTCCGCCGCCTTGCTCATCGACGTGGTGATCATCACCACGCGTGCGCCGAGTGCCTTGGCGAACTTCACGCCCATATGGCCGAGGCCACCGAGGCCGATCACACCGACCTTCTGGCCGGGCCCCACTTTCCAGTGACGCAACGGCGAATACGTGGTGATACCCGCGCAGAGCAGCGGCGCCACGGCCTTGAGATCCATGCTCGCGGGAATGCTGACCACGAAGCGCTCGGCGGCAACGATGGTTTCGGAATAGCCGCCGAAGGTGAGCTGGTCGCTGCCGCGCTCTTTGCTGTTGTACGTCCAGGTCGCGCCCTGCTCGCAATACTGTTCGAGCGATTCCTTGCAGGAAGCGCATTCGCGGCAGGAGTCGACCATGCAGCCGACGCCGGCGAAATCGCCGACCTTGAGCTTGGTCACTTTGGAACCTACCCGCGTCACCCGTCCCACGATCTCGTGACCCGGCACCATCGGGAACAGCGCGCCGCCCCAGTCGTCGCGGCTCTGATGAAGGTCGGAGTGGCAGATGCCGCTGTAGAGGATCTGGATCTCGACGTCGTCATCGCCCGGCTCGCGGCGCTCGAACGTAAAAGGGACCAGTGGGGAAGTGGGGTTATGGGCTGCGTAACCGCGAACAGTGGTCATGGGAAATATCTCTGGGGGTGGACTGACCCGAAAAGTTTGAGACCTGGGGGCTGGCATATGTAGCCAGATCCTGTCGATTTATTGCCCGATCCTGCAAATCTCGACACAGGGGACACCGGAAGACAGGCATACTGCCCGGCAAGCCCTACTTCGATACATCGCTATGGATTCTCACCACTCCGACATGGCCATGGTCGCTATGTCGGCCGAACTCAGCAGCATCATCGCTCGCTTTGCGCCGGCCGATGGCGATCACGCGACGGTCATGCCGCTGCTGACCCTGCACAGGTATTCGCAGATCGGCGATCTGTCCTGTGGCATGAGCCGGCCGTCCCTGATCATCGCCGCGCAGGGCGCCAAACGCATTATTGCCGCTGGCGAAGACTACGATTACGACGTCCGGCACTGCCTTATCTCCTCGATCGACCTGCCGGTGATGTCCCGGATTACCGACGCCAGCGTCACGCAGCCATATCTGTGCATGGCCATGTCGCTCGATCTGAAGCAGGTCGCCGCGCTGATGGCGGACATGGGTCGGCCCCGCTCCGAATCGTCTCCGATCGGCCGAACGATCGCTGTTGGCAAGCTATCCCGTCGTTTGCTCGATTCTGCACTCCGGCTGGCGCGCCTTCTCGATCATCCCGACGAGATCCACGTACTGGCGCCACTCCTCGAACGGGAAATCCTGTTTCTGCTGCTGTGCGGGGAGCACGGCAGGCGCCTCGGACAAATGGCCGCCGGCGAGAGCGGCGGCAGCAAGGTCGCGCGCGCGATCGACTGGCTGAAAAACCACTACGACAAGCCGTTGAGCATCGACGCGCTGTCGCAGCAACTCAACATGAGCGTCTCGTCGCTGCATCACCATTTCAAGGACGTCACCTCGATGAGTCCGCTGCAGTACCAGAAACAGCTACGACTGCACGAAGCGCGGCGCATGCTGCTCGGCAGCGATGGCGATGTCGGTACGGTAGCTTCGCGCGTGGGCTACGACAGCCCCTCGCAGTTCAGCCGCGAATACAGCCGTCTGTTCGGCGCGCCGCCGTTGCGGGATATCTCGCGGATTCGCGCGACCACTTCCGCCCGCTAGTCGATAGCGCCCACCGCCGTCACCTTTAGCCGCTGGCCATTCGAATAGCTCCGGCCGTCTCGAAGAGTTTTAGTCAGTCGTTGTAGGATTCGCCGAATTGATCCGGACGATCGTTGTTGGAGACGTGCTTATGAAGAACCCAAACGCATGCAGGCTGGTCGTTGCACTGATGCTCGCCGTGGCTTCGTTCCCGGTATGGGCAAGTGGCCTGGGGGCGCTGGACAAGAAGCTTTACACGGCCGCGCTCAATCAGGATGTCGCGGCCGTGAACACATTGCTGAGCCAGGGTGCCAAACCCACGCCCAAGGATGCCGGCCGTGAAATGACGCCTTTCCAGGGCGCTATTTATGTCAAGAATGCCGCCATCGTCCAGGCGATGATCAAGGCTGGCGCCGACGTCAATGACCCGGATCCGTTCGGTAACGGCGGGCAGACTTTTCTGATGTTCGCCATTCAGTGGGGCGACGAAAATCTTGAAGTGGTCAAGGCCCTGATCGCCGCCAAGGCCGACGTCAACGCCGTACGCAAAAGCACGGGCCAGACGCCGCTTTCCGATGCGATACAACAGAACGCCCCGGCGGTCGTCGCTGTCCTGAAGGCGGCGGGCGCGAAAAGTAGAACATGACGACAGGCGCGGTCGAACGCTTCATATCGCTGGCCGACAGCGTTATTCGCGAGCTGGAACAGGTGATCGTGAACGGCGACGATCGTTACCCTAACGCGGCGATTGCCCTGAAGAACGCGCGCGATTGGCGTGATCGCGCAGCCAGAGGGACGTTGCCGTCATCGTTCGGTCCCACGTTTGGACTCTCCAAGTCCGACCTGATGTTCGGCCCTGTGGAAGAACGCATGTACGAGCTTGAGCGGTTATTCGAAACTCGTATCAGACCTTACTTCGAAGGTTAGCTGCCGCTCAGGCCCGAAGGACGGCTATCCCCATGTCCGTAAAGTGAGCGATCGAGGCTTCGGACGTCCCGGACTCTACTACCAGCGTGCTGGCCGCGGAGGCTTCTCCGATGACGAAAGCCGACGCGACGTTGATCTTTTCCGCGGAGGCAGGCACGACGACCTCGGCGGCTCGCGCCGCCAGTGCGCGTTTGACATAGGCTTCTTCGAGATCGCCGGTGCTCAGTCCGGCCGTCGGATGCACACCCGTTACGCCCATGAAATACACATCGGCCCGGATGCTGCCGATAGCCTCGATCGCGGCCGCGCCAACGGCGACCATCGAATGCCGGAACAACCGGCCGCCGATCAGGATGACCTCGATGCCCGGGTGATCTATCAGCTCGACGGCGATGCTCGGACTATGGGTCACGATGGTGGCCTGGAGCGTCCTGGGCAGGTGCCGGACCAGCTGCACGCAGGTCGTACCGCCGTCCACGATCACTACCTGGCCGGGAAGAACGAGGCCAGCGGCCTTACGGGCAATGGCCGATTTGCCGTCCGTGCTGATGCCTTGCCTTTGCGAGAAGTCGACGGCCGCCGGGGAGGACGGCAGCGCGCCTCCGTGCACACGCTGCAATTTGCCTTCCGCTGCCAGCTCCCTCAGGTCGCGGCGAACGGTGTCCTCGGAAACCCCGAACTCTTCGCTCAGGGCCTTGGCCAGTACCTGGCCATCCCTTTGAAGGGTGGCGAGGATGGCCTGTTTGCGATGGGTGGTCAGCATGGGTTTGCACGAAATCCATTGACATTGCACGAAACTGCACGATACGGTCCCGGCCTGTGTTTGTCTACAGCGAGCGAGTCATGAGTGAAGCCGACGGGCGTGTCCGGGTCATCGAAAGCAAGGTGCTATCGGACGATTGGTCCCTGCTTAAAAAGACGGTGTTCGACCTGCGAAGGGCCGATGGCACCTGGCAGCGCCAGCAGCGGGAAACCTACGATCGCGGCAATGGCGCCACCCTGCTGCTGTATCAGCCTTCGCGGCGCCGGGTCGTTCTCACGCGCCAGTTTCGCCTCCCCGCCTATGTCACCGGCCACCACGGCATGTTGATAGAAGCGCCCGCGGGACTGCTCGACATGGCCACTCCCGAAGAGCGGATCCGCGCGGAAGTGGAGGAAGAAACGGGCTATCGGGTGGGAACGGTCAGGCGGGTCTTCGAGGCGTTCATGAGTCCGGGCTCTGTAACGGAGAAATTGTTCTTCTTCGTCGCCGAATACGATGCCGCCTCGAAGATCGGCGAAGGCGGCGGCCTTGAGGCCGAAGGCGAGGACATCGAGGTGCTCGAACTTCCGTTCGACGATGCCATGGCAATGATCGGAACGGGCGAGATCGAGGACGGTAAAACCATCATGTTGCTGCAGTACGCCGCGCTTCATTTGTTCGCGACCGCCGGCGAAACGTCCCGGGAGGCAGCATTTGATGCCCACGCCGATTAGAATTCGGGGTCTTGTCGCGTAGGAGCGTTTCGTGATCATCCATCCCAAGGTTCGTGGCTTCATCTGCATCACCGCGCATCCCACCGGCTGCGAGAAAAACGTGCTGGAGCAAATCGGCATCACCAAGGCCAGCGGCGACGCGGCTTCGGGCCCCAAGCGCGTACTGGTGATCGGTGCCTCTACGGGCTATGGGCTGGCATCGCGGATCACGGCGGCCTTCGGGTACGGCGCGGCGACGCTGGGCGTGTTTTTCGAAAAACCCTCCAGCGAGACCAAGACCGGCACGGCCGGCTGGTACAACTCGTCTGCCTTCGACAAGTTCGCCAAGCAGGCGGGTCTGTACAGCAAGTCGATCAACGGCGACGCGTTCTCGCACGAGACCCGCGCCCGCGCGATCGAACTGATCCAGCAGGAGATGGGTGGCCCCATCGACCTCGTCGTCTATTCGCTGGCATCGCCGGTGCGCAAACTGCCGGATTCCGGTGAAGTCGTTCGTTCCTCGCTGAAGACGATCGGCGAAACGTTCACCGCGTCTTCGGTCGATACCAATCGCGACACGGTCGTCCAGGTGTCGGTCGAGCCGGCGACGGAGCAAGAGATCAAGGACACCGTCACCGTGATGGGTGGCGAGGACTGGGCCCTGTGGATCGACGCGCTGAGCAAGGCTGGCGTGCTGGCCGAGCATGCCAAGACCGTTGCTTACAGCTACGTAGGTACGGAAATCACCTGGCCGATCTACTGGCACGGCACGCTGGGCAAAGCCAAGCAGCACCTGGACAACACCGCGCAGGCATTGCGCACGCGTTACGCTGCGCAGGGACTGGAAGCCTATGTCGGCGTGATGAAGTCGGTGGTGACTCAGGCCAGCGCGGCTATTCCGGTCATTCCGCTTTACGTATCCATGGTGTTCCGCATCATGAAAGAGAAAGGCATCCACGAAGGCACCATCGAGCAGATCAACCGCCTGTTCCATGACGCCCTGTATCGTCAGGACGGTGCGGCGCCGAAGACCGACGACGAAGGCCGCCTGCGCCTGGACGACTGGGAGCTGCGCGACGACGTGCAGGAAGCCTGCAAGGCCATGTGGCCCACGGTGAATACGGAAAATCTGTCGCAGCTGACCGACTACGCCGGTTACAAGTCCGACTTCCTGCGCTTGTTCGGGTTCGCTCGCAGCGATGTGGATTACGACGTGGACGTCGAACCGAATGTGCACTTCGACGTTGTCGAGCTCTGAGGCGCGGCGGAATAGTCAGCCAGCCGACTTTCGAACCGCCTCCACCCCTCACCGTCGTTCCGGCGTACGCCGGAACCTGCGGCGAAGCGGTCGGTTCTCGCGACGGCGATGATCGCTTTCAAGCCGAACGTCGGCGTCCGGACTTGCCCCCGCGTGGTCGCTGCGGACGCCGGGGCGACGGCGAGGAAAATGGTAGCGTGAGGCGGTATTCCGCCCCGTGCCGGACGTCCGTATCGTCACGGCATCGATCGCAAGCGATCGATTACTTCAGGTAACTCTTCAGCACAGCCAGCACAGGCTCCAGCTCGCTCAGCTGCTGCGGATTGCCGCTATCGGCGACATGCGACACCAGATGCCCCTCCATGACCTGCAGGATCAAGCCGTTGACGGCTCCCCGCACGGCGGCGAGTTGCTGCAACACGGCTCCGCACTCCGCATCGCCCTCAATGGCCCGCTCAAGGGAGGCCATCTGTCCGCCGATCCGGCGGACTCTCGAGATGAGCTTCTTCCGGTCTCCGTGAATATGCGACATGGCGGCCTTACCTTCGGTCATATACTATGGGGGAGTATATAACGGAGTGACCAGCCATGCCCGCCCTCGATGTGTCGCCCTACACCCACAGCCATCACTTCAACGAGGTGAATGCGCACGCCGAACGCAACACCAAGCGCGTCGTGCTGATCACCGCTGTGATGATGGTGGTGGAGATCGTCGGCGGCTATCTGCTGAACTCCATGGCGTTGCTGGCCGACGGCTGGCACATGAGCTCCCATGCACTGGCGATGGGGTTGTCGCTGCTGGCGTACGTACTGGCGAGACGCTACGCGACCGATCGTCGTTTTGCCTTTGGCACCTGGAAAATAGAAATACTCGGCGGCTTCAGCAGTGCCATGCTGCTCGGCGTCGTCGCGGCGCTGATGATGTATCAGTCCATCGAACGTCTGTTCTCGCCCAGCGCCATCTACTACAACGAAGCCATCGTCATCGCCGCTATCGGCCTTGGCGTGAATCTTCTGTGCGCATGGCTGTTGAAGGACGACCATCACCACGATCACGGGCATGACCATGGTCACGCTCATCATGGCGGTCACCACCACCATGACGTAAACCTCCGGTCGGCCTATATCCACGTCATCGCCGATGCGGCGACGTCGGTGCTTGCGATCGTCGCGCTTATCGGCGGTAAGTTCTACGGCGCCTCGTGGCTGGATCCCGTGATGGGTATCGTGGGTTCGATCCTGGTCGCCCGCTGGGCATTCTCGCTACTGCGCGAATCGGGAAAAATACTTCTCGATGCCGAGATGGACCATCCGGTCGTGCAAGAGGTGCGCGATGTCATCGACGAACAGTTCCCGCAAGCGGCCATCAGCGACTTGCACGTATGGCGAGTGGGACGCGGCAGCTACGCGTGCATCCTCGGACTGGTATCGAGCACACCGGTATCCGCGGAAGACGTCCGTCGACAGCTTGCCATCCATGAGGAACTGGCGCACGTGACCGTCGAAGTGGCCAAGCCCTAAGCGCTACAAATCCGCCGCAATCGACAGCGGTCGCGAATCGCTGCGGCCCTGATCGTCGACAACGCGAACGACGAACTTACCGGTGCGCTCCGGCTGCCACATCAGCGACTGGCCGGTCGGCGCGCTCCCCAGATACGCATTGTCGACGAACCAGTAAAGCTGGCGGCTGCTTGCGTCCGTGGTCGCGGTGAACGCGATGCGTTCCTCGCCGATACGCGACGCGCGCATGGTGTATGTGGTGCCGCGCACCGGCGATGTGATGCGTGGAGGATCGCCGGCGAACTGTGCACCGCCCTGACAGTCCGGCAGTGGTGGCGGCGTACGGCGCGCCATGCCCGCCTGCGCGAAGACGCGTTGCAGATCCGATGGCCAGTATTCGTAGACTTCGGTGCGGGTATGCGCCGGATCGAAAGGCGGACACGCGGGCTTGCCTGTCGCCGAGTCGATAACTACCGGCCTGTGCACGGTGCTTACCTTGATCGGCGATTTGCCTGGGATGAACCAGGTCGTGCCCAGCTGCGGACACCATGCGTTGGGCAGATCGCCGCTGGCGAGGCAGATGGAAACGCGGCGCAGGTTGGCGGGATTGCGCCGTATGGGCTCGGCGAGTCCGGGGCGTTCCGCGCGCAAGGCGTCGGCGATGCGAAAGAAAAGCGGGGCCGCCGCCTCGACGCCGACGAAGGCGGGATTGCCGCTGCCGTCGAAGTTGCCGATCCAGATCACGAGTACGTAGGGCCCGAAGCTGCCCGCGGTCCACGCGTCGCGGAAACTCCACGATGTGCCGGTTTTCCAGTAGATGGGCAGGCGCGACGACTGAGCGGCGATAGCATCGTCGGGCCGTGGATTCTGCCGGAGCATGTCCATGGTCATGAAGGTCGCTTCGTCGCTAAGCACCCGGGTACCCGAGGTCTGCGGCTCGCTTGCGAGCATGCGCAGCGGCTTCAGGCTGCCGCGATTGGCCAGCATGGCGTAAAGGCCGCCCAGTTCCTGCATCGTCACTTCGCCACCGCCAAGTACCAGCGCGAGACCGTAGTGCGATTCGCTCGCCATGCGGCTGACACCGGCATCGCGAAGGAACTGATACAGATTCGGACTGGCCAGACGCGACGCGACATAGACCGCGGGAATATTGCGGCTGCGGATCAGCGCCTGCGTCGCCGTTACCGGACCGAGGAAGTGGCCGTCGAAATTTTCCGGTGTGTAGGGACCGAACGCGGTCGGCACATCGCGCAGCACGGTCTGCGGGTGCAGAACGCCCTGATCGAAACCCAACGCATAGATGAAAGGCTTCAGCGTCGATCCCGGCGAACGCTTGGCCAGCGTACCGTTGACCTGCCCTGCGATGGAAGAATCGAAATAGTCGGCCGATCCCACCATGGCCTTTACGCCCATGTCCCGCGTATCGATCAGCAGTGCGGCGGCGTTGCGGATGCCCCGGTCGCCGGCGTGTTCCACATACTGGCGCACCTGACGTTCGAGGCTGTGTTGCAGACGCAGGTCCAGCGTCGTCGTGACGCGCATGTCGCCGCCGCCTTCCAGACGCCGCGCGGCGAGAATCTGCTCGACGAAGTGAGGCGCTTCGAAGGGCAGGCGCGAAAGGGAACGCAGGCGCAACGGCAGATCGAAGAGTGGCTGCGCGGATTTGTCTTCCGGATGGCGTGAAACCCAGCGCGCGAACAGGCGATTGCGCGATGCCGCCAGCCATTGGTCGATCACGGCGTCGCCGGATGTCGCGTCGGCCTGCAGCCGGCGCGACGGGTCCTGCGGAATGACAGCAAGGGTCAGTGCCTCGGGAAGGCTGAGCCGATCCGGCGATTTGCCGAAGTACGCGAGGCTTGCCGCACCGACGCCTTCCACGTTGCGACCGTACGGCGCGTCGTTGAGATACGCCTCCAGGATGTCGCGCTTGGAGTAATAAAGCTCCAGCTGCACCGCGCGCGCGATCTGCACGATCTTGCCGCGTGGACTCCGCGTATCCAGCTTCCACAACAAGCGGGCGAGCTGCATCGTGATCGTCGAGCCACCCTGCGGATGACCCCCACGTACATAGGTTACCCACGCGCCGCGCAGCAGCCCAAAGGCATTGAAACCGGGGTGCCAGTAGAACCAGCGATCCTCATGCAGCAGAACGCCATCGGTGACGGCGGACGAAATGTCCCGAAGCGGAACCCACAACCGATACCGCTGATCGCTCGCCAGCGTCAGACGCAGCAGTCGACCGTCGGCATCATAGACAGCCGTGGACGACGGCAACCACGATCTCAGCGGATCGTGCGGCCACACGCGGAAACCGACGGGAATGGCGACGATGAGGAGCACCGCCACCAACGTGTTATGCCATCGGACCCGGCGCAGGCGTTGAATAAACTGTCGAAGCGAGATCATGGCGAGGACAACCGGCGGCGCGTCGCACGATGCGACGCGCCGCTCGCGTTACTGCTTGCGCTCCACGTTGAGGTACGTGCCGCCGATCGACCGTGCCTGGATGCTCCGGTCGTACAGCGACTCGCCGAACGCCGGCGGTACGATGAATCGACCGGCGTTGGTTGCCTTGATCCGGTAAATGAATTCCTGGACGTCGTGTGTCGCGTACCCATAGATCACCACGCGATCCTCGCGTACGTCGGCGTAGTTGGGTGTCCAGGTGGAACCCGGCTGGCCGATAGGCGAACGCCAGGCGGGTGTTTCATCGGCTTCCGACGAATCCGCATTTTCGCTATCCGACGCGTCCGCGGACGAATCGCTGGCGACCTGTGTTTCGTCGGCAACGGGCGGCGGCGTGATAACCGGTTCGAAGCCGCCCGGCAGAAGGTCGGTGATCGCGACGTTCAGCACATCGCTATCGCCCGTGGCGCGGATGCGCACATGGACGTCGATTTCCTGACCGACGGTGACCTTGTCCAGCGACTTGCCGTTCGTGTCGGTGTAATCGCGCACGACTTCGATGCCCTGCTTGATCGGCTTCGTCGGCGAGGCGCGGTCGTAACCGGTCTGTGCCACGCCGTACCACGCGGTGGTGTCGGCATCGTTGACCAGACGCAGACGCGCCGCGGAACCGGACCAGTGACCCTGCTGCGTGACGCCGACAGGTGCGGCGATGGGCTTCAGCGTGCCGTTGGCCGCCACTTCGTTGATCGCAAGCTTCGACACATCGCCGCCCGTCTCGGTCGCCCATGCGTCGAGCGCAAGGATGATCATGCCGGACGACAAGGTGTTGTAGCGACCCTTGCTGAGCGGAGCGAGGAGGTTCTTCATGGCCTGCGGCGGCAGCGCCTTCGCCCGGTCGGGGAAGTGCTTAGCCAGCAGGTAAAGCGTCGTGGCGTCGCGAATGACCGGATCGTAGTACTCGTCGTAGCTGTAATCTTCATCCGTTGCAGAGCGCACTAACCGCTTCTGCAAACCAGCGATCAACGTCGTCGCCTGCGGATCCTGGTGCAACAGCTTGTACGAGGCCGCTAGCCAGCCGGCCGCGAGATCGTCGTGCCATTCTTTCGGAGCCACTTCGTCGAGACGACGCTGTACGGATGCCAGATCGTTGGTGGTGACATTGCCCTGGCGCGTCAGCAGATAGATCGCATAGGCACGTTCGCGCAATGCGTCCAGGTTGTCGCCGGTATCGTCCGCCGCGATCTGGTGCAACGCGCCGTTCGCCGCTTCGAGCATGTCCTGCGGCACGGCCACGCCGCGGTCGCGGGCTTCGATCAGGTAATGCGTCGCATAGTCGGTGACGAATACGTCGGTGTCGGGCGTCGCCGTCCACAGACCGAAACCGCCCTGCCCGTTCTGGCGCGCATGCAGCGTGTCGAACAAGTTCGCGATCGGATCGCCTGCCGGGGCAGCACCGTCCATGACCAATGCCGGCTTCACGTGACCGAACTCGGGACGCTTGCCGAGCACCAGCGCAGGCATCGCGCTGGAAATGACCTGCTCCGTGCAGTAGTGCTGGAAATCGACAAGGTACGCCGCCAGGCCGCGCGCCAGCACCACGGGAACCGTGGAGAACGAGACATCGCGGCGCGCATAGGCGTCGTACATCGAACGCAGATCGGCCACGTCGGTTTTGCCGTGGGCGTCGACGCTGCCGAAAGCCAGCTCTGTACGCAGCGGCGAAGCCGGCCGCACCGAAAGATCGATGCTCTGTTTCGCGCTCTTGTCGCCGTAGCTGGCGGTGAACGTGAAGTTGCCGGAACCCAGCGTGTCGGTGGCGCGCACGCGGAATATCGCGACACCTTCGCGCATTTCGCCAAGGCTCAGTTTCTGCGACGCATCGCCGACGATCTGCAATTGCGGGCCAGTCTTCAGCTGGATGTTGACCGGAACTTCCTTACCGCCAAGTCCCGTCAGGTTGTTGGCCACACCGACACTTACTTCGACTTCGTCGCCCGGCGCGACCGTGGTCGGCACGTTCGGCGACAGGACGAAGTCGCCGCGTACCGTGGTCGATCCTTCGAACGTTCCGATCTTGTCGGGTGACACACTGATGGCCATGACCCGCAGCTTGCCGTTGAAATAGTCGGGCACGCGGTAGGTCAGGTCCTTGCTGCCGTCGACATCCACGATGCCGGACCAGTAAGCCACCGGCTTGTCGCGCTTGCGCTTGAACGGATTGAGCTGGCGACCGATACCGCCGTCGGCGTCGCCACCGGGCGCGGCCATCGACATCACCTTTTCGATATCGGGAATGATGAGATCGAGGATCTGCGAGGTACCGACTTCGAGCATGCGCTTGCGGAAGAAGTAGTCGAGCGGATCGCCGAGCTTGTAGCGCGCGACCTGCAGGATGCCCTCATCCACCGCGAACACCACCATGCGGGTCGGCGTCGGCGCGGTCAGATGGAAGGTCACTTCGTCGCCGGGTTTCACCAGCGCGGGCGACTCGACCGAGATACCGTTCCGGCGCGCATCGCGATCCACCGAGAACGGCACGACGCCGAAGCTCAACGGGCTCATGAAGATTTCGTCGGACGACGGATCGCGGATGTACTGGACGTTGATGTAGCCATTGCCTTCGAAGTCGGCAGGCACGGCGATGTGCTGGACCGAGCTGGTCGAATCGGCATGGAACCAGGCGTGCGCGTAGACCTTGTCGCGTTCGATGGTGATCAGACCGCTGCCCGCATACGGCGCGCGGACCGCGATGTCCACCGTTTCGCCCGGAGCGTAGTCCTTCTTCGAAAGCGTCAGCTGCAGTTCGGCGTTACGTTCCAGCGAGCGCGAGACGTTGCCTTCGCCGGCAACCGAGTACGCAACACGATTGACTTCCTTGCCCGCGGCGTTCTTCACGACCAGCGCGAAGTTGCCCGGCTTGTCGGTCGGCAGCGTGACATCGAGTCCCGCGGCGGGAATCGTCAGGTCCGTTTCGTTGACCGTGGTTTCGCGCGCTTTGGATTCGTACTTGAAGACGCCCGAATCCTGCTTCGTCAGCACCGACACGTAACGCGTCTCGACGATGGCCTGTTTCAGGCCCTTCAGGTCGATCTTCTTCGCTTTCGGATCGATGGCGATCAGGTTGACGATACGCTTCGCATCGCGCGTCACGTACTCGAGATTGTCGACGGCGCGATAACCCACCAGCCAGTCGTTCGACGACACCATGCCCTGCGTGGCCGCGGCAACGCCACGCCCACCCTCGGCCTCGTAGGCCTTGGCGAGGAAGTAGAGCTGATAGGTGGCGTCGGCATACTTCGTCAGGTCGAGCTTGAATTCCGCGTGACCCTTATCGTCGGTCTTCGCGTCTTCCAACGATTCCTCGAAGCCTTCCTTCGCGCGACGGATGTCGTAGAAGTGGTAGTCGCGATAACTGCGGAACGCGGGGAATGCCGGGCGCAGCGTCAACGAACCTTCGACGCGCCTGTCGGCGGCCGGCGTGCCGAACAGGTTCTGCACATCGACCACGGCTTTCAGATCGGCGGGATGGACCCAGCCTTCGGTTACCTGATCGGAGAGCCGTGCCACGACCTTCATGCGGTCGGGCTGGAACTCCTTCACCTGCACGGTGGTGCTGCCGATCTGTGCACCGGCTTTACCGTCCTTGGCGATGTACAGATTCACCGTCCAGTTGCCGGTGGGCGCGGTTTCGGCCGGGGTATAGCTGAGTTCGGCGAAACCCGACGCATCCATGGAGACCGGTTGCTGACGCACTTCGGTACCGCGCGGATCGACAATGCCGGCTACCAGCGGCATACCGGCCACGCTGCGCGTCCAGGTGGATGCACGCACGATCATGCCGATATGGAACAGGTCGCCCGGGCGATAGATGCCGCGGTCGGAGAACAGATACGCCGAAAGCTGACCCTGGCTGCGCGCGTTGGGTTCGCCGCCGATATCGAAGCGGGAGTAATCCAGCACACGGTCGTACGCGCCGATGGGCAGGAAGGACAGATCCTCGCCCTGGCGAACCACGTACATCTCAGGTGTTTTTTCCTGATCGAAACCCTTCAGGCTGGCGAAGTGCACCATGCCGTCGGCGCCCGTGGTCTGCGTGAACAGCGTGCTGCCGTTCTTCGCGATGACCGTTACCGTGGCACCCGCTACCGGCGAGCCGGTACGAATGGACTGAACGAAGACATCCTGGCTTCCGTCGATCGACCGCTTGGCGAGCACGCCCAGGTCGGTAATGACGACAAGCCGGTCGTCCGTCGGCCACTCGGAAGCCGAAGAATCGCTTTCTCCGCCTTCGCTTTCGCTATCGCCTTCCGCATTGCTGTCGGCCTGCGAGTTGTCGTCGACCGAGGCAGCCGCTTCCTCCGGCGTCCCGCCTGCCTGCTGCGCAGCCAGTGCGCGCGCTGCCTTTTCTTTCTCGGCGGCGGCTTTCTTCTCCGCCTTTTCGTCGTAGCCCGTCAGACGCAGCAGGAACACGCCGCGCTTGCCCGACGCCAGATACTTGCCGAGATCGACGCCCTCGTAATGGGCTTTGCCCGGATCGTCCGCCGGGAACGGAATCTTCTGCACGAAACGGTCGACGATATGGTCCGACGTCAGGCCGTACATATGCGGCCGGGTCGTGCTGCCGCCATTCAACGAAACGAGATGCTGTAACTGATCTGGCTGGACGCGGCCAATCTCGAGCGTCATGCCCGGCATGTTGCGGGACACGACGGAGATACGCTTCGAGCCGCTCATCGACAGCAGCGAGCCGTCGGCCATGAAACGAAGCAGCTTGGGATAGTCGGGCACGGTTAGCGTTTCGACGCGCGGCTTGGCCATGATGTAGCCGCCGAACGATGCCAGGCCCTTGTCGACGCGAACGTAGATCCGCTGCCCCGGCTTGGCCTGGTAGCGGAAGCTCTGCATCTGCGCGTACGCGTTCTCGGTCGGGACGACATCGAGCTTCAGCGGTGTGGCCTTGCGCAGCAGGTCTTCGCCGATCTCGCTCGTCGACCAGGCATAGGGCGTGTCGCGGTTCTCGCCCGATCCCTTGGGACCGTCCTGCGGAAGAATCCAGCCGTGGATACGTTTGGCCAGCTCGTTGTCGCTGACCGCGCCGGTCACGTTGAGCACCAGCACCTGCTCGGGCTCGAATCGTGCGTTGTCGACCAGCGTGGCGGAAATCTCGTCGATACCGAGGCTATACAGACCCGGCACGTGGACCGACGTTTCGATGTCCTTGCCGGTACCGTCGCCGCCGCGCGCACTGCGCGCGCCCGAATCGACCAGCAAGCCTACGGAGCCGTCGTCGCGCGGCAGCTCCAGTGGCTGGGAGTGGACGAAGGCGTTGAGGCGGCGCTCGTCATAGGTGACGCTGAACTTCAGGTCGCCCGCCGGCTTCTTGTCCTTGTCGAGCATCCGGACATGCACGCGCTTTTCGAATTGCGCCGCATCGACCGGGTAATTGAAAGCGACCTGGACGATGGTTTTCTTCATCGTCGGGTTTTCGGGATCCTGGTAGAACTCGCCGTGCTGGATGCTTGCCGTGAACGGGGCGGTGTCGAAAGTGAAGTGATCGTCGGCCAGCAGCAGCGCCGGTGCGAAGACCTTCGCCTTATCGAACGAGACTTCGACATGACGGCCTACCGGCCAGTCTTCGGCAGGCACGAACTTCAGCGTCCGGTCGTTCTCCCAGGTCCACTGACCGGCGAGCTTCGGATTCATCACGATGCCGTCGGTGACGGGCTTCTGCAGGCTCTCGATGCGTGCGGCCGAACCGGAGAACCGGACGACCAACGGATGGATGACGACCGGCGTCTGGTCGTAGGCGCTGGGCGCGGGCGCCGGCGCACTGAACGTGATCCGGTTCGGCTCGGGTGCCTTCGGCCGGTTCTGATACCAGTGCCAGCCGAACCAGCCGCCGACGATCAGCACGAAGGCCGCGGCGATGATGCCGGAAACGCGTAGCGGATGACGCCGCACCTCGTTCCCCGCGGCGGGTACCCAGGCCGGAGCATTCCACGACATCTGGCCGAAAACCGGGCGAAGCACTCGCGCCAGCAACCAGAGGAGACCGCGCATGAAGCGCACGGGAAGCAGGGCGATAAAGCGCAGCAGATCCATAATCCGTTTCGATCCTTGCCAGTTGTTTTGATGCTCCTACGCCGCCCGACGGTCTGACCGCGAGCGAGACATAAGAAACACATTCCCCATGAAAGCCTGCCAGTACACCATGGCCGGGTAACGGCGGGATTCTGACATAGCCGGGGCAGTTCAGTTCACCGGGCCGCCTGGCAACCGGAAGGTAAAGGAGGTCTGCTTCGTATCGGACAAGCCGACGAGCGTGCCGCCGTGCGCACGCGCGATCTCGGAAGCAATGTACAGACCCAGGCCCAGACCCGGCTTGGGTTGGCCGGACCCCACACGAGAAAACGGCTGGAAAATCCGCGCCATCGTGTGGGATGGAATCGGCTGACCACCGTTGGATACGGTCAGGTGAAAAACCCCCTGCATCGAGCCGGCTTCGACGACCACGGGCAGCTCGCGGTCGCCATGCGACATCGCGTTGTTGAGCAGATTGGCCAGCAACTGCGCCACGCGTCGCGGATCGCAGGTCACCGGACGCTCGATGGCGATGCGAACGTCGAGCGCACGCGCCGGGTGAGTGGTACGAACCTCTTCGATCACCTGCCGCATATCGTCCGCGAGGCTGTCGCAAGCCCGCAGCGCGAGTGGAATACCCCCGCCCAGACGGCCGCGGGCAAAATCCAGAACATTGTCGATGAGGTCCGACATGCGGTCGCAACTGCGACGCATGAGGCCAACCGTACGACGCATGCGCGCATCCAGGGGCATCGCTTCCAGCGACTCCGCACCCAGCCGGATCGCATGCAACGGACTGCGCAGGTCGTGTCCCACCACGGCGATGAACTGCTCGCGCAGGGTCGCCACGGCATGGGCATCGGCAAGTGCGCTGTCGCTGGCTTCCAGACGGTCTTCCAGATCCAGCTGGGCACCGATCAGCTGGGCCAGCAACGTAAGCGTCTTCAGGATATTCGGATCGTCGAGCGGGGCCGGCAGGGGATCGAGCGCGCACAGCGTGCCGAAGAAACTGCCGTCCGTGCGAATGATGGGAATTGAGACGTAGCTCTCGAATCCATACATCTTCGGTGTCGGATGACCGGCGAACTGGGGCGTCGCGCTCGCGTGACCGAAGATGACCGGCTGGTGGTGCTGGCGTATCTCGTTGCAGATCGTGGACTCGAGCCCGAGCTCGCCACCTGGCTTCAGTCCGAAATCGATGCCATCCCGCACGGCGCAAGCTACCCAGGAGTAGTCGGTGACGCGAGCCACCGCGGCAAAACGCATACCTGTCGTATGTGTAACGACTTCGAGAATCGTCGGCACTGCGGCTATGCGCGCAATCGCGTCGATGTCCCGCGCTATACCCGGCTCCATGACCCTGGATTCACCCCTTTTCGATGGGCGCCAGCATACCGGTTTGGTGGACCATGTCACGGTGTCGCAATGATCGCGTTATTCGTCGTGCACGGGCCACGTAGGGGCGCTAGGATAGAACTCCGGCGCCCGCTACGGATGCGGGGCGACCCTGGAAGGGTGAATCGATGACCGAAGATACCGCCAGTCCCATATTGCGGGCCGCTGAAATGGGCGATCGCGAATTCCGCGAACTGGCCGATTTCGCGCCGGTAATGATCTGGCGCTCCGGGCCGGACAAATTGTGCGACTGGTTCAATCTTTCCTGGCTGGCATTCACCGGACGGTCCATGGCATCCGAACTCGGTTTCGGGTGGGCGGACGGGGTCCATCCCGACGACCTGGAGCGCTGCGTCGAAATCTATACCAACGCGTTCGACGCACGTCAGCCGTTCTCCATGGAATATCGCCTGCACCGTGCCGATGGGGAGTTCGTCTGGCTGCTGGACAACGGCGCGCCTTTTTATCGCGATGGCGCGTTCGCCGGCTACATGGGTAGTTGCGTGGACGTGACAGGTCACCGCGAGGCGCAACGTGCGCAGCGCATCCTGATCAACGAACTGAACCACCGGGTGAAGAACACCCTGGCCATCGTCCAGGCGATGGCGAACCAGACCTTCCACGGCGAGCGCACGACGGCGGAATCGCTGGCCATTTTCGACGCGCGCGTCCGGTCGCTGGCCAGCGCGCACGACCTGCTGGTATCGAAAGCATGGAACGACGTGCCGTTGCGCCGGATTATCGAGTCGGCCGTCGCGCCCCACGACCCCGGCAACGATCGCATCTTCGCCGACGGGCCGAACCTGATGCTCCGTCCCGAAACCGCCGTCTCCGTCGCCATGGCCGTCCATGAGCTGTTCACCAACGCGGCGAAATACGGTGCGCTGTCCAACAGCGCGGGAACGGTCACGATGCTCTGGACCATCGACGATACCCAGAATCCTCCCCGCCTGACCGTGAACTGGAAAGAGCATGGGGGCCCCGTCGTCGTCACGCCGGCCCAACGCGGTTTCGGTACGCGATTCATCGAACGCGTCCTGGCCGGTCAGGTCGGCGGCACCGCTGTCGTCACCTTCGCGAGCGACGGCCTCGAATGCACGTTCGAGGCTCCCATCCGTACCGGGCGCCAGGATCGGAGCGAACGCCGCCGCGCCTGAGTGCGCGCCATTCACCCACGTTGGCGCATCATCTCGTCCGGCGAGGGAAGCCGCACGCCGCTCGATCAATGCAACCCATTGATATAGATGACAAAGACAAGTCGGATTATCAGGGCAAAAATGTTTCGCTCCGATATGTCGATTCCGGTCGCCGTTGTTCGACGTCATCACAAGAGCGCGGGATTCCCCCGCTCGCGCAGCCTTATAAGGAGATACAAACATGCGTTTCATGGTGATAGTCAAAGCCAATGCGGACTCGGAAGCTGGCGTGATGCCGAGCCAGGATTTGCTGACCCGGATGGGTCACTACAACGAAGAACTGGTCAAGGCGGGTGTCCTGCTGGCCGCCGACGGCCTGCACCCCACGTCCCGCGGCGCCCGGGTGCGCTTTACCGGCAACCGGCGCGACGTCATCGACGGGCCCTTCAGCGAAACCAAGGAACTGATCGCTGGCTTCTGGATGATCCAGGTCAGGTCGCTCGCCGAGGCCATCGAGTGGGTGAAGCGCGTTCCCATGGAGGATTCGGAAATCGAAATCCGCCAGGTCTTCGAAGCGGAAGACTTCGGCGTCGAATTCACGCCCGAGGCCCGCGAGCAGGAAGAACGCATCCGCGCCCATCTCACCGCCAAGCACTAATTCCCCCCACGTCAAGGATTCCCCGATCATGAAACTTCAGCCCTATCTGATCTTCAACGGTAATTGCGAAGAAGCATTCACGTTCTACGAAAAGGCGTTGGGCGGGAAGATCGCGATGATCTCGCGATTCAAGGAGATGCCGGCATCGCCGGAGCCCAGTAGCGGCGAGGGCTGCGGTCCCGGCGAGATCCCGGCGAACTGGGGCGACAAGCTGATGCACATCCGGCTGGAAATCGGCGATCAGGTGCTGATGGGTTCGGACAGCCATCCGGCCTATCCGTACAACGGCATCCACGGATGCAATCTGGCCGTTGTCTTCGACGATGTGGCTCAGGCCGAGCGTGCGTTCAAGACCCTGAGCGAAGGCGGTCAGGTTACGATGCCTTTCGCACCGACCTTCTGGGCCAAGGGCTTCGGCATGTGTATCGACAAATTCGGTGCGCCGTGGATGATCAACGGTCCCCAGATCTGAAGGAGTGGCCATGCGATTCCTGATCGTCCGTAAAGCGGACAACGACACAGAAGCCGGCATGCCGCCCAGCCAGGAATTGCTGGAGGATATGGCGCAATACATCGATACGCTCGCCGCGGAAGGCCGTCTGCATACAGGCGAAGGACTGAAGCCCAGTTCGCAGGGCGTCCGGGTCACCTTCGCCAACGGTCAGGCCACGGTCGTCGACGGACCGTTCGCGGAAACCAAGGAACTGGTGGCGGGCCTCAGCATCATCGAAGCGGAGTCCCTGGACGACGCCGTGGATTGGGTGCGCGGCTGGCCCACTATCGACGGCCATGGCGAGGTCTGCCTCGATATCCGTTCGATGGGTTGCCCCGGCGGTCTTCCGGGGTTCTCGAATCCCGACAACGACGACGAGGCGACGAAACCCCGCTTCGCCGTGCTGCTGAAGTCCGACGACGATGCCGAACGCGATGTCGATCCGGGTCCGGTGGTGCTCGGCGCGATGGCCGATGGCATCCGGGCGGGTATCGAGGCTGGCTTTCTGCTTGCCGGCGAAGGCCTGCGTTCGAGCGCCAGCGCGAAGCGCGTACGGTTCAGCGGCGGCAAACCCGAGGTCATCGACGGACCGTTCGCCGAGGTGAAGGAGCTGGTCGCCGGTTACTGGATTCTGCGCATGGCCTCCATCGACGATGTCATCGAATGGGTGAAGGGTTATCCGTTCCCGAACCGCCATTCGGCCCGGGTGGAAATCCGTCAGCTTTACGAGGTTTCCGAGCTGGTATCGGCGGCGACCTGACTGGCTTGTTGTCCGGGATTGTGTAGGAGCGCTCAAGAGCGCTCCTACAACGTAAACGCATGGATATTGCCGCACCGTGCCTTGCGCAACCGGTGGAGGCGGTGGTGTGATCGGTGGCTATGACCGCTACCGAAACCCACCGTGCCATCGATGCGATCTGGAAGATCGAATCGCCACGTCTTATCGCCGGCATCGCCCGCCTCGTACGCGATGTCGGGTTAGCCGAGGAGCTGGCGCAGGATGCGCTGGTCGCCGCGCTGGAAAACTGGCCCAGAGCCGGCGTGCCGGACAATCCGGGCGCATGGCTGATGGCCACCGCGAAGCATCGCGCGATCGATCGCATCCGCCGCGAGCGCATGGCCGGCCGCAAGGTCGAGGCCCTCGCGTACGACGTGGAAACGTTGGCCGAGTCGGAAAACGACGCGCTGATCGACTCGATCGACGACGACATAGGCGACGACCTGTTGCGCCTGATCTTCGTTGCCTGCCATCCCGTGCTTTCGCTCGACGCGCAACTGGCGCTGACACTGCGCCTGCTGGGCGGCCTGACGACGGAGGAGATTGCCCGCGCGTTCCTCGTGCCCGAACCGACGATCGCCCAGCGGATCGTGCGCGCCAAGCGGACCCTGGCCGACGCGGGCGTGCCGTTCGAAGTGCCTCGTGGCGACGAATTGCAGGCGCGGCTCGCTTCCGTACTCAAGGTCGTCTATCTCATCTTCAACGAAGGCTATACCGCGACCGCGGGTGGCGACTGGATGCGCCCCACCCTGTGCGAGGACGCACTGCGCCTTGGCCGCGTGCTGGTCGGGCTGATGCCGCACGAGCCTGAAGTGCACGGCCTGGTCGCCCTGCTGGAAATTCAGGCGTCGCGCGCCGGTGCGCGACTGGGACCGGCCGGCGAACCGATCCTGCTTCTTGACCAGGATCGCGCACGCTGGGACCGACTGCTGATCCGTCGCGGCCTGGCGGCGCTGGAACTGGCCGAGCGGCTGCGCGATGCGCGCGGCCCGTATACGTTGCAGGCCGCCATCGCGGCATGTCACGCGCGTGCGCTGGTCGCCGAACAGACGGACTGGACGCGCATCGCGTCGCTCTATGCCGAACTCATGGCGTTGAACCCGTCGCCCATCGTGGAGCTGAATCGCGCCGTGGCCGTGTCGATGGCCGCCGGTCCGGACGCGGGACTCGCCATCGTCGACACGTTGCTGGACGAGCCTTCGCTAAAGAACTACCACCTGCTGCCCAGCGTACGCGGCGATTTCCTGTTCCGGCTGGGTCGCCTGGACGAAGCCCGGCAGGAATTCGAACGGGCCGGCAGTCTTGCGCGCAATGCACGCGAACAGGCGTTGCTGGCGGCGCGTGCGGAGGCGTGTTCGCGCGGTGCGGCGTAAACTTCGCGAATGAACATCGGACGATTAATGACGGACTTCGAACTCGACGTCCGTACCGTCCGACAGGCCCTGAATCGCTTCGATCAATTCGCCGGTTTCGCTGAAGTGCTCGATGGCGGGTACGGGCCGCATGTTGTGCGGCTCGTAGACGCCATCGGCGAACACCGGCAACGTGACATAGGTGTAACACTCGCCGGGACGCAGAACCTTGCCTTCGTCGCGCAGTGCTTCGATCAGCAGCGGTAGCAACCAGTCGTCCTGTACGTCCTTGCCGCGCAGCAGTTCGTTGAATTCCGGCACGGTCTCCGCGACCTTGTCGTTCTCGCCGGTGCCCGTATTGAGCCAGTACACGCCGCCCTCGTCCGCTTCGTAGAACATATCGCCCAGGGCCGTGAACAGCAGCGGTGTAAACGCGATGCCAACGCGCCATTCCCAGGCCTTCGCAAGGGCTTCGATAGCCTCGGCGTCGGGCTTGCAGATGAGATCGTCCCAGGTGAGGGCCATGGCGGGTTCCTGCGTTCGTCGGGCGTCTATTTTACTCCGCCGTCCACGGCGGCGGTAACCGCGTCGATGAAAGCCTGGCGGGCGCGCGTCTGCGCGCTGTCCGTGGCCACCGGCCATGCGGCCAGCTGCACGATCGCCAGGTGTCGCGAAGGATCGAGATAAAGGACCTGTCCGAAAATACCCAGGCCCGCGTAACGCCCACCGTCGAAGGTCCACCACTGATAACCGTAACCCCGGCCCGGCGCGCCGATGTCGGCATGCTTGCGCGTGGCATCGGCCAGCCAGCCGTCCGCCAGCACCGGCTTGCCGTTCGCGACACCGCCATCGAGAAGGAACTGCCCCATGCGGGCATAGTCGGACAGCGTGGCCGAAACGCCCGAGCCGCCCGCCTCGGTGCCGTCGACGGGGTCTTTCAGCCAGATGGCGTCCTGCGCCATGCCATACGGTTTCCAGATTTTTTCCGACAGGTACGCTGCCAGCGTGCGGCCGGTGGCCCGCGTTACCAGGATGCCGATCAGGTCTGTCTCGCCCGTCTTGTAGACCCACCGGGTGCCCGGCTTCGATTCGGACGGCAATTTCGCCATATAGGAAACGAGGAGGGGCGTGCCCGGAACGCGCGCGCCTTCGTACATCTGCGCGACGTCCGAGTTCGGATCCACATAGTCCTCGTTCCAGCGGACGCCCGACGTCATCGTCAGAAGCTGGCGCACGGTCACGTCGCGGTATCCGCTGTCCGATAGCGCGGGGATGTATCGGGTCACCGGATCGTCGAGGTCGTGGATGCTGCCGTCGCGCAGCGCCGCACCCACCAGCGTGGATGTGAACGACTTCGCGACCGAAAAGGAGGTCCAGTGCTGGGTCGGGCCGAAACCGAGGCCGTAGCGTTCGAGCCGGACCTTGCCGTCCTGGAGCACCATGATCCCCGCCACGTGGTGGTCGGACATATAGCTGTCGAGCGTGGTTCCGTCGTTCCAGCGCGGCAGCAACGGCGCGCCCGCCGGCAGCGCGTGCACGTTCGTGCCATGCGCGATCCGGTTGCTGGCGTACTGCGTTTCCATGGCGCGGAAGTGGGTTTCGCGCTGGCTCTGGTTCCAGAACAGGACGTCGGTGCGGCGAGCCGATGGCGTCGTCGCGCAGGCAGCGCAGAGACCGAGCGCCGCGATGCAGAAAAGTCGATAGAGACGCATGGTTTTACCTGGGTAGTTCAGCGACTGGGAACAGCCGCGGAGTCCCTGCGCAACAGGGCGCGACGGCGGATCTCGAACGCCACCAGCGCCAGCGACGAAAGAAAGAACGGAACCAGGCCGTAGATGACCCGGTAGGCCAGCAGCGCCGCGAGTACCTGTGGCCGTGCCTGCTCGGGAAACGCTACGAGCGTCAACGCCTCGAATGCACCGATGCCGCCCGGTGCGTTGCTGACGATGCCTGCGATGACCGCACCCATGTAGATCGGAATGAAGTCGACGAAATCGCCGGCGATTTCCGGCGGCAGTAAAAGATACATGGCGGCAATCGCGCCGCTCATTTCCACGACGCCGATCGCGATCTGCGCACCGGCGGATCGTGCGGAGGGTACGGGCGTCGAGAATTTTCCGATGCGCAGGTCGGTGTGTTTGCCCGAGAGCCACATCAGCAACGCGCCGAAGGCCGCGATCAGGGCAACGCCCGGCCAGCGTCCCCAGCCGTTGGTGATCGACGGTTCGAGCATCAGCGCGATGCACGTTATCGCGGCGAAACCCATGGCGACGCTGAAGCCAACCAGGCCGACGATGCGCGCGACGTCGGGAGCGGTGACGCCGCGCATGGCCAGCAGGCGATAACGCAGCGCCGTACCCGTGATCGCGTGGAATCCGAGTGCGTTGCAGACGGCATGCGACGTGGCACCGGAGAACAATGCCATGCGCGTGGAAACCTGCCCCGGTACGACGGTGCGAACGGCGAACAGATCGTAGGTGGCGAGCGCGGCCCAGCTGACCAGCGTCGCCGCGACGGAGCCGACGACGTGCCAGCGCGGCGTACGTTCCAGCGCCGCCAGCACGTCGTGCCAGGCCATCTTCGAAATGTATTTGTTCAGCACCCACGCGGCGCCAGCCACCACGAGGATCGCGAGCACGTAGTGCACCGATTTGCCCAGCCAGGCCTTATGGGGTTGGGCGTTGTCCGGAGGACGGGTGGTGCGGTTCACTGGGGTTCGATGTCCGTGCGCAGGGGACCCGCGTCGCGTGCCGGGGGTCGCGCATCTTCCCACAACCGGCCATCCCTGATTTCGATGGTGTGACCGTCGAGCGCGTCCACATCGTCCGGATCGTGGGTGATGACCAGCAACTGGAGGTCCAGGCGCGCCTGTAGTTCGCGCAGTTCGCGACGCATACGGCCGCGCAGGGCCGGATCGAGTGCGGCGAAAGGTTCGTCGAGCAGGACGATACCCGGCTCGCTGGCCAGCGCGCGTGCCAGCGCGACGCGCTGGCGCTGGCCGCCGGAAATGCGCGCGGGGTAGCTGTCGGCGATGCCGCGCAGTTCGAAGGTATCGAGCCAGTGCGCGACGGCCCGGCCGCGCTCGCGACGCGACGGATTCAGGAGACCGCTCGTTAACCCGAAGCCGATGTTCTGTGCCACGGTCAGGTGTGGAAACAACGCATAGTCCTGAAACAGGTAGGCGACCTGACGATGCCTTGGCGCGAGGTCGACCCCCGTCGAGGCATCGAACAGCACGCGATTCCGTACGCGGATATGGCCTGCGTCGGGCGTGAGCAGGCCGGCGATAGCGCGCAGGGTGAGGCTCTTGCCCGCGCCGGACGGACCAAAAAGCACGATGCGCCGGCTGTCCGACGAGAACGCGACATCGAGCGTGAAGCGCCGATCGTCCGCCGAGAGTTCTTTCACGATCGCGACATCGACCGTCATGAGCGATGCCTCCGGATATTCGCCCGATCGGGCGACAGCCAACCGGCAAGCAACAACGCAATCACGCAGGTGACCGACGTCACGAGGACCATCGTACCGGCGGTCGCGTCGTCGCCGGCCTGTACCGCGGCATAGATCGCCACGGAAAGCGTCTGCGTACGCCCCGGAAGATTGCCGGCGATCATCAGGGTCGCACCGAACTCGCCGAGCGCACGCGCAAAGGCGAGCAGCGCACCGGCGGTGATGCCGCGCGCGGCCAACGGCAGCGACACGCGAAAGAACACCGCCAGTTCGCGCAGGCCAAGCACGCGCGCGGCGTCCTCCAGTTGCGGGTCGACGTTCTCGAACGCGGCGCGGGCCGCCTTTTGCACCAGCGGGAACGCCACCAGCGTCGATGCGATCACCGCACCCTGCCACGTAAAAACCAGCTGGATACCGACGCGATCCAGCCATTCGCCGAACACCCCGCGACGACCCAGCAACACGAGCAGGTAATAGCCGAGAACGGTCGGTGGAAGCACCAGCGGAAGGGTAAGGATCGAATCGACCACTTCGCGAGCGGGCGAACGCCAGCGAGACAGGCCGAACGCAACCGCCACGCCCAGGACGAGATTGATCGCCGTCGCCCATAGCGCCACCTTCAACGAGAGCGCGAGCGGTATCCAGATCGCGCTCACAGGAGTCTCAAGGCGCGAGGAAACCGAAGGTTTTCAGGATCGCCTGCCCGTCGTTCGACAGCACGAAGTCTTCGAATGCTTTCGCTTCGCCGGCCTGTTTCGAACCGGCGACCACGGCGACCGGATAGCTGATGGGTTTAGGCGTCGGCACGACGGCGGCCACGGTCACCTTGTCTTTCATGATGGCGGCGTCGGTGGCGAAGACGAAGCCGGCGTCGACCTCGCCGCGCGCGACATAGTCGAGACTCTGGCGTACGTTCTGCGCCAGCACGCCCTTTGCCGACACGGCGTCCCAAAGGCCCGATGCTTCGAGCGCCGCACGGGTATAGCGACCCACGGGCACCGACGCGGGATCGCCATAGGCCACGCGATGCACGTCCGCGCGCTTCAGATCGGCGGCCGAGGAAATCGCCGTCTTGCCGTCGGCCGGAACGATCAGCACGAGGCGATTCGTCGCGAAATTTTTCCGCGTCGCCGCATCGACTGCCTTCGCTTCGACCGCCTTGTCCATCGCCGTCTGGTCGGCCGAGGCGAACACGTCCGCTGGCGCACCGCTGGCGATCTGGCGCAACAGCACGTCGGATGCGGCGAAATTCAATACGACGTGCGTGCCGGGATGCTTCGCTTCATAAGCCTTGCCGACGGCCTGGAAGGCGTCGGTGAGGCTGGAAGCGGCGGACACGACAAGGTCGGCGGCGGATACCGCGGTGACGCCGGCAAGCAAGGCGGCGGCGAGGGCAATACGCGGGAAGATTCGGCGCATGATCCGTGGCTCCGATGGCGAATGAGCGCCATAGTGGGCGGTGGCGTGCGAGGGGTCAATGTGGGGCGGGCGGGAGAGGAAAGGTCGACGAAAACTCCCTCACCGTCGCCCCTGCGCAGGCAGGGGCCCAGTGCGGTGCGGTGCGGTGAGTTTCGCGATCGCGCCCCGACCATGCTCTGAAGACGCGGCCGTTTGTCGCAGCCCCAACGCGACATCCGCGTGCGATCATCCCTGGACCCCGGTCCGGGGTTCAGTTTTCAGGGGATGCGCGTGCATCGTGGCGTAACGCAGAGCCGGTTCATGGCGTGGATGGCGATGTTCGCCATCTGGCTGTCGATCCTGGCGCCGGTGGCCTCCAGGGCCATGCCGGCGGCGTCCGCCTTTCCCGAGCTCGGCGCATGGTGCGAAGGCCGCGCCGGCCTCGTCGACCATGCCCAGCCCGATGGCCACGACATCGGCCACATGGATGCCTGCGGTTACTGCACGCTGCTGGCCCAGAATCCCACGGTCGGTACGGTTGCCTTCGTCGCGCACCTGCTTCCCCTCTCCGGTTTCGTCGCCGCCACGCTGCCGGTCAAGCACGGCATCGATGCACCGCTCGTCCTTCATGCACCGCCACGTGGTCCACCGCGCTTCGCGAACGTCTGATCCTCCCGATCCCCTCGTTCTCCGAAAACCGGATAGTTCACATGTCGATTCGTTCCCTGTACGAAGGCGGCCCACTGGCTGTCGCCATCGCGTGCGCATTCGCGCTGCCGGCTTATGCCGACGAGCCGCAGCGCGCGCAGACCCTTAAGGAAATACGCGTTTCCGCCACCGGCGACGCACCCGCCGTCGATCCCAACATTCCCGCCGTCGTCGAAAGCGTAACGGCCGCGAAGCTCGACCGGCTGAACATCGTCAACGCCGAAGACGCGCTGAAGTACATGCCGGCTTTCGGCATCCGCAAACGTTTCGTCGGCGACGAGAACGCGACGTTCTCCGTACGCGGCACCAGCAACCAGCAGAGCGCCCGTGGCCTGGTCTATCTCGACGGTTTGCTGCTCAGCAACTTGCTTGGAAATACCTGGGGAACCCCGCCGCGCTGGTCGATGGCGTTTCCGGACAACCTCGCGCGTGTCGACGTCATCTATGGCGCTTACTCGGCGCTCTATCCCGGCAACTCCATCGGCGCGACGGTCGTGATGACGACGCGCATGCCCACGAAGCTGGAGATGACCGCCGAAGTACAGGGATTCACCCAAAACGTCGATACCTACGGCGTGAATCGCGACTTCGGCGGCAGCCGGCAGGCCGCGACGCTGGGCGATCGCATCGGCAATCTGTCCCTCCTGATCGGCGTGGCGCATCTGCAAGCCAACGGACAGCCGCTGGTCTATGCGACGCAGAACCTTTCGTCGCGCCCCGGCACCGTCAATCCGGTAACCGGCGCCATCGCCGACACGGGGGCGAACGGCCTCCCGCGCCAGGTGCTCGGCGTCAACAGCGAGGGCCAGGAAGCGACGAGCCAGGACGAAGCCCGGATCAAGCTTGCCTATGATTTCACACCGACCCTGCAGGGCGGCCTGACGATGGGTTACTGGAATCAGGACCTCTCGCATCGCACGGAGAGCTTCCTGCGCGATGCTTCGGGACGTCCTGTTTACAGCGGCACGGTAAGTATCGATGGTCGGCAATACACGTTGCCCGCGAACTTCTTTGCTCCGAGCACGCGACAGAGCCGCAATTATCTTTATGGCGCATCCCTCGGCACGCATAACGAGACGGGCTGGAACGTCGAGGCCAACGCCTCGTACTTCGACATGGACCGCAACCGCGATCGCGTGGCTTCGTCCGTCACGGACAATGGCGCGGGACAGCTCACCGCAGGCGACGGCAGCCGCTGGCGAACCTTCGATCTGCGCGCCAGTTACCGGCCCGAAACCCTCGCGCCCAATAGCCATTGGGTGAGCTTCGGCTATCACTACGACGGCTACGCGCTGAAGAACGAGGTATCGGCTCTCACCCAGTGGCGCAGCGGTGGCGCCGGCGCGGACCAGGGCGGCAACGGCGGCAGCACGCAGACCCAGGCCGTTTACATTCAGGACACCTGGCAGCTCGCCGATCGCTGGCAACTCACGACCGGCGCACGCTTCGAGCAGTGGCGCGCCTTCGACGGTACGCGTGCCACGGCGACGGCGTCGACGAACTATCCACAGCGCAAGGAAACGCACACGTCGCCCAAGGCGTCGCTGTCATGGCAGGCGGCGGACAATCTCGTGCTGCGATTTTCGGCGGCGCGCGCCTACCGCTTTCCGACGGTGAGCGAACTCTTCCAGGGTACGTTCAACGGCATTTCGCTCGTCAACAACGATCCTAATCTGAAACCCGAAAACGATCTGTCGCGCGAACTGACGGCCGAGTGGTACCACCCCAACAGCGTGACGCGTTTCTCGCTCTATCGCAGCGATACGCGCAATACGCTGTTCAGTCAGACCGACACGACCGTGTTCCCCAACGTCACCAATGTCCAGAACGTGGGACTCGTACGCACGCGCGGCGCCGAAGCCAGCTACGACGGCCAGGGCGTGTGGTGGGACCGGCTGGATCTTTCCGCCAACGCGGCGTACACGCAGGCCACGACGGTGCGCAACGAGCGCAATCCGGCATCGGTGGGCAAGCAGTTCTATCGCATTCCGCGCTGGCGGGCGAACCTGGTCGCGACGCTGCATACCTCGGAACGCACCATGCTGACGCTGGCGGGCCGGTATTCCGGGCGCCAGTACAACACGCTGGACCATAGCGACATCGACCCGAATACGTTCGGCGGCGCCAGCGCGTTCCTTACCTGGGATGCGAAGCTGGTTTACCGGCCCACCGATCATCTCGACCTGGGCGTTGGCGTCGACAACCTCACCGATCGTCGTTACTACGTCTATTACCCCTACCCGTCGCGCACGGTGATGGTCGAAGCGAAGTACAGACTGTGAATGGATAAAGGAGCGCGGCGAGCCGCGCTCCTTATATCGGCATCGAAGCGGACGTTACAGACTGACGCTACCGTCGATGCACGTCACCGCCGATCCGCCGATCCAGATGTCGCCATCGATGCTTTCGATGTAGACACGGCCGGCGCGGCCAAGTGCCGTGCCCTGCGCCGCCACGTAGCGGGACGGTAGACGGCCGCTTCCGATCAGCCACTGTGCGATACCCGCATTCAGGCTGCCGGTTGCCGGGTCCTCGGGCATGCCGTCGCCGGGAATGAAGGCGCGGACCTCCACATCCGCGTCGCCGTTCCTCCACGGTGCGACGACACCGACTTTCATGCCGGCGAGGATGTTTCGATCGGGTTTCGCCGCCAGTACATCCTCGCGATCCTCGAGCAGGACGGCCAGCCAGCCCGGGCCGTTATCGACCCAGGTCGCGGCAACGACACGATCGCGGCCGATAGCCAGTCCACGGCATATGCGTTCGATGGTTTCTTCGTCGAGCGGGCCATCGCGACGCAGTGGCGGCGCGGCGAAGGCCAGGCGCTCTCCGTCGAGGCGAATCCGGATGGGCCCGACACCGCATTCCTGCACGACGTGTTTCGCCTTCGGACGCCCGCCCGCTTCCAACCATGCACGACACGATCCCAGTGTGGGATGGCCCGCGAACGGCAGCTCGCCGGTCGTCGTGAAGATACGCACGCGATAATCCGCATCGGGCAGCGTCGGCCGGAGCAGGAAGGTCGTTTCGCTGAGATTCGTCCACCGCGCGAACGCGGTCATCTGTTCGTCCGACAGACCGTCGGCATCGAGTACGACGGCAAGGGGGTTGCCCTGGGTGGGCGTCGACGTGAAGACGTCGAGCTGCTTGAAGGGGAAGGTGGTCATGGGAGGGGATGATAGTGGGACGCCACGCGGGTCTCACGCTTACTGCGAGACCGTGGGAATGGCCCCGCGCGACTGACCCGGCCCGGGGGCATATCCCGTGTCCAGCAATCCGTTGTACCCTTTGCGCCGCAACGACGTAATCGTTTTCACGTAACGCACGTTACATGGCCCGGAAGCGGGTCGATACCGGTATGCTTCGCGGCCTGTTCCCCCGCTGCGGTCGTGACGTGCCGTTGTGCCCCCCCTGCTGCAAGAGTGTTCGCCCATGATTCGTGATCCCCGCATCGAAGACCTCATCGCCCGCATGACCGTCGAAGAGAAGGTCGGCCAGTTGGGCGTGTTCGCCGATGCCGTCCGCCCCTTCGCGCCGGACGTGAACCCGGAAGTGAACGCACGCGGCGCGAGCGAAGTGCTGGATCAGATCCGGGCTGGCCTCGTCGGCGCGCTGTTTAACGGCGTGGGGGCGCTGGAAGGTCGCGAGGCACAGCGCGTTGCCATCGAAGAAAGCCGCCTGGGCATTCCGCTGATCCTCGGCGCCGATGTGATCCACGGCATGCGCACCGTGTTCCCGATTCCGCTCGGCGAAGCCGCCAGCTTCGAACCGGACCTGGCCGAGCGCACCGCGCGGGTCACCGCGGTCGAAGCCACCGCGGCGGGCATCCACTGGACCTACGCTCCCGCCGTCGACATCGCGCGCGACCAGCGCTGGGGTCGCGGTGCGGAAGGTTCGGGCGAGGATGTCGTGCTGGGTAGTGCCTTCGCCGCGGCTCGCGTCCGTGGTTTCCAGGGCACCGACCTGACGGCAACCGATTCGCTGCTGTCCACGCCCAAGCATTTCGCCGCCTATGGCGCGGTGGCCGGCGGCATGGAATACAACAGCGTCGATATCTCCGAGCAGACCCTGCGCGACGTGCACCTGCCGCCCTTCAAGGCGGCGCTCGACGCGGGCGCGCTGACGATCATGAGCGCATTCAACGACATCAATGGCGTGCCGGCGTCGGCCAGTCGCGAACTGATGACGGACATCCTGCGCGGCGAATGGGCGTTCGAAGGCTTCGTCGTCTCCGATTACACGGCCGATTTCGAACTGGTCGCGCACGGCTACGCCGCCGACGAACGCGACGCCGCGCGCCTGGCGTTTATCGCAGGCGTGGACATGAGCATGCAAAGCGGCCTGTATGCCGCGCATCTTCCCGACCTGATCGAGAAGGGCGAAGTCTCGATGGAGATGCTCGACGAAAGCGTGCGTCGCGTGCTTTCGGTGAAATCCGCGATCGGTTTGTTCGACAATCCGTACCGCTCGCTCGATCCCGTGCGCGAAGCCGACGATTCGCTGCGCGAAGCCCACGGCGAACTGGCACGCGATGCGGCACGACGTTCCATCGTGATGCTGAAGAACGATGGCGTGCTTCCGTTGCGCAAGACGGGGCAGCGCGTGGCGTTGATCGGACCCTTCGGCGCGGACCAGGACAACCTCGAAGGCTGCTGGACCCTGTTTGGCGACAAGACGCGTCACGTCGATATCGCCAGCGGTCTGCGCGCCGTACTTCCAGAACTGGTAGTGGTGGAAGGCTCGGGTATCGAAGAGCCCATCGAAGGCGGCATCGAAGCCGCTGTCGCCGCGGCGAAGGCCGCCGATGTCGTGCTTCTGGCCGTCGGCGAGCCTCAGAATTATTCGGGCGAGGCACAGTCGCGCACGCAGATTATCGTGCCGCCCGCGCAGCAGCAGCTGATCGAAGCCGTGGCTGCTACCGGCACACCTGTCGTCATCCTGCTGAAGAACGGACGTGCGCTCGCCCTCACCGGCGCGGTCCGCAACGCAAACGCCATTCTCGTCACGTGGTTCCTCGGCAGCCAGACGGGTCCCGCGATCGCCGATGTCGTGTTCGGCGATTACAACCCGGCAGGTCGCCTGCCCGTCAGCTTCCCGCAGGACGCGGGCCAGCAGCCGTTCTTCTACAACCACCTGCGCACCGGCCGTCCCGAACTCGCCGACCAGCCGCCTGCATTCAAGTCGCGATGGCGCGAGATCACGCATGAAGCGCTGTATCCGTTCGGACACGGCCTCAGCTACACGACGTTCGAGTACACCGCGCCGAAGGTCAGTGCCGCGAGCATCGGCTGGAACGACACCCTTGTCGTCAGCACTACCGTCACCAACACCGGCAAGGTGGCCGGCGAAGAAGTCGTCCAGCTCTACGTGCACGATCGCGTCGCCAGTCGCGTGCGCCCCGTCAAGGAACTGAAGGGCTTCCGCAAGATTCATCTCGTACCCGGCGCGTCGGTCGAAGTCAGCTTCGAGCTGACCCGCGCCGATGTCGCGTTCACGCAACGCGATGGCACGTTCACCGCCGAGCCCGGCGCGTTCGACGTCTGGATCGCAGGATCGTCGGAAGGCGGCGAAGCGGCGGAGTTCACGCTGCGCGGTTGATGGTGAGTCGGGCATACCGACCTTTGGGCAATGGGGTCGCGCTGCATGCAGGCGCATAATCGGCGGCAGTCCCGACGGAGCTTCGCCATGCATGATCTGACCGACAAAGTCACCCTCGTTACCGGTGCCGCCAGCGGTATCGGCCGCGAAATCGCACGCGCCTATGCGCGCGCCGGCGCAAGAGTCGTCGTCGCCGATATCAACGAAGACGCCGCGCTTGCCACCGCGCAGGCGATGATCGCCGAAGGCGGCCAGGCGATGGGTATCGCTATGGATGTCTCCGACGAGGCGCAGGTCGATGCCGGATTCGCCAGCATCGCGTCGGCATGGGGGCCAGTCGATGTTCTGGTAAGCAATGCCGGCGTGCAGGTCATCTCGCCGCTGGTCGACTTCGCGTTCGCCGACTGGAAACGCATGCTTGCGATCCATCTCGATGGCGCATTTCTCACGACACGCGCCGCGATGCGCCAGATGATCCCGACGGGACGCGGCGGTTCCATCATCCTCATGGGGTCGGCGCATTCGCACGTCGCGTCGAAATTCAAAGCGCCGTATGTCACCGCAAAACACGGCCTCCTTGGCCTCGCACGCACGGTGGCGAAGGAAGGCGCGGAGCACGCCATTCGCGCCAATGTGATCTGCCCCGGTTTCGTGCGCACGCCGCTGGTAGAAAAGCAGATTCCCGAACAAGCGAAGGAACTCGGCATCACGGAAGAGGAAGTGATCCGCAACGTGATGTTGAAAGACACGGTCGATGGCGAATTCACCACGGTGAAAGACATCGCGGACGTCGCGTTATTCCTGGCTGCATTCGGCTCGAACGCCCTGACAGGCCAGTCCATTACCGTGAGCCACGGCTGGTACATGAGCTAACCGCCGGTTGAACGTCGCAGGGTTAACGTCCTACTTCCCGACATCGGTGACATCGCTCTGGACCTTCAGGAACATCTCGGTCGGATGTTCGCCCAACGCCCGCTCGAAGGCGACCTCGGGGTTGCTCCGGATGGCGGTGAGACGCCGTGAAGAGGACCTTCGCGAACGTTCGGAAGTTCTCTGGTTTCTCCATGTCCGACCAGATGCTCTGCGACGCAGTATCGGAAAGTGAAACATCGCGGTGAGTTCCTGCTGCCGCACTGACGGATGAGGCCTACACGCCGAGACGAATATGCCTAATCACACTCGATCATTGACCGTCTAAGCTGCCGTGCATTACTCACATGGAAATCCGTATGAAAAGGAATCGTTTCATCGTCGGTGGCCTTGCCGCTCTGCTCCTTCAACAGACAGCTTTCGCTTCGCTCAACGAGGACGTAGCCAATATTGTCTGGACAAGCTGCGGCGATGCCGTACCGGACTCCACGACCGAAGCCCTGGGGGATCGTTTGCAATGCGGCACGTTGATAGGCCCCATCGATCATCTCCGCCCCGATCTGGGCCGGGTTGAGCTGGGCGTTGTACGCGTCAAAGCCGAAAATCCGGCCATGCGCGAAGGCACCATCTTCTTCAACCCAGGCGGACCGGGTCAGAGTCCCGTAGCATCCTTCCGGCGTTCGTCGATTACTGGGGGCTCATCGAACCCGACGATGTTATCCATGGCGATAAGAAGCGCCTCGTCGAGCGATACGACTTTGTCGGTGTCATTCCACGCGGCCTCCCGGGTACACAGCTATTCAATTGTTCGCCGGAGCCAGGTCCATACAATGTCCTGGCGTCCGATCTCAGTTCCGACAATCTCCATGCCGCCGATCAGGCCGCGCGCGACCTGGGCTTCCACTGCACGCGGGATTCGTTCCATTGGTATATCAGCTCGGAGCAGGGGGCATACGATATGGATCTCGTACGGCGTTCTCTGAATGAGCCGAAGCTCAATTTCTACGGTGGCTCCTACGGCACGTGGCTGGGCTCATGGTACGGCGCGATGTTCCCCGGGAATGTCGGGCGCATGCTTCTCGATTCCAGCATGGATTTCACTGGTAGTTTCGACGATGCCGTTCTCGCCAGCGCCCAGGAAAAACACCGCAGCTTCCTGCGTCTCGCCGTAAAGCCCGCGATCGCACAACCCAATCTCTATGGCCTCGGTAACGATGAGGAAGCGATCGTCGAACGGTTTGGCAACATGCCACAGCGCGCCCGTGCGGAATGGGCGACGAGAGTAACCTCACCCGAGGCGCTCGCCGCCGCACTTACCCTGGCCGAATGGGCTCGTGCCGAACCGTTGATGGCACAGCCTGCTTTCATGGCTCGCGTGGAAGCGCACCGATTCAGCTCCGTAAACGGTATCGACATTGCCATAAAGTCGTTCGCCCGCGAGCTTGTCGCCATGTATTACGGCGACCGTCCCGAGGCGAGTCCGCTTACCTCGCCGGAGAGCCTGTCGGTATATATCGCCGTACGATGCAACGACACCGCCAGCAGAACCGAGCCGGATTACTGGAATGGTGTGGCACGCGAGAACGCTCGACGCTATCCCGGCGGCAGCACCAACGAAGCATTCAATCTGTGCGGCTACTGGGGCGAGCGGGTCACGCGCCGTCCGTCAATGGAGCCGCTGCATTCCGCAGGAAAGATTCTTATGATTCACGCGGAGCACGATACACATACCCCGCTAACGAACGCCACGAAGGCGCTGAACGACTATAACAATGCCTATATGGTCATTGCCCGCAACATGAACGGTCACAGTATTTTCGGGCAATCCGATACGCCGTGCGTAGAAAAGGCGGCGGGACGGTATCTCCTCACCGGCCAGGTTCCGGAGAACAAGCTTTCCGGATGCGATTTTGTTCGCGAAGACACCGGGGAACGCTCTGGACGCTCGGCTTTCAGCAACCCGGTCAGGGCACGCGCCTTGCGCGCCTATCTCAGGCGTTATCTCGGAAACTCCCTCTGAGTGCGCCGACCGGATGGGATGCCCTCCATCCCATCCGGTCATTCTCAGAACATGACCTGCGCCCGGACCTCGACGACGTTCGGATCGATGCGCACATCGCGTCTGTCGCTGGTCGCGTGAACGTAGTTACCCTGCAATTTCAGATAGCGATTGATGTACCAGTTGGCCCCGAACGTCCAGTCGCGCTCCGTGCCACCCAGAATGGGACCATCGTCCAGATCGAGTTCGCTGTAGCGCACCGCGAGTTCTACAGCGCCGTACGGCCCTTTCGGTTTCAGGTCGGCGACGTTGCCCCCGCTATATCCCCGCGATTCGCCCGTGAGTACCCAGCTACCGAACGCGTAGTAACCGCTTGCGTGGTAAGCAGGACGCGCGTCGTCGAGATTCACTTTCGCCGTCAGGTATTCGCCCTGAAGCGAATACGGTCCACGGATCCACAACGCTTCGAATCCACGACGATCGACATAGTCGGTCGGCGTGAGCGCACCCGAGTCGATCAACCGCTGATCTACGAGGCCGGCTTCCGGTCGCGCGCGCAAGCGTGACGTCGGAGGGTGATACACGCCACGACCGTCGGTAGTGCCTTCGGGCTCTTCGCGCGAAGCGGACACGCCGAGGTGAAGCACGTCGCCCGGCTTGTTGAACGGTACCCACGCCGCGCGACCCGCGATCATGCGTCCATCGGCATCGCCTTGCAGGTCGCCGCCGGAGTAGTAACCGACGTTCAACACGTAGTGCGGGCGCTGCAACGCCCAGTCGACGCCGATGCGCCGACCGGCATAGATCGCCTGGACCGGAAGCGCGGTTTCGAGGAAGGTCGTCGAGCCGGTACCTGTCACACCTTCGAAACCTACCGGCGTCTTGTCGTAGCCGAAACGAATCGCGCCAGCGTCGGTTCCGAACAACGCCTTGGTCTGCACACGCATATAGACGTCCAGCCAGGTCTTCGCCTGAAAATCGAATACGGCGGTGGCGTCGTAGACATCCTTCTTGCGGACGTAAAAGCCGAGTTCCTTGCGGCGATTCGTCTGACTGTCCTCGAACGTGCCCCCGTCGTGGGAGAAGCGGTCGATGTCGTACTGATACTTCACGGCAAGGCCGAGGTCGGTACCGTCCGCGAAAACGTAGTGCGTAGGCCAGTTGTTGCCGAAGCTATACGGCGTGCTGTCGCCATCGGCCGCAACGGCGGCGACGGGCGCGAGCAAAGAAAGCAGGAGCACCGGAAGGCGCTTGGTCATTATGAGTCCCCGGAGGCAGGCGGCGGCACGCTCGCCTTTGTATACCGCAACTTATAACGACCGGACTGTGACGTTCTTGAGGTTAAGGACGATCGGCCGCCTGCAGGCGGCCACGAGCGCCGTGGCGATCACTCCACTTCGGCCGCGTTGCGGTACCGTGGGGTTCCGCTGTTGACTCGCTGTTACCCGCCCGCTCGTTCGTCCGCTCCTACAAAAAAACGGGCGCCTGGGCGCCCGTTTTTTTACTCATCCCCGCGAAGCGGAATCAGAGTGCGTAGTACATCTGGAACTCGAGTGGATGCGTGCTTGCGCGGTAACGGGTCACTTCCTGCATCTTCAGCGCGATGTAGCCGTCGATGAAGTCGTCGGTGAAGACGCCACCGGCCTTCAGGAAGTCGCGGTCCTTGTCGAGCGAAACCAATGCTTCGTCGAGGCTGGCGCAGACCTGCGGGATGTTCTTCTCTTCTTCCGGCGGAAGATCGTAGAGATCCTTGTCGGCCGGTGCACCCGGGTCGATCTTGTTAATGATGCCGTCCAGACCAGCCATCATCAGCACGGTGAAGGTCAGGTAGCCCGACTGCATCGGGTCCGGGAAACGGATTTCGATGCGGCGGCCCTTCGGGCTGGATACATACGGAATGCGGCAGCTGGCCGAACGGTTGCGCGCCGAGTAGGCGAGCATGACCGGCGCTTCATAGCCCGGAACCAGGCGCTTGTAGCTGTTCGTCGTGGAGTTGGCGAACGCGTTGATGGCCTTGGCGTGCTTGAAGATGCCGCCGATGTACCACAGCGCGATCTGGGACAGGCCACCGTAGAGGTCGCCCGCGAAGAGGTTTTCGCCGTTCTTCGACAGCGACTGGTGCACATGCATGCCCGAACCGTTGTCGCCGACGATCGGCTTCGGCATGAAGGTGGCCGTCTTGCCGTTCTGGTGGGCGACGTTCTTGATGACGTACTTCATCGTCATCAGTTCGTCGGCCTTCTTCACCAGCGTATTGAAGCGCGTGCCGATTTCGCACTGACCCGCGTTGGCGACTTCGTGGTGGTGCACTTCGACGACCTGGCCCAGCGACTCGAGGACCTTGCACATGTCGGCGCGCAGGTCGCCCAGGGTATCGACCGGGCTGACCGGGAAATAGCCGCCCTTCACGCCCGGACGGTGACCGGTGTTCTGGCCGTCGTACTTGTAGCGCGAGGACCATGCGGCTTCTTCGGAGCTGATTTCGTAGAACACGCGACCCATGTCGTTCTGCCAGCGAACCGAATCGAAGATGAAGAATTCGGGTTCCGGGCCGAAGAACGCCGTGTCGGCGATGCCGGTCGACTTCAGGAAGGCTTCGGCGCGCTTCGCGATGGAGCGCGGATCGCGGCCGTAGGCCTGCATGGTGCTGGGTTCGAGCACGTCGCAATGCAGGATCAGCTGCTTGTGGGCGCTGAACGGATCGAGGTGTGCCGTATCCGGGTCCGGCATGAGGACCATGTCCGACTCGTTGATGCCCTTCCAGCCTGCGATGGACGAGCCGTCGAACATCTTGCCGTCTTCGAACGTGGATTCGTCGATGGCATGAGAGGGGAACGTGACGTGGTGATGCTTGCCGAGGATGTCGGCGAATCGCAGGTCGACGAACTCGATTTCTTCGTCCTGGATCAGGTTCAGCACTTTCGCGACGGCAGACATAAAACAAACCTCGAGTGGATGGCGGGGTGCATTTAGCAAGGCGTGTGCCAAGCGGGGAGGCCAGCAGGATCAAGCCTTTGCAGCATAGCCTGAGGTTTGGAGCGTGGCTACATGCGCCAATGTGGTGCAATTAAGACACTGAATGCACCACAGTGAATCCGTCCCGCCCCCATTGTAGGAGCCCGCTTGCGGGCGAAAGCCAACGGAGCGGTGAAGATGTGCGTGACATCCGCAGCCAGGCCATCGGGCTCGCGAAGGTGAGCGTCCGTCTTCACCGCTCCGTTGGCTTTCGCCCGCAGGCGGGCTCCTACAGAAAGCGGCGGTTGGTGCGGCGCAGGCGTCGCTCTTCGCGACCGACATACCAGATGCCACCGGCCACCATCAGGGCCAGCGCGAACCAGGTGATGGCGTAGACGAGGTGATTGTCGGGGAAGCGGATCACGGTCAGGCCGCCGACCGGGGCGATGCGAGGATCGGGTAAACCGGAGGCTTCGGCGTCGACGAAGAAAGGAGCGACACCGGAGAGATGACGCGTTTCGGCGATGGCCTGCACGTCGCGCGAGTACCAGTGCTCCCGCGCGGGATCGTTTTTCTGAAGCATCGCGCCACGGGGTTCGCTGATACGCAGCAGACCCGTGATGGTCACTTCGCCTTCGGGGCCGGGAGCGCAGGTGAGTTTGCCTCCGCACCAGTCGGGTGTCGCGAAACCGCGATTGATCATCACGACCGTGCCGTCGCCGGTACGAAGCGGTGTGAGTATCCAGAAGCCGCTGCCCAGTTCGGTACTGGCACGCACGCGCGTCTGCAAAGCGTGCAGGAAGGTGCCGGTGACGCGAACGTGCCGGTATTCGTCGCCTGCCACGGTGATCGAGGACCAGCGGTCTGCGCCAGGAACGGCAACCGCCGGCGCATGGACGCGCTGGTCGACCCGGGCGATCAGGTCGTGCTTCCAGCCCAGACGATAAATCTGCCAGATGCCGAGGGCGGTGAAGCCCGCGAACAACAGCAATCCGACGAAACCGAGAACGGCCAGCGCGACGGGGCCGCGCGGCCCGCGCGAGGCCTCGTCGGATACGTCGTGATTCAAGGCATATCTTTCATGCTTGCCGCGTCGTCGTGCATCATGCCGGGCATCATGTTGTCGTTGAGGTGATACATCACCCAGATCGAACCGGTCAGCGTGATGACGACGAGCACCAGCGTGAAGATCAGCGCCAGCATGTTCCAGCCGCCTTCCGAACGCGCGTTCATGTGCAGGAAGTAGATCATGTGCACCACGATCTGCACGGCGGCGAGTCCGAGGACAACGAATGCCGTGGTGCTCGTGCTGGCGAAGACATGGCCCATGACGACCCAGAACGGAATCGCCGTCAGGATCACGGCGAGCACGAAACCCGTCATGTATCCCTTGAAGGTGCTGTGGCTCGCGCCATCGTCGTGGCCATGATCGTCATGGCCGTGCTGTACGTGTGCGTCGGTGTGGGTGCTCACTTCAGCACTCCCGTCAGGTAAACGAAGCTGAAGACGCCGACCCAGACCACGTCCAGGAAGTGCCAGAACATCGAAAGGCACATCAGGCGACGGCGGTTATCCGGAATGAGGCCCTTCTTGCCCACCTGCACCATCAGCGTGATAAGCCAGACGATGCCGAAGGTGACGTGCAGCCCGTGCGTGCCGACCAGGGTGAAGAACGACGACAGGAACGCGCTGCGCCCCGGACCCGCGCCTTCGCCGATCAGGTGCGAAAACTCGTAAAGCTCGATGCCGAGGAACGCGGCGCCGAACAGGCCCGTGATCGCCAGCCACATCAGCGTCGGACGCTTGCGGTTGCGTTGCATCTCCAACACGGCGAAGCCGTACGTGATCGACGAGAGCAGCAGCATCGACGTGTTGATCGCGACCAGGGGCAGCTCGAACAGATCGGCGCCCGAAGGACCGCCCGCGTAGCTACGGCCCAGCACGCCGTACACGGCGAACAGGGTGGCGAAGATGAGGCAGTCGCTCATCAGGTAGAGCCAGAAACCGAGCAACGTCCCGTTTTCGGGATGGTGATCCTCGGTCATGTAGAACGACAGTTCTTCCGGCATGGCCGCGTCGTTGGCGGCGAGGGCGTGTGTATCAGACATGGGCGGCCAACAGCTCCGTACGCGCTGCCTCCTCGCGGGCGACATCGGCCGCAGGGATGTAGTAATCGCGCTTGTAATTGAACGTATGGACGATGGCCGTGGCGATCAGCGCAACGAAGGCGACGATCACGAGCGGCCACATGTGCCAGATCAAAGCGAAGCCCAGAACGAAGCTGATCCCTGCCAGGACGATGCCCGCCCACGTGTTCTTCGGCATGTGGATCGGAAGAAACCCGTCCAGCGGCCGGCTATGGCCACGCTGCTTCATCTGGTACCACGCATCGCCATCGTGAATGATTGGCGTGAAGGCGAAGTTGTACGACGGTGGCGGCGAGGACGTCGACCATTCCAACGTGCGGCCACCCCACGGATCGCCCGTGTAATCGCGCAGTTCTTCGCGACGACGGTAGCTGACGATCAGCTGGATGATGAAGCTGGCGATACCGATCGCGATCAGCACGGCCCCGAAGGCCGCGATCTGGAACCAGATCTGCAGCGACGGATCCTCGAAGTGGCTCATGCGGCGCGTGACGCCCATGAAGCCCAGCACATACAGCGGCATGAACGCGAAGTAGAAACCGATCAGCCAGAACCAGAACGAGCACTTGCCCCAGAACGGATCGAGCTTGTAACCGAAGGCCTTGGGGAACCAGTAGGTGATACCGGCCATCAGGCCGAACAGTACGCCGCCGATGATCACGTTATGGAAATGCGCGATGAGGAACAGGCTGTTATGCAGGACGAAGTCGGCCGGCGGAACGGCAAGCATCACACCGGTCATGCCGCCGATGACGAAGGTCACCATGAAGCCCAGGGTCCAGAGCATCGGCACGTCGAACGTGATGCGGCCGCGGTACATCGTGAACAGCCAGTTGAATATCTTCGCACCCGTCGGGATCGAGATGATCATCGTCGTGATGCCGAAGAACGAGTTCACGCTGGCACCCGAGCCCATCGTGAAGAAGTGATGCAGCCACACAAGGTAGGAGAGCACGGTGATGACGACGGTCGCGTAAACCATCGACGCATAACCGAACAGGCGCTTCTTGCTGAAGGTCGACACCACTTCGGAGAACACACCGAACACCGGCAGTATCAGGATGTAGACCTCGGGATGGCCCCAGATCCAGATCAGGTTCACGTACATCATGGCGTTGCCGCCAAATTCCGTCGTGAAGAAGTTGGTACCGGCGTAACGGTCGAGGGCGAGCAGGACAAGGACGGCGGTGAGCACCGGGAACGCGGCCACGATCAGCACGTTGGTGCACAGGGACGTCCAGGTGAAGATCGGCATCTTCATCAGGGTCATGCCCGGCGCGCGCATCTTCACGATGGTCGCGATCAGGTTGATGCCCGACAACGTCGTTCCGACACCCGCTATCTGTAGCGACCAGATGTAGTAATCCACGCCTACGTCGGGACTTTGCGCGATACCGGAAAGCGGCGGATACGCCAGCCAGCCGGTACGCGCGAACTCGCCCACGAACAGCGACATCATCACCAGCACGGCGCCGGCGGTGGTCATCCAGAAGCTGAAGTTATTGAGGAACGGGAATGCGACGTCGCGGGCGCCGATCTGCAATGGCACCACGAAATTCATCAGGCCCGTGACCAGCGGCATGGCGACGAAGAAGATCATGATCACGCCGTGCGCCGTGAAGATCTGGTCGTAATGGTGCGGCGGGAGATAACCGACCGAATCGCCGAACGAGATGGCCTGCTGGATGCGCATCATGATGGCGTCGGAGAAACCGCGCAGCAGCATCACGATGCCGAGGACCATGTACATGATCCCGATCTTCTTGTGGTCGATGCTGGTGAACCATTCGTGCCACAGATAGCCCCAGGCACGCTTGTACGTGATGAAGCCCAGCAGGGCCGCGCCGCCCAGGGCGACAGCGATGAAGGTCGCCAGCAGGATCGGTTCGTGGAACGGAACCGCCTCCCACGTAAGACGACCGAATATCAGCTTGGTGAGATCAGGCATGGTGATAACCGGGTACTAAGACGTAAGTTGTCCGGCGGGCCGTCACAGGGGACGGCCGGTCGGCGAAACGGGAGTGCCGGCGACATCCTTGCCCGTGCACAGGGCGCCGACATAGGTCTTCGTGGCGGTGTCGGCCAGACCGAGCCGGACGCGCGTTGCCGCATCGAGCGAGGTCACGTTGTACGTGCCGACGATGCCGGAGCCGCCGCGCGAATCGAGAGCCATCATGTCGCTGACGCACATGCGGTTGGCTTCGACGCAGCGATTCAGGATGGCCTTGTAGAGGCCATTGGCCACGCTGCCGTAATGGCGCACCGGCTCTTTCTCGCTGGGCTGTTCGAGCTTCAGATATTCATCGCGGCTGAGGGTCTCGGTGCTGGACTTCGCCTCGGCCACCCACTTTGTGAATTCGTCTTCACTTACGCCGAGGAACTTGAAGCGCATGCCCGAGAAGCCCGCACCGCTGTAGTTCGCGGAGAAGCCTTCATACGTGCCTGGCTTGTTCATCACCGCGTAAAGCTTGGTTTCCATGCCCGGCATGGCGTAGATCTGGCCGGCCAGCGAGGGGATGAAGAACGAGTTCATCACCGTGGAAGCCGTGATCTTGAACTGGATCGGCCGGTCGATGGGTGCGGCAATCTCGTTGACCGTTGCAATGCCCTGTTCCGGGTAAAGGAACAGCCATTTCCAGTCCAGAGCGACGACTTCGACCACGAGGGGCTTGGTGCCGGCGGGCACTTCACGCCCTTCGGACAGCCGGTCGAGGGGGCGGAACGGGTCCAGTTTGTGCGTGCTGACCCACGTCACCGCGCCAAGGGCGATGATGATGACGAGCGGAGCGGACCAGATAAGCAGCTCGAGCACCGTGGAATGGTGCCATTCGGGATCGTAGTCGGCGTTTTTGTTGGAAGCCCGGTATTTCCAGGCGAACAGCAGGGTGAGTGCAATCACCGGAACGATGATGATGAGCATCAGCACCGTGGAAACAATGATCAGGTTGCGTTGCTGAACAGCAATGTCGCCGGCAGGTGAAAGCAGGACGGCGTTGCAGCCCGAGAGGAGGAGGGCAACGAACGGGATCAGTAGTCCGCGCAGAGTCTTAATGGACATCGCCTGACGACATAACCGTGGGAAGGAGAGAAAACTACGCCTATCGCACTGTCCAGAGAATAGGACATTTTGTCTCATGGCATCATGACGCAGCCGGTGCGATGCTATGCGTTACTGGCAACTACTCAAGAAACGGGGCAAGTCGATGTCGAGCATTCCACACGACGGCAACGGACCTTCCGCAAGCGCCGCGGAACGCGACCTCCGCAACCTTCACGCGGACCATGCCGCGGTAGCTCCCGGCGAAATCGCCGTCGGCGTCGTTATTGGCCGCGCTTCGGAGTATTTCGACTTCTTCGTTTACGGCATCGCCTCGGTGCTGGTGTTTCCGGCGGTGTTCTTCCCGTTCCTGACCCCGCTGGACGGCACGCTGCTGTCGTTCACGATCTTCTCGTTCGCGTTTATCGCCCGTCCTTTCGGCACGACCTTGTTCATGTCCATCCAGCGCCGGTGGAGTCGCGGGACCAAGCTGACCGGGGCACTGTTCCTGCTGGGAACATCGACGGTCGGCATCGCATTCCTGCCCAGTTACGCCACGGCGGGCATCACGACCATCATTCTTCTTTCGTTGCTGCGATTCCTGCAGGGTATTGCCCTGGGTGGATCGTGGGACGGCCTGCCCTCGCTGCTGGCGCTGAACGCGCCGCGCGGACGCCGCGGCTGGTACGCCATGCTGGGCCAGCTCGGCGCGCCGATCGGGTTCTTTATCGCCGGCGCCCTCTTCCTGTTCCTCTGGCTCGAACTGTCGAAAGAGGATTTCCTCGGCTGGGGCTGGCGTTATCCGTTCTTCGTGGCCTTCGCTATCAACGTCGTCGCGCTGTTCGCCCGCCTGCGTCTCGTGGTGACCGAGGAATACACCCAGTTGCTCGAAGAGCGCGAACTTGAGCCGATCGGCATTCGCGAAATGTTGCGCACGCAGGGTTACAACCTTTTCATCGGCGCGTTCGCGGCACTGGCCAGCTACGCGTTGTTCCATCTGGTCACGATCTTCCCGCTTTCGTGGATCGCGCTGCATTCGCAGCAGTCCATACCCAGCGTCCTGATAGTGGAGATGTGCGGTGCGGTCGTCGGTATTCTCGGTACCGTCGCATCGGGCTGGATCGCCGATCGCATCGGCCGACGCACCACGCTGGCCGTGCTCGCCTGCCTCATCGGCCTGTTCGCTCTGTTCACGCCGTGGCTGCTCGATGGCGGCAAGTTCGCGCAGGACACTTTCATCATCGTCGGCTTCGCGCTGCTCGGCGTGTCGTATGGTCAGTCCGCGGGCACCGTGACCGCCAACTTCGAGAAGCGCTTCCGTTACACGGGTGCGGCGTTGACGTCGGATATCGCATGGTTGATCGGTGCGGCCTTCGCGCCCTTGGTGGCGCTGAGCCTGTCGTCGCGGTTCGGGTTGGCAGCGGTCAGCGTTTACTTGCTGTCGGGTGCGGCTTGTACGTTGCTGGCGTTGCGGATCAATAAGGTCATTGAGTCGCGGGATTAGCCCTTAAAAGCGCGAACGACCGATGAGACCGGTTTTCGCGACTACACCCACTCAGCTCTTCGGCGAATGTGCGGCTTTCCCCGGCGTGGCACTAAGCTATGCCGCTCGCACCCCAAGGACCCTGCGCCGTGCCCGATTTCCTGAATGCCCTGCTCCTCGGCGTCATCGAGGGAGTCACCGAATTCCTGCCCATTTCCAGCACCGGCCATCTGCTGATCGCGGAACGCTGGCTGGGCGCGCGGTCGGACCTGTTCAATGTCGTCATTCAGGCCGGCGCGATCCTCGCGGTCACCTTCATTTACTGGGGCCGGATCTGGGATCTGCTGGTCAACTGGCGCCGGCCGGAGAACCGCGATTACCTGCTGAAGCTGATCGTAGCCTTCCTCATCACGTCGGCCCTCGGCTTCATCGTGGTGAAAATGGGCTTCAAGCTGCCCGAGACGGTGACCCCGATCGCCTGGGCCCTGGTCATCGGCGGTATCTGGATGCTCGCGGCCGAACGTCTGGCAGCCAGGCAGGTGGACCGCAGCGAAGTGACCTGGCGCGTCGCCATCCTGGTCGGCTTTGCGCAGATCGTGGCCGGCATTTTCCCGGGCACGTCGCGGTCGGCCGCCACTATCTTCACGGCGATGCTCGCGGGCACCAGCAATCGTGCGGCGGCGACCGAGTTCGCCTTCCTCGTCGGCATCCCGACGATGTACGCCGCCAGCGCCTACGAACTCTTCAAGCAGTACCGCCTCGGCGGCGCCGTGCAGGAAGACTGGACCGCGCTGGGCATCGCCTTCGTCGTATCGACGATTACCGCCTTCGTCGCGGTGAAGTGGCTGCTGGGCTATATCCGGTCGCACCGGTTCACGCCGTTCGCGATCTACCGCATCGTGCTGGGTATCGCACTGCTGTTGTTCCTGCCCGTCGGCGGCTGATCGGCCATGGCAGGCGATCGCTACCGTCTGCTTGATCTTCTCGTCGATATCCCCGGGCAACGGGTCGAGCGCGACGGTCGCGTCCTCGACCTCGGCGGTCTCAGCTTCCAGTTGCTGGCCTATCTGCTCGCCCAGGGCCAGCGGGTGGTCAGCTTCGACGAACTGATCGGGCAGGTCTGGTCGCCCGCCGTGGTGAACGAGGAAACCGTCACCCAGCGTGTCCGTCTGCTGCGCCAGTCGCTGGGCGACGACGCGCGGCGGCCTCGCTACATACGATCGGTACGGGGGCAGGGTTACCAGCTTGGGGCGGCGCCTGTGCCCGCCGAAGAGCCCGTTCGTATCCGGACTCATATGCCGTGGCCCGCCGTACTGGCGGCCGTCGTGCTGGTGCTGGGGACCGGGCTTGCCTGGCATGTCGTGCGGACGCCACGCGACGCTCCCCGGACCGCGGCACAGGAGCTGCTGGACCGCGCCGCGTGGTACGCCGGCATGGGCCAGCGCGATAACGACGAACGGGCGATTGCCTTGTACGAGCGGGCGCTCGTCGATGCTCCCGACGATAGCCGCGCCCTGCTCGGCCTGAGTCGGCGGTACAGCGCGCGTACCTGTCTCTACAACGCCGGCTACGAATGGGCTGGACGAGCGCAGATGCTCGCCGAGCGAGTACTACGCGCCTCTCCGAACGACCCACAGGCATGGTCGGCCGTCGGTTATGCCCGCGACTGCGAGGGCGACCTGCCCGGCGCCATTGCCGGTTACGAGCGCGCCGTATTGCTCGACCCGACCGATGACGCCAGCCGCGCCTCGGCGGCCTATCTGTATCAGGAACAGGGCCGGCTCGCCGACGCATTGCGCGCGAATCTGGACATGCGCGGCGATCCGTCGAAGGTGCGTTTTCGCGACATTGCCGTGGCGCGCGAGCTGGAATTGATGGGCTTCACCGATGCCGCCGAAGCCCGGTTCCGGCGCAGCTTCCTGCTCACGCCCGACAACGTCTTCGCCAATATCGGCTGGCCGGCCTTCCTGTTCGCACATGCCCGCCCGGACGAAGCCCGGGCCGCCGTCGCGGAGGCACAGGCGCATGGCACCAAGCGGACGGAGCTTGCCCAACTGGCAGGCGAACTGGCGCTGGTGCGCGGCGATCGCGCGGCGGCAACCGTTGCCTTCGCCGAAGCGAAAGCCCTGCGTCCCGATGCGGGTATGCCGGCAACACTGGCGGCGCTTTATGCCGAGACGCCGCCGTCGCCCGAATGGATCGACGAGCGGATCGCACAGGTGCGTGCGCGGCTGGTCGACAACGCGTGGCCGCCTGCCCGGCTTGAACTGGCCGTGCTTGCCATCGCCCGCGGCGACCGCCGCACCGCTATCGCGGCGATTCAGGGGGCGGTGGACGCCGGCTACCGCGATGCGGCCTATCTGCGGACAACGCCGCTGCTGGCGAACCTGCGCGGCGAGGCGGGTTTCGAGGCGGCGCTCGCCGCCATCGAACGCCGCGTGACCGCGGAGCGCCAGCGCGTGCTGGACGCTCCGTGGTGCCCGCCGGAGCTTAAGGCAACGCTTTGAGGACAATGTCCCGCAAGATGCCCTGCGACTGCGGGTGCGCATAGCTCTGGTTGTAAGCCTTGCTCGTGACGACCGCGACCAGCTGACGTTCGGGCAGCACGAAAACATAGTTGCCGCCGTTCCCGCTCATCGCCCAGACCGGCGTATCCACACCATGGATGGGAAACTGGAAGCGCCACCAGAAATAGCCGTAATCCGCATCGTCCCGAGCCTGTGCGTGGGGCGTCAGCATCGCGTCGACCCACGCCTTCGGAAGCACCTGCGTGTCCTGCCAACGGCCGCCGTTCGCCACCATCTGGCCCAGCTTCGCCAGATCGCGCGAGCGATACCGCGTACCGCCGCCGCCCATGCCGATGCCTTCGGGCGAGGTGTTCCACTTGACGCTGACGATCCCTAACGGCTTTTCCAGCACCTCGGCGGCAAAGACGGACAACGGTTTTTTAGCCGCGCGCTCGACCACGGCTCCGGCGACGAAAGCGCCAGCCGTGCAATAAGAGAACGAGCGGCCGTGCGGGCTGTCCTTGGGCTTCGTCATCCACGGCGCGAACCCTTTGATGGGTAGCCCCAGCGCGAAGTCGAGCCAACGCTCGGTGACATACATGCGCTCTTCGTTGCCGCTGGAGAACTGGTTCTCGTCGTCGCATTCCCAGAGCGAGCTCATGGTCAGCAGGTCTTCCAGCGTAAACGCCTGCTTGCGCGGGTCGGGATTGGCCGGGTGGATATCGGGGAAGAAGGCGTAGAGAGGCGCCTGGACGCTGGGGATCAGTCCCTTCGCGATCGCTGCGCCCACCAGCATGGCGGTGACGCTCTTGCTGGCCGAACGGATGTCGTTGAGCAGCTCCGGGTTGCCGTCGTTGAAATAATGCTCGTAGACAATCCGGCCGTGGTCGACCACGACCACGCTGGTGATCTTCTTGTACGTGCCGTCGGCGATGCGATCTTCCAGACCCGCCAGCACGTCGGTGTGCCAGCCAAGATGCGCCGCATCGGCGACGGCCCACCCGTCGGCGCGTTTTTCCGGTGGATGGTAGGTGCCGGCGAGTGCGGGCAAGGCAAGACAGGCGGCGAAAGCCGCGATAGCGAAGCGCATGGCGAGGGTCTCCCTGGGGTAAGGGAAACGAGTGGGCCACCGTGCGGTCTGAAGTGCCTGAAATGCGAATGAAGAATTCTGAAGGCCGGCAGGAATGCCGTTGCGCGCCGTTGGTTGAACGCCGTTGTAGGAGCGCTCTTGAGCGCTCCTACAGGGGCGGCAACGAGACGACTAGCGCGCTACGCCACCATCTCCAGCTTCTGCACAGCGGCCGCGGCCGCCTTCTTGGCCGCGTCCTTAGCCAGCACGCACGCCGGCGTGCTCGTGCGCTGGAACAGTTCGCTGGTCCACTCGATGAAGGCCTGCACGCGGGCCGACAGGTGACGCTTCTGCGGGTAAACGATCCACAACGGCGAGCCGGTGGAAATCGTGTCCTGCATGACGATTTGCAGCATGCCCTTGTCCAGCGCGCAGGCCGCGAGGCAATGCGGTACCTGGATGACGCCCAGACCGGCTATCGCGGCCTGGATCACCGATTCGCCATCGTTGATGAGCATGTGCGCCTCAACGTCGACACCGACGCGGCCACCCGGCGTATCGAACTGCCATTGATAGGGCTTGCCCGTGGTCGGATAGACGAAGTTCACGCAGCGATGCTGCTTCAGGTCTTCGATCGTCGTGGGCGCCCCGTGCTTCGCCAGATAGGCCGGCGAGGCGCACAGCACGTTGCTGAAATGACCGATCTTGCGGGCGATCAGGCTGGAATCCTCCAGCTCGCCCATCCGGATAGCGCAATCGAACCCTTCCTCGTTCAGGTCGAACGGGAAGTCGCACATGGTCATTTCGAGCCGGATATCGGGGAATTTTTCCTCGAAATCGGCCAGATTGGGGATCAAGGCGGCACGACCCACGGCCGACGACGCGGCAATCCGTAATTTGCCCGCCGGCTTGGTCCGGGCATAGCCCAAAGCCTCCGTCGCCTCGGTCAGATCTGTCAGGATCTCCTTGCAACGTGCATAGAACGCGGCGCCATCGTCGGTTAAACGAAGGGCCCGGGTGGATCGGAAGAACAGGCGGGCACCCAGCCCTTCCTCCAGGCGTGAAATAGCCCGGCTGACCCCCGATGGGGTCATTTCCAGATGCTGTGCCGCCGAGGAAAAGCTCTTGGCCTCGACGACGCGGACGAAAACGCTGATCGCGGAAAAATCTTCCATTGCGGCGGCTCCGGTAGTCGGTTGAATGGGCATTCGTGACTGAGCGTCACAGGCGGAGTGATTCTAAACCTGTTTTTAGCTTCCTGGGCAAGGACTAGATTGCGCAGCCTTAGCCGGCGCGCCGGTATGACTTGCATCAGGGACGCCCCCATGAAGAAGAAAATCCTGTTCGGTTCCACGGCGCTGGCCGTCGCCATCGCCTCGGCGATCTGGCTTACGGGCGGCCCCGCACCCATCCATGCCGCCGAGCCGATGCCAGCTCCGGAAGTCACCGTTGCCCAGGTGCTGCTGCGTCCGGTGGACGACGCCAACGCTTTCACTGGCCGCATCCAGGCGGTCGATACCATCCAGATCCGTCCGCGCGTGGGTGGATATGTCGACTCCGTGCATTTCCGCGAAGGCGCCCTGGTCAAGAAAGGCCAGTTGCTCTTCACGATCGACCCGCGCCCGTTCCAGGCCGAAGCGAACCGTCTGAGCGCCAACCTCAATCAGGCACGCTCCGAACTCAACCTCGCGGAAGCCAACGCAGCGCGCGGCCGCAAGCTGGTCGAACAGCGTGCCGTGTCGCGCGAAGAAGCCGACCGTCTCGACACCGCCGCACAAAGCGCGAAGGCGCAGGTCGCCTCCACCGGGGCGGCACTCGATTCCGCGAAGCTCAATCTGGGTTTCACCGAAGTCCGCGCACCCGTCGACGGCCGCGTCAGCAATGCGCTGGTCACCCCGGGCAACCTCGTGACCAGCACCGACGTGCTGACCAGCGTTGTCAGCGTCGACCCGATGTACGTGTACTTCGACGTGGACGAGCAGACCTTCCTGAAACTGGATCGCCTGCGCCGCTCGAACGGCCGTGCGCCGGAAGTGGCGATGGGTCTGGCCGACGAGTCGGGCTATCCGCACACCGGCAAGATCGACTTCATCGACAACCAGCTGCGCACCGGCGCCGGCACCATTCGTCTGCGCGCCGTGTTCCCGAATGCCGATTCGGCCTATACGCCGGGCCTGTTCGCACGCGTGGAACTGCGTAGCGGCGAACGTCAGCCCCGTGCACTGATCGACGATCGCGCGGTCGGCACGGACCTGGGTACCAAGTTCGTCTACGTCCTCGGCAAGGATCGCAAGATCGAATACCGCCGCGTGACGACGGGTGCGCTGGTCGACGGCCTGCGCGTGGTCGACAACGGTCTGAGTGCCGAGGACGTCGTCGTGGTGAACGGTCTGCAGCACGTTCGTCCGGGTGTCGAAGTGAATGCCAAACGCGTCGCCATGGCGACCCGCGGTAGCGAAGCCACCGCGAAGCAGGTTGCCGGCGTACCCAGCGGCGATGCCGCGAGCGTCGCCGCGCTCAATGCGCAGGACTGATCCATGAAAATCGCTCAATACTTCGTCGACCGCCCGATTCTCGCGGGCGTGCTGTCGGTGCTGTTCCTGATCGCCGGCGGTGTCGCGGTGTTCAAACTGCCGATCAGCGAATACCCGGAAGTGGTGCCGCCGACGGTTGTCGTGCGTGCCAACTATCCGGGCGCGAACCCGAAGATCATCGCCGAAACCATCGCCACGCCGCTTGAGGAACAGATCAACGGCGTCGAAGGCATGCTGTACACCTCGTCGCAGGCGACGAGCGACGGCGCAATGACGCTTACCGTGACCTTCGCGCTCGGCACCGATCTGGACAATGCACAGGTGCAGGTCCAGAACCGCGTGTCGCAGGCATTGCCGCGTCTTCCCGAGGAAGTGCAACGACTCGGCGTGACCACGCAGAAAAGCTCGCCCGACCTGACCATGGTCGTGCATCTGACCTCGCCCTCGCATCGTTACGACATGCTCTATCTGTCGAACTACGCGCGTCTGCACATCAAGGATCAGCTCGCCCGCCTGGACGGCGTCGGCGATGTGCAGCTGTTCGGCGCGGGTGAATACAGCATGCGCGTATGGATGAACCCGGAGAAGCTCGCCGTACGCGAACTGACCACCGGCGACGTCCTGAAGGCTATCCGCGAACAGAACATCGAAGTCGCGGCCGGTGCGCTGAACGCGCCTCCGGGCCCGAATACGTCCGCGTTCCAGGTCAATATCAACACGCGTGGCCGACTGGTGACCGAGGACGACTTCCTCAACATCATCGTGCGCAGCGATGCGAATGGCTCGGTGACGCATCTGCGCGATGTGGCGCGTGTCGAACTGGGTTCCAGCAGCTACGCGCTGCGCAGCCTGCTCAACAATCAGGAAGCGGTCGCGATTCCGATCTTCCAGCGTCCCGGCTCCAATGCGATCCAGATCTCCGATGAAGTCCGCGCAACCATGGCGGAACTGAAGAAGGAGTTCCCGCAGGGCGTCGACTACAGCATCGTCTACGATCCGACCGTGTTCGTGCGCGGCTCGATCGACGCGGTAGTGCATACGCTGTTCGAAGCGATTGTCCTCGTCGTGCTCGTCGTGATCCTGTTCCTGCAGACCTGGCGTGCGTCGATCATCCCGCTGGTGGCCGTCCCCGTCTCGCTGATCGGTACGTTCGCCGTGATGTACGTAGTGGGCTTCTCGCTCAATGCCCTGTCGCTGTTCGGACTGGTGTTGGCGATCGGTATCGTGGTGGATGACGCCATCGTCGTCGTCGAGAACGTCGAGCGACATATCGAACACGGGCTGGCGCCGAAAGAAGCCACCCGGCTGGCGATGACGGAAGTGACCGGTCCCATCGTCGCCACCGCACTCGTCCTGTGCGCGGTGTTCGTCCCCGCCGCTTTCATCAGCGGCCTGACCGGCCAGTTCTATCGCCAGTTCGCGCTGACCATCGCTATTTCCACGGTCATCTCCGCGTTCAATTCGCTGACCCTGAGCCCTGCCCTTGCCGCGCTGCTGCTGAAAGACCGCAATGCGCCCAAGGACAAGCTGAGCATCCTCATCGACCGCGGCTTCGGCTGGCTGTTCCGTCCGTTCAACCGCATGTTCGAGCGTGGTTCGCACGGTTACGTGAGTGCGGTGCAGAAGATCCTGCGTTTCAGTGCGATCGCACTGGTGCTGTATGCGGGCCTGATCGGCCTTGCATGGCTCGGTTTCGCCAAAGTGCCGATGGGCTTCGTACCGCCGCAGGACAAGCAGTACCTGGTGTCGTTCGCGCAGTTGCCCGATGCCTCGTCGCTGGATCGCACCGAAGACGTGATCCGCCGGATGAGCGATATCGCCCTGAAGCAGCCGGGCGTCGAAAGCGCGGTGGCATTCCCGGGCCTGTCGATCAATGGCTTCACCAACAGCACCAACTCCGGCATCGTGTTCGTGACGCTGAAGCCCTTCGATGAACGTCGTAGCGAGGAGCTTTCGGCGGGCGGTATCGCGGGTGCGCTGAACCAGAAATTCGCATCGATCCAGGATGCGTACATCGCGATCTTCCCGCCGCCGCCCGTCAACGGCCTCGGCACGATCGGCGGCTTCCGCATGCAGATCGAAGATCGCGCGGGTCTTGGCTTCGAGGAGTTGTACAAGCAGACGCAGGGCATCGTGCAGGCAAGTGCGACCACACCGGGTCTGGCGGGTCTGTTCACCAGCTATCAGGTCAGCGTGCCGCAGATCGATGCGGACGTGGATCGCGAGAAGGCGAAATCGGAAGGTATCGATCTCGGCGACGTGTTCCAGACCATGCAGGCGTTCCTTGGCTCGCTCTACGTCAACGACTTCAACCGCTTCGGCCGCACCTATCAGGTGAACATGTCCGCCGAGCCGTCGTTCCGTCACGAGGCAAGCGACATCCTCGGCCTGAAGACGCGCAATGCGGCGGGCGACCTGGTTCCCCTGGGCTCGTTCATCACGGTGCGCCAGTCGAACGGTCCGGACCGCGTAATGCATTACAACGGCTATCCGACGGCAGAGATCAACGGCGGCGCGGCACCGGGCTTCAGCACCGGCCAGGCCCAGGCTGCGATGGAAAAACTCGTTGCCGAAAAGCTGCCCAACGGCATGACCTACGAATGGACCGAACTGACCTATCAGCAGATCCTCGCAGGCAATACCGCGGTGCTGGTGTTCCCCTTGTGCGTGCTGCTGGTGTTCCTGGTGCTGGCGTCGCTGTATGAAAGCCTGAGCCTGCCGCTCGCGGTCATCCTGATCGTGCCGATGGTGCTGCTGTCCGCGATCTTCGGTGTGTGGATTACCGGTGGCGACAACAACATCTTCACCCAGATCGGCCTGATCGTTCTCGTTGGCCTGGCGTGCAAGAACGCCATCCTGATCGTCGAGTTCGCCCGTGAAGCGGAGATCCATGGCATGAGCCGCATCGACGCGGTGCTGGAAGCGGCCCGTTTGCGTCTTCGCCCGATCCTGATGACCTCGTTCGCTTTCATCATGGGCGTGGTCCCGCTGGTTACCTCGCATGGTGCGGGTGCGGAAATGCGTCACGCGATGGGTGTGGCGGTGTTCGCCGGCATGCTTGGCGTCACCTTCTTCGGCCTGATCTTCACCCCGTTGTTCTATGTGCTGATCCGCACGATGAACGAGCGCATGGAGGCGCGCCGCAACGCACGTCGCGAACGCCTCGGTCTCAATACGCCGGCGCTCGAGGAGCATTGATATGAAACTGGCACTCCGTAGCACCGCACTGTTCGCGGCACTCGTTCTCGCCGGCTGCGCAAGCGTCGGCCCGGATTACAAAGCACCGGTGGAAGCACCGGTGACGCTCCAGGGCGTCGACAAGACGCAGCAAAGCGACGCCACCTTTCAGGCACGCTGGTGGGAGCAATTCAACGATCCCACGCTGAATGCGCTGATCGTGCGGGCCGCGAAGAACAGTCCCGATCTGAAGATCGCGGTCGCCCGTCTGAACGAAGCACGTGCCCTGCTGGGTACCGCGAAGTCCCAGCAGATTCCGGACATCGAAACGCAGGCGGCCTATAGCCGCAGTCGTCAGCAGCAACCCGGGTTCAGCACCCAGCGGCAGACGGTGACCAGTTATCAGGCCGGCTTCGACGCATCGTGGGAACTCGACCTCTTCGGCGGTATTCGCCGTTCGGTCGAGGCCGCCGGCGCGGATGCCGCGGCGAGCGCCGCCTCGTTGCAGGATGCGCAGGTCACGCTGTTCGCCGAAGTGGCGCGCAACTACTTCGACCTGCGTGGCACGCAGTTGCGCCTGGAAGTCAGCCGTCGCGATATCGAAAACCAGAGGCAGTCGCTGAAGATCATCGAAGCGCGCTCTGAAGTAGGCACCGGTTCGGATCAGGACGTCGCAAGCGCGAAGGCGCGCCTTGCATCCGTCGAGGCGCAGCTTCCGTTGCTGGAAACCCAGGCACAGGCGGACTCGTTCCGCATCGCGGTGCTGCTCGGCGAACGGCCGGGCGAACTCGACGTCGATCTTTCGGCGGCGACATTTCGTCCGATCGATGTCAGCCTGCCCATCGGTGGCGCGGACGACGTGCTTTCGCGTCGCCCGGATATCCGTGTGGCAGAGCGCGAACTGGCCGCGGCCAATGCGCGGATCGGCGTGGCTAAGGCCGATTACTTCCCGCATATTTCGCTGGGCGGCTTCATCGGATTCCTTGCCGGTCGCAGCAACGACTTCGGCGGGCCGGCAACGCGTGCCTGGTCCATCGCGCCGAGCATTTCGTGGTCCGGCCTGAACGTGCAGCGCGTGCGATCGGGTGTAAAGGCCAGCGAGGCACGTGCCGACGCCGCACTGGCGAACTATCAGCGCACGGTGCTTCAAGCGCTGGAAGATGTCGATAACTCGCTGGTGTCGTTCAACCAGCAGCGTACGCGCGTCGAGAAACTGATCGAACAGGCGACGCAAAGCGAACGCGCGGCCTCCCTGGCGAAGATACGTTACGAAGCCGGCGCGACCGACTATCTCGAACTGCTGGATGCCGAACGGACGCAGTTGACCGCGGAAGACCAGCTGGCGGAAGCCGAAGCGGGAATCAATGTCCGCGCCGTGGCGTTGTACAAAGCGCTGGGCGGCGGCTGGGAAGCGTGCGCCGACGCACGCTGCACGCAGGTAGCAGCGACGCCATGAGCACGCGCAGTGCGGACGTCCGGCCGTTTCCCGCAATGCGCATGCGCACACGCGCCGTCGCCGTCGAACCTCCACTGGCCCAGCGCATCGCGCTGGTGACCGGTGCCAATCGCGGGCTGGGCCGTGAGATATCGCGCCAGCTCGCGGCACTGGGCGTGACCGTCGTCATGGGATCGCGCGATCTGGCACTGGGCGAACGAGCGGCACGGCTCGTTCGCGAGGAAGGCGGCGACGTCCTGCCGCTACGGCTGGACATCACCGCACAGCGCGATATCGACGAAGCGGTGGCGACCATCGGTGCGCGCTACGGTCGACTGGATATCCTGATTAACAACGCCGGCGGTTACTACAACTACGGCGAACGCGCATCGACCGTCGACATCGACGAGGTACGCGCGGCCCTCGACACGAACCTGCTCGGTGCGTGGCGACTGTGCGAAGCCGCCGCGCCGCTGATGCGGCGCCATGGTTATGGCCGCATCGTCAATGTATCGAGCGGTTGCGCGTCGGATATGGAATGCGGCGACATGTGTCCGGCCTATCGCGTATCGAAGGCGGCACTGAACGTATACACGCGCATCCTCGCCGAGGAGCTGTCTGGCAGCGGCATTGTCGTCAACGCGGTTTGCCCCGGCTGGACGGCTACCGACATGGGTGGCAGCGGCGGGCGTCCGGTTCGCGCCAGCGCCGACGGTGTGGTCTGGGCCGCTACCTTGCCGGATCGCGAAGCGGCGAACGGCGCGTTCTTCCGGGATCGGGAGCGTATCAAGTGGTAGCCGGCTTGTGGAAATAAAGCTGCGTTTTTCCGATTTGTCTTAGAGCAGCCGCTGCGTATCGTCGGTAACGTGATGTTTTTCGAGAATCACGGATGAGCACGATGACTTCATGGAAGGCTGCCGCCACATTCGCGGGTATTGCAGTGGCAATGCTCGCACTACCCGCAGCGGTGCGAGCTTCATGCGACGGCTATCCCGTGCAATCACAGTCTCAGCGCGTGTCGTTTGTAACACAAACGCCATCCATGGGAATCGGCCTGGGACAGGTCATAGCGGAAGAGGAGTCCTCTCCCGGGTTTACGGTCAAGTTCTGGTGCCGGTTCGCCACTTCCCACTTTCGACCCGTCACCTACACCTCGCCGGCACCGGGAGGAAGCAAAATCTTCAGAACCGACGTTGACGGCGTGGGTATCAGAGTGCTGATTCGCAGCAAGGAAGGTAATTGGAGCCAGCTTCCGCACTCGAAGTATCAATCGGGTGCCTCCTGGGCGATATACAAGAACGTGATCTATAAAGTGCAACTGATCAAGACCGGAGATATTCGCAGCGGCACGATCGTCGGCGGCATCGTAGGTAATGGCGGCGTCGACGGTGTCGACCAACTCAGCGTCACGCTTTCCCCCGTACGTATCGAGGCTCCGGTTCCTACCTGTTCATTCACGTCGCACAATCTTGGCTTCGCCTTGCGCAATGTCGACATCGCCAACATCGAGCGGGTCGGATACAGCGATTGGGTTCCCGCGAATCTTGTTTCCGGTGGCTGCCAGTACGTCAGCAAGGTTTCGATGACGTTCCAGGGCGCTTATGGCAGCAACGACCCAACACTCTTCACCGCGACGGGTGGCTCCGGAGGCGTCGGCATCGAACTTCGCAGCGCCAATCCGGATGCGGCGGCCGACCCAACCGGCACGAGACCCATCGTATTCGCTCCACGTGGCGCAGGCGGCCTCTATAAATTTCGGGCGCGCTATAGGCGTAACGGCCTTCCACTGAAGGCGGGCGCAGGCAATGCCAGCATCACGGTGAAAGTTGCATACGACTAGATCGGATCAGCGCTGGATCAGGTGCGCGAACCACGTCCACCCGCGCAGCTTGGCGGTGATGAGTTTGGTACATGTCAGCATCGGCACGGCGAGCAACGCACCCGGAATGCCCCATAGCCAACCCCAGATCAACAACCACAGCAGGATGGCGACGGGCGACAAACGCATGCGCCGACCTTGCAGCATCGGCGTGATCAGGTTGCCTTCGACGGCGGTAATACCGGCGAAGGTCAGAGCAGGCAGCAAGGCTGGACCGAGTTCCTGGAAATGCAGAATACCGACGATCGCGAGGATCGTCGTTGTCGTGATGGCACCGACGTAGGGAATGAAGTTGGCAACCATCGCCACGGTGCCCCACAGCAACGGATCGGGCACGTCGTACGCCCAGAGCATGCATGCGGTTATCAGGCCCAGACCAATGTTGATCGAGGCTGTCAGCAGCAGATAGCTCGACACTTCTTCCTGAATGCTGCGCACGATCGAGACCGTATGTCGCTTGTGCGCGAACGTCGGCGATATCTCGACGGCACGCCGAAGTATCTCGTCTCCGTATACCAGGAAGAAGAACACCAGCAGTGCAACGGTGAGAACGCTGGCGAGTACTTTGGGTGCCGAGGAAACGACGTCCCATGCAGTGAACGACATCGCCGGGTTACCGGGGGCCACGACGCGCGCCGCCGATCCGCTGACGAGGTTCTGCGTCGCCCTGCTCGCGGCTTCGAGCTGCTGGGTCATCGGCTTGATCTTTGGCGCGAACGTGCGGATCGCCTCGGGCGCCTGATGGAACCAGTTCATCGCGGGCGTCGCGATCATGCCGATACCGCTCGCCAGCGCACCGCCCAGCGCGAACATGACGACCCACGCGGCCAACCAGCGCGGTATGCGGAAACGTGCCGCCGTGGCGACAATCGGATTGAGCGCCAGCCCGATGAACGCGGCGAGCACCAAGGGAATCAGCAACGATTTTCCGATGGTGACGGTAAATACCATCGCCAGGAGAATCATGCCGGTAAGGGATATGCGAATTGCCTGCAGATGGCGCGAAATGCGGCGCGTGCTTCGGCTGCTTCCGCGCACGCGACGCGACGGTGCCGAAATAGTGGCAATGGCAATACCGGGAGCCGCGGTTGACGGAAGAGGTGTAGGCAGCGGACTGTGGGTGTCGCTCATGGATCGGTGTCACCAGCTCCATTGAAAATGCTGCCGGCTGCCAGCGAAACAACCTGACCGATAATGCTGGACGCACCACCCGTGATCAGGCCGCTGACGCCGGGTACGGCGAGCGGATTGACGTTGACGTTGCTGAGCAGGAAACCCGCGCCGGCCGCCATGCCCATGACCGTCAGCGGATACTCGTATCCCTTCGCGATGAGGGCGGCGGCGGGTTCCGTGGTTTCGATGCGTGCGGCAGCCATACGGGCTCGTGCCTCCCCGACCGCTGCCATGCTGCTGAAAATACCCATTGCCTCAATCCCCTTCGCTCTCGCCGTCCGCACGGCCCTGCTTTAGCGCGTCTTTCGCCAGCGTGGCCAGTTCGGCTCGCGTCGCGGGAAGAGTAAGCCAGTGCATGCAGCGGCGGAATACCAGTATGGCGGCGACCAGCAGGACCAGTTGCAGCAGCGCCAGCACGGTAAGCGCCCACGCCCACGAGCCGAACCATTGCGCGAGGCCCCAGCCGGCCAGCGCCAGCAGGGTGAAACCAAGCGCCACCGCGAACACGATGGCCGCCAGGCCCATGAACAGCATCAGCACGATGCCGTGACGCGCCAACCCGATTTCCGCCCGAAGCAGTCCCAGTTGCGCCGAAAAAAGATGCTTCAGTCCGGCACCGAGCCGCGTCAGATCGTCGACCCACTCCGGACGCTTGAGCCTGGAACCAGCCGCGGGACCGGCGCCTTCGGCACCGAAATCCGGATCGTTGGTATTTCCGTCGGGACCGTCTTCGAGCATGCCCTTCCCCTGGACCTTAGGCCAGCATCGATGAATCAGCTACGCAGGATGCGGCCGGCGAGCCAGCCCGCCACGAGTGCGATGGCCACCGACTGTACCGGCTTTTCGCGAACGTATTCGCGTGCCGTATCGAGCCAGTCGTTCGCATGGTCCAGGGCATCGCCATAGGCTTCCTGGCCGCGCAGCTTTACTTCCTCGGCTTTTTCCGCGGCGCGGGTGGCGCCGTGCGCAGCCTTGTCGGTCGCATGGTGCAAACCCGTTTCTACCTTGTCCGCGGCCCGGTCGACGGCGTCTTTCGTATGTTCGACCGCTTCGGACGTAGCCTGTTTCACGCGCTCGGCGCGAGCTTCGATGCGCTCGGCGGCCGTAATGGAGTTGGCGGCGGCGTTCGCTGCATTGGCGGCGGATTCGACGGGCTTATTCATAACGCGATTCTCCGGTGACGGGTTTGACAGCTTATGGGTTTCGAGGTGACGCGGAAGTAACTGCGCGGTACCGACAGTCGCGCGGCGGGCGATCCGGGAGACTCGCCCGCCGCGCATCGTTCAAGGGCACGCCGGCGAACCGCGGCCCAGCCGGACGTCACACACTTCGACCGCGGAAGAACGAAATGATGGCAAGGATAAGGAACACCACGAACAGAATCTTGGCAATACCGGTGGCCGTGCCGGCAATGCCGCCAAAGCCGAGTACAGCGGCAATGATCGCGATAACGAGGAACACGAGGGCGTAGTGCAGCATGACGGTTCTCCGAAAGGGTGCCGGTTCGCCTGACGAAGAATGTCGCAAGGCGCCCTGTCATTTAGTACCGCGCGCTGCGCATTTGATGTGAATGCGCAGGCGCACGGCGATCACCGCTTTTAGAACATTCAGGCTGTCGACGTCACTTCACTTCGTCGTCACGCCTTGACCTTCGGATTGAGACTGTAGGTACCCGTGATGACGGCCTTGTCGACGACGTGACCTTCGATCGCCGACCGCAGCTCGGCCAGGGAAAAGCCCTTTTCAAGCGGAACGGTAGCGACATCCAGCGCGTAAACATGGAAGTGATAGTGATGGACGATGGAATCGTTCCACGGCGGACAGGGGCCGTCGTAGCCGTGGTAATGGCCTTCCATATCCTTGTCGCCCTTGAACCATCCCGTGTAGTCGTTCAATCCCTGCACGGAGCCGGGCGGTCCCACCGGATCTTTCTTTCCGCGCGGAACAATGCCTTCGCCGCACGCGCCGTCACCCAGCTCGCGGCACTCTTCCGGAATATTGGCCATGAGCCAGTGCACGAATTCTCCACGCTTAAGCGCAGCCGATACGGTGCGTCCTTCGACATTGACGTCGTCGGGTTTCGTGGGCACGTCGGTATCGATGCACGCAATGACGAACGAGCGCGCCGTCGTCGGCACTTCCGTCCACGCCAGATGGGGCGTCGCGTTGTCCGACGGAAGCACGGGGCTGCCGAGGGTCATGAGCGCATAGCGCGCCGGAATGGCCTTGCCGTTCTGGAAACTGTCGCTGTGTACCTGCATGGATGTGCTCCTTACTTCGAATACGTCACGCGATAAATCGCGCCATTCAGATCGTCGCTGACAAGCAGGCTGCCGTCGGCCAGCGGCTGAACGTCGGCGGGCCGTCCGGACACTTTTTCGTCCTTGAGGAACCCGTCGATCAGCGGCTCGTAGCTCACGACCTTGTTGCCGTTGAGACGCGCGACCATCACGCGATAACCCGATTTCTGCGTCCGGTTCCACGAGCCGTGCAACGCGACGATCAACGCGCCGCGATAGGAGGCCGGGAACATTTTTCCTTCATAGAAGCGCAGGCCCAGCGAGGCGACGTGCGGACCCAGCTTATAGACGGGCGGGGTGTAATCCTTGCAGGACTTACCCTTGCCGAATTCCGGATCGAGCGTGTCGCCCTGGTGGCAATAGGGAAAACCGAAGTGTTCGCCAGGCTTGGTGATGCGATTGAGTTCGTCGCTGGGCATGTCGTCGCCCATTTCGTCGCGCCCGTTGTCGGTAAACCATAGCGACTTGTCGCTCGGCCGCCAGGTGAAGCCGACCGTGTTGCGGATACCGTGCGCCACGTCTTCGATACCCGTGCCGTCCGGATTCATGCGGGTGAGCTTCGCAAAACCGTCGCGATCGCAGATGTTGCAGGGCGCGCCGATGGGCACATAAAGCTTGTTGTCCGGGCCGAAAGCGATGAAGCGCCAGCCGTGATGCGTTTCGGTGGGAAGCTTGTCGTAGATCGTTTCAGGTTTGGGCGGGGCGTCGAGATGATTCTCGATGTCGCGCAAGACGACGATCTTGCTCACCGCCGACACGTAAAGATCGCCATTGTGGAACGCCACGCCGACAGGCAGCTGAAGCCCCGTCGCGATCGTTCGCACCTTGACGTCCTTGCCGTCGCCACGGGTGTCGGTCAGCGCATAAACCCTGCCCACGTCGCGCGATCCGACGAAGACGGTCCCTTTCGCGCCAACGGCCATTTCGCGGGCGTTGGGCACCTGATCGGTGAAGACCGTGATTTTGAATCCGGGGGGCAGTTTCAGCGTGTCCAGCGGAGGCGTCGCCGCGAAAGCGGGGCTCGCGAGCAGGCCAAGGGCAAGCGTCAGGACAAGGCGCATGGGTTGTGCTCCGTGTGGGGGAAACGGAAGCGTACTTCACGGCGGCGGCGTCGGCATGGCCCTTCCGTCGTATCCGGCTTATGAGATTAGGTGCCCGGACGCGAAGGTCAGGTATGCGCGGCGGCTACGGCCGCGAAACGGGCCGCGATATAGTCGTCGGTGAAGCTGGTCATGCCGAAGTCGCGGATAAAACCGCAGTGGCCGCCGTAGTCGGCGATGTCCAGTTCGATATTGGACGGCAGGCGCAGCTGTTCGAATGCCGCGACCGGAATGACCGGATCGTCGCGCGAGGTGAGGATCGTGGCCGGTACTTTCATGTCCTGCAGCCGGTCGCCGGCTACCGAATAGCCATCGAGATACGCTTCCAGCGAACCGAAATCGGTGTGCCGCAGCACGAGCGAACGGGTCAGTTCGCTCATGCTCTGCCTCAGCTCGGTCAACTCGAAGTATTCGCGCGTGGGAAACGCTTCCTGCTTAAGCCGCAGCGAACGACGCCACTTGTTCATGAAGTAAGCGCGATAAATCCATGGCGCCGACTCTTCGAGCGAGAGCAGGCCTTCCGCCGGATCGATGATCGGACACACCGCCAGCACGTAGGAAAGCGGTATGTCGTGCGCGGTCGCGTGCATGGCGGCCCGCAGTGCGAAGTTTCCGCCCAGCGAGAATCCGGCCAGCGCCATCGGCCGCGCAGGGTACATGCGCGCGATTTCGCGCAACGCGATCACGACCTCGTCGATGCGGCACGAGTGGAACAATGCTTCGTTCAACGCATGGCTTTCGCCGTGGTCGCGAAAATTGAGACGGAAGATGTCCCAGCCTTCCTCGAGAAGCCGGCTTCCGGTCTGGAGGACATAGGTGGAATCGACGCTGCCTTCCCAGCCATGGAAGAGTACGGCCAGGCCTTTGGACGGTTCGCCGGTGCGCTGGGCGGTGAATTTACCGCTCAGACGATCGCCGTTACCGACATCCACCAGCACGTCTTCGGCGCCCTCGCGTACCTGCTGCGCACGACGCGGCAGCAGCTGGCGGCGCACACCGCTGGACGAGAGCATGGTCTGCAGGTGACCGCTGCGCAGCGGCCACGACGGGCGGAAGTCGGTGCCACTGGGTAGGCTCATGCCGAGGTATCGGAGCCCAGGGCGGCGGCGATGCGTTCACGCGAGCTCTCGGCCATGCGGCGACGGGCATCGGGCGAGGCCGGTACCGGCTCGAGGAAATGCACTTCCGCGTCCAGCGGCGCCTCGCCCAGCAAACGGATGATATTCGCCAGGAAGCTTTCGCCTTCGCGGAAACCGATATCGATCAGACGGTGGCCATCGCGCGCGAAGCGCAGCGCAACGGGCTGGACCGGCACCTCGGCATCGAGCGCGGCCTGGAAGATGCGGGCATGGAAGACGCGCAGCACGCCGTTATGACCCGTGCCGCCTTCGGGAAAAACAGCGACCGACCGGCCGGCGCGAAGGCGCTCGACCATGACCGACATGACCGAGGTCAGCGAGTGATTGTTGCCGCGACGATGGAAAATGGTACCGCCGCGTGCAGCCATCCAGCCGACCAGCGGCCAGTTCGCGATCTCGGCCTTGGCGACGAAGCAGGCGGCGCGCTGGGTGTGCATCAGCTCGATGTCCAGCCACGAGGTGTGGTTGGCGACGAACAGGACCGGATCCGAAAGCGAGGTGCCGTAGCGACGGCTGCGGAAACCGAAGACGCGCAGCAGCCCGGTCGACCAGAAGCGGATCGTGCGGTGGGCAAACGGCTCGCGACCGTTACGCATCACGCCGCCGGCCCAGCTAAGGATCAGGGCACAAATCAGAATTCCGAACACGATATGCAGCAACAGCAACGGCACCCGCCACAGATAACGGAGCGGACGTAGTCGGTCGCGGGACGGCAGGGTGTCGGATGCGGCTTCCATCAAGCGTACAAGAGTAACGATGCCCGCGCTTCGTCGCTAGGGGAAGTAAGGAATTTCTTAAGACGCATTGCGATAACCCGTGCTATCCGAGGGGCGAAAATCATGCTCAAGCGGCTCCAAGCGGCAGATTTCCGGATTCCTTGACGGTACGAAGGACAAAACTCGTGTTGACGTCGGCGACGCCGGCCGCGTTCAGCAACTTGTCCAGAAGGAAACGGGAGAACCCCTCCAGATCAGCCACATAGACGTGCAGCAGGTAGTCCATGTCGCCGGTCAGGGCATGGCATGCGACCACCTCGTCCCAGTCCTGGACGCGAACGACGAACCCTTCGATCGAGCCGCCGTCGTGCTTAGCGAGCTGCACCCTGACGAAAGCCTGCAGGCCCAGACCCACTGCCTGTGGGTTGACCCGGGCGCCATATCCGCCGATGACGCCATCCGATTCCAGGCGCTGGACCCGGCGCAAACAGGCCGACGCCGACAGGTTGACCACCTGGGCCAGGTCCGAATTGGTCATGCGCCCGTCGTTCTGAAGGGCGGCCAGAATGCGGAGGTCGATACGATCCATGGCATGGTCTTGCATGATTATTGTCCGCCTCCCCATTCACACGCACGACTGTTGCACACAGTCACCCTTTCAATGCAACAAAGCAAGCTTCTTGCGCAGCATTGCGACTACGCTTGTGACCTCACCGCAAGAACGGTCTTTAAGGAGGCTTCCATGGACACCCCTCGTCGCGTCGAACATCAACAGACCGATCGTGGTTATGTGCCTGTGTATGCCACGGGGACCGTGGAGCAACCGTGGTCGAGCTACTCAAAAACCGATCATGAGGTCTGGGACACGCTGTACCGCCGCCAGCGCGAACTGCTGCCGGGCTATGCCTGCCAGGAATTTCTCGACGGCGTGGCGCGTTTCGGCCTGGGCGATGGCGGCATTCCGCGTTTCGACGATCTGAACCGGGTACTCCGCGCGGCCACGGGTTGGGAAGTGGTCGCCGTGGAAGGCCTGCTGCCCGACGAAGTCTTCTTCGATCACCTGGCGCACCGCCGTTTCCCGGTCAGCTGGTGGATCCGCAAGCCTGACCAGCTCGACTACCTTTCCGAGCCCGATCTGTTCCACGACCTGTTCGGTCACGTGCCGCTGCTGCTGAACCCTGTTTTCGCCGACTACATGGAGGCCTACGGCAAGGGCGGCATGAAGGCGTACGCCATCGGGCCGGATGCCCTCATGAACCTGACGCGGCTGTACTGGTACACCGTCGAGTTCGGCCTGATCCGGACGGATGCGGGCATGCGGATCTACGGCGCCGGCATCGTCAGCTCCAAGGGCGAGTCGATCTACTCGATCGATTCGGCCTCGCCGAACCGCATCGGGTTCGACCTGGAGCGCGTCATGAGTACGCGCTACCGCATCGATACTTACCAGCAGACCTACTTCGTCATCGACAGTTTCGAGCAGCTGTTCGACGCCACGCGTCCGGATTTCACGCCCATCTACAACCGTCTGGCGGACCGGGCTCCCGCCACGGCCGGCGATATCCTGAGCACGGATCGCGTTTTCACCCGGGGCACCCGCGAGGGCTGGGCAACGAACGCCGACAACTGAATCCCATCTCAACGGCGGCCTAACAAGCCGCCTCGTAGGATGAGCCCACCTCCCCACTCATCCCGAGATTACCGTGGTCGTCTTCGACATCCCCTACGAATCCGTTGGTCCCGGTCTCTGGCTGCTGCAGAAGAACGAGTCGGAGTATGGGGAATTCTGTTCGCGGGACGACGCGCTCGAATGCGCCGTTACCGAGGCCCGCCGCCTCGAAGCCGCCACGCAGACCTCGTCGGTCGTAGTGTTGAACATCGAGGGCATCGACGGCGTCTGGCGCGCTTTCGACACGTCGATCAAGCCGTACGCGGGTAAGACTGCGTAAAACCTCAAGCACGACGAATTCCCGCTTCCTGTAGGAGCCCGCTTGCGGGCGAAAGCCAACAGGGCGAGGAAGACGGATGCTCACCTCCGCGAGCCCGATCTACGGGCTTTGGCTTTCGCTCGCAAGCGAGCTCCTACATGGGCTCGCTTTTTCGTGCCCGGAAAAAACAAAAACCCCGGCAGCCAGGGGATGAGCTGCCGGGGTTACATCGGGTCCGAATCTAGCAGGGGAACTAGCGGGACCCGGGGCAACCGGCTAATGAAAGCTCCCGGTTACCAACAGGTCGCCCTCGCGGCGATCACTAACTTAGATGGGGTCGTCGTCTGGAAGTTCAACGCAAATATCGAATATCGCAAGCGCATGCAAAAAAGTTTCAGGCGATACAAAAAATGAACCCCGGCATCCAGGGGAGGAAATGCCGGGGTTGCGTCGGATCCAGGCTAGCAGGGGAACTAGCGGGACCCGGGACAACCGGTAACAAAAAACGCCGGTTGCCAACAGGTCGCTGTCGCAGCGATCGAATACTTAGATGAGGCACCGGGGACGAAGTTCAACGACGCGCGATGTCGATTGATGGCATTCGTTCAGGATTGCGACCATGTCGAGCACACCGACATATTTTTGAATTGCGTACACGGCTCGCAAGCGAACGCAATCTAAATATTTCTTAAGAAATTTCTCATTCGCTACGACGACATTGCAGACGTCCACGTTCAATGGCTCGTACGCAAGTCAGAGTCCGGACAAAAATAAACCCCGGCATCCAGGGGAGGAAATACCGGGGTCGCGTCGGGTTCGGGCTAGCAGGGGAACTAGCGGAACCCGGGACAACCGATTAATAACAAACCACGGTTGCCAGCAGGTCGCTTCGCAGCGATCGAGTACTTAGATAGTCCCTCGACCGTGAAGTTCCCGTATCACCGACCCGTCGTCTTTGGCATTCGTTTAATTTCGGCCGATTTTGCATGCTGTTCGAGCCATGGCTCCACCGTCGCGGTCCATAGTGCATATCCTTTCGAATTCATATGGAGGCCGTCCGCGATGAAGAGTTCCGGTCGGGGTTCGCCTTGTCCGTCGACCATGCCCGGAACGATGTCGAGGAAAGAGACGTCCTTCTGTCTGGACGCCCATTCGCGAATAAGTTCGTTCGACTTCAATATCTTGTCGAGCAACGCGCGCCGCGAAACGCTTGGCTTGATAGAGATGAAGGCGATGGGAACCTGCGGCTGATCCTTGCGAACGCGCGCCACGAAGTCCGCGAAGTCGTCGCGCACCTGCTCGGGCGAGTCGCCGTTCATCAGATCGTTGTCGCCGGCATATATAACGATGGCGCCGGGGCGATAGGGAGCCACGATCCGCGCGGCAAACGCCGTGGAGTCATCGAGATCCGAACCGCCGAAGCCACGGTTGACCACGCGGAATGCCGGGAAATCGGCGGAGAGGCTGGTCCACATGCGGATCGACGAACTGCCGACAAACAAAACGGCACCGGGGACGGGCGGTTGTGCGCGATCCTGCATTTCGAACGCACGGATATCGGGTTCCCAACGGCTGTGATCGGGGCCCTTGGCGAAGACGGGTGCGGCCAGGACCAGGGCCGCGAAGAGAAGCGCGATTCGTTTCATCGGTTACCTTTCGCAAGAGATGGCATGTCGTTATTTGCCCCGATCCACGGCCTGCACTTTCAGCACCGCCGAAATCCGCGTGCCATCCCAGCGATAGATAAGATGCTCGGCCTGGACGCAGGGCGATATCAGGTCGGGATAAAACGCGGCGATGCATTCGCCACCGGTGTGACGCACGCTGTCGTAAACGATGCCGTTGGAACCCGCGGCACGCAGTTCGCGCGCAAGTGCGGCGCTGAGCACGTAGCTGTCCGGATCGTGCGCTTCGGGCCAGCCGCCGCGCATGTCGTGCAAACGGCCTCCGATCGCCATGGTGTAGCAACGCATCTCGGTATCGGTCGGCGGTTCGTGGGTCGCGGCGAGGAAGTTCTGCCGGTGAAACACCGTTTCCTCGATCGCCGTGGCAAGACTGTGCGCGGCGTAGAACACGCCCCAATGGCCGTCCGAGAAACGACTGCCTTCCGGATTGATATGAGCGAACGCGGCCATGATCGGCGTGGTGCCCTGTCCCGATACGCGACGCTCGGGCGGGACCAGACGGAGCGCGCCCATTTCTTCGCGCAGGCGCGGATTGGTCATCGATTCGACGGCAAGTACCGCATCGATGTCGGCGGGATTGGCGATGCGATCGAATACCCCCACCGGCGGAAAGCGGCTGGGAACGATGCGCCATGCGTGGCTCCAGCGGATGCGCCGGACCGGCGGCAACTCGCTCATCCGTTCCAGCCGCGTTGGGCGTCCAGGTATTGGCGCACGACGTAGAGATCGGCCACGTTGCCGGAAAGCATGCGTTCCAGCGCGGCTTGTCCGCCGAAAAGTGCCGCGTCGTTCGGCTTGCGGACCCAGGCGTCGGCCTGCTCGTGATCGGGGAAGAGGATCTGCAAGTCCTTATAGATACCGAGCAGGTAGCTGATGCGTTCGATCACGTCGCGCGACGGCGTGCCGTCCTGCTGGCGCTTCCACTTGTAGAACGTCGACTCGGGCGGGTCGCCCAGCAGCGTACGCTGCTCCGCGACCCGAAGGTCCCAACGCTCCGCCAGCGCGAAGAACGCCCGGAGCGCGGGTCCGCCGAGTTCAGCAATGGCGGGAAGGGTTTCACCGTGGACGACTGCGTGCATCGCGAGGTTTCCCTGTGAAGTTATGAAGGATCATACTCCACAGAGAAAGTTCGTGTGTGAACCGTATCCTAGGTCCTCGAGCCGTTTCGTTCCGTGTCCGGGCTCACGCTACCGGCGGGACGCGATCCAGGCGTCGACGTGTTTCTCCAGCACTGGCAAGGGTACGGACCCAAGCGCCAGCACGGTGTCGTGGAACGCCCGCAGGTCGAACTTCTCGCCCAGCTGGCTCTCGGCGCGCTGGCGCAGTTCGAGGATCTTCAGATAGCCCAATTCGTAGGAAAGCGCCTGACCGGGCCAGCTGATATAGCGATCGACCTCATTGGCGATCTCGCGCTGGCTCAGGGCCGTGTTCGATGCGAGATAGTCGATAGCCTGCTGACGCGTCCAGCCAAGATGATGGATGCCCGTGTCCACGACGAGCCGGCAGGCGCGCCACATCTGGTACGTGAGGTAGCCGAAGCGTTCGTAGGGGGTGTGGTAAATCCCCATCTCCTTGCCCAGGTACTCGCTGTACAGCGCCCAGCCCTCGCCATAGGCGGAAATATAGCCATCGCGACGGAAGGCCGGCAGACCCGTCTGTTCGTTGCTGAGCGACAGTTGCAGCGCATGGCCTGGCATGGATTCGTGCAGCGTGAGGGCGGGCATGTTGAACAGCGGTCGCGACGGCAGGTCGTAGGTGTTGACCAGATAGACGTCCGGACCGCCGCGGCCCGATGTGTAATACGGCGCGATGTCCGCCGGCACGGGCTCGATAGCGAAGCGCTGGCGCGGCAGCAGACCGAAGTAGTGGCCCAGCTTGGCATCGACCTGCTTGGCGACCCAGGCCGTACGCATCAGCAGTTCGTCCGGCGTTTTCGCGTAGAACTGGGGATCGCTGCGAAGGAACGCCAGGAAGTCGGGGAAGCTGCCCTTGAAGCCGGTTTCGGCCATGGTGGACAGCATCTCGGCGTGGATCTTCGCGACCTCGCGCAGACCGATCGCGTGGATCTCGTCGGGCGTCAGTTCCAGCGTCGTGTATTCGCGAATCTGCTGCTGGTAGTAAGCCTTGCCGTCCGGCAGCGCTTCGGCAGCCAGGGTGGAGCGCGCATGCGGCACGTATTCCTCGCGGAAGAAGCGCAGCAGCTTCGCGTAGGCCGGCACGACGCGCCCTGAGATGACCCGGCGCGCGTCGGCCCGAAGCTTCTCGGCGTCGGCGGCGGGCATGCTGGCGGGAATCGTGGTGAGCGGCTGGTAAAGCGCGCTGGCCTCGGGCGATTTCAGATCGGCGACAGCGGCGATGGAGACGTCGCGACCCGCCAGGACTTCGCGCGGCACGGTAAAGCCACGCGCCAGACCCAGGCGCATGTTGGCGATTTCCTGATCGACGAACGACGGAATATCGCCGAGGCGGTCGACGTAGCGGCGGTAGTCGTCGCGCGTGCGCAGCCGGTCGCCGCCCAGCTGGTAGCCGATGTCGGACCAGAAGGCCGAGTCGCTGTTGAACGGCATCTGCCACTGGCCGAAACGCTGGGTGGCGATGAAATTGCCGATCTGTTCGCGATAGATGGCGTAGTCGATCTGCGCGCTGTCGCTCAGCGTCTTCGGGTCGATACGGTCCAGCCTGGCCATCACGTCGGTCCAGTACGCCAGTTTGCGCTGCTGGCTGGCGGCATCGACCTGGTCGAGACGACCGGAACCCGGCTGGGACTCGCCGGAAGTCTGGATACCTGCCTGCCCGTTACGCCACGCCCATTCGGTGGTGTAGATCGTTCGGAAAGCGGCATCGGCGGGCGTCGCGACGGGTTGTTCGGCGTGTACGGCGCCGGTCGCCAGGGCGGCCAGGAGCAGGCCTTGGGTCCAACGGTTCATGCGTTATCCGGGTCTATCGGGGGAACGGTCGATGATCGCATTCATGGGAAGGGTATGGGGGTGCCGAAGGTCAGAGGTGCCGGCCAGGAAACTGGCAACACACCCATACCCTTTCCGTCATTCCGGCGTGCGTGTATGGACCCAGGACATAGGTAACAGGTGTGCCAGGACATGGGTTACACCTTGGCCGGGCTTTTTCCCGCCGAGGTGCCGT
>NZ_SMCS01000003.1 GCF_004342265.1 Luteibacter rhizovicinus
GCGATGGGGTCGCCGCGAGCGATCGGCCAGGGGCTCGTGCGCCTGATCGCGGCCTAGCCATTTGTAAGCGGTGGTTCGGCTGACGCCGAACCGGCAGGACAGCTCAGCGATCGACTGACCGGGCTGCTTGGCCGCCGCCACAAGCTCAGTACGAAGTGACATGGATGAGGTTTCCTTCCAGGGCATGGGCTGGGCCTCGGACCGCCACAACTTGGCGGTCGAGGTGTAAACCATGTCCTGGCACATCTGTTAACCATGTCTCCGGTCCATACACGCCCGCCGGAATGACGATGAGGGAATAGACGGAATCGCTCAAATCACCGAAGTCTTCGCCCCATCCATCGGAATCACCGCACCCGTCACATAACTGGCCAGATCGCCGGCAAGAAACACGGCAACGTTCGCGACCTCGTCCGGCTCCGCCATACGCCCCATCGGGATCTCCGCAACCTGCTCGGCCAAAAGCTCCTCACGCCCACGCCCCGAAGCACGCATCGCCGCCGAGATGCCCTCTTCCACCCGATCGGTACGAGTCATGCCGGGATTGATGACGTTCACCCGCAATCCCTTGTCGGCGTACGCACGGGCATAACCCACCGAGGCGAGCATCAACGCGGCGTTCGCTCCGCCGCCCGCGATATGTATCGGATTGGCCTGCTTTCCGCCCTGGCCGACGATGTTGACGATACTGCCGTGCCCACGCGCCGCCATGCGTTTGATCAGTGGCGCGAGCACATTGAGATAAGTAAAGTACTTGGCGTCCAGCGCACCCTGAAACGCTTCGTGCCCCAGCTCGTCCAGGGGGAAACGTCGCGCGGCTCCCGCGGAGTTCACCAGGACGTCGAGCGGCGCGCCGCTCTCCTCCAGCGAAGCGATCAGTGCCGCGGCGGCCTTGCTGTCGCGCAGGTCCACGGCATGAATATCCATATCGAACCCGGCGCGGCGCAGATCCTCCCTGGCCGCGTGCAGGTTGTCGATGCTCAGGGAAACACCCACGACGCTGGCGCCTTCGGCCGCGAATGCCCTGGCACAGGCCAGGCCGATGCCCTTGCTGGCCCCGGTAACCAGCACCCGCCTGCCCTTAAGACCCGATTCCATGACTCGCCTCGTCGACCGAATAAAGCCCCGATGATGCCCCAAACGTCGCGTATCAACGTTCTGGCGTACTAGCGCATCACACCAGTGACCGCGGCGACCACCCCGTAGGCCATTAGTCATATGGAATTTCACGAAATTCTTGTTGACGACTCAAATTATGGTGTTATAGTTCACTACAACACCGGTCACCCAGACCACTACTGGAGAACAACATGAAAAGCCCGAACTACATCGCCCTGGCAGCCTCCTTCGTTCTCGCCGCCGCCTCGATCGCCGTTTTCCACGAAAGCAGCACGACCGCCGCCCCGCTGACCGAAATCAACGGCACGCACGTCACCGACATGGCACCGATCGTCGTCTACGCCGACACCGGCGCGAACGTCGCCTCCCTCTAACCGCACCACCCGCTTAAAACCGTCATCGGAGTTTCCCCATGAAAGCGCCGAACCTGATAGCCGTCACCGCCTCCCTGCTGATCGCCGGAGCCAGCGTGTTCGTCTTGCGCTCCTTCGATGACCGCATTTCCACACTCGCCGCCGCGCCCGCCATGATCAACGGCGTACGCGTCATCGACCTGGCCCCCGTCACGGTCCGCCCCACCGCCGCAGATGTGCGCGAGGCGACCCGGACGAGCGAGGCAACACTGGATAACGCGGCAGCGGCTATCCGGCGCAACGCCGAGGAGCGCGCGATGGCGCTTCTCGGTTCGCAGCTGGCCATGCCCTACTATTCGTTTGGCAATGTTTTGAGCCGTACGGCCAAGGATTAACTACATGTCCATTACCTGGAACGACAGCGTCCCGATCTACCGTCAACTACGCGAGCGCGTAGTCGCGATGATCCTGGACGGCGCCTTGAGCGAGGGCGACCCGCTGCCGTCGGTACGTCAGGTCGCGGGGGATTTTCAGATCAACCCGTTGACCGTTTCCAAGGCGTATCAGGAGCTGGTGGACGAACAACTGGTTGAAAAACGGAGGGGATTGGGCATGTTCGTCATCGATGGAGCGCGCGAAGCGCTGCTTAAGTCCGAAAGGGAGCGCTTCCTGCGCGAAGAGTGGCCGGCTCTGTTCGCCCGCCTGCAACGCATGGGCCTGGATCTGAAAACCCTGATGCGCGAGGCCTCGGGCTCCGCGGAGGATCAGTCATGAGCGCGGTCATTACCGCCACCGGCCTCACCAAGCGCTACAAGAATTCCCTGGCGCTGGATGGCGCCAGCTTCCAGATCGGCGCCGGACGCATCGTCGGCCTGATCGGTCCGAACGGCGCCGGCAAGACGACCGCGCTGAAGGCCATCCTGGGACTGACCACGTTTACCGGCGAGCTGTCCGTATTGGGACTTGACCCGCGCAAGCAGCGCGACCAGCTGATGGAACAGGTCTGCTTCATCGCCGACGTGGCTGTCCTGCCGCGCTGGATCAAAGTGAAGGACGCCGTCGACTTCGTAGCCAACGTACATCCGCGCTTTGATCGCGCCAAATGCGAGTCCTTCCTGGCCCGCACGAAGCTGCAGCCGGACCAGAAGGTCAAGCAGATGTCCAAGGGCATGATCGTGCAGTTGCACCTTGCCCTGGTCATGGCCATCGATGCCCGCCTGCTGATTCTGGACGAGCCGACGCTGGGCCTGGACATCCTTTATCGCAAGCAGTTCTACCAGAGCCTGCTCGAAGACTATTTCGACGAGAACAAGACGATCGTCGTCACGACCCACCAGGTCGAGGAGATCGAACACATCCTCACCGACCTGATGTTCATCCGCGACGGCAAAATCGTTCTGGATACCGACATGGAAGCCCTGGGCGAACGGTTTACCGAAGTGCTGGTAGGTGCCGAACGGGCAGCCGCGGCACGGGAACTGAAGCCCCTCGACGAACGCCAGGTATTCGGCAAGAGCATTTTCCTGTTCGACAACGTGAGTCGCCCGCAGCTGGAAGAGCTGGGTGAAGTGCGACGGCCGTCGATCGGCGACCTCTTCGTCGCCACCATGAAGGGAACCTACGCATGAAAACCTTCTATTGGCTCGTCAAACGCGAGTTCTGGGAGAACCGGGGCGGCTTCTACCGGGCCCCCCTGATCACCGCCATCGTCTTCCTGGTGCTGAACCTGATGGCCATGGTGGTGGGCGAAGTGATGGGGCGCCGGATGGGCGGCTTCCACTTCACCGGCGAAGTCGACACGCTGAGCCATCTGGACGAACACGGTCTGGCGGTCGCCGGCGCGGCACTGGATGTCACGCTCTATGGTTTCACCGCGCTTATCCTCGCCGTCACCGCCATCGTCGTCTTCTTCTATTGCCTTGGCGCGCTGTACGACGACCGTCGCGATCGCAGCGTCCTGTTCTGGAAATCGTTACCCGTCTCCGACACCAGCACCGTGCTGTCCAAGGTAGCCAGTGCCGCTCTCGTCGCCCCCGTGATCGGTGTGGTGGTCGGTGTCCTTGGTGGCCTGGTCCTGGCCTTGATGGCAACCATCGTCGCAACGCTGCACGGCGTACCGCTCTGGCAATTCCTGGTCGAGGCCCATCCGTTCCGTGTCGCCTTCAACCTGATCTGCCTGATCCCGCTGTACGCACTCTGGGCATTGCCGACGATCGGTTGGCTGCTGCTCTGCTCCGCCTGGGCTCGTAGCAAACCGTTCCTCTGGGCTATCGCTCTCCCGATCGGTGCCGCGGTTGTCGTCCAGTGGTTCGGTCTGATGGGCATCTTCGAACGGTCCGCCCAGTGGTTCTGGGTCAACGTGCCGGGACGCCTGCTGCTCAGCATCATCCCCGGTGGGTGGGTTCGCTACGCAGATAATCTCGATCACCTCGACAAGCAAGACCCGGGTTCGATCCTGAACGCTGTCGGCCTGTCCTACCACTACAGCACGCTGGCTTCGCCGAACGTCTGGGTCGGAGCCATCGCCGGAGCGCTGATGATCGCCGGCGCCATCTGGTTCCGCCGCTGGCGCGAAGACACCTGATCGAACAAAGACGGCTCCCTCGGGAGCCGTCTTTCCATGAGCCGTGAGGAGATCGACATGCTCCGTCGCACGCTTACCGTTCTGTTCGGCATACTGGTCGCGGGCTGCGCGACACATCCGGTCGCAACCAGCCATACCCGCCTGCGCGGCGCCGATCTGGATCGCCGCATCGCGCGACTGATGGAAGCGGCGAACGTGCCCGGCCTTGGCGTGGCGATTATCGAGAACGGCCGCGTCACCAGCGTAAAAGCGTATGGCAAACGCGATGTCGAAAAGGGTTTGCCGCTACAGACCGATACGATCATGTACGCCGCGTCGCTGACCAAGGCCGCATTCGGCTACGCCACGATGACGCTGGTCGACGAGGGGCGGCTCGATCCGGACGGCACGATCGACAAAGACCTGCCCAAACCGCTTCCCTCGTATGAAAAATACGCGGATCTTTCGAACGATCCGCGCTGGAAGTCGCTGACACCGGCCATTCTGCTCAGTCACCGCTCCGGATTCGCGAACTTCCGCTTCTGGCAACCCGGCAAGGATTACGATCCGAACGGCAAACTCCAGTTCTACTTCGATCCCGGAACGCGCTTCGCCTATTCGGGCGAAGGCATCAACCTGCTCCAGTTCGTGCTGGAAAACGGCAAGCACATAGACGTCGATACACTGATGCGCGAACGCCTGTTCGTACGTTTCGACATGCGGCGCACCTCGATGACCTGGCGCGACGCCTTCGCGGCCAACGTGGCTATCGGTTACGACGAGAACGGCAAGGCACTGGGACACAAACAACGCGGCTCCGTGCGGGCAGCTGGCTCGATGGACACGACCGTCGCCGATTACGCGAACCTGCTTGCCGGCATGGTCCGTGGCGAAGGCTTGAGCGATGCGGCGCATAAGCGCTGGTTGACGCCTGCCGTTCGTATCCGGTCGGTGCGGCAATTTCCGACCATCGGCCTGCCCGACTCCAGTGACAACGACGGGATATCGCTGGGCTACGCGCTGGGCGTGGGAACGTTCACGTCGCCGCAGGGCAAGGCGTTCTTCAAGGAAGGACACGATGACGGGACTAACAACGTCGCCGTGTGTATCGAGGGCTCTAAGAACTGCGTACTGCTGATGAGCAATAGCTCGAACGGCGAGAAGATCTTTGCGTATCTCATCGACGATGTACTCGGGAAGACGTGCTTTCCGTGGTACTGGGACAGTTACATTCCGTACGATCATCCGGAGTGGCGGACGGCGAAGCCTGTGGTGAATGCGCATCCGGCTTGCACGTTGTAGAGCCTTACCGGACGGAGTCGCGAAAACCGTTCGCATCGCACTGGGTTCCTGCCTGCGCAGGAACCCAGTGCGGCGCAATAGATTTCAGCGATACGGCCAGTTCACGCTTTCAGCGCGCAATACCCTCAATCAACCGCCACCGCCGCCACCCCCATGAATCCCACCCTTCGTCAACGCCATGGGATCGAGCAACGCAGCCAGCTCACCTTTCGATAGCCCCGTCGTCTCCAGCGCCACATCCAGAATCGGCCGTTTTTCCTTATAGGCCTGCTTCGCCGTCGCCGCGCCCTTCTCGTACCCGATCACCGGATTGAGCGCCGTCACCAGGATCGGATTCTTATCCAGCGCCTCGCGGATATGATCCGTATTCACTTTGAATCCAGCGATCGCCTTATCCGCGAGCAACGTCGTAACGTTGGCCAGGATCTCGATCGACTGAAGCAGGTTGTACGCGATCACCGGCAGCATCACGTTCAACTGGAAATTGCCCGACTGACCGGCCACGGCGATGGTCGCGTCGTTGCCGATGACCTGCGCGGCGACCATGGCGGCGGCCTCGGGGATCACGGGGTTCACCTTGCCAGGCATGATCGACGAACCCGGCTGCAACGCCGGCAGCTCGATCTCGCCCAGCCCAGCCAGCGGACCGGAATTCATCCAGCGCAGGTCGTTCGAAATTTTCATCACGGCCACGGCCAGTGCACGCAATTGGCCCGATAGCTCGACCGGTGCATCCTGCGCGGCCATGCCTGCGAAATAATTGTCGGACGATTCGAATTTCACGCCGGTCAGTTTCGAAAGCTCGACGGCCACGGCCGGCCCGAATTTCGGATCGGCGTTGATACCCGTACCGACGGCAGTGCCGCCCTGTGGCAGGCGGCGCGTACGCTTCAGCGTGTCGACAATGCGTTCCGATGCGGCGGCGATCTGGGCGGACCAGCCGGAAAGCTCCTGGCCAAACGTGATCGGCATGGCATCCATCAGATGCGTGCGCCCGGTCTTGGCCACCTTCTTCAACTCGCGGGCGCGCTTGTCGATCGTCTTGCCGAGGTGCTTCAGCGCCGGCAGCAGTTTCTCGTGCGTCGCCAGCGTCGCGCTGACGAGGATCGCGGTGGGAATGACATCGTTGGAACTCTGGCCCGCGTTGACGTGATCGTTCGGATGAACTTTCGAACCGGCGAGTGCGGCGAGGTGCGCGATGACCTCATTGGCGTTCATGTTGGAACTGGTCCCCGACCCGGTCTGGAAGACGTCGATGGGGAACTGGTTGTCGACCTCGCCCGAGGCCACCCGCTCGGCGGCGGCACGGATGGCCTTCGCCTCGCCTTTTTTCAGCTGCCCGAGCTTCACGTTGGCCTCGGCGGCGGCCGCCTTGATCAGGCCCAGTGCGCGGATGAACTCGCGAGGCATGGTGAGCCCCGAGACCGGGAAATTGTCGACAGCGCGCTGGGTCTGCGCGCCATACAGGGCGCTGGCAGGCACTTTCAGCTCGCCCATGCTGTCGCGTTCGGTACGGTACTTGGTCATGCGGGGACACTCCGTGCACACGTGGGGTAGACCCGTATTAGGTGGCGGCAAGCCGCTCGGAGGCAAGGGCCGGTCCGGGCCTGCCCGGCCGCTCACGCTATAATCGGCGCTTTCGTCCCACCCGCAGCCCAGGAACCGCCCGAATGTCCCACGCCACGCTGACCGCTCTTTCGCCCCTGGACGGCCGTTACGCCGCCAAGGCCGGTCCGCTCCGTCCGATCTTCAGCGAGTTCGGTCTCATGCACCGCCGCGTGCACGTCGAAATCCACTGGCTGCTGGCACTGGCGGCCCACCCGGGCATCGTCGAACTGCCCGATTTCCCGGCCGAAGCCGTGGCGCGCCTGACCGCCATCGCCGATGGTTTCAGCGTGGACGACGGCGAACGCATCAAGGAAATCGAGGCGACGACGAATCACGACGTCAAAGCCGTCGAGTACTTCATCAAAGAGCGCATCGGCAACGAACCGGCACTCGCCCAGGCGAAGGAATTCGTCCACTTCGCGTGCACCAGCGAAGACATCAACAATCTCGCGTACTCGCTGATGCTGCGCGATGCGCGTCAGGACGTATTGCTTCCCGCTCTGGATGCGCTCATCGCCAGGCTGCGCGAACTGGCGCACACGCATGCCGGACTTTCGCTGCTTTCGCGTACGCACGGCCAGACCGCGTCGCCAAGCACGATGGGCAAGGAACTGGCCAACGTCGTCGCCCGTCTGGAGCGCCAGCGTCGCCAGTTCGTCGCCATCGACATTCCGGGCAAGATCAACGGCGCCGTCGGCAACTACAACGCGCATGTCATCTCGTATCCGGACGTCGACTGGCCGGTACTGGCGGATCGTTTCGTCACCGGTCTCGGCCTGACATTCAATCCGTATACGACCCAGATCGAGCCGCACGATGGCATCGCGGAATTCGCGGACGTACTGCGTCGCGTGAACATCATCCTGATCGATCTCTCCCGCGACATCTGGGGTTACATCTCGCTCGGCTACTTCAAGCAGGCCCTGAAGGCCGGCGAAGTCGGTTCGTCGACGATGCCGCACAAGGTCAACCCCATCGACTTCGAGAACGCCGAAGGCAACTTCGGTCTGGCCAATGCCCTGCTCGGTCACTTCGCCGAAAAGCTGCCTATCAGCCGCTGGCAGCGCGATCTCACCGACTCCACGGTGTTGCGCGCACTGGGTACGGCCTTCGGCCATACGCTGGTTGCCGTCGAGTCGCTGCAGAAGGGCCTTGGCAAGCTCAACGCGAACCCCGAGCGCATCGCGGCCGATCTGGACGCCAGCTGGGAAGTGCTGGCCGAAGCCGTGCAGACGGTCATGCGTCGCTATGGCTTGCCCGAGCCGTACGAACAGCTGAAAGCGCTCACACGTGGTCAGGGTATTACGCGCGATTCGATGCGCGCGTTTATTGCCGGGCTCGACATGCCAGCCGATGCGAAGCAGCGGTTGCTCGACCTGACGCCGGGTAGCTATATCGGTCTGGCCAACGTTCTGGCGAAGAACGTCTAAACGGCATGGCCTGCACGTTACAACGGCGAGGAATATTCCTCGCCGTTGTAACGGTCAAGACGCCTTTTTCGCACGCGTACGCGCCGCTTTCTTCGCGGCTGCCGAACGCCCCGCCGCACCCTTCGTATGCGCAGCCTTCTTCGCCGCAGCCGAACGGCTCGCCGCCGGACGTTTCGCCGCACTCTTGCGTGCCTGCGCCGACAGTGCCCGTTTGGACGCCGCGGCGTGGCCTTCTTTCTTCAATGCCGTCTTCGTCGCACGCGAACGCGTCGTCGACTTCTTCGCCGCCGTACCCGACGAACGCTTCCGCGCCGCCCTGGTATCGGACGCTGCTTTCTTCTTCGTAGCCGTGCTCGCGGACTTTCCCGCGCCGATCTTCACACCGGCGCGGCGCGCCTTCGAAAGACCGATCGCGATGGCTTGCTTCGCCGACCGGGCACCGTGTTTGCCCTCGCGAATATGTTCGATTTCCTCGTGAACGAATTCACCCGCCTGAGTAGACGGAGCCTTGCCCCGACGCTTGTCCTCGCGGGCTTTGGCGATGGTTTTCTTCTCGGGCATGGCAACGTCTCCGGTGATATCGACGATGCCCGAGACTGCACGCAACTATGTGATACCTATGTCGCGATCAGGTCACGCGACACCACACACTTGCAGCACCAGCCAGACGTTCGCGCCCGAAATCGCCGCGAAGAGTAGCCACGCGCAAACCGATACAAACCGCGTATTGACGAAGCTGCCCATAAGCAGGCGGTCGTCCGTGCATCGAATCAGCGGATACATCGCGAACGGCAGTTGCAGGCTCAACACCACCTGACTGGCCACGAGCAGTTGCCCCACCGCCCGGTCGCCCAGCAGCATCACGCCGATGAAGGCCGGCACGATCGCCAGGCCGCGCGTGATCAGCCGACGCTGCCAACAGGGAATCTTCAGACGCAGGAATCCGTCCATGATCACCTGCCCGGCAATCGTTCCGGTGAACGTCGAGCTCTGGCCCGACGCGAAGAGTCCTATCGCGAAAATTACCGCTGCCGCTGTGGTGCCCGCGATCGGTGCGAGCAGCTGGTATGCGTCGCTGATGTCGGCCACGTCGTTGCGCCCGGTGGAATGAAAAGCGGCGCCGGCCAGGATGAGGATGGCCGCGTTGATCGTCAGTGCGATCAGAAGAGACACGACCGTATCCACGCGGGTCAGCCGGATCGCCCGGCGCCGACCTGAATCGCCCGCTCCGATCACACGTGTCTGGACGATCGACGAGTGCAGGTACAGGTTGTGCGGCATGATCGTGGCGCCAAGGATGCCGATGGCCAGATACAGCGGCTCGCGCGACGAGAGCGCATGGAGCGACGGCACGAAACCCGCAGCGACATCCGGCCAGTTCGGCCGGATAAGCAGCAGTTCGACCAGGAAGCAGATCGCGATCGTACCGACCAACCCGAGGATGATCGCCTCGATGCGCCTGAATCCCCTGCCCTGCAATCCCAGAACGATGAACGTATCCAGCGCGGTCAAGGCCACGCCGACCGGCAACGACACGCCGAACAGAAGATGGAATGCGAGCGCGCTGCCGAGCACCTCGGCCAGATCGCAGGCAACAATCGATATTTCGGCCAGCACCCATTGCGCACGGCCCACGGCCGGCGAGTAGCGTTCGCTGGAAAGTCGCGCGAGATCCTTGCCGGTAGCAATACCCAGGCGCGCGGCCAGACACTGGAGCACGATAGCCGCCAGGCTGGACAATACGACGACGAACAACAGCTGGTAACCGTAACGTGAACCGGCCTCGATATCGGTGGCCCAGTTGCCCGGGTCCATATAACCCACGGCGACCAGCAGACCGGGCCCGACAAATCGGGAAAGCTGCTTCCAGAACGGCGCATCCGGCGACACGACGACCGAACCGGCCACCTCGGAAGGACAGAACGGCGCCGTGGCGGTCTTGGGCAAACGGTACATGGGGCGGGCTTATCCACGAAGAACGAAGGCGAGCGGCTCGCTCGCGTCTCATGCTACCCAAGAATCCGCAGCACTGTCGCCGATATCCGGTTCAGGAAGTCGCCGCGCAACGAACGATCGGATGCACTCAGTGACGGACGCCGGCACAGACGCTTCACGGAGAGACTATGCACACGGCGCGGTAATCGTACTGTCTGCAATACCGCAGATTCGAGGAGACACACGATGGACAAGAATCGTACCGAAGGCATGAAACACGAAGTAAAAGGCGCCATCAAGGAAGGTGTGGGCAAGGTGACGGGCAATACCGCGAAGCAGGTTGCAGGCAACATCGAGAAGAACGCGGGCAAGATGCAGAACGAACACGGCAAGCTTGCGGATGCCGCCCGCCAGGCAGATAAACGTTCCCATCATTGATCCATTGTCATGAGGGGGCGCTTCGTGGCGCCCCTTCGGCGTCCGTATTCCCGTATCGGCGGATGAGGCATTCATCCGCGGATACGCTAGTACGGCGTACCTTCCGCACGCTGTCGCTTCAGGGCCCGGGCATACCACTCAAGTTCGTCGAGGAAGCGGCCGAGCGAGCGGCTAAGCCGCTCGTCGGTCGGCACGCCCTGCTCGTCCAACGCATGGCCGATACGCGGAACGGGACACGTACTGGAGATACTCGGCATCCCGAGCTCTGCGACTGTCTCCCGCAGCGCGAAAGCCGCGCGTACGCCACCGAACTGGCCGGCGGAATATGAAACGATGCCCGAGGGCCGCCAGAAATACTCTTCCAGAAAATGATCGAGCAGATTCTTCAGCGCGGGCGGTATACCGTGGTTGTACTCGGCGGTGACGATAACGAACGCATCGACACGCCGATACAGTGTCGCTAGTGTTTCCAGCACCTCGGGTGCCTCGCCACTGGCGTATTCTTTGTACATCCGGTCCAGCAGCGGCAGGCGAACCACCATGGGATCGACAAGGACCGCTTCGTGGCCTCGCGCTTCCAGTGCGTTCACCGCCATGCGCGCGGCGCGTATACCCATCCTTTCCTGCCGGACGGAACCCAGCAGTACGGCAAAGGACAACGACTTCGATTCGGTCATGGAGAATTCCCCAGGCGTGACGTGCATGATACGTGACGGCAGCCATGCCTACGGCGCACTAACAAGCACCTGCCGTTTCGTTGACCGATGGCCTGCAATGCTCCGACTCAACTCCGAAGGCAAGGCTCTATGAACCGCACGCGCTTCCTCGCTCTGATCGCGCTCATCGTCGCCATGGTGGCGATCATGATCGTGGGCGCCATTCGCAATGGCGGTTCGTCGGGCGACGACGCGCCCGATCAGGGCGCGACGCAACATGCCACGCCTTCGCCGCAACGCTGACGATCAGGCTTCGGCGGGTTCGGGAGTATCCGCGGTCCACGTGTCCGTCGCCTGCGTGGCCCGCTGCACGGCCACCAGCCAGTCCACACCGTAGCGCATGACAAAGGGCGCAACCGTGCCCGGAACGAAGCCGTCCGGCCAGGGCGCTGCGACAGTCGATTCGGTATCGCCAGATAAAACCGGTATTGCGATGGCCAAAATCTGGCCCCCCGTTGATAGTCCCTGTTGCCTTAGTAAGCGAAAAAAGCGGCAACGTCAACGGTATCTACGTGACACCTCGCGTGTATTCGACCATGGCGGCAGCCAGGTGATCGAACATCAGACGCGTGCGCAGACTCCGGCGAAGGTCCTCATGCATCGTCACCCAGGTATCCAGACCGATGTCGACCTGCGCCGGAAGCAGCCGGACCAGGTTCGCATCGCGGCGAGCCAGCGCGACCTGGCAGATACCGATGCCGTAACCCGCACGGATCGCCGCCAGCGCGGCCAGATCGCTGTCCGTGCGTAACGCGAAGTCGTCGCGCGAATACGCCATGCCTTCGGGACGAAGCGCCCGGACATAAGGCTGCTCTTCGTCGTAGCCGATCAGCGTATGGGTGGCCAGTTCGCCGAGGTCGCGAGGCGTGCCGTGTGTTTCAAGATAGCGGCGATGCGCATGCAGGCCCAGCTTCACGGCACCGACATGCCGCGCCACGAGTGCATCCTGCGAGGGACGCACCATACGGATGGCGATATCGGCATCGCGACGAAGCAGATCCTCCGTGCGGTTGGATAGCGACAACTCCACCACGATGCCCGGATGACGTTCGCGAAACGGTACCAGCATCGCCGGCAGTACTTCGCCGCCGATTATTTCGCTTGCGGTAATCCTGACCACGCCTTGCGGGTCGGTCCGTCCTCCGGACGCCGCACGGTGTAGAGACGCCGATGCGGCAGCCATGGCCTCGGCATGCGGAAGCAGTTCGTCCGCGACGTCTGTCGGCACTAACCCTTGCGGCGATCGCGCGAATAGCGATACGCCCAGCGCCGCTTCGAGCTCGCGGACGTGCCGACCGAGACTCGGCTGGGTCATACCGAGCGACCGCGCTGCTCCGGACAGGCTCCCCTCGCGCATCACGGCGAGAAAGGAGCGAAGCAGTTCCCAGCTGGGTTCGGTATCGGCCATGCAAAAACGTATAGCAGCTCTTAGCCCATAGGCAATTCTTTTTATGCAGGCGAGAGCTCACGATGAGTCCGTCTACTCAACGGGATCGACCATGAACGCGAACGGCAAGACGGTACTGGTACTGGGTGCGACCGGCGGCGTAGGTGGCGAGGCGGCGCGGGCGCTGCTCCGGCATGGTTGGACCGTGCGGGCGTTGACCCGGACCCTCCGCGAGAACGACGGGAGCGGTATCGACTGGCGCCAGGGCGATGCGATGAATGCCGACGACGTGCTACGTGCCGCCGAAGGCGTGGCCGTCATCGTCCATGCGGTCAATCCGCCCGGCTACCGCGGCTGGAATCGCCTGGTGCTGCCGATGCTCGACCATACGATCGCCGCAGCGCGCGCCGTCGGCGCGCGCATCGTCCTGCCGGGCACCGTGTACAACTACGGCGACGATGCCTTTCCGGTGCTGACCGAGGCATCGCCCCAGCACGCCCGCACGCACAAGGGCCAAATCCGTGTCGCCATGGAGCAACGCCTCGCCGACGCGGCCCGCGATGGCACGCCCGTGCTGATCCTCCGCTGCGGCGACTTCTTCGGTCCGCGCGCAGCCAACAACTGGTTCACCCAGGGACTGGTCAAACCGGGCCAGCCTTTGCGCACGGTGACCTACCCGGGTCCACGCCAGCTGGCCCATAGCTGGGCCTATCTGCCCGACGTCGGCGAAACCATGGCGCGGCTCCTCGATCGCGAACGCGACCTGGCCACGTTCGATGCGTTTCATTTCGAAGGACACTACATAACGGGCGACGAACTGGTGGATGCGATCCGTCGCGCTGCGAACGCGCCCGATCTTCGCGTACGCGCCTTTCCCTGGCCGCTGATCGTACTGGCGTCGCCCTTTGTCGAAACGCTGCGCGAGCTGCGTCCCATGCGCTATCTGTGGAAAACGCCACTACGCCTGGACGGCCACAAGCTGCATGCGTTCCTCGACGACGTGCCGCACACTGGCATCGATGAGGCATTGCGCGCGACGCTGGCTTCAATGGATGTCGGAATCGTGCAGGAGCGCGCTTGAGCGCGCTCCTGCAAAAAGCCAAAATTGCCGGCCGCCCCATGGGCGGCCGGCTTGGGACCCATCAGAACTTCACTCGCACGCCGAGGCTATAGAACCGCCCGATCACGCCATTCATCGCATAGGTCGGGTTGTAGTTGATCGCCGCATAGTTGATGGGATCCAGTGGCGCCTTCCTGTCGAAGATATTCATCACCGATGCATTCACGGAGAGCTTCGGCGTGAAGTCGTAGCTACCCGTCAGATCCACATCCGTAAACGACGACATATGGCAGCTGGCCGGGAAGTCGGCACCCGTGAGCGTATTGGTCGAGAAGCATCCGCTCGTGATGTCCGGCACCGTGAACTTCAGTCCGCTCGTGTAGTAAGCCGTTGCGGTAACCGTCGCTTTGCCGAAGCTGACGCTGTTGGCCCACGAACCGCGATAGCGCGGCGTGCCCGCTCCAGAGGACAGCTGGTACGGACCATGCGTGCCGACAAACTGCAGTTCCGTTCCGTCCTGCAGGATCAGCTTCCAGCTCAGGATCTTCGTGAGCTGGATTTCGCTGGTGAAATGCACGTTCTCGCTGAAGTCGAAATTACCCTTCAGGTCCAGGTCGATACCTTCGGTTTTCAGCGCGTTCTGGTTTACATACGGCGCCGCCACGATCAACGGACGCGGAAGCGCGGTGGGTGCCGCGGGATCGGGACCGTCGACGGTAATCGACGAACCGGCCGGCAGTGGCAGACCTGCATAGTAGGCGTCGAGTATCGCGTTGGAACTCTGTTGCGCGATAACCCCGGTCTTCTTGATCGCGTAATAGTCCAGCGATGCCGACAGTTGCGGAATCGGCTGGTACAGGATGCCGAAGGTGTAGCTCTTCGATCGTTCCGGCTTGATGTTCGGATTCGCGGAAGTCAGGAAGGCAAGGCCGTACGGCTGCACGTAACCGCTATTTCCGTGCTGGTTCTGGAAATCCGCCGGCGGCGTGTACAACGTGAAACCTTCGGCCGCGCTCGATCCGTTTTCCGCGAAGCTCGGCGCGCGGAAGCCTTTCGAGAAGGTGCCGCGGAACGCCAGTTCCTCGATCGGTTTCCACTTGAAGCCGATCTTCGGCGAGAAGTTATTGCCGAAGTCGGAGTAATGGTCGAAACGTCCGGACAGATCGACCTCCAGCGATTCCAGGAATGGCGCGTCGATCTCGGCGTAGACGCCAGACACCGTACGCTTACCCCGGGTATGCGCAATACCCAGTCCCTGCGCCGCAAGATTCGGATTCAGGTCCGGATCGTCCTGCGCCTCGCGACGGATATCGATACCCGTCGCCAGACCCAGCTGACCGCCTTTCAGATCCATCAACGAACGCGACAGACGGAAGTCGATCGATTGCAGGTCGCTCGTCGAGGTTTTTTTCAAGGGAGGCGCCAGTGCGGCGATCAACGCCTGACTATTCGCGGACGGGTTGAGGAAGTTGTACGTCCCGTTCGTTACCGCGGATATCAGTTGATTGTAGTTGAGGAAGCCGAAATTGGTGACATCGAGCGACGTATGGTTGAGCACCAGCGCGGTGTCGTAGTTCCATTCGCCGAACGTGCCGGTCAGGCCGCCGACCAGACGGAAGTTATGGTTATCGTTCACGGCGCCGCCCAGTATTCCCGGGAAGCCGTAGTTGATGAGCGCTGCGTTGCCGGCCGCCGCAAACGGATTATTCGGATTCAGCGAGCCATCGGGCAACGTGGCCGGCAGCGCAATGGTATTGGTGTTGTTCGGCGTGCCCGCCTGGATCTGCGCGGGAAGACCGGACACCGTCGTCTTCGTCTCGTAGTAGCTGGCCCCGATATAGGCCTGCATGTTGTCCGACACCTTCAGGGTAAAGCGGCCGTAGACGCCGCGTCGATCGATGCTCGGCGCGATATCGCTATACAGCTGATTGACATTCTGGGAGCAGTAACTGCCCGGGTTGTTGGGATCCCCGGTCACCAGCGTGGTGCCGTTGGGACCGCACGGCCCCAGGGGCTGGGCAACCGCCCCCGTGTTCGGGACGCCGCTGGTTACATCACCGGGTCGCGACAGCTGGCCGGGCGTCACGGTGCCGACCGTGGAGCCGAGATTCAGCGACGGCTGACCGGCAATGAGGTTATTGCCGCCGATCCGCGACAGGTCCACGGTGTTGTACGGAAAGCCACGTTGCCGCACACGGATATCGTCGTCCTTCTGGTATTCGACACTGACATAGGCGTTATAGCCATCCTTGTTCAGATCGCCGCCGCCGAACAGCACGCTCGCACGCTTCTGCGTACCGCCGCCATGCTGTGACGTACCGACGCTCGCCGAGGCTTCCGCCCCTTGATAGCCCGGTTTCAGGATGATGTTCACCACACCGGCAATGGCATCGGCGCCATACAGCGACGATGCGCCGTCTTTCAGTACGTCGATGCGCTCGATGGCGTTTGTCGGAATGGTGTTCAGATCGACGAACGAACGCTGCCCATCGTCGGCCAGCGCGTAACTGGCCGCGCGGCGGCCATCGATCAGCACGAGAGTCGAGTTCACGGTTAGACCGCGCAGGGCAACACCCGACGAACCGGCCGCGAAACCGGCGGTAAACGACGTGGGAATCGATCCGCTGTTGTCCGCCGATACCGCGCGGATAACGTCCGAAATAGTCGTCAGACCGCTCTTGCGGATCATATCCGCCGTAATGACGGTCACGGGCGACGGCGTTTCAACATCGATGCGAGGGAGCGCCGAGCCGGTAACGGTGATGGTCTGCAGTTCGGTGGTCCCTTTCTGGTCCTGTGGGGCAGGAGCCGGAGGCGGCGCGGACTGCGCGAAGCTTGCAACACTCGTGCAGGCGATAGCGAAAGCGATGGCCGTTGCGAGGGAATGGCGACGATATGCCCGTAATGGGAATCGGACCCGTAGCGGGGAGCAGGTTTTCATGAGCGATCTCCGGAGCCTGTCAGGGGAGTTAAGGCGACTGGTGATCTCAAGGAGTGCCGGCACGCGCGTACGTCCGTTATGCCTTGTGGCACGGACGCGACATCGGTGGGCGTTATGAAGTCATTAGCACTCCAGAGCAAAGGCGACCCGACACTCCGCGCCGTATCGTCATTGTCCGAAAGGCCATGCCCTCCCGCATGACCTGCGTGCCCGAATGAACCGACAACATTTCATTCACGGCAGCGCAGCAAAGACGCTACGCCGAATTCACGAACCGCACAATCCACGAAATGTGAAATTCCGCGAAAACGCTCTGGCACGAACTATGCTCTCCCGGCGTGTTCGTACCTGGCCGTATTTACGGCTTTCGCAACGGCGTGAGCAGCGAGCGCAGACCGTTGTGGTCAAGCTCGTGCATCAGGGCCAGAAGCCGACCCAGATCGCCCGGAGGAAATCCTTCGCGGGCGAACCACGCAAGATAAGGCCCGGGAAGGTCCGCCACGGGCATGCCCTTGTGCTTGCCATAGGGCATGGTCAAGGTGGCGAGGCGTTTGAGGTCGTCGGGTTTGAGTGAGATATCTTCCATGGCGCGAAGCATAACGTGCAATCAGCCAGCGCCGGGATCGAAACCTTCGCGATCGACCATCATGCGCCGTGCCGCTTCGACACCCTTCCCCAGACCTTCCGCGCAGGCATCCGCTTCCGATTCGTGCAAGGCAATACAGGATTTTTCGAGCACCTCGTCGCCATCTTCGCGTATGACGTATTTGCCGCGCCATCGTCCCGGCTTGGCCATGTAACAGGTGCCTTCCACGTCGAAATAACCGATCTTTCGATGCGTCATGATTTTCACTGCGGGGACTGTGGCCCCCCATGCTAACCATCGGCGATAAATATCGCGTGTAGCGCTCAGAGCAATCCGCTGACGGGACGCTTCGCGTTCGACTCGAACTCGCGCCAGATACCATCGGCGCCTTCGACGGATACAAGCACGCGCACGCCTCGCTGCGCACCGATCAGTTTCGACTGCGCGACGGCGTAGGCAATAGCTGCCACGCGCGTCGCGAAGTTTTCCATGGGCACGCCATTCAACTGGACATGCCAAAGACCGGCCAGGTCCGGATTGAACGGAATATCGTAGATCGCAAGACTCATGATCAGGCGTTACTCCACCGAGCCGGTAGAACCAACAGTCGCCGGGGCGACGAATGCCGGGGGCTCCCCGTCATTCGCGACCCGCAAGGTTAACGCTTTCGCCGATGGAGGAACAACGCGGTTCCGAGATCCCGGATTTTCACGCCGTCCTAACGTCCCATGTCAGCGCGGCTGCTCGAAACTGCCGGGACTGCGATCCGTCGCCCGCCAGTCGGGCGTGCGATGCCGGGATGCATCGATGAGGCCCAGTTTCAGCCGGTCGAGCTGGAAATCGGTCGTGTAGACCGGCGTTCCCGGCTGCTGCCGCCAGGACTCGTCCAGCGTCCCCGAATCCACCCCGTCGAACCCCAGCGCCTCGACCAGCTTGAGGACCGTCGCCTTTGCATTGGCGTCGTCGCCCGCCACGGGGAGTGCCACGCGATCGCGCGCACCCGACGGCCGCCCCAGCTTCAACAGATGATCGGCATAGATATTGTTGAACGCCTTGATAACAGGACGCCCGATCTGGCTGGATACCCATCGGCTTTCCGTCATGCCTTGCTCGATGCCATCGATGCGGCCATCTCGCTGGCGCGGGTAGTAATTGCCGGTATCGACCACGACGACATGTTCGCCGACGCCGGCGAAAAGATCGCCGGGTAGATCCGGTACGCGATGCTGGGGAATGGTGACGATCACGACATCGCCCGCACGCGCGGCCTCCTGCGCCGTGACCGCCCTTGCCCCTGTTTCCGCGGCAAGGGATTCCAGCGTATCCGGCCCGCGTGAATTGGCGACGAATACGTCATGGCCAAGTTCGCGGAAACGCTTCGTCAATGTCGAACCAATGTTTCCCGCACCGATAATGCCGATCTTCATTCGAACCTCCAGATGCGATGTGTGGACACGCCACCATGGCGCAGTCCTTTCCCGGCCATTCTTTAGCCAACGTCGTGAATTCAAGGCGAGCGAGGTATGACGTCGCGTCGCGGACGGCCCCGGCGGCGACGCTGCGGTGCAGGCGGCGGCAGCTCCTCCGGCACGAAATCGATAGCGACGAGTTCGAGCCGCCGCTCCGCCGGGAGCCCGAACTCGAAGTAGACGGGCGGCGCGTCGGGGCATGCCATCGTCACCGGGTCCGTAAGACCGTATGCGTCGGTATAGCGCCAGTCTTCTCCGCCTTCGCTACGCGGTACGACATACGAGGTATCGGGAACCGGAAGGCCACTGACCGCGTGCGAGACCCTGAAGCGAAGAACGGGCGGCAAGGCGGCAGCCCCCTGCAGACGACGCTCCGCGATGCAGGCCATGGATCGCGCGCGCGGGCGGATGACGTCCGCCGGGTAGCTATAGCGCCAGAGACTGCTCATGACCCATGCGCCACAGGAAGTGCGGTCGCCATGAACGGCAAAGCGCGGCTCGTCGCCGATGGACGGCAATCCCGTTTCGACGATGGACGCGATCGTGCCGCAAGCGTCGCAGATGACCTTGTCGCCGATCCGCGCCACGGCCAGACCGTAGAGGCGCGCGACCGGACAACCGGAGATCACCCGCCCGCCATGCGTGGTGATGTCGCCGACCACGACGATGGGCCGGCTCATCGGTCGTCCTTTGTCCGGGGGCGCACGCGCCCGGATATTTCCGAGTGTCGGTCCACTGAATGGTTCCTCCATGAACCCTTGCATCGTGGCCGCGTCATCCGACGCGGCCTCCTTTTGCCATTAAATCGGCATCGCAGCCCTCTGGATATACGATTGTTCTGAATTACGACGCGCAATAAATCTGGCAAAGCCCAACTTAACGTGCGGGCGGAACGCCATCGCGGATGACCCGCGAGAAATCGTCGCCGACTGCCGACCCTCGCGCCCGGTCGGTGATACGCCCCTGACGGCGCCATTCGTCGACCGAAAGTCGCGGATCGAGCGTGCCGTTGTTGTGCAGGTATTCGGGAAGGTAACCCGTGAGAAGGAGCCGCAGGTCCATGGGCAGGCCCGGATCGATACGGCGCGCCATGCGATAGACGATGGTCGTGCAGTTCGAGGTGATCGTGTTGTAGAAACGCGGCGTCGTCGTCAGTTCGTTCGCGGCGTTCACGTAAGACAGGAACAGCGAACGCATGCCCTCGCGAGGCATGCTCAACGGAAACAGGTAATCGTCCTCATCCCGTACATTGGTCCGCACACGAACGATGTCGCGTTCGTCCGCCGCGATCAGCACAAGCTCGAACTGCTTGAAGAACCCGCCGATCTCTGAGAAGGCTTCGCCACGTTCGCGCCGGATTTCCATCGAAAAAACGACGTGCCTGCCGTCGGAAAAACCGAACGAGATCATGGCATGGGCAATGGCCTTGCTGCCCCAGTACGAAAGGATGGCATCCGCGGACACCAGTTGGTCCAGATCGTAGGTTCGCGTGTCCCAGCGCTCGTCGAAATCGTCGTCGGTACGCCAGTTGAAGTCGCGGACATTGACCAGGGTGACGCGACTCCCATCCACCGACCCGTGCAGCAAATGCGCTACGTCGGGCGACCATACCCGGTCGTTGGAAGGCCGGATGCTCGTCCACCATACGACCAGCAGGAGCAGCAACCCCGCGTACGCAAGCACCGGCCACCAGGCGCGCCTTGTCACTGTCAGTGCAAGCACCGCGATGACCGCCAGCGCCCAGATCGCACTACCGGTCCAGCGCGCCGCCTGGCCGCCGGGAAGCTGGTACCAGAGCGCGAACCCGCCCCATACCCCCGAAACGAATACGACGACACCCGTAAGCGCCCCAAGGACCGTCCGGATCAGCATCCCTCGTTTTCTCATTCCCACACCCGCATCGCGACCCCGACGGCCTTGAAGGCAAGCGTCGGGGTTCGCTGCGCATAACGCAATGGGCTATCGATCAGACGCCCTTCAGCACTTCTACCTTGTACTCGGCTCCCTTGGGACCGTTCTCGATAATCAGACCGTGCACGTCCGATTCGAATCCCGGGAAACGCTCGTTCTGCGCGCGAGCGATACGCAGCGATTCGATAATCGCGTCGTTTTTTCCGCCAAAACGCTCGCCCGGCATGATCGTCGGAATCCCTGGCGGATAGGGGACCAGCATCGTTGCCGCGACGCGCCCGCTGAGTTCGTCGATCGGGGCACGCTCGATCTCGCCCTTCACCAGCCGATCGTAAGCTTCGGCGGGAATCAGCACAGGTTCGGGAAGTCCGACGTACATCTTCTGCATGATCTCCGCCACCTTGTACTCGACGTTGAAGGCATGCAGCCGGTCGCACAGATCGCGCAAGCCGACATCGCCATAGGTCAACGGATAGTCCGCCACCAGCGACGGCAATGCATTCAGCAATGGCTCGTTGCGGTCGTAGAGTTCCTTGAAGGCCAGCAATTCGGTGGCCAGCGTGCTCCATTTGCCCTTCGTGACACCCATCGAGAACAGCAGCAGGAACGAATACAGGTTGGTCTTCTCGACCGTTAGCCCACGCGACCACAGGAATTTCGTGACGATAGCAGCAGGGATGCCACCCTTCTTCGTCGATCTGCCGTCCATGCCGAGACCCGGCGTAAGGATGGTGACCTTGATGGGGTCGATCATCATGTAGTCGCGTGGAAGATCGCCGAAGCCGTGCCATGCGGCCTTCGGCGCCAGACGCCAGTCGGCCTGCTTCGTGGTGACCGGTAGCGCGGCCCGTTCGCCCAGCCGCAGTTTTTTCTCCAGACCATCCGGCTGCCAGACCCTGAACCACCAGTCCCGCTGGGACAGGCCGTCGCCGATGTGCAGCATCGCGCGCCGGAACGACACGGCCTCGTCGTGCGTTTCCTGCACCAGCGAACGTCCCGCCCTGCCCTCCATCATGCGCGCCGCAATGTCGCAGGCGGCGATCACGCCATAGTGCGGCGACGTCGTGGTGTGCATCATGAAAGCTTCGTTGAAACGAGCGACGTCCAGACTGCGATGGCGGCCGTTGCGCGCATGGATCATCGATGCCTGAGAGAAAGCCGCCAGCAGCTTATGTGTCGAATGCGTGGTGAAAATCACGGGATCCTGTTCGCGCGCCTTACCCTTCGCCATGCCGTAGTGATTGTCGTACAGCTCGTGGAAGGCCGCATACGCGTACCAGGCCTCGTCGAAGTGCAGGTAATCCACACCGCCGCCGATGTCGGCGGCGATACGCTCGGCGTTGTAACAAAGCCCGTCGTAGGTCGAATTGGTCACGACCGCAATGCGCGGTTTCTTCGGATTTTTCGCCTTGCTCGCCAAAGGATGCGAAGCGATCTTCTTCGCCATCGCCTTCGGTTCGAACTGATCGAGACTGATGGGTCCGATGATGCCGTGCGCGTTGCGGCTGGGTGTGAAGTACACCGGGACCGCACCCGTCATGATCAGCGAATGCAACAGCGACTTATGGCAATTCCGGTCGACGAATACCACGTCTCCACGCGCCACTGTGCCATGCCAGACGATCTTGTTCGAGGTAGACGTGCCATTGGTCACGAAGAACGTATGGTCGGCGCCGAAGGTGCGGGCCGCCTCGTCTTCCGCCTGCTTGATCGGACCGGTGTGATCCAGCAGCGAACCCAGCTCCGGCACGGAAATCGACAAATCACTTCGCAACGTGTTTTCCCCGTAGAACTGATGCAACGCGCGACCCACCGCCGACTTGGTGAATGCCACGCCGCCACCATGACCTGGCGTATGCCAGGAATAGTTCGACTGGGCCGTATGCTGGATCAGCGCCTTGAAGAACGGCGGTAACAATTTGCCCATGTAATCGTCGGCGGCACGCATGACCTGGCGTGCGATGAAGTTCTTGGTGTCTTCGTAAAGGAAGACGAAGCTGTGCACACGCCCGAGCAATTTGGCCGGAATCTGCTCGATCGTCCGGCGTTCGCCATACAGAAACACCGGAAGATCCCCGCGACGAGCCGACTGGTCGTCCAGGAATCGAAGCAGGTCGTCGAACTGATCGGGCCCCTCTTCTCCTCCATCGATGGAAATGAGCACGGCCGACGCGGCGATATACGTGCGGGCGGCCGCCTGCGCGTCGCCCATCGTCAAACCGCTCAGGACGCGCTGTCCGTGCGTAGCCAGCTCGTCCGCGAGCGCTCGTATCAGAATGCCGTTGATGCGCGGCGACTCGTAATCGTCGTCGATGATGACGATAGGGTAATCAAGTGCGTTGAAGTACATAGCCAGACTCCGTAGGGGGATAAGTCAGGGTGTCTTGACGAGGCGCGCGCGCTGCCGGCGCTGCTCGCTGAAGAAGGGATAGAAGACGGTGATGAACAGCATGAACAGGAATGCGTAGCTCACCAGATTGCCGTCCGTACCGAAAATGGCCCACAGGCAATACACGACGGCGATGCTGGTCAGCACCCAGTAAAAGCCCGTATGCGTCGTTGAATGGGATTCCTCGACCGCGAAATAGCAAGCGACCGACGAGTAGATATACGGAAGCAACGTAAGGACAACGGCGGCCTGCGTGATCAGCTCGAACTGCTGCGACGCGCTCGGCGACGAGGCCGTGACGACGACAATCAGCGACATCAGCACGCCGACGATGACCAGGCCCATGACCGGCGTATCGTGCTTGTCGGTCTTGCTGAAAATCTTCGGAAACAGCCCGTCGTCGCCAGCGGCCTTCGCACTCAGCGCCGTCAGCAATATCCAGCCGCCCAGCGATCCACCCGCGCCAAGTGCGGCGCAGAGGCTGACGATGCCGCCACCCCACTGTCCGAGTGCCACCTGAGCCGCAAGGGCGAACGGCGCATCGGCGACCTGAAGCTGATCGTTCGGAATCATGCCCATGATCACAGCCGAACTCAGGATGTAAACCACGGCCGCCAGCGCGACTCCCGCGATGGTCGCGATCGCCACGTTTTTCTCGGGATCCTTCACGACAGCCGCCGACACCGATGCCGACTCGACGCCGATGAACGCCCAGAGCGTGAGCGATGCAGCACTGGAAATCGCTTCGAAATCGCCCTTGCCGGACACGTTGTGCGCGCCAGCGAAGATATCGGCACGGAACCAGAACCATCCGAACAGCGCGATACCGAAAAGCGGTACGAGCGCGAACGATGTCGTGATGGACTGAATTCGGGTGACGACGTTCGCGCCGAGAATATTGGCGAAGGTAAACACCCAGATCAGCACCAGCACGACGATGGTGCGCATGCCCGCTTCCCGGAGCGAGGGAACGAAATAGCTGAAATAACCCACCGCCGCCACGGGCAACGCCACATTGCCTATCCAGTTGGCGAACCAGTAGATCGTGTTCGTCTGGAAACCCATATAGGGACCGAAGGCGTCCCGCGCATACGCATAAGGACCGCCCGCCTTCGGCGCCAGCCGTCCCAGCTTGGCGAAGACGAAGGCGAGAAGCAGCGAACCTATCGTGGTCACCGCCCAGCCCCACATCGAAATCGTACCGATGCGCGCGAGACTTCCCGGCAGAAGGAACACCCCCGACCCCATCATGTTGCCGCCGACCAGGAAGGTCGCCGCCACCACGCCTATCTTGCGTTGCCCGCTTGCCATGACATGCTCCCTATCGATGATGAGAACCGGCCTTCCCCCGATAACCCGGCCTATTTGACGAAGCTGTACTGCAAAGAACCCTGCACACGCGTGTCGTTGGCCGTACTGCCGTCCTGCTGACGCAACCTTCCGTGCAGCACCTCGACACCCATCGTCCAGGTAGGTGCGGGGCTCCAGATAAGATTGGCAGCGGCATAGTTGCTGTCTCGGAATGCGTTGCTCGCGAGCAGGTTGCTACCGGCCGTGCGCGCCATGCCGTACACGGCACTGGAGCGCCAGTTCTTGCTCCAGTAGTGCGTATAGGCACCGTATCCGCCCCAGGTTTTCAGGGCCTTCAACTGCCCGTCGGCACCCACGACGGCGTCGAGACCCGACCCACTGGTATCGGAAAGGTAACGTGCGATGCCCTTGCCCCAAGCGCCACTGAACATCAGCAGATCGTCGCCGAACGTGGCCAGCGCGCCGGCCAGCGCCACACCGCCGGCCATCGTGTAATCGCCACGTCCGTCGCGCGCATAGCCCAGCCGGCGTACCACCGCGCTGGCCTGGACATGTCCCCATGCGCGCTCGATCCGACCCGCCAGAACGACATCCGGAACGCGCGTGGTGCCGGTGACGGGATGGTCCACGTCCGGCACCGCCACTTCCGAACTGGGGCGCTCGGCGGAAATCGTGATGCTATTGCCCTGGCTCAGCTCGAAGGCCTGGTGGATACCTGGCTGCAGCAAGAACATCTGTCCGCCGGGCCCGGCGAAATCGAGCGTGTCGGGCAGTGCATCGGCATCCATGAAAGAGGAGTAGCCGTAGCCGGCGTAGGTATTGCCGATCTGGCCGAAGGCCTGGCGCAGGTGGAACTGGTAGGCGTCGCTGCCACCGCCGAAGAAATCGTTCTCGAGATAGAAACGCAGATTGCCGTAGTCCGTCGGCCTGCGTGCCTCGAAGCTGAAACGCGTCTGCCGCGCATGCATGTTGAAATTCGCATTACCGGCATTCGGATCGCCGATGGGGAACGTCGCGGGAATGAATTGCTCCCGGTTACCGGCATCGTGCGTGTCGTAGATGGCATCCAGTTTTGCGTAGCCACCGATGCGTATCATCGTCTCGGTGCCGGGAATGGGGATGAACCCCTTCAGTTCGGGATCGTTCGGCGGCGGCCGGTTGTCGATGCGGGAAGCGCCCGTGGCGTTGTCCGAAACGCTTTGTTGTTCCGGCAGACGGGATTGTTCGATACCCAGCGCAATGGCCGGTTTCTGTGCTGGGGACACGGACATGACGGCAGGCGGCGGCGGAACCCCGGTCGGTGGCCTTGCCGGCGCGGGTACCGTCGTCGCAGCCGACTGCGATTGCGCGCTGCGCTGATTGGCCTCGACACTATCCAGGCGTGCCTGCAATGCGCGCACCGTTTCGCGGAGACTTTCCACCTCTTCTTTCAGCGCCTTCGTATCGTCCTGCGCCACGGCTCCTGTCGAGGCGAGCAGCCCAACGACCATCGCGCATACCAGCAGCCCCTTTCGCATAGCGCACTCCGTTTCGCCAGCGAGGGCGGTTATTGAAGATTGCGTTACAACATGGTGCGCATTACGTCGTCGAGGCTAAACGCTCGTGCCTGAAAAATACAAGCAACTGCGGCAAATTGCGCCATATCCGTCAAGATACCGGAACACACTTTGCATTTTTAATGCATGGAATGCGTGAAATGCATTACCGATGATAAGGTGCCTTCGCTCGTCCCGGCATTCCTATCGAGGTATTACCGATGACCGATCGCCCGGTGCGCAAGATGGGACTGCTCGCGACCACGATGCTGGTCGCCGGGAACATGATAGGCACCGGTGTTTTCCTGCTCCCGGCCAATCTCGCCAGCGTCGGCAGCATCTCGATCTTCGGCTGGGTCGTGGCCACGGTGGGCGCCATGGCGCTTGGCCTCGTATTCGCCCGGCTTGGCCATTTAGACCCCCAACAGGGTGGCCCTTACGCGTATGCGCGCGACACCTTCGGTTATTACATAGGATTTACCAGTAATTATGCTTACTGGTTCGGCAACTGGATCGGCAATGTCGCCATTGCGTTGGTGGTAACGGGTTATTTGTCCGAACTGGTTCCGGGTCTTGAAGGTCCCATGGCTCGCGCCGTTTTTACGCTAGCCGTGATCTGGATTCTGAGTTTCGCCAATGCACGCGGTGCCTCATGGATCGGGCACCTGGAAACATGGACGTTGTCGCTCGCGCTTGTCCCCATTCTGTTTATCGCGATCGGTGGCTGGTACTGGTTCGACCGCGACCTGTTCCTTCGCGGATGGAATGTCAGCGGACAAAGCGACTTCTCCGCGGTGTCGAGCGCCGCATCCATGGCCCTATGGGCGTTCATGGGCGTGGAGAGCGCCGCGGTGTCCGCGGGCGTCGTCGATAACCCCAGACGGACCATCCCCCTGGCAACCCTGTTCGGCCTGGCGATCTCGGCTGTGGTCTATGTCAGCTGCTCGACGGTCATCATGGGCATGCTGCCCATGGACACGCTGCGCACTTCATCGGCGCCCTTCGCCGAAGCCGGTCGTCTGATGATCGGACCATGGGGTGTCGTCATGGTCGGCGTATGCGCGGTACTGAAGTCCACCGGAGCACTCGGCGGCTGGATGCTGCTGGTCGGCCAGTCCGCCAAGGCCGCGGCCGACGACGGGCTGTTTCCGTCGATTTTCGCGCGAATGAATCGCCACGGCATGCCAGGTGCGGGCCTTTACGTCGTCGCCGCACTGATGACAGCCATGCTGCTGCTTACGATGTCGCCGACCCTGGCAGGCCAGTTCCGGACCCTGACCGGCATCGCCGTACTGCTGGCGATCCTGCCCTATCTGTTCTCCGCCGTCACGGTCATCCGCTTCAGCCTTGCACGGCACGAGACGGGCCTGCGCCGGATCGGTAGTTACGCCATCGGCTGCGTCGCCAGCATCTATTGCCTTTGGGCCATACTTGGCGCCAGTCCGGTACAGGTCATGCAGGCCGTCGTCTTCGTCCTGCTCTCCGCCCCGATCTATCCTTTCTTCATGCGACACACAGAGAAATAGCAGCACGCGCCTATGTTCCAGCCACGATTTTTTCTGCTGCTCGCCCTCACCCTCGCCTCCACCGCCTGCAATATCAATATGGTGGGGATTCGCCATGTCGCACCGCGCGACTACGTCAACGAGCGGCGCTCGGATGTCCTGAGTACCCGGCGCCTCAGTGACAGCACTATCCAGACGCTCAACGTCGTCGCGCTCTTGCCCGACGACTGCCTGGCCAAACTGGCACCCTGCGAAACGACGATCGAGGGATCGGCCGGGCTCACCGACGAACAGCGCTTTTCCGCGCTGTCGGAGCTGTGGCTGGATGTTGCGGTACGTGCCGACCCGGGTGACGGCAAGCGCGCACTCGACGACCGCGCGCTGGACGCCTATATGCGTTCCGCCCGTTACGCCTACGTCTACCTGTTCCGCACGTCGCGGGCACCCACGGAACGCGCGTTCGAGCTACGCCAGGTACAGGTGATCGATTTCTACAACTTCGCCACGCAGCGCGCGATGACCCGATTCTTCGCGGCCCTGCCGAGTCTGGGCACAGACTGGACGCAAACGGAGTTCGCCGGATGGACGATTCATCGTCCGCGTTCGGATGTCCGGGTGGGCGATGGAAACGGCGTCCCCGCCGAACTGATCGCGGCGTCCGGCCTGCGCTTCGACGGTCTGAGGAATATCTATAAGCGCGATGGCTTCGGCTCCAATTTCGTCGCGGTGGCGGCTCCCGACGCGCCCGATAACACCGTGCCCTGGCGCAATCCGGACTACGCGCCGATCACCGGCACTCTGGAATTCGCGGGCGATACCGCGGCCGCCGTACTCGCCGTGAAAGACGTCAGCATCCTTGCCAGCGATCCCTATCACGACGGAAGCATTACGTTCGGTGGCCAGAAGGTTCCGTTGGCGGCCAACTTCACGGCACCGTACGGCGTATGGCTGGCCCGCTCGGGCTTCGCCAGCCAGTCGATCCGCTCCCTGCTGGGTCGCGAGGGCGGCCTGAAAACGCCGCGCGTTCTTTTGATGCAGCCTTACGACCCGAATCGCATCACCGTGATCATGCTGCACGGGCTGGCCAGCAGCCCCGAGGCCTGGGTCAACGTGGACAACGAGGTCATGGGCGACGACGATCTTCGGCGCACTTACCAGATATGGCAGGTCTACTATCCGACCAACGCGCCGGTCGCCGTGAATCTCGCCAATATCCGCAAGGCGCTGGACGCGACCCTCGCGCATTTCGATCCCACGGGCCAAGCCCGTGCCTCGCACAACATCGTGCTGGTCGGCCATAGCATGGGCGGCGTCATCGCCCGCCTGCTGGTGTCCACCAGCGACGAAAGCCTCTGGAATGTCATACCGCTCCGGCGCGACCTCTCGCCCGAACGCCAGCGCCAGGTACGTGAACGCCTGACGCCCTATCTGCGTTTCTCGCCGATGCCGGGGGTGACGCGTGCCGTCTTCCTTGCCTCGCCGCATCGCGGCACGCCGTACGCCCAGCACCGGATCGCACGCTGGCTGGGCAATCTCATCCGCCTGCCCGCCGACCTGCTGAAAGAGGTGGCCAGCGTATCGGACGCCTGGAACCCGGGTGTCGAAGGCGGCTCTGCCCGTATCCCGAACAGCGTCGACAACCTCAGCGACAAAGATCCGTTCATCCGCGCCACGGCCAGCCTGCCGATCTCGCCGGCCGTCCGCTACCACACGATCGTCGGGGTATATAAGCTGAAAGGACCGCTGGCGGACAGCAGCGATGGCGTCGTGCCCTATGCCAGCGCACATCTGGATGGCGCCGAGTCCGAACTCGCGGTACCGTCATGGCATAGCGTCCAGGAAACGCCGCAGGCCATTCTGGAGCTACGCCGCATCCTCAGGGAACACGCGGCGGCAGTTACGAACTGAACCATCGCGTGGCAAGCATCTGGAGGGCGGGTGGCCATGGTCCTTTTTCCCGCGACACCCATGGCCGTCTTCTTCGACCTGGACGGTGTCCTGTTCGATACCGAAATACTCTATCGGGATGCGCTTCGCGAAACCGCGACAGCGGCGGAAATCGATGTGCCGCTGTCGTTATGCGACCGGATGGTCGGCCTCCACGCGCAGGCGGCACGCATGCTGCTGCGCGAACATGTCGGCAACGACATCGACCTCGACGAGCTATGGAGCGCCGCCGCGGGATGCATCCGGAGGAAACTGGAAACCGAATTGCGCGTCAAAGCCGGTGCCATCGAGCTACTGGATACGCTGGATGAATTCGGCATACCCAGGGCCGTGGTGACCTCGTCCTCGCATATGGTGGCCACGCATCACCTTGAAGCGTCCGGCCTGCGCGATCGCTTCGACGCGGTGGTCGCCTCCGGCGATTGCGAACGCACCAAGCCTTATCCCGATCCTTACCTGCTCGCCGCCCGCATCCTCAACAAGCCACCCCTGTGCTGCCTGGCACTGGAAGACTCGCACCTGGGCGTCCGCTCCTCCGTCGCCGCGGGCGTCCCGACAATCATGGTCCCCGACCTGCTGCCCGCCAATGCGGAAATGCGCCGTATGGCGATCCATGTCGCGAATGATCTGCATGAAGTGAATAAGCGGCTACGCGAGGCCTGCATCATCGCTCACAGCTGACACTGGATCGTCGCGAACGCCCCATCGCCGTGCCGGTAATCCGGCCGGGCTCCGGGGAAGTGCCGGTCCAGCACCCTCAGCCCGATCATTTTCTCCATGCGGAAGAACTTCCAGCCCGTCGTGGCTCCGGAAAGGCTATCGCCTTCGATCTGGTATGCGCTGAGCAGGCCATCGCCTCTTGCATCCACACCGTACGCATGGGGCTCCACGACACGTTCGCTGCCGTCGTAGCTGAAGATGAGCAGCCGGTGCTGCGCTATGGCCAGACAAATGGACATCGCCCGAGCATACGCCTGCCGTGTGGCAGTGGCGCGAAAGCGGGCCCGGCGACCGGAGGCCGGTGCCGGGCCCGGAACGGTCAGGCGTACTGCGCTTCGCCGTTGCCGAAGGACCAGTTTTCCTTCACCACTTCCACCAGACTGATGAACACGTCCTCGCGACGCAGGCCAACCCGTTCATGAAGCCCGTCCGCGACCGCCTTGTAGAAGGCCTTTTTCATGTCCACGGTACGCCCGCCGTTGAGCGTGACCTGGATGAAAACACAGGCATCGGTACGTTCGATGCCCAGATAGGTACGGTCGATCACGAGGTCGCCGGCCGGATGTTCGGTGATAATCTGGAACCGGTCGTTCTCGGGCACGTTGAGCGTGGCGCGCATGGCCTGATAGATGACATCGCCGATGGCATGGCGCTCGTCGCGGGAGCGTCCCGACAGCAGATCGACTCGAACCAGGGGCATGATCGTTTCTCCGTTGGGGGGGGCTTTGGGGGGTCTGCCGATATTACAGACGAACCGGCGACGGCGTCCGCTAATTTTCCCTATAAATTCAGACTTTTCGGAATTTTCGTTTCTTCCGTTGACCCCACGCAACACCCACGCGATCCTCTGCGCATCGCCACACTTCACGTGTCGAACGGTCGCCGGGACTTCCCGGTATCCGCCGCCCGCATGATGCAATCACACACTCTTACATGGACGTCCCGATGAGCGAAAACGACCTGCCCCGCTATACCCTTCCCGACGCGCGCGCGTTGTTCGCGACCACCGGCGTCACCCTGCGCTGTCCGGTCTGCCGGGACAAACGCGACGTCGCGCCTTCCGACCTGCACGACGCAATGACGGTGCGCCTCACTGGCGCGCGCAGCGTCGCCGACCTGCTGGTCGACGCGCAAAGCGTCGACGTCGAAACAGCCACGGTCTCGCGCGCCGCCTACCTTATCCGTGGCCTGCTTGACGAAGCCCTCGACATTTACGCGCAACTCAGCGTCGCGGCGTACCGCTCGGGCGCCGCCGGCGTACGCTGAAGCGGACCGCCCCAGCTCAGCTTCCCGCCGTCTCGACGGCCTGCGCGGCGCGTGCAAGGGCAGCCTGTTCGGCATCGCCCTTGCAATTGCTGCGCGGGCGGCGATTCGACAAACTGCGCTCTGGTCGATGGCGCCTGCCTCCCAGACGGTTCGTGCAAACAGACCATCGACTCACCGGACTCTCGCCATGACTCACCGCGTGCTATTCGTCTGTACCGGAAATTCCGCCCGTAGCGTGCTGGCCGAAGCGACGCTACGCGCATGGGGAGGCTCCCGCTTCGAAGCATTCAGCGCTGGCAGCAAACCTGCCGGAACGATCAATCCCTACGCACTACAAACCCTGGCTGCGGGAGGCATCGCCACGGCGGGGCTACGCAGTAAATCGTGGGACGAGTTTTCCGGCGACGGTGCGCCCGCCATCGATCTCGTCGTCACCGTATGCGACAGCGCGGCCGCGGAAACCTGTCCCGTGTTTTTCGGAGATTTCGTGCGAACGCACTGGGGCCTACCCGACCCCGCCGCCCTCGAAGGCAGCGATGAAGATAAGCAGGCCGCATTCAAACTGGCCCACGCCGTGATCAAGGCGCGCCTGCTTGCCTTCCTTACGTTACCCGCCTCCACATGGGCCGACCGCGAGATGCTGAAGATCGCACTGGACCGCATCGGATTCATTCAGTCCGAGGACGCGGCGCATGTCTGAGGTCGCATCAAAACCAGATGAATATTCCGCTGCGCACGTAAACGCAGGACTGTCGAGTCTCGACGATCCTGCACGACTGCCCTAACGTAGGGTTCTTTGCGGAGCAAAGCGCGATGAACTGGCTTTCCTATCTTGCGTTGCTTGGCGCCATCGTCTTTGAAGTCGTCGGAACGACGTCCCTGAAAGCCAGCGAAGGCTTCAGTAAAACCGCCCCGACCGTCGTATCACTGGCGGCTTATGGCATCGCGTTCTATTTCCTGTCGCTTACGTTGCGGCACATTCCCGTCGCCATCGCTTACGCGATCTGGAGCGGGCTGGGCATCGTGCTGATCGCGGCAGTAGGCTGGATACGATTCGGGCAGAAGCTCGATGCATGGGGATTGACCGGCATCGGGCTGATCCTTGCTGGCGTACTCGTGGTCAACCTGCTTTCGAAGTCAGTGGAACACGGCTGACCGGAGCGGCATCGAGCCAGAGCTTCGCCGCTTCAAGCGGCGAAGCTCCTTCTTTGCACGGATACGATAGCGATGGTGCAGATACCGCGGATGCCATAACAGTACGATCGCCCATCGTTCGTCGCACCAATTCCTCACCGTCATTCCCGCGCAGGCGAGAATCCAGCGCGGTGCGATCGGTTATCGCGATAAAGAATGGTCACCTCTTCACCCCGGCCGATACATCGGAGCCTCGAGGCAAGGCCTCAGCCGGCACCGAACTTTTCGGCGAGTGCGCAGAAATATGATGCTTCAGTGCACGAATATCTGCGCCAACAACGCAAGAACAGCCGGTAACGCCTGAACATACAGAATGCGCCTGCTGGCGGTGATACCGCCCCAGACTCCAGCCACCACGACGCACGCCAGACCGTAGAAGACGAAACCCGTTCCGACGGGTCCACCCAGTACGAGCCCGAGTATCAGGGCCGCTACCAGGAAGCCGTTGTACAGACCCTGGTTAGAGGCAAGCGTGACGGTCTCTTTGGCAAACTGTGGCGTGATGCCAAAGACTTTGGGTCCGCGGCTCTGCCAGAGAAACATCTCCAGCACGACGATATAAACGTGGATCAGGATGACCAGCACGGTCAGGATGGTCGCGAAGATTGCCATCACACCTTAGTTCCTTCTTTCGGATTGACGAGATGGCTGAACCTTGCAATGAGTCCGTTGCCATGCAGCCGAGGATACTCGTTCTAGATACCGTTCTCGATGTACTCGACCCGGCCAATCCAGTTGCGCTTCCTGCGGGCCAGCCGCGACTCTTTCGCTTCGCCATCGAAGCTTCCCGATGTGCGGCGAAGGAGTGTCGGGTCAACATCGTCGAACGCGTTGACGCTTACGACAGCGAATAGCTGACCGTCGATCAGACTGGTTACGACGGGCACTACGCCACATCGGGAACACGTGTGGAATTCCGCGGTGCCGGTGTCGAATACGTATCTGGAAACGAGCCGGGAATCTTCGACGACGACCTTCAGGCTGCTATCCGGATTGGCCGCCCATACGCCACCATGCTTGGTACAGAACGAACAATCGCATACGCGAGCCTGAATTTCGGCTGGATCGGGCTCCCATGTGAGGGAGAACGAGATGTTCCCGCAATGGCATTTACCGTGAATCAGCATGTGTTCGATATCCGCTGGTACGAGCTGTCGCCCTGCTCCCGCCTGATGCCGCAATTCATAACATACTAGCTCCCGATGGCTTCTTTACGGGACAAGAGTCCCTCGAGCAAGGCCAGCAGCAGGTGCATATCGAACAGTGCGGTATAGCCGACGCTGGCATGCGAGCCGTCGCGCAACTGGATACCGATTCTCGATGTCCAAGCCCTGGATATCAGCGATGGAGACTTCCTGTCCAGGAAGGCCGCGCTGCCGTGTCGATAGAACTGGCGGGTCTCGGCCAGATCGCGATAGAGCCACGTCGTCGTTACCCCACCCAGTTCGCTCTGAACGCCATATTCGCCAAGAACCCACTGGCGACGGCGCACGAAAAACCCAAGAGCAATGAGGCCAGCGGCTACGATGGCGCAGCCGATCATGGTCGCATTGACGAGTGCCGCACCTTCAGGCGCCACCTTGCTCCTTATCGCAAACAGCAATGCGGCACAGGTCGCGAACATCAGCCCCAGGATGAGGACGACAACAGAAAGCGCGGATTTATCGCGATGACGACTGACAACGCGCCCGATGGATGACATAAATAATCTGACTGCGATTATGAAGACATAATAAGCACTCGTCAGGCGCCTTTGCCTATAGCGAATACTTGCCGTCGTACCATATCCGAATTCATGTCAGGGAAGACACCCGAATGATCGCTCAGCATTCAAATATGAGAGTCGTTCCGCACGAATTACAGCCTATGCGATCCCTGCCTTTTATCAGGGATGCCATGACAGCCGTATCCGACAGAAATTCGGAATCGCTACACTCCGAGGCAAACAGGAAGACCTCGCTACTTTTGTTCCCGCCAACAAGTATCCGCAGGACCGTCGGCGGATCGCGCTGCCCGTTCGATGCGAGCAAGGGCTTCAGGTGCTCGCAAATCCAGCCCGCACTTTCCGAAAGCGGCTTCTCATAGCAAAGCTGACCTTCGAATTCGACGATCGACATAAGCCTCCGACCAGAAAACCACTAAACCCATACTTTCCTACGGCGAATGCCCAGCTTTTCTGTAACCGACTCTATCTGAAACGAGATGGCCGAGTCCTCGATAGAGATGCAAGCGCAAACGGCATCCCAGAACTCGTCAAGGAAGGACGATGCGAAACATATTCTCCTTTATCCGTCCCTGTAAAAATTCGTTGCTCCGGTAACACGCGCCCTAGTCACCCGGATGTTCATCCACGGATCTTCCCGAACGCTCCGCGATAAGAATCCACGCGCTGATCGCACTAAGCAGCGCAAGCGCGGCGGAAGCCAGCATGACCCATCGGAACCCCGAGACGAACGATACGTCAATCGCATGCCTCATCGTGGAAGTGGCCGAAGCCGGATATCCACCAGGGATAACGATGCCAGCCAGTTTTTGACGCTGTGTTATGACGGACGACACGAGCTCCTTCGGCACGCTTACGGATGCGAGTTCATGACTTAACCTGGCATTGAACGCCCACGTCAGAACGATGCCGAAAATCGCGATCGCCAGCAATCCGGCGGCGCGGGAAACGGCGTTATTGATACCGGAGGCGGTACCCGCCAGTCCCGGTCCAAGGGCATTCATGACCGTGGTAGTCAGCGGCGCTATCGTAACGGTCATACCAAAACCGAGAACGCAAATCGCCGGAAAAAATGTCGTCCAGTATTTGCTGCCGACGGACGGTACGGCGAGCAAGCCGAACCCAAACGCCGCCACGATGGGACCCACGACCAGCGGGAGCCTTGGGCCAAATACGTCCACCAGGGTTCCTGCCCAACGGGACAGGAAGAACATGATCGCTATGAACGGAAGCAGGGCAGCCCCCGCGAACGTGGCACCGTAACCCTGAACCTGGATCAGATTGAGCGGGAGGAAGAACAGGCTTCCCCCTAGCGCGGCATATAGCAATAAGGTCAGGAGATTGGCCCCTGCGAAATTGCGTTCGCGAAAGAGCGACAGCGGCAACATAGGTGCGGCACTACGGCCCTCCACCCAGACGAACAGGACAAGCGCAACGATGCCGATGCAGGCAGCCATCCAGACGGGTGCTGCCAGCCATCCCCGGCTCGGTGCCTCGATAAGCGCGAACACCACACCTGCCAGCCCGATGGTTGCGAGGCAGGCCCCCATCGCGTCGATCGGGCTGCGACCGCCCGAGCCCCGGCTTTCGGGTACTTTCGCCATACAGATCAGCAGCAGCACGATACCTATGGGCACGTTTATCAGAAAGGCCCAGATCCACGAATAGTGCTCGACGAGAAAGCCGCCAATCACCGGTCCGATAGCGGCCGTAATGCCACTGAAAGCGGACCACGTACCGATGGCGGCGCCACGCTCCGACTGAGGGAACGTGGCACTGATGAGTGCCAGACTTCCGGGCACGAGCAGGGCTGCGCCGATACCTTGCACTGCCCGCGCAGCGATCAGCTGACCGACGCCAACGGACAAGGAGCATCCGATCGAGGAAAGTGCGAACAGCGCAATCCCGATCATGAAGATGCGCCGACGCCCGAAACGATCGCCAAGCACGCCTCCCACCAATAGCAGCGATGCCAGGAACAGCGCGTATGACTCGATGACCCATTGCGCATCGGACGTGGTAGCACCAAGGTCCTGTTGAATGGATGGAAGGGCCACATTGACGACCGTGCCATCGATGAATGCCAGGCCCGACCCGAGCACCGCCGCGACAAGCGTCCAGCGGCGCGACGACACGGAGCAAGGCAACGACACGTCGCCGTGAAAAATCGCACCGTCGTCGCAGGGAGGCTTTCCGATCTGGCTCATGACGTCCACGAGATATCGACCTTGCCGAAGCTTACTCCTGCCACGCGAGAACGCATTCGTGGACTAGTACTCTGTCCATACTTCGCTACCATCGGACTCGAACACGAGCTGCCCCGACACGCTGCATATCTCTATGCTTTCCGCTGCCCATCTGGGGTCTAGCGACATGGGCGAGACCGCGCATGCTCGCCATCGGTCGGCTGACTAACCCCTGGTCGTACATGGATAGGCTGATGCAAGAGCCAGGATTGCATACTGGATTTCCTGGAGCGTCAGAAGATCAGGCCGTGACTTCGAGAAATCGACGATGACCTTCGCCACGAGCCAGGTTTTTATTCCCTCATTGGGCAAACAAAAGAATGCGCGCTTCGGATCTTCACGTCGAACAGCCTCGTTGGCATCGGTCAAGCCATCCATGACACCCATGCAATACATGGCGTCCATGTAGTTATCCTTTTGCACCGTCGCCTCGTCTTCATTGAAGCGCACGGCATATGTGCAGCTGCTCACGAGGTCGTGCCCCGTGGGGCCATCAATCATGGGGCGGTTATTTCCATGGGTGTGCGGCAAATGCGAGCATCCCGCTATGCCGAGAACCATCGCAATCGTCATGACTATGACTTTCACTATTGGCAAGTACCCGTGAGTTATTGTTGATGCACCTACTTCGGTCCAGCGGGCTCGGGCCGATCCAGGTACTTCTGCTCATCGTTGAGAAACCCCAAGACATTCGACTGCTCTTCTTGCGTCATCGAGCCCTCGATCATCCTGAACTGAAGACGGCCATCGGCGACTTCCAGAATGGAGACTCGTTCGCCAGATACGATGAAGAGAACATAGCCAGCAGCCAGCACTCGAGAATCGCCCGACTGAGGGAGGATCGACACTCGACTGCACTGCACGGCAACTACCCCTTCAGGGGCATCTGGTGGCAAAACGAATGGTGCCCTTACAGAGGTAACCGATAGAACATGGAGCGATGGGAAGAACGTGGCGTCGACCGTTTTCGATCCCGCGGATTTGACGAGAACAGCGCACTTCTCCGTGCTGGCCTTCGCGCTATGCGTGGCGGCATTCGGTCCACCATGAGCCGACAACGATGCACAAGCGCATGCAAGACATAACAATACCGTCCGGATTCTCACGCGCCCCTCCGTTGATCCAGTTTTTTAAAGTAATGCCGCTTCAGTGGAATTCCTTTCCGTCGGCGCCATAGACTTTCCCCTGACACAGATCCCATATTGCCGTCCCCAAAGCATCGTCATCGCCCATCGGTATGGCGGAGCAGCTCATGGTGCCCGGCGTAGCTGGCGCCGAACTGTACTGTTTCCATAGCACGGCGCGGTGGTCCGCCAGCACCATCCAGTAGATGGGAGCTTTGCCTTCCTCGACCATGACAGCCCCTTGCATGACTTCTGGATTTGTCTCCAACTCGGGCAATTTATGCATCGCCTGCATCTGCTGGACGAACTGTGCGGCGGTTCGGGTCTTGAGTACCGCCGATCCGAAGTCGTCGCTCATACGAAAAACCGTGGACGGGGCTGATTTCATTCGAGCCACCATGGCAGGGGCTGCCTGCACCACCTTCAGTTGTGCGGCTATACGTGCAATATCCTCATCGCCATGAGCGAGTGTGTCTCCCACGAGTGAAAGACGCGTGGTGAGGGAAAAATTGGCGGGACTATCGGGCAACTGGAGGTCGGCATCCATCTGCGGATCCTCCTGCTCGATGGGCATCACCATCGCCGCGTTGCGGATTTTAAAAGTAGCTTCGAGCGTCTTCAGGGCCTTCCCTGCCATGGCTTCAACGCCGAGACGCATGAGAGGTTCGCTGAGCCCCATCTCGACGAGCGTATCCAGATCTTCGAGCCTGGCATTCAGACGCTGCCTGTTGGTTGCTTGTGAGGGAAGCAACGCGAGGGTGGCTCGTGCCATATCGGTGGCATAGGTAACCTGCCCCGCCCCGTTTTTCCATGGAAGCATCAGATACTGCTGCGAAACGCTATGAGCGGAAAGCGTTGAACCATCCGAAAGCACGGCCTCCACAGCAATGTATGGATAGTCGTCGGAGTGAGTTGCATCGAAGCCTTTCGTCATCATTCGGGCCAGAGGGCCAGGTTGACGCAACGAATCTCGCAGGACATCTGTCTTGACTTGAGTACTGGACAGAGCCTCAACCGTATCGGGGGCCGTCAGAATACGGTCGATCGCCTTCTGGACCCTCTGATCGGACAGGCCTATGGCCCGAAGTTCGACCAGGGGTTGTGGCGCCGCTTTCATGGCAGTCACCAGTCGTTCGATTTGTGCGACGGGGACAATTCGTACCGGCAGTACTTCTGTCAAATCCGGTCTGCCATGGCACTCGGAACTGACTGTGCCGCTTAAATGGTACGCGGCACCCTTCCGCTCGATCGTGAGCTCGGTTTTCCGTGGTGTACACGGACTAAATCCGGCCCAGTACGAATGGATGCTGATCCGGGTTGCCTCCGGGTGCGATTGCGCCTGTGCATCGGCGAAGAAAAACCATAGCGCGCAGATCAGGGCAAAACCGCAAATTCGTTTCGCCCGGCTATCGCCGGACACTGACCATCGATTGATGCTTGCGTCCATGGTGTCTCTACGTAGATGGATTATCGAGAAAAGCATCGGCCTCCACACGATGGATGAAACAGCCGGAGTCACCCCATCAATCGCTTCCATAGATTGCCTGCAAATCGCTCCGCAGCCTCAGGGCAAGCCTCGAGATGCAGAAAGGGTTCGATCATTTCCAACTCCATCAGCAGGAAACTACCTTGGGCAACCACCCCGTCCACGCGCGCATAGACGACGTCGGCATGGCCGATCGTTGCGGCCGCCGCAAGGGCACGTTTCGCGCTGGCGATAAGGATCGCATCGGGTTCGATGAGCTGTGAGGTACCTCCGAAGTCGGACTGCACGCGATAGTCGCCGGCGGCCGGTCGCTTGATCACTGCATGACTGTATTCGCCGTCGAAAAATAGCAATGACCATTCGCCATCGCTGACAACTTCGGGGACGTAGGGCTGTACCAGATAGTCGAATTCCAGCGGCATCTGCGCGATGGCGCGTTCGAACCCTGCTTCGCCAACCATCCCGCGCGCTGTATGCCAGGCCGTGCCGCTGATCGTCGGTTTAACGACGACTTCCTGTGCGGTCATCGCGGCCAGCGTTTGCGGCAACTCCTTCGCCGATACGATCTGCGTGGGAATGATGTCGACGCCCTGCTCCGCCAGTTCGAGCAAATAGCGTTTGTCGCTATTCCAGCGCAGCAGGTCTTTGTTGTTGATCGTCGGAACGGGGAGCTGATCCAGCCATTGTCTGAAAGCAGCGTAGTGCTTGAAGTAGTCCCAGATCGAACGTATCAGCACGGCGTCGAATCCCGCCCAATCCACAGCGGGGTCGTTCCAGACGCAGGCGGTGGACTCGATGCCAAGGCGCCGCAGCGAAGCTACAAGATGACTATCGTCCTGATGGATATCCGGAACAATGACAGACGTGGCGACGGCAAGACGAATACGGGAAGCGGACATGCAAAACCATCCAGTCATGGAGGGCGCCCTTGTCCGAAGAGATCGAAACCGAGCGTGGCGGATCAGATCCGTCGCAGCACCCCTCGGCTCGACCGCGCAACGATCAGCTTGCGCGTAATAGGTTGGTATAAATATTTATGCGTAGACAGTTTCACCGAACTGGCTGTCCTTGGTCAATTTCGCAGACAGCGAATCGTCATATGTAAATATTTACCTACACGAGTCCGGCATCCTCATAGCTACGATCCGGACCCTGCCCTAAATGGGTCATCAAACCAATCAAGGGGAAATCCATGAAAATTGCCGCACTAGCTTTCGGCGGTCTGACCGCGTTTGTCTCCATGCAATCCACCGCCACCGATGACTACAACCGGACAATCAACGCCGTAGGCGTGCAGTCGACCTCTGCGTACGTGCAGTTCAAGGAAGGTTTCTCCGGCAGTTGCGCTTTCAGCAGCATATATCCCGGCAGCCTTGAAACCCAGGCAACGAAAGCAATGCTCGCCACGCTCCTATCCGCTCGCTCCCCTGGAGGAAAGGTGTCGCATATCGCCTATACCACGGGAAGCGACGGCTTCTGCACCGCAAATCAAGTCGAAGTTCAGTGAGCCACCCAATTCGATCAACGTCACGTGTTGATAGCGCGCGAATGACATTGGAAAAGCCAAACGCCTTCTACTTCTCGTCGCGCTTCTTCTTCCAACCATTGCAACCGCCCAGAGCGCGAAATACTTCGGATACTACGGTGGGGACAACACGAGTCCTCCGGCGGCCTCGGGCTTTCCGGAAGTGCAGGATCACATCAACCTCTACTCGATAATGATCTGGACCACCGATTCCAGTGTCGCAGGTAAAACGGGTTCCGAGGAATATGTCCTGCAGGAGCTAGCCAAGGCCAGGGCGGCGCACGTCCACGCAATTGTCCCGGCGTTCCCCGTTTGTGTTCCAGTTTCAAGGCGACGGTAAGTCTGGCTGATGGACTCTGATGTAGTCGCGGATGGGCAAGCCTCGCTCAGAAGATGGTCTGACCAGGGTTATTGGATCCCAGGCGATCCGGATCGAAGCACCGTGGTCGCTACCTATATTGTCGATGAACCGAATGGATCCGGCTGCCTAACCGACGTAAAAGGAACTGCGAATCCAGCTTTACAGAACGCCGTTTCCGCCATCAGGCAAGCGCCTTCAACCGCCACACTGCCCATGGTCTCGATCCTGACACTCGACTTCGCCAGTATCCGCCAGGGCATAAAACTCCTGGACTGGATCGGGTTCGACCATTACGGCGACAGCGACAATACGTGGACGAACACCATGAACTCCCTCAAGTCGTATGCGCCGGGGAAGAAATATATCGTCGTCCCCGGGTCAATGACTGGCTGCCCCGACGTCACGATCGATAATCCGACAAGGTTCCTGCAGAGCATGAGTACGGACCCCGACGTGGTATGGCTTGCACCCTTCGCATGGTTCTCGGTGTCGGCGACTTGCAAGGGAGTTCGCGGCATCCCATCGCTGCGTTCCACCTACACGAACGAAGGTCTGAGCATCAAGGCACAGCAATGCAACTCTTCACTTGGGGCTAAGCAATTCTGCGGAATGGCGTCAAACATCGCAGCGATAAACTATCTGCTAGGCGACTAGCTTCGCGATTCGCATGGAGGCCCACATACGGATATGTGGGCCGTAGAGCCTTCATCGATGCTCAGAAACGATATTCGGCTCGGATACCCGATACGCGAACATGGACTTTTTCCGTGAGGTGATCCAGATGCACCTTCGGCGCGTGCTCGTCGAAGGAAAGTGCAACGTCGAGATGCGGGGTGATGTCATATCCAACGGCTACGCCGTAGTAGTAGGCATTCTTGGACCACTCCTGAGTGTAATGGGTTGAGCCATCATCCACGCCGTTCAACCAGTATTGCGTATTAATCGTCAACGTCGACTTATAGCGCGCGATACCTGCCCGTGCCATCAATGACCACTTATCGGCAATGGTCCAGCGCCCATTTATTCCAAGAAATGGGGCTTTCGCCTTCTCTTTGCGCTTCTGATCGATATCCACGGTATTAATAGCGAGGAACTGACTCTGGTGGTAGCGACCGGCTCCTTCGCCGAGGTCGACATAGCCGCCCTCGAAGCCAAGCTTAATCGTGTCCCATACGGTCCAGCGATAACCAGCAGAAATGCCGAAAGAATGATTGATACGATCAAACGTGGTGTAACGAGATCCGATAAATAAGCCCGACTGGTATGGTGCCAGCAGTTGATTCGGGTCAAATCGACTTTGTCCGGCATTGACTGCGACGAACGCTTCGCCATCGTTGGCGTAAGTGACGGATGCGGCCAGATACAGAGCAGATGCCAGCACTACGGCAGAAAGAACCTTCTTCATGAAATTCCCTGCTCCTACTACACACTGATCGACTGATCAGTGTGGCTACGAGGCCGCTCAAGTCTAATTTCACGTCGCTCCGCGTGCACCCGATGACGTCGAAGTCCGGCACCCGATAGACAAGGAACACTTTCGACACTGAGGGCTAACGGGGCAGAGACCCGACAGCGACTAGTACGGATTACTTCAGAAAGCAATCGTATCAGCGTCTTCACTATTAACCCAACGTGTGCAGGTGCCGCTACCCTGGACCGAAACCGGCAGGTTACTCGCGTGAGCGGCGAGAAGTGCTGCGTACTGTTTTTTTGCTGTATCTGTATTTTCGTTTGGAACAACCCAGAGATTATTGGATACGGCACAAGCCGCCCGATTAGCGATACTGCCATCGAGCGCAAAGAAGACCAAGCCGTCATTTTGACGAACGTAGACGATTACTACCGTGCCTGTCTGGGTGCCCGCCATGACGGAACCCGGAGAGATGAGGCTGATCGCGATAAGACCGACCATGCCGAACAAGTTTTTTTTCATGAGGGTATTTCCTAGTTGGTGTCCAATGGTTAGGTTACGTTCCATCAGAAGTCCTGGTCGCGACGGAATTCTGATCACGAGGGGAGAACCTGTTATCCGGAATCAACGAAGCCTGCATATCCAAATGCGGGCTTCGTTGCAAACATCGATTCTAATTCCCCATCAGATAGTCAATTCCGGGAGAGATATTGGGCGCCTTTCCACAGAACCATTTTGCTGCTCTCGATACGCTGCACTGCCGCGCCTTTATATCTAGCCCCACCTTCGTATAGGTGGCGCGTCGATCTGGGATATCACGCACGCCTATACAGCCGTCCGATTTTGAGGATAGCCACTTGAACGGCGTCAGCCAGATCACATCGGGATCCGTATTCATCGTGTTGAGGAAACGAGTTGGATCTTCGTTTTTTACTTTCGGGCAGCTGTTAGACGCACCAGGAACGATGATGTACTTTTTCCCGGGAGCACGTGATTTCATTTCATTGAAGTGCCCGTACCACTGAGAATCTGAATCGCCGTAATGATCGAAGCCCACCCAGTCGAAGAGTTTCATGCCTTGGTTGATTTGGGCGAAATCGGGCGTCAGAACCGTTGCCACCGGAAGAGTTGCCGTTGCCGGGTTACCGCGAATCGCCGCGAAGGCCGTCTGGAGGGCTGGATGCGCCGCCCCGTTGACGTCCGACAAGCAGGCATCGCCATTGGGTTCATCAATGAGGTAAACCGCGACGACAGTACTACGTTCGGGGTCACCGGGAATAAGGTATCCTTGGTCCACCATTTTCTGCGTGAAACTGTTCCATCCTCGTACCGCATCGGGATCGTCGTGGAAGCACTTTTCGTTAAGGACTTGCCTAAGAACGAACGGATAGCCCGGGACAATGGCGTGGACGTGGGCCGCCTTGGCCCTTGCCAACTCGGTTAGCACCCAAACCTCAGAGCCGTCCTTGTTGGCCGGGGTCGTGCTATCTCCACTCCAGTACATGATCGAATACAGATTCACGTGATCCTGAAATTCATGGAAATCAGGAACATCTGGGACCGACATCGCGTCGCCGTAGAAATAGCCGAAGTATTTGGTAACCGATTGGGCTCCCGCTATCGCGGGAAGCAGAAGTCCGACAGAAAATAGAAGACGTTTGAGTATCAAAGAAGCATCTCCGGCAGCCATTGTCAGCGAGTGATCGTGATCGAGTTGAGGAGCTCGGAGTCGGACCAGTAAGACGGGCAGGTGTTGCTTCCGTAGACGGATACCGTCAGGTCCTGACTCACAGCTGTGAGCAGCAGGGTGTACATGGCCTTACCTTCCACGGTTGCGGTATTGAACACGAAAGCCCCTTGTGGCCCGCACGGCGCCAGCGATGGATGGCTCTCGACCGTGAACAAGGACGCGCTGCCATACGCGGTGAGCTTGGCGACATGACCTGATCCATGCCCTGCGTTGGCCCCATCGCACAACCCACGGGTGCCAAGCTCTGGAACGATTTCTTCATCTGAATTTTCCCCTGAGGAGATACGAGATGGTTCCGCATGCATCGATGCGCACGAGTGTCGGGAGCGCAGGGCCGAGGGGGTGCGCAAACGCCACGCCGCGGAAACGAATACTTGCGATACCTCTGAAAAAAGCTCCGTAGAGCAGCCCCGCGGTTCAGAAGTTAACGCAGCAAAGACTCAACGTATGTAGTCTTTTCCCTACAAACTATTCGCCGAATATCGGCATCAGATTCAATTCGAAATCGCACCCACAAAAAAACCCGCCATAGGCGGGTTTTTTTGTTTTGCATTGGTGCCCAAAGGGGGACTCGAACCCCCACGACCTAAGTCGCTACCACCTCAAGGTAGTGCGTCTACCAATTCCGCCATCTGGGCAAATCTGTTGGTGTTGCTAGTTACTTCTTCGCCGGGTCAGCGGCGGGTACATCACCCTTGGGCGCCGTTGCCGGTGCCTGGGCTGCCGGCGGGACGTCTCCGTTCGCGGCGGGAGCGGCCTTCGGCACGTCCGTCGCGGCGGGCGTTGCCGGCGCTGTATTGTTGGCGGGAGCCTTCGGCGTTTCAAGGCCGGACATGACGCCAAGATCCGCGGTGGGCTGCACGACGGTGCCGCGACCGAGGTAGATACCCATGCCGAGGCTGAGCACGAAGAACAGTGCCGCCAGGACGCCCGTGGCGCGCGTCATGAAGCTGGACGAGCCACGTGCACCGAAGACCGTTGCGGATGCGCCGCCACCGAAACCGGAGCCTGCATCGGCGCCGGCACCGCGCTGCATGAGAATCAGCACGATCATCGCAGCGGCAACCAGAATGTAGAAAACGCTAAAGATGATGAACATGTTTTCTCTCGCCGAGTCGCGCCAGTTAACGCGCCGCGGCGCAAATCGCCAGGAAATCGGTTGCTGCCAGAGCGGCGCCGCCGATCAAACCCCCGTCTACATCAGGCTGGGCGAACAGCTCGGCCGCATTGGCCGGCTTGACGCTTCCGCCGTAAAGCACCCGGGTCAGACGAGCAATATTAGCATCCTCTTTTGCCAGTTGGCTACGGATGAATGAATGAATTTTCTGTGCCTTGTCCGGTGAGGCCGTCAGACCGGTGCCAATGGCCCAGACCGGCTCGTAGGCCACCACGGCGTTCCAGAAGGCCCCGACACCATTGGCGGCCAGTACGGCGGCCAGCTGGCGCTCGATGACCTCGTGCGCAAGACCGGCCTCGTGTTCTGCGAGGGTTTCGCCCACGCACAGGATGGGAGTCAGGCCGGCGGCCTGCGCGGCGGCGAACTTCTGCGCGACCAGTTCGTCCGACTCCTGGTGATACTGGCGACGCTCGGAATGGCCCACGATGACCCAGGTCGCGCCGACGTCACGAAGCATTTCCGCCGAAATATCGCCCGTATAGGCGCCCGGCCCCTGATGCGGGCAGCAATCCTGCGCACCGAAAGCCAGCGCCGTGCTGCCATGGCGGGCAACGAGTTCGCCGATATATACGCTCGGCGGGCAGACCACGACATCGACGCCGGCAGGCAAATTCGCCAGGATGCCATCGACCAGTTCCTCGGCCATGACGCGCGAGCCGTGCATTTTCCAGTTCCCGGCGACCAGCTTCTTGCGCATGACGGATTCCTCTCCCTTCAGAGGGGCGGCAGGATAGCCGCAGGAATGGGGCGCAGCAACGCTGCAATGCCGCATAAGATAGGCACCTTACGCGATGTTCACCGCGGATGGCGCACAAAGCGGCTCTCCGTTGACCCGCCGTCCCGCCTCCCCCGACTATGCGAGCCATGCGAACCCTACGATTTCTCCTGACACTGATCCTCTTCGCATGCGTGGGCGCGGCCTTCGCGCAGGACGCCGACACCAATAAGAAACTGGACGATCTGCGCGACCAGATCACCCAGATCAAGACGGCGAAGACGACCGATCTGACCGATGCGCAGATCGACGATCTGCGCAGCAAGGTCACCGACCTCCAGGGCCAGGCGCAGAAGCTGTCGGTCGCACTGCAACCCAACCGCGATGCCGCGAAGGCGAGACTCGACCAGTTGGGGCCCGCACCGACCGGCACGACGAAGGAAGCGCCGGAACTGGCAACACAGCGAAAGGATGCCCAGAAAGGCTTCGACACGGCGGATGGACAGGTCAAGCAGGCCGACGCCATCGCGCTCGATGCGACCCAGCTCGCTTCCCAGCTAAGCGACCTACGTCGCACGCGTTTTCAGGAAACGATTTCCCGGCGCACGAATTCGCCCTTCTCGAAACCGTTCTGGTCGGACACCGCCCAGGCATTTCCGCGCGACTACTCGAACCTGCGCGACCTGACGGTCCAGGCGCGCGACGACCTCGCTGCCGATTTCCAGCCCGGCAATCGCGTGCCCTTCTTCATCTGCACGCTGTTCGGATTGCTGTTGATCACGGTCGTGCGCTGGTATCTGGAACGCCGCGTCTTCAAGCTCACGACCGACCGTATGCCCGCCGGCCGGTTGCGTCGTTCGGCGATGGCGCTGGCCATTACGTTTCTTGCGACGTTCACCACGGGTCTCGGTGCGCAGCTCATTTATCAGGGTGTCAACTGGAACGGCACGCTTAGCGAAGAAGTCGACGGACTGGCGAAAGGGCTTGTCCGCCTGTTCTTCCTTGGCGCCTTCGTCGCGGGACTGGGTCGGGCGCTGCTTTCGCCGAAACGGCCTTCGTGGCGTTTGCCGACCCTCAGCGACGAGACCGCGGACAAACTGCGCCGTTTTCCTTTCTACATCGCCACCGCGGCGGTGGTCTTCGAGTTCATCAAGGAAATCAACCGCACGACCGGCGCCAGTCTCGCAGCCACCGTCGTCACCAGTTTCCTGCACGCGGCGGTGCTGTCCGCGCTCATTACGATGGCGCTGGTCCGCCTGAGCCGCACGCATCGCCTTCACGAAGACGGCACACCGCCAACACCGCGACCGATCTGGGCCAGCGTCATGATCGCCGCCGCCACGCTGTGCGTCGTCGCGTCGTGGCTGGGCATGCTTAGCGGATATATCGCGTTCGCCGTTTTCATCTCGCGGCAGATCATCTGGACGACACTGGTGGTCGGCGCGACGTACCTCGCCATGCGCCTCGTGGACGATCTGTTCGAGACGCTGCTGTCGGAAAAGGGTCCGATGAGCGCACGCGCGCAGGCAGCCTTCGGCATGGATCCGAAGCTGCTCGACCAGGCTGGCGTCTTGCTGTCGGGTGTGGCCCGCCTCGCTTTGTTCCTGTTCGGCGTCAGCGCGGTGATGACGGGTTTCGGCGCCGGTGCAACGGACATCATTGCATTGGGCGGCAAGCTCGAGGGAATGACGTTCTACGGACTCGCTATCCAGCCCGATCGCATTCTCGGTGCTATCGGCATCTTCTTCCTTGGCCTTCTCGCCGTCCGCATCCTGAAGAACTGGCTGGCCCACCAGTGGCTGCCACGCACCAGCCTGGATGCAGGCATGCGCAGTTCGCTCACCACTCTGCTTGGCTATGCCGGCGGCGTGCTGGTGTTCGCGTTCGCGCTGTTCATCATGGGGCTCAGCGTGCAGAACATCGCATGGGTCGCCAGTGCCCTGTCGGTGGGTATCGGTTTCGGTCTCCAGGCGATCGTGCAGAACTTCATTTCGGGCCTGATCCTGCTGGCCGAGCGTCCGGTGAAGGTCGGCGACTGGGTGGTCCTCGACGATGCCGAAGGCGATATCCGCCGCATCAATGTTCGCGCCACCGAAATCCAGATGGGCGACCGCTCGACGGTGATCGTGCCAAACTCCTCGTTCATCACGAAGCCCGTGCGCAACATGACGATGGCCAATCCGCAGGGCCGCGTGCAGATCAAGCTGCCGATGCCGCTGGACACCGATGCGTCCGCCGCACGCACCATCATGCTGGAATCGATGAAAGCGCATCCCGCCGTGCAGGCGACGCCCCCGCCCACCGTGCAACTGGACAGCGTGGATCGCACCGCGATGATGTTCGTCGCTACCGCGTACGTCGGCAGTCCGCGCGACGTCGGCAACGTGCGCAGCGATCTTTTGTTCGATGTGCTCGCGCGATTGCGTGGAGCGGATATTCCGTTGCTGCGCCCGCAGGATCTGGTACTGCGCAGTACGGGTAGCGACGTGCCGGGGCCGAATGCGTCCGGCACACCTGTGTCGAGTACGGATGCGCCGCCAACCTGATCGTACGAACGCGTCTGCAGGAGCGCGCTTGAGCGTGATCCCTGAGTGCGGGTAGTTAACGATCGCCGCAATAAGAAAAACGGCCGGTACGCGTCATTCGCGTTACCGGCCGCTTTGCTTCGCAGGGATCGCGCTCGAGAGCGCGCCTACAAGGGCAACGGATGGCTCAGGTCTTCGGCACCAGGCGGAGGTCCTGGAAGTCGAAGCTGAAGTCGGTCAGTGGGGACACCGGCTCCATGCGCACTTCGCGGATCTTGCCGTCCGGGTCCAGCGCGAAGTTGACGAAGGCATCGCCGTTCAACGAGCGATCGTTCCAGCGAACGATGAACGTATCGTGTTGCCACGGCTCCATCGTGCCGGTCAGCTGCGCGGTCTTCGAGAAGCGCATGACCAGCTTGCCGCCTTCCTTCTTCACCGTGACGTCGCCGTACCAGGGATCCTTGTACGTACCCGCGTACCCGTCCAGCGGCAGCGACGGCTTGCTGCCCTTCGCGCGAGCGCCCTCATGCTTCTGCATGCTGTCGTCGGCCTTGGCTTCCGCCTTCTTGACGGCGGCGGCGTACGCGGCGATCCAGTCGGTCTTCGGCGCATCCATGAAAGCGTCCAGACCACGCATGGTCACGGCCTGGAAGGCGGCGCCGGACTCCTGATTGGTCAGGACCACGATGCCAAGCTTCAGATCGGGGACCAGCGTCACGCGCGAAACCATGCCCGGCCAGCCACCGGTGTGCCACACCAGCTTGTGACCGCGATAGTCCGAGACGAACCAACCTTCGCCGTAGCCGGAGAAATTCGGCTTCGCGGCGGCAAGCTCGGGAACGCTCGGTTCGGGGATACGGATAGGCGTGATCAGCGACCACATTTCCTTCTGGCGTTCGACGCTGAAAAGTCGCTGGTCCTTGTCGTCGGCACCCTTTCCATACACACCGCTGTCCAGTTGCATGCGCATCCACTTCGACATGTCGTGGACGCTGGAATAGATACCGCCCGCCGCGGTGTTATTCGCCCAGGCCATCGGTTCGACCGGCTTCAGTTCCTTGAAGTTGTACTTCGCGTGGCCGAAGGCAACATCGTCGCCACTCTTGACGCTGGTGACGTTGGTACGCGTTTCGGTCATGCCCAGCGGCACGAAGATGCGGTCGTGCAGGAAGTCTTCGTAACTCTTGCCCGACACCTTTTCGATCACCAGACCCGCCACGGCGAACAGAATATTGTCGTACGCGTATTCGGCGCGGAAGCTATTGGTCAGCGGCACGTTGCGCAGGCGCTGCACCACTTCCTCGGTGGAGTACGTCGTGGCTGGCCAGTACAGGAGATCGCCTGCGCCAAGGCTCAGTCCGCTGCGGTGCGCAAGCAGATCGCGCACGCGCATTTCGCGGGTGACGTAAGGATCGGACATCTGGAACCACGGCAGGTGATCGATCACCCGGTCATTCATATCCAGCTTCTTCTCGTCGGCCAGCATGGCCAGCGACGCGGCGGTGAAAGCCTTCGTGTTCGACGCGATGGCGAACTGCGTATGCGCATCGACCTTCGCCGCTTCGCCCATGCGGCGCACGCCCGAACCCATTTCCAGTACGACCTTGCCATCCTTCACGATAGCGACCGCGATACCCGGCACGTCGAACTGTTTGCGTACCGCATCCACGTACGCGTCGTAATCGGCCAGTTGGGCCGGACGCGCGTCGGAGGTGGCGGCTACCGGAGTCGCGACGGGTGCGACGTCCTGCGCGCCGGCTGCCAGCGCGAAGGCGAACGTACAGACGCCGAAGGAGAGGAGAAGACGGGAGCGCAGCGGCATGGATAGTCCTGACGTGATGAAAGTCAGGCGGGACTATTCCATGCCGGGACCGTCGAGGGGAAGCTGCCTGTCAGGCCTTGCGTTTCTGGCTGAAGATCACACTGCCCAGGATGATGGCGCCGGCAAGGGCCATCGTCGGCGTCAATGCCTCGCCCAGGAACATCCACGCCCAGGCCACGCCGAACAACGGCACCAGATAGGTCGACGTTGCCGCACGCGGTGCGCCGATGCGCTGGATCAGGCGGAAGTAGAAGGCATACGCCAGCCCCGTGCACATGACGCCCAGAGCGATCACGCACAGCCACGACTTGCCCGGAATCGGTGCGCTCGGCCACGTGGCGAGGGCCAGCGGCGCCGTGAGGATCGCGGCGCCCAGCAGGCAACCGGCCGCCACGGCAGTGGGCGGCAGATCGGCGAGGTAGCGCTTGATGAGGTTGGCGGAAATGCCGTAACACAACGACGCCAGCGCGCCGGCCAGTGCCGCCGGAGCGATGTTGTCGCCGGCCGTGCGGCCGCTGGCCAGAATCACGACGCCGACGAAACCCGCCACGAGGGCGAGGGCCTTCCGTGTATCGATCTTCTCGCCGAATGCCACGAACGCTACCAGCGCCGCGAACAGCACGGTCATGCTATTGGCGATCGCCCCGATACCGGCGGGTGCGCGCTCGGCACCCCAGGCAAACAGGGTGAACGGAATCGCCGCGCTCAGCGCGCCGATTCCGAGCATCTTCCAGATATGGGCCGGGCGGATCGCCGCACGGGCTCGCCACAGCAGCGGCGCCAGCACCGCCGCGCCCAGCAGCAGCCGCGTGGCCACCATCGGGAACGGGCCGAAGTCTTTCGCCGCTACGCGCATGAAGAGGAACGAACCGCCCCAGATTGCGCCAAGTGAGACCAGTTCGACCGGTGTACGCCAATCGCGCGGCTCGACCAGCGGAGCGGCGGACGGGACGGATGCATCTGAGACGGACGACATGACGAACCTCGCTTGTGGCTACCCGTGTATTGTGGCTGGAACCGCAGCGCCAACAAGCGCATGCTTCTTGAGTCAGCCTATAAATTTATTCAAGTCTTGCCCATGCGATCCGCCCTGCTACCCGCCCTCGCCGCGTTTGCCTCGGCCGCCCGGCACCAGAACTTCGCCCATGCAGCGGAGGAACTGCACCTTACCGCCAGCGCGGTCAGCCATCACGTGCGCAAACTGGAGACCGCGCTGGGCGTAAGCCTGTTCCAGCGGCATGCCCGAGGGGTGGTGCTGACCCCGGAGGGACGCCTTCTGGCCGACGCCGCAGGCTCCGCACTGGCCGAAATCGAATCCGTGCTGGACGGCCTGAGACAGCATCGCCGCGATAACGGCCTGCGCATTACCATCCTGCCGTCGCTGGCGGCTACCTGGCTTACGCCCCGGCTGAAGCGCTTTATCGATCTCCATCCCACCGTACGGCTGTCGATCGACACCGATCGTTCGCTGGTGCGCTTCGACGAAGGCGGTCCGGATATCGGCATCCGCTATGGTCTGGGCCAGTGGCCGGGTCTGGCTTCGCGCTTCCTTATGGACGATACGCTGCAACCGCTCGCCTCGCCTGAACTGGCCGCGCAGGTAACCAGCGCCGAAGATGTCGCCACCCTGCCCCTGCTTACCGATATCGCGCCCGAAGGATGGCGCGAATGGTTCCGCGCGGCGGCCGTGCGCTATCCACGTACCGGCACCATGCACACGATCAGCGATTCGGCCGATGGACTGAATGCCGCGGCGTCGGGACTGGGCGCCGTGCTTGCGCGCACCCGGCTCGCTACCGCGCATCTTGCCGACGGGCGTCTCGTTCGTTTGCCCGGACCGGAATTGCCGACGCGTTATGCGTATTACATCGTGCATTCGGCACATCGGCCGCCGAGCGCGGCGGCGTTGTCGTTTATTGCGTGGCTGGAGCGGGAGGCGTTGGAGCCTCGGGGGTGACGGAGGGCGCCGCCTCATCGCTTTGTTGGTTTTCGCGCGCAGGCGCGCTCCCACAAAGAGCCGAAGCGCGCTGCTGCTCTCCGTGGGAGCGCGCCTGCGCGCGAAAGACGCCGAGGATCACTCCACGCCCACGAACCCACCCGTCTGATGCTGCCAAAGCCGCGCATACAACCCGCCATGCGCGATCAATTCCGCATGCGTCCCGGTCTCGACGATCGCCCCATGCTCCATGACCACCAGACGATCCATCCGCGCGATCGTCGACAGCCGGTGGGCGATAGCGATCACCGTCTTGCCCTGCATCAGGGTTTCCAGGCTTTCCTGGATAGCCGCCTCGGCTTCCGAATCCAGCGCCGAGGTCGCCTCGTCCATGATCAGAATCGGCGCATCCTTCAATAGCACACGCGCAATGGCGATGCGTTGGCGTTGTCCGCCCGACAGTTTCACGCCGCGCTCGCCCGCGTGAGCGTCGTAGCCCGTGCGCCCGCCGCCATCCGATAGCATGGGAATGAATTCGTCGGCGCGCGCTTTGCGCACCGCCTCGTGCATTTCCTCGTCGGTGGCATCGGGGCGGCCGTAAAGAAGGTTGTCGCGGATCGACCGGTGCAGCAGCGACGTGTCCTGCGTGACCACGCCGATCTGCGAACGCAGCGATTCCTGCGTGACCTTCGCGATGTCCTGGCCATCGATATAGATATGGCCGTCTTCCAGGTCGTACAGACGCAACAGGATATTGACCAGCGTGGACTTACCCGCGCCCGAAGGCCCGACCAGACCGATTTTCTCGCCCGGACGCACGATCAGGTCGAGTCCGCCGATCACGCCGCCGGCCTTCCCGTAGTGGAAGTGGATATCGTCGAAGCGCACTTCGCCGCGCCGTACGACCAGCGGCAGCGCATCCTCGCGATCGACGACCGTACGCGGCTGGGCGATGGTGGTGATGCCGTCCTGCACCGTACCCACGTTATCGAAAATGCCGTTGACGACCCACATGATCCAACCGGACATATTGTTGATGCGGATGACCAGACCAACGGCCAGCGCCACCTGCCCCGTCGACACCGTGCCGCGCGACCAAAGCCATACCGCCAACAGGCTCGTGCCCGCGATCAGGAAACCGTTGAGCGTGGTGATCGACACGTCCATCGACGTAATCATGCGCGACGAACTGCGCACCTTCTGGGTCTGCTCGGTCATTGCCTCGCGCGCATAGGCTTCCTCGCGATGGGTATGCGCGAACAGCTTCAGCGTCATGATGTTGCTATAGCCGTCGACGATACGCCCCATCAGTTTGGAGCGCGCCTCCGATGCCAGCCACGAACGTTCTTTCACGCGCGGCACGAAGAACGCCAGCATGCCGATGTACATCGCTATCCAGATAATCAGCGGCAACGCGAGCCATATATCGGCTTTCGCGAAGAGATAGATGGCGGTGCCCGCGTAGACGCTGACGTACCACAGCGCGTCGACCACCTGTACGGCGGACTCGCGCAGGGCTGGCGCCGTCTGCATGATCCGGTTCGCGATACGGCCGGCGAAATCGTTCTGGAAGAAGCCCAGGCTCTGCTTCAGCACATAACGGTGGTGCTGCCAGCGCACCATGTTCGTCATGCCCGGCGTCAGTGTCTGATTGACGAGCAGATCGTGCAACCCCATGAACAGCGGCCGCAGGATAACCGTGACCACGCCCATCCACACCAGCTCGCGCCAGTGAACGGCGAAGAACTGCGCGGCGGGCGTCTTCTGGGTCATATCGACGATGCGACCGAGGAAGTCGAACAGCGCGACTTCGATCAGCGCGACGATCAGGCCCACGACCAGCGCGGCCACGAAGACACGCCAGACCTGCCGCAGGTAATAGGCGTAGAAACGCAGGACACCGGTCGGAGGCGCCTGGTCGGGCGCTTCCTTGAAGATGTCGATAAGGGATTCGAAACGACGGAATATCATGGCGCCATCTTAAGGCACCCCGATGTCAGATGGATGTGCATCGCTTGCCGCTACCCGGCAAAACGGCGGTCAGACCGTGGAGCTTCGACGCCCCAGCAGACGGTCGATGGCGATCAGCCCCAGACCCAGCGCGTAGAAGAAAATGCCAACGCCGATGCCGTTGAGTATGGCGCGGGGATAACCAAGCTCGATCACGTCGATGAACGGATAGGGATAAGTCCCGACGATAACGCCCCGGCCGATCGTCCATGCGGCGTAAATCGCCGGCACGATCAGCCAGCGCCCCGCGTCCACCCAACGCAACGCACCATGCGGCGTGAACCCGATCCACCAGACCAGATAAAGCACGGGAACCACATCGTGCAGCGCCACATCGGCCCACAACTGGGGGCCCTGCGGGTGGTACAGACCGCGAAGCAGGACAGCGTAGATAAGCCCGGTCACGGCGATATACAACGCCACGGCGCCGAGAACATGCGGCCTGCGCCACCAGCGCAGAAAGGGGAGTTCGCCGCCCGTCGCCACGAAGGTACATACCAGCGCGACGGCGATATTGCTGACGATCGTGAAGAAACTCAGGAAGGCGATCGTCATGCCCAGCACCCCGCCGCTCCATATCAGCAGCCAGTACTGAAGGCCGAGAGCGGGCCACGCCACGGCGGCGATGACCGTGGCGAGAAGGAGGCTGGTCGCGCTCAGGCGGGGCGTTGGCGAGATGGTCGGCATCGGCCGATGGTACGCAACACCCTGCCCGCCGCCAATCGATGCATTTACTTCGAGCCAGTCCGCGACGAACGCATGTCGAAGCGATCGTTGGCGCGATTATGGTCCGGCAGCACATGATCGGGATCGACCGCGGCCGAAACCACACGCTTATCGCCCGGAACCGTCAGCGCGAAGCGCGTGTGCTGCTGCCAGGTCTCCACCGGCAGGCGCACATTCTTCGTCGACCCGTCGTCGTAGGTCACGCGTACCGTCGACGGCATCACCAGACGATCGAGGTTTTCGACCGTGACGATGGCTCCCTTGTGGAAATCGCCGTCGACATAGGTCACGTTGGTCACCGCCAGGTCCAGCTGCCAGTTGTTCTGGTACCAGCCGCGCCAGAACCACGAAAGGTCCTCGCCCGCTTCGCTCTCCATCAAGCGGAAGAAGTCCGACGGCGACGGATGCTTGTATGCCCAGGTGGCAATGTACTTGCGGAACGCCGGGTCGAAACGCTCCGGCCCGATGATCTGTTCGCGGAGCAATACCAGGCCCAGGGCGGACTTGAAGTAAGTCGCCGGATGGCGGTACTTCTCCTTGACCATATCGGCGCCCATCAGCAGCGGCGGCGCATCGGCGTCGGCCAGCAGCGGCAGGATTTCGTCCACCGGGTTGCCACCCTTGGGGGCGTACTCGCCATCGCGCTTGGGCGCGAACTCGCCACTATGGAAGGCATCGGCCTCGTATACATCGATGAATGTGTTGAAGCCCTCGTCCATCCAGGCGTTGCGACGCTCGTCGGTGCCGACAATCATCGGGAACCAGGTGTGACCGATCTCATGCGCCGTGACCATGTGCAGGTCTTTGGGCTTCGCCTCCATCGGATCGAACACGATGCCCGGGTATTCCATACCGCTGGCGGCCGAACCGGCCTCGTTGATGGCGACCGGATAAGGATACGGATACCACTTCGTGGAAAAGTGTTCGACGGACGCCTTGAGGTATTCGGTGGAACGTCCCCACGACTGATCGCCGACGCTTTCGATCGGATACACCGACATCGCCAGCGCCTTGCGGCCCTCGGGAAGATTGATGCGCGCGGCGTCCCAGACATAAGCCGTCGACGCGCCGAACGCGACATCGCGCGTGTTCTTCATGCGGAAATGCCAGGTCAGCGTGCCGTCCTTCTTCGGCCGGCTGGCCGGGTCGGTCACTTCCGCGGGCGTGCGGATCATGACCGTGGCATCGCTGTCCCGCGCCTTGGCCAGCCGCTGACGCTGCGTGGCCGTAAGGACGTCGTCCGGATTCACCAGCTCGCCGGAGCCGGCGACGATCATGCTCGAGGGCACGGTGATCGAGTAATCGAAATCGCCGTACTCGAGATAGAACTCACTGTTGAGGAACGGCGCGGTATCCCATCCCCGCAGGTCGTCGTAAACGCACATACGCGGATACCACTGGGCCATCTCGTAAATATTGCCGTTCTTCGAACCCGCGAAACCCGTGCGTCCACCAAAATCACCCGGGAGGTCGTAGCTGTATTCGATGGTGACCGAGACCTTGCCGCCCCGCGCCGCCACGGCCGCGGGCAAGCGAACCTGCATGCGTGTATCGGCGACGACATACGTCGCGTCGACGGTATGTCCGCCCTGCTCCACCTTGACCGATGCGATGCGATAGCCGTCGGTATGCTGCTTAGGCGTACGGTCGGACGTGAAGTTGCCACGGGCATCTTCGCGATAACGATTCTGCTCCACCTGCAACCACAGCACATCCAGCGCGTCGGGACTGTTGTTCGTGTAGTGAATCGTGGCGCGGCCGGTCAGATGATTGCGTACGGGGTCGAGGTCCGCACGAAGTTCGTAGTCGGCCCGGTTCTGCCAGAAGAGCGGTCCCGGCATGCCACTGCCGGAGCGATACGCGGTCACCGGCTGCGGATAAGAGAAGGGAGCGAACGCCTCGCGAGGATCGTAGGAACCTGCGATAGCGCCGGTTGCAGCGGTAGAGAAAAGAACGAGTACCGCGGCGCGACGGAAAGTCTGGGTCATGGAGATCGGCAACGTGACGAATGGCATGGTCGGTCAATATAACGTCGCCCGACCTTTCGTCACCCTGCCATACGGCATGGAAGGCCGCGACTTTCGTCGCGACCTTCCATGGACCGATTACCGGACCGGTTCGGTCACCACATTAGGGAAGTAGTACTGCACGCATCTCTCATAATCGTTGTCGACCAGCGCACTGAAAGGCGTTTGCTCGTTCGTCAGCTGACACTTGTATGAGAGTCCGCCAACCGTCGATGCCGACCACGAATAGTCCTGCACCCAGGATAGCTTCAGGGCCGCCGAGCTGGCTTCCGTGAACTCCTTCATACCCTTGCAGCCCTGCGGCTCGCCCGGTGCGATGGCGGCCTTCAGGTGGTTGGCCATGTCGCCGTGATAACGCATGCGATTGAGCGACTGCTGATTTTCGTTCGCACCGCCGCACTCGACGCCACCGTTGATGATGAGCGTGGTCGTGCCAAAGCCCTTGAGGCGATGGTCGGCCTTGTCGGCATCGTTCGGAACCCAGGTGCCGTCGACCACATGGAGCATCGAGGGCTTGGGTGGCTGCGGATAGACGAAGAAGAAGACGGCGCTAGCCAGGTTCAGCCATGTATCGGCCACCAGTTCCGGCGAATTGAGCAGCACGCTCTTGTTGCCATAGATCGCCTGCGAGAAAGGTCCATAGTTGTAGTTGTACGACAGCTGCTTGGCGCCGCGACCGAAGTAATTCTTGAACTTTCCGGCATCCGGACCGCTTTCGAGTACCGCGCAAGGGAAGGCATAGCCCTGCCACAGAGCTTTATCGCAAATGCCATAGCCACCCGTGAAGCCTTCGGAGAGATTCATCTCGCGCACCCAGACGAGCGCCTGCCGCCACTCCGGAACCTGTCCGTCATTGCCGTCGTGTCCACCGGTTTCCTGGCCGAAGTGCGCGAACATCGTCGCCAGCGACGTGCGGCAAATGGCCTCGGCGTCGCGACCGTCGTCGTAGTCGCCGCAGAATGCCGGGAACTTGGCTACGGCCTGGAGGAATCCGGTGTACTGATACGCCTTGTCGCGATACGGAAACAGGAATTCGAATTCGCTGTCTGAAACGATGGCTTCGACACGGCGTACGTTCGAGGGATTATCCGCAGCGCCCGGCTTCACTTTCGCGACGACGTCGTTATCCAGCGTGCGCACGGAATGCAGGATCTTCTGCAAGGCGGGAGCGCCCCGAATCGCGGCCTCTTCGGCACGCATGTCGTCAATACTGCGATAGACCGCCTCCAGGGGAGGATCGACAGGTCCGGGACCACCCGTATCTTCTCCTTCGACATAGACCTTCCACGGCGAAGCCCACGGCGTGAGTGGATCGACTCCAGCGGGACTCTGTCCCGCATCGACATACCACTGCGCGATGTAGACAACGTTTTCGAACAACACTTTGTCGCCCGCCTGATAGATACGCGACACATCGTAAGCGGGCGTTTCGGGATCGACCGGATCAACTGGATCGACCGGATCGACCGGATCGGTACCACTGGCATCGCCGTCGTATCTTTCCCAGGGCGTCTCCCATTCGTTGGCCACCTCGTCGACGGAAGCGGGTGTCAGCGAATTGGCATTGACCCACCATTTGGCACGAAACAGTTCATCGTCGAAACGAACGATGGCGTCGGCGGGGTAGCTGACCGACGAGCTGAAATCGACGACCGTTGCCGACAACACGTTGGTGGAGGCGAAAATGGCGAACGCCATCGCGGTGGTGAGAATGGTTTTCTTAAGCATGCATCGTCCTAATTGAGCCGTAATGGCAGGGACGATTGTGTTGGCTCGATAACGGGCAACGTAACGAGACAATTCTGAAAAATCGGACACTTAAGTCCGGCAACTTCACGCGGGCTCGACCACGATCAATCCTCCATTCGTCCTTCGGTCTCTCGTGACGAAATCTTCTCGCCTGATGCGATACTCCGGGACGTTGCAAATGACGGAGACCAGGTCAACTCCATGCGGTTCGTTCCGGTCGACCGGATGTCCGGTGTCGACGCGCGGCCCCGGGACCGGCACGCTATGCTTTCCTATACCTTGCGGTGCCGCGTCATGCCCGCATATAGCTAACGCTTGCACACTTCGAGGACAGACAAATGCAGATCGGTTTGATCGGACTTGGCCGCATGGGCGGCAACATCGCACGACGCCTGATGCTCGATGGCCACCAGTGCGTGGTCTACGACAACAACGCCGACGCGCGGGCCGCCCTGGCCAAAGATGGCGCCACCGCCGTCACGTCGCTGGCCGCCATGGTCGAAGCCCTGCCCACGCCCCGCACCATATGGGTGATGCTGCCGGCCGGCGAGATTACCGAGAACACCATCGGTCAGCTGACCGAGATGCTGTCGAAGGGCGATATCGTCATCGACGGCGGCAACACGTTCTACAAGGACGACGTACGTCGTTCGAAAGTTCTTGAACAGAAAGGCATGCACTACGTCGACGTCGGCACATCCGGCGGTGTATGGGGCCTGCAGCGCGGGTACTGCATGATGATCGGCGGCGACAAGGCCACGGTCGACTATCTCGATCCGATCTTCGCCACGCTGGCGCCTGGCGCCGGCGACATCCCGCGCACCGAACGGCCTGCCGGTGCGGATCCGCGCGTCGAGAACGGTTACATGCATACCGGCCCCGCCGGCTCGGGCCATTTCACCAAGATGGTCCACAACGGCATCGAATACGGTCTGATGCAGGCGTTCGCGGAAGGCTTCGACATCATGCGCAACCGCAACCAGCCGCAATTGCCCGATGGCGAGCGCTTCGACCTGAATGTGGCCGACATCGCGGAAGTCTGGCGTCGCGGCAGCGTCGTGTCGTCGTGGTTGCTCGACCTGTGCGCCAGCGCGCTGGCGAAGGGGCCGGAACTGGATAATTACTCCGGCTATGTCGACGATTCCGGCGAAGGCCGCTGGACCATCGCCGCCGCCATCGAAGAGGCCGTGCCCGCCGAAGTGCTGTCGTCCGCGCTGTACGCCCGCTTCCGCTCGCGCCAGGAACACACGTACGCCGAGCGCCTGCTGTCGGCGATGCGCATGGGCTTCGGCGGCCACATCGAAGGCCGCGGCCAGCCGCCGAAGCAGGGCGAGGCTTCCTGAAAGGTTGAGCGGGGCGTTACGGATATCGTGCGCTCCGCTTTCTGTAGGAGCGCGCCGTCTTCGTCAGGAAGGGATGCGAAAACAAAAAAAGCCGCCTTTCGGCGGCTTTTTCGTTGCATCCAGCCAGCTTATTTGGCGAACAGGTGCTTCACGCCGTCGCGCTCTTCACGCAGTTCCTTCTCGGTCGCATCGATGCGAGCCTGCGAGAACCCGTTGATTTCCAGACCCTGCACGATGGCGTACTTGCCGTTCTTCACCGTCACCGGGTAACCGAAGATCACGCCCGGCTCGATGCCGTACGAACCGTCGGACGGGATACCCATCGATACCCAGTCGCCGTCGGTCGTGCCGAGGGACCAGTCGCGCATGTGATCGATGGCGGCCGAAGCGGCCGAGGCGGCCGACGACGCACCGCGTGCCTTGATGATGGCGGCGCCACGCTGCTGCACGGTCGGGATGAAGTCCGATTCGTACCAGGCCTGGTCGACCAGATCGAGCGCGGCCTTACCCTTCACCGTGGTCTGGTGCAGGTCCGGGTACTGCGTCGAGCTGTGGTTGCCCCAGATCGTGACCTTCTTGATGTCGGTCGTGTGCGAGCCGGTCTTCTCGGCCAGCTGCGACAGCGCGCGGTTGTGGTCGAGGCGGACCATGGCCGTGAAGCACTTCGGATCGAGATCCGGTGCGTTCTGCTGCGCGATCAGCGCATTGGTGTTGGCCGGGTTGCCGACGACCAGGACGCGGACGTCACGCTTGGCGTGATCGTTCAGTGCCTTGCCCTGCGGGCCGAAGATGGCGCCGTTGGCCTCGAGCAGATCCTTGCGCTCCATGCCCGGACCACGCGGACGTGCACCGACCAGCAGCGCGTAGTCGACGTCCTTGAACGCGACGTTGACGTCGTCGGTGGCGACCACGCCGGCCAGCGTCGGGAACGCGCAGTCGTTCAGTTCCATGACCACGCCCTGCAGCGCGGGCAGCGCCGGGGTGATTTCAAGCAGGTGCAGGATCACCGGCTGGTCCGGGCCCAGCATGTCGCCAGCGGCGATACGAAACAGCAAGGCATAACCAATCTGGCCGGCAGCGCCGGTCACGGCAACACGAACGGGGGCTTTCATGTGGGTGACTCCTCTGGAAATCGTTACGATCGAACGGTCGATCAGGTCAGTTCGGCGAAGAACTCGACGATGCGGGCCATGCCCTTGTCGAGTGCGTCGTCGGGACACGAATAGGAAATACGCAGCGCACGCGGCTCGCCGAAAGCGGAGCCCGGCACGCAGGCCACGCCCTTCGCTTCGAGCAGCACGGCGCAGAAGTCGACGTCGCTGTCGATAGCGACGCCGTTGTGCTTCTTGCCGAATGCGACGGAGATATCGGGAAAGGCGTAGAACGCGCCCTGCGGACGCGGACAGGCCACACCGGGAATGGAAACCAGCGCGTTGTAGACGCGGTCGCGCTTGATCGCGAACTCCGCGCACTTGGCCAGCGGCACGTCCTGCGGACCGGTAAGCGCGGCGTGCGCGGCGGCCAGCGTCACTTCGGGCAGGCTGGTGATGTGATTGGAATTGAGCGTGGTGACGGCTTTCGCCACGACTTCCGGTGCGGCGATGAAACCCACGCGCCAGCCCGGCATGCCGTACGTCTTGGACAGCGAATCGACGAAGATCACCCGATCCTTCAGTTCCGGGCGGACGTGCACGAAATTGTGGTAGCCCACGCCGTCGAACACCATTGTGTTGTAGATGTCGTCCGTGATGACCCAGGTGTCCGGATACTTCGCGATGACATCGGCCAGCGCGGCGATTTCATCGCGCGTATAGACCATGCCGGTCGGATTTGACGGGTTGTTGAACAGGAAGACGCGAGGCTTGCGCGCCAGCGCGGCGTCGAGCTGCGCGGGCGTGAGCTTGTAGTTCTGTTCGGGCGGGCACGGCAGGATGTTGATCTTCGCACCGACGATTTCGGCGATGTCGAGATAGCTGGTCCAGTACGGCGCCGGGAACGCGATTTCGTCGCCTTCGTCCAGCAGCGCCTCGGCCAGGTTGTACAGCACCTGTTTCGCGCCGACGCCCGTGGTGATATTGGCGCGGGTGTAACCCGTGAGGCCCAGTGCTTCGATATGCGCAATGAAGGCGTCCAGCAGGACGTCCGGACCGCGATTGCTGCCGTACTGGCCCGAGTCCTTGTCCAGCGCTTCGCGCGCTGCGGCGTACACGTGGGCGCCGGGGAGGAAGTTCGGGACGCCGATCGAGAAACTGACGATGTCGCGGCCTTCGGCCTTGAGCTTTTTCGCCTTCTCGGCAATGACCATGATCGCGCTGGGTTTGGCGCGGCTCATACGCTGGGCAAGCTGGGGCATCGTTATCCTCGATCTGGCGAGAGCAAAGGCCGCCATTTTATCACGCCCCGACGACGCTGGCTGGGTTGTAGGAGCCCGCTCGCGGGCTCCTACAAGGGCAAATGCACCCCGGATACAAAAAAGCCGCCGCCCGGGGACCGGGCGGCGGCTTTTCTGGAACTCACGACAAACGGATCAACCGCGGGCGTCGAGCACTTCGTTCCACTTGGCGACCTGGTCGGCCTGCTTCGCCAGCAGCGCGTCGACGTCGCCTTCGACCATCACCTTCTCGATGATGTCTTCCTGGCGAATGGCGTCAACCACTTTCTGGTCTTCCGGACCGACCACTTCGCCGAAGACGCTGTGCTTGCCGTCCAGCCACGGCGTGGCGCCGTGGGTGATGAAGAACTGGCTGCCGTTGGTGCCCGGGCCGGCGTTGGCCATGGACAGTACGCCCGGCTTGTCGTGGCGCAGGCTGGCGTCGAACTCGTCGCCGAACTTGTAGCCCGGACCGCCGCGACCGCTGCCTTCGGGGCAACCGCCCTGGACCATGAAATCGCTGATGACGCGATGGAACGACAGGCCATCGTAATAGCCGCGCTTGGCCAGATTGACGAAGTTGGCGACCGTCACCGGCGTCTTATCGTCGTGCAGGCGCAGGTGGATATCGCCCTTATTGGTCTTGAAGGTGACGTTGATGGTCATCGCTTTTCCTGTAAATCGTTGAAAAGTCGGGACAATGGCACAGCGCCATCGCCCGGAGGGCCGCAAAGGATACCGAAGATGGCGGCCCTACCCCGAGACTTCAAGCGATAAAGCGTGACGACGATGCGAGGTTTCAGTCGATTCCCAGGTTTGCCGGCGTAAGCGTGCCAGCCCCCCGCGGCTTGGTCCCGGCCGCCGCCGCGTCCTCCGGGAGCGCCCGGCCCTTCGCAACATGTTCCCAAAGCCGGTCGAGCGCCGCATAACCGAAGGCCAGCAGCGGGACATGGCGGTCGCCGAAATCCGGGAACGCGAGGAAAGCGTCGAAGTGCTGGGCGTAAGGCACTTTCCAGAACACCGGCGCACGGCCGGAAGCGCGCAGCCAGCGCACGTACGGCTCGGAGCTGAAGGCGGTAGGTATGAGACCGTCGTCCGCGCCATGCACGACGAACACCGGCAGACCTTCCCGAGGGAGCGCGGCCGCCGTGGCTTCCACGCCGGCACGCAGGGCCACGGCATCGCCATCGACGCCCGTCCACAGATCGCGCAGGCAGATATTCCCGGGAAGCGTCGGATCCAGCGACAGGTCCGTACCGCCGGCCAGTACCACGCCAGCGCCGGGTGGAATACCCCCGGCATCCGCCCACCAGGCGGCACGCACGCGCGGATCGGCAGGACCGGGCACACCGGCGGCATTGAGCGTGCGATAGGAGAACCCGCACGGCATGGCCCCGACGCCACGTCGCAGGTAGGCCGATGCATAGGCTGCTGTCACGGCGCGCCACAGGTCCAGCGATGTCGACGATGCGGCGACGGCCAGCGCGTTGTCCTTCCATCCCGTTGCGTGCAATTTCTCCAGCGCCTCGCTGGCCTGCCCCTGCGGCGTAGCCGACGCGAGCCGTCCATGCGCATGCAGACTGGCACAGCGCAATGCCCAACCCGGTGGCGAGACTCCCGCGACGCGTGCGAAGGGAACGCCATCGAATGCCGGCGCCGCCATCGCGCACGGCAACAGCAACGCGGCTTCCGTTCCGTAGTCGAAGAAAGAACGCCCCTGCCCGGCGACATAGACATTCGGCTCCAGCGCCACGACGCCGGCCAGCATGTCGTCGCTGTCGTCTCCCGCCGCCTGCAACACCGCGCCGCCGCCATTGGACAGGCCCGTCGCAATGACGCGTGTGTTCGCCGCGGTGAATGGCGCCTGCTCGGGAAAGGCGCGATCGAGCATGGCCAGCCCGAAACGCGCCGCCTGCAAGACGTGACGCCCCCAGTCCGCTTCCGGGTTGTCGCCCGAATGCGCATGTTTGACCGCGATACCCGCATCGACCGCGGGATGCTTCGGTTCGAATTCCAGTTCGGCCGTGCCGGCTTTCGCGCGCGTACCGTCGAGCGACACACCCGTGCCGTCGGCCGTGTCGAAGTAACCCGATCCCGTGCCTTTGTCCGTATACGCCACGGCGCATCCGCGAGGCAGGCCCCAGGCACCGGCCAGTGCAATCGCACCATAAATGCCCCGCGACCCCGACGAAGCGGTCACGACCAGGCACCGCCTTGTACGATCGAAATCGTCGGGCACCTGCACCAGCACGCGATGCGGCGAGCTGGCCGCGGGCAGCCGGGCGAACGCCTGATACTCGCGGCCGGGCACGGCGGGAACCGCGCCATAGACGCTACCGAAGCCACCCTTCGGCCCCAGGTCGGCAATGCCCTTCCAGCTCGACTGGATCGCGCGGCGACGCAGTTCCGCAGGCGTGGGTGCGGTGGGCTCCGCGAACGGCGCGAGCGTTCCGGCCAGACCGCGCAAGCCCAGTCCCGCGCTCAGAAGATCGTCGGTGCCACGATGCGTCGTGACCCTTACTTCTCCGAAGACGTCGCTGGCGGACATGCGTGACTCCCTGGGCGCCGTCGCACAACCGGTCAGGGCGACGAGAGCGGAAAGAACGAAGCTCGATGGGAAGATGCGTGACATACGGCCACCATAGCAAGCCCGTTCGCCACCGCCATCGTACGAAAGGGCCATGCCGCACTCGACGGCACGCGCCGCTGACGCTACCGTCGCGGCGATGAACCGACTTCTGATCGCCGACGACCATCCGCTGTTTCGCGCCGCGCTGCTTCAGGCCGCGGCGTCCGCCGTCGACGATGCCGAGCTGACCGAAGCCGCCGATCTCGACGGCGTGATGAGCGCCCTCGCGGCACAGCCCGACACCGATCTGGTATTGCTCGATCTGCGCATGCCCGGAAGCCGGGGCCTGTCGGGACTGGCCGCCCTGCGCGCGCAATATCCGGGCGTAGCGGTGCTGGTCGTATCGGCCCACGACGAACCGCGACTGGTCCGTCGCGTACTCGACCACGGCGCGGCGGGCTTCATACCGAAAAGCGCCGATCCGAAACAGATCGCCGAAGCCGTGCGTACGGTGTTGGACTGCGGTCGCTGGTTGCCGCCGGACCTCGCGCGCGCCATCGCCGCCCTGCCCGCCGACACGGCGGATTCCGCACTGGCGGCGAAGCTCGCACGCCTCACCGAGCAACAGTTCCGTGTGCTGTCGCTGTTGTCGGAAGGGTTACTCAACAAGCAGATCGCGGATCGGCTGTCGGTGCAGGAGCGAACGGTGAAGGCGCATGTGACGGCGGTCTTCGAGAAGCTGGGCGTGCGCAATCGCACGCAGGCAAGCGTGCTGTTGCGGTCGCTGGATCTTGGGGACGCGCTGTAGCACGGCATCCTTCCGCGCCCTCTATGGGCCTGTGTGCTCTCTGTTGTGCTTTCTGTGGGAGCAGACAGCTTAGGCGACGATCGTTACAACGCTCCCGCGAAGCGCTGCAAGACCTGCCTCAGCGCCAACGGCTTCAGCGGCTTGTACAACACATGGCCGCCAACCTCCTGCAACCGCGCACGCAACTCGCCATCGCGGTCCGCAGTCACGAAAATCGCCGGCACATCACCGAACCGCTCGCGCAGCACACCCAAGGCATCGAGCCCCGTCCGCCCCGCATCCAGGTGGTAATCGAGCACCAGAAGATCGGGCGTACCCGCATCGCCTTCGGGTACGCGCAACGCATCCACGGTCCAGCCCCAACTGCGCAACAGCGTCGCCGTCGCGGCAAGCGCGGAAGGATCGTTGTCCACCACGATCGCGTGACCCAGCGGCACGTCGGCCAGTACCACGGGCTCAACGCGTTCGACCACACCGACCGGCGCCCACGGCACCGTGACGTCGAAAACGCTTCCCCGTCCAGGCCAGGAACGCAGGCCGATGGGGTGACCGAGCAAGCTCGCGGTACGTTCGGCAATGGCAAGGCCGAGGCCCAGCCCCTGCCCGGCCGCATGCTGTCCGCGACGGAAAGCATCGAAGATCAGCGAGCGATCTTCCGGCGCGATGCCGGGGCCGGTGTCCCAGACCTCGATTCGCAACGCATCCGCCACGCGACGGCAGCCGAGCAATACCTGTCCGCCGTCCGCGTAACGCAAAGCATTCGACAGAAAGTTCTGCACCACGCGCCGCAGCAATTGCGGATCGGTGCGCACCCACGCCCGGCTGGCCACGTTGTCGAAACGAATGCCACGGTCGCTCGCCAGCGCATGGCACTCGGCAGCCAGCGGACCCAGCACGTCGGCCAGCGGGACGTCGCGGATCTGCGGCGACAACCGCCCGCCTTCGAGCCGTGCGATATCCAGCAAGCCGGCCAGCAGATTTTCGGTGGCGGCCAGCGCGCCGTCGAGATGCCGTGCCGTCTGTCCATCGCTGTCCGCACCATGGCGCAAGGCATGCGCGAACAACTGCGCGGCGTGCAACGGTTGCAGAAGATCGTGACTGACCGCGGTCAGGAAGTGGCTCTTCGCTTCATTCGCCTGCTTTAGTTCGGACGTCCGCTCGACGACGCGAAGTTCCAGCGTTTCGTTCGTGCGCTTCAGCTCGTCCTCGGTCTCGCGGTACATCGTCACATCGGTAAACGTCGCCACGTAGCCGCCGCCGGGCATCGGATTGCCGCGAATCTCCACGACCGTGCCGTCGGGAAAGCGGCGTTCGGCCAGATGCGGCGAACCCGAGCGCATCAATTGCATCCGCCGATCGACCCGCTCATCGATATCGCCGGGCCCGACCAGGCCGGCGGCAATATTGTGCCGGACCAGATCGGCCGCGGAACGGCCGACTTCGAGCAGTCCCACGGGATATCCGAACAGCTCGGCATAGGGGCGATTCCACGCCACCAGTTTCAGCTCGCCGTCCACGACGCAGATACCCTGGCTCATGGTTTCCAGCGCGGCTTCGAGTACGCGCTGGTTGAAGCGGAGGTCCTCGGTCGCTTCGCCGACGATGGCGGCGACCGTATCCAGCTCGTCCTGTCGTTGCCGCTGCACGACCTGAAGCAGCAGTCGCGCGGAACCCGCGCCGATCACCGCCGCCAGTTCGTGTTCGACGGCACCCGCGCGCACGCTGCCCGCCGGACCGTGGACCGGTGCGTTCGCGAATACGATGTCGACGCGTTCGGTCGGAAGAAAGCGCGCCGCCAGTGCGCGCAGGTCGCCGGTATCCACTTCGCCCAGGCGCGACGGCGGCGCCACTTCGCGGCCGAAACGCGAATGCGCGACCAGCGCGATAACAGCGATATTCGCGCCCAGACTCAGCACGACGGCGCGGCCGAGCCGGCTCCATTCTTCCAGTCCCAGCAAACGATCGGGCGCGAGCCAGCCGAGCCCGAACGGACCGTGGACGATCCAGTCCGGCGCATGCGCGACCAGCGCCGGCAACAGCACGTATAGCCATACCAGCGTTCCGACGGCGAGGCCCGAGGCCACGGCACGCGCGCCCGTCTGCGGACGATAAACGGCAACGATCAGTGCGGGTGCGAGTCCCGCCAGCGCGGAAAACGAGATGCCGCCGATATCGGCCAGGACGTCGTTGCCCGCCAGTACACGGCTATATGTCCAGGCCAGCAGGATAACCGCCAGGATCGCCACGCGACGCTGGGAAATGACCTCGCCACGCAGGTCGCCGCGCTCGTCCCGGCCCCAACCGGCAAGCACGCGGACTGGCGCGATGAAATGATTCACCACCATCAGGCTCAGGGCCAGCGTCGCCACGACGACCATGCTGGTCGCGGCACTCAGTCCCCCCAGAAAAGCGAGCAAGGCCAGACCGTTCTGTTCGCGCGCCAGCGGCAGAGCCAGCACGTAAAGATCCGAAGGCACGCCGAGCGGCGCCAGCGTGGCATCGCCAAGCCGTGCAAGCGGCAGGATCGGCAGCGAGATCAGCAGCATATAGGCCGGAAACAGCCAGCGCGCCGTACGCACGTGCCGCACGTCGCGGCACTCGACCATCCCCGCGTGGAACTGGTGCGGCAGCGTGAACATCGCCAGTGCGCCGAGCAGGATCAGTGCGGGAAACCCACCGGTATCGTGAACGGGTGGCACGACGATAGCGGGCAATGCAGGCAATACCGGTGCCGCACCGAACAGAAGCGTACCCAGCGCGAGCATCGCGCCGAGCTTGAATAACGATTCGAATGCCATCGCGAGCACCAGCCCACGGTTATGCGCCATCGCCGAGGCGCGGCGTGTGCCGAACAACATCGCGAAGGCGGCCATCAGCAGCGCGATATAAAGCGCGCTGTCCTGCCATGCCGGCGCGTCGGGGTGACGGCCGCGCGCTAGCAATCCGTAACTCATCGCCACCGCTTTCAACTGCAGCGCGATATACGGAACGATGCCGACGAGCATGACCACGGTCACCAGCGCCGCAAGACCGCGATGCCTTCCCAGCCGTACGGAAATCAGATCGGCGAGCGAACCGGCGTTATAGTCGCGCGCAAGTACGACGAGCCGTCGCAACACACCGACCGCCAGCACATACATCAGGATCGCGCCGACGAAGGTCGGCGGCAGCCACCAACCGGAGCGGCTGGCCTGGGTCACCGTTCCATAGAACGTCCACGACGTGCAGTGAATCGCCAGCGACAGCGAATACACCACGGCCCAGCGCCGCTGGAACAGACCGGGGCGACGCTCGCCATAGAGCGCCACCCCGAACAGCAGGCAAAGCCAGAGACCCGCGGCGGTCGCGACGATCCACGCGCTCATGAGCGCGTCGCCGGAATCAATGCGGCCTGGGCACACCCATACCCACGAGCGCGTTCGTCAGCCATGTCAGCTGGACGCCTGCCCGCGAGTCGTAACCTTCCCCCGAATATCCCCACCAGTCCCAGCATGCCTGCGGATTCAATGGCGCGAACACCGCGCGGGTCTGAGGATACAGGACGGCCACGTCGTACACGTCGGCCCAGCGGTTGAAGCCCGCGTCCGCGACAAACGCCTGTCCCACCGCATCGGCGTTCTGTTTGCAGCCATGCAGCGCGACCATCACACCGCAAGGTTTGCCGGCAAGGCAGTCCGGCGGCAGATAGACGTAACCGGTGCTGGCGAGGAACGCGTCCTTGCCGTCCGTCCGATAAGCATCCTGATCGAAGGGACGGATCTCGCCCGCCGCCTTGTCCGCCTGCTTTCCCGGCTTGCCATACAGTTGCGCGAAGATCGCTCCGGCCGCGTCGAAACCGCAGTGACCGAGATACGGCGCCACCGACTTTCCGCAATCGTCGCCAGCGACGCCGACCGGCAGGTTATGTGCGAAGGCGCGATCTCCATCGTCCACGATCGTCATGCCGGCAAGCGCCGGATCGCCCTTGCGCAACGCTTCGTAGAAACCCGCCGACGCGTGACCGACGACCGGAGCGACCAGCGCGTCCTGCGCACCGTGCAGCGCGTAAATCCGGGTATGCGCAAGCGCGCCAAGCGGGCCGATCTCGCCTTTGCCGGCGCGCTCGCGGGCGCTCTTCGCCAGCGCGGCAACGTCCGGCGCCGGCGTACCCTTCATGCAACTGCCCAGCGCGACGTCAAGCTTGCCTCCGGCACAACCATACGGGCCGCCGGCGACGAGTGCCGCGCCATGGAACACGTCCGGATACGCCATCTGCGCCTGTGTTGCCATATACGCGCCGGACGACAGGCCCGCTACCGTGACGCGCGTCGCGTCGACGTGCAATGCCGGAAGCTTCGCGGGAGCATCGGCCGCCATCGCCGCGCCCGCCGAGGCGAGTGCGACGGCGAATACCGTCCGGCACATGGTCTTGAACGAAGGTTTCATCGTCGTTTCCCGCATCAGAAGTTATAGCGAACGCTGCCGTAGTAATTGCGCGGCATACCGTAGTAGGCGGTACGGATGTTACCGACGCTGGAGAACTCCTGGCCATCGGTCTTATAGACCTTGTTGGTCGCGTTGCGCACACCGGCGCGAAGCTGCCAGTGGCCATCGCCGGAATCGAACACGCCGAACAGGCCAGCCAGCGTATAGGCTTTCTGACTGAGCGCGGTGTAGTTGTCGACGCTGAGCCAGGTTTCCGTGCGATAGGACGCATCGGCACCCACCGTCAACGCGCCGCCGCCAACGGAGAAGGTCTGCGATACCGCGATGCGCGAAGTCCATTTCGGCGAGAACGGCACATGGTCGTGGAGGTGGGGGTTGTATTGCGGATTGGCCGGATTCAGCCGCGCATCGTCGAACTTGTCGTACCTCGCGTCCAGATAACCGATCTGCGTACTCAACTTCGTCCCCGTGCCGAGCAGCGCGACGCCTTCGACTTCGAAGCCGTCCATCTTGAGCTTCGCCGCATTGATGACCGGGAACGCGAAGGTCGGCGTGAGCGAACCCGAATTCTGGATTTCCGACACACGCGCCTGGAAATCCTTGTAGTCGCTATGGAACGCGGCGATGTTGGCTTGCAGGCGATTATCGGCCGAACGCAACTTCAGGCCAGCCTCATAAGTCCACACGTATTCCGGATCGAACTCGGGATTCTTCGCTTCGTTCGCGGCATTCGCGCGACCGTTGAAGCCGCCCGACTTGAAGCCGCGACTGGCCGAAATGTATCCCATCGCCTGCGGATTGAACTGTTTCTGCAAGCTGACCGTCGGCGTCCATGCGCTCCAGGTCTTACTCTTGGCCAGTGCGACCGTCTCGTCCAGCGCCATGAAGGGAACGCCCCAGAATGTGCTGGTCGTTCGGTCGTAGTCCTTGCTTTCGCGGCTGTAACGCAGGCCAGCGGCGAGCGTCCAGCTCGGGGTGAATTCCCAGTTCACGTGACCGAACGCGGCATAACTCTTCGTCGTCAGATCGTCGTCGATGCTACGCAGGAACGTGATCTTCCGGCCGGCCAGCGCGAACAGGTCGTCCGCGTATGCATACTGCGTCGACGGCACATTCTCGCGCAGGAAGTACGCGCCGAATACCGATTGCAGGTTGCTTCCGTTGTCGAACGCCAGCTGGAGTTCCTGACTGACCTGCTTCTGCCGGAAGCCAACGAACACGTCGCCCAGCTGGTACTTGGATGCATCGATGTCGATATACGAGTTGCTGTCGAGCTTGCGGATGGCGGTGATGCTTTTCAGGTTCCACTGGTCGGACAGACGCCAGCTCATGTTCAGCGCCGCGCCCTTGTGGGTCAGCTTCTGGCCCTTGTCCGGATCGAACGAAGTTTCCGTGTGGAAGTTGTACTTCTCGTCCAGATTCGGGCGCAGCAGCACGACCGGCCCACGCGCCAGATCGGTCTGGGTCAGCGGCGACACCGGCTGGCCCAGCGTCAGGGCCGTATCCATCTTCGTATAGTCGAGCGTCAGGACGCCGTCGAACGTTTCGGACGGGTGATAACGCAGCTTGCCGCGGATCGACTTCGTATCGTCGTCGTTATAGCGATGGCCTTCGTTGTCCTTCACGTAACCGTCGTTACGCGTGATCGCGCCGGCCAGCGAGGCCGACCATGCGCCGTCCTTGCTCAATGGCGTCGAACCGTAGAAACGCCCCTCGCGACGACCATAGTTCCCGAAGGTCGCTTCGACCGAGCCTTCCGGCGTCGTTCCCGGATTCTTCGTAACGACCTTCACCGCGCCACCGGTGGAGTTCTTGCCGTATAGCGTGCCCTGCGGACCGCGCAGCACTTCGATGCGATCGACATCGAACAGGCTGATCAGCGCACCCTGAATACGCGAATAGTAGACATCGTCGACATACATGCCGACGCCGGGGTCGAAGGTCTGCAGCGCGTCGGGCTGGCCGATGCCGCGAATGAAGATATTGACCGACGAGGACGAACCGCGGCCCTGCACGATGTTCATATTGGGCACGGCACCCTGCAGACCATCGATGCTGGTGGCCTGCAGGTCTTTCATATCGTCTTCGCCGAACGCGCTGACGGCGACGGGCACTTTCTCCATCGACTCGTCGCGACGACGCGCGCTTACCGTCACTTCGGACAACTGCGTCGCGCTTTGCTGCTTCTTCTGCGCCTCGGTGGACGTGGCGGACGGAGCGGCGGCATCCTGCGCCGCGGCGGGCGGCGCGCAGACAAGTCCAAGCGCCAGGCCGATCGCGAACGTCAGCGGTGTGTGCTTCATGGTTCCCCCGGGTACATCGAAAGTCGACGCCCCCTTGGCGCCGTATGACACGAAGCATAGGTAGAGGGCGTACGCGTTCACACTTGTACCTTGGTACAGTGCCACGCCGCTCGCCCCCTGCGGATACTCGCCGCCGAAGTCGCGCTTCGTACGCGACGCTTAAGGACGAGAGTTTCGTGGCATTGCTGATCGTGCTGGCCGCCCTGGCCTTCCTCATGCTGGTCGCTTATCGCGGCTATAGCGTGATCCTGTTCGCGCCCGTGGCGGCGCTGGGTGCCGTGCTGCTGACCGATCCGTCCCTGGTCGCGCCGATGTTCACCGGCCTGTTCATGGACAAAATGGTCGGTTTCCTCAAGCTGTATTTTCCCGTCTTCATGCTCGGCGCCGTCTTCGGCAAGCTGATCGAACTGTCGGGATTCTCGCGTGCCATCGTGGCAGCGACCATCGGTTTGCTCGGCGAGCGCAGGGCCATCCTTTCCATCGTGCTCGTATGTGCGCTGCTGACCTATGGCGGCGTCTCGCTCTTCGTCGTGGTCTTCGCGGTGTATCCGTTCGCGGCGGAGCTGTTCCGGCAGGCAGGCATCCCGAAGCGGCTCATTCCCGGCACGATCGCACTCGGCGCGTTTACATTCACGATGGACTCGCTGCCCGGCACGCCGCAAATCCAGAACATCATCCCCACCGGCTTCTTCGGCACGAATACCTGGGCCGCGCCGTGGCTCGGGCTGCTTGGGTCGGTTTTCATTCTCGTCGTCGGCTTGCTTTATCTGGAGCACCGCCGTCGTGCCGCTGCCGCCGCTGGCGAAGGCTATGGCGAATCGCTGGTCAACGAACCCGTCGCCTTTACCGGCGAGAAACTCGCCCATCCGCTGCTCGCCCTGCTGCCACTGGCTCTTGTGGGCGTGGCGAACAAACTGCTTACCCTCGCTATCCCCAGACTCTACGGCACAACGCAGTCGTTCGTGCCGACCGTCGTCGGTACATCGGCGCCGGTCGTGCAGGAGGTGTCGAAGGTCTCCGCGATCTGGGCGGTCGAGGGTGCGTTGCTTATCGGCATCGCGGCCGTGCTCGCCTTCGCATGGAAACCGGTCGTGTCCCGTTTCGCCGAAGGCAGCAAGGCAGCCGTCGGCGGTGCGTTACTTGCGTCGATGAACACAGCGTCCGAATACGGTTTCGGTGCGGTCATCGCCGCGCTGCCCGGCTTCCGGATCGTGGCCGACGCACTGCACGCCATTCCCAATCCTCTGGTCAACGAAGCGATATCGGTGACGGCGCTGGCCGGCATCACCGGGTCGGCATCGGGCGGCATGAGCATCGCACTCGGCGCCATGGCCGATACCTTCATACGTAACGCCGAAGCAGCTGGCATTCCGATGGAAGTGCTCCACCGCATCGCGGCCATGGCATCGGGCGGCATGGACACCCTGCCCCACAACGGCGCGGTCATCACGCTGCTGGCGGTCACCGGCCTGACCCATCGCCAGTCTTACCGCGACATCTTCGCGATCACCGTGATCAAGACGCTCGCCGTCTTCGTCGCGATCGTCGCCTACTACGCGCTTGGAGTCGTCTGAACGAGCGCATCAACCGGAGGTACGTCAGCATGCGTTCCCTACGTCGTCTGTTTTCCGCGCTTCTCGTTCTTTCGCTCATCGGCACAGGCAGTGCCTATGCCGCCTGCGTCGACAATGTCGTACTGGTCCATGGCAATACCGGCAAGCCGACCGATTTCCAGGCCACGCACGATCTGCTCGTGCAACGCGGCTATACCGAATCGCAGATATTCGCCCCGGCATGGGGCAACGCGTTCTGCGCCGCATGCAACGATCACAAAGGCACCGAGGAAACGCCGGTCGAGAATGCCATCGTCGACGCGCTGGCGTCCTCGTGCACGGGCAAGATCGACGTCATCGGCCACTCCATGGGCGCGACGCTCGCCGCACGCGTCATCGATCGTATCGGCGCATCCACGTCGGTAGACGCGTTCATCGGTATCGCAGGCGCATTCCGCGGTCTGTGGAGCTGCGGCACCTATCCGTTCAACGTAGCAACCACAACCTGCGGCAGCTGGGGCCTTTCGGTCAACAATCCCTTCCTCAACGGTATTTCGGGCCACAAGTTCGGCGCGCGCATGTACTCGTTCAAGTCGTATGCCGACGAGATCAACTGTTACGGCGGCGTATGCCTGGTCTACGGGGTGCACACCTCGCAGATTGCCGGAGAGACCGCGAGCTACACCTTCCCGTACGGCCATTACGGGCTGCTCTGGTATACGGCGACGCAGCAGGTGAATTTGCTTTAGCAGAAAAACCGAGTCGCATTGAAACTGCTTGAGGACGCGGCCATAACCTACGCAAGCGGGTGACGGAAAGGGCGGCACTCTCGGACCGTGCCGACGGACGTGTGGAGAGGAGGCATTTAGCTTCGAGGGGCCGCAATGGCTGGCGGCGCGCCGAAAGGAACGAACGTTCCACGCTGCGTCGCCAAACCTCTAGGGAAGGTGTCCCATGACACGTAGGCAGTTAAACAAGCTTCTGGGCTCCGCGCTTTGCATGACCGCTATGATTTTCGCGCAAGCGCACGCGAAAAACCACAATTCGGCCCGGAACGAATCGCTCAACCTCACTGATCGATTCGTGATGACGGGGGCCCCGGTACGCGCTTTCACGCTACCCATGAAGCAGCATACGCAGGCATCGCTGCGTCATAGCAGTCACGCTGCTTCGCGAAAGACGGTTGCCGGACCGCCCACTTCAACCGATGATGTCCCGGCACCCCTCGACGGATGTCAGGAAATCGATGTTGGGAACACCTACGGTGCCCCAACAGCACCCACCGGCACTCTTCGTTGCTTTCAGTTCATCACGGAGCCGTCAAACAAAATTACCGTCTATGTCGCTGACCTTCCCGCGGGCGAACAGCACGATGTTCATCTGTTTGAAGTGGCTAACGACGGGACATGGAATCCACTCGATAGCGTACTCGGCATCGATTCATTCAAAGTCACCCAGGCCATTCGTGCCAAACCCACCGGGATACTTCTGTTGATCGACGCACAGCAGGCCGTTGGCGGCGCAACATTTCAATTTCAGGCGACGACGACGAGTAAATTCGATGGTTGGGAGGCTAACGACTCACTGACGCGCGCGACACACTTGACTGGCAATATCTACCTGCGCGCATATCTGGACAACGCCAATGACTTTGACTATTACTCGATAGCACCTCCGGCGACTCAATCGTCTACGTCTCTCACCTTTACCGGATCATCCCGGCAGGTGATCGAACGACAAGGAGAAGACGGCACATGGATATCACTTGCTAACAATAGAAAATATCAAATTCGTGTACCCGCGGGCGACACCATTCACATTCGTGTCTATAGCCCTTTGGGCGACGCCTTACCTGAAGATCAGTACTGGATAAAAACGTCCGACCCACTTAATCGCGCAGGAATCGATCAGTACTCCAGTAATGAAAATCTCAGCGGACTGGCCCCCGGCTTACCCCGGGTCGCTCGGGAAATCGATGTTGGCGTAACCGTGTGGGATGAAGCTGGCAACGTACCCCAAGGGGCCGGTGAGCATGTAACCATTGAAGTCTACGATTCCGACGGAAGGAAGGGAACGCCCACCCTTCTTGCTCAAACCGATGGCTTAACCAACGCGCAAGGATCATTCGCAGCGAAACTGGATATCGGCCCGTGCAGAGGCCCGGGCATTGAAGGGCCTCATCGCTTCAATACGTATTCGGTGCCGGCGGAATATTGGGACATTACTTATGTGCCAAAAGCATTTGTCGTCGCATATACCGACAATAACCGCCGCATTGAGTGGCCCGGCATCGTATTTTTTACGCATGTGTGCGATGAACGGTACCGGGGGTATCGGCCATGATCCATGACCTGGCGACCGTCAGCTCTCTCCTGCCGCTAAAGATTCCAAACCCGACAAAAACGGAACCCGCGAACAAAGAGACATCGGTTATCGATACGGGCTATGTAAGAGAAGTTCGTTCCGACGCAGGTGCCTCGGTCCACGCGTATCTTAATGATATGACCCATACATCGAGTGTTTTCGCGGATTTCGCCGAAAGGTTTACCAAACACCTCGAACACATCGATTCCCTGCGGCAAGGAGTGATCGACAAGACATTTGATGTCGTCGTCGAGAACGGCAGCCTGCGGGTAGTCGACAGTAGACTCGATAGCGAATCGACCGCATGGTTAGAGCGAGAGTTGAATACCGACCCGGAACTGGCCTCTCTCGCCAAAGCCTTCAACGCGCAGGTCGTGAAAGTCTATGACACCGGAAGTGGCTCGCGGGACGCGGAGGGTAAGCAGCTGGAACACGGTACATTTCCCATGGAGGGAGGTGGAGAAATCGATTACGCGGGACTTGCGTCGACAATCGATGCATCCGTCAAGTTCGTTTCACTATTAAGGGATGTCAGTTCAGCCAACCGCGCGGCCGATAGCATGAGGGGAATCGATCCGGACAGTCACGAACCAGAATATTTCGATGCCGGCCTCATAGTGCAGCGTTATCTCCAGGGCACAATCACCAGCTACGAGAAGCGAGCCGATGGATCGCTCGTAACCCGCACCGGGGTATCCCATTCAAGGATGCGCATGTTCACCTGATAGTGCATGTCACGGGTCAAGCCGGCCCACTATTCCACAGGGACCAGCTCGACCCGTCCATGTCCAAGACATAAGTACTGACCGTCCTGATGTCGTCGACGACATCGGGACCCATCGCGATGTTACCTATACGATGACTTTGCAGAATGGTGACCTGGCCTTGTCTTGATTGCCGATAAGTGGGGTGTTTGAGGCCATCTGGTTTCGGGCGCAGGCGCGCTTCCCCAGAGAGCGCCTGCGGAGCTCGCCGCCCTTGCCCGATCGTTCAAATCGTTTAAGCGGTGTCGAGCCTATCGCCCCAGAAACGTTCGTAATGACGCAGCCATTCCATGCCCGCGTGCATGGGCGCGGCGTCCAGTGCGCACAGATGGGTGCGTCCCCGCACGCTGCGCACAAGGAGTCCGGCGCGTTCGAGTACTTTGACGTGCTTGGACGCCGCAGCGAGCGACATCTCGAAGGGGGCGGCCAGTTCGCCAATGCTGATGGGGCCGAGCGCCAGTCGCGACAACATCGCGCGGCGGGTGGGATCGGACATCGCCGCGAAGACGCTGTCGAGTTGCTGTCCGGGATTATCAACCATAAGGTTGAATATCTGCCGCCAACCCTCTTTTGTCAACCATCTGGTTGAATGTTTGGATGCGCCCGCAGCGCCCGTCCCACCTGCCTAAACCCCATGAAAACCGCGTTCTCAAGGCGTCATGCGAAAGTTAGGGAAACCCTTTATAATCGGCGGCTTCCCAATCCAAAGAGGTGCACCGGCTCAAGGCTGGGGCATACCCGATGTCAATCGAAAACCTGCGCAATATCGCCATCGTCGCTCACGTTGACCATGGCAAGACCACCCTCGTCGATCAGCTTCTTAAGCAGTCCGGCACGCTCAACGAGCGTACGGTGCTCGCCGAGCGCGTCATGGATTCGAACGACCAGGAAAAGGAACGTGGCATCACGATCCTTGCCAAGAACACCGCCATCACTTGGAATGGCAACCGCATCAACATCGTCGACACCCCGGGACATGCCGACTTCGGCGGCGAAGTCGAGCGCGTGCTGTCGATGGTCGACTCGGTACTGATCCTCGTCGATGCGATGGACGGCCCGATGCCGCAGACCCGCTTCGTGACGCAGAAGGCGTTCAACATGGGCTTCAAGCCCATCGTCGTCGTCAACAAGATCGACCGCCCGGGCGCCCGTCCGGACTGGGTCGTCGACCAGGTGTTCGACCTGTTCGACAAGCTCGGCGCCACCAATGAGCAGCTCGACTTCCCGATCGTCTACGCCTCGGCCCTGAACGGCTACGCCAGCCTCGAGCACGAAGCCCGCGAAGGCGACATGACGCCGCTTTACGAAGCGATCATGAAGCACGTCAGCAAGCCGGACGTCGATCCGGAAGGCCCGTTCCAGATGCGCATCAGCCAGCTGGACTACAACAACTTCGTCGGCGTGATCGGTATCGGCCGCATCCAGCGCGGCAAGCTCAAGAAGAACATGCCGGTCAGCGTCGTCGGTCCCGGTCCGGACGGCAAGAAGCGCCAGGGCAAGGTGCTGCAGGTGCTCGGTTTCATGGGTCTGGAGCGCGTGGAAGTCGAGGAAGCCGAGGCCGGCGATATCGTCGCCATCTCGGGCATCGCGGACCTGGGCATCTCCGATACCGTTTGCGACCTGAACACCCCGGAAGCGCTGACCGCGCTGACCGTCGACGAACCGACGATCAGCATGACCTTCCAGGTGAACAACTCGCCGTTCGCCGGTAACAAGGACCACAGCGGCGGCAAGTTCATCACCAGCCGCCAGATCCGTGAGCGTCTCGACCGCGAAAAGCTGCACAACGTGGCCCTGCGCGTGGAAGAAGGCTCCGATCCGGATAAATTCCTGGTCTCCGGCCGTGGCGAACTGCATCTGTCGGTGCTGATCGAGAACATGCGTCGCGAAGGCTACGAGCTTGCCGTGTCGCGCCCGGAAGTCATCGTCAAGGAAATCGACGGTGTCCTCATGGAGCCGATCGAGCAGGTCGTGGTCGACGTCGAAGAAGTCCACCAGGGCGGCGTCATGGAAAAGCTGGGCATCCGCAAGGGCCAGCTGAAGAACATGGTGTCGGACGGCAAGGGTCGCGTTCGTCTCGACTACCTGATTCCGGCTCGCGGCCTGATCGGTTTCCAGAACGAGTTCAAGACGCTGACGCAGGGCTCGGGCCTGCTGTTCCACACATTCGATCATTTCGCTCCGAAGGAAGCGGGCGCCATCGCCAAACGCCAGAACGGCGTGATGATCGCCAATGCTCCGGGCACCACGCCGGCGTATTCGCTTGGACCCTTGGAAGAGCGCGGCAAGCTGTTCGCCGCCGAAGGCGACAACGTGTACGAAGGCCAGATCATCGGCCTGCACTCGAAGGACAACGATCTCACGGTCAACGCGATCAAGACCAAGCCGCTGACCAACATGCGCGCCTCGGGTAAGGACGATGCCATCAAGCTGACTCCCGCCTTCAAGCACACGCTGGAGCAGGCCCTGGACTTCATCGAGGACGACGAGCTGGTCGAAGTCACCCCGAAGGAAATCCGCATCCGCAAGCGTCACCTGACGGAAGGCGATCGCAAGAAGAATTCGCGCGGCGGTTGATACGCGCTGGATGAAGCGATAAGGAAAAGCCCGGCGAAAGCCGGGCTTTTTTGTTGGGGTTACGGCGTCACTACTCCGTTGGCTATCGCGCGCAGGCGCGCTCCCACAGAAAGCGTACGAGGTTACCTGTGGGAGCGCGCCTGCGCGCGATAGCCAACGGAGCGATGAAGCGACACCCTGCACCCTGCTTATCCACAACCGCTGTGGACAGTCACTGCATAAGCATGTGGATAACTCCGAACCATCCTTACGTGGCACGCACTTGCGTTGCCTTGCTCACTAACTGACCATCCCTTCCCGCGCAGCACGAAACCCGTAAAGTAGTCCGCATGAGCACACCGATCATTCTTTCGTGGAGCGGCGGCAAAGACTGCCTGATGGCCCTTGGACGCCTGCGTGCCGACCCAGGCTGGAACGTGCTGGGCCTGCTCACCACCGTCACGGCGAACTACGACCGCATTGCGATGCACGGCATCCGGCGCACCGTACTGCACGCGCAAGCGGCGGCGCTCGGCCTTCCCGTGATCGAAGCATCCCTCACGTGGCCCAGCGACAACGAAAGCTACGAGCAGATCTATCGGGCGGCACTGAACGAAGCGCGCGCACGCTGGCCGGGGATTTCCCATTGCGCGTTCGGCGACCTGTTTCTCGACGACGTCCGCGCCTATCGCGAGACGCAACTGGCACGCGACCACTGGCAGGGCGTGTTCCCACTATGGGGCGAGGACACCTCCGCCCTTGCCCGCCGCTTCGTTGCCGAGGGTCACCGTGCCGCGCTGTGCTGCGTCGACACCACGCAGCTCGACGCGGCGTTCTGCGGTCGCGACTTCGACCATGCACTGCTGGATGAACTACCGAACGGCGTCGATGCCTGCGGCGAGCGCGGCGAGTTTCATACGCTGAGCTATGGCGGTCCGCTGTTCGCGCACGACGTAGCGCTGGAGCGCGGCGATTCCCTGCTGCGCGACGAACGCTTCCAGTACACCGACTTCCTGCTTGCCTATGCGTGATGCGCCGATCCTTCCCGATGTGCTCGAACCCGGCCTGCGACTGGTGTTCTGCGGCACGGCGGCGGGCCGGCGCTCGGCGGAAGCCGGGGCGTATTACGCGCATCCGGGCAACATGTTCTGGCGAACGGTCTTCGCGACCGGACTGACGCCTCGCCTGCTCGCACCGGCGGAATATCCGCTGATGCCGGGCTTCGGCATCGGCATGACGGATCTGGCCAAGTTTCATAGCGGCAACGATATCGATCTTCCCGCGGACGCCTTCGACGTGGCCGCGCTACGCAAGAAGATCGCGACCTTTGCACCGGGTGTCCTGGCCTTTACCAGCAAGCATGCGGCGCATAGCGCACTGGGCGGCAAGCCAGCTTACGGACTGCAGGAACAGGGATTCGGCGACACGCGCCTTTTCGTCCTGCCCTCGCCTTCCGGCCAGGCACGGCGCTCATGGAACGCCGATGTCTGGCACGACCTCGCACGACTCGTACACGCGGCTGGTTAGCCGCCCGGGGTCGACCGGTACGTGCGCACGTCATCCGCCGAAACCGGGTTCGCGGCGTTCGACCATGCCTGACGAATATACGAGACCACCGCGGCCACCTCGTCGTCGCTGAGATGCTGCGAGAACGGCGGCATCGAATACGGTCGCGGATTGCCCTTCGTCGCCGGCGCGAAGCCACCGGACAATACGACGCGAATCGCATTGACGCCCACCGGTTCGACAACCGACGAATTGCCGTCCAGCGGCGGATAGGCGTCTCCCTTGCCCTTGCCGGAATCGCCGTGACAGGTCGCGCAGCGATCGGCGTAAACCTTCTGCCCCTTCGCAATAAACATGGGACGCGAAGGCAGCGAGTCGTCTTTCTTCTGCTCTGGCCGTGCCGGCAGCGATCGCAGATAAACGGCGATCGACGCGAGATCCTCGTCCGTCAGGTGCTGGGTGCTTTCGCGAACGACTTCGGCCATCGGACCGAACGCGGTACCGCGCGCCGAACGGCCGGTCTTGAGCAGGTCGACGATGTCGCGCTGCGTCCAGCCCGACAGTCCTCCGTGAGCCTGCGTGCTCAGATCGGGCGCGTACCAGTCCTGGATCGGAATGAGGCCACCGGCCAGACGCGGATCGTCGACCGTCGCGCCGAGCGAATTGCGTGTCGAATGGCAGTCGTTGCAATGACCCAGCCCCTTCACCAGATAAGCGCCGCGATTCCACTCGGTCGACTGCTTCGGATCGGCTTCGAACTCGCCCTTCGTGAAATAGAACGTCCGCCATCCCGCCATGAGCCGACGCATGCTGTACGGAAAACGGAGTTCGTTGTCGCGATTCTCGCTGTGCACCGCCGGCAGGCTTTGCAGGTACGCGAAGATCGCGTCGCTATCGACGCGCGTTACCTGCGTGTACGAGGTAAAAGGAAACGCCGGATATAACAGCTGTCCGTCCTTGCCGCGACCGTCGTGCATGGCCTGGTAGAACTCGTCGGCCGTCCAGTCGCCGATGCCGGTCGACTTGTCCGGCGTAAGGTTCGGCGAGGGGATGTTGCCGAACGGCGTCGGCACCGTGCGGCCACCGGCGTATGGCTTGCCGCCTTTCGCGGTGTGGCAGGACGCGCAGTCGCCGGCAAGACTCAGGTACCGGCCACGCTCTATCTGGTTGCCATCGACGGCCAGGGCCGATCCGGCGACAGCGAACAGGGCGAAGGATGCGACGGCGCGAAGAATGCGGTGGGTCATGATCGTCATAGCTCAGCCTCCCACGCTGCCACAATGCATGGGCATCGTGAGCGAATCCGCGGGTTCCGGATGCGTATCGTCGGGAATGGGCAACGACGAAAGCCACGCGGCGGCGGCGCTGATATCGGCGTCGCTCAGGTGACTGGTAATAGTGGCCATGCAATCGGGCGCGACGGTGCTTCGCGTCTGCGTGCGCCAGGAACCGAGCTGCGCACTGATGTAGTCGTAAGGAAGACCGACCAGACCGGGGATGTCCGGTTGCATACCGGTCAGACGCGGACCGTGACAGCCCGAGCAGGCGGGAATATTGCGCGCCGGATCGCCCTTCGTAACCAGTTGCTCGCCACGGGTCATCGCACTCGCGGGCAGGCGCGGCGACTTCTGCTGCGTATACGGCACGTCCTGCGTGGCGAAATATTCGGCGATCTCGCGCATATAGTCGTCGGTCAGCGGCGCGACCGTGTATTCCATGACCGGGTAATGGCGCAGGCCCAGTTTGAAGTCCTGCATCTGACGCACCAGATACCCGGCGGGCTTGCCCGCCAGTCGCGGATTGAATCCGTTGTCGCCGCCCTCCCCTTGCTCGCCATGGCAACTGGTGCAGCTGGCGATGCGTTGTTTCAGGGTATCGGGAACCGGCCTGTCGTCCGCCTGGACGGCTACGGACAGGGCAATGGCGGCCAGGGCCAGCCAGCGAAGCGAACAGGGACGCATGCGAGGACTCCGTTTCATTACGTAGAGGCAGCCCCTGAGTGCATCCGGCTTGCCTTGCGTCCACGCAGTATAGCTTTCCCATGTCGAGCTAAGATGAGGCGCATCGCCGCATGACTTAAGGGGGAAAGCATGTTCGTAAAGTCCACCACGAGGACGGCCATGGCCGCCTTGCTCTGTTTTGGCGCAGTCAACGCCGTCTCGGCATCCGCACCCGACGAAACGACCGCGTTCGCTTCCATCGACTCGCTGAAGCAGGCATACGCCAAAGGCAGCTTGACCGCGGAAGGGGTAACCCAACTCTTCCTCGATCGCATCGCGAAGATCGACAAAGCCGGACCGACCATCAACGCCGTGATCGAGGTCAATCCGGATGCGCTCGCCATCGCGCGACAAAGCGACGAACACAAGTCGGGCTCGCTGCGCGGCATCGCCATTCTTCTGAAAGACAACATCGACACGGGCGATCGCATGCAGACGACGGCCGGCTCGCTGGCATTGGCCGGGCCGCCCGCGCCGCACGACTCGACCGTCGCCGCGAAACTACGCGCCGCGGGTGCCGTGATTCTGGGCAAAACCAATCTCAGCGAATGGGCGAATATGCGCTCGAACCACGCATCCAGCGGATGGAGCGGACGCGGCGGCCAGACGCGCAATCCTTACGTCCTCGATCGCAATCCGTGCGGATCGAGCGCCGGCTCCGGCGCCGCTGTTGCCGCGGGCCTGGCGACCGCCGCCATCGGCAGCGAAACCGACGGGTCGATCATCTGTCCCGCTGCGGTCAATGGACTGGTCGGTATCAAACCGACCCTCGGGCTCGTCAGCCGCGCGGGCATCGTGCCCATTTCGCATAGCCAGGACACGGCGGGACCGATGGCACGCAGCGTCGCCGATGTCGCTGCCGTGCTTTCGGCGATCGCGGGTTCCGATCCACGCGACAAGGCGACGGCGGAAGCCGACCGTCACGCTACCGATTACACGCGATTCCTCGACAGCAACGGTCTTCGCGGCAAACGCATCGGCGTAGTGCGTCAACTCGCCGGCATCGAACCGAACGCGGATCGCGCTCTGGAAAAGACCATCGCCGTGCTGAAGGCGAACGGCGCCGTCGTTATCGATAACGTCGAGATTCCACATCTGAAGGAGTTCGGCGATTACGAGCTGACCGTGCTTCTGTACGACTTCAAGCAGGACATCGCCGCCTATCTGGCGACGCGTACCGGTCTGAACGTGCATACCCTCGCCGACCTCATCGCCTTCAACGATGCGCATGCGAAAGAAGAGATGCCCTGGTTCGGCCAGGAACTCTTCCTGCAGGCGCAGGCCAAGGGCGCGCTCACCGACAAGGTTTATGTGGAGGCCGTGGAAAAAACGAAGCGGCTTGCGGGACCGGAAGGCATCGACGCGGCGTTGAAAGCGAACCGGCTGGATGCGCTGCTGGCGCCGAGCTGGGGGCCCGCATTCATGACCGATCCGGTACTCGGCGACCACGTGGTCAGTGGCGATCCCACCGTCGGCGGCGTATCGGCACCCGCGGCAATCGCCGGCTATCCGTCGATCACGGTGCCAGCCGACTTCGCGCACGAACTACCGGTAGGCGTGGTGTTCTTCGGCACGAAGTGGAGCGAGCCGACGTTGATTTCGATTGCGTATGGATTCGAGCAGAAGGTGCAGGCTTTCCGGAAGCCGAAGTTTCTGCCGACGGTTCCGTAAAACCAGATGCCGTGTGCAGGAGCCCGCTTGCGGGCGAAAGTCAACAAGGCGAGGAAGACGAATGCTCACATCCGCGAGCCCAACATCCGGGCTGCGGATGTCACGCATGGCATCTCCGCCACGTTGGCTTTCGCCCGCAAGCGGGCTCCTACAAACGCAGTTCGCGCTTATTTTCTGGACTGAATCGCCTTGATCAGCGCGCGTGTCGCGCTGTCGAACTGCGTCAGGGCATCCGGGTTCGCATCCAGCGACGGCAGGATCTGCGAGGCAATGGCCTTGCCCAGCTCAACGCCCCACTGATCGAACGCGTTGATGCGCCAGAGATGACCGAGCAAGAATACCTTGTGCTCGTAGAGCGCAATCAACGCACCCAGCGAGTAAGGCGTCAGCGAATCGAGCATCAACACCGTGCTCGGACGATCGCCTTCGAACGTGCGCTGTTCGGCCAATGCGCGACGCTGTTCGTCCGTGCCGCTCTTCGCTTCCGCCAGCGCCTCGTCGAAGGTCTTTCCAAGCGCCAGCGCGGCAGCCTGCGCGAGCAGGTTCGACAGCAGCGCCGCATGATTTTTCACCAGCGGATGCGCGGGCTTCACGATGCCGATGAATTCCAGCGGCACGATGTCGGTGCCCTGATGCAATGCCTGGAAGTACGCATGCTGCGCGTTCGTACCGATGCTGCCCCAGACGACGGGCACGGTCGAATCCTCGACGATTCCGCCATCCGGATGCACGTGCTTGCCGAGGCTTTCCATCTCCAGCTGCTGCAGATAGGACGGCAGGTCGACCAGCGAGTCGACATACGGCACCACCGCGCGGCTGGTGCGCTTCAGTACGTTGCGATTCCACAGCTCGGCAATGGCCAGCAGCACGGGACCGTTCTCCTGCCACGGCGCACTGCGGAAGTGATCGTCCACTTCGGCTGCACCGGCGAGCATCTGGCGGAAGTTGTCCATGCCGACGGAAAACGCGATGGCGGCGCCGACCGCCGACCAGAGCGAATAACGGCCGCCGACGAAGTCCCACATCGGCAGGACCTGCGCGGCCGGTACGCCCCACTTCTCGGCGGCTTCGACGTTGGAGCTGACCGCGAGGAAATGCTTCGAGGCCGCGCGTTCGTCGCCGTCGTGCGCCCGCAAAATCCAGTCGCGGAAGACGCCGCCGTTGAGCAGGGTTTCCTGCGTCGTGAATGTCTTGGAGACCAGGATGACCAGCGTGTGACGCGGATCGAGCTGGTTCATCAGGTTGTAGGCGGCGTGGCCGTCCACATTGGTCAGGAAGTGGCTGCGGATGCCCTTGACGTGGAACTGTTCCAGCGCATGTACAGCAAGACGCGGACCCAGGTCCGAACCGCCGATACCGATGTTCACGACATCGGTGACCTGCGGGATGAGGCCGACGGTTTCGCCTTCGCCCCGATGCACGGCGCCGACGATTTTTTCCATGCGCTGCAGCGTTGCCTCGACTTCCTTGCGGACATCGGCCGGCGCGACGGGATGGCGCGAGGCACCGGAACGCAGTGCGGTATGCAGCACCGCGCGGTCTTCGGAGGTGTTGATGTGCTCGCCGGAGAACATCGCATCGCGTGCGGCCTGCCAATGCGTGCTTTCGATGTATTCGCCGACGGCATCGAGTGCGGCCGTGTCGAGTTTCTGCCGGCTCAGGTCGAGGAGGATGGGTCCGACGCGACGTCGGAGCCGGTCCCCGCGCGCCTCGTCGGCGAGCAGCTGGCGCAGATGAGTGGAGGCGAGGCGCGAAGCGTGCGCTTCGAAGGACGGCAGACGGGTGTGCTTGGAATCCATGGCTCCCACTTGCTATGCATCGGAGGAAGCCACGATGTTACCGCACTGGGTGGTGTTGGAATTGTATCGATCTAATGAAGCATCACGTTTTTTTGTAGGAGCCCGCTTGCGGGCGAAAGCCAACAGGGCGAGGAAGACGGATGCCCACATCCGCGAGCCCGATGTCCGGGCTTGCGGATGTCGCGCACAGCATCTCCGCTCCGTTGGCTTTCGCCCGCAGGCGGGCTCCTACAACAGCAGGCTATGCAGCCTGCTTCGGAATCGCGTGATTCGTGTGCGTGATCTTGTTGTCGCGATCGACATAGACCAGGTCGGGCTTGTACGCCGCCAGTTCGGCTTCGGACAGGCTGACGAACGCCGCAATGATCACCAGGTCGCCCGGCTGGGCGCGATGGGCTGCGCTGCCGTTGACCGAGATGATGCCGGAGCCTTCCTCGGCACGCAGCGCATAGGTGACGAAGCGCTTGCCGTTATTGATGTTCCAGGCGTGGATCTGCTCGTACTCGCGGATGCCCGATGCGTCGAGCAGGAGTCCGTCGATGGCGATCGATCCTTCGTAATGCAGCTCGGCGTGGGTCACCGTAGCGCGGTGGATCTTGGCCTTGAGCATGTTCAGGTGCATGAGCGGAATACCGTGGGATCGATGAAAGGCAAACGCCAATTATAGCCAGCCGCGCCCCGGGCGTCGTCAAGGCGCTTCGGGGCGGTTAATGGGGGCGCCCGGCCCCGGCGCAAGGGGCCGGTCAGTCGAAGATAAGGTTGTCGATCAGGCGCGTGTTGCCGAGCCGGGCCGCCACCAGGGCCACCAGCCCCGTCCGCTCGTCGACGCTGGGCGCGCCTAGGTCCTCGGCGCGCCGGATCGCCACGTAATCGGGAACGAAGCCCGCCCGCTGCAGCCGGGCCGAGGCGGCCTGCTCCAACGCCTGCCAGGCATGGCCGCCCTGCACGAACAGCTCGCGCATCTGGATCAGCGTGGCGTGGATCTGGGGCGCCCGGGCACGCTCGGCAGGCGAGAGGTACTGATTGCGCGAGCTGAGCGCCAGGCCGTCATCCTCGCGCAGCGTGGGCGCGGCCATGACCTTGATCGGCAGCGACAGGTCGCGAACCATGCGCTCGATGACGCGCAACTGCTGGAAATCCTTCTGGCCGAAGACCGCGAGGTCCGGCTGAACGAGATTGAACAGCTTGGCCACGATCGTCGCCACGCCATCGAAATGGCCGGGACGATGCGCACCTTCCAGCGTTTCGGTGAGCAACGGCACGTGAATGCTGACGCTGGCCGCGGGGCCGAACGGATACATCGTCGATACTTCCGGCGCGAACAGGATGTCGCAACCGGCCTCGGCGAGACCGGCCTGATCCTGCGCGAGGGTGCGCGGATAGCGCTCGAAGTCCTCGCCCGGACCGAACTGCGTGGGATTGACGAAAACGCTCGCCACCACACGGTCGGCCCGGTCCCGCGCCAGCTTCAGCAGGGAATGGTGCCCCGCATGCAGGTTGCCCATCGTCGGCACGAGGCCAACGGTCTGCCCGGCGGTACGCCAGCCACGGATCGCGGCGCGTAGCGCGGCGGCATCTGTCACGGTTTGCATGATTTCTTAAAGCCTGGATGGTCAGTTGAAGCCGTGTTCGACGCCGGGGAACTGCCCGCTCCTCACGTCCGCGACATAGGCAGCGATAGCGCCCTGTATAGAATCGCGGCCGGAGAGGAAATCCTTGCTGAATTTCGGACGCTTGCCCGGCGTGAGGCCGAGCATGTCGTAGACGACCAGCACCTGGCCGTCGCAATCGACGCCGGCGCCAATGCCGATGACGGGAATGGAAAGCTCGCGGGAAATGCGCGCGCCCAGCGCCGACGGGATGCATTCCAGCACCAGCATGTCGGCACCGGCGGCCTCCACGGCTTTCGAATCGGCCACCAGTTTGTCCGCGGCGTCCTGCTGCTTGCCCTGGACCTTATAGCCGCCGAACTTGTGGACCGACTGGGGAGTAAGGCCCAGATGCCCGCAAACCGGGATATCGCGCTCGACGATGGCCGAGATCACTTCGCAGATACGTCCGGCGCCTTCGATCTTCACCATCGCCGCGCCACCCTGACCGACGAGGCGGGCGGCGGCATCCAGTGCCGAAGGCACATCGCGGTCGCTCATGAAGGGCAGGTCCGCGACCAGCAAGGTCGAGGACAGACCACGCGCCACCATGATGGTGTGGTAGACCATGTCGTCGACGGTCACCGGCAGCGTGCTGCTACGGCCCTGCACGACCATGCCCAACGAATCGCCCACCAGGGCGACATCGACATCGGCGGCCTCCAGATGGGCCGCGAAACTCGCGTCGTAAGCGGTGAGCATCGTGATCTTGCGCCCTTCGGCCTTCATCGCCCGCAGGCCCGGCACGGTGACCGGCTTACGGGATGGGGCACTCGTTTTTTCGGCGTACACGGCAGCTCTCTTAGTCGGTGAGCGGAACTCGAGAATTATCCCGCCTTGCAGCAACGAGACTCAAGGAATGACTTCGCAACCGCCGGCGTCGACGGATTCAAGCAGGTCGACTACACGGCCCTGCCCCTCGATATGGAGGTCGGGAGCAACGTCCGCCAGTGGGAGCAGGACGAAAGCCCGATCGCGGATACGGGGATGCGGCAGGATCAGCCGTTCGTCGTCCTGCGTGACGCCTTCGTAAACCAGAAGATCCAGATCGAGGACGCGAGGGCCCCAGCGCTGGCCATCCCGAACGCGCCCGGACGCACGCTCGGTATCCAGCAGCAGATCGAGCAGGACCGATGGGGACAGCGAGGTCGATACCTCGATCACCGCGTTGACGAAATCCGGCTGGTCGACGATGCCCCACGGGGGCGTGCGGTAGTAACGCGACCGCGCGACGACGGTAACGCCGGGATGCGCGTCCAGCGCCGCGGTGGCCCGCAGCAGCTGGTCGCGCGAATCGCCGAGATTGCTGCCAAGCGCTATGTAGGCGCGGGCGCCGGGCACGACGTTCACGCGTTGCCCGAATCGCCCTTGCCACGACCCGCGGGCTTACGCCGGCGACGACGCTTGCGCGCGGGCGCGGCGGCTACCGTCGGCGGCTCCGGCGAGGGAACGCCACCGCCACCCAGCGCCTGCGCGAGCACTTCGGGCGGCAGTTGCTGGGCATGCGCCCACCATTCGCCAAGTTCGTTCATCTGCGGAGATTCGTGCGCCCGCAGCAGCAGGAAATCGAAGGCGGCGCGGAAACGCGGATGCGCCATCAGCCGGAAGACGCGCTTGCGGTGCACCTGCTCGAAACGCGGCTGCAACGCCCAGATTTCTTCCATCGTGAACGTAAAGCGACGCGGAATCGCCACGCGCTGGCACTGCTCGCCCACGACATGGACCGCCGCACGCTGCCAGGCCTCGTTGACGTCCAGACCCTCGGCCATCCATGCATGCGCCTGATCGCGCACTTCGCCCCACAACAGCACGGCGAACAGGAAGGCGGGCGTGACCGACTTGCCGTCGGCGATGCGCTTGTCGGTATTAGCCAGCCCCTGCTCCACCAGCGCACGAAGCGCTTCGTCGCCACGTTCCAGCGCACGCGCCGTGACCGGGAACAGGAATTTCAGCAGACCGCAGGCTTCCAGCATCCGGAAGCTTTTCAGCCCGTGACCGCCCAGGAAGAGCTTGAGCGACTCGTCGAACAGACGCGCGGGCGCCGCTTCGCCGAGCAGGTGGCCCAGCGTCGCGAACGGCGCCGCGGTCGCTTTGTCGATGGTGAAATTGAGCTTCGCGGCCAGGCGCGCGGCGCGCAGCATCCGCACGGGATCTTCGCGGTAGCGCAGCTCCGGATCGCCGATGAGCCGCATGGTGCTGTCCTCGAGATCCTGCATGCCGCCGACGTAGTCGCGGACGCTGAAATCGCCGATGTCGTAATAGAGCGCGTTGACGCGGAAATCGCGGCGCACCGCGTCTTCCTCGATCGTGCCCCAGATGTTGTCGCGGACGATCCGGCCGTCGACGATGTGACGGTCGCCTTCGCCGCCCTCCTCGCCCGTGCCGCGGAACGTCGCCACTTCGATGATCTCCGGACCGAACACCACATGGGCAAGCCGGAAACGGCGCCCGATCAGGCGGCAATTCCGGAAAAGCCCCTTGACCTCGTCCGGCGTTGCGTTCGTGGCGACGTCGAAATCCTTGGGGTGCCCACCGAGCAGGAGATCGCGCACGGCACCGCCGACGAGGTAGGCGTCGAACCCGGCGTCGTGCAGGCGGTACAGGACGCGCAGCGCGGCCTTGCTGATGTTCTTGCGGGAGATGGAATGCTGCTCACGCGGGATAATGCGCAACACCGGCGGAGCGTCCTTCCTTGTATCGGGATTCAAGCTGAAAGAAGTCCTGGCGGACGCCCATGCGTCCAGTGACGAAGCCGCCGGGTCAGTCCAGACCGACCTCGGATGAATGATTGCAATGTAACGAATTCGTGGCTCACTTACGAATATCGCCCCCAATGCCGGCATTGGGACAGGACAAAAGCCTTCACAAAGGCATTGCCGCCTGTCGCAATTTCGCTATACTAGCGCGCCTCGTACTTCGCGTACGAATCGCTCCCTTCGTCTAGTGGCCTAGGACACTGCCCTCTCAAGGCGGGAACACGAGTTCGAGTCTCGTAGGGAGCACCATTCCTCTCGCACATTAAGGCTGCTCGCGGCATGACTTTTGTCGTCACCGACAACTGCATCAAGTGCAAGTACACCGACTGCGTCGAGGTTTGCCCGGTCGATGCCTTCCACGAAGGCCCGAATTTCCTGGTCATCGATCCGGACGAGTGTATCGACTGCACCCTGTGCGAGCCGGAATGCCCGATCAATGCGATCTATCCCGAGGACGACGTCCCCGCGGGCCAGGAATCCTTCGTGAAGCTCAATGCCGACCTGGCGAAAGACTGGCCGGTCATCACCGAGCGCAAGGACGGCCTGCCAGACGCCAAGGACTGGGAAAACAAACCCGGCAAGATCGACCTGCTCCAGCTCTGACCCGACGGCCCCTCGAGGGCCGTTTTGCTGTCCGACCCCACACCCTGTTTTGTAGGAGCCCGATCTACGGGCTGCGGATGTCACGCATGGTATCGCCGCTCCGTTAGCCTTCGCCCGCAAGCGGGCTCCCACAACAAGGCGTGGGCGCGCAAACAAAAACGCCGCCCCAGGGCGGCGTTTTCGCATTTTAAGGCCCTGGCCTCAGCCGCCCATACGCGACTTCAGCGAATCGACCACGCGGCGAACGCCGTCGCTGTCGCCCTGGGCGCGGACTTCGCTACCCGTGCCGCTGGGAATGACCGTAATGACGACCTGACGCGTACCCGGCGTAGACGAGGACGGAGCGGCATCGGCCGCATCGTTCTTCTTGCCGCCGCCGAACATGCGACGGAACAGACCGGGCTTGCTCTCCGACATGCCCTTGCCTACCGAAAGCTGGTAGGTATGGGCCGTGTCGTCGTGCGCCAGCACCTTGCCGAGATCGCCGGCACCAAGTGCCTCGCCAATACGGCGATAGACGTTGTCGACGTTGTCGGCCGACACGAAGCCGTCGGAGACCGCGGAAGCGCCCGACTGCTGGGCGGCTGCGGCCGCAGCGCCGGAACCGACGTCGGGAATGACGAGCGCCGCGCTGGTCGACGGCGTATCGAGGCCCGGCGGGATCTCCAACGGGGCTTCCTGCTGCGCCTTGTCCCAGTCCTTGTGGGAGCGGAACATGCCGCAGCCGGAAAGGACCAGGGTGGACATGGCGACTGCCGTGAAGGCCAGCGCGAACGACGATTTCTTCATGAACGGGTTCCGTTGAAAGGGGTGTGGCTTCAGGCTGCGGACGCCAATGGTGCCAGAGCCGCGAGCGTTTCGCGCAATCGGGATAGTGCCGGACCCGACTCGAGCTCGATCAGCGGCAGCCTCGGCGCCGCCGATCCCAGCCCCAGGGCGGCCAGACCGGCCTTCACGGGGATGGGATTGGGAGCACAGTTCAGCGCGTCGATCAGTGGAGCCAGACGCCCGACCAGCCGGGCTGTGCGATCGGCGTCGCCGGAACGGGCCACGTCGCACAACTGCCGGAAAGCTTCGGGTACCAGGTTGGCCACCACCGAGATGGTGCCAGCGGCGCCGGCTAGCATGGCCTGGTGGGCCGAACCGTCGTCACCGCTGAGATAGACGAAATCTTCGCGCACAAGTTCCGCCGTGGCGCGAATGCGTTCCGCGTCGCCCCTGGCCTCCTTGATGCCGACGATCGCCGGATGGTCGCGCAGCACCGCGGTGGTTTCCGGCGCGATGTCGCAGCCGGTGCGCGGCGGCACGTTATAGAGAATGACCGGAAGCCCGCCCTCGTCGGCCACCGCGAGGAAATGCCGGCGCATGCCTTCCTGGGTGGGACGGACGTAGAAGGGGGCCACGACCAGCGCGACATCGGCACCCAGATCGCGGGCACGCTGCGTCATCGCGACGGTTTTCGCGGTACCGGCTTCACCCGTACCCGCGATGACCGGGATACGGCCCGCGACGCGCTCGACGGCGAAGACCAGCAGCCGGTCGAACTCATGGTGGTCGAGAAAATGGGACTCGCCGGTAGACCCGGCGACAACGACCGCCTGCGTGCCACCGGCGATCTGCTGGTCGATGAGGCGCCCGAAGGCGTCGAGGTCCAGGCCGCCGTCATTACCGAACGGCGTGGCCAATGCACAGATACTTCCAGAGATGTTCAAGGGCTGACCCACGAGTTACGAGCCCTTCCATGTTACTTGCGGGCTCACGACGCGGGCAAGTAAGCTGAACTCCAGACGTTAAGGCCGCCCCGCGCCCCGCGGGACCGCACACAGGTAGTCCATCTTGAATCGCTCCGCGCCGCGTAACGCCACCGCCGACAACCAGTTGCTGATCCAGACGCTTTCCCCTGCCCATCGCGCCCCGTTGCTGCCGCTTGCCAAGCGCATAGCGGATTCGGGCTGCAACATGGCTGACGCACGCGTGTCCACGATCGGCAACGACACGTCGGTCATGCTGCTGGCAAGCGGATCGTGGGATGCGGTGGCGAAACTGGAGACGGCGCTCGCCAAGCTCGGCCGCGACGAAGACGTGCAGATCGTCCACTACCGCACCACGCCGCGCGAACCGACAACGCATCTGCTGCCCTATCTGGTGGAAGTCATCGCGGCCGACCGCCAGGGCATCCTGGTCAAGATCATCGAATTCTTCTCCCGCCGCGACATCAGCGTCGAGCAGCTTTCGTCGATGCGCTACCAGGCCATGCAGACGGGCGCGGACATGTTCCAGGCCCAGATCACCATCGGCATACCCGCCGAAACGCATATCGCCGCGCTGCGCGACGATTTCCTCGAACTGTGCGACGGGCTCAACCTCGACGCCATCATGGATCCGGTGAAGTTCTGAATGATCGGAATCGGTAAGAAAATACCCAATCTCACAGGCACGACGGGCGATGGCGCCACACTGAAGCTGGCAGCGCTGAAAGGCCGATGGATCGTCGTCTACTTCTACCCGAAGGACAGCACGCCCGGCTGCACGACCGAAGCGCAGGATTTTCGCGATCTGTATCCCGAATTCACTTCGCGCGGCGCGGAAGTCATCGGCGTTTCGCGCGACTCGGTACGCTCGCACGGCAACTTCGCCACGAAGCAATCCCTGCCCTTCCCGCTGATCTCCGACGCCGAAGAAACCTGGTGCCAGGCGTTCGATGTCATTCGCGAAAAAGTTCTCTACGGAAAGCGCCACATGGGCATCGTCAGGAGTACATTCCTAGTCGACCCCACCGGCAAGCTCGCCATGGAATGGCGTGGCGTCAAAGTGCCGGGCCACGCGCAACACGTACTAGAAGCCATCCCCACTGAGTGATCCCGAAGACCGTCAACGCCCTGCCCACCGTCGCGAGCCCGAAGCTCGCGACGGGCGGACGCGGGGTGTTGGCGTTTGCACGTCTCCAGCCGCCCACAGCCGGCGGCAAGGGGGGTCGCCCACGCGACCGTCAGAGCGGCCGACTGGAAAGCCGGCTATCAGCAACCTCTCAAGTGAGGTCACTTCCGCATGACCGGAAGCAAGCGCATCTACGCCCTCGACACCAACGTGCTCCTGCACGACCCGACGTCGCTGTTCCGTTTCGAGGAACACGATGTATTCATCCCCATGACGGTGCTGGAGGAACTGGACGAAAAGAAGAAAGGCGGCTCGGAAGTCTCGCGCAACGGCCGCCAGGTCAGTCGCTTCCTCAACGAACTGATCGAACGAGGTAACGGGCACGGCATCAAGGACGGCATCGAGCTGTCCAATCCGCAAGGCATCAAACTGAAACGCGGCGCGGTAGGCCGCCTTTACTTCCAGCAACGGGCAAGTCACGGCAACGGCAAGGCGGACAACCAGATTCTCGCGGCCGTCATCGACCTGCGCGACCAGTATCCCGACCGGCCGGTCATCCTCGTCACCAAGGACATCAACCTCCGGATCAAGGCGTCCATCTACGGCATCACCGCCGAAGATTACGAGAACGACCGCGCACTGGACGATTTCGCGCTGCTGTTCACCGGCTCGGACGGCTTGCCGGAAGATTTCTGGAGTCATCATCCCGAACTTCGTTCGTGGAACGAACGCGGCCGCACGTACTACGAAGTGACCATGCGCGAAGACGAGCACTGGTACGCCAACGAGTGCCTGTACATGCCCGGCGAAAACGACGTCGAACTGCGTGTGCTGGAAATCGTGGAAACGGAAGACAAGCGCACGGCAAAACTCGTACTGTTGGATGACCACACGCATACCGCGCATGGCGTCTGGGGTATCGCCGCGCGCAACCGCGAGCAGAATTTCGCCCTCAACCTGCTGATGGACCCGGACGTCGACTTCGTCACGCTGCTGGGTACGGCAGGCACCGGCAAAACCCTGCTCGCACTGGCCGCCGGCCTCGCCCAGGTCATGGATCAGCAGCGCTATCGCGAAATCATCATGACCCGCGCGACGGTGTCGGTCGGTGAGGACATCGGCTTCCTGCCCGGCACGGAGGAAGAGAAGATGACGCCCTGGATGGGCGCGCTGACCGATAACCTCGAGGTATTGGCCAATCCCGAGGAAGGCGGTTCGTGGGGCCGACAGGCTACCAACGACCTGCTCGCTTCGCGCGTGAAGATTCGCTCTCTGAACTTCATGCGTGGCCGTACTTTCCTGAGTCGTTACCTGATCATCGACGAAGCCCAGAACCTCACGCCGAAACAGATGAAAACGCTGATCACGCGCGCGGGTCCGGGGACGAAGATCGTCTGCCTCGGTAACGTGGAGCAGATCGATACGCCTTACCTGACCGAGACGACATCGGGTCTGACTTATGCCGTGGACCGGTTCAAGCTTTGGGCGCATTCGGGGCATATCACGCTGAGGCGTGGCGAGCGGTCGAGGCTTGCGGATTTTGCTTCTGAGGCGTTGTAAGGAAACCTGGAGGCGCGGGGCTTACGCCCCGCGCCGTTTGGAGATGCCATGGAGAGGCAGCCGTTTGTTTATGTGCTTGCGAGTCATCGTCGCGGCAATCTGTATGTCGGCGTGACCAGCGATCTCATCAAGCGCATCTGGCAACGTAAGAACGATGTGGTGCCAGGTTTTTCGAGTAGGCACGGCATCCACACGCTGGTGTGGTTCGAACGACACGAAACCATGGAGTCCGCGATTCTTCGCGAGAAGAATCTGAAGGGTTGGCGGCGGGTGTGGAAGATCGAGTTGGTCGAAGGCGAGAATCCGGAGTGGCGCGACCTCTATCCGGAAATCTTGTGAGGCGGTGGGGCTCGACCGATCGGTATCGCTGCGGATTCCGGCGTGCGCCGGAATGACGGTGAGGGTTAGATCGTTCGAGGGAACCCACGCCCCCTCTACGTCATTCCGGCGCACGCCGGAATCCGCAGCGACCACGCCCGAATAAGCCCCAGCCCACCCTACGGGACTCCTCCACTATCCTTACCACCCCATGACCAAACCCATCGCACTCACCATCGCCGGCTCCGACTCCGGCGGCGGGGCAGGCATTCAGGCCGACCTGAAAACCTTCCACGCCCGCGGCGTGCACGGTCTCAGTGCCATCGCCGCCATCACGTCGCAGAACACCCGCGGCGTCACGGCCGTCCATACCGTCCCGCTGGCGCACATCCGTAGCCAGCTCGATGCCGTGTTCGACGACTTCTCCATCGGTGCGGTGAAGACCGGCATGCTCGGCAGCGCGGCGGTTACCCGGCTGGTGGCGAAGGAAATGCGTCGTCGCGAACCCGCGTGGCTGGTGGTCGACCCGGTGATGATCGCCTCCAGCGGCGCGCGACTGCTGGCCGCCGACGCGATCGACGCCATGGTGAATGCGCTGATTCCGCTCGCCGATGTGCTCACGCCCAACCTGCCGGAAGCCGAAGCGCTGCTGGGCATCCCTATTCGCAAGCCCGGCGATTTCGACGCGGCCGGTGCGGCACTGCTTGCCCTCGGCGCGAAGTCCGTCCTCCTCAAAGGAGGCCACGCCAGCGGCCGGGAAGTGGTCGACCGCTTCTACGACGAGCGCGGCGTCATGACCCTCCGCCACCCCCGCTTCAAGCGCGAAGGTCACGGCAGCGGCTGCACTCTGGCCTCCGCCATCGCCGCGGAGCTGGCGAAGGGCAAGACACCCCGCGCCGCCGTGCGCGCCGCCATCGCCTATGTGCAGCGCGCCTTCGCAAATAGCTACAAACCCGGCGGCGGCGACCTGTACGTCCTCGGGCATTGACCCGGAGTATCCTAAGCCGCATCTGAAGCACGACACCCAAGAGTCTTCGCCATGAATTTCCTCGGGCCGCGATTCATCGCCCTGTACCTGCTGATCCTGTTCACGCTGTGCGTGCTGGTCATCCACCTGCGCGGACGCTCGCGGCTGCGCTTCGACCGCCAGCTGGTCGATCATTCGGCGATCTTCGCGCCGTACAACCTGCTGATGTACGCCTTCTCGGCGGTCCCCGCACGTCCGATCCTCGATCGCGCCGGCTTCCCCCAGCTCGACCTTCTGCAGCAGAACTGGCAGGCCATCCGCGAAGAGGCCATGCACCTGTTCGACGAGGGTTTCATCCGCGCCGCGGAAAAGCACAACGACGCCAGCTTCAATTCGTTCTTCAAACAGGGCTGGAAGCGCTTCTACCTGAAGTGGTACGGCGAGCCGCTCGCGTCGGCCGAGACGCTGTGCCCGAAGACGGTCGAACTCCTGAACTCGATCCCCAGCGTGAAGGCGGCGATGTTCGCGCTGCTGCCGCCGGGAAGCAAACTCAATCCGCACCGCGATCCGTTCGCCGGTTCGCTGCGTTATCACCTCGGCCTGATCACGCCGAACTCCGACGAGTGCCGCATCTTCGTCGACGGCGAGATGCATGCATGGCGCGATGGCAAGGACGTCGTATTCGACGAAACCTATGTGCACTGGGCGGAGAATCTTACCGACCAGACCCGCGTCATCCTGTTCGCCGATGTGGAACGCCCGTTGCGCAGCAGCCTGATGACACGGATAAACAAACGCGTCGGCGCCTTCATGGGTTCGATCACCGCTTCGCCGAACAGCGACGACGGCAAGGAACAGGTCGGTTTCGTCAATCGCATGTTCGCGGTCAACAAGCGCGGCCGCGAACGTAGCCGACGCTTCAAGAAGGCTTACCCGAAGCTGTTCCGCATCACCAAGTACATCGGCATCCTGCTGTTGATCTGGCTGGTCTTCCTCGCGCCCTACCCGTTCTTCCGCGGCCACTGAGCCCGTCATGGCGCGAACGGCGGCGGAACAACTTTTCCATCCGCTGCGTGCGCGCCTGACACGACTGGCGTGGCGCATGCTCGGTTCCGTGGACGACGCCGAGGACATCGTGCAGGAGGCATGGCTGCGCTGGCATACACAGGATGTCGCGAACGTCGAATCCGCCGAGGCATGGCTGGTCACCGCCACCACGCGCCTGGCACTGGATCGCCTGCGCCGCGCGAAACTCGAACGCGCGGACTATCCCGGCCGCTGGCTGGCGGAACCCTGGGTCGCGGCCAACGATGGCGTCGACGCTTCGCCCGAGGATCGCCTCGAACGCGCGGAGACCTTGTCGACCTCCTACATCGCGCTCCTGGAACGCCTGGGTGCCGAAGAACGTGCCGCGTTCCTGCTCCACGATATTTTCGATCTCGACTATCCCGCCATCGCCACGATGATCGGGCGGTCGGAGGCAGCGTGTCGACAACGCGTTCATCGCGCACGCACGCGTCTGCAAACCGAACGGGCCGGCCGTACTATCGATAACGATACCAAGCGCCGTCTGCTGGAAAGGTTCGCGGCGGCGATCGCCGATCCAACGGAAGAAACGCTGGGACGCCTGCTGGCGGACAATGCGACGCTGATCGGCGATGGCGGCGGCATCCGTCGCTCGGTGCTGCGTCCGTTGCATGGCGCCATGCGCATCCTGGCCATGTACGAACGCATCGCCGCGTTCGCACCGGGTGCGGACACAACCATCGCCGATCTGCGCGGCGAACCGGTACTGCTGACCTGGCGGGACGGCGAGCTTTACGCGGCGACATGGATCGAGTCCGACGACGAACGCATCCACTCCGTTCGCAGCGTGCTCAACCCGGAAAAGCTTCGTCGACTGGAAGCTTTCCTGCGCTCCGCGCAAAGCACATAAAAAAAGGGACGCCGAGGCGCCCCTTTCTTCAGGCACGACCGGCGATTACGCCGAAGCGCGAATGCGCTCGACCAGTGCGTCGGCGAACGTGTCCGTGGTGCCCTTGCCGCCGAGATCCGGCGTGACGCGATCGCGCGCATCGATCGTCTCGCGGATGGCGTTACGCAGACGCGTGCCCTTGGCGACCATGTCGAGGTGATCGAGCATGTCGGCGGCGGCCAGCAGCAGCGCGCAGGGATTGGCCTTCTTCTGGCCGGCGATATCGGGGGCCGAACCGTGCACCGCTTCGAAAATCGCCGCTTCGGCACCGATGTTCGCGCCCGGAGCCAGACCCAGGCCACCGACCAGACCGGCGCACAGATCGGACAGGATGTCGCCGAACAGGTTGGTCGTCACGATGACGTCGAACTGGTACGGGTTCATCACCAGCTGCATGCAGGTGTTGTCCACGATCATCTCGTTGAACTCGATGTCCGCGTATTCCTTGGCCACTTCACGCGCGACGTTCAGGAACAGGCCCGAGCTCGTCTTCATGATGTTGGCTTTGTGCACGGCCGTGATCTTCTTGCGGCCCTTGCTGCGTGCCATTTCGAACGCGTAGCGGACGATGCGCTCGCTGCCCTTGCGCGTGTTGCGGATGATCGACTGGGCGACCTGGCCGTCCTCGGACAGCGTCTGGCCTTCGGCGAGGTACGCGCCTTCGGTGTTTTCACGCACCGTGATGATGTCGATGTTCTCGTAACGCGCTTTGGTGCCCGGGAAGCTGATCGCCGGACGCACGTTGGCGTACAGGTCGAACTTGCGGCGCAGCGTGACGTTGATCGAGGTGAAGCCACCGCCGATCGGCGTGGTCAGGGGGCCCTTGAGCGCGACCTTGTGCTTCGCGATGGCGTCGACCGTGGCTTCGGGCAGGAGGTCGCCGAGCTTGTCCAGCGCGACCATGCCGGCTTCGACGTAGTCGTATACGAGACCGCAGTCGAGCGCGTCGAGGCAACGGATGGTGGCATCCATGATCTCGGGGCCGATGCCGTCGCCGGGGATAACGGCAATGGTCTTGCTCATAGGGGAACTCCTGGGAAGCTGAACGCGGGGAAGCGCGCGGAGGGGCGCGCGAGCGAGAAAAATCGCCCAATTATCGGCGATCTTGGGTTCAACTCACAAGTTTTCCCGGGGAGACTGGGGCTAGCGCCCCATCGCGCTTAAGCGTGATCCGCGCAAACCGCCGCGTCGCCCTGCCCGCCTTCCAGCGAATCGAGAAAGTCCACCGCGCGGCGCAGGTGGGGAATCACGATGGAGCCGCCGACGACGAGGCCGACGCTGAACACTTCGAAGAATTCGGCGCGGTTGACGCCCGCTTCCTTGCACTGGGCCACGTGATAGCTGATGCAGTCGTCGCAGCGCAGGACCATGGAGGCCACCAGGCCCAGCATTTCCTTCGTCTTCACATCCAGCGCGCCTTCGCGGTACGTCTGGGTATCCAGCGCGAAGAATCGGCGGACGACCTGATTGTCCTCCGCCAGGATGCGCTCGTTCATGCGCTTGCGGAAATCGGTGAACTCCGAGAGGCGGTCGTCGCTCATCAGCCGGCGACCTCGAGGATTTCCGCCAGCTTGCCGCTACGGTCCGCAGCCACCAGATCGTCGAAACCGCCAATGTGCTGGTCGTTGACGAAGATCTGCGGCACGGTACGGCGGCCGCCGCTACGGGTCAGCATCGCGTCGCGCTGCGCCGGGTCAGTGTCGATGCGCACCTCGCTCCACTCCAGCCCTTTGGACTTGAGCAGGTTCTTGGCGGCAACGCAGTACGGGCAGACAGCGGTCGAATAGATGGTGATCTCGGGGTTAGCCACAGGCTTCTCCAGATGGGACTGGTGGCCAAGATGTAGTTGCGGGCTAACTATTGCAAGCCCGAATCGCGAACCTCCGGCCGGGATGACGGTCCAAGGCCCGGGCGAAGCGGCCGGATCGCCGAACGGTCCGTGAACGGACTCGAATGCAGACACGAGTGGTATCGTCTAAGGACCTATGCGCAACGCTCTCCAACGCCTCTTTTTCACCCTGGCAGCCGCCGCCATCCCCCTCACGGCGGGAGCGCAGGATGAAGTCCGCCTGCCCGACCTCGGCAGTTCCGCCAATGCCCTGCTGAGCCCCCGCGAAGCCGACGAATACGGCGCGGGCATGCTGCGTCAGATGCACGCGCTCGACATGGTCCTAGACGACGCGCTGCTCGATCAGTACATCAACGATCTCGGTTTCCGGCTCGTCGCTTCCAGCGACAGGCCGAAGGACAAATTCTCGTTCTTCATCGTGCGGGACAACCAGATCAATGCGTTCGCGGCGCCCGGCGGCTATATCGGCGTCAATTCCGGCCTGATCGCGATTACCGACAGCGAAAGCGAGCTGGCGGGCGTCATTGCCCACGAAATCGGCCATATCACGCAGAACCATCTCTATCGCGCCTTCGAGGATTCGAAGAAGAACGGCCCGCTGATGGCCCTGATCCTGCTCGGCGCGATCGCGGCGGGCGCGGGATCGCATAGCGGCGACGCGGCGCCGGCCGTTCTGATGGGTGGACAGAGCCTGCTGATGCAGCGCTCGATCAACTTCACCCGCAAGGACGAAACCGAAGCGGACCGCGTCGGTATCCAGACGCTGGCCAATGCCGGCTTCAATCCGGAAGCCATGGCGGGCTTCTTCGAACGCATGCAGGACACGATGCGCACCGGCGCCGGCGCCAGCGAGGACGCCGTGCCGGAATTCCTCCAGACCCATCCGGTCACCATGAACCGTATCAGCGACGCCAAAGCCCGCGCCCGCGTCCTCGAAACCCAGCTGGCGCAGCGGCCCCGGCAGCCGACGCTGGACAAGGCCACCTGGGAAAAAAGCACCGCGCCGGTCATTTATGTGCAGGATCCGACGAAAATCCTGGCGGGCGGCAAGGTGGTGCAACGCAACGGCCCGGGCGATACCTACGCCCTGATGCGCGAACGGGCGCGGGTGCTCTCCGGGGACGCACTGAGGCTCGCCACGTATTACGAGCAGAACCTGAAACACAAGGATTTCGACACCGCCGCCAACCGCTACGGTTACGCCCTGTCGCTGATCCGCACCAACCGTGGCACGCAGGCCGCCGGCCAGTTGCAGCCGCTGGTGGACGCCCAGCCGGACAGCGTCGTGCTGCGCCTGGCCATGGCCGATGCCTGGGTCGACGCGGGCCGTCGCGCCGACGCCATGATCATCTACAAGCAGTTGCACGCGAATTCGCCGCAGAATCGGGCAGTCGCGCTGGGTTACGCCCAGGCACTGGTGGCCACCGGGGCCAAGGATGCCTCTCGCCAGGCCGTCGCGATGCTGAAACCCATGCTCGACAACAGCGACGACCCCGAGCTTTACCGCACTTTCGGCCGGGCCAGCGAGCTTGCCGGGGACAATATCCGCGCCTCCGAGGCCTATGCGGACAGCGCTTACCTCTCCGGCCGGCCGTTTGATGCCATGGAACAGCTGCGCCGGCTGCTCAAGCGCGACGACCTGGATTACTACCAAAGATCCCGTATACAGGCCCGGATCAGCGATCTGACGCCACTTCTACTGGAACTTCGCAAGCGTCGCATACAGACTGACGACAATCCGGACGGTCGTGGCCAGCAAGGAATGTGAGAACTGTCATTGCCATGTAACACAACCCGGCTGCAATAATACCGTCACAGCCAACGAGCCTCCCCGAGTGCATAAGCGCATCCTGATCGTCGAAGACGAGGCATCGATACGCGACATGGTCGCCTTCGCCTTACGCAAGGCTGGCATGGACGCGGCACACGCCGCCGACGCCCGCACCGCCCAGCTCGCCATTTCCGAACGGGTTCCCGACCTCATCCTGCTCGACTGGATGCTGCCGGGCACCAGCGGACTGGAACTGGCCCGCCGTCTCCGCAAGGAAGAACTCAGCCGCGAGATCCCCATCATCATGCTCACCGCCCGCGGCGAGGAGATGGATCGCGTCAATGGCCTGGAAGCCGGAGTCGACGACTACGTCATCAAACCGTTCTCCACCCGCGAACTGATCGCCCGCATCAAGGCCGTGCTCAGACGCAGCCAGGGCGACGACGGATCGGGCATGGTCGAACTCGGGGGACTGCGCATCGATGGACCTGCGCACCGCGTATTCGCGGGCGACGATGCCATCCCCATCGGTCCGACCGAATACCGCCTGCTGTTCTTTTTCATGACCCACCCGGAACGCGTCTACTCGCGCGCCCAGTTGCTCGATCATGTATGGGGCGGCAGCGTCTACGTAGAAGAGCGCACCGTGGACGTCCATATTCGTCGCCTGCGCAAGACGCTCGAGCCGTGGAAGCTCGACGACATGGTGCAGACGGTACGTGGCGCCGGCTACCGGTTTTCCGCAAGCACCTGAGTTTCGGAAAATATCGGGCTGACGGCGATGTCACGGCACGGTAAGGTGCCGTGGCCCATCCGCCTTTCGGTCATGCCCATGTCCTATCGTTTCGACAGCTCCCTGCGACTGCCCGCCCTTCTTATGGCGGCGCTTGCCGTCGGGGGTGTGGCGGGTGCGTTCGTCGACGCGCCGCTGGCGGGTGTGACCGTGGTCGCGCTGGCCGAAATCGTCGTACTGCTGTCGCGAATCCGTCATCGAAACCGGCCAATGATGGCCACGGCCCGCGCCGAGGCCGATCCGCAATATGACCGTCTCATGACCCGAACCCGCCGTATCGCCTCCCAGTTGCGCGACCTTCGCAGCGCCGCCGGCACTTTGCCGGACGCTGTGGTCCTGCTGGACCAGGCGCGCCACGTGCGCTGGTTCAACCACGCGGCGGAAGAACTGCTGGGCCTTCGCCGCCCGACCGACCGCAGCCGCGACCTGCTGGACGTGCTGCGCAATTCGGAACTGGCGGACTGGTTGACCGAAGGCGCGCGCGAACCGCTCAACGATGTCACGGCCCCCGGCCGGCCAAACCGTCATATCTCGGTCACGCTGCTGCCGTTCGGCAGCCGCCAGCGTTTGTTACTGGCCCGAGACACCAGTCATCTCACCCGGCTCGAACAGATTCGCCGCGATTTCGTGGCCAATGTTTCGCACGAGCTACGCACGCCCCTCACGGTGATTCACGGTTACCTCGAACTGCTCGATCCGGAAGACATCCCGGAACTGGCTTCGGTGATCGACGAAATGCGCATCCAGTCCAAGCGCATGGGGCAGATCGTCGAAGACCTGCTGACGCTTTCGCGCCTGGAAACCCAGGACCACGTCGCCGAAGAGCAGGTCCAGATGACGCCGTTGCTGGCCACGTTGCGCAAGGAAGCCGAAGCGCTGAGTCAGGGGCGCCACAAGATTGCACTCGAAGGTTCCATCGCGACCGACATCCTCGGTTCGCCGAAAGACCTGCACAGCGCCTTCTCCAACCTGGTGAGCAACGCGGTTCGCTATACGCCCACCGGCGGACGCATCGACATTCGCTGGGAGCGTACCGCCCATGGCGCGACCTTCTCGGTCAAGGACAGCGGCTTCGGCATTCCGGCGTCGCATATCGCCCGGCTGACCGAGCGCTTCTATCGCGTGTCCTCCAGCCGGTCGCGCGACTCGGGCGGCACGGGCCTTGGTCTTTCCATCGTCAAGCACGTACTCAACCTGCATCAGGCCCGTCTCGAGATCGACAGCGAACCCGGCCAGGGCTCCACTTTCGCCTGCGTCTTCGGCACCGAACGCCTGCTGGACCCCGAGCGCGCCCACGATCTGCACCTGCATGGCTGATTCGTGACTACGCCGTCCTTGCTGCGTTGCCACTTTCCGGCATGATGCAAACGCGCCACCATCGGCGTTTGTCACGCGGCGAAGTGGAACGAATGAGCGAGTACGTCGACCTCGGGGCCCCCGAGCTCTATCTGAACCGGGAACTGGCGGCGCTGGAATTCAACTTCCGCGTACTGGCGCAAGCCCGCGACGCCACGATTCCCGTTCTCGAGCGCCTGCGCTACCTCACCATCGTCAGCAACAACCTTGACGAATTCTTCGAGGTTCGCGTGGCCGTGCTGAAGCATCACCATGCGCTCAGCTCCGCGGCGCCCGGGCCGGACGGCATGCCGTCGGCGGAAATTCTGGCGCGCATTCGCGAGCGCACGCTGGAACTGGTTGCCGACATCTATACGACGTGGCAGGACGAACTGGGCCCCGCCCTCGCCGTCGAAGGCATCCGCTTCCTTACGCACAGCCAGTGGACCGAAAAGCAGCGGCGCTGGCTGCAGGGCTATTTCCAGAACGAGATCATGCCGGTGCTGTCGCCGCTGGGCCTCGATCCCGCGCACCCGTTTCCGCGCATTCTCAACAAGACGCTCAACGTCGCCGTGGTCCTGCAAGGCCGCGATGCCTTCGGCCGCGAAGGACATATGGCGCTGGTCCGTGCGCCGCGATCGCTGCCGCGCCTGGTTCGCCTGCCGGCGGAAGTCGCCGGGGCGGATTTCGATTTCGTATTTCTCGCCGAAGTGCTGCAAGCCTTCGCCGTCGAGATGTTCGCCGGGTTCAATGTCTGTGCGTCTTATCAGTTCCGGGTCACGCGCAACAGCGAACTGGTGGTCGAGGAAGCCGAGGTCGAAAACCTCGCCCGCGCGCTCAGCGAGGAACTGGCCGGGCGCGGGTATGCGCGCCCCGTTCGTCTCGAAGTTGGCGCGGACTGCCCGCGCTCCATCACCGACATGCTGATGGCCAACTTCCAGCTCGAAGACCAGGACATCTACCGTTGCGACGGTCCGGTGAACATCATTCGCGCAGGCATCGTCTACGACCAGATCGATCGCCCCGAACTGAAGTTCCCCCGGTTCACGCCGCGCCTGTCGCCGGTGTTCGAGAAAGAGGTCAACGAGTTCGACGTGCTCAGTACGCGCGACGTGCTGCTCCATCATCCTTACGAATCCTTCGCCTCCGTCGTCGAACTGCTGCGCCGCGCGTCGCAGGACCCGAACGTACTCGCGATCAAGCAGACGCTTTATCGTGCGGGCAAGGACTCGCCGCTGGTCGACCTGCTGGTGGACGCGGCGCGCAATGGCAAGGACGTAACCGTCGTCGTCGAACTGCGCGCGCGTTTCGACGAAGAGGCGAACATCGGCCTGGCCAATCGCCTGCAGGAAGCGGGCGTACAGGTCGTATACGGCGTCGTGGGTTACAAGACGCACGCGAAGATGCTGTTGATCGTGCGCCGCGACGGCGACGGCCTGCGTCGCTACGTCCACCTGTCGACCGGCAATTATCACCAGGGCACCAGCCGCGGCTATACCGATATCGGGCTGATGACCTCGAACCAGGAAATCGGCGAGGACATCCACAAGGTCTTCCAGCAGCTTTCGGGGCTGGGACCGATGATCCAGCTGAAACGCCTGCTGCATTCGCCGTTCACGCTGTACAGCAGCGTCATGGGCAAGATCGAGCGGGAAATCGAACACGCGAAGGCCGGACGTCCCGCGCGCATCGTCGCCAAGTTGAACGCACTCAACGAAGCGCACGTGATCGAGGCGCTTTACCGCGCGTCCAACGCCGGTGTCGATATCGAACTCATCGTACGCGGCGCCTGCACGTTGCGACCGGGTCTGCCGGGTGTGTCGGAGCGTATCCGCGTGCGCTCGATCATCGGACGTTTCCTCGAGCACAGTCGCATCTACTGGTTCGGCAACGACGGCAATCCGGAAATCTACTGCGCCAGCGCCGACTGGATGGAACGCAATCTGATGCGCCGCATCGAGATCGCCACGCCCATCCTCGACCCGGCCCTGGCGACACGCGTGTACGAAGAAACGCTGGAAAATTATCTGCGCGACAACACACAGGCCTGGATGCTGGGAGACGACGGACGCTATATCCGCCGCGTTCCCGGGAAGGGCCAGGAACCGTACAGCGCCCAGCAAGCGTTGCTTGCCAAATACATCAACTGATGAGTGCCGAATGACCCGTCGAATCCTTCTTCTCAGCGTTTCGGCGGGCGCCGGTCACGTGCGCGCCGCCGATTCACTCCACGCGACGGTCGAGGCAATGGCCGCGAACGGCGTGGACGTCACCAGCCTGCACCTCGACGCGATGGACTATGTCCCGTCGAGCTTTCGCCGGATGTACTCGGACTTCTACCTGCGCCTGATCACGAAGCACCCGCAGCTATGGGGCATGCTTTACCGCATCACGGACGACGCCCATCCCGATGCGCTCGTGCAGCGCATGCGCCGCACGATGGAGCGGCTGAACACGCGCAAGCTGCGCAAGGCGATCGCGGAATTCCGTCCCGACGCCATCGTCTGCACGCACTTCCTTCCCGCCGAAATGCTGATGCACGAAATTCGCCGCAATCGCTTCGACGTACCGGTGTGGGTACAGGTCACCGATTTCGACCTGCATCGCATGTGGGTCGTTCCGCGCATGCGCGGTTACTTCGCGGCCAACGACGAAATCGCCGCGCGCATGCACGCCGTCGGTATCGACAGGAAAAACGTGCATACCACCGGCATCCCCATCATGCCCGCCTTCTCGTCCGCGCCCGATCGTCTTGCCTGCGCAGCCGAATACGGCATCGATCCCGACCGCCCGGCGTATCTGGTAATGGGCGGCGGTGCGGGTGTCGGCGGTCTGGACGACGTGGCCGCCAGGCTTCTCGCGGTCGACGGCGACTTTCAGCTGGTCGTGCTTGCCGGACGCAACGAGGACGCGCTTGCCCGGCTGCGCACGCTTGCCGCCAAGCATCCGGGGCGGCTGTATCCGCAAGGTTTCAGCCGGCAGGTCGAGCGCTTGATGGCCTGCTGCGATCTGGCCATTACCAAGCCCGGCGGCCTGACGACATCGGAATGCCTGGCAATGGGCCTGCCAATGATCGTCAATGCACCGATCCCCGGGCAGGAAGAACGCAACGCGGATTACCTGCTTGAGCAAGGCGCCGCACTGAAGGGCATCGATGCGGAAGCGCTCGCGTGGCGCATCGCCCATCTGAACCGCAACCGGGGCCACCTGCAGGCGATGCGCGAACGCGCCCGTGCCATCGGGCGCCCCGATGCGGCGAAGGACGTGCTCAATATCGTGCTTGCGGATCTGGCGACGACCGCGTGAGGTTTCGGTTCGAACGGCCGTGGACGCTCATTGCGACGTTTGCCTTCACCCTGGTCCTCGCCTGGATGTTCGCCAATGTCGAAATCCAGATAGAAGGCGGCGCGGGCTGGGCCACCAGCCTGCCCACGTGGCGCATCGAGCGCCACTGGCTGCTGGACCTGCTGTGGGGCGGTCGCGCCATGACCGGCTACCACGCCTGGGTATTCCCGTTCATCGCGCTGTTCTTCCACTTCCCCATGGTGTTCCAGGGCCGCTGGACGTGGCGGGCCGAGGTACGGGCCATCGCCTGCGTGATGATCTTCTGGGTCACCGAAGACCTGCTGTGGTTCGTGCTGAACCCGGCCTGGGGCCTTGGGCGATTCAATCCTGTCGATGTGCCGTGGCATAAGCACTGGTGGGGCGTGGCGCCGACGGACTACTGGGTCTATGGCGCACTGGGGCTGGGGTTGTTCGTGCTTTCGGGATGGCATTCCAGACAAGAGCGCTGACCCGCTCTCCGTGGGCTGTGGGCTGTGGGCTCTATGGCTCTCTGTGGGAGCGCGCCTGCGCGCGAAAGCCCACGGAGCGAGGAAGCCTGAGGTTCTCATCGCTAGCCCACTTTCCTGGCAGCGGATGCCGCGCATAGCATCTTCGCTCCGTTGGCTTTCGCGCGCAGGCGCGCTCCCACAAAGAACGACCGAGCAACCGAGAGCACTTCGCCTTGCTCGCCCCTACAGAACACGATCTATTGCCTGCAAGCCCTCGGCACGTGCAAGAATCGCCCAAATCGAAGTCTCGGGACGGCCCATTGAGCAATGCCGGCAAATCGCAGATCAATGAAGGCGAACTGCTCGCCGCCGTCGATCTGGGCTCCAACAGCTTTCACATGGTCGTGGCCCGCTTCGAGCACGGCGAACCGCGCGTCATCGACCGCCTGCGCGATTCCGTGCGCATGGCCGTCGGATTGCGCTCCGACGGCACGCTGGACGCGGAGCACCGCGCTGCGGCGCTCGCCAGCCTCGCCCGCTTCGGCCAGCGCATCGCAGGCATCCCCGCCATGCGCGTCCGCGCGGTCGCCACCAACACGGTCCGGCGCCTCGCCTCGCCACAGGCGTTCCTGTCCGCCGCCGAAGCGGCGCTCGGCCACCCGGTCGAAATCGTCTCCGGTCGCGAAGAAGGACGCCTGATCTTCCTGGGCGCCGCGCACGACCTGCCCGCCTCGCGCGATCACCGGCTGGTGATCGATATAGGCGGCGGCAGCACCGAATTCATCATCGGCCGCGGCACCGCGCCGCTGCACACGGAAAGCGTCCAGGTCGGCTGCATCGCTTCCACCATGCGCTTCTTCCCCGGCGGAAAGATCACGCGCAAGCGCTGGCAAAAGGCACGCCGCGAAATCGGCGTGCTGCTCCAGCAGTTCGGCGAGGAATATCGCGAGGCCGGCTGGGCCGATGCCTACGGGTCGTCGGGTACGGCCAAATCGATCGGCGCCGTGGTCCGCGCCATGAAGCTTTCCGACAACGGCATCACGGCCGCCGCGCTCGCCACGGTACGCGAAGCCATCATCGAACAAGGCCAGTCCTCCACGCTCAAGCTGCCCGGACTGGCCGACGACCGCGCGGAAGTATTCGCCGGCGGTGTCGCCATCTTCGAAGCGGCCTTCGAGTCCCTTGGCATCGAACGGCTGGGCGTATCGGAAAGCTCCATGCGCGAAGGCCTGCTGTGGGATCTGATGGGTCGCGCGGTCGGTACCGATCCGCGCACGGCCAGCATCGACGCGCTCGCCAGCCGCTATGGCGTGGACCGCGCCCAGGCGCGCCGCGTGGAAACTACCGCCCTCGGATTCTTCGACCAGGTGGCGAAGGCCTGGAAACTGGACGACGACGCCCGCGAATGGCTGTCGTGGGCCGCCCGTGTCCACGAGCTGGGCCTGGCCATCGCCCACAGCCAGCATCAGCGTCACGGCGCTTACATCCTCAGGCATGCGGACCTCGCCGGCTTCTCGCGACAGGAACAGCAGTTGCTGGCGGCCATCGTCGAGTGTCATCGCCGCAAGCCGGAAAAATCCGTGCTGGCGAGTCTGCCGGTGCGTTATCGCATGCTGGCGAAGCACATTACGGCACTGCTGCGCCTGGGCGTGCTGTTCCGTCGCGCTCGCCGTGCCGAGGCGCTCCCACGCATCCGCGTCGCCGCGACACGTCAGCGCCTGCGCCTGTCGATGCCGGCCGACTGGCTCGACCAGCATCCGCTGACCGAGGCCGATCTGGAGCAGGAACGCGAACCGCTGGCCGACCTCGGATTGCAACTGGAACTTGCCACCGAGTAAGCCTCCCGCCGAGATAGGCGTATCATCGCCCGAATGTCTCGCCGTACCCGATAACGCCCATGCTTCGATACGCCCTAGCCAGCCTGCTTCTCGCCCTGCCCTTGTCGCTTGCGGCGCAGACGGCCAAACCCAACGCTCCGACGGCCGGTGCCGATCAGCATCCGCGCGTGGTCATGCATACCAGCCAGGGCGACGTCACGCTGGAGCTGTACCCGGAGAAGGCGCCCAAAAGCGTGGCGAACTTCACGCAGTACGTCCGCGACGGCTTCTACGACGGCACCGTATTCCACCGCGTGGTCGACGGTTACATGATCCAGGGCGGCCTCTACGGTCGCGACCTGACCCAGCGTCGTACGCGCGCGGCCATTCCCAGCGAAGCCGACAACGGCCTGTCGAACCTGCGCGGCACCATTGCCGTGGCTCGCGGCGCCGATCCGAACTCGGGCACCGCCCAGTTCTATATCAACCTCGTCGACAACCGTCGGCTGGACTACGTCAGCAACCAGAGCGGTCTGACCTGGGGCTTCGCGGTATTCGGCAAGGTCGTGACCGGCATGGACGTGGTCGACAAGATCGCCAAACTGCCGACGCACCCGCAGGGCCCCTTCGTCAGCGACGTACCCGATCCGCTGGTCGTCATCACCACGGCGAACGTCGTCGGCGAGGAAAAGGCCACGCCCGCTCCCACCGCCTCGGCGCCACCCGCCCCGCCCGCTCCGAAGAGCGACGCGACGAAGTCCGCGCCAGCCAAAGCGAAGCCGGCGAAGCACTGATCGCATGACGACGCTCTTTATTTCCGACCTGCATCTGGACGACAGCCGCCCCGCGATCACGACCTTGTTCGAGGACTACCTGGCCAGCGACGAAGCGCGCGCGGCGGATGCGTTCTACATTCTGGGCGATCTGGTGGAAGCCTGGGTCGGCGACGACGACGATGCCGAACTTCCCGGACGCATCGCACACGCGACGCGCAGCCTGCGCGATGCCGGCGTACCGGTGTACTTCATGGTGGGCAACCGGGACTTCCTGCTCGGCGAGACCTTCGCCGAACGTGCCGGCATGATGCTTCTCGACGACGGCGTCGTACACGACCTTTACGGGACGCCCACTCTGCTGATGCACGGCGATCTGCTGTGCACGGACGACATCGAATATCAGGCGTTCCGCCAGCAGGTAAGGACGCCCGCATGGGGCGCGCAGATTCTCGCCATGCCGCTCGAAGCACGCCGTGCATTCGCCGCCAAGGCGCGCACGGAAAGCAAGGAGCGCACCGGCCGTATCGCCGAGGCGATCATGGACGTGAACCAGCATACGGTGGAAACCACCATGCGCGACAAGGGCGTTCATCGCCTCATCCACGGTCATACGCATCGTCCGGCCATCCACGACTTCACACTGGACGGCGCACCCGCGCAACGCATCGTGCTGGGCGACTGGTACGACCAGGGCTCGGTGCTGACCGTCGATGCCAACGGTGTCGAGCTGCGCGGACTGCGTCTGCCGACGGCGTAAGAAGGTCCGTATCGGACTTTATCCATAGTCGTACACCTCGGTGGAAGCGCTAGACTCAGCGCGGCTCCCGCGAGGCGTTCCACGCATGAACATGTCCCGGCAAGACACGCGCAGTCTCCGCTTCGGCAAACCCGCAAGCGGATGGCGACGCAAGGCACATACGCTGATCTTCGAGTCGGACACGACGGCGGGACGCCGTTTCGATGTCACGCTGCTACTGGTGATCGTCACCAGCGTACTGGTAGTGATCCTGGACAGCGTGACGTCCATCCATGCGCAGTCCAGCGGTGCGCTGTATGGGCTGGAATGGGTGTTCACGATCGCGTTCACCATCGAATACATCGTGCGCCTGCTGGCCGTGCAACGACCGTTGCGGTACGCCTTCAGCCTGTTCGGCGTGATCGACCTGCTGGCCATCCTGCCGACCTATATCGCCCTGGTGCTACCGGGCATCCATTACCTGATCGACGTGCGCATCCTGCGCCTGCTGCGCGTCTTCCGCCTGCTCAAGATTCCCCTGTACTTCGACGAAGCGCATGGACTCATGACGGCGCTGGCACATGCGCGCCGGAAGATTTTCGTGTTCTTCTTCGCGGTGTGCATCCTCGTCGTGATCCTCGGCACGATGATGTATGTCGTGGAAGGTCCGGAGCACGGATTCACCAGCATTCCCGCCGCGATGTACTGGGCGGTCGTCACACTGAGCACCACGGGTTACGGCGATCTCACGCCACGCACGCCGCTAGGTCAGATGCTCACCTCCGTCACCATCCTGCTCGGCTACGCGATCATCGCGCTGCCTACCGGCATCGTCGGTGCGGAACTGGCCGCCGGCATCATTCGCGGCGAGCGCGATACGCGGATGTGTGCGCATTGCGGCACGGTCGGGCACGAACGCGATGCGGGATATTGCAGGAAGTGCGGTACGGGGTTGTAGCCGCATGAGCAAGGTCCTCTTCGTGACGATGCCCATGGTGGTGCGAAGCTTTCTGTGGGAGCGCCAAAAGCCCTTAGCCCAACGTCTCCAGCCACTCCAGCTCCAGCTCGCTGAACCCCGCCTCGCGGCGGGCCGGGCGATTGAACGGGCCGCGTAGCGATCCGTGCATGTATTCGTCGAGCAACGCGACGAAGGTGGCGCGCGACTCGACGCCGTCACGCTCGCAGCACCAGTGAAACCAGCGGGTGCCCGCGGCGACATGCGCGACTTCTTCGCGCAGGATCACGTCGAGTATCGCCACCGTCGGATCGTCGCCCTGACGCTTGAGGCGTTCGATCATTCCCGGTGTAACGTCCAGACCGCGCGCTTCGAGTACGCGCGGCACCAGTGCCATGCGTGCGGTGTCGCTGTGCGCCGTCTTTTCCGCCATGTCCCACAGGCCGTTATGCGCGTCGAAATCGCCATAGGCGTGGCCAAGCTCCGCCAGGCGCGAGGCCAGCATCGTGTAGTGGCGTGCCTCGTCGTTCGCGCAGGACGCCCAGTCGCGATAGAAACCCTCCGGCTTGCCGCGATATCGATAAACGGCGTCCCACGCCAGATTGATAGCGTTGAATTCGATATGCGCGATCGCATGGACCAGCGCGGCACGCCCTTCGGCTGTGCCGAGCCCGCGCTGCGCGAGGTCGCGCGGCGATATCAGACGTGGAAGCGGCGGCCGTCCCGGCGGACCGACCGGCTCGGGACCGGGCGCGTCGACATCGGGCCTCAGTTCGCCATCGAGCAGACGCTGCCATGTCTCGAACGACAGACGCACCTTCTCGGCCGGGTCGACGGCATCCAGACAGCGTTTGGCGGCGGCATGGAGATCGGTCATGTCCAGAATCCCTGAAACGACGAGGCGGCCTCGATGGGCCGCCTCGTTGTGAAGCCGATCGGACTCAGGCGCTACGGCGTTCCGTTTTCGCGGCATCCGAACGCTGGGTTTCCTGCTGTGCGAGGTAGCCGGCTTCGACACCCGTCACGTACTCGCCCGAGAAGCACGAGGTATCGAAGTGCTTCAGATCTTCGTTGCCGTCACTGACGGCCCAGATCAAATCTTCGAGGTCCTGATAGACCAGCCAGTCGGCGCCAAGCTCCGTCTCGACTTCCTTCACCGTACGGCCGGCAGCGATCAGTTCCGCCGTCGCGGGCATGTCGATGCCGTAGACGTTCGGATAGCGCACCGGCGGCGCGGCCGAAGCGAAGTAGACGTTCTTCGCACCCGCGTCGCGGGCCATCTGGATGATCTGCTTGGACGTCGTGCCGCGAACGATCGAATCGTCGACCAGCAGGACGTTCTTCTTGCGGAATTCCAGCTCGATGGTGTTGAGCTTGCGACGCACCGATTTCACGCGCTCGCCCTGCCCCGGCATGATGAAGGTACGGCCGATGTAGTGATTCTTGACCAGCCCTTCGCGCATCGGAACACCAAGCGCCTGCGCCAGCGAACTGGCCGCTGTGCGCGAGGTATCCGGGATGGGGATGACCGCGTCGATACCGTGGTCCGGACCGCGCTCGCGAAGGATCTTCTCGGCGAGCTTCTCGCCCATGCGCAGGCGTGCCTTGTACACCGACACGTCTTCCATCATCGAGTCGGGACGCGCGAGGTACACGTATTCGAAGATGCACGGTGCATGCACCGCATCCGGCGCGCAACGCTGGGCATGCAACTGGCCACCGTCCGTGATGATGACGGCTTCGCCCGGCTCCACGTCGCGCACGCGCTTGAAGCCAAGGACGTCCAGCGCGACGGATTCGGAGGCCACCGCGTATTCGCGGCCGCCTACCGTCTCGCGCTCGCCGAGCACCAGCGGACGGATGCCGTTCGGATCGCGGAACGCCACCAGGCCGTAGCCGAGGATGAGCGCCAGGCAGGCATAGCCGCCACGCGCACGGGCGTGCACGGCGGATACCGCCTTGAAGACGTGTTCGGCCGTCAGGTTTCCGCGGTCTTCCAACTGCAGTTCGTGCGCGAGCACGTTCAGCAGGACCTCGGAATCGGAGTCGGTGTCGATGTGGCGACGATCGTCCTCGAACATTTCCTTGCGCAGCACTTCGGTGTTCACGAGGTTACCGTTGTGCGCGAAGGCAATGCCGTAAGGCGAGTTCACGTAGAAAGGCTGCGCTTCTTCCATGTCGGTCGAACCGGCGGTCGGGTAGCGGCAATGACCGATGCCGATGCGACCGTGCAGCTTGGAAACGCCACTCTGGTTGAATACGTCGCGGACAAGTCCGTTGCCCTTGTGCAGGCGCAGACGCGCGCCGTCCACCGTGGCAATGCCGGCGGCATCCTGCCCGCGATGTTGCAGGACGGTCAGGCCGTCATACAGGGCCGATGCCACCTCGGTGGTACCGACGATGCCGATGATTCCGCACATGGGACTTGCCTTCCTACTGATGAGCCGCCGTGGACGCGGCGGCAGGGTGAAGATGATCGATCGTGTCCTGCTGCGGCAACGACGGCACCGACAGCTTGGGAATATGGTCCAGCACGTCGGGCAGGTGGAAATTCCCGCGTACCGACGCTGGTAATTCTGAGCCGAGCCAGTCGGCTACGCCGCGAAATTGCGGCAACATCTGCGAATCGCGTACCCAGGAATCGCCGGCGATCGGCGTGAATCCCATCAGGAATACGCCCAGCGACACGATCAGCACGCCGCGGGCAAAGCCAAACACCATGCCCAGCAGGCGGTCGGTGCCGCCAAGTCCCGTACCCGCCACCAGTCGCCCGATCACGAAACGCACCAGCGCACCCAGGATCAGTACCGCCACGAAGCACATGCCGTACCCGAGAAGCATCCGCGCCGAAGGCTGCGGGATGCTGTGTTCGAAATACCCGGCCACCGAAGGCCCGAACGTCCAGCAGATCCAGAAAGCCATCGCCCAGATCACCAGCGACAACACCTCGGAAATGAGGCCGCGCCATAGCCCCATCAAGACCGACAAGCCAAGGATCGTGAGAATGGTGTAGTCGAGCCAGTTCACTCAGGCGTTCCATGGCGGGGGCGGAGAGGCATGGGAATCGAAGCGCAGTGGCCGCCCGCCTTACGGGGCGGTGACCACGACGCCGTCGATGCCGAGCTTGGCTTTCACCTGCTCCTTGAGGCGTACCGCGTCGTCCCGCTGCGTCTGCGGCCCGGCGCGTACGCGCCAGAGCTTCGCGCCGCTGCTGCTGGACACGGTGTCCACATAACCCGCGATACCCGCGGCGCGTACTTTGTCGCGCAGGCGCGTGGCTTCCACTTCGCTGCTGACGGCGGCAAGCTGAACGGCGAACCCGCCCGCATGCGGCGCGCTGGCAGCGGCCGGTGCGGGAGACGCCCCTGCCGGGGCGGCGGCGACCGGAGCCGGCGCACGCGGCGCGACATCCGCCTGCTGGCTGCTGGAACCTGCCGACAGCGAGGCCGGCACGCCCGGAACCGACGAAGTGATCTTGAGACGGGCCGCTTCGGCGGCCGTACGGCTTTCGAACGGCCCAGCCGTGACGCGGGTCAGCGCCTTGCCGGCCTGCGTCGTGGCGCTGGCGGTGACGGGATAACCGAGCCCACGGACTTTCGACACCAGGGCATCCGCCTTGGCGTGATCCGCATAGGCGCTGAGGTTGATCGTATAGCTACCGCGTGCGGCCGTGCCGGCGGGTTCGGCCGGTGCGACAGGCGTCGCTGCCACCGGCGCGGCCGGCTTCACCGGAGCGGTCGCGACGGGCGTAACCGGCTTCGGCGCCGGCGTGCTGCGGGCCGATGCGGGCTTCGGCTGCGGCTGGTTGGCGAAATCTTCCGGCAGGGCATCGGCCGGCTTGCGCGAAGCGATGTTGACCGAGGCGAGCTTGTCGCCCGCCGGAGCGGCGGCAATGGGAGCCTGGGGAACCGGGCCATTGGCCACCTGGGCACCCGCCACGGAGGCAGGGGCGCCATTCGGCGCGACATCGAGCGTCCGCGTCTGCAGTTCGCGATCCGGCGCCGGAGGAATTTCCAGGCTGACGGTCTGGTCGGCATCCGTTTTGGGCGGCGCGCTGGAGAAGATCATCGGCAAGAACAGGACCGCCAGAGCGATCAGGACGGCGGCACCCAGCAGACGTGTTTTCAATGAAGGCTCCATACGGCTGACGCTTAGCGTATCGCCGCGATTATACCCGGCATCGGGCACCCACCGCCTGCGTGGCGACGGGGACGTTCACATAGCCAGGGATAAACCGACCGAGGCTACGAAGAAAGAACCGAAGATCAGGATCGTATCGTCCGCCGCCGCGTCTTCCCGCGCCGCGCGTATCGCCGAGGCGACATCGTCGAACGACGCGTGATGGGCACCCGGCAGGGTTTCCTGAAGGAAGGTCGTCACGGCACCCGCGGTCAGGCCGCGCTTCGTGCTTCCGTCCAGCCCGGCGAGATACCAGCCATCCACCCGCTGACCGAGGGCACCGACGACACCCGCCACATCCTTGTCGGCAAGCGCGCCAAAGACCGCGAGCACGCGACCGCCCTGCCCGCGCGGCTGGGCGTCGAGCCAGTCCGCCAGCGCACGGGCCGCTTGCGGGTTGTGCGCGACATCCACCACTTCGCGCGGTGCGGAACGCGTCTGCTGCAGGCGGGCCGGAACGTGCACCGCGCGCAGGCCCACCGCCAGCGCGTCGACGCCGACTGGCAGGCGATCGCGCAGCGCATGCAGAACGGCTAGGGCCGTCGCTGCGTTGTCGTGCTGACACGGCGCGTCGAGCGCCGGGTCCGGCAGCTCGAACGACGTACCGTCGCGATGGGTCCAGCGCCAGCCATCGACGCCGCGCTCCACCGTGAAATCGATGCCTGCCCGCTCGGTCGCCGCACCAATCGCATTCAGTGCGTTGATCAGACCCGCGGGCGGATTCGCCTCGCCCACGATGGCGGGACGATCCACCCGGGCGATACCTGCCTTTTCATAGCCGATGCTGTCGCGGTCGGAACCCAGCAAGTCCTGGTGATCGAGATCGACGGTCGTGATCGCCACCGCATCCGCGGCCACGATGTTGACCGCGTCCAGACGCCCGCCGAGACCGACTTCCAGAATCGCGACATCCAGATCGGCGCGTACGAGCAGATCCAGCGCCGCCAGCGTGCCGAACTCGAAATAGGTCTGCGGAATCTCACCGCGCGCTTCTTCGATACGCTCGAACGAAGCCACGAGATCGTCATCGGCGGCGTCGATGCCGTCGATGCGTATGCGTTCGTTATAGGCGAGCAGGTGCGGCGAGGTGTAACAGCCGGTGCGATAGCCCGCCGCACGAAGCATGGCCTCCAGCAAAGCGACCGTCGATCCCTTGCCGTTCGTGCCGCCCACCGTAATGGTGACGGGCGCGGGCTGGCCGCCGCCCATGCGTTGCCACACTTTACTTACCCGTTCGAGACCGAGTTCGATGGTGCGTGGATGCACGCCTTCCTGATAGGCAAGCCACTCAGTGAGGTTACGCGAGGTCAACGAACGAGCTTCCGCATCCAGACGCCGAGACGATGCTTCACCGGCTCCACGCTGCCGATTTCCGGCCACGTCAGTTCGCACGTCATGTCCGTGCGCGGCTCGTAGCCGCGCTTCGTCCAGAACACCCCATTTCCGCGATATCCCGACGGGCGGCGCGGATCGTTCTCGTCGCGCTGCACGGAACAGAATGCCGTCCAGCGAAAATCGCCAACGGCGCGCGCATGCGCTTCGCGGGTATCGAAGAAGCGATGACCAATGCCGCGACCGCGCCATTCGGACAACACGACCGATTCGCCGAAATAGTACACATCGTCGACGGGAATGCCCTTGCGCTCGAAAGGCTGGTGGTACGAAGCCGCATCGTCGCGCAGGGGGATACCCGTGGATGCGCCGACGATCTCGTCGCCAACGCGCGCCAGAACGCAGATGCTGCGCGGAGACGCTGCGTAGTGGGACAGGTATTCGCGCTCATAGTTGTCGTCACCCACGTACAGATACGGCCATTCGCGGAACACGGCGGTGCGCAGCGCGGCCACGCGATCGAGGTGGTTGAGCATCGCGGCACCCACGTAGGTTTCGATGCGAAAGTCGGTGGACTGGGACATGGGACGCTCGGAAAGCGGTGGGGAGATGCGAAGCTTAACGCGCGAAGCGCGCTTTAGCGCGCTGTACATCAGAGTGCCTGACGGAGCGAGCTCGGTGGGAGCGCGCTCCGTCAGGAAGTGGATCAGAGCTTTTCGCCCCGCAAACGCAACGCATTACCCACCACCGACACCGAACTCAGACTCATCGCCAGCGCGGCCACCATCGGCGACAGCGTGACGCCCCACAGCGGATACAGCACGCCCGCCGCCAGCGGCACGCCAATGGCGTTGTAGACGAAGGCAAAGAACAGGTTCTGCCGGATATTGGTCACGGTCGCCTGCGACAGACGACGCGCACGCACGATGCCCGCCAGATCGCCCTTCAACAACGTGACCGATGCACTTTCGATGGCGATATCGCTGCCATTGCCCATCCCGATGCCGACATCGGCCAGCGCCAGCGCGGGTGCGTCGTTCACGCCGTCGCCCGCCATGGCCACCTTGCGCCCTTCTGCCTTCAGGGCCCGGATGATCGACGCTTTTTCCTCGGGAGACGCACCAGCGTGCACTTCGTCGACCGACAGATTCGCCGCTACCGCCCGCGCGGTGGTTTCGCTGTCTCCGGTGAGCATCACCAGACGCAGGCCTGCTTCGCGCAGCGCATCGAGTGCGGGTGCCGCCGAAGGCTTCACCTTGTCGGCGAACGCAAGCAGACCGGCGAGACGTCCGTTCAACGCGAGGAACATCACCGTGGAGCCCCGCGCACGCAGCGACTCGGCCCGATCGCGCGCCGCGCCAGTATCGACACGCTCCTGCTCCATCAGTTTCAGATTGCCCAGGGCGACATCGGTGTCGTCGACCCGGCCAACAACACCACGACCCACCGCCACTTCGAACCCCGTGACGGTAGGAATGACTATGCCCTCGGCGTCGGCCGCCGCGATGACCGCCGCCGCAAGCGGATGCTCGCTGGGCCGCTCCACCGCCGCCGCGAAGGCCAGCACCGCCGCGCGTTCGCGACCATAGGTCTGCACTTCGGTCAGCGCTGGCTTTCCTTCCGTCAACGTACCGGTCTTGTCGAACACCAGCGTATCGACATCGCGCAATGTTTCGATCGCCGCCGCATCCCGGAACAGAACGCCCATCTGCGCACCACGGCCACTCGCGACCATGATCGACATCGGTGTCGCCAGTCCCAGCGCGCAGGGACAGGCAATGATCAGAACCGATACCGCCGCGACAAGCGCGTGGGCGAAACGCGGATCGGGACCGACCAGCCACCATGCCGCGAACGCGAGGACGGCCACCGCTACCACGGCGGGCACGAACCATGCCGCGACGCGATCGGCAATGCGTTGCAACGGTGCGCGCGAACGCTGCGCATCGGCAACAAGCGCCACGATGCGCGACAACATGGTGTCGCTACCGATGCGATCGACACGCATGGTCAGCGCGCCATGCTGGTTCAGCGTACCGCCGGTAACGCGGTCGCCATATCTCTTACTCACCGGCATGGGCTCGCCTGTGAGCATGGCTTCGTCGACATGGCTTTCACCCTCGACGACAACACCGTCCACCGGCACTTTCTCGCCGGGCCTTACGCGAAGCACATCGCCCACGGCGATATCTTCCAGCGCGACATCGTGCTCGCCGCCATCGTTGCCGATACGCCGTGCCGTCTTCGGCACCAGACCGAGCAGCGCGCGCAATGCGGCTCCAGTGCGCCGCCGTGCGCGCAACTCGAGGAAATCGCCCAGCGACACCAGCGTGACGATCACCGCCGCCGATTCGAAATAGACGGCCACACCACCGTGCTCGTCGTGCATGGCGGGCGGAAAGAGTCCGGGGAAAAGAAACGCGATCGCGCTATACGTCCACGCCACGCCCGTACCCAGGGCGATCAGCGTGTACATATTCGGCGACCACGGCCGCAACGAACGCCAGCCACGCGCGAAGAACGGCGCACCGCCCCAAAGCACAACGACGCTGGCGAGCACCGCCTCGATCCAGCCGGCGATCGCGTCGAACGGATGCGCGAGATGCCAGCCGAACAGATGCGGACCCATGGCAAGCAGGAACACAGGAAGCGTCAACGCCAGCAACCCGGCCATCCGCCGCCCCAGCGCCCGCACCTCGCTGTCATCGTCATCCGAGGACGGCATGGCCGGCTCCAGCGCCATGCCGCATTTCGGGCAGGCACCGGGGCCGATCTGGCGGACTTCCGGATGCATGGGACACGTATAGATCGTGCCCGAGGGAGCCGCCGGTGCGGCCGACGCCTTCGGATGCAGGAACGCATGAGGATCGGCGACGAAACGATCGTGGCAGCGCACGGCACAGAAATAGTATGTCTGCCCGTCGTGCTCGGCCCGATGCTTCGCCGTCTCCGGATCGACCGTCATCCCGCAAACCGGATCTTTCACTTCCACCGACGCGGAGGCGCTATGGGCGCAGTGCGTGGCGCTCATGCCCGTACGTCGGACAACGCGCGAAGAATGGGACATTCCTCCGGCGCCCCATGCCCCGGACAGGCGTCGATCAGATCTGCCAGCCCGCCACGTACGCGCTGCAATTCGACGATGCGCGCGTCGATGGCATCGAGCCGGCTCTGCGCCCGCTCGCGTACGCCACTGACGCCTTCCGCCCGATCGGACGAAAGAGCCAGCAGTTCACGTATTTCATCAAGAGTAAAACCCAGGTCCTTGGCTCGCCGGATAAAACGCAGGCGCGCCACCGCACCAATGTCGTATTCCCGATAGCCCGACGCACGCCGGCGCGGCTCGGGAAGCAGTCCCTCGCGCTCGTAATAGCGGATGGTGTCGATGGCAACGCCCACGGTGCTGGCGATGCGCCCAATAGTCAGAGAGTTCGATGCGGTAGTCATGGATCAAGTCTAGACCATTGATCCAGGTCCAGAGTCAAGCGCGGCGTGACGTTATCTGTTGTCGGGCTCCCTTTACCTTGTCACCCGTATCTGAAACCGTGTCATTGCCCCCTTTACCCTGTCACTGCTCAGGATTGCGGATCGCCCGATAGAAGCGAGAAACCACGCACGCTTCCTCGCCATAGAGCTCGAAGGTCAGCGCCTTGGCGCACCCGAAAAAGTCGCCTGCCCCGAGGAAACGAAGACCAACCCCGAAGACATGCTCTCGGCTTGCATCACCGCATTGCTGGGCAGAGGTCAGAACCAGACGGTCAGCCAGCCATGCGCTTCTAGCGTGTGCTTATGTGAACCGCGCAAGGTGCACACTTGCCGGGGGCTTTGACGATATGAGCACCATGATCTTTGGCCACGACGCAGAACCTACCTTAAAAGGATGCTGGTATTCGGCGCTGTACCTTGCCTCATTTCATTAGGCACTAAATCTAGGTGCCGACGCTTAGTAAGGGTCGGCCGAGAATTACAAAAAAAGGTGCACTTTCTGTCTTAATATCTTGAAAGTAATAATCCTTATGCCTTTCTCTTAAAATCGCCCGCGACACCGCGATGGCGTTCTGAGTGCGACGCTGATCAGTGAAGAGAGCACGTGTATCTCGTGCGCCTAGGGGATGACGGAGCCCGTGAATACCTTGAACGAAGCGCCACGGCTCATACGACTATGGCGTCGACGGTAGTGCCTGCAACGTCAGCCGTGTCCGCCGCGGGCCCATCCTCCATCAAACGCGCCTCCTCGCTATCGGCCGACGCGCCGGCGCGGTGATAGCCGAGCGTGCTGACACACTGCAGCGGCCACTCTGAGCCATGGTCTCGGCCAGCGGCACATCGGCTATCCGGCCTGGGTGACGAAGCCCGAACGTAAACTGTGCCCGCCGCCATCCGCTGTCAATCCGGTCGGGTGACGACGGCGCGGTCCTGGACCTCTATCCATGCTGGGTCTTTCGTATCGCCCAATGGGGCGGCGCCGTGGACCGTAAGGGCTTTGAGGAAGCCTGGATCGTAGGCCCGGATATCCTGAGCGACGTCACGAAGGTGCAGGAAGTCGCTTGACGCCTCCGCCTATTATTGGTTGCATCGCGGCGACACGCCCGCAATGGCGGACCGGGTAATGGACAGGGGATCAACGGATGGTTATCAGTCGAGCAGCAGTCGTCGCCGGTTGCGTGATATCGCTTTGGGTCAGTGAGTTCGCTCACGCTCAGCAAAACAGCACCGTCACCTATTACTATACCGATCCCCAAGGCACTGTCTTGGCGGAAACCGATGCGCAAGGCAACATCATTACAACGTCCGACTACACGCCATACGGAACGATCGCATCAGGTACGTTACCCCATGGACCGGGATACACGGGACATGTGGTTGATCCAGACACTAATCTTATCTACATGCAACAAAGATACTACGACGCTGCGACAGGGCGCTTCTCAAGTGTGGACCCTGTTTCGCCGACAGCGGCGAATATCTTTACCTTCAATCGGTATGGCTATGCCAATGACAATCCCGTTCGATATGTCGATCCCGATGGACGTACCTGTACGCAAGCCGATAAAACCTACACGTGTCAGATTGACCAAGTCGTCACGCCGGTGAATGGAAGGAATGTAACCCGAAACGCCACGGCGGAAGACCATAAAACCTATGCAGGAGTGGAAAAGGCACTGACGACGGCGGTCAACGCGGCAGCTAGTTCGGGAAAGACCCAGGTTATATCGTTTCAGAGTGGGGGCAAGGCTTATTCATTTTCTATTTCAGGCACTTCGATTGCCCAAAATTTAGGAAGGCGCGTCATCAGCGTCGATCCCTCCGAATCTGGAGCTATGTATACACAGCGAAACACGACCCATGTTGAACAGGCTGGCTTACAGCCCGGTCGCACCATCTATGGAGATGCAGAAAGGACGCAAGAGGTTGAGTTTTTACACGAGGGAATCCACCAGAGTCGCGACGAATGGAAAGCCCTTGGAATATCCGGATCATGGCAAATGAACAAAGATCAAGACTCTCATCAAGGTGCTTATAACGATGCAGCGGATTCCTTTTTGGAACCTAGTCAATGACTGTCGAGTCGATAATCCTGACGATGGACAGCGCATCTACGAATTGACTCTCTAAAGTCGCTCGCGTAGGAACTCGGCTCAACGACAGGAAACCATCCATGCGCGCAATACGCTTCAATATGCTGTTCGCTCTGGCTTTAGTCGGATGGATACAGCCGGCGGTTTCTAGCCAATCTTACTGTGCGACGGGCGAGGTGAGCCCCATCGCGTTGCGGGTGACAGTTCGGCCGGAGCGACGCCAGGACTTCATCACGTTCTTGCAATCCGACAAGGAGCCCATTGCCCTGGGTGCTAGCTATGTTGGTAGAGCGGAGGGGGCGGACTCCCTGAGCATAAGTTTTTTGGAAGTATTCGATGCGAAAAGGGCATCAAAAATTTCCATTCGGGCGAAGAACAAAAAGCCGTCGTCGGTATTTGATTTTTCGTTTTGGAGTTGCAATACGACGCATAGCCTGGAACCGTACCAGGAGGCCGTGCGCAACAGGGTCACTCAGTTTGGTGCGGTATCCGTAGAAGAAGTAGTTTCCCAGTGATCTGAGGAGGAGCTCGTTGGATTGGCGAGTATGCGCAGCGCCCCCTCGGTATCGACACACCATCCCATTAGGCCGTAGAGCGATCGGGCAATCCGTTCAGGATGTCATCGTCCAGCAAGCGCGCAGTCGGATTAGCCGTCACGCCGCCGGCCTGAAAGTACCCGATCACGCTGCTAACCGCGCGATGCTCGGTCATGGCCATCAGTGCCGGCAACGCGATGCCCTGGCGGGCCCCCTCCGTCACAAAACCTGAGCACAGGCTCTGTCCACCGAAGTCACCTTCCAGTCCGGCAATCGCCGCACGGCGTTGGACGACGGCCGCCGCCGATGCGGGTGAGAGACCGTCACCGACGCGGTGCCGCCACAGTCGACGAAAGATCGGGCCCTCGCTACGCTGCGTGGCCGCGAGCCAGGCGGCCAACGCATCGACCGCCGGAGCCAGGAGCGGATTGTCCGGCGCGGAGGTCGCACTCGGTCCGGCCTGCTGGCTGTTGCTATATCCCAAGTGGTACACGAACGCCCGCTCACCCACCTCCCGCAGATCGCTCAGGTCCGCCGCAGCCACTTCACTGCGCCGAAGCCCGCCGCTGGCGAACGCGAACAGCAACAGGGCGCAATCGCGCACCCCGCCAGAGATTCGTCACAGGTCGCCGCAGCGATGTCAGCTCAGGCTGGGCAATCGCCATCTTCTTAATGGGGCGATCACCGCGCTTGACCGCGGCACGTCGGACGCGTGCCATCAGGTGACGAACCGCGGGTTGCTCGCATGGATTGGCGACACGCTGCGCCTGATGGGCTTTGGACAACACGGCGATGCGATGGCAAATCGTGGTGAGTTTGAATTGTCCCCGTCGTTGTTTGAGGCCTGCCTCGACGAGAGCGGCGTCCCACAAATCAGGGAGCTCCCAGGTTATGGCCACTTTGCCGCTTCGAGCTAGGTGGTCGACGATGAACTGGATCACCACGGCCTCGGGCAGCGCCAGGGCAAAGGGCTGGCCGTAGCGGCCCTGATACCACGCCGCGCAGTAGCGCAACGCACTCGCGTAGCTACGGCCAGTGTAGGCTGAAGCGGCCTCGGCGAGGATCTCGCGCACTGCAGCCGCGGCATCTGTAGCCAATTGAGGGTCGGCCGAGAATTAAAACAAAACGCGCCACTTGCTGCACAAGCAGCTGTAGGCACTAGGTTTCTTCTCTAGACGCCAACTACTGGCATTCCTCAGGACGAAGCGGAGGGTTCGGCTGCACGACGGCGGTGCGAGCCATTGTCCTGTGTGCGGTAGTCCCTTGAGCGTATGTAGTGCCGAGCAAGTCACTCAAAGTCGAGATCGGCGGGATCGACGGATCGCCCTGGACATCACTTGCCACTATGCCCGTCGAGACGTCTTGTACGTGCGGCGCATCAGCCCGAACACTGCCTCTTGGGTGGTGCGCGCTGGGAGTAGGCGGCGACGATGTGCCGCTTGCATGCTCGGCGAGTAAGGCCTACGCGCTTGGTGCAGCGACCTCAAAGCTGCGCGCTCTTGCACGGCGTTGTGCTGCACGTCGAGCCGCGCGGGGGAGGAGCTCTTAAATTCACAATGCAGGCGCGAGTGCGCCTCGCCCATTATCATTAGAGCATTGAGAGACCGCAGGATGGCCTTGACGGTTTGCGGCACACCGATCTGGGTGCCGTCGAGCATCGATGCCACGCACACGACGTCAATCACAGCACAGCGCTTGGCGAGCGCAACGACGGCTCGCCGTTTCCAAGTATCCGGCGCTGAACCTTAACTTATTTCATTAGGCACTAAATCCAGGTGCCGACGCTTAGCGACGTGGGATCCACGTATCCAACAAGGTAGCTGGCTTAGGAATGCGCACATGGGAAGCAAGCCATAGAGAGTCCAGCTATGGCCAGTTGCGGCGTTCAATAGGAGCCGCCGATCCCGCACGCAATGGGACTACCCCTCTTCTACTGCTGCTGCCCGGCCGCTCGATACGATGTCACTGCGTTGTCTTATGGCACATAACTATGTCGCTAAGGCACCACGCCTAAGGCATGTGTGCAAATAGCTTGGAAAAATCAATCATCTATCTCAGTGCCAAAGTTAGCGCTACCCGACATCTGTTGTCGCGCTCCCCTTGCCTTGTCACTCGGGCCTAGCAACAGGAACGGCAAGCGCAATGCCTCCACGACCTGGAAGGCGTCAAGCAGACCCATAAGTGAGCGCATGCCAGATGATCGGAGCGCGGCTTACCGCCGGCGTCGCCCTCGCTTCAATCAAACTGTGGCTGCCCTTTGTCCACGAGGCAGGATCGCATCAAAATTTGCGATCACGATTCATCAGTCGAACTTGACCAAGTCCTTAAAGATCAGTTGACCCCAGCTATTTCCGCGCGCCTGCACAAGCAGCCCACCTTCCGAAAGCCCGCCAAGTTTGATCGGCGAGAAACCGAGATTTTCCGCAAGCGCACCAATCTCCGCTGCTGCGCCGTCATCGTCGCTCGCCAGGAACACGACTCGCCTGCCAGCATGTACGGCTGGGTCTTGGGCAAGGACGGCAGCGCCCAAATGGTTGAAGCCTTTAACCAGGCTTGCACCCGTGAAGGCCTGTGCGACGACCCTGGAAGAAGGCTCTCCTCCCAGTTCCTCAGGGGGCACGCCGTAGGCATTGGTCACATCGATGATGGTCTTTCCCTGCCAGCTGGGCAGCGCCTTCGCGACATCCGGGTGCGCCTCGAAACGGACGGCCAAAAAGACGATATCCGCCTTGACCGCTTCCGCCAGTTTTTTGGGAATGATCGTGGATCCAATCGCGGCCGCATCGGATGCAAAGCTTTCCGGGTCGCGCGTGGTTGCCACCGATACTTCGATGCCGTTGCGGGCAAACGCCTTGGCCAGGGCCTGGCCGATCTTGCCGAAGCCGATAATTGCGTAGCTCATATATTAGCCTTGGGTTTAGCACGCCCTACGGCGCTCCGAATCATCGGATGGAGCACCGTAGGGCGTAGCACGTCAGAGTTGCGCCAGGCCGCCGTCGACGGCGATCTCGCTGGCGGTCATGAAGCTGCTGTCCGACGACGCGAGAAAGGCAGCCACGGCCCCGATCTCCGATGGATCGGCCATGCGCTGGAGCGGAGTCATCGCGGCGTAGACCTTTTGGCCCTCCTCGCCTAGCGCCGCCTTCGCGAGTTCGGTCGCCGTCGCTCCGGGCGACAGCACGTTTACCCGGATGCCGGTGCCCTTCAGGTCCTCCGCCCAGGTCCGCGCGAGGTTGCGCACGGCCGCCTTGCTCGCGCTGTAGGCGCTCATTGTGGGGGCGCCCGTGGTGCCTGCGCTCGATCCGGTCAGGATGATCGAACCGCCTTCGCCCATCAGCGGCAGCGCCTTCTGGACCGTGAAGATCGTGCCCTTCACGTTCGTGTCGAAGTGTTCGTCAATGTGCTCTGCAGTGATCTCGCCGAGCCGAGCCTGGTTACCCGCCCCGGCATTGGCAAACACGATGTCAAGGGTTCCGCGCTCGGCCTTCACCGCCGCGTAGAGTCGGTCGAGGTCAGCCTCATCCGAGACCGAGCCCTTCACCGCGCGGGCATTGGGCCCGAGGTCGGCCACCGCGGCGTCGAGCGCTTCCTGCCGGCGGCCGAAGATGAAGACGAAGGCGCCCTCTTCGATGAAGCGCTTTGCTGCGGCGCGGCCGATGCCGGTAGCGCCGCCGGTGATCACGGCGGTCTTTCCATTCAGTCTGGTCATGACGTGCATCCTTCTTGGAGTTGTACGGAAGCAGGAAACTGCTTACTCAAGGAAGGATGGAGTTCTGATAACCTAAGGACAAGTATGCACTTTTTGGTAAGTATCAAAAAATGACGACGCCTTCTCAAACCTGCGATCCCGGCTGCGGACTCAACGCCACGCTCCGCATCATCTCGGGCAAGTGGAAACCGCTGGTCCTGTTTTTCCTGCGCGACGGCCCGAAGCGCTACGGCGAGCTCAAGCGCCTGATCCAGGGCGTCAGCGACAAGGTGCTGATCCAGCAATTGAAGGATCTGGAGGCCGATCACGTGCTGGCGCGGACCAACTACAAGGAGGTGCCGCCGCGCGTGGACTACGCGCTGACCCCGCTCGGTCGCAGCTTGGCTGACGCGATCATCCCGCTGTGCACCTGGGGAACCGAGAACATGGCGGAAATGGCAAGCATCTTCGCCAAGCGCGACACTGTGCCTTAGCAAGATGCTGAAGAACCGCTGAGTCGGGCGACCCTCCGCATTCGTGGGAGGGCGGCAAAGTTGCCTCTGTTGGCGAACCATCGAGCGAACGAGAACAGCAACAAAGCGGGCGACAGAATCAATTGCGCAAAGGTCTTGCCCGGCAGATTCAGCGCAAGCCGCAACAAACCGAACCGCCAGGTTTCACGCCGCTCGGAAATGGGTAGATACGCAAGCGTATAAGACACGATCGCCGCCGCGCCCTCTTCCTGTAGTTGTATTCGCCTTCATAGTGCCGGCCGTCCTTCTCGAATGAAAAGTCGAGCACCGTGCCGTTGCCGATGCCTTTCGCCGGCGTAAAAGTACGGCTGCTCAAGGCCGCTTTCAACAAGTCGATTTGTTGCGCGCTAGCCTTGTCGACGCTCGGTACGTATTTTCCGATTCCCGTATACGTTGTCTCGGGCAGGACACTCACGTTGCGTCCGCACGCGTAGTACGAAATCTCGCCATCCCTTGCCCGTCGCGGACCACGAAAGAGTCAGATGCACTCTTGCCGCTTGCCATCTCCGTCACGCCGAAAAGACATACTGAAAACCGGGACGGAGGCAATAAGTGGATTTAACCACCTCCGTCCCGGTTTACCGCTGACGATTAGCGAACGCTCAGGTCTTTTTCAGAAAGCACACCTTGAGCACAAGACCCTTGATCTTGTCCGAGTTCCCTTCGATGTGCTCGACATCGCCTTCCACCAGACGGATATTGCGAATGACCGAACCCTGCTTGAGCGGAATGGACGAGCCTTTCACTTTCAGGTCCTTGATCACCACGACGGAGTCGCCGTTATCGAGCACATTGCCATGGACGTCGCGCACCAGGGCGGCGCTTTCCTCGACGCTCATCGACCGCTGAGGCCATTCGTGCGCGCAATCGGGACAGATGTACATGTCGCCGTCGGGGTAGGTGTTTTCCATGCCGCAAAGCGGGCAAGCCGAAATATCAGACGTGTTCACGGGAAAGTTCTCTTATCTAGAAGGACAAATATGTCGTTTTGTCGTCACAGTCAGTGATGCGGCGAAGCGCCAACGGGGCAGGACAAAAGCGCCCTGGCAAAGCATCATTTCCACTCGTAGGAGGCCGCCCGAACGAAGTGCGAACGAGCGATATCGCTGAGCCACGTGAACGAGCTATGGAGTGCCCGATCCGCGGCGTCACTCCCAATGGATAAGTCGCAGCCTTCCCAATGAGTCGCACGGCATACGTCTGCCCAAACGCTTCGTATCAAAACCTGGTCCGCCTCGGATAGGCCGTCCGTCCCTGCATACTCACCTACGCTACCTTTGACGACCTACCACATGAAAACGAGACGGAGGCGCCAGGTGCGCGCGAACCGCCTCGAAGAGCGGACTCGGCTGGGCCGGCTGCTGGACGTGCCGACCTACGGCAGCGGCCGCTAACTGAGCCATCTCCAGCGGCACTGGCACCGTCGCCTCCGGCCAGAACGTCAGCTCGAGTGCGCCGAGTCGGGACGCGCTATCCAGATGCGGCAACACGTCGCGATAGATCTGCTGCCGCGCATCGTTCTGTAATGGTTCCCCGTTCGGCGCAATCACGACACGACATGCCGCCTGGTTCGTGCTCTTGAGATAGGCGCCATAGGCGGTCAGGCATCCGGAGAACAGGGAACGATGGCGCAGTGCGTCGGCCACCTGGGCCTGACGCGCTTCCTGTTCGACCACGGCGACCGCAAATCGAACCGGAAGGCGGCGAATCAAGGCAGCCAGTGTGCTTTCCGCTGCACCGGGATCGCGCTCAAGCGGCAAACCCAACTGTGGTGCCACGTCGTGAATCCAGGACGTGCCGCCCTTGGGGGGCATGCAGAGCGCCATCGTATCGCCGCGCAGTTGCCGCAAGCTCGCGGCTGTCTGAGTCAGCATGGCCCACGCCACCGGAACGGCGGGCCAGCACAGGATCTGCACGAACACATGCCTGTCCTTGGTACTGACCGCGTATTCGCCCAGAAACGCGACCTGCTCCGGGCGCAATCCGACCATCGCCTGCGAGGTGCTTTTCCCTGCCGTCGCGGCGGCGCCGCCAGGCTTACCGGCCACTGACACGGCGACTCCCTTGTTCCGCGGAAGCCTCATCGGACGACACCTCGTCCTCCGCATGCCATGGCCGTCCCGAGGCACTCTCGATGTATTCGCGGATGAGGCGACGTACCACCTGAGATGGCGTCGTGTCCTCGTCCGCGCACAGGCGCTCGAAGACCGCCTTCTTGCGTGGGTCGATCAGGATGGTCAGGCGAGCGGTACGGTTCTCGATGGGCATACTGGGCTATCCAGAGTCACATGGAATATGTAGAAGATGATAATACTATTATCATCCACGTTGCCTTGCCCCAGGGGGAACGATGGACACGGTCAATGCCCGCAAGTACCTGCGGCTGTATGTGCCAAAGCTGTACACCGTGCTGTCCGAGGGCTACGGCTGGCGCGACCTGCGCAGCGATGCGATCGCGGGTCTGACAGTCGCCATCGTGGCGTTGCCGCTGGCGATGGCGTTGGCGATTGCCAGCGGCACCACGCCGGAAAAAGGGCTTTATACGGCCATCGTCGCGGGCTTCCTGATATCGGCACTGGGCGGTTCGCGCGTGCAGATTGGCGGGCCGACAGCGGCGTTCGTTCCGGTGGTGTTCGTGGTCATCCAGAAATTCGGCTTCGGTGGCCTGATCCTGTGCACGCTTCTGGCCGGCCTGATGCTGATCGGCGCCGGGCTTTTGCGCCTGGGTACCCTGATGAAGTACATGCCCCAGCCGGTAATCACAGGATTCACCGCGGGCATCGCTGTCAGCATCTTTTCCAGCCAGGTAAAGGACGCACTCGGACTGACTATGGCTACCATGCCAGCCGATTTTCTCGGGCGCTGGGTCGCATATGTACATCAGCTGCCGACCATGCAACCGGCTGCCGTGACGCTCACGCTGGTCAGTCTTGCCGTGATCGTGGCGACACGCCACTGGCGGCCGGGATGGCCCGGCTTCCTGATCGCCTTGCTGGTCTGCACCGCACTGAGTGTGGGCTTCGTCTTGCCCGCGGAGACGATTGGCAGCCGGTTCGGTGGATTGCCTTCGAGTCTGCCGATCTTCGATGTTCCGCATATTCCGTTCGAGCGCACACGCGAGCTGCTTCCCAGTGCGTTCACCATCGCCTTTCTCGCGGGTGTGGAATCGCTGTTGTCTGCTGTGGTGGCGGATGGCATGACTGGCAAGCGACATCGGTCCAATGGCGAATTGGTGGCACAGGGCCTCGCCAATGTCGGCTCCGCTTTGTTTGGCGGCCTTCCCGCCACCGGGGCCATTGCGCGCACAGCGACGAACATACGTGCCGGTGGCCGGACTCCGCTAGCCGGCATGATCCACGCCGCTTTGCTGCTGGTCTTCATGCTGGCTTTGGCGCCACTGATGAAGTTCGTGCCGCTCGCCGCCCTTGCCGCCGTATTGCTGGTGGTGGCCTGGAACATGAGCGAGATCGAGCACTTCCGCCATACCTTATCGGCCCCGAAAGGCGACGGATTGGTGCTGCTGCTGACCTTCGGCCTGACCGTGTTTTTCGATCTCACCGTCGCGATCGAGGTCGGTCTCGTGGTGTCGGCCTTCGTCTTCATGTTCCGCATGGCGAACGCGGTCGAAGTCAGTGCGGGCATCAAACTGCTCGACGAAAACGGCGACGACCGCGTCGCGGGTGACGACGCCTCACAACGTGCCCGGCTACCGCCGGGTGTCGAGGTATTCCAGATCAGCGGCCCGTTGTTTTTCGGCGCGGCCAATCGGCTGGATGATTTGCTCGATCAATTTCAGAAGGCCACCAGGGTCTTCATTCTGCGCATGCGGCTGGTGCCCATCATCGATGCCAGCGGCGTCCATGCACTCAAAACCTTGCTGGAGCGCTGCCGCCGACGCGGTATCGTACTTATCGTCTCCGGTTTGCAACCGCAGCCACAGCGGGTGATCCGGGCGATGGCACTGCATCCGCACGAGGGCGAGTTGTATTTCGTCGACAACTACGAGGCCGCGTTGGCGCTATCGCAACAACTATGCGTTCGGGACTCATCTTCCGAGCGGCAAACCAATCCGGAACACGATGACCCCGAATGACCGAACCATCGAAGCACTGCGTCAGCGCATCCCGTCGTTTACCTGCATCGTGGGCTGCCACGACTGTTGCGGACCGGTGACGGCGTCCTCCGAAGAAGTGGCGAGACTGCCTGCCAAGACCGAGGCCGAACATACAACCGCATTGTCCGAACTGAATTGTCCATATCTTGGCAAGCATGGCTGCGAGGTCTATAGCGAACGTCCGTTGATCTGCCGCTTATTTGGCACGACGCCACGATTGCTTTGCCCGAACGGAAAGCGGCCGGTGTATATGATCGACACCAGAACCGAGGACGAGATCCACCAGTTCCTTGCGCGAACACGGCAAGTACTCTTGTAGGGCGAACAGTCATTGTGGTCGACACAAAAGTCTCGTCCTCAATACCCCTGCCCAGGCGGTTTATCCGTCCGGGATCGTATCCAGCATGCGCAGGTCTCAGGGTTGCCCGCCTGCGCGTATCGTCGCCTCATTGATCGCGCGCACCTTGGTCTCGTCCACTTTTTCGATCTTGCGATCGTAGGTGAACAACCCGTTGTGCTCGCCCTCGACATCGGTGATCTGCGTGTAGACGCTGCCGGACATGCCCTTGGCCACGCCCTTGTCGCGCAGCACGGCGGTATTGGCGACGTAGCCGTCGGTCAGCGCGGCGCTGTCTTTCACCGCGCCGTAGGGGTTAATTGGCGTGTTGGGCCAGACATGGCCGGGAACGCCCAGGGTCAGGCCGCCGTGTTCACCGTCCATGGAGGCTCGCTCTGCATCCGGACTGGGTAGGCCGGGCCCCTGGTAGTCATGCACGTCGTAGACGTCGCCGGCGTGTGGATCGCCCTTGGTGTCGCAGCAATTGAGGCCGCTGCGCGCGTCGACCAGGCGCGAGGGGTCGAGTTGCTTGATCTGCGTTGCCAGCTCGGCGGCGGCCGAAATGTTCCACTGGCCCCAGCCCTCGTTGAACGGGATCCAGCCGACGATCGAGGTTTCGCCCTGGAGTTGTTCGACGATGGCCGAGACGTCGGCGCGGAACCCGGCTTTGTCGGCGTCGCTGAGTTTGTCGTTGCGTCCGTTCGGCAGCGCCGGCATGTCCTGCCACACCATCAGGCCGAGACGATCGGCCCAGTAGTACCAGCGCGCCGGCTCCACCTTGATGTGCTTGCGGATGGTGTTGAAGCCCAGGTCCCTGGTCTTCTGTATGTCGAACTTGAGCGCCTCGTCGGTGGGCGCGGTGTAGATGCCGTCCGGCCAATAGCCCTGGTCCAGCGTGGCCAGCAGGAAGGTCGGCTTGCCATTCAGCACGATGCGGTTTCGTCCGCCCACCTTCTCGATGGCGATGGTCCGCAGGCCGGCATAGCTGGTCGCTTCGTCGCGATGGCCGCCCTGCGCAAGAGTGGCCTTGAAGGTATACAGGAAAGGATCCTGCGGGCTCCACAGACGCGGATGCTCGATGGCAAGATGCAGCGGTTTACCGGCCGGTCCGCTCGCCTCGCCCACCGACTTGCCATCCGCGTAGGCGGTGACATGCAGCGTCGCGTCGTCGCTATCGCCTTGCAGCTTTGAAGTAACCGTGAAGGCGTCCAGGCTGCGTGCCGGCGTGAAGTTCAGTTGCGCCAGGCTGGCGGCCGGCACCGGCTCCATCCACACCGACTGCCAGATTCCCGAGGCCGCGGTGTAAAAGATACCTTCGGGTTTCAGCCGCTGCTTGCCGACCATCGCGTTGGTGCCGTCCACTGGCGCATGCACGGCGACGACGATCTCCTGCGGGCCGTGCGGGCGAAGCGCTTGCGTGATGTCCGCGCCGAAGGACGTATAGCCGCCCGTATGGCGTGTCACCTGCGTACCGTTGACGTACACCGTGGTGTCCTGCGCCACTGCTCCGAAATTCAGCCGCACGTGCTGGCCATGCGCGGTGAAGGCAGCCGGCACGTCCACCAGCCGGCGGTAGAACATGAAGTCCGAATGCTTTTGCACGCCCGACAGCACCGATTCGATCGGATACGGCACCAGCACCCGGTCCTTCAGCGTCCGGCCGAACGGCGGCGGGCTTTGCCCGTCGCCCGCCGCGTACTGCCATAGCCCGTTCAGGCTCATCCATTGAGGATCGTCCAGCGACGGACGCGCCAGCTGTGGCCGCGGATACTCGGATAACGCGTTGCCGGGCGACACCTCGGCCGTCCATGGCGTGGCCAAGGGCGCTAACTTGCCGTTCCAGACAGCCGCCCGGTCCGGCGCCGCTATCGCCGTCGGGGCAAAGCCCATGGCCACGGCCATGCCAATCCAGGCGCTCGCGCCCCGTATCATGATGTTGCTCGTCATTCGTGATTCCCCATCAGTCTCGCGGGTCCGCCGACATGGAAAGCGGCACATCGTGCGGATCGGTGCCCCAGGTCTTGTTTGGCTCGGGCCCCATCGTGAGCACCAACGTGGCGCCGTTCGCGATGTCGGCATGGCTGAACCAGGGTTTGGTCCACGGCTTGCCGTTGAGCGTGGCGGACTGGATGTACATGTTCCGGGCCGAGTTGTTGCGTGCGACGATCTCGAAAACCTTGCCGTTGCCCAGACGCAGGCGGACACGATCGAAGATCGGACTGCCGATGACGTAGTCGGGGCTGGCGGGATCGACCGGGTAGAAGCCCATCGCGCTGAGTACATACCAGGACGAAGTCGAACCCTGGTCGTCCATGCCGGGATAGCCGTAGCCCGTGGCGTCGCTGCCGTACAACTCGGCGAGGATGCGGCGTGTCAGCGCCTGCGTCTTCCAGGGCTGGCCGCTCCATGCATAGAGATAGGCCGCCTGCTGGTCCGGCTGGTTACCTTGCACGTACTGGCCGATCAGGCCAGTACAGTCGCGACAGATGCCCTTGGCCTGATAAGGCGTGGAGAAGAAGGCATCGAGCTTGGCGTTGAACGCGTCGCGCCCGCCGAGCAGATTCATCAAACCCTGCACATCGTGCGGCACCAGCCACAGCGTGGACCAGCCCGAGCCTTCCTTCATCATGAAGTTGTAGTACGGCTCGCCCGGATCGAACGGCGAAATCCATTTGCCATCCTCGGTGCGTCCACGGAAGAAGCCCACCGACGGATCGAACGCGTTGCGGTAGTTCGCGGCGCGGCGCAGGAACCTCTCGGCGTCGTCCTTCTTGCCGAGCCGGCGGGCGACATCGGCCAGTGCGTGATCGTCCCAGGCGTATTCGAGCGTGGTGGCGACGCCTGCCTTGCCGCCCGCGTAGGGTGGGCTGGGATTGCCCGGCGGGACGATGTCGGCGATCCAGCCGTTCTTCATGTATTCCGCGAGGTAACCGCGCGGTCCTTTGGGATCGGTCGCGTTCTTGCGCAGATACTCGTACGCGGCGGCGTAATCGAACGGAATGCCGCGTTGCCATGCGCCATCGTAGAGGAACACCGCATGGTCGCCGTGGAACGAGGTGTTCATGTAGCCGCGTTCGCGTGCCATATCCAGCTCGGAGCGCATGATGTCCTGTACGACCCGTGGCTCGAGCAACATCAGCAATGCGATCTGGTTGCGGCCCGTATCCCAGAACGGCACCGGTCCATAGCGGTCGTAGCCGGCGATCTGGACGTGGCCGTCCGCGCCGGTGTAGTGCTCGCCCTTGCGCGCGATCAGGCGCGGGCTGGCAAAGGAGTGATAAAGCGTCGAGTAAAACAGCGCGCGCTGCTTCGGCGTGCCACCGGTGACGTCGACACGGTCGAACACTTGCGCCCAGGCCGCGCGCGCCCGGGCGTGCACGCGCTCGAAATCCCCGTCCGCGGCGTGCAGCCGCTGCTCGGCTTCCTCTGCACTGTGACCGTGGGCGATCCTCATCAACACCTGCTCGCCGGCCTGCGTGTCGAAGGTGGCGTAGGCGCCCGCGTAGCTGCCGGATACCGTGCGCCGATCGGCCTCCACGTCTTCGTTACCGAGTCCTTCGCCCTTGTCGTTGACGTTTGCGTGGAACGTGCCGAACCCAGCGAACGGACGCGAAAACTCCGCAACGAACCAGGGGCCGTCCGAATAGTGCTCCGCGCGCCCGCCCGCATCGACACCGCGAATGGTGCGGTCGCCCACCACCTCGACATCGCCGCCCGGCCGGCGCAGGTTGACGACAACATTCGAGCGATGGCTCGCCGGAAAGGTGAAACGCATCAGGCTGGTCCACTGCGTCACCGTCAGTTCGACGCGGGTGTGGAACGTGTCGAGATCGACTGCGTAGTAGCCGGGCGACGCTTTCTCGCTCGCCTTGTCGTAATACGACTGCGCGTAGTCCGGCGGCACGGTCCAGTCACCCACCACCGGCATGACCATCGGCGCGGCGCGTGCACCGTACGTCGCGCCACCGCCGGAAAAGCCGATCATGGCCGGACGGCCATAGGCATAGGACACGGGGACGCCCGTCGCAAAGCTGAGATCGGCATTGATGTTGACCGGTGCCGCTTCGGTCGCACTCTGCGGCAGGCTCGCGCCCGGCGATGTCATGCCCGAATACAGCGGTTCGCCCGGCGGCGGCGCATTGCCGATCAGTGCTTGCCGGTCCAGTGGCGCTGTGCCGACCAGAGGGTTGGCTTCATCGACCGTCGCCCCCGCGGAGGGAGGCGGGTTGCCGTTCCTGGCATGGCCCGCGCCCACGCTTCCGAGTGCGAAGATCGACAGCGCCACGATAAAAGGTGCACGACGGCGAACGCGTGCGAGAGAGGAGTTCATGATGTCTTCCTGCGACTGAAATGAAGGCACGTTTGCCGTTGCGCGGGGTCAGGCGAGAAGCCCGACCCCGCTCGTCTTCCTTCAACCGCCATCACCGAACTTGTACGTGATGCCCATGTAGTACTGACGTCCGGCGTATTCGAGCTGATAGAGCCGCGCTCTCGTATCGCTGCCCAGGTACTCGTGCGGCGTCGACTTCGTCAGGTTGATGATCGACGCGGTCAACATCAGGTGCTTGTTGAACTCGTAATCGCCGTTCAGGTCGATCTGGCGGTAAGGCTGCGAATAGATGGGAAGACCCGCCGACAACCCTTGCATGGTGCGGCCGGTCAAGTTGTCGCTGGCACGCAATAGCAGCCCATTCTTTTCATAGAACACCGAAACGTTGGCCGCGTACTTGGCGCTGCCGATCAGCTCCGATTTGCCGACCTGCGTGTCGCCAAGTGAAACGGGGGTCTCGTTGGTTTTGTTGAGCGTGTAGTTGGCGATGTAACCAAAGCCCGAGTCCCAGGTGTGCTGCGTGTAGAGCTCAATGCCCTTGGACGTGCCCGAGCGGCCGTTGGCATTGGTGCTGTACTGCATGAAGTTCTGCTGCGTGCCGCCGACGTTCACGGTGATGTTGTTGACGGTGACCGGTACGACGAAGTTCTTCACCTTCTTCTCGAACAGATCGATGCCCACGACCGAGTGCGGCGCGTAGTACCACTCGCCCGCCAGGTCGAACTGCGTCGCAGTGAACGGCTTCAATTCCGCGTTCGCGCCGCTGCCGTACCAACCCGGCAGGGGTGCGCCAAACTGCTTGCGGTCGTTGTAGTAGTCCTGGGTGTCGTTGGTGAGACTGCCCAGTTGGGCCAGGTCGATGTAGTTGGCGCGGGCCATCGCCTGCGAACCGGCGGCGCGCAGCACGAAGTCGTCCGCGAAAGTCCACGCGATGTTGAAGCTGGGCAGGAGCTTGTTGTAGCGCTTGGACGTGGAGGCGTTGGTGAACGTCTGGACAACTGCCTGTTCGCGCGGTTGATACTGGAAATCACCCGGTGCGCAGGCGCCGCCGGCGATGTTCTTGCCGGTGGTCGGACAGATCAGGATGTTGCCGCCCCCGTCGTGGTAATACACCGCGTTGTTGGTGGTGATCTCGTCGGCGACGGTGAGGTCCTGCTGGGTGCTGACAAAGCGCAGGCCCACGTTGCCACGCAGCGTGCCCGTGTCGAAGTTCGCCTGGACATAGGCCGCGCCGATCTTTTCCTGGATCGAGGACTTGTTTTCGGGGCGGTTGTAGAGCACCCGATCGTAGGTCGAGTTGAGGTAGTTGTAGTAAGCCGGAAAATTGATCGCCGGGAAGACGTTGTCGTTGTATGCCCCGGTGCTGCCGTCGAGCGAGTTCGCCTGGAGGAAGCCCGCGGGAAGCTGACCGGCGTTTGGATCGCAGGTCTGGAACTGCGAGGTGGTGCCTTTGCAGTACCACCGAACCTCGTTGCTCTGCTGCTCGGCGTGGTTGTCGCGGTATTTGACACCGAACTGCAGCGATTGCATCCAGCTGGAATCGAAGGCCCACGTGAAGTCCGCCTGGGCGAAATTCTGCGAGTTGGTGGTATTGACCATGTTGGAGCCGGTCGAGCCAAGGTCGACCTGTCCCTGACCGGCCAGCATGTTCTGCAGCACGGCAGGCGAGGCCGTGAGGGTCGGCTTGCCGTTCAGCGTCCACGCGGCCCCGTTGCTGCCATCCACCCACTGGCCGTCGACGAAGTTGCGCGGCTTGGCAGCCATGTTGAGCTCCACCGACGGGCCACCCTTCGCCCACGTGCGGCCGACGTTGAACGTTCCGCTGAGGTTGCCGCCGTTATCCCATTCACCTTCGAGGTTGAGCGTCTGCGAGGTGGCCTTTTCGATGGAGTAGTTACCGGTCAGCCACGGGATCTCCGTGGAGCAGACGTCCACCGCCTGGCGCTGCGCGCCGGAGACCGGGTTCGTCAACGAGTTACAGCCCTGGCCCGCGGGTGGAAGGACGTAGTTCGCACCGGTGACAATCGTGTGCGAGGGATCGAACGTCAGGCCATTGGGTGCGAGCAGCCGGCCCTGCTGGTCCGCATAGTTGCTGTTGCCGGGCAGGCCCCATTCCGGAACCTCCAGGGTATTGGTGATCTGAGTTTGCTGGCGCTCGAAGCGGAAGTAGTTGCCCGTCAGCAGCAAATGGTCGCTGGGCTTGAACTGCATGGTCGCCTGGGCGCCCTTGGTCTTCAGGTCCAGCTGGTTCCGGCCTGTGGCGAACTGCTGCGGCATCCAGTAGCCCGAATAGCTCTTGCCGGCCTGGTCGACCACGCCGCCGCCGGACCACAGGTCGATGTTGGGTGCCACGTCACTGCCGTACGGCTTGCCATGCACGTCCGTCGGCGGCGCGGTGCACGTGGCCCGGTCGGTGCAGTCGTTGCCCCACCAGTGCCAGCTCGAGGCACTGGACACGTAATCGACATCCCGGCGCTTCTGGTACGAGCCCGCGACCAGGACGCCGAAGGTCTCGTCCTTGTTCTTCCAGGACCACAGGGCCGACACCTGCGGAGTGATCTTGTTGCTGTTGTCGGAGCCCGCCCCATTGACGGACACGAAGCCGTCATTCGCCTTCATCTCCAACGGGCGGCGCGTGCGCAGATCCACATTGCCGCCGATGCCACCTTCGTCCAGGCGTGCTTCCAGGCTCTTGTAGAGCTTGATCTCGGAAAACATGTTGGCCGGCATCAACGTGTAGTTGAACGAGCGCGTCAGGCCGGCCGAGGTATCGGCCGAGGCCACGTAGTTGCCGTTCAATTCGGTCAGCGTCAGCTCGGGCGAAAGGCCACGGATGCTGACTGTCTTTCCCTCGCCAGATTCGCGGCTGATGACCACACCAGGAACGTGCGCAAGCGCGTCGGCGATGTTCTTGGCGGGGAACTGCGCGATGTTCTGTGCATTGATGACCTCGACGATGGAATTGGCATCGCGCTTATCCATCACGTTCTGATCGATCGACTGGCGATAGCTCGTGACGACGACCGTGTCCAGGTTCGTGGGATTGGTTGTGCCCCCGTTTTTCTCCTTACCTGCCTTCTTGTCCTTGACGTTCTTCTTCGCCGTCGGGCTATCGGTCGTTTGTGCCGGCGCGAGTGTTGTCGTTGCGGCAGGCGCCGATGTCTGTGCAAAGGCTACCGCGGGTACCCCCAGGTAACCGGCGAACGACAAGGTCGCCGAGGCGAGCGCGGCGTACAGCGGCTTGCGCTTAAGCATGTGTGGCAGATAAGTCATTTCTTTTTATTCCCCTCAGTGGTGTGCGCCCTTGTGGAGTCGGCGCGGTAATCCCCCCGTTACATCACTGCTTCAGATGCGCGATTTATGGCTGCATGCGGCCTCCTCTTTCATCGAATTGGATCGATCCAAATTTTCGACAGTCGACGGGCCTCTGGCTCGTCGGCTATGGATGCTTCAAATTCCCGGATGCGCTACCGCAAAGACCCATTGCAAGCTTGCGCAAGGCAGCGGTTACCGTTGTTGCGATCGTCGGTCGACGAGAGGCAACGCGGCGACGGAACGTGTTGTTTCCCGCCTACTGACTGGTACGGGACACACGGCGGCAACTATCCAGGCCGCTGGCAACAGTTCTCGCAAACGCGGGCACGTATGCTCCGCGCGGTTCCGTGATCATGGAAATACGGGTGGTTCTTGGCTTCATGTGACGGCTTCCCATTCCCCTCGGCAGGTATGGCGGGAAGCAGCAACACACCGGGCGGCGCTCGACGCGCACGTCCCTCAGCTCTCCCCTCCCCGGTCCAAGCCATTAGATTCTTCGTGGCCGCGACATGACCCGAATCACTTTCGACTTAGATCGATCTAAATCCCCTGGGGACAGATTAAGACGCTAAAGCCGAAAGGAGTCACGCTGCGCTGCAAAAACTCAGCCTTCGGTCGATGGGATATCGCGCCGGCTGGCCGCGTGTTTATGGCAGCACTAGCGTCACGATTGTCCGTACGTGGACCTTCAAAGGTGCCCTGGTACCTGTTACACGCGGCATGTGGTCCGTGACGTCGCGTGGCGGCAATGGCGATCTGTCGAATTCCGACGATGGAATTCTTCGCCGCAACCCAGGCTCAGGTCTTGCCGGAAAAAGACCGCTCACTTGACGAATCAGGACACCGAAACACATGCGCATCGTCGCGCGCTGCCTGTGGCCGATTGGACTCAGGTGCAGGCGAATTTGCCTCGCCTGCCTTGGCTGACGCTCGGGCGAATACGCCACACCCGCATCGATCGGGGCGATCCCGCCTCCACGATTTCAATGACTTGCCCCTGCCACCACGCTGGCATGCGCCTTGCTCCGTGACCTGCAATGGTTCGGTGGCAGATGCCATGACCGATGCAAGGCAAGCTCTGTTCGATATCGAGCGTCAGATCGTGGATTACCTGCAAGGGCATCCATGTGCGGCGGACAGCGTGCGCGGCATCCGGGAATGGTGGCTGGGAAACGACACCGAAGTGGACATCGCGCTGGTAGAGCAGGCACTGGGGCAACTGCTGGTCCAGGGCCGCGTCACGCGTGTGTCGCTACCCGATGGCAGCTCGCTGTACACGGGTCCGTCGTCAGACACGCCAGCCGATCCGACACGTCAATAGACAGGCCAGGTCCGTCGAACTCAATCGCATCGAGAGCAACCCGATCATGTCCGAGACACTGAACTGGAACGTTACCGCCACCGTCATCGGCGGACCGACGTTAAGCGACGCCAATACGGTCGTCGTCGACGGTTACGACAAGCTGGCCGTGCTCGTACCGAAGGCCGCCGCGCCACCTCCGCCACCCGGTGGCGGCGGAGGTGGTGGGGGCGCACCGGCCGTGCCGGCGCCAGGTACGGCCAACGTCACAGTGGGCCCGGGCAACTGGACCGGCGTGACATTGCTGTTCATCAAGCCATCGAAGGCGGATGCGGCGGTCACGTTTACCGCCGGAACCGTCACCGCGAAGCTCGACGGGCCGATCGCGCTGACCGGATCCGGAGCCGTCTCTCTGCTCGGTAGTGGCGCCGCGAAGTTGTCGTTCTCCAACACCTCGGAGAACGACATCACCGTCGACATCCTGGTCGGCCGCAGCGCGAGCTGACCGGACGCCGTGTTTCACCTTCCATCGAGGGACGTGCCATGCCTGTTGCCCTGACCTACCCAGGTGTCTATGTCGAAGAGCTGGAAAGCCCGGTCCATACGATCACCGGTGTAGCCACATCGATCACGGCCTTCGTCGGGCGAACGATCCGGGGCCCAACGGATCGCCCGGTGCTGCTGCAAAGCTTTTCCGATTTCGTACGCGTATACGGCGGGTTGTCGGTAGACAGCACACTCAGCTACGCCGTTCAGCAGTTCTATCTCAATGGCGGCAGCCAGGCGGTCATCGCACGGGTGCATAACGCAGCCAAGCTGGCGTCGCTGACTATCGGGGGCGGGACGACGTTGTCGGCTGCCAACGAGGGCAAATGGGGCGACGGACTGCTTGTCCACATCGACGACGACACGCGCGAGAAGCACGACTCGCCGCCCACCAGCGATCCCAAACGTTTCAACCTGTACGTAAAGGACCCAGGCAGCAACACGACGGAGTTCTTCCGCAACGTATCGGTCGACCCCGCCGATCCGCGATTCGTCATGACCGTGCTTCAGCAACAGTCGCAACTGGTGCGCGTGAGCACGATGGGCGCATCTCGGCCCTCCCTCAACGCGGCCGTGCCGCCCAGCGCCGACCCCTTCTCTGACCCCTCGTTCTATACGGCATTCAATGTGGCCGGCAGCGACGGCACGGCTGTCGACGCGACGCAGATATCCGACCCCTCGCTGACCGGAAAGGGCGGGCTCTGGTTGCTTGACCAGACCGACCTGATCAACATTCTCTGCATCCCGCCGTTCACGCGCGATGTCGACGTCACCACGCCGACGTGGGAAGCGGCTGCCGGGTACGCGAAATCGCGCAAGGCCATTCTCATTGTCGACGCGCCATCGGCATGGGCCAACACGCAAGCCGTCGTGTCCGGACTGGGCGCGGTCGTGACACCGACCGACAGTGCGGCCATCTATTTTCCGCGTGTCCTCATGGCCGATTCGCTGGCCGAGAACCGCTTGCAGTCTTTTGCGCCGTGCGGCGTCGTCGCCGGCATCTATGCACGCACCGATACCAACCGCGGCGTATGGAAGGCGCCCGCAGGCACCGATGCATCGCTGATCGGCGTCAGCGCCCTGACCGTCAACGGATTCGATCCGGCATTGCTGAGCGACGCGGAGAATGGCGTCGTCAATCCACTGGGCGTGAATTGCCTGCGCCACTTCCCCGTGATCGGACGCGTGGTATGGGGCGCGCGCACGATGCGCGGCGCGGATGTATTCGCCGACCAGTGGAAGTACGTGCCTGTTCGCCGGCTCGCCTATTTCATCGAGCAAAGCCTCTATCGCGGCACGCAATGGGTTGTGTTCGAACCGAACGACGAGCCGCTATGGGCGCAGATCCGTCTGAACGTCGGCGACTTCATGCAATCGCTGTTCCGGCAGGGCGCATTCCAGGGGACGTCGCCAAAGGACGCCTACCTGGTCAAATGCGACCGCGAAACGACGACGCAGACCGACATCGACAACGGCATCGTCAACATCCTGGTCGGATTCGCGCCGCTCAAACCGGCCGAGTTCGTCGTGTTGCAGATCCAGCAGATCAGGGCGCAATCCTAGGAGATATCGCATGCCACAGTTCGCGGTCAACGCCACCCGTTTCGATCCCTACAAGAACTTCAAGTTCCGGCTGAAATGGGACGGACGCTACGTCGCCGGCATTTCCAAATGCAGCGCGCTCAAACGCACCACGGAAGTGGTCGAGCATCGCGAAGGCGGCGATCCGTCCACGCCACGCAAGTCGCCCGGCCGCACGAAATACGAGCCCATCACGCTGGAACGCGGCGTGACGCACGACATCGCCTTCGAGCAATGGGCCAACAAGGTCTGGGCGGTGGGCGCCGGGCTGGGTTCGGAAATCTCGCTGAAGGACTTCCGCAAGAACCTGATCCTGGAGGTCTACAACGAAGCGGGGCAACTGGCGATCTCGTATCTGATCTATCGCGCATGGGTGTCCGAATACCAGGCGCTGCCGGATCTGGATGCCAACGCCAACGCCACGGCCATCCAGCATATCAAGCTGGAAAACGAGGGCTGGGAGCGCGATGTCGGCACGCTCGAGCCATCCGAACCCAGCTTCGCGTTGCCTGGATAAGGACCGGACCTCATGGACGTCGCCGCGCTCGTATCCGCCTGGGAAGCGACCCTGGCCCAACCGGTATGTCGCCGCGCCGCCACCTTGCTGGAGGGTGCGGGAACCCGCCATGCCGGTACCCTCGACGTCGGCACGCGCGATGCGACCATGCTTGCGCTTCATCGCGAGCTGACCGGCGAGATCCTCGACGGCGAAGCGACCTGCGCACATTGCGGCGAACGCATGGATGTCGCCATTCCCGTTGCGCAGCTCGTTAACGACACGATGAAGGATGGCACCGTCGATCGCGACGGCTGGCATATCGAACTGCGCGTGCCCACCATCGATGATGTCGTGTGGGCGCTCGGCCAGCCGATAAGCGACGACGCGCTGTTCGGTCGCTGCGTCGTGCTTGCGCATCTCGACGACGCTCCCGTACCGGCGACTGACATTCCGGCCGCCGTACGCACGCTATGCGAAGCACGACTGGACGCCATGGCGCCGCTGGCCAATCTGTCTGTCGGCCTCACCTGCCCTGTCTGCGCGCATGACGACGATCTGCCGCTGGATATCTGTGCGTTCGTACTCGGGCGCGCGGGCGACTGGGCACACCGCCAGTTGCTGGACGTCGCGGCGCTATGCCGCGCGTATGGATGGAACGAGGCCAGCGTGCTGGCGATGTCCTCGTGGCGCAGGGCGTTCTATCTCGCGCGCATGGGTGAGCCATGAATTTCCTGACCGCGGTCCTGATGCGTGCACGCGGCGAGCTGGACGGCATTCGTCCGCGACGCGATGTCAGTGCTCTGTGGTTGCCCGAGGCTGTACCCGAAGCAGACTTGCCCCACATCGCAGCGCCGGAGTCCGCCGCTATCGCGCCGCTCAACACAGACATCGAAGCTATCGATGGAGTCCCGACTCGTCCCCGTTCCGACGATGAGCCGGATCGCGGCGATGCAAGCGTGCGTGCTCGCGAACACAGCATCGCGCCACATGCGGTAACGACGGTAACAGTCTCACCCGCGCTGCCCGTGCGTAGCGTGTCCGAGGCAGTCCTACCCACGACGCTGGCCACGCGGCGCGAAGGCAGCAACGACGGTACGCCACTACCGGCACGTCGCAGTGCCCAGCCGCAACCCGCTGCCGCCGCGCGCGAACGCGAGCCGGCGCCACGCATCGATGCGCATGTAGAGATCCACATCGGCAAGCTCGAAATCGTCGCGCCGCCCGCCGTCCGGCCATCGGCCCCGGGTCGCACGACCGGCACACCCAAACCGCTGTCCCTGTCCGATTACCTGGACGCACGGAGCCGGCAGCGATGAGCACCGCGCTGGCCGTGGCCGCCGTGACCCAGGCGCTGAAAAACCTGCTGGCCGACGGCGTGCTCGACGAGCATGTCACCGGCAGCGTCGGCGACGTGCTGATATCCGCGCTACCGCCCGATCGCATCGCGACCGAGGGCGTCGGTGCAAAAAGCCAGCTCAACCTGTTCCTTTACCAGGTCACCGAGAACGCCGCGTGGCGCAACATGGACCTGCCGACGCGCGATGTCGATGGCAATTGCGTCGCCAACTCCCCGCTCGCCCTCAACCTGCATTACCTGCTGATGGCCTACGGCATTAAGGAACTGCATTCGGAAATCCTGCTCGGCTACGGCATGCAGGTGCTGCATGAAACACCGTTGCTTCCGCGCAATGGCCTGCGCAAGGCACTGGCCGGCGTGACGACCACGGACGTACCGCCGCAACTGAAGACCATCGCCGCATCGAACCTGGCCGACCAGTTCGAAGTGGTGAAGGTATCGCCCGAAGTGCTCAGCACGGAAGAGATATCGCGGTTATGGACGGCCTTCGGCGCCAAGTACCGGCCCAGTGCCGCCTATGTCGCCTCGTGCGTGATCATCCAGCGCACCGATCCGCTGCGCGCTACCAAGCCGGTCGCCACGCCCAACATCCTCGTTCAGCCGTTGCAGCGTCCGCAGATTCTCGAAGTGCAGCCGTCGACGATTGCTGTCGGCGGCACACTGGCACTCATTGGATCGCAACTGGTCGCGCCTGGCGTGCAAGTCGTGTTTCCCCGCGACACGGTCGCCCTCGATCCCGGCGGCACGATGCAGCGCCTGACCGTCACTGTGCCGGCCACGTTGTATGCAGGCGTGAATACCGTCGTGGTCAGTCAACCGGTCGACTTCCACACGCCCGATGGCACGACACGCGAGGGCGCACAGTCCAACTCGCTGGCCTTCATGGTGGTGCCCACGCTGGGTGCCGTACCCGCAACCGTCGCCCGTGGCGGGACGCTGGTGCTCAACGTCGCCCCGCCCGTCCGCTTCGATCAGGATGCGGACATCATCATCGGCGACAGCGTGCTCCGCGTGCCCACACGCCCCGCTCCCCCTGATCCACCGCCGCCGCCCGCACCGTTGCCGCCAGGATGGGGCACGTCGCCGACGCTGTCGATCGTCGTCCCGGCCACCGTACCGCTCGGCACGGCGCTGGTACGTGTTCGCGTCGACGGCGCGGAATCGGCGTTGCTTCCCGCCAGCGGCCCATTCACCACCCCGTCGATCCAGGTGACGCCATGAACGCGCTCGTCGACACCCGCATCGATCCGGCCGATTCGCTCGGCATCGAACTGGCATGGCTGAAATCCCGCCTGCGCGGCGAAGATGCCTATCCGTGGATGGCCGACGGTCGATCGCCGCTGGACGATCTTGCGCTGCGGCTGGGTCTGTCGATGTTCGCACGGCACGTACTGTTGCTGGCGGCGGCACCCGATCTGGACGACGAGGCAGCGGCGCTTATCGCGGAACGTTCGCCGGACCAGCCATGGCCGTCGCTGGTCCTGGCGTCGGCGCTGTTCGGGCGCAACGACTTCGCCGCACTCGCACCCGACGCACCGCTGCGCGCGCTCGATCTGGTTCGGCTTTCGGGCGATGGAGTACTCAGCCAGAAGGCGATCTATGCCGACGAACGCGTGGTATTCGCATTGCGCGGTATCGACACACTGGACGCGTGGCTGAGTGCATGGCTGACGCCACTGACCAGCCACGCCGGTACCGGTTCACTGGATGCGAAGCTCACCCATACGCTCGCCCGTCTGCTGGCGGACGATGCCGATCCGCTCGCAATCCTCACGGGTGGCAGCATGGCCGAGCGCCACGCCCACGTGCTGGCCGCCGCCGCGCTCACCGGTGCCGCAGCCTTGCGCATGACGGTTCCCGACGCGACGCAGGCCGATCCCGAGCCGAATGAATTCATCCGCCGGTGGCGTCGCGAAGCTGCCTTGTCGCCGCGCATACTGATGCTCGAAGCGACGGAATGGCCCGCGCGATGGCTGCGCGCGATCGAACAGATCACGACATGTGTCGTGGCCGCCGACGCATCGCCGGACATCCCGGGAACGCGCCAACAGACCATTCTGCACCTGCCGGCCAGCGACCTGAACTCGCGCCGCGCCCGTTGGCGCGCGCATCTTCCCACGCTGCCCGAGGCCGCGATCATGCGCCTGGCCGCCGAATATCGACACGCTCCGGAGCGGTTGCACCTGACCGTTGCGAGCGAACGCGATGCGGCCGACGCCTGTCGTGCGCTGACCCGGGGCAACCTCGCGGGACTGGCCGAGCACATCGATGCGAACGTGGACTGGAACGAACTGGTGCTGCCCGACGAGCAGGCCAACCAGCTGCGCGAACTGGCTGCCCATGCCGGTTCGCGCGTCCTGGTCGGCGAAAGCTGGGGATTCGCAAGACGCAACGGCCGCGGCAACGGTGTGGCCGCGCTGTTCTCCGGACCACCTGGCACGGGTAAGACCCTCGCAGCGCGAGTGATCGCACACGCTATCGGACACGATCTGTATCGCGTCGACCTGTCGCGTGTGGTCAGCAAGTACGTCGGCGAAACGGAGAAAAACCTCGCCCGCGTCTTCGACGCCGCCGACTGCGGCGGCGCGGTGCTGCTGTTCGACGAAGCCGATGCGCTGTTCGGCAGGCGCACGGAAGGGAAGGACAGCCGCGACCGCCACGCCAACCTCGAAACGGCTTACCTGCTCCAGCGCATGGAGAGTTTCAACGGGCTGGCGATACTTACGACCAACCTCGACCAATTGCTGGATGCGGCCTTCCTGCGTCGCCTCGCCTTCGTCGTCCGCTTCCCCTTCCCTGGCGAGACCGCGCGACGCGACATATGGCGTCACGCCTTCCCGGCGCAAACACCACTGGCCGACATCGATCCAGACCAACTGGCGCGTATGCCGCTGGCCGGTGGTCACATCGCGAACATCGCGTGGTCCGCTGCATGTCGCGCGGCGAACGCCGGATGCGAGGTTCAGACCGTGCACATCGTCGCAGCAGCGCGAGCGGAGTGCATGAAGCTGGAACGTCCGTGGCAGGAATCGTGGCTGCACGGAGGCGACCGGTGAGCACACGCATCCACATCGACCGCCTGCGGCTTTCGGGCATCGACGAGCGCACCGCTCGCGCGGCCATGGCGCAGTTGCCGGATATGCTGTCGCGCGCCTTGATTGACCGTCGGCTGATCGATTCGAGCTGCACCGGTATGCGCGTGGACCTGCGTAGCGGCAGCGCACGCGACGTCGCTCGCGCGGTCGTCGAAGCCCTGCTGAGGGACCAGCCATGACCCAGCACAGTTTCGTACCGACGCGCGCCATTCCTCCGCTCATCTCGCGCAAGAAGAAGAGCGACGACAAATCCGAATGTCCCCACTGCCAGAAAAAAGCGCGCGTGTCGGAACCGGGCGACCTGCTGGAGCACGAGGCCGACCGCGCCGCCGATGCGGTGATGAACCGTAAACCCGTGCCTTCGCTCGGGTCCGCCGGGCCGCAATACCAGCGCCGCGCACGCGACGATTCGAAGGCTCAGAAAGAAAAGCACGAAGCCCACGACGAGCACGATCCTCACCACAAGGATCACGCGCACCCGCAGCACGCCCACCAGGCCATGACGGCCAAGCCTGCGCATGAAACAGCCACGCCTTCGCCTGTACATCAGCCCGCGGCCGCACCTGCTCCCGCGAAGAAACTCGACGGTACGGCGCCGTTGCAGCGCAAGGCACGGCAGACGGACGCGCAGCCAAACGACTCGGTATTCGACGCGCTGGAAGACCATGGAACGTCGCTCGATCCCGCCACGCTGCACTTCATGCAGGAACGCTTCGGCCGCGACTTCTCCCATGTGCGCATCCACACCGGGATACACGGCGAACGCGCCGCGAATGCAATCCAGGCACGCGCCTTCACGCACGGCCAGCACGTAGTGTTCGGCAGTGGCGAATATCGTCCGGGTACGCAGTCCGGTAGGCAGCTGCTGGCCCATGAGCTGGCGCACGTGGCTCAGCAAGGCGCGGCGCCTGTCCGGGCTCAGACGCCAGGTCCCCCGGTAACGCAAACGCCCGCTGGCATCGCGCCACCCATAAGCGTCGCACCGGCAGCAACCCTCGCAAGGCTCCAGACACCCGCGAAAAGCACGTCCATTGTCATCAACGGGATTGACGAACTATCCGCATTGACTGTTCGCGTCGACCCGGACAAGGACAAGCGAGATGACGGCCCGTTCAGACTAGCCTTCGACGTGTCGATGCTGATGGTACCAAGGAGCAAGGGCATCGATGTCGAGAAAACGTACAACAACCTCGCCAAAAAAAGAGCTTTGGCGGCAACGATTGGCGATTTCGACAAAGACCCGAAAATTGTGCTGAAGCAGGCGCGGGATAGCTCCGAGCAATTGCGAGATCGATGGCTGGACAAAGTCGGCTGGCCACGTGATGAAGCGTCTGCACTTCCAAACTGGGCGGACGCCGGGGGAAATAAGACGAAGTTCTACGTTCCCCTTGGCCAGGAGGCGAAGTGTCAGACCGATCACATCGTCGAGCTCCAGGTCGGCGGCAACAATACGAAGGAAAATCTGCGGCCGTTGAATGGACCCATGAATGAATTGGCTGGACGCACGCTGTGGGCAGAGCTTTCGACACTTGCGAAGGCAATCCGGAGCGAAGACCAACTGGGGGCAAAAAGCGCCTCTGAGATTCAACTCACTTTCAAGAATGCGGTCATGGGTGGAAAGACAGTGGCCGGCGTCGGAACGGAGACGAATCCCACCTGTCTTGGAATCCACGAAAAGGCGTTCAAGCCGACGAAAGGCAAAACCGTTCTGACGGAAGGCATGGAGGCATATGTCATCAAGACGCAGGGCGGACGCACTGCAACGCTACGCGTCGACAAGGGTTTCTCCAAGGCGAAGCCCGACAAATCCATCCAACTGGGCAGCCCTGGGTATGACAATGCGGGAGCGATAACGTTTCTTCCCGGTTTTACGCTCAAGACGCTGACGCGCGGGGAGGGCAAGGACACGCTCCGCGCGGCGCTGGACGAAAGAAAGTCGACACGACTCCCGCTTACCTTTGGCGATGCACAGAGCAAGACGGGTGACGCACCGTTCGAGTTCGGGGTGAATCTAAAATCAGGGTTACTGACGCCGTTCACTCCGAAGACGGGCAAAGACCAAGGCATCCCGATCGACTACAAGTTCATGTCGCCAGGTGCTATCACCAGCCTCACGCTCACGGACGACGGCGTCGACTTCAAGGGTTATATCAAGCCGTCGCTTCCATTCCTGAAAAAGCTGGATATCAAGTACGAAAAGGAAGTTCTCTCGATATCGAAAGACCTCGTACCCGCCGACTACAAACTCCCCATCCCCGGCGCAAAGGTCACCAAAGCGAACATCGCGCTGATTCTTTCGCCCGAGCTGAAGGCCGAAGGCACACTGGGCATCGAATATTCCGCGGGCAAGCGGAAGATCATGGAGGGCGAACTGAAGGCCACCGTCGATACCGCCGGGCTCCGGCTCGGCGGCGACCTGAATGTCTTCATTCCCGGCGTGGACAGCGCCACGGCGCACTTCGAGTACACGAAAGAAGCAGGCTGGTCGGGCCATGGCAAAGTCGGACTGGCCGACTTGCAGAAGAAGCTGAAATACGTGAAGAGCGGCGAAGTCGGCATCGGCTTCACACAGGGAAAAGGCGGCGAGGTCGATATCGAGGCCAGCGGCAAGGTGATGCTGGACATTCCCTCGACACAGGGTGTCGAAGTCTCGCTTATCAAGAACAAGGATGGCTGGAAGTTCAAGGGCAAGGGTACATTCGACATCCCCAAGATGAAGCCCGTGGACATCGCCATCGAGTACGACGGCGAACATCTTAGCGGTGAAGCGAAGGGTATCGGCTTCAAGTACAAGAACTTCGACGCGACAATCGACCTGCGCTACAAGGACGAGAAATTCTCGGGCGACGGCACGGTCCATTTCGAGAAGGGTCGCGCGAAGGGCGTACTCAAGGTGCACCTGTTGCCGACCGGACGCTTCACTGGCGAAGGTAGCCTGACTCTTGCCATACGCGAGGGCATCGAGGCGACGGCTGGCGTCTCACTCGACAAGGACGAGAAACTGCACGTCGACGGCAAGCTCGCATTCGCCAAGCCGATCAAGCTATTCGAGGGTTTCAAGGGCGACGCCACGATTCTCGATGTGGGCGTCAGTATTCCCATCCCTGGCCTCAGTGTCGGCGTGGTGGGCGTGAACGCGCGTATCGAAGGGAAGCTCGAAGCTGGTTATCAGATCGGCCCCGGTGAGATTCGCAACGCCTCGGCGGAAGCCAAATTCGACCCGCTCGAAGATGATCCGAATCTGTCCATCGAGATCAAAGGCCAGATCTGGATCGGCGCATCCGCGTATATCAAAGGATCGATCAGCGGCCTGATCGAAGTAAGCGTCGGCATCGCGTCCGTTTCGGGTGGCCTGAAAGTCAGCGCGACGGCGACTCTTTCGGGCGAGGTTCTGTCCAACATCACGCTCTTCTATGCCAAAGGCCGCTACGAAGCGAAGGCCGACTTTGCCGCGTCGCTCGCGCTCGCCATCCGGCTCGCGCTCGAAGCCGTGGTCAAGGCCGAGGCCGGCGTCGGTCCTTTCAAGGTAGCGACGGAACGGGACTGGACGCTTGCCGCGAAGGAGTTCAACACGGGTCTGACACTCGGCATCAAGGTCACCAAGCCGTTGTCGTACAGCTCGGACAAAGGGCTGGACACGCCTGGCCCGTCGGATATCGAGGTAACAAAACCGAATCTCGATCCCGCCAAACTGATCGACAACGTCATGGGCGCGAGCAGTCCGAAGGACAAGCCGCTATGACCCAGCCGCTTCCGCGCATCCTCAAAGCCGGCATCGTGCTGATCGATCCGGTGAACGGCACGGTGCTGCGCGTGATCACGATGCAGTACAACCCGGACAGCGTCTCGCGCACGTTGCAGGTTCAGGGCATCGGCGAAGGCGGAGATCGTTCCGAAGCCATGCGCCTGAAAGGGCCGGCGATCGAGACCTTCAAGATCGAAGCCGAACTGGATGCCACGGACCAGCTCGCCGCACCCGACAGCAATCCGGACGTCGTGAAATTCGGGCTGTATCCGCAGATCGCCGCACTGGAATCGCTGGTGAATCCACAGTCGGCGGACCTGATCAACCAGAACGTACTCGCGCAGGCCGGCACACTGGAGATCGCGCCCACCGAAGCGCCGCTCGCACTGCTGGTGTGGAGCGCACAGCGCGTCGTACCCGTGCGCGTCACCGAATTCAGCGTGACCGAAGAAGCGTTCGATGCACTGCTCAATCCCATCCGCGCCAAGCTCAATCTGGGCCTGCGCACCTTGACCGTCGACGACCTGCCCTTCACGCATCGCGGCACGTCGATCTTCCTGAGTTACCTGCAGGCGAAGGAGCGGCTGAGTGCGAAGGCGCCCTCTCCCGGCCTGTCCGTCCTTGGCATCGGAGGCATTCCATGAGCAGCTCGACGATGGCGCTGGCCACGCTCGAATCCATCCTGCAAGGTTCCGCCGCGGGCATGCAGGCATTCGCGCCGAACAGCCGCTACTACGGCATCCCGACGACCGCGATGACGCTGCCCGATGGCAGCCAGGTCAGCTATCTCACCCGGCGTTTCGTGCCGGCACCGGAGCGCTTTCGTCCTTTGCAACGCCACGTCGTCGCCGAGGGCGACCGGCTGGATGGCATCGCGACGAAGTACTTCAACGATCCGCTGCTGTACTGGCGCATCTGCGATGCCAATCGCGCGCTGCGCCCGGGCGAACTCGTCGAGACGGTCGGCGAGCGGCTTCTGATCACATTGCCCGAAGACGTGCCCTCGCCGACGGGAGGCACCTGATGCTCGACGGCGGCATTCATCTGAGCCTGCTGATCGGTCCGGCGGTTCCCTCGCCGGCGCCGGCCGAGGTCGTGGATGCACTGGACGCCGTGCAGGTGACCAGTTCGACCGAACTCGGAGGTTTCCAGCTGACGTTCAAGGCCGGCCGCGAATCGGGCCTGGTGAATCGACTGCTGCCATCGGGATATTTCGATCCGATCATCACCCGCGTGATCCTGCTGGTGACGGTCAACGGGCAGACGACCGTCATCATGGACGGTGTCATTACGCGACAGGAGCTGACCCCGAGCAACGAGGTCGGCAAATCCACGCTTACCATTACGGGCGAAGATCTCAGCCGCATGATGGATCTGGTGGAGATGCCTTTCATGCGTTTCCCCGCGATGCCGATCATCGCGCGTGTGTATCTGATCCTGGCCAAGTACGCCGCGATCGGCATCGTCCCGCTGGCCATACCGCCGATCCTTCCGGACGTATCCAATCCGCTGGAAGCACTGCCGAGCCAGACGGGCACCGACCTGGCGTACATCAAGCAGCTCGCCAAGCAGGTCGGTTATGTCTTCTACATCGAACCGGGCCCCGTGGCAGGGATGAACATCGCCTATTTCGGTCCGGACATCCGCATTCCCGACCCGCAACCGGCACTGACCGTCGACTCGGACGCGGCGACCAATGTCGAGTCGCTCAGCTTCAGCCTGGACGGCACGATGAAAAAGATCACGGTGGTGACCGTGATGGATCCGTTCACAGGCAAGATCCCCATCCCCATCCCTATTCCGAACATCAGCATCCTGCGCCCGCCGATGGGGCTGCGCATGCCGATCCCCGCGAAGGTCGAGTTCGTCGAGGGCATGGCCGGACTGTCGCTGACCGATGCGGCCAATCGCGCACTGGGCATCCTGTGGAATTCGACCGATTCGGTCACCGGCACCGGCACGCTCGACGTGCTGCGCTACGGCCGCGTGCTGCGATCGCGAATGATGGTCGGCGTGCGCGGTGCCGGACGTACCTACGACGGGCTGTACTACGTCAACAGCGTCAGCCACTCGCTCAAGCGCGGCGAATACAAGCAGAACTTCAATCTTTCGCGCGACGGACTGATTTCCAACGTATCGGCGGTGATGCCATGACGACTTCGATTACCGATGCACAGGTCCGCAGCTTCTACGGCAAATACCGCGGCACGGTCGTGCAGAACGTCGACCCATTGCTGTGCGGCCGGCTGATGCTGATCGTTCCCGATGTCACCGGCGACGCGCCCACCAGCTGGGCCGAGGCATGTGTGCCGCTGGCCGGCCCGACGGGCCTGCCCATGGGCGTTTTCATGGTGCCGCCCATTGGCGCCGGCGTATGGGTCGAGTTCGAACAGGGCGACGCATCGCGGCCGATCTGGGTGGGATGCCGTTGGGGAGCGGCATCGGACGTGCCGCCTTTGGCACTGCTTGGCAATCCGGCGTCGCCGAATATCTGCATGCAGACCATGGGACAGCAGACGCTGCTGCTCAGCGACGCACCGCCGACACCGGCGACAGGCGGCATCGTACTGAAGAGCCTGACCGGCGCGATGCTCGTCGTGAACGATGCAGGCGTATTCATCCAGAACGGCAAAGGGGCATCCATCACCCTCACCGCCAACATCGTCGATATCAATCTCGGCGCCCTCACCGTGATGTAGCCGACAAGGACCGACCATCATGCCCGGACCCATTCTGCACGTCGGCGCGACTGTCCTGTGTACGCACGGAGGACAGGCGACGCCTGGCGCACCGGTACCCCGCGTAATGGTCAGCGGCCAACCGGTGGCCACGATGGCGGTGCCGTATGTGATCGCCGGATGCCCGTTCGTGGCGCCCGCTCCCGGTCCCTGCGTGACCGGTCAGTGGGTGGTCGGTGCGGTGCGCGTCATGGCGATGGGCCAACCTGTCGCTATTCAGAGCGGTGTCTCCGTCTGCGCGCCGAGCGGCACGCCAATGCTACCCATCGTCGCGCAAATACGCGCCGTGGCGACATGAGGGAAGACCTGTGAATCTCGCCTATCCCTACCGGTTCGATCATCGCGGGTACACCGCCGAGGCGACCGACGACACACACCTGCGCGACCTGATCGAGCAGGTGCTGTTCACCTCGCCCGGCGAGCGGGTGATGCTGCCGGACTTCGGCTGCGGCGTAATGCAGATGGTCTTCGCACCGAACAGCTTCGAACTGGCCAGCGCGACCCAGGTGCTTATCCAGAGTGGATTGCAGCGCTGGCTCGGCCATCTCCTGACGGTAAGCAACGTCAGCGTCGAAGCGGATGACGCGACATTGACGATCAGCGTGACTTACCAGGGACTGACCTCCGGGCAATGGCGGATGGAAACGTTCCAGCGCAGCGTGGAGGGCGCACCATGATCTACCGCTGCTGCACCGCCGACCGTCGCGAGCGCGTACTGAACCATTCCGCGCTCAACGGGCTCGACTACCTCGAGGTCATCGACCATGATCTGGCCGATACCGATCCGTTACGCCAACGTACGTTGCTGGTGCATTTCCTAAAGCCGTTGCCGGCCGGTTTTTCGGCTAAGAACGTCAGGCTCACCGGCGGCGAGCGTATCGTCGGCATTGCCATCGAATGGGCCGGCGTGGCATCGCCCACGCCGCTGCCGCTCGCTTCGCCACTTCCACCGGACACCGCGGCGGCCGAGGCTGGCACGCTGGCCGTCATCGGCAAACTCGCCGATGCCACCTCGACACTGATCGTGCGCACCGCCGTCGCAGGCGACTTCTCGACCTATACGTTGAACGTGGTGGCATCGCCCACCGTCGATACACCGCCAGCGGGTTTCGACCCACAACTGTCGCGGATCGACTTTGCATTCAAGGTGCAATGCCCCACCGACTTCGATTGCAAACCACCGGATGTGTGCATCGGCGTCGACGGCGACATACCAGACATCGACTATCTGGCGAAGGACTACCCAAGCTTCCGTCGCCTGATGCTCGACCGCCTGGCACAACTGGTACCGGCCTGGGAGCAGTCCAGCGAAGCCGACTTCGGTATGGCGGTGACCGAACTGATGGCCTATGCATACGACCAACTCAGCTATCAGCAGGACGCCGCCTCGACGGAAGGGTACTTCAGCACCGCGCGGCGACGCATCTCGTTGCGTCGGCATGCGACCCTGGTCGACTACCCCATGCACGACGGCTGCAATGCACGTGCATGGGTTCACGTGCGCGTGGCCGGTACCGTGGCGTTGCCGCTCGCAGGCACGCGTTTCCTGACGCGTTGCACCGGATTTCCCGCAGAGATCCCTGTCGGTCCGGTGCTGGACGATGCGATGCGCACGGGGCCGCTGGTCTTCGAGGCCATGCTAGATCCGATGCTTCAGGCCACCGGCTACATCCAGACATTGCGCTCGGAACATAACCAGGTGTCGTTCTACACCTGGAGCGAGAGTCGCTGCTGTCTGCCGAGCGGCGCTACATCGGCCACGCTGGCCGGCAGTCTGATGGGTCTGGCCGTTGGCGATGTGATGGTTTTCGAGGAACGCATCGGTCCGCACACGGGTCAACCCGGCGATGCGGATATTTCCCACCGCCACGTCGTGCGCCTGACCGCCGTCGATGCGACAGGCAAGGATCCGGTGGAAGGCACACTCATCACGCAGATAGCCTGGGCCGGTGCCGACGCGCTGCCGTTCGCGCTGTGCATCAGCGAGATCATCGACGGCAAGCCCTGCCCCGACGTGAGTGTCGCGCGTGGGAACATGGTCCTGGTGGATCACGGCCAGTCCTTTCCCGAAGGACTCGACACAGCACATGGCGAAGACCTGGGCGTCGTGCCTTCACCGACGCTGTTTACGGTCGACAGTTGCTGCGACGACCCATGCAACCCGCGCGCACCCAAAGCGATACCCCCGCGCTACCGTCCGTCGCTGCAGCGCACGCCGCTCACGCAGGCGGCGGGCAAACTGGTGGACACAGGCGGCAAGATCTTCGGCACACAACCGGATCCATACGACCCGAAAGGTCCGGCATCGGCGGCGGTGAAAGTCGCCATGGAACAAGTCCTGCCGCAAGTACATCTGATCGGCACGCTGGACGCGCACGAGCACGCGTGGGAGCCCCGCCGCAGTCTGCTTGGAAGCAACCCGGTCGACCGGCACGTGGTGGTGGAAGTGGACGAGCGCGCCCGGGCCAGTTTTCGCTACGGCGACGACAACCGTGCCATGCGCGCTGCCCCAATGACGGCTTTCGCCGCGTGGTATCGCACCGGCAACGGCACGGCGGGCAACGTGGGCGCCGACAGCATCGCGCATGTCGTGGCTGGAACGAACGCGATCGATGCCGTACGCAATCCCTGCCCCGCCACTGGTGGCGTCGACGCGGAAGATGCCGAGTCCGTGCGCCAGCGTGCGCCTTTCGCCTTCCGCACCCAGCAACGCGCGGTGACGATGGACGACTATGCGCACGTCGCCGAACGCGACCCGCGCATCCAGCGGGCGGCTGCATCGCTGCGCTGGACCGGGAGCTGGTACACGGTGCAGATCACACCCGATGCCATCGCCGGTGCCGATGTGAAAGACGTAAAGGACAAGCTCCCCGCTCTGATCGACCTGTTCCGTATGGCCGGTCAGGATGTATCGGTCAACGATCCGCACTACATTCCGCTCGAAGTCGCACTGCATATCTGCGTGAAGCCGGACTATTTCCGCAGTGACGTTCGCCAGCAGTTGCTGCTTACCCTGGGCAACCGCCGCCTCCCCGACGGCGGCATGGGTCTGTTCCATGCCGACAACTACAGCTTCGGGCAGAGTGTTTATCTGAGCGGTATCTACAAGGCTGCACACGACGTACCCGGCGTCGCGTCGGTACAGGTCACCACGTTCCAGCGCCAGGGCACCAACGACGCTACGTACCTGCTCGACGGACGGCTGCCCATCGGCCCGTTCGAGATCGCTCGCCTGGATAACGATCCGAATTATCCCGAGCGCGGCGTGCTTCGCCTGGACGTCCACGGAGGCAAATGATGGCCGATCCGATGACATGCGGTTGCTGCGCCGGCACCGACAAAGAAACCCCGGAAGCGATCTACAACGCACCCGGCCTGCAGACAATTGCCTATCGCATCGGCACGCAACCTCAGTTTCGAGCGAGCATGCTCGCGCGTCTGTCCAGTACCGACTATCCGGCCTTATCCAGGCTCACCGCGCGCGCCGAAGGCGACAAGGGCATGGACTGGACGGTCGCTGTGTGCGATGCGGTCGCCTGCGCGGCCCACGTGGTGACCTTCTATCAGGAACGCCTCATCAACGAGTCTTTCCTGCGCACGGCGACCGAACGCCGTTCGGTTATCGAACTGGCGCGCCTGACCGGCTACAGGGCCGCACCCGGTGTCGCCGCCAGCACGTCGCTTGCGTTCACGCTGGAGCCCTCACCGGGGCAACTGTCTCTCGCCGCGCAGCCGGTCACCATTCCGGCAGGCACACGCGTGCAGAGCATCCCCGATCCCGGGCAGATGGCGCAGACCTTCGAAACGGTCGTCGACCTCCCCGCGCGCGTCGAATGGAATGCCATGCCCGTGGTGGGCTCCACGCTGCCGCTGATTGCGGCCGGGTCGACCGATCTGTATGTCGCAGGCACCGGCTTGCAGATTTCGCAAGGCGATTCGATCGCGCTGGTGACCGCCGCGCGCTACAGCTCGATTCCGGCGAACGATCCATCGCTGGTCGTCTGGATCGATCGTGTGGAAGAAGACAAGTCGCTGGATATCACGCGTCTGAGCTGGACCCGGCCGTTGACCGCGTCATGGGATGCCACCGCCGCCAACGGTTTTCGCGCGCATGTGTTCCGTCAGCGCGCCGCGCTGTTCGGAGCCGCTGCACCCGATGCCAACCTGCTTGCCAACAGTGGCAATGCAGCACTTTTCGATGGGACGAAAGTACCTGACTTCAAATGGCCAAAGTTCGAAGTACCCAAGACCGGCCCGTTCGATCTGGACGCGCTGTATTCAAAGGTGGTCGGCGGAAGCTGGGTCGCATCGGTCACGAAAGCAAGCGGCATTTCCGACGCCTTCGAAGCGACGCTTGCCAAGGGGTTGGGCCCGGTGTCCGGAGGACTGATCGGAGGCATGACGGGAGTCTACATCGGCGTCAGCTGGGTGATTGCCATGGTCGGGGAGCACCTGAGCACCACGCTCTACCGTATCAGCGCAGTCGACCAGCTATCCCGCAGCGACTTTGCGCTGTCGGCGAAGATCACGCGCCTTCACGTGGACGGCAATGCGACCGCCGACACGCTCGATCCGCGCACGACACTGCTCATGGTGCAGAGCGAAGAACTGATTCCCGTACCGCGTCCGGTGCGCTACCCGGTCTATGGCAGCACGCTGGTACTGGGCGTCAGCCGTCCGGGCCTCGCTCCCGGACAGAAGATCGCCGTCAACGGCAAGCGGCAGCGCGTCACCCTGCCCCGCGATACCGGCATCGTGAAGTTCATTGGCCAGCCCACACGCGTGGCTCAGGCCGGCGAAACTTTTCCGGTCCTCGGCGCGCCGGCAAGCGAAATCAGTCCGGGTTTCTGGCAGCCGATACCCTTCGATGCACTGGGCAATCCGGGCCTGACCGGCACGCTTCGCTGGACCGTGCTCGACCATGATGGGCATAGCATGCAGCTGGATGCGGCAGCGGGTACGCTGGCATTCACGCCGGCGACGCGCGACGATTCAACGTTGAGCGAAGTGGTCACGCTGCTAGGCGGCATCGACGCCGTCAAGCTCACGCCGACCACGACAACGCTTGCCCTGGCCAGCGTCCTGGTCAACTGTTACGACCGCTCCACCGTCGCCGTCAACGCCAACATCGCGGACGCGACGCACGGCGAGACCGTTACCGAGATCGCGGGCAGCGGAAACGCGAGCCTGCCTGCGCAGAGCTTCACGCTCAAACAGGCACCCCTGACGTACGTGTCCAGTCCCAGTTCGCCGCAGGGCGCGACTTCGACGCTGGAAGTGCGGGTCAATTCGCTGCTCTGGGCCGAGGTACCGTTCCGCTATTCGCATAGCCCGAAGGAACACGTCTACGACACATGGCAGGACGATATGGGCGTGACCCGTATCAACTTCGGTGGGGATGGTGCGCGCCTGCCGACCGGTCAGAGCAACGTCCGGCTGCGCTATCGCAAGGGAATCGGATCGGCCGGCAATCTGCGCAGCGGACAGCTGACTTCGCTGCTCACCCGCCCGCTCGGCGTCAAGTCCGTCGTCAATGCCAACGACGCCACCGGCGGCGCGGATGCCGAGGACCTGACCAGCGCACGCATGAACGCGCCGCTGCGCATACTCACGCTCGACCGTGCGGTGTCGCTGAGCGATTACGCGGACTACGCACGCGCGTTCGCCGGCGTCGCCAAGGCGCACGCCATGTGGATCGGCAACGGACCCGGGCGAGGCATCCACGTCACGATCGCAGGTGCCGACGGCAAGCCGATACCCGACGGAAGCGACACACAGAGCTATCTGGTGGCGAGTCTGCGCGCGTACGGCGACCCGTTGATGCCTTTGACGGTACACACGTATACAAAGGCCACGTTCACTCTGAAACTAGCCATCGCCTACACCGCGGACGCCGATCCCGTGGCCACGACCGCGGCCGTGGTGGCGACGCTGCGTGCGGCGTATGCATTCGACGCACGCGCGTTCGGTCAGCCGGTAAACATCGACGAGGTCTATGCCATCGTCCAGTCCGTGCCCGGCGTATTGGCTGTCGACATACAACGGCTGTATCGAACCGAAGTCGGCCCGGTCGGTCCGCAGCCGGTTGCCCAACTGGTCGCCGCCCTTCCCGCGCTGCGCGCCGACGGTACGGTCAGTCCGGCAGAATTGCTGACGCTGGATCCGGCACCGTTCGAACTGGGAGCGATGGCATGAGCCTGAACCCGCAGGACATGCTGCGCCTGTTGCCGGCGGTATTGCGGATACGCGATCTGGCGCAGGCCGAATTTTCGCCGGGCTGGCTGGACGCGGCCGATCGGAAGAACTATCTCGAACTGCAAGGTGTGCTCGATAGCGGCGGTGTGCTCACGCCCGCGCAACAGCAGATCTACGGCGCGGTGCGGGAACGCGGCCTCGCCGGTCCGCTCGCGAGCCTGATCGGTCTGCTTGCGGAGCAGATCGCCGCGTTGCAGGAAAACGTCGAGCAACTCTACGACGACCAGTTCATCGAAACCTGCGCGGACTGGGTCGTACCGTATATCGGCGACCTGATCGGCTATCGCATGCTGCATGGCGTGACCCCGGCTATCGCCAGTCCGCGCGCCGAAGTAGCGCATACGATCGGCTACCGCCGGCGCAAGGGCACGGTGGTATGCCTGGAACAACTGGCGCGGGACGTCACGGGCTGGAGCGCCACCGCCGTGGAGTTTTTCCAGCGCATTGTCGTCAGCCAGTCGATGAACCATATCCGCCCGCAATGCCTCGCGTCGCCGGATATGCGCAACGGCAACGCGCTGGAACGCCTGAACACGGCATTCGATCCGGTGATGCACACGATCGATGTTCGTCGCATAGCGAGCGAAAGCGGACGCTACAACATTCCCAATATCGGCATGTTCCTGTGGAGCATCTCATCGTGGCCGCTGACCGGTTCTCCAGCCATCTCCGTCGACAGCCGACGCTGGCGTTTCCATCCGCTGGGCATCGACCAACCGTTGTATTCGCATGCGCTGCCGATCGTCGCGTTCTCGGGGATGTCCAAACCCATCAACGTGCCGGAACCGATCAGCCGGCGCGTCCTGGATGCAGGCAAGAACGACTACTACGGCGCGGGCCTGAGCCTGCTTCTGTACGAACTCACGGGCGGCACCGTAACGCCGGTGCCCGCGACCGATGTGTGCATCTGCAACCTGAGCGATCACGCGGGAACCTGGGCCCACCTGCCCACCGTCAATGGCAAGTACGCGGTCGATCCGGTGCTTGGCCGTATCGGGGCCCGCGTCGATCTTCCCGCTGGCACGTCCCTCGCGGTGGACTTTCAATATGGATTCAGCGCACCGATGGGAGGCGGCGAGTACGACCGCGAAGCCGAGACCGCGGATGCGAGCGCGCCAGCGAACCTGATCCTCGTACCCGACCATCACGCGCACATCCAGGACGCGATCGCCGCACTGGGAGCCAAGGGTGGCGTAGTGGAGATCAGGGACAGCGGACGATACGAGGAAGCGCTCGCCATCGCCGCGCCGGCCAACAGTCAGATCGTGCTGCGTGCCGCCGACGGGTACCGGCCCACCATCGTCCTCACCGCGCCGCTGGTCATCGGCGGCGGCGAGCAATCCGCCGTGCGCCTCAATGGCCTGCTCATCGCAGGCGACACGCTGACCGTGGGCTCGGGGGGATCCAATGCGCTTGGCGTCCTGGAAATCGCGCACTGCACGCTGGTCCCCGGCATCGCGTTGCATCCGGACGGGTCGCCGGTGCACCGCCAGACACCCGGCATCGACATCGATACACCGGGCGTGGCGCTGACGATCCGCCAGTCGATCGTCGGCGGCATCCGCGTGCATGCGCTTAGCAGCGCGAACGCGGCGGACTCCATCATCGACGCCACGGATCAAACCGAAGTGGCGTATGCCGACCACGACAACGAATCGGCGGGCGGCGCGCTCAGCCTCGTGAACTGCACCGTGGTCGGCAAGATCCACGCACGCACGCTGCCTCTGGTCAGCAACTCGATCCTTATGGCTCGCCTTGCGAGCCCCGACGACTGGACAGCGCCCATCGTCGCCGACCGGCTGCAGGAGGGCTGCATCCGTTTCACCTACCTGTCGCCGGGTGCGCGCGTGCCGCGCCGCTATCACTGCCTGCCCGAATCGGCGGATACCGTCGACCTTGGCACGCCGCACTTCGTGACGCTGCGCTATGGCTCGCCCGCCTACGCGAAGCTGGACCGATCCAGCGGCGACGCGGTACGCGGCGGTGCAGACAACGATTGCGAACCGGGCGTTTTCAATGCCGTCGCCGGCGTACAGCGCGAGGGCAACCTGCGCTTACGCCTGTCCGAATACCTTCGCGTCGGCCTCGAAGCCGGCATCTTTTACGAAAGCTGAGTGAACGCAGACGGGGAACGCCATGAGTGGTGATTACAGTCGTTACACGTTCGATCCCACCAGGAATTTCTTCGGCGTTTTCCTGGAACAGGGCCGTCCGCTGCTGGACCAGGACTGGAACGAATGGGTCGCGCAGGTAAAGCGCCAGGCGCAGGCCACCGCGCTGGACACGTTCGGCGGCGACGCCGTGGTACCCGCGACAACACCCGATGCGTTTGCCATCGCCATCGCCGGCACGGGCCTGACCATCGGTCCGGGCCGTATCTACGTCGACGGACTGCTGGCCGAAAATCATGGCGTGGCCCCGGACACGTGGGATGCGCAACTGGCCGAATCCCGCGGTAGTAGCGCTACGCCATTCGACAAACAGCCCTGGTTGCCCGCGCCGGTCGTACCGGACCTCAGCAAGCCGGGCATCTTCCTTGCCTATGTCGATGTGTGGGAGCGCGAAGTCACGTCCATGCGCCTGACCGCACTGGTCGAGAAGGCCGTGGGCTTCGGCACGTCGACGCGCGCGCAGACGGTCTGGCAAGTCAAAACACTGGAGATCAAAGGCGCCGCATCGGGCAGCGTCGCATGCGACACCAACCTGGCCGACTGGAATGCACTCATCGCCCCCTCGGCCGGACGCCTGAGTACCCACGTGGCGGCGTTCGGCAGCGACGATCCCTGCATCATTCCGCCCGAAGGTGGATACAAGAGCCCCGATAATCATCTGTATCGGGCAGAGATCCACAAATCCGGTCCACCTGGCGTCGCCACATTCAAGTTTTCGCGCGAGAACGCATCGATCGAAGCGCATGTACTGAGCTTCACCAACAACGCGAGCTTCGTCGTCGACACTGTCGGTAAGGACGACAAGCTCGGCTTCCAGCCCGGCGACTGGATCGAACTGACCGACGACCGGCACGAACTGAATCAACTTCCGGGGATGTTGCTGCGCATCGCCACCGGCGGCGTCGACAGCGTCGCGCGCAGCATCACGGTGGAACAGGCCATCACCGGACCGGACTTTACGGTTCCCGGCACACCCGATCCACTGAACGGCACACGCATCCGGCGCTGGGACCAGAAAGGCCAGGTCTTCCAGACCGACGTCGCGCCGATCAAGGTGTACACCGATCTTTCCGCGGCAGGCGCCGATGGCAGTATCGTCGTGCCCGCGTCGGCCACGTCGGTCATCGCGCTGGAGAATGGCATCGCCGTCAGCTTCGACGTCGTGGCGGCAGGCGGCACCTTCCATACCGGCGACTACTGGCTGTTCGCCGCCCGTTCGGTCGATGCCTCCGTCGAACTCCTGACCGACGCACCGCCGCTCGGCATCCATCATCACTATGCGCGCCTTGGCGTGGTGACCACACCGAACACGGTGTCCGACTGCCGCAAACCCTGGCCGCCCGCGCAAAGCACGGGCGGCGATGGATGCGCCTGCACGATCTGCATCTCGCCGGACGATTTCAAGAAGGACAACGGCGTACTGCAGAAGGCCGTCGATGTCGTGGCGCGCACCGGCGGGACCGTCTGCCTCGAAGCTGGCGAGTATCGTCTCGCGGAACCAGTGAAGGTCGCGAATCAGGCCAGCCTGACTCTTCGTGGACAAGGCACCGCCACGCGCGTCGTCGCGCTCGGCGGCAGCGCGTTCCTGGTCGACGCGCAAGCGGATGTCGCCATCGAGGCGATGGCGATCGTCATCGAAAGGCAAGAGAACGCTGCCGGTATCGTGCTGCTGAGCACCGCGGACGTGATCCTGACCGTCGAACAGGTCGATATATCCACGCAGGCACTCGAAGGGAACGCTGCGACCAACCCGTCCGTGGTGGCGATCGGCGTGCTAAAGCAGATCGGACGACTGCGACTGGAGAGCAATACGTTCCGCACACCCAATGGCCTGGTGAGCCTGTCGGCGGAAGTACCCAGGGACGGCACCGCCAACCCAGTCGATATGCGCGAGCTGTATGCGACCGGCAATACGTTCACCTGCGTTCTTACGGCCGTGAACGTCCAGATTAAGTCCGACAACAGCTCGGTGGTCCGCATCGAAGGCAATGCGGCTGGCCAGTGCTCCGACACGGCATACGCCATCGCAAATGTCGGCGCCGGCGACACCGCACTGCATTTCAGCGGCAACCGGCTGCTCGTTTTCGGCAACGGCGTGGTGAGCAATGCGGCTACGGCCGCGATTGTGGACAACGATTTCGAACAGATCCGGGTCATACGCGACCAGGGCCACGGCTGCGCGATCATGCTCGGCGACGATTCCGGCAAGACGGGTACGCCCCGCCACGCGCAGGTTGTCGACAACCGCATCGAGAACTTCCGCGACGGTGCGATCCAGGCCGGCTACCTGTTCGCTTCGCTGATGGTGCGCGGCAATCGCATCGACGGCTGCGGTGCGGGCGTCGTCGTGATAATGGACACGATGGCCGACGACGGGCAATGCACGGTCGACGTCACCGGCAATGTCATTCTTGCGGACAAGGATGTCGATCTTGGCGATCGCTTCTTCCTTGGTATTGCGATTGCTCGCATCGCGAAAAGCCGTGCCAAGCTGACCGACGTCGATCTGCTGATGATGAAATCCGCCGCTGCCATTGCAGCCACGAAAGCAAAGAAGCTGACCCCGGAAACGATCGATGCGGGGTCCCGGATAGAAGTAACGGGCAACCAGATCGCCGCACGGGTGCGTGCGGTCGCGGTGATCGTATCGGCGCCTGGCTTCTGCAACGTAAGCAACAACCACTGCACCGTCGTGCGCACCGACAGCACGCCCGCCGTGATCGCGAATGCGACCTCGGTCGTGGTGGGCGGCAACCAGGTTCAGGGCCAGGACCCGGCGATCTCGATCATCGCCGGTACGTTGGGCGACCGGGGCCCTGCCGCGACCATCCTCGGCAACATCACCCAGGGAGACATCCTGCTCAATGCCGCCCCGCCCGGCGCCCCCTGGAAGGACCTCAACATCAGGCAATAGGTCACAAATTTCTTTACATATTGGTTACTTAAGTAATTACGATCCCGTTCCGCGTGCTAATCTCCTGCGCTGGGGATTGCTCTGACCAAATCCGCGGCATGCGGAATCGGGGGCGGCATGGAACAGTCGAACCGGGTCGATCGCGTACTGGCCGAACCTGGCCGGGAGCACGACGTCGACCGGCCCAATCTCATCGGGACATCGCCCGCATTCCTCGCCGCGCTGGAGCTTATCCGCAAGGTCGCCGCCTGCACCGCTCCGGTGCTTATCGAAGGCGAAACCGGTACGGGCAAGGAACTGGCCGCTCGGGCCATCCATTACATGAGTGCGCGGCGCAATGCGCCCTTCGTCGCGGTCAACTGCGGCGCGATACCCGAAAGCCTTCTGGAAAGCGAGCTGTACGGCCACGAACGCGGTGCGTATACGGATGCACGCGATGCCGCGCCCGGACTGATCGCGCAGGCCCATGGCGGCTCGCTGCTGCTCGACGAAATCGAAACCATGTCACAGCGCACGCAAGTGGTCCTGCTGCGCTTCCTGCAGGACCAGGAATACCGTGCCGTGGGCGGGCGTCGGACCCTGCACGCCGACACGCGCATCATCGCGTCGAGCAATGCAGACCTCGAAGCGATGACCACGCAGGGCCAGTTCCGTCAGGACTTGTTCTTCCGCCTCAACGTACTGGCGTTCCGGCTGCCGAGCCTGCGCGAACGCCCCGGCGACGCGGCGCTGCTGGCCGATGCCTTCCTGCGCCGGCTCGGCCAGCGCTATCAACGCCCCGACAAACTGCTTCACGTGGAGACCGAAGCGTTTCTGCGCGATTACGCATGGCCCGGAAACGTGCGTGAGCTGGAGAACCTGATCCACCGCGAATACCTGTTCAGCGAAGACGACGTGCTGCACTTCACCTCGCCGCGCAGGGAGGGCATTGCCGCGCGTGCTCCCAGCGCGCATGCAAAGACTTTCAAGTGCGCGAAGGCCGAAGTTGTCGCTCGCTTCGAGCGATCCTACGTCACCGAGGTGCTGTCGATGGCCGGTGGCAATGTCAGTCTCGCCGCGCGCCTGGCGCATAAGGAGCGCAGCGCGTTCTGCCGGCTTATTCGCAAGCACTGGCCGGATGGGAAGCTGGGCTCGACGAACGTTCCGTAGCGCCAGCGCTATCGTCAAACCCGCGGCACTATCGGCAGCCGTTGTTGCAGCTCATCGACCAGGACCCGCGTATTTTCCGAATAGTCGACCGGCACGATGACAAGGTGCACGCCTCCGCCCGTGAATGCGTTCTCCAGAGCCGGTCGCAGCTCGCCGACCTCGCCGACCCGGGTTGCCTTAGCGCCATAAGCGGCGGCGTAAGTCACGAAGTCCGGGTTACCGAACGTCATGCCAAAGTCCGGGAAGCGATCGACCGCCTGCTTCCACCGGATCATGCCGAAGGCATGGTCTTCGATGATCAACACTACGAGGTTGAGTCCGAGCCTGACGGCTGTCTCCAGTTCCTGGCTATTCATCATGAAACCGCCGTCACCGCAGACCGCCATGACGCGGCGTTCCGGATAAAGTATCGCGGCCATGATCGCGGATGGCAGACCCGCTCCCATGGTGGCCAGGGCGTTATCCAGCAAGAGCGTGTTAGCAACCTGCGTTCGGTAGTTTCTCGCGAACCAGATTTTATACATGCCGTTGTCCAGGGCGAGGATGCCGTCCGACGGCATGACTTCGCGGACGTCGTGCACCAGACGTTGCGGCGTGAGGCGATCCTCGGTAGCGCGCGCGGCAATCCGGTTCAGAATACCCTCGCGCAACGGCAGGAGTGCTTGCGCGTGGGGGATCTTGCCTTCGATGCGGTCCGCAAGAAGTTTCAGCGAAGGGCCGAGATCGCCAATGACTTCCGCCTGAGGAAAGTAGACCTGCTCGACATTGGCCGGCAGGTATCCCACGTGGACGACCTTGGGACCATTGATCCCCATGATGAACGGCGGTTTCTCGACCGTGTCGTGACCGATGGTGACGATGAGGTCAGCCTGCTCTATAGCCTCATGCACATAGTCCCGCTCGGAGAGCGCCGCCGTCCCCATGTAGAGTTCGGTTCCGCCTGGGACCGTACCTTTCCCCATCTGTGTCGTGAAATACGGAATCCGTGTCCGCAGAACGAACTGGGCGAGGTCCGCCGTCGATCGCGGACGCGATGCCGCCGCGCCGAGCATCAAAAGCGGCGATTTCGCCTGCATGATCATCTGCGCAGCCCGATCGAGGGCCGTTGCATTTGCCAGCGGAAGTTCCACCGGATGAGGCGGAACCAAAGGGACGTCCTGACACGCTTCGGCGGCGATGTCTTCGGGAAGCTCCAGATGCACTGGCCCCGGACGCTCTTCCTCCGCCACACGAAACGCTTCGCGTACGACCGCGGGAATCGTCGCTGCGGAAACGATCTGACGCGAAAGCTTCGTCAGCGGTTTCATCACGGTCACGATATCCACGATCTGGAATCGCGCCTGCCGGGATGACAGGATGGCCTTCTGGCCGGTGATCATGATCATCGGCATGGCCCCGAGCAACGCATAAGCGGCACCTGTCGTCAGGTTCAGTGCCCCGGGCCCGAGCGTCGTGATGCATACCCCCGGCTTACCGGTAAGCCGGCCGTAGGTGGCAGCCATGAATGCCGCCGCTTGTTCATGCCGTGTGAGGACGAGTTGAATCGACGACTTCCGGATGGACTCGACGACGTCGAGGTTTTCCTCTCCGGGGATACCGAAAATTCGGTCGACACCCTCGTTCTCGAGAGCGGCGACTAACAGGTCGGAGCCTTTGGCCACGGTAACTCTCCCATTCAAAAGCGGAACTTCGCGACTGCTACGTCGGAAAAATCGACATGCGTGGCGCCAGAGTACAACGAACTCCCCGAAGGCTTTGACACCACAACCACTCCATGCCTGAGAGGTATGCCCCTCTGCTTACAAAGTCTTTTCCATGCGCACCACGGAAGCCCACAGTGGCCTGCATGGAAGCATGGATAGTCGATAGACAAGACATGTCCCTGCTCCTGAGTCAGTTACATGCATCCATCTGTCATCGGGAATAACGCAATGAGCAAGCAAGTCGTTTTGATTACGGGAGCCCTCACGGGCATAGGCCGTGCCGCTGCCGTCGCCTTTGCCAAAAAGGGCGCGAAGGTAGTCGTTGCCGGCCGGCACGCCGAGGTCGGCAACGCACTGGCCGTGGAGCTTCGCTCTTTCGGCGCGGAGGCGGAATTCATCAACGTCGACGTCCGCAAAGAGGACGAGGTCCGCGCCATGGTCGACAAGACGGTCGCACGGTTTGGCCGTCTCGATGTCGCAGTGAACAACGCTGCCACCGAAGGCCAGGTTGGTCCGATTACGGACCAGACCGCTGAAAGCTATGCCGCGACGTTCGACACGAATGTCCTCGGCGTGGTCCTGAGCATGAAACACGAAGTGCGCGCCATGCAAGGACAGGGCAGCGGCAACATTATCAACATTTCATCGACCTATGGACACGAGGGTGCAGCAGGAGCCTCGATCTATGTTGGTAGCAAGCACGCGGTCGAAGGCATCACCAAGTCGGTGGCGCTCGAGATCGCCCAGTCGGGAATCCGTGTAAACGGCGTGGCGCCCGGCCCCACGGATACCGGCATGTTGACCCGCTTTACAGGCACGCCAGAGAACAAGGCTGCTCTGGTGTCGGGAGTTCCGCTAGGTCGCCTCGGCCTTTCGGAAGAAGTAGCCGACGCTATCGTATTCATCGCATCGGATGCCGCGTCATTCATAACGGGCCATATCCTCAACGTCGACGGCGGCCATACCGCCAACTGATCCTGTCCGGATGCGGAGTTCTTCTCCGCATCCGGCCTGATGCATCGAGTGAGATGGTGTGCGTGGCGCCTGACGAGAACGCTACGGGATCGCCATCGTTACAGCTTCGATCCGCCGTCCACCTGCAAGATGTCGCCCGTGATCCAGCGCGCCTCGTCCGAGGCAAGGAAAGCAACCGCACCAGCGATATCGTCAGGCTGCGCCACGCGCTTGAGCGCCTGCATGCCGAGCGCCGCGTTGCGGCCCTCTTCGGTCTTGGTGAAGTTCGACATCTCCGTCTCCACCACACCCGGTGCGACGGCGTTGACGCGGATACCGCGCGGCCCGAGCGACGCGGCGAAATGCTTGACCAGCGTGTCCACCGCGCCCTTGGTCGCCGCATAGGCGGACAGATTGCCCACGACGGCACGCGCGGCGAGCGACGAGGTGAAGACGATATTGCTTCCCGTGCACATGGCCGGCAATAACTGCTGGATCAGGAAGTACGGAGCACGCACGTTGACGGCAAAGAGCTGGTCGAAGTCATCGATGGTGGTCTCTTCGATCGATGCCGCCTTCGAGATACCGGCATTGGCGACAAGAATGTCCAACCGGGCGCCGATGATGCCGCGAACCTGTCTGGCTAGTTCATGCGGGCCATCCGGCGCGCTCAGATCCGCTCCCACTTTCTCGGCACGGCCGCCCGCCGTGCGAATCTGCGCCACGACGGCATCGGCTTCCTTTTGCGCGCTACTGTAGTGGACAAGAACCTGCGCGCCGGCTTTGGCCAGCGCAAGCGCAACGGCCTTGCCGATGCCGCGCGAAGCGCCAGTCACCAGGGCGGTTTTACCAGTGAGGTTGCTCACGAGGTTTCTCCGTTTTCATGGGGTATTGGGTAGAGGGGATATCAGTGCTCGAGTACTTCGATCGTATCGACGCGATCCGGGTAAAACGCGACGTGGTCCCTGATCAGGGCGACAGCATCGTAGGGTTGCTCGTACGTCCACACCGCATTCGTGGCGCGCTCGCCACCGGCAGGAATGCTGTAGTAAACGCAATCGCCCTTGTAGGGACAGTAAGTCGCGTGTTCGGTACGTTGCAGAAGCGTCATGTCGACGTCCTGCCGGGGGATATATTGGACCGCCGGATAATTGGCCTCTTTCAGCGTCAATGCATTACGCGTATCCGCGATGATGCGGCCAGCGATCTTCACAACGACGCGCTGTTCGTTGCGAACGATCGTGATGGGATGATCCGCTCCGGGTACCTTGATCGTCCTGGCATTGGGGGATGTGGGCTGGGTCACGGTCTGTCTCCACGAAGGATAACGACGAGGGGTCGTCTCGCCCCGTAAAAGAGGCGAGACAAGAGGCGTTTGTCCTGGCGGGTTATTCGGCCAGGAAAGTCGAGACGTGCTGCACGAATCGCTCGGGATACTGGTATTGCGACCCGTGGTTGGCGTCGGGGTACAGGATCAACTGCGCATTGGAAATATTCTGTTGAAGGATGCAAGAGTTGGCCGTGTAGATGATCACGTCGCTGTCGCCGTTGATGACCAGGGTCGGCTGCGTGAGCGCTCTCAGGTACGTATACGGGTTTTCGCGCGGAGCGCCCCATTTGGTAAGCGCTTCGATCTGCGCCGGCGCCACCTTCTCGTCGACCTCCGGATCGCGGTTCTCGATGCGCTGGCGAAAGCGTTTGAGAAAGGCACGACCCGCGATCTGGCTGGCATCCGAATCCGTGAAAAAGACTTTCAGCCACAGATGATCCGGTTCGTCATAGGTGGCACCGAACACCTGCTGCGCCTCCGGTGTGAGCGAGGACATCCCTTCGCCGCTGCGCGGCCCAGTACCGACCAGAATCAGTTTGCGAACGAGTTTCGGCTCGTCCAGCGTCAAGGTTTGCGCAATCAGGCCACCTAACGAAAAGCCGAGTACGTCGACCCGGTCCAGACCAAGTGCCTTGATAAATGCCGCCGCATTGACGGCCATGCCTTCAATGGTGGTCGGCACCTCACCGGTGCTGCTCGCGATGCCGGCGTTGTCGAACAGAATCACTTCGCGATCTTTGGCAAAGCCATCGGTGATGGCGGGATCCCAATGATCCATCGTGCCGATGAAGTGCATGTTGAGTACGAGAGGCACGCCACCGGCTTTGCCGAAGCGTCGATAGGCAAAGCGAATGCCGTTGGCGTCGACGTACCGGGTGGGGGCCGTTTGATGGGTATGGCTGCTCAAGTCGGAACTCCTCTGGAATGGTTCGGATCGATATCACGGGGCGCAGGAAGAGCCTTTCAGGCATGGCTATCGATTCGGAATGCTTCGCCACAATGCGAAATCTGCACTCCTGTAGCGCACTTGAAAAAGACTTTGTAAGCTGGTGCCCATGCCTGATAGGCATGACATGGAAAAGAATCCGTGGAATTGCGCCACCTCCGGTACTTTGTCGCGGTCGCCGAAACGGGCAGCCTGACGGTGGCTGCCGAACGCCGCCTGCACACGTCGCAGCCGTCGCTAAGCCGGCAGATCAAAGATCTGGAAGATCAGGTCGGTGTGGATCTGCTGATCCGTAGTGCGCGGGGAGTAACCCTTACCGAGGCAGGCAAGGTGTTCTTCGACCATGCGCGCCTGGCGTTGAGCCAGGTGGATGCCGCCATCGACGCTGCGCGCAGGGCCGCGCAACCGGGCAAACAACGCTTCGCACTGGGTTTTCTTACCGGGCAGGAAATGACCTGGCTGCCTGAAGCCATGCACATTCTTCGCGCCGAGCTGCCGAACATCGAAATCACCGTTTCAAGCGACTATTCGCCGGACCTCGCCGAAGCGCTGGTTCGTGGCAAGCTCGACCTCGCGTTTCTGCGCGCAGAACCCGATTACGAACTCGTCTACCGCCCGGTGACGCACGAGCCGTTGATAGTGCTGATGCCCAGCGATCATCGGCTGGCATCGCGCGACACGATTCGACCCCAGGATCTCCTGGGAGAACCCTTCATAGGCATGGGGAACAAGGCCACCGTGCTGCGTGCGGTGATCGACGACTACCTTGAGCGCTCCGGCGTTGACATCACACCGGAACAAGTCGTCGACAACCCCGCCATGGTGATGTCACTGGTGGCTTCGACACGTGGCCTGGCACTGATTCCCGCTTATGTGCAGAACCTCATGCCCTGGTCGGTAATCAGCCGTCCCTTGTCGGGTCAGGCACCCACCATCGATCTGGCGGTTGGCTACAGCAAATCGAACAAATCGCCGATCCTGAAGATGTTTCTGTCGCATCTGGATGACCTGATCGCACGCGTTTCGAAGCCTCGGCCGTGAGTCGAAGCGGTGAAGTATTTTGCATGAAATCCCGTCGCCCTGTCCGGTCGCCCTATCGACACGACGCCGGCAATCGTGTGGCCGCGCCATGGATAGCGGAAGCAAGCTGATCCTGGTTTCCCGACGTACCGATGCTGGCCATTCGCTGGCGGCACAATTCCACGACATGCTTTCGCGCATCGGCACGCACGGCGGCACATTGCCATGTGCCCATCTCGTCCAGCGGCAACGCACCATAAGCAATACGGACGCAGTCGTCCTGCGAACGGTCGCCAAGGGACTCCCCGCCATATTCGACCGGTGTCGCGACCAACGACAGGTCGAAAAAACTGTCCGGAAACGCCTGCGCATACTTCGCCGACTCGATCGTTACGTGAAACGAACCTATCCCCGCATCGAAACGCCCTTCGCATGGCGCGCGCGAAGCAATCTCCCGGATGGCGCTATACAACCGACCGCGCCATGCCGGCTTCCCGGCAAGCGCGGTCGCGGAGCCCTTCAGGACCGGCAGCTGCGCGGCCACCGCCATATACTCCAACTCGTGGGCGTGATCGGGGAAGCAGAGTTGACGCTGGGCGGCCACGATCAGGAAAGTGACGTCGCTGGCGAAGTCATCGTGGTCGTTCAGCAGTTGCCCCAGGCTTTCCTCGTCAGGCCCCAGAACGGCATACAGCGGAGGAGGTAACCCGGCATGCCCGGCTTTGACTTCCACTGTTGCCGGATCGCCAAGGCGTACGGGCCCGCATGCAAGAAAGGCGACACCGGCTATCGCGATCAACGCGGCACCGGCGACGCCTAACCGCCGCATCGAAACATGGCGCGCAAACGACTTCACCTGGCAGCGGACGACCACAAGGGAAAGGGATCCTGAAACGCCTGCCAGGCGACGGGACCACGGACGAATTCGTCGTCGCGTAGCAGGCATGTGTCCAGCGTCGCGCGGATATCTGCTTCAGGCATGTCGATACCGATCATTACGAGCTCCTGCCGCCGATCGCCGAACATCGGATGCCATACGTCTTCCAGCGCTTTGCGCTGCTCGATACTGGGCAATTCGTTCCCGGAAGGTGGGCGTACCGCCAGGTCCTGCGATCCGAACGGACGTCGCATCCCTGCCCTGACACGCAACCGGCTCGCCCACCAGTGACCGGCGGGAGTCGTTTCGGTCGCGCCTCCGGCAATCGCGAGACTGCCCACCCAATCCATCCGGTTGGCCAGCCAGAAATATCCCTTCGCGCGGAGCACGCCGGGAATGCCGCGAGTCAGCAAGTCATGAAAGCGTGCTGGATGAAAAGGCTTGTCGCTGCGATATACGAAGCTCGTAATGCCATACGCCTCGGTCTCGGGTTGGTGTTCGCCTAAAAGCTCCTTGGCCCAGCCCGGTGCGCGCTGTGCTCGATCGTAATCGAACAATCCCGTATCGAGTACCGCAGCGAGTTCGATTTCACCGCGAGTCGCATCGACAAGCCGGGCGTCGCGATTGAGCGCGCGCAACACCCTGTGCACATCAAGGCGCTGATCGTCAGTCAGCCGATCGCATTTATTGACGACGATGACATCGGCGAACTCGATTTGCTCCGTAAGCAGATTGACCAGCGACCGCGCATCGCCCTCACCCGCCGTCTCGCCACGCTGGGCAAGTGTATCGGTCGAGCCATAATCGGCCAGAAGACTGTGCCCGTCGACCACGGTCACCATCGTATCCAGCGTAGCCACGTCGGACAGACTGAAACCCGCGTCGTCGCGCACATGAAAAGTCGCCGCGACAGGCATCGGCTCGGAAATGCCCGTCGATTCGATAAGGAGATAGTCGAAGCGCCCCTCGCCGGCCAGTCGCTTCACCTCCTGCATCAGATCGTCGCGTAAGGTGCAGCAGATGCATCCATTGCTGAACTCGACGAGCTTCTCGTCGGTGCGACTCAGTTCGGCGCCTCCGTCGCGAATCAGCGCTGCGTCGATATTGATTTCGCTCATATCGTTGACGATCACGGCGACGCGGCGTCCTTCGCGATTGCGAAGGACATGGTTCAACACCGTCGTTTTTCCCGCACCGAGGAACCCGGAGAGAACGGTTACCGGCAAGGGGCGTCCAGAGCGAAGCTCACGATTTTGCATAGATTTCTCCCGATGGATTTAGGCGCATGTCTGTTGCAGATGCTTCTATTCGAATGCGTTGCGCAGTCGTTCGGCGGCGTCGTTTCGATAGGTTTCCAGCGTGGCGCCATCCATGGCATACGCCGACGACGCCATGGCGTTCTGCGTGACCACCGTATGCAACGTCCCCTTCAGGGTGAACGTGTCGTACAGGCTCGGCGTATCGATAGGCTTCGCCAGCCGGACGTGCACCAACATGTTCGGCGGTGGTGGCGGAACATGAATGCACGCCCCGTAGAAAGGAACGAAGAAGAACTCCGTCATATGCCCGTTGCCGTCCGATTCGAGCGGCACGACGAATCCCGGCAGGCGAACCTTCCGCCCCTCCAGTGCCCCAACGGTATGCAGAGTTCCCACCTGTGCGCTTCGTCGCGAGCCGATGTGCAAGACGGGTGGCGCGTCCTCCAGAAGTTTCATGTCCTCCGGCGGCACCATCTGACTCCAGTCCAGTTCCGCATATCCGTCCTTGTCGGATGGACCCAGTGCGGACTGGATCGCGACGCTGCCACGCGATGCCGCATAGGTTTCCGCAGCGAGCGCGCCATCGGCAGCGGCAGCCGCGCGTCGGGCACGGCCCTCGTCAGCCTGCCGCTGAGCGGTCGCCAACGGATTCGGTGCGGTTGCCGCGGAGCCCGCATCGCTTCTGTCGCCACACGCAACGAGCCCCACGAATAATGCGGCCAGCGGCAATAGTCGAAGCAATGACCACGCACACGTCACAGGCGCACCTGCAAGCCATCGACAAGAGAGCGCCGATAAGCGATCCAGCCGGGGATGCATCCGGCGACCAGACCAAGACACATGACTGCCCCCAACAGCCCCCACTCGGAGAGTGCTGGTGCCACATCGAGCGACAACCCGAAATGCGCCAGAACATATTGATGGCTCAACACGAGTACCGCGTATAGCAGGAGATAACCGAGAATGGCGCCGGCTGTTGTAAGCACGACGCTTTCGACGACAAGCAAGGCAAACACCGTTCCTGCCGATGCGCCCACCGCGCGAAGGATCGCCATCTCTCGCCGACGTTCGTTGAGCATGCTCAACAGACCCGTCAACATACCCATCATGCCGACGACGACGACCATCGCGCTGATGATGCGCAGCGTATTTTCCGCCGTGCCAATCAGATGCCACAGCTCGCCAAGCGCGACGCCGGGCAGAATAGCCAGAAGCGGCTCTTCGGGATAATCGTTGACCGCTCGCTGAAATGCGAAAGCCGAAAGACGCGACTTCAGGCCCACCAGACAGGCAGTAATCGCTTTCGGCGTGAGATCCAGATGCCGGGCATCGGCCGCGTTTCCGCCAACCCCGGGAAGACGCACGCCGGATCGCCAGTCGACATGAATCGCTTCGATAGCCTCAAGACTGACTGCGACCGTCGCGTCGACGGGCGTTCCCGTGGGCGCCAGCACACCGACGATACGAAACGGTTTGTCGGCATGCATGGCCGACGCGGGGCCGCCCAGACCATGCGCAAGAACGATCCGGTCGCCGATCTTGTATTGCAGGCGACGCGCGACCTCGGCACCGACGACGGCATCGTACAAATCGTCGAACGGGCCGCCCCGATCGAAATCCAACGGCTGCCCGCGGCCGTAGCGATAGTGGACAAAGAAGTTTCGCGACGTCCCCATCACGCGGAATCCACGATGCGAATCGCCCAGCGACAACGGCACCGTCCAGGCCACGTCGGGCATCGCCGCGATCTGTTCGTAGGTCTTCCAGGTGATGTTGTTGGTCGCCTCGCCAACGTGAAATATCGAGTACAGAAGCAAGTTGACCGAGCCCGATCGTGCGCCGACGATCAGGTCTGTCCCGGCGACGGTGCTGGCAAATCCCTGGCGCGCGTCCGTGCGTACACGTTCCACGCCAAGTAGCAGGAATACGCTCAGGGCAATCGTAAACACGGTAAGCGAAGCGCCGGCGCGGCGCTGTCGAAGACTCTTCCAGGTCAACCGAACGAGTTCCACCTCATGCCTCCATCTGCCGCGAAGGCGAGGTCTCAAGCGCGACGACCCGATCGAACTGGCTGGCGAGTGCCATGTCGTGACTCACGAAAATCAGTCCCGCACCATGACGCGCGCACTCGGCCAATAGCAGGCGAAGGAAGCCATCTCGCGTAGCGGCATCCAGTGCCGATGTCGGTTCGTCGGCAAGCACCAGATCGGGCCCACCGATCAATGCACGCGCGGCGGCCACGCGCTGTTGCTGCCCCACGCTGAGTTGACCCGTGCCCCGTCGTTCGAGAATGCGCGCATCCAGGCCAAGGGCGACCAGGAGCCGGAGCGCTTCGTCGCGTACCGTGCCGCCCGACGCCATGGCACGTACCTTCCGCAAAGGTGAAAACGCGCAGCCAAGCATGACGTTCTCGACCGGATCTAGAAACGGCAGCAAATTGAACTGCTGAAAGATGAAGCCGAGAAAGTCCGCGCGGAACCGGTCGCGCCGGGCGGGCGTAAGCACCGACAGGGATTGTTCGAGTACGACAAGCTCGCCTCCCTGCGGTTGCAGAACGCCTCCGATCAGTCCGAGGAGCGTGCTCTTGCCGCTGCCGCTCGGTCCGCAAAGAAAAACGCGCTCGCCTTGTCCCACCTGAAAATCGCGGATCGTCAGCGTGGCATTCGTACGCGGCCACGAGAAACGCAGGTCGCGACAGGTCAGCAACGGCACGGCGCCCCACGGAATCATGGCTTGAGGTCGATCCTGACCATGCCCGGATCGAGTTCCTGCCGCAGGGCCCCGTCATGCAGCAGGACATCGGCAACGATCGTATGCGTCGCCGGGAACACGTCGACGAGTCGTACATCGATGGCATCGAGAGCGGACACATGCGAGCAGCGGAATCGATAAATCGCTTCCAGCTCGGCGTGCATTCCAACGACTGCATCCTGCCCGTAACCATGAGGGCTGACCTCGACCGACACAGGCACACACGCCGCCGCTGCCGAAGGTTGCAACCATCGCCGGGAGACACGCAGTTTTGCCACGGCGTTCTTGTATGCCGCCGCCTCCACCGGTCCCGCGGGCGGATGCTCGAAGCCCACCGCATCCGCTCCCGGAATGACGAGAGAAACATCGAGCGTATCGCCGTCGACCACCACCTGGACGCGTGTCTGCCCGTGCACGTGGGGGCCGAGCTGACGGACGTCCTGGGCTCGTACGGAAGCGGCCGCGATGCTGGCCACCAACAGAAATGCCGCTATGGAATTTCTCATACGTCACTTGATGTAATGTTATAACGTTACATTATCGGAAGACACTCAAGTTGTCCATGCCCCGCTACGCCCCGTCCGTCGCGCTCGATCGCATCGCCGCCACGTGGGCGGTGATCTGCGCTGTTCACTGCTTTGCGTTGCCACTCCTGCTCTTCGCCATCCCCTCCCTATCTATCGCGCTGTATTCGTTCAATGCCCCTAACCGGGGCATAGCCATGGCGCTGTTGCGACTGATCAGTCTCGAGCCGTGGTTCATTGGATTCGGGTTGCTCCTGAGCGCGGTCGCCATGGCTCACGGACGCCGATGGCACCGCTCCCTCTACCCTTCGCTGATCGCGTGCAGCGGTGGTGTGTCGCTCGTCGCGGCGTGGTACGGACGCATGCTGGCCGGCGGCTGGGTGCACATCGCAGGCGTCGTCCTGGGTGGCGCCCTTCTGGTCATCGGACATCTCGTCAACCTGCGGATGCTTCGCAGGCAGGGAGAAAACCGGGGGCCGCGCGTATCGCCGCCCCCGGTTTCATCGATGGAAACCTCCCGGCAACCGTGATTGCCGCACCCTATCTTCTGTCAATGATCGATACCGTGCGCACGTAATACGTCGGCGATATCGAAACGCCAGATGTTGCGCGACCCGTTGAGCGGACCTTGCAGACGTCCCTGCAAAGAAGCCGCGGTGTCGCGCGGCTTGGGGAACCGTATCTCTTCCTGGCGATTGCTCGATACATAGAGTTCGCCGAAGTGGCGGCCGACTGCGGGAGCGTTCTCCAGCGACGCACTATTGACCTCGCCGGGCAGATGGACCGGCTTGCCCCATTTTCCATCCGCGTCGCGGAACACGATGTAGATATCGGCGCTACCCAGCGAATCGCCTTCGTTGCCGGCATAGACGAGGAATCGCTCCTCGGGATCCACGCCCGGGTCCATGCGATTGCGGCCGATGTCGCCCAGGTCCAGCATTTGTGGAGCTGCGTAACCGTTCGCTGTGCGACGTGCGACGTATATCTGATAAAGCTTTCCAGAGTCGTCCCGGTGCGCGGAAAAATAGATATTTCCATTGGCCGCCACCGATGGGTTGTAGAGCATCGCGCCGTCGTTGAGCGCACCATCCACGTGTACCGGCTCGCCCCAGCGCCCGCCCGGCTGCTGTTCGGCGTACCAGAGATTCGTGCCGGGAAATCGCTGCCCCCCCATCTCCACCATCATCAGCGCGTCGCCAGGATGAAGCGGACGGTTGGACACGAAGTACAGGCGCTTGCCATCCGGCGACAGCGCCGGTTCGGAGTCATGCCACTGTCCCGAAAACGAGGCGACTTCCGGTGCCGACCAACGGCTCCCGCTACGATGCGAGACCAGGATGGTGTCGTCCTTCTCCGCGAAATCCGAGCGCATGAAGAACAGCGTGTTGCCATCGGGCGTAAGCGTGGCCGACGTTTCCTGCTGATCGGTGGAAATGATCCCGGGGCCAAGCAATTCGCCAGCCCCGGCGGATACCGCGACCAGCGCCAACGACATAGCCAGAACGAACGTGTTCAATCGCATGCTGCTTTCCTTTCCCGCGTGGGGATGCTTTGGATCCATAGCATCGTGCGGGGATCGCTAAGGCGCAGCCGATTTGTGATCGTTGGTCGCCGCCGAGGGACAAGCGGCTGGATGCCGGGGGCGAACGGCACATGTCGCCGCAACCACGTGTATCAGGGCATGCCCAATGCGCGGCGAGCCTGCATACGAAAGCGCCGGCTGAGGTTGAGCCGCGTCCCGTCGTACAACGCCACTTCGGCACTGCCCTGGAACAGCGGATGCACTTCCCGGATGCGCTCGATATTGACTACGGTGCCACGATGGATGCGCAGGAATCGCGCCGGATCGAGTGTCGTCAGCAGATGGCGCAAGGTCTCGCGATGAAGATACGCCTTGCCGCCGGTATGGATATGCACATAGTTACCGTCGGCACGTATCCAGTCGATATCGGCCGTGGCAATCACGCGTATGTGTTCGCCACTGTGCACGCTGATGCGTTGCAGATAGGGCGTGGATCGAACGGTGGAAACACTCCCCGACGAAGCCGCATGCAGTCCCTGCCAATGTTGCCGTACACGGGTCATGGCCTGATCGAAACGGGCCTGATCGATCGGCTTGAGCACATAGTCCAGCGCATTGGCGTCGAACGCGCGCAACGCATGCTGACCGAAGGCCGTGGCGAACACCACCATCGGCAATGTCCTCGGATTCAGGTTGTGCAACAGCTTGAATCCGTCCATACCCGGCATGCGTATGTCCAGGAATAGCAGGTCTGGATCGAGCGCCTTGATGGCCTGTTGGGCTTCGACGGCATTGCCGCATTCGCCGACGATCTCGACATCCGCATGCGAACCCAACGCCTGGCGCAGAGCCAATCGGGCCAGAACTTCGTCGTCGACGAGCAAGGTGCGGATGGATGGCAAAGTCACGTCGCTTGCTCCCGGAACGGAAAACGCAGCTCCACCCGTGTACCGCCTTCCGGCTTGTTCCATAGTTCCAGTGTCGCCGCCGTGCCAAACAGTATTTCCAGCCGGGTGCGGGTATTGCCAAGCCCCAGTCCGTCCTTCGGGCCACCCGGCGGCAAACCGAGACCATCGTCGTCCACCTGTAAATGCAACTCGTCGCCATCGCGCCGGGTGACGATATGCAGGGTGCCGCGCTCGGGCTTGTCCAGCAGACCGTGATGCAGTGCGTTCTCGACCAGCGGTTGCAGGATCATGTTGGGTACCAGCGCATGCACCGTATTGCCGGCGATATCCAGGTGCGTAGTCAGCCGATCCTGAAAACGTACCTGCTGGATGCCCAGATAGCATTCCAGGAATTCCAGTTCGCGCGACAGCGGTACCTGCTGCGCATGACGTTCCTCCAGCGTAAGTCGCAGGAAGTCGCTTAACCGTGCGATCATCAGCCGTGCCTGCACAGGGTCGGCAAGCGCCAATGCCGAAATCGCATTTAGCGTGTTGAACAGGAAATGCGGTTGCAACTGCACGCGCAACGTCTGCAGTTGCGATTGCACCAACCGGGTTTCCAGCTGCGAACTGCGAAGCCGTTCGTCGCGCAGCCGCCGCTGCGATTCCATCCCGCGCAACACCACCAGCAGCACCCAATAGGTGATCCAGCCGAGATGGACGTTATAGACGGACTGCATGCGCGCGAACGCAACGAAGGACATGTCGCTCCTGGACGCGGGCGGCCCACAAAGCAGCCAGTAAATCGACATCAGAATCATTACCTGGATCGCGGCAATCGCAACGCTGCATGGCACATGCACGGCCCAGAAACGCGCCCAACCGTGGCCGCCGCCGCGACGTCCGAGCCAGGCGACCAGCGGCGTCAGCAGCATCCAGAGATAGAAGTTGGTGAGGTTCCATGTGAACGGGCGCGACCAGGCGACTGGCGACCCTTCGCTGATCGAGGAAATCACCATGCTGGCCGTGTAGGAAAGTGCCAGCATCGTCCAGAAGACGAAAACCAGCCCCCAGGTCTTCCAGCGTAGCGATGCGATGCGGTTGAACACATGATCCTCGTGGATGCCGGTTGCCGGTTGCCGGTTGCCGACCAGTTTGCAAGCCGGGACCGACCGCCGGAAGTGCCCAAAGACATCGATAGCGGATCCCGCATCCGCCATCGGTCAGCCCGTTGTGCACACCACGGATGTTCCCGCACCGTGCGCTTCCAGCCATGGGGTCAACGATACACGCCAGATGTTATCGCCGCCGTTGTTCCATGTCGCCGCGCCATCCGGATCGGAGGACGGCAAACGACGGTCGCTATAGAAATAAAGGGTCCGCCGATCGCACCCCCACTGGGCCCCCATGCTGTGCGTGCCGCTGTTGACGGCATCGCCCAGATCGAGCGGCTTACTCCAGCCGTCGCGGCCATGGAACGCGATAGCCAGACGATAAGGCTGCGCGGGATCGTGCTTGATACTGAAGACGATATACGAACCATCGGGAGCAATCGCCGGATCGCGTATCTGCGCACCGACGTCGCCCAGGGACACCGGGGACGGTGTCTGGTACCGACCTTCCCGATACAGGGACCGCAGCAGGTGAAGGCCAATGTCCGGCGGGGCGCACCCAATGAAATAGATGCTTCCGTCCGCGGCGACGCTCGGAGCGAAGGTCATACCGCAGGCATTCACTGCGTCCGGCAAGCGCACTGGCGTACCCCAGCCATTCTGCTGGCGATCGACGCGCCAGATATTCATGCCAAGACCCGGCCTCCGTTTGCCGGTACCGGTCGCATCGACAGGCTGACCGCCCGCCTCGGCCGGGCGGTTGGAAACGAACAGCAGGAACGAACCGTCCGGAGCCATCGCCGGATCGAGATCCCGCCAATGCCCCGAGAACGACACGGTTCGCGGAGCCGACCAGCGACCGTCGAGATGCGACTCCATCAGCGTCGATCCGTCGTCCGTGCCACGCATGAAATACACCGTCCTGCCGTCCGGCGTGAAAGCCGGCGCGGCATCGTCGGCCGGTCCCGAAATGACGCCCGGTGCGAAGACGGCGGGTACCGGAGCGGCCGGCGGATGGCCCGGGCTACCCGAGCCAAAGAAAGCCATAACGCCAGCCGCCGTCGCGAACCCCATCGATAATTGCATGCCCGTCCCTTCGTCGCTCAGTCCCGCGTAGACATGCAAGCTAGCGCGAGCCCGGGCACGACGTCGCCCGTCCGGTGACGGCTGGTGCGTCCGCCGTGACAAGCGGTGCGGATTGGTGGGTGAGCGGTCTCGCCAGGCCGCGGACGACGCGGACAGCAACCTGAAACCCTACCCGGCGATGAATTTGTAGTATAAATTACATCCACTACTGACAGACTTCCGGGTTTCGTCCAACCTTCACGGCAACGGTCCGTCGCGACGCGGCCGCTTCCGCCGCGAGGCTATTCACCCCAAGGAGAGAGCGAATGGTGAAACCCATTGCCGTACGCAGCCTGCACAACCAGGTAATTCAGGAATTGGGGCGGTTGATCGTGAGTGGCGAGCTCGAGGCGGGCAAAGGCCTGCCGCGCGAGGAGTTGCTTGCGGAACGCATGAACGTAAGTCGCACCGCGCTACGCGAAGCGATGAAGGTGCTCTCGGCCAAGGGACTGATCGAATCCCGCCAGAAAACGGGCACCCGGGTGCGGGAAGCCATTTACTGGAACCAGCTCGATGCCGACGTGCTTGCCTGGCGCTGCGCGTCGATGCCGACGGAAAGTTTCGTCGAGAAGCTGGTGGAAATGCGCGAGATCATCGAGCCCGCCGCCGCTGCCGCCGCCGCACGCCGGCGCACGCCGGAGCAGTTGGCCGTCATCAAGGCTGCTTACGATGCGATGGATGCATCCGAAACCCTCGATGCCTGGGCGGAAGCCGATCTGGCCTTCCACGAAAGCATGCTCCAGGCCACCAATAACGAATTGATGACGTCGCTGTTTTCGGTCATCGAAACGGCGCTGGGCACGTATTTCGTGCTGTCGGCGAGCAATTCGGCCAATTTCAAACTCGCCCTGCCCCAGCACCTGAAGGTCTACGAGGCGATCCGCCGCCGCCAGCCCGAGGTGGCGCGTCAGGCGATGGTGAAGATGGTGGACGACTCGCGCAACAACATCCGCCGCCATCAGGCCAACAACAAACAGGCCAGCAACAAAGCTTCGGCCTCATGAGCAAACCGATCGGCCTCGAAGAGGCAACTCTTACCCGCACGCGTACTGGCTGGACGGCCATATCGCCCATGTCTCTGGAAATCACCGCATGAAGATCACCCGCCTGACTACTTTTCTGGTGCCGCCGCGCTGGCTGTTCCTGCGTATCGACACGGATGCGGGCTTGTGCGGCTGGGGCGAGCCGGTAGTGGAAGGTCGCGCGCATACCGTCGCCGCGGCGGTCGACGAGCTGTCCGATTATCTGATCGGCAAGGATCCGCGCAACATCGAGGACCTCTGGAACCTGATGTATCGCGGCGGCTTCTATCGTGGCGGCCCGGTACTGATGAGCGCGATCGCGGGCATCGACCAGGCGCTGTGGGACATCAAGGGCAAAGACCTGAACCAGCCGGCGCACGTGCTGCTTGGCGGCCCGGTGCGCGATCGCATCCGCGTGTACTCGTGGATCGGCGGCGATCGCCCGGCCGACACCGCCAAGGCGGCGAAGGATGCCGTGGCTCGCGGATTCACCGCCGTGAAAATGAATGCCACCGAGGAACTGCAGTACGTCGATACCTACGACAAGGTCGAACGCGTACTCGAAAACCTGCAAGCGGTGCGCGATGCGGTCGGACCGCACGTCGGCATCGGTCTGGATTTCCACGGCCGCGTGCACAAGCCGATGGCCAAGGTGCTGATGCGCGAACTGGCGCCATTCAAACTGATGTTCATCGAGGAGCCGGTGCTCTCCGAGCATCTGGAATCGATTCCCGAACTGGCTGCGATTTCACCCGCGCCTATCGCACTCGGCGAGCGGCTGTATTCGCGTTACGACTTCAAGCGCGTGCTGCAGATCGGTGGCGTGGACATCCTGCAGCCCGATCCCTCGCACGCCGGCGGCATCACCGAAACGCGCAAGATCGCCGCGATGGCCGAAGCGTACGACGTGGCCATCGCGCTGCACTGCCCGCTCGGCCCGATCGCGCTGGCGGCCAATCTGCAACTGGACGCGGTCTGCCATAACGCGTTCATCCAGGAGCAAAGCCTGGGTATCCACTACAACGCAGCCAACGATCTGCTCGACTACGTTTCGGACCGCAGTGTCTTCACCTACGAGGATGGCTACGTCACCATTCCGCAGGGGCCGGGCCTGGGCATCACGGTGAACGAAGAGTACGTGGCCGAACGCGCCGCCGTCGGTCATCGCTGGCGTAACCCGGAGTGGCGCCATGCGGATGGCAGTGTGGCGGAGTGGTGATCGAAGCGACTTGCCAGTAAGCGTCGGCGACCTTCATTTCCGCCGTCTCTGCCTGCGCGCACTGCTGTCCGGAATAATCGATCCTCGGGTCGGAAGAATAAGCGACAGGCCCTGTCCCCTTCACCGTCGCTCCTGCGCAGGCAGGAGCCCAGTGCGATGCATGGGGTTGTCGCGATCACGCTCGATCAGCTCTTCGCCGTAGCGTCGTACATCGCACAGATGCCTGCCGGATGGTGAGGCGTGCTGTGACGAAGAGCTGCAGTGTTGTGCTCTCAATAAATCGCATGCGTTTTTCGGATTAAGTCGAAAGCATCCGCTCGCCCTCATCGTCGTTCCGGCGCACGCCGGAACCCGCGTCGAGGCGGTCGGTGTTCGCGACAGCGATGGTCGCTTTCAAGCGGACGCCTCAGCGTTCGGGCTTGCCGCACGTGGTCGCTGCGGACCCCGGCGTACGCCGGGGTGACGATGAGGGAACGGCCACGGTTGGCACGCAGGCTTGTGTAGGGGTGTGCTCGAGCGCGATGTCCTCGAGGTTGCAGAAAGTGCTGAACCCACGTTATCGCGATAACCCCTTGCACCGCACCATATTCCTGCCTGCGCGGGAATGACGGTTAGGTAATCGAACGAGTCATCCTGTCATCTACGACCGGATGACTCCCGAAGGCGGTCGCTCAGCGGCCGCCTTTTTTCTGTGCACCGACGCGCTCGAACACCACGGCAGCAGCATCCAGATCGCCGCGCAGTTCGATATCGATACCGTGATGCTTCCAGTACGCTCCGCTGGCGACCGCCGGCGTACCTGCCGCGACTTTGCCGTGGATCAGTCGATAACGATACTGCGCCGCATCGTCCAGGCCTTGCAGATAAAGCGTGGGGTAAGCCAGCGCCTCCTGACCCTGGCGCAGGAAGGCGAACAGAACGGCCTGGCTGCCGTCGGCCGCTACCGATTCCGTCGCCGATTGCGGTGCACGATCCTGCGGCGACAGCAGGCGATATAGCCGCCCATGGAGCACGGTTTCGCGAATGCCCTTATAGGCGGCGATGTAGGCGCGCGCGGTGGCATCTTCGGCGGGCGTCCACTCCAGGATGTTCGCGCCGATACCCAGACCCCCCTGCATGGACGCCAGGAAGCGGAAGTCCAGCGAGCTGCGCCGCCCGTTGACCCAGTTCGGCGACCCGGTCACCCACGACATCATCACGGCCGGGGCATACGCATACGAGAAACCGTCCTGGATCGACAGGCGATCGGATGGATCGGTGTTGTCCGAAGGCCACACTTCGTCGGTCAGTCCCATGATGCCCAGATCGACGCGGGCGCCGCCGCCCGAGCAGGACTCTATCTCGACGTTCGGATGACGCTCGCGCAACCGGCGCAGGATGTCGTAAAGATTCTGCACGTAGGCGACGTACACCTTCTGCTGCTGTTCGGGCGGCATCTGCGGCCAGCCGGGTTCGGACCAGTTGCGGTTGTAATCCCATTTCAGGAACTGGATGTCGTTTTTGCTGAGCAGGTCGTCCAGCATGTTGAACACGTACGCGCGCACATCCTCGCGCGCCAGGTTCAGCACCAGCTGATTGCGCGCCACGCTGCGCTGCCGTCCCTCGAAATTGAGCACCCAATCCGGATGCTGCCGATACAGGTCGCTGTCCGGATTGACCATCTCCGGCTCGACCCAAATGCCGAAGCTCATATCCAGCCCATGCACTTTGTCGATCAGCGGCTTGAGGCCATTCGGGAATTTCTCGCGATTGACCACCCAGTCGCCAAGCCCCGCATGATCGCTGTTACGCGCGCCAAACCAGCCGTCATCGATGACGAAACGTTCGACACCCAGCTTCGCGGCCTTTTCGGCCAGACGCTCCTGGTCGGCCTCGTTGACCTTGAACTCCGTGGCTTCCCACGAGTTGTAAAGGACGGGTCGCGGTTTCAGTTTCGAACTGCCGGGCAAGATCCGCGTCAGTTCGAATTTATGCATAAGACGCGACGCTTCGCCGATGCCTTCGTCGGTATAGCCTGCGTAGAACACCGGCGTATCGAGGCCCTGCCCCGGTTCGAGCCGGTAGGCAAAATCGAATGGATTGAAACCGCCGGTGACGCGTACCTGGCTAAGGATGTCCTGATCGATGTGGATGCTCCACGAACCGCTCCATGCCAGTGCACCGAACCAGACACGCCCGTGCGACTCGTTCCATTCGGCACCGCGTGCGATGGCGAACCACGGATTGTTCTCGTCGCCCGTCGAACCGCGCCGGCTCTCCAGCTCGGTGGCGCCCGGCGTCAACGGCCGCGTGCGTACGTGCCATTCGCCGGCCCATGTGCCGGTGAGATAGCGCAGCGAGTAATCGGTAGCAGGCGGCAGGTTCCAGCTGGCTGCCGCGGCACGGTCGATGGTCAGCGGCTGCGATGCGTGGTTTTCGATCCGGGCCGAACGGCCGATGATGCCGGTGGCCGGATCGACGATGTAACGCAGTGCCACCGTTACATCGGCCTTGCTGTCACGTAGCGTGACCTGCAGGCTGCCGTTCTCGATTTTGTAACTGTCGTAGCGAAGTATCAGGTCGCGATTGCCGTCGGCGAAATGCAGTTTCAGATCGGGCATGACCGTGATCGGGCCGCCCCAGCCTGCGTATTCCTGCGGCGTGTTGGCGCCCACGGGATCGAACGACGAGCGTTCCTTATGCACCGTGGCCGGACCGATGGGATCGTCCGTCGCCAGCCGCGATCCCCAGTAGAGCGTCTGCAGTATGCCGTCACCATTCACGCCAAAGGCGTAAGTGACCTTACCCGCGTCGATCCGGAAGACCCGGTGTTCGGCGTCGTAGCGAATCGGCGTGCCCTGTTGTTGCGAGACCGCCGATGTGGCGCCAACCGTCGTGACGGCACTTCCTACCAACGTGCTCAGCGCAAGCATGGCGGCAACCACGGTCGTCTTCGTTCGCATCACTTGTCTATCCTCTGGATCGTCGGGCGTTGCCGCCTCGCATGCCGACCGGGCCGCGGTCGTGCCGTAGTTACTTATTGAGAGAATCGTTCATACCAGATCATCGTCGACCGCGCGAAATACAAAGCGGCGCGCGAGGCTGGCCTGTGGTGCCAGAAGCGTCATCCCGTTCGCAACCGCACCGCCCGGCAGATGGACGGCATTGATCGCATGATCCACCGGCTCGAAACAGAAGAATTCCTGATCGGCGGGCGTGTAAAGCACGAATGCATCGACATCCGCCTCCACGTGCAGGCGAAGTCCCTCCCGTGGCCACGATATGACGGCACTCCCCGTCCACGGTCGGAAACAATGGTTCAGCCCTTCGGCAGGTAATGCCCGGTTGCGATTGAAATCCCATGCGGTCGGCACATCGACGAGAGCCACCGGCAACGGCGAATGTCCATCGTTGACCCAGACCTTCGATGCCGGCGCGAGCAACTCCACGGCGCCGTGTCGCGGAAAGAAGGGATGCAGGCCAAGACCGAAGGGCATGACGGATGAACCGATATTCGTCACCCGCAGATCGACCTGCAAGGTATCGTCGCGTAGCGCGTAATGCATGCTCGCCCGATACGAATAGGCGTCAGGCGTCGTTTCAGTCAGTTCCAGGACGACTTCATGCTCGCTGTGACGCACCGGTTGCCACACGCGCTGCCAGCCACTGCCGTGAATCGGCAACGGCTCATCGTCGCGGTTGGGCGACAACGAAACGCGACGGCCGGCCACCTCGAACCCGCCGCCAGAAATACGATTGCCCCACGGCAGCAACGGATAGCAGGCCAGCTGGTTGGGATCCAGCTGGCCCTCCGGTGCCGCAAGCAACGGATCGTAAGGAAGCATCAGGGGAATCGACTCTGCTCGTCCGCACCAGTCGAAGCCGGCGAGACTTCCGCCGGCTTCGGGCAGTACCCGCACGCTTAGTCTTGCGTTTTTCAGATGCAGCAAGAGCAGCTATCTCCGACCGTCGCCCGGCTCACCACGATCCACGAATACCCATGAAGAGCGTGCGCCCATTGGCTTCGGCATAGCTCTCGCGGTCCAGATAGACCTGGTACTGCGAGATGGTTTCGTTCGTGAGATTGGTTTCGTCCAGGAAGATAGAAACATGATCGTTGATCTTGTAGTTGGCACTGAAGTCCAGCTGCCCGTACGACTTCACCGTGGTCGGCTGGCCTTGTCCGCCAGCGATGGATGCCAGGTACTTGTCGCGCCAGTTATACGCAAGGCGCAGTTCCAGCGGACCCTTCTGATAGTAGATCGTGCCATTGGCCGAATCGCCGATACCCGGCACCGCGAACTTGCCCGAGGTGGAGATGATGTTGGGGCTGATCGACGCGTCGCTGGTGACATAGGTGTAGTTGGTGGTAATACCCAGGCCATCGAACGGCGACGGCAGTTGCTTGAACTGATAGTTGAAGGTGAACTCCGCACCCTTGATCACGGCGCTGTTCAGGTTGACCGGTTCGGTCAGCTGGAACGGAAACCCGAGGATCGAGGTCGAACGCGTAATCAGCGTGCTGAAGTTGCTGACCTTCTTGTAGAACGCATCGAGCGCGATGTAGCTGGTATCGCTGAAATACCATTCCAGGCCGGTATCCAGATTCTTCGACGTATACGGATTCAGCCCCGTGTTGCCCTGCTCGACCGTCTGGTTCTGCGGACGGAAGTTATAGGACACCGCAGCCGAGAGATTGCCAAGGTCCGGACGGGTCAACGTCTTTGATGCGGCAAGACGGAAGATCAGGTCGTCGCGCAGGTTCAGCTTGAAAGCGGCCGACGGCAGCCAGTTGAAGTAACTGCCCTTGCGGGAAATCGGCTGCAACGGACCGTAGGTCGGGATCGCATTGGTGGGATCGTTGGGATTGACGGCAATCCCCACGATCGGCGCCGAATACGCCGACGAGGTGGTGCTCGTCTTCGTATAGCGCGCGCCGAGATTCAGGTTCCAGGGCATGTTCGCCCAGTCGCCCTGCAGGTTGGCCATGGCGTAAGCCGACTCGATACGCTCGCGGATCCGGCTATACGTGTTGGGATCGGGCCGTGCGCCGAAGCCGCCGTTCGCATCGAGGATGGCCTTGAACGCTTCGGGATTCGGTAGCTGGTTGTATGCGGCAGGCGTCGCCAGATAGGCAAACAGCTTGTTGACGTCGTACGCCACCCACTGCTGCGGGAAGCCGGGCGATGCGCCGTTTACCAGGCTGCCGGCATTGTAGATATGCGCATCGACGGCACTGGCCGGCACGGGGACGACATAACCGCAGTACTCGGAGCAGCCGAAGCTGCCGGGCTGGCTGTAGGTGACCTGGGTCTTGGACTGATCGGAACGCTCGATGCCGAAGTCCAGCTGCGACAGCGTGCCGTCAAGGAAGGTCTTGGACAGGTGCAGACGATTCTGCAAAATGCTGTCGCTGACGTTCGGGCTTTGCGTGCCCGTGTTGGGTACGTGCGCATACAGAGTATTGATGTCGGTCGGCGACAGGTTGCCCGTGTAGCTGGGCAGATTGTTCGCGCCGTTGTTCGTCCACGACGGGTTCACACCGATGTTGCGCGTACCCAGCACCACGAAATAGCCGTTCGCGGACTGCTTGTTCCACGCCTTGGACACGGCCGTGTCCCAGTCGATCTGGGTCGAGTCGTTTATCTTGTAGGAAATATTGGCGCCAAACTGCTCGTTCATCGCATCGCGCGGATTGGACTGTTCGGCGTAGTCGTTAGACATACCGCCGCTGCCGTTCTCCGTAAAATGCTGCGCCGTGCCGTTGGCATTGGGCGTGATCGACTGGATAACGCCGGTATTGGTGAACAAGCCGAAGGCGTTGTACTTGGAGTCGATTTTGTATTCCGACACCAGGCCGTCGAGCTTTACCGTCAGGTTGTCGAACGGAATCCAGTCGATCGCACCGTTGAACGACTTACGCGTCCGGGTTTCCGTGGTGACCTGACCCTGCAGCGTCTGCGGCAAAGCGATGTTGGTATAGCTGGGATTGATCCGCGAGAAATCCTGGTTGGTCAACCAGCCCAACGTATCCACCGACTGCTGGACGTGGTCGCGCTTGTAATAGACGAACGAGGCCAGCCAGGCGAAGGTGTGATCCTTGTTGCTGTCGCCGATCATGCCCGAGACCTTGGGCGTGGTCTTGCTCGACAGGCCACCACCAATATTGTCGTTAACGCCTGCCGCGCTTCCCGTCATATGGAAGCCGTTGAAGTCCAGCGGCCGCGCCGTAAGGATATTGACGGTGCCGCCAATGCCGCCTGCGTCGACATCGGCGGAGCTGGTTTTCTGCACCACCGCCTGCTGGATCACTTCCGAGGGCAGCACGTCGAAGTTGAACGCGCGATCGGACGACGCCGACGCCATCGTGCGGCCGTTGAGCAGGACGTTGACGAAGGTAGGACCGAAACCGCGAACCGTGATCTGGTTCGACTCGCCGCCACTACGATTGACCGAGACGCCGGGTACGCGCTGCAGCGCGTCGGCGACGTTCTGGTCGGGGAACTTGCCCGCCTCTTCGGCCGACACCGAGTCGACGATGCCGTTCGAATCCTGTTTGGTGAGCTGTGAACGGTACAGCGAGCCGATCTGGCCGGTCACCGCGATCGCATTCAGGTCGGTTACCTTTTTGGCATCGGCCTTGGTCGAAGCATCTTGCTCGCCCGTGGGAGACGATGCGGATGCGGTGTCGCTCTTTGCCGGGCCAGCCGGGGCGTCCTGCGCATGTGCATTCGTGTAGCCGATGACGCAGGCTGCACTCATGACTGCCACCAAGGCGTTGCGCACGGAAAGCGCCAGTATCTTTCGCTGCATGTCGAGCCCCTGCTATTAGATTGATTTTTTGAGATCCGCACCGGCTTTGCCACTGCGCATCGGCCCCAACGCGGCGTAGCCGTTTGCAGTCCGACCATGAAACGTGCCTTATCGCTCGCACGCATCGCGCACCGCCGGAACTATCCGGTCAGCACAAAGTCCACCGCTTGGGAACGCCTATCTCCGCCCACCCCATGACCTCATCCATCGTGAAGCGGAAGGCTTAGGTCGCCTTCCTCTACGCTTCAGCCGCGTGGGCTGGGATCATGCTTAAGTCTAATTGTCGTATTGTAGGATAATAGTAATTTCTGAAAGCGCGGCAAGCTGCACCGCAGCATGAGAGCGGATGCACGCACCCTCGTCTGGCGCCGGGGCGGCCCAGGTGAATTCGCGAAACGTCGGACTGAGTAATGACCATGCAGCCGGACACCGACACGGCATGCGCTTGTTACTGGCCGATAGTTACCTGTGGCGACAGAAACGGATTACGTCGACGCGGAAATCGTCCCGGCGGCATCGCTGCCGGGGCGGTTACGGCCGAAGCCGGGTCAATCTCCCGGACGCATTTCTCCGACGACCTTGCCCTTCTCGTCGAGCATCCGCAGCGACGGCGTACCGTCCGCCGCCACCTGCATCACGATGCGCGGGTTGCCCTTCATGTCGGCCATGTTCAGCATCACGCTGCCGTCCTTGGCATTTCGACCCAGGATCATGCGAGGGGTCGGACCGCCCCGCTCGGCGAAGAACACCTTGAACCTGGCTTCTTGCTGATCTCTCGGCAGATCCTTTATCGACTGGAAAAGATCTATCTCTTCCATGATCGAGTAATCCGGATAGTCGGTGAACTGCAGCTTTGTTGAGCTTCGATTGCCATCCTGCTCAGCATCGAGAGCCATGGTCTGGTCCTGCTCATAGGCGTCGAACGAGAGATGGCCGCCGGAACGCTTCACGCCATCCTTGCCTTTCTCGCCGCCGAAGGTCAGGCCGCCGTTCTCGGTGCCTTCGCCGTTGAGGAAGATCATTCCCGCTTCCCGGCGACCCGCTGGATGCGGGTATTCCTTGTCCTTGACGAAGACCCCGGGGGCCTTGCCCTTGCTGGACACAATCAGGCGTAACGTACCGTCGGGCTCGCGCACGTTGATCCGCTGCACATCGAGCTGTTCGAGAGTCATCGACTTCGGCGACGACACGAATCCGCTAAGCACGGTCACCGCGAATACAGCGGTCAGTACGCCGGAATAAATAACAAGGAAACGCTGACCCAGAGGTTTCATCGCTTACTCCCGTTATAGCCGCCGCGGACCGGACAGTCCGATCAGGATCGGTCGAGCGGCGTAATCAATGTCAGACCGCTACCGACCAGATACACGCCACCATCCGGCAACGCGTCGGCAACGCCGTTCTTTTCGTCTTCAGGCCCTCCGGTCGGGCCCATCCATACGACAGCTTCCTTCGGCCCGGGCACATAGGCTTGCCAAACGCCGTAGTCGTCCTCGATGACACCGTTCTTCCGCAGGCGGAACTGGATAGGCACGCGCGCCACCCAACCGGCATCGGCGACATGCGGTCCCTGCGTCGGCAGATTGAACGTCCAGTCGCGAACGGCCTGCTTCGACACATTGGCAAACAGCTTCCGCCACGCACGCATGTCCGCGTCCGAAGCCACCGCCTGCAAATTGACCTGTTCCGCGTCCGCATCGGTCACCCGGCCATCGCGCCCCACATGTATCAGCAGGTAAACGGATGCCGCCACGCCCGCCTGAATCGCCGACCGCGGATATTCCGGAGGACGCTGCTGCTTCTGGCTGATCGTTTCGCCGGGCACGTCGTCACCGAAATGCGCGCCCTTGACCCGGGCGACATAGTTGCCGTCATCCTGCCGGGATGCGACGAGACGCAAGCTCATGCTTGCATGCGCGGGAACGGCCTTGCCGTCGGCCAGCACGGGCTTGAACCGCCATATCGCGGCACTGCGCTGGATAAGGGTGACGACCTCGGGCGATAGCCTGTCCGGCCGGTCGAGCACATATTTCGATACCGTCCCATCGGGAGCCACATCGATCGCCCCCGTCACCAGCATGCTGGCCTCGATCTGCTTACGAATGGCACCGGGCCCGGCCGCAACCGCCAACCCCGCCAGCAACATGCAAATCATCCCCGGTACGTATCGCTTCATGCGCGCCCCCGTTTTGGTGGGAGGGAGTATGCCTTGAATAGGGCGCAGATGAGCAGGGCTTCTATTAAGCAATGTCGGACCCTTATCAAGAAGGCGCCTCACTGGCTTCACTTATCGAGTCAAGCGATTTCCTTGACTACAACATCGATCTGAATACCATCAATCTTAGGCGCTCTGATTCAGAACACGTATAGACGATTCCCACGGACGTTCCTGCAAACAGGCGACGAGTACCAGCACCAATGTCGCCCGCGTGTGCGCGCATGCCCGGGAACACCAGCATGTGAACGAGGATACAAAGCGATCTGCGCATAGGCATAGGTTCCCCACGACCCATATATTTGGCTGTATCAGTCGGACAACCGATATAGCAACGCGTTCCGACACAGGAAACAGACATAAGAATCCGGAACGAACTAGAGCCGGCGCATGCATTCCGACTCGCTATACCGCATCGTGACATCCATGACTGGAAAGACCATGTCGCTCCTCAGCAGCCCATAAGGCATACCCAACTTGTCGGCGGCGCATCGCTTCACCTTGAATAGCAGCTCGCCCCGCGCTTTCAGGATGAAGCTCGCCACACCCGTGCTGTCGGTCACTCTGGTTTCGACGTAGTTCCGTTTGCATGCGATCAGTATGGGACACGAATAGTCATACAGAGCGACCGCCTTGCTCCTTACCCCCGCACCGTCATCATCGTTGACGACATGAACATTTATGCGGACGATTTTTTCCACACAACCTGTGGCGGAAGCCAAAAGAACGAACGCAGCGCCCCATAACCTGCAGAGCAGTATCCATGAATTCACATCAAACCTCCCACTCCCGCCCCTGATCGTCATGCCTCTTCTGTCTAATCCGTGACACCCAGCGAACGAAGCCATTCACTTGAAACCTTGCATTGATTTCCGGCGAAATCAAGAACTGAATTGTCAGCTGCCACTGTCTGGATAACGCCGCCCTCGTAGACCAGATCGACGACAAGGCGTGGATCAATAGATCGGTGCGCCTCCCCGCAGTCGAATTTGTGCATCTCGTCCACCACACTCTTCAGACCAGCCGCATCCTTGTGTACTACCGGGGTCACCTGGCTACGAATACTTTCGACAGATTGCCGGGCTCGATAAAGGGTATGGAATCCGACGTAGTAGATTCGCACCTCTTGAGGCAGCGGTAACACCGGGCGGGCAAAGCTCGTCGAACAACAAAACATAGCGACTGCAAGGTACCCCACACTCTTCGGGAAGGAACGCGTATACGCCCCACCCGGAGTTATCGCTCTGTCCCAGCCCGGCGACGAACCTCTACCGTTACGTACCTGCATGCAGGGCGCCCCCGACCTGATTGATTCGATCATCAGCGCATGCCAACGAAAAGCAAGGCAATGCCACAGCGGCGAGAAAGGTCGCACTCAGCACGCTTAGTGTCCGCATATGCCACCTGAGACGGAGGAAGTATTTCGCTACTAATTTTTTCGGCGACAACGATATCGACCTGAACGCCATCGACCCTGGCCGTACTGATCAGGTAGTCAACGACATACAGATAGATTTCTACCCGCGTGGGAGTGATCCACGTCACGCGTGGTTCGGCACTCATTGACGAAGGTCCATACCCCAACACATCCAGATGCTTGCCATCCCCTTTCACCAGATAGATCGAAGCCTCATCTGTGTGGAGAATGTCATCGCATAACGTCTCAGCCATGTGAACGGAATAGTCCGTAGTACCAGTCGATTCGATCTCTCTGTCATCGCTCGCACAGATACGCTCAGCGAATCGTCCTCCGAGCAAGCCGTACATACGGCCATGACAGTTGAAAGCATCAAGATAGCGCGAAGCGCAGGCATAACGAGAAAAGGAAAGCACTTTTCCGGATTCCGCTTCAGATGATCATTCCCCCAGGTATGGAACAAGCCCGGATAAATGCCTTTCTTCGTTAGCTACATCGCTTAGTGTGGCAGTCATCCATGCTGCAATGACTCGTCGATCAGTACACTTCAGCCACAAATCGAATGTAGTCATCCAAAGTGAGAATGGGCACGTCAACCATCCTCCCTCTCTTCCTCGCAAATGACTTCATTTCCATAGTGAGAATGCCGTGACCCGAGTCCCATTCGTTCCCTGGCTCAGGTGCCAGTCCCACCGCAAAACGATCCAATGGGCGCAGTCGATCAACCGGCACGCAGAGTTCGTCGGCAACGTGCTGCAGAAGCGCAATTACCAGTTCGCTATCAATCCCGGAGTCGGCATAGAACCTCTTGTACAGTTCGCTTGGGGCAATACTTTCGCGCCCTGCAAGCTTACTCACCCGCCATCTCCATGTACTCTCATACCACCTTCGTCTCGACGCTTTTCAAAGTAGGAAATACACTCTCAGCACCTCGTCAATCGTTTGTCTCGTCTCCTCCGACTCTGAATGCCAACGCGCCGTGGCAGTGTAAGCAAAGCGAAGATATGCGCTGCCGATGCCGAGACACGAGTCATGTACATTTCGCTGCTTTTCCGGAGGAAGCCGCGAATCGTTTCCCCGAAGCCCATTACAAAGCAATAAGAATAATTCGCCCGCCCGCTGACAGCCTATGACGCAAGAACTTGCGGCCCGGGCGAGGAAACTGTGCAGTTGTGGAAAGCTACTCTGCGAGCCTGGAAATATCCAATCGCCTCACCCGCAGTCGGCGAAAACGACGGAGCAGATGCAGTGACGCCCCCTGTCAACGAATGGCTTACGATCGTCGTCTATCGTGTCTTCCACGATATTCCTCGGTTGATCCTTGCTGTAGACAGCATAGGAAAATTCTGGATATTCGACAGCAAATTCGACAACGAACGGGACGACTACTCGCCTGTATACATCGTCTATCCTGCTGGAGACGAGCGCGACGGAGCGCAACGGATATTCACGCATATTGCCGATGGTTCGGCAGTACCGGGTGAGTACACTACACGTGCGCTCGTGAATACCGTGGAGTTTGACCAGACGCGACGGCAACAGCTTCTGATCAAGTCATTACGGGAAGTTGATGCCATCTGAAAGTCGACAGACATACGCCTGTCGACCATAGATGCATGCATCACTTCGGATAATCGAGCTTCGGATACCAGTCGCTGGCCCGCCCTTCCGGCGTGGTGTCGAGAACAGTCCAGATCGGCATCAGGTCGGGCGCGCCGCGCGGGTCCTGGCCGGGGTCGGCGGAGTCGAAGCCCATCTCGCCGCTCCAGAAGTGACGGATCGTACCGTCGCGGCGCGTGAACACGTTCAGTCCCGCATCGTCGCCGCCGTCCTTGGAGATGGCGTGATAGTCGCGACTGAAGCGGCCGTCTGTATCGGAATACAGTTTGAGGGCGCGCCAGCCGCGCTCCTTCTTGAAAGCGACGAGGCGTTCGATGGGCGAACGTGCAACAACGGCCAGCGCAACGCGTTGTTCGATGTCGCGCGCCTCGCCATCCCACGCACTCAGCAGCGACGTACACATCGGACAGGGGCGCTCGCGCTGCGGGCCATACATGTAGCTGTAGACGACAAGAGTCTGCTTGTCGCCGAAAAGTCCGGCGAAATCGGTCGGCCCCTCTTCGCCCTGGAAGCGATAGTCGACGGTAACCCCGCCACCGGGCGGAAGGGCGCGGCGCTGTTCGGCGACACGTTCGATGTGCCTGCGCAATTCGATCTCCTCGCCGAGCAATGCATTGCGCGCGCGGCGGTAATCGGCGCTTTCGTTAGGAAAGGTAACTCCGTTGCGTTTCACCAGCTCGGCGACGGGGACAAGGTTCGGAACCTGCGTCATAACCAATCTCCTGTGAGTGGACGGATCAATCGCGATCGGGCGCGCCAAGCGGGAAAAACGGGCGGTAGGGGCGCGCTTCGTCGACGGCGCGTGCGAACGACGGACGCGCGAGCAATCGTTGCCGGTAGGCAATGACATTCGCGAACGAGTTGTCGATGCGATGCGTCCAGTCGGCATAGAACAGGAAGGGCGCGGCACCGCAATCGGCAAGGCTGAACGTATCGCCGGCGGCCCATTCGCGGCCGGCCATGATTTTGTCGAGGCAACCGTAGGCGGTATCGAGCATTTCCCGCGCATCGGCAACGCCACGCGGATCGCGCTCCGCCTCCGGGCGCAGGCGGTCGAATACCACTTTCTGCTGCGGTGTCGAAATGTAATTGTCGAAGAAGCGATCCATTTCGCGAACACCGATCGCGGCGCGGGCATCGGAGGGCAGCAACGATACCGGCCCCGGGTGATGCAGCTCCAGATACTCGACGATGATGCTTGCCTCGGTAACAGTGCGTCCGGCATCCACCAGCACGGGAAAGCGCTTCAGCGGCCAAAGCGCCGCGAATTCCTCGTATATCTGCGGATTCTCATTCGACAACACCCGCCATTCGAACGGCGTACCGTTTTCGTACAGCGCGACCAGCACCTTCTGGCAATACGAGGAAAACGGGTGTGCATAAAGCGTCAATTTCATCGGGGTCACTCAGGCGGCGGAAGAGGTTCTTTACCTGACGACGAACGATAGCTGGCGAAATCGACATCCGTATCGCTTGTCGATTTCAGCGAGCCTCCACCCGTTCGCGTAGCAGATCGATGAAGGCACGGACCTTGGCCGACGGCTTGGCGCCTGGATAGACGGCATGGATGCCGCCGTCGGGCAGATGGAAACCTGGCAGAAGCGGTCTCAGCGCGCCGCTGGCAAGATCGTCGGCCAGCATGTAATCGGGCAGCACGGAAATGCCGTGCCCCGCACGCACGAATTCACGCACGGCGTGCGTGCTGTTGGAACTGGTGACGGGATTCGTCCGGACGGCGTGCTCGCCGCCCGTCGCGTCGGTGAAGGTCCAGCGGGTCGGCGACGACAGGACGGCCAGAGCGATCCAGTGATGCTTCGCGAGATCGGCCGGATGATCGGGGTTTCCGTGACGTGCCAGATAGTCCGGCGCACCGACCGGTATCTGCCGGAATCCGGCGAGTCGCGTTGCGCGCAGACTGGAGTCGCGCAGCCAGCCGAGGCGAATCGCCACGTCGAAACGCTCGGCGATCAGATCGACGATGCTGTCCGCGATGACCAGCTCGACGGTGACGTCGGGAAAGGCCTGTGCGTAAGCGGCCAGCGCCGGCGCGACGATGGTCGGGCCATGATCTCCCGCCGCTGCGACGCGCAGCAGTCCGCGTGGTGTTTCGCGGCAAGCGTTCAGCCGCTCGATAGAGGCTTCGGCGTCGGCGAGGATGCGTACGCAATCCGCATGGAAAAGTTCGCCCGCTTCGGTCAGCGACATACGGCGCGTGCTGCGCACGACGAGGACGATGCCAAGCTCTTCCTCCAGCTTCGCCAGATGCTGGCTGACCATGGCCTTGGTCGTGCCCAGCTGATCGGCGGCCGCGGTGAACGAGCCGGCGCGGACAAGCGCGGCGAAGACGGCGAGGCGATTGAGGTTGACGTCCAGAGCCATGGCGGAGTCTCTTCATGAATTTTGTAGGAGCCCGCTTGCGGGCGAAAGCCAACGGAGCGGCTATGCTGTGCGTGACATCCGCAGCCTGTAGATCGGGCTCGCGGAGGTGGGCACCCGGCTTCCTCGCCTTGTTGGCTTTCGCGCGCAAGCGCGCTCCTACAGTGTAAAGCTTTGCTTGACGATCCGTTCCCGCCAGAGGCATTTATCCGAAACGATTCAAGGCGCATCCTGACTGCCTCATCCCTCCAGACACAGGTCGTACCGTTATGAAGATCGCTCTCTTTGGCGCCACCGGCCATATCGGTGCCGGCATCCTCGACGAAGCACTTAGCCGCGGCCACGACGTGGTGGCTGTCGTCCGGGATCCGTCGCGTCTTAAGGTCACCCATCCGAAGCTCCAGGTCGTGCAGGGCGATGTCTCCGACACCAACAGCTTCGCGAAAGCCATCGCGGGTAGCGATGCTTCCATCGCCAGCCTGAACGGTCCGGCCGACGCCCTCGTCAGCGCCGCCAACAACCTGCTTGCCGCTCTGCCGAAAGCCGGTATCCGCCGGCTTGTATGGGTTGGCGGCGCCGGCAGCCTGCTGACGCCAGCCGGTACCCGCGTGATCGACGCACCGGATTTCCCCGAGGCATGGAAGGGTGCCGCGAATGCGCAGGTCAAGGCGCTGGAAGCCTTCCTGGCAACAACGGCTGATATCGACTGGACCTATGTGAGCCCCGCCGGCGAGATCGGCCCGGGCCCGAAGACCGGAACCTACCGTGTTGGCGACGACCATCTTCTGCTCGACGCGGATGGGCACAGCCGCATTTCGATTGCCGATTTCGCAGCTGGATTGGTCGATCGGGCCGAGAAGAACGATAAGCCTCGTCGGCGGATTACTATCGCTTACTGACGACTTTTTGCGTCCCGCTGCGCAGGGATCGCGCTCAAGCGCGCTCGCACAAGGGGCCGGGTTGCGGTGATGGGCCGGTATACTCAGGAGCTATCCACGCCGGCCCGGCCCATGAATTACCGCCACTCCTTCCATGCCGGCAACTACGCCGACGTTCTGAAACATATGGTCCTCATCGCGCTTATCGACGCGATGAAGACCAAACCGACGCCGTTCTGCTATATCGACACCCACGCGGGACGCGGCCTTTACGACCTGCGTGGCTCCGAAGCGCGCAAGACCGCCGAATCCGATGCCGGCATCGGCCTGCTGCGCAATGCCACCGGCCTTCCGCCCCTGCTCTGGAAATTGCTGGAAACGGTGAAGGCGGCGGGCGGCGAAGGCGACGATTCGCTGCGCGTTTACCCCGGCTCGCCGTGGATCGCCACTCATCTGATGCGCCCCGACGACAGCGCCCAGCTTTGCGAATTGCAGGGCGACGAAGCCCAGGCGCTTCGCCAGCTATTCCGTAGCGACGCGCGCGTGCACGTCCATCAGCGCGACGGTTACGAGGCACTCAAGGCCATGACTCCGCCGAAGGAAAAGCGTGGTCTGGTCCTGATCGATCCGCCTTTCGAAGCGCAGGACGCGGAATTCCGCACGATCGAGAAAAGCCTGAAAAGCGCTCTCGAACGCTGGCCGACCGGCGTCTACGCCGTCTGGTACCCCGTCAAGCTGCGCAGCCATGTCCAGCCGTTCCACCGCTGGCTGACCAAGTGCGGCGCGCGGCGCGTGCTGGTCACCGAAATCCTGCTGCATCCGGACGATTCGCCGCTGCGGCTCAACGGCACCGGCCTTGCCATCGTGAACGCCCCGTGGAAACTCGACGACACCCTGCGCGATAGCCTCCGCTATCTGCCCAAGTTGCTGGGCAAGGACCGCCAGGCGGAATACAAGTTGTCATGGCTGGTGGAAGAAGGTCAGGATGAACAACCGCCTCACCCGGCATTTCCGCCGCATTCAACCCGGCGCAGGTAACGTAACCGCGTATCGAGAGGAGCTGCGTCCCATGCGTAACCGTCTTGCCCGTCTGCTCGTTCATGCCGCCGTGCCGGCCTGCGCTCTCGCGCTTGCCGCCTGCGCCCCGACGCCGATCTACAAGGCCACGCCCAACACCGTGGCCGTCCCGCCGCAGCAAGTGGCGCGCACCCCCGAACGCTATGGCTCGTCCGACGTGATCTGGGGTGGCCGCATCGTGCAGGTACGCAATTTCCCCGACCATAGCGAGGTCGAGGTACTGGCCTACCCGCTCGACGGATCGCAGCGCCCACAGGCTAACGATGTCGGCAGCGGCCGTTTCATCGCGGTGATGCCCGGCTACGTGGAAAGCTTCGACTATCCGGCCGGCGGCCTGGTCACCATCGCGGGCCGATTGGGTGGAACGCGTTCGGCGAACGTCGGGGAAGCGCCTTACGTCTATCCGCTGGTCACGGTGAACCAGTCTCACGTCTGGACGGCCAACGAGTTGTCCAGCGGCCGTTCGAACGTCAGCTTCGGCGTGGGCGTCGGCGTCATCCGCTAATCGAGTCGCGGCGCTCCGCGCGAGCGCCGCTTTCCAGGGGAAGGGAGTTACATGTCAGGACACGCCGATTCGAAGCGCGCCATTTTTCTCGCGCTCGGTGCCAATTTCGCCATCTTCGTCGCCAAGCTGGTCGCCGCGATCTTCACCGGTTCGGGCGCCATGCTCGCCGAAGCCGTGCACTCGCTGGCGGATTGCGGCAACCAGGGTTTGCTGCTGCTCGGCATGCGTCAGGCGAAACGTCCGCCATCGATGGACTATCCCCTGGGCTGGGGACGCGCGCTGTATTTCTGGTCCTTTCTTGTCGCGATGATGCTTTTCAGTGTCGGCGGCATGTTCTCGGTCTACGAGGGCGTCCACAAGCTCACTCACGCCGAACCGTTGAAGTGGCCGTGGCTTGCGGTCGGCGTGCTGACTTTCAGCATTGTCGCCGAAGGCTTCTCGATGCATGGCTGCATGCAGGAAGTAAACAAGGCGCGGCAGGGTCGCGGTCTGTGGACCTGGTTTCGCGAAACGCGCGCCAGCGAATTGCTGGTTATCTTCGGCGAAGACCTGGCCGCCCTGATCGGCCTGTGCCTGGCGCTGCTGGCCATCCTGGCCACGATGATCACGGGCAACCTGATCTACGACGCGCTGGGCACTATCGCCATCGGCGTGCTTCTCATCGCGGTCGCCATCGCCATTGCGCGCGAGGTCAAGGCGCTGCTGATCGGTCAGGGCGTGGAACCCATGCGCCGCGCGGAAATGATGACCTTCCTCGAAGCCCGTCCCGAGATCGACCTCGTCTATAACCTGCTCACGCTGCAGATGGGTCAGGACGTCATGGTTGCCATCAAGGCGAAAATGGCCCCTACCCCCACCGCCCGCGCCATGATCGAAGCCATCAATAACGTCGAAGCGGACTTCAAGGCCGAATTCGACGACGTTCGCTGGAGTTTCTTCGAGCCCGACTACGCGGACTGACGTCGCTGGGACACCTCGCACGGTCTTTACGGCCAGCCGGGGTAGAATCGATGAATTGTCCCGTAATCCTGTCGAGTCCATGCCCGTCACGCTTCCCCGTCCGCCACTGCCGGTCAACGCACGTACCCGCCGCTACTGGGCCACGCCACAGGGATCGTCCTGGGCGTTGCAGGTCGCCGAAGCCGCACGGGATGTCGACAGCCTCGTCGTCGTGGTCGCCCGCGACACCAAAAGCGCCGACAACCTGGAAAGCGAGCTGGGCGTCTTCGCCGGCGAACTGCCCGTCCTGCATTTCCCCGACTGGGAAACCCTGCCCTACGACGTCTTCAGCCCGCATCCGGAAGTGGTGTCGCAACGCATCGCAACGCTGTACCGCTTACCGACCACGCGCCGCGGCGTACTGGTAGTACCCGTCGCGACACTGATGCAGCGCATCGCACCGCGCGCGCACGTCACCGGCTCGGGACTGGTGCTGCACAAGGGACAAAAGCTGGACCTCGCCGCCGAACAGAGGCGCCTGGAAGCGGCCGGCTACCGCAACGTTCCGCAGGTCACCGAACCCGGCGACTTCGCGGTACGCGGCGCGCTGATCGACATCTATGCGATGGGCGCCGACGAACCGTATCGCATCGAACTGTTCGACGACGAAGTGGAATCGATCCGTACCTTCGATACCGAGACGCAGCGTTCGCAACATCAGGTCGAGAGCGTCGATCTGCTGCCCGCGCGCGAGTTCCCGCTGACCGACGAAGCGGCCAAGGGTTTCCGCGCCAGTCTGCGCGATCGCTTCCCCATCGATATCCGCCGCTGCCCGCTCTATCAGGATATGAAAGAAGGCGTCACGCCGGGTGGCATCGAATACTACCTGCCGCTGTTCTTCGCCAAAACCGAAACGCTGTTCGACTACATCGCCGACAACGCCCTCTTCATTCTTGGCGAAGGCGCGCTGGAAGCGGCAGAACAATTCTGGACGCAGACCGGCGAGCGCTACGACCAGCGCGCGCACGACATCGAACGCCCGGTGCTGCCCCCGGCGGAGATTTATCTCCCGCCCGACCATCTGCGCGAGTCGCTGAACAAGCAGATCCGCATCGATGTCGTGCCAGCCGGACGCGAACATGCGGTCGAACTCGGCACCCAGCCCGCGCCGGAAGTGCCGCTCAACCGGAAGGGCGAGGAACCGGGAACGTCGTTGCGGCGTTTCGTCGGCGCCTATCCCGGCCGCATCCTGATCGCCGCGGACTCGGCCGGCCGCCGCGAAGCGCTGATCGAACAAATGGCCGCGGCGGGCCTGAAACCCGTCATGGTCGATGGCTGGCGCGATTTTCTCGGCAAGGACGAACACCTCGCGATCACGGTCGCGTCGCTGGAACAGGGCTTCGCACTGACCGAACCCGCGCTGACGGTACTGACCGAGCGCGAACTCTTCGGCGAACGCGTGCGTACCGAACGCAAACGCCGCAAGGGTGCGGCACGCGATCCGGAAAGCATCATCCGCGACCTCACCGAACTGTCGATCGGTTCGCCCATCGTGCATATCGACCATGGTGTGGGTCGCTATCAGGGTCTGGTTTCTCTCGACGTCGGCGACATGCCGGGCGAATTCCTCACCATCGAATACGCCAAGGGCGACAAGCTCTACGTGCCGGTCGCGCAGCTGGGTCTCGTCAGTCGATACACGGGCACAGCACCCGAGCTGGCACCGCTGCATTCCCTGGGCGGCGATGCATGGGAACGCGCGCGCAAGAAGGCCGCGGAGAAGGTCCGCGATGTCGCCGCAGAATTGCTCGGCATCTATGCGCAGCGCGAAGCACGTCAGGGCGAGGCGCTGGCCGTCGACCGGCAGATGATCGAGGAATTCGCCAGCACCTTCCCCTTCGAGGAAACGCCCGACCAGCAGAATGCGATCGATGCCGTTATCGTCGATCTTGCAGCACCACGTGCCATGGATCGCGTCGTATGCGGCGACGTGGGTTTCGGCAAGACCGAAGTCGCGCTACGCGCCGCGTTCGCCGCGGCGACGGCGGGCAAGCAGGTCGCCGTACTCGTGCCGACCACCCTGCTCGCCCAGCAGCATTACCGCAACTTCGCCGACCGCTTCGCCGACTGGCCGGTGCGCGTCGACGTACTGTCCCGTTTCAAGTCGAAGAAAGACGTGGACATCGCGCTTGCCAGGCTCGCCGACGGCAGCATCGACGTCATCGTCGGCACGCACAAGCTGTTGCAGCCGGATGTGAAGTTCAAGAACCTCGGACTGGTCATCGTCGACGAGGAACAGCGCTTCGGTGTCCGCCAGAAAGAACAGCTGAAAAAGCTGCGCGCGGAAGTCGACCTGCTGACCCTGACCGCGACGCCTATCCCGCGCACACTGAATATGGCCATGAACGGCTTGCGCGATCTGTCGATCATCGCGACACCGCCCGCGCATCGCACCGCCGTGCGAACGTTGATTTCGGCTTACCAGCCCGCGCTGATCCGCGAAGCCATCCAGCGCGAACTGGCACGCGGCGGCCAGGTGTACTTCCTGCACAACGAAGTGGACAGCATCGAACGAACGGCACGCGAACTGGAAGTGCTGGTCCCCGAGGCACGCATACGTATAGCGCACGGCCAGATGCCCGAGCGCGAGCTCGAACAGGTCATGGCCGACTTCCATCGCCAGCGTTTCAACGTACTGGTGTGCACGACGATCATCGAATCGGGCATCGACATCCCCACCGCCAATACCATCGTAGTCAACCGCGCCGACCGCTTCGGTCTGGCGCAGTTGCACCAGCTGCGCGGTCGCGTGGGGCGTTCGCATCATCGCGCGTATGCCTACCTCATCGTGCCCGACCGCAAGGCCATGACGGCCGATGCGGAGAAACGCCTCGAAGCGCTTGCGTCGCTGGAAGAGCTGGGCGCCGGCTTCACATTGGCCACGCACGATCTGGAGATTCGCGGCGCGGGCGAAATGCTCGGCGAAGAGCAGTCCGGCCAGATCCAGGAAGTAGGCTTCGGTCTTTACACCGAATTGCTGGAGCGCGCGGTGCGTGCGCTGAAGTCCGGCAAGGTGCCGGATTTCGATCTGACTTCGGAGCACGAAACGGAAGTCGAGCTGCATGTCCCGGCGCTGATCCCCGATGACTACCTGCCCGACGTGCATACGCGTCTGACGCTGTACAAGCGCATCGCCAGCGCGCGCGACGACGATGCATTACGCGAGCTACAGGTGGAGATGATCGACCGCTTCGGCCTGTTGCCCGATGCCACGAAACATCTGTTCGCCGTCGCGGCGCTGAAGCTGCAGGCCACGCCGTTGGGCATTCGCAAGGTGGATTTCGGTGCCAACGGGGGTCGCGTGACCTTCCGCGACAAGCCGGACATCGATGCGATGGCATTGATCAAGCTCATCCAGACCCAGCCGCGCATCTTCAAGATGGAGGGGCAGGACAAATTGAAGGTATTGCTGGAGTTGCCCGGAGCGGCGGAGCGGATTCGTACGGCGCAGGATTTGCTGGTTTCGCTTGGGGCGCGTCGGGCGGCTTGAGTTGGGAGTAGCGATAAGGTCTACGCGCGAGGTACAGATTCTGCTTCACCGCGTCACCTTCCTCACCGTCACCCCGGCGCACGCCGGGGTCCGCAGCAACCACGTAGGGCAAGACCAACGCGGGGACGCCCGGCTTGAAAGCGGCCAACGCGGTCGCGACAACCGATCGCCTCGCCGCGGGTTCCGGCGTGCGCCGGAACGACGGTGAGGGTAAGAACAACCGTGAGGGGTAAAACGACGGTGGAGGACAAAGGTGTTTCGGTTTCAGCGAACGCGCCGTGACCGGGCTTCTGCTAAACAGCCGGCGCACGCACCAGATACTGCACGCTGAACTGCCCATCGGCATCCAGCCAGACCTGCTGGACTGCCAGCCCGGCCTTCGCCGCCAGCTGCGCGAAATCGTCCAGCGAATATTTGCAGCTGTATTCGACCTGCATCGCCTCGTTCTCGCGGAACGAGAACGCTTCGTTGCCGACATGAACATCCTGACGCACCGTACTGACCAGCGTCGTTTCGATACGTCCCGCCATCGGGTTGTAATGCGCGCGATGCCGAAAAGCCGACACGTCGAAGTCGGTGCCGATTTCCCGGTTGAGGCGAACCAGCATATTGAGCGTGAACTCGGACGTGACGCCCGCGGCATCGTTGTACGCCGCTTCGATCGTTGCGCTGTCCTTCTTCAGATCGACACCGATGAGGACACCGCCGCCGTCGCTCATTTCGGCACGCATCTGACGCAGGATTTTGATCGCTTCCTTCGTCTCGAAATTGCCGATCGTGGAACCCGGGAAATAGATCACCGTGCGTCGCGGCGAACGCGCCGCCACCGGCAGACGCAGTGGCTGGGTGAAGTCGGCGCAGACCGGCTGTAGCGGAATATCGGGGAAACGGGTGGCGAGTTCGGCGACGCTATCGAGCAGCGCACTACGCGAAATCTCCACCGGAACGTAAGCCACGGGCGCGTGCAGGTGTTCGAGCAACATGCGCGTCTTGATGCCACTGCCGCTGCCATATTCGACAATGCGGACCTCCGGGCCGAGCAGGTCGGCGATATCCGCCGCGTGCTCGCGCATGATCGAGATTTCCGCACGCGTGAGGTAGTACTCCGGCTGTTCGCAGATCGTCTCGAACAACTGCGAACCGCGTTCGTCGTAAAACAGTCGGGACGGCAGCTTCTTGGGCTTTGCCGCCAGACCGTGACGAACCGTCTCCGTCGTATCTTCGATATCCGGGTGACGGTCGTCGAGACGAATCTCTTTGGGCTGGGCACTCATCGATCGTTTCCTAAGCGTATTCCCGAAAACTGCCAACGGGCATGAGGCGGGAAAAAATTGCGATAGGTAGCGCGGATGTGATCGCCTGGCGTGGCACAAGAGCCACCCCGAAGCACCCACTGACCGCACATGAATTTGCCGTTGTACTCACCGAGCGCGCCAGCCAGCGGCGCGAAGCCCGGATAACTTACATATGGGCTGGCGGTCCATTCCCAAACGTCGCCGTACATCTGGCGTAGTAGCTCGCCGGAGGTGTCCGCGCCGGGATGCAGCGCGCCCGATTCCTGGAAGTTGCCGTCCACGGCCAGCGGAGCGGCCATCGTTTCCCATTCCGCCTCGCGGGGTAGCCGCGCCCCGGCCCAGCGGGCGAAGGCGTCGGCTTCGAAATAGCTGATGTGCGACACAGGAGCGTGCGGGTCGATGGCGCGACGCCCCTGCAGCGTGAATTCGGTATCCAGCGATTCGTCCCAATAGAACGGCCGCTGCCAGCCTTCGGCCTGCACGGTGGACCAGCCCTCGGAAAGCCACAGGGTGGGCGTGCGGTAACCGCCGTCCCGTACGAAGGCCAGATACTCGGCGTTGGCGACCGGCCGGTTGGCCAGCGAACCGGCCTGACGGTACACGCGGTGTCTCGGCCCTTCGTTGTCGAAGGCGAAGCCACGTCCGTCATGGCCGATGTCCACGACACCCTCGTCGAAGGGTATGTAGGCCAGGGCGATCGCCGCCTGGGACACCGCACGCGGGCTGTCGGGCGCGAAGGCTGGCGCCAGCGGGTTCAGCGAGAACGCATGTTTGATGTCCGTCAACAGCAGCTCCTGGTGCTGCTGTTCGTGCTGGAGACCCAGTTCGACCAGCGCCGGCAACGCCTCGTCGTCCTGTCGGGCCAGTAGCCCCGCCACCGCATCGTCGATCCGGCGACGATAGTCGAGAACGTCATCCAGTACCGGCCGGGTAAGCAGGCCACGCTGGGGGCGGGCATGCATCGGACCGACCGACTGGTAGTAGGAGTTGAACAGGTAATGCCATTCGGGGTTCCGGCTGACATACGCCGGATCGCGGCCGAGGATGAACTGTTCGAAGAACCACGTCGTGTGCGCCAGGTGCCACTTCGTCGGGCTGGCGTCGGGCATCGACTGGACGACCGTGTCTTCCGGGTGCAGGTGGCTCGCCAGATGAGTCGTCTGGTGGCGGATGCGGAGAAAACGGGCGGTAGTGTCCTTCAGATCCGCGGCCGCCGAAGCGGCCGGGTCACTCGCACGGGGGCGGGCTGTCATGAAAAATTCCGTGCACGCGTGCGTGCGTCGAGAAGAGGGTCGGACGCTTGAATCATCGTGCGAACGATGCCCGAGGAAACGTTCAAAAGATGTGAGCGGAAACCGCGCGGCGGCTTAACGGCATGTGCACCTGTGTGAGGCGGCATCTCGCATTTCGCCCGGACGCGGCCTATCTTTGTCAGGCATGGCGTCATTAACGATCGCCTACCGGAGGCTCCCATGAAAGCCGCTGTCCGTTACCTCTGTATTGCATCTACCTTTCTTGCCGGCGTCGCGCAGGCACAGAACCCGCCTCCGCACGTTCCGCTGCGCCCGATAGGCGAGTGTCTGCGAACGGATCGCATCAACGACTATCACGTTATCAACGACAAGACGGTAATCCTTCGCAACGGGCCGAACTACTTCATCGTGAAGACGTCGGTCGCCTGTCCCCGTGTCGATCTGGGCGGAGGCATCCGTTTCCGTACGAACGAAGCCAATAAGTCCATGGACGCGTTCACCATTTGCGGCGACATCAACGAAGCCGTCATCCGTCGCGACGACCCACCCTGCCCGGTCGCGTCCGTCGAGAGGACCGACGAAGCGACGTATACGAAGATGTCGAAACAGAAAGGCGTACATCACGGCAACCCGGCTGGCCCGAACGGCTCCGTTCCGTAACGGGAATTCAGCGCAAAAAAAAGCCCGGCGCGAGCCGGGCTTTTTTGTTTGCGCATCTTTACGATCAATAGCCGTCGTCGCGCACGTAACGCGTCGTGTAACCGTCGTCGACGACGGTACGGGTCTCGTAGACGCGACGCTCGACAACTACGGGAGCGCGTTCGTAAACGACCGGGCGGCTATAGACGACCGGCTGGTCGTAGTAAACCGTCTCACGCGGTGCCGTGGCGTTGGCAACGAGACCGACCACCGCACCGGCAATGATGGCACCGGCGATCCAGCGACCAGCGTTATCGTAGTGACCACCGCCGCGGTAATACCCGCCACCGCCGTGATAACCGTAACCGCCGCCGCGATAGTATCCGCCGCCGCCGTGGTAACCGTATCCGCCGCCACGGCCGTGATCCCACGCAAACGCACCGGGTGCGAAAGCCATCAGGCCCGCGGCGGCAAGCGCGATGGTGGTTTTAAGCAGATGACGTTTCATTTTCAGGTGACCTCCGGCTGGTGGTGTAAGCGTCGCGCCAGCGCACTGAATAGCTACTTAAGGGTTTTTGGCCCAGGGATTCACGAATGGGTGCTTCAACAGCCAGCAACCGTGGATGTCCGCACGACGGGTAAAGTCGAACGGGATACTCGGACTGCTCCAGTTCTCGATAGAGAAGTGGGGGTCGAGTGCCTCGTGATCAAGCTTGAAACGACGGAAATTGTTAGAGAAAACAATGACGCCATCGGGAAGAAGGCGCTCTTTGCAAGCCATCAGCAATTTGACGTGGTCGCGCTGGACGTCGAAATCGTCCGCCCGCTTTGAGTTGGAGAAGGTCGGCGGATCGACATAGATCAGGCCGTATTGCATGGACCGGTTCTGAATGAACTCCAACGCATCTTCCTGAACCAATCGATGGCGAGTGCCCGTAAAGTCGTTCAGGGCAAGATTCCGGGACGCCCATTCGAGGTAAGTCGCGGAAAGATCCACGCTGGTCGTGTCGCGCGCGCCACCCGCTGCCGCGTAAACGCTGGCGGTGGCCGTATAGGCGAAAAGGTTCAGGAAATGCTTGCCGGCGGCAAGTTCCCGGATCTTCGCGCGAACCAGGCGGTGATCGATGAAAAGACCGGTATCCAGATAGTCGGTGAGGTTAACCAGGAAACGCAGCCCACCCTCGCCCACCTCGATAAACTCGCCCTTCTGGTCGAACTGCCCGTACTTCGAACCGCCCTTCCCGCGCTCGCGCGTTTTGACCGCCACGCGATCGCGCGGTACGCCGAGCACATCGCCGGCCACGCGCGCGATCTCGCGCATGCGGGTCCGGGCCACGTCCACCGGCACGTCGTCCGGTGCTTTGTATTCCTGGATGTGCAACCAGTCGCCATACACGTCGATGGCGGCGGCGTATTCGGGCAGGTCCTGGTCGTACGCGCGATAGCATTCGATGCCTTCGCGGGTCAGGCGCTTGCGCAGGTGACGCACGTTCTTTTCCAGCCGGTTGCGCAGCATTTCCGCGCCCGCCGACAACGGCTTCTGTTCGCGTGGCGGCGCGTCGTGGGCGTTGAGTTCGAACGTGAGCAGCGGTGTTTCGAGCGCACCGTTGTACAGCGCGTAACGCTTGTCGGGACGCAGGCGGAGCGCACGGCCCAGCTCTTCGTCGCCGGCGAGTACGGCAGCACGCCAACCCTTGAAACGATCGCGCAGGGTCTGGCCGAAGGCGCTGTAAAGCGCCGGCAGTTCGGCACGGTCGCCCAGGCGTTCGCCGTACGGCGGATTGGTGATGACCAGTCCGCGCGGCATCTCCGGCGGCGGCTCGATATGCGCCGCGTCGCGGCGTTCCAGATGCAGGAAGCCCGCCACGCCCGCCACCTGGGCGTTGAGCTTGGTCGTCTGCACCATTTTCGGATCGGAATCGCTGCCGAAGAATACCGGCCGCAGGTTGCGCAGGCCTTCGTCGGCGCGGGTACGCGCTTCCATGAACAGCTCACGCCATATCTGGATGTCGTGCTTCAGCCAGCCAAGGAAACCGAAGTATTCCCTGCGCAGGCCGGGTGCGACGTCGGCCACCATCAGGGCGCCCTCGATCAGCAGCGTGCCCGAACCGCACATCGGATCGACCAGCGCGCCGCCTTCGGCATAGATGGCCGGCCACAGGCTGCGCATCAGCATGGCGGCGGCGAGGTTTTCCTTCAGCGGCGCCTCGCCCTGCACTTCGCGCCAGCCGCGACGGTGCAGCGGCAGGCCGGAGAGATCGATGGACAGCGTGGCGCGGTCGCGGCGCAGACGCAGGTTGATGCGTACGTCCGGTTCCTGCGGGTCGACATCGGGGCGCGCGCCGATGCGGTCGCGGAACTGGTCGACGACGGCGTCCTTCACCTTCAGCGCGATGTACTGGCTATGCGTGAGCTTGCTCTGCGCGGTGACCGCATCGACCGCCATCGTGCCATGCGGCGCCAGGTGCTCCGCCCAGTCGATCGCCTGGACGCCCTCGTACAGTGCCTCCGGGTCGGCGGCGTCGAATTCGGCCAGCGGCATCAGGATACGACTGGCCAGCCGCGACCACAGGCAAGCCCGGTAAGCGGTGGTCAACGTGCCGGAGAAATGCACACCGGCCAGCGCCTCGCGGACATCTTCCGCGCCCAGGGCGGCCAGTTCGTCGCGCAGCAGGTATTCAAGGCCCTTCGGGCAGGTCGCGAAGAAGGCGGTCATGCGGGCTCTCCAGACAGCCCGGCCAGGAAGGCGCGGAACTGGGTTTCAATAGTAGGCAAAGTCGCGCCCAGACGATGGTCGTCGTCCAGCAGCAGCGCCGGGATGGCCGCCTTGCGGGCGAACGCGATCGCCTCGTCGACCGGACAGACCTCGTCGCGATAGCCGTGGATCATGAACGTAGGAACACCTTCGCGGGCGGCGAAAGGCCTGGCGTAGCCCGGAATGCGTGCCGGCAGGGCAAGCAGGAACAGGCCCGCTACCGGGGTATCGACCGAAGCCAGCCCCGAAACGAAGGCACCCATGCTCGATCCCACCAGCACCGGGGGGACCGGCGAGGCCGCGATGGCGGCGCCAAGGCGCGCCAGACGCGGATCGATGCTGCCGGCGTGACCCAGGGCGTCGTCCTCGCGGTAGTCGGGCCGCGTGGTAGACCAGCCGAGCGATTCGGCAAGCGCGGCGAGCACGCTGACCTTGGTCGCGTCCGGACCGCTGTCCGAGCCATGGGAAAGGATGATGTGGCCGCGCATGGCGGTCTCCGTACGCGGGATGACTGCGTATGGTAGCAAACGGCCAGCGCGAGCTTCGGGCAGGAAGTTGTAGGAGCCCGCTTGCGGGCGAAAGCCAACGGAGCGGCTATGCTGTGCGTGACATCCGCAGCCAGTAGATCGGGCTTGCGAAGGTGAGCATCCGTCTTCCTCGCCCTGTTGGCTTTCGCCCGCAAGCGGGCTCCTACACTCAGGTGCGGCCCGTGAGAGACTTGCGACCATGCCACCGATCCAGCACACCCCCCTACCCTACGAGCTGCTCCTGCCCACCCGCGCACCGGGCGACATCGACCTGATCGTCGTCCATTGCACCGAGCTGCCGGATCTCGCCATCGCTCGCGAATATGGCGAGAAAGCACACTACGAGAGCGGCGTGGGTCACAGCGGTCATTACTATGTCGACCGCGACGGCACGACGCTGTGTTACGTCGACCCGCTGCGGGTCGCCAACCACACGCGCGGATACAACCCGCGATCCATCGGTATCGAGCTGGTGAACACGGGGCGCTATCCCGACTGGTTCCATTCCGCGCGGCAGGTCATGACCGAGCCCTACCCCGACGTACAGATCGACGCCCTGTCGAGCCTGCTCGCCGACCTTCGGACGCGCTTCCCGGGTATCCGCCTCATCGCCGGCCACGAGGATCTCGACGTCGCCACGGTGCCCGCCAGCGACGACCCCTCGCGAGAAGTCCCGCGCAAGCGCGATCCGGGCCCGATGTTCCCGTGGGATGCCGTGCTCGAGCGCTCTGGCCTTGAGCGCTCGCCCTGAGGCACAGCCGCTATACTCCGAACCCTTCGAACGTATCCGCTCCAGGGGCTAATCGCATGTCGGACAACCACGTCGCCGAACTCGTCGACCTGCTCGAACTCGAACGGCTGGAAGACAACCTCTTCCGCGGACAGAGTCGCGATATCGGCACCCGTTACGTGTTCGGAGGCCAGGTGCTCGGGCAGGCGCTTTCCGCCGCCCAGCGCACGGTCGACCCGAAACGCGAGGCCCATTCGTTGCACGCGTATTTCCTGCGTGCCGGCGACATCAACGCCCCCATCGTCTACAGCGTCGAGCGCACGCGCGACGGCGGTTCGTTCTCCTCGCGTCGCGTCGTGGCGATCCAGCACGGCCAGCCGATCCTCAATGGCTCGGTGTCGTTCCAGGAACCGGAAGCAGGTTTCGAGCACCAGCTATCGATGCCCGAAGTGCCTGCGCCCGAAGACATCGAACCGATGCACCCGCTGTCCGCCGAAAAACTCGCCGCTCTTCCGGAAAAGATGCAGCGCTGGCTCGGCATCGACGGACCGTTCGAGTTTCGCCACGTATGGCCGCGCGACGAGATCAAGCCGGCGAAGCGTCCGCCTTATCAGCACATCTGGTTCCGCCTGACGGCGCCCATCGGCGACTCGTCCGCGCTGCATCGCTCGTTGCTGGCTTATGCGTCGGACTTCCATCTGATCGGCACGGCCACCCTGCCCCACGGCCTTTCCTATCTCAGCCACAACATGCAGATGGCCAGCCTGGACCATGCCCTGTGGTTCCATCGTCCGTTCCGTATCGACGAATGGCTGCTGTATTCGTTCGACAGCCCGACGACGCAGGGATCGCGCGGACTGGCGCGCGGCATGATCTATACCCGCGACGGCCGCCTGGTGGCGTCGACCGCGCAGGAAGGCCTGATCCGCATCCGGCCGGACTGATCCGGCCCGACGACGATGAGTATCGAACTACGTCACCTTCGTTACTTCATCGCTGTCGCGGACGAATTGCATTTCAGCCGGGCCGCCGAACGGCTCGGTATATCGCAGCCGCCCCTGAGTCAGCAGATCCGCGATCTCGAACGGATGCTGGGCGTGCGACTGCTAAGACGAACCAACCGGCGCGTCGAACTTACCGACGCCGGCACGGTGTATCTCGATGCCGCGCGCGCCATCCTTGCGCAGGTAGAAGAAGCATCGGATCTGGCCCGGCGTGCCGAACGCGGCGAAGTGGGCGAGCTGCGCGTCGCCTTTACGCGTTCGACGCCGCTGACCGCGATGATTCCACGCGCGATTCTTGCGTTCCGACAGGCCTTCCCCGCCGTGCGCCTGATTCTGGAAGAGCGCAACACACTGCAACAGATCGAAGCGTTGCTCGACGGCCGCCAGCAGGTCGGCATACTGCGCCCGGCGGACCTGCCCGACATGCTTGTCTCGCAACGCCTGTTCGCCGATCCGTTGGTGGTGGTGCTGCGTACCGATCATCCGTTACTGGCCGGACGTACGCGGCGCAAACTGGCGATGACCGATCTGGCCGGCGAAGCGTTCGTCGTATTCGCGTCGTCGGCGGGAACCGGCATTCATCGGCAATTTCTCTCGATGTGCCGGCATGCGGGATTCTCGCCGCGCATCAGTCAGGAAGCCGGCGAAGCATCGACGATCATCGGACTGGTATCGGCAGGTCTGGGGGTCGCCGTACTCCCATCGTCGCTACGGCACGTCCAGGTCGAAGGCGTCACCTATCTGCCGATCGCCTCGCCTGAGGCCACCAGCGATGTGCACGTGGTGCATCGTCGCGGAGATACCTCGCCGCTCGTCGCGCATTTCACACGGCTGCTTCTGGCCCAACGGGACTAAGCGTCGTGTCGGGCAACGTCCGTAGCTTGAGCGCGATCGCCAGTCCGACCAGTACCAGCACCGACACATAGACTGCGACACCGGGCCAGCCCCAGCGCGTCCAGGCCAGACCGCCCACGGAACCGGCGATGCTCGAGCCCATGTAATACGAGAAAAGATACAACGACGACCCATGCGCTTTCGCGATACCCGCGCGACGCCCGACCCAACTGCTCGCGATCGAATGACCGCCGAAGAACCCGAACGTCAGCAGTGCGATGCCCGCCACGATGGCGACCAGCGACGAACTCAGGGTCAAAGCCACACCGGCCAGCATCAGGACGAACGAAGTCCACAGCACGCGATCGCGGCCAAGCCGTCCCGCCAGCGAGCCCATCCACGTCGAACTGCCCACGCCGATGACATACACCATGAAGATCGCACCGACATGCGATTGCGTCAGGCCGAACGGCGGTGCGAGCAGACGAAAGGCGACGTAGTTGTAGACCGTGACGAACGCGCCCATCAACAGAAAACCTTCGGCGAACAGCCACGGCAGCCCCTTGTCTCGCCACAACGATGCGAACGATCCCGCAAGCGCTTTCGGACTGGCACGACGCGTTTCGAAAAACTTCGACGCAGGCAGCCAACGCGCCACCAGCCATGCGGCCACCAGCCCGAGTGCGCCGAGCACGCCCACCGCCACGCGCCACGACGCGTGATCGGCGGCGAAGCCGGAGATCAATCGTCCACCCATGCCGCCAATCGCGTTGCCGCCGATATATAGCCCCATGGCGAAACCGAGCGAATCGCTGTGAATCTCCTCGCTGACATAAGTCATCGCCACGGCGGGAAGACCGGCAAGCGTCAGGCCGAGCAGCGCGCGCAAGACAAGAAGGCTGCCCCACGTCGGCGCTACCGCGGTGAGCAGAACCAGGATCGACGAACCCAGCAGCGACGCAAGCATGATGGGCTTGCGGCCGCGCACATCCGACAACGCGCCGGCGAAGAGCATCGCCACCGCGAGTACGCCCGTGGTGAATGAGAGCGACAGGCTGCTTACCGCCGCACTGACGCCGAAGGCACGCGAGAAATCGGGCATCAGCGGCTGCACGCAGTACATCAGACCGAACGTCGCGAAACCGGCCGCGAACAGGGCCAGGTTCGTACGACGGAACGCGGACGTACCGTGGCGGATGCGCTGGTCGTACGCGACGGATAGCGGACCGGACGAACCGTCCAAGGGATGTCTCCAGGCCGGGCGCGAAGGCACCCGAGGCATCCAAGGTTAGGGGTCGCGGTCCTGGCGATCGATATACCGGCGCGTCTGCTTCGATACGTCCGGCGAATGACTCAACGCGCCGTCGTACCGGCCGCGCTGTCCCAGCGAATCGCAGTATCGAGTTCGTCGGGGGTAAGCATCATCTCGTCCCGCACGAGGGTCTGCCGGGTGGGACCGTCCTTGCGGGCCACCACATGGTCGCCGCTGCGCGCCAGTTCATGGACGCTCTCCGTGCCCAGCATCGTCGCGGCACGCTCGTTGTCCGTCGCCAGCAGGATCAGCAGCGTCTGCGAATGCTTCGTATCGATGAAGGTCACGCCGCTTGTTGCGCCGGAAGCCGCCAGGTCTTTCGCGCCGACCGGCACCGCTTTCACGCGTCCCGCCCAGCGCGGCGGCCCGACGAAGCTGTAGCCCGCGGCATCGTCCCGCCATGCGAATGTCTTCATGGGTTCGGCCTCGGGCGCGCGCGTACCGTGTACGCCGGGTGGAGGGGACGGCGCGGCGCCGGCTCCCAGCGGAAGGGCAAGCAACAATCCAAGAGTCAGGGCTTTCATGGCGCGGCTCCGTCGATGTATCCGGACCTGCAGCCTACGCTCTTGCCGCCCCCGGAACATCAGGCCCCACGATCGGCGCCCGCTTCTGCCGCCACATGCGGGTCGCCGGCGCTGTCACGGCCGCTCATCCAGGCAAACAGCACGATGCCCGCGACGACAGCCACGGCGCCCAGCGAGGCAACGGGGCCCGGCAGCGCCTCGTTCAGGAAAACCAGTCCGATGACCGTGGCGAACAGGAGTTCGGCCGCCTGCATCGCTTCGACGGCGGCGAGCGCGGTCGGCTGGCGTCCGACCATGGCGGTCGCGTGGAAGAAAAGAACCGTTGCGATCACGCCCGACGAAAGCGCGACGCCACCGGCCAGCAGTAACTCGGTCGACGTGGGCGGACCGACCGTCACCCAGGTAACGGCTGCCAGCAGCAACCAGAGCGGCCAGCTGCACAACGTCATGCCGAACACCCGCTGCACCGCGTTCAGTTCGGTACCGCTGCGTTCCAGATGCAGAAGGATCATGCGGTTGCCCAGCGGATAGGCGAACGCCGAAAGGATCACCGCACCCACGGCCAGCCATGCGGCGGTATCGAGCGAACCGTGCGCGTGACCGATCTGCATCGTCATGACGCCCGCCAGAATCAGTGCGCCAACGGCCAGCGCGCGCCAGGACAACCGGCGCCGCTCGTCGCGATAGATCAGCGGCGCAAGCAAGGGACCGGCGAGCACCGTCGACTGGAAGCTACCCGCGATAAGCCACGCCGGTCCGCTGCTGGCCGCCCATGTCAGCGGCACGCCGAACAGCACGAAACCGATGCTGCTCCACAGCCACCATGCACGCGGATGCCGGCGCAGTTCATTGGGTAACGCACCCAGGCCGCCCTGAAACGGCAGTACGACGGCCAACAGGGGCAACGTAATCAGGTAACGCCCGATCACGGCCCATTGCCAGTGACCGCCGGAACTGACCACGGCACGGTTGAGGACATAGGTCAGCGTGAAGAAAAGTGCGGAGAGCAGCGCCAGCGCGACGGCCCTCAAGGCGGTGGAGCGCATGGCTGACCTTCCTTGGACGGACGAGCGTCGATTGTCGCATACGCGAAATACCCGGCGCCCCTTCAAACGAATGACACACAACTGTGACCCAATGCGCGATATCTCATCCGGGCTTTCTGATATGCGCCGCTTCCGTCTTCCCTTTCTGAGAGTCCCTGGCCTGCGCCATGCCTTCGCGCTGCGCATCGTGTGCTTCCTCGTCGTCATGCTGGTCGCCGCCGCGATCGGCGTGGGCGTCATGACCCGCACGCAGACCGCCGTGAGACAGATGTATGCCAGCGACCTGGCCACGGCGACCGTCGTCGGCCGGATCATGAACAACTACCGCGCCAGCACGCAGGAAGCTACCGAGGCCGTGCAGATGAAACTGCCGTCCCGGTCCGAAACGGCGGCCTCCTCCATCGCCACGAACCAGGCGCTGGCGGCGAAGCTGTGGAGCGCCTTCCTCGATGTCGCCGGCGGCCTTCCCGCAGGCGACGAGATGGCCTCCTTCGCGTCGCACAAGGAAGCGCTCGACAAATATTTCGGCCGCATCGCCACGTCGATCCAGACGGAAAAATACGACGAAGCCGCCGAGACGCAGGACAACCTCCTGCTGCCGATCTACACCACGCTGCAGAGCGACGCGGCGAATATTCTCGATAAGGTCGCGGAAAGCGGCGCGGCGCGTTATGCGTCGGTCGATGCGCAGGTGACGTCCGGGCGACTGTGGATGCTGGCGACATTGTTGCTCGGCCTGGGTGTCGCGGTAGCGCTCGATCTGTGGCTGCTTCGCCGTGTCACCCGCGCACTGGCCGCCGCGTCCAGGGTAGCCGTCGACATCACGTCGGGGCGCCTCGGCCACGAGCCCCACTCCACCACGCGCGACGAACTCGGCGCGCTGGCCCGTTCGCTTTCCGACATGGACGGAAAGTTGTCGGACATCGTTCGCGATATGCGCGACGGCGCCACGACCGTGCGCATCGCGGCATCGCGCATGACGCTCGGCAGCGCCGAACTCGCCACGCGGACACAGTCGCAGGCTGCCGCGCTGGAAGAATCGTCATCGCAGATCGGGGTGCTTTCCGCCTCCGCCGCTCATCACGCGACCCTTGCCGCGACCGTCGAAACCGACGTGCGCGCTGTGTGCGAATGGACCGGGCGCGGCCGCGACGTACTGGAACGCACCGTCGAAGCCATGAACGGCATCCACGCCACCAGCGATCGTATCGGCGATGTCGTCGCCCTGATCGAAAGCATCGCGCTCCAGACCAACCTGCTGGCACTGAACGCCGCGGTGGAAGCGGCGCACGCGGGCGAACACGGCCGGGGCTTTGCCGTCGTCGCGGACGAAGTGCGCAGCCTGTCGCAGCGCTGCTCTGCCTCAGTGCGCGAAATCAAAACCCTCGTCGCCGACAACGGCGAACGCGTGACGGCGGGCATGGCTCTAGTCGGCGACACGCGCGACACGCTGGGCGCTATTGCGACGGGCGTGGAACGCGTTGCCGGAAGCATCGCGGTCATCGCCAGCGGCAGTCGCGACCAGTCCCTGTCGTTCGGACAGATCGATGCGGCGCTGGATGAGATGAACACGATTACCCAGAAGAATTCCGACCTGGTCGACGAGATGGCCGGCGCGTGCCGCGTGCTTCAGGGCCAGGCCGATGCGCTGGGCGAAAGCGTGGCGTATTTCACGCTGGACGAGCTGGAAGAAGAGCCCGTGGCGGTGTGACCTCCACTCTATATGTAGGAGCCCGCTTGCGGGCGAAAGCCAACAGGGTGAGGAAGCCGGATACTCACATCCGCGAGCCCGATGTCCCGGCTGCGAATGCCACCCACGGCATCGCCGCTACGTTGGCTTTCGCTCGCAAGCGAGCTCCTACAAAAAGGGAGCGTTACGGTTTGAGGAACCATCGATAGCCCCACCCAGCCACCCGGAGTATCTTCAGCCACATCGCACGACAAGGAGTTCGCCATGTGGCTACGTTCGACCGCCGCCCTCATGACCATCGCCGCACTGACGGCATGCAACCACCCCTCGCCCGCCGATCAGCACAACACACCGACACCGAAGGCCAACGCCAGCGACGCGGTCGCCGCGACGGCGACGCCCGGCCCGGCATGGCTTCAGGGCGAATGGAAACCTTATAGCAATGCCTTCCTCGGTCTGCACGAGCTCACCGTGACGGGCAAGTCGCTCAGCTGGGCCGGATGCCACGACGTACCGTTCGATATCGTGGACGCCGGCGAGAACCAGGTCACCCTGCGTCTTCCGCCCGCCAGTGCGTGCAAGCTCAACGACATCCCGCCCACGCGGATGGACACCATCCGGCTCAAACTGCGCAAAGACACCTGCGATCTGGACGTTTCTATTTTTGCCTCGCCCGACGCGGCCAGGCGCGACGAACCGTCGGCTGCCGGTCTGTACGGTAAACCGGAGTGCCCCGCCGCGAAAACGTAACGGTCAGGCGCCGGCCAGCCGCTCGACCACCCGCCGGTAATCGACGGCGGCCTGCGTTTCGCGCGGATGCGAGAAGTTACGCACACGCCATTTCCCGCCGACCATCACATCGCGCACCAGCGCGGTGTTGCCCGCGAACAGGAAGCTGTCCAGCGCATCGGTTCCGCTGCGCGCCGCCAGCAGCGGTGCCGCATCGTCCAGTACGACGAGGTCGGCTCGCGCGCCCGACTCGATGCGACCGATGGGTTGTGCCGAAGCGCGCGCCCCGCCTTCCAGTGCCGCGTGCCATAACGTGGCGCCGACGCTGTCGCCAGCGTGACGCGCCGCGATATTGCGATGCCGCGTTACAAGACGCTGACCGTATTCGAGCCAGCGCAGTTCTTCGACCGGCGATACCGAAATATGCGAATCGGACCCGATACCGAGGCAGCCACCCGCGTCCAGATAGTCCGCCAGCGGGAACAGGCCGTCGCCGAGATTGGCCTCCGTGGTGGGACACAGACCGGCCACCGCGCCGCTACGCGCCAGCCGCTGGGTTTCATGCCCGGTCAGATGGGTCGCGTGCACCAGCGTCCAGCGGGCGTCCACGTTGGCGTTATCCAGCAGCCACTCGACTGGCGTCGTGCCGCGGATGGCCAGGCAGTCCTGCACTTCGCCGATCTGTTCGGCGATATGAATATGTATCGGCATATCCTGGGCAACGCCCGTCGCGAGTACGGCACGCATCGCGTCCGGCGGAACCGCGCGCAGCGAATGCAGCGCGATGCCAATACGCAGCATGGCATGCTCCATGGGCTTCAGCCGCTCGAGCAGGTCGACGTACTGGCCGACGTCGTGATGGAAGCGGCGCTGCCGCTCGCCGAGCGGCCGGCCATCGAAACCACCGGTCATGTACAGCACGGGCAGCAGCGTCAGACCGATGCCGGCATCCCGTGCCGCTTCGATCAGCGCGAGCGACATCGCGGCCGGATCGTCGTAGCGCACACCGCCCGGACCATGGTGCAGATAGTGGAATTCGCAGACCTGCGTATAGCCCGCCTTGAGCATTTCGATATACAGCTGGGTAGCGATGACCTTCACATCGTCCGGACCCAGCGCGGCGGCGAAGGCGTACATCGTTTCGCGCCAGGTCCAGAAACTGTCGTCGCCCGGACCCCGGCGCTCGGCCAGCCCAGCCATGGCGCGCTGGAATGCATGCGAATGGAGGTTGGGCATGCCCGGCAGCGCGAACCGGCCAATATGGCTGCCTTCCGCGGCCGCATCGGCCGGCGCGAACAGACCGTCGGCGATGCCGACCCCGTTCCCACCCTCGCGCCAGTTGCGTTCATGCCAGACGAAGTCGGCGTTCAGGGCGGACACGGACATGGACAATTCCTTCAGGGCGGATAGCCGATGGTAGCCCTTCCTCCGTAACGGCAACCAGCGGCCCCGGGCCCCTGGGGCATAATGAGCGCCATGAACGAAGCGCACCCCGACCAGACTCCCAAGCTGCAGGTACGCCAGGCGCGACCGTCCGACGTTCCGCAACTCGTCGCCCTCACCGCGCGGGTCTATACGCCCGAATGGGGTCATTCCGCGGAAATGCTGCAAGGCCAGCAGACCCACTTCCCCGAAGGGCAGTTCGTCGTCGAGTACGAGGGCGTTATCGTCGGCTTCTGCGCCACGTTCCGTATCGCCGAGGCCGTCGCGCTCGCACCGCATACCTGGATGCAGATCACGGGAGGCGGTTTCGCCTCGCGCCACGACCCGAAGGGCGACTGGCTCTACGGCATGGAAGTAGTGGTGCACCCCGAGTACCGCGGCATGCGCATCGGCCAGCGTCTGTACATGGCACGCAAACGCCTGTGCACGGACCTGAAGCTGCGCGGCATCGTTTTCGGCGGACGCATTCCGGGTCTGGCACGCACCATCCAGCGCTACGGCAGCGCGGAAGCGTACGTGCAGGCCGTGGTCGAAGGTCGCCGCCGCGATCAGACGCTGAGCTTCCAGTTGCGCAACGGTTTCGAAGTAGTGGGCATGCTGCGCGAATACGTGCCGTCGGATCACGAATCCCTCGGCTACGCGGCGCACCTGGTCTGGCGTAATCCGCGCCTGCTCGATCATCCCGACATGCCGCGCGTATCGCAGCCGCATCGCCTTCCCGATTCGGTACGCGTGGCCTCGGTGCAATACCAGCAGCGCCGGATTGCTTCGTTCAAGGATTTCGAAACCCAGGTCGAGTACTTCGTCGATATCGCGGCCGAATACGACGCCGACTTCGTCGCCTTCCCCGAACTGCTGACGCTGCAACTGCTGTCGATTGAGAACGCCGAGCTGTCACCGGTCGATTCGATCCGCCGGCTTTCGGAATACACCGACGAGGTAAAGGAACTCTTCCACCGGCTCGCGGTGCACTACAACATCAACATCATCGGCGGCTCGCATCCCACGCGCCAGCCGAATGGCGATATCCACAACGTCTGCTACGTCTGCCTGCGCGACGGCTCGATCCACGAACGCGAGAAGCTGCATCCGACGCCCAGCGAACGCAACGTGTGGAACATCACAGGCGGCGATACGGCGGCCACCATCCAGACGGACTGCGGGCCAATCGGCGTGATGATCTGCTACGACTCCGAATTTCCCGAAGTCGCGCGGCATCTTACCGATCAGGGTGCACTGATCCTGTTCGTACCCTTCTGCACCGACGTGCGCGAAGGCTATCTGCGCGTGCGGTACTGCTCGCAGGCGCGCGCCATCGAGAACCAGTGCTACGTCGTGCTGTCCGGCAATGTCGGCAATCTTCCCGGCGTGAACAACTTCGACATCCAGTACGGACAAAGCTGCATCCTGACGCCCAGCGACTTCCCGTTCGCGCGCGACGGCATCGCGGCCGATTCGACGCCGAATATCGAAACCGTGCTGTTCGCCGACCTGCGGCTGGAGAACCTGGCCCGCGCGCGCAATTCGGGCGCGGTGCAGAACCTGAAAGACCGTCGTTTCGATTTGTATCAGGTCCGCTGGTCGCGTACGACGGAAGGCAAGTGAGCGTGGAAGACCCGATCCCCCGCGCATCGCGGTTCGACCGCATGCGCCAGCTTGGCCAGCACGAATGGCTGTCTCCCTCCGAATGGCGACGACGACTATTGTTCTGGACGGGCGCCATCGCCGTCGGTCTTTCCGCCGTGTTCTTCGCCAAAGCGGCCGACTATGCGTTCGAAGTATTCCATTCCGTCGTCGAGCGGGGCTGGTGGTGGCCGCTGCTTATCACGCCAGCGACGTTCGCCCTGCTCTGCTGGCTGACCCAGGGCGCACTCAAGGCGACGCGCGGCTCCGGCATTCCGCAGGCCATCGCCGCACTGAAGGTCGAAGACGAAACCTTCCGCACACGTCTTCTGTCGCTGCGCGTCGCCGTGGGGAAAATGGCACTGACCCTCGCCGCCTTGCTGGGCGGTGCGTCGGTAGGCCGCGAAGGCCCGACCGTGCACGTGGGCGCCGGCATTCTTTATTCGCTGGGCCGTCGCTTCGGTTTCTCCGATCCCACTGCCGCGGGCCGTTTCATTCTGGCCGGCTCGGCGGCGGGTCTGGCCGCGGCGTTCAACACGCCGCTCGCGGGCGTCGTTTTCGCGATCGAGGAAATGTCGGGCACTTTCGAACATCGCATGAGCGGCACCCTGCTCACCGCCGTCATCGTCGCGGGTGTCGTGTCTCTTGGCATCATGGGCAACTACGCCTACTTCGGCGACATCACCGCGTCGCTGCCGCTGGGCAAAGCGTGGCTGGCCGTGCTGCTGACCGGCGCGATCGGCGGTCTTGCCGGCGGCTTGTTCGCGCGGATGATCGTGCCCGATGCACGCGGCTTGCGCGGACTGGTGGCGCGACTACGCGCCCGCCAGCCGATCGTTTTCGCCGCCGCCTGCGGCCTCGCACTGGTGCTGCTCAGTCTGCTCAGTCAGCAAGGGCTCTACGGCACGGGCTATGCGCAGGCGCGCGATATTCTTCAGGGCCATCCCCATACGGGTCCAGCCTTCGGCCTGCTGAAATTCCTGGGCAATATCGCCTCGTCCTGGGCCGGCATTCCCGGCGGTATTTTCTCGCCGGCCCTGGCCGTCGGTGCCGGTCTGGGCGAAAACGTCGCCTCGCTGCTGCCCGGTGCCGATGCGCCCGCCGTCGTCCTGCTCGGCATGGCGGCTTATCTCGCTGGCGTCACTCAGGCACCGCTTACCGCCGCTGTGATTTCGCTCGAACTCACGGCGAACCGGCAGATGGCATTGCCGATCATGGCCGCTTGCCTGCTGGCGCGTGCCGTGTCGTCGCTGGTATGCCGCGTGCCGGTGTACAAAGCGCTCGCCAATAACCTCATCGCCGGCTACGAAGAAGAGCGCGCGAAGCGCGACGCGCCGGTCGCCACACCCGACAAGGAAGAGGCCGTCCACCCATGACTACCGATACGCGCATGGACCAGCTCCTGCTGGACGTGAATCTCGCTACCATGACCGACAATGGCCGACCCTACGGCGCTATCGAGCATGCGGCGATCGGCTGGCGCGATGGGTTGATCGTCCATGTCGGCCCCATGAGCGAACTTTCCGGTGATCCGCACGCGCTGGCCCACCGGGTGGATTCGATGCCGGGCGCATGGATCACGCCGGGCCTCGTCGACTGCCACACGCACCTGGTGTTCGGCGGCGATCGGGCGACCGAATTCGAGCAGCGGCTGGAAGGCGTCAGCTACGAAGAGATCGCCCGCAAGGGTGGTGGCATCGTCTCCAGCGTGCGCGCCACGCGCATGGCCGACGAAGACGAGCTTCTCGCGCAGTCCCTGCCCCGTGCGCGCGCACTCGTCGCCGATGGCGTGACCACCCTCGAAATCAAATCCGGTTATGGACTGGAGCCCGATGCGGAGCGCCGCATGCTGCGCGTCGCACGACGCATCGGCCGCGAACTGGGCATTACCGTGCGCACGAGTTTTCTCGGACTGCATGCGTTGCCGCCGGAATATCGCGAACGCCGCGACGACTACGTCGGGCTCGTCTGCGAAACCATGCTGCCCGCGCTCGCCGACGAAGAGCTGGTCGACGCCGTGGACGCGTTCTGCGAAACCATCGGCTTTACCCACGCGGAAACGCAGCGCCTGTTCGAACGTGCGCGCGACCTCGGCCTTCCCGTCAAACTCCACGCCGAGCAACTCTCGGACCTGGGTGGCGCGGCACTGGTCGCATCGTTCGAAGGTCTGTCGGCCGACCACCTCGAATGGGCAAGCGAAGACGGCGTGCGCGCCATGGCCGCCGCAGGCACGGTCGCCGTGATGTTGCCGGGCGCTTACTACGCCCTGCGCGATACGCGGCCACCGCCCATCGAACGCTTCCGGCAACACGGCGTCCCCATGGCCGTCGCCACCGACCTCAATCCCGGTACATCGCCTCTTCTTTCCCTGCGACTGGCGATGAGCATGGCCTGCACGCTTTTCCGCATGACGCCCGAAGAAGCCTTGCGCGGCGCGACCGTACACGCGGCACGCGCGCTTGGCCTCGACGATCGCGGCCAACTGGCTTCCGGCCTGCGCGCCGACCTGACGGTCTGGAACGTGGGACATCCCGCGGAACTGTCGTACTGGATTGGCGGCAATCTGCGCCGCGATAGCTGGGTCGCGGGCGAACGACTGATCGTTGCCTGACGACACCCGCACGACGCGGCGCGTGACGCCGGCCACGAAACGGAACATCGTGCCGGCCGCTTCCGGCGCACGTGGTATAAAGACGGCTCGACGCGGATCTCGCCCGCGCCGACAGACATGGAATGGTCTCGCACTCGTCCCGGGTGTGCGCACAGAGGATCGTGGTGAGCGTAGCAACCGAACAGTCAAAGACACGGCCGTCCCTTCCGGAGGGTCGACGCTGTGTACGCATGGCGGTCGCGTTGCAGATAGTCGGCGCGATGGCGATCGGTTGTACCGCTCCTTCCTTGAAACAAGCGCCGCCACGGCCGGATGCGCCTTCGCCCGAGCATCTCCGAACATTCGAAGATGCTGGCGTGTCGTCAGCTCCCGTGCCGAAAGCGCCCGCGCCGGTCTCGGCCGTACCGGCGTTCGTCGACCTACCCGTTCCACACTCAAGCGAGCCGATGGAATGGCGAACTGCCAATCGTCCCGATATCGGCGCCATCGGCTGGCCGCACTCCCAGGCACCTGCTGGGATGCCAGTCGCGGATGAAGAACCTGCATCGTTTCCTGTGCAGCCGTGGCACGTGTGGCTGGTAGGTCTACTGTTTGTCGCCCTGCTCGCTTCGCGCTTTCATCTGCGCAGGGCGCATCCATCCGCTATCGCTGTAGCGCCACCGCCACCGCCACCGAAGCGCAAAGCACGCACGCTGCCATGGACTTCGTCGTCGTTGGGCCACGCATTCGCGTGGGTCCATGCGACGGACACAGTTGTCGATATGACCCATGCCGCCATGCATCAATCTCCGGCGACATCGAATCACGAAATGGCGGATACCGATACGTTATTCGTTCGCTTCGAACGTGCGGCCCAAATCGAAGGCAACGACATACCGTGCATTCGCGTCGCCACGGACGGCCCGCTTCCCGTGTTGTTCCGCGTGGACACGTCGACGCGCCTGCCTCCCTTGCCACACGCCGAGTCGTTGCTCGTGGAAGCCGCAAAGAAAACATCCGACGAACGACTGACCGCATGCGTCCTTCTTATTCGTCTCTGGTTACTGCAAGCGGAGGACACCAGCGCGACGGAAGCTACGCATCTGCACGAACGCGCCGAGTTGTTGATTGCCAAAGCCGCCGAAGAAGCGACAATCGACGAACGCCCGGTCTGGCGCGCACTGTCGATGACGCTTGCGCTGGCCCGCTCGTCAAGTGAAACCCGTGCGGCACGACTGCTGGCCCTGCGAGCCATTGCGTCGGACTGCGCGGCGGACATCGAAGAAACACACGCGCCCGTTCTCGACGTATGGCTGGACGTATTGCTGTCATGGGCGACCCAACAACCCGGAACGGCCGCCGCGCGTTACGCACAAGCGACGCAAGTATGCGAACGGCTGGCGACCATTCAGGGATACGAAGACTACGCACAACGCCGACACGCCAACATCTGGCGCGCACGCGCCGAAGCGGAAGGCGAAGCAAATCGTCTCGGTCATCTGGAAGCCGCACAGAGCCTGCTCGACGATCTCTACGACCGCGCCCCCAGCCCGATCCTCGCCAACGCTGTCGCCGCCACGGCTTACGCCCGGGCCAACTTGCTGCCGCCCAGCGACGCTGCAGCGGTTTATTCTCATGCCTTGATGCATGCCATCGCCGCCGAGGCCGATGCACACTGCCGCGCCGATGCCCTGCAATGCCGGTTGGCCATACAGCTCGCTTACGAAGAACTTCCCGAATGCGGCGCGCAAGGCGACGTCGCGCTTCGCCTTGCACACCGTCTCGAGGCCATCCCGGCGCGAGGCATCGACACGCTCTGTCGCATGGCGGAGGTCTATCTGCGTCACGACGATTTCGCCACGGCATGCCGCACCTGCGAACGCGCATGGAAAACGGGATCGGCACCGGCACCCCTGCTTCGCATCTGGCGACGCGCGCGTGACCGCTGGGCCGGATCGCTTCCCGCCATATCCGACGAACCCGCTCTTTCCGAAACCACGCGTCGCTTCCGCATCGCGAGCGCGACCGCATCCATGCACCGATAACGACAGGAGTCCCCATGAACACGACCGCCACCGACCAGCCCACACGCCTGTGGAACACCCGCTACGGTGTCGCCGCCGCCATCCCCACGATCGATCCCGTGGCGCGCGCGATGCAGCTCTACGGCGAATGGGCGGAACAGGAAATCGACCTGCTGAGCGCCATCGTCGAGGAAGGCCATAGCGTGCTGGAAGCCGGCGGCGATTACGGTGCCCACGCGCTATGGCTGGCGCGAGCCGTCGGTCTGGACGGTCGCGTACATGTTGCCGAGCCCCGGCGCATCGCGTTTCAGCAGCTCTGCGCCAACGTGGCGATCAATGGGCTGGCGAACGTCCACACCTATCCCGTATGGCTCGGACGATCGTCCGGTCGGTCGACTCTCGGCGCACTGTTGCCCGAAACGTCCAGTCCGACCGAAGCCGTACGTACCGAAACCATCGACAGCCTCGCACTGGATGCGCTGCACCTGCTCAAGGTCAACCTGCGCGGCGCCCTGCACGACGTACTGACCGGCGCCACCGAAACCCTCCGCCGCCATCGGCCGATGCTGTACGTACGGCTGTCCGGCATCGACATGGCGGAAACCGAAGTACAGGCCATCAAGGACCTGGGCTACCGCGTCTGGTCCCACGTGCCCTACCTGTACAACCCCGCGAACCACGCCGGGCATACCGCCAACGTGTTCCCGGGCATCGTCCAGCAGAACGCCATCGCGGCGCCCGTCGAGAGCCGGTTTGAATTCGAGGAGCGGCTGGAGCTTTGAAGGCGCGGGCCATGTGCACGCATGGTCCAAAACCTTTTCGACAAGAATCCGCAATTTCTTGCGAAATCAATAACATCAATTGAAGATGCGAATCACTATCACTCATAATCATCCCCTGACCTTCATGCGTCCCAGGGAAATTTATGTCGCTTGCCTCTGCTTATCGCTCGCGCGGTTTGCGTGCCTTTTTCGCACTCGTCGTTCTGGGCCTGATCTGCGCCCCGGGCGCCAGAGCGGAAGAGAGCCAGTTCGGTTACGTCTACACCACCGACCTTTTGCCGAAGGGTGCGAAGGAAGTGGAGCAATGGGCTACCTGGCGCCGACAGAAAACAGGCGGCTACTTCGACCAGCTCGATGGCCGCACCGAATTCGAATACGGCCTGACCGACAAACTCCAGGTCGCCTTCTACGCGAACTACGTATGGGCCCGCGCCTATCACAATGGCCCCTTCGGCGAGACCACGCCGCCGGAACCGCTGTCCTATGACCGGCCGGGTCCGGACGACCGTTACAACGCCCGACGTTTCGTGGGTTTCTCCGGCGAAGCCATCTATCGCCTGTTGAGTCCGTACACCGACCCCATCGGCGTCGCCGTCTACATCGAGCCCACCGTGGGGCCCGCATTCCGCGAGCTTGAAGCGAAGCTGATTCTGCAGAAGAACTTCATGGACGACCGCCTGGTCACGGCCTTCAACTTCACCTACGCGCCGGAATGGCGTTACGACATCGTCGATGGCGATCCGACCCGGAAAAAATGGGGTTACGAGACCGACGTCAATGCGAACTTCGCCGCGTCGTACCGCTTCGCGCCGAACTGGTCGGCGGGCTTCGAATTGCTCAACGAACACGAATACAACAGCTACACGTTCAGCAAAGAGTCGAACAACGGCTTCTTCTTCGGTCCGGTCATTCACTACGGCGGCAAGAAACTCTTCATCACCGCGACCTTCCTCGAACAATTGCCCTGGGCATCGGAACATTCGGATACGGTAGCGGGCGCCATCGTCGACCGCCGCATCTACGACAACGATTTCGAAAAGTATCGCGTACGTATCAAAGCCGGCTGGTACTTCTGAGGTCATGTCATGAAATCGCGATTCCTGTTAATTCCCGCCTACGCGCTGGTGATAAGCGCACCCGTGCAGGCCACCGTATACCTCAGCGTCGAGCAGGCGCAGGCATTGATGTTTCCCGGTGCCACGTTCACGCCCGACTTCGTCACGCTGACGCCCGATCAGATGAAGGCGATCGAGAAGAGCTCGGACGTCAACGTGCTCTCGCCCGACCTCAAGGTGTGGCGCGCGTCGACGGGAGGCTGGTTCATTGCCGACCAGGTCGTGGGCAAGCACGAATTCATTCCGTTCGCCGTAGCCATCGATGCGCAAGGCGCCGTTAAAGCCGTGGAAATCCTCGAATACCGCGAGACCTATGGCGACCAGGTACGCAACGCATCGTGGCGTGCCCAGTTCACCGGCAAGACCAAGGATGCTCCGCTCAAACTCGGTGGCGACATCCAGAACATATCCGGCGCCACGTTATCCAGCCGGCACATCACCGACGGCGTCAAGCGCCTACTCGCGACCTATGCCCTTGTCCTCGCCAACCAGAAAAGTTGAACGCGCGCGGCCGCTGCTCGGCACGACGGTAAGCATCCGTATCGACCGCATGGGCGAAGCGCGTGCGCATCAAGCGATCGATGAAGCGTTTTCCGCCATCGAACGCGTCCATGCGCTGATGAGCTTCCACGAAGCAGGCAGCGATCTGTCGCGCTTGCATGCGGCGGTGCCGGGAGAGCGCGTTATTCTCGATGTGCAGACGGTCGATGTTCTGCGCGAAGCGCTGACATTGTCCGGCCGTACCGATGGCGCCTTCGATGTTACTGTCGCGGCGCAACTGGTCGCCGGAGGTCTTCTTCCGGCTCCAACCAGTGGATCGTTGCCGGCAGATGGAGCCTGCTGGAAAGACATCGACATGGACGATGACCGCAGCGTGAGTCTGCGACGGCCGCTCTGGATCGATCTTGGCGGCATCGCGAAAGGCTATGCCGTCGACCGGGCCGTCGACGTGCTGTGCTCGCACGGCGTCGGCCATGCATGCGTCAACGCCGGCGGCGACTTGCGCACCCTTGGCGAAGGACCGCATCGGGTCGCCATCGCCACCGATGAGACGCAGCCCTCCCACTACCCCGTGATCGAACTGGGCGAGGCATCGATGGCAACGAGTAGCGGACGGGCATTTTCCACGGCGGCAACCGGCCCGCATATCGACGGACGGCATCGCTCGACCATGGGCCTGAACCAGAGCGTCACCGTGATCGCCGAACAATGCATGCACGCCGATGCGCTGACCAAAGTCGTCATGGCCATGGAAACGCAGAGCGCCGATCTCTTGCGCCATTACAACGCCGTGGCTTACCTGCAAGACGCGGCAGGCCACTGGACTCAACTCGGCGTTTCGACGTGAAGACGCATACGCATCCCCACAATGTCGTAGGCCAGCATCGAGCGTCTCTTCGACTATCGCGCCAACGCCGATACATGGTGTATGCCATCGGCTGGACGCTGTGGCTGAGCGGCGTACTCTGGCTGGTCTTTCATTACGCGTTGATGCGTAAAGGACCCTTCGGAGACGAACCGCAGCCACTGGAAACATGGTGGCTACGACTGCACGCCGCCATGGCATTTGCCTCACTGTGGGGTTTCGGCCTGGTGTGGGGCGTTCATATCGTGGCCGGCTGGCGTACGCAACGGCAACGCATCTCCGGTGGATTAGCCGTGGGACTGCTGGTCTGGCTATCCCTCACCGGCTATCTGCTCTATTACCTCACCGACGACCGCTGGCGAGATATCAGCGCCGTCACCCATTGGGCGACGGGGCTTGCGTTACCGGTGCTGCTGGCAATCCATATTGTCCTTGGACGGCGCCGTTCCGGACGATGGTGAACCTTGCCCTCGTCCCGCGGGAGTCGGCCACAAAAAAAGTGGCCTGCTTCCCTTGGGCCCGAACCCGCTTATTCGAGGCCACCCAACAAGGTCAACTTACTCACATCTATTTCTTGAAAACAAAATGACTACAAAACGTCCGTCGCCGCGCTTTGATCGCACGTCGTCGCGGGACTGATCGCGACCGGAGTTGCTTCGACTGACGCTCCGCCATGCGATGTCAATTCGAATACATTCACGTAGCAACCATCGCCCGGTTTGATTTCATAGTCCTTGCCATTCTGCGGATGGAATGAAAACTCCTTGAGGCAGTTGGCGTTGCCGATCACCCTGACGCTCGAGTCGACAGGTGCGATGTTGTACGTAACCCGGATAACGGCCGGCTTATCGGCCTCGATGTAGTACTCGTAGTAGACGGGAGGCGTTTTGCTCCACTTCGGCATTCCAATGCTTGTCGGAGCGGGCTTAAGAAGCGTCAAGGCTTCTTTCTTCGTCATGTGAGGCGAACCGACCATGGTCCTGCCAGCTTTCGGCTGATCGCCGATGCAAACCATGTTGGTGACTACCTCCACGCTGGAACGCTCGTTGTCATAGTCGAGCCGAAGCCGGGCCGATGCGCCGTCAGGCTTTGTACTGGTGCTTGGTCTGACGGCTTGCTGGCAGCCACACAGGGCAACGCAAATCAACAGCGAACCTGCAATTATTTTTTTCACGACGCCATTCTCTATATTTGCGCATTGAACCATTGAAGAAGACTTCGGGTCGCCACGCCGATATCCCGGACGCCACAGAACGAAGTTCAATTCGCTTTAACGGCATCCGGAAAAATGTCTTTAGTAAGTACCGGGTCGATCGGTTTGAAGTCGTTCTGCAACGAGCAGGCAAGCAGCGTGCCCCTACTGCCATCGGGAAGCGTATCTTCCGACAGTTCAAGCACACGCTCCGGCATCCGCGTGGCCGGCCATCCCTTGCTGGCGGCTACCCGCGGCGCGACCCATGCGCTGCCGTCCCAAATTTCAACACGCACGTACGAACTATCACGCTTCATCTGACGGCCCTGCGCGGAATCGACGAGGGCCGCCACCGCCCCCAATGCGTCCGACGGCCTTCCGCTGAGATAAACACCCCAGAAAACACCAGACGCAGAGGGGTCGAACATAAATCCGACAACCTGCAGACCAGCGCCTTCGTCCTTGGCTTTCGAGAACGCCGCCTTTAGATATCTGGAGTCCGCGACATTGCCGACGAAGCGTGTGTAGCCAGGACTCGGAGACTCAGTCTTCCCATAGTCAGCCAGTTCCGGATGCCCGGCCATGTAACGAAAGAATCCTCCGTCGCAGGCGACCAGCGCTGAAACCAGACCCATTGGTGCGGCGGACGCCGCAACGGAAGTGATCGTGCCGATCACGGCTACGGCAATACATGCCATCCGGCAAACCCGGTGGCGTTTGGTGATGCGGTTCATTTCCCCTGTCCCCTTGCATGCTCGAGTCGCAAAACCGAGTGTGCGACCCATCGATAGCAGTGAACGATACGCGAGATGGATAACGCGATCTGTAGGTCTTTTCCTACATCATTTCATGCACAGTCGGGACAGCCCCTTAAAATTCGCGATGCCGTCGATGCACGACTTCAGCCCCGCGAAAGCGGTCTAGCAAGAGGCCTTTGCTCGATACAACGCCATGACGAGATCCGCCGCCTCGTCCGCCAAATCCCCCAGCGACGACATGGCCCGCGCCATATCGTCCGGATCGAAATCGGTATTGGCGGTCAACGACATCATCCGCAGAAGCGACTTCGCCGCGGTCATGCGGGAATAGGCAGCGTCGTGCAGCGTTTGTGCCGGAAGATCGAGATGGCCCGCACAGAGGGGGCAAGCAACGTGCAGCGAAGATTCGGGATGCGGCATTGACGGTTCCTTGTGTCCGATGAGCCGCCACCCCGTAAAGGGTGGCGGACGTGTCGGGGTCGAAAACCGGCTGTATCGTCAATCCCGGCCAGGCCAAAGCCTGCCCGACACGCCCACCATAAAGCGAGGGTAAACGCAGGGACAAATGTCACCTGCGTAACGATACAAGGACGGGTTTCGACACCCGGTCACCGAAAGAGTCGGCGACCGGCAAAGCATCCCAGCCCGTCATCCTCGCAACCATCCGATTATTCCGAAAAATACGACGAATATTCTTGAGAGTGGTGGTCGGGGTTGGCCAGCATCTCAGATCGCACAAAGACCGGTGCACTCGGTCGACTTCATTACCTCAGCAATTTTCGTCACCGCTGGTTTAACGTCATCCGTCGCCGAGGCCATCATCCCCATCGCGATTCGTACGATCTGCGCGCGATAAGCAACAGGAAGGAATGCCGCCAGAACGTCTGCGTTCTTTGCGACTGCCGCAACGATCTGCCGCCGGTTCGCCGGACGAAACTCGGCCGCGTTCGCGGTCAGGAGGGCTCCAGCCACCGTGGCATAAACACCGTTACGCATCTGGGCAACACCACTGTTGAAATATATCGATGCTCGCCGCGCAAGACGGGCAACGCATGTGAGTCACGATAATCAGAAACGATTGTTCCCGAAGCCCCAAAAACAAAAACCCCCGCGAGGCGGGGGTTTTCATGTCGCAGCGGCGCTGAGATCAGCCGACCTTTAAAGAGTCGACCGGATCGAACCAACTCAGATCAGGCCGACTTCTTACGCGGCGCAGCTGCCTTCTTCGGAGCGGCGGCGGCCTTGGGGGCTGCTGCCGGCTTCGCTACAACGCCGGTGACGACGTTGGTATGCGGGCGTGCGTTGCCGTAGCTGGCACGATTGATCTTACCGCGGCGGGTCCTGCGATCACCCTTACCCATGGGGAACTCCTTGAATTCATAAACGGACGGAACGGCCGACCATCGTAACAGCGCCCGCGCAAAGCGCAAGGGATACCGGACCGACGGGGGGTCAACGAACGCGGTGAGACCCGTCGGAACAGCCCTCCAGGTCGTCCGCGCACGGGCCTGGGTCGAACTGCACCGTGGCGTGGCCTACGCTGTAACGCTCGTTCAGCAAGGTCTTGATGGCCAGCAGGACGCGACCCTGGTCGGCGCCTTCCGTCAGCTCGGCATGCAGGGTGGCCATGCGCGAGCCCGCGGTCACCTGCCAGACATGCACGTGATGCACGCCGACAATGGCCGGATCGACCGTGCGCAGCGTTTCCTCGACTTCGGTCAGATCTACGCCGTCCGGCGTCCCCTCCAGCAAAATATGCGACGAACGGCGCAGCAGGGCCCACGCGCTGCGCAGGATCAGCAGGGATACCAGTACCGACAGGACCGGATCGGCCCAGAGCCAGCCCATCCAGCGTACGGCCAGCGCCGCGAGGATGGCGGCGACCGAGCCCAGCAGATCGCCCAGCACGTGCAGGCTCGCGCCGGCGATGTTCACGTCGTCCGGATCGTGGTGATGCAGGGAGCGCAGAACGATCACGTTCACTATCAGTCCGACGACGGCGACGATCAGCATGACGCCCGAGAGAATCGGCTGCGGATCGAACAGACGCTGGACGGCTTCGAAGACGATGAAAGCCACCAGCGCGAACTGGGTCAGCGCGTTGACGAAGCCGGCAAGCACTTCGATACGGCCGTAACCGTAGGTGCGCCGCGCGTCGGCGGGCCGGGCCGCGAAACGGGCGCCGAGGAAGGCCAGCAGCAGTGCCAGCGCGTCGACAAGCATGTGCCCCGCATCGGCCAACAGCGCCAGCGATCCGGAAACGAAGCCGCCCGCCGCTTCGACGAAGAGCATCGCCGTGGTCAGTGCAAAAGCGAATAACAGCTTGCGTTCGCTGGATGGCGCGTGGTCGTGTGCATCGCCATGGGCATGCCCATGATCGTGCTTGTGAGACGCGTGGTCGTGATCGTGTGTATGAGCCATGTGCGGAATGCTAGGGATAGCCCCGCCGGTTACACAATCACGGATGCGCGCATTCGGGGCCGTGCAGATGCCCGGCATGCTCGCTCTTGTCCACGCGCAGGTTGACGAAATGCGCCGACGCGACGAGCAAACCGCCGCAGGTCACCAGCACGCTGTGCACGATCAGCGAATTGCCGTGCAGGAACGTGACGCCAAGAATCAGCAGCATGAGCCCGGGTGCGACAAGGGCCAGCGGCAACCGTCGGCGATGCCGGCGGTAACCCGCCAGGAGCACGAACGTGGCAAGGACGCAGGCGAAACCGACGAAAGCGGCTTCGAAGCGATGATCCGCAAGGAAACCCAGGCCGATGACCGGCAGCAGCGCCAGGACGAACGGCAACGCCGCGCAGTGAAGAGCGCAAAGGAACGAGGCGGTGGCGCCAAGCCGGTCGGCGGCGTGCCACCAGCGGCGAGGGGTCGATGAGTCGTCGGTTTCTGGCGTCATAAGAGTGGATAGCGTGACTAGTTGCACAGGTGCTGGCAAGCAATGTTACTTTATAACATTGCAAAAATGAACCACGGAGTACGCCCTCGATGCGCAACACCTTGCTAGCCCTGACTCTCGCCGCCACGTTCGGCACCGCCCTCCCCGCTCTGGCGGCCGACGCGGCCGACGATGCCGTACAGGACACGTCCACGGGCACGACCCGCAAGAACACCCGGAATCTGGACGCCATCGTGGTGACCGCTGTCCCGCTTGGGCGGAACGCCGACCAGATCGTCGCACCGGTCGCGGTGCTGGCCGGGTCTCGTCTGGACGACGCCAGGAGCGTCTCGCTCGGAGAAACCGTCTCCGGCATTCCCGGGGTGCAAAGCACCGCCCTCGGCACGGCGGTAGGCCGCCCCGTGATCCGCGGCCTGGACGGTCCGCGCGTGTCGGTCCTCGAGAATGGCCTGTCCTCGCAGGACGTTTCGAACGTCAGCCAGGATCATGCCGTCACGCTCGAACCGTTTCTCGCCGACCAGATCGAAGTACTGAAAGGCCCGTCGACACTGCTTTACGGCTCGGGTGCGATCGGCGGCGTGGTCAACGTCGTCGACGGACGCGTACCCGAGAAAGCTCCCGAGAACGGATTCGCCGGACGCGCGGAACTGCGCAACGACAGCGTGTCGGACGGCCAGACTGGCCTCGTTCGCATGGACGCGGGCAACGATCGTTTTGCCATTCATGTCGACGGCATGCATCGCGACAACGGCGATTACGACATCCCGGGCGGCACGCTGGCCAATAGCGCGGTGAAAACGACGTCGGGGTCGGTCGGCGCATCCGTACTCGGCACGTGGGGTTATCTCGGTCTTTCGGTGTCGCGTTTCATGGATCTTTACGGCAGCCCGGCCGAACCCGGCCATCCGGAAGAAGGCGAGCCGGCCGTCCACATCAAGATGGCGCAGACGAATTACAACCTCAAAGGCGGTTTCGTGCAGCCGTTCGAGGGGATCGAGAAAATCGAATTCAATCTCGGCCACAACAGCTATCAGCACGTCGAATACGAAGGCGACACACCGGGCACGACATTCTCGACGAACAGCAATCAGGGACGCCTTGTCGTCACCCATGCTCCGGTGGCCGGATGGGAGGGCGCGTTCGGCGTACAGACCCAGCATCGCCAGTTCGCGGCCGTCGGCGAAGAGACCTTCGTTCCCGCGACCACCACGAAAGGTATCGGCGTGTTCCTCACCGAACAGCGCGACTTCGGCCCGGTGAAAATCGAACTCGGTGCACGTCGCGATTCGCAGAGCGTCCAGCCGGTCAATGGCGCGAAGCGCGATTTCCATCCCAACAGTCTTTCGGGCGGCATCGCGTGGCGCTTCGCCGAGCGCTGGTACCTGAGTTTCAATCTGGATCACGCGGAACGCGCTCCATCGGAAGAAGAGCTCTTCTCCAACGGACCGCACGCCGCATCGGCCACGTTCGAAATCGGCGATCCGAACCTCGGTAAGGAATCGTCGAACCAGGCCGAACTCGGACTGCATTTCCATGGCGATGTCGTCGAAAGCAAGGTTGCGATTTACTACAACCGCTACAAGGACTTCATCTATCTCGCCGATACCGGCACTGTCGAGGACGACTTGCCCGTGCGCAACTGGGCGCAGCACGACGCGACGTTCCGCGGCGCCGAAGCCGAAGCGACCTTCCATCTGGCCAAGGGCCCAAGCGGCAACTGGGACCTTCGCGCTTTCGGCGACACCGTGCGCGCCACGCTCGACAACGGCGGCGGCAATCTCCCGCGCATTCCCGCCGGTCGTCTCGGTGCCGAACTGAAATGGAATGCCGACAATCTGCGCGCGAGCGTGGGCGCGGTGCGTTATTTCAAGCAGGACAAGGTGGCCGAGTTCGAAACCGATACGGCGGGCTACACGCTGGTGAACGCACACGTCGCCTGGACCTTCGTCAACGACGAACGCAGTCAGTGGGAAGCTTTCGTCGACGGCAATAATCTGACCAACCAGACGGCCCGGCCGGCGACGTCGCTGTTCAAGGACGTGGCCCCGATGCCGGGGCGGAATGTGTCGGTGGGTGTGCGGGCTTTCTTCTGACGAAGAAAGTTCTCTAAAGAAGCTCCCGCAAAGCTCTCTGTGGGAGCGCGCCTGCGCGCGATAGGCAACGAAGCGCTGAAGCGGAATCGCACGACCCAGAGGCCGGCCAAATCAGATGGCCGCCCTTCGGCTCAGTCGCGTTTGCGTCACCGCCCTGTCGGCTTTCGCGCGCAGGCGCGCTCCCACAGTGGATCGAGGGTCGCTGGAGGAACGAGGCTACTCAGGCCTTACGGCAATTCTTGCAAACGCCATGCACTTCCAGCGTCTGCGCTTGCGGACGGAAGCCGAAGGCTTTCGCCTGCGCTTCGATCAGCTCCGCGACGCGCTCGTCGCACACTTCCTGCGCGCACGAACAGACATCGCAGATCAGGAAAGGAACCTGATGCGATTCGGCCGGATGGTGGCAGGAAACGTAGGCGTTGATCGACTCGAGCTTATGGATGAAGCCGTTCTCGAGCAGAAAGTCCAACGCGCGATACACCGTCGGCGGTGCGGCATTGCCGTGCGTCTCGCGCAGACGATCGAGCAGGTCGTAGGCCTTTACCGGCTTGCCGGCGGCGGCCACCAGCTGCAGCACTTCGCGACGCAGCGGCGTCAGGCGAAGGCCACGCTCAGTACTGGCGTCTTCCACCGCACGCACGAAGCTGCGAGCGTCGTCGTGGTGATGGGAATGCGTGTGCTGGGACGAGTCGGTGGTCACGGGCAATACCTCGGGGATGCCTGAAGCATAACATCGGGGCGATTCAGCGCCTTTTCGAGGGCCTGGCCGACGGCAACGGTGGCGGTACGCCGGGCTTCCGCCGGACGGGCAGGAAGGGCACCACCCAGCCGAAGGGGCCGAGGATCAACGCCGCGACGATGCCAACCTTCAACCGCCCGCGCCACCAGCCCAGCAAGGCTCCCACGAGTACGAAGAAAACGGTCCAGGCCAGCAGGCTCCACCACGGAGTCAGCGCCATCAGACGGGTGAGGATCGTCCACGACGCACCGGGATCCATGGGATCCACGCCCTGCATGACCTTGTCGATCAGCTCGTCCAATGGCGTGGTATCCGTGAAGACGGCACCCGGTGACGATCGGGAACGGGGAAACGCGCCCCCGCCCGATCAGCCGCGTGCGCGAACCAGTGCGTCGTCGATGCGCTGCAAGGCACCTTCGCGCCCGGCGAGATAAATCGTGTGCTCGATCGACGGCGACACCTGGGTGCCGGTCATGGCCACGCGCAGCGGAGCCGCGACCTTGCCCATGCCCAGCTCCAGCGCGGCCGCGACCTGCTCGACCACGCCATGGATCGCGGCGGGCGTCCACTCGTCGAGCGCCGCCAGACGGGTTTTCGCCTCTTCCAGCGCCTTCGGCGCCGTGTCGGTCTTCAGATGTTTCTCGATGGCCTTCTCGTCCCATTCGGCGATGGGCGCGTACCACGTGCGTGCGCGCTCGGCCATTTCCTTCAGTGTCTGCACGCGATCGCGCAGCGCGACGATGACGTCGGCCGGCGCCGGACCCTGGTCGGGGTCGATACCGATGCGACGCAGATGCCATTCGAATTCGGAGGCCAGTTCGAGCGGATCGTCGTTCTTGAGGTAATGCTGGTTCAGCCACGAGAGCTTGGCCAGATCGAAGCGCGACGCCGCGCGGTTGACGTCTGCGATGTCGAAAAGTGTCGTCATTTCCTCGACCGAGAAGATTTCCTGATCGCCATGCGACCAGCCCAGACGCACGAGATAGTTGAGCAGCGCATGCGGCAGGAAACCGTCGTCGCGGTATTGCATGACGCTGACGGCGCCATGGCGCTTGGAAAGCTTCTGGCCATCCGGTCCCAGGATCATCGGCAGGTGCGCGAATTCCGGCACCGGCGCGCCCAGCGCGTGATAGACGTTGATCTGGCGAGGCGTGTTGTTGACGTGGTCGTCGCCGCGAATGACTTCGGTGATGCCCATGTCGATATCGTCGACGACGACCGCGAAGTTATAGGTCGGAAAGCCGTCGGAACGGAAAATGACCAGATCGTCGAGCTCTTCGTTCGACCACTCGATGCGCCCTTTCACCTTGTCGTCGAATACGACGCTGCCGCTGGCCGGGTTCTTGAAACGGATGACGCGGTTCGGATCGTCGCGATAGGGTTCGTTGCGATCGCGGTAGTAGCCGTTGTAACGCGGCTTCAGTCCCTTCGCCATCGCCTCGTTGCGCATGGCCTCGATGTCTTCCTTGCTCTCGTACGCGTAGTACGCCTTGCCCTCGCGCAGCAGCCGGTCGGCCACCTCGCGGTAACGGTCCATGCGCAGCGTCTGATAGAACGGGCCCTCGTCGTGACGCAGGCCCAGCCAGGACATCCCGTCGAGGATGGCCTGGACGGCCTCCTGGGTCGAACGCTCCTGGTCCGTGTCTTCGATACGCAACACGAAGGTGCCGCCACGACGACGGGCTTCCAGCCAGCAATAGAGCGCGGTACGCGCGCCGCCGATGTGCAGGTAGCCGGTGGGACTGGGGGCGAAACGGGTGCGAACGGTCATCGGAGGCTTTGGTCGGAGGCGGACGAAAGACCGATTTTACCCGATGCGGGGTTCGTTCCCCTACGTCCGGGCCGTCATCGTCCCGTCATGCCCCGATAACCGCACGGACACGGGCCGGGGCCAGCATGCACCTGAGCCCACGCTACCAGGCACAGCCATGCGCATCGGCATCGTCACCGAGACCTACCCACCGGAGGTGAACGGCGTTGCCCTCACGGTTCGGGCACTTGTCCAAGGCATGGTCCGTCGCGGACATACGGTCGACCTCGTGCGGCCGCTGCGACCCGACCGCTCCGGCATACCCGACGCCGGAATCGACGCCCTCGATGTCGCAGGTGTGTCCCTGCCCCGTTATGCCGGCCTGCGCTTCGGCCTGCCGGCCCGTTACCGGCTCGAACGCCGGTGGCGCGAATCCCGCCCGGACGCGATCTATGTGGCCACGGAAGGCCCTCTGGGGTGGAGTGCGGTCAGCGCCGCCCGTCGCCTCGGCATTCCGGTCGCTACCGGCTTCCATACCCGTTTCGACACCTACGCCGACCACTACGGCATCGGCCTGCTGACGCCGCTGGTACGCAGCTACCTCGCACGCTTCCATCGGCGAAGCATGTCGACGCTGGTGCCGACGCGGGCGCTTGCCGAAGAGCTGGCGACGATGGGGGTGAACAATGTCCGCGTGCTCCGTCGCGCGGTCGACACCCGGCAGTTCCATCCCTCGCGCCGCGATCCCGCCTTGCGAGCCACCTGGGGCGTAAGCGACGACACGCCTGTCGTGCTTTACGTCGGCCGCATCGCGCCGGAGAAGAACCTGCCGCTGTCCGTGGCGGCGTTTCGCGCCCTGCAGCGTCGCCTGCCCGACGCCCGCTACGTCTTTGTGGGCGACGGACCGGCACGTGCCGCGATCGCGGCAGCCAATCCGGATTTCATCTTCATGGGCGTACTGCATGGGGACGCTCTGGCGGCCGCCTACGCAAGCGCCGACCTGTTCGTCTTCCCGAGCCTTTCCGAGACCTTCGGCAACGTGCTGCTCGAGGCCATGGCCTCGGGCGTGGCTGTCGTGGCCTATAGCGAGGGCGCGGCACGCGAACACATCCAGAATGGCCAGAACGGTATCCGTGTCGTACCGGGTAACGAAGCCGGATTTATCGAACGCAGCGCCTCGCTCGGCGCCGATATCGCAGCGCGCCATGCCATGGGCCGCGCCGCGTGCCTCAGCGTGTCGTCTCTTTCGCCCGACGTCGTGATCGCCGATTTCGAAAGCCTCCTGCGCACGCTTGCCGAGGAAACCCGCCATGAACGTCCTGCCGCCATCGTCGCCTAAGGTCACCCTCGATCGCCGCATGTGCATCGCGGCCAACCGCTGGGGCGCGCGTCGCGCCGTCGGCGCGTTCTTCGGCATCGTCAGCCGTCTGGGCGATGGCGTGTTCTGGTATGCGCTGATGAGCGTAATCGCGCTCGTCGGCGGTTGGCACGGCGTGGCGGTAGCGGTGCAGATGGCGCTGACCGGGCTGACCGCGCTGATGCTTTATCGCGTACTGAAGCGCTGGACACGCCGGCCGCGCCCCTTCCGTACCTGCCCGGGCGTCATCGCCCACGTACCGCCGCTGGACGAGTTCAGCTTCCCGTCGGGACACACCCTGCAGGCCGTGTCGTTCACGGTGGTCGCGCTGGCTTATTACCCCATGCTCGCACCACTGCTGCTGGGCTTCACGGCGCTGGTGGCCGCGTCCCGCGTGGTACTGGGCCTGCACTACCCGAGCGATGTCCTTGCGGCCATCGCGGTCGGGTGTGGGCTGGGTGGGGCGTCGATCTGGGTGGGGCGGACGATGCAGGCGCTGCTGTAGCTATAGCAGGCAGCGCCGCATGGCGGTTACGCCGCGCGCGGCGCCTTCGACAGGATGCCCAGCATCGCGCCCAGCTTGTCGCGCATTTCGCGGCGATCGACGATGACGTCCACCGCGCCGTGTTCCACCAGGAACTCGGAACGCTGGAAGCCTTCCGGCAACGTTTCGCGCACGGTCTGCTCGATGACGCGCGGGCCGGCGAAGCCGATCAGCGCCTTCGGTTCGGCCACGTTGAGGTCGCCAAGCATGCCGAGGCTGGCCGACACGCCGCCCGTGGTCGGATACGTCAACACCGAAATATAGGGTACGCCTGCGTCACGCATGCGGGCGAGCGCCGCCGACGTCTTGGCCATCTGCATCAGCGAGAACAGGCCTTCCTGCATGCGCGCGCCGCCCGTGGCGGAGAAGCACACCAGACCGCTACGTTCTGCAAGCGCCTGCTCGGCGGCACGGGCGAACTTTTCGCCGACGACCGAGCCCATCGAGCCGCCCATGAAGGCATATTCGAAAGCCACGGCGACCAGCGGACGATCGAGCAGCTTGCCCGACATGGCGATCAGCGCATCTTTTTCGCCCGTCGCCTTCTGAGCCGCAACGATGCGGTCCTTGTACTTCTTCTGATCCTTGAACTTCAGCGCATCGACCGGCTCAAGCTTCGGCCAGAGTTCGGTCGTGCTGCCTTCGTCGAAGAACGCCGTCAGGCGCGTACGGGCGCCGATGGCGTGATGGTGGCCGCACTTGGGGCACACCATCAGCGACTTTTCGAGTTCGGGGCGATAAAGCACGGTGCCGCAGCCCGCGCACTTCTCCCAAACACCTTCGGGAACCTTGCCCTTGCCGCCGGTCGCGCTCTGTGCGCGGGTCTTCGGCGTCATGATCTTCTGCAGCCAATTCATACGAATACTCCAGTATTAATCCGCATCGGGCCTATCGCGCGTCAGGCCGGTCGCGCGTCTAGCGCGGCCCGGATCGGCGCGAGGAACCCGCTTGCACGTTCGGCGGCATCCTTGACGGACGTGGCGCCAGCCAACCGGTCGACGAGCGCGCTGCCAATAACCACGGCATCTGCGAACGCCGCGATGGCAACGGCACTTTCGGCGTTACGAACGCCGAAACCGACGGCGACCGGAGCCCGGGACATGGCACGGATCGAAGCCACCCGAGCTGCGATGTCGTCCGTACTTAGCTGGTCGCTGCCCGTGATGCCGGCCATCGACACATAATACAGGAAACCCGAAGCGGCCCCGCAGAGCCTTTCCATACGCGCGGGTGCGGTCGTGGGCGACGCGAGCAGGATCTGGTCGAGGCCCGCGGCGCGCAACGGCGCAAGCACGTGGGACTCCTCGATGGGGCAATCCACCAGCAGGACGCCATCCACACCGGCCGCGACGGCATCGGCGGCGAAGCGCTCGTAGCCGTACATCTCGACCGGATTGAGATAGCCCATGAGCACGATCGGCGTATCGGCGTCGGTCTCGCGGAAGGTCTTCACCCAGCCCAGTATTTGCTTCAGGCCCACACCGCGAGCGATCGCGCGTTCGCTGGCATGCTGGATCACCGGACCGTCGGCCATCGGATCGGAGAACGGTACGCCGAGCTCGATCGCATCGGCGCCACCCGCCACCAGCGCGTGCAACATCGGCACGACGGCCTCCGGCGATGGATCCCCGGCGGTGACGAAAGGAATGAGTCCGGTGCGGCCGGCCGACTTCAGTGCCGCGAAACGTCGTTCGAAACGAGTCATCAGAGTTCGATACCTTCACGTGCGGCGATAGTGTGTACGTCCTTGTCGCCGCGACCGGAGAGATTAGCCAGCACGAGCGCATCGGCCGGCAGTTCGCGCGCGAGTTTCATCGCCTGCGCGATGGCGTGGCTGGATTCCAGCGCCGCCAGGATGCCTTCGGTACGCGCCAGCAGATGGAACGCTTCCAGTGCTTCGTCGTCGGTTACGCCGACGTACTCCGCGCGGCCGGCGTCCTTCAGGAACGCATGCTCGGGACCGACGCCCGGATAATCGAGGCCGGCGGAAATCGAATGCGTCTCGACGATCTGACCGTTCTCGTCGCTGAGTACATAGGTGCGATTGCCGTGCAGCACGCCGGGTTTACCGGCGGCGAGCGACGCCGCGTGACGTCCGGTTTCGATGCCGTCGCCCGCCGCTTCCGCGCCGACGATACGCACGTCGCGGTCGTTGAGGAACGCATGGAAAAGACCGATCGCATTCGAACCGCCACCGACGCACGCGGTGATCGCGTCGGGCAGACGTCCGTATTGTTCGAGCATCTGCTCGCGCGCTTCGCGGCCGACGATGGCGTTGAAATCGCGGACCATCTGCGGATACGGATGCGGGCCGGCGACCGTGCCGATGATGTAGAACGTATCGGTCACATTGGTGACCCAGTCGCGCATCGCTTCGTTCAGCGCGTCCTTCAACGTCTTCGAACCGGACGTCACCGGCACCACTTCGGCGCCGAGCAGCTTCATGCGATAGACGTTGATCTTCTGCCGCTCGATGTCGACGGCGCCCATGTAGACGACGCACTTCAGACCCATGCGCGCGGCGACGGTCGCGCTGGCGACGCCATGCTGGCCCGCGCCGGTCTCGGCGATGATGCGCGTCTTGCCCATGTGCCGGGCGACCAGCGCCTGGCCGACGGTATTGTTTATCTTGTGCGCACCCGTGTGGTTCAGGTCTTCGCGCTTCAGCAGGATCTTCGCGCCGCCGACGTGCTTCGACAGGCGCTCGGCGTGATAGATCGGACTGGGACGGCCCACGTAATACTTCAGGTCGCGGTCCAGCTCGGCGATGAACGCCGGATCGTTGCGCAGACGGTTATAGGCTTCGGTCAGTTCGGCCAGGGGTTCCATGAGCGTCTCGGCCACATAGATACCGCCGTAGTCGCCGAAGCGGCCGTGCGCATCGGGATAGGCGTGGAAATCCGCGATCTTGGTCATGCCTTGCGTTACCTGTGGTTGCTGCGCGCCTTGGTCAGGGCGATGCGCGCCTTACGGCTGAAATGAAGCGCTCCATCTTAGCCCCATCCTTGATACCCGGCGACGTCTCGATGCCGCTGGACACGTCCACGGCCCATGGCCGCGCAACTTCGATTGCCTGCGCGACGTTGTCCGCGGTGAGCCCGCCTGCCAGGAGCAGGGGCTGGTCCAGATCGGCCGGCATCAGCGACCAGTCGAAACGATGGCCGCTGCCGCCCATTTCGCCCAGACCGTGCCCATCCAGAAGCAGTCCGGCCGCGCGCGGGTAATCCCGAAGGCGCGCCAGCGCCGAAGCACCCTCGCCCATCGCGATGGCCTTCAGATAGCGCAGGCCGAAGGCGGCGCAGTCGTCGTCGCGTTCGTTGCCATGGAACTGGAGCATGTCCGGGCGCACGGTGTCGACGACATGGGCAATCCAGTCGGGCTCGTCGTCCATCACCAGCGCCACTACGCTGACGAAGGGCGGCACGGTGGCGCGAATACGCGCGGCGGCTTCCGGTTCGATGAAACGCTTGCTGCGGCGGGTGAAAACGAAACCAATGGCATCCGCGCCGAGGTCCGCGGCAAGGTCCGCGTCTTCTTCGCGTGTGATGCCGCAGCATTTGATCCGCGTTCTCATGATCCGTGTTCTCACAATGTCACCTCCATGGGAAGGCCCCAGTGCGCTTCGTAGCGCGGGCCCAGAAACGTCAATCCTTCGGCTGGCGCGGTGGCGCCGGCGACCTCGCGGTTACGTCCTTCCAGCAGTTCGGCCATCCACGCCACCGGCTGTTCGCCGCGCCCGATGGGCAGCAGCGAACCGACGATATTGCGCACCATGTGATGCAGGAACGCGTTTGCCTGGATTTCAACCACGACCTGGTTGTCTTCGCGGAACACGGAAATCGAATGTACGTTGCGACGCGCGTGCGTGGCCTGGCAGGAAATCGCCCGGAACGCCGAGAAATCGTGCTCGCCGATCAGGGCTTGTGCGGCGACGTGCATCGCTTCGGCATCCAGCGCGCGACGCTCCCACGCAACGAAGCGGGCATCCAGCGCCGGGCGTACCAGCCGCGGAAGAATACGGTAGCGATACTGCCGTGCGCGCGCGGAAAAGCGCGCATGGAAATCGTCGGCCACTGGCTGGGCCCACGTCACCGCTACGGAATGCGGCAGGTTCGAGCATGCGCCGAGAATCCAGCCGCGCATGTCGCGGACCACGTCGGTATCGAAATGAACGACCTGACAGCGCCCATGCACGCCCGCATCGGTACGGCCGGCGGCCGTGACCTCGACAGGCTGTGCCGCGACCTTGGCCAGCGCCTTTTCGAGCGCGCCCTGCACGGTCGACGCATGGCTCAGCCGCTGCCAGCCGAAAAAGTCGGTGCCGTCGTATTCGACGCCTAGAGCAATGCGCATGGAGCAATGGACGGGTGGCGGAAACGCGTAAGGGTAGCACCCGAGGATAGCCGGGCGCTGCAGGAGCGCCCCCGTGTCCGGACCGGCAGAAAGCAAAAAGCCGGCTTTCGCCGGCTTCCGCTTTACGGACGCGAAGGATCTCAGCCGATATCCGACAGAATCCGGCGTGCCGTGTCCTGCTGCATCTGCGAACCCTCGACGATCACTTCCTCGAGCATCGCGCGGGCACCATCGGCGTCGCCCATGTCTAGGTAGGCACGGGCCAGGTCGAGCTTGGTGTCGACCGGGTCGTCGCTGAAGTTCTCCGCTTCCGCGGCGAACGACGGTTCGTCGCCAAAGGACGGCTCGTCGAACTTCCAGGTGGACGGAACCTCTTCGGTGGCCGGCGTTTCGGCGACCGGCAGGTCATGCACCGGCTCGGAAGGAAGCACGTCGTCGAACGCCGAAACCGCGTCGTCGCGATGGGCGGCCGGCGCGACATACAGGGAGTCGGGAGTACCGATGTCGAACGCTTCCGGCGCGCTGTCGCGGGCTTCGGCGTCCGCGCGCTGCTGCGGCGTCAGATCGAAATTGAAGTGATATTCGCTGTGTTTGTGCGGCGTGGTGACGGCCGGACGCTCCGGCTCATGCGGCGTCTCGACATAGCTGTCGAGGTCGAACGCTTCCAGCGCGGCGGCTTCGTCTTCGTCATCGGGAATCAGAGCTTCCTCACCCTTGCCGCCGAAAAGCGGATGGCTGGGAGCCAGGTCTTCGCCCATACCGACCACTTCCTGCCATTCCGCCTGTTGCGGATCGGCGACGTGGGCATACATGGCCTCGGCGGAGGCTTCGAAATGTTCGACGTCGCGACGACCGTAGTAGAGGCTGACCAGTTCCAGGTGCAGACCGATGTCGTCCGGATGCTCGGACAGTGCATCCAGCAACTCGCGCTGGTCCTGATCGAGTCCGCCGGTATGGAAGCTGTCGAACGCCTGCTCGTCACCGAAACGGTCGGCCAGCGACGATGTCGCGACCGATGCCGTGGCCGGCGACTTGCGGCGACCGAAGACAGCGGCTACCAACCCCAGAAGGACGACGACGCCACCGGCGCCCCATGCCCAGGGCTGCATGTACCAGAGGTCGTCATTGGACGCGACCGGCGTCAGGGGCGACTTCGCGGCGGGCTTGGCCGGCACGGGGACCGGCTTCGCGGCGACGGGCGGCGGCGTGGCCGGCTGGGCGTCCTTGAGCGGCATCGTGGCGACCGTCGCACCCGTAGCGGGCACGGTGGTGGCGGGCGCCGTCGCGACTGCCGCGACGGGCGGCGTAGCAGCCGTCGTGGCGGCGGGAGACGCAGCCGGAGCCGGAGCCGCGGCGACCGGCGCTGCCGGAACCGGCTCGCCCGACGCCTTGCGGGTCTCGGCGAGCTTGCGCTGGAGGTCGGCGATCTCCGAGTCCTTCAGGCTCAGCAGGCGCTGGTTTTTCTGGTTGATTTCCTCGAGGTCGCCGATACGGGACTTCAGTTCGGCACCCTGCTGCTTCATCGAAGCCAGGGATTCCTGCGATGTCGCCAGTTCCTGCTTCAGACCCGCAATCGCGGCATCGCCCTTGCCACCGGCAACGCCGGCGCGCGTGGAGGCGCTGTCGCCACCTTCGGCGGCCGGAGCCAGCGCGAGGCGATCGGAAGCCGTTTTCTTCGCGGACGGCGCAGGAGCGGCCTGACCGGTCGCGGCGGCGTCGGCCACCACGGACGGCGCACGGGTGCTGCCAGCACGCCAGTCCTCGTTCTGCCTGCGCACTTCCGCCAGCGCGGTGGCGGCACTAAGGGCTTCGACGTCTTCGGCACTGGGTACGCGCAGCACGGCGCCCGTCTTCAGGGCATTCATGTTGTCGCGGTAGAAGGCATCAGGATTGGCCTTATGCAAGGCCACCAGCATGCGGTTGATATCGCCGCCACCGGTCGCTTCGCGGGCGATGGTGGAAAGCGTCTGACCGCGCTCGACCGGGCCGTAGCTGCCGCCGGGTGCGGCCGTTGGCTTGGCGGCGGCCTTGGCTGCCCGCGGCGCACGCGCCGGAGCGGGTGCGGCGGCGGCCGTGCTGCCCGACGCGCGACTAGCGGCGTGCGAACTGCCCGACGATGCCGGAGCAGCCGCGGAGGAAGGCTGCGTGGCACTGACCGGAGCGGCACTGCTGGCGCGCGGCGGGTCGAGGAGCATGGTCACTTCGCGAACGACCTTATTGCCGCCGGCGTTCACTTCGACCAGGAAATCGAGATAGGTATCGCGCACCGGCTCGGCGCTGGTCACCCGGATGACCGGCTGCCCCTGCGCGTTACGGGTCACGGCGAACTGCAATGCGACCGGCAGGCCCTTGCGGTTGATCCCCGCGTGCGAGAAAGCGTCCTCGGAGGCGAGCGTGACCTGGATGCGGCTGGCATCGGTGGATACGTCTGTGAGCGGAATGTCCGCGAGCAGCGGCTGGTCCATGGTCGATTTGACCTGAACCTGACCCAGATTCTGAGCCAACGCATGGCCTGTACCGACGGCCAGCGCCAGCATGATCGATAGCTTCAACGAACGGTTCATCAATCACTTCCCCCGAACAAAACCGGTGCCGGCGGCCTGCTCTGAAAGGCAGTTGGCCGCAAAGGCGCCACTTTAGTTCACCCCACCAAGAAAGAACAATAGCGGATACGGGCAGTTACGCGACAACGTTAACGCCGTCATGAAACCCGTGAACGCTCCCCTTACTTGCCCCCCTGAGGGCGACTTGCAGCATTCAGCTCGGCCTGGAGCTGGGCGATGATACGGTCCCGCTCGCGCAGCTTGTCTTCCGCGCTACGTCCATCTGTCTCCAGCGCGTCCAGACGCTTCTGCAACTTCTGGATTTCGGCGTCCTGCGCGGCTTTGGCCGCGCGGGCGGATTCCACCTGCGAACGGACAGCCGGTTTGGGCGCCGCCGTGCCGTCCTGTGCGGCCGCCGCGTAAAGCGGCGACAGCATGAGCAGGCCGAACGCGACGGCGCCCCTCATTACAGATAATCCTGAATCAGGATTTCGGCGATCTGAATGGCGTTCAGGGCGGCACCCTTGCGGATGTTGTCCGACACGACCCACAAATCCAGACCACGCTCGTGGGAGATGTCCTCGCGGATACGGCCGACGAAGACCGCATCCTTTCCGGCAGCCTCGGTCACCGGCGTGGGATAACCGCCCGCCTTCCTCTCGTCCATCACGACCACGCCCGGGGCTTCGCTGAGAAGCTCGCGGGCACGCACGGCGTCGATCTTCTCGCGCGTCTCGATATGCACCGCTTCGGCATGACCGTAGAACACCGGCACGCGCACGGCGGTCGGGTTCACCTGGATGGTGTCGTCTTCCAGGATCTTCCGGGTTTCCCACACCATCTTCATTTCTTCCTTGGTGTAGCCGTTCGGCTGGAAGTCGTCGATGTGCGGAATGACGTTGAACGCGATCTGCTTAGCGAATTTATTCGTTTCCACGGGCTGGAAGTTCAGCATCGCGGCGGTCTGCTTGCCGAGCTCTTCCATGCCCGAGCGGCCCGCGCCGGACACCGACTGATAGGTGGCGACGTTGATGCGCTCGATACCCACGGCGCGATGGATCGGCGCCAGGGCGACCAGCATCTGCATGGTCGAGCAGTTCGGGTTCGCGATGATGCCGCGGTTCCCGTACTGCGCGATGGCGTGCGGATTGACCTCGCTGATCACCAGCGGAATGCCATCCTGATAACGGAATTCGGACGTGTTATCGATGACGACGGCACCCGCCGCCGCCGCGCGCGGGGCGTGTTCGCGGCTGACCGAACCACCGGCCGAGAAGAAGGCGATGTCCACACCGTCGAAGTCGTATTTGGCGAGGTCTTTGACGACGATCGATTTTCCGTCGAACTCGATCGTACCGCCGGCCGAGCGCTCGCTCGCCAGGGGTACCAGTTCGCTGATCGGAAACTCGCGCTCGGCGAGGACGGACAGCAGGGTTTCGCCAACGGCGCCGGTCGCACCGACAATGGCCACCTTGTAACTCGTCTTCTTGCTCATCGTCTCTTTATAGTCTTGGGGGCGGGAACAGGGTGCGGCCGGCTTATGCCAGCACACCCGGATTCAATAAGGTGGGCGGCCGGCCGGCATGCGGACCATGTCCGAACGCAGCCAACACATTGTCCACAGCCAGCGCCGCCATACCGCGACGCGTGTCTCGACTTGCGCTGGCGATATGCGGACTGAGCAGTACGTTGTCGAGCTCCAGCAGAGCCGGATGGACCGCCGGCTCGCCTTCGAATACATCCAGTGCTGCGCCGGCGATGGTGCCACGGGCCAGCGCTTCGGCCAGCGCGGCATCGTCGACGATGCCGCCCCGGGCGATATTAATAAGAATGGCGCCAGGCTTCATCCGGGCCAGTTCGGCCGCGCCGATGGCATGGCGGTTGGCCGGCGTGAACGGCAGCACCAGAATCAGATGGTCCGATTCGCGCAGGAGCGTGTCCTTGTCGACATAGCTCGCCGCGTACTCGCGCTCGGTCTCGGGCGCCAGGCGCGAACGGTTGTGATAGATGACCCGCGTGCGAAAACCGATGGCTCGCCGCGCGATGGCCTGGCCGATGCGGCCCATGCCGAGAATACCCAGCGTGCGACCGTGCACATCGGCGCCCAGCCAGCCGTCGAAACGGGACGACGTCCACTGCCCGTCGCGCAACCAGCGCTCGGCGGCGCTCACGCGCCGCGCGGCACCGAGCATCAGCGCCCAGGCGTAATCGGCGACCGTTTCATTGAGTACGTCGGGCGTATTGGACGCACCGACACCCGCGGCGCTCAGCGCGTCGAGATCGAGATTGTTGTAGCCCACGCCCAGATTGGCGACGAAACGCAGCGACGGCGCCTTGGCGAGCACGTCGGCATCGATGCGATCGGCGAGCCCGACGATCGCGGCTTCGACGCCGGCAAGCCGGCTGACAAGGGCATCGGGTGGCAATACCCGCTCTTCCGCCTCGGCATGTACTTCGAAGTATTCGTGCAGCGGCTCGACCACGTCGGGAAACAGGGGACGGGAGATCCAGAGCTTCGGCTTGCCGCTCACGGCGTACCCTCCGTCACACTGCCCGGGATACGCGGCGACACCGGCCCCACGTCCGCGCACTGCGCGCGGTGACGCAGCGCATGATCCATCAGCACCAGGGCCATCATGGCTTCGGCGATGGGAATGGCGCGGATGCCGACGCAGGGATCGTGGCGCCCCTTCGTTACGACATCCACCGGGTTTCCGGCTTTGTCGATGCTATGGCCCGGCACGAGAATGCTGGACGTCGGCTTGAACGCCATCGAGGCGACCACGGCCTGACCGGTGCTTATGCCACCGAGTACGCCACCGGCATGGTTGGACGTAAAGCCGTCCGCCGTCATCTGGTCGCGATGAACCGAGCCGTTCTGCGTGACCACCGCGAAACCGTCGCCGATCTCCACGCCCTTGACGGCATTGATCGACATCATCGCCGCGGCGAGGTCGCCGTCGAGCTTGCCGTAGATCGGCTCGCCCCAGCCCGGCGGCACATCGCTGGCGATCACCGTTACCCGTGCGCCGACCGAATCGCCTGACTTGCGCAGGGCGTCCATATAGGCCTCGAGCTCGGGAACCTGATCGGCATCGGGCCAGAAAAACGAGTTCGTCTCGATCGCGGCGGGGTCGAAGCCGCGAGGAACGACGTCGCCGATCTGTGCGAGATGCGCATGCACCTCGATACCGAAATGTTCCGCCAGCCACTTCTTCGCCACCGTACCGGCTGCCACGCGCATCGTCGTTTCGCGGGCGGACGAACGTCCACCGCCGCGCGGGTCGCGGATGCCGTACTTCTGCCAGTACGCATAGTCGGCGTGGCCCGGGCGGAACGTGTCGACGATGTTGCCGTAGTCCTTCGAGCGCGCGTCCACGTTACGGATCAGCAGCGCGATGGGGGTGCCGGTGGTCAGGCCCTCGTACACGCCCGAAAGGATTTCGATGTCGTCCGTTTCCCGGCGCTGCGACGTATGCCGCGAACGTCCCGTGGCCCGACGATCCAGGTCGACGCGAAAATCGTCGGCTTCCAGCGCCAGGCCCGGCGGACAGCCGTCGATAACGCAACCGATGGCCGGGCCGTGGCTTTCGCCGAAGGTGGTAACGCTGAGAATCTTGCCGAACGTATTGGAGGACACAGATTTTCCGTAAGTATCAGGGCCGTGTCGCGCGGACCGCGGCGATCGCGCCGGCATGTTCGATCAGGTCGCGACGTTCCAGCGCGAAGATACCCATCTGTCCGACCTTGAACTCCAGCCAGACGAAGGGCAAGTGCGGCAGCAACGACACGAGGGCATGTTCGCTATCGCCCACTTCCACGATCAGCAGGCCATCGTCGGTGAGATGGTCGGCCGCTTCGTGGAGGATGCGAAGGGTGATGTCCAGTCCATCATCGCCGGATGTCAGACCGAGGACCGGTTCATGGCTATATTCGGCCGGCATCGCGGCGTATTCGTCATTGGTGACGTACGGCGGATTGGACACGATGAGGTCATAGCGTTCGTTGGCCACGCCGGAGAACAGATCGGATCTGATTGCCCGGACCCGGTCTTCGACATGCTGGAAGACGATGTTTTCGTTGGCCAGCGACAGCGCGTCCTCGCTGATATCGACGATGTCGACCTTCCACTCGGGGTTGTACTCGGCCATGGCGATACCGATGCAACCCGAACCGGTGCACAGGTCCAGAGCACGCTCCACGTAGCGGTCGTTCAGCCAGGGGGTGAAACGGCTTTCGATCAGCTCGGCGATGGGCGAACGCGGGACCAGCGCGCGACGGTCGCTCTTGAATTTCAGACCCGCGAACCAAGTTTCACCCACCAGATAGGCCACCGGCACGCGCTCGACGATGCGGCGCTCGATCAGGGCCAGTACGGCTTCACGCTCTTCGGCTATCAGACGGCCCGTCCCATAGGCCGGCGGCAGGTCGGGCGGCAGGTGCAGCACGGCCAGCACGAGATGCGTCGCCTCATCGATGGGATTGTCGTGGCTATGCCCGAACGTCAGCCCGGCCGCCGAAAAGCGGCTGGCACCGTAGCGAATGAAGTCGATGATGGTGGACAGTTCGTGCGTCACGGGTCGGCGTGCCTGGGTGGGCGCAATAGTATAGCCGTGTGAGCCCGGAGCCGCGCTGCGGGTGGGCGTTGGGGCTGAAAATGCCCGCCGGCGGGAGCCGCGCAATCCTCCCCTGCCGACACGCTCCCCCTCCGCGTACGTGCACTCTGGAGATCGCGACCGCCTTCAGCCATGCAAAGGCTAAGGTACGAATGACACACAGCCAGGCGTAGCCCCACAGCCAAAGCATGAATGCCTACAACGATGCGGGATGCTGGCTGGCAACCGGCATCAGCCGGGGACGAACATTGGCGGCACCGGGCATCGCGGATCGTTCGCCCGGACAGGGACGGAATAGCGCGAAAACCCCTGAGTTCCGGTGTTTCCAGCTACGAGACGATCCGGTACGAGGAGCAACCCCCGGCCGCGGTGCCCTGACCCGCACGGCGGACCCCATACCTTCCATATGCCCTCGCGGAATCGTCCTCATCGGGGACAAAAACGACAATCGCACCCCATTGTCGCCCTTACATCGTCCGACTACCGTGTCCCTCGTCGTCCCCACGACACACATCGATTTCCAACCATGAACAGCCTCGACGGCCCGATGCTCCGCTTCAGGTCAGGGAGACAGCGCATGCCCCGAAAACCCGACCGACGATATCTCTTTACCGCGTTGGCTCTCGTCCTCGGCCTACCCATCGAGACCATGGCATCGGAAACGAGCCGTGTCGCCGAACTGCTGGCCGATGCAAACCGGCGCAGCGCGAGCGGCGAAGCACCCGAGATCATCGAGCGCTGGCTCGTCGACTCCATGCAGCGGATGGGAGCCCGAACGTCGCCAGAGCCGTGGGATGTCTTCGCCAGGGCCCGCTGGCAAGCCGACGAGAACGGCGCCACGCCAACTTTCGTCGTTCGCACCACCGATGCCACGGTCGCTCCATACACGTCACCAGCACCCTAGCTCTTGCCACGGCCACCACGACAAGGAGTCGTCATGAAATCTCCATCGCCGTACACGGTATTCCGAACCGCGACATTACTGACGGTCACGGCGTTCTTCGCCGTCCTATGCACATGGCCGTGTATCGCGCTCGCCGCGAACGATGTCATTGGCGACAAGTCGGATATTGCCGTCGGCTGGATCAGGACGGCCGTCAAATTCGTACTAGTCGTCGCCGTTCTTGGATCGGGCCTGCTTGCCGCATTCGGGCGCATGAGCTGGACCACGGTGGGGCAAGTTCTCATAGGTGCCGTTATCGCCGGCACCGCCGACGCCATCGTCAACGGGCTGTATTCGGTACGGGCCGCATGATTTCCGCGCCGCGCCGCGACCCCTTGTTCGGCGGCCTGACCCGTCCACCGACTTATCTCGGCCTTCCCGTGGAGGCCCTGCTTATCATCGCCGGCGGCAGCGTCATCGCGTTCCTTCTGACCAGCCTCGCCGATGCACCGACGATCTGGCAGTTCGCATCGCTCGGGCTGGGTGGTTCGCTCTACGTTGCTACACGACTCATATGCGCGCGCGACCTTCGCGCACTTCGCTATCTCTTCCTGCAAGTGGCAACGAAAGGGAGACATCGCACTCGTCGTTACTGGCTCTGCGGTTCATACGCGCCGCTGCCTTGCCGACATCGCTGACATCGGACGCAAAGGAAGCAGGATGCTTTCCCCAAAGCAGAAACTGATGAACGACGCTCTGGCCGCGTCCACGCATGTGCCTTACACGGTCCACGTATCTCCGCACAATGTACGCACGCTCACTGGCGACACGCTTACCGTCATGCGTATCGACGGCATCGCGCATGAAGCCGCCGACGAACGGGACATCGAAGGATGGCATGACGCGCTCATCGGACTCATGCGCAATATCGCCGCGGAAGACATCGCACTCTGGATTCATACCGTACGGGAGGAGCGCGACAAATTTCCGGATGGCGAGTTTTCCGACGACTTCGCGGGTCGATTGAATACGCTATATCGTGCATCGCTGAGCAACTCGGCGATGATGGTCAACACGCACTACCTCACCGTACTGGTCCGCGAATCGACCGCCACCGGCTTCTTCAGGCCCGCGGGCGGGCGACTCACACTGACTGCGGCACAGGACGCCATACGCGATGCCAGCGACCGCCTCGATACACTGACCCGGGGCATACTTGCCGCACTGTCGCGCTATGGAGCGCACCGACTCGGGACACGCCAGCACAATGGCATCGTGTATTCCGACACGCTCACCTTCCTTGCCCGCCTCGTCAATGGCACATCGCAACCCATAGCCGTTCCCAAGGGGCGTGCCGCGTTCGGCATGGTCAATGCGCGCCTCTCCTTCGGTGTAGAGCAGTTCGAAATACGCCTGCCAGATCGCCGTCAGGTTGGCGCCATGCTCGGCGTGGCGGCCTATCAGATCGAACGTACCGAGCCGGGACACCTCAATGTCCTGCTGACGTTGCCATTTCCGTTCGTTCTCACGCAGTCCTTCGCGATGTTCGGCCGGAACAAGGCCATGGCCGCACTACGAAAGCAACAGCGCCTGCTCATCAACGCCGGCGACGCGTCCGAGTCCCAGACCAACGATATCGCGCTCGCCCTGGACGATCTTGCCGCCGGGCGAGCGGTGTTCGGCGAACATCACCTGAGCATGATGCTGCTGGCCGACAAGGAAGACGCGTTGACCGGGCGTGTGGCGGCGGCACGCGCCGCACTAGGAGAAGCTGGCTTCCTGGTCGTGCGTGAAGACGAATGCATCGAAGCTGCCTTCTTCGCGCAATTGCCGGGCAATTTCCGCATGCGGCCACGACCCGCTCCCATCAGTTCGAACAACATCGTCGGCTATACGGGATTTCACAACTATCCATCGGGGCGCCTCGAAGGCAACCAGTGGGGGCCCGCGCTGACACTGCTGAAAACGACGTCCGGCACACCGTACTACTTCAATTTCCATCTGCCCGGATCATCGAAACGCAGCGTGGAAGAAGCCGCCGTCGACGATCGCCTGCCCGGTCATGCCTTGATCCTCGGGCCGACCGGCGCCGGCAAAACAGTGATACAGACCTTTATGTTGGCGCAGGCCGAGAAGTACCGCCCCACGGTATTCACGTTCGATAAGGACCAGGGCCAGGCAAACTTCGTGCTCGCGATGGGAGGCACTTACTCGACCCTGCGCAACGGCATTCCGACAGGGTTCAATCCCTGCGCGCTGGACGACACGCCAGGCAACCGGACGTTCCTGCAACACCTCGTGATGCGCTGTATCCGTGGAGACGAGCCAGCCCACCGTTTCTCTCCGACACGCGAGCGCGAAGTGCAGGACGCCGTGGCCGGCATGTATGCCATGCCATTCGAAGCGCGGCGCTTCTCGGCAATTCTTCCGTTCTTCGATCCCACCGATCCCAATGGCAACGCGGCACGCTTTCGACGCTGGTGCGCGGGAGGAACGCTTGCGTGGGTACTGGACAATCCGATAGACACGATCCACCTTTCCACGGGCCGCTACTTCGGCTTCGACGTTACCGAATTCCTCGACAACGACGAAACCCGGACGGTCGTCGTGATGTACCTGTTTCATCGCATGGAACAGCTCATAGACGGACGTCGGTTTATCCTCAACATGGACGAATTCTGGCGTCTTCTGCAGGATCCGTACTTCGAGGGTAAAGCCCTCGACGCGGTGAAGACATACCGCAAACGCAACGCCATTGCGGTGTTCGGCACCCAGAGCCCCGCGGACGTCCTGCGCTCCAGCGTCAGTCGCCAGCTCATCGAGCAGTGCGTAAGCCAGCTCTACCTGCCGAATTCCAAAGCCGCCCATGAAGACTATGTCGGAGGCTTCGGGCTCACCGAACGCGAATTCGAAATCGTTCGCAAGGAAATGGTCGAAGCGAACCTGCGCGGCTTTCTTTTCAAGCAGGAAGCCTCGTCCACGGTCTGCGAACTCGACCTGGCGGGCTTCGACGACGATCTGGCCGTGCTTTCAGCGACATCGCAGTCGGTCGAAATCGCCAGACGAGCCATCTCGCTTGCCGGTCCGCGACCCGACGAATGGCTTCCCAGGTTCCACGAAATGCGCCGCGAGGCGATCTGACTCATCCCGGCAAGGAGGCCTATCGTGACGAAACACAATCATATCCTGTTCGCCGTTTTCGCCGTCATCGTTTCAACCGCCGTCTCGGCCGGTTCCGACACCCAGGAGGTTCGCGATACGGAAACACATAGCACCCTTCGTAAGCAGATCGATGCACTGGAGAAACAAAAGGCGGCGATCGAGGAGCAGACCCGGGCCATGTCGGGGCACAGTGCAAAAGGCGCACTGGAGGCAGGCGACTACGCAAAAGACATACCCACCAACTGGCGTGAAACGCTTGAAGCCTATAAGAACAACGACACGGTCAAAAGTTTGATTCAGGCCATGCGCGAGGTCGCAGATCCGCCTTCCGAAGAACTCACGGATAAGGAGCGCGCAAAGATCGAGACAAAGGCAGGCACTGATCGCGCCATGAACGGTGCGGCGCTCAATGCGCAGATATATCAGAACGCAACGCAACGCATCAAAGCGCTCGACAATCTCAGACTGCGTATCGACGAAGCATCCACGGCAAAAGAAATCGCCGATCTCCAGGCGCGTATCCAGATAGAGAACGCACTGCTGACCAATGAGCTTATTCGCACCGAATCGCTCAATGCCCTGTTCATGCAGAACGAATATGCGCAAGCCTACAAATCCGTCGACGAAGATATCGACGAGAACGCCGAGGACGAAACCGGCGCGAACGACGACCTCTGATCCGCGGAGTACGACATGGCATCCCTTACACTAGCCAGCGACATTCTCGGCGGAACCGTCGAGACGATTACAGCGGCAATGATCGAGCAGTCGACGCGAATGATGACAATCATCTCGCCGATCGCACACGCCATGCTCGTTTGCTATGTGCTCCTCTGGGGCGCCGCCATCGCTTCGGGAAGGACGAACCAACCTCTTGGCGACGCCGCCATACGAGTACTCCGTATCGTACTCATCGTCAGCTTCGCACTCACCGTCGGCATCTACCAGAACGACATCGCGACATTCTTCATGGAGGTGCCTTCCGGGATCGCGGCGGGCATCGTCGATGTACCTTCAAGCAAGGGAAACACACCCGGCATCGCACAAGTACTGGATGCAGCCCTTAATCGAGGTTACGACACGGGAAAAACCGTCTGGAACTATGCATCGAGGAAGTTCGGACTATTTCGCTTCGGTTATATCGTCTATTTTTTCGTGGCTATCGCCATCTACATCGTGGTCAGCGTTGTCGTCGCCATCGCAACCGCGCTGGTATTCCTCGGGTTCGTCGCGCTTGCGGTCCTGCTCGCTGTCGGCCCGCTATTCATTCTGATGGCATTGTTCGACAACACCCGCCGGTTCTTCGACGCGTGGCTCGGCCAGACAGTGAATTTCGGCGTCCTGTTCATTCTGGTCGCTTCGACAATCGACCTTTGCTTCCGGGTTTTCACCAAGGTGGTCGGTGGCATCCAACTTGGCGGTCCGGCCGAAGCGGGTAAAGCCATGATCATCGTCATTGGTGTCGGCATCGCCATGATTATCACCGTGCTGCAGACCCGGCCGATGGCCGCTGCCATTTCCGGCGGCGTAGCCGCCAGTTCGCAGGGTCTGTCCCAGTTCGTCCTTGGCAAGGTATCCGGCGGACTCTCGATGGCGGGAAGCAAGTTACTCGGTTCGGGCAACCCGGTCGGCCGCGGCATATCCCAGGCGACCGGGGGAACCGCCGGCACCGGACAGCAAGCCACATCCCGCGTACACCTCAAAACCCCACGAAGCACACCCGGACGTCCATTCCGGTGACGTCGTAGCAACCCAATCAGGAATTTTCCATGCGCTGGATCGCACACACACCCGCCATCATCGCCCTTCTGCTCGCCTGCGCCTGTTCCGTGAAACCTTCCCGGCCGCCCTCATGCGAGGGCCCGTACAGCCCGGTGAATCCACCCGAGCGTTACGTCCCTACCGCGGCGACGCGTTCATGAACGACCCTGCGATCGATGCCTTCATCGACGCTTCCCGCGCCTGGGAGGCCGACGAAATCGCACGCATCCGGTTAAGTGAGCGAAGGGCATGGCGATTCGCCGCACTGGGCATGGGCGCTGGCGTCGTCGGATGTATCGCCGTCGCCCTTCTCACACCGCTTAAAACCGTCGAACCATTCATCGTACGCGTGGATCGCACAACGGGAGCCGCGGACATTGTCACGCGCATTGACGAGCGTACCGTCACCTTCGACGAAGCCATCGACAAATACTTTCTCGCCCGCTACGTGAACTATCGCGAAGAGTACGCGGAAGCCGCCGCCTACCCGAACTATCGCGCGGTCAAAGTCATGTCGGGGGATGTCGCGGGCCGCGCCTATGTCCGGCAGGTCGACCCAAAAAACCCGAATTCTCCTTCGCGGGTGTACGGCAAGGATGGCGGCGTTGAGGTCGCGGTGCGTTCGATCGCGTTCCTGACCAAGGGCGTCGCGCAAGTCCGCTTTTCGCGCAAGGAACACGGCGGCCCTGCATCGGCAAAAGAAAGCCACTGGATAGCAACCATCACGTACATCTACCGAAATGCTCCGATCGATGCACAGACGCAGCTGGTCAACCCTGTGGGTTTTCATGTCACCGATTATCGCCTCGATCCCGAAACCACGGGAGGCGAACGGTGAAATACGTACTGACGTGCATGCTCGCTGTATGCACCGTCTTAGTAACACATGCGGAAACGGTCCCCGTACAGGGAACATTCGACCATCGAATGAAAACCGTGCGCTATAACCGCTCGGATGTCGTCAGGATTGTCGGGCATTACGGCTACTCCACCGACATCGAGTTCGCGCAGGGCGAAGCCATTACCCATATCGCGATAGGCGACTCACTCGCATGGGAGGTGGCACCGGCGGCGAATCACTTATTCGTCAAGCCGCGCGAAGACAACGCCGTAACCAATATGACCGTCGTTACCGACCGCCACGTTTACCAGTTCAGCCTGGACGCTTCGAAAGCAGTCACTTCACGCGACAGGACGATGTTCTTCCAGGTTCGGTTCGCTTACCCGGACGACGATGCCGCACGCGAACGGGTCGAGCGCGATGCGCGCATTGCGACATCCAACGCACGGCGCATGGAGAGTGCGCTGAAACGAACGGAGGAAGCGCGGAACTGGAACTACCATGCCTGCGGCGCGAAGGATTTCCGCCCGTCGGAGGTTTACGATGACGGCCGGTTCACTTACATGCGCTTTCCCGGCGCGCAACGCATTCCCGCCATCTTCGCCATCGACGCCGATGGCAGCGAAGGCATAGTCAACGGCGCGATGCGTGGCGACCAGTTCGTCGTGCATACCCTGGCGCGGCGATTCGTGCTTCGCCTCGGTAATGCCGTCGCGTGCATCGAGAACCGTACTTACAACGCGCACGGCACGGCGATCCCCCAGGGCACAACCAGTCCGAACGTCGTGCGCGAAATCAACGACAACCTGCCGGCGACGGGCAACGCATGGCCTTCCCTGGCACCCATCCCCGCGCCTGCCGACAAGGCTGCCAGCGAAACGTCTGAAGGAAGCGGACATGCTCAATAGATCCGTGCCGGAGCAAAGCGTTTCCGGAAGCGGCAACAACCCGTCCGCGGATATCCCACAGGTGGGCCGTAGCCGCAGGACAAATCGCGTCGTCGGCATCACCGTCGTGCTCACGACGACGATAATCCTCTTTGCCTTGCTGGGACAGTTAGGTATCGAAAGACTGCGCGAGCGCAGCGACATCGCGTCGAGCGCTCAGGCAAAGGAAGCCACCGCGGTAGTGGGCGCCGCCAGCCACTTGCCGGACATCGCTCGCGATCTGTTTGTGTCGAAGCCTCCACCCGTGCCCGTTTCGGCGGGAGCAGACCACGCAAGGAGAGAATTGCTCGCACCGGAACAGCGCGCGCAGGCGTCGGACCGGCATGAGCGACGCAAACGGGCCCCTCTTCTGGTACTGCAAGCCGGAGGTCCTTCCGCGATGCCGTTGCCGTTGTCTCCAGAAGCCCCGATCGATCAATCGGTTCCTATGACGGGATCTATCGCCAGCGCGCTGACACCGTCACGAAATGCGGGAGTCAGCGCGCGGCGCCTCGCCGACCCGAATCTCACAATCACTCAGGGAAGTCTGCTGGACTGCGCGCTCGTCACAGCCATCAGCAGTCAATTGGCTGGCATGACCGCATGCGTTCTTACCCGCGACGTCTACTCCACCAATGGGCGCATACTGCTGCTCGAACGTGGCTCGCGACTCGTCGGCCAGTATCAGTCCGGGCAGCTTCGCCAGGGAACGGATCGTATCTTCGTGCTATGGACACGCGCGGAAACGCCAAATGGCATCGTCATCGATCTGGACTCGCCGGCGACGGACAGTCTGGGCCGATCGGGCCTGACGGGCGAGGTGAACCATCACTTCTGGCTCCGCTTTGGATCGGCTCTCCTCGTTTCTGTCGTCGACGACGTTGCGAAAGCGGCGGCGAACAAACGGCGAGGAAACCAGAACACGATCCAGTTCGGTGGAACGACCGGGGCTGCGCGCGATTCCGCATCGATTATCGTCGAGAATACGGTGAACATTCCACCGACGCTGGATGTCTCCCAAGGCTCCCGGGTAGGCATTTTCGTGGCACGCGACCTCGATTTTCGCTCGGTGTATTCGCTCAAGCCAGGAGCGGTCGTGCCATGAGCCATGTCGACGACGCATCCCGTCAAGCGGTGGAAATCTACATGCGGCCACTGAAGCTTCTGCTGCATGACGACATTACCGAAGTCGCCGTCAACATACCGGGTGAGGCATGGACCGAAAAGCACGGAACATGGAGGCGGCATCTTCTGCCCGAGCTGACCTTCGATCACCTGCGCATGCTCGCGAAGCTCATCGCGACATGCACCCAGCAATCCATCAGCGATTCCGCACCGGTGGTTTCCGCGGCGCTTCCTTCCGGCGAACGAGTGCAAGCGGTACTACCTCCGGCCGTGCCCGCAGGTACGGTCAGCCTTACCATCCGCAAGCCTTCCGCGATACGACTCACACTCGACGACTACCAGACCAGCGGCGCGTTCGACGACGTATGCGCCGACTCCACCACGCCTGACGATACGGAGCGTGAGCTGACGGAACACCTCACTCACGGACGCATCCGCCTGTTCCTTGAGCGGGCTGTCGTCACCAGGCGGAACATCGTCGTGTCCGGCTCGACAGGCTCAGGCAAGACAACGTTGATGAAAGCACTCGTCGACGCCATTCCGGCGGGCGAACGCCTCATTACTATCGAAGATACGCCGGAACTCACCATCGCCCATCAGCCCAATCACGTGCGGCTGTTCTATTCGAAGGACAGCCAGGGCGTCAGTCGCGCGACACCGAAACTTCTCCTGGAATCGTGCCTGCGCATGAAGCCGGATCGTGTACTCCTCGCCGAGCTACGAGGCGAGGAAGCCTTTGGGTTCGTCCGTAACGTGAACTCGGGTCATCCGGGCTCCATCACGTCCATACATGCCGGTAGCCCGCTCATGGCGATCGAGCAACTGATGCTCCTCATCAAGGAATCGTCGTGCGGCGGACGACTGTCGCGAAGCGATATTCGCCAGCTGCTTTTCATGCTTGTCGACGTCGTCGTGCAATTCGGCGTGGTGGACGGACGTCGACGCGTAACAGGAATATTTTATGAACCCGCTCGCAAACGCGCCGCGCTGGGTTAAATGGCCCCTGGGCTTCGTCATCGTACTGGCCACGTGCGCGACATGGTTCGTCGCGGCCGGCCATGCATTGTCATGGATCCTATTCCATGGCGGCGGCGATCCGGTGAGCTGGCATACGTGGATCGACTATGCATTATCGTATCCAGGCCACCCACTCGTACAACCGGCACTTGAACTGGCTGGAGCGATTGCGTCGCTCGTCATACTCGTGCCCGTGATCGTCGCTCTCGTGCGTTGCAAACCGCCATTGCACGGCGCCGCCCGATTCGCCCGTATCGCGGAAGTCCGTCGCGCCGGTCTCCTGACCCATAGAGGCGACGGCATCATCCTTGGCGGATATGGCCGTCGATTCCTGACTGCCGGACTTGCGGACTTCCCGCACGTGATGCTTGCCGCACCCACCGGTTCCGGCAAAGGCGTCGGCGTCGTCATCCCCAATCTTCTGAACTGGAACCATTCGGTCATCGTGCTGGACATAAAACGCGAGAACTGGACGCTCACTGCCGGTTTTCGCAAGCGCCACGGACATGAAACTTACCTGTTCGATCCCGCATCGCCGGACGGCCGCACGCATCGATGGAATCCATTGGCCTATGTACGCGACGAGCCGGGGACACGCATCGACGATATCCAGAAGATCGGCAGCATCATTTTTCCCGATACTCCAGGCGTCGACCCCCTCTGGTCGGCCAGCTGCCGGACGCTGTTTCTCGGACTGGCATTGTATGTATTCGAAACCGACGACCTTCCGCGCACGCTCGGGCAGATCGCACGCGAAGCCTACGCCGACACCGACGACCGTCTCGCCGATATCATCATGGAGCGATACGAGTCCGGCGCCCGGCTTTCGGCCGCCTGCGAAGCTGCACTAACCGACTATGCGAATACCGCTACCGAAACCCGCACGTCGATACGGAAGACATTTACGTCACGCTTCGAGCTGTTCCTCAATCCCATCGTGGATGCCGCGACCTCTGCCAACGATTTCGACCTGGAAGCCCTGAGGCGAAAGCGCATCAGTATTTATATCGGCATCACACCCGACAATCTCGCGCGCATGGCGCCACTGCTCAACCTGTTCTTCCAGCAGGTTGTCGATCTCAACACACGAGAGCTTCCCGAGCACAATCCCGAACTGAAGTATCAGTGCCTGATGCTTCTCGACGAGTTCAAGTCGCTGGGCAAGTTGCCGCTTATCGTCGACGCCATAGCATTCCTTCGCGGGTACGGCGTGCGCCTGCTGCCGATTTTCCAGTCACCGAGTCAGATACGGGAAGTCTATGGCGAGGAGGCCGCGAAAACGTTTTTCCAGAACCACGCCATACGCATTTCCTATACGCCCGCCGACATTGTGACGGCGACCGAAATCAGCAATGAAATCGGCAATACCACCGTGAAGAGCCATTCGGTGTCCCGTCCCGATCTTTTTTCGAAAGGGCAGCGCAATCGCAGCGATTCAATGGTCAGTCGCGCGCTGATGCTTCCGCAGGAAGTCATGGCGCTGGGTGTGAACGAAGTCCTCCTGTTCGCCAGGGGCACGCGTCCGATTCGGGGCCGGAAGATCCGTTGGTATCGGGAAAAGGCATTCACTTCCCGGATACTGCCACCGCCCACCGTTCCCGCACATACGCCAGGCGGGCCCGAGGATCGGTGAGGCTCAGGCCATCGTTATCGGGATTTGCGAACGGGCCCCGGATCGCTCGTACTCGGCCGTCCATCCTCCAGATGCCCCGCGAACCGGCGCAGATAGCGCGGCGCTTCGGCCATCGATACCGAGATGTCGTACCAGCCCGCGCTACGGCTGACGTCGAACGGCAGCACCACCTTCGCTCCTGCCGCGACCTCGATACGCTGCAGCGCATCCGCGGCATATGTATTGCCGACCATGCAGACGGACGGAAGCGGTCCGGCGTTGGATATCGTCAGGTTCATGCGCTTGCCCGGCGCATCCTCCGCCACGACCGCCTCGACTCCATCGTCCACGCCACCACGCAAGGCACAAAGGAACCCGTTCGGGCCATGCACAAGGCGATCGTAACCATCGCCACGTCTGGCGAGCGGCCAGTAATCCTCGATGGTGTCGCCCGCACTCACCGTATAGCGGCGCGGAGGCTGCTCGCGGTCGGAGCCGTCATAGACATAGAACGCAGCACCTGCCCGCCCCGTGTTCCGGAAGCGAACCCAGCTACGGCCCGCGTCCAGTCGATGCTCCACGCTCCATGCATAGGGCAACGGCCGGGCCGGTCGCACGCCCGGCTCCTGAACCGGCATACGCTGTTCCCCGGGCACTTTGACCGGCGCCTTGCCCTTCGGCGCCGCAGGCACGCGAAGTTTCGGCATGGACGTCTCGCGTGTACCCGCAAAATCGAATGCGCTCGTGAGATCGCCGCATACAGCCCGACGCCATGCGCTGATCTGCGACTCCGGCACGCCGAAACGCGTTTCGAGAAACCGCAGGACCGATGTGTGATCGAAGGTTTCCGAGCAGACCCATCCGCCGCGCGTCCATGGCGACACCACGATCATGGGTACGCGCACGCCCAGGCCGATGATCTGCCGACCGCCTGGATCCGACCCGGGAACCAGCGGATTCGCGATACGCATGTGCTCGTCGATATCCATGACCTCGTCCTCCAGACTATCGACGAGGTCGGCCGAAACCACGCCTTGCTCGCCCTGCCCGCTTTCCACTGGCGGCGCCGGTGGAACGACGTGATCGAACAGGCCGTCGTTTTCGTCGTAATTGAGGAACAGAACCGTCTTGCTCCACACCGCGGGATTCGCGGTCAGCGCTTCGATCACCCGCTGGATGTAGAACGCACCATCTGTCGGCGAGGCTTCGGGGTGTTCGCTATAGCGGAACGGCGCCACGATCCACGATACCTGCGGCAGACGGTCGTTCATGACATCGGCTCGCAGTTCGCGCAGCGTATGCGTCGAGGCGCCGTTGCGTACGAGAGAACTCTTCGGGTCCGCGCCTTGGCCTACCTGATAGCGCGCGAAGAATTCCAGCGAATTGTCGGTGAAGTTATCCGTCGGCGACCCCGGGTCGCCTGTCCCGCCCTGATAGACCCGCCAGCTCACGCCATGCGCTTCCAGCCGCTCCGGATACGTGGTCCACGTGTATCCATTGACGTCCTTGCGCTCTTCCGTTCCCGGCCCGTTGTCCTTGCTGCCGAATGTGTTGCGCGGATCGGCGGTACCCGACCAGAGGAAGATGCGGTTGATCGCCGTGTCGGCATGAACGGACGCGTGATACGCATCGCAGATGGTGAACGCATCGGCCAGTGCGTAGTGGAACGCGGCATCGTCGCGCTTCAGGTACGCCATCGTCAGCACGTCCTGCTTCTGCTCGACCCATCGATCCCAGCGCCCCAGGTTCCAGGCCTGATGACCGCTGCTCCATCCATGGTCCGTGCCGTCCTGATGATCGCCGCTGACCGCCGTGTCCAGATGGAACGGCAGCACATACGGTACATCGTCCGCGATACCGCGCGATTTATAGTGCTTCGTATGCGTCGTCGCCGCCGGCTGCCGCCAGACCGGGGAGCCATCGGCCAGCGAAAGCACCCGCGGATCGCCAAACCCGCGCACGCCACGCAGGCTGCCGAAGTAGTGATCGAACGACCGGTTCTCCTGCATCAGGATCACAACGTGTCCGACGTCCGCGATCGTGCCGGTGACGCGATGCGCGGGCGTTGCCAGGGCGCGGGCGATAGCGGCCGGAAACGCCTGCACGGCGAGCGACGCCGTGACGGTGGTGCCGGCGGCTTTCAGGAAACGACGTCGATCGTTGGAAAACATAAGTTCGCTATGCGCCTTGCTGGATGGTCTCGACGATCTCGCGATGCAGTTCGGCCGACGCGGCGGCGATGACCTGCCCACCGCTGTTCAGTCCAAGCCTGCGTCCCTGCCAGTCGGTAATGACACCGCCGGCGGCCTCGATCACCGGAGCGAGGGCGAGGTAATCGTACGGCTTAAGATCCGCTTCGATCACTGCATCGATATGACCGGCTGCGAGTAGTGCATAGCTATAGCAGTCGCCGCCGAAACGGCGTGTACGTGCCGCGCGGCTTACGCGTTCGAACACGACCGATTCCTCGGCCGTGAACATATCCGGTGTCGTGGCGTACAGCGTGGCATCCGACAGACGCGTGCAGGCACTCGTCTGGCAACGCACGCCATTGAACGTGCTGAACTGTCCCGCGCGACCGATCCATCGCTCGCCAAGCACGGGCATGTCGATCAGGCCGATGACGGGTTCACCGTTGCGAAGCAGCGCAAGAAGCGTGCCCCACAGCGGCCAGCCGCTGATGAAACTGCGCGTCCCGTCGATCGGATCGATGGACCACACGTACTCGGCATCGGTGCGTAGTGCACCGTACTCCTCGCCCAGTACGCCGTGTTCCGGATACGACGCCTGGATGCGCTCGCGCACCATCGCTTCGACCATGCGATCGACCGCGGTCACCGGACTGGCATCGTCTTTCAGGCTGACGTCGATAGCGCCCCGGAAATGCGGCATGGACAGCTCGCGGGCCGTATCGACGATACCGCGCGCGAATGTCTCGAACCCGTCGATCAACGACGGTGGCGGCAGGGCCATCGGAAGAACTCCTTGGGAAAAATGTGTACGCGACCTAGCGCTTACGCGTTTCGGAATGATGACAAAAACGAAAATTCTCTTGTGGACTCGATGCCACACCTTTGCAAATATACCCAAAACGCCACACCCGCGGCGAGACTTCTCTTCCGGGAGTTTCAAGGCGGCGAGGCACCGGGGTATCCGAAAGACACCACAACGAGGCGGGCGTATGCACGTTGTCCGAAAGCTCATGCTTGTCCTGGCTGCCTTCCTGGCGAGCGGCGGCGTGAACGCGGGCGATCTGACCGTATATTCCGCGCTGGAGAGCGACGAGATAGCCGTCTATCTGAAAGCGGCCCATATCGCCCTTCCGGATATCGACGTACACATCCTCCGGCTATCCAGTGGCGATCTCGCGGCGCGCCTGCTTGCCGAATCCGCCGAGCCGCGTACCGATGTCGTCTGGGGCATGGCGCTTACCGATATGCTCGATCCGCGTATCGCGCGCCTGTTCGCTCCCGTAGCGGGTGCAAACATCGACACCCTGCCCGCACGTTTTCGCGGCGCGAACTGGTTCGCCGCGACCGGCTATATGGCCGCCCTCTGCGTAAACACGCAGGCGCTGGCCGAACAGCATCTTCCCGTGCCGCATACCTGGGCCGACCTGACCCGATCTGTCTATCGCGGACAGATCGCGATGCCCGATCCCGCATCCTCCGGCACCGGCTACATGGTGTTGTCCACGCTGATCGATAGTGGCCATCGGAATGCGGGCTGGCCGCTGGTCGAAGGGATCGCCCGCAATCTCGGGCAGATCACGCTGTCCGGCTCCAATCCCTGCAAGCTCGCACGCATAGGCGAATTCCCGATCGGCATCTCGTTCGCCTTCGTCGCGATGCAGTCGATTCGCCAGGGCTATCCGATCGCCATGGTGCTGCCGGCCGATGCCACAGGCTACGAACTGGAAGCATCCGGCCAGATGAAAGGCGCGTCCCATGCACGCGACGCGCAGCGCTTCCTCGACTGGACCGCGTCGCCCGATGCGGCTGCTCTTTACCGTCAATACAAGGAAATCGTCGCCGCACCCGGCGTCGGTCCCAGCAGCGAGCAACGTGCGGCCGGCTTACCCGCGGATGTCGCCGGTTCGCTACCGCCACGCGATTTCGCACGGGCCGCGCGCGACCGCGCGTCCATCATCACACGCTGGAAACGGCTTTCGCGCTGACGCGCGATCGGCCAGGGGAATAACGGGGATGTATCTGCACATCGACGACATCGGCAAGTCCTTCGCGGGCGAGCGCGTGCTCGACCACGTGGGTCTGCATGTCGACAAAGGCGAGTTCGTTTGCCTGCTCGGTCCCAGCGGCTGCGGAAAGACGACCCTGCTGCGCATCGTCGCCGGTTTGCTGGCCGCCGATACGGGACGCATCCACCTCGGCGGTCGCGACCTGACCGGCGTACCCGCGCGCGATCGTCGGATGGGCCTCGTTTTCCAGTCCTATTCGTTGTTTCCCGACATGACGGTAGCTGCCAACATCGGCTATGCGATGCGCATCCGGGGCGAGTCGTCCGCGCGCATCGCCGACCGCACCGCCGAACTGCTCGGACTGGTCGGCCTGTCGACGCTGGCGGCGCGCTATCCCGCCGATCTTTCGGGCGGACAGCAGCAACGCGTGGCACTGGCCAGGGCACTGGCCGTCGAGCCCTCGCTATTGCTGCTGGACGAACCGCTCTCAGCGCTGGATGCGCGCGTCCGTACGCAGATGCGCACCGAAATACGCACGCTACAGCGCACGCTGTCCATCCCGACCATCATGGTCACGCACGATCAGGAAGAAGCCCTGGCGCTCGCGGATACGATCGTCTGCATGAACCACGGGCGGATCGAGCAGGTCGGATCGCCCCGCGATCTCTACGAACACCCCGCATCGCGCTTCGTCGCCGAATTCATCGGCAGTTCGAACCTGCTTCCCGTGGACTGGATCCGCGATGCGCTTCCGGCCCTCATCGAACAGCGCGCGGCAGCGGTCCGTCCGGCACACGAGCTTTGCCTGCGGCCCGAGGATTTTCTGATTCACATCGACGCCACCGGCGACGCACAGGTCGAGGACATCGTCTTCCTCGGCAACCTGGCCCGCGTCGGCGTGCGCTGGCGCGGGCGGCGCATCCTGGTGGAAACGCAGGGACGTTCGTCGCTGCGCGCAGGCGACACGATCGGGCTCGGCGTGCGCGAAGGACGCGGGACATGGCTGCCCGCATGACCGTTGCCGCCGCCACGCCGTCGAACCCGGCGAAGCCGCGCGAACGGAGCGCCATCGTTCCGGTGCTGCTCGTCTCTGTTCCGCTTGCGGCTCTTCTCGTCTTTTTTCTCTATCCGCTCGGCGTCATCGTCTGGCGCAGCCTCAGCGACGTCGCCGGCCATTTCACTACCGGCAACTACGCCCAGCTCCTAACCGACCCCGGCCTGCCGCGCGCCGCCCTGCATAGCCTCGCCATCGGCATCGCATCCACGGCAACAACCTTATCGCTCGGGCTACTCGTGGCGATGACGCTCGAACGCACGCGCGTGCCAGGGAAGCCGCTCATTCGTGGCGTCCTGCTATTGCCGATGCTGGCACCGTCGCTGATGCTGGGCCTCGGCCTGGTCTGCCTGCTCGGACACAACGGCCTGATCCATCGACTGACCGGACTCCCGACCGATATCTACGGATTCTCCGGCCTGCTGATCGCCAACACGCTGTACGGACTGCCGCAGGTCGTCATCATCGTGACGACCGCGCTTGCCGGTACCAGCCGTCGTTACTACGACGCCGCCGAGTCGATGGGCGCGACCCCGTGGCGGCAGTTCCGCGATATCACGTTTCCGCATATTCGCTTTGCCCTGCTTGCCGCCGCCTTTCTCGTCTTCACCGAAACGATCACCGATTTCGGCAATGCCGTCGTTATCGGTGGCAACTACCGCGTGCTGGCCACCGAGATTTACAGCCAGGTCGCCGGGCAGATGAACTTCGGCATGGGTGCCACGCTTGGCGTACTTCTGCTGCTGCCTTCCCTGCTTGCCGTCTGGCTGGAACGCGCGGCGCGGCGCCGCCAGGACGCAGGCGGCGCGACGCATGCGCGTTTTTCGACACCGACGAAAGGACGTACGCGAGACGTCGCGCTCGGCGTCGCAACCGTACTTATCCTGCTGCCGCTATTGCTGACGATTGGCACCGTGGTCTACGTCAGTCTGATCCGGCTCTGGCCGTACGACCGCAGCCTCACACTTGCCAATTACTTCGGCGGCATGCCCGACGGGTACGCGCCTGTTGCCACATCGCTGCAGGCATCCATCCTTGCAGCCGTCGTGGGTACAGCACTCATTTTCGGACTGGCCGCGGGCACGCGCCGCTTGCGCCCCACCCTGGCGCGCCCGGTCTACCTCCTGGCAACGCTGCCCGCCGCCGTGCCGGGCATGATGATCGGTCTGTCCTATGTACTGACCTTCAATCACGGCCCGCTTTCCGCGTGGCTTTACGGAAGCCTGGCGATCGTCGCGCTCTGCAATATCTACCACTATCACGCGCAGGGCTTCCTCACGATGGTGGCGGGCGTACGCGCCGTACCCGTGGCGCTGGAAGACGCGGTGACATCCCTCGGCGGCGGCACAGGCCACGTCCTGCGCGATGCGGTGCTGCCTTTCGCGGCACCGGCCATCGTCTCGGTTTTCTTCTATCTGTTCATGCGCTCGATGGTGACGCTGTCGGCCGTGATCTTTCTTGTAACGCCGGATCTCGGACTCGCGGCCGTCTCGGTCATGCGGCTCGACGAGAACGGCTTTCTCGCGCAGGCCTCGGCATACGCCACGTGCGTACTCGTCGTCGTAGCTGCCGCGCTCGCGACGATGCGGGCCGTGCTGCGCCTGTGCACCCGCCGGCTCCAGAAAGAACGACCCCGGAAGGAACGACATCATGTGGCTTGAAGAACGGCATACACGCATCCGCGACCTGCTGCAGGCATCCGGCCAGGTATCCGTGGAACGGATCGTCGCCGAGCTTGGTGTCTCGCGCGAAACGATCCGTCGCGACCTGCTGGACCTGGAAGCGCGCGGCGAGATCCGCCGCGTTCACGGTGGCGCCGTCCTGACGGGCGACGAGCCGCCGATCGATGTGCGCTCGGCCACGCGCGTAAAAGAAAAACGTCAGATTGCGAAAAAGGTCGCCACGCTCGTCGAAAGCGGCCAGACGATCTTCATGGATGCCGGCAGCACGATGACGCTGGTGGCCGAAGCGCTTGCCGTGCGCACCAGCCTCACCATCATCACCAACTCCGTGGACGTGGCCATGCGCATTGCCGCCGGACAGGCACGCGGATCGGGCAACGAAGTCCATCTGCTCGGCGGCCGCTTCAACGGCGAAATCGGATGCAGCGGCGGCGCCGCGACGATTGCCGAAATCGCGCGCTTCCAGCCACACCTGGCGATTCTCTCGCCCGTCGGCGTCGACGCCGAATACGGGGCCAGCAGCTTCGAACTGGACGAAGCGGAAATTGCGCGTGCGATGTGCACGCATGCGCGCCGCGTCGTCATCGCCGCGGACCACGCAAAGATCGGCGTGCGCAGTCGCGTCGGGTACTGCCCTATCAAGGAGATCGATGTCCTGGTGACGGATCGCCGCGCAAGCCGCACGCGGGCGATGCAGGCCATCGCCGCCGCCATCGGAACCGTCGAATACGCATAAGAGGCTCCACGTCCTCATTTTTATCCCTCGTTTAGATCGATTGAATCCCATCCCGCCAACGCCACCACCGCTTCCCCTGGAGTCCGCACCATGAACGCGCCACACCCGCCCACTCCCCGCGCGGCGACGCTTCGACGCACTTTGCTGTGCGTCGCGGTCGCCATGTCCCTGACCGGCATCGCCCACGGCCAGGCCACCTCCGGCCGTATCGCCGGCCAGGCACCCGTCGCCGCGAACGCATCGGTCCTCATCGAAGGCAGCAACGGCCTCGTCCGCGAAGTTCCGGTCGACTCGCGCGGACGCTACGCCGCCGAAGCATTGCCCCTGTCCACCTACAAAGTTTCGCTGCGCGTCGACGGCAAGGTCATCGACGCGCGCGACAATGTCGGCATCCGTGTCGGCGCCTCCACCGATGTGTCGTTCGCCAGCACCGGCGAATCGGCACAGCAGCTCGACAGCGTCATGGTCCGCGCCAGCGCGTTGCCGAAGATCGACGTCACCAGCGCAAGCTCGAGCACGATCATCACGTCCGAAGATCTGGCCCGCCTGCCACTGCAACGCTCGGCGGAAGGCATTGCCCTGCTAGCACCCGGCGCATCGCGTGGCAGCAGCTATTTCAGCGGCGCGATGGGCAACCAGCTGGTCAGCTTCAGCGGCTCGGCGGTGACCGAGAACGCGTACTACGTCAACGGCTTCAACACCACCGATCCGCTCAGCGGTTTCGGCGGCATCTCCCTGCCCTACGGCGCCATCAATCAGCAGGAAGTGCTCAGCGGTGGCTATTCGGCGGCGTATGGCCGTTCCGATGGCGGCGTGATCAGCCAGGTCGGCAAGAGCGGCACGAACGAATGGCACTTCGGTGCGCAGGCGCTCTGGGAACCGGATTTCGCGAGAAGCGACGCGAAAGACATTTACTACGTCAGCGGCGATGCCGCCGGCAAGATCTACCAGCGCAATGCGGACAACAAGTCCACGACGACGACGATCTCCGGTTACGCGGGTGGCCCGCTGATCAAGGACAAGCTCTTCCTCTTCGCCGCCGTGGAAACCGAACGCACGACGGGCAATAACGTCGGCTCGGTGACCTCGTCGTACGACACCAAGTACACGTACCGCGATCCGAAGTACTACGCCAAGCTCGACTGGAATATCAACGACAGCAATATCCTGGAACTCACCGGCCTGTCGCAGACGCGCCACTACGACGGTTCGAAGTACCTCTACAACTACGCCACGGACAGCGACGGCAATTTCACCAGCACGGACAAGGCGACCAAGACCAGTGCGAACATCTACGTCGCCAAGTTCACCAGCTACCTGACCGACGACCTCACGCTGACCGCGCTGTACGGCAAGTCGAAGCTCACCTATTTCAACCAGCCGCCGGAAACCGGCGTGACCGGCCCGTTCATCGGCAACGTGGACAACGAGAACCCCGCGCTGACCGGCGGCCAGCTCATTACCAATCACCAGACGCTCGACACGATCGACAACCCCGATCACAAGTCGACCAACCGCAACCTGCGTATCGACCTGAACTATAAAATCGGCGCGCACTCGATCACGGCCGGTATCGACAACCAGGATTCGCACGACATCGACGACGGCACGACCATCGCAGGCGACGGCTACGAGCTGTGGTACGCACACACCGACCCGAACACAAACATCAGCGAATCGCCGTTCGTCGGCAAGCCCGGCGACTTTCCCGGCGGCCAGACCGGCTATTACGCCTATGTGCGCCATTACTCGACACTCGCTTCGGTACGCGTGAAGCAGCGCGCCCAGTACGTGATGGACGACTGGCAGGTTACCGATCGCGTGCTGTTGCAGCTGGGCCTGCGCAACGACCAGTTCACCAACTACAACCCCAGCGGCCAGGCGTATCTTCGCCTGACCAAGCCGCAGTGGGCGCCGCGGCTGGGCGCCAGCTGGGACGTCAATGGCGATGCGTCGCTGAAGGTCTACGCCAACGCCGGCCGTTACTTCCTCGCCATGCCCGCCAGCGTCGCACTGCGTACGGCATCGGGCTCGCTGGCGACGAACGAATACTTCACCTATACGGGTATCGACGCGAACGGCCTGCCGACCGGCCGCACGCCGATCACGTCGTCGACCGGTGGCGCCGTATCGCCCAATGGCGAATACGGCCAGCCGCCCGACCCGAAAACCGTGAGCTCGAAGAACATCAAGTCCGAGTACCAGGACGAGTTCATCCTTGGCTTCGATCACCAGTTCGATCCGGCGTGGGTCTGGGGCATGAAGGCAACGGTCCGCAAGCTGCGCAATGCACTGGACGACATCTGCGATAACGGCGCTATCGAACGCGCAGCCGTCGCCCAGGGGGCGAAGCTCGGGGATGTAACGATCGGAAGCTGCTATCTCTCGAACCCCGGACGCGCCAACGTCTACCAGCTGGCCAACGCCAACGGCGGTTACACGAATGTCACGGTAACCAACGACGACTTCGGTTTCAGCCAGCTCAAGCGCAACTACTACGGTCTGGACACGTATCTGTCCCATCCGTTCGACGGCACATGGGCGGGCAAGATCGACTATCTGTATTCGCGCAGCTACGGCAACACGGAAGGCCAGGTGCGTTCCGATACTGGGCAGCAGTCCGTATCCGCATCGCGCGACTGGGACTACGCCACGCTGATGGAATATTCGAACGGCTACCTGCCGAACGATCGCCAGCACCAGCTGAAGGCGTACGGTTCGTGGCAGATCGCTCCGGAATGGATGATCTCCGCCAACCTCACGATCCAGTCGGGCACGCCGCGTAGCTGTCTTGGCTTCTACGGTACCGCCCAGAACGATCCGTCCGGCTACGGCAGCTATTACCACTACTGCGATGGCAAGCCTTCGCGTCCGGGCGATGCCGGTCGTACGCCCTGGGAAGAACTGCTCGATGTCAGCGGCGAATACCGTCCGCTATGGGCGGACCGCAAACTCGCTTTCAACGTATCGGTATTCAACCTGTTCAATCAGCAGCGCGCAACCCAGCTCAGCCCGGGGTATGGCTCTACCACCGCGGTGCAGAACAGCTTCAATCGCGTGGTGAGCTACACCACGCCGCGTTACGTCCGGTTCGGGGTCAATTACGACTTCTGATCGGGCGGCGGGCGTCCCGGCCGGTTCGTCCCCACCGGCCGGGAGCGCTCGTTTTTTGCAACAGGCGATATACCAGGACTCAAAGACATGCCCGGAATCATGCGTCACGCCTTGCTCTCGCTCGCCCTGTGCACCCTTGGCACGGGCGTTTCCGCGCACGGCGGCGAGAAAACCTACGCGCAACTGCCCAGCGAAACCCCGGCGAACTTCGCGCCGGTCACTGAGAATTTCGATTACGTACGCCGGGAAGTCGACATAGCGATGCGCGACGGCGTGCGTCTGCACACGGTGCTGCTGGTGCCGCGCGGCGCGAAGCACGCCGGGATGCTTTTGACGCGTACGCCCTACGGCGCCGACGACATGAGCCATCGCTCCGATAGTCCGCACCTGGCCATGGCATTGCGCGGCTACGACAATCCCGCCGACATCATCGTGCAGGACGGCTATATCCGCGTCGTGCAGGACATCCGCGGCAAGCATGGGTCGGAAGGCGATTTCGTGATGAATCGCGCGCCGGTCGGCCCGCAGAATCCCACACCGGTCGACGAATCCAGCGATATCTACGATACCGTCGACTGGCTGTCGAAGAACGTTCCCGAGAGCAACGGCAAAGTCGGCATCATCGGCATCTCCTACGACGGCTTCGAGGCGTTGATCGCCACGATCCGTCCCCACCCCGCCCTGAAGGTCGCCGTGCCTATCAACCCGATGGTGGATGGCTGGATGGGCGACGACTGGTTTCACCAGGGTGCCTTCCGCCAGCAGATGCTGCCGTACATCTACGGCATGGTGGCGAGCCGCGGCGGCAAGTACGGCTGGGCCTCGGGCTATCGCGACGACTACGACCTGTACCTGAAGGGCGGTTCCGCCGGCGACATCGCACGCGCGCACGGCATGGAACCACTGGGCTTCTGGCAGAAAATCCTGGCCCATCCGTCTTACGACGCCTTCTGGCGAGACCAGGCGCTGGACAAGCTCGTCGCACGCGAACCGCTGACCGTTCCCACGATGCTCGTACACAGCCTGTGGGACCAGGAAGACAACTACGGCGACATGGCGGCCTATCGCGCGCTCGCCCCGAAAGACCCGAAACACGACAAGCTTTATCTCGTTATCGGTCCGTGGCGTCATGCAAAGACATGGGAGCCAGCTGGCGCCATCGGCGCGATCGACCTCGGCAGCGACACAGGCACTACGTTCCGTCAGGACATCCTGCGTCCGTTCCTCGCCCGCTATCTCAAGGACGGTGCGGCCGCGATCGACATCGCTCCGGTCAATGCATTCGTCACGGGCGAGAATCGCTGGCGGAAGCTGACCCGTTGGCCGTCCGGTTGCGCCGCTGGCTGCAAGCCCGCGATGCAGGACTGGTACGTTGACGCGGATGGCTCGCTTTCCAGCACGAAACCAACGGAAGGCTTCGACGAGTACGTGTCCGATCCGGCGAAACCCGTTCCTTACCGCGTTCGCCCCATTCAGTCCTGGTCGCACGGCGTGCCGGATCAGGTCGAATCGTGGCCGGAATGGCTGGTCGACGATCAACGCCAGTTCGCCACCCGTACCGATGTCCTGACCTATACGTCCGCGCCGCTCGCCGCACCCCTCTCGTTGGCAGGCGAACCCGTCGTGCGCTTGCTCGCGTCGACCAGTGGCAGCGACAGCGACTGGGTCGTCAAGCTGATCGACGTCTATCCGGACGAAGTCGTCGACCATCCCGCCATGGGCGGCTATCAGTTACCCATCGCGATGGAGATTTTTCGTGGGCGTTATCGCGAAGGTTTCGACAAGCCCGCGTCCCTGACTCCGGATACGGCTTTGCCATATCGCTTCCCCCTGCCAACGGTGAACCACGTCTTCCTGCCGGGTCATCGGGTGATGGTGCAGATCCAGTCGAGCTGGTTCCCGCTGTACGACCGCAATCCTCAAACGTACGTGCCCAATATTTTCCTGGCGAGGCCGGGTGACTATCGCAAGGCGACGCAGCGGATCTATCGGGGTTCGTCGCAGGGGACATTTGTCGAGTTGCCGGTGGTGAATGTGGAACACTGACTGAAGATAATCCAGGCATGCATTTCTGTGGGAGCGCGCCTGCGCGCGAAAGCCTACGGAGCGAAGAAAGTGCGGACTGCATCCGCAGCCGGAAATCCCGGCTCGCGGATGTGAGCATCCGGCTCCTTCGCTCCGTAGGCTTTCGCGCGCAGGCGCGCTCCCACAGAGAGCTTTAAAGCAGCCCTTGTCGATTTCTCAGAAGCTCCAGCGAACGCCCAGATTGAAACCCCAGCCCTGCGTGCCCGCGCTGCCGATGTCCGTGCGGTAATCGCCTTCGGCATAGACCGAGAACCCGCTACGCCAGCTTGCCGTACCGCCGAGACCCAGCTCGCCGTACTGGCCGAAGCGCCCGCCGAGGAACCGCTGACTCACATCGACCTCGGACGATCCGACCGTTACCGCCGGGCGCCCGCCGAAACCGCGTACGTAGTTCAGTCGCGCATACGGGGTAATCAGGCGACCGTTATCGCCTGCGAACGTCCGGTCCAGTCGCACGCCGGCGCGGCCGACGGTCTGGTCCGTATCGTCATAGTGCGCAGTCACGTTATCGCGATCGGTCAGGTCGTGGATGCGCAGATGCTGCCGCTGAATCTGCAACTGCGGCTCGATTTCATAGCCATCGCCGAATCGCCACGGATAGCCGGCTTCCAGCGACGCCGTCCATCCCGTCGCGCGCAACCTCGCGACGCCCTGGGCGCGTGCGACATCGACGTTGCCCTGATGCCGGTCGCCCGACACCACACCGTCCAGATAGAAGCCACCGATGTCCTGCCACGTCATATACATGGCGACGGAATTGCTGTCGTATTTCGCGTGACTGTAACCGTCGGCGGCACGCGGATCGAGCCGCGTCGTGCCATGTGTATAGGCAAGGCCCGCGCGCAACGACGACCGGTCCGCATCCATCGACAGGACATCCACGCCCACCTGCACCGCATGGGTCTGGACATCCGCATCGTAACCGTACTGCTTGAAGCTGCGGTCGGTGTGATAGGTATAGTCGCCACCGATATAACGAGCGAATACATTGCCACCCAGCGTATCGGCGGCACCGCGATCCTGACGGATCTCGCCGAGCCGACGATGCAGGTTGTCGATATTCTGGAAACCATACAGCTGAAGCGCGGTAGGCGTGGCGATATAGGTAGCCACCTGTGGCGCCACCGCGCGACGTGCCGGCGAACAGTTGTCGACGCCGTCGACGACGCAACCGTCGGGCGCGGGGTTGCTGGTGATGAACGGGTCCGGCGAAGGCGCCACGGGCGGCGTGGGTGGCGTGAATGGCACGCCGACTGCCGGTGTCGGCGGCGGATTGATGGCCGAGGTCACAACGCAATCGGTCTGGCAAACATAGACGTTCGCCAGACGGTAATCCCAGAAAGCCGTACCCGTCGTCGCGCCCGCGACCAGCCGCTGCGACGCCACCGAGGCGCCCGGCTGGAAAGCATAAAGACCGTACTGCCACGGACCGACCGCGAGATACCCGCCATTGAGACGGAATGCACCCGCGGTGGATGTACCCGCGATCTGCACGACCGAAATACCTTCGTTCGCATCGACCGCGCCATTGTGGTTGAGGTCGGTGAGATCGCCGTTGCTCGCTACCGACGGCGAGACGAACAGTGTGGTTTCGGCGCCGGGCATGCGCACGTTCCCCTGTACCAGCAGACGGTCGGTGGACTGGTTGGACAGCACGCCGCCCTGATTGAATGTCGTGATCAGGGCCACACGGCCTCCGTTCGACACGTAATCGCCATCGATGGTGAGGCTGTTGCCGGGAGACCCGCTGCCGTTGGTGAGATCGATCAGTCCCGCATTGGTTACGTTGGCGGAACCTGGCTGCGCACCGCTGATCGTCGGATGCACGTTGTCGCCGGCATAGAGCACCGATGTCGCATCGATATTCACGTCGCTGTTGGCCAGGTGCAGGTTATCGGTCAGCGTGAAGGCCGCGTTGTTCGCGAACGAGATGGTGTTCCATCCCCTGCCGAGATTGATGCCCTTGCTCGGGTCGTCCGCGGCGAAGGAACCACCGCGTGCCTGCGTACCCGTGAAGGTCAGCGTATTGCCGCCGCCCGTTCCCGACAGCAGGTGCAGCGTCGACGACGTATCGACCGCGGCGATGTTCGCCACGTTGCCCGCGCCGTTGCCCATGGTCAGACCACCGCTGAGGGTTCCAGCGGTCCAGTCGAAGCGGTCGGTGCCGTCGCCGGTCGCCACGTCGCCGCGCACCTGCCCGCCGCTTAGCGCGATGCTGTCGTTACCCGCGCTGCCTTGCACGGCGACGGCGGTCGGGCTGGCCGCGAGCAAGGTACCCACGTTCTCGAAGTGGGTACCGCTTCCGTTGGAAAGATCGACAACCGGCGAAACGAGACTCGCCGATATCAGCGACCCGCGATTCGTTACGCTGGATGCGGTTCCCGCGAGCAGCGCCGTGCCGCCCGCCGGATCGTTGACGTTGACCGTCGCCTGCGAATCCACGGTACCGGTGGTCAGCGCAACGATACCCACCGCACCGGCACCGTGAGCATTGGCCACGAAACCGGGGCCGAAGGTGAGGTTCTCGCTACCCGGCGATCCGTCGGCATGGCGGTAAGCGACACCGACGCCCTTGCCTACGATGTTGAAGGTGACCGTGGACGACGGATCGATCGCCGTTGCGGTACGTATGCCCGCGCCGTCGCCAACGTTGAAGGTTACGTTGTGCAATGTGATCGCGCCGATCTCCGCTGCGTTCTCTATGCCGTTACCGGTACCCGTGGTCGTAATCACCGTACCGTCGGCGCTCAGCGATGCGGCACCGGTATCGACCAGGATGCCGTGCGCCGAACCGCCCGCCACGATCTGCGCGTTGTTGCTCTCGATGGAAAGCTGCGCACCGTTCAACAGATGAATACCCGCGACGCCATTGTCCACGACGATCGAGCCACTGGGATTCAACGTCTGCGCACCCGCACCTTCCACACGCACGCCCGTGCCGTCGGCGATATGGATCGTTCCGGTATTGGACAGGCCGCCGCCCTGCTGCACGACCACGCCCGTGCTACCCGCTCCCGTGAGATTGATCGCGCCCGCATTGGTGAACACACCGCTATTGCGAGCGATGAAACCCGTACCGCGCGCACCGGCACCCGTTACGTTGGCGCTGTTGAGCAGACTGGTCGCCGCGGGAGCACCTACCGGATTGCCGGCGAGATCGATATTCTGCCCATCGACGATGCCGCCGATCGAGTCGTCTCCGGCAAGATTGACCGCCGAACCGCTGCCGATCGACACCGTCGCCCCGCCCCGCGCTTCGGCGGCGGCAGCACCGGCACCCGTGATATTCATCGTGGCGCCATTGACGGCGACATTGGTCGCGGCGCCCGTCGCGACCAGCGCGCGCGATCCCGCACCCGACGCCGTCAGCGTCGAGGTGGCGGGCAACGAAAGCAAGGCACCGTCGTCGATGCGGAACAAGGTAGTTCGATCCGTGTTCGCATCGAGCGCGCTTGCGGCACTGGCAATTCGCGACGAAAGCCCGGTCGCGTGGAATGCAATCTGATCGGTGTTCGCGAACACCGGCGTCGCGCTGTTGGCAACGTTCACCAGGCCGCCGTTGATCGCTTCCGCACCTATCGCACCCGCGCCATTGAGTTGCACTTGCGAGCCGGCGAGAAGATTCATCGTCGCGGCCGATCCCGACGCGACGACACCGTGCGTGCGGGCAGCGACGCTGCCGCCATTGACGGTGACGGTTCCCGTCGTATTGCCGGTGGTCGCGGCGGTACCGGTACCGGAATCGACGAACATGCCCGTCCCGCCATCCGCGATGGAGATAGCGCCACTGTTGTTCGCGGTCGCTCCGGTCTCGACGCGTATGCCTGTGGTCGACGCGCCGGTGAAGACGATGTCGCCCGTATTGGTCAGCTTCGCGCTGTTACGCGCGATGTATCCGGTCACGCCAACCTGACTGGCGTTAAGCGTGGCGGCACTGGTCAGCGTCGTCGTCCCGACCGGCGACCCGGTGTTTTTCCCGGTCAGATCGTGTTTCTGCCCGTCGGCGATCGCGGCTACCGCGCCCGTACCGGTAAGACCGAACGTCGTCGCGGCATCGATGGTGCCGATTGAGCCGCCTTCGACGATGACGCCACGGGCTCCGGCGCCCGTCACGTCGATCGTCGCATCGTGGGTATCCACCAGCGTCGACGATGCCCCCGTGCCCATCACGGCGACCGATCCGGCACCCGAGGCCGTGACATGCAAGCCCGTACCGTCGAAGTCGGCGCCGCTTTCGACACGGAACAGCGTCGAGGACGGCGTGGTCACATTGAGCGTTGCCCCGGGGTCGACCACGATGCGCGCGTCAGGGCCGAACGCGAAAAAACCGATCTGATTCGAGCCGCTCGCGAACGTGGGTACCGCGCCCGCCGCGACATCCACCGACGCGCGTCCGCGCGCGTGAATGCCGATGGCACCATTGCCCAACAGGTTCACCGGACCCTGCACGCTCGCCAGTGCGGTGCCGGTGCCCTGGCCTTCCGTCCAGATGCCGAAGTTGCGCGTACCGCTGGCCGGATCGGCGCCACCGGCGACATTGATCGTGCCGGAGGAGATCGCACGCGCCGTCGCGGCGGAATTGCTTATGACCTTGATGCCGGTACCGTTAACGCCGTTGAGGTTGATCGTTCCCGTATTGACGATGCCGCCGCTCGATCCGGCATTCACCACGGAAATACCGATGTTCTCGCGCGGCACCGTGGCCGCCGCGCCATTGACGTCGATCGTGCCGCTATTAGTGACCTGGGCCGTATTGCCGCCGGTCACGAGAATGCCGGCAGCGTTCTGGGTCTTCGTGCCGATGGCGATGCGTCCGGCATTGCTCACCGTCGCGTTGCCGTTGACGTTGATGCCCGTCGTAATGGTTACCTGATTGATCGCCACGTCGGCGGCGTTCGAGGTCGGCGTGGTCTGCGGGCCACGACCGATATAGATCGTGCCCGTGGCCGCATTCGTGAACGACGCCGTCGCGTCGTTGAGGTACACGCCGTCCATCGACCCGTTCGACTTGGACCCGGTGACGCCGACGTTGATGCTTCCGGTGTTCGTCGCCGTGGCATTTGTACTTAGACGAATACCTGTCGACTTGCCCGCGCCATTGGCGGTGCCCGTCGCCAGGTTGATGACTCCGCTATTGGCGAAGGTACTGCTATTGAGCACATCCACGATGTTCGCGCCGAATGCACCATCGGTCGTGCGGCCATTGGCCTCGGGGAAGAAATTGCCGTTGATGACGCCGGTATTGCTGCCCTTGCTGGCCCCCGTCAGCAGCATCGCCGTGCCGTCGCCCGACGTATGGATCACGCCCAGCGTTCCCTGGTTGAGCAAGGTGGCGCCCAGGTCGGCGCGCATGGCGCCATGATTCGCATTGGCCACTTCCAGCAAGCCGCCTTTGGCGATCGTGCCGGTCGCATTGGCGCCCGTCACGTTCACGACGATGCGATCCCCGATGGGCTGGGCGACTTCGTCGGTCGGATCATTGGCGGTCGTCGTGTACTGCGTCGTCTGCGTCGAGGAGGTATAGGCCTTGGCGAACTCGGCGTTATAACGGGTCGGATCGAGATTGCCCGCTTGCAACGCGGCAATAAGAAAGTCGTTGTACGCGCGCAGTTGCGCGTCGTTGGTCACGGTCTGCGTGGTCGTGACGCCGTCCAGCGTCGTCACGGTAAACGTGCCGCCATATGCCGCGACGTAGGTCGTGGCAAAACCTTGCGGCGTAGTGGGACTGGCGGCTTCGCCGACGAAGGTAATGCGGTTGCTCGATTGCCAGTTGATCGCGCTGGCCGCAGGACCCGACCCGTCGGCGTAGAACAGCGAGGTCTGTTTCGCCGCGATGGTCCAGTTGTTGGCTGCCGCCGTCGGTGTGGCGCGACCGATATTGACGTTGAAGGTGCCGCCGGCCGCGGTCACGGAACCGACGCGCGCGTCGATGTACTGATTGCCGTTGACGTTGACGATATCGGGAACGGTCGTGTCGTAAGTCGTGGGCGCCAGCGGCACGAGGTTCGCGGTCGCGAAGACGGAGACGACGCGCCGGCCGCCCGTAATGGGATCGGGGACGCTGATGCCGACATTCTGCTGGCCCGGATTGAGCCGTGCGGCACCGATCCACTGTGCGCCCGAGACGATACGACCGAGATCGCGCAGCGCCGCGAGCGTGGTGTTCTGCGCACCGGTTAGTCCGGCGGCGAAGCGCTGATCGCCGATCAGCGTGACGGTCCCCCCGCCCGGAACGATCTGCTGACCGACCTTGGCGTCATTGACCAGCGGACTGTAAGCGGCCAGCGTCACCGTCTGGGCAACCGCCGTGGGTGCTACCGCCATGCTCATGGTCGATCCGACCAACGCCGAAATCACTCCCAGATATACGGCCCGACGCGACATCCCGAACATCGTCATCATGCTTCGCTCCCTGTCCCGGCTGGTACCGGAAAGCGTCACACTGGATTCCCCCGCCCCGTTCTACCCGATATGGACCGTTAACACCATATTTCGTCAGGTGTAAGCGCCATCGAGGCAATACGCGCTCATCCCCCTATAATCCCGGCGATGAAAGCCAAAGTCCTCCTGCAGTACATCCTTCCGCACCGGGCCCTTTCGCGTGTCGTCTACTGGGCCACCCGCTGGACCTGGACGCCGTGGAAGAACTTCCTGATCTCGCAGATCGTGCAGCGCTACGACGTAGACATGAGCCAGGCCGCGCAACCGGACCCTCTCGCCTATCAGCACTTCAATGCGTTCTTCACACGCAAGCTGCGTGCGGATGCACGGGTCGCGACCCCCGGCAACGACCTCCTGCTCTGCCCTGCCGATGGCCGCATCAGTCAGATGGGCCGCATCGTCGACGGCCGCATTTTCCAGGCGAAGGGTCAGGAGTACACGGCCGCCGAACTGCTCGGCGATGAAACGGCAGCGGTACCTTTCCGCAACGGTCGCTTCGTCACCATCTATCTGTCGCCCCGCGACTATCACCGCGTGCACATGCCACTGACTGGCGAACTCGTCGAGACGGTGCATGTTCCCGGGCGCATCTTCAGCGTCGCCCCATTCGCGGTCGAAGCCATTCCGCGTGTCTTCGCGCGCAACGAACGCCTGGTCTGCCACTTCACCGGCGAACGCGGTCCTTTCGTGTCGGTGATGGTGGGCGCGATCCTGGTGTCCAGCGTCGCCACCGTCTGGGATGGTCTGGTCATTCCGCCCTATGCCTCGGATATCCGGCATAAGGACTGCCGCGACCGTCACGTGAAACTGGAACGGTTCGCCGAAATGGCCCGGTTCAACATGGGCTCGACCGTGATCCTGCTGCTTCCCGAGGGTTACGAACTGGACGATCTGCCGCCCCGGCAGCAAGTGGTGGTGGGACAGCGGCTGGGGCACTGGCAGGGCTGAAACCCTGATGTGACCCGGCGCGTCACCTTGTGACCAAATTCGCTTACATTGGACGCGACGTAGGGGTATGCTTTGGACTTGACGTGCCACCGGGGGGAGGTACGGGTCGATAGCAAAGCCTTAGGGGATCCATCCAATGCGCCTCGTCAGCCACCTTATCGCTGTCAATCGCGAAATCCGCCTGCGCCGACAACTTGCCGATATCGAACGGGTCGTTCTCGCCCTTCCCGCCCGCGCCCATGCGGATTTGCAGCAACTGGTCAAAAGGGAAATGGAACAGGCTGCCGCCTGCGACTTCCCCCATCTGTACGGCACGCCGCCGGAAGAGCGCTACAGCGCTTATGGCCTGGGACCGGACATCGGACTGGGCAAGGCCCGCTCCGACAACCACCTGATCGCAACCCGTGGCGTGGCGCTGTGGATCGCTTCCGTGTACCACGAGACGCTGGATGCCAAGCGCAGCGGCATGGAAGACATCCATCGCCAGGTGCTGCGCCTGATCCGTCAGATCAAAGAACTTTCCGCTCCGCGGCGCGATGTCGCCAGCAGCTGGATGGACCCGCGCGCCATCGCCTGATGGCGCGCCCCGGCCGGTGCCTCAGCGGCAGACCGGAATCCGTATGCTTTGCCCCACCTTCAGGTTGTGGCCCTTGAGTCCGTTCATCCGCGCGAGGTCTTCGACATCCGCGCAATCGCTCTTGCGCGCGATGCTGACCAGCGTATCCCCTCGCTTTACCGTATAGCTCTTCGCTCCCTGCGGTTTCGCCGGTGCCGGCGACGACACGGGCGGCGGCGGTGGCGCAACCAGCCTTACCGCGCTGTGCAGATCGTTGGCCAGGATGGGCCACGGGCCGTCGGCGCAACTGGACGCATACACCTTCTCCAGTTGCTTGGGCACATCCAGACGGGTACCGACCGACTGTACGATCATCGGGTCCAGGCGCGGATTGAGGTTGCGTAGCGTCCGGAACCAGCCATCCGTCATGCCTTCGGCGGAACCCATGCACACGGTCAGCTCGCTGAGGGAAGCCGGCCGCTTGAGCACGATGGCTCCCGGTTCGCCATCGACCTTCGGCCATTTCAGGTGATAGCTGTCCGGATGCAGGAACAGCCACGCCGCAGCCAGCACCATTGGTACATAGTCCCGCGTTTCGGGCGACATCTGGTTGTATATCTGCGGATCGTAAAAACTCACACCCGGATTCGCTGCCGCCATGCGGCGCATGCGGCCTTCGCCGCCGTTGTACGCGGCCAGGGTAAGTTCGAGGTTGTTATTGAAGACTTCGAGCTGCTCGTCGATGTACTGGGCGTTGGCGCGAGCCGCAAGACTCGGGTCGAAACGCTGGTCGAAACCGTCGGTATTCGACAGACCGAAGCGCAGCCCGGTGGCATACATGAACTGCAGCGGGCCCGACGCGCCCGAGCGCGATACCGCGTGAACCTTGCCACCCGATTCCTTCGCCATGATGCCGAACAGCAGCGCCTCGGGAAGATCCGCCTGGCGATACTCCGGCCACATGCGATAGCGCATGAACTGATAATTGACGTAAGCGTCCATCAGGTTAGGACGCAGCTGGGTAAGCCACATTTCCAGCGCGGCCTTCACCGGGCCATTCATCACCATCAGGTCCGAGAATTGATGACCGCGCAACATGGTGACGCTGCGCTGCGCCTGTGGCAGCGCACCGATGCCGGCCACGGGCGAGGCTCCCGCATCGCCCGGTGCGGCGCCCGATTCCGGCGTGCCGGCCATATCGTCGCTATCCTCGCCTTCGATGAAGCTGCCGTCCTTCAGGCGCAACAACCGGTCGAAGACCGAGATGAAACGCTGCGGATCGCAACCCGGTGTCAGCCCGCAGCGCGCGGACGCGTCCTTCAGCTGGTCGAGCGCGGCGCCACGGGACTTGTCGGCGGCCGGCGTATCGCCACGCCGCGCCTGATCGATCGATGCCTCGTAGCCCTTGCTGGCCTGGTTCATCCGGTCGTAGAGCGCATTCACCGCTGGCGTCGCCTTGCCCGCGGGACGGGTATTGCCGCCACCGGAAGCACAGCCCGCGAGCAGCGCGAGCGAAAGAAGAGTGAGGCGACTCAATACGACAGCGGACGGCATGGACTACTCGATGGGGCGAACAATGCCGGCCACGTTACCCGTGCGGGGACTACGACTCAACAGTCGCGAAGCCCCGTCGCTACGGCGCGTTCAGGCCCGCACTAATGCGCTGACAGCGGCATGCCTTTCACACCCGCATAAAAGACGATCAGCACCACCGGTGCATTCCCCGTCATTCCGCGGGTGAGTCCTCCAGGCGGCAGCGAATTATGGGGCCGTCGCCGCATTCGATCATCCTCTGTTGAATGTCGGCGAAGTGCCCTTCCATGGCACTACAATCCTTACGCCCATCAACGCAAAGGCCCAGCCATGCCCAGCATCTTTATCGGTCGCAACGACGACGCCCAGGTCGAACTCGATGCCCGCTACGGCAACCGCCACGGCATGATCGCCGGCGCCACCGGCACGGGTAAATCCGTGTCGCTGATGCTCCTGGCCGAAGGGTTCTCCCGCATGGGCGTGCCCTGTTTCCTTGCCGACGCGAAGGGCGATCTGGCCGGCCTGGCGCAAGCCGCGGGTGCGCCATCCGAAAAACTCGCCGCGCGTTTTGCGAAGCTGGGCCTGACGGACTGGAAACCCGCCGCCAATCCCGTGGTGTTCTGGGACATTTACGGCAAGCTCGGTCATCCGGTGCGGGCGACCATTTCGGAGATGGGACCCACCCTGCTCTCCCGCATCATGGAATTGAACGACACACAGCAAGGCGTGCTGGAAGTGGTGTTCAAGGTCGCGGACGACGAAGGCCTGCTGCTGCTCGACCTGGCCGATCTGCGCTCCATGCTGGGTTTCGCCTCCGATCACGCGAAAGACATCTCGGCGCGCTACGGCCTGATCAGCGCGCAGAGCGTCGCGGCCATCCAGCGCGCGCTGCTGAAAATGGAATCGGACGGTGCGGATTCTTTCTTCGGCGAACCGGCGCTCGAACTGGCCGACCTGATGCGCCAGGACATGAGCGGCCGCGGCGTCATCGGCATACTGGCCGCGCAGACGCTGATCCTGAAGCCGCGTCTCTATTCGACCTTCCTGCTGTGGTTGCTTTCCGAACTATTCGAGCAGATGCCTGAAGTGGGCGACCTCGATCAGCCGAAGATGGTGTTCTTCTTCGACGAAGCGCATCTGCTGTTCGACGACGCCCCACCCGCCCTGCGCCAGCGCGTCGAACAGGTCGTCCGGCTCATTCGTTCCAAGGGCGTGGGCGTGTACTTCTGCTCGCAGAATCCGGACGACGTGCCAGGCGATATTCTCGGCCAGCTCGGCAACCGCGTGCAGCACGCGCTGCGCGCGTTCACCCCTCGCGACCAGAAAGCGGTACGGGCCGCCGCCGAAACTTTCGCCCGCAATCCGAAACTGGACGTCACCGAAGCGATCGGCGGACTCGGCGTCGGCGAGGCACTGGCATCCACGCTCGGCGAGGGCGGCGTGCCGACCCCTGTCCAGAAGATCCTGGTCAGCACGCCCACCTGTCGCATCGGCGCAATCACGGACGAGGAGCGCGCCGTCGTTCGCGCGCGTTCACCCGTCGGCGGCAAATACGACACGACGGTCAATCGCGATTCCGCCGAAGAGATGCTGGCGCGGCGCGCAAGCGAGAAGAACGACGCCGACGCGCCGCCCGCGCGCGGCAACGGCCCCGCAGCCGGCAATGCGACCGATGAAGCCGGTGCCGGCTGGAGCGGCGCGGTACGCGACGCGTTGCTGGGTACGAAGCGTCGCCAGGGCATGATCGAAACCATGGCCAAATCGGTGACCCGTCAGGTGGGCTCGAAAGCGGGCCAGGCGATCGTGCGCGGCATCCTCGGCAGTATCTTCGGCGGCAAGCGCTGATGCCGAGACACGCGATCGTCGACGCGGATACCGGCTTCGCCGAGCGCCTGCGCCATGGCGTCCGCTATCCGCTTCGCGGTCCGGCCATCATCACCATCGTCGCGGTGGCGCTGTTCAACGTACTGAGTCTGGTGCCGGGTGTGGGACCGCTCATCCTCATCCTCGGCTGGTCGGCCGTGTACGTGTATGCGTTCGAATGCCTTCGCCACACCGCCGACGGATTCGGCGATCCGCCGGAACTGGCGATCGACACCGATCAGGGCACGGCTACCGCGCTCATCGTCATCCAGCTCGTCGGCGCCGCGCTTTCCGTGCTTGCACCGTTCTTCCTGGGCTTTTCCGGCTTCTTCGTCTCGCTGGCGTTCGGCTTCGTGTTGCCGATCATCACGATGTCGCTCGCGTTCGACGGCGTCGGCGCCGCGCTCAATCCATTCACGTGGTTCGCGGTGATCGCCCGCCTGGGCAGTGCCTATTTCGTGCTCGTCGCTATCGTGCTGCTCACCAGCCTGATGCAGATCGGTGCACGACATGCACTGGCCGGCACCCCCCTTTCCGTACCGCTGTTCTATCTGGTGGCGAACTACCTCACGATCTTCAACTTCTATCTGATGGGCTCGCTGATCCATCAGCATCACGAGAAGCTGGGTTACCGCCCCAAGGCCGACGCCCTGGTCGCGGAAACGAGACGCAACGCGGACGACGACCTGCTCGCGCATGTCGATGTCGTGGCCGCTACCGACCCGGCCGCCGCTACCGACCTGCTGACCGAACGCATTCGCGGCGGCTCGGCGCCACCGCCGGTCCATACGCGCTATCGCGTGCTGTTGCGTCAGGCGGGAAGGTTGCCCGAACTGCTTGTCCATGGACAAATCTGGATCGCCGCACTGGTCGCACAGAACGAAACACGCCGCGCACTCGGCGTGGTCAAGGACTGCCTCGACATCGAGCCGGCCTTTCTGCCGGATGCACCGGAAACCGCTGGCCCGTTGGCGGATGCCGCCGCCCACGCAGGCATGCCGCGCATCGCGTTGCACCTGGCCACCGGTTACCGCACGGCGTGGCCACGAGACTTCGGCGCGTTGCATTACGGCCTGCTGGCGGCACGCATGCTGGAGCGTCTCGGCGAACGCGGCGAAGCCATCGCCCTGCTCGATCGTTTGCGCGTCGAAGCGCCCGACCATCCGCTGCAGACGGATATCGCCGAACTTGCCCGATCGCTGCGCGAGCAGGAAGCGCGCGCATGAGTCGCTGGCGACCGCCATCGCCGTCGTCGACGGCCATCATCACGCGCGCGGGCTTCGAACGGTTGAAAGCCGAACTCGATCACCTGTGGCATACCGTGCGACCGGAAGTCGTCAAGGCGCTGGCAGCCGCGGCAGCCGAAGGCGATCGCTCGGAGAATGCCGAATACACCTACCGCAAAAAGCAGCTCGGCGAAATCGACCGGCGCGCACGCTATCTAAGCAAACGCATCCCCGTACTGAAAGTCGTCGAAACCGCGCCGTCGAACCGGGACGCCGTGTTCTTCGGCGCCACGATGGAGCTGGAGAACGTCGAAACCGGCGAGACGGTGCGTTATCGCATCGTCGGCCCGGATGAAACCGATGCACGTCTTGGCTGGATCAGTATCGACTCGCCACTGGCACGCGCCGTACTGAAAAAAACGATCGACGACGAATTCGAAGCGGATCTTCCCGGTAGCCGCGCGCGTTTCTGCGTCGTCGCCGTGGACTACGACTGAATCTCGCCCTGTACCGCCAGCCGGTCGAGTCGCCCGGCGAAGCGATGCAATTCGTCGATAAATCGCCCCAGTCTCTCGCTGTCCGCCGTGCCCGTTTCGCGCAACGCCCGCTCGATAGCCTCGCCTTCCGTGGCGACAGACGACGGCCCGAACGCATTCACGCCGCCCAGTACGTGATGCGCCCAGTCGGCCAGTGCATCGCTGTCGCCAAGTGCCACGACATCGTCGAATCGTTCCAGCGCGGCTCGCGTGGCGGCGGCGCCGTGAGTGGCGACGATGCCGACATTGCGGTCGCCACCGAACGTCCGGCGCAGACGTTCCAGGTCGAAGGATGATGCTTCGGCGATGACCGCATGCCCTTCGTCGGTGCCCACTTCATCGGGGAGCCAGCGCGCGATCGCCGCGTGAAACGCCTCCAGCCGGACCGGCTTGCGCAGCAGGTCGTCCATGCCGGCGACCCTGCATGCCTCGTCCTGTCCCGTCCGGGCATCGGCGGTCATGCCGACAATAGGCATGTGCCGTTCGCCACCTGCCTCCCGCCGGCGAACCTCGCGCGCCACCGCATAACCGTCGACCAGCGGCATATGGCAGTCGACCAGAAGCAGGTCGTACGACTGGCGCTCCAGCGCGGCCAGCGCGGCCTCGCCGTTCTCGACGACATCGCATGAATAGCCGCGAAGATCCAGCTGGATACGGACAAGATGCTGGTTCACCGGATGGTCTTCCGCCAGCAGGATGCGCGCACTGCGACGAGGCACGAGAGGCCGCGCCTCGTCGCGTACCGATATCTCGCCTTCCTGCCCCAGGGCCAGCCGGACCACGGCGCCCACGGCAGGCCATTTGAGTGGATTCGTACCGAGCAACAGCGCGCCCGCATCGTCGGCGTGCCCGCGCGGCATCGGCATTATGGAAAGCCTGATGGCGCGATCTGTCGCGTCGACGTCACCGTCGTCATCGACGAACCGCACGTCGCCGCCCGTCGCCGCGGCAACGAACCCCAGCGGCACGAGCATGGCTTCGAGCGCATCGCGCGTCCGTGTATCCGCGGTCTCCACGGAGACTGTTTCGCCGTTGCCGGGCTGGTGTGCGACGTCGCGGGCCACGACCGGCAGATCGAGCGTGACCGTGACCGTCGATCCCCGGCTGAGCTCGCTTTCGATGTCGATGTGCCCGCCCATGCGTTCGATAAGCCGTCGCGAAATCGCCAGACCCAGGCCGGTTCCCCCGAACCGGCGGGTCGTCGACGACTCGGCCTGACTGAACGATCCGAAGACGTGACGGAGCTTCGCCGCGTGAATGCCGATGCCGGTATCCGTCACGCTTATCCGCATGCCCTGCCGCGCGGATGCGTCGTCGTGGACAAGGACCGCGACCGCGACTTCGCCGGTGGACGTGAACTTGATGGCATTGCTGACGAGATTGAGCAGCACCTGGCGCAGCCGTCCGGCATCCACCGCATGCGTCGCCGCGAGACGCGCATCGAGGAATATCCGCAGGCGCAAGCCCTTTGCATGCGCCTGCGCCGCCATGATGCTTACCGCGCCGTCGACCAGTTCGCGCAGATCCGTCGGCCCCGGTTCCAGATCGAGGTGTCCCGCCTCGATCTTCGAAAAATCCAGTACGTCGTCGAGTATCTGCAGAAGTGCGGACGCCGAGTGTTCGATGGTGGCGATGAGCGAATGCTGCTCGCCGTCCAGCGGGGTCTGCTCCAGCACATCGAGCAGGCCGATGACGCCGTTCATCGGTGTGCGTATCTCGTGACTGATGGTGGCGAGGAAATCGCTCTTCGCGCGCGTCGCCGCCTCGGCTTCTTCTTTAGCACGCGCCAGATTGCGCGCGGCGAGCTGCTGCGCGGTCACGTCGATCCAGTATCCGTTCCAGTGGACCGTGCCGTCGGCACGCGCGAGCGGCACGGCGTCGGAGCTGAGGTATCGCGTGCCGCTGTCGACACGGATGCGTACCGTCGCGTGCAGCGGCGTCAGTTCGCGGGCGGAACGTTCGATAGCTTCCCGAAGGGACTCACGGTCTTCCGGTAGCACGCGCGCGAGTACGGACTCGCCCCCCGCCAGCAGGTCGCCGGCGCGTGCGCCGAGGATGGTTTCGGGATTTCCGCCGACATAGGCGAGCGAGTAGCGGCCCTCGCGGTCGCGTATGAATTCGTAGACGACGGCGGGGACATGGGCCGTGACGTCGGCCAGCTGCCGCTCGCTGCGTTCCCTCAGTCGCGTCTCGCGACGGAGGCGAAGATAGGCGTAGCTGATCGCCGCGAGCGACGCGAGCAGTACGGCGACGAACGGTCCGACGCGACGCGCCATGTCGCGCCAGGTCGGTCCCACGACATAGTGCGAGGCAAACCAGGTGTTGCGGATTTCCTGCTGTCTGCGCGGCGCCATGTTGACCAGCACGCGATTGACCAGCGGCAACAAGGGTTGCAGTTCACGGCTGACACCGATGGCGATCGCTTCGGATTCCCCGGTAGGCGCGGCGACTTTCAGTCGACCGAGGTAATGCGCGCGAATGAGGTAATCGACCGAAGCCAGGTTCCCGATGAACGCATCGCCCTCGCCCGCCGCGAGACGGGCCATGCCATCGTCTTCCGTGTCCACGGCCATCGTGTGCGCATCGGCAATGCGCGAAATCAGGTGTCGCACGGGCTCGCGCGAAGTATTGGCGATGATGCGTTTGCCAGCCAGGTCGTCGATGGATGCAACGGTCGGCGAGCCTTCGCGCGTGACGATCATGATGGGGAATTCGAGATAGGGCACGCTTGCCTGCAGCCAGGGAAGCGTCGCGCTGCGCGGATTCACGGCACCGACGACATCGACCTCGCCGCGCTCGACGCGCGCCACGGTTTCCGCCCAGTTCGCGCTCGGTACCTGGGTGAAGCGCACGCCGAGTTCGGCGGCGATCTCGCGGACGTAGTCCAGTGCCAGGCCTTCCGCTTCGCCGCGTTCGCTGAGCAGGCTGAAGGGAACGTAGCTCGGATCGACGCCCAGCCGTAACGGAGGAAGGTTCCGCAGCCACGCCCGCTCGCTGGTACTCAGGGGAATCTGCGCCATCCGGGGCTGCGGCGCGACATCGCGACCGACCCAGCGCGCACGCAGGCGACCGTGATCCGCCGCCGTCAGGCCGGCCAGCTCGCGATCCAGCGCCTGTCCCAGCACAGCACGATCCGCCGGCACGCCGAATGCCAGCGCACTGAGCGGCAAGGCCACGGGCGCGCCGATACGCAACTGATTTTCCATGCCAAGGCGGCCGATGAATTCGCGCGCGCTATAGGGATTGTCGATATAGGCCGTGGCGCGACCGTCGGCCACGCGACGCAGCGCCTCCTCCGTGGAGGCAGTTTCCAGGATCGTGGAGTGCGGCAGTTCGCGTCGCAGCGTTTCGACGTCGAAGTAGCCGGCGTGCACGGCGACCGTCTTGCCTTGCAGCTCGTCCAGATTCCGGACGATCGGCGCGTCCCCCCGCTCCACCAGCGCCGGCAGCGACTCGAAATAGGTGGCCCCGACCCGCACGCCCGGCATACCTGCCTCCAACGGCGTCACGCTGGTGGCGACGTCGATTTCCCCATGCGCCAGCGCCGTCAGTACGGCCGGCCAGGTCGGAAATACGCGGGTTTCCAGCGTTACGCCCAATCTGCCGGCCAGTTCGCGCAGATAATCGGGCCCGAGGCCCACCAGTTCGCCTTCGCGCACTTCCTCGAACGGCGGATAGCCCTCGCGGTACGCGCCGACCACCAGCACCGGATGCTGGCGTAGCCACGCCGTTTCCCCCGCCGTAGCGGCCGCTTCCTGCGCATGGGTGACGACAGGCGTAAATAGCAGGAAAATTAAGAATAATCGGAAAATCATGGTCATCCGCACGCGAGGCTGTCCATCCTAGGCATAATCGATGGCAAGCGATCCGTGCCGATCGCTCCGCCCAAGAGAGAACCTTAAAGCATGTCGCTCAAAGTCATCCTAGCCGACGATCATCCGCTGGTAGCCATCGGCGGGTCGCTGGCACTCGGAACCGCGGGCATCGATGTCGTCGGTACCGCCACGAATCCCGACGAACTCATCCAGTTGCTCAGGGAACTGCCCTGCGACGTGGTCATCACGGATTTCCTGATGCCCAGCGAATCGCAGAACGACGGCCTGACGCTGATCGAGAATATCGTGAGGGATTTCCCCAAGATATCGCTCGTCATCCTCACCATGATCGATCGCGCCAGCGCGCTACAGGCCATGCTCGCGCGCGGCGCCGTCGGTATCGTCGACAAACGCGCACCGATGGACGAGCTGGCGGATGCGGCACGCGCGGTCGACGCCGGTGAAACCTATCTCAGCGAAAGCCTTCTGCGCATTCTGGACGAAGCGGAGAAAACGGCGACCCCAACCACGGACATGCCGCTGTCGCCTCGCGAAAGCGACGTTATCCGCATGTTCGTCGGCGGCATGTCCCTGGGCAAAATCGCCGAGCGCGAAGGCAAATCGGTCAAGACCATCAGCCGTCAGAAGCGCGATGCCATGCGCAAACTGGGCGTGCACCACGACAGTCTGCTGGGACAATACGCCCGCGACCACGGCCTGATCTGAAGAGCCGCAGGAGCGCTCCTACAACGGGAATACATGCAACGGCGCCGGATACTCCCGCCCCGCCCGTAGCGGCTGAAAACACGCGCCTTCCCGATAAAACCGCTCATTCCCCGTCTCCGGATGCCATCCCGGGATACCGCTCACCGGCAGCGCCCGCAGCTCCTGCGGATCGCACAACGCACGCCCTTCTCCGATCGCACGCGCACATATGTCCCATGCCACGGCCATATCGTCGCCCATCACCACCAGAGCCTTACCTACCAGCAACTTCCCCGGCGTCAACGCATGCTCCAGCAACGCGTGACCAAAGACCTCCGCCCGTGCGTCGCCCTTCAGCCATGCCTCGCGATGCGTCCAGAACAGGGCATGCCAGTCGTGCGCATTCCACGCCGCAAGCATCGCCGGATCGCGCAATGTAACGAGAATGCCGGCTTCGTCGAAATGCGTCAGCGCGCATTGGGGACGGGATCGCTCCTTGCGCCCCATCACGGCGATTTCGGCGACCTGCCGCTCATTCAGCGCGCACTTGACCGCGCCATAGCGCAGCCAGATCAGGGCATTCAGCAAGTCGTGCCAGTTCGCTTCACGCGTGGCGATCAATCCGTCGCTGGCGATACGCTCTTCGTAGTGCAGGCCGTCCGCCAGCAACGCCGCGTCCTGCGTCGCGAACCGCTGAGCGGCGTCGCGACCGGGCAACGCATTCAACGTGGCGATATCGGGCCAGGATGCATTCGCCAGCAACGCGTGCCACGAACGCCACTCCGATAACGGCGGCACCCCGAGAACACGCCTGTCCAGCGCCTCCCTCGTAGGTGCCACGTAACGCATGGATCAGGCGAGCCGACCGTAAAGGTCGTGCGCGTCGGCGTCCTCGATCACGACATCGACGAACTGACCGGGCTTCAGCAGCTGGCCATCGTCGATGCGCACCGCGCCGTCGATCTCCGGCGCATCCGCGCTGGAACGACCCCAGGCACCCTCGCCGTCGATTTCATCGACAAGGACTTTCAGGGTACGACCGATCTTGCGCTGAAGCTTGGCGGCCGAAATTTCGGCCTGCACGGCCATGAACTGCTCGAGGCGATCTTCCTTGAGCTCTTCATCGACCGGATTGGGCAGGTCGTTGGCTTTCGCACCGTCGACGGGCGAATAAGCGAACGCGCCGACGCGATCCAGTTCAGCCGCGCGCAGGAAGTCCAGAAGCTCCTGGAACTCTTCGTTCGTCTCGCCCGGGAAGCCGACGATGAACGTGCTGCGGATGGTCAGATCCGGCACCTGCCTGCGCCAGTTCTGGATACGCTCCAACGTCTTGTCCACGTTGCCGGGGCGCTTCATCAGCTTGAGGATGCGCGGGCTCGCGTGCTGGAACGGGATATCGAGGTACGGAAGAATCCTGCCGTCGGCCATCAGCGGCATGACTTCATCGACATGCGGATAGGGGTAGACGTAGTGCAGACGCGTCCACGCGCCGAGTTCCGAAAGGCCTTCGCACAGTTCGGTCATGCGCGTGCGGTATTCCTTGCCGCGCCAGGTGCGTTCCGCATAACGGACATCGACGCCATACGCGCTGGTGTCCTGCGAAATCACGAGCAGCTCCTTGACGCCGCCCTTCACCAGTTTTTCGGCTTCGATCAGAACCTCGTCCACCGGACGGCTGACCAGATCGCCGCGCATCGACGGGATGATGCAGAAGCTGCAACGGTGATTGCAGCCTTCGGAAATCTTCAGATACGCGTAGTGCTTCGGCGTGAGCTTGACGCCCGTATCCGGCACCAGGTCGAGCAGCGGATTGCGCTGCGGCGGCAACGCCTTGTGCACCGCGCTCATCACGCTTGCGTAGTCCTGCGGGCCGGAAATGGCGAGGACGTCGGGATAGGACTCGCGAATCAGTTCCGCGCGCTTGCCGAGGCAGCCCGTCACGATGACCTTGCCGTTCTCGTGCAAGGCCTCGCCGATGGCGTCGAGCGATTCCTGCACCGCCGAATCGATGAAGCCGCAGGTGTTGACCACCACCGCGTCGGCCGCGCCATAGGTCGGCACGATTTCGTACCCCTCGACTTTCAGCTGGGTGAGGATACGTTCGGAATCGACCAGGGCCTTGGGGCAACCAAGGCTGACGAAACCAATTTTATGGGCGGCCTGGGACGACATGGTCGTTGGGTACCGGGAGGTGGGAACCGGGTATTATACCCGGTTGGAAGCGCCCACATTCGCGGCAATAGCCTGCGGGCCCGGTTCCCCACTTTAACGGGAGCCTGTACGGGCTCGGCAAGGCTCCACGACAGAGAACCGGCCCCTCAGCCAGTTTTCAGATCCGTTCGACACTGGATTTATAACCCGCCACGACGTACGCCAACTGGTGCTCGATGGCGTCCTTGAGCGCCTCCAGTTCGACACCCTTCACTTTGCCCTTCCTCGCAGCGAGGGCGACTTTCTGGGTTGTCTCCGCCAGCGTATCCGCCGCCCCCTGGAATGCCTTCAAGGTGCCCGCAAGCTCGGGATAGTCGACAACGTCAGTCCATCGGTCTGCGTTATCCCTGATTGCCTGAAAATCGACGGGCGATACCGAACCGTCGGCCTCAAGGGCACGAAGAAATTTATCCAGTGCCACATTCGAAGACTGAAGAACCAAGCTCATGTCGAATCCTCTCGCGAGATCAGCGGAACAACGTGTCATCACACTAGGATCGCGATCGTTAGATACAGATGAAGACCAAGGGCCGATGTTACGGGCATGGCACACTTACACCTACGCCAATTGGCCAGTAATCGTTCCACGCAAGCGACAATCATGGAGTACACCATGGGTAGCACCATCATTCTCGACACGTCCCGCTCCAATGAGTCCATGGACGCCTACATCGCACGGCCGACCGGAACACCCCGCGGCGGTATCGTCGTGATCCAGGAAATCTTCGGCGTGAACGCGCATATCCGCAGCGTGGCCGACGGTTTCGCGGACGAAGGTTATGTCGCCATTGCGCCTGCCCTGTTCGATCCCGTCCGGAAAGGCGTGGAGCTTGGCTATGACAAGGAAGGCATGCAGGCAGGCGGCAAGCTCGTCGCCGAGCTTGGCTTGCATCGACCGGTGGAAGACGTCGCCGTAGCGGCGCGCGCCATTGCCTATGCGGGCAAGATCGGCACGGTCGGTTATTGCTGGGGCGGCACGGTGGCGCTTATGGCTGCGTTGAGGCTGGGTCTTCCGTCGGCCAGTTATTACGGCTCCCGTGACGTGCCCTTCCTGAGCGAAGACGCGAAAGCACCCGTGATCTTCCATTTCGGCGAACGCGATCATTCGATCCCGCCGGAGATGGTCGAGAAACATCGCGAACTGAAACCGGAAATGGATACCTGGGTCTACCCCGCCGACCACGGTTTCAATTGCGATGCGCGGGCCAGTTACGACGCACCCAGCGCAAAACTCGCGCGCGAGCGCACGCTGGCGTTTTTCGCCCGCTATCTGGCCGACGCATGACTGCGCCGTTCATTCTCGATTCCCGACTGGCCGGCGACACGTTCGTCGTCGGCGACCTGCCCCTCAGCCGCGTGCTGCTGATGAACGATGCGCGTTTCCTCTGGCTCGTCCTGGTCCCGCGCCAGTCCGGTCTTTCGGAAATCATGGACCTCGCCGACGACGATCAGACGGTTCTGTGGGGCGAGGTAAACGCGGCGACGCGCACGCTGCGCGATGCCGAACCATGCAACAAGATCAATATCGGCGCGCTCGGCAATATCGTCAGGCAGCTGCACGTGCACGTGGTCGCGCGACGCGAAGGGGATGCCGCGTGGCCGGGTCCGGTTTGGGGCAGTGGCAAGGCGGTGCCCTATGACAACGCCACGTCGAGCGAACTGGTCGGACGCCTGCGGGAAAGCCTGTCGCTTTTGTAGGAGCGCGCGGCTGGCCACTCTTCGGGTAAGGACAGCCGCTGGGCGGCTCGTGTTGGCAGCGGCTTCGTCGGCTCACGCTCGTGCGTCGTGGAAGCCGCGACCGGGTTGGCCCTTGGGGCCTTCGGCGCCGTCCCTGCGGGAGCGGGCCGTAGCGCCGCTTCGCTCCGTCAGTGGGTCATTGCGGCCCTCGGCTAAGGCGGCCCCAAGGGCCAACCCGGTCGCGGCACCGTCGGTTGCGGTTTGCTGCGGGGAGAGCGCGAGCCTGCGCACGGGCCCGCATGAAGTCACCTAGGGCCATGCGTCGACGCGATGCTTTCCTCCACGTGACCGCAGCATCCGGAAGAGCCGTCGGCCACCACCCTCGACGCGACTTGCGAAACCGAGCGCGGCGGGCGGACAAGGCCCGCAGGGGGCGGACCTGGACGGTCCGCCGTTTTTGCTGAGGCAGGGATGCCGAATCAAAAACCCCCGCCCGCAGCGCGGGCGCGACGGGGCGTAAGCCATAGAACAAAAGCCGCGCAGCGGCTCTCCCTCCCCGAGCGACGGTGAAGCCGGAGCGTCGAGGGTGGTGGCCGACGGCTCTCCCCGAAGCGTCCGAGCGCTACCGCGATGGCAAAGCCGAGCCCTACGTGAAGAACAAAAAAAACGGCGCCCGAGAGCGCCGTTTCCGTCGATGCGATGAAATCAGCGCTGCTGCTGTTGCTGCTGGCTCGACGGATCGTAAGTGCCGCTGGCGGCATCCTTACCCTGCATACGATCGGGGAGGTTGGCCTTCTGCGGCGTGTCCTCGAGCGTGCGCGCTTTCTCTTCGACGGCATTCAGGCGAACCAGTTCGCCCTTCTTGTCGTAGTACACGGTGAACCCGTAATCGAGCTGCATGCGTGCCATGAAGCCGAGATGGTTGTCGCGGATTTTCGAATCGTCGCTGGGGAGCAGCAGCACGGTCTTCGGCAGCTTGCCCTGATCCTTCAGATACGAGAAATGGCTGCCCGTGTCGGCCGCCGAAAGCACGGCGCCATCGACCAGGAACTGACCGCTCTTGTACGACTTCAGTGTCATGTCGAACTGCCCCTGGGACGTCGGTACATGGTCGTCCTTGGCACTGCCGCGATGGCAACCGGCAAGCACCAGCATGCTGGCAAGCAATACCGCCGCGCCGGCGCGCGCCAGCCAGGTGGAAACACGGATCATGCGACTTTCTCCCAAAAGTTCTGTGGTTCGTGAATGGGCGAGTCTAACGCTCGCCCGTGTCGTGCGTGAATGCGACTGACGCAAGGCGTTCAGGTGCTGGGCAGCGTGACGCCGCGCTGGCCCTGGTACTTACCGCCACGATCGGCATAGCTGACTTCGCATTCCTCGTCGGATTCGAGGAAAAGCATCTGCGCCACGCCTTCATTGGCGTAGATTTTTGCGGGCAGCGGCGTGGTATTCGAAAATTCCAGCGTGACGTGGCCTTCCCATTCCGGCTCGAGCGGCGTCACGTTGACGATGATGCCGCAACGGGCATACGTGCTTTTGCCAAGGCAGATGGTCAGCACTTGCCGCGGAATGCGGAAGTATTCGACCGTGCGCGCCAGCGCGAAGGAGTTGGGCGGGATGATGCATACGTCCGACTTGACGTCGACGAAGCTGCGCTCGTCGAACGCTTTCGGGTCGACGATCGTGGAATTGATGTTGGTGAACACCTTGAACTCGGCGGCGCAGCGCACGTCGTAGCCGTAGCTGGACGTGCCGTAGGACACCAGTCGGTGGCCGTCGCGCTCCTTGACCTGACCGGGCGCGAAGGGCTCGATCATGCCGTGTTCCTGGGCCATGCGGCGGATCCACTTGTCGGACTTGATACTCACAATGATCTCCGTAGGGCCAGCGTGGGCACCTGCCCACGCGCGCGTTTAACCGGGAAAGGTAGCGAACTGGGCCGGACGGCGCCAGTCAGGTGTTCTGGATGACGATTTTCGGGAACGAAATCGCCTTGTTTTTTGCCTGCAGCGACAGCCGGGCCGCCGCGGAACGGGCAATGGAACGGTACCGCGCGGTCAGATCGGAATCCGGCATGGCCACGACCGTGGGCTTGCCGCCGTCGGCCTGTTCGCGGATGCGGATGTCCAGCGGCAGGTCGCCCAGGAACGGAATGCCGAACTCCCCGGCCATGCGCGCGCCGCCGCCCTGGCCGAAGATGTGTTCTTCGTGGCCGCAGTTCGAACAGATATGCGTTGCCATGTTTTCGACGACGCCGAGGACCGGCACCGCCACCTTTTCGAACATCTTCAACGCCTTCTTCGCGTCCAGCAAGGCAATGTCCTGCGGGGTGGTGACGATGACCGCGCCGGATACCGGCACCTTCTGCGAAAGCGTCAGCTGGATATCGCCCGTGCCGGGCGGCAGGTCGATGATCAGATAGTCGAGGTCTTCCCAGCGGGTGTCGGTCAGCAGTTGCATCAGGGCCTGGGTGACCATGGGGCCGCGCCAGATCATGGGCGTGTCCTCGTCGATCAGCACGCCGATGGACATGGCCTGCAGGCCGTGCGCCAGCATGGGCACGATGCTCTTGCCATCCGGCGAGGACGGCTTGCCCGATAGGCCGAGCATGCGCGGCTGGCTGGGACCGTAGATGTCGGCGTCGAGAATGCCCACCTTCGCGCCCTCGGCGACCAGCGCCAGCGCCAGGTTCACCGCGACGGTCGACTTGCCGACGCCACCCTTGCCGGAGGCCACGGCGATGATGTTCTTCACGCCGGGCAACGGCGCGAGCTGGCCCTGCACCTTATGGGCGTGGGTGCGCTGGGTCACCGATACCGTGGCGGTATCGATGGCCGGATCGGCTTCGAGCGCGGCTTTCGCGGCGGCGACCGCCGCCTCGACGTACCCGGCGGCGGGGTAGCCGAGCTGGATATCCACCGACACCCGCGCGCCGTCGACGCCGACCGCCCGGATCGATTGGGCCAGCGACTGGCCCGAATGCGGGTCGATGACCTGCTCGAGGATGCTGCGTACGAGGGATTCGCTGGCGTTGCTCATGGACGGGTGTCGATGCAGGGGATCGCCCATTATGCCAGCCGTGGCGCAATGCAGCTTGACGGGCTGCTGTGGCCTCGTCAGGCTCGGGCCATACTGAACCGTACGGGGAGTCCCACGCATGAAGTCATTGTTCCGCGCCGTTTTCGCCGCAGCCCTGGTCGTCGGCGCCATGCCCGTCTTTGCCGCCGACCTGACCAGCCCCCTAGGCAAATGGAAGACCATCGACGACACCACCCATAAGCCGAAGTCGATCATCGAGATCACCGAAAAGGGCGGCGTCCTCGAGGGCAAGGTCCTGGAAGTCATCCAGTCCGACGAAGGTCCGCATCCGCTCTGCGCCAACTGCGACGGCGAGCGCAAGAACAAGCCCATCGTAGGCATGACGATCATGTGGGGCCTCAAGAAGGACGGCGATCAGTGGAGCGGCGGCCAGATCCTCGACCCGAAGAAGGGCAAGATCTACAAGGTCAAGCTGGAACTGACCGATGGCGGCCAGAAGCTGGACGTCCATGGCTACATCGGCTTCTCGCTGCTGGGCCGCAGCCAGATATGGGAACGGGTGGAATAACCCTCGGGACGCGCTCCCGCAGACCTCCTACATAGAAAGCGCGGCATGCCATAATCTGCGGTCATTCAGCCGACCGGGCCCGTCATGCCGCGCCGCATCCTCGTCACCAACGCCCTTCCCTATGCCAACGGCCCGCTCCATCTGGGCCACATGCTCGGGTATATCCAGGCCGACATCTGGGCGCGCGCGCAACGCATGCGGGGCAACGAGGTCCACTACGTCGCCGGCGAAGACGCCCACGGTACGCCGATCATGCTGGCAGCCGAGAAGGCCGGTATCACGCCCGAAGCCTTCATCGCGAATATCCGTGCGGGCCATGAAGCGGACTTCACCGACTTCCATTTCAGTTACGACCAGTACCACACGACGCACTCGCCGGAGAACCGCGAGCTGGCGACGTCGATCTATACGCGCCTGCGCCAGGCCGGCTATATCGCACGCCGCGACATCCAGCAGTTGTACGACCCCGAAAAGGACATGTTCCTGCCGGACCGCTACATCAAAGGCGTTTGCCCCAACTGCGGCACGCCCGACCAGTACGGCGACAACTGCGAGAACTGCGGCGCGACCTACGCTCCGACGGATCTCATCAGTCCGTACTCGGTGATGTCGGGTGCAACGCCGGTCCTGCGCGACTCGGAACACTACTTCTTCGAGCTCGGCAAGTTCGAAATGCTGCTGCGCGAATGGCTGAGTGGCCAGCGCACCGGCGGCCACCCTGTCGCTAATAGCGGCGTGGTGGCCAAACTCAAGGAATGGCTGGACGGCGGCCTGCGCGACTGGGACATCTCCCGCGATGCGCCCTACTTCGGCTTTCCGATTCCCGACGCGCCCGGCAAATTTTTCTACGTCTGGCTCGACGCGCCGGTCGGCTACCTCGCCGCCTTCAAGGCGCTGTGCGAGCGTACGGGAACGAAGTTCGACGACTTCCTCGCCGAAGGCAGCACCGCCGAGATGCATCACTTCATCGGCAAGGACATCATCAACTTCCACGGTCTGTTCTGGCCGGCGATGCTGCACGGCGCGCGCATGCGCACGCCGACTGCGCTGCACGTCAACGGCTATCTGACCGTCAACGGCGCGAAGATGTCCAAGTCGCGCGGCACCTTCATCCAGGCGCGGACCTATCTCGACGCCGGACTGAATCCCGAAGCGTTGCGTTACTACTTCGCCACGATGCTGAGCGCGACGCCGGTCGACGTCGACCTCGATCTGAAGGCGTTCGAAGAGCGCGTCAATTCGCACCTGGTCGGCAAGTGGGCGAACATCGCCAGCCGCACGGCGGGCTTCCTGCAGACGCATTTCGCGGGTCGCCTCGCCGATCGTTTCGACGACGAAGCCGCCGCCCTGTGGCGCGATCTGCTCGCGCAGTACGAAGGCGTCGACGCGCTTTACGAAATCGACGACTTCGCCGAAGTGTCGCGTCGCTTCGTCGCAATGGCCGATGTGGTGAACGGCTATATCGCCGCACGCGCACCGTGGGTCATCGCGAAAGACGAAGCGCGGCGCGACGAACTGCAGCAGGTCTGCACGTTCGCCATCACGGCGTTCCGCCTACTGAGCGGCCTGCTCAAACCGATCCTTCCCGTTACCGTCGCGGCCGCCGAGGTCTTCCTCGACGCCCCGATCGGCGACTTCCCCGATGCGCGCCGCGAACTTTTCGGCCATACCGTCAAGACGTTCGAACCGCTGTTCTCGCGTCTGGACGCGAAGCGGATCGAAGCAATGGTCGACGCGTCGAAAGAATCCCTGACCGGTCCGGAAGTTCCGAAAGCGGCTCCCCTCAAACCGAATAAACCCAAAGACACAGCGAAGCCCATGACCGACGCCAGCACCGACACCGCCGCCACCATTTCCATCGACGATTTCGCGAAGCTCGATCTGCGTATCGGCAAGGTCGTGGCATGCGAGTTCGTCGACGGTTCCGACAAATTGCTGCGTTTCGAGCTGGACGCGGGCCCGCTTGGCACGCGTCAGATCTTCTCCGGCATCCGCGCCGCATACGGCGAACCCGAAACGCTGGTCGGCCGGAACGTGGTGTTCATCGCCAACCTCGCGCCGCGCAAGATGCGCTTCGGCCTGTCCGAAGGCATGATCCTGTCGGCCGGCGAAGGCGGTAGCGATCTATTCCTGCTGGATGCCGACCAGGGCGCCGCACCCGGCGCCACCGTTCGCTAAGCATGTCGCCGGCGCACGCCAGGCACCCATGACGCCCACGCTCGCCGAACGGATCGACGCACTCCTGCCCCAGACGCAGTGCGAACAGTGCGGGTTCCATGGCTGCCGGCCCTATGCCGACGCCATGGCCCGCGACGAAGCCGCTATCAATCTGTGCCCTCCGGGCGGCGCGCAAGGTATCGCCCTGCTCGCCCGCCTGCTCGATCGCCCCGTCGTTCCACTCGACCCCACGCATGGGATGGAGAAGCCGCGCACGCTGGCCCGCGTCGTGGAGGCCGACTGCATCGGCTGCACCAAGTGCATCCAGGTATGTCCCGTCGATGCCATCGTCGGTTCCGCCAAGCTCATGCATACCGTGGTGTCCGACCTGTGCACGGGTTGCGAACTCTGCGTACCGGCCTGCCCCGTGGACTGCATCGTCCTCGACGCCATGCCACTGGCGCAGGCCACCGATCGCGGCCATACCGACGCCGCACGAACGCATTTCCAGCGACGCGAAGCGCGCCTGCTCGCCGAACGCGAACGGCGGGAAGCGGAGCTTGCGGCCAGCAAGGTAGACGTCGCCGCGCCCACGGCGCGCAATGCCGTACTCGAAGCGCTGGCGCGCGCCAAAGCACGCAAGAAGGATCCGGACACGTGAAGAAGGCCGATGTCATCGACATGTTCACTCGCCTTCGCGAGCTGAATCCCCATCCGAAAACCGAACTGGAATACAGCACGCCCTTCGAACTGCTGGTAGCCGTCGCGCTTTCCGCGCAGGCCACCGACGTCGGCGTGAACAAGGCGACGCGGAAACTTTTTCCCGTCGCGAATACGCCGCAGCAGATGCTCGATCTCGGCGAAGAGAAACTGAAGCGTTACATCAGCACGATCGGTCTTTTCAACAACAAGGCAAAGAACGTGCTGGCCATGTCGCGCATTCTCATCGACCGGTACGACAGCGAAGTGCCACGTTCGCGCGAAGCGCTGGAAAGCCTCCCCGGCGTCGGACGCAAGACGGCCAACGTCGTGCTGAATACCGCGTTCGGCGAGCCGACCATCGCCGTCGATACGCACATCTTCCGCGTGTCCAATCGTACGGGTCTCGCACCGGGTGCCGACGTACGCAAGGTCGAAGACAAGCTCGAAAAGGTCATCCCCGCCGAATTCAAGCAGGATGCGCACCACTGGCTGATCCTGCACGGACGTTACGTATGCAAGGCGCGCAAACCGGAATGTCCGGTGTGTGCGATCCGTGACCTGTGCGCCTATAAACAGAAAACGCCCGGCTAGCCGGGCGTTTCTTTTTACCATCGCGACTGTCGGAGCCGCGTCCCAAGGGAGCGGGCTTGACCGCGATCCCTGCGTACAGAGTGCGAACGATCGCCGGATGAAAGAGGCTGGAGGGGGGAGGCTTCCCTCATCAACCGATCGTTCGCTCGCAGGGATCGCGGTCAAGCCCGCTCCAACACTTACGCGACTGCCCGGGCGCCCTCTACCTTGAGGTTCAGTTCCTTCCAGTCGACGACGAGCTCGCAACCCTTCTTGGACGCATTCCTGCCCCAGTCGCGCAGCAGTTCAAGCGATGCCTGATCGACATGGTGCAGACCGTCGAGGATCACGTTGACCCGCGTATTCGGCGGGACGCTTTCCAGCGTACGTGCCATCGACGGCACCTTGAGGAAGGTTGCCGAACCCTTGAGCGTCAGCGAAGCGGTACCTGGCTCGTCGTGATGCGCCAGATCGACTTTCAGCTTCGACGACATCAGCGCAAGGCGGAACAGCGACAGACCGAAACCGACGATCACACCCGTAAGCAGGTCCGTGGCGACGATGGCGATAGTCGTGGCCAGATAGATCGCCGCGGTGCCCCTGCCGAATACGGCCAGATCCTTCACCTGCTTCAGGTTCACCATTTTCACGCCGGTGTAGACCAGGATGCCCGCGAGGCACGAAACCGGCGTCATACGCATCAGCCAGGGCAGAAGCAGCGCGAACACGAGGATCCACGCACCGTGCAGCACAGCGGCCATGCGCGTGGCGGAACCCGCCTGCACATTCGCAGCGCTACGGACGATGACACCCGTCATCGGCAGCGCGCCCAGGAAGCCGCAGATCATATTGCCGATGCCCTGAGCGGCCAGCTCGCGATCGTAGTTGGTGCGTTCGCCATCGTGCATGCGGTCCACCGCCGCCGCCGACAGCAGCGTTTCGGCGCTGGCAATGAATGCGAACGTCGCGGCGGCAATAAGCAACGTGGAATCGAACAGGCCGAAGATGCTGCCCATCGACGGCAGGCTGATCGCCGAGAACAGATTCGACGGCACGTCGACACGGTTCACGTTTACCGCGAAGTACTGCGCGGTAGCGGTCATCGCTACGACGGCGATCAGCGCGCCCGGAAGGAACTTCAGCTTTGCCGGCCGCAGCTTCTCCCATGCCAGCATGATCGCGATCGTACCCAGACCGATCATCAGGGCGATATGGGATTCGCCCTCACCCGTGAATGCCTCGTACAACGACGCGGGCAACGCGGCGAAATTCTCCAGTCCGCGAGCCTTCGGCGCCGCGTCCATAAGAACATGCGCCTGCGACGCCACGATGAGGATGCCGATGCCCGAAAGCATGCCCGCCACGACGGCGGGCGAGGTCATCCGGAACCACACGCCGACGCGACAGACGCCGGCAACCAGCTGGATCAGGCCCGCCAACAGCACGACCGGACCCAGCGCCGCCACGCCATGCGCGCGCACCAGTTCGAACACGAGAACCGCCAGACCGGCGGCCGGTCCGCTGACCTGCAAAGGCGATCCGGCGAGGAAGCCGACCACCAGACCGCCAACGATGCCGGATATCAGCCCCGCGGCGGGCGGCATGCCCGACGCGATGGCGATACCCATGCACAGCGGCAGAGCAACAAGAAAAACGACCACCGAACCGAGGAGGTCGCGGCCAAAAAGGCCTTGGGAAAAGTACGCGCGCATGATGTTCTTGTCCTTAAGCGGCGGAAGCCACCGGCACGGAGAACCGTGCGTGCGGAGTGGCGTCCGGGAGGTTGCTGCTGCCTGCGACCAGCGGACGGAAACGTCCTTCCGTGGCGTCGAAGGCGGTTATGTCGGTGCGAGCGATGTCGTAAATCCAGCCATGGATACGCAGGCTGCCGTTCGCCATCGCTGCCGCCACGACCGGCAGCGTGCGCATGTGCTCAAGCTGGCCGACCACGTTTTCCTCGGTGAGGTAACGCAGTCCTTCTTCACCTTGCATGGTGGGACGATTCTCGGCGACGACGTAGCGGGCAACATCCGCATGCTTCAGCCACTGCTCGACGGACGGCTTGCCCTTCAGCAAGGCGGGGTTCTGCAGCGCCTTCATGGCGCCGCAGTCCGAATGGCCGCAGATGACAATGTGCTGCACCTTGAGCGCCGTGACCGCGTATTCGATCGCGGCGACCACGCCGCTGACGTGCTGGGCGTACGGCGGCACGATGTTGCCGACGTTGCGATATACGAACAGTTCGCCCGGATTGGCGTTGAACAGCAGTTCGGGCATCACGCGCGAATCGGCGCAGGTGATGAACATCGTGTGCGGCGTCTGGCCGGAGGCGAGTTTGGCGAATAGCTGGCGATGCTCATCGGACATGTCGCGACGAAAACGATCGAAACCCTGGATAAGACGTTCCATGGGAAATTCCTCTGTCGATAGGGGTAAAGGACGCGCACGAGCACGCGCCTGAAATGCGTTCGGGGAGAGCGATCGGACGGAAGGCCCGCGGGTATGGCCCGCGACGGCGGTGTCAGACGATCGGAGGACGCAAGTCCTGAGGAGGTTCGTGCGACGTCAGTGACCTCACGTCCGCAACGGGACGGGAGGCGACGAGCCTTGCCACGGCAAGGCTCGTGGAGGGAGGAACGACAAGCGTGTCGTCGATGCCGCCGTTATCTTCGAGCGATGGCATGTCGGCGAGAATGTCGTCGCCTCCGGCGGCATCGTCCGCGCCGGTGAATACATGCGATACGGCATGCTCGGTCATTGCCGAATGCGTCGAAGCGGCATACGCCGTATGCAAACAGGCGCTGGCAAACAGAAGCGCGAACAGCACGAGGATCGTGCGGGTCATGCGTCGGGTTGCTGATAGCGTCGGAGAGCTCATGGAGCAAAACCTACGCAGCCGCGAATCGCCTTGCAAGTGTGGCGACGCAACACGTGTTGAAGGAATGACGCGTGACGTATCTTATATTCAGCTTAGCTCGAATAAAAAAACACTATTTACAATAACTTGAGAAGCATACTGAACAAACGGAGTATCCGAAAAAAACTTGCCATTTCCGTGTACGCACGACGATATTCGCAACGCTTCGCCGCCATGCGGCATACGACATTTCTCAGTAGACGTCCAAAAAGAAAGCGGCGGGCTTGCGCCCGCCGCTTGTCGTCCCTGAGCCGAACTCCTTTCAGATAACCGTTACTCCGGCTTAGAAGGTCAACAGACCCCAGAAGCCGACTTCGTCCGTCTTGTACTCATACTTCGTGGCGTCCGGGCCATCGAGCTTGTTGTGCTTGTAAGCCAGGGCGAGCTTCAGATTCTTGAACACGTCGTACGAAACACCCGCGTTGTAATACGTGTCTTTCAGCTTGCGCTCGGCATTGGTCGGCGTCGTGTACTTGTAGTTCAGGCTATCGTAGCGAGCGAACACGGCCCACTGCGGCAGGAACTTCCAGTCGGCCCACAGCGAGTAACCATCGGCCTTGTCCTTGACGGACAGCGGCGCCGTGCCGGTACCGGCGTACTTCAGGATGTCGTCCCAGTTCTGGGCGTGGAAGTATTCGCCACCGACGCCGAAGGTCTTGTCGCGCCAGGCCACCATGAAGTCGCCACGCGAAGCATCGCGGGTCGGCTGACCGTTCTGGACGTCATTGCCGCGCTTGCCGGTGTAACCACCCACGGCGATAACCATCTGCTCGATCGGCGAGTAACCGAAGCGAGCTTCGGCATCGACGCTGTCCGAACGGCTCGGATTGCGGAAACCGCGACCATTGACGACCGACAACTGGTAGTTGATGGAGTTGTCGCCCGTCGTGGCGCCCAGAGCGTGGATACCCCAGTCGGACGAGTTGCCGAAGGCGCCGACGCCACCGGCGTTAGCCGTGGAACCCGCGCGACCGCCTTCGAACGAACGGTCGGTGATCGTGTTCTCCAGGAAGCGGTAGCCGTACCACTTCTCGACGAACGGAATCCAGGGCATGTCGGCCGCACCGAAGCGGACCGTAAAGAGCGGATCGAACTTACCCTGCACGTAGGCCTTCTTCACGAAGAGGCTGGTCTGCGAGATGGTCGAAACGTAGTTGAAGTCGGTGGTGAGGTTCGCCGACCAGATATCGTCGAACTGGTGGTCGACCGTCAGGTAGAAGCGCTTCACGTCGTAGCCGGTGCCATTCGTGGCGCCGTGGCCATCGACCTTGCGGCCAGCACCGGTGGAAGCGAATTCCTTGTGATCGACGTTGGTGAAGTCGAAGAACATCGTGCCGCCGATCTTCGTGTTGTTCACCAGCTTGTCGATCTTGTCGAACCTCTTCGCCAGGTCCTCGACCGGCTTGGCGGCGGCGACCTGGACGTTGTTGACAGCCTGAGCCGTCTCGACCTGAGCGTCGGCCTGTGCGTCCTGCTTGGTCTCGAGCTCGGCGACCTTCGCCTGCAGCGCCGCAAGCTGGGCCTGCATCTGCTCGAGCGTGGCGGCATCGACCGTGACCCGGGCCGGCGGCTTCGTGGCTTTCGGCGTCGCGGCGAGAGCCGAGAAGCTGGTAACGCCCAAGCCGGTGGCGATAGCTACCGCGAGCAATGTGGAACGCATGGAATGTCTCCGCTTGATTGAATAAGGCATGGCTTCCCCCTGTCACCCCATACGAAATTTCTCAAGGAGGGGTCTGACGGCGCGCAGCATGGGCTCGCCCGTTTACCGTTCGATGCAGTTTTTGTTACAAAATGACGACACCGGTACGCGGCCTTAACATCTCGGATCGTCAAAGGGGCAGGAACCGCCGGTCGCGGGGCTGATATCCTTCGCGCATGGATAAACCGAGCAACAGCACCGCCCTGCGCATGGCCGAGCGGTTCAGGGGGTTTCTGCCCGTCGTCGTAGACGTCGAGACGGGCGGTTTCGACCCGGAACGCGACGCCCTGCTTGAGATCGCGGTCGTCCCCATCGCCATGGAACCGTCGGGCCTGGTCGTGCCGCTACCGGCCATTTCGGCGAACGTAGAGGCCTTCCCGGGCGCGAACATCGATCCCCGCTCGCTGGAGATCACGGGCATCGATCCCGATCACCCCTTCCGAGGCGCGCTGACCGAACGGGCGGCGCTGGATCACGTATTCAATGGCGTACGCACGGCGATGCGCGATGCCGACTGCCAGCGCGCCGTCCTCGTCGGCCATAACTCGGCCTTCGACCTTGCCTTCCTGAACGCAGCCGTCCGTCGCGTGGGCCATAAGCGCAACCCGTTCCATCCTTTCAGCAGCTTCGACACCGCCACGCTCGGCGGCCTGGCCTATGGTCAGACGGTCCTGAGCAAGGCCGTCCTCGCGGCAGGCATCGAGTTCGACGCCCGCGAGGCGCACTCGGCGATTTACGACGCGGAGCGCACGGCGGAGCTTTTCTGCGAGATCGTGAACCGCTGGCGCCGACTGGAGTTACTGGAACGGGACCAGGCGGGAGTTGTTGTGGTTCTTTGAGGTCGCCCTTGCACAGGCAGGAGCCCAGGGCGAGCACGCATGCATGAGCGTTATCGACGAGGGTCGCGCGCTTAGAGCGTGAATGGACGTTATCGCGACAACCGATTGCACCGCACTGGGTCCAGCCTGCGCAGGAGCGACGAGCACAATGAGCGGCGACTCCCAACCCCTCGTCCATCATCAACCTGTAACAAACACCCCTCACCATCTCCGGTCAGGGGAAACAGGTTGTCCGCGTCCAACCTCGTGAAAACGAGGCCCAGCGGCAGTTGCAGGCCCATCCCCCGGCCCGGAAGACGACAACCGGACGGTGGGTGTCATACAGCTGAAACAATTAACTCATTTCATTGCAACACGGGACCCCTGAAATAGAGAGCGGGCGGGCTCGCCCGACACCTTCCATCCGAGGAACTACCGTGTTGACCTCAAGCAAACTCCGCATCGCCACGATCGTCGCCGCCTCCCTGTTCGGCATGGCCGCCCAGGCCACCGACATCACCGGTGCCGGCTCGAGCTTCGTATACCCCGTGCTTTCCAAATGGTCGGCGACCTATGCCGAGAAGACCGGCAACAAGCTCAACTACCAGTCGGTCGGCTCCGGCGCCGGCGTCGCCCAGATCAAGGAAGGCACCATCGACTTCGGCGCGTCCGACGCTCCGATGAAGGCCGAAGACCTCCAGCAGTTCGGCCTGGGTCAGTTCCCGGTCGTGGTCGGCGGCATCGTGCCCGTCGTCAACATCAAGGGCATCGAAGCCGGTCAGCTGAAGCTGGACGGCGAAACCCTCGCCGACATCTACCTCGGCAAGATCACCAACTGGAACGATCCGAAGATCGTCGCCCTCAATGCGGGCCTGACGATTCCGTCGTTCAAGATCACGGTCGTGCATCGCTCGGACGGTTCGGGCACCTCGTTCAACTTCACCAACTACCTCTCGAAGGTCAGCAACGAGTGGGCGACCAAGGTGAAGTTCGGCACGGCCGTCGAATGGCCGGCTGGCGTGGGTGGCAAGGGTAACGAAGGCGTGTCGCAGTACGTGCGCCAGATCCCGGGCTCGATCGGTTACGTCGAGTACGCCTACGCGACCAAGAACAAGATCACCTACGCACAGCTCAAGAACGCCTCGGGCGCCTGGGTGCAGCCGAACGCCAAGTCGTTCGCCGCCGCTGCCGCCACGGCCGACTGGAAAAGCTCCAAGGACTTCAACCTGATCATGACCAACGCGCCGGGCGCCGAAGCCTGGCCGATCACGGCGACCACGTGGGTCATCATGTACAAGAAGGCCAAGAACGCTTCGCATGCCAAGGTGGCTTTCGACTTCTTCAAGTGGTCCCTCGAGAACGGTCAGGAACAGGCCGCTTCGCTCGACTACGTCGCCCTGCCGGACACGCTGGTCAAGCAGATCGAAGGTTACTGGTCGGCCGAGTTCAAGAACTAAGACATACCGTCGGGCCATCGGCCACGACGTGACGTAAAGGCGGGTCGCCGTCCCTTGAGGGGCGGCGACCCATCGCCGTAATGATCCAGAGGAAAGCCGGCCCCATGCATGCAAGCATCAGTCTTCCCGTCTCACCCGCCCGGCAGGCGGAGGCGGCGCGCAACGCGCGAGATGCACGCAACGACCGTGTCTTCGGGTGGGTGCTCAAAGCCTGTGCCCTGCTCGTCCTGGCCTCGCTGATCGGCGCGGCCGCCTCGACCCTCTGGGGTGGCAGCGACGCATTCAGAACCTTCGGCTGGGGCTTCCTTACCAGCGACGCCTGGGATCCGGGCAACGACCGCTTCGGCGCCCTCGTTCCGGTCATGGGCACCGTGGTCACGGCGCTCATCGCCCTGCTCATCGCCGTGCCGATCAGCTTCGGCATCGCACTCTTTCTTACCGAGATCGCCCCGTCGTGGCTGCGCGGTCCGGTCAGCTCCGCCATCGAACTGCTCGCGGGTATCCCGTCGATCATCTACGGCATGTGGGGCCTCTTCATTTTCGCCCCGTTCGTCGCCGAACACATCAAGCCCTGGCTGATGAACACCTTCAGCGACGCGCCGCCCGACGGCCAGATTTCCTGGCTGGTGCAGCACGTGCCCTGGATCGCGAAATTCTTTTCCAGCGATTACCCCTTCTTCGGCGCAGGCGTGCTGACCGCGGGCATGGTGCTCGCGATCATGATCATCCCGTTCATTTCGTCGGTCATGCGCGAGGTTTTCCAGACCGTACCCACCCGCCTCAAGGAGTCGGCGTACGCGTTGGGTTCCAGCACGTGGGAAGTGGTCTGGGACATCGTGCTTCCGTATACCCGCTCGGCGGTGATCGGCGGCGTCTTCCTCGGCCTTGGCCGTGCGCTGGGCGAAACGATGGCGGTGGCCTTCGTGCTCGGCAATACCTTCAAGTTCACGCCGTCGATCCTGGAAACGGGTAGCTCCATTGCCTCGACCATCGCCAACCAGTTCGGCGAAGCCGAAGGTCTGCAGAAGTCGGCATTGATGGCGCTGGCCTTCCTGCTCTTCGTCGTCACCTTCATCGTCCTGCTGATCGCGCGCCTCATGCTGCGCCAGCTGGGCAACCGGGAGGGTCGCTGATGGCTTCCTCGCACATCTATGCAAAACGCCGCATCAAGAACATCGTGGCGATGGTGCTCAGCGTCGCGGCGACCGCCATCGGCCTTATCTTCCTGGCATGGATTCTTTGGGAAACCCTCAGCCAGGGCATTGCGGCCATCAAGCCTCAGCTGTTCACGAAGATCACCGCGTATCGCGAAGAAGGCGGCCTGGCGAATGCGATGGTCGGCAGCCTGATCCTCAACACGCTGGGCATCCTGATCGCCACGCCCATCGGCGTGATGGCGGGCACGTGGCTGTCGGAGTACTCGCTGCGTTCGCGCCTCGGTCCGATCATCCGCTTCCTCAACGACATTCTGCTTTCCGCGCCGTCGATCGTGCTTGGCCTGTTCGCCTATACGATCATCGTGCTGCCGATGAAGTGGGCGACCAACGGCGACATCACCTTCTCGGGCTTCGCCGGTGGCATCGCGCTCGCGCTGATCGCCCTGCCCGTCATCGTCCGCACGACCGACGAAATGCTTCGCCTGGTGCCTTCCACGCTGCGCGAGGCCGCGCTTTCGCTTGGCGTGCCGCAATGGAAGCTGACGGTCCAGATCCTGATCCGCTCGGCGCGCTCGGGCATCGTGACCGGCGTACTGCTCGCCCTCGCCCGCATCAGCGGCGAAACCGCGCCGTTGCTGTTCACGGCGTTCGGCAACAATTTCATGACGTTCAATCCGCTGGACAAGATGCCGAGCCTTCCGCAGGTCATCTACGAATACACGAAGGATCCCAGCCCGGATATCAACACGCTCGCGTGGGCCGGCGCATTCGTCCTGACCATGTTCGTCCTGCTGCTCAGCCTCACTGCCCGCTTCGCGTTCTCGCGCTCCAAGGTGTCCCATGACTAACATGAACGAAGCAGCCCCCAGCTTCGCCGCCACCGCGCAGACCGGCAAGCCCGACAACTCGCAGTTCCCGACGAAAATGACGGTGCGCGACCTCAACTTCCATTACGGCGACTTCCACGCGCTGAAAAATATCGCGATGGATATTCCCGAGAAGAAGGTCACGGCCATCATCGGACCGTCCGGCTGCGGCAAATCGACGTTGCTGCGCATCTTCAACCGCATCTACGCGATCTATCCGAAGCTGGTCGCCACGGGCGAAATCGTGCTGGATGGCGAGAACATCCTCGACGCGAAGTACTCGCTGAATCGCCTGCGCAGCAAGGTAGGCATGGTCTTCCAGAAGCCCGTACCGTTTCCCATGACGATCTTCGAGAACGTCGCCTACGGCATTCGGCATCACGAAAAGCTCTCGCGTGCCGACATGGAAAGCCGCGTCGAACAGGCGCTGCGCAGCGCCGCCCTGTGGGACGAGGTGAAGGATAAACTGAAGCAGAGCGCTCTCGGCCTCTCCGGCGGTCAGCAGCAGCGTCTTTGCATCGCCCGCGGTATCGCCCTGAAACCGGAAGTGCTGCTGCTCGACGAACCTACCTCCGCCCTGGACCCGATCGCGACCAGCCGCATCGAGCAGCTGGTCGAGGAACTGAAGAACGATTACACAATCGTCATCGTCACGCATAACATGCAGCAGGCGGCGCGTTGTTCCGACCTTACCGCGTTCATGTACATGGGCGAGCTGGTCGAGTTCGACCGTACGGAGAAGATCTTCACCAAGCCGAACAAGAAGCAGACCGAAGACTATATTACCGGCCGTTTCGGTTAAGTCCTCCGCCACGACCCCATTGAAGGCAAAGCGCATGAACACGCCCCGCGAACACATCATCAAGAGCTACGACGACGAGCTGACCCGCCTCACCGGCGAAATCGTCCGCATGGGCGAGCTGGCCGTCACGCAGCTGGAATCGGCCATCGACGTCGTCGAACGCCGCGACGAGCGTGCCGCCCAGCGCGTCGTCGACAACGACGAAGCCATCGATGCCCTGGAACAGGAAATCAGCCACGATGTGGTGCGCCTCCTTGCCCTGCGCGCGCCGATCGCGGGCGACCTGCGCAACGTGTTCGCGGCACTGCGCATCGCAGCCGACATCGAACGTATCGGCGACTACGCGGCCAACGTCGCGAAGCGGTCGATTCCGCTGAGCATGGTGGCTCCCATCAGTGCGGCTGCCAAGCTTGGCTATCTCGCCGAACTCGCCGCCTCCGAAGTACGCACCGTACTGACGGCCTACCGCGACCGCGATGCCGAAGCCGCCTATCAGGTCTGGAAGGACGATGCGGATCTCGACGAAGCGTATACCGGCCTCTTCCGTGAACTGCTCACATACATGATGGAAGACCCACGCAACATCACGCCGTGCACGCACCTGCTGTTCATGGCGAAGAATATCGAACGCATCGGCGACCACGCGACCAATATCGCCGAGAACGTCTGGTTCGTCGTCCACGGCGAGCCGCTCGTCGCGCCGCGCGCCAAGCGCGACCTGACGGCCAGCCCGGATTTCGATCGGAAATAGGTCGCTGCAATACCTGTAGGAGCCCGCTTGCGGGCGAAAGCCAACGGAGCGGCGAAGATGCGCATGACATCCGCAGCCAGTAGTTCGGGCTCGCGGACGTGAGCATCAAGCTTCTTCGCCCTGTTGGCTTTCGCCCGCAAGCGGGCTCCTACAATATCTGCGGAAATATCACGCGCCCGAGGTCATCTTCAGGCCAAGAATGCCCGCCACGATCAGCGCCACGCACAACAGGCGCAGCGGCGCAGCGGATTCGCCGAACAATACGATACCCAGCAGCACGGCACCCACGGCGCCGATACCCGTCCACACCGCATAAGCGGTACCGATCGGTAACTGCCTTGTCGCCATCGACAACAGATAGATACTCACGACCATCGCCGCACCGGTGCCGATACTCGGCCACAGGCGCGTGAAACCTTCGGTGTATTTGAGCCCGATCGCCCAGGCGATCTCGAAAAGGCCAGCAAGAAAAAGCATCATCCACGACATGGAATGTCTCCGAAAAGACGGGGTCGTCCCCATGTAGAAGCGCTCTTGAGCGCGATCCGAAACGATGCGAAACGCGAACGGATGAAACGCGAATCGCGGACTTCAGGGTCGTCCCCGAAGCCGGACCGACATTGCGTCGGTCCGGCGACATTCTACTACGGGGCAATAATCTTTGCCGCGCGACGTTCACGAACGCCGCGTGCGATGCCGTAAGCGCTGATCAGGAACCAGGCCAGTTCCTGCAGGAACGCCGGCAGGTTGAACTCGCCGAAGATCAGCGACAGCAGGATGCCCAGTGCACCGAGCAGGTTCATCGACTGATATGTGTACGAGTGACCGCCGAGCTTGTGTGCCTGGAGCAGGAAGAAGGCGACCAGGACCAGGACGACGCCGGCCAGCCCCGTCCAGTCATGCCACAAAAAATGCGTGTCCATTACTTGCCTCCGCGCTGCCTCAGTGCCTCGAACAGAACGATGCCCGTCGCCACGGAAACGTTGAGGCTTTCCATGCTTCCCGGCATCGGAATCCGTGCCACGAAATCGCAGGTATCGCGGGTCAGCCGGCGCATGCCGTCGCCTTCGCTACCCATGACGAGCGCGATGGGGCCCTTGAGATCGATACCGTAGATCGACTGCTCGGTGTCGCCATCCAGCCCCGTGATCCAGACGCCAGCGTCTTTCAGCATGCGCATTGCACGCGCGAGATTCGTCGCCGCAATCACGGGCACCAGATCGGCACCGCCAGCCGAGGCACGACGCACCGTCGGCGTAATGCCGACAGCACGGTCTTTCGGTACGACGACCGCGGTGACGTTCGCCGCCGCCGCGCTACGCAGGCAAGCGCCGAGGTTGTGCGGATCGGTCACCCCATCGAGCACGAGCACCAGTGCATTCGCGCCAGCGGCTTCCAGCAGATCCGGCAGGTCGTTCTCGCCACGCAGGGGCGGAACGTCATAGCGCGCGATGACGCCCTGATGCCGCACTTCACCACCCAGCTTTTCCAGTTGCTCGCGCGCCACCGGCTTCACCGGAATTTTCAGCTTGCGCGCGGCGTCGGCGATTTCGCCGACGCGTGCGTTCTTCGAGCCCTGCTCGGTCAATACTTCGCGGACACGTTCCGGATCGTTGGCAAGTGCGCCTTCGACCGGATTGATGCCGACTATCCAGGTTTCACTCATGACCGGGGCTTGCTCCTTGGTTTCTGCGGTGTCGTTTTACGCGCCGGCTTCGACGGTGCGTCGCCCGACGCGCGAGGCTTGCCGCCCTTGCCGGACGGCGTTGCCTTGCCGCCCTGACGCGAAGGCCTTGGCGCTTCGACCTCGACCTTGCGGCGCGCGGAACGCGGCGGGGCCACTTCCGGCTCGTCGCGTCGACGCGACGAGGGCTTCGGCGCGGGGGGTGGATTATCGCTCGCACGCGGTTCGCTGGCGACTTTCTTTCCACGACCGAATACACGGCCAACGGCCTTCGCCGCGCGGCCGATGGCGGCACTCATGCCCGACTTCGCCGCGGGCTTCGCTACCGGCGATTCCTTCGCCGCTCCACGCACCGGCGCAGCCATAAGCGCCACGAGGCGGAAGTCGATCTTGCGATCTTCCAGGCTTGCTCTCAGCACCTGCACGCGCACGTGATCGCCCAACCGGTACTGCGTACCCACACGCTCGCCCGATAGCAGGTGACGGATGGGATCGAACTTGTAGTAGTCGTTCGGTAACTGGGAGACATGCACCAGGCCCGACACGCGCGACTCGGTCAGTTCCACGAACAGGCCGAACGAGGTTACGCCGGTCACGGTGCCGTCGAATTCCTCGCCAACGTGCTTTTCCATCCACGCACACTTGAAGCGCTCGTCGACATCGCGCTCGGCCTCTTCCGCACGGCGCTCGCGCTGCGAACAATGGATGGCCATGACGGCCATTTCGGCCTCGGTGTACGTATATTCGGCGGGCTTCTTCTTCGCGATGGCGTAACGGATAGCGCGGTGAACCAGCAGGTCGGGGTAGCGACGGATGGGCGACGTGAAATGCGCGTACGCATCGAGAGCCAGACCGAAGTGTCCTTGATTCTCAGGATGGTATACCGCCATGCTCTGCGCACGCAGCAGCACCGACTGAATCAGCGTCGCTTCCGGACGGTCGTGTACCTTGCGCAGCAATGCGGAGAAATCCGCCGGCGTGACTTCGTCGGCCGGTGGCATTTTCAGTTTGAATTCGCGCAGGAACTGCAGCAGGTCTTCGTACTTTTCCGCCGGCGGTGGCGCATGCACGCGATACAGCGCGGGCACTTTTCGCTTCGACAGGAACTTCGCGGCCTGCACGTTCGCCGCGATCATGCATTCCTCGATCAGCTTGTGCGCATCGTTACGCTGCTGCGCGCCCATGGCGACCACTTCACCCGTTTGCGCCAGACTGAACTTGACCTCGGGGGTTTCGAAGTCGATCGCACCGCGACGCTTGCGCGCCTTGGCCATCGATTTGTACAGGCGATGCAGGTTCTCGACCTGCGGCAGGACATCGGAGATTTCGTGCCGGACGTCGCGGTTGCGTTCGCCCACGGCCTGCCAGACCTTGTTATAGGTCAGGCGCGCATGCGAAAGCATCACCGCGTCGTAGAACTTCGAACGGACGACCTCGCCCTCTTCGTCGATTTCCATGTCGCAGACCATGCACATGCGCTCGACCTTCGGCATCAGCGAACAGATGCCGTTGGAAAGCGTTTCCGGAAGCATCGGAACGACGAAGCCCGGGAAATACGTCGACGTGCTGCGCTCGTACGCTTCCGCATCCAGCGGCGTGCCCACCGGCACGTAATGGGACACGTCGGCAATCGCGACGATCAAGCGGAAGCCGCCATCCTTCAGCGGCTCGGCATACACGGCATCGTCGAAATCGCGCGCGTCCTCGCCATCGATGGTGACCAATGGAAGGTGACGGATATCGGTACGGCCGGCGCGGTCGGCGGCGGTGACCTGCGGCTCGACCTCTTCAGCCTGGCGGATGACCTGCGGCGGAAATTCGTGAGGCAGGTCGTGACTGGCGATGGCCATTTCGACCACCAGCGACGGCTGCAAACGTTCGCCAAGAACGGCCCGGATCGTACCGAGCGGCCCGCGATGCGCGGTGGGTGGATCGGTGATCTCGACGACCACGATCTGGCCCTGGCGCGCGCCCGCTTCGCGACCGGCGGGAATCATGATGTTCTGGTGCAGGCGACGGTCGTCGGGTTCGACCAGCGTCATACCGTTCTCGACGACGATGCGACCGACGAGGCGCGGCGAGCGGCGCTCAAGCACTTCGACGATGGCGCCCTGACGGCGACCGCGACGGTCGATGCCGACGACGCTGGCAAGCACGCGATCGCCGTGCAGTACGGTGCGCATCTGCTGCGGCGACAGATAGAGATCTTCGCCGCCCTCGTCCGGGCGAAGGAAGCCGTAGCCTTCGGCATTGGCGATTACCCGGCCGGGCAACAGGCTGAGCTTCTGGGCAGGCGCATAGGTGCCCCGGCGGTTCTGCAGCAACTGCCCGTCGCGGATCATCGCCGCCAGGCGCTTGCCCAGCGCATTGATGTCGTATTCGGTGTACAGGCCCAACGCCAGTGCGATGGCCTCGGAGGAAAGCAGTTCGCCGCGTTCGTTCAGCAGCGCCAGAATCGCCTCCCGGCTGGGAATGGGTTGCTCGTAGCGCTTCGCTTCGCGATCGGCCTGCGGATCGACCGCCCGGGGCGGCATGGCGTCCTTATAGCGATCGAGCGCTTTCGCCGGACGCGTGGCCTTGGGCTTCCTCGGGCCGCGCGTACCGCCGGAGCCTTGCTTGGGTTTTGTCACGTAGAAACCTTGTATGGAGGGACGCGGTTATTTTCGCATCCGATGTAAACAGACTGTTGACAAGCCACGGGCCGATGCCTAATCTACGCGGCTCACGAGGCGCGAACGTCTTGTGACACCTGCCCAGGTGGCGGAATTGGTAGACGCACTAGTTTCAGGTACTAGCGGGTAAAACCGTGGAGGTTCGAGTCCTCTCTTGGGCACCAATTGTAGACGAAGCCCCGCAGCGATGCGGGGCTTTGTTGTATCTGGCATTCAGAAAAGCTTGCGCGGTCCACGTTTGGTCCACTACCTGGTACCCGCCAGCTTTGCGCATTCGTCCCTACCAGACGTTCGTTCGTCCCTTGAAGCATGTTGTAGCAAGCACTGGCCTGCCAATATTCGGCCTCAAGAACCCGCAGGCTTGTACCGCATGACTCCTGGATTCAGCGTCGCGCTTAATTTGGTCTGGTTAGTCGTTCTGGTCTACTGGCTATGGAGTGGCCGCCGAACAAAGCCCCCTGTGCAGACCGAGCCTCTCTTGAAGCGACTCGTCGCTTATTGGCTACCTCTTGTCGCAGCGTTCCTATTGCTCGGTCCAGGTGAATGGTTCGGGCATAACTTGCTGAGGGAGCAGTTCGTACCGCACTCCACATTCTTTGAGTCAATCGGACTTTGCCTCTGTGTGGCCGGAGCAATCGTTGCCTGCTGGGCACGCCATCTTCTTGGCGAGAACTGGAGTGCCACCGTACAACTGAAAGACCATCATCAACTGATTACGCGGGGCCCATATAAGGTCGTGCGGCATCCCATCTACTCCGGCCTGCTGCTTATCTTTCTGGGCAATGCCGTACTGGTTGGCGACTGGCGAGGGCTACTGGCGGTCGCCATCGTTTTTCTGTCGTTCTGGCGCAAGCTGCAACTCGAAGAACGCTGGCTAAATCAGCATTTTGGGGAGGCCTATCGCGAGTACGTCGTGCGGACCCATGCACTTGTTCCCGGGCTGATTTAACAACCATAGGTCACGCACCTTAAACGCCCGGGTCAGTTCGGACTCACCGAACCATCGGGACCCCGCCTTAGCAGCTTTCTCCCGATCGGGTGTCGTTTCTGGCGTTTGGATTCGCGCACGAATCCGGTCACGCCACGGATGCCGGCGGCCCCTTGAGTTCCACCATATTTCCCTGCGGATCGTAGAGATAGATCGACGGCCCCTCGCCCTGCGCGCCGTAGCGCGATCCGACATCGCCGATGCGCACGCCGTGCGCCTGCAGATGCGCCTTGATGGCGGCCTCGTCGTAGCCTTCGACACTCAGGCAGATGTGATCGACGTTATGTCCTTCGGCGCCTGGCGGCGCACCACCCATGCGTCCAAGCTTTCCGTCCATGGCCACCAGATCGATAAGCGACGAGCCTGCACGCAGTTGCACGAGACCGATCTCGTCCTGGCGACGCTCCTCACTGCATCCGAGGACGTCGCAATAAAAACGCTGCATGGCATCGCCGTCGACAACGCGCAGTACGACGTGATCGATGGCTCGAAGCCGAAAAGGGGGTGACGTCATGGGACACCAACGACAGAGGGGAAGCCCAATAGTACGTCGAGACCGAGACGGGCGGGATCACCCCGCCCGCGGGACTAGTACGCGTGTCCTGCTCGGCGCCACCCGGGCCGTCCATTCAACGTAACCGTCGGAACCGGCCGCATTGGGAACCGCCTGCAGGGAATAATCCTTGTTTGGCCCGGCTCAACCATAGAGGAAGGCCTTCAGAAAAATCCCTAGACCGAGACGTGACCGACGCTTTGCGGGGACTGGCTTTGGCCCGTTCAATGAACGCGTTTTCGCAGACATTCACATCCGTACGACGCAGACGGACTTCCGGCCCACAGGCAGTTGAGCCAGACCCGTACCCCCATCGGAGGCATGGATCCGTGCCTGCCCCTACATCGACCTACCCGAAAACGGGTGCCATACGATGCGGCCTCACCCCAGACACACCCCAGCCCACCCGGGCACCCTGTCGGCAATCCCTTACCGAGGCGGGTATAATCGCCGGCATATCGTTCGGTGGGAGAAGCGGGCCCGACCCGCTGCCGAAGGCGCAACGCCCGTAATCGCTCAGGCTCCCATACCACCGCGCGGGGAAAGACTCTGGAGAGACCGGTTGAATCCGGCGCCGAAGGTGCAAGAGGCGGTTCCATCGCCTCCAAACTCTCAGGCAAAAGGACAGAGGGGCGCCCCACGTGCGGCACGGCACGTTGTACCCGGACGCCCCTAACGCCATGAGCCAGAAATCCTTTTCCTCGCTGCGCGAGCTCGAGCATCACGACGCCTTCGTCGAGCGCCATATCGGCCCGAACGATGCCGAGATCGCGGACATGCTGCGCGTCGTCGGCCACGCATCGCTCGAATCGATGACCGATGCGATCGTCCCCGGCTCGATCAAGTCGCCCGCTCCGCTCGCGCTGCCCGACAGCATCACGGAAGTGGAGGCGCTCGCGAAAATTCGCGCTATCGCCGATCGCAATACCGTCTACCGCAGCTTCATCGGTCAGGGCTACTACGGCACCCATACGCCGAACGTCATTCTGCGCAACGTGCTGGAGAACCCGGCGTGGTACACGGCATATACGCCCTACCAGGCCGAAATCTCGCAGGGCCGCATGGAAGCCCTGATCAACTTCCAGACGATGGTCGCCGACCTCACCGGCATGGACATCTCCAATGCTTCGCTGCTCGACGAGGCCACCGCCGCCGCCGAAGCGATGACGCTGGCTAAGCGCTCCGCGAAGTCGAAGTCGAACGTGTTCTTCGTGTCGCGCGACATTCATCCGCAGACGCTCGAAGTGCTGCGTACGCGCGCCGACGGCATCGGCATCGAACTGCACATCGGCGACGACAGCGAAGGCTCGACCGTCGATAGTTTCGGCGTGCTGCTGCAGTACCCGAATACATTCGGCCGCATCAACGATTACCGCGCACTGTCCGAGGCCGTACACGCACGCGGCGGCATCGTAGCCGTGGCGACCGACCTGCTTGCGCTTACCCTGATCGCTTCGCCAGGTAGCTGGGGTGCCGATATCGTCGTCGGCAACAGCCAGCGCTTCGGCGTGCCGTTCGGATTCGGCGGCCCGCATGCCGCCTATCTCGCCTGCCGCGATGCATACAAGCGCTCGATGCCGGGCCGTCTGATCGGCGTGTCGGTCGACAGCGAAGGCAAGCCGGCATATCGCCTCACGCTGCAGACGCGCGAACAGCACATCCGTCGCGAGAAGGCGACGTCCAACATCTGTACCGCCCAGGTCCTGCTCGCCGTCATGGCGAGCATGTACGCCGTTTATCACGGCCCCGAAGGCCTGGCGCGCATCGCCAACCGCACGCATCGCCTTGCCGCGATCCTCGCCGGCGCCCTGCGTGGCGCGAACGTCGCCGTCGGCGACAGCTTCTTCGACACGCTGCACGTCACCGGCGTCGATGCGAAGGCGATCCACGCCGCCGCGAATAACGCAGGCATCAACCTGCGCGCCATCGATGCATCCAGTGTCGGCATCAGCCTCGACGAAACGACCACGCGTGCGGATGTCGTTGCGCTGGCCGGCGTATTCGGCGCGAAGATCGACGATATCGACGCACTGGACGCGACCACGGGCGAGGCGCTGCCCGCCGGACTTCGCCGCGACATCGACTTCCTGCAGCATCCGGTGTTCAACACGCACCATAGCGAACACGAGCTGCTGCGTTATCTTCGCGGCCTCGCCGACAAGGATCTCGCGCTCGACCGCACGATGATTCCGCTCGGTTCGTGCACGATGAAACTCAACGCCACCGCGGAAATGATTCCGGTGACGTGGCCCGAGTTCGCGAACATCCATCCGCTGGCTCCGGCCTCGCAGGCCACGGGCTACAAGCAGCTGATCGACGAACTCGAAGCCATGCTTGTCGAGTGCACGGGTTACGACGCGGTCAGCCTGCAGCCGAACTCCGGCGCACAGGGCGAATACGCGGGCCTGCTCGCCATTCGCGCCTATCATCGCTCGCGCGGCGAGGAACATCGCGACATCTGCCTCATTCCCGAATCGGCGCACGGCACCAATCCGGCGTCGGCGCAGATGTGCGGCATGACCGTGGTCGTCACCAAGTGCGACAGCAACGGCAACGTCGATGTCGACGACATCCGCGCCAAGGCCGAAAAGTATTCCGACCGTCTCGCCGCGCTGATGATCACCTACCCATCCACGCACGGCGTGTTCGAGGAAGACGTGGTCGCCATCTGCGACATCGTCCACCAGCACGGCGGTCAGGTGTATACAGACGGCGCGAACATGAATGCGCTCGTTGGTGTCGCCAAACCCGGCAAGTGGGGTTCGGACGTCTCGCACCTCAACCTGCACAAGACCTTCTGCATTCCGCACGGCGGCGGTGGCCCGGGCGTCGGCCCGTGCGCGGTCAAGTCGCACCTCGCACCGTTCCTTCCGCGCTCGCTGGGTGGCGAAGGCGACGTCGGCATGGTCAGCGCCGCGACGTTCGGCTCGGCCTCGATCCTGCCCATTTCCTGGATGTACATCACGCTGATGGGCACGGCCGGTCTGCGCAAGGCAACCCAGGTCGCGCTGCTCAATGCGAACTACATCGCCAAGCGCCTCGCCCCGCATTTCAAGACGCTGTACACCGGCCGCAACGGTCTGGTCGCGCACGAATGCATCCTCGATCTGCGCCCGCTGAAGGACGCCACGGGCATCGGTGCCGAGGACGTCGCCAAGCGCCTGATCGACTTCGGCTTCCATGCGCCAACGCTGAGCTTCCCGGTGGCGGGCACGCTGATGGTCGAACCGACGGAAAGCGAATCGCAACATGAACTCGATCGCTTCATCGACGCCATGATCCAGATCCGCGACGAAATCCGTGCCGTGGAAGATGGCCGCCTGGATCGCGAAGACAATCCGTTGCGCAACGCACCGCACACCGCTGCCATGGTCACGGCGAGCGAATGGACGCATGCCTATCCGCGCGAGCTGGCCGCCTTCCCGCTGCCCAGCCTGAAACTGCAGAAGTACTGGTCGCCGGTGGCGCGCGTCGATAACGTGTACGGCGACAAGAACATCATGTGCGCCTGCATTCCGATCGATGCGTTCAAGGACGAAGTCGACGCCTGATAGCGTAGTCGCAGAAACGAAAAGGCCCCGCTATGCGGGGCCTTTTCGTTCTATTCCTGGTGGCTTATACCCTGCTACGCGTTCGGATCTCGTTCGAATTCCGACTGCTGCGCACCAGCGGCGGTTTACGTAACGTCCATTCTTTCGTGACTTCCGGCTTGTAGGTCTTGACGACATGCTCGCGCAGCATCTCCTTGATCGCCCCACGCATTGCGGTGGAGTCGGAACGCTTCGCGGCATCGCGCAGATTGTCGAGGTACGGCTGCGCGGACGGCGTCGCCGCCATCATGTTGGCCATCTCCTTCTGCAGGATGGTGCCCTGGCGAGGATTGGCCATATTGCGCCCTAACGTATCGAAAGCTGCCCCATGTTGCTTCGTATAGTCGTCCCACCAGGTGGTGGGACCCGGCTTGCCGAGTTTGGAGCGCGCCAATGGCATCAGATAATCGAGCGACTCCGTTCCAAGTTGCGCTTGCCGCACTCGCTTGTCCGATGCACTGATCCCTGCATCGATATTCAGCCCGGCACCGACCGGCGCCGACACCTTCGTCACCGATCGCTCCGTGTCGAAAGTCTGATGCATAAGCAGAACCGGCTGACCATCCTTGATCTTGAAAACCGACTTAATCGTCTGGCTATATTCCTGCGGAAACCCCACGTTAACCACGTCCTCCACGAGCTTTCCCACATCGAATACAGGCGTGCCCATTTGCCCCAGGGCTCCATTGACGACATTCGCGACCAATCCTTTCGAATTAAAGGCGCCCTTCAGTTCAACCTCGACGAACTGGCCTCGCAAGGTCGGCTCTTCATGGCGGTGCACATCGACCAGGGAAAGCTTTGCACTGACACCCGCCTGGCCAACCACATGCGCGTTCGCCTCCGACTCAAGAGCGACGATATTGCGAACCGAGGGTGTTTCGATGGACTCCCTGACCGATGCAGGGCGAAGCAGGGATTTGTGCTGATCTAACAGATTGACGATATGCCGGTCAGCGGACTCATCGATTGCACCGGCCAACTTCAGCGATACATAGTCCTTCAGGAGTGAAGCCGATTCACTCATCGCGGCACTCCTGAATTTCGCACCGCCATCCACCTTACCCAGCGAGATATCCGTCAACAGACGGCTGGCCTCCCTAGCATGAGCCTGCATCGCACAAGCAAGATCGTCGCTGTCTGCATAGCGCGAGGTACTCGACCCGAGCCGCTGACGCGCGAGGTCGGGATTGAAATCGTACATGTCCACAATATCCATGGACTGCGTTTTCACCCCTCGCTCCGTTTTCACCTGTACCCCGGCCTTGAGTTCGATAACATCGCCAAACGCAAATTTGGCCGATGCCGATGCGACCCCTACTTTCAGATACTCAACGGGGCGCGGCGCGCCCCTCCCCACCGGCTTGACCATATCGGCGGGCAATCCCATACGCTCCAGGCGCTCGTTGAGCGATGAACGGGAAACCGCGAGGCGACCAGCGTCTTTCTCGTAGGAACCTGCCAGAGCGGCGATGCTCCGCATGTTGGCCAGCGCCCGCAATGGACTGGCGTGGTACCAGGCGCCGAGCTTGCCACTTTCGGCCCTCACGTAATCTTCCAGATTCGCATACGTTTTGCCGCGGATTGCGCCAAGGGTCGCGTCGAGCCCGACGAAGTCCTTGAGAAGTCCGATTCCCACACCGACCGAAGTGGTGGTTTTTTTCTGGATCGCCTTGCTCGCAAGTCCCGCGACTGTCTGCGCAGCCTCCACGAAAAGCCGTGCCGAGGCTCCGGGCTCGAACCCATACGAGGTCCCCAGGGATGCGCTACCGACGCGCTCGCCACCTTCGGGCAGGTGAGCGCTGAGCGAGCTGAATTCCGAATCCAGCCGGGCCTTAACCTGCTCGTTCAGCGCGGACCGAAAGTGCCACTTCATCATCCGGCTGACAGCTCTCGCCTCGGGATCCGGCAGGACAGACACCTGCTCGAAGGGATCGAGCACGTTCTGGGCGCGTATGAAATATCGAAGACCGGTAGCCAGTTGCTCTCGGGTGTAAGGCCCGTCCATATCCATCGCCGCGATACTTTCAGCCAGCAGCCGTGTCTTGCGGAGCTTCTGGCGGGATGTCTTACCGTCATTCGGATAGGCGGCTTCGAGCCGTCGCTCCATCGCCTCGACGATACGTTTCAATTCGGGCTTGCCTACCCCAAAGGGGCCGACAGGCGTCGAAATGGGATCCAATGCCGGAGACGTGTCCGTCAATCCAATGTCCTTGCCCATAGAAACCTGCTCCATGCTTATTGCTGACCGGGGATAAGGCCCATCCTTACGTCATCGCTTCGCACGAACTATCGGTATCTGCCTGTCAGCTGGTAGGGGATGCCCCATATGCAACACCGCCTCCGAAGCACCCAATCGATGCAAAGGCATCATTGCTTCCAAAAAAAACCCCGCGGTTGCGGGGTTTTTTCCTGAGCCTCAGGGTTTGACCACCCTGAAATTCCCATGTGCTTTCAACTGCGAGTCGATGGCTTTTTCATCGCCGACGATAACGATACTCTGCAAGGCAGGATCGAAATAACGGCTACCGATCGCTGTAACCTGCTCCGCCGTCACCTGGGATGTTTTCTCTACGTATTCGGTAACGAACGATGCGGGCAGCTTGTACGTCCATGTCGTTGCCAGTGTGGTTGCGAGGCTACGTTGCTGCTGATTGCGATAAAGGTACAGCCCGGCGATCAGTCGCTTCGCACCGACGAGTTCTTCGTCGCTGGCAGGCTGTGTGGCCATGCCGCGCAAAAGCTTGTCCACCTCATCAAGGGTAGGCCCGGTCACTTCATTGCGAACGTCGGCCACGACGCGGAGTTCGCTACCGGCACGACGCGGCGTGACGATCGACCCCGGCGAATAGGTGTAACCCTTGTCTTCGCGGATATCCTCCGTCAACCGGCTACTGAACGAACCGCCGAAGATCATATTTGCCACGGTCAGCGGTACATAGTCGACGTTGTTGGCGGAAACCGCCGGATGCCCCATGCGAATCGCGGACTGTACGCTTCCATCGCGTTGCACCAGCACGCGTACCGGTTTGACATCGACGGGAACCGCCGGGGTTTCAGTGGACGGCGCACCACTGGCCTTCCAGTGGCCGAACGTGGCCGTGGCCAGCGCGAGCGCTTTAACGGCATCGATCTTCCCGACAATGACCAGCAACGCACGATCCGGACGCGCGCGCTGCGCGTATTCGGCGCGCAGGCTGGCTGGGGTAGCGGCTTCAATCGACGCTTCGGTAGGAACGATGCGGGCATAGGGATGATCGCCATACAGCGCGGTCGCGAAAGCCCGCGAAGCCTGCCACGCGGGCTCGCCTTCCGATGCCTTCAGTTCCTGCAGCGCATTTGCCTTGCCGAGCGCGACCTCCTTGTCGGGAAAAGTCGAATGCAGGGCGATATCGCCGAGCAAATCCATCAAGACAGGCGCATGCGACGCCAGCGCGGTACCTCTCAACGTAATGGCATCGGCACTGGAACCCGACGAGAACTCCCCGCCGATAGCCTGCCATTGCTCGGCCAGCTGTTGCGAACTGCGCGTGGTCGTTCCCGCATCGAGCAAGCCGGAAAACAGATCGGATACCGCCGGCGCATTGGCGGGATCGGCGGCCGTGCCGCCTAGCAACGTCAGCACGGCGGTGATCTTGGGCATGCCCTGGCGCGGGACGATCCACACCGTCAGCCCATTCGGCAACACGTGTTGATCGACTGGCAAAGGGGGAAGCGGCTTCGCTTCACCGTAAGGGGGAAGGTCCTTTGGAAAAACAGGTTCGGCCGAATGCGCGATACCGGCAAAAGCAAGCGCAAGTGCGGCCGTCAGCGTCAGCGTTTTCATTTTCGACCCCTTCACTTGGCTGCGACCGGTGTGCGATCGATGACGCTGCGGTTGGCGGCGACGAGGTAGGTGCGTGCCACTCTCTGCACATCGGCGGGGGTGACGCCGTCGATCAGTTTCGGTACGTCGTTCACCGTACGGGCATCGCCCCACAGGGTCTGCAACTTGGCAATCGCATCCGCACGATTGATGAACGACTCCAGTTGTCCGTACCAGTCGGAAAGCATCTTCGTTTTGACGCGCGCCAACGAAGCCGCATCGACCCCATCGTGGTCGATGTGCGCGATTTCTTCATCCAGACCCTTTAGAACGGCATCGGGCGATGTCGTGGGTTTGTACATCGCAAAGAGACTCAGCATCGTCGGACCATCGAAATCCCAGGCATCGCCGAGCGGGAAGTTAAGGCCGCCATCGATATTGGTAAGCAGTTCGCGGTTCTTGACCAGACCCTGGTAAAACCGCGACGCGTTGTCGCCGACCAGCAGCTGACTCAGTACCGCCATCGCCGCATGATCGCGGCTGCCCCTCGGCGGCGCCTTCCAGCCGATGGCAAGCGCCGGAACCCGCGCCAGGGAATCGGTCTCGCTTGTGCGGCGTTCTTTGGTATTCAACGGCTCGGATACATCGCCGCGCACCGGTGCCGTCTGTGTCGGTATATCGCCGAAGTATTTCTCGACCAGGGCGAACACCTGCGCCGCTTCGACGTCGCCGGCCACGCCGATCACCGCATTGCCCGGCTGATAGAACTTCGCGTGAAAAGCCTTTACGTCGTCGATCCGGGCACTGTCCAGATCCTTGAACGAACCGTAGCCATCGTGCTTATTGGCCCATTTGTCGAACGCCAGCGCATTCAGATGGGTCCAGTAAAACAGACCATAAGGCTGATTCGTCACGTTGACCCTGATTTCTTCTTTCACCACGTCGCGCTGATTGGTCAGGTTCTTCTCGCTGAAATCGAGCGCGCGCATGCGGTCGGCTTCCAGCCACAACATGGGCGCAAGCGCCGTGGTGGGGCCCGTCTCGATATAGTTCGTGAAGTCGGCGCGGGTGGATCCATTGTTGATGCCACCACCTCCCTGAATCACGCGATCGAACACGCCCTTGGGCGATACCGGCGTGCCCTGGAACATCAGGTGTTCGAAGAGATGCGCAAAGCCGGTACGGTTTTCAGGCTCGAGCCGCATGCCCACGTGATAGACGACGCTGATGCCGACGATGGGCGAGGTATGGTCCTCGCTCACGACCACCACCAGACCGTTGTCGAGCTTCTTTACCGCTATCGGCAACTTCCATCTGTCGGTATCGGCAGCGTGCGCACCCGTGCTCAAACCCAGCACCGTCGCGAGGACGGCTACTCCCAAACGACGCATCGCTATCCCCTGCATTAATCCAGATCGCAGTCATAAGACAGTCTCGCCGAACTGGCAAGTGCGAAGAGACCCCCTCGCCTGGCGCCCGATTAGCCTGGGGGATGGAGGACTAACCGCCACACAGGCATCATGTACATCTGCCGGCAGCGGACGGCCAAAACACAGGACGATAACGATGACGACCGAAACACCCGCTGGCACCGACCTGCTTGGCCTCCTGAAAGGCGTCGATGCGTTCACTCACAAGGTCTTTCCGGAAAGCGCCGAGCTGTTCAGCGAACTGGCGACGGGACAGGCTCCGCACACGCTCTTCATTACCTGTGCCGATTCGCGCGTCGTGCCGGAAATGATTACCCAGACGCAGCCAGGCGAACTGTTCGTCTGCCGCAACATCGGCAACATCGTTCCCGGTTACGGAGAAATGCTGGGTGGCGTCTCCGCGGTGGTCGAGTACGCGATCATGGTGCTCGGCGTCAGTCAGATCGTGGTTTGCGGTCACACCGACTGCGGCGCGATGAAGGGCCTGCTCGCCCCCGATTCCACCCGCGGTATGCCGACGGTGGAAGCCTGGCTGCGCAACGCGGAAGCCGCACGCAGCGCCATCTTCGCGCGCCGCCTGGAAGGCGCCGACGCCATGCAGGCACTGATCGAAGAAAATGTCCGCTTGCAGCTGATACACCTGCGTACGCATCCAGCCGTCGCGGCCGGCCTGGCGGAGCGCCGTCTCGCCCTGCAAGGCTGGGTCTACGACATCGAACACGGAAGGGTATCCATCCTGGACGAGGCCGCCGGCACGCTGATCACGCTGGACGAGGCCATAGCCCGCGAGGCAGCACTGTGATCGTCCCCGGCCGCGCCCATCTCGGCCACATCCTCAAATACGTCGGCAGACCGCTGATCCTGCTATTCGCATGGGATGTCGCCGTAACGGCCGCCTATTACTTCTTCGCATCGTACTGGGTGCAGTTTCCCGCACTCCCACTCACCTTGCTGGGTTCCGCGGTTGCCGTCTATCTCAGCTTCCGGAATACCACCGCCTACGCGCGCTGGTGGGAAGCGCGCACGCTCTGGGGCTCGATGGTGAATTCGTCGCGCACGTTCGCGCGCGAAGTCGCCACCCTGCTCCCCACCGGCACCACGAACACGCTACTGGTCCACCGTCACATCGCTTACGTGCAGGCGTTGCGGATGCATCTGCGCAGGCAGACGCCGTGGGACGAGCTCGCGGCACGATTGCCGGGCGACGAACTCGCCCGGTTGCGCGACGTCGCGAACGTGCCGCAGGCCATCCTGTCCCGCACCGCCTCAATGGTAAGGGCAACCGGTGTCGACGACATCCGGCATGTCGCGATCGAGAACACGTTCGCGGAACTAACCAATGCGCAGGGCGGCCTGGAACGCATCAAGAACACACCGCTCCCCCAACAATACGCGACTTATCCCGCACTGTTCACGCATGCCTTTTGCATCCTCCTCCCGCTTGGCATGGTGGAAGCCCTGGGGCTTTACACGCCTCTGGGCTCGACAGCGGTCGGCTTTCTTTTCCTCGCGCTACTGCAGATCGGCAACGACATGCAGAATCCCTTCGAAAACACCGAGAACGACGTCCCCATGACGGCCATCACCCGCGGCATCGAAGTCGATCTTCGCGATGCATTGGGCGAAGCCCACGGGCTCGAACCCGTGGCCATCGAGGGCGGCGTTCTCTGGTAACCACCCGCAAGGCGGAGTCCGATTTCAGTCCGCCGAGGGGTAGCGCAACCCATGGCCGCGCGGATAACGCACGACGGCGGCCGAGCCCCCTGTCGCCGGCTCGTAAACATTGACCGGCAACCGGCCCATCGGATTCAGCGAGCCCACGACGACATCGACAACCATCGGCAGCGATGGGCCGCGCAAGCCGCCCTCGTAGCCGAAATAGGAGTACGTGGCCAGCGTCGCTCCGGGAAGATCGTCGAAATCGACCGAGTCGTACGGTGCGCGCATAGTGACGTGAATCAGCTTCCTGCCGGCGTGCGACACGTACTCCATGGCGGACCGAAGGCGCATCCACGCATCGGTATCGCTGGCATACGGTATGCGTGCGCGTCCGACATTCGCCTCACCGGACTGGTCTTCATTGAAAACGAGTGATCCGCTGTGAGACATCACGTGTCCCGCATCGAACAATGCCTGGTAACCCCGCGCGCCGGATAACTTCGTGACAGGCGAGCCCGCCCGAGTCGTCATACTGCCGAGCAATACCACGTCAGCCTTGTCGATCGCGCGCCGCAACTCCGCGTCCGTCACGGCGGCTAGCGACGTATGGGTAACGCGTGCGAACCCATGCTCGGCAAAGCGGCGCTGCATGGCGGTCGCCTGCTCCTGCCAGGGAGTGACGATAAGGATATTGGCTGCACGATCGGCGATGGGAAGCGTGTCCCCGTCGTTACGGATCATCGTGATCGATCCGGCGGCGATCTTCCGCTCCACCTCGCGATGCGCTTCGCTTCCGATAATCGAGACATCGGATACCGGCCGCGATGCGTACGCCGGGACGATTCCCCTACGCATTTTCATGCGTACGATGCGCCGCACGGATTCGTCCAGTTCCTCGCGGTCGAGGTCCCCGCTATCCACCGCAGCCACGACCGCATCGATCGCCGATGACAGGCGACCGGCATCCGCGGCACGCCGGACTTCGACCGGCATCAGCGCGATGTCCACGTCGGCACGAAACACACGGATGAGAGCGTCTACCGGATCGAAAAAATCGGCAATCGCTTTCATTTCCAGCGAATCGGTGACTGTCACGCCATCGAAGCCAAGCTCGTCGCGCAGGATGTCTCGCTGAATCGTCCGGGACATAGTCGCTGGCACGACGATGCTTTCTCCCGTCAGCGTCGTAACCCGTGACGAGTCGAGCGCGCCGTACTGGATATGCGCTGTCATGACCATATCGGGCCGAACGGTCGAAGAGAAAGCCGCACGGTAAGGTGCCAGGTCGATCGCGAACGCGTCCTCCCTGCTCTTGTCGACGACAGGAAGGCCGAAGTGCGAATCCGTCGTCGTATCCCCGTGCCCGGGAAAATGCTTCAGCACACCGATTACGTTGCGATTGGCCATGCCCTCCAACAAGCCGGTGCCCAGCAGCCCCACCAACCCCGGATCATCGCCCAGCGAACGCACATTGATGACCGGATTCAATGGATTGCTGTTGACGTCGACAGTCGGCGCGAAGTTCACATTGAGACCGAGCGACGCCATCTCCGTCGCAAGCACTTCTCCCTGACGGACGGCAAACCCGGCATCGCCACTACCGAGGTACGCCGCAGCGAGGGCCATGTTGCCGGGGAACGTGGTCGCCTTGTCGCGCGGAAGGCGAAATACGTTTCCACCTTCCTGGTCGATCGCGAGAAGCAGCCCGACGTTCTTCGCGGAATTCGCCCGCCCGAATGCTTCGACGAGATGTCCTGCCTGATCGATGCTCTGAATATTGTCCGAAAAGAAGATCACGCCTCCCAGACCATTGTCCCGAACGATCCGCATGACGTCCGGATTCCCCGTCGTCATCCCCGACGTACACGATGGATGGTCGTCATCGCACCAGTAACGGAAGGCCATCATGAGTTTCTGACCGATCTTCTCGCGTGTGGACATACCATCGACGATCTCTCGCGCCACGGCATCGGTATCGACCTGGGAATCCGCCTGGGTCGTGGTGCAGAGCGTGGGGAGCATGAGAGCAACAGTAAAGATAAGTTGCTTGCGATATCGCATCAGGGACGTTCCGTTTTGATGAAACGGAACCGTAGCCCGATATCAAATCCGGAAAGGAGGGCTCATCTCCTCATATTGCGTAGGCGTTGTGGCCGCAAAAGACCAGGAATGCCGCCCGCTCGCCATTCCCAAAGACAGCCAAAGACCGGTGAGCCGAATAGGACGATTATTCGGCTCATTCCATGAGCCGAATAATCGTCTCGCCTCCAATACTTAACGCCCCAGATCGTGCAGGAAGCGCTTCGTGTACTGCACCGGTGTCGAGCCGCTTACCGAGTTGCAGGTCGGCGATGCGGTCGTCTGATTGCTGGAGCACGGCGTATCGCGATCGAGCGACCAGTAGTGGATGCCCGCGAGTTTGTTCGCCACCGCATACGCCGTCATCGTGTCGACGTTCGCGGGAGTGAATATTTCGCTGGACGCGTCGTTCACGCCGATCATCGGCGTGAGTTCGATTTGTGTCAGCGGAATGCCGTAGGTGTGCTGGAGGTTCTTCGCGGCCTGGATCGCCGACTGGCCCATATCGCACTGGCCGTTCGCCACGACGCAGATCGAGGAGCTGGCGCCGCTGCCGTAATCCATCACCATGAGGTTGATGACGTAGTTGGTGAGACCTTTCGCCTTGATCGCCTTGATCACGGCGTCGCCGGTGCTGTTGAGGCCACCGTAGCTGCCGTCCGACGCGGCGAGCGTTGCCAGCGTGAATGAATAACGCAGGTTCGGGTACAGCGTCTGCGCATAAGCCACCATCGATACCAGCGAAGTCAGCTGCGCGGGCGTCTGGCCACCTTCGATATCGAAATCGATACCGACCATGTGCGAGGTGTTGTACGTCGACAGGAATTTGGCCATGCCTGCGGTTGTGGAGCAGGTGAACAAGCCCGCCTGCCCACCCGTCGATACGATGTAGTTCAGGCCAGCGTTGTTCAATGCCGGAATGTTCGCACCAGCGAAGCTGGCAGCGGGCAGCCCACCCCAGTTCTCGCTGCCGCATTCGCCACTGGCGAACGCCAGCGTGACCGCGCCGAGATTGGGCTGAACCGTCGAATAGAAACTACCGCTGCCGACCAGCGGCAATACCGTACCGGATGCGGCGGTCTGCATCAGGTTGGTGTTCCAGTTGAGATTGATCGTGACGTCTTTGTACGGACTGAAGAGCAGCGTTCCCGCAGCCGGCGGCGGATTGGTCGGCGGCGGTGGATCGACCGGAGGCGGAGTCGTACCGCCACCACTGCAGGCACCGGTCGAGGTCCATGGCTGTCCCGAGCCCGAAGGACCGCTATTGGTCGCCGGATCGTTACCCTGCGTCCACCAATTGGCTGTGTAGTTGGTGCCGTTTTCGCTTGCCGTATTGCCGCCCGTATAGACGGCCGATGCATTCCACGCCGCGGCACAGGCCGCACTTTGCGCATGCGCGCTTTGCGTGGGAACCACGACTCCGACCAGTGCGAGCGAGATCGCCGCGGCCAGGGCCGCGGTGGACGTACACGACGCGACGGCAACGCGCACGCGCGATGATGTGATCGACATTAGGTTATGCCTCCGATGCTCGGACAATGAGTAGAGCAAGGCGTAAGCCATAACCCCCCGGCGCTGGCAGTCGCCCTCCCCCTTCGCGTCACCGCTTTGCGCGGTAACGTCGTGATGAGATACGGCGAAATGACAACGTTGTCGATATCGGACAATCAGAAATGAGAACTTGTCGTAAATCCTCATTTAACAGTTCGTTGTGCGGCGCGATCAGGACGAACCAGCACCTCGCTCTACACCTTCCTCGATGGGCATGCGCACCGCAACACGACCGGCATTTCACAATTTGCCGAATAATGACAACGTTGTCCGTATAACGGACAGACGGGACAGATTCGATACATCGACCTGTCCCGTTCGGCGGCTTATACCGCCTTCGTCATCACTTTCAGAACGCTGGAAAAATCCAGTCCGCCGTTGCCCGCCTGACTGTTGATCGCATAGAGGTTGCGTGCGAGCTCGCCGAGCGGAATGGGCGCGCCGACCTGCATCGCGGCTTCGGCTGCCAGCCCCAGGTCTTTCAGCATGAGATCGTTACCGAAACCGCCCGAATAACCGCGGGACGACGGCGCGTTCTCGAGTACGCCCGGCCAGGGATTGCACACCTCGGTAGCCCAGCTGCGACCCGTGCTCACCGCCATCATCCGCGAGAGGACCGCGGGATCGAGCCCATGCGCGGAACCCAGCGCCAGCGCCTCGCCAGTCACCGCCATGATGACGCCAAGAGCCATGTTGTTGCATAACTTGGCTACCTGACCGGCTCCGCTATCGCCGACGTGGAAAATGTTCTTGCCCATGGCCGCGAGAACTGGCCGCGCCCGCTCCAGTACCGACGCATCGCCACCCACGATAAAGGTCAGCGTGCCGGCGGAAGCGCCGGCCGTACCGCCGGACACGGGCGCATCGATCATCGCCAGTCCACGCTGCGCGGCAGCAGCGGCCACTTTCTTCGCCGACGCGGGAGCGATCGTGCTGCAGTCGATTACGAGCACCCCATCGGGAATATGCGCCAGGAGACCGTCATCGCCGAGGTAGAGACCTTCGACATGACGGCTGGCCGGCAACATCGAGATCACGATCTGCGCGTCGGCCACCGCATCGATCGCACTCGTCGCGGCAACGGCACCCGCGGCGACCGCGGCAGCGACGGCGGACGCATTCAGATCGAACACGCGCAACGCATACCCGGCCTTCAACAGATTGGCCGCCATCGGCGCGCCCATATTGCCCAGACCAATAAACGCGACCCGATTCATACGCGACTCCTTCTATCCGTATCCGTACCCGTTCCGACGCGAGCAAGCGGATGCTCGCCTTCCCGCCATGGCGCGACAAAAAAACCATCGGCCCAGCCGACGGTGGCCTCGCCCAGCGTCATGGGCTGCCAGCGCGGCGTGCGGTCCTTGTCGATCAGCAATGCGCGAATGCCTTCGGCGAAATCGCCGCGCGCCGCGCAATGCAACGACACTACGTATTCCATACGGAAGACGTCGGCCAACGACATACCGCGCGCGCGCCGCCGCAACTCGAACGCCAGGCGCGCCGAACCGGGCGCGCCTGCGGCCAGCGTCTGTTTTGCCATATCGAGCCATGGATCGTCGATCCCGATCGCGGCGATAGCAGCGACGATCCGATCGAGATCGTCGCCACCGCACACCTCGTCGATCAATGCACTATGCCGTTGCAACGGTCCTTCGACGGCGGCCTCCGAATGCAGCCGCAACAGCGAGGTCAGGAGCGCCGCGTTCGCGTTCGCATCGTCGCCCCACGCAATCTCCGACAGCCCGTCATGGATGCTCCGGAAATGCACTTCCTGCACGTAGTGGTCGGCCAGTCCGGCGTAAATCGCGTCGCTGGCGTTCAATGGCGCTCCCGTCAGTGCGAGGAACAAACCAGCGTGACCCGGCACACGATCGAGCAACCAGCTGCCACCGACATCCGGATAGAGCCCGACGGTAATCTCAGGCATTGCCAGCCGGGAACGCTCGGTCACGACACGGTGGCTCGCACCCGCCATCAGGCCGATGCCGCCACCCATGACAATGCCGTGTCCCCAACAAAGAACCGGCTTCGGAAAGGTGTGGATACGATAGTCGAGGCGGTACTCGGTGGCAAAGAAATCGCGCGCATAGTCGTTCTCGCGAATATCGGCATGTCCGCTGGCGCGATACTCGACCATCGAATGGTACAGGCCGTGCAGATCGCCGCCGGCGCAGAATGCTTTTTCGCCCGCGCCCTGCAGGACGATCATGGCGACGCGATCGTCGGCCGCCCATGCTTCCAGTCGCGCGTCGAGCAGGCGCGCCATGTCCAGCGACAGACCATTAAGTGTTTTCGGAACATTGAGTGTCGCAACACCGATGCGCCGTCCGTTGGCGGTTACACGTTCCTCGAAAAGCACGGGCACTTCGACAACAGCGGAAGCGGCAACGTCGTTCATGCGTTCTCCCAGCGCGGGGCGCGCTTCTCGAGGAAAGCATGGACGCCTTCGGCCTGGTCGGCGCTGTCGAACAGATCGACGAATGCCTCGCGCTCGCTTACCAGGGCCGCGGCATGGGTTTGCGTGCGCGTCGCCTGGATGAGCCTCTTGCAGGCGGCGACACTGGTGGGACTCTGCTTCCCGGTCTGCTTCGCCCAGGCTATCGCCCGGCTCTTCGACTCGCCTTTAGCGACCACGTCTTCGACCAGGCCGATGCGCAGCGCCGTGGGCGCGTCGACGCGCTCGCCAAGCAGGATCATGCGCTTGGCCCAACCCTCGCCGACGAGCCGCGCCAGGTTCTGCGTGCCGCCCGCACAGGGAAGCAAGCCGACACTCGCTTCCGGCAGCGCCATCTGCGCCTGTTCTTCGGCGATACGCAGATCGCAGGCCAGCGCGCATTCCAGGCCGCCACCCATGGCATAGCCGTTGATGGCGGCGATACTGACGCCACGAAATGCGCTCAACGCTTCGAACGCTTCGCCAAACCGGCGTGCGGCATCGCGCGCCAGCGCCTTGTCGCCATCGGCGAACTGTTTCAGATCCGCACCGGCGGAGTAAAACTTTTCGCCTTCGCCGGTGATCACCAGTGCGTAGATATCGCGATCGCTATTCAGATCGACGACAAGATCGCGCAACGCGGCGAGGCTGTCCCGGGTCCAGGTGTTGGCCGGCGGATTGGCGATCGTGACAATCGCCACATGATCGTCGACCTCCAGCTGCAGATTCGTATAGGACGTGCCGCGGTGCGAACTCATCGCAATTCCTCTTCGGTGTTAAGCAGGTGGCGCGCAATGATCACGCGCATGATTTCGTTGGTCCCTTCGAGTATCTGGTGCACGCGACAATCGCGGAGCAATCGCTCGATCGGGTATTCGCGGATATAGCCGTATCCGCCATGGATCTGCAGCGCATCGTTGCAGATCGCAAAGCCGGCGTCCGTGGCGAACCGCTTGGCCATGGCGCACCACACGGACGCATCCGGCGTGCCGGCGTCGAGTTTGCGTGCCGCCGTATGCACCATCTGTCGCGCGGCGACCAGCTGGGTCGCCATGTCGGCGAGCTTGAACTGCAATGCCTGGAATTCGCCAATCTTCTTTCCGAACTGCCGCCGCTCGCCCATGTAACGCCGCGCCGCATCGATCGCGCCCTGTGCGGCACCGAGCGAGCATGCGGCGATATTCGTGCGTCCGCCATCGAGGCCTTTCATGGCGAGCCTGAAACCGCCGCCCTGCTCGCCCAGCAGATGATCGAGAGGAACACGCACGCCGTCGAAACTGACGCCGCGCGTGGGCTGGCTGTTCCAGCCCAGCTTTTCTTCCTTACGACCGTAACCGATACCCTGCGCATCGGCGGGCACCGCGAATGCGCTGATGCCACCGGCACCATTACCGCCCGTGCGCGCCATCACCACCATGACATCGGTGGCACCCGCACCGGAGATGAACGCTTTCGCGCCGTCGATAACGTAGTGATCGCCATCGCGCACAGCTCGCGTCTTCAGCGAGGCGGCGTCGGAGCCCGCGCCGGGCTCGGTCAGGCAATACGAAGCAAGCTTCCTGCCCGATGCGAGCGGCGGTCCCCATACGTCCCTCAGCGCGGGGAGCGCATGCGCCGTCAGCATCCACGTCGCCATGTTGTGGATGCTGATAAAAGCCGCTGTAGAGGGGTCGATAGCCGCCAGTTCTTCGAACACGATCGCGGCGTCCAGCCGGGTCAGGCCCGATCCGCCGGCGATCTCGTCGACATACAGCCCGCAGAAACCCAGCTCGCCCGCCTTGCCGATGGCTTCGCGCGGAAATTCGCAGTGCGCGTCCCAGCGCGCGGCGTGCGGCGCCAGTTCCGCCACGGCAAAGGCCCGGGCCGCCTCGCGGAAGGCAAGCTGATCCTCACCGAGATCCCATGGCGGCGGCGTCACGTGAATATCCATGGCCGCCACCATTACTTCAGACTGATCGTGGTGTTGACCCCGACGTGCAGCGTGTCGTCGTCGAACCAGCGCTGCGTCACCGTCTTGGTCTGGGTATAAAAAAGAACGACCTGCTTACCGTAGGGACCGAGGTCACCAAGCTTCGATGCGCGCGACCCTGTAAACGAAAACAACGGTACGGGCACCGGAATCGGCACATTGATACCCACCTGACCGACATCGATGTCCTCCTGGAAACGACGTGCGGCGGCGCCGCTTTGCGTGAAGAGAGCCGTGCCGTTTCCGTTGGGATTGGCGTTGATCAGCTCGATGGCTTCGTCCAGCGAATCCGCACCGAGGATGACGAGTACCGGGCCGAAGATTTCTTCGTCGTAGATCCGCATACCGGGTTTGACGCCCGAGAAGATCGTGGGTCCGACGAAGTTTCCGCTCTCGTAACCGGGCACGTTCGGCGAACGTCCGTCGAGCTCCAGGATCGCGCCCTGCTGTACGCCGGAAGCGATATAGCCTTCTACCCGTTCGCGCGCCGCACGGGAAATAAGTGGGCCGACATCGGTACCGGACTCGCTGCCCGCATTGACCCGGAGGGTTTTTGCCTTCGCTACGAGTTCGGGAATCCAGGAACGCGCCTCGCCCACCAGGACCGCGGTCGACGCTGCCATGCAACGCTGACCCGCCGCACCGAACGCCGCACCGGCAAGCGCGTTGAGCGTCTGCTCGCGGTTGGCATCCGGAAGCACCACCGCGTGATTCTTCGCACCCATCATGCACTGGACGCGCTTCCCGGCCTGCGATGCACGGTGATAGACATGCGTACCCACCTTCGTCGATCCGACGAACGACACGGCCTTGATATCGGGGTGGTCGCAGATGGCGTTGACGACCTCTTCGCCGCCGTGGACGACATTGAGCACACCCTTGGGAATGCCTGCTTCCAGCGCGAGTTCGACCAGGCGCATCGTCACCATCGGGTCCTGCTCCGATGGCTTCAGCACGAAGGTATTGCCGGTCGCGATCGCCATGGGAAACATCCACAGCGGAATCATCGCCGGGAAATTGAACGGCGTAATGCCTGCGCAGACGCCAAGCGGCTGCAATAACGTATAGGTATCGACACCACCGGCAACGTTGTTGGCCAGTTCGCCCAGTTGCAGGTTGCCGATACCCGCTGCGTGTTCCACGACTTCCAGCCCACGGAAAACATCGCCTTCGGCATCGGGCAGCGTCTTGCCCTGCTCGGCCGTGAGGATCGAGGCGAGTTCGCCCATGTGTTCGCGGATCAGCTGCTGATACTTGAGGAAGATGCGTGCACGCACGCCGATAGGTGTCTTGCGCCAGGTCCGGAATGCTTCTTTGGCCGATGCCACGGCGGCATCCACTTCGTTAGCCGTCGCGAAAGGAACGCGCGCCAGGACGTCCTGGGTCGCCGGATTGACGACATCGCGCCATTGCGTGGAGGTCGATTCGACGAACGCGCCGCCGATCAGTAATTTAACGCTTGCGACTTCGGTCGCAACGCCGCTCAATTTGTTCATTTGTCTTGTCTCCATATCGCTCACCCGCGAAGGGAGCTGCGGAGCCAGACAAGACACGTCGATGCGAGCGGATGCGGCACCGACGAAGCTCGCCTGGTTGCCCACCGCAACACCCGAGGAAGGACACGCAAGGTGTCCGCCACTGGCCGGTCTCCGGGCTTGCGAGCGATGCGATCAGCACCACCCCGACACCTTCCCGCTTTCGCAGTGGTTCTTCAGTCGGGTTTTCTCGCCTACCGTTGCGGGGGCAGCGCCGGCTTGGGATCGATCGATCCGCACCAGCTTCCCGTTTCACCCTGCACGCCGGAATGACGGCGGCAGGACACCTGTGGTCCGACGAGTGTAACGTCCGCGCCCGGACGAACAAGCTGCACTGCGCCATAGCCCGCAAACCATCGTATGCTCGCCCGCGACACCATGCCTTCCGGAGAGATCGCGCTTGAGCACTTCCCCGTCCAAAGGCAGCCTCGTCTGCGTGGGCACCGGCATGACCCTGGGTGCGCACATGGGACCGCTGGCGCGCAGTCACATCGAAGCGGCGGACGTCGTCTTCGTCGGGGTCTCCGATGGTGTCGTCGAATTATGGCTGTCGGGCATGCATACGGACGTCCGCAGCCTGCAGCCGTACTACGCGAAAGGTAAGCCGAGAATCGAAACCTACCGGCAGATGGTCGATGCCATGCTGACCGAAGTGCGGGCGGGAAAGCGCGTCTGCGGCGTCTTCTATGGGCATCCAGGGGTGTTCGCCTGGGCGCCGCACAAGTCCATCGAGCAGGCCCGCCGCGAGGGATACGCTGCCCATATGGAACCGGGCGTGTCGTCGGAGGACTGCCTTTACGCGGACCTCGGCATCGATCCGGGCACCTATGGATGCCAGCATTTCGAAGCCAGCCAGTTCATGATCAACCACCGCCGCGTGGACCCCAGCGCCTGGCTGGTGCTCTGGCAGGTAGGCGTCACCGGCGATATGTCCAAGGGAAAGTTCTCCACCAGCGAGCCCTATCTGCAGGTTCTCGTGGACGTACTGAGCGAGGATTACTCCCTGGATCACGAGGTCGTCATCTATCAGGCGCCCACGCTGCCCATCCAGTCGCCACGGATCGAGCGCCTTGCACTGCGCGATTTACCTCGATCCAATGTCGGCATGTCCGATACGCTGGTGTTGCCGCCAGCCCACGCCATGCGGCCAAATACGGATGTCCGGGCGCGGCTCGCGGCCATCGACCTGGAGCTGGCCGGTAAGTCCTGACCGATACGCCCTGGCGGACCCGCGTGAAATTACCAGTGTGATCGCATCCCGCGCGGGATATGATCGCGCTGTCGCCGTGCCCAAGGGGGGCACCGCACAGCCACTGGCCAGGTCTTGAAACCGCCAGCTATCGGGGGATGGTTCGATGTCGAGTGTCGTCGATTTTCTGGAGAAACTGGGGCAGGACGCGCGGCTGCGTGACGCATCGCCCGAAGAGTTGGAACGCGCGATGGCGGAAGCACAGATCGACGAACCATTGCGTGCCGCGATTCTGGCTGGCGATGCCGACGAACTTCGCAGCCAGCTGAGGCAGCACTCGTTCATGGCGACGCAGATGGACCACACCGGTACCCAGATGCCAAGCGAAGACAATACCGGCACGCAGATGCCCAGCGACAACGAAGAAGAAAAGAAGGACGGCGAGGACGAAACGACCGAGGCCTCGCTCAAGGGTTCCAAAGACTGCTCGATCGTAGCCTGAGTCATGTTCCGGGCTGGCCTCAAACGCCTGCCTTTTTTGCCGGGAGTAGTCATGCTCCTGGGATTGCTTGTGGGAAACGCGGGTGCGGTCGCATCCACTGCTGACAATCCTGCCAGCCAGCTCACCCATGCGGACAGTATCAAGACCTCGGACCATGTTGCGTTCGTCGAGATCATCGATCGCCTCGAACGCAACCCGGCGACGCTGTCGCCATCGCAGCAATGGCACCTGCGTTATCTCATCGCATGGCAGGATGCTTACGGCGGCGACTATGAAGGCGCCACGACGCAGCTGAATGCCATCGCCGAGCGATCGCCCGATGCCGTATTGCGCTTTCGCGCCCGCGCCACGCTGGTCAACATCCTCGGCATCGGCCATCGCTACGAGGAAGCTTTCTCGCGATTGAGCCAGCTGGTCGAACTGCTGCCGCAGATCACCGACAAGACCGCGCGATACCAGGGGCTGGGCGAAGCCGCGCAGGTACTGATCGCAGCAGGACAGTACGACCTTGCCATCACCTATGCGGAACAGATGCTCGACGATATCCCGCCCGGTGAAAACACTTGCAAGGCGATGTCCTTCAAGTTGCACGCATTGCTGCGTAGCGGTCGCCTGAGCTCGCTCGATTCGCGCTTCAAGAACGGCATCGACGCTTGCGTGGAAGCGCATGAGTCCGTTTTCGCCAATGCGCTGCGCGCGGATGTCGCACGCTTTTACATCGCCAACGATCGCACGAAAGAAGCCATCGATCTCCTTCAGTCCAACTATCCGGACGTCCTGCGCGACCAGTACCCGAGCCTGACCTCCAAGTACAACGCGCTGCTGGCGCAGGCTTACTTCAAGGAAGGCGACACGAATACCGCGCGCGGTTATGCACTCGACGCCGTCGACGGCGCCATCAAGGACGAGTTCACCGAACCGCTGAGCATCGCTTACGAAGTGCTCTATCTGATCGAAAAACAGCGCGGCGACCTGCATGCCGCGCTCGCGTACCACGAACAGTTTCTCACCGCCGACAAGGGCTATCTGAACGACATCAGCGCGCGTTCCATTGCCTATCAGATCGTCCAGCAACAGGTGCTGGCGAAAAAGTTGCAGGTCGAAGGCCTGAACAAACAGAACCAGATCCTGCAGCTGCAACAGGCACTCGATCGTAAAGCCGTGGAAACCAGCCGGCTCTACATCGCCCTGCTGCTGACCGCTCTCGCTTCCATTGCATTGATCCTTTACCGGCTCAAACGCTCGGAGCTGCGCTTCATGCGGCTGGCGCGTCGCGACGGACTCACCGGCATCTGCAATCGACAGCACTTCGTCGACGAGGGCGAACAGGTACTGCGCTATGCCGCGAAATCGTCCCGTGGCGTCAGCATGATCCTGCTCGATCTCGACCACTTCAAGAACGTCAACGACACCCACGGCCATGCCGCGGGCGACCAGGTACTGAAGCGAACGGTCATGGTGTGCAGGAAATACCTGCACTCGACCGACGTCTTCGGTCGGCTCGGTGGCGAAGAGTTCGGCATCATGCTTCCCGAGTGCACGCCCGAACAGGCGATGGAACGGGCCGACCGCATTCGTGTCGCGCTGGCGACAACGGTCGCCGAGAACAGCACGGACGTCCCGGTCACCGCCAGCTTCGGCGTCGCATCGACCGACCGCTGCGGCTACGAACTAAGCCGCCTGCTTGTCGAAGCCGACGATGCGCTATATCAAGCCAAGCGCGACGGCCGTAACCGCGTCGTTTACGGCAAGGTCAACGGAGAATCGGACTCTCCGTACCCGAACGCGACGAACGAGCAAGTCGCAGGATCGGTATCGTCGCGGTAAACCCCGACTTACCCCCGATAACGCAAAGCATCCACCAGCAGCGTAAACGCTGGCGAAGGCTGCCGCCGGCTCGGGTAATAAAGGTGATAGCCGGAAAAGGGAGGACACCAGTCGGCAAGCACGCGGACGAGTCTTCCGTCGTCCATATAGTCCCGCACCTGATCTTCGGGCAGGTAAGCCAGACCGAGTCCTGCCAGAACCGCGCTCAGCCTCAGCGCGATGTTGTTGAACACCAACTGCCCTTCGACGCGAACCTTCAGTTCACGGGCACCCTTTTCAAACTCCCAGGCGTAGATGCCACCGTGAGTCGGCAAGCGCAGATTGATGCAGCCGTGATGCGTTAGCTCCTGCGGTGTCGTTGGGCGTTTATGGTGGGCGAAATAAGACGGCGCACCAACAACGGCCATGCGCAGATCCGGTCCGATGCGCACGGCGATCATGTCCTTCGCCACCTGCTCGCCGAGTCGAACGCCGGCGTCGTAGCGTTCGGCGACGATATCCGTCAGGCCATAGTCGACGATCACTTCTACATGGATGTCCGGATAGTCGGGCAGCAGCTTTTCCATGGCAGGCCACAGAATCGCACTTGCCGCGTGCTCACCCGACGTAATGCGGATAGTCCCCGCCGGTTTTTCCCGCAGTTCGCTCAGCGCGGAAAGCTCGGCCTCGATTTCCTCGAACCGGGGAGCGATGGCATCGCGCAAACGCTCGCCCGCTTCGGTCGGCGTGACACTGCGCGTGGTCCTTGCCAGGAGCCGGACGCCCAGACGCTCTTCCAGAGCCCGGATCGTATGACTGAGCGTCGACTGCGAAACACCGAGTTTCGCGGCTGCCTTTGTAAAGCTGCGCTCGCGCGCAACGGCGAGGAAAGCCAGGAGATCGCTGAAATTCTCGCGCGCCATTTATGGCTCTCACGCATAGGTTCATGCGTTTTATACCACTTAATCGCAACTGGCCAGAGCGCTAAGGTATCCATCTCCCTGAGAGGCGCAGTCAACTTCCTCGCGCCTCCGTGCATCGAAGGAACCCAGAACATGCAGATCAAGCAATCCGGTTCGCAACCCTCCGCTCAAGGCCCGGCCGAATATTTCACCGGCACCGTGCGTATCGACGCGCCATTCGCGGGGACCGAACCCGCCCGTGTCGGGGGAGCGGTTGTCACCTTCGAACCCGGCGCCCGGACCGCGTGGCACCAGCACCCTCTGGGCCAGATGCTGATCGTCACGGCGGGAGCTGGCCTGGTTCAACGCGAAGGCGGCCCGATAGAAGATATCCGTCCCGGCGACATCGTCTGGATCGAGCCCGGCGAGAAACACTGGCACGGTGCATCGCCGACCACGGCGATGACTCACATCGCCATCGCCGAAGCGCTCGAAGGCAAGGTGGTCGACTGGCTGGAGCACGTCGCGGACGAGCAATATCCCGCACGGTCTTCCCTCTGAACACATACGAAGGGCGATAGCCATGAAAAAGCGCGAACTGGGAACCAGCGGCCTGAAAGTGTCGGCCATCGGGCTGGGATGCATGGGACTGAGCTACGGCTACGGACCGGCCACGGACAAACAAACCGCGATCGCGCTGATCCGTTCGGCCGTCGAACGTGGCGTCACCTTTTTCGATACCGCCGAAGCCTATGGCCCGTTCACGAACGAGGCGTTGCTTGGCGAAGCACTGGCGCCCTACCGGGACCACGTCGTGATCGCCACGAAGTTCGGCTTCAAGAATGGCGATGTGAACCTCGGTCTGGACAGCCGGCCGGAACACATCAGGGCAGTCGCGGAGTCCGCGCTCAAGCGCCTCGGGACCGACCGCATCGATCTTTTTTACCAGCACCGTGTGGACCCGCAAGTTCCGATCGAGGATGTCGCCGGTGCGGTGAAAGATCTGATCGCCGAAGGTAAGGTCAAACACTTCGGTCTTTCGGAAGCAGGCGCGCAGACCATCCGTCGCGCTCATGCCATCCAGCCTGTCGCCGCGCTTCAGAGCGAATACTCGCTGTGGTGGAGGGAACCTGAAACGGACATTCTGCCGACCCTGGAAGAGCTCGGCATCGGCTTCGTTCCTTTCAGCCCGTTGGGCAAAGGCTTCCTCACCGGCACGATCAGCGAGAACACAACATTCGACAGCACAGACTTCCGTAACATCGTGCCCCGCTTCGCCGCGGAAGCCCGAAAAGCGAACCAGGCCCTGGTCGATCTGCTTGGCGAGATCGCCGCGCAGAAGAAAGCCACACCGGCTCAGATCGCCCTTGCCTGGTTGCTGGCCCAAAAGCCCTGGATCGTTCCGATTCCGGGGACGACGAAACTGCATCGCCTGGAAGAAAACCTCGGCGCAGCCGACGTCGACCTGACGCCCGGCGATCTGCGTGACATCGAAAGCGCCGTTTCCAGCATTCCGGTGCAGGGCGCCCGATACCCGGCGCATCTGCAGCAGCGCGTCGATCGTTAGCCGGATCTTGCCCGATGGGCCGTCATGGGGTTTGCTACGCTCGACACGGGAAATCGACGGGCGGAGAGGACAAACGTCATGACGGCCGAACACCACGGCATCGCATTGCTTCCGGTCATCATGCTTCTTGCCGTCGGAGTCATAGCCGTCCCGTTATTCAAACGCCTGGGGCTGGGCTCGGTCCTCGGTTATCTCGCCGGTGGCATCGCCATCGGCCCCTTCGGCCTGCGCGTGTTCGCCGAACCGGCATCGATCCTTCAGGTCGCCGAGCTCGGCGTGGTCATGTTCCTTTTCATTATCGGACTGGAAATGCACCCCTCGCGATTATGGGGATTGCGCCGCCAGATTTTCGGACTCGGGCTGGTACAGGTAATCGTCTGCGCTATACCGCTGACTGCCGTGGGCGTCGTCTCGGGGTTTCCCGTAGCGCCGTCGTTCGTTGCGGGTGCCGGCTTCGTGCTGACCTCGACGGCGATCGTGATGCAGCTGCTGGAAGAGCGCGGCGAGGTCAGTTCGGTAAGCGGTCAGCGCATCGTCTGCGTGCTCCTGCTCGAAGACCTGATGATCGTGCCACTGCTTGCACTCGTCGCGTTCCTGGCACCGATCGCACCAGGCAGCACCGCTTCGCACCACGGCATCGACTGGAGCGCCATCGGCATCGGCGCGGGCTCCGTTGCCGGATTGATCGTCGCCGGTCGCTATCTGCTTAACCCGTTGTTTGGAATACTCGCCAACGCGCGCGCCCGCGAAGTCATGACGGCCGCCGCGTTGCTGGTCGTACTCGGCTCCGCTTACGCGATCCAGCTGGGCGGCCTGTCGATGGCCATGGGCGCATTCGTTGCCGGCGTGCTGTTGTCGGAATCCACGTACCGGCATCAGCTGGAAGTCGACGTCGAACCGTTCCGCGGCATCCTGCTGGGGCTGTTCTTCCTTGCCGTCGGCATGTCGCTCGACCTCCACGTGGTAGCCACAAGCTGGCGAATGATCCTGTGCTATGTCGCCGCCTATATGGCTGTGAAAGCGCTGGTCATTTACATCGTGGCGCGCGTGTTCCGCTCGTCCCATCGGGAAGCTGTCGATCGCGCGGTCCTCATGGCGCAAGGCGGCGAGTTTGCTTTTGTCCTGTATGCGGCCGCGGCGAGCACCGGCATCATCAACGGCGAACAGAACGCCGTACTGACAGCGATCATCGTTCTTTCGATGGCGCTCACGCCCATCGCGATCGTCGTGGTGAACTTTGTCCGCGGCCGACGCCAACCTTCCACGGAAGAATACGAGCGACCGTCTGGCCTCACGGGTACCGCGCTCGTCATCGGCTTTGGCCGCGTGGGCCAGATCGTCAGTCAGTTTTTGCTCGCGCGCGGCTACGAGATATCCATCATCGACACCGACGTGGAAATGATCGACGTCGCGCGTGGATTCGACTTCAAGGTTTACTACGGCGACGGCACGCGCCTCGATATCCTGCACGCCGCCGGCGCCGGTCATGCACGCGTGGTGCTGGTCTGTGTCGACAAACCCGACGACGGCACGAAAATTACGGAACTGCTCAAGGCGGAATTTCCGCTCCTTCCCGTACTCGCCCGTGCCACCGACCGTCGCCACAGCATCGCTCTGATCAAAGCCGGAGCGGACCTTCAGGTACGCGAGACCTTCGAATCGGCAGTGGTGCTGGGAGCGGCGGCTCTGGAAACGCTTGGGACCGAACCTGCCGAAATCGCCGAAATCAGCGCGCACATCCGGGAGCGGGACGAGCAGCGCCTGCAACTGGAACTGGTCGGTGGAATGAATGCGGCAAAGGCATTGTTCAGCGGAAAATCCGGGCAGCCGACCGGGCCCGGAGCGCGGGAAGAACCTTAAAGCGTGGCAAAACGCATATCCATGCTCTGAAAGCGACGTCGTGCGCGCCTGGACACACCCGGACACTATCCGCCCTGTGCTCCTGCCTGCGCAGGGGCGGCGGTGAGGGATAGGCGTCTTGTTCGAACACGGAGTCGCCTGAGCTACACATCCCATTGTCGTTCCTTCGCAGGCAGGAACCCAGTGCGGTGCACTGGGTTATCGCGATAACGTGAGTTCAGCACTTCCTGCAGCCTCGAGGATATCGCGCTCGAGAGCGCTCCTGCAGCCAAAAAAAGCCCCGCTATGCGGGGCTTTTTTTATTGAACCACTTCGATCAGGCGAACGGGTCGTCCAGAATGATCGTGTCGTCGCGGTCCGCGCCGGTCGCCACGAGTGCCAGGCGGCAGCCGGACAGCTCTTCGACCGCGCGCAGGTACGCACGAGCCGCAGGCGGCAGCTTGTTCCAGTCGCGGATACCGGCGGTGCTCTCTTCCCAACCCGGGAAGTCGAGGTAAACCGGCTTGCACTCGGCCCAGCCATCGGCGTCCAGCGGTGCGAGTTCGCGACGCTTGCCGCGATATTCGTACGCGATGCAGACGCGGATGGTTTCCAGACCGTCGAGCACGTCGAGCTTGGTGATGGCGAGGCCATCGATGCCGTTGATCTGCACGGCGCGCTTCAGCGCGACGAGATCGATCCAACCGCAGCGACGCGGCCGGCCGGTGCTTGCGCCGAATTCGTTGCCCTTCTTGCGCAGCGTCTCGCCCATCTCGTCGTTGAGCTCGGTCGGAAACGGACCGCCGCCGACGCGCGTGGCGTATGCCTTGCAGATGCCGAGCACGTAATCGATATCGCGTGCGCCGACGCCGGTGCCGGCCAGTGCGCCACCCACCGTCGTATTCGACGAGGTGACGTACGGATAGGTACCGTGATCGATGTCCAACAACGCGCCCTGCGCGCCTTCGAACAGGATGTTGCCGCCTTCCTTGCGAACGTCGTGCAGGATGGTGGCGACGTCGTCGACCATCGGGCGCAGGTATTCGCCCCAGGTAAGCGCTTCGTCCAGCACGGTCTGGTAGTCGACCGGCTCGGCCTTCAGCCACTGGGTGAGCACGAAGTTGTGGTACTCGACCACTTCCTTCAGCTTCTCGGGCAATTCGTGCGGGTACATCAGGTCGGCGACGCGAATGGAACGGCGAGCGACCTTATCTTCGTACGCCGGACCGATACCGCGGCCGGTGGTGCCGATGGCCTTGGCACCGGAGGCTACTTCGCGCGCCTTATCGACGGCGATGTGGTACGGCATGATCAACGGCGTGGCCGGGCTGATCTTCAGGCGCGGACGCACATCGACGCCCTGCCCTTCGAGCTCGGCGATTTCGCTCATGAGCGCGGCGGGCGACAGGACGACACCGTTGCCGATCAGGCACAGCGCGTCGTCGCGCAGGATGCCCGACGGAATGAGATGCAGAACCGTCTTCTTGCCCTTGATCACCAGCGTGTGACCGGCGTTGTGGCCACCCTGGAATCGTGCGACCGCGCCGACGCGCTCGGTCAGGAGGTCGACAATCTTGCCTTTGCCTTCGTCACCCCATTGCGCACCGAGGATTACGACTGACTTGCCCATGATGATGCTCTCGCCTTCTTTACGTTTGCCCTTATCAAGGGCGATATGGATGTTCTGTGTGGCGCCGCGCGATTATCGCGTCAGCGCTGCTTGCCGGGACCGTCGTTGAGATAACGGAGGAATTCGGAATCGGGTTTCATGACCAGCACGCCCTTGCCGTCGCTGAACGCCTTTCTATACGCCGAAAGACTTCTGTAAAACGCGAAGAACTCGGGATCCTGGCTGTACGCCTGGGCATAGATGGCCGCCGCCTGGGCGTCGCCGTCGCCGCGCACCTTGGTGGCGTCGCGGTTGGCGTCGGCAAGCAACACCTGCTTCTGGCGATCGGCGTTGGCGCGAATCGTCTCGCCCGCTTCCTGACCCGTGTAACGCAATTCGTTGGCCAGCTGCAGACGCTCGGCCTTCATGCGCTTGTAGACCGATTCGCTGACTTCGTCGGGCAGGTCGATACGCTTGATGCGCACGTCCACCACGGCGATGCCGAGGCTCTTGCGGGCCGCATTATCGGTCTGCTGACGAACGCGCTCGGTGATGTCCTTGCGGCCACCGGCGATCAGCTCTTCCAGCTGGCGCGAGTTGAATTCGAAGCGCAGCGCGTCCTTCACGATCGGCGTCAGACGCTGGGCGGCCTGCAATTCGTCGCCCGATGTGGCGCGGTAGTACGCCGCGTTGTCGGCGATGCGCCATTTCACGTAGAAGTCGACGTTGACGCTTTTCTTCTCGGACGTGAAGTAACGCTCGGGCTGTGCGTCGAGACCGAGGATGCGGTTGTCGAACTTCATTACCTGCTGGATGACCGGCAGCTTGAAGTGCAGGCCCGGCTTGTAGTCCGTGCGCACGATACGGCCGAACTGCAACAGCAGGGCATTCTCGCCTTCGTGCACGACGAAGGCGCTGTTGAAGCCGAAGAAAACCAGGAGAACGGCGACGATGGCGGAAGCGATCTTCACTGCGACTTCTCCTGTCCGCTGGTGTCCGTGGTGGTAGCGGACTGGATCACCGCGCCAACGCCCGGCACATTGCGAACATTGCCCGGCGTGACGTTCACCGGCAGATTGATGATGTTCTTACCGCCCGAACCATCGACGATCTTCGGGTTGTCGGCCATGACTTCCTCGACCGTTTCCAGCCAGAGGCGGCGACGGGTGACTTCGGGAGCGGCACGGTATTCCTTGAGCAGCAGACTGAAGCGTTCGGCGTCGCCGTTGGCGCGCGCAATACGTTCGACGCGGTCGGCTTCGGCTTCGGCGGCGATGCGCGCGGCTTCGCCGCGAGCGACCGGCACGACCTGGCTGGCGTATGCGCGGGCTTCGTTTTCCTTGCTCTGCTTGTCCTCGCGAGCGGCGTTGACGTCGTCGAAGGCGTCCTTCACTTCCTTCGGCGGAGCCACGTTCTGGAAACTGACATCGGTAACGGCAAGGCCGGCGTCGTATTCGTCGAGCGTGGCCTGCAGGATGTCGCGCGTCTGCTGCTGCAGCGTTTCGCGCACTTCCGGAGCGACGCCCGGCACGGCGGCCTGGGTCGGTGCCGGCGTGTCGACGCCCGGGCTGGTCAGGATGTTGTCCATGACGTTCGCGCCGACGACCGAACGCACCGCCGCTTCGGCGGCCTGGCGAATCGTGCCTTCGGGATCGCGGTTGGAGAACAGGAACTTGCGCGCATCCGAGACCTGGAACTGCACGTTGAAGTCGACGGTAATGATGTTCTCGTCGCGGGTCAGCATGCGGACGTTGTCCGAAAGCGAGCGCACCTGGGTCGTCTCGACCTTGGTGACGGTCTCGACCGGGCTCGGAATCTTCAGGTGGAAGCCCGGAGGCAGCATGCGCGAGAACTGGCCGAAGCGCAGGACCACGCCGACCTGACGGGCGTCGATGACCGTATAGCTGCCAAGCAGCAACCAGGCCAGCACGATCGCAAGCACGATGGTGGCTATCCCGCCGCTACCCGTACCGAAACGGCCGAAACGGGCCTTCAGGTTCTTGAGCACATTGTCCAGATCGGGCTTGCGGCCCGTGGGCCGGTTGCGGTTCCAGGGATCCTTCTGCCCGTTACCGGGTTCGTTCCATGCCATTGGCGACAGTCTCCTTTGGGGACCGGAGTAACGTGGCGGCGCGAAAGCCTAGACGCGCCCGAAAAGGGCACGCAAACGCCCGTAATTCTAGCAGACGGATCACCGCCCGTGGGTTTGAAGCCCCTCAGTCGACCAGGGGCGGATCAATAAGGTCCCGCAAAGGCCGGGCATGGGCATCGTCGCCGAGCAATGGCGCGAGTACGGAGCGCGGCGCATCGATCGTCAGATGCCAGCCGTGCTCGTCGATGTCCTCGACGGAGACGGCGCCGGCGGCCTTGAGGCGGGCATGCAGCCTGCCCGCCTCCAGCGGCAGTTCCAGGCCAGCCTGAATACGTTCGCCACCCAGCAGCTCGCCAAGCGCGTCGCGCAGCAGGTTCAGGCCCTCGCCCGTCGCCGCGGACAGCCAGACCTGGCGGATTTCACCGCCGTCGCCACGATCGATGCGCGCCGCGGTGTCCACCAGGTCGATCTTGTTCATGACCGACAGCTGGGGCACATCGCCCGCGCCGATTTCCTCGAGTACTTTGTTGACGACCTTGCGCAAAAGCTCGCGCTCCTCGTCGGCCGCGTCGCTCACGTGGATCAACAGGTCCGCATCCCGGGCCTCCGCCAGCGTGGCGCGGAACGCCGCGACCAGATCGTGGGGCAGCTCGCGAATGAAACCGACCGTGTCGGCCACGACCGCCGGACCGCAGGCGAGGCCGTCGATCTTGCGAACCGTGGGGTCCAGCGTCGCGAACAGCTGATCCGCCACGTAAACGCCGCCGGTGGTCAGCACATTGAACAGCGTGGACTTGCCAGCGTTCGTATAACCGACCAGCGCCACGCGAGGCACCGTGTTGCGCATGCGCGCACGACGCTGCTGGGTGCGCTGGGTCTGCACCTTTTCAAGGCGCTTCGTCAGCATTTTCACGCGCTCGCCAAGCAAGCGGCGGTCGGTTTCCAGCTGGGTTTCGCCGGGACCACGGTTGCCGATAGCACCGCCGCGCTGGCTGTCCAGATGGGTCCAGCCCCGCACGAGCCGGGTGGCCAGGTGCTTCAGCTGGGCGAGTTCGACCTCCAGCTTGCCTTCATGCGAGCGGGCGCGCTGGGCGAAGATGTCGAGGATCAGGCCCGCACGATCGACCACGCGCACACTCAGGTGCTTTTCCAGGTTTCGCTCCTGAACGGGGCTGAGTACGTGATCGACCAGGACCAGGTCGGCCTCGGTCGCGCGCACGGCCTCGGCCACCTCGTCGGCTTTGCCGGTACCTATATAGAAGCGGGGATTGGGCGCCTCGACGCGGGCCGGGATGCTGCCTAGGATCTCGGCACCGGCAGAACGCACCAGTTCGGCGAATTCCTGACCACGGCGTACCGCATCACCCTCGCCGCGCGAATGCGGCAACACGATAACGGCGCGATCGCCTTTCTTTTGTCTGTCGAACACTGGGTCTGGTCAACCTCATTCGTAACGGGATGGCCTCGCGCCGGACGATACGCCGACGCGAGGCTATATAAAGTCAGTAACCCGTTCGATATGGGTCGGAAGACGGGTCGACTCAACCCTCGGCGTCTACAGTCGCGCCGTCCGGATGGTTTTCGTGACCGCCCACGCGAACGTTGCGGCTGGGTACGACCGTGGAAATGGCGTGCTTGTACACCATCTGGCTGACCTGGTTGCGCAGCAGCACCACGAACTGATCGAACGACTCGATCGTGCCCTGGAGCTTGATGCCGTTCACCAGATAGATGGCGACCGGTACGCGCTCGCGACGAAGCGCGTTAAGAAACGGATCCTGCAGCGACTGCCCTTTGGACATTCTTCTTCTCCCCTAGCACCACGCGAACAGACCGGGTTAAAGAACACCGCAAGGGGTGCCCCGGTCCAAGTGTCTTGAATCTTAACTGCTTTTAAACGCCGGACGAAAGCGGCCGGCGTGACGCCCTCGGCATTCCCAGAAACTGCTCCACGGCACGTGCGGCCCGCTCGGTCGGATCGGCCCGGTCGGGGTCCAGAGTAAGCGCGTCGAACTCCCTTCGCAGCCAGGTAATCTGCCGTTTCGCCAACTGGCGCGTGGCATATACCCCCCGATCGCGGAACTCGCCAGCGCTGTACTCCCCCTCCAGGAACTCCCACGCCTGACGGTAGCCAACCGCCCGGATGGCGGGAAGATCCGCGTGAAGGTCGCCACGGGCCCGCAAGGCACGCACTTCGTCGAGGAACCCGTCGGCCAGCATGGCATCGAAACGCGCTGCGATGCGCGCATGCAGGGCGACGCGCTCCTCGGGCAGCAAGGCGATTTTCAGCACCCGCCACGGAAACCGCTCGCCGCTGCCACCCTGCTGCAATTCGCTGAGAGGGCGCCCGGTGAGCTCGATGACCTCGAGCGCGCGCTGGATGCGCTGGGCGTCGCCTGGCCGGATTCGCTGACCGGCCACCGGGTCGAGTCCGACCAGCCTCGCATGCAATGCAGTCCAGCCGATGACGGACGCTTCGGCGCTCAGGCGCTCGCGAACGGCCGGATCGGCTTCGGGCAGCGCGGACAGACCCCGCTGCAACGCCCGGAAATAGAGTCCCGTACCGCCAACCAGCAGCGGGGTCTTGCCGGCGGCGGCGATCCGCTCCATCGCCGGCAAAGCGTCGGCGCGGAAGTCCGCCGCCGAATACGGCTCGGAGGGATCGCGAATGTCGATCAGTTCGTGCGGATACCGGGCAAGCGTCGCCGCGTCGGGCTTGGCCGACCCGATATCCAGACCGCGATACACCAATGCCGAGTCGACACTGATCAGGCCTATGGGAAAAAGGTCCGATAACGCGCACGCCAGCGCCGTCTTGCCGGAGGCCGTCGGGCCCATCAGAAAGATTGCGAGGGGGCGGTTGTCTGGAGCCATTCGTCAGTGCTCGGGAGTCAGGCGAAGGCGAAGGGCGGGGGCCGTCGTGATCGGCAGCAGCCAAGAGTAGACGGGTCGGTCGATCGTTTCAAACACGGTATGACGGCAAGATCCTGCAGGCGCAAGGCAACCGGGGGTTCCAGGATGGCCTGTGGGAAATGGAACGATGGACCACTAAGCCTGTAAACAGGTCCGCGACCTACGCTGGATCGGCAAGGGGACTTCTCCATCGCGAGGGGCACGTCATGGCGATGTTACGTCGATGGCTTATTATCCTGACGATTCTCGTTTCGGGCCCGGCGCTCGCGTCCGGGGGCCCGCTCGGGATCGATCACAGGCTCCACTACGACAACAGCGGCATCTGGAACCGGTCCAACCAGAACGTGCTCATGTACGGCACCATCGTCACCGTGGTCGGGAGCGCGATCGCCTTTGGCGACGACGACAGATTCGGCGACACGATGTGGCGATCCGTCGACGCCATGGCCATCACCGCCATAGGCTCCGAAGCGATGAAATATACCTTCCGGCGCGAACGCCCCTCGCAGACCGCCGACCCGAACCGTTTCTTCAAGAGCGGCGGCCAAAGCTTCCCAAGCGGGGAAGTTGCCGCCATCTCGGCGGCGGTTACACCCGTCATCGCCGAATACGGCTCCGACCATCCCTGGGTATATGCGCTGGCGGTGCTTCCCGCTTACGACGCCGTCGCGCGCATGAAAGTCCGCGGACACTGGCAAAGCGACGTCCTCGTCGGCGCGCTTCTCGGCACCGGCGTCGGCATCTGGGCATCGCATCGCGACTCCCCGCTCATCGTCGGCTGGCTACCCGGCGGATTCCGGGTTGGCTACATACATCACTTCAAATAGAAACCGGTGCCGAGCCTACGCGCCACGTGAGCTGCACATGGACAACGACAAGACCCAAACCGAAAGCACAGCCGTGTCAGGTCGCTAGCCTTTATCCCAAGGTGTAACGTGCAGCCCACAAGGATTTATATGGCGACGAAACCCATGAACACGGAAGATCACGAAATGATCCACGCGCAGCTCACGAAGCTCGTCGCCGAGACGGGCAAGATCCACGCGGAAACGATGAAAATCAACTCCGAAGCCCGTTGGTATCCTTTCGTAGCCACTGCTGGCCTCTTCGCCGCGGCCTACGGGATGATGAAACTGCTCGGCAATTGACCTGAGCAAATCCAGCGTCGCCCAACAAAAAACCCGCTGCCAATCGCAGCGGGTTTTTTGTTGCCCGGCATCGGGTCACATACGAGCTACTTCGCCGGAACGCCCATTTCCTTCAGGAGATTGTCGGCGTGGTCGAGGTGATGCATGACCCACAACATATAGCGAACATCGACCTGGATCGAACGGTTGAGCTTCGGATTGAACAGCCAGTCGCCGCTCACCGATTCCCAGTTACCGTCGAATGCCAGACCCACCAGACGGCCTTCGGCGTCGAGCGACGGCGAACCGGAGTTACCGCCGGTGATGTCGAGATCGGCGAGGAAGTCGACGGGCAAGGTACCGAGTTTCTTCGACGCATAACCGTCGAACGCCTTCGCGCGGATGGCATCGGTTTCGGCCTTCGGTGCATTGAACGGCTCGACGCCCGTATCCTTTTCCACGATGCCTTCGGCCGTGGTGAACGGCGCGTAGCCGACGCCATCGCGCGGCGCCACGCCCTGCACGTTGCCGAAGGTGACGCGCAGCGAGCTGTTGGCGTCCGGGTAAACGGGAAGGTTCTGCGAATCCTTCCACGCGATCATCGCCTGCATGTAGCGCGGACGAAGCTTCGCCAGTTCGCCTTCGCGGGCGTCCTGCTCGTCTTCGATCTTCTTCAGCTCGGGCAGCACCGCCGTGGCGAGCTTCAGCATGCTGTCGTCGCTGGCCGCGATAGTCTTCGCATCGGCCTTAAAGTACTTCATGCGGTCTTCGGTGTTGCCGAGCTTGCTACCGGCGTACAGCGCCGAGACCTTCGTCGCGATGGCTGCGTCGGTATTCGCACCGGCAAGCCATGCATCGATGGCGGGCAGACGCTGCTCTTTCGGAAGCTTCGCGTAACGAACCAGCGCGTAGGTCATCAGTTGCTGATCGGTCTTCGCATCGTAGCGACGCTCCATCTGCTTCAGCGCGCCCTCGATGCGTACTTCGTCACGCTGCTGATAGCCCGTCTCGCGCTCCATGTCCGGCTTGGTGCGCTCGTTGGCCAGACGGGCAAGGCGAACGCCGCTGGAGAACATCGACGAACGCGAGAGCAACATCAGATCCAGATCGCGCTCACGCGTGGACTGATAGCTGGCAAGCTTCGTCTTCAGCGTGGCGATATCGGCGATCAGCGCCTTGTTATCCGCACCGCCCTGCTTCTTCAGCCACGCATCCAGGTCGGCTTCCTGCTTCTGCTTGACGGCCACGGCGTTGGCACGACGCAGACCTTCGAGCTGGCCGCCGAAGTTCTTCAGATAATTATTGAGGCCGGCAACCATGCCTGCGTACTTCACCGTCACGTCCGGATTCGTTTTTCCGTTCGCTGCGATGATGTCGAGCGTGTCCTGGTAGATCTTGATCTGCGTCGGGTACTGCCAGTCGATCGCGGCCTTCGCTTCGTCGGCCAGACGATAGCGATTGGTGCGGCCCGGATAGCCGACGACCATCACGTAATCGCCCTCTTCCACGCCCTGCGGATTGACCTTGAGCACGTGCTTCGGGTGATACGGCACGTTGTCCTTCGAATAGGTGGCCGACTTGCCGTCCTTCGACACGTAAGCGCGCAGGTAGCTGAAGTCGCCCGTATGCCGCGGCCACATCCAGTTGTCGACGTCCCCACCGAACTTGCCGATGGACTCGGGCGGCGCGTAGACGAGGCGCACGTCCTTGATTTCCAGCTGCTTGATCAGCTGATAGCTAAAGCCACCGTGGAAGGTGTAGACGTCACAGCGATAGCCGTCCGTCTCGCATCCCTTCACGAGTTCCTTCTTCGCCAGATCGATAGCCTTGTAGCGCGCCAGCGCGCCCATGTCCGGCGTGAGTTTCGCCGTGACTTCCTTCGTCACGTCGCGAATTTCCTCGGTGACGAACACGCGCATATCCGGCGAGCCGGGGAGTTCTTCCGCCACGGTCTTCGCGAGGAAGCCCCGTTCGATGAGGTTTTTCTGCGGCGTGGAGTTGTACTGCAGTGCGCCGTAACCGCAATGATGATTCGTCACCACCAGGCCATCGGGCGATACAAACGATGCCGTGCAGCCGCCAAGACTGACGATCGCGCCCATCGGATAGGCGGTCAGATCGGTCAGCGTGGCGGGGTCGAGCTTCAGACCGTGCTGCTTGAGCGTGCTGGCGATCTTCGGAAGCTGGGCGGGCTGCCACATGCCTTCGACGGCATGGGCGGACGTGACGAGGCCGGCGGCAAGGGCCGCGGCGAGTGCGAGACGACGCAAGGCGTTCTCCTTTTGGTGAGTCGCGAAGTTATCCAATAAAACGTTACTTTATAACACCGCCGAAAGTCATGGATGTTATTGCTTTCCTGTAGGAGCGGGCTTGGCCGCTCCTACAAAAAAACCAGCGATTTCTTCAGTGGGTTTCGGCTGGTACGCCCAGTTCCTTCAGCAGGGCCGGGGCCGGATAGACCTTATCCATCAGCCAGCGCATATAGCGCATGTCCACGTGGATGGCGCGCTTGTAACGCGGGTCGTACATCCAGCTGGCGCTGACCGCTTCCCAGTTGCTGTCGAAGTTCAGACCGACCAGTTCGCCCTTCGCATTCAGTACCGGCGAGCCGGAATTGCCGCCCGTGGTATCGAGGTTGCTCAGGAAGTCGACCGGCATCGCCTTCAGCTTCGGATCGGCGTACTGGCCGAAGTCCCCTTTGCGGATGGCGTCGAGCAGCGGCTTGGGTGCGTCGAAAGGTTGCTTGCCCGTGTTTTTCTCGACGATGCCGGCGACCGTGGTCACCGGCGCGTACGTCACCGCATCGCGGGCCACCAGCGGCGTGACCTTGCCGTAGCTGACGCGCAGCGTGGAGTTCGCGTCGGGATATACCGCTTTGCCCTGCTTCTCGCGATAGGCGATCAACGCCTGCATGTATGCGGGACGCAGACGAAGGAGATCGCCTTCGCGCGATTTACGCTCGTCCTCGATCCGCAGCAGTGCGGGCTGGAGCTTGTGGGCGGCAACGAGAAGCGCATCGGAACTGCCTGCGATGTCGGCGGGCGATGCCTTGAACAGCCGGGTACGCTCGGCCTCGGCGCCCATTTTTGTCGCGCCGTAAACGCGGTCGAGCGTTTTGGCCAGATCCGCGGCGGTGCGACCGAACACGGCATCGAATTCCGGCAGGCGCTGGGCATCGGGCAGTTTCTGGTAACGCGTGACCAACGCCGTGACCAACGCCTTTTCCACGCGAGGATCGTACCGGCGTTGCGCCTGCTTCAGCTGGCTCTGGATCAGTTCCTCGTCGCGCTGCTGATAGCCGGACTCGCGCTCGGCATCGGGTTTCGGACGCTCGACGGCCAGCCGGTCGATGGCCAGCGCGCCGCGCATCAGCTGCGTCTGGGAGGAAAGCAGGCCCACCAGCAGATCGCGCTCGCGAACGTCCTTGCCGGCGGCGATCAGCTTCATCGCTTCGTCGATTCGCGGCTTGAGCGTCTTCGCATCGGGCTGGGTAGCCAGCCAGGCAAGCATGGCGGCCTCGTCCTCGCGGTGAATGGTCACGGCGTCGCTGCGCTCCAGGCCTTCGAGTTCGCCGCTGAAGCGCTTGATGCCGTTCTTCAGCGACTGCAGCTGCGAGGCGTATTTGATGCCCGCATCGCGATCGGCCTTGCCCTGATCCTCGATCACATCCTGCAATTGCTTAAGCACCTCCACCGAGGCAGGCAAACGCCATTCGATCTGATCGGCGAATTCGGCCGCCGTGCGGTGGCGATAGGTAATGCCCGGGTAGCCAGCCAGCATCACGAAGTCGCCATCGGCTACGCCTTCGCGAGCCACTTGCAGGTGCGACGGCGGATGATAGGGCTTGTTATCCGGCGAATAGTCGGCGGGCTTGCCATCGGGCCCGACATAGGCGCGCAGCACCGTGAAGTCGCCGGCGTGACGCGGCCAGACGAAGTTGTCGATCTCGTCGCCGTAGTTGCCTATGGCGCGCGGCGGCGCATAGACCAGACGCAGATCGCGCAGTTCGAGCTGCTTCACCAGATAGAAATCGCGGCCATAGAACATGTTCGCGACGCTGCAGCGATAGCCCTGCTCTTTTTCGCATTCGGCGACCAGCGCCTTGCTCGCGGCATCCACGGCGTCGTAGTAAGCGCGTCCCGTCTTGCCCGCGGCACCGGCCAGCACGCGATCGGTGACTTTGTCGAAGCCGACCGTCACGCGAAGACGATAATCGGGATTGGCGGGCAGCTCGCCGGCACGATCCGGCGCGACATAGCCATCCGTGATCAGGTCGCGATCGGGTTTGCTGTTGTACTGGATGACGCCGAACGCGACGTGGTGGTTGGTTACGACGAGGCCGTCGGAGGAAACAAACGCCCCCGTACCGCCGCCGATCCGCACCACCGCGTTCAGCGGCGCCTTCGTCAGGTCGGCCAGATCCTTCGGATCGCCCTTATAGCCCGCCTCGCGCAGCGCCTTGCCGATGGTCGGCAACTGCGCCGGCATCCACATGCCCTCGTCGGCTTTTACATCCAGCGCAAGCGCCATGGCTGCTCCCAGCATCATTGAGCGGATTCGCATGTCTTTCCTTACCCCTGTGAACATTACGGAACCGGTCGACCATAAAGGGTCGCGTGAAGAGGGGCAATGCGGCAGCGCACAACGGCCCACCCCGCCATGGGCGTTCTATAATCGGCGTTTGGGTCTCCTCCCCGAGACCTCCCCACGAGACGATCGCCATGCAGCAGACGATGAAAGCCCTGGTCAAGCGCAAGCCCGAACAGGGTATCTGGATGGAGGAAGTGCCGGTCCCGCAGGTCGGTCCGAACGAAGTACTGATCAAGATCGAGAAGACCGCGATCTGCGGTACCGATCTGCACATCTACAAATGGGACGAATGGTCCCAGCGCACGATCGTGCCGGGCCTGACTATCGGTCACGAATTCGTCGGCCGCATCGTCGAGATCGGTCCGGGCGTCACCGGCTACAAAATCGGCGACCGCGTGTCGGCCGAAGGCCATATCGTCTGCGGCCATTGTCGCAACTGTCGTGCCGGTCGCCAGCATCTGTGCCCGAACACCGTGGGCATCGGCGTCAATCGCAACGGCGCTTTCGCCGAGTACATGACCATGCCGGCCTCCAACCTCTGGCCGATTCCCGACCAGATTCCGTCGGAACTGGCAGCCTTCTTCGATCCGTACGGCAACGCCGCGCACTGCGCGCTGGAGTTCGACCTGATCGGCGAGGACGTGCTCATCACGGGCGCGGGTCCCATCGGCATCATCGCCGCCGGCATCGCAAAGCACGTTGGCGCGCGCAACGTCGTCGTCACCGACGTCAACGATTACCGCCTGAAACTCGCGGCCGACATGGGCGCCACGCGCGTCGTCAACGTCACGAACCAGTCGCTGAAAGACACGGTCAAGGACCTGCACATCGAAGGCTTCGACGTGGGCCTGGAAATGAGCGGCAATCCACGCGCGTTCAACGACATGCTCGACTGCATGTACCACGGCGGCAAGATCGCGATGCTCGGCATCATGCCGCGCGGCGCGGGCATCGACTGGGACAAGGTCATCTTCAAGGGCCTCACGCTGCAAGGCATCTACGGCCGTCGCATGTACGAGACCTGGTACAAGATGACCCAGATGGTCCTCACCGGCTTCCCGTTGCAGAAGGTGCTTACCCACCAGATCGCGATCGACGATTTCCAGAAGGGCTTCGACCTGATGGATGCGGGCAATTGCGGCAAGGTCGTCTGTTCCTGGAACTGAGTCCTGAATAACTCCCGTCGTCCGTCGACGGCGGGAGTTCCAAAATACCCTCGGCCGAGTAGACTCGGACGACATGCGGGTCAGGGATTGTGGCGGTGCCGGCAATAACGCCGCACCATCTGCTCGCGGACCTTTCCGGAGCACCATCCGCATGGCCGAGAGCAGTCTTCCAAAGGGATCACGGTTGGCTGCGGGGCGCGAACGCGCCCGCACCCTCTATAAGTCGCATCGCCTGCGCAAAACCCTTCTGATCCTTCTGGCGATCGTCGTACTGTTCGGCCTGCTTGGCTTCTTCGCGACGCCGCCCTTGCTGAAAAGCCAGCTCGAGACGCGCGCAAGCGCCGCGTTGCAACGACCGGTGACGCTGGGTGGCGTCCATATCAATCCCTTTACCCTGCGCGTCGAACTCGATCGGCTGCATATCGGCGAACGCGATGGCAAAACGCCCTTCGTCGACGTCGACAAGATTGTCGTCAACGCATCCTGGTCCTCGCTGTTCCGCCGCGCGCCGATCCTGGACGAACTCTCGCTGCAGCATCCGCAATTGCACCTGGTCCGCACCGCCGACCAGAAATACAACTTCTACGATCTCGTCGAACGCTTCATGACCCGTCCCGCGGCACCGGACGAACCCCCGACCCGCTACGCGCTGTCGAACATCAGCATCCATAACGGCGACATCCAGTTCAAGGATGCCGTGCACGACGTCGACCATCGCGTGGACCAGCTGGAACTCGGCGTTCCTTTTATCGCCAACCTGCCCAGCGACACCGACATCTTCGTCCTTCCTTTGCTGTCGATGCGTGTCGACGGCAGTCCCATCCATATCGAAAGCAAGGCAAAACCATTCGCCGCGGTGCGCGATTCGGCGACACATTTCAAATTCGACAAACTCGACCTGCCGCGCTACCTCGCCTATGCACCGTTCGCGATGCCGGTGGCGGTAAAGCGTGGCCTGCTTTCCGGCGACCTCGAACTGCATTTCCTGATGAGCAAGCCAGCGCCGCAGATGCAACTGACCGGCACGCTGACGATGGACGACTTCGTCGTCACCGCGAGCAAGGATGCGCCCCTGCTGGAACTGGGTCACGGCACGATCGCGCTGACCCAGGTCGAACCGCTGATCTCGCGCCATCACTTCGGTGCGATCGACCTGCAGCGCGCGACCCTGCATTACACACGCATGGCCGGCGGACATAGCAACTTCGACGCACTGACCGGCGGCGCCTCCGCGCCGGCCAAACCCGACGAACCAGCAACCCAGATACGTATCGACGCGGTAACCCTGCAGGGCTCCCGCATCGACTACCAGGACCTCAGCGGCAAAGCCCCGGCCGGATTGTCGCTGGACGATATCCACGGCAACCTGCGTGGCCTGTCCACCGTCGCGGGCCCGGCGGGCAGCATGGATCTGACCGCCGGACTTTCCGGCGGCAGCCTGGCCGCCAGCGGCAAGCTCGACCTTGCCAAAAGCAACTACACCGGCAAGATCGGCCTGAAGAAGGTCGCCCTGTCTCCACTGCTACTTCTCGCGCCGCCGATGATGAACGCCGATGTCTCCGGCGGCACCATCGACGCTGACGGACAGGTGCAGGCAACCTGGAGTCCCACGCTCAACGTCCATCTGGAGCCGGCGACAGTCAGCCTCGAGGACTTCGCCCTCGCATCGCATGGCGGCAAAGTCACACCCGTCGCGTGGAAGACGTTGAAGGCCGAGATCGCCAGCTACGACATGGCTGGCAGCGAAGCGCATCTGAACCACCTCACGCTCAGCGGACTGAAGCTGGACGTAAAGCGTCTGCGCAACGGCACGATCGATCTGACCGGCCTGATGCTGCCGCCCGTCAAGGGCGCACCGGCTACCCCCGCCTTCCGCTGGAGCGTGGCGCACCTCGGCCTCGATGACGGCGCTGTGACCTTCCTCGACACCAGTATCGAAGGCAGGCCAAACCCGGTGAAGCTGACGGCCGACAAGTTCGGTATCGACGACCTGTCCAACGACATGCGCAAACCGCTGAAGCTCGATCTCAATGGCAGCCTCGGCAAGGGCGGCGCTTTCGCGGTCACGGGTACCGTGCGTCCCGAGCCGGTGAATGCCGACCTGAAGATCAAGGCAAGCCGACTGGATCTGGTGCCGCTGGTGCCCCTGATCACTGTTCCCCTGAACGTACATATCGTCAGCGCGCAGTTGGCGCTGAATGGACGGCTACGCTACACGGATCGCGGCAGCGCGCCGGCCAACATCGACTACCGCGGCCAGGCCACGCTGGGTCGTGTGCGCGTGCAGGACAAGGTCAGCGGCGACGACTTCCTGCACTGGACGTCGTTGTCGGCCAGCGGCACCGAGCTACGTATGGGCGAAGGCGCCCCACACGTGTCGGTGGGCGGACTTGCGCTGGACGATTTCTATGCACGCGTGATCGTCAACGCCAACGGACGCATGAACCTGCAGGACGTGGTGGCGAACCAGACCCAGGCGCCGGTTTCGGTCACCCGCACGCAAGACGGCAGCACGCCGAAGCCGGCTACGCCTGCATCCGCACCCGTGCCGCCCGCGCCGCCCGTGGATACCGGTCCCAAACCGGAAATCCAGATTGGCCAGATCACCCTGACCCGCGGCCAGCTCAATTACACCGACAATTTCATCAAGCCCAACTACACGGCGAATGTCACGCAGCTCACCGGCAAGATCGGCGCGTTCGGTACGGCTGGCAGCGGCCCGCCGGCCGATCTCACCCTGCAAGGCCAGCTCGACGACAACGCGCCGGTGACGATCGACGGCACGATAAATCCACTGGCTCCGGTCGCATTTCTCGACGTAAAGGCCAAGGCCGATGGCGTGGAACTCACGCATCTGTCGCCCTACTCCGGCAAGTACGCCGGTTATCCGATCACCAAAGGCCGCCTCACCGCCGACGTCCACTACCTGCTCGACCAGGGCAAGCTCACCGCGGACAACCACATCTTCATCGACCAGCTGACCTTCGGCGATCGCCTGGAAGGACCCGGCATCAGCCATCTGCCGGTCAAGCTGGCGGTTGCGCTGCTGAAGAATTCGCAGGGTCAGATCGACGTCCATGTACCGGTATCCGGTTCGCTGGACGATCCGCAATTCAGCATGGGCGGTCTGATCTGGCGTGCCATCGGCAACCTGATCATGCGCGCGGTCACCTCGCCGTTCCGTCTGCTCGCCTCGGCGGGCGGCAGCGATAAGGATCTTGGCTATGTGGCCTTCGCGCCCGGCTCGGCCGTACTCGACACGGAGGCGCAGTCGCGCCTGACCGATATAGCCAAGGTACTCAACGACAAGCAATCGCTGAATCTGGACATCATCGGGCGCATCGACCCGGCGAAAGACGAGATCGGCTTGCGCCAGGTGATGGTTCAGGACCTCGTGGTCAGGGAAAAGATGGACGACGAGGGCGACAGCAAAGACGCCGACCCCACCGCGGTAAAAGTCGACCCCGCCGAATACGACAAGTACCTGGAAAAAGCCTACAAGCATACGAAGTTCCCGAAGCCGCGCAATTTCGTGGGCCTGGCCAAATCCGTGCCGTCGGACGAAATGAAAAGCATGCTCGAGACGAACATGCCGGTCGATCAGGATGCATTGCGCCACCTCGCCGAACGGCGTGCCGACGCGGTGCGCCAGTGGTTGCGCGGCAAGGTCGACGACAAACGCATCTTCGTCCTCGCGCCCAAGCTCGATGCAAAGGGTATCGACGATGAAGGCAAGACCACACGCGTGGATTTCGGCCTGCACTAGAGCCAATCGGCCGGGGGGCTCATAATCGGCGTTTCCCGTTAAGGAAACTCCCCATGAGCTACCCCGGCCAGTCCCGCTTCGCCAGCGAACTCGAATCGATCCGCGAACAGGGTCTGTTCAAGAGCGAACGCATCATCACCTCGCCGCAGTCGGCAGAGATCGTGCTTGAAGACGGCCGCAAGGTGCTGAACTTCTGCGCCAATAATTACCTCGGCCTGGCCGATCACCCCGACGTGATCCAGGCGGCCAAGGACGCGCTCGACACCCACGGCTTCGGCATGGCCAGCGTGCGCTTCATCTGCGGTACGCAGGATCTGCACAAGCAGCTGGAAGCGAAGATCGCCGAGTTCTTCGGCACCGAGGACACCATCCTCTACGCCGCCTGCTTCGACGCGAACGGCGGCCTCTTCGAGCCGCTGCTAGGCGAAGAAGACGCCATCATTTCCGATGCGCTCAACCACGCATCGATCATCGACGGCATCCGCCTGTGCAAAGCCAAGCGCTTTCGCTACGGCAACTGCGACATGGCCGATCTCGAGGAACAGCTGAAGGCCGCCGACGCCGCCGGTGCGCGCACCAAGCTGATCACCACCGATGGCGCGTTCTCCATGGACGGCTTCGTCGCCCCACTCGCCGAAATCACCGCCCTGGCCGAAAAATACGGCGCGCTCGTCCACATCGACGAATGCCACTGCACCGGGTTCCTCGGCGACACGGGTCGCGGCTCGGCCGAAGTACACGGCGTCCTGAACAAGATCGACATCTTCACAGGCACGCTCGGCAAGGCACTCGGCGGCGCACTGGGTGGCTTCACCACCGGCCGCAGGGAAGTGATCGAGATGCTGCGCCAGCGTTCGCGCCCGTACCTTTTCTCGAACTCGCTGCCGCCGCATGTCGTCGCCGCCGGCATCAAGGTTTTCGACATGCTGGCCGCCGCCGGCGACCTGCGCGACAAGGTCAAGGAAAACACGCGGTACTTCCGTGAAAAGATGACCGAAGCCGGTTTCGACATCCGTCCGGGCCAGCACCCCATCGTGCCGGTGATGATCTACGACGCGAAACAGGCCCAGGCCATGGCATCGGCCCTGCTGGACGAAGGCATCTATGTCACGGGCTTCTTCTTCCCCGTGGTGCCGCAGGGCAAGGCACGCATCCGCACGCAGATGAGCGCAGCGCACACGCGCGAACACCTGGATCACGCCATCGACGCATTCACCCGCGTGGCCAAGCGCCTGGGCGTCCTGCCGGCCTGACGCTCACGCCCTGCGCACCGCGCCCGGACATGGGCGTCGCGCGCAGGGCGTCCACTTCCGCGGAACTCAGATGCCGCCACTGCCCCTTGGGCAGCTCGCCGAGCGTCAACGAGCCGATGGCGATGCGCACCAGTCGCACCACATCGAAACCCAGCGCCGCCAGCAGACGGCGGATATGGCGGTTACGCCCTTCATCCAGCGTGACCTCCAGCCAGGCATTGCGCTCGCCCTGACGTAACAGCGAGGCGTGGCGCGCACGCAGGAAGTCGTCGCCGTCGCGCACGCCTTCGCGCATGGCGGCCAGTGTCGCCTCGTCGGGCGTACCGGCCACCTGGACGTGATAGGTCTTGTCCACGTGCGTGACAGGCTCGGTGATGCCCGCGGCCCACACGGTGTCATTGGTGAGCAGCAGGAGGCCTTCGCTGGCCTTGTCCAGACGCCCCACCGGACCCAGCCATGGCAGGCCGGCCTCGGCCAGCGCGGTGTAAACCGTATCCCGGCCGCGCTCGTCCGCCGCGGTGGTAACCAGCCCGCGTGGCTTGTTCATCATGATGTAGACCTGCGCCACCGCCTCGGCGCCACCGCCATCCACTTCGATGCGCTCGGGACCGGCGATCGGAAACTCCGGATCGAGCACGACACGGCCGTTCACCGTAACGCGCCCTTCGCGCGCCAGCCGCTCAGCCTGGCTGCGGGAGCAGATGCCGCGTTTGGACAGGACACGGGCCAGCCCGAAGGTAGGCGTGGTTTTTCGGGGGTGGGAAGGCTTGTGGATCATCGCTAAAGGTTAGCGGACCGGTGCTTTCTGTGGGAATTGCTCTCTGTGGAGCGCGCCTGCGCGCGAAAGCCTACGGAGCGAAGAAGGCTCGGTGCTCACATCGCGAGCCCGCAGATCTGGCCACGGATGCCACGTACGGCATCTATGCTTCGTAGGCTTTCGCGCGCAGGCGCGCTCCCACAGAGAACAACGGAGAGCACAGAAAGCACCGGGCATATCGCCAGCGGCTACGAAGCCAAAAAAAAACGGCGGGCCGAGGCACGCCGTTTCGGAAAATACGTTGAAGGAGGACCGTTAAGTGCGTTCGATAAAACCTTAAATCCTCGCGATGCCTTCCGGACGCTTCGCACCGACGAAGTGCTTGGCCCAGTATGCCTCGTTGAGGCTGTCGACGCGGACCGTCTTACCCGCCGAGGGCGAGTGGATGAACTGGCCGTTGTCGATGTAGATACCGACGTGCGAGACGGCCTTGCCGCGGGTGCGGAAGAAGACCAGGTCGCCCATCTTCATATCGTTGCGCTTGACCTTCAGGCCGGCGAGGAACTGGCTGGCCGAATTGGACGGCAGGTCCAGACCGATGCTGTGGCGGAACACGTAGCGGACGAAGCCGCTGCAGTCGAAACCCGTCGACGGCTGGCGGCCGCCACGGTGGTACCGGATATCGCGAAGCTTCATGGCAAAGGCCATGAGGACGTTACGGGCATCGCCATCGACATGACCGGCAAGTTTGTCGGTCGCGTCCGCAACCAGGCTCTCGTCGTCGCCGTCGTCGCCTTCATCGTCGGTCTTCGCCACGGCAGCCTGAGTGGCGGCGGGCTTCGTGATCGCGGTCAGGTCGGGAACCGTGGACTGGGCAAGCGCGGTAGCTGGAGCAAAGACAGGCAGATCGGTCAGAAGCAACGAGGCGGACTCGCTAAGGCCAGCCGGGGGCGTAACGTTTTCGGCAAAAACAGGTGTAACGGCGGCGGCACATGTAAGGGCTAACGCGAGAGCGGTCAGTCGCTTTAAATGCATGAGCGATAAGGCCTTTCTTTCGGTGAGTTGAGCCGCCTGCCATGCTGACGACCGTGAACGAGCGGTGAAGTTAGCAAAGGACTCCCCCGCAGTTGTTGGCATAAAGTTAAAAAGGGGCCGATCTAGGAAATATTCAGATAATTCGCAAGAACCATCGATCGAAGCGGTGCGAATCTGAACGGCTGGCCCGACCCTCTTAACCTTCTGTCCTCACATTCGTGAATTCACAGGGCATCAGCCGCGCGACCCGAAAATGGCGCTGCCGATACGCACCTCGGTGGACCCCTCGGCAATGGCCAGACCGAAGTCCCCGCTCATTCCCATGGACAGCCGGTCGATGGCGAAACCGCCGTCCCGGGCCCGTTCGCGGCATTCCGCCAATGTGCGGAAGCAGGTACGCACATCCGCTTCGTTGTCCGACGCGATGGCGAGCGTCATCAGTCCGCGCACGCGCAGACTGGAATAGGCGCTCATCGAGCGCAGAAACCCCGGAAGGTCTTCGACGGCAAGGCCATATTTGCTGGGCTCTGGCGACGTCTTTACCTGGATCAGGCAATCCATCGCCCTGCCCTCCGCCTGGAGGTAGCGGTCGAGCGCAGCCGCCAGTTCGGGGCGATCGAGCGACTGCACCTCGGCGGCCACGCGCGCGACATCGCGCGCCTTATTGGTCTGCAGGTGACCGATCATTACCCAGTCGATACCCGCGCCGGCAAGAGGCGTGGCTTTCGCCACGATCTCCTGCACCTTGTTCTCGCCGAACCGGTGCAGGCCGAGCGAAACGGCTTCCTCGACGACGTCGACACCGAACGTCTTAGTGACCGGCAGGATCGTCACGTCGTCGACCGCACGCCCAGCCTGCACGCACGCTTGCGCCACCCGCTCGCGTACGGCCTGCCAGCGCGCGGCCAGCGCGCCGGTCATGCGCCGGATACGTGGGCGAAGTGGCGGGCGACGACGTCGGCCACCACCATGCTCACGCGCTTGCCCGTGGGAATGTGCAGGAACTCGTTGGGACCGTGCGCATTCGAGTGCGGACCGAGCACGCCCGTAATCAGGAACTGCGCCTGCGGGAATTTCTCGCCGAGCATGCCCATGAACGGGATGCTGCCGCCCTCACCCATATAGGCTGCCGGCGCGCCGAAATAATGCTTCGATGCTTCGGCCACGGCGTCTTCCAGCCACGGCGAAAGCTGCGGCGCGCTCCAACCGCTGCCGTCTTTCTCCAGATCGAACGTGACCTTCGCGCCGTACGGCGGATCGCTTTCCAGCAACTGTTTCACGAACTGGCCGGCCTTCGCGCCACTCAGGGTCGGCGGAACGCGCAAGCTCAGCTTCACGGAGGTCTTCGGACGCAGGACGTTACCCGCGCTGTCCAGTGCGGGCATGCCGCCGACACCCGTCACGGCGAGCTGCGGGCGCCATGTACGGTTGAGCACCAGCTCCGTCAGATCATCGGTCACCGGCTTCATGCCTTCCACGAACGGGAACTTGTCGTAGACCGCGGTGCCAAGCACCTCGGCCGAAAGACGCGCCTGCTCGACACGCTGCGCCGGAATGTCCACGTACAGTTCTTTCGGCTTGATATTGCCGTTTTCGGGATCTTCCAGACGGCTGAGCAGATCGCGAAGAATGCGGAAGCTCGACGGCACGACACCCGAAGCGTCACCCGAGTGGACGCCCTCTTCCAGCACCTGCACGGTGAGATTGCCGCCGGTCATGCCGCGCAGCGATGTGGTCAGCCACAGCTGGTCGTAGTTGCCGCAACCGGAGTCGAGGCATACGACGAGTGCGGGATTGCCGATGCGGCTGGCGAGGTGATCCACGTAGTACGGCAGATCGTAGCTGCCCGATTCCTCGCAGGCCTCGATCATGATCACGCAGCGCGCGTGCGGAACGTTCTGGTCCCGAAGCGCAAGCAGCGCGGCCAGCGACCCGAAGATCGCATAGCCGTCGTCCGCACCGCCGCGACCGTAAAGCTTGTCTCCCTTGATGACCGGCGTCCACGGACCGAGGTCATCGGCCCAACCCGTCATTTCCGGCTGCTTGTCGAGATGGCCGTAAAGCACGACCGTCTCGTCCGTAGCGCCGGCAGCGGCGCCCTGGGCGGGGATATCGATATAGATAAGCGGCGTACGGCCCTCGAGCCGCACCACTTCGAGCGTGGAGCCGGGAAATGCGGCGAGCTTGCCGCGTGCCCAGGTCTCCATCAACGCGACGGCCTGATCCATGTAGCCGTGTTCGGCCCACTTCGCGTCGAACATCGGCGACTTGTTCGGGATACGGATGTATTCGACCAGCTGGGGAACGATCTCGGCGTCCCAAAGGCCGCTGACGAAGGACGAAATGCGGGAAGTGTCCATGCGGGCGTTACTCGGCGAGGCAAAAAGGTAGTGTACCAGCGACCCCGACGGCGCCGCCCACAGTGCCGTCGGCAGAGTGCCCGGTAAAGACGGGCTGCAGGCCGGGGCACCGCCGACGCCCGGACCGATTGGCCCGGCGAAGCGCGCGACGCAGAGTGCTTCGGCGCCATCCGGCGCTCCGTCCAAGGAGGACATCTTGAACCGTCTGTCCATCATGCTCGCAGCACTTTTCCTCGCCGCTCCCGCGTTCGCGTCGAGCCCGGTCAACATCAACACGGCGGATGCCGCCACCCTGGCGCAGTCGCTGGATGGCGTCGGCCTCAGCAAGGCCGAAGCCATCGTTGCCTGGCGCGAAGCCAACGGCGCATTCGAGTCCGCCGACCAGCTGACCATGGTCAAGGGAATCGGCGCATCGCTCGTCAGCCGCAACCGCGATGCGATCCGCCTTGGCGACAGCCCCAAACCGGCCACCCGGGCCAAACCCGGCAAGCGCGCCGCAGCCGCGGACACCGAGCACTAAGAGGGCATACCGCCGCCGTCGGCAAGCTGCGCTACACTCGCGCACCTTGCCGACGGCTACCCGCGCGATTCCGCGCCCGAGCCCAGTCCGGCCCCAGGGAGCCGTACCGCACCATGATCCTGCCGCGTTATCGCATCGCCGCGTCCAGCATTCCGGGCGCGGGCAAGGGGCTTTTCATGGAAGAAACCGTGGCCGCCGGCCGCATCGTCACAGCACCGGACGCCATCGACCGCACCTATCCCTGGGCCGAACTTTCGTCGCGACCGGAGCTGGCCGATCAGCTGTTCGCCAGCGCCCGCTGGTTCGAGGATCGCTACACCGTTTCGCCGGACTGGCCGGACGAATGCTATGTGAATCACAGCTTCGACCCGACCGGACTATGGCATCTGGGATTTATATTCGCTCTCAGGGACTTACCCCAAGGCACTGAAATTACAGTCGATTATCGCCATCTTCTGCCTCCGGGCGAAGAAGAAAGCTTTATCGACAGCCAAAGTGGTGAGAAAATAATCGGCTTGTCCTGGCAGGAGAGCCTCGCGGCGTCTACCCACGCCCTGGCTCGCCTGCTCGGCTGACTCACTGGTCAATCTGATGGCAATGCTCGACATCCCTGTTCTGGAAACGGCGCGCCTGCGCCTCACCGCTCTTACCGAACGCCACTTCGACGAATACGCGAGCATGCTCGCCGACGCCGACAGCACGCGCTGGATCGGTGACGGTCAGCCGCTGGATCGCATGAACGCCTGGCGTTCGATGGCGATGCTGCTCGGCCACTGGGCCTTGCGCGGCTGTGGCATGTGGGCCATCGAACTGAAGGACACCGGCCAGTTCATCGGCCGCGCCGGCCTCATGCATCCCGAAGGCTGGCCCGATCTGGAACTGGGCTGGATGCTCAAGCCCGAGCATCGCCATCACGGTTACGCCACCGAAGCCGGCGAAGCGATTCTTGCCTTCGCGTGGAACGAGCTGCGCGCGCAGCGTGTCATCAGTCTGGTGCGCATCGGCAACGAAGCATCGGACCACGTCGCCGAGCGACTTGGCGGCGAGCACATCGACAACATCGATTTCCTGGGCGGCGCGACCCACCTGTTCGCTTACTACCCGCCCCACCGCGAAAGCCGCCGCGCAGCGGGCTAAGCCCGCCACGGCAGCGTTGTTGCAGGAGCACCCGTAGGAGCGCTCCTGCAACATAAAGACGCCCTAAAGCGCCGGCGCGAAATCCGTCCTGCGACGACGCGCATTCGTCGGCTGCGCCACGCCCGCCAGCGCATACAGACGCGCCGTACGCATCCACGCCACGACCATCACTCCCAGCTGCGTAATCGCGAACGCCGCGACGAACCCGCCACCGCCTGCCGCCGTCGTATGCCCGCGCCAGCTGGCGATCACGGTGGCAAGCGCATAGCCCATGACGGTGATCGCGAGATAAAGCCCCAACGTCGTAAACGGGCGTCGCAGGAACTGCATGAATCCACGCCACAGCGCACGCAGGGCCGAACGCAGTCCCAGGTCGACCATGAACTGCGCGCGCGCCGATTCCACGATCGACTGCGCCAGTACGAAGCACAGGATCGCCGCACCCAGTGCCAGGTTCGTGCCCAGGTCGGCCTCGCTGGGAAGCAGTGCCGCGTCGGCGTGTGTATCGCCCATATTCAACGCCGTCTGCGCCAGGAATCCGAACAGGCCGTAAGGCACGAACGAAATGAGCAACAGCCGGAACATGCGGCCGTATTCCGTGCCGCCACCCTGCATCAGCCCACCGAAACCGAGCGAACGACCTGCCCTGCCGCTGGCGATCACCATGCCGGTAAGGAACGGCGACAGAAATACGGTGAGCAACAGGCCCGCAACGAAGGCGCCATTCAGGGCCGAACCGCGCTGGGCTTCCGACATGACGTCGCGAAACATCAGTCCATCGAAGTGCTGCGCCCATGTATCGGCGTGCACCGATTGAGCCAGCAGCGAATCGAAGACATGCCATACGGGCAACGCCACCACCAGCGTCGGTAGCAACGTGATCAGCACCCAGCAGATCAGCAACCGCCATTGAAGCCCGGCGGTCAGGGCGCTGCCGAATGCAGCGAATGCGGAACGTCGCGTATATCCGTTCATAGCGTTCCCAGGAGCGCGTAAAAGCCTTGCAGCAAGGCAGCGATGTCGCTGGCCCAGCGGCGCGACGCATTGTGGTTGGACTTCACGGTGCGGGTATCGTTGAGCTTGTTCGCGTCCAGATAAATTTTCCGGTCCGGATCGAGCTCGGCCGACACGGCCTTTGCCGGTTTGACGAATTCGAAACGTGCCCAGCGACGATCGTCGTCCCAGGTCAGGTTTTCCACGGAACCGTCCGCAAAAGTCACGCGAACCGTTTCGGGCACCTGCGCGCCGTTCCGCCACACGGTAACGGTCGTGCGATAGGGGAACGGACCAGTGTCTTCCTTCGCATCGGGATGCGCCTTCTTCCACGCTTCCCGCTTTTCGTCGATTCGCTTGTCGTTATCTTCGCTGCTGATTTCGGTGCGTTTGCCATTCACCGTCGACGTGCCAGGCAGGGGCAGCACTTCCTCGCTGACCAGCTCCTTGATCTCGTTATCGACCGTGTCCGTGCCATACACGTATTGATCGAATATCTGATCGACGGCGCGCCGGTTACCCGATACTTCGATCAGCGTCGCCTGAAGATCGGCGGCGGAGGGATGGCGGAAATGCCAGGTCGCGTAGTACTGCTTGAAGGCGCGCTCGGTCACATCCTTGCCAAGACGCTCCTCGAGGTCGTGCATCGCCGTCGCGGTTCGCGAATACACCGTGCCGTAAGCGGACGTGGAAAGACGATCCCAGGAATTTTGCCCAAGCGGATCGGCCGGACGGGTCAGCGTTGCGGTCAGGCGTTCCAGCGCGAACACCGACATTGGTGCCTCGACGCCGAACCAGCGATAAAACGGTGTCGTGAGCCAGACTTTCTGTCCACGCTCGCGCAACATGCGCTCGTCCCAGTATTCGTTCAGGCCTTCGTCGAGCATGGGCTCTTCGAATTCGTTCGTCGCAAGCAAACCGTAAAAATAGCCGTGACCGAACTCATGGATCGTCACGAAATCGAGCATGTACTCGTTGAGCGTACCCGGCTTTACCGAGTCGTAACTGTCCGCGGTGAAGAACGTCGGATACTCCATACCCCCGGCTTCGCTCGCGTTCAGCGGTGGAATGACCGCCGTCACCGTCTTATACGGATAGGGTCCGAGCGTCTGCGAAAAATAGGTCAGCGAATCCGTCGAGGCTTTCATCACCGGCTTCGCGTTCGACGTGTACTCCGCCGGATAGATCACCCGGACCTTGACCTCCGGGCTGCCTGGGCCCTGCCAGGTCGTATCCATGGTCTTGTAACCCTGCGCGGCGACCCAGGCGAAATCGTGTACATCGCCCTGCGTGAAGTGCCAGACCAGGTTATTGCCATCGGCGACCGGTTCGCCCTGTTGTTCGCCGACGGCGCCGACCACATAGTCTTTCGGCGCGGTGATGTGCACGTCGTATTCGCCGAAGTCGGCGAAGAACTCGCTGAGGAAATGAAACTCGTGGACGTTCCAGCGCGGAGCCGTAGCACCACGTTCGCCGGGTAGCTCAAGAACGCCGATCTTCGGGAACCACTGGGCAACGAGGTTGAATTTGCCGAAATAGCCGGTGCGTTCGATGACGCGGGGCAACTGGCTATGGAAGGCCATATCCAGCGTGACACTGCCACCGGCCGGAACGGGCGCGGCAAGCTCCACGCGGACCACGGTGCGATCGGTCGTCGGGCCGCCGTCGGGATGGACGAACGACCACTTCAGCGCCGCGCCATCCTGTTCGACCTTGCCCAGATCGATATAACCCCATTCGCCTTTCTTTACCTCCGCCAGACCGCGCCCGCCGCCATGGGCGGCGAGCGTGCGGCGCTCGGTAAAGAACGTGCTGCCTTCGCTTTCGAAAGCATTGAGATACAGATGCAGGTACACCGTCGACACCGGACGATCGCTACGATTGCGCCAGGTCAGCTGCTGCTGGCCGTCGACCGCATGTTTATCGGGATCGAGTTTCGCCTGGATGCGATACGACACGACACGATCAGATAGCGTCGCCTCCTGCCCGGTACGTGGGCCACCCCACGCGTTCGCCGCACTGGGCACGCGCACCGCGGCCGCATGCGGGGATGCGAAGGGAATATCCCCAAGCACGGGTGCAGGCGTGGCCACCGCGACAGTGGAAGCGCCTGCCGGCAACGTGGTCGCCGTCTGTGCCATCCCCAACGGCGATAGCGCAAGCGCTCCCGCTACGAAACAACCGGTGATCCGTCGTGCCATGCGCTGCATGGATAGCCTTCCCGCCCCTGTAATCCTTGAGATTGCGCTGTGCGGCGGGCCGTCGATATAGGCCAGAGGTCATGGATGGCGAATCGTCCTCAGTAGACGCACGCCCTCTCGCGCATCCACTTCGTCAATATCCATTTCTCACCGCTGCCCAACGGCGCTCCCGCATGCAGCGAAAGCGGATCGGAGGCACCGGTCGCATCGGTGTATTCGAAGTACAGCGCCTGCCCCTTTCGCGGCACGTAAGAAAACCCGATCTCCGGAAACACGGTCTCGCCACCCGACTGCACATCGCACAGGTACATGATCAACGTCGAAACGCGCTGGCCGCCAATGGCCAGGTGTGCGTCGCTTCCCGGGCTGTCCAGAGGAAAGAAATCGCAATGGGGAACGTACTCGCCACCCGCGCGATAGCGCACCAGCTGAAGCGGTTCGCCGTGCTCCGGAGCCATCCCCATGATCGCCGAAGCGCGCGCCTCGATACGACGGATAAGCTCGTTCCCGCCACGCTCGAAGTAGCAGCCTTCACTGGTGCGAATGTCCATCACCATCTCGTCGCCGGTTTGCGTATTCATGACCTTCGAACGGGAAAGTTTCGGTCGCCCCATGGACCGCATACGGTCGCACTCCTGTGCGGAGAGCACGTTGTCGAGTACCGCGATAATGGGACGCTTTACCCGGGTGAGGACACGAACATCGCGATCCACCGCATGGATAACGTGCCCGGATGGCATCCGCGAATCCGTGTCGAACGCGCCTGCCTCGTCTGCCGGACCTTTTCCCAACGACCTGAGCGGCGCTCTTTGCCACGGCGCCGGCGCGCCGGTCAGCCGGGCAAAAAATTCCTCGATCACCTCGCGAGCCGCTGTCTCGTCGAGGCGCTCCCGCGCCATCTCCGCAAGCAGATCCCTGGCCGAACGCCCTGCCTTGCCGGCCTCGGCGAGCCACGGCGCCCATTCGCGCGCGAACCGCATCTGTTGCTCCATACGAGTTTCCTTGAGGTCGGGTCAGGTCCATGAAGCCGCGCGACTCATCGGACCGATAACCTGGTCACGCGGCTTCCCACAGGTCAGCCTTTCTTTCCAACATTGGGCGGGTCTTGAATGAGTGCGACGAACTGCGGAATCGTCTGGTCGATGTATGCGCGCTGATACTCGATAGCTCCCGTCGAACTCGCCACCTGGTCTCCATTCATATCGAATGCCCAGGCTTGCGGCGGCGGCGGTACCGGCGGCGGCGGCGGCGGCGGCGGAATCGGTGCGGGTGCGGGTGCGGGCGTCGGGCGCGATCCCCAGGCCCATAACAACCACCAGCAGAAGAAGAACCTGGCGTTTACATCCGTGTCCGACGTCCAGTAGTAGCACGGAGCGAACCTTCCGCCCGCCCAGCCCAGATACTCGGCAACGTCGTAGCTGTCTGCCTGACCGCTGAGATAGCTGCGCCACAAAAACTCGAAGTCGCCAAGCATGGGAAAGCGCCAGCCCGTCGGAGGTAGCGCGGCCGCTCTGGCGAACGGGGCTTTCCCGTTACCGTCGAAACCCGGCCCCTTCGTATAGTTCTTCCAGACGAAGACACCGGTAACGGTGACTACGTAGGATGCCGATGCGCCTTTCGTATCCGTCGCCGTGATACGCGCCGTGCCGTTTCCTGTCGCGAGGAGTCTGCCTGTCGCCGATTCGATCGTAACGACCGAATGGGCATCGGCTTCCAGAGACTGGGCCGAATACGTATAAGGCGGCGTACCTCCCGTCGCGGTACGTGTGTAATACGCCGCCGGATCGGGAACCAACGGGGGCTTTACCACCCCATTGCTGTCGAGCGCAACGGCGTACGGATAGGTGTCGTGAGTGTAATCGGTACCAAACGCGATTCCCGCGGCGGGACCGGCAACGACTTTTACCGTATTGATCGCCGAACGCTGGGATGTCGTGGTCCCGCGCTTGATTTCGTAGGATATTTTGAACTGCCTTCCGATGTTGTTCGCGAGGCCATTGGCAACCGTGGCTTCAAGGAACTGATCGGCACTGCCCGCGGGAGGATTGAACGTCGCTGTCACCGGAGGAAATGGCTCGGGCTGGCCCGCTGCCGCATAGGCAAAATAGAACGTGACGATATCGCCCACTTGCAACTTCGCAGCGGTTGTCACGCGTACCACGAGGTCTGGCACCGATGCGTTGACCTGGTTGTTTGTCTCGCGCATGACTCGCGGCTCCGGAAGAGCCACGCTGGCAAAACTGTTCGTCAGACCTAACGGACGCGGATCGGACCTTATGCCGTCCAGCTTGTAGTAAATACCGACCGACGCATCCGCCTTCGTGGCGGCATCGTAGAGAGTCTTTAACTTTGTATAGTCGATGGTCAGGTCCACCGGTGCGTTGGCCACGAACACCGCCTCCGAGCCGGACACTTCGCCGCTACCCTCGGCAAACGCCTGGACGATTCTCCCGGGTCCAGGAAGGGACGGTACTCTGACGACGAGCTGGGTTCGCGTGTCCGTATAGAAATCGATTGCCGGCGACGCGCCAGCAAAATCCGGTAGATCAGGCGCAACATTGGCTTTAGTGCTCATAAGCTCTCTCCGTAAGGAATGCGGGCCAGCAAGTGACGCCGCTCGACTCTCCACGCGCGCTCGGACAGGCGCAATACAACTTCGGTTGTAGGCGAATCGAAGACATGCGGGAGCACTTGCCGCGTCACGCTGGCGACATGTCAGGACTTACGGGATATCCGGGGGAAAAAGCGAAGAGAGCCGGCTCAGCCGGCGAATGCCCGTTCGCGCATCCACTTCGTGACGATCCACTTCTCGCCGCGACGCACGGGTGCCCCGCCGTGCAGCGAAAGCGAATCGAGTTCGCCGGACGCACTGGCGTATTCGAAGTACAGGGCCTGACCCTTCTTCGGGATGTAGTGCAGGTCGATATGCGGAAAGATCGTCTCGCCGCCGTCGTCCGCGTCGTTGAGATACATGATCAGGGTCGAGACACGCTGGCCACCGGATTGCAGGTGCCGCTCGCTTCCCTTTTCGTTCGGCGGGAAGAAATCGTAATGCGGCACATATTCACCGCCCACACCGTATCGCATGACCTGCAAGCCTTCGCCGTGTTCTTCGGAAAGACCCATGATGGCCGCCGCGCGTACATCGATGCGGTGGATAAGCTCGTTTTCCGCACGATGGAAATACGCGCCCTCGCTGGTACGTATGTCCATCACCGTGTTCGTACCCGACTCCGGCGCCACGACCGCCGAGCGGGCCAGGCGTGCCGACGCCATGGCGCAAAGCGCGGCGCATTCTCCGGCGTCGAGCACGTTGTCCAGCACCGCGATCACCGGCCGCGCCACGCGAAGCAGGACACGCACGTCGCGATCGACCGCATGAATGACGTGCTGCGGCGACAACCGGCTCCCCCGTTCGCGATAGCGCGGGGAGACATATTCTTCCGGTCGATCGGGCGACGGGCCACCGAAGACCACATCGGCGATCGCGCGCCGTGCGATGCCCTCGTCGAAACCGTTATCGCGCATGGTGGCAAGTAGTTCGGCCGGCGCGGACCCGCCGTCGATGGCTTCGACAATCCAGCGTTGCCAGTCGGGGGTAACGTCGACGTGCCGACCGTTGTTCATCGCGGTTATTCGTTATCGGGGAACCCAGTATCAGGCATCGTCGCGCAGAAACGCGAGTTTCTTTTCCCGGGGAAGTCGCTTGATGACCCATTCGGCCCGCGACGCTTCGGAGCGATTCACGTAGCCCTTCGACCCCAGCAGTTTCACGGGCGGATTCGCCCGCGTATAACGCGCGCCCCGACCGGCCACGTGCGCGGCATAACGAGCCTCCAGCTGGTTCGTGATGCCGGCGTAGTACGACCCGTTCTCGCATTCGAGCAAGTAGAGGCACCACCCTGAGGAGTCTTTCCGCACGTGTCGGCCCGAGTTCAACTCGCGCCAAGATACGACCGATCGACCTGCCGTTCAACGGCAACCGCCCCGGTTCCCGATGCTATTGACACGCGGCGGCACCCGGGTGCCAGATGCGTGCTGGCAAACGGTATGGATGACACTCGCGTGATCGCAGCAGCCCCTCATTCGACACAGACCGCGCGGATCGAAACAGCACGACTGATACTCCAGCCCCACGCGCTGTCCGACTTCGCGGAAAGTTTCGCGCTGTTCTCGGATCCCGAGGTCTTCCGCTATATCAGCGGCCGGCTGGGCACTCGAGAAGAAGCCTGGTCGCGCCTGCTGCGCTATATCGGGCACTGGGCCGCGCTTGGATTCGGCTATTGGGTCGTCCGCGAAAAGACCTCGAACGCCTTCGTGGGCGAGATCGGATTCGCGAACTACGAACGCATCATCGAACCCTCGTTCGCCGGCATTCCGGAAATGGGCTGGGCTCTCATGCCCGCCCTGCAGGGCAAGGGATATGCCAACGAAGCCGCGACCGCGGCGCTCGCATGGGCGGACAGGCAATGGCCCGGTGGCACGACAGGCTGCATGATCTCTCCCGAAAACCTCGCATCGATCCGGCTGGCGACACGGCACGGATTCGCCGAGGTGGTAGCAACGACGTATGCCGAACACGCCACGCTGGTGTTTCATCGGCACGGGGCATCTTCGCGCATCTCCGCTTCGTAGGCGACCGCACGCAGGCGCGCCCCCCACATGAGACTTGGGGTCTGTGCGGGCGAACACCCAATGATTGCCCCAGCTACAGATGCAGGTCGTCGATACTCCGCGGCTCGCGAATGTGCGTGCCATTGTGTTCGGCGCGAAACCGCGACATCGCTTTATATGCCACGCGACGCGCGCGCATCACCGAGCCCAGCGGTCGATGCGCCGAAAGCGCATGCCATGGATTGAACGACAGACCATCGTCGATAGCGATGCGACGCGCTTCGTTCCAGGCAGGTTGCGGAGGTGCGACGATGCGCGCCACTTCGATGTAAGGACTTTTTTCCTGTGGCCAGGATACGGAAGCATCCTCGATCGGCATGCTTTCCAGATCGGTGCAGAACTGCACCCGCACCTCCCACTCTCCACCTTCCCTCGCGAAGTGTTCGACGACCGCGTCGCGAATGCCATTCGGTTTATCGCCGAGGTCGAGCGGCGCATCGGTCAGTTTCACGAGGTTCGGGGACGCGGGAGCCACGGAGAACTTCACCACGTAATCGCCGTAGCGAATGGGCACCTGACTGAAAAAGGTTTCGCCAAGAATGTGGGTTTCCGGTTGGCCACCAAGCGCCAGCAGTGTCGAGCTTTTGCCGCCGAAGACTTCGATAAGCTTCTCCGCACCACGCAGAACGGCGGACAACGCCTTCTTCGCAGCCTCGGCCTTGTCGGTGGTCGCGGCGACGAGTTTCAACGCACCGAGGAATTTCTTCGCATTCGGCGCCGAGAAAGCGGGGCCATTCACCATGACGAAATCCTGAGTCGTGTCTCCTTCGCAACCCGGCAGTCGCGCGCCCTCGACTCCGATCACCTTGATCGCCATACCGCGCGGTGTGGACACGCTGTCGTCGAGGATGTCTCCGGGCACCGTCGACAGGCGCATCGCCAGAGGATAAACACCCGGCTTCGCGAAAAGCCCCTGCGCGAGCTCGCGTGGCAAATCGTCCGGCACATGCAGTTCGCCGAGCAGTAAGCCGTGGCTCTTGGCGTGTACCGAACGGTTCGCATGCCCCTCGTGCTTCAGCGTCGTTTCGTTGATGCCGGTCAACGTATCGATCAGCGATTGCGCGGTTTCCGTTTCGTCGGGCTCGATCTGTTCGAGCGATTCGTCGAAGAGGATCGGTCCGGGATGCAATGACAGAGGCATGGCGTCGCTCCGGCGGGTACATGACCTGCCGATGGTCTAACCAACCCCGTGAAGACCATGTCCGCTCCCGGCCTTGCCCGCCCTACCGGCCTATTTCAGCCGGTAGGAGAACGTCAGATTCACGCGTGTATTCCGCGCATGGTTCTCGGGTGGCCGGTCGCCCACGGGCTGGGCAACCGCCAGATCGACCGTATAGTGCTTTCCGTCGGATACGCGCAGGCCCAACGCTACGGAATCCAGTCGTTTGACCAGCGGCGTGCCGGTGTTGAGATAGACCCGCGCGACCTGACCCACCACGTAAGGCACCAGCGACTTTACCCAGCGCGTCGACGAAACGAAACGCCGGTTGATCTCCAGCGCCGCCGCCCAGCCGCTGTCGCCTGCCGCGTCACCGGGATCGTACGCGTACGCATACCGCGGACCGCCGAAGTTGATCTGCTCGGTCGAAGGCAGGTTCTCGTTGCTGTACTGACCCGTGGCGCTGAACACCGTGCCGAAGTGATGCGACCATTCGTTGGTCTGCGCCATGCTGACATTCAGTCGCGTAAAGGCGACGTCGGGTACGGCGATCGTTTCCGCGCCGGGGATATTCGTTGTCGCCCGCGAATAGGCACCCATTGCATCGACGCCATGAGCGATGCCGATACTGAACTGCCGCGTGCGACGGCCCTCCTGTGCAATGTACGCAAGGTCGGCATTGAACACGCGGACATGAGACTGAAGAGACAGCGTCGCGCCATTGACGGTGTTGCGATAGTTATCGTCCTGGTCCGACGCGTAGATCCCGCCGCTGGCCAAGAGACTGCGCGTATTCGAAAGGATGATGGGATAGCTGACCGACAGCGCGAGACGGTCCTGCGCAAGTCGATGGTTCAGATACGCAGGCAGCTGATTGTTCGTATCCGGGTCGCCGCGAAAGTTGGACGCGTCGACCTTCCCCTGCCAGCCGCGCGAACCGAACGGTTGCGCCCATGCGGCGGAATAGAAGCGTTGGCCGCCGCCGTTGGGATATAGCGTCGACACACTCAACTGCTCGCCCAACGGTGTCGCGGCGTTCTCGATACCCGTGATCACACCCTGCGTGCCGGGATGGTTCATATCCAGTCCCGCCGTCGCGTTGAAGCGCTGACGCGTCACGTCGAGATCGAGCCGGGTCGCGCCGTCGGTAGTCGTCGGAGGCGGCACGCCCGCCGCGATCTTCACGCCGGGAAGCTGCCCTAACACCTGTATATAGCGTTCGAAGGTCGCCTGTCGCAGCGGCCGCTCGCCAACCATATGGGCGGCTATACGTCGAATCCGCTTATCCAGCGTTCCCGTGTCGCCGCGTACCACGACTTCGGCCACGTAGCCCTCGACGACAACGACGCTAACCACGCCGTCCTTGAAATCCTGGTTCGGCACGAAGGCAAACGACAGCGCGTAGCCATCGGCCTTGTACATGGCGGTGACCTTATCGGCCATCGCGATGATGTCGCCGACGGACACGTCGTGCCCCTGAAGTGGCCGGAACAACGAGGCCACCGAATCGAACGGCAGCGCGTGCACACCCGACACGTCGAACCGGGACGGCGTGATTCGCGTCGCCAGCAAGGCATCGAGAGCGGGGTTTCGTTGCTGCTGCACGTTGACACTGACCGTGGGAGCCTGTTTCGGCGCTTCGGTCTGGGGCAGCGTCTGGAGGGGGTTGGCGGGAGGTCTTACCTGGGCTTGCGTGGAACATACGACGGTCATGCCGACGAAGCAGCCGAGCCAACGATTCATCTGGTCTCCCTTGGATGAAAGCTTCCTCGAAACGGAGACGCCAGGCGGCGCCTCCGTCCGGTTGATCGCTCAACGCCTCAGTGCGAGGCACCCCGCTTGCCGAGGATTCCACCCTTAAGACCGCCCAGCACATCGCCGAGATCGAGAGCCGACCCTGGCGCCCCCGCACCTCCACCCACCGCACCGGCCAGGCCGTTGACGGTGTTGTTGAGGATCTGGGTTACCGGTGTCAGAGGTCCGCCATTGGTTGCGGCGCCGACCCCGGCACCGACCGCCGCGACCGTCGAACCCAACGCGCTGGTTACCGGATTGAGCGGCGCGAGCGCACCCGTGCTGCCTACTCCCGTAACGGTGTTGCCGATGCCCGATACCGCGGCACCCGCACCCGCCAGGGTCGTACCCACCGGGTTCGTGCTGGTTCCCGCATGGCCAATGCCAGCCGTCACACCCGTCCCGAGTACGTCGACCGATGTACCAAGACCTTGCACCGTACTGCCCAGGGTCTGGGTCAGCTGTCCACCGGGGCCCGAAACGGGAGCCGCGGCAATGGCCGCACCGAGACTTGCCACCCCCAGGCCAGCACCCGCCGTCGTATTGCCGGCGGCCGTCGATACCGACGCCACGAGGTTCGTGGAAGTACCGGGCGCCGTGCTGCTGCCGAGGCTGGTCGCAATCGGCGTAACGACGTTACTCAGCGCCTGGGTGAGCTGCGCTGTACCGCCCGACCCCAACGCACCGGTAAGCCCCGTGCCGAGAGTCTGGACGCCTGTGCCGACGTTGGACACGGTGGTACCCAGGACCGATGTGATCGGAGTGATCGGCGAACCCGCGCCCGCGCTGGTGACTACCTGTCCCAGATCGTTCACTGCCGCGCCGGTATAGCCCACAACGCCGCCGACACTGCCAACGGTCGTGCCGACGGGGTTGACGATATTGCCTGTCTGCCCGAGGCCGCCGCTCACGCCGTTGCCGAGCGCGGAAACCGCGTCGCCGAGATTGTCGACCACACCGCCCAGGGCCGTTGCCGCGGCGGCATTACCGCCGAGTGCTGTAATGGCGGGAATCTGTGCGCCGACGCCGGAAACCGCTCCGCCGATCGACGAGACGATATTGCCGGCACCCGTGGCGATCGCACCGACCGCATTGGATGGGCCGGTCGCTCCCGTACCCGTACCGCCGCCGGTACCGCCACCTGTGCCACCTGTGCCACCTGTGCCACCTGTGCCACCTGTGCCGCCGCCGGTGCCACCAGTACCACCGCCTGTTCCGCCGGTGCCACCGCCCGTGCCGCCACCTGTTCCGCCGGTACCGCCGCCGCTACCGCCGCCAGTCCCACCGCTGCCGGTACCACCCGAGCCGGAACCATCGCCGGAGCCGGAACCCGATCCGGAACCGCTTCCGCCCGAACCGCTGCCGGAACCACCCGAACCATCGCCGGTTCCGCCGCTCGGCGTTACCGCCGCGCCGGTGCCAGTGTGAGATTTAACCGATCCCGAGCCGCTGCACGCAGCCATCGAGAGCGTAGCGGCAAGTATGCAACTTGCCAGCAATGTGCGAGTTAGCGGGCCCGCTTTCCCCTGTGTCATAGCCATTACGTTCACTCCCCGAACGCTTTCGCGTTCCAGCAATGCTCCCCGCAACGAGAGCGGCACCCGAGCCCTTCGCCAGCGTCAGCGAGGGATGTACGGAACAAACCGTGCGATGGCTTATGAGTACGCCGAGCGCAGCGCGTCGAATGCGCAAAACCGGCCAGATGCACGCGAAAGTGTGACGAAAGTTGTGAAGAGGGGAACGTCGCTATCGCAGCGAGGTATGTGAAAGCGGTATCGCACTATGCGAATACGGCAAAAACGAAAGCGCCCGGACGTCTTCACGCCCGGGCGCTTTCGAGGGAAACCGGATCAGCTCTTCAGGAAGGCCAGCAGCTCTTCGTTGAACTGGTCCTGGTGGGTGCTGGTGAGGCCATGCGGCGCTCCGGGATACACCTTAAGCGTCGCGTTCTTCACGATCTTCGACGACTTCATCGCGGCGGCCACGATAGGTACGATCTGATCGTCGTCGCCATGGACGATCAGCGTCGGCACGTCGATCTTCTTCAGGTCCTCTGTGTAATCGACCTCGGAAAATTCACGAATGCAATCGTAAAGGCCCTTGATGCTGCCCTGCATACCCTGGCGCCAGAACGAATCGCGCATGCCCTGAGTCGCATGGTTGTTTTCACGATTGGCGCCGTAGAACGGTGCGCTGAGATCCTCGAAAAACTGCGAACGATCGTCGAACGTTCCCTTGCGGATACCGTCGAACACCGTAAGCGGCAATCCTTCGGGATTCGAGTCGGTTTTAACCATCAACGGCGGTACCGCGCCAACCAGCACAACTTTCTTCACGCGCGACGTGCCGTGCCTGCCGATGTAGTGGGCCACCTCGCCACCACCGGTCGAGTGCCCGACCATCGTCGCGTCTTTCAGGTCCAGTTTCTCGAACAACTCGGCGAGATCGTCGGCGTACTGGTCCATGTTATTGCCGTCGAAAGGCTGGTCGGAACGTCCGTGCCCGCGACGATCGTGCGCAATAACGCGATAGCCGCGCTCGGCGAGAAACATCATCTGCCCGTCCCACGCATCGGCCGTCAACGGCCAGCCATGCGAAAACGTGACGACAGGACCCTTACCCCAGTCCTTGTAGAAAATGTTGGTGCCGTCTTTTGTCTTGATCGTGCCGCTGCCCATGGGATGTCTCCAGTGTTGGGGGATGGGGATGCGCAGGCTTGCGTAGCGCTCGCACGCGCCGCCATACACCCAGCTTGCCCCAGAGCTACGCCCACCGATTGCATATTCGTAGCGCGAAACACCAAAAAGAAAGGCGCAGCGTCGCCGCTGCGCCTTCCGGCATGCCGATCGGTGAGGATCAGTGCACGGTAAACAGTTTGTCGAATCCGGCGATGCGCAGCGTATTGCGCAGGTCCGCACTGGCGTTGACGATGCGGATCTCCGCGCGCTCCCCGCCGGCGTGTTCGCGTAGCAGCATCAGCATGCCCAGCGCGGAGCTGTCCATGCCGGTCACTTCGCCAAGGTCGAGCACATAGCTGCGCGCCGGGGCGATATCGCCAAGGCAGGCGTCGTGGAAGGCACGATGAATCGAGAAATCGAAGCGCTCGCCGAGGTGCAGTGTCAGGCAACCCTGTTCGCGGTCATGATGAATATTGATGGTCATGTGGCTATCCCCTTAGAACAGATCGATGTCGCCGGCAGCCATCGACTGCTGGAGGGCCGGACCGCGTGCGCGCAGACGGGCACGTTCGCGCTGTTCGGCAAGACGGACGCGCACGCGCTGGGCGCGAGCTCCCAGCTCGTGTGCCTCCGCGGGTGCGCAGGCCAGCTCTTCGATGTCGCGGGTGCAGTCGGCGGTGATTTCCTGAAGCTCGACCAGACGCGAGCGCGTCTGGTGCAGCAGCTGGCTCAGGATGTCCTCGAACTGCAGCGAACGGATCGTCGTGGACACGTCGTTGCCAAGGCCGCGGTTGATCGTGGCGGCTTCGTCGGCGGCGGCGCTGGTACGCGCGTTGCTTTCGGTAATCGTGGACATCATTTCATCGATGCCTCCCTTGGCCGAAAGCGCCACGTTCATGTCCTGCGACGCCATGTTGCCCACCAGTTCGCGCAACTGTTCCATCGCGGTGCGCGACCGCTCGACGTGCGTGCCGATTTTCTCGTTGAACTGATTGCTGTGCTGGGCCAGGTTGCGAATTTCGCCGGCCACGACCGCGAAGCCGCGACCGGACTCTCCGGCACGAGCGGCTTCGATCGCCGCATTCAGCGCGAGCAGATTGGTTTCTTCGGCAATGGTGTTGACGTTCTTAAGCAGTGCGAAGACGGCGTCCATTTCCTTCGACATGCCGTCGATGCGGTAGACGATGCGCAGGCTTTCGCGCGACAGCTGCACGATCAAGCCCACGAAATGCTCGAGCAGGTCGGCGGTGCGGGACGCGAAGTCCTGTACCGAAATACCCTTGCCGCCGCTTTCGATGATCTGGCTGAGCAGCGCCTGCTGCAAGCCGGTCTTCTTCGACAGACCGTTGAAGCCGCCGCCGAGTTCGGCGACTGCGTCACGCAGCAGGTCCAGTGCCTGATGCAGTTCGCGGCTGGCATGCCCGAGTTCGTCGACGATGGCGCTGCGGACGTCCTCCATCGCTTCGCGCACCGACGCTTCGTCGGCCGCGCTGGTCGATACCTGGACGAGCCCGGTCACCTGCGCATGAGCGCCGCGTTGGCTGACGACGATCCACGTCGCCGTCAGGAGAGCCACCGCGACCGGCGCCACCCAGGGGCTGTGGAACACCAGGACCGCGATCAGCGCCAGGGCGCTGACCGCGAATCCGGCGATGCGTTCGTTGTTCGAAGTAAGCATGATGGCGTCTCGTTCTTCAGGTACCGACGCGCTTGGCGCCGGAGGAAACAGGTGAATTGGCGAGCGCGAGCAAACGGGCCGCGATCGCGTCGAGAGGCAGCATTTCGTCGGCGGCACCGGCCTTCCAGGCGGCGCCGGGCATGCCCCAGACGACCGAACTGGCTTCGTCCTGGACCAGCGTCGGCGAACCGCCGTCGCGAAGCTCGCCAAGGCCGCGCGTACCATCGTCGCCCATGCCTGTCAGCACCACACCAATAGCCGCGGCGCCGACGCTGGCGGCCACCGAACGGAACAACACGTCGACTGCGGGCTTGTGGCGATTGACCGGCGGACCGTCGTGCAGACGACACACATGGCGCGCGCCGTCCCACATCACGAGCAGGTGCTGATTACCGGGTGCGATATAGGCATGCCCCGCCTGGATGGGCTGGCCATCGCGCGCTTCGCAAACGCGCATGGCCGAGCAGCTGTCCATGCGCGCCGCGAACGGACCACTGAAAGCGGCGGGAATATGCTGCGTGATGACGATCGGTGGCGCCGTCGGCGGCATGGCCTCGAGTACGACACGGATCGCCTCGGTACCGCCCGTCGATGCCCCGATAGCGATGATGCGGGTGCCACCGCGCGAACCTGCCGCCTGCGTACGGGGAAGCACAGCGTCGGCGGTGAGGCGCGGCGCCACGTCCAGCTTGCGGACATCGGCGCGTTCGCGCGGTTTCGCGCCAGCCGCCAGACGCACCTTCGCGCAGATTTCCGGCGCGCAGCTCATGAAGGTACTGGCCAGATCGGCGTTGGGCTTGGTAAAAAAATCGACCGCGCCGAGTTCGAGCGCGCGCAACGTGACGTCGGCGCCCTTCTCGGTCAGCGTGGACACCATCACGACCGGCATCGGCCGCAGACGCATCAGGTTCTCGAGGAACGTGAGGCCGTCCATGCGCGGCATCTCGACATCCAGCGTCAGCACGTCGGGATTGAGCAGCTTGATCTTCTCGCGGGCAATCAGCGGATCGGGCGCAGTGCCCACCACCTCGATAGCCGGATCCGACTCAAGCATAGTCGTCAGGACCTTTCGCACCAGGGCAGAGTCGTCGATGATGAGTACGCGTACTTTTTGCATGGACTCGGATGGCCTGGGTGCGGATGCTTGATCGGTGAACCGGCGGAGCGACAACTGAGGTGGCACGGAGCGACGGCGGCGCGGGCATCTGCCCGACGTAACGCGTCAGAACAGTTCCACCTCTCCCTTTATCGGATCGTTCGCCAATCGCTTGAGGTATCGTTTTTCGCGATCGGCAAGCTGGGTGTCGTGCATGGAGCGGAGCTGGCGTACGCGGACCTTGCCGCTCACGGGGAAAAACTGCACCTGGCGCGGATAAACGTCGCCGACGTCCGCAGCGCAGAGCTTCAGTTTTTCGGTGGCGATGTAGCGCTGGACGAAGGCGATATTGCGCTGGCCGATATCCGTCATCGTGGACAGCACCCGGCCGCCGCCGAAAATTTTCACCTCGAGATCCTCGCGCTTGCCGCCAGCCTTGAGGATGGCGTTGATCAACTGCTCCATCGCATCGTTGCCATAGCGCGCGGCACGGCCCACGGTCGAACTCCAGCCATCGCGGTCGCCCGCGGGCTCGGGCAGCATGAAGTGATTCATGCCGCCCAGGCGCAGCCGGTGATCCCGCACGCACGCGGACACGCAGGACCCAAGCACGGTGGAGATCATTTCGTCCTGCGCGCTGACGTAGTACTCGCCCGGCAACACCTTGACCGTAACGACTTCCTGGGCGGGATCCCAGAAACGACGTACATGTTCAAAGCCCGGGAGAACCCGTGCGGGATCGAACCCGACGAACGTGCGCGGCGGCGCGACGGACATGTCGCTCATTGGCGCTTCCGGTAGACAGTACGGCCCACCAGATCGAAGTCGTCGCTAAGGCCGTACATCGACTCGGAATGACCGAGGAAAAGATAACCGCGGCTGCCGATCATGTCGGCATAACGCGAGAACAGGCGCTGCTTGGTCGGTTTGTCGAAATAGATCACGACATTGCGGCAGAAGATCGCATCGAACGGTCCGCGCATCGGCCATTCGTGGAGCAGATTGAGCGGCTGGATGGTGACCAGCTCGCGCAGACGCGGATGCACGCACGCCAGGCCTTCGTAGGCGCCCTGCCCGCGCAGGAACCAGCGTTTTCGGCGCGCGTCGCTGACGCCCGAAAGACGATCCAGCGCATAGACACCCTTGCGCGCGGCTTCGAGTGCCTGCGGCGAAAGATCGGTAGCCAGAATCTTCGCATCGACGCTGCTGCCCAGACGCTCGAGCGCCTCGGCCAGCACCATCGCAAGTGCGTAGGGCTCCTCGCCGGTGGAGCAGCCCGCGGACCATATCCGCAGCTTGCCGCCACGCTTCTCTTCGAGCCAGCGAGGAAGGAGATCGTCGACCAGAAGGTCGTAGTGATGCATCTCGCGAAAAAACGACGTGACGTTGGTACTGATGCAACTGGCCAGCTCGCCAAGTTCGCCGTCGGGGTCTTTTCGCAGGAGTTCGCAATAGGCGCCGAAGCCGGACAGACCCAGCGCCCGCAGGCGGCGGAGCAAACGTCCCTGGACCAGCTGACGCTTGTGCTCGCCCAGTGAAATCCCGCAGTGCTGAAGGACGAAGTCGCGCAGGAAGCGGAAGTCGGTATCCCCCAGCGTGGGACCGGTCGCGCTCGCCAGCACGACGCTATCGTCGGTGGTGAGCGCGGCCATCGATCAGAACTCCTTCCAGGCGCCCGCGTCGGCCGTTTCCGCCGGGCGCTGGGCGCGCGGCTGAACAGCGGCCGGTGCGCTACGCACGGCGGCGAACACGGCTTCCACCTCGTCGACGGTGCTTGCACGGGCGGCTTTCTTCTGCGCCGGCGCACGGGTGCCGTCACCCGCGACATGGAAGAATCCGACCTGACGAGTCAGTTCATTAGCCTGCTCGTGCATGGCACGGGCGGCGGCGGCAGACTCTTCGACCAGTGCGGCGTTCTGCTGGGTCATTTCGTCCATCTGCAGCACGGCATGGTTGACCTGATCGATACCGGCCGACTGTTCCTGACTGGCGGCGGCGATCTCGGCGACGATGTCGGTGACCTTCTTGACGCTGTCGACGATCTCGGCCAGCGCACGGCCCGACTGGTCGACCAGCTCGGAGCCCGTCCTGACCTTGTCGGCGCTGTCGTTGATCAGGCCCTTGATCTCTTTCGCCGCACCCGCGCTGCGCTGGGCAAGGTTGCGGACTTCGGTGGCGACCACGGCGAAGCCACGGCCCTGCTCGCCGGCACGCGCCGCTTCCACGGCGGCATTGAGCGCCAGCAGGTTCGTCTGGAACGCGATCTCGTCGATAAGGCTGACGATATCGGCGATCTTGCGGCTGGAGCTGTTGATTTCGCGCATGGCGACGACCGTCTGCGCGACCACTTCGCCACCGCGCTCGGCCTGCTCGCGCGCGCCGCGGGCCAGCTGATTGGCGTGGCTGGCGTTCTCGGCATTCTGCTTCACGGTGGAGGTCATTTCTTCCATCGACGAAGCCGTTTCTTCCAGGCTGGATGCCTGTTCCTGCGTGCGCTGACTGAGATCGTCGTTGCCGCGGGAAATCTGCTGCGCCGCCGTGCTTACCGAACCCGAGCCGTGACGCACTTCGCTGACGATGGCGGTCAGACGCTCGTCCATGGTGCGGAACGCGGCGAGCAGTGCACCCAGTTCGTCGCTACGGTCGACCCGGATCTCGTGACCGAGCTTGCCGTCGGCAATCTGGTGGGCGATGGAAACCGTATAACCCAGCGTACGGATGATCGAGCGAACAACCAGCGCGGCGATCAGCAGCGAAATGGCCAGGCCGATGGCCAGCGCGGCGATGGAGAGCGCGCGGACGATCCTGTAGTTGCTGGCCTGCTTGGCGTAAATGGCGCTCGCTTCGTCACGCTTCGCGGTGATGAGTTTGGAAAGGGCGTCCTGACGCTGCATCAGCAATGGACGCACCTGAAGTTCGAGAACGTCGGTCGCACCCGTGTCGGCCTGATTCAGCGCATCCACGATGTCCGACTTGGCCTGGTCATAGTCCGCGTCCGTCGACTTCCAGTCCTTGTAGAGCTTTTCCATATCCGGACTCATCGGAATAGCCGTGAGTGCCTTCTTCAGCCCATCCATCTCGGTCTGGTACTTCTGGAATTCCGCGACCTTCTGCTTCACCTGGTCGGGCTGGCCGACCTTGGCGGCAGCTTCGCCGAGTACGACGAAAGACATCAGCGAACGCGTGTTGATCTGGCTGATCAACTCGGAGGGAACCATCTCCTCGTCGTAAACCGTGCGCAGACCTTCGTTCTGGAAGTACATCGAACCGAGGCCGACAGCGGCGCCGCCGATCAGCATGGCGGTAAGCATGCCCAGCACACCGTAGAGGCGGCCGCGTACCGTAAGTGCGGGAATCTTGAACCTGAACTTCTTCATCACTGTTCCAATCGGCAAAGTGCGGTGGTCCACCCGATATGCGGATGCCGGTCAGGTGGGCCCCCGACGGCGACAACGCGTTATCAGGCGACGGCTTTCACATCGGACACGGAAGGCAACGCCGCCTCCAGCATCTGCGCATCCTGCGGCTGCAACAGCTTGTCCACATCGAGGAGCAACACCATGCGCTCGCCAACGGACGTGAGTCCTTTCAGGTATTCGGTTTCCACGGCCGTACCCATGTCCGGCACGGGACGAATCTCGGACGGGGCCACTTCCACCACATCGGATACCGCATCGACGACCACGCCGAAATTGCGGCCGGCGACGGTGACGATCACGGTGACGGTGGTTGCGGTGTATTCCTCGCGGATCAGTCCGAAACGCAGGCGCAGGTCCAGCACCGGAACGATGGCACCACGCATGTTGAGGACGCCGAGCACGTAGTGCGGCGTCTGCGGAATGCGGGTGACCGGCGTCCAGCCGCGGATCTCGCGTACCGCGAGGATGTCCACGCCGTATTCCTCGTCCGCGAGATTGACGGTCAGGTACTGGGCGGCGACGGCCGCTTCGGTCTCGGACGCGATGGCGCTGCTGGCTGGCTGATTCATGTTCTTTCCACTGGCGGAACGTTCTTTCCGCCTCCCCTTCATGAACTATCGGCTGAGGGAGGCGAACCTTGAATGGGGTGTGTAGGCGAGGTCCTCAGGCGGCCCGGCGCCTTGTCTGCATACGGACCAGTCCCGTGACATCGGTAATGAGCGCCACCGAGCCGTCGGGGAGGATGGTCGCGCCGGAAATACCGTTTACGCGTCGGTAGTTAGCCTCCAGCGACTTGACGACCGCCTGCTGCTGACCGATCAGTTCGTCGACGAACAGGCCAATCCGGGTGCCCTCGCCTTCCACCACGATGACGATGCCCTCGTTGATGGCGCGACGGCGTCCTTCGCAACCGAAGACGTCGTGCAGGCGCACTACCGGGAGATAGGCGTCGCGGAAACGGAACAATTCGCCGCCGCCCGCCACGCTACGCATCATGTCCGGCTTCAGCTGCACGGATTCGACAATGGACACGAGCGGGACGATATAGGTTTCCGAACCGACGGCCGCGGTCAGGCCATCGATGATCGCGAGGGTCAGCGGGAGTGTGATCGTGAAGGTCGTGCCCTTGCCCTGCACGCTGGAAATGGCGACGGCGCCGCCCAGGTCCATGACATTGCGGCGAACGACGTCCATGCCCACGCCACGACCGGAGAGGTCGGTAGTCGCGGCAGCGGTCGAGAAACCGGCTTCGAAGATGAGTTCGGCGACCGCATCGTCGCTCATGCCCTCGCCGCTGGCGATGATGCCGCGCTGGATCGCCTTGGCCACGATAGCGTCGCGATTCAGACCCGCGCCGTCGTCGCCCACTTGCACGACGATGGAGCCGCCACGATGGAAGGCCTCCAGCCGCAGGGTGCCGACCTCGGACTTGCCCGAGGCCGAACGCTTCGCCGGTGTTTCCAGGCCGTGGTCGATCGCATTGCGCACCAGATGCACGAGGGGATCGCCGATTTTCTCCAGCACGGTTTTGTCCAGCTCGGTCGTCTCGCCGCGAAGGTCGAGATTCACCTTCTTGTCGAGCTTCTGGGCCAGGTCGCGGACGAGGCGTGGAAAGCGGTTGAACACGGTGCTGATGGGCAGCATGCGAATGCTCATCACGCTTTCCTGCAACTCGCGCGAATGACGCGTCAGCTGGGCCAGGCCGTGACGGAGCAGTTCGAGCTGCGAGGCATCCACACCGTCGGCGAACTGGGTGAGCATCGACTGGGTGATGATCAGTTCGCCGACGAGGTTGATCAGGGTGTCGATCTTTTCGATACCAACGCGGACGGAGCTGGATTCGCTGTTCGCCGCCGACTCGCGCGTGGTACGCGGCGCGGCGCCCGGAGCGGCCACGGCAACCGCGACGGGTGCGGGTTCGGCTTTCACCGCGACACGGGGCACGATGCTCAGTTCGCAATCGCCGTCGACCCAGTCGAAGACACCTTCGACAGCCGACTTCTTAGCGGGCGCGGCCAGATGAAGCGTCCACGCAAGATAGGCCGTTTCGGCATCCATCGTATCGAGTGCCGGCAGCTTGCCCGCATCGCACGTGACGCTGAGCGGACCCAGTGCCTCCAGTTCGCGGAACATGCGCGCCGGATCGTTGCCGGTCTTCAGCAGATAGTCGAACGGGCGGAAGACGATATCCCACCCTTCGACATCGTCTGCCGCGGCCGCTTTGGCAACGGCGGCCACAGGCACGGCCGTGCCGCCGGAAACCATCGCCGACAATGCCGCCAGCAAGTCCTGGCTTTCGGGTGTGGCGACCGGCTCGCCGTTCATCGAACGGGCGAGCATGTCGCGCACGGTGTCGCCCGAGCGCAGCAGTAGCTCGACGATGGCCTTGTCCATGGGACGACGACCGCTACGCACCTCGTCGAGCAGCGACTCGGCGACATGGGTGAAGGCGGCCACATCGGAAAAACCGAACGTGGCCGCGCCGCCCTTGATGGAGTGCGCGGCGCGGAACACGGTGTGGACCAGCTCGGGATCGTCGGAGCCTTCGTCCAGTGCGAGCAGCGCCGCCTCCATGGCATCGAGACCGTCGAGGCTCTCCTCGAAGAAAGCCTTGTGGAACTGCGCCAGATCGACTTTGGACATGGGTACGGCCCTGTGTATCTTTGTTTTTATCAGCCGAGAACGCGGCCGACGGTCGCCAGCAACTGGTCTGGGTCGAACGGCTTGACCAGCCAGCCCGTCGCACCGGCCGCTTTGCCTTCCATCTTCTTTTCGGGGTTGGATTCGGTGGTCAGCATGAGGATCGGCACGCCGCGGTATTCCGCCATCGCGCGCATTTCGCGGACCATCGATATCCCGTCCATGACGGGCATGTTCACGTCGGCCAGCACCAGATCGAACTTCTGGCCACGCGCCGTATCGAGAGCCGCCTGGCCGTTGTCCGCCTCTTCGACCTCGTGACCGGCGCCACGCAGAGTGAAGGCGACCATGCTGCGCATGGAAGCCGAATCGTCAACCGCAAGAATCTTAGCCATCGTCCACCTCAGTTCACGCCGGCGCGAGCCGGCAGTTCGATCAATTCATGAAGGCCCAGTGTGGCCACACCCTTGTGCAGGGAATCGCTGGCGGCGAGCCAGACCGGCGCCAGATCGCGCGCGCGCGCATCGCGCGAAAAGGCGGCCAGAAGCTGGAGGCCGGCCGTATCCACATGGGTGACGCCCGCGCCATCGATCTGCACGGGCTTACCCGAAGCCAGGGCGGTCAGGAGGATGTCGCGCAGCGCGGGAGCCGCGCCAATACGCAGGTCGGCGTCGAGCACAACGGCCGCGGGCGCCTTGTCACCGGATGTTTTCTTCGCCATGAGCCCCGATCCCGTACACCCCACGCGTCATCGCGAAGGGTTGTTCGGTGGGCTTATCGGCGGGGATCCCCGAATCTTTAGGCGGAAAGGGGACGCCGGGGCAGGATCAGCATCGCGTCGCCATAGGAGAAAAAGCGATAGCGCTCGGCCACGGCGAAGCGATAGGCGTCGAGGATGGTTTCCTTGCCGGCCAGCGCCGAGACGAGCATCAGCAGCGTCGACTGTGGCAGGTGGAAGTTCGTCACCAGGCCGTCGACGCTGGTGATCCGGTAGCCGGGGAAGATGAAAATCTGGGTTTCGCCGGCGAACGGGCGGAGAACGCCGTCGACCGTCGCGCTTTCCAGCGCCCTGACGACCGTCGTGCCGACGGCGATGACCCGCCCCCCGGCCGCCCGCGTGGCGCGGATCTGCTCGACCAGCCCGGCGCCCACGTTCAGCCATTCCCGGTGCATGACGTGATCGCGGACATCGTCCGCCCGCATCGGCTGGAAGGTGCCCGCTCCGACGTGCAGCGTCACGTAGCCCATGTCGACGCCCAGGGCGCGAATGCGTTCCAGCAGGGATTCGTCGAAGTGCAGACCGGCCGTCGGCGCCGCGACGGCACCCGGCTCGCGCGCGAACACCGTCTGGTAACGCTCGGTGTCGTTCTGGTCGGCGCTGCGCTCGATATATGGCGGCAAAGGCATTTCGCCCAGACGCAGCAGGACTTTCTCCAGCGGCTCCTGGGTTTCGAAGCGAAGCATGAAGAACTCGCCGTCGCGACCCAGGACGGTCGCGATACTGCCGTCGGCCAGCACGATGCGTCCGCCAGCTTTCGGCTTCTTGCTGACGCCGAGCTGGGCACGGGCCTCGTGGGTTCCCGTCACGCGCTCGATCAGTATCTCGACGGCGCCGCCCGATTCCTTGTGCCCGTAAAGACGGGCCGGCAAGACACGGGTGTCGTTGAATACCAGCAGGTCGCCCGGCTGCAGCAGGTCCGGCAGGTCGCGGAACAACCGGTTCTCGCGCGTGCCCGTCGCGACATCGAGCAGCAGCAACCGGCTCCCCGAGCGCTCGGCCAGAGGAGCCTGGGCGATCAGTTCGGGCGGCAGGTCGAAATCGAAGTCGGACTTTTTCACTGAGAAACCGGGGGAAACGAACGGGGCGGCATTATCGCTCATGCCGCCCCCTCACGCCCTCAGGCCTTGCGGCGGCGACGCCTGATCGCAAAGCCGACAAGACCCACGATCGCCACGAAACCGGCGATCTCGTAAGGCAGATAGTGACGGATCGCATGCTTCACGGCCGCGATGCGCTGCGCCCGAAGCAGCTTGCGGGCGCTGTCGAAATTCGGCTCCTCGCAGGTCCGGCCGAAATCGTCCGCCCATTCCACATAGGGACCCTGTTTCACATAACGGCTGTACAGCGCCTCGATGCGCTTGCTGCGTTCGTTGGGCACCGGCATCCCGGCATCGTCCGACATGTAGAAGCCGCCGGGACCGTCCTCCATCCAGCCGGTCGCTTTGCAAAGGACGGCCGCGAACGCCTGGGAGCGCGGTGGCAGCATATCGGCCGCCAGCGACGCCTGATCCACCGCGGTATATCGGTAATGGAAACGCTGATACGGCTTAGCCATGCTTTCGTCGAAACGGTGGCGTTCGCCCTCGGTGACATACGCACCCTTGAGGCTGGCCGCGCTCTGGCCCGATCCACCCTCGTAACCGCCGCCGATATCGGTGTAATCCGGGTCCTGCTCGTACCCCATGATCTCCATACCGTGCACGCGGGCAATCGTTGCCGCCGTGAAAAGCGCTTCGGCCTTGCCGATATCGGTCCATGCATGGTCGCCGTCATGCAGCGCCTTCGCATACGCGCGTACCGTCTCGCGCAGGTCGACCTCGGCGAAGCGCTTGTCGATCCCGGCAACGAAGTAGGGTTCGGCATCGGCGTAGCGACCTGCACGAACCAGACGTCGCGCCAGCAGCCAGCGCAGGCGATCGTTCAACGGCATCGGACGATAAGCGGCCTCCTTGTCGTTCGGATCGACCGCTTTCACGGGCGACGCCGGCGCCCGGGCATCGACGAAGGTTTTCAGCTCGTCGACGGTAAGCACCCGCTCGGCGATATACGCCGTGTCGTTGCCATAACCGTAGCCCGAGCCATAGTCGTCGACGACATTGCCATCGCCGCCCACGGCCATGCCCGTGTCGTACATATGCCCCATTGCTTCGACGTACTCGCCGCGCGCCAGCGCAAGCACACCCTGCTCACCCATCAGCAGATGCATGCTTTCCTGATCGAGAGGCGTCTTGGGGTCATACGCGGTAGGAAACGCCTTGGCTGCCTGGGCATAGGCCGCGGTCGCCGCCGCCATGTCGCCCTTCTGCAATGCAAGCTTGGCGCTTACCCAACTGGACAAGGGACCCGGCGCTTTCGACACCAGCTGCGCGGCCAGATCGTAACGGCCGAGCTGATAGGCCAGCGAGGCCAGACGGTCGGCCGCCGATACCTTGTCGAGACCGGCCTTTTCGATACCGTCGACGAGACGGCCCAACCGTTCGTCCGGCTTGCCGTCGGTCGATCCGTCGATGCGCGCCAGCGCATACGCGACCAGCAAACGCTGCGAAACGGGACCGTCGATGATGGCGCTCGTCTGTTCGGGCGACTTCAGCACGACGTCGGCGATAGTCGCCAGCGACTGCACCGCGTTATCGGAGCCATGCCCGGCCTGCGCGGCATACAGCGCAATAGCGTGTTTGATGTCCGCGGGCGCCAGCGCCTTCGCGCAAGGCTTATCGTTATACAGATCGGCCCATTCGCAGGGCTCGCCCTTAACGACCAGGTACAGGCGCGCCTCTTCACCGAAACTGGCGACCGCCAATCCCTGATTATCCGAACCTCCGGCCACGGCACGCGAGCGGGCCTCTCCAAACGCCTTCGCCGCCGCGTCGCGCTCTTTCGCGAAGTCCTCGATTTCTTCTGCCCGTACCGCACGCAGCGCGTGGATCTCGCCGAGCATATAAGCCGCCCACACGCCACGCAGCATCGAACTGTCGGCCGGCATGGCCACGACGGTTTCGAAGGTGGTCTGCGCCTGGTCGAGTGCGTCCGTGTCACCGAGATGACAGACACGGCGAGGGCTGGCCTGGTCCTCCGTATCGGTCCCTTCGACGGGTGTCGGAGTGACGCCACTGCATTCGCCGACCCCAAGACGGTAATCGATCGCGCCCGCCACGTAGCCGCGCACGTCCGCCGGAAGGTCGCCACTGTCCTTCATCGATGCGGCGCCCGATTCGGATTGACGCAATGTCTTGACGCGTTCTTCCTGTGCCGGCGTCAGGTCCGGCATGGCCGGCGGCTTCGCATCGTTGAACCGGTAAGGAGCGTCCTCGACCGCCACCAGTTTGTCCGTCGCCGGCAGCAGATGCTGCGCTTCGAAAGCAAACGTGTTCTGCGGCACCGTCTTGAGCGTGCTCGCACGGTCGTCCAGCAACTGGCTGGGGAACATCGGACCGCAGGCCCACGCAACGGCGCCTCCGAACAGGAGGGCGACAGCGATGGCGACTGATTTGCGTCGGATCATGAGGGGCTACTTGGCAAGGGACGGGAAGCGTCGCGACGGTCGTTCGCGACGGCGGAGGAAACGGACGGCGGGGCACAACGTATCCAGCCGATCGTGCGCTGGGTATGTGCACGCAGAAAACGCGAATCGCCGGTGGCGAGCTGTACGGCGTGGCCATCGCGGCGCAACGCGTAACCGCCGATGCCATCGGCCAGCGGGCAGCCGTCCGGCAACGCGACTTCGGCCGGCGCCACGGCATCGATGTCGCCATCGTTACGCAGCACGACATCCATCGCGCCGGGAGTGGCGCTTTCGCTGAAAACGGTCGCGATCCGGCCTTCGACATACTCGCCGCGCATGACCGCCCGCCAGGTCGACAGGCTCCAGGCGCGTCGATCGTCGGTCGTCGGAAGGCGAAACCACACGATGCCTGCAAGACCGCGCGGCGGGTCGTCGCGAAGCGAGCCGAGAAGCAGGGCGACATCGCGTGGCGCGGCGGAAAGCTCGGCTGACGACGCACCCGGCGCCAGTCCCGCCTTCTCGCTTTCCACCGCCAGCATGCGCCCCTCTCCGTCCCAGCTGACGCGAGAACCATAGGTCGGCAACGCCACGCGGAAAGGCTTGTGCATTCGGCTGGCGAAATCGTCCACCCAGCGCCGCGCCAGCACGGGATCGAATAAGCCGGCCTTCGGCGATTGCACGGCATGCACCTGCAATACGACTTCGTCGACCGATGCGGTCACGGCATCCAGCTCGCCCGACGAAAGCCAGGTCGGTAACGCCGTGATGGACAGGTGCACGCCGGGAAGGCGCGATTTAAGCGTCGACAGGAAATGCGCATACGCCGGAAGCCGGGCCGTCGCGCAGTCGTAGTCGATTTCCATGCCTGCGATCTTGCCGCTCCACTGCCGGCTCAGGGCAGCGATGCGGTCGACGAAGGCCGGGCGATCCATATCGGCAAGGCGGCCATCGATACGCACAACCGCGACGACTGGCCGCCCGCTCGCAGCCAGTGCGCCGAGATCGGGCGCGAAGATATTCAGCTGCCCATCGCCATCGGCCTGCGCGACGAGAACGCGCCACCGGCCGACGATGTCTTTCGAATCGGTTACCGCCAGGCGAAGCGCAGGCGTCCATTGGCGCTGCCAGATATAGGCGTCCTGCGTCAGCGGCGGCGCTACGCCATGACACGCGGCAAGCAGCGCCGCGATAAAGACGATGACGATCGAGCGCAAGCTGCGCGACATGCCCACTCCCTGGAAGCCCCTTGGCCCTGCCGCGTATTCTATGCCATCACGGGCTCACAGCCAGCCTTTCTGCCGGGCCAGCCGATACGCCTCGATACGGTTAGCCGCACCGAGCTTGCCTATCGCCTCGGAAAGATAGTTGCGAATCGTGCCGTGCGAGAGATTCAGCTGGGTCGCGATGTCGTTCGCCGACTGCCCCTCGCCCGCCAGGCGCAGTACCTGCCGCTCGCGATCGTTCAGCGGGTCGGCTTCCGACCAGGCTTCCAGTGCCAGCTGCGGGTCGATGGCCCGGCCGCCGCGATGCACCGTGCGGAGGGCTTCGGCGAGATTCTCGGCCGGTGCGTCCTTCAGCAGGTATCCGCCCACACCCGCGTCCAGCGCACGGCGCAGGAAGCCCGGACGCGCGAACGTCGTCACGATGATGACCTTGATCGGCAGTTCCTGGCGCCGCACACGCTGGGCGATTTCCAGACCGGTCAGCCCGGGCATTTCGATATCCGTGACCAGGACGTCGGGCTTCAGCCGCTGCAATTCGCGCCACGCGATCTCTCCATCGGCAGCCGTACCCAGCACCTCGATATCCGACTCCAGATTCAACAACGCCGAAAGTGCACCGCGCACCATCGCCTGATCTTCGGCAAGCAATACACGGATCATGCGGCGTTCTCCCGTGATATCCGCGGCGCCGTATCGGCGACGGGCATCGTGATATCCAGCGTCGTACCTTTGCGCGGCGGCGAATCGATGCGCAATGCGCCGCCTGCCGCGCGGACGCGTTCGCGCATACCGTTCACTCCGTTGCCGTGCGCGGCGAGTCCGCCGCAACCGTTGTCGACAATCCGTACTGACATGGTGTTCCCTTCAAACGTTACGAGGACGCGCGCATCGGTCGCGCGCGAATGTCGATGGATATTGGTGACAGCCTCGCGCACCACCAGCGACAACGCAGCTTCGGTAGCCTGCGGCAGGTCGATGGAGTCGGGCAGTTCCACTCTCAGCGAAATACCCGAGGCTTCGAGCATCAGACGCGCGGAAACGAGTTCGGAGCGAAGATCGCCCACGCGCAATCCGGTGACCGCGGCGCGCACTTCGCCCAGCGTATGCCGTGCGACGCGCTCGACTTCCTCCATCTCCTGACGGGCACGTTCCGGATCGGCCAGCGCAAGACGCTTCGCCAGTTCCGACTTCAACGTAATCAGCGACAGCGTATGACCCAGCAGATCGTGCAAATCGCGCCCAATGCGTTCGCGCTCGGCCAGCGTGGCGAGCCGGCGCACTTCGGACTGGGACAGACGCAGCTCGAGATCCCGTCGGGCCGAACGGACATAGACATAGTTGCCCAATCCGCCCAGGAAACCGCCCAGGACCACGACCACCATGCGCGCTTGATCCGTATGCAACAGCAACGTTAGTCCGCCCACCACCACGAACGTTATACCCGCGGCCGTCAGCCATATCCGCAAACGGCCGGTGTAGCTAGGAATCATGCAGCCGTAAAGCAAATACCCCAATCCGACCGGATTGATATCCCACAGGACCAGACCGAGCAATCCGATAGCGATCGCATGCATCGGCAATTGCCGGACCGGCCCGGTGAACGTCCGCAGATAGCAGTACAGAAAAACGGGGATCGTCGCGATCGTCGGGCCAAACCAGCTCCAGGCGAATCCCCGCGCCATCAGCGGCGCCTGAATCAGCGCGATAAGCCAGAAAACCTGTACTCCCGCCTGCCAGCGAAGATACGGCGCGCCCAGGCTGCCAAGCAGCGAATCGGGCGTGGGCGTCGCGATGCGCATCATGACGCGAGTCGTTTTTCGTCGGGCAACGCGGAGGGTGCCGGCGCGGCCAGGCGGTCGGCGACAGTCAGCGGAATGGAAACGCGAATCCGCGTGCCTTGTCCACGCGCCGATTCGACGACGAGCGTTCCCGACATCGCACGCACGCGCTCGCGCATGCCACACATGCCATTGCCTTCGACCGTCGCGCCACCCTTGCCGTCATCGGCGATGCAGAAACGCAGTTCGTCGTCGCCCCATTCGATCTTCGCTTCCGCACGATTCGCGGTCGCGTGCCGGTGGATATTCGTCACCGCTTCGCGCAGCACCAGTGCCAGTCCGGCTTCCACACGCGCCGGCAACGCGGGCACGTCGCTTTCGTACTCGAAATGTACCAGCGAGGCATTGAGCAACAGTTTCGCGGATGCCAGTTCCGCCGCCAGGCCGGTCGCACGGATACCGGTTACCGCAGCGCGCACTTCGGCGAGCGCGTGACGCGTGACCTGCTCGGCTTCTTCCATCTCGCGCCGCGCGGCTTCGCCATCGCGATCGAACAGGCGCCGCGACAGTTCCAGCTTCAACGCGATCAACGACAGCGTATGGCCGAGCAAATCGTGCAGATCGCGGCCGATGCGTTCGCGCTCCGCCATCGCTGCCAGACGGCGCACTTCTTCGTGCGACAGTTTCAATTCCGCGTCTTTTTCGGCATTCACGCGATACATGACATTGCCCATGCCTACCGATAGCGCCACGAGGCTCATGGTGATCATCACGGGCATGGGCCAGTTCAGCAGGAAGGCCTCGATAACGAAGACGACGACGGCGACGAACATATACGCGATCGAACGCCGCGTCCGGGCACTGAACGCCAGATAGGCGCAGGCGAAAATCACATAGCAGCAACCACCGCTCGAATTCCAGTTCATCGTCACCAGCCCGAGCAGGACCATGACGAGGGCATACCAACCGATGTGCCGCAGGGGGCGAACGTATGCGAGAAAGTAGAGCACCATGAAAATCGGAAAACTTATCGCGGTGGCAACGATCCAGCTGACGCTGACCGTCCGCTGGAACAGCAGGTCGCCAAAGATCCAGACCGCCCAGATCAGGTTGAACAACTGAACGTAGCGCAGCTTCCCCTGCCGCCTGTGCCGCTCCACAAGCGAGTCCGGCGAGAAGGTGAACCACGAAGCGGCCATGGGGGAAGTTTCCGAGGAAAGTCGACGAACCATGCTACTTCAACCGTACCGGCGCAGGCGGCGCGCGGCGAGCAGGACGAAGGCAACCGTGTAGATCGCCAGTACGCCGATATGTCCCCACTCGCCGCCCTGCCCCAGACCGATCGCGGACAGCGCCAGCTGGTTCAGATGATAGCTCGGCCATACCGGCGCCAGCCGCTGGATAAAGGCCGGCAGCATCGACAGCGGAAACCACAGTCCCGACAGGAAGGCCATCGGCAGGTAGATCATGTTGATCAGGCCCGGCGCACCTTGTCCCTTGATCAGGCTTCCGATCAGCAGACCCATCGCGCAGAACGGAAGTACGCCAAGCAGCTGCACGACGAACAGCGTCGCGATCTGGCTGCCGCTCAGCTGCACATGCGCCAGGAACAGCGCCATGCACAGAAGGAAGACCGAGATGACCGTCGCGACACCCATCGCCATCGTCATCTTGCCGATCAGGTACGCTCCCGGCGGCATCGGCATCGCGCGTTTCAGGGTCAGCAAACCCGAGTCGCGCTCCAGCGCCAGCGACACGCCGAAGCCGAAGAGGCCCGGCGCCATCACGCCGAACACGCCATAAGCGGCCAGCAGGATACGCGGCACCTCGGGACCATTCGATCGCGCAAGAAAAATGCCGAACATCAGATAGAAGACCGACGGGAAAAGCAGCGTCGGAAGCAGGAAGCCCGGGTTACGCAGATAACGCAGGCATTCCGCCTTTGCCTCCTGCACGTAGGCGTTGAAGACGCGTCCCCGCGACATGGATGGGGGAGCGATAGGTGTGGCGATCGCGTTCATCAGGCAGCTTCCTTCTCGACAACGGGAACATCGTCGTTATCGCGGGTCAGTTCGGTGAATGCTTCGGCCAGGCCCGCACGCAGCACTTCGAGGTCGGTAAGCGCGGCGTCGGCGGCAAGCAATCGACGTACGACGTTTTCCGGCTGTGCGGTCGAAACGAACATGCGTCCCTGCTCGATATGGCACTCGGCGACACCCGGCCATGCGGCGACTACTCCGGTATCGAGCGATGTCGTGCAACGGATGCGGCGGTAGGCGACACGCGCCCGTAGCGCATCGACGCTGCCTTCGCTGATGACCTTGCCGTGGGCGATCACGCAGACGCGGTCGGCAAGCGCTTCGGCTTCCTCCAGATAGTGCGTCGTGAGCACCACGGAGCAGCCGTCGGCAACAAGCTGCCGGATCGCGGTCCACAGCTTCTGCCGCGCATCGATGTCCATGCCCACGGTAGGCTCGTCCAGAAACAGCAGCTCCGGGCGTCCGCACAATGCCATCGCGAACTGCACGCGCCGCTGCTGGCCACCGGAAAGCGCCGCGTAACGACGGCCGAGCAGATCGTCGACGCCGGCCATCGCGGCGGCCTCGCCCGTATCTCGCGGCGACGGGTAATAGCTGGCGGTCAGTTTCAGCAGCTCGCCCACTTTCAGCGTGGGCGGCAACGCGGCCGACTGGAGCATCACCCCGATGCGGCGGCGCGCTTCGATGTCCTGCGGGTCGCGACCGAATAACGAAACCGAGCCCGAATCCGCGCGATGCAGGCCCAGCAGCAGGCCGATGGCCGTGCTCTTGCCCGCGCCGTTGGGGCCAAGCAGTGCCAGCAGCTCGCCTCGGCGCAGGCCGAGATCGATGCCGTCCAGCGCCACGAGTTGTCCGTAGCGCTTGGTCACGCCGTCTAGCTGTGCAATGTATGAGTCGTTGTGCATGGTGTCCTCCCTTGCAACGCACCATATTCCTGCGCAAGCCCTTGTCCGTAGTCGCTTGCGTCATTGTGCGAATGTGACAAGCGTCACCCGGGGGTTACGCCGCTTGAACCGGAGTGATATGCTCAGGAAAGAAATCCTTTACATATATACACTTAGCGGCATAACGAGAGTATTCGTCGCCGCGTTCCAATGACGAGGAGTGGGTTATGGACGTGATCGGTCAGCTGCGCGAACTGCGCGATTTCGGCGGTACGCCGCGCACGCACGGTCTGGACGACGCGACCATCGAGCGCTTCGCGTCGATCGATGCGACGCTGGGCGAGGCCATTGCTGCCGCCGTCGAATACCACCGCGCGCTGCGTGCGGATATGTCCGACTTCCTTAAACTGGACGAAGCCGAGCAGATCCAGCGCGTCCAGGCAGGCATCGTCAATTTCTATCCCGAAGACGGCCTGAACCCGTATATGCCGGCTGCCGCCGGCGGCCCGTGGGTCGTTACGCTGAAGGGCGCCGTGGTGCACGACAACGGTGGCTACGGCATGCTCGGTTTCGGCCACAATCCCAAAGCCATCATCGAAGCCATGTCGGGCCCGCAGGTCATGGCCAATGTCATGACGGCGAACGTCGCCCAGCTTCGGTTCACCGATGCGCTGCGCCGGGAACTGGGCCATCGCCGGGGCGGCAGTCCGTACTCGCACTTCCTTTGCCTTAACTCCGGGTCCGAGTCCGTCACGCTGGCCGGCCGCATCGCCGACGTCAACGCGCGCCTGATGACCGATCCCGGCGCTCGTCACGCGGGACGTACGATCAAGCGTCTCGCCGTGAAGGGTGCGTTCCACGGCCGGACGGAACGCCCCGCCATCTATTCCGATTCGTCGCGTCGCAACTACCAGCAGTATCTGGCGAGCTTCCGCAACGAAGACACCCTGATCACGGTCGATCCCTATAACGTCGCGCAGCTGAAATCGGTATTCGCCGACGCCGAACGCAATGGCTGGTTCATCGAGGCCATGTTCCTCGAGCCGGTCATGGGCGAAGGCGATCCGGGCCGCGCACTTACGCCGGAGTTCTACCAGGCGGCACGCGAACTCACGATAGAGCACGGCACCCTGTTGCTGGTCGATTCGATCCAGGCAGGTCTGCGCGCGCATGGCGTGCTTTCGATCATCGATTACCCGGGCTTCGAATCGCTCGATCCGCCCGACCTGGAAACGTTCTCCAAGGCGCTCAACGCCGGCCAGTATCCGCTCTCGGTGCTCGCCGTCTCCGAGCGTGTGGCGGGCCTGTACCGCAAGGGCATTTACGGCAACACCATGACGGCCAACCCGCGCGCGCTGGACGTCGCCGTGGCCACCATGGCGGCGCTGACCGACGAGGTCCGGGCCAACATACGCGAACGCGGCAAGGAATTCGTCGACAAGCTCAATGCGCTTAAGGACGAACTGGGCGGCCTGATTACCCGCGTGCAGGGTACGGGGCTGCTGTTCTCCTGCGAGCTGGCCCCCGAGTTCAAGTGCTTCGGCGCCGGTTCCACCGAGGAATACATGCGCGAGCGCGGCGTCGGCGTCATCCATGGCGGCGTCAATTCGCTGCGTTTCACGCCGCATTTCAACGTAACCAGCGCGGAAGTGGACCTGATCGTCGAGCAGGTTCGCCATGCACTTCGGGAAGGTCCGCGTAAGGCGGCGGAATCCAAGGCCGCCTGACAGATTAGACCGATTCCGGCGTAGACTCTTCTGCGCCGGCATCGGCCGGCGCCATGGGAGAGGGTCGTCATGCGTTCGTATCTTCGTCTTGTCTGTACTACCGTTCTGCTCGCCGCCTCGGCCACCGCACTCGCCGCCCCGCAGGCCGCGCAGACCCAGCCCAAGAAAGAACTTACTCCGCAGCAACAGCGCATGTCCTCCTGCAACACGGAAGCCACGGGGAAGAAAGGCGACACTCGCAAAGAGTTCATGAGCCACTGCCTGAAGGGCGAAAGCACCACCGCCGCCCCTGCAAAAACGACCCAGCAGCAAAAGATGGTCACTTGCAACAAAGACGCATCGGCCAAGGCGCTGAAAGGCGACGATCGCAAGAAGTTCATGAGCACCTGCCTCAAGGGCTGACAAAACCAAGCGGTCGGCTCCCTGTGGGAGCGCGCCTGCGCGCGAAAGCCAACGGAGCGCGGATGCAATGAACAGCATCCGCAGCCGGGAACACGGGCTAGCGATGGATGCGATTCCGCTTCATCGCTCCGTTGGCTTTCGCGCGCAGGCGCGCTCCCACAGTCTCGGATTCCGTCGAAACGATCCGGCAATGGCACAATGCCGCTTTGCCCTGCCCGGTTCCCGCATGAAAATCGTCGAAGTTCGCCACCCCCTCATCCAGCACAAGCTCGGCCTCATGCGCCGGGCCGGTATCAGCACGAAGGAGTTTCGCGAACTAGCCTCCGAAGTCGCCTCCCTGCTGACCTACGAGGCCACGGCGGATCTCGAAACCGAGACGAAAACCATCGACGGCTGGGCCGGCCCGGTGGAGGTCAAACATATCAAGGGCAAGAAGATCACCATCGTGCCCATCCTGCGTGCAGGCATCGGCATGCTGCCCGGCGTCCTCGATCTCATTCCCTCGGCCAAGGTCAGTGTGGTCGGCCTGCAGCGCGACGAAGAAACCCTGAAGCCCGTGACGTACTACGAGAAGCTGAGCGGCCGGATGGACGAACGCACCGCCCTCATCGTCGACCCGATGCTGGCCACGGCCGGTACGCTCATCGCCACCGTCGACATGCTCAAGGCCGCTGGCGCAAAGCGCATCAAAGGCCTGTTCCTGGTTGCGGCACCGGAAGGGCTTGCGCGCATCGAAGCCGTGCATCCCGATATCGAGATCTACACGGCATCGATCGACGAACGCCTGAACGAACTGGGCTACATCCTGCCGGGCCTGGGCGACGCGGGCGACAAGATCTTCGGGACCAAGCAGTAAGGCCGGGAGCCACTCCTCACTTCCCTGTCACAAACTTACGGCAAACTTCGTGTTGCGGCGCCCGGTCAGGGGGAACGCGACGCGGGGATCCGTGCGCGCTGTTCCGGTTTCCCGCGAATCGATCGATCAAACATCGAGGGGACAATCGAATGCGTTCGAAACACACGTGGCGCGCCTCATGGGCGGCGCTGGCAGGACTGCTTGTCATATTGCCGCTGCAAGCGGCCGATCTCACCGTCAGCCAGTTCCGCCTTCGCGGCCCGGCGGGCGGCAATGACGAATTCGTCGAGGTCTATAACAGCGGCGTCACGCCGCTCGACCTCAGCGGTTACAAACTCAATGCGTCCAATGCGAGTGGCACGACCGGCACACGCCTGACCTTTCCGGCGGGCATCTCGGTCGCGCCGGGCTGCTATCTGCTGCTGGCCAATTCCGGCAGCGCCGGATATTCGGGCAGCGTCGTACCGGACCTGAAGTACGGCACGGGTGTCACCGACGATGGTGGCCTCGCACTGCTCTCCGCCACCGGCCAGATCGTCGACCAGATCGGCCTCAGCGCCGGTTCGGCCTATAAAGCCGGCACGCCGCTTGCCAGTCTCGGTAGTTCGAATACCGACCAGGGCTACGGCCGCAAGACGAATGCCGCGGGCGTTCCGCAGAACACTGGCGACAACAGTGCCGACTTCGTGAAGGTCGCACCCACCGTGCCGCACAACAGCGGATCGACCTGCGTTGCGCAGGGTCGCAGTCTGAGCATCGCGGACGCCACCGTCGGCATCACGAATGCCAGCGATGTCCGCATGCCGTTCACGGTCACGCTGAGCGAGCCTTCCCCCGCCGATATCACGGTTCATGCCGCGACCGCCGACGACACGGCGACTGTCGCCGCGGGCGACTACGATGCTGTCGATACAACGCTGACGTTGCCGGCAGGTACGACAACCGCAGCCTTCGATGTCGTGGTGCATGGCAAGTCGACGGCAGGTCCGGACAAAGCCTTCCGCGTCAATCTCGACAATGTCACTGGCGATGCGACCATCGCGAAGGGCGGTGCCATCGGCGCGATCCTCAACCAGATTCCGGTCAACGCGGAGATCTGGCAGATCCAGGGTCGCGGACAGATTTCGCCGTTGCTCGGAAAGCGCGTCACCACGCACGGCAATATCGTCACCGCCGTCGGTCCGGCCGGCTTCACCATCCAGACACCAGATGCGCGTGCCGACGACGATGCCCTGACCTCGAACGGCATCTATGTCTTCACCAGCACCCAGCCGACCGTCGCCATCGGCGATGTGGTCGACGTCGACGCTACGGTGGACAACTACTACAACCTGCCGGAACTGAAATCGGCCACGGTCACGGTCACCAGTAAACGTGCCCGCCTGCCGCGCGCCATCGCGTTCGGCAACCGGACGCCTTCGGCCGATCCGACTGCGCTTTCCTGCGGCGAGACGAACTTCCAGTGTTTCGTCGGCATGCGCGTCACGATCGACGACGGCATGATCACCACCGGCAACCGGCGCTTCAGCAGCGAGCCGTTCGCCGAGGTGTTCATTACCGCCAACGGACAGCGTTCGCTGCGCAAGCCGGGCGTCCGTTACACCGTTCCCGTTCCCGATGGCGTCACGCTGCCGAACTGGTCGGGCAACCCCGAAGTGCTGAAGATGAACACGGCCGACTTCGGCGCCGTGGCCGCCAATACACCCTTCGTCGCTGGCACGACGTTCCGTGCGGAAGGCGTGATCTCCTACGACTTCGGCGCGTATACATTCATTCCGACGAAGATCCAGATCGTGCATGCGGCGCCCCTGCCCCGTCCGGTCGATCCGAAACCGTTCTTCGCCGTACGCGTCGGCGCGCTGAATACCGAGCGTTTCTGCGATACGGAATTCAATACGACGTTTACCTGCAGCGGCGGCAGCACCGAGCCGACTGCCGATGAAGTGAAGCTCAAGACGCAGCGTCTTTCGGCCTATGTCGGCAGCGTGCTCAAACTTCCGGACATTCTTTCCGTCGAGGAAGTGAAGAGCCTCGCCGTCCTGCAAGGCCTGGCCAAGCAGCTTGGCGACGACTATCCGGCCCGCTACGAGGCGTACCTGATTCCGGGTCACGACCCGAGCGGTATCAACGTCGGTTTCCTCGTACGCAGCGACCGCGTACGCGTGCTCGGCGTGCGCCAGCTTGCCGCCGACGAGACCTGGCAGGACCAGGGTGGCACGTCGTTCATCCACGACCATCCGCCTCTGCTGCTGACCGCCGAAGTGCCGAGCGCCGGCCGCATGCGCGTCAACGTGATCTCAGTGCACACCAAGGCACGGCAGAACGTCGACAAGACGGGAACCACCGCCGACCGCGATCGCATGAAGCGTTTCCTGCAAGCCAAGTCGCTGGCGACGCAGGTGCAGGCATTGCAGACCGATCGTACGACGGCGCAGATTCCGCTGCTCGTCGTCGGCGACTTCAACTCCTATGAGTTCAGTGATGGCTTCGTCGACATGGTGAACCTGATCGCCGGCCGCTACGACGACACTCAGAACCTGTTGAAGCTGGGCGCGAACATCGTCAAGCCGGCGCTGTGGAACGCCGTGGAATCGGTGCCGCGCAACGATCGCTACTCGTTCCTGTTCACTGAGAAGTTCGGTGCGATCCAGGGCTATACGGGCACGAACGGCCGCGAGGTTCCGACGCATCAGGTACTGGATCACGCGCTGCTGAACAATGCCGCGCGTGCCCGCTTCCTGCGCATGCAGTATGGCCGCGCGGATCTGGACGCTCCGGTCCAGTCGCTGGACGATTCGGCGAAGGCCACCGACTGGCGCAAGGCGATCGGTGCGTCGGACCACGATGGCTTCGTGGTCGATCTGCTGGCGTTGCCTTTGGGGCTGGGGATTCTCCAGTCGCACGATCATGACGATCGCAATGGGTCGGAGCAGCATCACTGACGCAAGTCTGAAACGGCTTGCTTCGCAGGGATCGCGGTCAAGCCCGCTCCTACACAAGTCAGACGCAAGAAGGCCGCCCCTTGGCGGCCTTCTTCTTTATGCATATGGCTGGCTTAGCGCGCGAAGCGATCCGTCGCCTTCACCAGCTCGCTCGCAATACCCGGCTCGAATGCCGAATGACCCGCGTCCTGTACGACATGCAGATCGGCTTCCGGGAACGCGCGGTGCAGATCCCATGCGCTGCGCATCGGGCAGACGACGTCGTAGCGGCCCTGCACGATCACGGTCGGGATATGGCGGATGCGATCCACGTCGCGCAGCAACTGCCCGTCGACTTCGAAGAAACCGGCATTGACGAAGTAGTGGCATTCGATCCGCGCGAACGCGAGCGCGAATTCGTCTTCCCCGCTGGACGCGATGTGGCTGGTGTCCTGATACAGATAGCTGGTCGCGCCTTCCCAGACAGACCATGCGCGCGCCGCGGCGACACGGACAGCCGGATCGGCGTGAGTGAGGCGGCGGTGATACGCACTGATAAGGTCGCCGTGCTCGGCCTGCGGGATAGCGGAGAGATAGGTTTCCCACGCATCCGGATACAGCGCACTGCAGCCTTCCTGGTAGAACCACTCCAGCTCCGAGCGACGCAGCATGAAGATGCCGCGCAGCACGAGTTCGCTGACTTTCTCCGGATGGGTCTGCGCATAGGCCAACGCCAGCGTCGAACCCCACGAACCGCCGAAGACCTGCCAGCGGTCGATGCCCAGGTGTCCGCGCACGCGCTCGATGTCGGCGACGAGATCCCAGGTAGTGTTATCGGTCAGTTCGGCGTGCGGCGTGGACTTGCCGCAACCGCGCTGGTCGAACAGGACGATGCGGTACTTCTTCGGATCGAAGAAGCGCCGGCACTTCGGATTGGTGCCGCCGCCCGGGCCGCCATGCAGGAAAACGACCGGCTTGCCGTTCGGGTTGCCGCTCTGCTCGTAATAGACTGTGTGCAGCGGCGACACCTTGAGAAAACCGGTGTCGTAGGCTTCGATCTCGGGGTAAAGGCTACGCTGATCCTGTGCCATATCGTTCTTGAAAGTCTCGGGGGAACGGTAAGGCTAATGCCCCCGGCCCTCGATAGCCAACCTAAAGCAGCTTTCCGGGGTTCATGATGCCCGCGGGGTCCCATACGGCCTTGATGCCGCGCATCAGGGCGATCTCCGCCTCGCTGCGTACGCTGCCCAGGTACGGCTTCTTGACCAGACCGATGCCGTGCTCGGCGGAAATGCTTCCGCCGTGGCGTGTCAGCGTGTCGCACAGAAGCTTCGTCACGTGCTCGCACTGGGCCACGAAACGGTCATCGTCGACATCGGCCGGTTTGAGTACGTTGATGTGCAGGTTGCCGTCGCCGATGTGACCGAACCAGACCACGTCGAACTGCGGATACTCCGCATCCAGCAAGGCCTGCATGTCGCGCATGAAGTCCGGCACCGACGAAATACGCACCGATACGTCGTTCTTGTACGGCCGGTACTGCGCCAGGCTTTCCGTGATGCCTTCGCGCAGGCGCCACAATGCGGCGGCCTGCGCTTCACTGGAACTGATCGCGCCGTCCGTCACCCAGCCTTCGCCTAGACAGAATTCGAAAAGCTCCAGCGCCGCGGCCTGCTGGGCCTCGTCCTGCGCGTCGAATTCGGTCACGACGTAATAAGGCGATATCTCGCCGAAGGGTCGCTGTGCGCCGTGGGCCAGCACGTGATGCAGGGCGCGGTCGGTAAAGAACTCGAATGCACCCAGCGTCAGCCGATGGCGCGCCTCGGCGAACACGCGCATGAGCGCATCCATCGCGGGTACCGCCAGCAGCATCACCTGGGACGGCGGCGGCGGCGACGTAAGCGACAGCGTCGCTTCCACCACGATCCCGAGCGTACCTTCGGAGCCGATCACCAGATGACGCAGATCGTAACCCGAGGCGTTCTTGATGAGCCCGCGATTGAGATCCAGAAGCTCGCCCGTACCCGTGACCACTTTCAGACCGGCGATCCACTGCCGCGTATTGCCGTAGCGAATCACGCGGATGCCGCCCGCGTTCGTGGCGATATTGCCGCCGACCTGGCAAGAGCCGCGTGCCGCGAAGTCCACCGGATAAATCAGCCCGTGCTCGCGAGCCGCCTTATGCACAGCCTCCAGCGGCATGCCGGGCTGGACGGTCAGCGTGCGGTCGATGGGATCGAATGCCAGGACGCGATTCATGCGATCCAGGCTGACGACGATTTCACCGTTGGCGGCAACCGCGCCGCCGGACAACCCGGTGCGTCCTCCCGAAGGAACGACCGCGACGCCCTCCGCGAAGGCCCACAGAACGATGGCCTGAACCTCGTCGACCGTCGCCGGAAAGGCGATAGCCAGCGGTGCGGGATGCCAGCGACGGGTCCAGTCGCGCCCGTAATGCTCCAGGTCGCCGGAGTCGGTCGTCAGTTTCAGGTCGGGCAATGCACGGGACAGTTCGGCTAGGCGCGGATCGTTCATGCGGGTTCCGGATGGTTAGGGACCCAGCCTGCCAGTGGCGCGACCTTCCGTCCACTGCTGCGGTGCCGCATTCGTTCGCGGCATCTGGCATAGTTGCCCTTTCGTTCCCAGACTCGGCGGTCATGAAACGTACTTCCTATCCGAAAGAGGACATCAAGGTGCTGCTGCTGGAAGGTGTCAGCCGCAGCGCGCTGGATACGTTTCGCCACGCCGGTTATTCCCATATCGAGTTCCACGAGAAGGCCCTCCCGGAAGACGAACTGAAGCGGGCCATCGCCGATGCGCATATCGTAGGCATCCGCTCGCGCACCCACCTCAGCGAAGAGGTACTCGCCGAAGCCAAGCGCCTGATCGCGGTCGGCTGCTTCTGCATCGGCACGAACCAGGTGGACAACGTGACGGCCGAGAAGCTCGGCGTACCCGTGTTCAATGCCCCCTACTCCAATACCCGCAGCGTCGCCGAGCTGGTCATCGCCGAGACGATCCTGCTGATCCGTCGCATTCCCGAAAAGAATGCCGAATGCCATCGCGGCGGCTGGGCGAAGTCGGCCAGCGGCAGTTTCGAAGTGCGCGACAAGGTCCTCGGCATCGTGGGCTACGGCCATATCGGCACCCAGGTCGGCGTCCTTGCCGAAAGCCTGGGCATGCGCGTGATTTTCTACGACATCGAACCCAAGCTGTCGCTGGGTAACGCCCGCCCGGCCGCCAGCCTGGACGAGCTGCTCAAGCGAGCGGACGTCGTCACGCTGCATGTGCCGGAAACGCCCCAGACGAAACTGATGATCGGCAACGCGCAGTTGCAGCGCATGCGCGCCGGCGCGATGCTGGTCAACGCGTCGCGAGGCACCGTCGTCGACATCGAAGCCCTCGCGACCAATTTGCGCAACGGCCATATCTCCGGCGCCGCTATCGATGTCTTCCCCGTCGAGCCGAAAGGCAACGACGACCCGTTCGTCTCGCCGCTGGTCGGCATGGACAACGTGATCCTCACGCCGCATATCGGCGGCAGCACGCTCGAAGCCCAGGAAAACATCGGTATCGAGGTCGCGTCCAAGCTGGTGCGTTACAGCGATAACGGTTCGACGCTTTCGGCCGTGAATTTCCCCGAGGTCTCGCTGCCCGGCCATCCGGAAAGCCGCCGCCTGCTGCATATCCACCGTAATGTTCCCGGCATCCTGTCGCGCATCAATGATGTGTTTTCGCGCGCGAAGATCAATATCGATGGCCAGTACCTGCAGACCTCGCCGCAGGTCGGCTACGTCGTGATCGACGTGTCCACCAGCGAAGAGCATGCGGTGGCGCTGAAGGACGAGCTGGCGGCGATTCCCGATACGTTGCGGGCACGCGTCCTATATTGATACGGCATCGCGATAAGCGCGTAAATGAAGGCCCCGCCTATTGATTGGCGGGGCTTTTTTTTATCCACGGTGTTGCGCATTACGACTCGGATACCGAGGAAGGCCGGGCGTGGTGTCGCCCTCATGTGCACGGGAATTCGTCTTCGCGACGAAGCGGGCACTTGCCACTGAGCTGTCGCACTTGTGCCTCCTACGCTTATTTGCCACTTCGGCAAACGGAGGAGGGACAACAAAATGCACATTCATAGATATTCAGGGCCACTTACAAAGGCTTTCGTACAGGCTACCGACTTTAAGCCTCGGAAGGCCGTTCTCGGATTCTTGCTCGCGCTGGCATCCCTAGCCTGCATGTCTGTGACGGCTGAAGAGACTTCGATGTCGCAGCTGACCGAAGATCGCCGCGCCGAACTTGAAATCGCGCTTACTCATGACATCGGACGAACGGTAAATACGTCCCGCCATTTCAGCGAACAAGTGAAGGACATCAACCTCTTGATCTCCTTTGACATCCCCGAGAACGAGATAGTTGTCGAACTTGGCGAAGAGTACGGAATGCTCTCCAGAGGCTCCGAAATGGAGGACCTTGAAGATCTGATTTCAAACGATATCCGCTTTCAGCTCGAGGGAGTCGTATCGTTCGACCTGATCGACTTCCGTTTTGGCGGAAAGGATATGTACTTCTACTTTCCTGAAGAGCGTCCAGAGCCTGAGTCCAAGCCAGCCATGCAGGTCTCTACATTGACTGGTCCGCTGATGGAGTCACCCCCTCGGGTTGTCGTGACGGCAGGACACGGGGTATACCGCAACTATCAGTGGAACGACTGGCGCGCACAACGTGACGAACACAACGGAATAACAGAGGACTACCTGACGCCCGCATATGCCGACGTGCTTGAACAGCTATTGAAGCTGCGAAGCGGCGTGGATGTTTTACGGGCAAGGACATTCAGAGGACCGCCTCATTATTCGAACAGGCTCTGGGCTGATCTTTCAGCTCGGTACCACCTTCAGGCGCTGTATCCAGAGTTGCCAGCGATATGGCACTCGCTCCCGCAATCCACGGACAGTATGCGAGAACGCGATGAAGGCCTCAGAACTACGCCTCTCTACGCAAATCACATTGGAGCAAAAGCACTGATCAACCTGCACACGAACGGCGGAGAGACTTCAGCCACGGGCGTACAAGTACTTTTCCACGAGAAGAAAATCGAGAGCGCTAAACTAGCAGACAGCATCTTGTGTGCCATGAAGGAGCAGATTCACACGGATGACCGCTGGAAGGGCTATCGCGTTCCGGACAAAGGCCACGCCGTAAGAAACAAAGCCGAAACTCGTCTCGGAAACATGCCATCCGTGATTGTCGAGGCTGGATTCCATACGAATCCAAACGACGCCGAAATGTTGACTAACCGACGATTCCAACTGCTGTCGATGCGCGGTGTCGAGAAGGGGTATCGCCTCTACTCCGAAGGCAAAACCTGCGCCCCGCTTGAACTCAAGGAGATCGTCAGCGCGCCGGGCAACACTGGCAGCAAGGTGCCCGTCGCAGTGCATTTCAATGGCCATCCACAGTTTCCAGTCAGGGTGATCAAAGAGACACTGAGTTGCCCCGAAGGCTGGAGCTGTCTCAAGGAAAAAACTGATCGCTACGAACTACCCCAGCCCTCTCCGCTCGCCTACGAATCCAACTGCCCTTCGTACCAGTCGCAGGACACGGTCACAGCCGTGCAGAGGCTAACGATGATCGACACCGACGGTGTTATCACATCAGCAGAGCACAGCTTTGTGTGCAACAAGGGCGGAGCGTAACCCATGGTGCATATGATTCGCCCCACGATCGTTCGCGTTCATACTGGCCGCGCTACAGACCAAAAGGCATGTCGCTGGCCAATGGCCCTGCTGACTCTGTGTTTAACGCTTGCGGCTACCACAGCCTCGGCGACCGATCCAGAAGTCTCGGATTACGCGATCATGCATCCGAGGGAACTGGAGGCATTCCTGAGCAGTAAGCTGACCCACCGTGTGAAGCATCAGCAGTTCGAAGGGAAGAAGGACGATATGAAGGTTCACGCTAGACTCGAAGTCGAGCATCGCACCTTGTACATCGATCTGGATGAATCCCTGGGGCCTCTCGCGTCGAACCCAGGGGTCACCGAACTGCGCCGCGTACTCGCTATTGAAGCGGAGCACGTGCTGGCAGGGGACGTAGATACCCCCCGGATACTGTTCGAGTTTGGCCACGAAGGAGCGGAACAGTATTTGCAGCCGCGTCCTTCGCCGGAGAACTGACGATCTGCCGGGCACAAAAAAGGCGCCCATGGGGCGCCTTTTCTTGATTTCGTGCCGAAATGGTCGGGGTGGCGAGATTCGAACTCGCGACCACTACACCCCCAGCGTAGTGCGCTACCAGGCTGCGCTACACCCCGACAATACGGCAAGCGATCATTCTAACAGCTTCGCTATCCAGGGCGGAAGCCTTGCGGATCAGCGACGCAGCAGAGTAAGAACCTCTTCCAGTTCCAGACGTACCTGACGGACGATCTGGTGCGACATGCTAGCCTCCATACGCGCCTGCGGACCTTCCAGACGAGCACGTGCACCCGTGATGGTGAAGCCCTCGTCGTATAGCAACGAGCGGATCTGACGGATCATCAGCACATCGTGGCGCTGGTAATAGCGCCGGTTGCCACGTCGCTTGACGGGCTTGAGCGCGGGGAATTCCTGCTCCCAGTACCGAAGTACGTGCGGCTTTACCCCGCAAAGTTCGCTGACTTCGCCGATAGTGAAGTAACGCTTCGCCGGGATTGCCGGTAGTTCGGTGTTATTCCCTTGGTCCAGCATAGCCCTCGACCCGTACCTTCAGTTTCTGTCCCGGACGGAAGGTGACAACCCGTCGGGCAGAGATGGGAATTTCCTCACCGGTCTTGGGATTGCGACCGGGCCGCTGATTCTTCTGCCGCAGATCGAAATTGCCGAAACCCGACAACTTCACCTGTTCTCCACGTTCGAGCGCCTCGCGTACAACCTCGAAGTACGCGTCCACGAATTCCTTGGCCTCGCGTTTATTGAGGCCTACGTCGAGGAAAAGCCGCTCGGCCATTTCCGCCTTGGTCAGCGCCATCTTATCCTCGCAGTCTTGCCTTGCATGTCTTCTCCAACGCGGCGACGGCGTTAGCTACGCATCCGTCCGCGTCGTCGTCGGTAAGGGTGCGTGAAGCGTCCTGTAAAATCAAGCCCATAGCGAGACTCTTTCGACCGTCGTCGATGCCCTTCCCGGCGTACCGGTCGAACAGACGAATATCCTTGAGTACTTCGCCCAAAGCCTGACGCACGGTCGCCTCGACACGGGCCCAGGAGACCTCCTCGGGCAGATCGACGGCGATATCGCGACGCACGGCCGGGAAACGCGCCACACGCGACGCCTGAGGCAAGCGCCGGGCCAGGATCGGTTCCAGCGCGAGTTCGGCAACATGAACGTCGCTGGCGAGGTCGAGCGTCTTGGCCAGCGCCGGATGCAAGGCACCCAGGAAACCGACCGGCTGACCGTCGCGCAATACGCGTGCCGAGCGCCCGGGATGCAGCCACGCGGGCAGACCCTCGGCATCGACGCTCCAGCGCGCGGACTCGCCCGTGTGCGCGACGAGGGCATCGATGTCGCCCTTCAGATCGTAGAAATCGAATGTGCGCGAGGCCTCGCCCCACTGCTCCGCCCGGGCCGAACCGCAGGCGACCATGGCGACACGGCCGACTTCGTCCGGCGCATCGCCCGTCGCATGGAAGCTGCGGGCAACCTCGAACAGACGGATGCGATCCTGCTGGCGCGCCCGGTTATGGCGCAGCGCTTCGATCAGGCCCGGCAACAAGGACGTGCGCATAACCGCCAGATCGGCGGACAGCGGATTCGCCAGCGGCACCCATGCCTGATCCAGACCCCAGGTCCGGAGAAGGTCCGCGCTGACGAAGGACAGCGTCACTGCCTCGAAATAGCCGCGAGCGGCAAGCTGGTCACGCAGGTTCATCTCGTGCAGGCGCGCTTCCGGATCGGCCGCAAGGGCGATTTCGCCAGCGGGAAGGCTGGTCGGAATGCGCTCGTAGCCGTGGATGCGGGCAACTTCTTCGATCAGGTCTTCTTCGCGCTCGATATCGAAACGGCTGCTCGGCGGCGTGACCAGCCAGCCATCGGCCGTCGTCGTTACCGTCATGCCCAGGGCGGCGAAGATCCGCGCCACTTCGCTATCGGCGACGTCGATGCCCAGTACACGGGCAAGGCGAGCGCGACGCAGGGCGACGGCCTGGTGCGCGCGCAGGTCGTCGGCACGCTCCGCGATCGTGATCGGACCGGCGCTGCCGCCCGCGATCTGCAGCAGCAGCGTCGTGGCACGTTCAATAGCACGCTTCGGAAGATTCGGATCGACGCCACGCTCGAAGCGGTGCGACGCATCGGTATGCAGACCGAGCTTGCGCGCGCGCCCCATGATGGCCGCAGGCGCGAAATGCGCGGCTTCGAGGAAGACGTTACGCGTCGCATCCGTAACACGCGAATCGTTGCCGCCCATGACGCCGGCGACGGCGAGCGGTCGCGCGCTATCGGCGATCACCACGAACGAGGTGTCGAGTTTCGCCTCGCTACCGTCCAGAAGCACCAGCGGCTCGTTCTGGGCCGCGTGGCGCACGACGATGTCGCCCGAAAGCGTGTCGTTGTCGAAGGCATGCAGGGGCTGACCGAGTTCCAGCATGACGTAGTTGGTGACGTCGACGATCGCGCTGATCGGACGCACACCCGAACGGCGCAGCCGCTCGGCCATCCAGAACGGCGTCGGCGCGGTGGCGTCCAGGCCTTCGATAATGCGGCCCAGATAACGCGGCGCATCGGAACCTGCCTCCAGACGCACGCCGCGCGTGGCGCTGGCCGTGACCGGCGCATCGACGATGGCTTCGCCCTTCACATGGCTACCGAACAGGGCCGCCACATCGTGCGCAAGACCAAACAGACCAAGGCAATCGGGACGGTTCGGCGTGATCTTGAGTTCGATGCTGGCATCGGGCAGACCGAGATAGTCGCTGAGCGACTGTCCGACCGGCGCGTCCAGCGGCAGCTCGAGCAGCCCGGACGCGTCGGCGTCGATGCCCAGTTCCTTCGCCGAACACAGCATGCCCGACGATTCGACGCCACGAAGCTTCGCGGCCTTGATCGCGATACCGCCGGGCAGCGTGGCGCCCACGATAGCCAGCGGAATCTTGATGCCGACGCGTGCATTCGGCGCACCGCAGACGATCTGCAGCGGTTCGCCCTGCCCCGCGTCGACCCGGCATACCTGCAGCCGGTCGGCTTCGGGATGTTTTTCGGCGGCGACAATCTCGGCGACGACGACACCGCCCAGGCTTTCGCCCAGTGCCGTGACTTCTTCGACCTCGAGACCGGACATGGTCAGCGCGTGAACCAGCGCGGCGCGATCCGCAGAGACATCGACCAGTTCGCGCAGCCAGTTTTCGGAGAATTTCATGGAAGCGTGCTCACTTTATTCGCGGGGCCGGCCATATGAGCCAGGCCCCCGGCGGGCCACAAGCGATCAGGCGAACTGCCGCAGGAAGCGCAGATCGTTCTCGAAGAACGCGCGGAGATCGCTTACGCCATAACGCAGCATGGCGAAACGCTCCACACCCAGACCGAACGCAAAGCCCGTATAGCGCTCCGGATCGATACCGCAGTTGGCGAGCACGTTCGGATGAACCATGCCGCAGCCAAGCACTTCGAGCCAGCGCGTCGAGCCGTCCTCGGCATCCCAGCGGATATCCACCTCGGCCGATGGCTCGGTGAAGGGGAAATAGCTGGGGCGGAAACGCATCTCGAAATCGCGTTCGAAGAACGCGCGGACGAATTCGGCAAGCGTGCCCTTCAGATCGGCGAAGCTGGAGGTCTCGTCGACCAGCAGTCCTTCGATCTGGTGGAACATCGGCGAATGCGTCTGATCCGAATCGCTGCGATAGACCTTGCCCGGCGCGATGATGCGGATGGGCGGCTGACGCCCCTGCATCGAACGGATCTGCACCGGCGAGGTATGCGTGCGCAGCAAGCGGCCGTCACCGAAGTAGAAGGTGTCGTGCATGGCGCGCGCGGGATGATGCGGCGGGAAGTTCAGCGCTTCGAAGTTGTGCCAGTCGTCCTCGATCTCCGGACCGTCGGCGCGCTGGTAACCCAGGCGACCGAATATGTCCGCGATGCGCTCCAGCGCACGGGTGATCGGGTGGATACCGCCGTATTCGCCGTCGCGTCCCGGCAGGGTGACGTCGATACGTTCGGAGGCAAGGCGGTGGTCGAGCTCGGCCTGCTCCAGCGCCTGCTTGCGTACCGCGATAGCGTCGGTCAGGCGCTCTTTCGCGCGATTGACCTCCGCGCCGCGCGCCTTGCGCTCGTCGCCCTGCAACTGCCCCAGCGCTTTCAGCGCCGCGGTGATCGCGCCGTTCTTGCCCAGCAGGGCCACGCGTACGGCGTCCAGCGCCTCAAGAGAGGCGGCGCCTTCGATGTCGCGTAGCGACGCGTCGATATGTTCTACCGATTCCATCGACTTTCCCGGTGTGGACCCCGAAATCGGGAGCCCCAAAAAAGTTGTGGGGAGAAGGCAAGGCCTTCTCCCCACGTCATCCATCATCGCGCGACATCAAGCCGCGCGTGGATTCGGATTACGCAGCCAGATGGGCCTTGGCCTTCTCTGCGATCGCACCGAATGCCTTGATGTCGTGCACGGCCAGATCGGCGAGGACCTTGCGGTCGACCGTGATCTGAGCCTTGGCCAGGCCATTGATCAGACGGCTGTAGGACAGACCGAACTGACGGGCGGCGGCATTGATACGCACGATCCACAGAGCGCGGAACTGACGCTTACGCTGCTTGCGGCCGATGTACGCATACTGGCCAGCCTTGATGACGGCCTGGTTGGCTACGCGGAATACCTTGCGACGGGCATTGTAGTAGCCCTTCGCACGGCCGATGATTTTCTTATGACGACGACGGGCAGTTACGCCGCGCTTTACACGAGCCATGGTCTATTCCTCCGACTCAGAGATACGGCAACATGCGAGCAACACTCTTGGTGTCGCAAGCTTTGACGTGGTTCGGAGCACGCAGGCCGCGCTTACGCTTGGTCGACTTCTTCGTCAGGATGTGCGACTTGAAGGCGTGACCGGCCTTGAACTTACCGGAGGCGGTTTTGCGAAAACGCTTCGCCGCCGCCCGGTTGGTCTTGATCTTGGGCATGGGAATGCTCCGTATTCGGTGACTGACTGATCCGGCGGTGGGCCATGAGGACCACGCTTTCCTTCCTGCCGGGTACGGTGTTCAACCCCTTCCAGATGGGGCGAGCCGGCGAGTTTACACGAGGGGACGGCCCGTTGCCACTGGGTCCGGGCTTCGTACGGCGGGCCGGAGCCGTGCCGATCCTGTCTTCGTGCGCTGCGCGCTTTGTCTTCACTGGGTTCCCGCCTTCGCGGGGATGACGATCGGCGGTCTCGTGCTGAGCCGCACCCCATAAGAAAACGGCGCCCTGGGGCGCCGTTTTCATCAGATCTTCTTCTTGGGACCGATCATCATGACCATCTGGCGGCCTTCCAGGCGGGGGAACTGTTCCACCACGCCGTTCTCGCCGACATCTTCCTGGATCTTGCGAGCCAGGTTCTGGCCGAGGTCCTGATGGGACATCTCGCGACCACGGAAGCGGATCGTGACCTTGACCTTGTCGCCTTCCTCGAGGAACCGAAGCATGTTGCGCAGCTTGATCTGGTAGTCGCCCACGTCCGTGACCGGACGGAACTTCACTTCCTTGATTTCGACCTGCTTCTGCTTCTTCTTGGCGGCCTGGGCCTTCTTCTGGGCCTCGAACTTGAACTTGCCGAAATCCATGATGCGGCAGACCGGCGGGTCGCCGTTCGGCTGGATTTCCACGAGGTCCATGCCCGCCTCGTTGGCGAGAGCCTGGGCCTCGGCGGTCGTCATGACGCCCAGCTGCTCCTGATCGACGCCCAGCACGCGAACGCGCGGCACCTTGATCTCGTGGTTCTTGCGATTGCCCTTGTTATCGGTCGTAGCGATACCGCTATCCTCCAGAAGAATTCAAATAATTGCAGAAACGACGGTCACCGCCGCGTTTCGGCTTCCAGCCGTTCGACGAACTGGGCCAGCGGCATGCTGCCGAGGTCTTCGCCACCACGGGTACGTACGGAAACGGACCCCGTTTCCTTCTCGCGGTCTCCGACCACGATGAGATAGGGCACTTTCTGCAACGTATGTTCGCGGATTTTATATCCGACCTTTTCATTGCGCAAATCGGCTTCCACCCGGAAGCCTTTTCCGACAAGGGTTTGCGTGACTTCACGCACATAGTCGGCCTGCGCATCGGTAATACTGAATACCGTGGCCTGTATGGGGGCGAGCCAGGGCGGCAACAAGCCTGCATGGTGCTCGATCAGAATGCCGATAAAGCGCTCCATCGAGCCCACGATGGCACGGTGCAGCATAACCGGATGCCGACGCTGGGAGTGCTCGTCGACGTATTCGGCCCCCAGGCGCTCGGGCATCATGAAGTCGACCTGCATCGTACCCACCTGCCAGGCCCGGCCAATGGAGTCCTTCATGTGGTACTCGATCTTCGGACCGTAGAAGGCGCCCTCACCCGGCAACTCCTCCCATTCTACGCCCGCAGCCGACAGCGCCGTACGCAGGGCGTCCTCGGCGCGATCCCACACGTCGTCCGTGCCGATGCGCTTTTCGGGACGCAGCGCGATCTTCATGGCGATGTCGTTGAACCCGAAGTCCGCATAGACCTTCATGGCCTGGGCATGGAATGCGGTGACTTCGCTCTCGATCTGCTGCGACGTGCAGAAAATATGGCCGTCGTCCTGCGTGAACGCACGCACGCGCATGATGCCGTGCAGCGCACCGGACGGCTCGTTGCGGTGGCAGCCGCCGAACTCGCCGTAGCGGATCGGCAGGTCGCGATAGCTATGCAGGCTGGTATTGAATATCTGGATGTGGCCCGGGCAGTTCATCGGCTTCAGCGCATAGGTGCGCTTTTCCGACTCCGTGAAGAACATGTTTTCCTGGTAGTTATCCCAGTGACCGGACTTCTTCCACAGGCTGACGTCCATGATCTGGGGACCGCGGACTTCCTTGTAACCGCTGCTGCGATAGACGCCGCGGACGTACTGCTCCACCGCCTGCCAGATCGCCCAGCCCTTCGGGTGCCAGAAAATCATGCCCGGCGCTTCTTCCTGCATGTGGAAGAGGTCGAGCTGTTTGCCGATGCGGCGATGGTCGCGCTTTTCGGCTTCTTCAAGCTGGAACAGATAGGCCTTCAGGTCTTTGTCGTTCAGCCAGGACGTGCCGTAAATGCGCGTCAGCATCGCGTTATTCGAATCGCCGCGCCAATAGGCACCCGCGACCTTCATCAGCTTGAACGCGCGCAGACGGCCCGTATTAGGCACGTGCGGACCGCGGCACAGGTCGGTGAACTCGCCCTGCGTATACAGCGAAAGATCCTGGTCGGCAGGAATGCTTTCGATGATTTCCGCCTTGTACTCCTCGCCGATGCCACGGAAAAACGCCACGGCTTCGTCGCGCGACTTCACCGAGCGGGTGACCGGCAGCTGTTCCTTGACGATCTTCTCCATCTCGGCCTCGATGGCCGTGAGGTCGTCGGGCGTGAAGGGACGCTCGTACGCGAAGTCGTAGTAGAAGCCGTTATCGATAACCGGGCCGATCGTGACCTGCGCACCGGGAAACAGGCGCTGCACGGCCTGCGCAAGCAGATGGGCCGTCGAATGACGGAGGATATCGAGCGCTTCGGGGCTCTTCTCGGTGACGATTTCGAGGCTGGCGTCGTGGTCGATGGCGAAACTTGCATCGACAAGCTTGCCGTCGACCTTGCCGGCAAGCGTGGCCTTGGCAAGACCGGCGCCGATGGAGGCGGCCACATCCTGCACGGAAACGGGGTGTTCGAACGGACGCTTGCTGCCGTCGGGTAGCGTGATCTGGATCATCGGGACGTTTTCTCGGACAAACAAAAAGGGCGCCATGCGCCCTTCGGTGAACACACAAGGCGTGGCGGGAAACTAGGTTGGGGAGCGCGTAGTCCGCATGTCGCACACTCGGCCGGCGTTACCGCGGGCCACCTCTGGTCGTGACTATCTGCGGGAAAGCTAGACCAGGGCGCGGAACCTGTCAAATCCGGGGGTCTGACGGGCGGGCGCCGTCCGTTACAATGGGCGTCCGCTCCATGCTGGATGTTCCCCCCATGCGCATTCTGGTTACCGGCAGCGCCGGTTTCGTCGGTGCAGCCCTCACCGAGCGACTGCTCGCGCGTGGCGACGAGGTCCTCGGCTTCGACAACCACAACGATTATTACGACCCGGCGCTGAAAGAAGCCCGCGTCGCCCGCTTCGCGAACCACCCGAACTACACCCATCGTCGCGCCGACCTTGCCGACGGCGCCGCCGTCGACGAGGCTTTCGAAGGTTTCCGCCCCGAACGCGTGGCGAACCTGGCCGCCCAGGCCGGCGTGCGCTATTCGCTGACGAACCCGCACGCCTATGTGCAAAGCAACCTCGTCGGCTTCGTGAACATCCTCGAAGCGTGCCGCCAGCATGAGGTCGGGCACCTGGTCTATGCGTCGTCCAGTTCGGTCTACGGCGCGAACCGCAAACTGCCCTTCGCGGTGGAAGACTCGGTCGACCATCCGGTCAGCCTGTACGCGGCAACGAAAAAATCGAACGAGCTGATGGCGCATACGTACAGCCATCTCTTCGGGCTACCCACGACCGGCCTGCGCTTTTTTACCGTTTACGGACCCTGGGGCCGACCGGACATGTCGCCCTTCCTCTTCGCCAAACGCATCCTGGCCGGCGAGCCGATCGATGTATTCAACCACGGCCAGCACAGCCGCGATTTCACCTATATCGACGATATCGTCGAGGGTGTCATCCATGCGCTGGACCGTCCCGCCGCGCCGGACCCGTCATACGACCCCGTCGCGCCGAATCCCGGCACATCCTCCGCGCCGTATCGCGTCTACAACATCGGCAACGACCAGCCGGTCGAACTGCTGCATTTCATCGACCTGCTCGAGAAGCATCTCGGGCACACTGTCGAAAAGCGTCTTCTGCCCATGCAGCCGGGCGATGTGCCCGATACCTGGGCCGACGTATCCGCGCTGCGTCGCGACGTGGGTTATGCACCGTCGACGTCGGTAGAGGTTGGCGTGGAGCGTTTCGCGAAGTGGTATCGGGAGTTTTACGGCGTTTGAGACGCATGGCCTAGCGCCGCCCTGGCTCTCTGGCTCTCTGTGGGAGCGCGCCTGCGCGCGAAAGCCTACGGAGCGCAGAAGCCGGGCATGACGATCGCAAGCCTGGATTCTGGGCTTGCGACCCAAACCACCGGCATCATAGCTCCGTAGGCTTTCGCGCGCAGGCGCGCTCCCACAGAAAGCAAAGCTAAAGCAACGCAACGCGCGGGCTCCTACAACAGTCGTTCCAGCAGGCCGGACGAGCGTCTTGTCCTGCGCGTTACCGCCACATCCAGCACCTCGCGCGAGGCCAGCAGCGTGAAATGCCGACGCGCACGGGTCACGCCCGTATAGAGCAACTCTCGTGTAAGCACCGGACTGATCTGCGCGGGAAGCACCAGCGCCGCGTGTACGAATTCGGAACCCTGCGACTTGTGCACCGTCATGGCGAACACGGTTTCCACGGACGCCAGACGACTGGGCACCACGTAGCGAATCCGGTCGCCGCCAGCTTCGGCTGCCACGCGGAACACCACACGCAAGGTCGTACCGCCCTGCCCGTCCGGAACGGCAAGCGCGATCCCGACATCGCCATTCATAAGGCCGAGCCCGTAATCGTTGCGCGCCACCAGCACGGGACGTCCTTCGTACCAGCCCTGACCGGAGGGAATCAGATCCCTTTCGCGAAGAGCGTGTGCAATGGCTTCGTTCAATACCGTCGTGCCCTCGTCGCCATGCCGCACAGCGCACAGGAGCTGAAAATTCGCGAAGGCATCCAGTACACCGCGCGCCCAGGCATCGACATCCCCGGGCAACGCATCGATGGACGGGCGATGCGCATGCATCCACTGCAGATACGCCCCGTATCCGACTGCATCGCCGCGTCCGTCGATGGCCAGTGCGGCGATCGCGGCGATGGACATCGCACCGGCCGTATGAAGATCGGCATGGTCTTCCGCCAGCACCGCGCCAACGCGCTTCACGTCGCCCGCATTCACCGCCGTCGCCAGCGCGCCGATGCCGCTACCCGCACCGAATCGATGGCTTTCGCGCAGCATGACCACGTGCTGATCGAGCGCGCGCGCATCCGCCGGATCGACCCACTCGTCGATGGTCTCGGCACACGTCCGTGCTATCCAAGCACCGGTCTCCATGGAGTAGTGACCCACTTCCGCTCGCGCGCACAGATCGCCCAGCACCGCACCAGCTTCCACCGACGACAGCTGGTCTTTGTCGCCCAGCAGGATCAAGCGTGCGTCGTCGGGCAAGGCGTCCAGCACGGCGGCCATCATTTCCAGATCGATCATCGACGCCTCGTCGACGACCAGCACGTCCAGATGCAGCGGATTGTCGCGGTTATGCCGGAAATGACGCGTATCCGGCCGACTGCCGAGCAGGCGATGCAAGGTCGTGACTTCGGCCGGGATCGCCGCTTTCACGTCGTCGTCGACAGCCAGCCGCTCGATCTGCCCGGCAATCGATTCGTTAAGCCGGGCAGCCGCCTTGCCCGTCGGCGCGGCCAGCCGAATCCTCAAACGCGGCTCTCCCGAACGTAACGCCAACGTCTGGAGCAAGCCGAGCAGGCGCACGACAGTCGTCGTCTTGCCCGTGCCGGGCCCACCCGTAATGACGGAGAACGCACTGCGCGCCGCAATCGCACAGGCGATTTTCTGCCAATCGCGCCTATCGCCATTGCGCGGGAAAAGCCGCGTCAGTTCGGCCGACAGGCCCTGCGCTTCGATAGCCGGTCCAAGACGCCGACCGATAATCGCGGCGACGTCGCCTTCGTAACGCCAGTAACGGCGCAGATACAGACGCTGGCCATCCAGCACCAGCGGCGCATTGCCAGCCTCGCCAGCACGCCCTACGAGCGCCGACCGGAGCAGCCACGCATCCCATCCGTCGAACGTCGAACCCTCGTCTCGCGCAAGCTCGAGCATATCCACACAGATGTGTCCGTCGCCGAGCTGCCTGCTTGCCAGCGCGGCTACCATCAGCACCCGGCGATCGGTGGCTTCATCCAGCGTCGCGAGGAAACGCGCGAAGGCACGATCGAGCGGACGAAGCCGTTCGTCCGCGACACGCTCGCCAAGCCAGTCGTCGATGAATGACGTCATACGCCGCTCCCTGCAAATAGCGCATCGAGCGCCTCTACCATCGCACGCGGCGGCCGCTCCGTATGAACGCCCATCCCGCTACCGTCGATGCCGCGTAAATAGAGATAAACCGCCCCACCCACGTGACGGTCGTAGTCGTAACTGTCGCCAAGACGCGCCCGCAACTGGCGATGCAGCGCAAGCAGGTAGATGGCGTACTGCAGCTCGTAGCGCGATTCGAGAATCGACGCACGCATAGCTGCAGGCGTATAAGCGTGCTCGTCGGCACCCAGCCAGTTCGACTTGTAATCCACCACATAGTAGCGCCCGTCGTGTTCGACGATCAGATCGATAAAGCCCTTGAGCATGCCATTCAGGCGATCCGCGTCCAGCGGCGGACGGCGCGCCGCATCCAGCGTGTGACGAACCACGATGGCGTCCAGTTCACGCGTATCGACGTCGCGGGCTTCGAACCAGAATTCGAGTTCGGCGCGATAGCGCATCGGGTCGTCGAGAGACGCCAGCGTCACGGCACCGCCATCGGGCAAGGCCAGCGGTGTCGTCAGCAACGCGAACAGCCACTCATAAAGCGGTTCGATGAAAGCCGTCCAGACGCGTCGCTCGCAACGGCGCGCCACCGCATCGCGCAGGCCAGCGGGATCGGCGGCGACATGGGCGAAGCCTTCTTCCGCGATCCATTCCAGCAGGTCATGCAGGAAGGTGCCCGGCTCGGCACCCCGAGGGAATGCATGGATACCCTGGCTTTCCCTTGCCGGCTCGACAAGTTCGCTCACGTACTCGGCGACGATATCTTCCTCGGGCGTATCCGGCGCCGGATAGTCGGCAACCGGCTCGTCCCCGTGGCGCAACGCGCTGTAGCTTGCGATCCACCAGCGCGGGGGCGGCGGAAGCGTACTTACACGCGCGGGGCCCGGCACCGGAAGCGCGGTACGCGGCGAGAATGCACGATCGTCCGGCGCGGGCATGTAAGTCACGGCGATGGAGGGCTCACCCGAGGCAAGCGCCGTTAGCAAACCGGCGATCTGCCCGTTGTCGATTTCCGCGCCCCCCGTCAGCAGGTGGCCGAATGCACTCTTGTGCAATTGCGGCTTGTTCGCCCGTTGCGCGCAGACCGGCGCGATGCCGAGCCAGCACGCATGACGCGCACGCGTAAGTGCGACGTACAGGAGTCGAAGATCTTCCTGCAGCGCCGCGCGCTCCGCTGCCTCCTTGGCGTGCGCGACACCATCCCCGGCGTCGCTGGCGGAAGCACCGAGCAGTTCGATACGCGTACCGGCTTCCGCATCGTGATAACGGTAACCGCCACCCGACGACCTGCCGAACGCACAAACGAAGGGAAGGAAAACCAGTGGGTACTCGAGTCCTTTGGATTTGTGCACGGTGACGACCTTCACCAGATCGGCATCGCTTTCCAGACGCACAATGGTTTCGTCGCCCGTCGCAGCCCGTGCGTCCGAAAGCGCCTCGCCCAGATAGCGAATAAGCGCGAGCTCACCGTCGAGCGTCGAGGCCGCCTGCTGCAACAATTCAGCCAGATGCAGCAGATTGGTCAACGCACGCTCGCCGCCGTCGCTGGCGAGCAACCGCGACGGCAGGTCGAAAATGTGCAGCAGCCGATGCAGCATGGCCAGCACGCCGCGCTGCTGCCATGTATCGCGCAGTTCGAGAAATTCGCGACCGCGACGTTCCCAATGCCGTTCGTCCGCGTTGAGCCGCGCCAGCTCACCCAGACCCAACGCCAGCGTCCGGGTAGCGAGCGCCGCACGCATATGGCGATCGGACGCCGGTTCGGCGCAGGCGCGCAACCAGAACAGCACGTCGCGGGCTTCCTGACTGTCGAGCACCGAATCGCGATCCGACAGGAATACGCTGCGGACACGGCGTGCGGATAGCGCACTGCGAATCTCCGCAGCTTCGACATGACTGCGAACGAGTACGGCGATATCGCGCGGGAGCAACGGCGTCAGCACGCCGGACGCATCGACGAAGCCTCCCTGCCCTTCATCGGCGGCGGTGAGCAGCCGCACGATCTCGCTCGCGCATGCTTCGGCCATCTGTGCGCGATAGTCGCGCACGCCGACCGGCGCCTCGTCGTCGAGCAGCCAGAGAGTCAGCGCTTTCTGCTCCGTGCCGTGAACGACGAAGCGCTCGTCGCGCCCCTTCGCCTGGACGGAAGCGAACGGCAGGCCCCGATCGTCGAAATGGAACGCGCCGGTCGCATGCCGTTCGCCATGCGCGAATACCGCATTGACCGCGGCTACCATGGCATGCGTCGAGCGATGATTCGTATCGAGCCCGTAGCGCGGCGACATGGCTTCGTCGCGCGCTCCCAGGTAAGTATGGATATCCGCGCCGCGAAAAGCGTAGATCGCCTGCTTCGGGTCGCCGATAAGCAGCAACGCCGTGCCGGCTCCGGTCGATTCGTGCATGTAGATGGCGCGGAAAATCCGGTATTGCAGCGGATCGGTGTCCTGGAACTCATCGATCAGCGCCAGCAGATACTGCTCGCGAATCGTGCCGGCCAGTTCCGGCCCGGCGGGTCCGGCAAGTGCGCGATCCAGCCGCAACAGAAGATCGTCGAAACCCATCTGCGCGCGGCGACGCTTCTGGGCCTCGAAGCGTTCGCGCACCCGGTCGAGCGCATCGGCCAGCACGGCATGCCGGATTTCGGGACGTGCCGCGCGGCCTTCGGCCCAATGCTCCAGCGCGGCGAACACGGGATGCTCGGGCCGTACGGCTTTCTTGCCCGTGGCCTTCGCAAGTCGCGATACCGAGAAGCGTGCGGGGTCCACACCGGCCATATCGCCGGTCGCGGCCCAATGCCGCATCGCCACCAGTTCGGCTGCCACACGGTCGGGCTTGTACCAACCGTTATGCAGCGTCTTATTGCGGACCGCCTCTGTAAGCAACGCCTCGATACGTGCAGCATCGGCCAACCAGGATGCCCGTGCGTCCGATGCGCGCGCCTCGTCCTCTTGCCGCCAGCGAGCGCGATCGGCGAACAATGCCTGCAGATCGTCCGCCGCGGGTAGCGGCTCGCCGTTGACAAGCAGGGTCGCCTCGCCACGCGAGAGCAGCGGCCGAAGCGACCGCAGCAAGGCGTCGGGCGACGACCATTCGGAAAGTACGGCTTCCACTTCGGCGTCGGCTAACGGGTAGAAGGTCTGGCGCCAGTAATCGCGAACGCACTCGGCGAGCAATTCGCCATCTTCCGGTTCCAGCGTCTGCGCGAAAGGGTGACCGCTGCCAAACGCATGCTGGGTAAGCATGCGCTGGGACCATCCGTGAATGGTGAAGATGGCGGCTTCGTCCATCCACTGCGCTGCCAGCTCGAGCTGTCGTGCACATCCCGCGTGCTGTTCCGAGGGATATGCCGCCATCAGATCGACAAGAAATTCATCCGGTTTTGCGCGCCCGCGAAACGCACGCGCCGCATGAACCAGCCGTGCGCGGATACGTTCGCGCAATTCCTGCGTGGCGGCTTCCGTAAACGTGACGACAAGAATGCGCGGCGGCAGCAGCGGCTCGCGCAGTCCGTGACCGAGTACGGCGCGCACGTAGAGTGCCGCGATCGTCCAGGTCTTGCCCGTGCCGGCGCTGGCCTCGATGAGCCGGACGCCCGCAAGCGGAAGCTCCAGCGGACGCAGGATTTCCATGGCGCTCATGCGCCGCCCTCCACGCGCGCGATGTCGAACACATCGCGATACGGTGCCAGCCAGCGCGAAAGACCGGCGCGATCCAGCGACGTGAAATCCGGATAGCTGCGAATGAGATAGGGGTCGTCATCCACTTCGCCGCGGCGCCAGTCGCTGGACGATTCATACGTCGCACGTGCCGCGTCGCGACCACTCTGCGGATCGTCCGGCCGTTCCGCCGCCACCCAGGCCAGCGCCGTCTTCGCGGCAACCGGCAACGGCCCACGCATGCCTTCGCGCCATGCCGCGATCAATGTCTGGAGCATCGCGCGCGCCATGTCCGTGTCGACCGGATCGAGAACGACGGTAGCGTCGGGTCCGATAAAGCGCGTCTGCAAGGCCATGCCTGCCGCTTGCGCAACGAGATGGTCGACCCAAGGCGCCAGCAGCCGATGCCACTTCGGCTTGCCCTCCGTATCGAGTACCGACGAGGGCGAAAGAATGAACGATGCAAGCTCGTTCGCCGCGCTGGAACGCAGATCGGCCAGCCAGTCCTCGATGACGACATCCCCGACTACGACGCGAAGCTCACGCTTGCCGGCGTCGTTCGGCCATGCGCGGCAAGCCGTCAGATATCGCGCGTGCACCGCCGTGGCTGTCGCCTCGATATCGCGCAGTACCGGTGTCGCGAATCCGGCGAGCGGCAACACACCTTGCCGGCGCAGCGCCGTCGCGGCATCGGCGATGGCCGCTTCCGCTGTTGCTGCATCGCCACGCAATGCGGCGCGCAGCAACGTGTCCGCCATGGTGTGCCGGTCGAGGCCGTTGGCGACGAATGGCTCGATATCGTCGTTACCGACATCGTCCAGATCGAAGCGAACGCCCAGACGCAGATTGAAGAATTCGCGTACGGGATGGCGGAGGAATCGCCGCAGCACCCCTAACGACACCGGCCCTTCGACAACCAGCGGCGGCAACGCATCGACGGATGCGACCGCGGCCGCTTCGTGCGCCTGTCGCCATTCGCGCGCATAAGTGAACAGGCGGGCATCGCCGCCAACGAAATAGTCGCGACTGAAGGGCTGCAGCGGATGAACCACCGTGAGCTGGGCCAGCACGTCGTCGGACGCCGCACCACGCCAGCCCGCCGCGAGATAGTCGCGCAGCTGCCCGAGCAGCACCGAGGGCGCGCGTTCGGAATTGTCCCGCGCGCTTCGCCCCACCCAGCCGATGTGCAGCGCGTCGCGGGCGGAAAGCAACGCTTCGAGGAAAAGATAGCGGTCGTCCTCGCGACGCGACCGGTCGCCGGGACGCCATGCACCCGCCCGCGACATCAGGTCGAAATCCATGGGTGGACGGGCACGCGGATAGTCCCCGTCGTTCATCCCCAGCAGGCATACGACACGAAACGGAATCGCACGCATCGGCATCAGCGTGCCGAAACTCACGGCGCCGGCGAGAAAACGCTGCGATAGCGACCCCTGGTCGAACAGGGTCAGCCATGCTTCGCGGACCACGGCCAGCGGAAGCGCCTCGACCAGACCGCCGTCCGCGCAGGCGCGCTGCCATTGTTCCAGCGCATCCTCGAGACGGACGATCCGTGCGGCATCTTCCCGGTCGATACCACTGAAGAAGTCGCCAAGCAGCGCACGCAGACGCACGCCCCACTCCTCCGGCGTGGCAGGCGTCGTCATCGCCGCCCAGTGCACGGCGAGACGATCGAGCAGATCGGCCAGCGGGCCGACAAGCGCGGCGTCGAGGCCACCGACCTCGTCATAGGGTTCGATATCGCCCCAGGCCTCGCCCGAGCCCACGGCATAACCCAGCAACATGCGACGCAAGCCGAAGAGCCAGGTGTTCTGCGTCACGGCGGGCAGGTCCAGCGAGGAACGCTGCGCCGCATCCAGTCCCCAGCGAATACCGGCGCCTTCGATCCAGCGATGCAGGACAGGCAATGCGGCGGCGTCCAGATTAAAGCGCGCGCGAACGGCGGCGACATCGATCAGGTCGATCACATCGCTGACGGTGAAGCGCGATTCGGGCATGCCGAGCAACATATCCAGCGCCATCACCAGCGGCACCGTGCCGCGCGCGGTACGGTCGGCGACGCTGAAGGGAATGAATCGCGGATCGTCGCGATCGATGCGGCCGAATACCGCCTCGATGTGCGGTCCGTAGGTTTCGATATCCGGCACCATGACGATGACATCGCGCGGCATGATCGGATCGCCACGGCTCGCCGCGTCGGCGAAGCGCGCCAGCAACTGGTCGTGCAGGATTTCCACTTCTCGCTGCGGACCGTGCGCGACGTGGAAGGCGATCGACGTATCGGAGATAGCCACCACGGGACGCGATGCGTCGTCGACAGGCAACGGTTCCAGATCGAGCACCGCGCGCTGCACCTGCGCCAGCAGATGTTGTCCCTCCGGTTCGTCGAACAGGTCGATGCGCTGCTCCCACGCCGTGAACCGCTCGCGATAACCGTCCGCGTGATCGAATTCGTCCAGCAGGCGGATATAGTCGCGCCCCTGCTTCCCCCATGCCGCGAGCAGCGGATGCGCGTGCAAATGCAGGTCGTCGCCGGAAGGCAGCGCCGGCATCCCCGGTTTCTGCGTCTGACGGCGGCGCTCGGCGCGCAGCAGTTCGCGATCTTCGACGATGTCCGCCCAGTAATGCCGGCACGGATTCATCACGACCATCAGCACCTGACACCAGCGGGATAGCGCGGACAACGCCTCCAGCGTCTGTCGCGGCAGGGACGACATACCGAAAACGACGATGCGTCGCGGGAGCGCGCGCGGACGGCTATCCGCCGTGCTTACCGCATGCAGGAACGCCTGATGTACCGCCGCGCGATGGCTGTGCGCAGCGTCGGGGCCGACGTCCTCCAGCAGCACGCGCCACAACGCGGCCTGCCAGCGATCGTTCGGCGGCATGGCGAGGCGGCTGCCGCGAGCATCGTCGCGAAGTACGTCCTCGCCAGCCGCCCAATCGTCGAGCCAGTCCGCCCGGTAAACCTGGTACTGGTCGTAAAGATCGGCGAGACGTTCGGCCAGTTGGTAGCGCTTACGCGCATCGTCGTCGCCGCCGAGGAACGCGGCCAGCGGCGCGAACACGGGCTCGTCGAGACGATGCGGCAGCAATCGCATTAACCGCCAGACGAGGCGCGACTTGTCGAATGGCGATTCCGGCGGCACGGCGTCGCGGCCCAGGACGGCGCGATAGGCCACCCAGAGGAAACGCCCGGGCAACTGCACGTCCACCGCCGCGCTGATACCGAGGCCTCCCGTATCGCGGTCGCGCGCCAGCGCCAGTTTGAACCACTGGGCAATACCGTTGCTCTGGACGAGGACGACCTCGTTCTCCAGCGGCGCCAGCGGCTCGCGCTGTAGCCAGGCCGCGAGCACGTCGCGCAGTTCCTCCAGGCGATTGCCGTGAAGAACCATGAATCCCGGCGTTACCGCCTCGCTGCGCTCGATCAAGTCCAGGCTCCGTATGACCTCGTGGCCCGCCCATGGTCGCCCCGGACGGTCTTGGATTCCGCGATCGTCAGAACGGCTTGGCGATCACCAGGAAGATGATCGCCAGCAGCAGGAACACCGGAAGTTCGTTGAGGATGCGCAGCGTGCGCACGACGGGCAAGGCACCGCCGGCGGCATACCGCTTCAACATGCGTCCCGACAGGATGTAGGAAATGAACAGGATGACCACGAGGGTCAGTTTCGCGTGCAACCAGCCACCGCCAATGCCGAAATACAGCCGGAGCGTCAGGCCGAAGATCAGCGCGAAGCCGAACATGATGTGCCCGAAGCGATACAACCGGCGCCCCATCAGATCCAGCCGTGCACGCACCGCCGGTTCGTCGCCCGCTTCAGCCAGGTTGATCAGGATGCGCGGCAGATAGAAAGCCGCCGCCATCCAGGCCATGACGAAGAGGATGTGCAGGGACTTGATCCACTGATAGGCCACGGCGCGCTCCGACGAATAAAACCGAAGTGTACCGCCCCGGCCGGGGGCCCTGGGGCAACACCCCGAAACGCTTGCCTCATCCTGCAGGAGCGCCCCACCGTGTCAGGCTTTCTTGAGGAACTCGGTCTTCAGCACCAGTACGCTCTTGCCCTCGCGAACCTCGACGGCCGCCTTGTCGTCGGTGAGGTGGATACCCCTGAACAGCTTGCCGCGCTTGAGCGTCAACGAGGCGCCCTTGACCTTCAGATCCTTGATCACGGTGACCGAACGGACTAGCTGCCAGGAACGAAAACGTCGACGTACGGCGCTTCACCAGGCCGCTTGAGATAGTGCATTTCCAGACGGACCTGCGAAGGATCGTGGAAAAAACCGGGCTTCAGTTCGACGACGAATTCGCTGGAAAGATTGAAGCGGGGAGCAAATCCGGCAAAGTTGTAGCTGAAGCTACCCTCCGCCCCATCGGAAATCGAGCGCACGGGCTGGGTCGGATCCTCGTCGGTGAACGGATCGAAGCCCCACGAATAGAGGGCAGGTGGACTGATGAACAGCGTCCACGACGCTACACGGACCGCTTTGTCGCCGATACTGTAGACAAGCAGACCGTCATCCGACAGTCCGAGCCCTTCTAACGATTCGGGACTGTGTGTCGACATGCCCGAAAGCTGGTAACGAATCCGGTATGGCGCCACGGAAACCACCTCTTCCGTGTACGTCGAGTATTCGCTGAATGCCTCCTCGGCGGAAGCTGAAAACGAAAAAGCGGCAATCGTGGCTACGGCAAGCATCTTCATAGCCGCGGCTCCCATCCCGAAAAAACCGATTGAGTGCCGTCCGCGCGAAGAAAGACATCGATGTATGGTGCGTTCGGATCGGCCAGATAGACCATTTGCAAACGAACGAGCGAGGGATCGTGGAAGAAGCCAGGCTTCAGCTCTACGACGAATTCGCTTGAGAGGCGAAGGCTGGGGACTTCACCATGCATTTCGATATCGAAGCCTCCGCCGGCAACACTCGAAACCGAACGGATCGGATGGGTGGGATCGGCGTCGACGGCTGGGTCGAAACCCCATGCATAGGATGCCGGACCCGCGACGACGAGCGCCCGCGAATGCAGCATGATTTCCTTGCCCGCCACGGCATAAACCACCGTGCCATCCCCCGAAAGCCCAAGCCGCCCCAGGTCGTCCGGCCCGTGGGGCGTCTGGCCGGCAAGACGATAACGAACACGGAAAGGAGCGACGGAAAGCACTTCTTCCGTATAGCTAGTGCCAGTACTGAACGACGTGGCGCCGACGACAGGCGCATCGAACGCGGCGAATGCCGCCATGGTCGTTGCAAAAAGTAACTTCATGCGTGACTTCCGTTTGCCGAGGAGGCACGCATCGTGCCCGCATGGCGGATACGCGACGACGGAAAGCGTCACATTCCTCGCATGAACAACCCGGACGTCTCAGAGACCACAAACGAAAAGAGGAACCATCGCTGGCTCCTCTTTGCTGGTCTTTCTGGCTTCTTCCCACTTTCCTGCAGAAAGTGGTGGGCGGTACAAGGATCGAACTTGTGACCCCTACCATGTCAAGGTAGTGCTCTACCGCTGAGCTAACCGCCCGGAAGAGCTGCGCAGTTTACCGGCCGTCCAGGGCCTTCGCAAGAGGTCCGCCGGATTTTTTTCCCGGCAAAACCGGTCAGCGCAGCGCCCGCTCCCGCAAGCGGTGGATTTCGTCGCGGATTTTGCCCGCTTCCTCGAACTCCAGGTTTTCCGCGTGCTTATACATCTTCGCCTCAAGCTTCTTGATGGCGGATGAGGCCTGCTCGGGGCTGAGCGCGGCGTAATCGGCGGCCTCTTCCGCAATTTTCCGACGTTCCTTGGCCTGCTTCCCGCCACGGCCGCCGCGCGAGCCCACATCGGCACGCGCTCCCTCCATGATGTCGGCAATGCGCCGGACCACCGTCGTGGGGGTGATGCCGTTGGCCTCGTTGTATTCGACCTGCTTCTCGCGGCGCCGGGCGGTTTCGTCGATCGCCGCCTTCATGGACTTGGTAATCTCGTCGGCGTAGAGAATCGCCTTGCCGCGCACGTTACGCGCCGCACGGCCGATGGTCTGGATCAGCGAACCGGTCGAGCGCAGGAAGCCCTCCTTGTCGGCATCCAGGATCGCCACGAGCGACACCTCGGGCATGTCGAGACCTTCGCGCAGGAGGTTGATGCCCACCAGCACGTCGAATTCGCCCAGGCGGAGGTCGCGAATGATTTCCGTACGCTCCACCGTTTCGATGTCCGAGTGGAGATAGCGGACCTTCACGTCGTGCTCGGACAAATAATCGGTGAGGTTTTCCGACATGCGCTTGGTCAGCGTCGTCACCAATACGCGGTCGCCTATCGCGACGCGTTTGCGAATCTCGCCGAGCAGGTCGTCGACCTGCGTACGCACCGGCCGCACTTCCACCTCGGGATCGATCAGGCCGGTCGGGCGCACGACCAGTTCGACGATATTGTCGTCCGAGCGATCCAGTTCGTACATGCGCGGCGTGGCCGACACATAAATGGCACGTGGCGCACGACGCTCCCATTCTTCGAAACGTAGCGGACGATTGTCCATCGCCGACGGCAGGCGGAAACCGAACTCCACCAGCGTCTCCTTGCGCGACCGGTCGCCTTTGTACATGGCGCCCAGCTGCGGCACCGTGACATGCGATTCGTCGACCACCATCAAGGCGTCCGGCGGCAGGTAATCGAACAAGGTCGGCGGCGGCTCGCCGGCACCGCGACGTGTCAGATGACGCGAGTAGTTCTCGATGCCCTGGCAGTAACCCACTTCCAGCATCATCTCCAGATCGAAACGCGTGCGCTGTTCCAGGCGCTGCGCTTCGACGAGTTTGTTGTCGCGATACAGCTGCTCCAGACGCTCGGACAGTTCGACCTTGATGGTCTCCATCGCGTTGAGCACACTTTCGCGGGTACTCGCGTAATGTGTTTTCGGATACACCGTATAACGCGGCACCTTGCGCAGCACTTCGCCGGTCAGCGGGTCGAACAGCGACAGGTTCTCGACCTCGCCGTCGAACAGTTCGATGCGAAGCGCTTCGGTTTCCGACTCGGCCGGAAAGACATCCACGATTTCGCCGCGCACGCGATAAGTACCGCGACGCAGCTCCATTTCGTTGCGCGAGTACTGCAGCTCGGTCAGCTGGCGGATCAGTGCACGCTGCTCGATCCGCTCGCCGCGCGCGAGGATCAGGCGCAGGCTGAGGTAATCCTCCGGATCGCCCAGACCGTAGATCGCGGACACGGTGGCCACGATCAACGAATCCTTGCGCGACAGCAGGGCCTTCGTCGCCGCGAGCCGCATCTGTTCGATGTGGTCGTTGATGCTGGCGTCCTTCTCGATGAAGGTATCCGACGCGACCACATAGGCTTCGGGCTGGTAGTAGTCGTAATAGCTGACGAAGTACTCCACCGCGTTATGCGGGAAGAACTCCTTGAACTCGCCATATAGCTGCGCCGCCAGCGTCTTGTTCGGCGCGAGCACCAGCGTCGGCTTCTGGATCTGCTCGACGACGTTCGCAATGGTGAAAGTCTTGCCGGAACCGGTCACGCCGAGCAGGGTCTGGGCGGCGAGGCCCGACTCGAAACCATCGGTCAGTCGACGAATCGCTTCGGGCTGATCGCCCGACGGCTTGTAAGGGGAAACGAGCTGGAATCGGTCGGTCATGGCGGCTGACATGGGGGCTCGGCCCCTGAGTTTAAATCGAGAATGCCCACCGAGTGTGGGGGCCTTGTCACGCCCGCCTCAGGCCGCTAGCCCGATGCCCTGCCCCTGGCCGCCAAGCGAGGATGGCCGCTTTCACATGGAAGTCAGGGCCGTGGATCGCAAGCGCCAGCAAGGCTTCACCTGGATCGAACTCATGGTGGCGCTGGCCATCGTAGGCATGCTCGTCGCGATGGCTGCGCCGTCTCTTTCGCGAATGAGCGCGGAATGGCGGATCCGGAGCGTTCGCGACGCCCTGCTGGAATCCGTACAACAGGCGCGCGCCATGGCGCTATTCGGCCGAACAAAAGTACGGATTTGCCCCAACGATGCGCAACGGCACTGCGAGCCATCCTCACGCGACTGGCAACAGGGCTGGAGTATCGAGGTGGAGCGTGCTGACAAATGGTCGCCCTGGCGGATACGCCAGCCCCTGCCCCGGGGAATTCAGGCAATCACGCTAAAGCGAAGGACATTGCCCGCATTCACCCCCAAGGGAGCGGCCTCCGGCACCAATCTGACCATCGCCATCTGCGCGCCCGGCAAGGCGGTCCACGCGGAAGTCGTCAGGATCGCCATGTCCGGCCGGGCCCGCAGCGAGCGCGCTACGGACGAAGAGATACGGCACTGCGTGCAGAAAGTTGCACATTTCGATGAACCAGACTCTTGACACCCACCCGACAGTTCCACAAAATACGCGACTCGCTGCCCGAATAGCTCAGCTGGTTAGAGCACTTGACTGTTAATCAGGGGGTCGCTGGTTCGAGTCCAGCTTCGGGCGCCATATAAGAAAAGGCTTGCAGAGATGCAGGCCTTTTTCTTTTGTCTATAGCAGGGGTTATCTACGGAACCGTCATAAGCAACGGACCGTCCCGCGTCACTACCAACGTATGTTCGTACTGAGCGGCTATATGTCCGGGCTCCCCGTACAAGGTCCAGCCATCATCGCCGTCATGTGCCCAACGTCCTCCTGTCGAGAGGAACGGTTCGATGGTAATAACCTGTCCTTCGTGCAGGCGTCGACGCTCGCGGGGATCGTCAAAGCCCGGAATAAATTCGGGCTCTTCGTGCAACGCGCGACCCACGCCATGACTGCCGAGATTGCGCACGCACTGCAGCCCGTGAGCGCGGGCCGTTCGCTCGATCGCCGCGCCAATGCCCCTCAACGGCGCACCGGTGCGCACCTGATCGAGCGCTGCCTGCAGCGCCGCCTTCGCACCGACGCAGACGCGACGCTGGGCATCGGTAGGCGTTCCCAGAACGAAACTCCCGCCCGTATCGCCGAAAAAACCATCCAGTTCGGCGGAAACGTCGACATTGACCAGATCGCCATGTTGCAGCCGATAACTTCCCGGCACGCCATGGGCAAGCTGCTCGTTGACGCTGATGCAGGTCGCACCGGGGAAGTTATAGGTCAGTTCGGGTGCGGAGCGCGCGCCAGCCTGTTCCAACAGCCGACGGCCGTATTGATCGAGCGACAACGTCGTCATGCCAGGCTGCGCATGACGCTGCATCGCATCGAGTACACGAGCGACGAGCTTACCTACACGCTGCAGACCGGCGAGTTCTTCCGGAGTTTGGATCGTCATGGACGCGGCCAGATAGTGGGCCTGCAGTCTATGTGCTGAATACACGATCTGGTATCCGATTGTAAGAACTGAATTTTTTGCCACCACAGCTATGCCGAAGGCACGCCATCCGTATCCGGATCAGGACCCGGCTTCTCGATGGGCCTGTCCGCATAATCGTCGGGCTCTGGCACAGGCGCGCCCTTATCCGTCTCTCGTACTTTGCGATGTTCGTGCGCCATATCGCTCACCTCCTCAGTTCACGGAACATCCTCGTCCCCTGCGCGTTTCAGTGAGGTGAGCGGGACGACGCGTCGTCCATCCACGTTCAGCGAACAGTCTGCTATCCATCACCGAATAGGCACACGCAACACTCCAAGGTATTCGCCAACGGAATGGCGGGAGTGCCCATGAGCGAGAAGGTATTTGTGTACAAAGGATGCCGGGCCGATATCCGCTACGACACCGAACGCGACGAGTACTTCGCAACGATCGAAGTGCGCGGCTGGCGCTTCAAAGCGCGGGGAGCGACAGCGCCGGCGGTCGCCTCGGAAGTCCAGGCGATCGTCGATCGGCTGGATCCTCATCGCCGCTGAATCGGGGCGCCGCATTGCGCGGCGCCCCGCTTATTACGCTGTGCGAACGACGTAGCAGGGTTCGTACGCGGAGCCGCCGGGCAGCTTCATGCGGTGCTGCACGACGAACGCTTTAAGCAGATCGTCCAGCGCACGCATGATGTCGGCTTCGCCGTCGATCACGAACGGGCCGTTCTGCTCGATGGCGCGAACGCCCTCCTCCTTCACGTTGCCCGCGACGATGCCCGAGAACGCGCGACGCAGATCGGCCGCCAGCTCATGACGCGGACGGCCGCGATGCAGTGCAAGTGCCGCCATGGCTTCGTGCGTCGGACGGAACGGACGCTGGAAGGCGAGAGGAATATTCAGCGCCCAGTTGAAGAAGAACGCGTCCTTGTTATCGAGGCGGTGATTGCGCACCTTGTCGATGCCCGCAACCATTGCATGCGCCACTGCCGCCGGATCGTCGACGATGATCTGGTAATACTTCGCCACCTCGTCGCCGAGCGCCAGCCGCAGGAAACGGTCGATCTGCTCGAAATAGGCGGCGGACGCACGCGGCCCCGTGAAGATCAGCGGGAACGGACGCCCCTGATTGTCCGGATGCAGCAGGATGCCCAGCATGTAGAGGATTTCCTCTGCCGTGCCGACGCCGCCCGGGAAAACGATGATGCCATGCCCCAGACGCACGAACGCTTCGAGACGCTTCTCGATGTCCGGCATGATCACGAGGTTGTTCACGATCGGATTCGGCGACTCCGCGGCGATGATGCCCGGCTCCGTGATGCCGATGTAACGATTGTTGCGGCGACGCTGCTTGGCGTGCGCAATGGTCGCGCCCTTCATCGGGCCCTTCATCGCGCCCGGGCCGCAACCCGTGCAGATATCCATGCCGCGCAGGCCGAGCTGATACCCGACGCGCTTGGTGTATTCGTATTCGTCGCGATTGATCGAATGACCGCCCCAGCACACCACCAGGTTCGGATCGACCTGCGGACGCATCATGCGCGCGTTGCGCAGGATCTCGAAAACCGCGTGGGTGATACCGACGGTATCGTCCAGATCGAAACCGCCCGATTCAAGCTGCGCGGCGACATAGACGATATCGCGCACGACAGCGACCAGCAGCTCGTTGATACCGCGGATGATGCGGCCATCGACGAACGCCTGATCCGGCGCGTTCTTCAGCTCGATCTTGATGCCGCGATCTTCCTGCAACACCTGGATATCGAAGTTCGGGTACTGCTCGAAGATGGTGCCCGGGTCGTCACTGAGATTGCCCGACGTGAGTACCGCCAGCGCGCAGCGCCGCAGCAGCGCATGCAGGCCCGATCCGCTCGCGTCGCGCAGGCGCGCAACCTCGTTGCGGGAAAGGATGTCGAGACCACCGGCCGGCGAGATACGGGCACTTACCGTCTTACCCGACACTGGCGCCACCGCTTGATATGCATTCATCGAATTACTTCTCCTGACCGCGTCTTAGCGGCGAACCCGGCTCCGGTACGGGAGCCGACCGCATAGGATCACGCGTGGTTTGGCCTGGGTCAAGGCAAAGACAGGCAAAAAAAAGCCGGTGCCCTTTCGGACACCGGCATTCCTATCGCTGTAAAGCCAATGACTTAGAACGTGTACTTCAGCGTCGCCAGCACCGACCAGCGCTGGGTCGGGCCGTTCAGCTCGTCGGCGCGCGGGAGGTCAAGCGGCTTGTAGTTGCCGTTGCCGTCCTGGTAGGTCGACTTGCTGAGGTCGTAGATGTACTGACCCTGCGCGTTCACACCGGCCACGTCGGCCAGGTTGCGGACGAGTGGGAAGCTGGCGCGGTGATCGACGCCCCACGACTTCTTGATCATGTTGCCGACGTTGTAGATGTCGAAACGGATCTCGCCCTTGTTGCCCTTGAACAGGCCCGGGATTTCCTGACGGAAGCTCAGGTCGATCTGGTTGATCCAGGGAGAACGAGCGCCGTTGCGGCGAGCAACCGAGCCAGAGTGATCGTTGAGGTAGCTGTTGTTCTCGATGTAGTTGAAGAACGAATCACGAACCGACTGCGGCGTATTGGCGGTGAAGGCCACTTCGCCACGCTTCGGGATATACGCGAGGTCGGAGACGAAACCGTCGCCGTTCGCGTCGTTACCGAAGCGCCAGCTGTACGGAGCACCGGAGTGACCGTCGTAGAACATCGACGCGCTGGTCGCGTAGTCGCCGAAGAAGCGATGCTGCCAGGTCAGCGAAGCGATGACGCGCTTAGGCACCGAGTAGTTCGAGGTCTCGGCATTTTCGGTGTTCGGGTTGACCCACACGTTGTTGCTGAAGTTCGAACGCGCGACGCTCGACGTACCCGGATTCAGTTCGGTCGAGCGGCTCCAGGTGAAGCCGATCATGCCGAAGAGGTCCTGGTTGAACGTCTTCTTCAACGACAGGGCGAGGCTGTCCGCGCTGCCGCGGCTGCTGTTACCCAGGTTGATGACGGCGTCGGAGAACGACTTGTTCGAGTTGGCGCGAGCCGTATTGCCTGTCGCGTTCGGACTTGCATTCCACGTCTTCAGGTAAACGTTACGGCCATCGGGCAGCGTACCCGTCGGCGTACCGATGTTCAGATCGGTATAGAAGATCGCGTTGCGGTTCTTCAGGTGCTCGTAGTCGGCCGTGAAAATCAGGCCCCACCACGGCAGCTCCTTGTCGAGGCCGATGGACATCTTCCAGACGCTGGGCAGCTGAATGTTCTGCGAGACGGTATTGACCGTCATCGTCGCGCCGTTCTGACCCAGGACCGGGTTGCGGCCCGGAGCATTCTGGTTGTTCGGATCGGCGCTGAATGCAGGCAGCTGAGCCAACGTGTTGCAGGACGTCTGCGTCGTACCGCAGTTGTACTGCACCTGCTGCACACCCGTGTTCTGATAGATGTTGCCGAGCCAGACGCTGGGCGGGCTGGCGATGAACAGGCCGGCGCCACCACGCAGCTGCATCATGCGTTCGGTGTTGAAGTTGTAGTTGAACGACATGCGCGGCTGAACCTGACGGTTGCCGTTGATCGTGTACTGGTTCGTCTGGCCGAAACCGCCCTGACCGTAGCCGCCCGAAACAGCGCAGTTGATGCTGGGGTCGGCAAAAGCCACACCCGGCGCAGCGTTGAAGCACGAGTTGTATGTCGGCTTGTCGCTCGTGCGCGGGATGTCGACACGGAAGCCGTACTGCACGGACAGGTTAGGCGTTACCGCCCAAGTGTCCTGCAGGAAGATACCGTAGTTCTTCATCTGGAAGTTCGCGGCAACGTCGTTCAGACCGAAACCCGGCGCCGGCGCGTTGTAGCGATACTGGAAGTACGTGCCGGTCGGGCTGGTGGCCGCCTTCTGGAAGTCCGCGATGCTATTGAAGATATAGCTACCGAACGCGTTCTGCAGGAACAGGTTGTAGTAGTTGCCGCGTTCGAAATCGGCACCACCCTTAAGGGTGTGGTCGCCGAGATACAGGGTACCGGCCCACGCGGCGTTGAACGTCTTCACGCGCAGGATATTGGCCTGGCTGGAATACTCCGTACCGAACTCGACGCCGGGCTGCGATGTGCTGGAACCCTGACCCGTCGGACGAACCGTAATATCCGGCGCGTTAACGCCGTTGTACGGACCACGGACCTGATTGAAGTCCGAGTACGAAATGGTCGTGTCGGTCGAGAAGACATCGGACCAGTCGTCGTAGAAGTGCAGTGCATAGCCCTTGTTGTCGACGTTGGTCTTGTACCAGCCGCTCGACAGCACCAGAGTGGTGTTCGTGCCCGTGATGATGGGCTTGTTTTCTTTGGTCTGGTTGTACGTGAAGCTGGCACGGTGGTTGTCCGTGATGTTCCAGTCGATCTTGGCGAGGTAACGCTTGTCCTGCAGATCGCTGTTGCCGCCGCTGGTCGAGCCCGGATCAAGACCCATGCCCTTCGCAATGTTGGTGATCTGATCGACATCGCTCTGCTTCAGACCCTTGACCTCGGTCGCCGCACCCGAACCCTGCACGCCGTACTGCGACGACGGGCCGATCTGCTTGCTCTTCTCGTACGAAGCGAAGAAGAACAGCTTGTCCTTGATGATGGGACCGCCCAACGTCGCACCGGCCGTCCACTGGCGACGGAAGCCGCCGTACGACTGGTTGTTGTAGTCGGCGATCATGTCGTCGCGGTTCTGGAACGCGTAGTACGTCGAACCGTGGAACTCGTTCGTGCCGCTCTTGGTGACGGCATTGACGATGGCGCCCACGCCGCGGCGGGTGGCCACGTCGTAGTTGGCCGTCGAGATGTTGTATTCCTCGATCGTGTCCTGCGAGATCGGCGTGCCAAGTGTCGGCAGGCCGTTCGCGTTCAGGCCGAACGGATCGTTCGCGCTGACGGAGTCGACCGTGATGTTGTTGTAACGGCTGTTCTGGCCCACGGCCGAAATCTCGCCGCGGTCGCGGTCGGAGATGACGATGCGCGGATCCATGCGGACGATGTTCTGGATCGAACGACCCGGGGTCGGCTGCGCTTCGATCTCGCGACGCGAGATGTTCGTGCTGATGCCCTTGTTTTCCGGCGTGAACGTCTGACCGAGCGTGCTGGCCGACACCGTCACGCCTTCGAGCGCCTGCGCGGACGCCGAAGCGGCGGTGGCGGCGCTGAGGTTGATCGACGAGGTCTGCGCAAGCTGCAGGTAGACGTCGTGCTGCTCGGCGACCGACTGGCCACTGGCATTGGTTGCGGTCACATCGAACGGACCGCCGACGCGCAGGCCCTGCGCGGCGTAACGACCGTCGGCATCGGTGGTTACGACCTTGGTGGTGCCCGACGGTTCATGGACGACGCGCACGGTTGCATTGGCAACCGGCTTGCCGCTCGCATCGACGACGCGGCCGGCGATAGCGGACGAGGTGTCCTGGGCGAAAGCGGGAGCGGCGGCCAGCAGCGATGCGATGGCGAGCGGCAACAGTTTGGCGCGGATTCGGCTATTCATTAATGGTCGACCCTGTGGCTTCTTAACGAGATTTTTTTGGCCGGACGACGCCGATGCCTGGCAAGGGCCAGGCATTTCGGGTCTTCGGGCTATTCCCCAACTATCTGACTTACACCGCGCCCGTGATGCCGATCACGTTCCTATGGATGACGCGCAAGTTGTTAAGCCGACTTTAACGGCATTGTATGACAGATTTGTAACCGTTTCACGCCAAATCTACGAAATACCACTTTTTCATGCGGCAGCACCCCTGGCCGCATAAGACTGATTCCTAAGAATTTTTACCCAGGTACCGGGCGCGTTTCGCAGGCTTGAGAGAAGCCAGATCAAGCATAACCAATCCGTCGACGCATCCGGAGAAGCCGGGATCCTCGCCGAAGTCAAGAAATTGCACGCCTTCCGGATCGACCAGGTCGACGTACTGGCGATAAAGCACCGGCAGGGTCACGCCAAGGGCGTCCAGACGATGCTTGAGGCGAACCAGGCCCGTTGCCGGGTCGAGGCCCGCCAGTTCGGCGCGCACGACGTCGATGACGGCTGGCGAGATGACGAACGGCTGCCGCGCGGCGGCAAGGCCCGAGACGCCGAAGTAATGCTGATGGGCAGCGGCAATCCATTCGCGGGCTTCGCGCGGCATGCTGACCGACATGCTCACGGGACCGAACAGGTAGCGCAATTCGGGACGACGCTGCAGATACAGGCCGATGCCCTGCCACAGCTGATCCAGCGCACGCGAACGCCAGTACGCCGGAGCGATGAAGCTGCGACCCAGCTCCAGACCCTGCGCCAGGCGCGATTCGAGCGCCGGCGAATAATCGAAGAGGCTCGACGTATACAGCGCGGACATGCCCCGCTCGCCGATCAACTTGCCGCCGTGCCCGAAGCGGTACGCACCGACGATGCGCAACGCCTTGGCGTCCCACAGCACAAGGTGTTCGTAATGCGGATCGTAGGCGTCCAGATCGCGGCGCATGCCGGTCCCCTCGCCCACGCGACGGAACGTCAGCTCGCGCAGACGTCCGATTTCGCGCAAGGCGGGACTGTCGACCGATCCCTGCAGGAGCAGAATCTGTTTGTTGTCCGGCAGATCGGCCAGCACCTCGGCCTTCGCCAGATCGGCAACGATTCGCTCGACCGGTTCGGGATGGGCGAGCGGCGTCTGTCCGCCGAAGATCAGGCCGCGATGACGGCCCACGCGATAAACGTGGCGACGCATCAGCTTCGCCGCACGCTCGGCGGAACCGCCGCTGCGAAGCTTGAGTTCGTCGGCACCGATCAGCGCGCCGATACGGAAGCCCACGCGCTGACGACGCTGCGCCGTGGCTTCGCGCGGCAGCATGGCGGTGCCCAGCGGCTTCGCCAGCATCGACAAGCCATAGAACATCGCGGAGTTGCGCGCGGCGATATGCACGGGCAGCACGGGCACGCCCATGCGCATGGCGATGCGCGCGAAACCGTCGGACCACTGCCCGTCGCGCACGCCGCCGGGACGGACGCGCGACACTTCGCCGGCAGGGAAAATAACCAGGACTTCGTTCGCTTCTAGGGCACGGAAAATACCGCGCATTTTCGACGCTGCGCCCTTGCCGAAGACGTCGACCGGCAACAGCAGCGGGCCGAGTTGCGGCACCGCCGCGAGTACGTCGTTACCCAGGATGCGCACATCGCGACGCACCGAACCGATCAACTGCAACAGCGCGATGGCGTCGACCATCCCAAGCGGATGATTCGCGACGACGATCAGCGGACCTTCGACGGGAATGTTCTCGCGCTCGCGTTCGGTGACGCGGCAGCTGACGCCCAGATAGTCCAGCGTGCGCTCGCAGAAGTCGAAACCCTGCGCCGTGCCGGCATGATCCAGCGTCTGGTTGAAGCGGGTTTCGTGGGCCAGCTTTTCCAGCATGCCGGCCACGGGCTTGAAGATGCGTGGATGCTGCGCCAGCCACGGAATACGATCGGTAAGAGCCTGTTCGATACTCAGCATGACCTGCTCCTTGAATTTGAACGGCCGTCGTGGCCCGGGGCGCATCTTGCGTGACGGAACATAAAGGCGGACATCCTTTTCGTCGATGTCGCACGAACCGGGTCGTGTATCGGCATGGCTTTGTTTCGCTGGTCCAGACAACCTCCCCGCCGTACGGCCCATCCCGGCCACTCCCCGGCATGCTGCTGCCCAATTATGACAGCAAGGTGATCGTTAGGGGCCGGATGAGGTCGAAGGGGCCGAAAAAGCCGTCAGACCCCGGTATGCAGGTAGGCGGACAGCCCGGTCAGGAACATCTGCACGGATAGCGCGATGAGGAGCATGCCCATCAGGCGCTCCATGGCCGTGAGCACGCTTTCGCCCAGCCATTTGAACAGATAAGTGGAGCTCAGCAGGATCACCGCCGTGGCCAGCCACGCCAGGAACAGCGCCATCCCCCACTCGGCCGTGCGTCCGGGCTGCGAATTGGTCAGGAGCAGCAACGCCGCCATGGCCGACGGCCCGGCCACGCCGGGGATCGCCATGGGCACGATAAAGGGCTCGCCCTCACCCGGCTTACCGAACACGCCGCCATCGACAGGCGGGAACACCATCCGGATACCGATAAGGAAAAGCACAATGCCGCCGGCGATGCTTACCGACTCCTGCCGCAGCTGCAGCAATTTGAGGATGTACTGACCGCCGAGCAGAAAGGCCACCAGCACGAACAGCGCGATCAGCAGCTCGCGCACCATGACCTTGCGGCGCCGCTGCGGAGGCACGTCTTTCAACAGGGCCAGGAACAACGGGATATTGCCCAGCGGGTCCATGATCAGGAACAGCAGGATTCCTGCGGACAACGTGGTCATCTGCGCTTCCATGGAATGCTTCCTCCTTTAAGGATGCTCAGTGGGCGTCGCGCAGGTTGAGGATGCTGCCGCGAGCGGCGGCACCCCCGGCGGACAGCAGCCACACCGCCGCCTCGGCGGCTTCGGTCGGCTGCGGTTTCTGCAAGGTGTCTTCGCCGTAATAAGCGGAGCGGCGCAACGACGTGCGCATCGGCATGGGCAGCAGCGCGTGGATGCGCAGGGTGCCTTTGCCGTTTTCCGCGTGCAGGATCGTGGCCATGCGCTCGAGACCAGCCTTCGACACGCCGTAAGCACCCCAATGCGCGCGCGACACCAGGTCCGCGTCGTCGAGCACGAAGACGACAGCGCTGTCCGGCGCCGCATTGAGCAACGGCATGCATGCCTGGGTAAGCGCGAACGGCGCCGATACATTGACCTGCATGGCACGCAGCCAATCGTCCGGCTTGTGCATGGCGATGGGCGTCAGCTCGTTGAAATGCGCGGCGGCATGCACGATGCCGTCGAGCCTGCCCAGGTCCGCCTCGATGCCATCGGCCAGCGCGGCATAGTCGGCCGGCGTCGCGCTTTCCAGATCCAGCGGATGGATCACCGGCTGCGGGCCACCCAGCGCGACGAGTTCGTCATACAGCTTTTCGAGCGAACGCAGCTTGCGGCCGGAGATCACCACGGTGGCGCCCGCGCGTACCGCGGCGCGGGCCACTTCGCCACCAAGGCCACCCGTTACGCCGGTAACCAGGATCACGCGACCGCTCAGCGAGTCCGCCGCGGGCGCGAACTCCGACGGCAGACGCGAGGACACAAGCCCGCTCACGAATCCTGCTCCGACACATCGGCCGCCATGCGCTTCAGCTCGCCCGCCTTGTGTAAATCCTCGATGATGTCGCACCCGCCGATCAGTTCACCCTGGATGAACAATTGCGGGAAGGTCGGCCAGTTCGAATACTGCGGCAGGCTGGCGCGGATCTGCGGTTCTTCCAGCACGTTGACCGCGAAGAAGGCTGCACCGGCGGCTTCCAGAGCCTGGACGGCGCGGCTGGAGAATCCGCACATGGGGAATTCCGGCGTGCCCTTCATGAAAAGAACGATGGGATGATCTTTCATGATGCGCTTGATTTGATCGACAACGTCCATAGCTCAAATTCATCATTAGAATGCTGATAGTCCCGTAGTGTAGCAGTGAGCGCACCCGCGCCCTGCTCCGCTTATTCAACCCCAGCCAACGCTAAGGAGTCCCCTGATGGCGATCGAGCTTCCCCCGCTTCCCTATGAAAAGAACGCCCTCGAGCCGAATATTTCGGCCGAGACGCTCGAGTACCACTACGGCAAGCATCATCAGGCGTATGTGACCAATCTCAACAACCTCATCAAGGGTACGGAGTTCGAGAACGCCGGCCTTGTCGACATCGTGAAGAAGTCGTCGGGCGGTATTTTCAACAACGCGGCCCAGGTCTGGAACCACACGTTCTACTGGAATTCGATGTCGCCCAAGTCGACGGGCGCACCCAGCGGCAAGCTGGCCGATGCCATCGACAAGGCCTTCGGTTCGTTCGACAAGTTCAAGGAAGAATTCACCAAGAGCGCCGTCGGCAACTTCGGCTCTGGCTGGACCTGGCTGGTGCAGCGCCCGGATGGCTCGCTCGGCATCGTCAACACGTCGAACGCCGCCACGCCGATCACCGGCAGCGACAAGCCGCTGTTCACCGCCGACGTGTGGGAACACGCTTACTACATCGACTACCGCAACGCCCGTCCGAAGTATCTGGAGGCGTTCTGGAACCTGGTCAACTGGGAATTCGCGGCCAGCAACCTGGCCTGATTCCGAAAAAAAGGGCGGCCTCGGCCGCCCTTTTTTTGCCATGAATTTACTCAGGATATTGATCCCTGATCTCTGCTCTCTGCTCTCTGTGGGAGCGCGCCTGCGCGCGAAAGCCTACGGAGCGAGGAAGCCCGATACTCGCATCGCAAGCCCAAACTACAGGCTACGGATGTCACGAACGGCATCTCCGCTCCGTAGGCTTTCGCGCGCAGGCGCGCTCCCACGGAAGGGCAAGAAGCAGACGCCCGCTCAGCCCAGCAAATCAACCGCCGGCTGCGCCTGCTCTTCCCGCCCAAGCGCTCCGGCAATACTCACCAGCCGCTCGCGCAGCGAGCCGGCATCCGGCGCGCAAATCGTCGCGTGACCCACCTTCCGGCCGACGCGCGCTTCCTTGCCGTAGTCGTGCCAGTGACCGTCGACCGCTTCCAGCACCGGACGCGCATCGGGCATGTCGCCGATCCAGTTGAACATCGCCGCGCAGCCGCGCGCTCCCGTATCGCCCAGCGGCATGCCGAGTACGGCGCGAATGTGATTTTCGAACTGGCTGGTATGCGCGCCTTCGATGGTCCAGTGCCCCGAGTTATGCACTCGCGGCGCCATTTCGTTGCCCAGCAGCTCGCCGTTGCGGACGAAAAGCTCCAGCGCGAAAACGCCAACGTAATTCAGGCGCTCGGCCAGCGTCCGCGCATGAGCGGTCGCGGCTTCGTGCAGCGCGTCGGACGTATCCGGCGCCGGTGCCAGGCTAAGCGACAGCACGCCGTCGGTATGCCAGTTGCGCGTCAGCGGCCAGATGCGGAATTCGCCATGGCGGCCACGCACCGCCACGACGGAAAGCTCCCGCTCGAACGGCACGAACGCTTCCAGAATCAGCCCATGGGCCGCCGCGGGCGCGCCCAGCGCTTCCCATGCGGCATCGGCGTCCGCCGCCGAACGCAGCCGGAACTGCCCTTTGCCGTCATAGCCCAGGCGTCGCGTCTTCAGAATGGCCGGCGCACCGACCACAGCCAGGGCGCGGTCAAGGTCTTCGCGGGTATCCACCGGCATGAATTCCGGCGTATTCAGGCCGCATTCGCGGAAAAGCGTCTTTTCGGCAAGACGGTCCTGCGCGATAGCCAACGCCTGCGGCGCCGGGAATACGCCGACCTGGCTGGCCAATCGCTCGGCCGTCTCGGCCGGCACGTTCTCGAAATCGAAGGTCACGACGTCGACCTGCGAGGCGAAGTCAGCCAGCGCGGCATCGTCGTTCCAGTCGGCGACCAGCAACTGGGTCACCTGACCGGCGCAAGCATCCGCCGAGCTGTCGACGACCAGCGTACGCACCCCGAGCGGCGCGGCGGCGATGCTGAGCATACGGGCCAGCTGGCCGCCGCCCAGAATGCCCACTACGGGAAGGCGGCGGGTCACTTGCGCGGGTCCGGGTTGTCCAGCACGGTCTGGGTCTGTTCGTCGCGGAACGCGTCGAGCGCGGCGGCAACCGCGGGATCGTGCAGGGCGAGTACCGAGGCCGCCATCAGGGCGGCGTTGATCGCGCCAGCCCGGCCGATAGCCAGCGTACCTACGGGCACGCCCGCCGGCATCTGGGCGATCGACAGCAGGGAATCCATGCCGTTCAGCGCCTTGGACTGCACCGGCACGCCGAAAACCGGAAGACGGGTCTTGGCCGAGATCATGCCCGGGAGGTGGGCTGCCCCGCCCGCGCCGGCGATGATGACCTGGATTCCCCGGCCGATCGCGGTGTCCGCGTAGTCGAAGAGCAGGTCCGGCGTCCGGTGCGCCGAGACGACGCGAACCTCGTGCACGATGCCCAGCCGGGTCAGGGTGGCGGAGGCATGCTCCATCGTTTCCCAGTCCGAACGCGAACCCATTACCACGCCGACACGCGGTGCCGTCGCCTCGTCTGCTGCATTGGAAGTCATGGCCGGAGCACCCAAAAATCGCTATTGTAAGGACATTCCCGGCTACAGGCATGGGCTAGACAGCCCACCATATGGACAAGCGTCTCCTAGACATCCTCTGCTGCCCGGTCAGCAAGCGCCCTCTGCGCCCTTTGACGACCGCTGAACTCGAATCCCTCAACGCCGCCATTCGCGCCGATTCCGTCGATACGGTGGCGGGCGAACGTGTCGTCGAAGCCCTGGGCGAAGGTCTGGTAACCACCGACGTCAAAGTAATCTATCGTGTGGACGACGGCATTCCTGTCATGCTGCCCGAGCAGGGTATCGGCACCACCCAGCTCAATGGCTTTCCATCGGCCGCGGGTGTTGCACAGAATCCGTGACCGTGGTCACAACTGAAGTTCGAACTGCCCGGACAATGAGTTTCCGGGCGGGGGCCAAGCAAAATCCAGGGTGAGCGATGAGTAACGCCAGCGAGCCGTCCAACGTCGTTGACCTGAGCCAGCGGCTCGACCCGCGGAGCGAGCGCGTGGGCGCTCTCCTCGTCACCGTTCGCGGCATCGCCACCAAGCGGCTGCACGCGCTTGCCAGCAACATGTTCGAGAACATCGACGACGCCTTGTTCGACCTGGCCGAAAAAGCCGAGAACAATGCGGCCCAGACCCAGTTCTTCGACGGCATGCGCGAAGTTCGCAAAAAGCGGGCGATCGTCGAACGCACCTTCCTCGGCCAGGTCGCTCGCGACCTCGCCGATTTCTCCACCGGCCGCCTGCGCAGCACGGATGGCGAAGGCTCCTCGCGTCCGCCCGCGAACGTCGAACTCAGCCTCGTCGGCGAGAGCGAACTGGAAGAAACGCTGGCCATCACCAGCATGATCGGCAAGAACGAGTCGCGCCTGGCGCGCGCCCTTTTCGCCGTGAATCAGCGCCTGTCCGTCATCTGCGGCGGCAATCGCATGGACGACGCCACGAACCCGGTGGGTCCGGCATCGCTGGCCAACGCATTCAAGCAGGCCATGCGCGAGCTGACCGTCGAGGTCCGCGTCCGCCTCATCATCTACAAGCTCTTCGACCGTTATGTGCTTGCCGGTATCGACGAGCTCTACGACGACATCAATAACGAACTGGCGAACGCCGGTGTGTTGCCGCAGCTGCGGCACGAAGTGGCCGGCCGACGCACCGACGCGCCGACACCCAGCTCCGTTGCGTCCGGCGAAGCTCGCCCTGTCGCCGGTGCCAGTGCCGATCATGGCGCCCCCATTACCGACGCGGCCGCCGCCGAATTCATGCAGTCGCTGCATGCGCTGTTCATCGCGCGCCGCGGTGCGATGCACGATGGCCTCGTTGCCGCGGCCCCGGTACCGACGGGTCCGATGCCCAGTGCAGCGGAGCTGCTCGGCGCACTGACGCTGTTGCAAAGCCAGATCGCCAGCCTGCCGCTCGCGAGCGGGCCGATCGTGACGCAGGCCGACGTCTCCCGGGATGTTGCCCACCTGAAGGAACAACTGCTCACGCAGATCGGGCAGTTGCGCGGCCAGAGCTCCGCCCAGGTATCGGGCGTGGACGAGGACACCATCGATCTGGTGGGCATGCTCTTCGAGTTCATCCTCGAGGATCACAACCTGCCCGCCGAAATGCAGGTCCTGCTTGCACGTCTGCAGATCCCCTACCTCAAGGTCGCCCTGCTCGACCGGCGCATGTTCGCGCACAAGTCTCATCCGGCGCGGCAACTGCTCGATGCCCTGGCGGATGCCGCCAAGGGCTGGTCCACCGAATCCGATCGCGATGGGCGCCTGTTCGACAAGACGAAGTCCATCGTCGAACAGCTGCTGCACGACTTCGACGACGACGTCGACATCTTCAATCGTCTGGCCACCGAGCTTCAGGAATTCCTCGACGTCAGCCGCCGCCGTGCGGAACTGGCCGAACAGCGCGTCGCCGAATCCACCCGTGGCCGCGAGAAACTGGAGCAGGCGCGTCGCCGCGCCGCGCAGGAAATCGTCGGTCGCATTGGCGAAGAGTCGCTGCCGCCGCTGATCTACGGCGTGCTGACTCGCGCCTGGGCCAACTACATTGTCCTCACCCTGCTCCGCCAGGGCGAGGACTCCAACGAATTCCGCGAATCGCTGCGCTTTATCGCCGACTTCATCACCAGCGCACGCCCGGCTCACGATGCGGCCGACCGCCGCGAACTTCGCCTGATGCTACCCGGCATCGAGCGTTCGCTGCGCAAGGGACTCGCCAGCGTCGCGTTCCAGGACGCCGATACCGAACAGCTCCTCGGCCAGTTGCACGCCTTCTACCGGCAGCAGTTGGGCGAAACGGCGACCGATGCCGACTCCGAAACGATCATCGCCAGTGTCATGCCGCTGCCCGACGCCATTGCCGCCATCGACGTACCCGTCGTCGAGCCGGTCGAGGAAGACGAGGCCGACACACTGTCCGATGAAGCCTTCGACGAACGTTATCTCGCCCAGGCCCGCGAACTGAAGGTCGGTCAGTGGCTGGAATTCGTCGCCGAGGACGGTGCTGCCGAACGCGCCAAGCTTTCGTGGGTCAGCCCGATCAGCGGGCGCTATCTCTTCGTCAATCGCCGCGGCCTCAAGGTCGCGGACCACAGCCTTGCCGGCCTTGCCGCCGCCTTCGGCTCGGGCGCGGCACGGGTCCTCGACTCGTCGCTGCTCTTCGATCGCGCGATGGATGCCATCGTCGAACGTCTGCGCAAGCCCGAACCCGCTCCGGAATCGACTACCGAATGACCGTAAGCAATGTCTCCGCACTGGCGGACGCCCTGCCTTCCGCCGCGCAGATCCATGCCGACGTCGAGCGCGCCCTCGCCGAAGATATCGGTAGCGGCGACGCCACCGCCGACCTGCTGCCGGCCGATGGCCGCGCTACCGCCGTACTTACCTGCCGCGAAAACGCGGTGCTGGCCGGCACGGCTTGGTTCGATGCCTGCTTTCGTCAGCTGGACCCGTCCGTACGCATTACCTGGAACGCCGTCGATGGCGACCGCGTGCCTGCGGGGAGCCGCCTTTGCGAACTCCACGGACTGGCCCGTGCGCTGGTCACGGCCGAGCGCTCCGCCCTGAATTTCCTGCAACTGCTATCGGCGACGGCCACGGTGACGGCGCGTTACGTCGACGCCCTCGCCGGTACGCGCACCCGCATACTCGACACGCGCAAGACGCTGCCTGGCTTGCGTCTCGCACAGAAGTACGCCGTGCGCTGCGGCGGCGGCGTCAATCATCGCGTCGGCCTGTTCGATGCGATGCTGGTCAAGGAAAACCATATCGCCGCAGCGGGCGGCATCGCAGCCGCCGTGCGCATCGGCCGGCAGAAGCATCCCGGCCTGTTGCTGGAAGTGGAAGTCGAAAACCACGCGGAACTCGAAGAAGCGCTGGCCGCCGGCGTCGACCGCGTGATGCTGGACAACTTCACGCCGTCCCAGCTCATGGAGGCCGTGCGCTTCGTCGACGGACGCGTCTCGCTGGAGGTTTCCGGCAACGTGGAAATCGACACCATCCGCGCCATTGCCGACACGGGTGTCGATTTCATCTCCAGCGGCGCCCTGACCAAGCACGTCCGGGCCATCGATCTGTCGCTTCGACTCAGCATGGACGCTCAATAACGCGAGCTGTGCCCTTGCGACGCGTCGCCGGCGACCACACACTCGAGTCATGACTTCCTTCACCGATCTGTTCTGGCTACTGCTGCTCGGCGGCATCATCGGCGCGTGGATGAAACTCACCCGTGCCCGCGAGGTAGCCGCACGCGAGGCACAAGCGCTGTGTCAGCGCCACGGCCTGCAGTTGCTGGATCAGAGCGTCGGCCTGCGCGGCATCCGGCTACGGCGATTTGGCGACGGGCGTCGACTGGAACGCTGTTACGGCTTCGAAGTCAGCGGCGACGGGCAGACGCGCGAGGCTGCGCGGCTCTGGATGTCCCAGGGTGTCGTGACGGGCTTCAGCCTGCCCACGCGGGACGCCCGCGAGCTGGAATCGGTAGTGGCGACGCAGACGAGCCTCGGCGGGCCACAGGAGAGCAACGTGGTGTCGCTGGCCGACAGGCGCCAGACACGGCATTGAGACCGTAGATTCGAACGCCACAGATTTACAAGCGCGGTTCTTTTGCTCTCTGTGGGAGCGCGCCTGCGCGCGAAAGCCTACAGGGCGAGGACGCATCAGGCTCACATCGCGAGCTCACTATCTCAGTCGGAAATGCCACGTATGGCATCTACGCTCCGTAGGCTTTCGCGCGCAGGCGCGCTCCCACAGAGAGCTGGAGTAGAGCTGCGGCTAGAGCTAGAGAGCCGCGCCTCACCCGGAGACCGACGTAAGCCGGCTTGCCGGCTTACTTCACCACCCGCAAATGCGGCGCGCCGCGCTTCGGGCGATCGTCGTCGCCACCGGTCTGCGGCGGCTCGGCATCTTCGGAAGACTCCACGGCGCTGGCCGGAATCGGGTCCGCTTCGTCGGCCGGGAACATCATGCCCTGCCCGTTTTCCTGCGCATAGAGCGCGAGAACGGCCACGATGGGAATGCTGATGGACTGGCTGACGCCCGAGAAACGCGCCTGAAAACTTATGCGATCGTTGCCCAGGTCGAGGTTGGCCACCGCGCGCATGGCCAGATTCAGCACAACCTGCCCGTTCTTGATGACATGTGACGGCACCTTCACGCCCGGCTGCGCCGCATCGACCAGCACGTACGGGGTGAGGCCGTTATCGCTGATCCAGTCGTAGATGGCGCGCAGCAGGTAGGGGCGATTGGAGGTCATACCCGGGGTTTCGTTCGTATCCATGCTACCTGTCCTCGTCTTTCCCGCCGGTCGGTCGGGCGCACCCGTACCCCGGCAGGGCAAGGTTCTGGGACGAGAGTGTATGCGATACGCCGCACTGGGGCTACGAAAAGGGCCAGGGACGCCCTGAAAACAGCGTCCCTACAGGTCGCGCATCGTCCGCTCTTCGGCGGTCAGGCTGCGCGCGAAACCCTGGCTGTGGAACAACCTTTCGCCGTAATCCATGATGGGCTTGCCCTCTTTGCCCAGGTCGACCTTCAGCCATGGAAGCCGCCACACGACCGGCGCCACCAGGCAGTCGATCAGGCTCATTTCCGGGTTCAGGAAGAATTTCGACGCCTTGAACAACGGCAGCGCCATCAACAGGTGCTCACGCAGCCGCTTTCGGGCGGCGTCGGCCGGCTTGCCGCCCGCGCGGACGACATCGATCTCGGGCAGCCAGTCGCTTTCGATACGCAATGCCGCGATACGCAGGCGCGCCCGCGACAGGGGATCGATCGGCATCAGCGGCGGGTGCGGATAGCGCTCGTCGAGGTATTCACACACCACGGACGGGCCGTAGAGCGTGAGATCGCGATCCACCAGCGTCGGCAGCGTGCCATAGGGATTGAGGTCGAGCAGATCGGCCGGACGCTCGTCCGGAGTAACCACGATGCGATCGTAGGTAACGCCCTTAGCGGCGAGAACCAGACGCGTACGGTGACTCTGTACATCGTCTGCTGTGGTGTACAGCGCCAACACTGTACGCGAACGTGCGCTTTGAACCATGGCGTCGATCTCCCTCCCCAGCCGGCCGCACAAACGAAACGGGGCGGCATTGCGCCGCCCCGTGATCAATCAATGTACATCTTTCCAGTACTCATGCTTCAACAGATAAGCAAGGAAGGTAAAGCCCGCAAGGAAGAGCAGCACCCAGACGCCGATGGACTGGCGCTCCAGGGCCGCTGGCTCCGCGGCGTATTCGAGGAACGTCGTCAGGTCGCGTGTTGCTCCCCTGAACTGCTCCGGGGTCATGCGACCGGGCTGCGACAGCTCGAGCTTCTCGATCGAGGCGTCGTGACCGGGCGTGGCTTCGGAATGCACCGCGACCTGAATGCCCTGCAGTTCCCACAACGGGTTCGGCATGGATGCATTCGGGAACACCGTGTTGTTCCAGCCCACCGGCCGGGTCGGGTCCAGGTAGAACGAGTTGAGGTAGTTGTAGATCCAGTCCACGCCCTTGGCGCGAGCTTCCAGCGAAAGATCCGGCGGATCCTTGCCGAACCACGACTTCGCCGACTCGGCCGGCATATGCGAAATGACCGGCTCGCCGAACTTCGCGCCCGTGAAGTTGAGGTTGTTCATCACCTCGTCTTCGCTGAGGCCGAGGTCGCTGGCCATACGCGAATAGCGCACGTACTTCAGCGAATGGCAGCCCACGCAGTAGTTGAAGAACAACTTGGCGCCACGCTGCAGCGACGCTTTGTCGCTGACGTTGGTGCCGGCGGTCGGGAGTTCCGCGCCGCCTTCGTTGGCCAGAGCCGATACGGAGCCGACCAGGAGGCCGAACGCCAGGGCGATAGAGGAAAAATACCGCTTAGTCATGCGTCGTCACCCGTTCCGGAACCGGCTTCGTCTTTTCGAAACCGAAGTGCGTATACACCCACAGGAAGATAAAGAAGCCGAAGTAGCCCAGGACCATCAGGCGACCGAAGGCGTTCTCCCACGTTGTGACGTCGGCGCTCGGGAACCATTCCGGAATCAGTTCGGCCGTGACGCCCGCACCCACCATGCCCAAGGCAAGGAAGGAAACGACCAGCACACCGAGCGCGATACGGAAGCCCAGGCCGCGGTAACGCACCGAGCGCACTTCACCGCGGTCGAGCCACGGCAGCAGCGCCAGCAGCAGGATCGCGCCGAACATGCCCAGCACGCCCCAGATCGCCGTACCGAAATAGGACGGGATCATGCGCAGGATCGCGTAGAACGGCGTGAAGTACCACGACGGCTTGATGTGGCTTGGCGTAACGAGATTGTTCGCCGGCGTGAAGTTGTCGTGCTCGAGGAACCAGCCACCGAACGTCGGCGCGAAGAAGATGATGAACGCGGCGATCATCAGGAAGAAGCCGACGCCCACGAGATCCTTCACGGTGTAGTACGGGTGGAACGGGATGCCGTCGGCCGGCTTGTTCGCGTCCCAGCGATTGCCCTTCGGGCCATGCTTGACGTCGTTGCCGTCCGGGTTGTTCGAGCCCACTTCATGCAGCGCCGCGATGTGCAGCACCACCAGCAGAAGCAGCACGAGCGGCAGCGCGATGACGTGCAGTGCGAAGAAGCGGTTCAGCGTGGCATCGGCCGGCAGGAAGTCGCCCATGATCCATTCCACCAGCGCGTGGCCGATGTACGGGATGGTGCCGAACAGCGAGATGATGACCTTCGCGCCCCAGAAGGACATGTTGCCCCACGGCAGCACGTAGCCCATGAAGGCTTCCGCCATCAGGACCAGGAAGATCAACATGCCGAGGATCCACACGAGTTCGCGCGGACGCTTGAACGAGCCGTACATGATGCCGCGGAACATATGCAGGAACACGACGACGAAGAATAGCGACGCGCCCGTGGAGTGCATGTAGCGGATCAGCCAGCCCCATTCCACGTCACGCATGATGTACTCGACCGAGTTGAACGCTTCGAGCGCACTGGTCTTGTAATTCATCGTGAGGAAGATGCCGGTCACGATCTGGTTGACGAGAACCAGGATCGCCAGCGAACCGAAGTAGTACCAGAGGTTGAAGTTCTTCGGTGCGTAGTATTCGGTCATGTGCGCGCGGTACATGGGCATGAGGCCCGGTGCGCGCTCGGTGAACCAGTTGCCCAGACGGGCCATTGCCTTAGCCATCAGCCGGCCTCCTGCGGATCGACACCGATCTGGATGTGGGTGTCATCGACGAAGTGGTACGGCGGCACCGGCAGGTTCTTCGGCGCGGGAACGCCGCTGAACACACGGCCGGCCAGGTCGTAACGCGACTTGTGGCACGGGCAATAGAAACCGCCCTTCCAGTTGGCGTCGAACGGCTCCGGCTTGATGTCGGGCACGAAGTCGGGCACGCAACCCAGGTGGGTACACAGACCGATCACCACCAGCCACTCGGGCTTGAGGGAGCGGACTTCGTTCTGCGCGTACTTCGGCTGCTGGTCGGGGTCAGTCGACTTCGGGTCGAGGAGCCGGGGTTCGAGACCCGGCAGCTGGGCCAGCTGGTCCTTGGTACGGTTGACCACGAACACAGGCAGGCTGCGCCACGCGAAGGTCACCTTCTGGCCGGCCTCGATGGCACTGATGTCGACCGTGACTGGTGCACCCGCCGCCTTCGCCCGCGCACTGGGCTCCCACGACTTGATAAAAGGCACGACCGCCGCGACAACTCCCACACCACCAACCACTGCTGTGGTTGCTGTGAGGAAGCGACGGCGACCATGATCGACGACTTCGTTCGCCATCAGGCTCTCCGGAACTTATGCCATTGAGATGCGGAAGCACTCCCCTTCGCTTACCGCATGCGAATTCGGCTACCGCAAAAATCGCGTTAGTGTAGCGTCAGCCCCCGCGACGTACAATAAAACTGAACGTCACCCCCAGTCGACCGCGGCTCGTGCTGGCGCCGCGACTCGCGACCATGGACTCCAAAGCTTCCACGATGAATTACGCCGCCCGCACGCTAGCCTTCGTTGCCCGCTTCGTCGTCCTCGGACTGGCCGTCGCCTTCATCGTCGGACTTTTCTGGCCGGGCAGCGGCTCGATGCTTCGTTCGCACCTCGCTTCCGTACGCCCCCTGGCGGTGGCGCCCATGCCCGATGGCCCCGCGTCGTATGCCGACGCCGTGGCCAAGGCCGCGCCCTCGGTCGTCAACATCTATGCGAACAAAATGGTCACGGAGCAGCCGCGCGAGCTGTACTCCGACCCGGTCCTGCAACGCATCTTCAGCGTACCCACCGGCCCGGCACGTACGCGTCGCCAGCAGAACCTGGGCTCGGGCGTCATCGTCAAGGAGGATGGCTACGTCCTGACCAACAACCACGTCATCGCCAACGCCGACGATATCCAGGTTTTGCTCTATGACGGGCGCGTGGCCAAGGCGCAGGTGGTCGGATCGGACGAAGAAACCGATCTGGCGGTGCTGCGCGTCGATGCCGGCAACCTGCCGGCCATCCCTATGTCCGAGGAAGGCGTCAAGCCACGCGTGGGCGACGTCGTGCTCGCCATCGGCAATCCCTTCGGCATCGGCCAGACCGTAACCATGGGCATCGTCAGCGCCATTGGCCGGCAGCTGAACCTGTCGAGCCTGGAGAACTTCATCCAGACCGACGCGGCCATCAATTTCGGCAATTCGGGTGGCGCGCTGGTCAATGCGCACGGCGAACTGGTCGGGATCAATACGTCGCTGATCGGTCAGGCCGTTGGCGCGGAAGGTATCGGCTTCGCCATCCCGGTCAGCAGCGCCCGCGAAGTTCTCGACCAGATCGTGCAGACGGGCCATGTCGTCCGCGGATGGATCGGCGCCGACTATGGCGCCATCAGCATATCGGCGGACAGCGGCCTGCCTTCGGCGGCTCGAGGCGTCGTGGTCAACGAAGTGTCCCCGGGCGGCCCCGCCGCACGCGCCGGCATCCAGCCGCGCGACGTCCTGCTTAAGCTGGGAAGCGAAGACATCCTCGATGCGTCCGACCTGCGCCGCCACGAGGCCTCGCTGAAGCCGGGCACGGCCGTGGAGGTTTCCGGACTGCGCAATGGCGCTCATTTCACGGCCAGCATCACCCCGACCCAACGCCCGCCGACACCGATGCAGCCGCTGCGGAAGGTGCAGTAGAGCGGCACATCTCTGTGGGAGCGCGCCTGCGCGCGAAAGCCAACGGAGCGGCGATGCTGCGGGTGGCATCCGCAGCCCGTAGATCGGGCTCGCGGATGTGAGTATCCGGCTTCCTTGCCCTGTTGGCTTTCGCGCGCAGGCGCGCTCCCACAGAGAGCAGGACGTCCCCAAAATTGCCCTGTTCAGGCCCCGCGATCGGCCAACGGCACATTGCCGGTCGTCGGCTGCGAGGCCTTGATCGAATCGCCGTAGCGCTTGCGCAACTGCCCTACACGCTCGACGTAAACCCGGGTTTCGTCGTACGGCGGCACGCCGTTGTACTTCTGCACCGCCCCGGGTCCGGCGTTGTACGCTGCCGCTGCCAGCTTCTCGTTGCCGTTGAAGCTCTTCAGCAACAGCGCGAGATAACGCGCACCGCCGCGAATGTTCTGGCTGGCATCGAAGGCATCCATGACCCCCATATCCCGGGCAGTCCCCGGAATCAGCTGCATCAACCCCTGCGCGCCCTTGATCGACAGCGCACGCGGATTGAACGCGCTCTCGGCATGGATGATGGCCCGCAGCAGCGCCTCGTCCACGCCGAACTCGCCGCTGGCGGAATGGATGGCGTCGCCATAAGCCGTCAGATTCAGCGCGACGCTGTTCCAGTTGATCGGCGAGTGCAGGTCACAGGCCGCGCAGGTAGCGATATAGGTGAAGAGCATCGTGACCGCATGCCCCTTCACCCCACCCGGTTTGACGTTGGTGTATTCGACGCCGCCGTCCGCACGATCGACGCGGTAAACCGCGCCACGCAGGACCCGCGAGCCTTTCGCCGACAAGGATGCATCGGCCACGTCGGGCAACGGCGCCGCGCCGGCGGCGGATTCCTTGTAGTCCCACTGGCCTTTCCGCACGGGAGCCGCCGGTGCGGCCTCGGGCGTGTCGATCTTTGCGGTCGCCAGAACAGGTGTGGCAGCGGGAGCTTCGACGGAAGCCGTGACGCCGGTGAAACTCGCGACAATCGGAGTCTCGACGGAGGCCGTAACGCCGGCCAAACTTGCGACGGGCGCGGCAGCCATGGCAACCGGTTTTTTCGCGGGCCGGGCCGGGCCGGTACCGCCGATGCGCTTACAGTCCTTAAAACCGTCGACATGCCCGGTAAATACCGTTTCGCCGCTAGCTCCGGCGCAGCGATAGAGCGCCTCGGCCGAAACGGGCGCTGCCACGAGACCCGCCAGCAAGACACAGCCATACGCGGCCCTTATAAGGACCGTCGCGAGAATCGGGAAACAACGGGCATTGCGGCCGGCGCATTCCCCTGAGCGTGCGGCTTGGACCATGGGCGCGAGTGTGCCCGAGCCCCCTTCCCCTGCCAAGTGTTCCAGGTCGCAAAACAGAGCCCAAGTCATTGATTGGCCGAGGTGCCTGTGGTCAGCGTCCGGCAGCCGGCGTAAACTGCGCGGTTCGACGTGTCCCACGTATCCCGGTAAAAAAGCCCATGAGCGGCAAGCTTTTCATCAAGACCCACGGTTGCCAGATGAACGAGTACGACTCGGCCAAGATGGCCGACGTGCTCAAGGCGTCGCACGGCCTCGAACTCACGCAGGACGAGTCCGAAGCCGACGTCATCCTCATCAACACTTGCTCCATTCGCGAAAAGGCGCAGGAAAAGGTCTTCAGCCAGCTCGGTCGCTGGAAGGAACACAAGCGCGGCGGCAAGCCGGTGCTGATCGGCGTGGGCGGCTGCGTGGCGTCGCAGGAAGGCGAGTCCATCCTCAAGCGCGCGCCGTACGTGGACCTGGTGTTCGGCCCGCAGACGCTGCATCGCCTGCCCCAGATGATCGAAGCCAACCGTGCCAGCGGCAAGGCGCAGATCGATATCAGCTTTCCGGAAATCGAGAAGTTCGACCGTCTGCCCGAGCCGCGCGCCGAAGGCCCGACCGCTTTCGTCTCGATCATGGAAGGCTGCTCGAAGTACTGCTCGTACTGCGTCGTGCCTTATACGCGCGGCGAAGAACTCAGCCGTCCGTTCGACGACGTCATCGTGGAAGTGGCCCAGCTCGCCGAACAGGGCGTGCGCGAGGTCAACCTGCTGGGCCAGAACGTCAACGCGTATCGCGGCCCCATGCACGACGGCAGCATCGCCGACCTGGCCGTACTGATCCACGCCATCGCGCAGATCGACGGCATCGGCCGCATTCGCTTCACCACCTCGCATCCGCTGGAGTTCTCCGACTCGCTGATCGAGGCTTATGCCAACGTGCCTCAGCTGGCGAACTATCTGCACCTGCCCGTGCAGGCCGGATCGGACCGCATTCTTTCGGCGATGAAGCGCGGCTATACCGCGTTCGAATTCAAGCAGCGCATCCGCAAACTGCGCGCCGTGCGTCCGGACATCTGCGTCTCGTCCGACTTCATCGTGGGCTTCCCCGGCGAAACCGACGAGGATTTCGAAAAGACGATGAAGCTCATCGACGATGTCGGTTTCGACCAGAGCTTCTCTTTCATCTTCTCCTCGCGCCCCGGCACGCCGGCGGCGAATCTGCCCGACGAGACGACGGCCGAGGTCAAGCACGCACGACTGACGCGCCTGCAAGCCGCCATCAACGAGAACGCGCGCAAGATCAACGCAGCCATGGTCGGCACCGTGCAGCGCGTACTGGTCGAAAAACCCAGTCGCAAGGATCCGAACGAAATGACCGGGCGCACCGAAAACATGCGCTACGTGAATTTCCCGGGCCATGCACGCATGATCGGCCAGTTCGTGGACGTCGTGATTACCGAAGCGATGTCGAACTCGCTGCGCGGTCGCGTGCGGCTGGACGACGAGGTCATGGCGCAGGCTTCATGACCGACGCTACGGCGATTCGCGAAATCGGCGCGGACGAATTCGAACGCGCGTGGTCGATTTTTTCGACCATCATTGCCAGCGGCGACACGTATTCGTATCCACCGGACCTTAGCCTGGCGCAGGCACGAGACATGTGGACGACCGCACCGGCGCGCTGCTTCTTCGCCGAGCGCGGCGGCGACGTACTCGGCATCTACACCATCCGCCCCAACCAGATCGGCCTTGGCGATCATGTCGCCAACGGCAGTTACATGGTGTCGCCGGAAGCGCGCGGCATGGGCATCGCTTCGGCGATGTGCGAACACTCCCTGGAACAGGCGCGTCGCGCGGGCTTCACGGCGATGCAGTTCAACATCGTGGTCAGCACCAACCGCACCGCTGTGCGACTGTGGCAGAAACACGGCTTTACCATCGTGGGCACCGTGCCTGGCGCATTCCGCCACGCAACGCTGGGCCCGACCGACATCTATGTGATGCATCGATACCTATGACCACTAACGGCCTTTCGCAACGCGATTTCACTCTCGAGCCCGAAGACAACACCCGTCTGGCGAATCTCTGCGGCCCGTTCGACGAACACATCCGCCAGATCGAACTGCGCCTGGGTCTGGAAATCGATCATCGCGGCAACCTGTTCCGCGTCATCGCCGACGATGAAGCGGCCCGCGCCGGCGAGCGGGTCATCCGCGCGCTGTACGACGCCACGGAGAACGAAGCGCTGACCGGCGCCATCGTGAACCTGCATCTGGCCGAGTCCGGTATCGACGCACTGGTGGAGCAGGCCGCCGAATCCGCGCAGGACGTCTCGATCAAGGTGAAGCGCGGCGTGATCAAGGGCCGCGGCCCGAACCAGGCGCGCTACCTGCACGCCATCACCACGCACGACATCAACTTCGGCGTCGGCCCGGCCGGCACCGGCAAGACCTATCTGGCCGTCGCCAGTGCCGTCGAAGCGCTGGAAGCCAATCGCGTGCAGCGCGTGCTGCTGGTCCGCCCCGCGGTCGAAGCCGGCGAAAAGCTCGGCTTCCTGCCGGGCGATCTCAGCCAGAAAATCGATCCGTATCTGCGCCCGCTGTACGACGCGCTTTACGAAATGGTCGGCTTCGAAAAAGTCGCCAAGCTGATCGAGCGCAACGTCATCGAGATCGCGCCACTGGCCTATATGCGCGGCCGCACCCTCAACGACTCCTACGTCATCCTCGACGAGGCGCAGAACACCACCGTCGAGCAGATGAAGATGTTCCTGACTCGCATCGGCTTCGGCTCGGTCGCGGTGATCACGGGCGACGTCTCGCAGGTCGACCTGCCCCGGCATATTCGCTCGGGCCTGCGTCATGCCATCGAAGTACTGCGTGGCGTGGACGGCATCAGCTTCACCTTTTTCACCTCCCGCGACGTGGTCCGCCATCCGCTGGTCGCGAAGATCGTCCGCGCGTACGAAGCCTTCGAGCAGAGCGCCGAGGCGCAGAAGTGAGCGAGCCGGTCGTCGCCGTCGGCTACGCCGTTCCCCGCAAGGGCGTGCCCGCCCCCGCCAGCTTCCGCCGCTGGGTCGCGGCCGCCCTGACCGGCGCGCGTCGGCGCAAGCCGGCCGAGTTGGCCATCCGTATCGTGGACATCGAAGAAGGCCAGGCCCTCAACCTGCAATACCGGGGCCGGGACTACGCCACCAATGTGCTGTCCTTCCCCGCCGACCTGCCGCCGGGCCTCAACCTGCCGCTGATCGGCGACCTGGTCATCTGCGCCCCCGTCGTGGCCCGCGAAGCCGCCGAACAGGGCAAGCCCGAGGCCCACCACTGGGCGCACATGACCATCCATGGCGTACTGCACCTGCTCGGCCACGACCACATCGTGGAAGCCGAGGCCGAGAAAATGGAGGCGCTGGAAACACGCATCCTGGCAGGACTGGGTATCCCGGACCCCTACGAAGCCCCGTGATGAGCTAATGCTGCCAAGGTTTCCCGGCGCCTGTTCCGATGCCTTGCGGCAACGGCGGCGTGGCCTGATTTTTCAGGCGCTGCCATTCATGCCTTCGGCTTGCGGAACTTCAGTACGAACTGGTCCGTATGACCCCGAATTTCGGGAGCGAATACGAGCTGTTCGTGACTGTCCTTCGGGTTGCCGAGAAGGTCGCTGCGAGCCTCCAGAACAAAACCTGCCGCCTGTACCTGGGCGATGACCTTGGCCGGATCGATCCGGTGCAAGGTCTTTGCATCCTGCTCGCCCGAACCCGCCTTGGCGACGTGGTCGATCACCATATAGATGCCGCCGGGCTTCAACGCCTTGAATGCGGCGGCGTCCATTTTGGCTGTTTCTTCGGCACCGCTCGTGCCGGCAACGGCAAAGACGCTGACCGCGCCATAGACATCGTGGTAGTTCTGCGAGGTCCAGATGACGTCGAGCGGTTCGTCTCCGCCGATCCGATCGTAAGGGCGGATCACCAGTGTGGTGTTGCTGTATGCGGGATCGGCAATCAACGCCTTGATATCGTCGAGCTTCTTCGGAACAGCCTGGGCAAAGCTGTCCGGAAAGACAGCATAAACATGCCCCTTGGGTCCGACGACCTTGCTGAAGATGCGTGTGAAATAGCCGCCACCCGGGATCAGATCGGCCACCTTGTCGCCAGGCTTAATGCCCGCGAAGGCGATCAGTTCGGCCGGTTTGCGGTCCTGATCCCGCTTCGTATCGGCCGCCGGCCGCGCATGGTCCGCCACCGCCGCCAACACATAGGCCGGCGGCGCCTGCCCCTCAGCCAGCGCGAGCGTGGTGGTTCCAAGGAAGAGACAGCCAGCCAACAAAAGCTTGTTCATGATTGCGTTGCTCCGGAAGTGGGGGCGGGGTGGATTTGTCGTTGGCAGCGAAATCGCCTTACCCATTGGCGAGGGCTGATTGCGTATTTCAGTCGTTACAAAGTGACATGACCGTGTATTGGCGTTTGCTATTGCAAAGATGCCGGCAAAATCCTTGAGCGCCTCCTTTCGACGGCGCCGCAAGGCTTCCCGGACCTCCCATTTCGTCTATATCGCCCCAGAGAGCCCGCCTCCGCCCCACAGGGAGCCGATAAAGGCCCCCAAAGGTCGGACAATGGCTCCCCGCAACGGCGTCGCCGCCCCTTCGCCCCTGAACCGTCATCCAAATTCCGCTAGACTGGCCTCCCGCCCGGTTCCGGGCAGCGCATACAAGAGTAATGAACGAGGACCCTGGCAGTACCAGTGGCCCGACTCACCGTTCCTGGTGGGATCGACTGGGCCACATGTTTTCCGGCGAGCCACGCAACCGCGATGAACTGATCGAGGAACTGCGCGCCGCCCAGGCCAACGGCCTGCTTTCCAACGACACCCTGACCATGGTCGAGGGTGCGATCAAGGTGACCGAGCTCAGCGTCGACGATGTCATGGTGCCCCGGGCCCAGATCGTCATGCTTTCCGCCGACGCTCCCCTTTCCGACATCCTTCCCATCGTCGTCGAATCGGGCCACTCCCGCTTCCCCGTGCATGGCGACGACAAGGACGAAATCCTCGGCATCCTGCTTGCCAAGGACATCCTGAAGTACTTCGGCCAGAGCGAAGCCGGCGACGTCCGCGCCCTGCTCCGTCCGGCCGTGCTCATTCCCGAATCCATGCGCCTGAACGTGCTGCTGGCCGAGTTCCGGCTCACCCGCAACCACATGGCGCTGGTGGTCGACGAATACGGCGGCGTGGCTGGCCTGATCACGATCGAGGACGTTCTCGAACAGATCGTCGGCGAAATCGACGACGAGCACGACGACGAGGAAGAACCCATCCTGGTCCACACGCTGGACGACGGTGGCTTCGCCGTGAGCGCGCTCACGCCCATCGCCGACTTCAACGAACACGCTGGCGCCAGCTTCTCCGACGAGGAATTCGATACGGTAGGCGGCATGATCACCTCCGAATTCGGGCACCTGCCGGAAGCCGGCGAGGAAATCGCCGTGGGCGACTTCGTATTCCGCGTCACCGAAGCCGACGACCGCCGCGTGCAGCAGTTCCACGTGTCGCGCAAATCCAACGAGAGCTGAGCCACCGCCCGATGCGCCACTTCCTGATCGCCCTGTTGCTGCTGTGCCTTGTGCCGGCAGCCCGCGCCGGTATCGCCGACGCACCCGCCGCCCATCTGGAAGTGTCGCTGCTGACCTACGGGCCGGGCGCGATCTACTGGGAACGCTTCGGCCACGATGCCATCGAGCTGAAAGACACGGTCAGCGGCGAAGCCGTCGCGTTCAACTACGGCGTCTTCGACTTCGACGAATCGGGTTTCTTCGTCAACTTCGCGCGCGGCCGCATGAGCTACCGCATGGATGCGGAAAGCACCGAATCCGATGTGTCGTTCTATAGCGGCGAAGGGCGCAAGGTCACGCGTCAGCGCCTGAATCTGGACGATGCGCAGAAAACGAAACTGCGCCATTTCCTGTTCTGGAACATCCAGCCGGAAAACGCGCGCTACAACTACGACTACTACGCGGACAACTGCACCACGCGCGTCCGCGACGCATTGAATGATGCACTCGACGGCGCACTCGGTCCACCGCTGCACGAGCGTACGGGCGGCATGACGTATCGCGAGCAGACCGCCCGCCTGATGAGCAACGCCCCCGCGCTGATGCTGGCCATGGATCTCGGCCTTGGCCCCTACGCGGACCAGCCGATGAATGCGTGGAAAGAAAGCTTCCTGCCCATGGTGCTGGAAGACGAATTCCGCACGATCAAGCTACCGAACGGTCAGCCACTGGTGCAGGACGAACAGGTCCTGGCGCCCAACCGCCTCGATCCGCCGCCGGAGCAGGCGCCCGATCTGCGCTGGCCGCTGCTGCTCGCCGGCCTGCTGCTGGCCGTTCCGCTGATCCTTCCCGCCTTCACCCGCTCACGCGCCGCACGTATCGCCTTCGTCACGGCGGGCACGGTCTTCACCGTATTCACCGGCATCGCCGGTGTGGTGATGATCCTGCTATGGGCCGTCACCCTGCACCATTCGGCATGGGCCAATGCCAACCTGTTGCTGTACCAGCCGCTGGCCTTCCTGCTGCTGCCCGCGATCTGGCGCATGCGGCGTGTCGACGGCCGCGTGGGTTCGTTCGCGCGCCGCATCCTGCTGCTATCGGTCGCCGCAGCCGTCATCGCCTTGCTAGCGCACCTGATCCCGGGCTTCATCCAGCGCAACATGCCGTGGATCCTATTCGCCCTGCCCGGCTGGCTAGCGCTGTTCGTCTCGATGCGTCGCGAACCGGCCTGAACGGGTCTGCACGATACGATTGCCCTGTCACATGGGCAGCGTCATCATGCGCGTATGACCTATCCCAATGCGCTGTACGAAACCCAGCCTGCCACCGGCAACGGCATGGTCATCAACTGCGTCGCCTATAGCACCGGCGGTCGCCGCATCGGCGACATCAGCATCGACGACATCAGCGACGTACTGAAACAGCCCGACACCTTCGTCTGGATCGGCCTGCACGAACCCGACGAATCCCTGCTGCTGAAACTGCAGGAAGAATTCGACCTGCACGATCTGGCCATCGAAGATGCCCAGCACGCCCATCAGCGCACCAAGATCGAAGTCTACGGCGACTCGCTCTTCATCGTCGCGCAGACAGCCCAGGTCGTCGGCGGCAACATCGCCTTCGGTGAAACCCAGATCTTCGTCGGCCAACGCTACTTCGTCACCGTGCGCCACGGCGCGTCGCTGTCCTACGCACCCGCGCGCCGCAGCTGCGAACAATCGCCCGAACTGCTGGCCATGGGCCCGAGCTACGCGCTGTACGCCGTACTCGACTTCATCGTCGACAACTTCCTGCCCATCGTCCGCGACTTCAGGGAAGAACTGCACAAGCTGGAAAACGACATCTTCGCCGAGACATACAACCGGCAAACCATCAAACGCCTCTACGACATGCAGCGCGAACTGATGACCTTGCGTCTTGCCGTCGTACCGCTACAGGATATCGTCGCCCAGCTCGTCCGCCTGCACCCCCACCTCATCCACGACGAACTGCGCGCTTACTTCCGCGACATCTACGACCACGTCTTCCGCGTCAACGAATCCATCAACGCCATGCGCGAAATGATCGGCGCCGCCATCAGCGTCAATCTGGCGCTGGTGACCTTCGGTCAGAACGAAGTCATGAAAAAGCTTGCGGGCTGGGCCGCGATGCTCGCCGCACCGACGTTGATTACGAGCTGGTACGGCATGAACTTCGTGCACATGCCCGAGCTGGATAAGCCGTGGGCATATCCGGCGATTACATGTCTGGTGGCCTGCATTGTCGGCGGCATCTTCATGGCGCTGAAGCGGAATCGCTGGTTTTAGGCAATTCGGCGCATCGCCCTCCCTAACGCCGCATTCGCGGCGTCCCGCAAAAGCTCCCGGTGCATGCATGGCAAGGTTGACGAGACAACACCCGCCGGCACCGCCCTCCGACACGCCTAGCATCCAGCGGTGACGCCGCCCCAACACACACCTACAACCAAAGGTGTATTCCACGATGCCAACGATCAGCCTAGCGTTGAGCACATGCATAAAGGATGCGAAATAAACCGCGCATCAAAAGGTTGGGTCTATGCGCCTTGGCCTGGTAGCCAATCATCTGCATCACAGCCATCCGAAAGCGGCACTGTTTCGCTGGCTTCACCGCTGCGAAACAGGCATCCGCGAACTGAATCTTGGATTGCATACCGTCGGAGGCACGCACGACGCGATCGCCCGCGCCGGATGCCTGACCAACTACCCCGCACTACGTCGCTATCCCAGCGGCCATGAAGGCGGATTGGTAAAACTGGTAGCCGGCATAGTGGGAGCCGTCGCGTCCAACGAGGTACTGGACGGCGCGATCTATCTGGTCAATCCGGTCGATGGCTCGTCGCTCTTCCCCGAAGCACTCGCACTCAAACGCCAATGCATCGTTCACCAGAAACCCTTCCTCTCGACGGTAGCCTCAGCCTGCGACTGGGTGGAAATCGAGCGCATCCGCGCAGGCATGAAACCGGATGATGGCGCCGATCCGCTTCACGCCATGCCATCCCAAACGATAGCGATGATTGCCCACGATGCGATGAAAGCACCGATGATGGCCTTCGCCGACAAGCATTTCGACCTGCTATCCCGCTTCGCCTTCCGCGTCGCTACCGGCACTACCGGCAAGAGCCTCAATGAGTTGGCCCGGAAGCACGGTTGGCCAGAGGAAGCATCGTGGGTCACATGCTACGAGAGCGGCCCGATGGGTGGCGATGCACAGATCGCCAATCTCATATTCGAACGGCGCTGCCAACGCTTACTTTTTTTCGAAAACCCACACGTACCACACCAGCACGAGGCCGATATCCAGTTACTGGAACGTGCCGTGGCCGCCACGACCGACGATACGGTATGCATTACCTGCCCCGCCTCGGCCATCCGTTGGGCGGAGGCTGCCGAGCGACGTGCGAGGTTGCGTCCGTTACGGGTTGATTACGTCGCCGGCAAAGATTGAGTATCGGTTGTGGCAGGTATCCGGCTATAGAGTCAGAGTGATTTTTGACTCATCGTTTGGAGTCTGCGAGGACAAGTACCTCTAAAAAACATCTCTTCCCCTCCAATCGCATGGCGCCTCGCCCGATAAATCGCTACGCCTCAAACCCCTCACCGTCATTCCTGCGCAGGCAGGAATCCAGCGCGATGCATCCGGCTATCACACCAAAACAACATCGGCTCTTCGGGCACCATACGAACCACACACACGTCCGCATTGCGAACCCACCCAAACAACTCAGACTAATCTGAAAATCGCACCGAAATAACGAAACAGTATTGACCCACCACCCACACACACCGATCCTCACCACGTCGCCGCACAACGGCGACCGGGCAGAGCAGCCTGTGTTTCGCGGAAGGCGCGGAAAGGTGTCGTCTCAAACGATACTTTTCTGCGTCGCGTATCGTCACGCCGCTCCTTACGGCGGGCGTGTCGGGCAAGCTTCGGCTTGGCCGGGTTCCTTTCGCACCGGTACTGCTCTCTCGGCACGCCCGCCACCTCACGGTGGCGGGTCATCCCGAACTGAAAGGATGCAGACATGACAAGCGAAGAAACTACCGCCGCGCAAGCGAGCCACGAGGCAAGCACGACCATTCCCTGTCCGCTTTGTGCGGGCGCGCGTCGTATCGAGGCGTCCGACGTAGATCAAGCCATCGTCGACCGACTGGAAGCACTTCAGGGATTCAGCGATGTCGTCAGACAAGCCGCGCAGTTGATCGCTTCGACCGTGACCGAACTCGGGCTATTAAGCGCTACGCCCACGTTCGAAACGGCGCCACGTCGCGATCAATAGCGAAGCCCAAAATCGACAACGACAGAGCAATGAAACTAAAGTCCGCGCTGAAGACGGGATCAAGGAGGGGGTCCTACCAATCCCTTCCGGCTTAGCTCAAAAGACTCTTTTCTAACGAGCCCTGATGCTCAGCGAAGAATAATCCAGAGCACGGCTATAACGATGAGCACACCTGCCATGGATGCAAAAAAACTCACTACTCCACCTAGTACGTATTTTCTTGCTCTGATTCCTCGTTCGTTTAACAGTGATGGCGAGAAGATAACGTTCATAGGGTTCCATAGCGTACTTTTTGAGTACGCTTGTCTATCGTCGCGAAAGCTAAAAACCATTCGCATTGCGAAGAAAATTATCCACAAAATAGACAGCCCACCAACAATACACAGTGCGACAAAGACGTAAATGAGAAAATGAGAAAATATGTACAGGGCACAATCTCCAGTTAATGACACTTCGAGCCGAAGTGATCACTGAACCACCCTTCAGCATCCTGAAGTCCAAAATGTCCGCTTTGGGTCGTAGTCAAAGAAGCCCCAGCGAGCAACCCGAGCCCTAAACCGACCGAGCCACTGCCTGTCAGATTGGGATCAACAGCAACGCTACCGGTACATTGAAAGGTTCCACCACTTAGATTCGCATCTACAGTTTGACCGCTGAGATTGCTCGACGAGCCGGGAACATAGCCACCGCTTATGCCGACGCCAATATTGGCACCTATACCCCCTCCCACAGAACCGTAGACGCCTACATCGAAACCTCCAGCACCATAACTTACATAGAGACCGCCTCCGGCCGTGAATCCACCGCCGGCAATAGCGCTGACGTTCGCGCCAAGAGTCAAATTGGTCAGTTCGAGAGGGTCGATGCCAATTAGGGGGTTATTTATCACATACGCGTAGGTAGATTTTCCTCCGAACAAGCCCATTGGATCGCTCTGAACATACCGTCCCGACGCAGCCTCGTAGTCACGGTGGACGTTATATGCGAGGCCTGACTCCGCATCGAAGTACTGCCCGGGAAAGCGCAGATTGAGTGCGTAGGCATTGAGGGAGAGCGGTGCCGCTTCACAGAAAGAATCACTCGCGCAAGGCCATTGCCACTGTACTGCGCCTGTGACATTTGTGACCACGCGCGGAGAGCCGAGACCATCGGCACGTACATAGCTGACGGTAGCCAGCCGTGGTACCGCTGCGATTAGCTATAGGGTCAGAGTGATTTTTGACTCGCCGCCTGGAGCCTGCGAGGACAAGCACCTCTGAAAAATGACTCTGACCCCTTTGGTCCAGAGATCAGGCCGATGGCCCCAACGTTCATCGGCAGAGCTGTTCCCCATTCAGATCGGCAGGCAAGCATTGGTGACTGGACCGTATTAAGAACAGTAAGCCGGAGACGCCGTGTGATACGTCCACACAAGTCCCACGTGAGTCTGAGAGCCGGTGCCAGTAGGGCTCGATTCAACTGTCAAACTGGTCCCGTGCTTGCAAAAGACTGCGATCCTGCTTGATTTTTGGTCTTCCGAAAAAAGAGTCCACCCTAACTCCGGAGCGACACTTTTGTACCTATTTACCACTTGTTCGGGGGAGGCTGTGCTTTCGAGAAGGCCGGTTACCCCGATGGATGAACTGCGATCAAATTTTTTTATGTTGCCTATCAGATCAACCCCATACGGAAGTTTTTCCATCTCGAGGCTTAATGCCTCGACTGTCGGCCTTGGCCTTTCGATCGATTCAGTTTTCCCGCGCCACCACTGCCAAGCCTCGAGGCTCAAGACTGCAATGAACACAACAGCAAAAACAAGCTGTGCAATCAAGCGTGCCGTCGGATTCACCAGCTCAATCCCGTGCTCAATACCGGCACATTGTTCTCCACGGCCTGATAAGACCCTCCGGGTGTGCCAAAACCCGTTTCAAGAGACGACCCAGATGAATTGTACGAGATACCGCCCCCGAGACCATAGAAGCCCGAGGCTCCCGTTGATGCGCCATTGACGAAGTCATCCACCGCAGCCGCAGAATGGTCGCAGCCGGATAGCAGCCCGCTCGTAACAGACCCTCCGAACTTACCGCTTACCATGTTGGCTGCACCCGTATATGCGGCACCAAAACCGATATACAGAGCTCCACTTCGTGTCAGGGTCAGACTCAAGGTTCCCACGTACGTTCCTATGGACGCATGGTAATAGTCTGGTGCCGCAGGTGGAGGCCGCCCCCAGAATCCTGGGTTATACATCGCTGCACTATCGTCGAGCCCCAAGGGATCCATAGATACCAGTGGCGTATTGTGCGAATAGATGTATGTCCCCGGCCCTGCGGTGATGCCTATCGGGTCGCTCTGCAAGTATCTTCCGGATGCAGCATCGTAGTCACGATGGATGTTGTAGGCCATGCCGGATTCTGCGTCGAAGTACTGCCCCGGGAAGCGGAGGTTGAGCGTATAACTCGTCGCAGATACCGGTGTATTCTCTCCGAACGGATTGCTGGCGTAGGGCAACTGCCACAATGTGGCGCTTGACCCATTCGTGACCACCCGCGGAGACCCAAGACCATCGGCATAGACATAGTTGATACCAGTGACGGTACCGTCCTGATCAACAATGCTGACTGGCAGGTCGTCCATCCAGACGTAGTCCCGCGTGGTGGTGCCGACGCTTTCAGTAAGTAGGTGGCTTGCCTCGTCGTAGTCAAACCGGGTTGTGACACCACCGGCCGTCTTCTGGATGCGCTGACCCAGGGCATTGAGCACGTAGGTACCGACGGTAGTACCGCTGTTCTGAACGACCGTGAGGCGGTTACGCTGGTTGTAGCCATAACCGAACGCTCCGGAGGCCAGCACGTTGGCAGTCGTGTTGCCACGTGCGTCAACCTCGCGCGTGGTCGTGCCTACTCCTGTCAGACGGTGCGTGCCGCTTTGGTAGCTATACGTGCCGGCCAGCAGTCCCGGTGCGGTCTTCGACAACCGGTCACCGGTCTTGTTATAGGTGTATGCCTCAATGGCCGCTCCACTTCCGCTATTGACGTTGGTCAGGCGGTAAAGCGGGTCATAGACGTATGTCTCCGTGGCAGGGCTCGCTCTCACCGTGTCGCCCAGAGCGGTGACATTGCCCATGGTGTCCCGGGCAAGATGCAGGGAGAACGCCGTGCTTGCGATGTCGGTTAGCTGACCATTGGCATCGTAGGTACGCGTGACCGTCTGGCCGTTGCCGAGCACGTAGCTGGCAATCGAACCGAAGGGCCGATAAATAACATTGGATGCGACTGTGGTCGCTGTGCCGCCGGAGGGCGTGGCCGCAACCGTGGTAATGCGGCCATTCGCGTCGCGGGCATAGGTCACCACTGTGCCGTTAGAGGTGCTTGTCGAGCTGAGCCGGTTGCCAAGCGTCCAGGTGTAGCTGGTCGTGGTGGTCACGGTGCCGACGGTCTGCTGCTTCTTGATCACGTTCCCGCGTTGGTCGTAGCAGTAAATGATGCCGCCACTGCCTTCGATGACGCGGGTCAACCGTCCGTTACCCGCACTGCCCGTGCAACCGGTAACCGAGTCTGCTTCGTCGAATTTGTACGCAACGTTGAGCGTCGTGTCGGGGTAGGTAATCGCAGTCAAACGACCCACCGCGTCGAAGGTCGACGTCGTGGCGATGTTGGTCGCATCGACTGAACTGGTCGGGTTGCCGCCAATATCGAACCCGCGCGTAGTGGTTCCCGTATCGGGACTGTGCAGGCCGGTAACGTTGCCGAGCGCATCGATGTCGTATGTCGTGTTCAGGCCATCCGGATCACTGAATCCTGTCACCCGATCGAGGGCATCGAAGGTCCTCACCGATTGGCTGTTTGCCGTGGCGGTGTTCGTCCCCTGATAGTCCTTGAGGGTGCTGACCAGCCGGTTCAGACCATCGAAGACCTGCTTACGCTGGACGGACAGACCATCTTGGCTGTGCACAAGATTGCCGTTGCCATCAAAGCTGTCGGTAAAGCCGGCACTGAAAACGGTACGGTTCAAGCCATCGCTCAGCGTCATGAGCTGGCCGAGGGTATTGAACGTGCGGCCGAGCGAACGCGTCACGACGCCAGTTGGATCCTGCACCTGTTCACTCGTCCGATTGCCGCCGGCATCCAGCGTGTAGTGAATGCGATTGCCCAGCGCATCGGTGATATCGGTCAGGTGGTGAGCGGCGTCATACGTGTATGTCACGGTGACACCGTCTGCATCCCTGACCTGATGAACGGTGCCATCCGCGTTGTAGGTGACGGTGGTGATTGCATCTAATGCAGAAGCAGTACCCGATGCGTTTGCGCGCACGGTCGTCGTTGCCAGCCAACCACGCGGCGTATACGTAAAGTCGGTCAAGACTCCATTGGGGTCCTTGACGCGGGTAACTCGTCCGGCCTTGTCGTAAGAGATATAGGTCGTGACCAGACCCATACCGTCGGCGACGGACTTGAGGTCGCCAAGGTGATGGCAGGAGCCGCCGAGTGTCGCGCAACCTGATTCGTCTGTGGTGAGGTAGTAAGCGTAAGACAGCGTGTCGGTCACATCCGTGCGTGGCCCGTCGACCGTCAGCAGAAGGCCGAGGAGCGGGCAGGTCGTCGTGTCGACCAAGGAGCAGTAGGTCATCAGCGAGCGGCGGACGCTGGCCGGCGCGGTGCCCGAGGCCGAGCAGGTGTAGGAGGGAGCAGCGACCGGGTCGATGAGGCAGGCGGCCGTGGTCAGGCCACTTGCGTTGTAGTCCCAACCCTCTTTGCTGACCAGGTTACCGGCATTGTCTTTGACGGTGCGAAGAAGCGGCACACGCAGGGTGGTGTTCCATGTGGTGTCGATGGTGCGCTGGTCGGGCTTGCCTTGGGCGTCGACCTTCTGGGTCATCAATCCGTTGGCGTCATACGTCACCGCCGTGACGTTGCCATTGAAGTCGGTGTAGGTCGCCGGACGGCTGTTCGCATCATAAGTACGGGTTTGGAAAGGCTGGCCGCATTCGCCGCATGGCTTGTCGAGGGTCGCTACACGAGCAAGGCCCTGGACCATGGTGTAAGCCTGATGCGAGCCCCCTCCCAAGGGATAAGTCACGTCCGACGTACCATCGGCATTGTAAGTAATCGAGATCTTTCCGACCCCTGCCGAAAATTGCGTCGACGTGGCCCGCCCCAGGCTGTCGAACGCCGTGTCCTCATAACGAACACCGTTTTCGTCGACAATTCCGGTCATGGCCAACGGCAGGTTGCCACTGTTACTCAGTGCGAACTCGTTATAGAGATACTGGCGAGTCTTCCCATCGGGATACTGTACAAAAGTGAGATTGCCTGCGCTGTCGTACGTATACACCAAGGTGCCGCCGTCCGGCTCAGTGATCTGGCGAACGCGTGCATCGGAGTTATACGTGAGCGACAGTTGGCGACCATTCGGTGCCGTCACCGTAAGAAGCAGGCCGGGCTTGGGTGCCACGGTGGCGTCGGTTGATGCGTCGCTATAAGCGAGCGTTGCTACTTGTCCAGTCTGATCCTGGATAGTGAGGAGACGCCCATCGGCGCTGTAAGTCTCTGAATGATGTAGCGCAGCCACGCTCAACGTATAGCCGATAGCGTGGCCTTGGGAGTCATCGGTTTCGGTCAACAGGTCAGGGTTATTTGCCGTCGTGGTCCAAGTTGCACCACTCGTCTTTTGGAACGTCTCACGAACGCCATTAGGACGATTCACGACAAGCGTAGGCGCACCATCGCTATAGCGAGAAAGGCTGCGGTTGAAGGAGTGGCTCCAACGCGAGCCCATCGACGTGGAGATGCCTGACGGAGAACTATTGTAGAAGCGACGGAAGGTCAGCCATGGGTCCGGAGTGAAATCATCCTCCTGGATGTACTTGTTGCCAGTGGCTGTATTGATAGGATCACCGGCTTGCGGCAGTCCAAGCTCTGACGCACCTTGTGTTTGTTCGCAAGAGGGACTGCCGGCGCCACTCTTGCCGCCGTCGCCGTCGTGTCCCTCGCCACCGTCACAGCCCGCGCCTGGGCCATTGTTTTGTCCGGGTTCGTAGTCGCCAAACTGACATCCGTAAGAACCAGCGTGTGAAGGGTCCTCACCCCAGTGATAGCCGGCATCACACGTGTATATCGAATAAGAAGCGAAGTTCGTGTACAGCAGCTCGGGAGGCCAACCGGGAAGGGGAATAACACAATGCGCGTCTGCCACCATTTGGGTGGTATGCAACGGCGGATTGTATGAATCCCCCGAGGGATCTTCTCGCCAGTCGGCCAGCCAGCAGTACTCGGGTGACCCGACTGATGAAAAGTATGAGGTCCACGCGGCAGCCGTTGCGTTCTCCGTCCACGCCTGAGCGGTAGGGCCGTCCCACTGGCGCCGGGTTCCATCAAAGGTGCTTACGGCGTTGTAATTTTGTGCGTCAAGCAGAGGAGAAAGAAGGGACAACACGAGAAAAATCCATATCCTTTTCATCAGTGCGCTCCACCGTTAAATGCATGATTAGCGCTATGGCGACCGCCGTGGCTTCCGTAGCGCGCGTCGCCCAACAGCGGGATGTGATCAAAAAGTCTCGTGAGGTACCTGTGCCTACCCCTCCAAAAGGCAATCTGCGCGAGTACGGCGTCAGGACTGATCGGAGGCAGGACGTTGCAAAGCATTTTGTGCGGCATGCGGCGTCCAGACTCGAGTGATGGAGCGACGTTTACGTCGCAGCTCGGCCCAAATCCCCAATCGTCGGGCGCGCTCGCGGCGAACGATAGGTCGAGATCATCCGAAAGTCTGTAGGGGAAATCTTACAGCGTCCGATTCGTGATCGGTTTGGCGTTGCCAAAGACGACACCATCGCCGTGAAGCAACGGCATTCCAACGGTTCACTGCGAGAGAAGGTGGGGGACCCTGGCAACTGCGGAAATCGGGACGGAGGCTGAGATATCCCCACGTTTCATACAGGCAGAACAATCTACTGGAGCAGATTAGCCTCTGGATATCGCAATCGCCGCATGAGTTCTCGAAGGCCGGGAACGGCCACGACCTGACGAGAGCATCTCGTCCCAGCCGCATCGCAATGCAGACGCGCGGCATAGAAGCCGGAGCGACTGACCTCAAGCAGCTTGCACCAGCGGGCAATATCCGCCTCCTTCTGATCCTGATCGATCAGCCGATAGATCACTTCAGTTCCGGGGCGAAGAAGGCCGATGTTTTTTTAGCAGCACGTTGTCCTGGCGCAGCCGACGATTCTCCACTTCCAATTCGCGAATACGCTGCTGCTCAGCCGTCAACGGTTTGCCGAGCCCGCAGCCGCCACCTTACTCAGCATCGTATTGCATCAGCCAGCGGCGAACGGCGCTGTCAACCAGGTTCAGGTCACGGCACACTTGGCCTACGCCGACTCACTGGTCGCGAATCATCTTGACCACTTGCAGTTTGAAGGTGCTATCGAATGTACGTCGGGGGATTTCATGGCGTTCCGGTCTCGTGGGGAAATCATCCCCTGTCGAGGTGTCCGAAACTATTAGGCCAGGGCAAGCGCGCTCCTACAGGAGAGCTGCGGTTCCGATAGAAAAGCGGCGACCCATGGGTCGCCGCTTTTTGTCTTCTCTATTTAGCCGCTGGAGCCGTCCACTGCTTCAACCACGCATTCACCGTCTCATGCCACTGCACGCTGTTCTGCGGCTTCAACACCCAGTGATTTTCATCCGGGAAGTGCAGCAACTTGCTCGGAATACCGCGACGCTGTAGCGCCGTAAATGCACCAAGCCCCTGCGTATCGGGAATACGGAAGTCCTTGCCGCTGTGGATGACAAGCATCGGTACGCGCCAGTCCTTCACATGATTGATCGGATTGAAGCGCTCATAGTTCTCAGGATGGTCGTACTGCGTACCGCCGTTCTCTTTCTCTTCGAACCAGAGTTCTTCGGTGTCGTAGTACATGGCGCGTGCGTCGAAGACACCGTCGTGGTCGATGAGGCACTTCCACGGCTCGTTCCACACGCCGGCGATCCAGTAGACCATATAGCCGCCGTAGCTGGCGCCGAGCGCGCAGGCGCGGCTTCCATCGAGGAAGCTGTATTTACCTAGCGCCGCTTTCCAGCCCTGCTGCAGATCGATCAGCGGCTTGCCGCCCCAGTCGCCAGAGATGGCATCGGTGAATGCCTGGCCGTAGCCGGTGGAGCCATGGAAGTTGACGGTGACTACCGCGAAGCCCTGGCCCGCGTATGTCTGCGCGTTCCAGCGATAGCTCCAGCTATTGGTCATCGCGCCCTGCGGGCCGCCGTGGATGATGAAGGCGACCGGATAGGTCTTGCCGCGCTTGTAGCCAACCGGCTTGACCACGTAGCCCTGCACGGTTTCTTCGTTGGCACCCTTGAACGTGAAGAACTCAAAGTCGCCGGTCTGGGCGTTCTTCATGCGCTTCGCGTTGTAATGCGTCACCTGCTTCAGGCTCTTGCCACGAAGGTCGGCCGTATACAGATCGGCCGGATGCTTGAGATCGTCGCGCGACAGCAGCAGACGCGTTGCGCCGCTGGCGTCGAATGCACCAACCGAGCCTTCGGTGACCAGCGTCGTGACCTTACCCGTCGCCGTGTCGATAGCGAACAGCGGGTGCTGACCGTTGTCGTCGGCGGTGGTGTAAAGCGTCTTGCCGTCGCGCGAAATCTGCAACGCACCGGCAGAACGGTCCCAGTCGGGCGCGACTTCGCGCTTCGTGCCACTGGCGAGATCCAGCGCCATGATGCCGAAACGGTCGGCCTCGGAACCCGGCTCCTTCATCGCCGTGTAGTACAGCGTCTTGCCATCGGGCGAAGACAACGGGTTCGCGTCCCACGCCTCGTTCGCTTCGGTCAGGTTGACCGGCGCAGCAGAACCATCGACCGGCACGCTGAAGATGTCGAAGTTGGTCGACCACGGTTCCGTCTTGCCGGCGATGCGCGCGTCGAAGTAGACCGTGCGGCCATCGGGTGAGAACGAGAATTCGTCGTCGCCACCGAAGGGCTTGCTCGGCACGTCGCCGTCGATGCCGCGACTGAGCAGTACCGGCGGCGAACCGGCGGTGACGTCGGCGACGTAGAGCTGCGCGCGACGGCCATCGGCCCAGGTGTCCCAGTGGCGTACGAACAGCTTGTCGTACACAGTGCCGGTGGATTTGTCTTTCTCGCGACCGTCCAGACGCTCCTTGGTGCAGGCAAGGTCGGCGCAGTCGGTGAAGACGTCGAAGGTCAGCAGCAGCTTCGAGCCATCCGGCGAGAGCTTGTAGCTATTGACGTCGATGGGCGCGTCGGTGACGGCCTGACCGGCGCCAGCGGCGAGGTTCAGCCCCTTGCCCGAGGTTCCCAGCGTGCGACGCCAGACCTGGGCCACGCCATCCTTCGGCGCGGCATAGAACAGCGACTGGCCATCGGGCGCCCAGCGCGGCGACGAGCCCTTGTCCACGACCTTCACCGGTTGGCCGACCCTGTCCAGATCCAGCACGTAGATCGCCGTGACGCCCTTATTGGCGGCGTAATCGGTCGTGCGGACGGTATAGGCGGCGTAGTGGCCATCGGGCGACAGCTGCGGATCGCCCACGCGATCCATCATGACCAGATCGCGGATGGAGAACGGGTGCGGCGCGGCGGTATCGGTATCCGCGGCCCAGACCGGGCTGGCCGCGAGCGCGAGGGCTAGCGCGGCGAACAGAGGCTTCATAGGTTTTATCCCTTGAACTGAGGAAAGCTAGGCCAGCGACGGTAAGCGCCACGGCCGCGCGGCGCAAGTCGCCGGACTGGCATACTCCGCACACGCCGCCACAGACGGATACGGAATGAGCCCCACCGAAGCCAGCACCCTGCCCCGCAACGACGAACTTTTCGGCCACCCCAAGGGGCTGTACGTCTGCTTCTTCACAGAAATGTGGGAACGCTTCTCCTTCTATGGCATGAAGGCGCTGCTGCTCCTGTACCTGACCAAGTACCACCGCTACGCCGATGGCTCGGGCTACGACCTGATTGGCGCCTATGGCGGCCTGGTCTACTGCCTGCCGGTGATCGGCGGCGTGCTGGCCGACCGCTGGCTGGGCATGCGCAAGGCCGTGGTGTTCGGCGGATTGCTGCTGGTGGCGGGCCATGCCGGCATGGCCGTCGAAGGACACGCGGCGCAGCTGGTGAACGGCGTTGTCGTGCGGGACGAAGCTTCGCTACGGGTGTTCTTCCTCTCGCTTTCGCTGATCATCATGGGCGTGGGCTTCCTGAAGCCGAATGTATCGACCATCGTCGGCAAGCTGTATCCGAAGAACGATCCGCGCCGCGACTCGGGCTTCAGCCTGTTCTATGCCGGCATCAATCTCGGCGCTCTCTTCGCGTCGCTGGTCTGCGGCTACCTCGGTGAGACGCTGGGCTGGCGTTACGGCTTCGGCGCGGCAGGAATCGGCATGCTGCTGGGGCTGGCCATGTTCCTTTGGGGCAAGAAGTACCTGCAGGGTCATGCCGAGCCACCGGACCCGGCGAAACTGCGCGAACGCGTACTGGGCATGCCACGCGAATGGCTGATTTATCTTGGCGCGGTGGCCGGACTGGTGCCGATCGCGGCGCTTATGTGGGCCGCACTCAATGGTGCTTTCTCGCTGGGCGGCGATGTCTCGCTCGCGCTGATGCTGATGATCCTGGTGCTCGCCGTCGTACTCAGCTGGTTCGTGTGGTTCGTCACGACGCAGTGCACGCGCGTGCAGCGCCAGCAGATGATCGCGCTGATCACAATGATCTTTATGGCGCTGATCTTCTACACGCTGTACGAACAGACGTATGGCTCGTGGGTAACCTTTACCGACCGCCTGCTGACGAAGGACATCTTCCCGAGTCTGGTTCGCGTCCGTGAACCCATTGCGTGGACATCCAGCGCATGGACCAACCTCGGCCTGTTCTTTGGACAGGCACCGTGGTCGATCGTGTCGCTGGTACTGGCGCCGGCTTCGTTCGTGATATCGGCACGATTCTCTGATCGCCACGCGGCGTCGAAAGCGCCGCGAATCGTCGTCGGCGTGGTCTTCTCGCTGATGCTGGTGTTGCTGGTGCGCGATCTGGTGATCCTGCCGCAGACGGCGGGCTCACTGACCTATCTGGGCGCCCTCTTTCTTGTATTGCTAGCCCCGTTGTTTACGTTCTTGTGGGGCTGGCTCGGCAAGATGAATCGCGACCCGTCGAAGCCGGTCAAGAGTGCGGCAGGGCTTTTGTTCGCTGCGCTTAGCTTCGTGCCGTTGGCTTTTGCCGCGCAGCACGCCGGAGCAACGGGGGGACTCGCCAGTGTCTGGTGGCTGGTTATCGCGTATCTGATTCTGGAAGCGGGAGAGATGTGCCTGTCGCCGGTCGGGCTATCCGCCGTTACCGAGCTGTCGATGCCCAAGGTCGTCAGTCTGATGATGGGGACGTGGTTTTTGGCTACGGCGTTCTCGGAGGCATTGGCCGCATTGTTCGGGAAGCTGGCCGCGATCGATATCGTCGAGGGACAGGCCATGAACGTCGCCGAGGCTGCCGCCAAGTACGAGCATTTGTTCTGGTTGTTGATGTGGATCGGGCTTGGGTGTGCGGCTGTGGCGTTTGCCGCGGCGCCTTGGTTGAGGCGGTGGATGCATCGGGTGGAGCGATAAAAGCCTCCCTGTGCCAAGCGGATCACACTTTGAAATCGACGGTATCGAAACACATCGCCCTTGGTACAGAACGTGCTGGCTCTTGCTCGTTTCCAGGGGAACTCACGCAATGCCATCGAAGCGCTCGACAGCCGGCTTCACCTTGATCGAACTCATGATCGTGGTCGCGATTATTGCGATCCTGAGTGCAATTGCCATACCCGCTTATAAGGACTATCTGATCCGGGCTCAGGTATCTGAGGGCGTCACACTGGCAACCGGCGCCAAGGTGGCGGTGTGGGAATTCGTCACGAATAAGGGCGCCTTTCCTTCGTCCAACGAATCGGCAGGGCTTCCCACGCCTAGCTCCATCGCAGGGAAGTACGTATCGACGGTTGAAGTGAAGAGTAGTGGGACTATCGAGGTTGGATTCAACCAACCGGATACCAACGACTCGTTACAGAAAAGCATTCTGGTTCTGTCGCCGGTCAACAATGGGGGCAGTATCGGCTGGACGTGCAAAGGGAGTATCAATAGCCGCTACCTTCCCACCTCGTGCCGCCCAACATGACATTTAACGTCACTGTATGACGCGGTACGTCACATCACGATAATCCGTCAACTTCCTGAATCCACGAAATATTCCTGTTGCTTGCCAATCGTGACACCGGGCACAATCCGGCTACCCGCATTGTGCGGGAATACGCCAGCCGCGACGTGGCATGCACGATGCAAGCTTTGCGGCGAGCTTCCTGGTCGTTCCTGACCAAAGGCAAGTGAGGGAGTACCGGAGTCGTACGGCTTCGGAACTAGGGCTCAGGGGGCATCACTTTTTTTCGGTTAGCTAACCAAGTACGAGGAATCTCCATGAAGAACATCCAGAAGGGCTTCACGCTCATCGAACTGATGATCGTCGTCGCCATCATCGCGATCCTGGCTGCCATCGCCATCCCGCAGTACCAGAACTACATCATCCGCACCCAGGTGTCGGAAGGTATGAACCTCGCTGACGGTGCAAAGACGGCCGTTGCAGAGTTCTATAACAACAAGGGTAAATATCCGGCCAACAACGGTTCTGCCGGCCTCCCCGCGACTGCCGCGTCGATCAGCGGTAAATACGTGCAGGGCGTCACAAATACCTCTGGCGTGATCGTAGCGACGTTCGGCAATGAATCGAACTCGAAGCTGAACGGAAAGATCATTGCCCTTTCGCCGTACGACCTGGGTGGCTCCATCAGCTGGAACTGCAAGGCTGCGAGCACTGGCGCGGCCGCTGCGAAGGGAACCTACGTCGACGAAGCTTACCTGCCGACGTCCTGCCGCAAGTAATCTTGCCCGCATGATCGAAGAAGGGGCCGCTCGTCGGTCCCTTTTTTTTTACCAGGTATCCATGTGCGAATGCCGTATCTCTTCCGCTCATTTGCGATAGCCATCGCATTCTTGCTGTTGGCATCAATTACGGCCTTCGCTTATTGGCCCGGCCTGCGCGGCCCTTTTCTTTTCGATGATGCCGCCAACCTTCCATCACTCGGCGCCCAAGGCCCGATCGACAATTCCGCGGCACTATCCAGATACCTGACCTCAGGACGGGCAGATCCGACAGGCCGCCCAGTCTCGCTTCTGAGCTTTCTTGCCGATGCGCGTGATTGGCCGGCACAACCACGCCCATTCAAACTGACCAATGTCCTGCTTCACATCGTCAACGGCTTATTGCTCACCGTATTACTAGCCACTCTCGGTTCCGCGTTCGACCTTTCCGTCAGCCGCCGACTGATAGCCGCTGTGATCGGCGCAGCAATGTGGACGCTACACCCCCTGCTTGTGTCGACCGTTCTGTACGTCGTGCAACGCGAAGCGATGCTGCCCGCGACATTCACACTGCTCGCCATGCTGTGCTGGCTGCATGCACGAAAGCTCATGCTGCAAGGCCGCCGGGGTGGTCCCATATGGCTTCTATTGGGTGCGGGCACTTGCACCGTTCTGGCGGTGCTTTCAAAAGCCAACGGAATACTTGCCCCATTACTAATCTTGATAACCGCAGCAGTTGTCCCCGAAGACCGCAGCGAGTACAGCCGACGTGCACGTCGCTGGACACTCACCACGATGGGACCCATTGTGGCTATCGTTCTTGCACAACTGGCCTGGGCCGGCATCAACACCATAGGCGATGGACCGATCCCGATCCGGGGCTGGTCGGTTTCGCAACGCCTGTTCACAGAGCCCGGCATCCTCATCGACTACCTGAGGCAACTTTGGCTCTTGAAGCCCGTGGACAGCGGCCTGTTTCACGATCAGTACCGCGCAGCTAAAAGCCCGTGGGATCCGTGGTACACCGCCCCCGCCATAGTCGCCTGCCTTAGCGCCATCGCACTCGCATGGATTTTCAGACGTCGCTTTCCAGCAATAGCGCTGGCGATCCTGTTCTTCTTCGGCGGCCACCTGATGGAGTCGTCCTCGCTGGCACTAGAGCTTTACTTCGAGCACCGCAATTATCTGCCGTCGATGCTTATGTTCTGGCCTCTAGGATTAGTCGCAGCCCAGGTCGCATGGCGACGGGTAGCACTCCCGGTCGCTGGCGCAATCATTCTTGGCATGGCAGCTCTCACCCATGCCAGTGCACTCCTCTGGGGCAATCCACTCGCTCAGGCTACAGAGTGGGCGCTTAACCAGCCTGACTCGCCTCGCGCACAGGCGTACGCCGCACAGGTCGAAGCAGAAGCCGGTTACCACCGACAAGCCGTGTCGCGTATCGACGCCGCCAAAACACGTTTTGTCGATGAGCCACAGATCGCATTCAATCTGATCAATCTGCACTGTGCTGCCGGTCTTCTCAAGAAGAGCGATCTGGACTATGCAGCCACATCCCTGCGGATCGCCGGGCGGGAACCCGGCGCCTTGTTGAGCCAGTGGTTCAATGGTGCATTGGCACTCGCCCGCGCACGTCAATGCAATGGCCTCGACGAAGGAGCCCTCTCAACACTTCTGGATGCGGTGGCCTCCAACCCAAAGGTCGCTGCAATAGCGGGGCGTCGACAGGATATTGCGCACCTGCGAGGCCAGTTGGCGCTACAGGAGGGCGACCCTCAAGCCGCGCTCGATTGGTTCAACCAGGCCCTCGCTGAAGCGCCCACTCCGGAGGCAGCGCTCGCTCAGGCTGCCACCTTGGGCGCGAGCGGATATCCTTCGCTAGGAACCAGGCATCTGGAATACTTCGATTCTTTACCCAAGGCACCCGCACACGTGATTACCGATGGCATGCCCTGGCTGCACGACAAAGTGCTGGAAAGCCAGAATTACTGGCCTAATGAGCTGACCCACCTTCGCAGCGCACTTGCTAACGAAAGCATCAGGATTCGCCAGTGACCCGCACCTGGCCCATCGCTTTGCGCGCATGGTTGCTTCTCGCCTGCATGGTAACCCTAACGGTCGCTGTATATGCCCCAGGACTTGGAGGCGGCTTCGTCTTTGACGACTTTCCGAACATTGTGGACAACGACGGCGTAAAACCGCCTGACGCATCGATCGCAAGTCTCGTTCGGAGCGCCATGTCCTCGCCTTCCAGCGAGTTCAAACGTCCACTGGCGTCACTCAGCTTCGCCGCAAATTACCTTTCCACGGGCATGGATCCGTTTTGGATGAAAGCGACGAATGTCGTCATTCATCTGGCAAACGGGCTTCTTGTCTTCCTGCTGATGCGAGTACTCATTCGTGTCAGCGCCCGGAGCAATAAACTAACGACAACGCATGGGGATATCACCTCAGCCATTATTGCTGGCGCATGGCTGCTACTCCCCATCAACCTCACGGCCGTGCTTTACGTCGTCCAGCGGATGGAAAGCCTGGCGAACCTGTTTGTCCTGCTGGGTCTGCTCGGTTACGCGCTGGCGCGCGAGCGAATGCAGTCAAAAGACACGCGGGTAGCCGCTGTTGTCGCCGCGGCCAGCGTGATCGTTCCGACCCTGCTTGGGGCACTCGCCAAAGAAACCGCGATCATGCTCCCGCTCTACGCGTTGCTCGTGGAGGTCATCTTGTTCCGCAGTAAAACATCCGCAGGCGGCATTGACGATTCATCGCATAGCCCAAGACAAGACCTTCGTGTGTGGGCGTTTTTTGGTGTCGTTCTGGCACTTCCCATGATCGGCGGCCTGGCCTGGCTGATGCCTGGACTACTGCGGCCCAGCGGCTGGTCGACACGTGATTTCACCATGTCGACCAGGCTACTCAGCGAAGCGCGGGTGGTTGTCGACTACATCGGCTGGACCCTGTTACCCACTCCTGGCGCCCTTTCGTTTTATCACGATGACTTCGTCGTTTCGCGCAGCCTGTTTTCACCCTGGACGACAGCTTTCTGTATTGTCGTTCTGATCGGTCTTGTATGGATTGCCACTGCGATACGGCATAAGCACCCCCTCATCAGCCTTGGCATAGCCCTTTACCTTGGCTCGCACCTGCTCACGGGAACGATTCTGCCGCTCGAGCTCATTTACGAACATCGCAACTATTTCGCGAGCATGGGATTGCTGTTGGCATGTATTCCATTACTGACCGCACCTGATTCCGCAGTAGCAAACCGTTTTCTCGTGGCACGCTATGCGGCGCTCGCCGGGCTCATAGTTCTATGGACGGCGGTCACCGCCATCACGTCCCATGCATGGGGAGACCCGCTGCGGCTCGCGGAGGAGCTCGGAGGCCGAGCACCGAAATCGCCACGAGCCCAGTACGAGCTTGGTCGTACGTACATCATCTACTCGCACTACGATCCGACATCGCCCTTCACAAACATGGCCTATGCACCATTGGAGCACGCGGCATTGCTTCCGGGCTCAACCATTCTCCCAGAGCAAGCGCTCATTTTCATGAACGCTCGCATGCACCGGCCTATCGAAGATGCATGGTGGGACAGCCTCATCCGGAAACTCGGCACAAATAAGATAGGCGTTCAAGACGAAAGTTCTCTCAGCTCCCTGACACTATGTTCGCGCAAACAAGAATGCGACCTGCCAAAACAAAGAATGGTCGACGCATTCCTCGCGGCGCTCTCTCAGGGAACTCCGAGTGGCCGCTTGATGGCCATCTACGGCGACTACGCGTGGAACGTACTTGAAGACAAGGACCTCGGGCTACGCATGACTCAAAGTGCCTCAAAAGCTCTACCAGGTGAATCGGCATACCGGATCGCGCTCATACGCATGCTAGTGGTACAGGGTAGATATGCCGAGGCAAGAGAACAGATCGCCACGCTTGAGCATCAAAACGTCGCGGGAAGCCTCGATAGTGAAATCGAGCAACTCCGCGCACTGCCGCAGATGCGCTGATTTACGGCCCATTATCAAGCGCCACCCACCTTTGCCGCGACTACAGCCATGAAAACCATTCGCACCCCTCTGGACCTGGCCATCAACGGAGCCGCGCCGGCATTTGCCGAGCCGCTTCACGTAGGCCGCCCGAACGTCGGGAGTCGCGATACGTTCATGAAGCTCGCCGGCGAAATGTTCGATCGTCGGTGGTTCAGCAACAACGGCCCGCTACTTCAGGAATTCGAGAACCGTGTCGCCGCCTATCTTGGCGTGAAGCACTGCGTGGCCATGTGCAATGGGACCATTGCGCTGGAGATCGCCATCCGTGCGCTTGGACTGACTGGCGAAGTCATCGTGCCCTCATACACTTTCGTGGCAACTGCACACGCGCTGCATTGGCAGGGCATAACTCCTGTCTTCGCCGACATCGACCCTGCGACCCACAACATCGACCCTGCCGCCGTACGCCGTATGATTACACCGCGAACGACCGGAATCATCGGCGTACATCTTTGGGGAAGGCCTGCTCCCGTCGACGAACTTCAGGCAATCGCCAACGAGCACCGCCTACAACTGATGTTCGACGCAGCACATGCCTTCGGCTGCAGCCACAAGAACAGCATGATCGGACGTTTCGGTCGCTGCGAAGTATTGAGCTTTCATGCCACCAAATTCTTCAACACGTTCGAGGGCGGTGCTGTCGTTACCGAAGATGACGATCTGGCAGATGCCATGCGACTTATGCGCAACTTCGGCTTCGCCGGTTACGACAATGTCATTCATCCTGGAACGAACGGAAAAATGATAGAGGTTTGTGCGGCTATGGGCCTTGCCAACCTCGACCACATTGATACGGTAATCGCCGCAAATCAGCGAAATCACAATACGTACAAATTGCTTCTGGATGCCATCCCAGGATTGGAAGTTCTTGGATACAACAACAATGAGCACAATAACTTCCAATACGTCGTACTTGACGTTCAGGAAGCATGTCTGCGGACACGCGACGAACTCCTGGCCGTACTCGTCGCGGAGAATGTACTTGCCCGTAAATACTTCTGGCCGGGCGTGCATCGCATGCAGCCGTACCGCGATCTTTATCCGCATGCCGGGCTAATGCTTCCGGAGACAACGGAGCTGGCAAAGCGCATGATCGTCCTGCCCACGGGCACGACACTGCCCGACGATGCCGTTGAGACAATCGCTGCAATCCTTGAACAGGCCATAGTCGGATCGACATGAAAGTCGCGATCATGCAGCCATACTTTTTCCCGTATATCGGCTATTTCCAGCTGATGCATGCTGTCGAGAAATTCGTCATCTATGACGATGCGCAGTATATGAAAGGCGGCTGGATCAATCGCAACCGGATACTCCATACGGGAGCGCCGTTGTGGTGGTCTGCCCCGGTGACGCACGACTCTTTAAAACTGCCGATCAACCGCCGAACTTATTCTCCTGGAAAGGAACATAGAGACCGCCTGATCCGCCAGCTGGATGCGGCCTATCGTACTGCACCGCACTTTCATTCCGTACGTGACCTCGTCGTGGAGTGCCTTTCATTCAACAGCATCAACGTCGCCACATTCAACACCAACCTTCTGACGACTCTGGCCAGAGCGCTTGATCTGCCTTGCCAGCTACTGCTCTCATCCGACATCTCCGCCAGCGCAACCACTGGCGAGGAAAGAGTGCTCGACATATGCGAATCCCTTGGCGCTACGATCTACATCAACACGCCCGGAGGCAGAAAACTCTACAGCCATGAACATTTTTTGAGCCGCCATATCCGGCTTTGTTTTCTGTGCCCCGAGGTACCTGCATATACTCAACTGGGCCATCCTCCTATACCGGGCCTCTCGATCGTCGATTGCCTGATGTTCAACGGTTTAAAGAAAACCAGGACGCTGACGAGTCAATATACCGTTGAGAATGCCCATCATGAGTAACCAAGGTATCCGTGACGGCATTGGTGGATATATGTCTCTAGAGTGCGGGCAAGGCACTCCCTTAGCCTGGATGGAGGGCGCCTTGTCGTTTCAGTCGGCAAGAGATGCCATGGCGGCATACTTCGAGGCGATAGCGCCCCGCCGCATATGGATGCCGCACTTCATATGCGAGAGCGCAGTGGAAGCCGTGCTTGGTATCGCACCCATGGAGAGATACCCGCTTAACGAATCATTTGCTCCCGAATCGGACCTTGACGTAACGCCAGACGACGTCATTGTTATCGTTGATTACTTCGGCCTTTGCGGCTCCGCAGTAACACAAGCGGCGGCGGCCTATAGCCATGCCCACGTACTGATAGATGCTTCACAGTCGCTGTTTTTCCCGCCGATTCCCGGCATATCCCTGGTCACATCACCGCGAAAGTTCGTCGGCGTACCCGATGGAGGGTTCCTTCTTACAGAAACCACGGTCACCCCACCACTGAAAGCGGACGAACTAGCGTCAATCATGCGATGCCAACCGCTTCTGCTGCGAGCTGCCGGTCTTCGCGAAGAGGGATACGCCAGGTTCAGAGAAACAGAGCGGACGCTTGAAATCACTCAACCACACGCTATGTCGCAGCTAACCCATGGCCTCCTTGCCGGGATCGACTTTAATGCCGTCGCTCATCAACGACGTAGTAACTTCGATTTTCTTGCCGAGCAACTTGGACACCTTGTTCCAGCAGGCCTCATGCCAAATCGGTCGTCCGTGCCCCTCTGTTTTCCCGTGCACGCGAGAAACCCTGCCGGCACACGGGAGTCGCTAAGGTCTCAGGGCGTTTTTTCGCCCCACTATTGGCCCGGAGTAGCTATCCCTCCGAGGGATGCCTCTGGTGAGATGCTTGCACACGGCATAGTGTGCCTACCTTGCGATCAGCGATACGACAAAGAAGACATGATCAGCATTTGTCGCGCCTTTCTTGCGGAACCCTCCTCCCATGATTTCAGTAACGCTCACAGGGAAGGGAACCCACGTTGAACTCAGCCACGATATCTTCCGCAGAACGCATGCGCATACTTGTCTTCCCCTGCGGCGCAGAAAATGGGCTGGAGATCTACCACGCCCTTCGCTACTCAGTGCATACCGAGGTCTACGGCGCGTCAAGTGTGGACGACCATGGCAGACTGACCTTTCCTCGGTATGCCGGCGACCTGCCGAACATTGCGTCCCAGAATTTTCTCTATCGATTTCGTGAGTTGATTGAAGAATGGCGAATTGATGCCGTCTTCTCTACGCATGATTCGGTAAGCGAATTTCTCGCCGCGCATACCGATGACCTCCCTTGCCACGTCGTAAATGGCAACTCAGAAACAGCCGCCATCGCCAGGCGGAAGAGCCGCACATATAAATTATTCGCAGATTGCAAATGGGCGCCAGAGGTATATGCGAGCCCCCAGAACGTCGATACATGGCCGGCCATCGTTAAGCCCGATCAAGGCCAGGGCGGCAACGGCGTTCGCATCGTCGCTAACGCCGATGAAGCCGTACGTGCCATGGCGTCTACCGCCGAACCTGTTCTTATGCAATACCTGCCAGGCGATGAGGTGACCGTCGATTGCTTTACAGATCGCAACCGACAGCTCAAATTCGCAGGCCCACGAAGCCGCGAACGTGTTCGTGCGGGAATCGCGATGCGTAGCAGACTGCTCGCCCCCACGGATGAAATTACCAACATCGCTCTGGAAATAAACCGGCGATTAATTTTCCGTGGCCCCTGGTTTTTCCAGTTAAAACGGGACGCATCCGGTCACTGGAAACTACTTGAGATTGCCGCCCGGGTAGCTGGATCGATGGTCTCACATCGGGCACAGGGCATTAACCTTCCGCTCCTTACCGTGCTGGACATTAAGGGTTACGAAGTAAACGCGCGGGCCAATCCGGGGATCGAACTTGTCGATCGGTTCGTCGCCACTAAATTCGATTTCGGCATGGAGTTCGAGACCGCATACTTCGACCTCGACGATACATTGATTATTAATGGATCTGCCGTACCCGTCGCGATTGCATTCGTCTATCTGATGATCCAACAGGGAAAGCGGGTTGTGTTGATCACCAGACATGCTTTCGACCTGAACGAAACGCTTGCGCGCACCCGGATTTCAGCATCGCTATTCGACGAAATAATTCATATCACCGACGGGTCCTCGAAAGCGGATCATATTCAGGGACAATCGATCTTCATCGACAACCACTATCCAGAACGCTTGGCTGTCAGTCAGCGGCATGGCATCCCAGTCTTCGACGTCGACGCACTCGAGTTTTTCACAAGATGAGAACCAACGCGCACTATCAGCAACTAGAACTGGACCGAGTGATAAAACTGGCCGATCAATGGCGGAAAAAATTTGGTCCGAAGCTACGCATTCTGGATTTCGGTGCCGGCATGGGCAAATACACCAGCCTGTTCGCGGACCAAGGCTTCGATGTAACAGGTACGGACATCAACGAGAGGTACATATCCGACCTCCGTAGCAAAGGGCTTAAGGTTGCTGGAGTGAAAGAGGCCCTCGACGCCAAGGAAAGCCAACAAGTTGTCTTTCTCAGCCACATCGTGGAGCACATCAACCCGGACGACCTGGTTGAACTTGTGCCAAAACTCTGTGACGTACTGACCGACGACGGCCTTCTTGTCATTGTCACACCCGTACTAGGCGAGCGTTTTTATCACGACTTCAGTCATGTAAGACCATACTATCCGCAGAGCATCCGCCATGCCTTTGGTCAGATCGGTGCACCTATTTCCTATGGTTCCAGCAAACAGATCGAACTCACCGACATTTACTTCTTCAAAGATCCGTTTCGCACCAGAATGTGGCGATCCTTCTATGTAGGAACAGGGATCAAACGCGCTGCAATAAACCTATTGAACGCTACTTTCGATCTGTTATGGCGCCTATCCGGCGGCCGCTTCGGAGTTACGTCTTCCTGGCTTGGCGTATATCGGCTGTCCAGGCAACCAAAGTAGCGTTCTTGGAGCCTAAACAGAGGCTTTGGGGAATCGCGATGCAAGAACAACACATGTCATCGCAAAACCCCGCGCATCGAGCAGCCAGGGTGCCATCAGGTGAATACCTTCAAAACTAAGACGACGAACGCGGTCTGGTGGAGTACGCTCGAAATCGCTTCGAGATACGGCGCCCAGTTCATCGTTACGGCGGTTCTTGCAAGAGTTCTGGCGCCAAGCGATTTCGGCCTGATTGCGATGCTTCTCATATTCACCAGCATCGCGGCAATTCTCGTCGACTCCGGCCTTGGCACAGCGTTGATCCAGCGACAACGCCCTACCCCCGACGACGAGACAACCGTCTTCGCATTTGCTTTCGTGGCCAGCCTGGCGTTAGCGGGAGCACTGATCCTTCTTGCCCCGATGTTTGCTCAGTTCTTCCATCAGCCCGAACTTACCGGGTTGATCCGGTTCGTATCCAGCGTGCTTATTTTTGGCGGCCTGGCGACCGTTCCGGATGCGTTACTGACAATTCGACTGAACTTCAAAGCAAGAACACTTTCACAGACCGTATCCTCCGTTGGAGCGGGAATAGCCGGAATCGCCCTTGCCTATGCCGGGTGGGGCGTATGGAGTCTTGCATGGCAGATCGTTCTCGCCAGCGCATTACGGACCCTGATGCTATGGATCGCTTCAGGTTGGCTTCCGCGAGGTCGATTCTCGCCAAGTTCACTGAAGCATCTTGGAAGCTTCAGCGGCTACATGCTGCTATCCAGTTTGCTAGACACATTATTTACTCGCGTGCAATCGGTACTGGTGGGGAAGCTTTCGGATACCAAATCGCTTGGCTACTTCACCCTGGCTCAGAGTGCGCAGCAGGCGCCCGCCCTGTTCATAGGAGGAATATTGGGAAGGGTGGGCTTGCCCGTCTTCTCCCGGATTGCTAACGATCGGGATCGACTCACTGCCGCACTAGCGATCGCACTACGGGTTACCACGTTCGTTTTCATGCCCTGCATGATCGGCATAGCGTTAGCGGCACGGCCCATTATCGAGCTCCTGTATGGCCCCGGATGGGCGCCAGCGGCACCGATCCTTAGTGCCCTGGCCCTGGGCACCTCGCTCTGGCCTATCCACGTTCTGAATCTCTCCGCCATCACCGCCCAAGGCCGATCGGATCTTTTTTTCCGGCTGGAAGTAGTCAAAACATTAGTGGGGCTTACCTCCATCGCTGTTGGCAGCTATTGGGGAGCTATAGGCGTGGCCTGGGGCGTCACCATCGCGTCCGCACTGGGCGCTTACATCAACACCCGATACACGCACAGGCTGCTCGGCTATGGTGCAATCGCGCAACTTCGTCATCAGATTCCTACCATGTTGCTTACGTCGGCTGCAGCAATAGTCGGTTTCCTTTTCTTGCACTTCCTGCCCATGGGAACAGCCTCCACGATCCTCGCGCTATTCGGCGGGGCAACGACTTATATTGGACTGGCATCATTAGCCCGTCCGCAAGCGGTGATAGACACGCTGACCTTTGTAAGCGCAATTTTCCGCCGCGAAGCAGCGAATCAAGCGGACAGGACACGGTGATGTCGGACCAAGCTGAAACCATAGAAATATCGGACCCGACATCCCTACCCGCGGCTCCCATGGTTAGCGTCGTCATGGTTACCTACAACCATGCACGGTATATATCCGAAGCCATTGAAGGCATCGTGATGCAGCGCGCACGATTCCCTTTCGAGCTGATCATCGGAGAAGACCACTCGACCGACGACACGTTAGCCATCGTCAAGGAATACCAATTACGACGACCGGACCTTATCCGGGTTCTTACCGCCGATAAAAACGTCGGCATGCGAGAAAATGCCGACCGCTGCTTTCATGCCTGCCGAGGCAAGTACATCGCTTTTTGCGAAGGCGACGACTTCTGGACCGATCCTCTAAAACTGGATGTGCAGATCGATATGCTGGAACGCGATCCAGAGATGACGGCTTGTCATACGGACTACGATCGACAGACGCGTCGCGGAATCAGAGCAAACATGCATCGTCGGGAAGGGGCGTCGCATGTCGCTGTTGGCAAGGCTTACGAACAGTTACTCCAGGAATGGACGGCAATGAGCGCCACGGTTGTCTACCGTAAGGACGTTCTTGAAGACTTCGAGGATAGCCCCTTCAACAACAAGTCCTGGCCATTTGGCGACTACAACAGACTGCTCTATGCAAGCACTCGAGGTCGATTTGGCTACCTTCCGACATCGACGGCTGTATATCGTAAGATCCGCGGATCGGCGCTGAACGGGTCCGCCGCAAATGGCTTGAAGATGGTAAAAGCTGTCGCGGAATGCCGTGAATTGTTCCTGCGCAAGATTCCCGTAGCAACGGACATCGAAAATGCTTCTATGGCATCGGCCAGGATGATGATTTACCGGGCGGCGTTCTTTAGTGGCGACCGCGCTGCGTTCGAAGAAGCTTATCGGCAGTTGAGCGATCAGGGATACGCGCCTCAAGGGATTTCACACAAAATCCGTTCGTGGGCACTTTCCGCACGCCTACCGCTTGCCGCATACCGGACAATCAAGAATCTGATAGATCACTACGTGAGCGCACTACCACGATGAATACCGTCCGCACAACCGCAGTGGTAGTAGTTACCTTCAACCGCAGGGTATTGCTCGAAAAGTGCATTTCCGCACTGATGTCGCAATCGGCTGCGTTCGAACACCTGATTCTGATCGACAATGCTTCCACTGATGGAACTCGGGGATGGGTACGAGAAAGCGGCCTGACTGACGATCCGCGCGTCGACTACATATGCCTTGAGTCCAATAAAGGAGGGGCCGGTGGATTCGCGGCCGGGCTGGCGAAAGCCGTGGAACTCGGCGCCGACTGGGCCTGGATCATGGATGATGACGCCGAGCCGCATGCCAATGCTCTCGAGGAACTACTCTCCGTAGCTGTCGAACCCGGACATATATATGGATCGTTAGCGGTCAGTGGAGAAGAAACGTCCTGGACAACAACCCTGGTCGGCGAAACACGTCGTACAGTCGAACGTGCTGCTGACGTTCCTGCTTCGTCACAGGTACAGTCGTTGCCCTTCCTGGGCTTCATGATCCACCGGGAAACAATATCCAGGATCGGTCTACCCGATACGGGATACTTCATCGCGGCCGACGATATCGAGTACTGCCTGAGAGCCGAGCGTGCGGGCGTAAAGATTATAATTGCGGGCAAGAGCCGGATTGAGCACCCGAAATCTCAACGCTATCTTGCAAGGCTGCCGGGCAAACCGATGATCTGTCTTCAGCTTCCTCCCTGGAAACGATATTACGATACCCGCAACAGGCTACTGATCGCACGTAAGTACTACGGTTTTCGCCTGCTTACTCATACGATTCCCGGATCATTTGTGCGCCTGACGGCTGCTCTGCTCAGCGAGCCAAGGAAGCTTGCCCAACTCTGGGCATTTTCCGCAGGGTTTCTTGACGGCCTGCTCGGTCTGAAGGGGCGTCGGCATGCAAAATGGGGAATCTCCCAGTAAGCTCCCTCAACCCATTTAGAATGCCTGTGATCGACCCTCGGCTTAATCGGTCTCACAGGTGGAGAAGTGTTGCATGTCGGCAAGATATCTTGTGGTGGGTGCCGGCTTCGCCGGCAGCGTCATGGCTCGCGAGCTTGCCGAGGCCGGATATCGTGCGCACGTCATTGATCGCCGCCCCCACGTCGCCGGCAACGCGTTCGACGAGCACGACTCGAACGGCATTCTCGTCCATCGTTATGGCCCGCACATCTTCCATACCAATGGCGAACGGATCTTTGCCTATCTCTCGCGCTTCACCGAATGGCGTCCTTACGAACACAGGGTTCGCGGCGTGGTGGATGGCACGTCCTATCCTTTCCCGATAAACAGGGACACCCTCAATCAGCTATACGGCCTGGATCTCGATGAAGCTGGTGCGGCAGCCCTCTTCGAGCGTGTCCGCGAACCACGCGACCCAGTCGTAACAAGTGAAGACGTCGTCCTGAATAGCGTCGGGCGCGACCTGTACGAAAAATTCTTCCTCAACTACACCCGCAAGCAATGGGGCCTCGATCCGTCCGAGTTGAAGGCAGGAGTCGCCGCGCGCATCCCGGTACGCACCGACACCGACGACCGCTACTTCACCGACACCTTCCAGGCCATGCCGAAAGACGGATATACGCGAATGTTCGAACGCATGCTCGATCATCCGAACATTACGGTCGAGCTAGGCGTCGAATTCGACAACGTGCGCGCAGCGGAAGACTTCGACCACATCGTATACACGGGACCGATCGATGCGTTCTTCGGCTTCCGATTCGGCCACCTGCCCTATCGCTCGCTGCGCTTCGAACACGAATACCTACCCGATGTCGACCAGTATCAGGAAACGGGGACGATCAACTACCCGAACGATCATGCCTACACGCGAATCACGGAGTTCAAACACCTGACCGGCCAGGTCCATGCGGGTACGTCCATCGTTCGCGAATATCCGCAAGCTGAAGGCGATCCCTACTACCCGGTGCCGCGCGCGGAGAATGAAGCCCTTTTCAAACGATACGAAGCCCTGGCGAAGGAAGAATCCAACGTCACCTTCGTTGGTCGCCTCGCCCAGTATCGCTACTACAACATGGACCAGGTCGTGGGCGCTGCTCTGGCCGCAGCCCGGCAGCTGATCGACTAACACATGCGCATCGCATTCCTCTGTAAACGGCGCTACATGGGCAAGGACGTCATCGACGACCGGTACGCACGTCTGTATGAAATACCCCACCAGCTGGCACTCCTCGGCCACGACGTCATGGTTGAATGCGTCGGGTACCAGGGACAGGACGATGGCCTCTGGCAACATCCTACCGAGCAAGGTCGCTTGCGTTTCACGGCGACAGGTATACATCGCCCATGGATCACCGACGTTGCACGTTATCCCGCGCGCCTGTTGCGGCGTTTACGCACGTTCGCACCGGAGCTGGTCATTGGCGCGTCGGATATCCCCAATGTCGTTCTCGCTGCGTGGGTGGCGAAGAAGTTACGGGTACCCTACGCCGTCGACCTTTACGACAACTTCGAATCGTTCGGACAGGCTCGGATTCCGGGAATGGTTTCGGCGCTTCGTCGTGCGACGCGCACGGCTGCCGTGGTAACGACGACCAGTGAGCCGCTTGCACGGCTCGTCCGCGATGAATACCGCGCAAAAGGCATCGTCATCTCGATGCCGAGCACCATCGACAAAGCGGTGTTTCGGCCACTCGATAAGATGGTGTCTCGCGAAGCGCTAGGTTTGCCAAGCGATGGCATTCTCATCGGCACAGCGGGTGGGCTTCATCGAACAAAAGGCATCGGCGAGCTATTCGCTGCCTGGGATATCCTGTCCGCAGATCCCCTCATACATCTCGTGCTGGCTGGCCCTCTCGATGGCAGCATCGAGATACCGAAGGGCGATCGCGTCCACTATCTGGGACAACTACCGCACGACCGCGTCGCGACGTTCTTCAGCGCACTCGATGTAGCGACGATCTGCGTCCTCGATACACCATTCGGCCGTTACTGCTTTCCGCAGAAGGCTTACGAAATCCTGGCTACGGGAACACCTGTGGTTGCGTCCGCCGTTGGTGCGATGAACGACGTACTGGCTGAATGGCCGGAATTGCTCTACAAACCTGGCGATCCGGCATCGCTTGCAAGCCGGGTTACAGAACTCGTAGAACGACCGAGTACGGTCAACGTACCTATCGAAGACTGGGCCGAGTTGATCGCCAAGGTCGAACCCACACTGGTTGCGGCGATTCGCTCTTAACGGCGGACTGCGCTGGCAACCAGGCCATCGCCCAGGTCATAGCGGTAGAACAGCCGCTGTATCCAGCAGAATGGAACGAAAACATTGCCCCCGACGATCTTCAGCATGCGCTCGATGATCTTCGGCTTGACCTGAGCGCTTCGAACGCTGCGCTCTTCCGCGGACAATCCGTCGAAATCGCCAGCACCTTTGATCATACGATTGGACACGCGGCGGGTCAGTTCCGTTACGGGATAGCCGTAATTGATGATCTGGATGTCGTCGAACCCGGCACCTGCGAGCAAACGCTGCATCTCCGCACGCTCGTAACGACGCACATGTCCGACCATCGCATCCGATCGACCATATTTGCGCGCATGCGCCGGAACCGATATCAGAATACGTCCGCCATGCCGCAGCTTGCCAGCCCATGAGGCCAGCACTTCAGCGTCGTTCTCGATGTGCTCAAGAACCTCGAACGCGAGCAGGTAGTCGAATGATGCGTCGGCAAGTTCATCTACGGAATCGACTACCGTCATTCGTTCGCCATATGGTGCCAGGTTATCGCGTATAGCCTGCCGGCTCGACTCGCCAAGATCATGGCTGGCACCATGAAAACCTCGATCGAGGAAAATACGCGACATATGGCCAGTGCCCGCACCGGCCTCGAAGAACGAACCGGCGGCCCACCCCTTGGTAACGTCTGCAATACAGGACTCGCGCAGCACGAGCTTTGGTTGCTTCTTGGCCATGCGCGTTCCCTCAGTAAGTCCTGGTCCGATGCCACGCCCACGCCGAGTCGACCATCGTGCGAAGGTCGCTATAGCGTGGTTCCCAGCCGAGATACGACCTAGCGCGTTCGTTACTGGCGACCAGTCTCGCCGGGTCACCCTGCCGACGCGGTGAGACGCGATATTTAAGTGCGCATCCGGTCGCCTCACGCACCTTCCCTACGATCTGAAGCACGGAACAGCCCGTGCCTGTTCCAAGATTGAAGCGATGGGTGCCGGCGTTCTCGTCGAGATAGCCTGCGGCACGCAGGTGCGCATCCGCAAGGTCGACGACATGCACATAGTCCCGAATACACGTGCCATCCGGTGTCGCGTAGTCGGTTCCAAAAACGTCAAGCACCATTGATTCGTCCGCCGCACGTAACGCGTTTGGTATGAGATGAGTCTCCGGCTCGTGTGCCTCGCCTATATCGCTGTCCAGATCAGCACCCGCTGCATTGAAGTAACGCAGGCTCACGGAGCGAAGACCATACGCCAGCGCGGCATCTCCAAGCATGCGCTCTACCATCAGCTTCGTCGTACCGTAAGGATTGATGGGCTGAGTAACCTGCATCTCATCGATTGTTTCCACCACAGGCGTGCCGTAGACGGCTGCGCTGGATGAAAAAACGATCTTTCCGACGTCATGGTTTTGCATCGCCGACAACAAATTTAGCGAGCCAACCACATTGTTCCGGTAGTAATCGAAAGGCTGCGACATCGAGTCGCGCACCACCGACAACCCGGCGAAATGGAAGACGACATCGGGTCGGAACTCAGCAAGAACACCATCGACACGTGCGGCGTCGAGCAGATCGGCCTGCACGAAGTCACCCCACTTCACTGCGGCGCGATGTCCCGTCGACAGATTATCCAGCACCAGTACATCGTGCCCTTCGGCCGCCAGCGCCTTGCACATGTGCGAACCGATATAGCCCGCGCCCCCACTCACCAGTGCTCTCATGGCGTTCTTTTCTCCATCACATCCGTCAGCAGGTCGGCATATCGTCTTGCAATGGCGTCCCAGTCCAGGTGCGCCCTGACCTGTTCCCGGACCTGGCTTGCGACGGCGCCAGCCAAACCGGGATCGTCCAGACAGCGCATAACAGCAGCGGCAATTGCAGGAGGCGACGTAGCATCCACACGAAACGAATCGGCGGTACCACCCAGCAGATCGGATAAGCCCGCGACGTCACCCACGACGAATGGGCAACCCGTTCCCACCGCCTCCATGAGCGCGACAGGCAATCCCTCCTGATCTCCGCTGGCGTCACGGACGAACGGAGCGACAAATACCGATGCTCGACGATAGGCGTCGGGCAGATGCCTTTGTTCCATCGCCCCTTCAAATACTACGCTTGCTGCAATTCCAAGGTCAGCAACCTGCTGCTCAAGCGCTTCGCGTTCGGGGCCAAAACCGATCACCCGGAGAACCGTTTCCGGATACCGCTCGAGAATCGCCGGCATTGCTGCCATCAGATAACGCAGACCCTTTTTGGCTACAAGGCGACCGACGAACAGCAACTCCCGCAACGCGCGTGGCACCGACGGATCGGGTACGAAACGCGAAGTCAGATCAACCCCCATAGGAATGACCTCAATGCGTTCGACGGGAAGCGCAATGCGCATAGCCTCGTCACGCATCGCGCTGCTCACCACGCTCATGGCAGCGGCTCGCGACGCCACCCAACGTTTGATGCGCACGAACATGTTTCCGCGAAAGCCGAAGAGATCGCCACCATGCGAGGTAACCACGCAGGGCAATACCTTGTCGGCACCGACAAGCCAGCTAGCGACTACACCCGGCGAGATAAGCCAATGTGCGTGTACGGCATCGATCTGCTGCGCACGCGCTATACGTCGCGCCGCAATGAGCTGCATGAACACGAAGCCAGGTACGAGCAACCATTTCCATGGCGATCGTCGAAGGTTCGTCGCGATCCCGCCGTCGTTGACCAGCGTCTGCAACCGCCGCGGTGCATATCGATAGCGCACGATATGCACGCCATCCAAGTCGCCGGATTCGTCGGCATCCGGCGCGTCCGGCACCACGGCAATCACATGGAATCTGTCGATCAATCGACGCGACAACTCATGGACGAACCCGGGCTCATGGTCGTTGATCCAACGCGGATACGTAGAAGCAAGTACCAGTACGGTCGGCTTAGGAGTGGGTTGCGCACGAAACGACGCACTCATTCCCACGGCTCAATCGACGCGACGGTATGTCAGAGCCGTAATCTGCTCGGATATCAGTCCAATCAGAAACACGATTACCGCGGCGCTCCACATAAGCGTGCTCATATTCGTAAGCCGCCCTTCGTGAATGAATGTCCACGCGTAGTTAATGCAGCCGAGCAGGAAAAAGACCGCGCTAGCAGGTACAAACAGCTTCAACGGCGAATAAAGTGTCGCGATCTTGAAGATGATAAGCAGAAAACGAACGCCATCCTTCAGCGGCTTGATGTGACTCTTACCCACCCGCTGCGCCGCCTTGATCGGCTCATACGCCACACCATAAGCACTGCGAAAAAACGCCATCGTGCTGGTCGTCGGATACGAAAACCCATTCGGCAACAGATGCAAGAACTCGCGGAATTTCTCTGCCCGCGTAACGCGGAAGCCTGAGGTCAGGTCGGCGACGACATGGCCGGTGATGCGCGAGGCCAGCCAGTTGTAGAACGTATTGGCGACGCCGCGGCCTACGCCGGCCTGGCTGCCCCAGTCGCGTGCGCCGACGACCATGTCGTAGCCCTGCTCCAGCCGTGCGATCAGGCGTGCAATGTCGACCGGGTCGTGCTGGCCGTCGCCGTCCATGAAGACCAGGATGTCGCCGGTGGCCGCGCGGGCACCGCGCTTGATCGCCGCACCGTTGCCCATGGAGTACGGCGCCGACACGCAGCGGACCCCTGCCGCTGCGCAGACGTCGCGCGTGCTGTCCGTCGATCCGTCGTCCATGACGAGGATCTCCGCGCCGGGTTGGGCGGCGGTCAGGCGTGGCAGCAACTGGGCAAGCGCGGCTGCCTCGTTCTTCGCGGGCAGGATGATGCTGATAAGGCTCAAGATACGTCCCCTTTGATTCCCCGAATCATACGGGAAGGGCGCACTCCGAAACGAGGCCGAACGCACGGCATCGCATGGGCCGCGGACGACGGCTTCTTCACGCCCCCAAGGGTGACCGCACGGCCATTCTGGAGTAGATTCAGCCCCGTATCTCGGGGGATCGGGTCGACTATGGCTTCACAAATGCAGCAGCCCACCATGTCTGGCCTGACGGGCATGGCACGGCGTCTGGTCTCCGAGGGCGTGCTGCCCGAGGCCGACGTCCGCAAAGCCGTACAGGATGCCGCGGACAAGCGGATTTCGCTGTTCTCGTGGCTGGTCGACCAAAGCCTGGTGGAAAGCCCGCGCCTCAGCCAGGTGGCGTCCACCGAGTTCGGCATGCCGCTGATGGATCTCGGATCGATGGTCGCAGCCAATATGCCGCTGGACCTCGTCACCGAAGCGCTGATCACCAAGCATCAGGCGCTACCTCTGTTCAAGCGCGGCAAGCGGCTCTTCGTCGGCATCGCCGACCCGATGCAGTCGCATGCGCTCGACGAGATCAAGTTCCACTCGAACCACATGGTCGAGCCGGTGCTGATCGAACGGGGTCAGTTGCGCCGCGTGATCGAAGGCGCGCTGGCGAACATGAATTCCTCCGTGCCCGGGTTTGAAGACGCCGGGATGGAAGAGCTGAATCTGGAGTCCAGCGACGGCGACGAGGAAGCCACCACCGGCATCGACGCCAACGCCAACGACGACGCGCCGGTCGTCAAATTCGTCAACAAGATTCTCGTCGACGCGATCAAGCGCGGCGCGTCGGACATCCATTTCGAGCCCTTCGAATCCGTTTATCGCGTGCGTCTGCGCATGGACGGCATTCTGCGTATCGTGGCTTCCGCGCCGATCAAGCTCGGCAGCCGTATCGCGTCGCGCCTGAAGGTGATGAGCGGTCTGGACATCGCCGAGCGCCGCGTACCGCAGGACGGACGCATCAAGCTCAACCTGACCAAGACTCGCGCCATCGACTTCCGCGTCAGCACCCTGCCGACCCTGTTCGGCGAGAAGATCGTGCTGCGTATCCTCGACGGCTCGTCGGCGAAGCTGGGCATCGACAAGCTCGGTTACGAGGAAGCCCAGAAAAAACTGTACCTCGATGCCATCGAAAAACCCTACGGCATGGTGCTGGTTACCGGTCCCACCGGTTCGGGTAAGACGGTCTCGCTGTATACCGCGCTCAATATCCTCAACACCGACGGACGCAATATTTCCACGGTGGAAGACCCGGTCGAAATCCGCGTCGAAGGCATCAACCAGGTCCAGCAGAACACCAAGCGCGGCATGACCTTCGCCGCTGCGCTGCGTTCGTTCCTGCGCCAGGATCCGGACGTGATCATGGTCGGCGAAATCCGCGACCTGGAAACGGCCGAAATCGCTATCAAGGCTGCGCAGACGGGCCATATGGTGCTGTCCACGCTGCATACGAACGACGCCCCGCAGACCATTGCCCGACTGATGAACATGGGCATCGCGCCCTACAACATCACCTCGTCCGTGACCCTGATCATCGCCCAGCGCCTGGCCCGCCGCCTGCACGACTGCAAGAAACGCATCGAACTGCCGCCGGCCGCTCTGCTGGCCGAAGGTTTTACCCAGGCGGAAATCGACGCGGGCATCGAGATCTACGAAGCGGTAGGCTGCGACGGCTGCAACGAGGGCTATAAGGGACGCGTAGGCATTTACCAGGTCATGCCCATGCTCGACGAGATCCAGAAGATCATCCTTACGGGCGCCAACGCCATGCAGATCGCCGAGGTCGCCAAGGCGGCCGGAGTGAACGACCTTCGCGCCTCGGCCCTGCTGAAATGCCGGAACGGGGTGACCAGCCTGGCCGAAATCAACCGGGTGACCAAGGACTGACGGGCGCCGGGGCGTTTTAAAGATGTGCGCCAGGCAGCAGTTGCGGCCCGATAAAGCGTACACACTAGAGAGTAACCATGGTCCGCGCAGATGGCGGGCCATACGGGAAAGTCCATCGGGGGGAACACCGCGTCATGGCTATCGCCACCGCTAGTAAGAATGCGCGCGCCATCGGCACTGCTCGGGCCGAGGTAAGCAAGCTCGTCATGTACGACTGGGTCGCGCTCGATAAGCGCGGCAAGCGCATGAAGGGCGAACTGCAGGCCAAGAACGCGGCGCTGGTCAAGGCCGAGCTCCGCCGCCAGGGCATGAATCCCCAGACCGTCCGCGAGAAGGCCAAGCCGCTGTTCGGCGCGTCCGGCAGCACGGTCAAACCGCGCGACGTGGCGATCTTCAGCCGCCAGATCGCCACGATGATGGCGTCGGGCGTGCCCATGGTGCAGTCCTTCGAGATCATCGCGGGCGGCCAGAAGAACGTCCGCTTCAAGAACATGCTGACCGATGTGAAGAACAACATCGAAGGCGGCGCGTCCCTGCACGAGGCACTGGCCCTCTATCCGGTGCAGTTCGACGAGCTGTACCGCAACCTGGTCCACGCCGGCGAATCGGCGGGTGTGCTCGATACCGTGCTCGACACTGTCGCCACGTACAAAGAGCGCATGGAAAGCATCAAGTCCAAGATCAAAAAGGCCTTGTTCTATCCGATCATGGTGCTGGTCGTCGCCTTGCTGGTTAGCATGATCCTGCTGCTGTTCGTCGTTCCCGTCTTCCAGCAGACCTTCGCCGAAGCGAAAGCCGAACTGCCGGCACCGACGCAGTTCGTCGTGGCGGCATCGAAGTTCATGCAGTCGTACTGGTGGGCGGTTATCGGCGTCATCGTCGGCTCGGTGGTCGGCATCATCGCCCTGAAGAAACGCAGCCCGCCCTTTGCGCATTTCATGGATCGCGTATCGCTGCGCATTCCGGTTATCGGGGATCTGCTGCACAAGTCCGCTATCGCCCGCTTCGCACGTACGCTGGGCGTGACCTTCCACGCCGGCGTGCCATTGGTCGAAGCACTGGATGCGGTATCTGGCGCCACGGGCAGCATCGTCTACGGCAAGGCCGTAGCGCAGATGCGCGACGATATCGCCGTCGGTCACCAGCTGCAGTTGGCCATGCGGCAAACCAATCTGTTCCCGAACATGGTCGTGCAGATGACCGCTATCGGCGAAGAATCCGGCTCCCTCGATTCCATGCTGTTCAAGGTGGCGGAGTTCTACGAGGAAGAAGTGAATACCGCGGTGGACACGCTGAGCAGCCTGCTCGAGCCGTTCATCATGATCATCCTCGGCGTACTGGTCGGCGGCATGGTCATTTCGCTCTACCTCCCGATCTTCAAGCTGGCCGGTACCGTCTGACGACGGACGCCCCACGACCAAGGCACAATACGAACCCTTCCCTCTCGCGGGGGAAGGGTTTTTTATAACCGAAGGACGGCAATGCCCGAACTGCCCCTCGCCCTCTGGATCGCCTTCGCCGGCGTGCTCGGCCTGCTGGTCGGAAGCTTCCTCAATGTCGTCATCCTGCGCACGCCCGAGCGCATGCAGGCCGACTGGCGCCGCCAGGCGCGGGAAGTGCTGGAACTGCCGCCGGTCGACGAACCGAAGCCGCCCGGCCTCGTGTTCGAGCCGTCGCATTGCCCGAAGTGCAAGCATGCGCTGGCGGCCCGCGACAATATTCCGGTCTTCGGCTGGCTGCTGCTTCGCGGTCGTTGCCGTTACTGCAACGTGGCTATCTCGGCGCAGTACCCGCTGGTCGAACTGCTGACCGGCATCGCCAGCGCCGTCGTCGTCTGGCGCTTCGGACCTTCGGCCGCCGCGCTGGCTGGACTGGTTTTCACCTGGATGCTGGTGGCCTTGTCGGGTATCGATGCACGTACTCAGCTATTGCCCGATGAAATCAACTACCCGCTGCTGTGGATCGGTCTGGGACTGACGCTGATTCCGACCTGGCAACCGCATGCGGTCGCTCCGTCGTCCGCGATTCTCGCGGCGCTGATCGGTTACCTCAGCCTGTGGAGCGTCTACTGGCTGTTCAAGCTGCTCACGGGCAAGGAAGGCATGGGCCACGGCGACTTCAAGCTGTTGGCCGCGCTCGGCGCGTGGATGGGGCCGGTGGCGCTGCTGCCGGTGATCCTGCTGTCGTCGTTTATCGGTGCACTGGTCGGCGGCACGCTGATGCTGCTGCGTCGCCACCAGCGCGATATACCCATGCCGTTCGGTCCGTACATCGCCGCCGCTGGATGGGTATGGTTCCTTGCAGGCGACGAGCTGCTGGGCGCGTACATGCACCTGACGGGCATGCAATGAGCACGCATCGCTATGTCGTGGCGCTGACCGGTGGCGTGGCCTCCGGCAAGAGCGCCGTCGAAGCACGTTTTCGTGCTCTGGACATTCAGGCCTATGACGCCGACGTGGCGGCGCGTGCGGTCGTCGAGCCGGGCTCCGAAGGATTGGCCGCTATCGCGGCGACCTTCGGCAATGGCGCGCTGGATGCACAGGGGCAGCTCGATCGCGCGGCCATGCGGCGGCGGATTTTCGACGATCCGGGCGCACGCAAAACGCTGGAAGGCATCCTCCATCCGCTGATCCGCCGTTGGCTGCACGACGCCGTGGCGGCCGATACCGGGCCATACTGCATCGTTTCGATTCCCCTGCTCGTGGAGAACCGCGAGCACTACGCGTGGGTCGACCGGGTACTGGTCGTCGACACCCCCGTCGCCACCCAGATCGAGCGCCTGACACGCCGCGACGGTATCGACGAGGCACTGGCCATACGCATGATCCGCAACCAGTCGACGCGCGAGCAGCGGCTGGCCATAGCGGACGATGTGATCGTCAACGATGGCGACGAGGCCGATCTGGACCATGCGGTACAGGCGCAGCATGCGCGGTATCTGAAGCTGGCAAAGCTCCGATAATCGCTATTCTGTGGGAGCGCGCCTGCGCGCGATAGCCAACGGAGCGATGAAGATCGAGACTCAGATCGCGAGCAATATCTGCCGGCTACGAATATCGGGCACAGCATCGCCGCTTTGTTGGCTATCGCGCGCAGGCGCGCTCCCACAGAAAGCATAAGCCCCGTTCCACTACCGGAGTGCTTGCCAGTGCTCCCACAGCAGTCCAGTGATGCCCGCTATGCCCTGCCCCGATGCCTCGCGTGCACGACTCAACAGTGCCTGCGTCATCCCGCCCAACGCATACACCGGTAACGACGCCGACTCGGCGAGTTCGGCGAAACGTTTCCATCCCAACGTCGCCGCATCCGGATGACTCGCTGTCGGCAACACCGGCGACAGCGTCGCGAAATCCGCACCCAGGCGCACCGCATGCGCCAGCTCTGCTTCGTCGTGACACGATGCCCCCACAACACGGCCCAGCGGCAACGGCCGCGAAGTCAGCTCGCGCAACTGCGCCGAACGCAGATGCACGCCCACGCCGTCGCCAAGACGCCGTGCGCCATCGATATCGCCATTGAGCAGCAAGACGGCTTGCTTCGACCTTGCGCGCGGCAAAAGCTGCGCCGCCAGATCGCGAACGACATCGATAGGCAGCTCCGGCAGTCGCAACTGGATCAGAGTGTCGCCACGGTCGAGCGCGGCATTGACGGCCGCCTTCGCCGCGTCGATACCGGCATCGGCAGGCGTGATCGGGTAGCGCCCGGGAAGCCATGCCGCAGCGAGAATCGGCCGATCGGCCGGCGCCAGCAGCGCGGGATCGACAGCGCGCGGCGCATGCCAGGCGATGTCCTGCGCATCCAGTGCGCGAGCTTCGCCATGCCAGCGACGAACGACGATGGCTTCGAGCAGCATGGCGCGCTCGCCGTACTGCCACGGGATGCGTATCAGCGGTTCGGTGGCGGAAAGATCGACGTCGATACCCAGCTCTTCGTCGAGCTCGCGCCGCAACGCTTCCAGTGGCGTTTCGCCCGGCTCCAGCTTGCCGCCGGGAAACTCCCACATGCCCGCCAGATGCTTGCCCGGAGGACGCTGCGCCAGCAGGACTCTGCCGGCGGCGTCCACCAGAACGCCAGCAACGACGTGCATCACGTGTTGCGGATGTATTCGACCATGTCGAACGGGAACTGATGTTCCTTGTCCGCCTTGTGATGCACGCGCGACACTTCGGTCCACTGCTTGAAGTCGATGCCGGGGAAGAAGCAGTCGGCACCGTCGACGGCGGCGTAGATCCAGGTCAGATACAGACGGCGCGCAAGCGGGAGCGCTTCGCGAAACACTTCGCCACCGCCGATCACCATCAGCCCGGTGCCGCCGCATGTCGCCATGGCGTCATGCACGGAACGAACGGTGATCTGCCCCTTGTACGGTGCCTCGCCTTTGCGCGACATAACGAGATTGGTGCGACCCGGCAGCGGCTTGCCGATGGACTCGGCGGTCTTGCGTCCCATCAGGACGTATTTGTCCATCGTCAGCGCTTTGAAATAGCGCAGGTCGTCGGGAAGATGCCAGGGAAGACCGCCTTTTTTGCCGATGGCAAAGTTTTCATCGAGAGCGGCGACCAGCGAAACAGCCATGACGATTCCTTAATACGTTGCGGACACACGCAGCGGAAGACTTACCGCCACGCGTCCGTTCCGTGGCGGATATTAGTCTCAAGGCGCTACGCAGGAAACTAACGAATGTTTTAAGAAGCGCCCGCCCGACACGGCGAGCATACGACTCAGACCGCGACGGGCGCGCGAATGGCCGGGTGAGGTTCGTAACCGGCGATGGCGACGTCTTCGAAGCGGAAGTCGAAAACCGAGCGCACGTCGGGATTAAGCTCCAGTTTCGGCAGTGCCCGCGGTTCGCGCGCCAGCTGGGTACGCGCCTGTTCCACGTGATTGTTGTACAGGTGCGCATCGCCCAGCGTCAGCACGAAATCGCCGACTTCCAGGCCGGTAACCTGCGCGATCATGTGGGTAAGCAGCGCGTAACTGGCGATGTTGAAAGGGATGCCGAGGAAGATGTCGCCCGAGCGCTGATACAGCTGGCACGACAGCCGCCCGTTCGCCACGTAGAACTGAAACATCGTATGGCATGGCATCAACGCCATTTTCGGTAGTTCGCCGACGTTCCACGCCGAAACGATCAGGCGGCGCGAATCGGGATTGCGCGCGATCTCGTCGATCACCCATGAAATCTGGTCGACCACCCGGCCGTCGGCCGTGGGCCATGCGCGCCACTGGCGCCCATAGACGGGACCGAGGTCGCCGTTGGCATCGGCCCATTCGTTCCAGATGCTGACGCCGTTTTCCTTCAGGTACCCGATATTGGTGTCGCCCTGCAGGAACCAGATCAGCTCGTGCACGATCGAGCGGATGTGGAGCTTCTTCGTCGTCACCAGCGGGAAGCCGCGCGACAGGTCGTAGCGCATCTGCCAGCCGAACACGCTGCGCGTGCCGGTACCGGTGCGGTCCGCTTTTTCGGTACCGTGATCGAGAACGTGCCGGAGGAGATCGAGATAGGGCTGCATCGGACGGACGATATCAGGACTGGGGGGCGGCGGCTGCGGCGAGCGGCGCGTACGGCGCCCGGCGCGACATCGCCAGAAGCACCAGACCGACGACGATCAGCGGCAGGGAAAGGATCTGGCCCATCGTGACCCAACCGAAGGCCAGGTAACCGAGCTGCGGGTCGGGCAAGCGGACGAACTCGACCAGGAAGCGGAAGCTGCCGTACAGCAGCGCGAACAGGCCCGAGACCGCGTAACGGTGGCGCGGCTTCGCGGAATAGAGCCAGAGCACCGTGAACATGACGACGCCTTCCAGCGCGAATTCGTAAAGCTGGGACGGATGGCGGGGCAACGCGTCCGGCGCGTGCGGGAAGATCATGCCGATCGCCATATCGGTGGGCTTGCCCCACAGCTCGCCGTTGATGAAATTACCCAGCCGGCCCAGCCCAAGGCCGATCGGCACCACCGGCGCGACGAAATCCACCGTATCCATGAAATGAACGCGGTGCCGGCGCGACCACCACAGGCCAGCCACCAGCACACCCAACAGGCCGCCATGGAAGGACATGCCGCCATCCCAGATGCGGAAAATCGCCAGCGGGTCGGTCCATATCCAGCTGATGGAGGTATAGAAAAGCATGTAGCCGACGCGACCGCCCACCACCACGCCCATCATGGCGTAGAAGCACAGGTCGCCGAAGGCGTCGGCGGTCACCGGCAGGCGTCCCTGGCGACGGCGGTACTCGCCGAGGCCCCACGCCCCGAGGAAGCCAAGCAGGTACATCAGGCCGTACCAGTGGACCTGGACCGGGCCGAGGCTGAAGGCGACGGGATCGAGCGAGACGACGTAAGGGGTTGCCATAAGGGAGCCGGAAGAAACGCAGGCACCCAGTGTAGCGGGGGCGCGCGAACGGGGCGAATGCGGCGCTGGACTGCGCCCCGCGTTTGCCTATACTCGACCCGTCGCGACGTCGCCGGGGAGGCGATGCCGCAGGGAAGTACCAAACCAGGGGGAGAGCAATTCATGTCGCGTTATCGCGTGCGTGCCGTCGTGGCCGCGCTTTGTATGTTCGTACCTGTCGTTCAGTCCGCCGACCTCATTCCGGCCAGCGATTTCGCGCGTAAACCGGAATTGCTGAGCCCTCGCCTGTCGCCGGACGGCAAGCACATTTCCATCCAGGTCGACGATCCCGACGGCCGGTCGCACTCGCTTGCGATCTACGACGTGGACGACATGACTCACCCGGTCAGTCTGATCCGCATGCCGATGTACGAGGTGCCGGCGCAGGTGGTGTGGGTGAATTCGACGCGAATCGTCGTTGCCAAGGGCAAACAGTACGGCTCGGTCGAAAAACCGTTCATGACGGGCGAGCTGCTTGCCGTCGACGTCAACGGCAAGCGCCAGGATTATCTCTACGGCAGCGAAACCTTCGGACGCCGCTCGGCCACGCGATCCACCGACCGGGGCTGGGGCACGGTCGACGGCCTGCCGGTCAAGACCAACGGTCACTTCTACATGCGCGCGGTGGCCTGGGATAACCAGAACCGTACGTTGCTCTACGACGTCGACGCGGAAACGAGCGCCCGTCACCTGATGACCCAGTTCGACATGTCGGATGTCGACTTCATGGTCGGTGCGGACGGCAACGTACTTTTCGCCTGGGGCAAGGACAACGACTTCAACTACGTCGTATACCACCGCGAAAACAACAGCTGGGCGAAGTGGGGCCGCGACCAGTCGGGCGTATCGTTCTCGCCGATCCGGCAGGTGTCCGGCGGCACGCGGCTATGGGCGTTCTATAGCCCGGCGGGTGGCCCGGCGCAGTTGGTGGAGCAGGACGAATCGGGCGCCAACCGCAAGGTGCTGGCGAAAGACGACTTCGGCAGCGTGAGCACGTCCGGGCTCTGGACAGCCGCTCCCGAACAGCCATTCGGCGTACGCACACTCACGGGCGTTCCGAAGGTCACCTATCTCGATCCCCAGTTGCCCGCCGCGAAAATACACGCCGCGCTCAGCCAGAAATTTCCGGGCTATTTCGTGCACTTCGTGGACTTCAGCGAGGATGGCGGACAGCTCCTCGTCTACATTTCCAGCGACCGCGATCCGGGCCGCTACTTCATGATGGACATGCATACGCTGAAGGCGAAGGCACTGTTCGCTTCCGAACCCTGGGTCGATCCCGCGAAGATGGCGGAGCGTCGTCCGATTCGTTTCAAGGCCAGCGACGGCCGCGAAATCGAGGGCATCCTCACCTTGCCCAAGGGCAAAACCGAGGCCGGCTTACCGATGGTGCTGCTGCCGCATGGTGGCCCGCACGGTGTATCGGACGACTGGTTCTACGACAGCGACGCGCAGTTCCTCGCCAATCGCGGCTACCTCGTTCTGCAGGTCAACTACCGTGGATCGTCCGGCCGCGGCGCCGAGTTCGACCAGGCCGGTTACCTGAAGTGGGGTACACGCGTGCAGCAGGACATGATCGATGGCGTGAAATGGGCTATCGACCAGACCTATGCGGACCCGAAGCGGATTTGCGTCTACGGCGCGAGCTTCGGTGCGTACTCGGCGATGATGACGGTGGCGCGTGCACCGGGCATGTTCCGTTGTGCCATCGGCTACGCCGGCATCTACGACCTGAAAATGATGTACAGCAAGGGCGATATCCGTCAGCAGAAATACGGCCGTAGCTATCTGACGAACGTTATCGGTCGCGACGATGCCGATCTTGCCGCCAACTCCCCGACGATGCTGGCCGACAAGATCGATGTGCCGGTATTCCTCGTCCACGGCGAGGACGACCAGCGTGCACCGTTCGAGCAGGCCAAGGCGATGCGCGCGGCGCTGGACAAGGCCCATCGCAAGTACGAGTGGATGTCGGTCCCGGGCGAAGGCCACGGCTTCTACAAGTCGGAGAACGAGGAAGCGTTCCTGACGAAGATGGAAACCTTCCTCAAGGCCAACATCGGCGAAGGCGATACGCCGGCGGCGACGAAGTAAAACGCAAGCCGTCTATCTGTGTGGGAGCGCGCCTGCGCGCGAAAGCCAACGGAGCGAAGATGCCATGCGTGGCATCCGCGGCCCGGGAAACGGGCTCGGGGAGGTGAGCATCCGTCATCCTCGCCCTGTTGGCTTTCGCGCGCAGGCGCGCTCCCACAAGTAGAGCCGGCGTTTCCAATCAACCGGTTAGCGGCCTCCCCCTCCCTTCCCGGCGGCCAACTGCCGTAGAATCGACGTGGCCCCGCGACGTCCGCCGGGCCACGGGAGGCTTCACCAGCATGCAATCAGGTACCTCGCAGACGCGCCACCGCGCGTTTCGTCGCGCTGCGCTTGCCGCCGCACTCGGCACCTGTCTTGCGTCCGCTGCGCTGCATGCCCAGGACGCCGGGTCGACCGGCACGTCCCGGTCGCAGACGCTGGATGCCATCACCGTCACCGGCTCGCGTATCCGCGGAACCGACGTCGAGACGGCGCAGCCGGTCGTATTCATGGATCGCGAAGCCATTCGCGCAAGCGGCCTGACCCAGGTCGACGACATACTCGCGCTGATACCGTCCATCGGCACGGCGGACATCACACCCCAGGACAACCTCACGTCGGGCGGCGATACGGGCGGCCGCTATACCGATCTGCGCAACCTCGGTTCGCAACGCACGCTGGTGCTGGTCAACGGACGCCGGTGGAGCAGCAGCCTCAGCGGCCTGACCGATCTGTCGACGCTGCCCGTCTCGATCATCGAACGGATCGACGTGCTGAAGGACGGCGCATCGTCCATTTACGGTTCCGACGCCATCGGCGGCGTGGTCAACATCATCACGCGCGATCGCTTCGAAGGCGCCGAAGCCAACGTCTACTACGGCGTCAACGGCAAGGGCGACGGCGCGCAGAAGAACGGCGACTTCACATGGGGCCGCAGCACCGAAAACGCCTCCATCATTCTTGGCGCGTCGTATCAGGACAACGATCCGATGATGGCCTCGAAGCGCAGCCTCACGTCGTATCCGAATGGTCCACGGCATCCTGGCGATGGCCTGGGGCTCGGCGCGTATGGCGGCGTTGTCGATCCGCGCGCCGACGGCACCGCCGGTGCGGGCAGTTTCGCGCCCGACGGGACGTGGGTACCTAACAACTACGTCGTCAATCATCCGGGGGGCGTCGTCGGCAATACCGCCGATCTCGTGAATTACCATCCGTACGATGCCAACAGCAACGCGGACAAGTACAACACCCAGCGCGACACCACGTTCCGTTCGGGAAGCAAGCTGCGCAATCTGTTCGCCACCGGACGCTACAACGTTAGCGACAGCGTCGCGCTGCGCGGCATGGTCAGCTACAGCATGCGCGACAGCACGACCCAGGTCGCCGGCTATCCGCTGCAATCCGCCTCCGGACGCGGCGATGGCTTGGTCATCGATCCGAACAATGCATACAACCCCTTCCCCGGTTACGCCACGCCGTTCTTCCGGCGCACCGTGGAAATGCCGCGCGTCACCTGGTCGAAGAGCAAGCTCGCGCACATCGATTTCGGGGCCGAGGGCACGGTCGGCATCGCCGGTCGCGACTGGACCTGGGATGCTACCTACAACTACTCGGAAACGAAGAGCCGGCAGGTAGCCAACGGAAATATCTATCTGCCGAACGCCGAGAAAGCGCTGGGTCCGACCACCGTCATCGGCGGCCAGGTCGTCTGCGCCAATGCTGCCGATCGGGCGGCCGGCTGCGTGCCCTGGAACATTCTGGCAGGCCCTGGCGGCACGCCGCAGGCCGTCTGGAACTATATCGGCGCCACCGGCACCACGCGCCAGACCAGCCGCACGAACGACATCACGGCGAATATCACCGGCGGCATCGTCGACCTTCCCTGGCTTGCCGGTACCAATGGCGGCGGCACCGTGAACATCGCCGGCGGCATCGAACATCGCAAGGAAACCGGCACGTATCGACCGGACGGCAACGACGCCGCGGGCCTGACGACAAACCTCGCCAGCGCACCTACCGACGGCAGTTACACCGTCAACGAAGCGTATCTCGAACTCGACGTGCCCCTGCTTCGCGATCTTCCGTTCGCGCAGGAACTCGCCGTCAATGTGGCGACGCGCTATTCGCGCTACAGCAACTTCGGCAGCACGACGAACAACAAGTACAGCTTCCGCTGGAAACCGTTCGACGACCTGCTTTTACGTGGCACCTTCGCCCAGGGTTTCCGCGCGCCGACGATCAACGATCTTTACGCCGGCACCGCCGAGAGCTTCGAAACCTTCCTCGATCCCTGCGACTCGGCATTCGGCGCCTCGGTCACGAATGCCGATGTGAAAGCGCGCTGCGCCACCGCCGGTGTGCCGGCGAACTACCGTCAGGTCGATCTCTCGGGCAAACAGATTTCGTCCAATACGGGCGGCCAGTCGCCGATCCCGTTCCTGGCCGGCTCCAACCGCAACCTTCGTCCCGAAACGTCGATCACGCGTACGGCGGGACTCGTGTACAGCCCGTCCTATGTGTCGGGCATGGACATCACGCTCGACTATTACAAAGTCGACGTCGCGAACATCATCTCGACGGTACTCGCCAGCGATATCCTCAATTACTGCTACCTGCAGAACGATCCGACGTTCTGCGGCCGTTTCACGCGGGGCCCCGACGGGCGCATCACAGCGCTGAACGAAAGCCTCGCCAATCTCGGCCGTTTGCGGACCGACGGTTACGACCTCGGCCTGCACTATCGCCTGCCGGAAACGTCGATCGGTTCCTTCAGGGTCTCGTCGGACAGCTCGTACCTGTCGAGCTACGAACGCTCCAGCGGCCCGGGCATCGCATCCCACAACCTCGTCGGCTATATGGACGGGACGCAGGGACTTTATCGCGTCCGCTCGAACCTGCGGCTCGACTGGGACTATCGCCAGTTCGGCGCCAGCTGGACGCTGCGTTACTACTCGGGCCTGAAAGACGCCTGCTACACCAGCGATGTCGAGTGCAATCGCCCGAACGAGAAAAACGAACGCACGGGCGGTCTCGGCGTCAGCCAGAAAGGCTCCATTGCCTTCAACGATGCGCAGTTGCGCTACCGGGCCCGCTGGAACGGCAATTTCACGATCGGCGTCAACAACATCTTCAATCGGAAGGGACCGCTGTACTACAGCGTCACCGCCACCGGGAGCGGCAGCCCGCCGTATAACCCCGCTTTCGATATCGACCGTTATTTCTACGTCGGATACGACCAGAAATTCTGAGGCGGCGCCCCGCCGGGCGGCAAAACGTACGCATTCGTACGTTTTTACGAGTAAATGAGATTCTTTCTCAAAACCTTGCATGCATGTGACTGTCGCGTTATGTTCACGTTACGTCGCAATGCGCCTGGGGGTTTGGCGCGACGTGGAGATCCCCATCTCCGCACCCTCGTTACCCACAACGAGTGCCGTCCGTCGGCGCTAATTCCAAGCTGTTCAGCCTTGCCTTCGTGCAGGGCCAGGGAGATTTGACCTCATGACAAGCACCACCCTGCTCACGCGTTCGCGCGTGCTGAAGCGCACTGCGCTCGTGTCCGCTCTGGGCGCCTGCCTCGTTGCGGGCTCCGCCTTCGCTCAGAGCACCGTCGGCGACGTTTACGGTACCGCCACGGCTTCGCAGACCATCCAGATGCAGAACCTCGGCTCGGGCCAGACCCGCCAGGTCACCGTCGGCGAAGACGGCCGCTACCGCGTCTCGTCGCTGCCGGTCGGCAACTACCGCATCAACGTTCAGCAGAACGGCCAGACCGTCACCACGCGCGACATCAACGTCATCGCTGGCCAGTCGGCACAGATCAACTTCACCGCGCCGGCCGCTTCCGCCGATGCGAGCCCGCAGTCGCTGGACACCGTGACGGTGTCGGCCAATGCGCTCGCCTCCATCGACGTCGCGTCGGTCGAATCGCGCACCAGCTTCACGGCCGACCAGCTCGACAAGCTGCCGGTGCCGCGTAACGTCGTCGACGTCGCCGCGCTGACCCCGGGCACCACCAAGGGCGACACGCGCTTCGGCAACCTGCCGTCGTTCGGTGGCTCCTCGGTCGCCGAGAACAGCTACTACGTCAACGGCTTCAACGTCACCAACCTGTACAACAACCTGTCGTTCTCGGAAGTGCCGTTCCAGGCCATCCAGCAGCTCGACGTGCAGACCGGCGGCTACGGCGCGCAGTACGGCTTCTCCACCGGCGGCGTGACCTCGGTCATCACCAAGCGTGGTACCAACGAGTGGAAGGGCGGCGCCAGCTGGGTGTACACCCCGGCCTACGCCCGCGAGAACGAAGACACGACGTACCGCAAGAACGGCACGCTGTATCGCAACTACGACCGCAACTCCGACAACGACAATGTCTACTCGGCATGGATCGGCGGCGCGCTGGTCAAGGACAAGCTGTTCTTCTACGGCATCTTCCAGTCGCACCGCGAAACGGGTACCACCTACCCGACCGCTCCAGGCACCGGCAAGGGCCAGTCGTCGACGGCCGCCACGCGCGATACGTACAGCGACCCGTTCTACCTGATCAAGCTTGACTGGAACATCAACGACAGCAACATCCTCGAGTACACGAGGATGAACAACACCAAGCACACGACGAACAATTACTACTCGTCGGTCTATGGTGCCGACGGCACGCCTTACACCACGGATTACCGTGGCCAGCGCCAGGTGAAGACCGGTGGCGACGTCGATATCTTCAAGTACACCAGCTACCTGACCGACGACCTCACCCTGTCGGCTCAGTGGGGCAAGATGAAGAGCAAGAACTCTTCGCAGTACATTGCTCCCGATGGCACGACCACCAAGTACGACGGCAACATCAACGGCGCCAACAACGGTTGCCCGTACGTCATCGACAGCCGCGACAGCACGATCAACGGCATCACCCAGCCGTACAACTCCTGCTACACCTCCAGCACGATCGACATCTTCAACGGTGAAGATAAGCGCACCGCGTGGCGCATCGACCTTGACTGGAAGATCGGCGACCACGACATCGCCGGCGGTTTCAGCAAGGAAAAGTGGAGCTCGGATGCCGGCCAGAGCTACGCCGGTGGTTCGCTGTACTACTACCAGACCAACAAGGCTGGCCAGGATTTCGTCTCGCAGTACAACTACCGCACCGGTGGTTCGGTCTCGATCGACCAGAAGTCCTACTACCTGCAGGACAGCTGGCAGATCAACGATCGCTTCCTCGCCTACATCGGCGTGCGTAACGATTCGTTCGACAACATGAACGGCGCTGGCAAGACCTTCGTCAAGCAGAACAACATCTGGCAGCCGCGTCTGGGCCTGTCGTGGGATCTGTTCGGCGATTCGTCGACCAAGATCTTCGCCACCGCCGGCCGCTACTCGCTGCCGATCGCCGCGAACGTCGCCCTGCGCGCCGCTACGTCGTCGTACTACACGATCCAGGACTACAACTACTCTGGCGTCAACGCCCAGGGCGTGCCGACCCTCGGCGCCCCGATCGGCGACCTCCAGATCGTCAACGGCGAGAACGGCAGTACGCCGGACCCGCGTTCGGTGGCCTCGCGCGACCTGAAGCCGTACTCGCAGGATGAGTACATCCTCGGCTTCCAGCACCGCCTGACCAGCGACAACGAGTTCCTGAACGACTGGGTTGTCGGCGCCAAGGCGATCTACCGCAAGCTCAACAACGCCATCGACGACACCTGCGACTGGCGTCCGTTCTATGCCTACGGCCAGTCGATCGGCCTGAACATGGACGCGAACGGCGACAAGTTCACGCCGCCGTCGACCATGCCGGGTTGCTACATCTACAACCCGGGCAGCAAGCTGACCCTCGACCTCGATCTGGACGGCAGCGGCGTGCTCCGCAACGTCACGATCCCGGGCGACAAGCTTGGTCCGAAGGCGAAGCGTAGCTACCAGTCGGTCGTGCTGACCGCTGAGAAGGCTACCGACAAGTGGTACGTGAACGCGTCGTACACCTGGGCGAAGAACTACGGCAACACCGAAGGTCTGGTGAAGTCGGACAACGCCCAGACCGATACCGGCACGACCAGCGCATTCGATTACCCGGAAATCATGAACGGTTCGAACGGCTACCTGCCGAACGATCGTCGCCACAGCATCAAGGCTTACGGTGGCTACAAGTTCACGCCGGAATGGTCGGTTGGCCTGAACCTGCTGGTCGAGTCGGGTCGTCCGACGAGCTGCTTCGGCGGCGGCAACGGTATTCCTTACGGCATCCCGAGCTACCAGTCCGAGTACTTCTACTGCGAAGGCGAAGTCAACGAGCGCGGTCACCAGAAGCGTCTGCCGTGGAACTGGACGATCAGCCCGAACGTCGTCTACACCCCGGCTTACGTCAAGGGTCTGACGCTGCAGCTGGACGCGATCAACGTGTTCAACAACAGCAAGCCCATCGCGATCAGCGAGATCGGCGAGCGTGCGAACCAGACGTTCTACAACACGACGTACCGCGTGCCGACCTACTACCAGACGCCGCGTTACTTCCGTCTGATGGTCCAGTACGACTTCACCCTGTAATACCCGCACGGAGTCGCTAAGGCGACGAAGCGCAAGGAGGGCCGCCCGCAAGGGCGGCCCTTTTTTATGTCGTCAGCGTTTTTTTGTAGGAGCCCGCTTGCGGGCGAAAGCCAACATAGCGGAGATGATGTGCGTGACATCCGCAGCCCGTAGATCGGGCTCGCGGAGGTGAGTATCCGTCTTCATCGCCCTGTTGGCTTTCGCCCGCAAGCGGGCTCCTACAAAAAGGCAAAACCCGGCGGTCAGGAATTGAGCAGCGCAACGCAAGTGCGCGCCAGTAAAGGACGAACCCGACTTATCCACATGCTTATGCAGCAAGTGTCCACAGCGCCTGTGGATAACGCGGCGTCCATCGTTTTCTGTGGGAGCGCGCCTGCGCGCGAAAGGGTGCTCGCGATAACCGGTCGTATCGGCGAGCACCCTTTCGCGCGCAGGCGCGCTCCCACAGAAAACGGCCATCGGAATCGAAGCCGTACGCGGGACCTCAGAGGATCAGCGGGCGATCCGGCAGTTCATTGGTGCGCGGCGAGCCATCCGCGGGGAAGTGAAGTGCCAGCAGCGCATTCGCGGCGGCCACACCCGCCACCATACCTTCGCGCCACTGCCCGGCGGCGAACGCTTTGCGCATCTCAGTAGTGATGGTCTCCCACTCACCCTGCCCGACCCTGGCGACGATGCCGCGATCCGCGACGATCTCGATGTGATGCTCGGCAAGCAGCACGTACAGCAGCACGCCGCAGTTGTCGTGCGTGTCCCACACACGCAGGTGCGTGAACAGGTCCAGTGCATGGACGTGAGCCGTATAGCCCGCCATCACGGACCCGATCGGCAGACGCGATTCGATCACCACCCGCAATTCGCCGCGGTGTGTGCTTTCGCCTTCGCCGACGTCGTGTGCGATGGCGTCAAGTACATCGGACGGAAACTGCCGGTGCAGCTGGAACCATGCACCGAAAAGGTTGGCGAAAACGCGCTTCATATCCATTACCAGCTCCCCGATGAGCCGCCGCCACCAAAACTGCCGCCGCCACCGCTGAACCCGCCGCCTCCACCACCGCCGCCGAACCCGCCACCACCAAAACCGCCACCGCCGCCGAAGCCCCCGAAACCGCCCCAGCCGCCGCCACCGATCGAGCGCCCCGCTCCCGCAGGGATCAGCATGAATCCCGCGCCGAGGACGGCCGCGAGCGCGCCCACGCCGAGCGAGGCAAGCACGAGCCATACGATGCCGCCGGCGACGGCACCGCCGACGGGTGCGCGCACCCACCACGGCGACCTGCCGAGAAAGCCCTTAACGGCAAACACCACCACGATGAGAATAAAGAACCAGTTGCTGCCGCCGCGATGGCGCTCGTGATTTTCGTCGGGCGCCACGGGCGGCGGCAAAGCCTCGCCCTGCACAATCTGAGTGATCGCACCGACGGCATCGGCGATGCCGCCGTAGTAATCGTTCGTGCGGAATTTCGGCGCCAGGTATTCGCGAATGATGCGCGAAGCGATGGCATCGGGAAGCGCGCCCTCCAGGCCGTAACCGACCTCGATGCGAACGCGCCGGTCGCCCTTGGCGACCAGCAGCAGTACGCCGTCGTCGGGGCCTTTCCGCCCGACCTTGTTCGCCTCGGCGACCTTGAGCGAATAGCTCTCGATATCGTCGGGCTGGGTGCTGTCGACGACGAGGACGACGACCTGGGCACCCTTCGTTTTCTCCAGGGCGGTGAGCTTACCGTCCAGCTCATCCACCTGCTGAGGCGTCAACGTCCCGGTGAGATCCGTGACGTGACGCTTCAGCGTGGGTGCGGCCGGCTCGTCCGCGAAAGCGGATGTCGCCAGCGGCAGCAGGAGTGCCGCCAGCAGTACGAGCAGACGGCCCCGGAGGGATGACATCAGCGCGTAGCCGCGGGAGCCGGTGCGCTGTTCGGAGCGGTACCGAAGTCGACGGTGGGCGCGGTGGAAATCGCCTTCTCGTTCTCGACGCTGAAGTTCGGCTTCACCTTGTAACCCATCACCTTGGCGGTGAGGTTGTTCGGGAACGAACGGATCAGGGTGTTATAGGACTGCACCGACGCCACATAGCGATTGCGCGCCACGGTGATGCGGTTTTCGGTGCCTTCCAGCTGCGCCTGCAGGTCGCGGAACGAACCGTCGGCCTTCAGCTGCGGATAGTTTTCGCTGACCACCATCAGTCTCGACAGCGCACCGCTCAGCTGACCCTGGGCCGCCTGGAATTTGGCGAGCGCTTCGGGATCGTTGAGCAGTTCCGGCGTGACCTGGACGCTGCCGACCCTGGCGCGCGCATTGGTCACTTCGGTAAGGACGCGCTCTTCGTGCTGGGCGTAACCCTTCACGGTATTGACGAGGTTGGGCACCAGGTCGGCCCGGCGCTGGTACTGGTTGAGCACTTCGGACCAGGCAGCCTTGACGGCCTCGTCCTCGCGCTGGATAGAGTTGTACCCGCAACCGGACAGGGCGAGAACAAGCAACAGCGTTGCGGCGGCGCGCAGAAATTTCATGGCGAGGCTCCTTGCATGGGATGGCTATAGAAGCATCGCCAGCCCGCACGATGCAATGACCACGGCAGTTACCGGCACTGCCGGTTCAGAACCAGCGCGGCCCGAGGATCAGGGCCCAGGTCACCGCAACCATCGTCAACAGGATGAAAACGGCGGCGGAACCCATGTCCTTCGCCCGGCCAGCCAGCTCGTGGAATTCGGGGCTCACCTTGTCCACGACCGCCTCGATCGCCGAATTGAGCAATTCGGCCGACAGCACCAGCATCGGGAACAGGATCAGCAGGACCTTCTCGACGCCACCGTTACCCAGCCAGAGACCGAGCGGGACGACCACGACGGCGATCCAGACTTCGAGGCGGAACGAGGCTTCGTGACGAAAACAGGCCGCCAGACCCTTCATCGACCACTGGAAAGCAGCGAATATCTGGCGCGGGCCGCGCCCTTCGGTACTGGCCATGGGTTACAGGCCTCCCATCGTCGGAGCGCCTGCAGGCGCTCCTGCAAAAAACCGATCGGCGGCGCGGGCTTGGGAAAATATGTCGGGCATGCGGTCCGGCCGGGTCGTGATCACGAAGCCTCGCATGATGCCACAAGGCGCCCCCGGCGCCCTGAGACCGGCCCCTGCGGCGACATGCCGCGCCTCTGCCACAGCCCCATGACGGGACGATGGCACCGAAAGCGACCATTTGGGTTACGCTTGACCGGTTGTGGCCCGGTTCAGGCTCGCAACGCGGGAGACGGCCGACGGGCCGCCTCGTACCCGGTATCAGTACGGAAGACCCCATGGCAATCCAGAATCCACCCGTTTCACAGACCAAGTCATTCAGCACCGTATTCCTGATCGAAATGTGGGAGCGCTTCGGCTTCTACGGCATGCAGGTGCTGATGGTCACCTACATGGTAAAGAAGCTCGGCTTCGGAGACAGTGACGCAAACCTCGTATGGGGCGCGGCTGCCGCACTGATCTACGCCACCCCCGCGATCGGCGGCTGGGTCGGCGACAAGCTGCTCGGCACACGCCGCACCATGCTGACCGGCTCCGTGGTCCTGGCCCTGGGTTACGCCCTGCTCTGGATTCCGACGAACAACCCCTATTTCCTGTACATCGCACTCGGCGTGATCACCGTCGGCAACGGCATGTTCAAGCCCAACGCCGGCAACCTCGTACGCAAGATCTACGAGGGCGACGAAGTCCGCATCGACAGCGCGTTCACCATCTACTACATGGCCGTCAACATCGGCTCGACGGTATCGATGCTGCTGACGCCCTGGATTCGCGACTACGTCGGCGAACACTACGGCGATGCACTCGGCTGGCATACGGCCTTCGGCGTCTGCTCGATCGGCCTGGTCCTCGGCCTGATCAATTACGCGCTGATGCGTCGCACGCTCGCGCACATCGGCTCCGGTCCGGATGAGCGTCCCGTCAACTTCGGCCGCGCGGCCGCCGTATTCCTCGGCGGCATCGTCATGGTGCTGGTCGCGGCGTTCATCCTGCAGAACCAGGGTGTCGCGAAACTTTGCGTCTACGCCGCCGGCGTCGTGATCCTAGGCATCTTCGCGCACCTGATCCGTTCCAGCGAACCCAGCGAACGCGCCGGCCTGGTTGCCGCGCTGGTGCTGACGGTGCAGACGATTTTCTTCTTCATCTTCTATCAGCAGATGTCGACATCGCTGAACCTGTTCGCGCAGCGCAACGTCGATCTGTCGTTCAACCTGTTCGGCCTGCACATCTTCAACTGGATTCCGGAGCAGTTCCAGTCGCTCAATGCGATCTGGATCGTGATCCTTAGCCCGATACTGGTGCTGGTCTACAACAGCCTCGGCAAGACCGGCAAGGACCTGCCCGTCGCCGGCAAGTTCGCGCTCGGCTTCGCCGCCGTCGCGGCCGGCTTCTTCATCTACGGGCTCGGCGCGCATACCGCCGTGGCCGGCCAGATTTCGTCCTGGTACATGGTCTGGGGTTACGGCCTGTATTCGCTGGGCGAACTGCTGGTCAGCGGCCTGGGCCTGGCGATGATCGCCCGCTACGTGCCGGCCCGCATGGGCGGCTTCATGATGGGTGCCTATTACGTCGCCGTGGGCGTCGCCCAGTACATGGGCAGCGTGGTGGCGAACTACGCCAGCATCCCGAAGGATCTTCAGGATCCGATCCAGTCGCTCGACATCTATACCAGCCTGTTCAACAAGCTCGGCCTCACCGGCATCGTCTGCACGGCCATCGCCGTGGCGATGCTGCCGCTGATGAAAAAGCTTTCGATGAGCCACGCACTAAGCTTTATCCCGCCAGTGCCTCCGGTACATAACGAAGACCTGTAAAATCGAAGGCCGCCCCCTCAAGGGCGGCCTTCTTTCCATGGCCCCTCCCCAACCGCCGTGACCGACCAACGTAAATCGCTCCGCCCTCGTTCAGGCCCCTTCGCCCTCGCGCGAACCCTGGCCTGGCTACGCCTGTGCGCCATTGCCGGGCAAAGCGTCGCGATCATGTTCTCGACGACGGTCATGGGCGTCGAAGTACCGTTGCTGCCCCTGTTCATCGGCGTGGGCATGCTGGCGGTCTTCGCGGCGTACGCGTCGTGGCGCCTGCTCCAGCCCTGGCCGCTGAGCGAATGGGAGGCGGTGATCCATATCGCCGCCGATACCGTCGTCCTGGGTTATCTCCTTTACTTCACGGGCGGCGCCAGCAATCCGTTCGTGACGCTGCTGCTGGTGCCGATCGCGCTTGCCGCCGCGGCCCTCACGATCCGAGGCGTTTCCGCCGTGGCCGCGCTGGCCGGCATCGCCTATGTGCTGCTGGTGCCGTTCCACGTATCGCTGCCCACCAGCGGCAGCCAGGTCACGGATTTCGACCTGCACGTGGCGGGCATGGGCGTGAACTTCATCATCACCGCCATCCTGCTCGGCGTTTTCATCAGCAATCTGGCGCGCACACTGCGCGTGCAGCAGTCCGAGGTGCAGCGCGTACGCGAACGCGCGCTTCGCGACGAAGGCATTCTGGCTATCGCGACACAGGCGGCCGGCGCGGCGCATGAGCTCAACACGCCGTTGTCGACGATGCGTACCCTGCTTCCCGAACTGCGCCGCGAACACGCCGACGACACGGTGCTGGCCGAGGACCTCGAACTGCTCCAGGGACAGGTCGAACGTTGCCGCACGATCCTTCGCGAAATGGTGGCATTCGGTCAGGCGCAGCTTTCGCAGGTGCCCGAGCGCGTGACGCTGTCGGCGTTCCTGCATGGTTGTCTGGAACGCTTCCAGTTGCTTCGGCCCGAAGCCGATCTCGAAGTCACGCTCGACGATGCGGCGGGAGCGACCATGCTGCGCTCGCCGCCGGGTCTGCGGCATGCGCTGATCAACCTGCTCAACAACGCCGTCGACGCGTCCTCGATGAACGACAGCGCCGCCGTTGCGCTCGAAGCGCGGGTGGACGGCGCCTGGCTCGAACTGATCGTCCGCGATCACGGTCCCGGCTTCGACGAAAGCGACGACGATCTGGGCACGCTCGGTCTGTCGCGTAAAACCACCGGCCTGGGTCTCGGCCTCGCGCTGGCCGAAGCCACCGCCGAACGTCTCAACGGCGAGCTCGCCGCCATCAATACCGACCAAGGGGCGGAGATGCGTCTGCGCCTGCCTCTTGCGGTCATCGGAGAACCATCATGAGCGAACAAGCCGTTCCCGTCCCGGGACGTCCCCTGCTGATCGTCGACGACGATACGACCTTCGCGCGCGTCCTCACGCGCGCGCTCACATCGCGCGGATTCGAAGTCATATCGACGGACAACGCCGACGATGCCCGTGCGCTGACCCGCCGTCACCAGCCTCGCTACTGCGTACTCGACCTGAAGCTGGGCGATGAGAACGGCTTGCGGCTGATCCCGGAACTCCAGACGCTGGTGCCGGATATCCGGATCCTCCTGCTGACTGGCTACGCATCTATTGCCACGGCCGTCGAGGCGATCAAGCGCGGCGCTCACGATTACCTGGCCAAGCCGGTCGACGCCGATGCCGTCGTGCGCGCCCTGCTGGACGGCGATGCGGGCGGCGAGAGCGACGACCCGCTCGATGCCCCCGACGCCCCGCTGCCGCTGCGACGCCTGGAGTGGGAACACATCCAGCGCGTACTGACCGAGTGCGAAGGCAATATTTCCGAGACCGCGCGACGCCTCGGCATGCATCGGCGCACGCTGCAGCGCAAGCTCAGCAAGCATCCCGTACGCGAACGTCCCGAAGAAGGTTGAACACCATGTGGCGACGACTTCTGCTGCTTTGCCTCGTGCCTTTCGCGGTAGCCGCTCAGGCACACGAAGGCATGGCCATGGATCATGCCGCCATGGGCGGGCATACCTCGACGCTAGGCTTCGGTGCGGCACTCGAACCGGGCGGGCGACTGTGGGTCGTCGACGCAGCCGGTCAACACATCCGCGTCCGCCATTCCGACGACATGGGCCGTACCCTCAGCGATCCGGTCATCGTCAACCCGACGCCCGAGCCGATTTATGCCGAGGGCGAAAATCGCCCCAAGATCGTGCTGGGTCCGAAGGGCGAGATTTACGTCAGCTGGTCGCAGCCACGCGCGAAGCCGTATACCGGTTTCGTGCGGTTCTCGCGTTCGCTGGATGGCGGCGCGCATTTCGATGCCCCCGTAACGGTCCACACCGACCGTGCCGAAATCACGCATCGTTTCGATTCCATCGCCGTGGACGGCAAGGGCCGCGTCGTCGTCGCCTGGATCGACAAACGCGATCTGGAAGCGGCGACCGCATCGAACAAACCTTATCTGGGCGCCGCGACGTATTACACGTGGTCGGACGATCGCGGCGCCACGTTCCATCCCGAGAAAAAAATCACGGATCAGAGCTGCGAATGCTGCCGTATCGCGTTGGCCGCCACGCCGGACGGTAACATCGCCGCGTTCTTCCGCGCCATCTATGGCGACAACATCCGCGACCATGCGTACGCGCTATTGCAGACCGACAGCCCGCCCGTCAAAGCGCAGCGTGCGACGTTCACCCAGTGGCATATCGAAGGCTGTCCGCACCATGGTCCGTCGCTCGCGATCGCGCACGACGGCACGCGTCACGCCGTGTGGTTCAGTGCCGCCGACGGCAAGGCCACGATCTGGTACGGCCAGCTGGTGCCGGGTAAAGCGCCCGTACATACGCTGGAGGTAGCCGGTGCGGGTGCCGCACACGCCGATCTCGCGGTTGCAGGTACGCATGTCTGGATCGTTTATCACCAGCAGACCGCCGAAGGCTTATCGTTGATGCTGCGTGAGTCGACGGACGGTGGCGCGCATTTCACCGAAGCGCGGGAGATTGCGCGTACAGCCGGGAGTGCCGGATGGCCGCAGTTGCTGCTGCGGGATGGGCGTGCATTTGTCGCATGGAATACGACGGATGGGTTTCGGCTTGTTTTGACGGAGTTGCTTTGATGGGTTCCGGGATCACCAGGACATCCGCTTCATTTGCTTCGTTTGTCTTCTCGCTTCGCAGGGATCGCGCTCGGGTGCTTCTTTTTGTCGCTGGGGTTTTGTTTGCGCACAGTGCTTTCGCGGTGACGCCGCTGGCGGCGGATGGGGTTAAGGCGCTTGTCGCCGCGCCGGCGAAAGGCGAGCGTGTGATCGCGTTATGGTCGCTGGACTGTGCTTACTGCGAAGAGAACCTGACCGCGCTGGCGAAACTTCAGCGCGAGCATCGCGATATCGATCTGGTGATCGTCGCGACCGATAGCATCGAACAGCACGAAGCGATCGATGCGCGCCTGAAGCAGGCCGGACTCGCCGACGTACCGTCGCGCGCGTACGCCGATGCGACACCCGACCGGCTGAACTATCTCATCGACCCGGCCTGGGGCGGCGAAACGCCGCGTACGCTGGTGATTCGCGCCGATGGCACGCGCCAGGGTTACAGCGGTGCGCTGGATGCGAAGCGTCTCGCGAAGATCGCACTATAAGCATCGCGGAAGACCCTGAATCCCTCGTCTTCGATCCCTTCACAACCGGGGTCGATCGATATAAAAGAGCGATCCCTATCGACATCGTCGTACTCCAGCACGAAGCAGGCGATAGATAGCAACCGCTGCAGGTGCTCCGTAAGTTTCTCCAAGCCGGAGTCCGGGACGTTCGCGGGAGGTGGCTAAACGATATCGCCGAACTTGCCGTCGCTGAAGCGCGATAACCATGTGTCGATCGTCGCCTTGTCGGGCGCGGCTTCCTTGTACTTCGCCACGGTCGCGTCGTAAGTCGCTCTGGAGCCGTCCTCATCGAACGGGACCGGCTTCTGGTTTTTCCGCTCATGTTCCATGGCATACCTCTCCGGTTAATGAAGAGATATGCTCGGGCCGCGCGCAGCACAGAGGCCAGTCAGCCGTTCGACGTAGGCGTGGCGAAGGAACCCTTTGTCCGCTCGCGCGTTACGCGTCAGGGAGCCTTCGGTTCGACGCCATCGTCCTCGTCGCCATAAATGGCGACATGCGGCACGCCATCCGCACCGATCCACCCACGGAACATGCCATCGGTGTTGAACGGCATCGCGATATGTCCTTCGCTATCCAGCGCGATCGCACCGCCATTACCGCCGAGCGCGGGAATTTCCTGATTGATCACTTCCGCTGCCGCGCGCGCCAGCGGCACGCGCATCTGGGTTACGCGCATGCATAGTTCGTGCGCCGCGACGGTGCGGATATAGAACTCGCCCCAACCCGTGCCGGATACCGCGCAGCCATCGTTCGCATAGGTACCGGCACCGATCAGCGGCGAGTCGCCGATACGGCCCCATCGCTTGTCGGTCATGCCACCCGTGGACGTACCCGCTGCGAGATGACCGGCCGCATCGAGCGCGACGGCGCCCACCGTGCCGAAGTGCTTCGCGGTTTCTTCGTCGGCGTGAGCCGATTTCGTAGCGTCTTCCTTCAACGCTTTCTGCAACTGCTGCCATCGCTCGTCGGTACGGAAATAGGAAGGATCGACAAGTTCGATACCGTTTTCCTTCGCGAACGCTTCGGCCCCCGGACCGGCAAGCATGACGTGCGGCGAATGCTCCATCACCGCGCGAGCGAGCAGGATCGGATTCTTGACCCGCTGCACGCCGGCGACCGAACCGGCTTTCAGCGTGAAGCCGTCCATGATCGCGGCGTCGAGTTCGTTCTTCCCTTCGTGAGTGAAGACGGCACCCTTACCCGCATTGAAGTTGGGATCGTTTTCCAGCACCACGATCGCGGCGCTCACGGCATCGATCGACGCCTTGCCGGCTTTGAGTTCGGCGTAGCCTGCCGTCAGTGCCTGCGTCATGGCGGCGCGCACCGCCTTGTCCTTCGCGGGCGACATGTCGCGCTTGATCACACCCGCGCCGCCATGGATGACGAGTACGGGCGTCGCGGCGGTCGCGATACCAGCCGCACCGGCCGTGACCATCGCAAAGGCGAACGGAAAACAGAACTTCATGGCTACCCCTCCCAGGTGACACGGGGGAGTATAGCGAGGGATGCCCTAGGCTATCTGCGGATGAGGAAAACGTATGCTCGCGATGCGGTTCGCACCGGGAAGCGTCCGCAGTTCCAGCGGCCACTGGAACCGGTCGCTCAGGCGCCGCGCGATCGCCAGATCGAAACCGTGCCGGTCGACCGATGTATGCGCCTTTCGCGCACTCGGCGCCTCGACCGCGTCGACAGCGGGATTGATCACGCTGACGCTGCCGGGCATCACCGTGACCACGATCCTGCCCTGATCGGTCTGCTGCAAGGCGTGCCGTATCAGTTGTCCGCACAACACCGCGAAAACCCTTGGCGATGCATGCAGGGCGAAGGTGGCCGGTTCGTCCAGTATCAGTTCGACAGGACGTCCCGCGATCAGCTCGCGTGCGTATTCGACTTCCTGTCGCAGTACGTCGTTGACGATGAAATCTTCTTCGGCGAGGCCCTTGTCCGACTCTCGCGAAAGGATCAGGAACGCCTCTACAAGGGCTTCGAGTTCGCGTGCCGAACGACGGATGCGTTCCAGGGAACGATGACCGAATTCGCTGAGCAGCGGTTCGTCGGCGAGCATGTCCGAGGACATTTTGATCACCGTGAGCGGGCTGCGCAGTTCGTGACTCGCATCACGCGTGAAGTTGCGTTCGCGTTCGCCGTAGCTTTCGATGCGGGTGGCGAATCCGTGCAGGCTCTTCACCAGCGACACGACATCGCCATCGGACTTTCGCGACAGATGACCCGAACCGAAAACCTCCATGTCCGGACGGTTCGGATCCCATGTCTCCATCGCCCGTGCCAGCGCGGACACGGGCTTCCACTCCCGGGCGACGGCCATCCACGCCAGCCCGCCCGAACAGAGCACGACAGCGAGCACCGCCCACAGGGGGGCCACGTTGTTCATGCCCATGAAGGTTGCAATCAGCACGACCACGATCTGCAACGCAAACACGATAGCCAGTCGTCGACCAAACGTGCCACGCCTTATCGCTGCCTGTTGTTCCCTGCCATCCATTCTGTTTACACCGAAGCCATCCTGTCTTAAGCCGATTGCGAAGCCGCAACCTCGGAATCGAGATCGGCGAGGCGGTAGCCGGCCGAATGAATGGTATGCAGCAGCGGCCGGCCGAATGGCTTGTCGATGACGCGGCGCAGATTGTAAAGATGCGAGCGCAGCGTGTCCGAATCGGGCAACGTGTCGCCCCAGATTTCCCGCTCGATATCGCGCCGGCTGACCACGCGCGGCGATTCGCGCATCAGGATCGCCAGCAGCTTCAGACCGATGGGCGAAACCGTCAGTTCCTGACCTTCGCGGGTCAGCCGCAGCGTTGCCGTGTCCAGCGTCATGTCGCCGACATTGAGCACTTCGGACGACACCTGGCGACGGTCGCGGCGGATCAGGGCGCGCAAGCGCGCTTCCAGCTCGCGGACTTCGAACGGCTTGACGAGATAATCGTCCGCACCCGCCTCGAGGCCCACCAGCTTGTCGTCCAGCGTATCGCGCGCGGTCAGCATCAGCACCGGCGTGGATTTCTTGGCGTCTTTACGCAGTTTGCGGCAAAGGTCCAGACCATCCATACCGGGCAACATCAGATCCAGCACGACGACGTCGTAACTATTGCTCACGGCCAGATGGAGGCCGCTGACGCCATCGGCGGCATAGTCCACGGAGTACCCCTTGCGCTCAAGGAACTCGCCGACCATTTCGGCAATTCCCCGATTATCTTCAACCAGGAGAATCAGCCCACTCTGTTCGTCGTGTGCGCTCATCGACTTACTCCTCTGCTAATTCACAAATGTGAAGAGTTAACGGCCGGGCCGGTGAGAACAGCGTGAAGAGCCGCGATCGGTGTTCATCTTCGGGTAACCGATGTGGAGAAAACGTCGGGGGTGCGCGAAACCCCCTGCAGGAGCGCGCTCCTGCATAAGGGCAATCAAAGTAGCGGCTTCAGTGCCGGCCATACGTTTTCCGCCACACGCGGCTCGCCTTTGGCGGTGGGGTGCAATCCGTCGTCCTGCATCAGCGACGGGTCCGTCGCGACGCCATCGAGCAGGAACGGCAAGAGGGCGACGCGGTGCTTCGCGGCGGCATCGCGATACACCGCGCGCAGACCGTCGCGATACTGCGGCCCGTAGTTGATCGGCAGTTCGATGCCCAGCAACAACACCTTCGAGCCAGCTTTAACGCTGGCGGCAATCATCGCGTCCAGGTTTTCGCCCAGCTTCGCCAATGGCAGGCCACGCAGACCGTCGTTGGCGCCCAGCTCGATCACGACGACACCCGGCTTGTACTTCTCCAGCAGGGCCGGCAACCGGTTGCGGCCGCTCAGCGAGGTTTCTCCGCTGATGCTGGCATTGACGACCGCCCAGGCCGGCTCCATGTCCGAGGTACGCGCTTCCAGCAGGTGCACCCAGCCGGCTTCCACCGGAATGTTGTGCGCGGCCGATAGCGAGTCTCCGAGCACCAGGACAGTCCGTGGCGATGGCGAAGCCGCGGCGGCGCTGGCGCACCACAGGAACAGCAACAGGATCAGGCAACGACGCATGAGCGATTCTTCCCGTGTTCTTCTCGAAGTAGTCGATGTTAGCAAGTCGGTTTCAGGCCCGGAGGGCCGGCTGGATATCCTGAGTGGCGTGAACCTCGCGGTCGCGAAAGGCGAGAGCTTCGCCATCGTCGGTGCGTCGGGCTCGGGCAAGACTACCCTGCTCGGCCTGATCGCCGGCCTGGACACGCCGACCACCGGCAGCATCCGCCTCGATGGCGAGGCACTGGAAAAAATGGACGAAGAAGCGCGCGCGGCCGTACGCCGCCGCCTCGTCGGCTTCGTCTTCCAGTCGTTCCATCTGCTGCCAGCCCTGACCGCGGAAGAGAACGTCATGCTCCCGCTGGAACTGGAAGGCAACGACGATGCACGGGACCGCGCTCGCGAGGCGCTGGAATCGGTGGGCCTGGGCGCGCGACGCCGGCACTATCCCGCCCAGCTTTCCGGCGGCGAACAACAGCGCGTCGCGCTGGCGCGCGCGTTCGTGCACCGGCCGCGCGTACTGTTCGCCGACGAGCCCACCGGCAATCTGGATCAGCACACCGGCGAACACGTGGGCGACCTCCTTTTCGAACTCAATCGCGTCCACGCGACCACACTCATTCTCGTCACCCACGATCCGCATCTCGCCGGCCGTTGCACACGTAGCGCGGCACTTCACGACGGTCGACTGGGAGTCGTGGCGTGAATGTCCTCCGGCTGGCCTTGCGTACGCTCCGTCGCGAATGGCACCTGGTCGAACTGCGCACCCTCGCCGCGTCGCTGGTACTCGCCGTCGTCGCGCTTGGCGTCGTCGCCACGCTATCGACGCGTATCGAACGCGGCGTACTGGCCAGCGCCGCGGAACTGATTGGCGGCGACATGGGTATCTCCGCACCCTCGGCGCTGCCGGCGCCGCTGGTCGACGCCGCGCGCCAGCGCGGACTTTCCAGCACGCGCGGCGCGACCTTCCCCAGCGTCGCCTTTGTCGACCAGCGTAGCCAGCTGGTCGACGTCCTCGCGAGCGATGCGTCCTATCCCCTGCGCGGCACGCTGGAAATCCGCGGCATCGACGGTCAGGACCGTGTCGCGCATGCACCGCCGCCGGGCGAGGTCTATCTCGACCATCGCGCGATGGTGGGTCTCGGCATCCAGCCGGGCCAGACCGTGCAACTGGGTGGCCGCGACCTGAAAGTCACGGCCGAACTTATCCGCCTGCCCGATGGCGGCGAACTGTTCGCACTGGCGCCGCGCGCAATGATGAGTCTCGACGACGCAAACGCCGCCGGCCTGCTCGCCACCGGCAGCCGCGCGCGGCATCGTCTGCTGGTCGCAGGCACGCTCGCCGAGGTCGCCGACTGGCGACGTTTCGTCGAAACCCAGTCGTTGCCGCAGGGCGCCGAACTGATCACGCCGGAACAGACGCAGGAACGCATGCGCACCGCGTTCGACCGCGCCAGTTCGTTCCTGCGGCTAACCGCGCTGCTGTCCGCGCTGCTTGCCGGCGTCGCCATCGCGCTCGCGGCGTCGCGTTACGCGCGCCGGAAGACGAACGAAGTCGCCCTGCTCCGCGCCCTGGGCACACCGCGTCGCCGCGTCGCCGCCCTGCTGATCGCCACGCTGGCCGCGCTGGCCTTGCCCGCCGCGGCGATCGGCGTCGTGATTTCGCTCGCACTCGCACAAGGCGCCTGGTATTTCGCGAGCCAGATGTTCGCCGGCGTGCCGACAACCTTGCCGCTCAGCCCCGCCTTCGCCTCCGCTGCCGTGGGTCTGGCCGTACTGGCGGGCTTCGCGCTTCCGCCCCTGGTACGTCTGGCGGAAGTACCGCCTGTTGCCGTTTTCAGGGACAGCGTGAGCCGTAGCGTCCGTCGTTTCGACGCGCTCTACCTGGTACCGCTGGTCGTCGCGCTCGCACTGGTCTGGCTGCAAGCCGATTCGGCGAAACTCGCAGGCATCCTCGCCGTCAGCCTTACCGGTGTCGCGGTGGTGGCGGCCGGCCTCTCCGCCCTGCTCCTATGGATCGCGCGGCGTGTCGCGCCCGGCGCGCATCCGGCATTGCGCCTTGGCCTCGCGGCACTCGCCCGGCGTCGCGGACTCAGCCTCATCCAGGCAACGGCCCTATCGTTGGGACTGTGCGCTTTGCTCCTGCTCGCGGTCATCGCGCCCGCATTGCTCGACGGCTGGCGTCGCGAACTTCCCGCCGACACACCCAACTGGTTCGCACTCAACCTGCAGGACGACCAGCGCGCCGACTTCGAACATCGACTCGCCGGCCTCGGCGCCAACAAACTCAACATGCTCCCGCTCGCGGTCGGCAAACTCACCGCCATCAACGACAAGCCCATCGCCCAGCTCACCTTCAAGGACGAACGCGCGAAAGACTGGTCCGACCGGCAGTTACGTCTGTCCTGGAGCGGCGACCTGCCTCCGTCGAACGTGCTCGTCGGCGGCCAGTGGTCCGGCGAACGGCCGGCGCAGGCGGAGGTATCCATCGATACAACGTGGCGCGATATGTTCGGTCTGAAAATCGGCGATCGCATGCGCTTCGTCATCGGCGAAGGCGAAGTGGAAGCGCGCGTGGCAAGCGTCCGCCAGGTCGACTGGAGTTCGTTCCGCGTCAACTTCTTCCTGCTCCTCGATCCCGCCCACGCAGCCGATCTGCCGCACACCTGGCTGGCCAGTTTCTACCTGCCGCGCGGACACGCCGACGACCTAGCGAGGCTATCGCGCGATTACGGCAACCTCAGTCTGGTCGATGTCGATGCACTGCTCGACCGGGTCAGGGAAATCGTCGATCGCGTCGGCTCCGCCGTGCGCTGGGTACTCGGCTTCAGTCTGCTAGCCGGCGCACTCGTCCTTGCCGCCGCGCTGGCTGCAAGCGCGCAGGAACGCCGCCACGAAGCCGCGCTGCTGCGCACGCTGGGTGCAAGACGCGGTCAGCTACGTGCGGCGGCCGCTTGCGAATTCGCATTGCTGGGATTGGTCGCCGGACTCACCGCGGCACTGGGCGCTACCGGTGCGGGTATCTGGCTGGGGAATGCGATCTTCCATATCGAAGGCTTCGTGCCGCCGCTGTGGCCATTGATCGGTGCCGCCGCACTCGCTGCGTTCGTTGTCATGGCCATCGGATTGTTCGGTACACGGAAGGTGTTGCGAACGTCGCCCATGGAGTTGTTGCGGGAGTAAAACATCGCAACAAAAGATCCTGTCGCCCCGTTACACCCTCACCGTCGCTCCTGCCCAGGCAGGAGCGACGGTGAGGGGTGAGGCGGCGCGAGAGGACGTCAGCGATTCGCTTTAGCTCGTCACACTCATTGCCTCACCGCTCGGTGGAACCAGCCGTCCCCCTCGCCGGGCCCGGTAGGAGGGTGAGGGTGGACTGGCGGATAAGGCCCCCGAAGGGGGGAAGGGGCAGGACGCCCCTTCCTCGGTGCGCGGGCAGGAAGCCCGCTCACCGAGCCCCGCCAGTCCACCCGCGTCGCGCAGCGACCGCCCGACGTGGGCCCGGCGAGGGGGACGGCTGGTTCCATGCGACGACGCCCCGAATGACGGTGCTCTTCTAGCAACACGCCGCAAAGCAAACCACGACTACAAAGCGGGCGAAACCATATCCAACGCCATGACAATCGCATCCTCACGCCCAGACTTAGCCGGGTAATACCCCGGCCGCCGCCCGATCTGCGCAAACCCCAGCGACTCGTACAACCCCTTGGCCACAGGATTGGAAGGTCGCACTTCGAGGAATACGCGCTCGGTGCCATACCAGCGCGCCAGATCCAGCAAGCGCCCCATCATCCGCCGGCCATACCCCAATCCCCGGTGCTGATTCGCAATGCAGATATTCAGCACATGCGCCTCGCCGGCAGCCACCGACAAGATGCCGTAACCGGCGATTTCCCCGTCGTGCACGATTACCCAGCAGTTATGTCCCACCTGCAGACAGTCGCGAAAAATACCGGCGGTCCAGGGAAAGTCGTACGACTCCTGCTCGATCGCGACCACGGCGTCCAGATCCTCGCGATGCATCGCGCGAACTTCCGTCGAGGGTCGGGCAACCGCAACCATTCCGGTCAGCTCGTGGCCAGTGCGCGCCTCAGGGCGCGCAGGCCATTCCACAAACGCCGCTTGGCGGCGGGATCGGCCAGGACGGCCGCAGGCGTATCGACCAGGACGATGTGCGCCGCGCTCATCACGGCCGCGGGAAGATCGTGTCCCAGCGCACGGGCCTGACCTTCGCCAAACACTAGATAGGAGCGCGCCACCGGCACCGGTCCAAGCCCCTGCGCGCCGACTTCCAGCCGCGCCGCACGGGCCACGACCGAACCCGAAGCACGCAAGGCGCGGCCCAGCAGATCGAGTTCGCGTTCGCTGCAACCGGCCGGAATGACGACCACACAGACCGCATCGACACCCATGACCGAACCGCCGGCATCATGCGCGGAGTCGTCGACAGCGACGCCCGGCGACGTCCGCAGACGCCATGGCGTGACGCCCATGACGCGAAGCAGGCGTGCGCGCCTGCGTGGATCGGCGATGGCGGCAACAGCGGCCACCGGTCAGTCCTGCGCCCGCGCGTGCCGACGCGCGCGCCGACGATGGGTCGCACGACCCCAAAGTGTCATCACCGGACCGGACACCACGTAGATGACGGCCACGGCGAAAAGAACGCGTGCCGTGTCGATCAGCAGCGCCACCACGATCAGCACCGCGGCAATCAGCCAGATAAACGACACGCGGTCGCCCTTCGGCCAGGCCTTGAAGCTGTAATAGCGCACGTTGCTGACCATCAGAAGGCCGGCAAGAATGGCCAGCGGCATGGCGAAGAACGCCACCGACGGCCCCGGAATATCGAATTTTTCCATGGTCCAGACGAAGGACATGCACAGCCCCGCGGCCGCCGGGCTGGCAAGACCCTGGAAATAGCGCTTATCGGCGACGCCCACCTGGGTGTTGAACCGCGCGAGGCGAAGCGCCGCGCAGACCGCATAGATGAAGGCGGCCGCCCAGCCGATCTTGCCCCAGACCCGGCCGTAGTCGGCCAGGGACGAGAGCGCCCAGGTGTACATGACCAGCGCGGGCGCCAGGCCAAAGCTGACCAGGTCGGACAGGGAGTCGTACTGGACGCCGAATTCGCTCTGCGTATTGGTCATACGCGCCACGCGCCCGTCCATGCCGTCCAGCACGCCAGCGACGAACACGGCGAATGCCGCCGTCGCGTAGTGCCCGTTGATGGCGGACACAATGGCGTAGAAGCCCGAAAACATGGCTCCCGTGGTGAACAGGTTCGGCAGAAGGTAGATGCCGCGATGGCGCGGCGCCCGAGCGGGAGTCGGATCGGTCATGGTCCATTCCGGGACGGTGGGCAATCAGTTTAATGGACTGGGACGATGCGTGCGTAGACCGCCTGCCGCGTGTCCTGGGTCACATTGCGGGACGGGCCGCTTGTATGCGCCCGCCACGGATGATAACTGTACCCGCGCCATCACCCACTGGATTCCGCTCCATGCGCCGTTACCTGGTCGTCGCTCTGCTCGTTTCGGTTGCCACCATGGCCCACGGCCAGGCGCAGTTCTATAAGTGGAAGGACGCGCAAGGCGTCACCCACTACACCGATGCTCCGCCGACCACCGGCACGAAGTTCGACAAGGTCCATACCAACGGGACCGCCGAGGCTCCGGGGCCCGTTCCCGTGCCCGCGCCAGCCCCGGCGGCCGCGAACAAGGCTCCGGCCGGGACTACCGCCGACACGCCGGACAACCGGAAGAAGCTCTGCACGCAGCTGAAAGCCAACATCGACCTGCTGGCGTCGAGCCAGCCCGTCTCGGCCGACGACGGCAAAGGCGGCCAGACACAGCTGGATGCCAACGGCCGCAAGCAGCAGCAGGAAGCGGCTCAGACGCAATACCAGACTTACTGCAAGTAATCGGCCGACGGCCCTGAGCCGGATTCCGCGCCGCCCCGGACGGGCGCGTGGCCATGGTGCACGCCTATAATCTCCTTCTTTACCCCCGGATCTTCAGACTCATGCGTCTCAGCCAGTTCCACCTCGCCACCGTCAAGGAAGTACCCGCCGACGCCGAAGTCGCCAGCCACAAGCTGATGCTGCGCGCCGGGATGATTCGCAAGCTCGCCTCGGGCCTGTACACCTGGTCGCCGCTGGGCCTGCGCGTGCTGCGCAAGGTGGAAAACGTGGTCCGCGAGGAAATGAACCGTGCTGGCGCCATCGAAATACTGATGCCGTCGGTACAGCCGCGCGAGCTCTGGGAAGAAACCGGTCGCTGGGAGAAATTCGGCAACCAGCTGCTGAAGATCAAGGATCGCAAGGAGCAGGACTTCTGCTATGGCCCGACGCACGAGGAAGTCATTACCGATTTCGCGCGCAACGAGCTGAAAAGCTATAAGCAGCTGCCGCTCAATTTCTTCCAGATCCAGACCAAGTTCCGCGACGAAATCCGCCCGCGTTTCGGCGTGATGCGCGCGCGCGAATTCCTGATGAAGGACGCCTATTCGTTCCATCTGACGCACGAATCGCTCGCTGAAACCTACAAGGTGATGTACGACGCCTATTCGCGCATCTTCACCCGTCTGGGACTGACGTTCCGCGCGGTGGACGCCGATACCGGCGCGATCGGCGGCAGCGCCAGCAATGAATTCCAGGTACTGGCCGATTCGGGCGAAGACGCCATCGCCTTCTCGGACGGTTCCAGCTACGCCGCCAATATCGAACTGGCCGAAGCCCGCGCGCCGACAGGCGAGCGCCCTGCTCCGTCCGCCGACCTGATCCGGGTTCCGACGCCCACCCAGCGCAGCATCGATGAAGTCTCCGCTGCACTCGGCGTGTCGCCGGCACAGTGCATCAAGACGATCATCGTGCGCGGCCGCGAAGGCCTCGTGGCGTTGTGCGTGCGCGGCGACCACGAACTCAACGAAGTGAAGGCGGCCCACCTGCCCGAACTGCCGGATGAGTCCGAGCTCGCCAGCGAAGAGGAAATTATCGCCGCCATCGGCACGCGCCCCGGTTTCATCGGCCCGGTCGGTCTGCCCGAAAGCATTCCGGTCATCGTCGATCGCAACGCGGCCATGCTGGCGGACTTCGTCTGCGGCGGCAATCAGGACGGCACCCACTACACGGGAGCCAACTGGCAGCGCGACGCCCGCATCGACCGCGTGGTCGATCTGCGCAAAGTTGTCGAAGGCGATGCCTCGCCGGACGGCCACGGCACGCTGCACCTGGCACGCGGTATCGAAGTGGGCCATATCTTCCAGCTTGGCCAGAAGTACGCCGAAGCCATGGGAGCCAATGTCCTCGACGACCAGGGCAAGCTCGCCACCATGTACATGGGTTGCTACGGCATCGGCGTCAGCCGCATCGTCGCCGCCGCCATCGAGCAGCGTCATGACGACGCGGGCATGATCTGGACGGACGCCATGGCCCCGTGGCGTGTCGCGGTGTGCGTGATCAATCCGAAGAACTCGCCGGAAGTCAGCGAAGCGGCCGAATCGCTCTATCGGGAACTGTCGCAGGCCGGCATCGAAACGGTGCTGGACGATCGGGGCCTGCGCGCTGGCTCGATGTTCGCCGATATGGAACTGATAGGCATTCCGCATCGCGTCGTCGTCAGCGAGCGCGGCCTCGCCGCCGGCACCCTGGAATACCGCCAGCGCACCGAAACCGAAGCTCGCGCCATTACCCGCGACGACCTGCTGGCACTTCTCGCCTGAGGTTTTCAGATTAATCGTATTAGCGCTTATTAATCGCACGCGGCGATTTCATGAAAAGCCGGGCTTTAGCCCGGCTTTTTTGCATTTAGCGTACGCGTGGGAGAGAATCGGTAAGTAATTCACCATGAGCATTCCCGCGAACGACTCATGGTGCGGGGCAATAGAGTTCAACCAAAAAAATGCGGAGTTTCCCATGGCGGTCGATATCAAAAATCTCAATCACAATCAGCTAAACGATCTGATCACGAAGGCACAATCGCGTCAGACCGAATTGCGCAAGGACAAAGTCGTGAAGCTGCGTGAGAAAATCCACGCGCTGATCAAGGCCGAAGGCTTCGTATTCGACGACGTATTCGGTGCACGCGGCAAGGTAAAGCGCGTCGGCGGCACCGTCGCTCCGAAATATCGCAATCCCGCCAGTCCCGAACAGACCTGGTCCGGTCGCGGCAAACGCCCGCGCTGGTTCAACGAAGCGCTGAAGGCCGGTAAGAAGGAAAAAGACCTCCTGGTCTGATTCCGGCTCATTGACCATAAAAAAACGCCGGCGCAATGCCGGCGTTTTTTATGGTCGATCGCGGACGATTAAAGCGAGCGGCGTGGTGCCACCAGCAAATCGCCGAACAGAAGGCCCGCGACCAGCGACACCAGCAAGGTGATGCCGAGCAATCCGGTATCCATGCCCAGCGAGGCGTCCCGATCCAGTAAATAGGACACGCTGCGAAAACTCACGCTTCCCGGCACAAGAAGAATAATCCCCGGCTCGCGTACTACCGCTCCGGGCTGGTGCGCGAACCGCGCATATACATTGCTCAATGCGCCGAGCAGCACCCCGCCAATGAATACGCCGACCGGCGCGCCGGGCAACGAACCGGAAATCGAGCCGCCCCAGCGTGTGGCCAGATAACCAAGAATCACCGACCCCATCACAACCAGCCAGTCGCGCCGCGCTGCGCGAAACAGGATGGCGAAGGCGAAGGAACCCAGAACCAGCGACGGCCAGTCGGCCCAGGCGGGCAATGGCGGCACGACGTAATCGTGGGTCTGGATGCCGATGGCCTCGCAAACCTGGCTGGCCGCGACGGCGCCGAACGTGAGTTTGAGCAACGTGGCGACGGCGCCGCCCATCCGCGCGACACCCGCCACGAGATGTCCGCTGGATATCTCGCGTACGGCGGTCGTCAGCGCCATGCCGGGAAGCAGCACGATGAGGCTGCCGAGAATGACCGACTTCAACGCCAGCGGCACGATATACGCGCTGACGACGGTAGCGATGACGGTCGCCACCATGGCGCTGATGGCTTCGCTGGCGACGGCGAGACGCGGACGGGTAGCGGACGCGACGGTAATGCTGCCGATGACGATGCCGATGAAGCCCGCCGTGATCAGATCCACCCACGAACTGTGCAGCAGCAGCGCGACGACCGTGGCGGCGGCCAGACCGTAGCTGGCGATCAGACCGGCCTGCGCACGCCGGGTATCCGGGGCGCCCAGCGCACGCAGCGACTGGAAGCCCTCGCGCAGACCCATCTGCCCATCGATGACCGCGTCCGCGATGCGATCCGCCTCGCACAGACGCGCAAGGTTCACATCCCCGGGCGGCAAGCGCATGACCTGGGTGACCTGCGCCACGCCTTCGTCGCCCTGCGCCTGGTCGGCGAAGGAGACGATGATCGCGGTGGGACTGGACCAGACATCGGCGACCAGGCCAAGACGCTGCGCCACGCTGGACATGGCTCCTTCCAGTCGCGGCGCCGTAGTGCCGTACTGATGGAGTCGCCGGGCCAGTTCGACGAGGAACGCGATCCGCGTGTTGATCGCCGTGGTGGCGAACGAGGTGGGGACGTGGGTTCCTACGACGCCCATGCCTTTACCTGCAGCGTCGTGCCATCCACACCGGTGACTTCCACCTTCGTGCCCACGGGCAGGTCGGGTCCACTGACCAGCCACATGCCATCGCCGACGCGCGCTTTGCCGCGACCGTTGACGATGGGCTCGATCAGCTCGTAACGCTGACCGATCATCTGCTCGCCACGACGATTGAGCCGTTCGTTGCCCGCCGGAATGCGCTCGATGCGCGGCCGGACCAGTTTCCAGTAAACGAAGCAGGAAACGAAGGCGAAGGCGGCGAAAATCACCGCCTGCGCGATCGGCCCGAGATCGGGCGCGGCCAGCAGCACGATGCCCATCGCCGCCGCGGCAATGCCAATCCACAACATGAAGTAGCCAGGCAGGATGACCTCGCCACCGATAAGGACGAGAGCGACGATCCACCAGAGATAATGCAATGCCACGTCGGCTCCCATGTCGTCAGCGAATCGGCGGCGGTGTACGTACGTCCGCGTTCGCATTGTTCTGCGTCGCGCGAGCTTGTTGCTGGGAACTGAGCGAGTCCTTCGCCAGCTCGGCGATGCCCGCCAGCGAACCCAGGATGCCGGTGACCTCGATCGGTAGCAGCAGCATCTTCTGATTGGGCGACTTCGCCATTTCCTTCAGCGCCTCGACGTAGTTGTTGGCCACGAAGTAATTGAGCGCATTGACGTCGCCGCCAGCGATCGCCGTGGACACCATGGTCGTTGCCTTCGCCTCGGCTTCGGCTTTGCGCTCGCGGGCTTCCGCTTCGCGGAACGCAGCCTCTTTCTTGCCTTCGGCTTCGAGAATGGCGGACTGCTTTTCGCCTTCCGCCTTGAGGATGGCCGCCTGCCGGTAACCCTCGGCATCGAGGATGTTCGCGCGCTTCTCGCGCTCGGCCTTCATCTGGCGCGCCATGGCGTCGACGAGGTCGCGCGGCGGCGAAATATCCTTGATCTCGATGCGGGTAACCTTGACGCCCCACGGATGCGTCGCTTCGTCGATCACGCCAAGCAACTTGGCGTTGATCGCATCGCGCTGGCTCAGGCTTTCGTCCAGGTCCATCGAACCGAGCACGGTACGGATATTGGTCATGATCAGCGCGAGTGCCGCGCCTTCGAGGTTGGCGACTTCATACGCAGCCTTGGCTGCGTCGAGCACCTGATAGAACACCACGCCGTCGACTCGCACGACGGCATTGTCCTTGGTGATGACATCCTGCGACGGAACGTCCAGCACCTGTTCCATCATGTTCATTTTCCGGCCGATGCCATAGGCGAACGGAATAAGGAAATGCAGGCCCGGTGTGAGGGTGCCCGTGTACTTGCCGAACAGCTCGACGGTCCATTCATAGCCCTGCGGCACGATACGGATCAGTTTGGCGAGGACGACAACCACGACCATGACGACAACCAGCGCGACGATACTTCCCATTCCCTCTACTCCGGTTCCTGTGGATAAGGGGGAGTATAGGTGAACGTCGTCAGGGCAGCGGCAACAGCAGGCTTACGCGCAAACCGCCGCCTTCGCGGTTGGCCAGCGCGATGCGGCCGCCATGCGCTTCCGCGATCTCGCGCGCCAGCGCCAGGCCCAGGCCGGTGCCGGAGCGCTTGGTCGAATAAAACGGCAGCAACGCTTGTGCCAGCACCATTTCGTTCATTCCGGGGCCACGATCGGCGACCTCGATCCGAAGCTCGCGGCCGACGACGTGGATATCCAGGGTGACCTCCTCCGGCGCGCCTCCGGCCTCGTGCGCGTTCTTGATCAGGTTGATCAGCACCTGTTCGATCTGGACCGCGTCGAACCGCCCGGGCTGCTCGGGTGCGTCGGACTGCAACCGGAACTCGCTATGGAGCGCCAACGCGTCGAGGAACGGCTTCCACTCGATGGATTGCGGCTGGGGGCTCGGAAGTTTCGCAAAACTCGCATATCCGGCGATGAAGCCATGCAGGTGTCGCGCACGATCGCCAATGGAGGCGAACACGCCGGGCAGCCGTTCCAGATCGCCCCGCCGCACCAGCTCGGCACCGGAATGCGACAGCGAGGAAATCGGCGCGAGGGAATTGTTGAGTTCGTGGCTGATCACGCGGATCACCCGTTTCCACGTCGCCACTTCCTGTCTCGACAGCTCGCGCGTCATGCGGCGATACAGCTGAAGGCGATGCGGCCGGCCCTGCAACCGGAAATTGCGCTGCGAAAGGTGGAAGGTTTCTTCTCCCCCATCCATCTCGACGGTCAGCAAGGCGTCCTCGCCCCCCTGCGCCGCCTTGCGCAGGGCTTCGGGCATCGTGACCAACATATCTTCGAAATTCAGCCCGGCCAATGTGCGGCCTTCGTTGAACAGATGACGCGCCGCGATATTGGCGTAGGTCACCTTGCCCTGTGCATCGGTCAGCACCAGCGCAACGGGTGTGTTCTGCACCACGGTATCGAGCATGAGCTCCCGCTGGGCAAGATGCTGACGCTGGTCGCGCAGGGTCTGGCCCAGCGCGTTGTGCATGTGGATCAGATCGCCCAGCTCGTCGCTACGCGACGAGGCGATGGAAACGCTGAAGTCGCCATCGCGATAACTGGCCACGGCGCTTTGCAACGCGCGCATCAGGCTGCGCAGCGGCTGCATGACCGCATGCGCCAGCCATGCCGACAACGGCAGCAGCACCAGCACGCTGAGCGTGAGCGCGCCCCAGGGGCCGATCGGCTCCGAAGCCGCGGCCGGATGCTTCGGCGAACTGCCCATCCAGCTGATCAGCTGCGGCAGCGGCCATTCGGTAACGGAGGCGAAGACAAGCGCACCGACCAGCGCGGAGCTTCCGATCAGGATCGTCATCCGTCCTTCGAGGGACATCTTTCTCATGCACGCACTCCCCTATCCCCCGGCGACCGTCGCAACGCTACCAGATCACGTCGCCAGGCCGTAGCGCTCCATGCGACGGTACAGCGCCTGCCGGGACAACCCGAGCGAATTCGCCGCGCGACTGATGACGCCACCGGCCGAAGCCAGCGCCGCCTCGACGGATTCGCGTGTCGGTTCGTCCAGATTGCGCCCCGCGAGGGAGACCGCGACCGGAAGGTTCAGATGCGTCGCCTCGATACGGCCCTGTGGCGCAAGCAACGCCGCACGCATGATCGCGTTCTTCAGTTCCCGCACGTTGCCTGGCCAGCTATGCGCCAGCAGCGCTTCGCGAGCCTCTTCCGTCAGCATCGCGCGCTCTTCGAGGAAGTGCTCGGCCAGCGGCAGGATATCGTCGGTGCGTTCGGCGAGCGGCGGCAGGTTCACTTCGATGACGTTGAGCCGGTAATAAAGATCTTCGCGGAACGTCCCCGCACGGATCATGCTCTTCAGATCCGCGTTGGTCGCGCTGATGACGCGTACCTTCGCCTGACGCGTGCGTCCGGACCCCAGCCGTTCGAACTGTCCCGTTTCCAGTACGCGCAGTAGCTTCATCTGCCCGGGAAGCGGCAGGTTGCCGATCTCGTCGAGGAACAGCGTGCCGCCGTCGGCCATTTCGAAACGGCCTTCGCGCGCCTTGTTCGCGCCGGTATAGGCTCCGGCATCGGCGCCGAACAGTTCGGCTTCGATCAACTCGCCGGGTAACGCACCGCAGTTCACCGCGATGAACGGGCCGCGACGGACCGGCGAGTTGGCATGCACGATAGCCGCGATGCGTTCCTTGCCGGCACCGTTGGGACCGGTCACCAGCACGGGAATGTCGGACCGGGCGACCTGGCAGGCCAGTTCGATGGTGCGGCCCATGCCTTCGGAGGCGAAGACCAGACCATCGAGTTCGTATTTGTTTTGCAGTGCCTCGCGACGCTTGCGCCGTTCGATCCGCGCACGCGTGACTTCGCGTGTCGACTCGGACAGCTCCAGCAGGTTCTCCACCGTCTGGAGCAGCTTGGCGTCGTCCCAGGGCTTGGCGAGATAGTCGGCGGCGCCGGCCTTCACCAGTTCGACGGCGCTTTCCAGATGCGTCCAGGCGGTCAGCAGGATCACGGGCAGGTCCGTATGCCGCGAGCGTATCTCCCTGAACAGCGCAGAGCCTTCCTCGCCCGACGTGGTGTCGGCCGTGAAGTTCATGTCCTGGATGACGACGTCGACCTGCTCGCGCGCCAGGATGTCGAGCCCTTCCTCGGGGGTATGCGCTACCAGCGCACGGATATCCCGCAGGGAGAGCGCAAGAGAAAGCGCCTCGCCCACTGCGGGGTTGTCATCGATAATCAGTACGGAACGCATGATGTCCTTTCGCATGCAACGATGGATGCCGCCGCCGACGAAAAGGTTGCAACCCCGTCGACCCCCATCGGCATTATGCCCGGCCCGGGATCATCCGCGGGTCGCTACGACGGGGGGAACGGAAGCGGCCCGCAACGCCGGGCCGAGAACGGCGACCTGACCCAGCAGCCACAACAGTACCGCGCCCACCGGAAAATAGATCGCCGGCAATCGCGGCAGTTCGTAATGCGCCATCAACAGCAGATTGATGCCGAACGCCATCACCATGCCAATGACGATGCCAATCGTGGCCAGCAGGAAGTTCTCGGTCTGGAAGTATCGCAGGATGTCCTTGCGTCGTGCGCCGAGCGCACGACGGACACCGATCTGCCGGCGGCGCTGGGCAACCCAGAAGCTGCCCAGACCAACGATTCCCAGCGCGGTAACGATCATCAGAGCGACACAGACGCCGATAAGCAGGCCGGTCATCGCACGGTCGCTGGCGAAATAAGCCTTGCGTACATCGTCGAAGGTTCGCTTCTCCGTGATGACGCGACGGTTGTCCATCGCCTTGAGCTTGGTCACCGCGGCAGCCAGTACGCGTTCGCGTTCGGCCGGCTGCGTGCGGATGATGAAGCTGGCTCCCATCGACATCGTCATACGGATCGGCAGAAGCATGCTGTAACCGGCTGTCGAATAATCCATGATCGACGGGCGGGTCAGCCTCTTCACCACGCCGACGATCCGCACTTCGTTCGTTCCGGTGACGATCGTCTTCCCGACCGCGTTACCGTCCGGAAAGAGTTTTCGCGCCAGGGCGTCGGAGATGATGGCAATCTTCGGGAACGTGGCATTGCCGCTCTTGGCGGCGTCGTCGAACCAGGTGTAATCGTTTGTCTGGAACGCGCGTCCGGCAATGATTTCCACGCCGAATACTTTCGGTATGTCCTCACCGTAATACACCGTGACACTCTGTACCGTCGGGCGCTTCTGATCGAGGCTAAGCTTGATCGACGAGTTCCACGACGAAGAACCGAACGGTACCTGGTTCGCCATCGTGACCGAATCAACGCCGGAAATCTGCCGTAAACCCGCCAGATCGGCGGTGATGCGGGCATGGGCATCGGGCTGGTCGCCGATGCCGTTCGCCGTGATCTGCAGCAATTCGTTCTCGACGATTCCGCTTGGCGTGCTGATGTTGTCCAGACGCTGGCCGACAAGGAACACGGCGTTGCACACGATCGCGCAGGTGAGTGCGATCTCGAGGATCACCAGTGCCGCCGTGACCTTGTGCCTGCGCAGCGTGGAAAGTATAGGAAGGATGTCCATCGTCGCCCTCACTGGGATTTGAGCTGGAGAGCCGGCGCGACCTGGCACGCCCGCCATGCGGGCAACACGCCTGCCAGAAGCGTCGTGCAGATTGCGAGCACGATAGTGAACGCGAGCATCGGAAGGTCCAGATGGGCAAGCGTTGCGTATCCGTCCGGCTGCTTTCGTACCAGCCAGAGACCCAGCAGGGCGAGGGCCAGTCCCCCGACACCCCCGACCAGGCCGATGATGCCCGCCTCGGTCAGCAACTGCGCGAATACCGCGCGACGGGACGCGCCAAGGGCACGACGTACGCCAATCTCACCCGCACGACGCATGAACTTGGCCAGCATCAAACCCACCGTGTTAACCAGACAGACCACGAGAAATCCAAAGGCCAACCACGTCTGCAATTTCACGTCGCTGGGAACGACCTTTTTGTAATCGAGCCACCCCATAAGATTGAGGAGAGCTACATTCGGCGACCGCTCGAAACGGCCCAATACTTTCTGCTCTTGCGAATAGTGAACCAGGAAGTCGCGATAAGCCCCCGCCTTGGCGGGTGTGTCGAGCTGCACCCAGAACTGCAACCAGATGCAAGACTCCGTCTCCAGCGCTTCCTCGGCATCGCTGCCATTGCCCCAGCAGCTGATCGAACCACTACGCGACATTTTCAGGTCGCGCGACGTAGCCAGTGGAAGGTAGACATCTTCCGACTTCGCATAGTCACCCATGTTCAGGTCGTAGAAATGCGGATTGGGACTCCAGTCGCCAATGACGCCGATGACCCTGAGATCCGCTCCATTCGCACGGATAGTACGTCCGGTACTGTCCTCGCCCTTGAACAGCTTCTCGTTGAGCTTCGCCGAAATCACCGCCACACGCGCCTTGGCATCGTCGTCTTCGCCACGCCATGCGTGACCGTAGAGCATCGGCACCTCGAACATCGGGAAAAAATCGGCCGTCGTGTAGCGCGCCTTGGTGTAGAACGGATCGATCGCCGCATTGTCCGGCTGAATGGGTACGGCACCGCCTGTCATCAACGCCTGGCGATCGGCGCGTTTCGCGCGCAGCAGATTCATCCCGTCGATCCAGGTCATCTGGTCCAGCGGTTCGTCGTCAGGTGTCTTGCTGTCCGCTCCCTGGGGGTCGATCTGCGGCGCATACAATTGCTGGCTGTGTCCCGGCATCGGATCGCCCGAGAGCACATGCAGCACCGTAAGCGTTGTCATGCTCGTACCGATGCCGAGCGCGACGGCGAGAATCATCAGTGCCGTCAGCATCCGATTGCGCTTCAGACTGCGCATCGCCAGATCGAGGTAATAACCGAACATCTGTGTCTCCGTATGGATTCGCGTCAGACCGTACGTGTCGCTTCAACCGGCGATACACGCGATGCGCGCAACGCCGGTGCCAGCACCGCCGCCTGCCCCAGGGCAAGCAACGCCACGACACCCACCGCAACATATGTCAGCGAAAGCCGCTCCATTTCGAACCGGGTGAACAGCCACTGATTCATGCCGACCGCGAGCAGGGAACCTACAATGACGCCACCCAGCGCGATAAGGAAGTTCTCGGTCATGAAGTAACTGAGGATGTCGTTTTTCGTAGCACCAAGCGCCCGGCGAACACCGATCTGCTTGCGCCGTTGACCGACCCAGAAACTGGACAGGCCCACGATGCCTGCCGCCGTAATCGCCAGCAGCACGGCACAGACGATACCCATCAGGATCGCCATGCCGCGATCGGTTTCGTACGCTCGTGCGCGGACCTGCTCGAACGTGCGGATACCTGTTTCCTCGGGAATGACGCGCATGCGGCTGGTGGCGTACAGCGTCTTGGGAAGCGCTTTCAGCATCGCTTCCTGCTGTCCTGGCCGCGTGCGGACCACGAAATTCTGATAGTTGCTGTCGAGAATAGCCGGAAGCATGGCCGCGTTCTGGTCGAACTTGCCCGCCCACGTACCGACCCAGGGCACCTGCAGCTTCTCGACCACACCGATAACGGTAGAAGGTTTGCCTTCCTGCGAGAGATAGATCGTCTTGCCCAGCGCCTTGCCATCCTCGAACAACTTCTGCGCGAGAGCCTTGGTAATGATGACCTGCGGCAAAGACGTCGAATTGCGCGGATCCAGCGAAATGACTTCGCCCGCGTTGAAATTGCGACCTTCGATCAGTTTCACGCCAAGCGTCTTCAGCGCATGGTCGTCGATGAAGTACAGCGTCGTCGAAGTGATTTCCTTTTTCGCATCGGGCTTCAGACGCACGCCCATCGACCAGCCGCCGTTGCGCAGCGGATAGGAGTTCGTCGCGTACGCATCTTCCACGCCCGCCAGGTTACGAATGGCGGCGAGGTCCGTTTTCACCGTGGGCGTGAAGCTCGTGCCCGGCCCGACATATCGATTGGCGATCGCGATGACATTGGTTTCGTCCATGCCCGTGGTGCGCGACAGCCGCGAGACGCGCTGCTCGATGATGAACAGCGCGTTGCACACGATCGCCAGGGTCAGCGCGATCTGCAGCGCGATAAGGATGGTGCCTGACTTGTGCCGGCGAAGTGCGGCGAGAATCGGTTTGATCTGCATGACACCGCCCCTTAGTTGGATTTGAGCTGCCACGCCGGCTGCACCTGAGCGGCGCGCCACGTGGGATAGAAGGCCGCGATCAACGAGGCTGCGACAGCCACCACCAGCGTCAGAAGAATCAACGTGGGGTCCAGCGTCGCCAGACGGGCGATGTCCTTGGGAAACACCAACCCGACACCCAGCACGCCGACACCCGTCAGGATCAGTCCCAGCAAACCGCCCGCAAGACCCACGGTGCCGGCTTCGATAAGGAACTGTGCATAGATGGTGCGACGGGATGCGCCGAGCGCCCGACGTACGCCGATCTCCGGTGCGCGCCGCATGAACTTGGCAAGCAGCAGGCCCACCGTATTCACGAGACAGATCACGAGGAAGCCCAGGGATACGGCCAGCGAAATCTGCGATTCGGGCGGAACGACATGCTGCACGTCGAGCCATTCCATGACATTGCGCAGCCGCACATTCGGCGCCCAGCTGAAGCGCCCCGCGCGCTGCTGTTCCGCCGCGTACCCTTCGAGGTAGCGCTTGTATGCCACGGCATCGGCCTTGCTGGGAAGCTCGACCCAGAACCCGTTCCAGATGCACTCGGAACGAATGTAGTTGTCCCAGCCTTCTCCCGGGTCCTTCGCGCAGTTGTTATTGCCGTTGGTCGGCAACTGCAGGTCGACAGCGCGGCTGTAGGGAATATAGAGCCCCGGCGGATCGTCGAAGCCACCGGTATTAACGACGTCGAAGAAGCGCGGCTGCGGATTCCATTCGTCGATGACGCCCGCCACCCGGAACAGACGGCCATCCAGATTCACCTGTTTGCCAACGCTCTGACCACCGTTGAACAGTTTGTCGTTGAGCTTGCGATCGATGACGATCACGCTGGCGTGCTTATCGTCGTCCTCAGTCGTCCACGGGCCGCCCTGGAGGAACGGCGCCTCGAACATGGGGAAGAAGTCCGCCCCGACCGCATAAGCCCCCTGACGCATCGGAAGACGCGAAGGGTCGTCCGGAATGACCGACGGGCCAATCGGATAGATCGCCGTCTGCCGGTGCGCCTGCTTCGCACGTCCGAGGGCCACCGCATCGATATAAGTCAATGCGTCCGGCGGCTCGCCCTTCTCGGTATTTTCCGGCCCCCAGTTGTCGACCTGCACCATGTAGAGCACGTCGGATTTCTGCGGAATCGGATTGCGCGATGTCGCGCGAAACACCGAGTAAGTGGTCATGGACGCGGCCACGCCGAATCCGATCGCCATGACCATCAGCGCGGTAAGCATTGGATTCCGGCGCAGACTGCGCAGGCCGAGTTGCAGGTAATAGGCGAACATGGTTATCGATCCCCAGCGTGATGCGGCGTTAACCGCCTTTGCGCGGCAAACGCCGCGCCCCTCCCCGAACAACTTGCTGGCTTACGAATTCGCACCGACAAGATGCGCATTCGCATGGAAGCGCGGGTCTTCGGCAAGATCGACCACCTGGCCATCGATCACGTGCACGTTGCGCTGCGCGCGCGCAGCCAGCTCCGGATCATGGGTCACCATGACGATGGTCGCGCCTTCGCGATGGATCTCTTCCAGCAGTTCCAGCACGCTGCGAGCCATCTGCGTATCGAGGTTACCGGTCGGCTCATCGGCCAGAAGCAGGCGCGGCGAACCGGCGAGCGCACGGGCAATCGCCACGCGCTGCTGCTGACCGCCGGACAGCTCGGCCGGATAGTGCTTGGCACGCGAGGCCAGGCCCACGCGCTCCAGCGCATCCATGATCCGCTGCTTGCGTTCGGCGGACTTCATGCCGCGATAGCGCAACGGAACTTCCACGTTGTCGAACACGTTCAGGTCGGGAATCAGGTTGAACGCCTGAAAGATGAAGCCGATCTTCTCGTTGCGAATACGCGAACGGGCGTTATCGTCCAGCTTGCTGACCTCCACGCCGTCGAGGTGATACTCGCCGCCCGTGAACGTTTCCAGCAGACCCGCGATGGTCAGGAAGGTCGTTTTGCCCGAGCCGGACGGACCGGTCACGGCGACGAATTCGCCTTCCTTGACGTTGATATTGAAATCGCGCAGCGCATAGGTTTCGACGACTTCGGTGCGATAGACCTTGGCCAGGTGAGTCATTTTCAGCATGTCGGTTCCCTCTTCGGTAATAGGTAGTTAACGGGGCACAACGGAGCACATGACGTTGCGGATCATCGACTGATCGCTACGTGCGCGGCGCCGTTGAAACCGTCGGTGCCGGAAATCACGATCTTGTCGCCGGCCTTCAGGCCGTCGAGGATCTCAACTTTGTCGATGCTGTTCGCACCGACGCGAATCTCGCGCTTGTCGGCAATGCCGTCGTGCACGACATAGGCATAGCGGCCGCCGCTTTCGTCCACGAACGAACCGCGGGCCACCGTGAGTACGTTGTCGCGCTTGTCCAGGAGGATGCGCACCGACAAACGCTGGTTCTGGCGAAGCTGCTGCGGCGTCTCGCCGTCGAAGCGCAGACGCGCCGACACTTCGCCGTTGACCACTTCGGGCGAAATCGCACTGACCTTGCCCTGCCAGACCTTGCCGTTACCCGTGATCTCGCCCGGCATGCCGATGCCCAGATCGCGTGCGAAGCTTTCCGGCACCTTCATTTCCACTTCCAGCGCCGAGAGATCGATGACGCTGAGCAACTGTGCGTCCTTCGCAACCGTGGCGCGTTCGGCGATGAAGAGCTGACCGACCTGACCGTCGACGGGCGACTTCACGTCGAGGTCCGCGACCTGCCGTTCGAGGTCCTGCACCAGCAGCACCTGCCGGTCGTGGGCCAGGCGCTTGGATTTCACGTCGAAGGTCAGGCTGTCGTTGTCCAGGCTGCGGTCGGACTCCGCATGCTTGGTCGTGATGACGGCCTTCTCGACCGTCGACTTGGCCTTATCGACGTCCATGCTGGGCACGGCGCCCTTGCCGAAGGCCTTTTCGTAACGATCCTGGTCGCGCTCGGCCGACCGCTGGTCGATGACCGCGTTGTCGTAGGCTTTCTGCAATTCCAGCTGCTTCTTGCGCGCATCGATCTGCGCACGCAGGAAATCGACTTCCATCGCATTGGCGGCGGATGTTTCCTGTGCAAGCTTGCTGGTCAGTTCCGGGCTGGTGATCGAAGCCAGTACCTGGCCCTTCTTCACAACGTCGCCGGCATGAATTTTCAGAACGACCGCGCCTGGCGATGTCGCATACAGCGTCGGACTGACCGCGGCGACCACTTTTCCTTCGGCAGCGATATCGCGCACGAACGGACCGCGCTCTACGGTCGCGAAGCTCAGACGAGATCCGCTGACCGATGCATCGGCAGAAAACATTGTCATGACTTTCGGTGCGGCGAATACGCACAACGCGACGACGGCAACGCCGGCGCCCGCAAGCATGAGCTTGCGCTTATGGTTCGGACGAACTTCGACGAGACGGTCCTGTGCGGAGGTGTCGCGGATCATTGCAGATTCCCTGGCCACGGACAGCGTGGTTACGAGGGGTATTCAGCAAAGATCGTGCCATGATGAAGGACGGCAAAAATCGCTGACAAGTCAGCAGGTTATAAATGCAGCGTTTTGAGCGACCGGTGTCCGCGGACACCGGACACGGACACCGGGGACAACTAGCCGGACATCGCAACCGATTCGGACAACGCGATATCGCGCGCGACACCCTGCCCCAGAATGGAGATGCTCACGGGACGCGAACCGAGTACGTCCAGCTCCGCGACACGGTGCCGGGTGAAGCGCAGGACACGTGCCCGGGCCATGCCGCAAATGTCGGTGGCTTTGCCCCAGCGGGCGGGAACATCGACGGGAATGCCGCCCACGAAGAGACCGTCCCAGGCGAGATAGTCGGTGTCCGGAAGCAGATAGATGCGCGCCAGCAATCGGCCGGCATCGTCGGCACACTCGATCCACTCGCGCGGACCTTCCGACGTAACCGCGCAGGTAAGACCGACATAACGCGTGCACAACAGCGGAGCGAGTTCGGCATGCTCCACCAGACATCCAGCGAGAGGGACGTCATCCGTCGATTCGCGTCGTGGAAGAGCGAGATAAAGCACGCCGCCAAGCTGTGCGAGCCTCTCGATCAGCGGACGCGGCGCCACGGCAAGCCACTGTGTAACGGGAGTGGAACGGGCGCGCGCATGCACGCCAAAGGTAGCGAGCCAGCCGAACATAACGTCTCCATGAGACTTCCGAACGATGGATAGCCCGGCTGGCCGTCCATCCACTGGACATGAGCTGGCGATAGGCTCGGGGGAGGAACGAACGCGCGGAAGGCCAACCGCCCTGCCCGCTTTACTTGGTGAGGATGAGCTTGTCGTTACGCGTCAGGCGCAGGTGATATTCACTGCCCTGATGCTCGATCACCAGCTCGCGCGAGCCTTCCAGCAGGTTCTTGCTGGCGACGCGGCGTGCGGTCGCGGACGGTCCACGCAACGCGACGATTTTATCGCGCGCCGGTGCTTCGGTCAGGGGAAGCGCTCTCATCAACATGGTCAGCTCCGCATGGGGTAGGTACGAAGTTGATGATAGTGATTCTCATTTGCATGTCAATAGGCCGATGAGGCGTTTGCGATCGGCATCGTTGTTTTTTGTAGGAGCTCTCTCTCGAGCGCGCGGTCTTTATGGAGCTTGTCGCTTATGTTGGTGAGGTAAAGCGTCGCAACGTAGGTGGTGAGGCAGAGGAAGCCGGGGCCACCCATGTCGCG